>JADKGN010000004.1 GCA_016722705.1 Candidatus Dechloromonas phosphoritropha | reverse complement strand
TGTCCGAGACCGGGGTCGCCGGTTTTCGCCCTGGCGGTTGCCGCTCATCGACTGGACTATAGTCGATCACCAGCACAGGCCGAGCTTTGCCTCCATGCTGGCGCGCCAGCCCGTCGCGCCAGGACGCGCAAGGTTGGCCGGGGGTCAGTCCACCGGTTTCATCGATATAGATGGGCGCTTCGTGCAGTTTTCCCAGCGCGAACGAGGACCGCGACCATTCGTCATCGGTCGGGCGTCCGCTGCGCACCCGATGCGAATCAGGGCGTCCGATCGACACCAGCATCCCGCATCCCGCCAGTTGCGTGCCCCCATTTCCATCGAGAATATTTCCACCGGCAGACCGAAGTCTCGACCGCCGGTTTTCGGCAATGTTCAGCGCAAAGGCGGTTTTTCCATCGACGGCCTTCCAGCGACGATGATCAGATCGCCCGATTACCGAAGCCGGATGTCATCGGTCAAGATCAACGTAGCCGGTGGGAACACCGGTGATATCCGACAGGTTGTCGCGGTCGATGCAGTTCCTGGATGCGTTCGACGACCTGGGTCAGCAAGGATTACAGTGTGGACGAAACCATCGCTGCTGACCGGCACCGGCTTCGGCAATGGCGAAGATCTTGGATTCCGCCTCGTCGAGCGGGGGTATCAGCATCCCGCCCAAGCGGGTTCGGCGCATCGGCGGCTTAATTTCGTCGGCCGTGGCGACCAGTTGGCGCAGGACAGCCGTTCGCGGACAATCGGCGTAACGCCTGATATTTTGCAGCCGAAGCAGCGTGTTCGCAGCAAGTTCTCCCAAGATAGGCCAGCCCACCGGTCTGATCGCCTTCGCCTGCGGCGTCGAGAGCTTCGGCGACCGACGACGTCCAGCCGGCCTCGACTTTCGAGCAGGTTGCGAATCTGCCGGAAGATACGCCGATGCTCGTCGCGATAGAAATCACTGTCGGTAGCCAGATCGCCCATCAGGTCCCAGGCCTGGTTTGTCGAGCAACAACCACCCGGGACCGGGCTGCTCCACGCCTCAATCAGGTGCGGTGGCACCCGCAACTGGGCAAGCGCAGAGTCGCCCAGCAGAAACACTGCCAGCAAGCGCTGATTCATGTGGCCAAGTTTAAATTAAAAGGCCCCGCGATTTGCGAGGCCTTTGGTCGCAATGGACAGCCTGGATTAGCCGGAAACCACTGCCACGGAGATGTTTGCCACCACGTCGGCGTGCACCACAACATCAAGCAGGAATTCGCCAATCGTCTTCAGTGGGCCCATCCGGCATACGGATGGCCGACTTGTCGACGTCAAAGCCGGCGAGCTTCAGGCGCCTCGGCAATATCGGCATTGCTGACCGACCCGAACAGACGGCCGTCCATGCCGGCCTACGGGCGAGGGAAACCGAGAGACCGGCCATCTTGTCGGCGATGCCTTGTGCCGCGCCCGCTTTTCGGCGGCAACCCGTTCCAGCTCCGCACGCCGGGCCTCGAACTCAGCCAGGGTAGCCGGCGTGGCACGCTTCGCCATGTGCTTAGGGATCAGGAAGTTGCGGGCGTAGCCGTCCCTGACCTTGACGATGTCGCCAAGGTTGCCGAGGTTGATTATCGTCTCGAGCAGAATGATTTGCATGTTTCGTCTCCCCGGGAATTATTGATGGTTGTCGGTGTAGGGCGGCAGTGCCAGAAACCGGGCACGCTTGATCGCGGTGCCCAACTGGCGCTGATAACCCGCCTTGGTGCCCGTCAGCCGTGCCGGCATGATCTTGGCGTTTTCCTGGATGTATTCTTTCAAGACATCCACATCCTTGTAGTCGATCTGTTCGACTTTTTCCGCCGTAAAACGGCAGAACTTGCGGCGCTTGAAGAGACCGCTACCGCGTTTTTTCTTGTCGTCTTCCTTCTTCTTGAAGAATCGAGCCATTTCATTTCCTTCCAAAAATTCGATTGAATTCACTGCAGCACAGGTGTCTTGCTGTTGCGGCTCCTGGCTACCAGAAAGCCAGTCACATTGACTGCCCGCCGATCGATACCGCCTGAAGCCAGCGGGCGGGTTCGCCCATAGCCACTACAGCAATTTCCACCTCGACCAAGCGCTCCGTACCGCTTTCGATCTGCGTCGACCCGTGTTTCAGCAATCCTTCACTGACCGGTACTCCTGCCGGGGTATAGCGCAGGGCTTTGCGCTCGACCAGCCTTCCCGAGGTTCGACGCGGTTCAGCCGTCTTTCCCGTACGAATTGCCGTCAGGCAACAGCCGCTTCGGCCGACTCCGCCGGAGTCGTGTCCCGAGCATCATTGACCTGGACTTCTCATCCTTCATCATCGGGGAGGGGAGTCGTCACCGCAGCCTTCATCTTGACGGTGAGATGGCGCAGGACGGCATCGTTGAACTTGAACGAGTGTTCGAGTTCGTTCAGCGTCTCGCCGTCGCACTCGATGTTCATCAGGACGTAGTGAGCCTTGTGGATTTTCTGGATCAGGTAGGCCAGCTGGCGCCGGCCCCAGTCTTCCAGACGATGAATCCTGCCGCTCTTGGCGGCAATGATGGCGCGATAGCGCTCAACCATGCCGGGCACCTGTTCGCTTTGGTCCGGATGGACGATAAAGCAGATTTCGTAATGACGCATGCAAACTCCTTCTGGGTTAAACCCCCGCCATGCGGATGCGGTGGGGCAAGGTTGAAAAGCCCACGATTATAACAACTATCGCAGGCTTTCACTCAAAACGGGGAATTTGTCCAGAAGCTGTCGTCGGCCATTTCCAGCGCCCTGGCGCGCCGCCGATGATGGATTCCGCTAGGCCGGCTGCCTGGGTCAGGCAATGATCGGCGAAGAAGCGGGTCGTCGCCAACTGGCTGACCAGAACGGGTCGTCGTCGCCGGCCGCGATTCGCGCCCGGGCGATTACCGCCGCCCGCCCCATCTGCCAACCGCCGGCAACGGTGCCGAACAGGTGGAGAAAGGGTACCGCCCCGGCATGAACCACCTTCGGATCACTGGCGAAATTAGCCACAATCCAGAAAACAGCCCTTTCCAGCGCGTCGACCGCGGCAAGCTGGCGGCCTCCGATCATTGCCAGATCACCGTCCAAACCGGCGGCAGCGGTGCGCATTTCGCGGATCACCGCGTTGATGGTGGCCCCCTGCTCCCGGGCAATCTTGCGACCGATCAGATCGTTGGCCTGGATTGCCGTCGTTCCTTCGTAGATCGTCGTGATACGGGCATCGCGCAGGTGTTGGGCAGCGCCGGTTTCCTCAACGTAGCCCATGCCCCCGTGCACCTGGACGCCTAGGGAAGCGATGTCGATCGAACTCTCGGTGCTCCAGCCCTTGACCACCGGAATCATCAGGTCGGCGAATGCATGCGCCTGAGCACGCGCGGCGCCATCCGGATTCTGGTGCGCATTGTCAAGCGCGGCTGCGGTGACGTAGGCCAGCGCCCGCATCGCCTCGATGCGGGCGCGCATCGACATCAGCATGCGACGGACATCAGGGTGACGGATGATCGCTACCTTGGGGCCGCCCCGGACTCCAACTTCGCCGCCCTGGACACGATCCCTGGCATAGCCCACGGCGCGCTGATACGCCCTTTCGGCATCGCCCAGTCCTTCCAGACCGACATTGAAGCGGGCGGCGTTCATCATGATGAACATGTATTCGAGGCCGCGATTCTCTTCGCCAACCAGCGTACCAATGGCACCGCCGTGGTCGCCGAAGGCCAACACCGCCGTCGGGCTGCCATGGATGCCAAGCTTGTGCTCTATCGAAACACGGTGAACGTCATTGCGCTCGCCCAGCTTGCCATCGGCCGTTAGCACAAACTTGGAGACGACGAACAGCGAGATGCCCTTGACGCCTTCCGGTGCATCGGGGTGCGCGCCAGCACGAGATGAACGATGTTTTCCGTCATGTCGTGCTCGCCGTAGGTGATGAAAATCTTCTGGCCGAAAATCCGGTAGGTGCCGTCGCCTACTGGCTCGGCACGACTGCGCACAGCCGCCAGATCGGAACCCGCGGACGGTTCGGTCAGGTTCATCGTTCCAGCCCATTCACCGGATACGAGGTTCGGCAGGTAAGCCGCCTTCTGTTCGTCGCTGCCAGCGATCATCAGCGCCTCGATGGCTCCCTGGGTCAGCATCGGACATAGCGAGAAAGCATGATTGGACGCCTTCCACATCTCGCTGACCGCGGTAGACAACAATCGCGGCAGTCCCTGCCCGCCGAAGTCCGGGTCGCAGCCAAGCGCGTTCCAGCCGTTGTCCTGAACTGCCGATAAGCCTCCTTGAACCCAGCCGGGGTAGTGACGATGGTATCCTTCCATCGGGCACCGTCCCTGTCGCCTACCTGATTGAGAGGAGAAAGAACTCCACCGGCAAACTTCGCGGCTTCTTCGAGAATTGCATCCACGACATCCGGTGTCGCTTCCTCGTAACCCGGCAAGGACACGATCTGGTCAAGACCGGCCAGATCCTGCATGACAAACCGGATGTCCTTCAATGGGGCCTGATACTCACTCATGATGGTGTGGACTCGCTTTCAATATTGTTTGACAATTCTTTCAACTCGACCAGAAACAGGATGTCGCTGATGACCGGCAAAGAGAAGCCCAGGCGCGTCCCGCCCCGGTTGTCGCGCAGCAGTTGATTCATGTATTCGATGACGCTGCCGTCGTTCCAGCGCATGAGAACCTGCTCCGTGATCGCCGGCATGCCCTCGATTCCTTCAATCTTGCCTTCGGCAAGCCGGTTGCCTGTGGCCACCGGCTCGGTATCGAGGATCACGTCAACCGGTCCCTCGCTCTCGGGCTCGACCGTCTGCTCCCACCTCTGCACCTCAACGTTGAAATTCTTGTTGAGGTCACGGGCAACCTTCTCGAATTCCTTGCGCATTCCCGCCATCCGGTAGACTTCCATAAGCCTGATCCATGGCTTGAGGGCTTCCTGCGGATTGCTGTCGATATACTCCTGAAGCGCCTGTGCCGCACCCTTCACACGCCCGAAAGAGAGCATTATTTCAGCCAGTTCCATGACCGGATTGGCCTCGAAATGCTCGTCGACCGTGGCTGCCGAGACCGACATGATCGAGTCCAGCCGCGACGGCGCTTCGGCACCGACATCGAGCTTCATCGGCATCCTCATGGCAGCGGACCCTACCGGCAGGTCAACGCCGCCCCGCTCCTCGCGCTCTTCCTTGCGTTGCGGGTCGACTTCGACATCCACAACATTGCCGTTCGCACCCCGATCATCGCGCTCCCGGGAATTCCTCCAGAACAGCCAGCCAGCAACGGCCACAAGCGCGCCAATCAGCGCCCCCGTAAAGGGTATTGTTCGAACCATCGGAACCTCCGCTGACAGGTGCTGCCGTGACGATCGCTTCAGGCGCCGGGACCGGCGTTACCGGCTTGACCTCGGGCTGAGCCGGTTGCCCCGCGGCCGGGGTAGCAGCCGCCAGTTCCAGTTTCTGCGTCAGCTCGGCCGCGCGCTGCTGCAAGTCGGCAACCGTGGCCTCCATGCTCTTGATCTTGTCGTCTGCCGGCGCCACGTCAGCCTCGGCGACCTGAACCTTCGCCGGCCCGGCCGGTTGACCGGTCACCGGGGCAGGCGCTGATAACGGACGGGTAATCGCTCGTTGCGGAGCCCCCGCAGTGCGAGCCGCTCCAGCCTGCCTTCGCGGCGCCGGCGTCGCCGCCGGCACCCTGCCCCGAGGCGACGTGTCCACAGCGCGGCCGATCGGTGGTGACGCAAAAACGACGTACTCCCGGACGATGTCATGCCCACATGAGACATTCACCACCACCGCAAACACGGGGTCCGCAAGCGGCACACCAGGACGAATCTCGAGTACCGGCGGATAGCCCCTGCGAACCGAGAGCGTCGCCTGCTTCAACCAGGGAAGATCATCGTCGCCGGCGGGCTTCGTGAGCCGGAAACAGCTGGAATCCAGCAAACCCGCCCCCGCACCCAGAATATCGACCTCGAAGCGCGGCTTGTCGCCCAGAGCCGCCTTCCCTCTGAGTTCCCCGAGGCCGATTGCCGCCGCCTCCCCCGCCAGCGCAATCATCGCTGCAATCAGGGAAGAACGGAATATGGAATTTTTCAATACTTTAGACCCCAATGACATGAATTTTTTCGAATTGTAGTACCTATTTGTTGGCGAGATAACTGGAATCGTCAAAAGTCACAACCCACTCCGGACGATAGATTACGAAGAGGGTCATCAACATGCCGCTGAGCCAGGCTTCCGAAAACCCGAGGAGGATAAAATACGGCAGATACTCGCTGGCCAGATGGTCCCAGGGGTAAGCGCCGGCCATCGCCAGCAGGCAAGTCGCCGCGATTCCCACGCCCAGCACCGTCAGGAACGAGCCAAGGAAGCCATTGATGAAGACATAGATGCAGAAGTGCCGTGGCAGGAAGCCCAAGACCAGCCTATGGACGGCTTGACTGATGGTCACCCCGACACCCGCCATCACGAGTGCGTTGATTGCAAAGGCCAAGTACCCGCCATCGCCATTCAGGGTGACACCCAGAAGGACCAGCGAAAGGCCGATGAACGCAAGATGTGGACCGAAGCTGAGGGTAAAGACCGTCGCTCCCAGAAGATGCAGCGACAGACCAGGCTTGACCCCTCCTTGAGACTCCACATCAGCGCCAGCAGCACGATCATGCCGAGCCACACGTTCAACTGCTCGGACTTCTTGAGCAGTGCCCACGGCGCCCTGAACAGACTGCGGGCGAAGAGTGGCAGCCAGACAGCCCAGGCAGCCCAGTACCAACCCTCGCCCAGCAAAGTATCAGGCAGATTCACTCGGCCATTCTAGCCGACGGCTGCCTCGAGCTGCGGAACCACTTCGAACAGATCGCCGACCAGTCCGTAATCTGCCACCTGGAAGATGGGTGCATCGGGATCCTTGTTGATGGCGACGATGACCTTCGAGTCCTTCATCCCGGCCAGGTGCTGTATGGCTCCGGAGATGCCGATCGCCAGATACAGTTGCGGCGCGACGATCTTGCCGGTCTGGCCGACCTGGTAGTCGTTCGGCACGAATCCGGCGTCGACCGCGGCCCTTGAAGCCCCCAGCGCGGCACCGAGTTTGTCGGCAAGCGGTTCGAGCAGCCTGTGATAATTCTCGCCACTGCCCATGCCGCGCCCACCAGCAACGATGATCTTGGCGGCGCCAAGTTCCGGACGTTCGGACTTGGCCAGTTCGCGGTTGATCAGCGTCGTCTGCGCAGTATCGGCTGCGGCGGCGATGTATTCCACCTCGGCCGAGCCGCCACCGGCGACCGCATCGAAGGCAGTGGTGCGGACGGTGATCACCTTGACCGGGTCGGCGCTCTTCACCGTGGCCAGTGCGCTTCCGGCGTAGATCGGGCGGGTGAAGGTATCGGCGGATTCAACAGCGCTAATTTCGGATATCTGGCCAACGTCGAGCAGCGCCGCGACACGCGGCAGGATATTCTTGCCGAAGGGGCTGGCCGCCGTGAGAATATGAGTGTAGCCCGTCGCATTCGCGATAACCAGTGCGGCAAGGTTCTCGGCGGTCTGGGATGCATAGTGAGGCGCATCGGCTACCTTGACTCTGGCGACACCCTGCAGGCCTGCGGCTTCCTGGACGGCGCCGTCGCAGTCAGATCCGGCGACGAGAACATGGATCTCGCCACCGATCTTGCCGGCAGCGGCGACCGCGTTGAGTGTGGCGGCCTTGAGGCCCTGATGGTCATGTTCAGCGATAACGAGAATGGTCATTTAGATCACCTTGGCTTCGTTCTTGAGTTTATTGACGAGTTCGGCGACGTCGGCAACCTTGACGCCGGCCGAGCGCTTGGGCGGCTCGCTGACCTTGAGTACCGTCAGACGTGGAGCAACATCGACGCCAAGTTCGGCTGGCTTGACAGTGTCAAGCTTCTTCTTCTTGGCCTTCATGATGTTCGGCAGCGTTGCATAGCGCGGCTCGTTCAGACGAAGGTCGGAAGTAACCACTGCTGGCAGCAACATCTCGAGGGTTTCGAGACCGCCGTCGATTTCGCGCGTGACCATGGCCTTGCCGTCGGCGATGACGACCTTGGAGGCAAAGGTGGCCTGCGGCCAGCCTGCCAGCGCCGCCAGCATCTGGCCGGTCTGGTTGGCATCGTCGTCGATGGCCTGCTTGCCGCAAATGACGAGTTTCGGCTGTTCCCTGTCGCAGAGGGCTTTCAGCAACTTGGCGACAGCGATCGGTTCCAGTTCGACGTCGGTTTGGACGAGGATCCCGCGGTCGGCGCCGATGGCCATTGCCGTGCGCAGGGTTTCCTGGCAGGCGGCGAGCCCGCAGGAAACGGCGATGACTTCGGTGGCAACGCCCGCCTCCTTGAGCCGGACCGCCTCTTCAATGGCGATTTCGTCAAAGGGGTTCATGCTCATCTTGACGTTGGCCAGATCCACACCCGTGCCATCCGCCTTCAGACGAATCTTGACGTTGTAGTCCACTACCCGTTTCACGGGGACGAGAATCTTCACAAAGCGCTCCTTTCCGGTCAGTTGATTTTGTCAGTGCCTTTTTACTACAGATTGCCACCAGTTTGACAGAGCGCACAACATTGCGCACAATGACCATACCGTCTCGTATGGAGTACATACGGTAGCGTATGGAAACACCTTCTGTCAACCCCCGGATCCAACCGGCCCGCCGCAAACTGGCGAGCCCGCGGGTGCAGCTTGACCGCGGAAACTGGATCGAAGGCGCCATCGACGTACTGGCCCGCGACGGCCTCAGCGGACTCCGCATCGAAGTCCTCGCCAAACGTTGCGGTGTCACCAAGGGCAGCTTCTACTGGCATTTCAAGGACCGCCAGGATCTGCTCACGGCGATGCTCGAATACTGGAAGGAAGGCCGCATCCGTGACATCGAGAAGACCACGTCGGTGACGCCGGGGAGGGAGCGCGAACAGCTTCACTTTGCCGTCGAGGTCTATGGCGCCAGTCGCAATCGCAAGGGAATGGCGATCGAACTCGCGGTTCGCGACTGGGCCCGCCGTGACCCGCAAGCGGCGACATTCGTCGAAGCGGTCGATCTCTATCGACTGGACTGTACCCGCAAGCTTTTCGTCGCCGCCGGCATGACGGATACCGAGGCCAAGAGCCGCAGCCTGCTGCTCTATGCCTGCGTCTTCGGGCTGTCACTGATGCACTGCACCCATTTCGACGACCATCTTGAAGACCTGAAACAGCGGATCGCCGAATACATAGTCTCAGCTTGAACAGTCAGCACCCTTGCCCGCGCTCCAGGCGGACTTTTCCCAGACCGCAAGCTCGCGCGCCAGTTGATCGACCGCCTCGGCCAGGGCGGCAACCCCGCCGCGCGAATCGGCGCTTGGCGCGTAATTCTCGATACTGAACTCGTAGATCATCAGGAGTGCCCGCGTCGAATCGAGGAGTTGCGCCCTGCCCCGCAACTGACCGCGACTCGTCGCTGGATCACTGAAGACCTGAGCAAAGGAATCGACGTCGATTCGCAGCACGCAGCGCGTCCTGCCCTGACCCGATGGCCGCATGCCGAGCTGCTGAATCAGTCGTTGCTGAATGAGCTGTGCCGGCGGGCCAGCCCAGCGTGCCCGAGTGTATTCGCGCAGGCGCGCCGGCTCGTCATAGGCGAGCCGGTACTCGATGCCCATCGAGTCCATCCAGAGGGGCGCCCGCACCTCAAGCGCCAGTTCGCGGCGCTTGAGCATGGCCGCCACGTGAACGGCAGGCGGACCAAGATCGTAGATGGCCAGCGCACTATCGCCTCCCCTCTTCCCGGCCGAATAACAGGCCGCAAGGAGCAGGCAGCAAAAGGCGATCAGCGGACGGCGCACGTCAGCGGCCCCCAGCAGAAGAGAACCCTGGCTCTCCGGGTCCCGGCGTCGCAGCCGGCACCCCGAAGACGAGCCCCTGGGGCGAGTCCTCGAGCAGGCGCAGGACGCGGCTCAACTGCCTGGAGGTCAGCGAGAAATCCGCCGCCAGTTCATTGAGCCGCGGCATCAGCGCCGAGGTCCCGCCAGCGGAGGCGTCGCCGATGGCCACGTCGAGTTTGTCGGCGGTCGCCTGCATCCTGCTCACCAGTTGCCGCGTATCGGCGAGCAACGGGCCGACTTCGCCGGCAGCCTGTGAAAGACCCCGCACATTGCGGTCATCGAGCAGCTTGCGTACCTGGAGCAGCGACGCGTTCATGTTGTCGAGCGCTGGCTTCATGCTGGCCGACGCCGCTTCCAGATTGACCAGGGTCGCCGCGAAGCGCCGGCGGTTTTCCTCGTTCAGCAGATCGCTGGCCGCCGTCATGATTTCCTGCGCCTGGTGCAGCGCCGTGGTGCCACTCTCGCTGACCTCGTCGAACAACGACGGACTCATGGCGATACGCGGCAGATTGCCGTCAATGGCAACCAGCGGTTCGCGATTCTTGCCGTTATCGACCAGCAGAACATGAGCGATTCCGGTGACCCCCTGATATGAAAGCGTGGCGACCGTACCCTTGGTTAGCGGAATGTCGTCGGCGATGGATATCTTGATCAGGATGTCGCTGGGGTTGTCGCGATCGAGCCGGATATCCGTCACCTTGCCGACACGAATCCCGCGATAACGCACCTGGGCCTGGGGATTAAGGCCGCCGATGCTGTGTTTGGTGACCACGACGTAGTCACGCAGATTTTCCTGCGTACCGCGTAACCAGAACAGGGCGAAGATCACCGCCGCACCGAGGACAAGCGCGAAGAGACCGGCGATAAAGGCATGCGACTTGTTTTCCATTGCCGAATCCTACAACAACCTTGACTTATCGCCATCCCGGAAACCGGCAACGACCGGATGATCGCCGGCCATGACTTCCGCAGCGGGGCCAAAATTGACGATATGCTGGTCGGCCAGCACGGCGATATGGGTCGCCAGGCCGGCAAGCGTTTCCGGATCGTGGGTCACCATGATCACCGTCAGGCCAAGTTCGCCCTGCAACTGCCCGAGCAGTTTGATGAAGCTTCTGCTGCGATCCGGATCGAGACCCGCCGTCGGCTCGTCGAGCAGCAGCAATTCAGGTTCGAGCGCCAGGGCACGGGCCAGCGCCACGCGCTTGACCATGCCGCCGGAAAGTTCGGCGGGCATCAGTCGGCCGTGCTCCGCCTCCATCTCGACCAGTGCCAGCTTGAGATTGACCAGGCGGCGAATCCAGTCTGCGTCGAGGAGCTTCAACTCGCGCAAGGGAAAGGCGACGTTGTCGAATACCGGCAACGCCGAGAACAATGCACCAGCCTGGAACAGCATGCCGAGCCGACGCAGGATGGCGGTCTGCTCTTCCGGGCGGGCGGCGACGAGATCCCGCCCGAACAGGCGAACCGTGCCGGCCGCCGGCTGCAGCAGCCCGAGGATCTGGCGCAGCAATGTCGTCTTGCCGCTGCCCGAGCCGCCGACCAGACCGACCACCTGTCCGCGTTCGACCCGCAGGTCGAGATTGCGATGTATGTAACGATCACCAATGCGCGTGCTCAGGCCGCGCATCTCGACAACAGCGGTTGGCAAAGCGTCGCTCATAGTTGCGGGATGCCCATGTTGCGGGTGGCAATCGCAAACACCGCATCGACCAGAATGACCAGGGTGATCGCCGTGACCACAGAGGTGGTCGTGTTGGCCGACAGGCTCTCGGTATTGGGCTTGACGCGCAAGCCGAAATGACAGGCGACCCAAGCGATGATGAAGCCGAAAACCAGTCCTTTGGCCAGGCCGATGACAAGGTTGGCGACCGGGACCGCGCGCTGCAGGTTTTCGACGAAATAGATCAGCGAAATATCGAGTTGCAGCATCGCCGACAGCATGCCGCCGATCAGGGCGATGGCCGAAGCCCACAGCACGAGCAATGGCATTACCACGGTCAACGCCAATAATTTGGGCAAAATGACGCGAATGCTGCGCGAAATTCCCATGGCCGACAAGGCGTCGATTTCCTCGGTCACCCGCATCACGCCGATCTGCGCCGTCATTGCTGAACCCGAACGGCCGGCGACGAGCACCGCGACCAGTACTGGCCCAAGTTCGCGAATGATCGAAATGCCGAGGATATTGATGATGAACAGGTCGGCACCGACGCTGCGCAACTGTAAGGCGGACAGGTAGCTGATCGTCACGCCGATCAGGAAACCGACCAGTCCGGTGACCGGCAAGGCCAGCGCACCGGCCTTGTAGATATTTGCCGCAATTTCCTTCCACGGCATTTGCGCGGGGTGACGAGCGAGATACAAGACATCGAGCAGCATTTGCCCATACAGCGTCACCAGCCCACGGCCGTTGTCGATGACCGCAAGCACGAGGTAGCCGATCCGCTCGACCAGCCCCGACCCCGCGTCCTGCCCGGAATCGGCATCCGCCGGGGCAGCCGCGACGCGTTCAAGGGCATGCCGGCAGCTATCGGAAACGCTCAGTTCGGCCGGCCAGCACTCATTCCACGTCCGCCAGAGGAGCACCGCTGCCGCGCTGTCCAGCCGGTCGACGGCCGAGAGATCCCACGACAAGTCGCCCAGCCCGCCCACCACCAGCCTCGACCGCAATTGCGAAAGCTCAGGAAGCAGCGCGGCTAGCGTCCATTCCCCACTCAGCACGACCTTCCCCGGCTCGATCAGCAGACGGGGCGGGTTGCTCATGCCGGCCCCCTCTCTGCGGTCGACTTCACCGCGTAATCGTGGCCGATTTCCTTCCACACTGCCGCCTCCTCACTAAAGGCCGCCGCCGTCCATGGATTTTCCGCCAGCCATCTCGCCGGCAGATCAAGTCGAAAGCCATCGGATGTTGCCGCCACCCTCCATGCCGGCAGCGCACGATCGTTGCGTGCCCGGTGCAGCAGAACCGCCAGCCGCAGACTGAAAATCAGCTTCCAGATACTGTCGACCGCAGGCAGGGCCCGCAGCTTGTCAAGCGTTCCGCGGTGGGCGAGGACCAGCATCGCCAGACGGGCCTGATCCCGCTTCGAAAAGCCCGGCATGTCAGCGTAGGTCAGAATGTAGGCGCCGTGCTTGTGGTAGGCGCTGTGCGCCACTGAAATACCAATTTCATGGAGACGCGCCGCCCACGACAGAAACTGTAGGTCGCCCGTGCCGGGCGCGGCCTCGTCAAGCTGCGTAAGCGCCGACAGGGCAGTGGCTTCGACCCGCTCGCTCTGGTCAACCTCGACCTGATAACGGCGGCGGAACTGCTCCACCGTCGAATCACGCATGTCGTGGTCGCGATATCGGCCGAGAAGATCGTAGAGAACGCCGAGGCGCAGGGCGCCATCGGCATACGACATCGTCTCGATCCCGATCTCCGCGAAAACCGCCGACATGATGGCAATTCCACCCGCCATGACCGGTATGCGATCCGCCTTGATGCCCTGCAGATCGAGGGCCTCGGCCGAGCCGGCCTCGACCAGCAGGTCACACAACATGTCGAGTCCTTCCCGGGTAATGCCGAACCGGCCACCCGGGTTCAACTGGTTCAGCTCCAGCACATCGGCAATCGCCCGCGCCGACCCGGAAGAACCGACCGCCTCCTTCCACCCAAGCCTCTTGTAGTCATGGGCGATAAGCTCGATTTCCTTTGCTGCGGCGACCTGCGCGTCGCGTAAGCGCTTCCGGTTGACCTTGCCATCCGGGAAAAAGCGCAACGTGTAGCTGACGCAGCCCATGTACAGCGATTCCATCAGTTGCGGTCGATGCCTCTTGCCAATGATGAACTCGGTTGATCCGCCGCCGATATCGACGACCAGTCGCCTGTGCGCGGCAGCCGGGAGCGAATGCGCGGCACCAAGGTAGATCAGGCGCGCCTCTTCGCGGCCGGCGATAATCTCGATGGGAAAGCCGAGCGCCTCCTCGGCCAGCGGCAGAAACTCAGCCGCATTCTTGGCCACGCGCATAGTATTGGTCGCCACCGCCCGTACCGCGCCCTGATCCAGTCCGCGCAGGCGCTCGCCGAAACAGCGCAAAGCCTTGAGGGCGCGCTCCTGCGACTCGAGATCGAGACGCTTGTCCACCATCAGCCCGGACGCCAGACGCACTGGCTCTTTGAGCGAGTCCAGGGCATAGATCTGGTCATCGACCACCCGGCCCAACTGCAGGCGGAAGCTGTTGGAACCTATATCGACAGCAGCAATGGTTTCGTAAATCATTTGCTCGCGATCACTGAATTGTGCATCTGGCCGGCATTCTAACATTCGCCAACGGCGCTCATTCCTACGGCCCAAACACAAAAAACCCGCCGGGTTTCCCCGGCGGGTCCGTGCAGGAAATTGCAGGCGTGATTAGCTGTCCAGCACCCTCTTGATCTGTTCCAGCGTCGACGCATCGTCGATCGTCGGCAGATCACCGACATCGCGGCCTTCAGCCAGCGCCTGCAGCGAACGGCGCAGCATCTTGCCGGAACGGGTCTTGGGCAGACCGCTCACGAAATAGACACGGCCCGGACGCGCAATGGCGCCGAGAATGCCGTCGACCGTTCCCATGACCGCCTTCTCCAGCGCCTTGGTCAGTTCGGGAGTCGCGATCTTCGAGCTATCCTTGACCACGGCGAAGGCCATCGGCATCTGGCCCTTCAACTTGTCCTCGACACCGACCACGGCGACTTCGGCGATGGCCGGATGGTTCTGGATCGCCTCCTCGATTTCACGCGTGCCGAGACGGTGGCCGGCGACGTTGATCACGTCGTCGGTGCGGCCAAGGATCGTGAAGTAACCGTCGTCGTCCCGGATCGCCCAGTCGAAAGACGAGTACACCAGCGGCTCCTTGAACAGGGTGAAATAGGTGCTGACGAAGCGGTCGTCCTGGCCCCAGACGGTGGTCAAGCAGCCCGGTGGCAGCGGCGGGACCACGGCGGCGATGCCCTTCTCGTTCGCATCGCACTCGGAACCGTCCTCACGGTAAATCTTCAGGTTGTATCCATATACCGGGAAACTCGGCGAACCGTACTTGATCGGCGTCTTCTCAACACCAGGCACGCCGGACAGCATCGGCCAGCCAGTTTCGGTCTGCCAGTAGTTGTCGATGATCGGCTTCTGCAACTCGGTCATGAACCACTCGTGTGTCGGCTGATCGAGCGGCTCGCCAGCCATGAAGATGTGTTTGAGCGAGGACAGGTCGTATTTGTGCATGTACGCCGGATCCTGCTTCTTCAGGACGCGCGCCGCAGTCGGCGCCGTGAACATGACATTGACCTTGTACTTCTCGATAATATGCCACCAGATACCGGCGTCCGGACGCAGCGGCGTGCCTTCATACATGACTGTCGCCATGCCGGCGATCAGCGGACCGTAGATGATGTAGGAGTGGCCAACCACCCAGCCGATGTCCGAGGTCGAGAAGTAGGTTTCACCCTCGCCGCCACAATAGATGTTCTTCATCGAAGAGGCCAGAGCCACCGCATAGCCGCCGGTATCGCGCTGCACCCCCTTGGGCTTACCGGTCGTCCCGGAGGTATAAAGAATATAGGACGGCTCGGAGGATTCTATCCACTCGCACGGCACCTGGGCATCCATGAACTGGGCGCGCAGGGTCGCGTAGTCCTGATCACGACCGGCAACCTTGTTGAAGCCCTTGTCGATGCCGCGGTCGATCATCAGGACCTTGGCTGGCTTGTACTCGGCCAGATCAATGCCTTCGTCAAGCAGATGCTTGTAGGGCACGGCCCTGCCGCCGCGCATGCCGGCATCGGAAGAAACGATCAGGGTCGGCTTCGCATCGTCGATACGCGTCGCCAGCGACCCGGACGCGAAACCGCCGAAAACGACTGAGTGAATGGCGCCAATCCGGGCTGACGCGAGGATCGCGAAGCAGGCCTCGGCAATCATCGGCATGTAGATCAGCACGCGGTCACCGCGCTTGACGCCGAGGCTCAGATAGATCGCCGCCATGCGTTCGACTTCGCGCTGCAGCTCGGCAAAGCTGTAAATCTTTTCCTCGTCGGTCTCGGTCGAGACAAAGATCAGCGCCCGATCGTTCGGACGCTTGGCGGCGTGACGGTCAACCGCGTTGTAGCAAAGATTTGTCTTGCCGCCGACGAACCATTTGGCGAACGGCGGGCGCGAATAATCGCACACTTGGGTGAATGGCTCTTTCCAGTCGATGAGTTTGGCTTGCTCGGTCCAGAATTCGTCCGGCTTTTCGATGGAGTATTGATGGAATTCCTTGTATGTCGTCATATGTCATCCTCTAGATTGTTTTCCTGCACATGGAAAGAATGCCGGATTATTTTTTCTCGCTTGCCCGGTCACGAAAGCGGCGTTCAATGTCCGCCAGCGGTAGATTCAACCCCAAATCCTGATTCATCAGATGCAGCAGCGGCAACAGTTCGACGCCAAGGTGACCAAGATGCGGGCGCACGACTTCGCCGCGCCGCGCGGCGATCAGTTCCAGTGCTCTTTGCACCTTTATCTGATGGGGCTTCGCCGGCCCGCCGTCGCCGGCAACGATGCGGTTGCCACCAGCCCGCATGCCTTCGCGCATCCGCCGACCCGCAAGTTCCAGCAATGCCAGCGCCGAATCCACGTTATCGAGCGGCACGCTGGCCACGCCAATACTCACGGTCAGCGAAACCGGTTGCCCCTGAACCGGGACATGAGCGACCTCGACGGCTTCCCGGACGCGCTCGGCGAACGTGGTGAACAGCGGCGGCGAAGTCCCCGGGGCAACGATGGCGAACTGACCGGGCCCGAAATGTCCCAGCGAATCCTCGGTTCGCACCTTGCCGGCGAGCATCTTGGCAAAACGAGCACCGACGCGCTCGGCCAGATCCTGCCCGAGCCGCTCGCACACCCGGTCGAAGGCATCAAAGCCAAGAACCATGATGCAAAGGTCGATCCCCGAGCGCACCGCGTGCGACAGCGCCTGCGAAGCCTGGTGCTCCAGATACTTGCGCGAAAAGAGGCCGGTTGACGGATCCTGAACCATGCTCTCGCGCCCGGCTTCAAGATTCTCGCGGGCAGCCGACAGCGCAAGCAGGTTGTTAAGGCGGGTCAGGATCACCGCGCTGCCGGCACCCTTGGTCACGAAGTCGGAGGCTCCCAGCACCCGTACCCGCTCACGCTCCTCTTCGGTTTCCTCGCCGGAAACGACGATAAAAGGCATCTCCTGCAGGCGGCGCTGCTTGGATGCCCTGACCCTTTGCAGCAGTCCGGCACCATCGAGCTTGGGCATTTGCAGATCGGAGATCACGGCCCGGATCGAATGGTCGAGCAAGAGTTGCTGCCAGGCTGCCTCGCCGTCGCCCTCCTCGTGAACATCGAAAGTTCCCTTAAGGTTTCGGGCAAGCGCCATCCGCACCAGTCGTGAATCATCGACAACCAGAATACGGACCGGATCCGTCATCTCACTCTCCGCCTATCTCCACGACAACCCGCCCCTTGGCACGGCCGGCGATGTATTCATTGAAAGCAGCCGGCAGATCTGCAAAACCGATCCTGCGCGACATCCTGGACAGATGCGGCGGTCGCATGTCGCTGGCCAGGCGCTGCCACACCCCGCTCCGATAGGGTTCTCGAATATACCCCGAATCGATACCGAGCAGCGACACCCCGCGCAGGATGAACGGCGCGACCGTCGTATTCAGACTCATGCTCGCCGCCAGGCCAATGCTGGCGATCGTCCCACCCTGAGCCATCGTACTGGCAATCCACGCCAGAACGTCTCCACCCAGGTTGTCGACCGCGCCAGCCCAGCGCGCCTTGTCGAGCGGACGAATTTTCGCCAGGTCGAGACTGCTGCGCGGCATCACCTCGACGGCACCCAGGCCACGCAGGTAATCCGCCTCGCTCTCCTTGCCAGTCAAGGCGACGACGTGGTACCCGCGCTTGGCCAGAATATCGACGGCCAGACTGCCGACACCACCGGTCGCGCCGGTGACGATCACCGAGCCGTTTTCCGGCGCCAGCCGGTTCTCCTCCATCCGCACGACGGCCAGCGCCGCCGTGAAGCCAGCCGTTCCCAGCGCCATGGCGTCAAACAGCGACAGCCCTACCGGGAGGGGAACGACCCAATCGCCAGGAACCCGGGCAATCTCGGAATAACCCCCATGATGTGCCACGCCGATGTCGAAACTGGTAGCAATCACCGGATCGCCCGCCGCGAAGCGCGAGTCGGTGCTCTCGATGACGGTACCCGAGAGATCGATACCGCCGATGCAGGGGAAGCGCCGGATGATCTTGCCAGCCCCAGTCGCCGCCAGGGCATCCTTGTAGTTCACACTTGAATAGGCGACGCGAATGGTCACGGCGCCAAGGTCGAGGTCCGCCTCTTCCAGTGTCGCGAAGGCACTGGCGACTTTGCCGTCAACTTCCTCGATCAATAGTGCCTTGAAGGATTGCATGGCGTTCCTCGCTCCCGGGAGAGCAAATTGTATTCATAATTATGGGCTATGAACATAGTCCCGCAGCCGGATTCGCCGCGTTTTGATCATCTTAATTCGCCAAACTCGCTTTACAGCCAATGGCATTTCAAATATATTTCGTCGCTATGCTTAAAATTCTCCCCCCCCTTTTTCTCGCCGTAAGCCTAGCGTCTGTCACCCTTACGGCTTCGGCAACTGAGTCGGCCCGCAAGGCTGACGACCCGCAAACCTTCTTCGAACGCTATACTAATGTGGCTCAGGACGTCATCCTGCAAGGCCTGAAACTGGTCGGCGTTCGCTATCGTTTCGGTGGCAATGACGAAGACAGCGGCCTCGACTGCAGCGGATTCGTCCGCCTCGTGTTCAAGAACAGCCTGGGCGCGCAATTGCCGCGTACCGCGCTTGAAATGAGTCAGGTTGGCCAGCGCATCGATTCCAGCCAGCTCAAGCCGGGCGATCTGGTGTTTTTCAACACCATGCGCCGCGCCTTCTCGCACGTCGGCATCTATCTCGGTGACAACCATTTCCTGCACGCCCCGCGTACCGGTTCCGAAGTTCGCGTCGAGAGCATGGAAGACAGCTACTGGACCAAGCGCTACAACGGCGCCCGGCGGATCATCGACGGCAACTGAGCAACAAGGCGGCGTTTGCGCCGCTTTTTTTCCACCTCCATTCAATAACAATTCTCATTTACATAACAATACCGAAGCATTAGAATGGTAGCCGTTCTCATTTGCTTGACGGGGTTTGCCGCATGAAGCCGATTGCCCGCCTGATCGCCACCGCCCTTGCCGCACTCTCCTTCGCGGTTCACGCCGATGACAAGGTGCTCAACCTGTACTCGGCCCGTCACTATCAGATCGACGAAGCGCTTTACGCCAACTTCACGAAGCAGACCGGGATCAAGATCAACCGCATCGAGGGCAAGGAAGACGAACTGCTGGAACGTATCAAGAATGAGGGCAGCAACAGCCCGGCTGATGTGTTCCTGACGGTCGACGCCGCCCGCCTCGCCAAGGCGCATGAACTCGGCCTCTTCGCACCGGTCGCCGCGAAAGCGCTGAACTCGCGCATCCCCGCCCATCTGCATACCAACGACTGGTTTTCCTTTTCGACGCGGGCCCGGGTCATCGTTTTCAACAAGGCAGAGATCAAGGCCGAGGATATCCAGACCTACAGCGATCTCGCCAACCCCCGGCTCAAGGGACGGCTATGTTCGCGCTCGGGCTCTCACCCCTACAATCTGTCGCTGATGGCATCGATCATTGCCCACGAAGGCGAGGCCAAGGCCGAAACCTGGGCTCGCGGCATGGTCGCCAACTTTGCGCGCGCACCAAAAGGCGGCGATACGGACCAGATCAAGGCGGTCGCCGCCGGTGAATGCGGCGTCGCGCTGGCCAACAGCTACTATGTCGCCCGTCTGTTGCGGTCGACCAAGCCGGAAGACATAAAAATGATTGAGAAGGTCGGCATCGTCTGGCCTAACCAGGCCACCACCGGCACCCATATCAATGTTTCCGGCGGCGGCATGCTGAAAACGGCGCCGCACAAAGTAGCCGCTGTCAAGTTCCTCGAATACCTGGCCTCGGACGATGCACAACGCTATTTCGCCGACGGCAACAACGAATGGCCGGTCGTCGAAAGCGTCAAGGTGAGCAACCCGGCGCTCGAAAAAATGGGCAAGTTCAAGGCCGACAATCTGCCGGTCGGCAATCTCGCAATGTACCAGGTCAAGGCGCAGATGATCTTTGATCGCGCCGGTTTCAAGTAAACATCCGCGACAGCCATGACGCCCCGCGCCGCCGGGGCGTTTTCTTATTCTCGGGCCCGCGAAACCTGCCGCGACAGGGCGATCAGCGGCAACAGGCCGACGGCGACGATTGCCAGCGATGCAGTCGACGCCTCGGCCAGGCGTTCATCCGAAGCCAGGGTATAAACCTGTGTTGCCAGCGTGTCGAAATTGAACGGACGCATGACCAGCGTTGCCGGCAGTTCCTTCATCACATCGACAAAGACCAGCAGGCCGGCGGTAAGCAGGCTGCCGCGCAACAAGGGCGCATGCACCCGGCGCAGCGTCGCGACCTCCCCAAGACCCAGACAGCGTGCCGCATCGTCCATATTCGGAGTGATCTTGGCCAGGCTCGATTCGACCGTGTGCAGCGCCACCGCCAAAAAGCGCACCAGATAGGCGTAGACCAGCGCGGCAATGCCGCCGGTCAACAGCAGCCCCGGGTTATTGCCGAACCACTGCGCCCACTGGCCGGCCAGCCAATTGTCGAGGCGCGTCACCGGAATCAGTACGCCGACCGCGATGACCGCACCCGGTACGGCATAGCCGAGGCCGACCAGCCGGTTGAGGCTGGTCGCCAGCGTGCTCTTCGAGAGGCGTGCGCCATACGCCATCAACAACGCCAGCAAAACGCCGATCAGGGCGGTGATTCCGGCGAGCACAAAACTATTGCGCGCCAGCAGCAGGAAATGCTCGCCAAACTGGACGTCGCCCTCGACCAAGGCCATCTTGAGCAGCAGCACCGCCGGCAGCACGAAGCCGAGCAGTAGCGGTAGCAGACAGGCGGTGACGGCGAGAACGGCGGCGAATCCGCGCAGGTGCGCTCCGGCCAGTGGGCGATTGCGCCCGGTCGTGTTGTGGTAGCGCGCCCGGCCGCGCGAGATGCGCTCGGCCATCAACAGAAAAAGAACGAAGGAGAGCAGCATCGCCGCCAGCTGCGCTGCCGCGACCCGGTCGCCCAACGAAAACCAGGCACGGTAAATGCCGGTCGTGAAAGTATTGACACCGAAATAGGCCACCGTGCCGTAATCGGCCAGCGTTTCCATCAGCGCCAGCGCGACGCCGGCAACGATCGCCGGTCGCGCCAGCGGCAGCGACACCGCGAAGAAGGCGCGCCACGGCCCCATGCCCAGGGTTCGCGCCGCCTCGAGCATGCCGCTCGCGCGTTCGAGAAAAGCCGCCCTGGCCAGCAGGTAAACATAAGGATAGAGGACGAAGACGAACATCAACATCGCGCCGGGTAGCGTCCGGATGTCGGGAAACCAGTAGTCGCCGTATTTCAATTCGAATGTCTCACGCAATAGCGTCTGCAACGGCCCGACGAACTGCAGGAAATCGGTATAGACGTAAGCGAGCACGTAGGCTGGCACGGCCAGCGGCAGCACCAGCGCCCATTCGAAAAAGTGCCGGCCGGGAAAATCGTGCATGGCGGTGAGCCAGGCGGTCGCCACGCCGACCAGCGCGACACCAATCCCGACGCCAAGGCACAGCCACAGCGAGTTCAGGATATATTCCGGCAACACCGTCTGCGCCAGATGCGACCATGTCGCGCTGGTTCCGCCGACGAAGATGTTGAGTCCGACACTGGCCACCGGCAAGGCCGCCAGCACCGCGACGAACAAAGCAACAGCGATGAGCGGGAATTGTTTGGCGGCACGCATGACGGTGAATGCGAATTATAATTGACTGCCATGTGGCAACTTGAACTGAATGGCATCGTTCAGCGCTATGGCAAACATACCGTCGTCGATGGTGTCGGTTTTTGTCTGGCACGCGGCCGGATCGCCTGCCTGCTTGGCCCGTCCGGATGCGGCAAGACGACACTGCTGCGCTGCATTGCCGGCTTCGAGGAGATCGCCGCCGGCGAGATTCGCCTGCATGGCAAGATCGTCAGCCAGGCCGGATACCGCGTGGCGCCGGAAAAGCGGCGGGTCGGCATGGTCTTCCAGGATTACGCGCTGTTCCCGCATCTGACGGTTGACCAGAACGTCGCTTTCGGTCTCGGTGGCAAACCCCAGAAAGAAGCCCAACTCCGGGTTCGCCAGTTGCTGGCGACGGTCAGCCTGCATGGCCAGGGCGACAAATTCCCGCACGAACTTTCCGGCGGTCAGCAGCAGCGCGTCGCCCTCGCCCGCGCTTTGGCGCCGCGCCCGGAACTGATCCTGCTCGACGAGCCCTTCTCCAACCTCGATGTCGGCCTGCGCGAACGCCTGTCGCTTGAAGTCAGGGAAATTCTAAAGCGCGAGGGGTCGACCGCAATCCTCGTCACCCACGACCAGAACGAAGCCTTCGCGATCGCCGACGAGATCGGCGTCATGTATGGCGGGCGTATCCAGCAATGGGACACGCCGTACAACCTCTATCACCGCCCGGCCAACCGTTTCGTCGCCGACTTCATCGGCCAGGGCGTGCTGCTACCTGGCACCGTCGCGGCCGGCACCCACGTCGAGACGGAACTCGGCAATCTGGTCTCCGACATTCCAGTCGCATGCAGCGGAACCTGTACCGATTGCCATGACGGCTGCGCGGTCGACGTGCTGCTCCGCCCCGATGACATCGTCCATGACGACCGCAGTCCGCTGCAGGCCGAGGTGGTGCACAAGGCCTTTCGCGGCGCTGATATCCTCTACACCCTGCGCCTGGAGAGCGGCGCCCAGGTCCTGTCGCTGGTACCGTCGCACCACAACCATGCGCTCGGCGAGAAAATCGGCATCCGGCTCGATGCCGACCATGTGATCGCTTTCAAGAGGGCGGCACGGTGAGCCGTTCGATCATTCCCTTTCTCGGACCGCTGGACTCCTTTCCGCCGGTCGCAATGGCCCGTGCGGACATGGGCGGCCTGCTCGCCGTCGGCGCGGATCTCTCACCCGCCCGCATTCTCAACGCTTATCGACACGGTATTTTTCCCTGGGGGACGGTCGAGCACCAGCCGCTGTGGTACAGCCCCGATCCGCGCATGGTGCTGTTTCCCGACGAGTTCCGCCTCACCGCCTCGTTGCGCAAGATGCTGCGCGCCCGGCGCTATGAAATCCGCTTCGACCACGACTTTCCAGCCGTGATCGGCGCCTGCGCCAAGATGCCGCGCCCCGGCCAAGACGGCACCTGGATCACACCGGACATGATGGACGCCTACATCCGCCTGTATGAACTCGGCTGGGCGCACTCGGTCGAAGTTTATGTGGAAGGCGATCTGACTGGCGGATTGTACGGCATCGGGATCGGCCGCATGTTCTATGGCGAGTCGATGTTCTCCCGGCGCAGTAACGCTTCGAAGATCGCCTTCGCCCATCTCGTCCGCCATCTCCTCGCCAATGACTACAGGATGATCGACTGCCAGATGCGCACCGAACACCTCGCCTCGCTGGGCGGAAGGGAAATCCCGCGCGGCGATTTTCTTGCCCGGCTGCAGCAGCTGATCCGACCGGATCAACGGCGCGGCCGCTGGACCGCCGACGCTCCGGGTGTAGACTGGTAGGCATGGCCCTCCCCGACGATTCCGCCCTGCCCTATTCGCTGTTGCAGTTCTACGCGACCTCGCCCTATCCGTGCAGTTATCTGCCCGGCCGTGAGGCGCGTTCGCAGGTCGCCACGCCAACCCACCTGATCGACACCGAGGTCTACAGCACGCTGGTCCGCCGTGGCTTCCGGCGCAGCGGCGCCTTCACCTACCGGCCGCACTGCGACAACTGCACGGCCTGCATCCCCGTCCGTCTGCCGGTGGCCGAGCTGCAATACAGCCGGACCCAGCGCCGCGCGATCCGCAACCATGCCGCGCTGACCATCCGCCAGCAGCCGCTGGCTTTCTTCACCGAGCACTTCGCGCTATACACCCGTTACCAGAATGTCCGCCACGCCGGCGGCGGCATGGACGAAGACGGCGAGGAAAACTACGCGCACTTTCTGCTGCAAAGCCGTGTCGACACACGCCTGATTGAGTTCTCCGAGGGCGACACGCTGCGCATGGTCAGCATCATCGACGTCCTCGAAGACGGCCTGTCGTCGGTCTATACCTTCTACGACCCGGATGTTGCCGGCGCCAGCTTCGGCACCTACAACGTCCTCTGGCAGGCATTGCAGTGCAGCAGCCTCGGCCTGCCCTACCTCTACCTCGGCTACTGGATCGCCAACAGCCGCAAGATGAACTACAAATCGCGTTTCAAGCCCATCGAAGGGCTCGTCGATGGTCACTGGCAACCCCTCGACCTTTCTGCTTGCGACCAATGAAATCAATTCTGCTCCCAGTGCTCTCCCTCTTCATGCTCACCCTGGCGCACGCCGGCAACGAACGCCTCACCTATAAATGCGACGACGGCAGCAGCTTCCAGGCCGAATTCATGGCCTCTGGTGACGGAGTACCACAAGCCACCGTATTCATGGGCATGATGAAAATCGTACTGCCGCAGGTGCCGGCTGCTTCCGGCGCCCTTTACCGGGCCGACGCCATTTCGCTGCACACCAAGGGCGACGACGCCCTCTTCGACGATGGCAGGAATCCCCTGCGCCGCTGCACCAGCGGCGAGCTGCCGACCTCGGCAAACCTCGCCCAGTCGCCGGCTGCATCGGCCAATTTCGTCGAATTCTCGGGCAGCGTCGCCTACGTGGCGCGCGGGGCGCTGCCGCCCGACGCCGTGCTGATCATCCGTATCCAGGACACTGCGCGCGCCGACGGCAAGGCATTGACGCTGGCCGAACAGCGCATCGAACTGGCCGGCCAGCAGGTGCCAATTCCGTTCAAAATGACGGTCGACCGTGACCTTTTGCCCAAACGGGCGCGCATCACCGTCGCCGCCCGCATCCAGCGCGGCAACACCCTGCTGTTCATCAACGACACCGCCTATCCGGCATTGAAGGACGGCAAACCGCAGCATGTCGACATGACCCTCAAGCCGGTCGCCCAAACCAAAAAGCGCTGACCGGCGATCTGTCCTGGATCAAGGCCTCCGCGCGCGCTCTGTGCGACAGTGCATCCTTCACCTGAAAGCCCGAACGCCATGTTCTCTCGCACGCATCCCCTCTGGCTGGTCGGTTTCCGGCCCTTCTTCTCCCTCGCCTGCCTCGCCGGGCTGAGCCTGCCGGTCGCCTGGATCCTGATTTTCAAGGGTGTCCTGCCCGCCCCGTCACAGCATTTCTCACCGGTCCAGTGGCATGCCCACGAAATGTTTTTCGGTTTTGGCTGGGCCGTTCTCGGCGGCTTCCTGCTGACGGCAAGCAAAAACTGGGTCGGCGTGCGCGGCTACCATGGCGGCACCCTGATGTTTCTTGCCGCCGCCTGGATATTCGAGCGCATCGGCATGAGCTTCGGCGGTAGCTGGCCGACTGCGTTGTTCCTGCTCAGCAACAACCTTTTCCTGTTCACCATCGTCGCCCTGCTGCTCGCCACGCTGATCGTCCATCGCGACAAGGATAGCTACCGGCGCGACAACATCCTGTTCCTGTTCGTCCTGCCGCTGTTCTGGATCGCCAAGACCCTGCTCCTTGAGCCGGATCACTTCAATATTGGCTGGACCATGACCCTCGGCCTGTTCCGCGTCGCCTTCCTGATCATGCTCGAACGCACGCAATCGCCGTTCATGCAGTCGGCGTTCAAGGTCGAGATCCTGCGCCAGCCGGTGCTCGACGCAGCGATCAAGGGGCTCGCCGTCGTCCTCGTCTTTGGCGCGCTGCTACCGCCGGAACTGAGCCACAATCTTGAACTGGCGCTCGCCGTGCTGCTGCTCAGCCGCCTCGCCTTCTGGTATCCGCACAAGGCATTCAGGCGCCTCGACATCGGCATCATGTACCTCGGCTACCTGGCCATCGCCGGGCAGTTGCTGATCGACGCCCTGCCGCCGCCAGGCGTTACCGGCTGGGTCGGCACGGTGTCGGTGCACGTGTTCACCTTCGGCGCCATGGGCCTGATCATTCCAGCCATGATGATCCGCATCGCCAACGGCCACACCGGGCGCAAGGTCGTTTTCGGACGCTTCGAAAAGACCGTCCTGTGGATCATGATCGCCGCCTTCTTCCTGCGTCTGGTCGGCCCGCAATTCGCTCCCGGCGCCTACCTGCGCTGGCTCGACCTCGCCGCTACCTGCTGGTTCGTTGCCTTCAGCCTGCTCGCCTGGCGCTTCATTCCCCAGCTTTTGCGCCCGCGCATCGATGGGCGTGAGCACTGAACACCTCCGGCTGGCGGCCATCGTCTCGACGGCGCTGACCTGCTGCCCAGCGCATGCCGATCAAGTCGCCTGCCACGTCACCTACGGTGGTGAAACGCGGGTCATCGGCGCCGCAGCGACGACCCGGCCACTTGCGGTCGCGCCGGTTCCCATCGGGTCCTATTTCCTCTTCCGCATCGTCTTCCGCAAGGAGCCGGCCGACCTCGCCGGTATCAAGCTCTCGACCTACGCCGACCACGACGAAGGCGTGACCATCATTCATCAGGCCACCTACGCCTATCCGCCACCGCCCGCCACACCCAGTGTGCACTTCGCGCCGGGCGCAACCACCGGCTTCACCGGGCTCAATTTTGTCTATGAACCGGTGCGCGACGGCGAACTCCAGTACTGGTGCGAGATGAAGGATTCACCGTGAAAACTGTCCGCTTTTCCCGGTCGACCGCGCCGCACTACAAGTACTCCTGGGGGGCGATTGCCGTTCTGTTCTTCGTGCTCGCCGGAGCCGCCCGCGCCGAACCGCTGACCCTCATCTTCGCCGGCGACATTCTGCTCGACGATGGTCCCGGCCGCACCATCGCCGCCGGCGGCGACCCGCTCGCTCCCTTTTCCGCTATCCTGGCCGAGGCCGACTACCGCATCGGCAATCTCGAATGCCCCGTCGCCAGCGGCGGCCGGCCGCTTCCGGCCAAGATCATCACCTTCCGTGCCGATCCGCGCACCCTGTCCGTCCTGCGCGGCCGCTTCGACGCCGTGTCGCTGGCCAACAACCATTCCGGCGACTACGGCCAGCCGGCATTCGTAGAAACCATGCAGCACCTGGACCGGGCCGGCATCGCCTGGTTCGGTGGAGGCCACGATCTCACCCAGGCGCACGAGCCGCTGTGGGTCGAGCGCAAGGGCCTGAAGCTAGCCATCCTCGGCTACAACGAATTCAAGCCCCGCGTTTTTGAAGCCGGAGCGAACTGGCCAGGGATTGCCTGGAGCGAGGACGATCAGGTCATCGCCGACATCCGCGCCGCCAGGGCTTCCGGCGCCGACCTCGTCATCCCCTTCATGCACTGGGGCTGGGAGAATGAAGCGCAGCCGACCGAGCGCCAGAAAACCTTTGCCCGAAAAATGATCGACGAAGGTGCGGCACTGGTGGTCGGCGGCCACCCGCACGTCACCCAGGGTGCCGAAATCTACAAGGGCAAGCCCATCATCTACAGCCTCGGCAACTTTGTCTTCGACGGCTTCGACTACCCGGAAGCCCAGCGCGGCTGGCTGCTCCGCCTGACGTTTGACAAGTCCGGCGTCCTTTCGTGGGACACGCTGACCGCCCAGATGGATGACGCCGGCACCCCCTGGCCGGTCGTGGGCGACTTCACGCCTTGCGGGCGGGCGGGTGAAGAAGGCGTGCTGGAGTGCCGGAATCCATGATTTCCAGGTTTATTCCAATGCGCCGGATTCCGGCCTGCACCGGGACGACGGTCATGCCGTCCGTCACCCCAGCGCAGGCCGGGATCCTGTAAACGCCGCACTTGAAACAACCCTGCGTCTACATCCTTGCCAGCCGCAGAAACGGTACCCTCTACACCGGCGTCACCTCCAACCTCGTCCAACGCATCTGGCAACACAAGAACGACCTCGTCGAAGGCTTCACGAAAAAATTCGGTGTCCACACTTTGGTCTGGTTCGAACCGCATGGGCCGATGGACTCAGCCATCGGCCGCGAAAAAGCGATCAAGGAATGGCAACGCGCCTGGAAACTGAAGCTGATCGAGTCGGCCAATCCGCAGTGGCGGGATTTGTACGAAGAGATACTTTGAGAGAAAGATGATCTCTGGATTCCGGCCTTCGCCGGAATGACACCTACCCCTTCCGTCACCCCTCTCCGTCACACCGGCGAAGGCCGGTGTCCAGTAAAGCAAACCACCTCACTTCAACCCCGCACCTTGATGACCTTTTGGCACTAGAATTCCGTCATCATGCACATCGACACCTTCCTGACCCGCTGGCGCAACGCCGACGGCTCCGAGCGCGCCAACTATCAGCTTTTCATCGCCGATCTCTGCGAGTTGCTGGAAGTCGACAAACCCCAGCCCGCCAACGAAGACACCCGCGACAATCCCTACGTTTTCGAGCGCCGCGTCGTCTTTCACCACGGCGACGGCAGCACCAGCAACGGCTTCATCGACTGCTACAAGCGCGGCACCTTCATCGGCGAGGCCAAGAAAATCCGCGCCGGCGCCGAAACGCGCAAGTTCGACGACGCCCTGCTGCGCGCCCGTGGCCAAGCCGAGAATTACGCCCGCCATCTGCCCGCCGACGAAGGCCGTCCACCCTTTCTGGTGGTGCTCGATGTCGGCCACGTCATCGAGCTCTATGCCGAATTCACCTGCACCGGCGGCAGCTACACGCCCTTCCCCGATCCGCGCAGCCACCGTATCAAGCTCGACGATCTCGCCAAGCCAGAAATCCGCGCCCGCCTCAAAGCCGTGTGGGCCGACCCGCACAGCCTCGACCCGGCCCGCCGCACGGCCCGCGCCACGCGCCAAATCGCCATTCGCCTTGCCCGCGTCGCCCAATCGCTCGAAGGCCAATACGCCCCCGAGCGCGTCGCCGCCTTCCTCTCGCGCTGCCTGTTCTCGATGTTCGCCGAAGATGTCGGCCTGCTGCCCAAGATCGACAACGACGGCGCCTTCACCAGCCTGCTCAAGAGTTTCCTCCTCTCCTCTCCCCCTGGGAGAGGGGCCGGGGGTGAGGGCGGCGCCGTCCAACAATTCGTCCCGCTCGTCGCCGAACTGTGGACAGCGATGGACGAAGGCCGCTTCTCGGTCGCCATCCGCGCCAACCTGCCGCGCTTCAACGGCAAGCTCTTCAAAAATCCCGAGGTTTTGCCGGTCGACCGCAGCCAGATCGAATTCCTGCTCGAAGCCGCCAAGGCCGACTGGGCCGAAGTCGAACCCGCCATCTTCGGCACCCTGCTCGAAAGCGCCCTCAACCCGCTCGAACGCCACGACCTCGGCGCCCACTACACGCCGCGCGCCTACGTCGACCGCCTCGTCCTGCCCACCGTCATCGAACCGCTACGTGCTGACTGGCACGATACCCAGGCCGCCGCCCTGCTCCTTGCCAACGAAGGCAAGCTCAAAGACGCCGCCGACCTCGTCCGCGCCTGGCACCATAAACTGTGCACCACCCGCGTCCTCGACCCCGCCTGCGGCTCCGGCAACTTTCTCTACGTCACGCTCGAACACATGAAGCGTCTCGAAGGCGAAGTCCTCGACACCCTCGCCCAGCTTGGCGACACGCAGCAACGCCTCGAAGTCGAGGGCCTCAGCGTCGACCCGCACCAGTTCCTCGGCCTCGAAATCAATCCACGCGCCGCCGCCATTGCCGAAATGGTGTTGTGGATCGGCTACCTGCAATGGCACTTCCGCACCCAGGGCAGCGGCCTGCCGCCCAGCCCCATCCTGCGCGACTTCAAAAATATCGAATGCCGCGACGCCGTGCTTGCCTGCGACCGCATCGACTTCGCCACCGATGCCAACGGCAAACCGCTCAGCCGCTGGGACGGCCGTACGACCAAGCCCCACCCCGTCACCGGCGAACAAGTGCCGGACGAAACCGCGCAAACCCCGCGCGAAAGCTACCAAAACCCGCGCCCCGCCGACTGGCCCGCCGCCGACTACATCGTCGGCAACCCGCCCTTCATCGGCGCCGCCAGCATGCGCCAGGCTCTCGGCGACGGCTACACCGAAGCCCTGCGCGCCGCCTGGCCCGAGGTACCCGAATCGGCCGATTTCGTCATGTATTGGTGGCACCACGCCGCCGGCCTCACTCGCCACGGCCAGGTCAAACGCTTCGGCTTCATTACCACCAACAGCCTGAAACAGACCTTCAACCGCCGCATCCTCGAACACCACCTCAACGCCCAGCCGCAGATCTCCCTTGCCTGGGCCATTCCCGACCACCCGTGGGTCGACGCCGCCAGCGGCGCTGCCGTGCGGATTGCCATGACCGTTGGACAACCCGGCGACGCGCCGGGCCTGCTGCAAACGGTCGTTGTCGAAGGCGGCGCCGAGAGTGATGCGGTGCACGTCGAATTGTCGGCAAAAGCTGGGCGCATACATGCCGATCTGAGTATTGGTGCCGATGTCGTCGGAGCCAAGGCTCTGCGAGCAAACGAGAAGCTCTCGCACGAAGGCATAAAGCCGCACGGTATGGGTTTCATCGTCACACCTGACGAAGCCAGCCGCCTGCAACCCTGCAACCGCATCCGCCCCTACCGCAACGGCCGCGACCTAACCGATTCTCCACGAGGCGTTTCGATCATCGATTTCTTCGGCTTAACTGCCGATGAAGCACGCAGCCAGTTTCCGGCCGCCTACCAATGGGCGCTCGAACGGGTCAAACCGGAGCGCGACCAAAACAACCGCGCCATCTATCGCGATAACTGGTGGCTTTTTGGTGAGGCACGAAAAGACTTCCGTGCAGCCATGTCGGGTCAAACACGCTACATCGCAACCGTAAAAACTGCGAAGCACTCGGCTTTCCAAATTCTGGACTCCAACATTCTTCCCGATAGCAAGCTAACCCGAATTTTTCATAAAAGCAGGCGAATCTCGTTTAACCCATTGATATAATAGGGGTTACGCCAATAACGCTTCGTAAGAAGCCTAAACGAGACCGCCTATGGACTATTCTATCCCAACCCAGCTTCACTTTCCCGCCAGCGCCGGATTTACGATCCGGGCAGAGTTTGACGGCGGGGCGATGTCCTCCGACTTTGGCGCACTCCTGTTGCGTGGCATCGACCTGCAAATCGGCCTGATTCCCCGCCTGGTCAGCGCGATTCACGACAAACGCCACGCCTCGTACATTGACCATCCCCTGGCCGACCTGCTTCGTCAGCGGATATTCCAGACCGCCAGCGGTTACGCCGACGGTAATGACGCCAACACGCTGCGGCGCGATCCGCTGTTCAAACTGGCGGTCGGTCGTGCCCCGCTGGACGAGGGAAATGACCTGGCCTCCGGCCCCACGCTCTCCCGGCTCGAAAACAGCGTATCGCGCAAAGACATTTACCGCCTGGCCAAAAGCTTCGTCGACGCCTTCATCGCCAGCTACGCCCAAGCGCCTGCCGTGATCGTGCTCGATATGGATCACTCGGAGGATGCCACTCACGGGCAGCAGGAACTGGCGTTCTATAACCCCCACTACGGGAATCACTGCTACCTGCCGCTGTTTCTCTTCGAAGGACTTTCCGGGAAGTTCATTACTGCCGTCCTGCGTCCGGGCAAACGCCCGACTGGCAAGGAGAACGCGGCCATCATCAAGCGCGTGCTGCGCTTGCTCCGCCAGGCTTGGCCCGAGACCCACATCATTCTGCGCGGGGATGGCCACTTCTCGAATCCCGAACTGATGGCCTTGTGCGCGTCCGATCCGCATCTGGACTTCCTCTTCGGCCTGGCCGGCAACCAGGTGCTCTCGCCCAAGGCCGAGCCGCTGCTGAAGAAAGCCCGTGCGCTGCACCAGACACACAGCGCCAACGCCCAGCGCCTGGGGAACGCCGAGCCTGCGGCGACACGACTGTACGACGATATCGAGTATCAGGCGGGCTCGTGGCCCAAGGCTTACCGCGTGGTGGTCAAGGCCGAGGTGATGGCCTTGGGTGACAACCCGCGGTACGTGGTGACCTCGCTGTCCGACCCGACGCCTGATGTGCTTTACAAAGAGCTGTACTGTGCTCGAGGGCAGGACGAGAACTTCATCAAGGCGGTGAAGAACGACTTGGCCAGTGACCGGACCTCCGATCATGCCTTCCTCGCCAATCACCTGCGGCTGTTCTATTCGTGTGCGGCGTATGGGTTGATTCACGGCTTGCGCGAGAACACGCTGGTGCATACGGAACTGGCCAAGGCGCAACCGCTGTCGATTATCCTGAAACTCTTTAAGTTGGCGGTGCGCGTGGTGCAGTACAAGGATCGGATCAAGCTGTCCTTGCCTACGTCGTGTCCGATGAAGGGGTGCTGGCGCGGGTGACCGAGTTGCTTTACCTCGTCCCGCGCCCGCCGGCACCGGCCTGATCGACTCGGCGACGCCGTCTCATGCTACCGACTCGAATCCGCTTGAGCGGAGGTCAGGTCTCGCCAGCGCTCTGTCCAGGGATCGATGGCGGCAGGGTGTGATGCCCAAAAGTTGGGGTATTTGGCCGATCGTGGCGGGTTGGCAGCAAAATTCGCAGCAAGCTGACTCGCATCACGGCTGGAATGGCACGACATTGACATCGCGCGGCGGGTTTATGAAACATCCGGGCTAATCGATTTCGCATTAGGCGGAGCCTACGAACTAGGCGTTTTATCCTCAAATACACACACCGTTTGGTCGCTTGCGACAGGCAGCAGACTTGGTGTCGGAAACGATCCAACATACGTCAAAACCACCTGCTTCGAGAAATTCCCCTTCCCCGCCGCCAGCCCCGAACAGCAAGCCCGCATCGCCGCCCTGGCCGAACATCTCGACGCCCACCGCAAGCGCCAGCAGGCCGCCCATCCCGAGCTGACGCTGACCGGCATGTACAACGTCCTCGCCAAACTGCGCAGCGGCGAAACCTTAAACGCCAAGGACAAAACCCTCCACGAAATCGGCCTCGTCGCCATCCTGCGTCAACTGCACGACGAACTCGACGCCGCCGTCCTCGCCGCCTACGGCTGGTCCGACCTGCTCCCCTTGCTCCGCAACGCGGGGAGAGGGGCCGGGGGTGAGGGGCTGCTCGAACGCCTCGTCGCCCTCAACGCCGAACGCGCCCGCGAAGAAGCCACCGGCCACATCCGCTGGCTCCGCCCCGACTTCCAGAACCCGTCTGCTATCCCCCAAGGAGACTTCGTACCGGGCGCGGTCAACCCGGAAAAGCCGGCAAAAATTGATTTGCCAGAAGCCGCCGTCGCCACCACCAAACCCGCCGCAAAGCGCCCCTGGCCCTCAACGCTGCCGGAGCAGGTGGCCGCCATCGCGCAAACATTGGCCGATAGCCCGCTCTCGCTCAGCGAACCCGAAATCGCCGAATGCTTCACCGGCAAGGGAGCGTGGAAGAAACGCCTGCCACAACTACTCGAAACCCTCGTCGCCCTCGGCCGCGCCCGCATGAGCGACAACGGCCGTTATGGAGCAAGCCGATGATCCTGCAAATCCTTATTGAAACCATTGGCCTATTGCCACTGTTCGCCCTCGTCGCTGTGGTTGTATGGAAGCGCCGGCAACTGGACAGGGATGATCGCCGCAATCCGATTACTACCGACTTGCGTAACCTGCCAGGGCATAGCCTGCAGGAGCAGTTCGACAAACTTTACGAAGCGCGGATGGACAAACTTGTCTTCGTTCTGTTAGCCGGCTTGATGGTTGCGCTTCTCATCGCGACACGGCGGATTGCCACGGAGTTCAGGCCCTGGGACTGGGTGGACACCACCGCTCTGATTGCCGCGATCGGCCTCGCCTTGTATTTCGGGCGACAGATCGCCCGCGAAATGCCCCGACAGCGCCAGATCAAGCAGGCCATCCGCGCCGAGCAGGCCACAGCACAGGAACTCGCCGCGTCGCTGGCCGGTGGCAACCGTATCATCCATGACGTTCAGGCCAAGGGTTTCAACATCGACCACGTGGTCATCACCCCGGCCGGCGTCTTCGCGGTGGAAACCAAATCACGACTGAAGCCACCGGAAGGCAACGGCGCACCCAAGGTGAAGTACGACGGTAAATCGCTGGCCTTCCCCGGCTGGACGGAAACCAAACCGGTCGAGCAGGCCGACCGTCAGGCCCGCTGGCTGGCCAATTACCTGCGCGAAGCAACCGGCGAAAACTTTTCTGTCGTCGCGGTGCTGGCCCTGCCGGGCTGGTACGTCGAACGCGCCGCACCGATTACGCCGAACATGGTGCAGGTGATCAACCCCAAGAATTCGCGCTGGCTATTATTGCCAGAGAAGAAGGCCCCGCGCCTCGAAGCTCAGGCCATCCAGCGCGCAGCTTTCGCCATCGAAAAGCTGGCGCAGGCGAAGACCGAATAGCCCAGCAGACCTCAATGCGTTTAACGTTTGACGTTAAATTAATCCCAGCATCAAGTTAGCCAGGACGATTCGTTCATTTCGTTGTGCCGATACCGAAGCTTTGTTCGCCGGCCACAGCCCCAAAAATAACAGGCCGCGAATCTAGCGGTCGCGCACCGGCAGCGGCAGGGCGATGCTCTTGTCGCGGCCCCAGAGGTCGAGCGGGTCGCCGACCGAGCGACGGAGTTCTTCCCTGGCCTTGGTGGCGGTAACCGGCTCGTCGAATGAAATAGGCTGGGCGAACGCCTGGCCTCTAAGGCGGTACAACCAAGTACGGCGTTTCACGATCATGGTGTCTCCTCCGTTGCGTCAATTGCGGAAAAGATGCTGTCCGAGAGTTGACGTTGCTACGACTGTACTCCAATTTGCGGGGCCTTGCTGCTTTTACAGCCTCTTCTGCGGCCCGCCGCGCGGCAATTTTCGCGCCCCGCATGCCGCTTCGCTCAGGCATCCGGCAGGTGCTCGAAACTGTTGAAGCTGCCGGAACCCGGGGTAACAACGACGCGCTCGACCCGGGCATGAGCCGGGCCGCGATGCGCGCAGGCGATCAGGTCATCCACGGCAGCCTCGTCGCCGGCCACCATCGCTTCGACGCGCCCGTCACCAAGATTGCGCACCCAGCCGACGAGGCCCAGCCGCCGTGCCTGATCGACCATGAACCAGCGGTAACCGACGCCCTGGACCCGGCCTTCGATCAGCAGATGACGGACGACGCGCTTCATGTGTGCTCCCGATGCCCCCGGCTAGTCAAGTCTGACCCCAGGCAGCACGGCGCCATGGCGCTCATTGGTAACGCAACGCTTCGATCGGGTCGAGGCGCGCCGCCTTGCGCGCCGGGTACCAGCCGAAGAAAATGCCAACGGTGGCGGCGACGGCAAAGGCAACCAGCGCGGCGCTGCCGGATATGACGATGACCATGCCGGTGAAAACGTTGATCGCCAGCGCAATGCCAAGGCCGAGCACCAGGCCGAGCAGGCAGCCGGCGAAGGAGATCATCACCGCTTCGAGCAGAAATTGCGTCAGGATGTCCTTCTGGCGGGCGCCGATAGCCATGCGGATACCGATTTCGCGCGTCCGTTCGGTGACCGAGACGAGCATGATGTTCATGATGCCGATGCCGCCGACCAGCAGCGAGATGGAAGCAATGGCGCCGAGCAGAATGGACATGGTGCGCGTGGTTTCGGCTTCCGACTCGGCGGCGGCCGACAGGTTGCGCATGAAGAAGTCGTTGGGTGTTCCTTCGCGCAGGCGGTGGCGCTGGCGCAACAGCGCCGTCATGTCGGCCTCGACCTTGGGCATCGCCTCGGCCGATTCGGCCTGCACCATGATCATCCGTACCGAGCCCAGAAAGGGCGTACCGAACACCTTGCGTTGGGCTGTGGTGAGCGGAATGATCACGGTATCGTCCTGGTCGCGACCGTCGAGGCTCTGGCCCTTGCTGCCGAGCACGCCGATGACGATGAACGGGTTCTGCTGGATGCGCATGGTCTTGCCGACCGGGTTTTCACCGTTGAACAGATTCTCGACAACAGTCTTGCCAACCAGTGCGACGCGGGTCGCCGAACGGACGTCGGAATCGCCGAAGGAGGCGCCGCTGACGATGGTCCAGGCGCGCGCCTCGAGGTAGGCAGGCGTCGTGCCGACCACCGAAGTGTTCCAGTTCTGCGAGCCGTAGACGAGTTGCCGCGAGCCCTGGTGCGTCGGCGCCACATTGGCGACACCATCGAGTTCGCTAATCGCTTCGGCATCGCCAACGTTAAGTGTCGGTGCCCCGGCCGCGCCGCTGCGCACACCTGCTGTGGTAAACGACCCCGAGAGGACAATGTAGAGATTGGCGCCCATGGTGCCGATCGTCTGCTGCACGGCGTACTGCGCACCCTGGCCAATGGCCATCATGATGACGACGGCGCCGACGCCGATCACCATGCCGAGCATGGTCAGCGCCGTGCGCAACCGGTTGGCGCCCATCGCCATCCAGGCTTCGCCGAGCATCGCCTTCAGCACGGCGCGGCCTCATCATGACTGGAAGTTGCGTGGTCGCTGACGATATGGCCATCGAGAAAGCGCACCTGACGCCTGGCATGCGTCGCGATATCCGGTTCATGAGTGACGAGAACGATGGTGATCCCCTCGCGGTTCAGTTCGTCGAAGAGCACCATGATTTCCTCGCTGGTAAGGCTGTCGAGGTTGCCGGTCGGCTCGTCGGCGAGGATCAGACGCGGCTGGTTGACCAGCGCCCGGGCAATCGCCACGCGCTGCTGCTGGCCGCCGGAAATGCGGCTGGGCAGCGAGTCAGCGTACTTTGCCAGGCCGACCTTGTCGAGCACGGCGCGGGCGGCGGCACGCCGTTCGTCCTTGCCGGTTCCGCCATAGACCAGCGGCAACGCAACATTGTCGAGCAGGTTCATGCGTGGCAGCAGGTTGAAACCCTGGAAGACGAAACCGAGCGTGTGGTTGCGCAGGCGCGCCAGCGCATCCTTGTCCATGTGGGCCACGTTCTTGCCGGCCAGAAAGTAGTCGCCGCTGGTCGGCGTATCGAGACAGCCGAGCAGGTTCATGAAGGTCGACTTGCCCGAACCTGAGGGGCCCATGATGGCGATGAAGTCGCCGGGCTGGATTTCCAGGTCGACACCCTTCAGCGCCGGGAAAAGCCCGGCCGCCGTCTCGTAGGACTTGCCCAGCCCGACCACGCGGATCACCGGCTCGGTCATAAGGGCGCGCTCACCGTGATCACGCCCTAAAACATCCGCATGCCGACGCTCGAGGGCTTGCTGCCGGCGTTGGTGTTTTCGCCGGTGACAACGCGGTCGCCCGCCTTCAGGTCGCCACTGACGATCTCGGTATTGCGGTTGTCGGTGATGCCAAGCTGCACGCTGACCGGCCTGATCTCGCCGCCGTCGAGCACGTAGACCGTGCCGCTCTGGCCGTCGCGCTTCTTGCCCTTCTTGTCGCCCGCTCCCGTGCCGCCCATACCACCCATGCCTCCACCCATGCCGCCCATACCCGGTCCGGGACCGGAGGTTGGCCCTGCACTCCCTACGGTCGCGGTCGACGGCGAATTTTGCCCGTTTTCTGCCTTCTTCTCGGCGGCGTCGGCCGGCTTGAAACGCAGCGCGGCGTTGGGCACCAGCAACACGTCCTCGCGTATCTGCACGCCGATATTGACGTAGGCCGTCATGCCCGGCAGCAAGGTCAGGTCGGGGTTATCGACCCGGATCCGCACGTTGTAGGTGACGACGTTCTGCTGGTTGGTCGGATTGAGGCGTATCTGCTGTACCTCGCCCTGGAAATTGCGATTGGGAAAGGCGTCGACGGTGAAGCGTACCGGCAGGCCTTCCTTGATGTTGCCGATATCGGCCTCGGCAAAACTGGTGTCGATGGCCATCTTGGACAGATCCTGGGCGATCTGGATCAGCACCGGCGTCTGGAAGCTGGCCGCTACCGTCTGGCCAATGTCAACCAGACGCGCGACGACGACGCCCGACACCGGCGAGGTAATGATTGAATAGCTCAGGTTGACCTGATCCTTGTCAGCCGCCGCCTTGGCCTGTGACAGTTGCGCCTGCGCCGATTTGAGGCCTTGCAGGGCCAGATCATAATCTTGGCGCGACACGTACTCCTTGTCCAGGAGGGCTTTCATCCGCGCTTCGTTGGCCTTGGCCAGATCGAGCGCCGCCTGCTGGTTAACCACGTTGGCCGCGCTCTGGCGCACGATGGTCTGCAGCAGGGACTGATCCAGTTCAAGCAGTTTCTGCCCGGACGCCACCTTGTCGTTGAAATCGACATAAAGTTTCTTGACCGTCCCCGACACCTGGGTGCCGACGTTAACCAGGACCAGCGGGTTGAGCGTGCCGTTGGCCGACACCGTCTGCGTCACGTTGCCTTTTTCGACCGCCACCAGCTTGTAACGCTGCTCGGGGTTCATCGCCGCGCGCTGATTGGCGTACCAGACGCCACCGGCCAGGCCGGCCACCACCGTCACGCCGAGGAGAATCTTGCCGATGTGTTTCATCATCTTCCTTCCGCCGGTTGCAGCAGCGTGTAATCGAGGGCGCCGACCGCCTGCGCCAGCGTGGCGCGGAATACGAACCAGTCAAGCGCCGCCTGGATTCGTTGCAGGCGGGCGCTGGCCAGCGCGCTCTGAGCAACCAGCAAATCGAGAACGGTGCCGACACCGGCCTTGTAGCGGCCGAGCGCGACGCGCTCCGACTGCTCGGCGCTGGCCACCAGATCGAGCGTCGTCATGAGGCTCTGGGTGGCCGTCGTCAGGCTCTGGTAGGCGCGCCAGACATCAAGCGCCACCTGATTTTTCAGGCGGTCGAGCTGCGCCGTCCGGGCATCGACCTGCGCCTCGGCGGCACGTACCCGGTAGGTCGTGTCGAAACCGGAGAAAATCGGCAGGTCGACCGTGACACCGATGATTCCGCCATTCGTCGCGATGCGGTCAACCTCGGCCCACGTCTGCCCCGTCGATATACTGACCGTCGGCCTCCCCTGCGCGCGGGCCAGATCGACACCGGCCTCGGCGGCCCTGACCTGGGCTTCGGCGGCCTTGAGATCGGGCCGCCGCACCTCGGCTTCGGCGATCAGCGCCGCGACCTCCTGCGTGAAGGCAGCATCCGGGAGCGTGGCGGGTGGCGGGGTCAGCGTCAGCTTCTGCCCGGCCGTGAAGCCGAGCGCATTGGCCAGCGTACCGAGGGCGTTGCGCGCCTCGCCCTCGGCCCGTATGCGGTTCAGCGTCGCCTGCGACAGAGCCGTCTGTGCCAGCAGGCGGTCGCTCGGGGTCGCGACACCGACCTTGTAGCGCGCTTCGGCAGCGTTGAATCCTTCGCGCGCCGCGCGCTCTGCTTCAGCGGTCGAGACCACGGCAGCCTGCGTCGCCTGCGCCGTGTAGAAGCTCTGCAAAGCAGATAGGAATAGCGACTGGACAGTGGAATCCTGAGTCGCGGCGGCAGCTTCGAGCAATTGCCGGGCACTCTCGCCAGTCGCCGAGCGCGCCCCGGAATCGAAAACCAGCCAGGACAGTGTCAGCGCAGCGCTGCTCGAGTTGTAGTTGCGCTGTTGGCTCCACAGGCGGCTGGCGCCCAGCCGGCCATCGAGATTCGGCAGCCAGGCGGCCTCGGCGACCCCGACCTGCGCCGCCTGATAACGCGCCGCGGCCCATACCTCGCGGGTCTGCGGATTGTTGCAGAGCGCCAGGTCGACCGCATCGATCGCTGTCAGCGCCGCCGCCGGCAGCTCGCGAGAGCACGGCACATCGGCGCTGCGCCCGGCCGACTGCGGTGACGGCCGCGGCGGCGTCAAGGCGTCGGTACCAAACGGATCGCTCAAGCCCGCCGCGCCGGCCGGCAGGGCCAGGCAGAGTGCGACGGCGACGATCGGGAGTAACGGCTTTGTCATGGGCACATAGTTTAGCGCTCCTTGATCCATTCAAGCTGTTACAGATTGTTGCCACCGGTCGATGCCAGGAGATAGCGGCCACTGAAAAATTGCTGCATTGCGGTAAAATCGCCGCACCATGCTCTATCCACTCATCCGCAAGTTCTTCTTCGCCCTCGACGCCGAGACCGCCCACGGCATCGGCATGCACGGTATCGCCTTTCTCGGTGCCACCGGCCTCGCCGGCTGTCTCGCCAAGCCGGTAACGCCCTGCCCGGTCGAGGTCATGGGCCTGAAATTCCCGAATCCGGTCGGACTCGCCGCCGGACTGGACAAGAATGGCGACCATATCGACGGCCTGGCCGGCCTCGGTTTCGGCTTTCTGGAAATCGGCACCATCACGCCGCGCCCGCAGGACGGCAACCCGAAGCCGCGCCTGTTCCGCATCCTGGAAGCGCAGGGCATCATCAACCGCATGGGTTTCAACAACGCCGGCGTCGACAAACTTCTGGAAAATATCCGGGCGGCTGAATTTCCGAAAAAAGGTGGCATCCTCGGCATCAATATCGGCAAGAACGCGACGACGCCGATCGAGCATGCCGTCGACGATTACCTGATCTGCCTGAACAAGGTCTACAACGACGCCAGCTACATCGCGGTCAATATTTCGTCGCCCAACACCAAGAACCTGCGCGAACTGCAAAACGACGACGCGCTCGAAGACTTGCTCTCGCAACTCAAGGCGCGTCAGAAGCAGCTTGCCGACAAGCACGGGCATTACGTGCCGATGGCGCTCAAAATCGCGCCTGACCTCGACGACGCGCAGATCACGGCGATTGCCGTCGCCCTGCGCCGCCACCGCATGGATGGCGTCATCGCCACCAACACCACGGTGTCGCGCGCGGGCGTCGCGGGGCTGCCCAACGCCAACGAAACCGGTGGGCTGTCCGGGGCGCCGGTTTTCCGCAAATCCACCGATGTCCTGAAAAAGCTGGCGACCGCGCTCGGCGGCGAACTGCCGATCATCGGCGTCGGCGGCATCATGAGCGGCGCCGATGCGGCCAAAAAGGTCCGCGCCGGAGCGAGCCTGGTGCAGTTCTACAGCGGTTTCATCTATCGCGGCCCGGATCTGGTCGGCGAAGTGGCTGAAACGCTCGCCAATGTGCTGAAGAAACGGGGCTAAACCCTTATTTTCATTGCGGTTGTTCGCACTGCGGCAAAATCGGATAATACGAGCCTCAACTCCCCCCCAACTCATGAGCCACTACCTTTTCATCCTCGTCGGCGCGGTGCTGGTCAACAACGTCGTGCTGGTGAAAATTCTCGGTCTTTGCCCCTTCATGGGCGTTTCCAAGAAACTGGAGACTGCTTACGGCATGGGCGCCGCCACGACTTTCGTGCTGACCATGGCGACCGGGGCCAGCTACATCATCGACCATTACCTGCTCCTGCCCTTCGGGCTCGAGTATCTGCGCACCCTGTCCTTCATCGTCACCATCGCCGCCATCGTCCAGCTCACCGAAATGGTCATCGCCAAAACGTCGCCGATGCTGCAGCAGACGCTGGGCATCTACCTGCCGCTGATCACGACCAATTGCGCGGTGCTTGGCGTGCCGCTGCTCAACATCGCCAACGGCCATAATTTCGTTGAATCGCTGCTCTTCGGCGCCGGTAGCGCGGTCGGCTTCTCGCTGGTGCTGATCCTCTTTTCCGGCATCCGCGAACGCATCGAAGGCGCCGACGTGCCGGTGCATTTCCGCGGCGTCGCCATCGCCATGGTCACCGCCGGCCTGATGGCGCTGGCCTTCATGGGCTTCGCCGGTCTGGACCGGTACCAGTAATGGAAATCGCGCTCGCCATCGCCATCATGGCCCTCGGCGCCGTCGTGCTCGGCGCCGCGCTCGGCTTCGCGTCGATCAAGTTCAAGGTCGAGGGCAACCCGCTGGTCGAGAAGATCGAGGGCATATTGCCGCAGACGCAATGCGGCCAGTGCGGTTTCCCCGGCTGCAAGCCCTACGCCGAAGCGATCGCCAAGGGCGAGGCCGACATCAACCTGTGCCCGCCGGGCGGCATGGAAGGCGTGCAGAAGCTGGCCGACCTGCTCGGCCGCGAGGTCAAGGACCTGGAAGCCGAGGAAAAGCCCAAGCAGGTCGCAATCATCGACGAGAACACCTGCATCGGCTGCACGCTGTGCATCCAGGCCTGCCCGGTCGATGCCATCGTCGGCGCCGCCAAGCAGATGCACACCATCATCGGCCCGCTGTGCACCGGTTGCGAACTGTGCCTGCCGCCGTGTCCGGTCGAGTGCATCCGCATGGAGCCGATCGGCGAGAACATCGACAACTGGAAATGGAAATACCCGGTCATCGAAATCAAGCCTGCATCGGGCAAGCGCCCGCCGCTGCAAGAGGCCGCCTGATGTTGATGAACCTGTTCAAGTTCAAGGGCGGCGTCAAGCCGCCAACCAACAAGACACAATCGACCGGCCTGCCAATAGCCCTGGCGCCATTGCCGTCGCGCCTCGTCGTGCCGCTGCACCAGAGCATCGGCGGCATGCCGCGCCCGGTCGTCGGGGCTGGCGACAAGGTGCTCAAAGGCCAGTTGATCGGTGAAGCCGACGGCTGGATCTCGGCCGCCGTTCATGCGCCGACCTCGGGCACCGTGACCGAAGTGGCAATGCACGTCCAGCCGCACCCCTCCGGCCTCGATGCTTTGTGCGTCGTTATCGAACCCGACGGCAAAGAAGAATGGATCGAACACGGCCCGCTCGACTACGCCGCCATGACCCCGGAAGCGGTGCGCGAGCACTTGCGCCAGGCCGGTGTCGTTGGCCTCGGCGGCGCGGTCTTCCCGACTCACGGCAAGCTGACGCCGGCAAAAACGGTGCCGATGGAGGAGTTGGTCATCAACGGCGCCGAGTGCGAGCCCTTCATCACCTGCGACGACCTGCTGATGCGCGAACGCGCCGAGGAAATCGTGCGCGGCAGCGGCATCTTCCGCGACCTGCTGCAGCCGAAAAAAGTCCTGATCGGTATCGAGGACAACAAGCCGGAAGCCGCCGCCGCGATGCGCGCCGCGGTCGACGCGCTAAACGAGCCGTTCCTCGTCGTCCAGGTGCCGACGTGCTACCCGGCCGGCGGCGCCAAGCAGTTGATCCGCTCGCTGACTGGCAAGGAAGTGCCGGCCTCCAAACGCTCGACTGATCTCGGGGTCCAGTGCTTCAACGTCGCCACCGCCTACACCGCCTGGCGCGCCATCGCTCATGGCGAACCTGTGGTCTCGCGCATCGTCACGGTCAGCGGCAACGTCCACGCACCACGCAACTATGAAGTCCTGTTCGGTACGCCGATGAACGAATTGCTCGATCTGGCCCAGCCGTATCCGGACACCGACGGCATCATCATGGGCGGGCCGATGATGGGCTTTCTTGTCCCCGACAAGCATGCCCCGGTGGTCAAGGCGACCAATTGCCTGATCGCCCACACCGAGCGCCTGTTCCCACCCAAGGCGCCGGAAATGCCGTGCATCCGCTGCGGCGCCTGTGCCGAGGCCTGTCCGCACGAACTGCAGCCGTTCGAGATGTACTGGTTTTCCCGCGCGAAAAATTTCGGCAAGACGCAGGAGTACCACATCTTCGACTGCATCGAATGCGGCTGCTGCTCCTACGTCTGCCCGTCGCGCATCCCGCTGGTCCAGTATTTCCGCTTTGCCAAGAGCGAGATCTGGGCGCGCGAACGTGAAAAGAATGCCTCCGAGGGTGCCAAGGCGCGCTTCGAATTCAAGCAATTGCGCGACGAGCGCGAAAAAGCGGAAAAGGCCGAGAAGCTGGCCAAGGCGGCCGCCGCGCAGGCCGCCAGGAAGGCCGCCGATGCTGCCGCGGCGGCGGTCGTAGCCGACACCGCGCCAGCCGCGTCGGGCGGAACTGGCGAACCCGCGCCGCAAGCCGCGCCTGCCCCGGTCGACGCCGAAAAAGAGGCAAAAATGGCTATCATCCAGGCCGCGATGGAGCGTGCCAGGGCACAACGCGAAGCCGCCCGGCCAAAGAACACCGACAATCTCAGCCCCGAACAGGGAAAGGTCGCGGCAGAGATCGAGGCCCGCCGCGCCGCCGCTCACCTGATTGACGCCGAGCCGGCTGCCACGCCCGCCAGCGGGAAACCCGTGTAATGTTCGCCCCCGCCCCATTCCTGCTCAAGGATATCAGCGTCAGCCGGGTGATGACCCAGGTCTGCATCGCGTTGCTGCCCGGTATCGCCGCCTATGTGTGGCTGATCGGCCCGGCGATCCTGGCGCAACTGGTCATTGCGTCGCTGGCGGCGCTGCTCGCCGAAGCACTTATGCTGAGAGCGCGCGGCAAGCCACTGGAGATGTTCCTTTCCGATGGTTCGGCGATCGTCACCGCCTGGCTGATCGCCCTGGCTTTTCCGCCGCTCGCGCCGTGGTGGCTGGTGGCGCTCGGCACGGTATTCGCCATCGTCGTCGCCAAGCACCTCTACGGCGGCCTTGGCCAGAACCCTTTCAACCCGGCGATGATCGCCTTCGCCGTCTGCATCGTTTCCTTCCCGGCACTGATGTCGCAGTGGCCGAGCGCCGGGCTGCAACTGAGCTTCAGGGAGCAGGTCGACGTCATCCTCGGCCTGGCGCCACGCGTAGACGCGCTGACCGGCGCGACGCCGCTCGATGCGCTGAAGACCGCACTCAAGCTCGACGATGCCCATGTCAACGTCGGCCAACTGCTGGCCAACCAAGACATTTTCGGCAACTTCGCCGGGCGCGGCTGGGAATGGGTGGCCGGCGGCTACCTGCTCGGCGGTCTCTGGCTGTGGCAGCGCCGGATCATCACCTGGCACATCCCCCTCGCCTTCGTCGGCGGTCTGACGGCAGTCTCCGGCGCGCTCTGGCTGGCCAACCCGGCGCAGTTTGCCAGCCCGCTGTTCCACATGTTCTCGGGCGGCGCCATGCTCGGTGCCTTCTTCATCGCCACCGATCCCGTTTCCGGGTGCGCAACGCCGCGCGGCAAGCTGATCTTTGGCGCCGGCGCCGGGCTGCTCACCTACATCATCCGCGTTTTCGGCGGTTACCCGGATGGCGTCGCCTTCGCCGTGCTGTTGATGAACCTTGGCGCGCCACTGATCGACCTGCTCTGCCAGCCGCCGATCTTCGGCCTCAAGGACAAGTCATGACCGCCGGCAAGAAGGATATCTCCGCCCCAGGCATGGCGCTGCGCACGGCCGCCATTCTTTTCGTTTTCGTCATCCTGTTCACCGGCCTGCTGTCGGCCGCCTACCTGTGGACAAAGCCGGCGATCGAAGCCTCGGCCGCCGAGGAAAAGATGAAGCTGGTCGACGAAGTGCTGCCGCGCTCGGAATATGACAACGCCCTGCTCAGCGACACGCTGACCCTGCCACCGACGCCCGAGCTCGGCCTCGACGAGCCGACGACGCTGTATCGGGCACGAATGGACGGCCAGCCGGTGGCGCTGGTGTTCGAGGCGGTCGCCCCCGATGGCTACGCCGGCAAGATCAGGCTGCTGATCGCCCTGCGCGCCGACGGCACGGTCGCCGGCGTGCGCGTCACCCAGCACAAGGAGACGCCGGGCCTCGGCGATTATGTCGACCCGAAGAAGGACAAGAACAAGGTCGCGCCGTGGATAGGCCAGTTCGCCGGACTGTCGCTGGCCACCGTCAGCGACCCCGGCTGGCGGGTCAAGAAGGACCACGGCCGTTTCGATTACTACGCCGGCGCCACGGTCACCCCGCGCGCCGTCGTCAAGGCGGTGCACAAAGCTGTCAAATGGGCCGACCTGCAACGCGACAGGCTGCTCGCCGAAACTGGAGGCAAGCCATGATCACTCGTGAAGAACTGAGGAATATCGCCGGCAACGGCATCTGGAAGCAGAACTCGTCGATTGTCCAGATTCTCGGCCTCTGTCCACTGCTGGCGGTGACCACCAACGCGGTCAACGGTATCATGCTGTCGCTGGCGACGATCATCGTCATGGCCGTCGCCAACGTGGCCGTCGCCTCGCTGCGCAACTTCATCCCGCACGAGATCCGCATCCCGGTCTTCATTCTGATCATCGCCGCGCTGGTCACCGTCGTCGACCTGATGTTCAACGCCAATTTGCACGAACTTTATCTGGTGCTCGGCATCTTCATCCCGCTGATCGTCACCAACTGCATCGTGCTGGCGCGCGTCGAGGCCTTCGCCGCCAAGAACCCACCGCTGCAATCGACGCTCGACGGTGTCTTCATGGGTGTCGGCATGTTGTGGACTTTGGCCCTGCTCGGCGCCATGCGCGAACTACTGGGCGGCGGCACGCTGTTCAGCGGCGTCGACATGGTCTTCCCCGACCTGCAGCCGATCCAGTTGCTGCCCGAGAGCTATCCTGGCTTCCTGCTGGCGATGCTGCCCCCGGGCGCCTTCATCCTGCTCGGCTGCATGATTGCCTGGAAGAACTGGATGGACGCCCGCGCCGCCCGGCGCGTCCAGCGCAAGCCGCGGCAAACAGCGGCAGTAGCCGGCGTGCATTAGCTCCGCACACAAATCACAAAATTTTTGAGTTGTCTGACAACCAAAACGAGATCCATGCGTTAGTTCACTCCAGATTCGATCATATTGGAGAATTCGCAGTGCGTTGGTTGATGGTCGCGGCTCTGACCGCGCTAACTTCTTTGGTTGTCAATGCTGCCGAGCCGGCGGCCGCCGAGGCTCTGGCGGCGGACGTCGCGGTCGCGGATCAGGCGGTTACGGTGACCCCGGTCCCGATGCCTGTCCGCGTGACCGAATTGCGAGTCGGCGTGGAGCGCGTCGCCTATATGCGACCGGCCAAACAGTCGAAGGGAGCCACAGCCAGGAGGATCGAGAAATCGATGCTCTCCCGTACGGAACGTCGCCAAGTCGCGTTGCTGGCGACAAGACCAATAGTCGGCACGCCCGTGCCGTACACCCTGGTGGACGACAGCGACGTCGACTACGGTGCCGAGGACCTCGATCTCCACCGCTCCTTCAGCCGCCCGAGGGTGGCCAAGGTGTCCGACCAAGACGACGAGGACGCCATTCTGCCCATCCCGGAGACCGTGAAACTCCGGTTGTACATTGCCCGCATGAAGGCGGTCGAGGCGCTCGTGATGGCCAGGGCGGCTGATCAACGGAGCGCCGGCGACGGCGACCTCCCGGATACGGTCAGGCAGAGGCTGCTGCTGGCTCGCACACAGGCCGTGCAGGCGCACCGGAAAAAGTTCTCGTAAGCCGGGGCGGATCAGCCGAACTGTTTCAGAAGTCCGTGGTGATCAGGACAGGTCCACCTTCATGACCAGACTGCGCTGCTGCTGTCGGTTGACTGCTCAACCGAATCAGCGCCGCGCATCCTCAATACCAGACCGTCATTCACCACCGACGCTTCCCCTTGCCGGGATTCCGATGCCGTGCCACACCATGAGGCTCCTCAAGGGCGCCTGATCACCCGGGAATCGGCTTTCCGGTCTCCCGGCGAAGATCGCTTGTCGCCCGCGTGAGCGACAAGGAACTCGAGCAGACAACATTTCATCTCCCGGCTATGCGAACAACTGTCAGCGACAATTGTTCAAATGCGAATGTTTCCTATTTACAAAACATCAAACCAGCTCTAAGATGCGAATCATTCTCAACTAAAGGAATGACCATGCGCTCACTGGTATTCAATGTCTCCATCGCCGGCACCCTGCTCTGGTGCCTCCTGGTCGCTGTCGCGCGCTGATGATGTCGACATCCGAACTCTGGGCCGGCGCCCTCAGCCTGATCCTGATCCACGACGAAAGCGGCTGCCCACACTCCGCACTCAACGCAGCCCGCATCCTCGATCGCCTGTGCGATTCGCCGGCTCTTGATAACGAAACCCGCGCGCTGTGCGAACGGGCCAGCAATCGCCTGATTCAGGGCGAATATCGGCAGGAGCGTTGAGTGTCCGAGCCACCGTTTCGCTTCGCTACCACCGCCCTGGCCACTGCGCCGAAACCTCCGGAATTGTCTCGAATGACGTCATGCCCTCAACTGGCATCTGAAATTCAGGGATCGCGGCGGCGCAAACTATGGGAAATCAGCACCAAGGCCCACTGCCCGATTATCGGTGTCTGTTTCAGCACCGAAGACCTGCGGGCACTGATTTCCAAAGTGATGAATTTTCCGCGCGGGACCAGCGATTACACGCTGCACACGACAGCCGTCAGTGCCTGCGACGAACGCAGCCAGCTCGCCGAGTTGTTGCACAAGGCATTGGAGAAGCGCTTTCAGTTGACCATCCGGCGCTTTTCAGCCGCCCGGGATGGAAACGCACTGCGGGCGCTCTGGTTGCAAGCAACTAGCAGCGGCTGCGAAATTCCTGCTGCGCTCTGGGCCAGTTGGACACATCCCGCCTGCGACGCCCAACTCGAGCAGGAAATATACGGCGATATCCATATGATCCAGCATCAAATTGGCTCGGGTATGCGTGCCGATTTGCATGCTCTGCAAGCACTGCGCGCCGACAATGAGCAATTGCGCCAGGAACTCGCTGCGGCACGGCGTGCGAACGAATCCCTGCGCAATGAAAAATCACGGGAAACGCAGGCACTTGGCCAGCGTGTCGCCGAACTCCGCGCCGAACTGGCCGGAAAAGACGCCCAGGGCGAGCGACTCGCCAGCGAAATCGGCAGTCTGCGCCAGGCCCTGGCCAGTCTTCGAGATCAGAAAACTCTCGCCCGCCGGGCAAGTGACGCCGAGGACAGAGCCAATGCACTGAGTGTTCATTCGAAAACGCTGGAAGACGAAGTATTGAATCTGCGGCGACTACTGACGCATGCCAATGTCGCCCTTAAGCAACTGACTGCCACAGACGAAAACTGCCTGCTTTCCGAGGTTGACCGCAAGCCTCCATCAATGCTTGACGGCAAGTGCGTTCTTTGTGTCGGGGGCCGCACTGGCGCCGTCGATGCCTACCGGCAGCTCATCGAAAACCGGGGCGGCCGCTTCCTGCATCACGATGGCGGACTTGAAGAAAGCCTGCACCGCATCGACTCGGCACTCGCCGCGGCCGATCTGGTCATCTGCCAGGCCGGCTGCATCAGCCACAACGCCTATTGGCGCGTGAAGGAACAATGCAAGCGCAGCGGAAAGCGCTGCATTTACATGAAATCGGCCGGTGTATCAGGTCTTTCCCGACTGATTGACAGCAATGCCTCGCTGACGGTCGAGGATTGAAAGACCAACACAATTTCTAATTGACAACTGCTCGCATTAATTGTTTAATGCGATCCATTCTCATTCGCATTAGTAGCAGTATGAACGCCACGATCAAATCTGCCGAGCCGCGTCGTACCCCCGCTTCCAAAGCGACAAGACCGCATGCCTCCAGCGCGGAACTATTGCGTGGCGCAAGCATGCTGGAGATCGAACATGCCGGCCAAATTTACATCTTGCGCGTCACCCGCGAAAACAAACTGATCCTGACCAAATAATGGCCCCGCCACTCGTTTTTCCATTCCACAGCCAGCCAGCCTCCCGGGCAAGCCAGCCACAATCATTCTGGAGTCTCGCCTTGTTCAACACCAAAAAACTCGCCGCGCTGCTGGCCCTTTCCGCAACCCTCGCCACCCCGGCATTCGCCCTCGAATACCCGATTGGCGTACCCCAACAAAAGGCTGGGATGGAAATCGCCGCCGTCTATCTGCAGGCCGTCGAGATGGAACCGGACGGCATAATGAGGAAGGTCTCCGAATCGGACATCCACATCGAGGCCGACATCCACGCGCTGGCCAACAACCCGAACGGTTTCCCGGAAGGCGCCTGGGTTCCCTACCTTGTCATCAAATACGAAGTCTCGAAGATCGGTGGCGACTACAAGGCGTCCGGCGATTTCATGCCAATGGTCGCCAACGATGGTCCACATTACGGCGACAACATCAAGCTGGCCGGCCCCGGCAAGTACAAGGTGAAATACAGCATACAGCCGCCGTCGGCCAACCCGCACGCCCATTTCGGCCGCCATACCGACCGCGCTACTGGCGTCCGTCCGTGGTTCAAGCCTTTCGAAGTCGAGTACGAATTTACCTATGTCGGGATCGGCAAAAAAGGCGGTTACTGATCATGCGCCTTGCCAATTTGACCGCCGCGCTGGTCGCGGCGGGCCTGACCATGCCCGCGTTCGCTGCCAGCGACAGCGCGACACTGGAAAAACTGGCCGCCCGCCTGGAAAAACTGGAAGCGCGCAACGCCGAACTGGAGAAGGAAGTGAAGATGCTCAAGGCTGAAAGCGAACAGGTCGCCAAAAGCCTCGACAACGACCGGATCTCCGAAAACGAACCGGAACTGACCACGCGCCTAAAGGCCACCGAGAACGACGTTCTGGCGATGAAAAAACCAATCAAGGTCACCGAGTCGCTCGAAGGGATCAAGGCAACCGCCGCCCTCGCCACTGTCGTCCAGGGTGCCAGCGGCCTGCCTTCAGGCACCGCAGATGCCAGCACCCAGCTCAATTATCGGGTCGACGTTAGCGTCGAATTACCGCTAGAGCCAATCGGCGACATCGAGCACAAGCTGTTCGGCGGTTTTCGCATCGGTCAGGGACAAGGCCTCAACACTGCCTTCGCCCGCCTCGGGTACTTCGCCAGCGCGCCCAATGCCCTGGCCTTCCGCGCCAGCGGCGCCAACCCGGACGACTCGGTGGTGATTCTCGGGCAGGCCTGGTATCAGGCCGCCATTCCCCTGCCCTTCGGCGGCTTCAAGCCCGATTCGCGGGAAAAGCTGGAGATCACTTTCGGCAAGATGGATATCTTCGGATTCTTCGACCAGAACGTCGCGGCTAGCGACGAAGCGAAGCAGTTCCTGAATTCGGCATTCGTGCACAACCCGCTGCTCGATGCCGGCGGCGAAGCCGGGGTCGATGCCAACGGCTTCCAGCCGGGATTCATCGTCGCCTACGCCAACGAGAGCGACAAGACGCAACCGTGGCGGCTCTCGGTCGGCGCCTTCGGGGCCGGCGAATATGGTTCCAACTACCAGAAGAGCTTCAATTCGCCGCTCTACATGGCGCAGGCGGAAACACAACTCAATCTGTTCGGCGGCTTGACCGGCCACTATCGCGCTTATGGCTGGACGCGCGCCGAGGCGTTTGATTACAACGGCACGACGGCAAGACACTCGGGCATCGGCATCTCCGTCGACCAGCGCATCGACGACGGCATCACGCTGTTCGGTCGCTACGGGAAGCTGGTACAGGGGGAAGCGCCGTTCAATCAGGCCGTTACGCTGGGCGCCGAGTTCAACGGTAGTTACTGGGGCCGTGCTGCCGACACGCTCGGCATCGCCGGTGGCTGGCTGCAGGCGGGCAGTGGCTACAAGAGTACCAGCGCCGAAATCGACATCAACGGCGACGGCATCGCGGACTTCGCGTTCATCCCGAGCGGCGCCGAGACGGTGGCCGAAATCTATTATCGCTACCACATTTCGCCACAGTTCGAACTCAGCCCGGACTTCCAGTGGCTGACCCAGGGCGGCGCCAACCCGGACGCCAAGTCGGCCTACGTGTTCGGCTTGCGCGCCAACATCGTCTATTGAGGCATTCATGAAGCACGCTCTCCTTTCCGCAGTTTTCGGCCTTTTTCTGGCGTCGACCGCGGCCGTAGGAAGTGCAGGGCCGGCATTCGCCGACGACATGCCGACCATCAAGCTGTTGATGAAGGACGGCCGCCTCATCCCTGAAACGCTGGAGGTTCCTGCCAATATGCGTTTCCGGCTGGAGGTGACGAACGAGGGGCCGGGGGCTGCGGAATTCGAGAGCCTGGAATTGCGCAAGGAACTGGTGATGGCGCCCGGCGTCACCCGCAACCTGATTTTTCACCCGATGAAAGCGGGCACCTACAAGTTCTTCGACGATTTCCACCCGGCCACCGGCCAGGGCCGGATCATCGCCAAATAAGCGGAGCGCAGCATGGGTAACGCCCTTTTCGTAGTCTGGCGCGAAAGCCTCGAAGCCTTCCTGATCGCCGGCATTCTCTACGCCTGGCTGAAGGGCAACGACGCTACCGGGCGCGGCCGGCGGGCGCTGTTCATCGGCCTCGCCGCCGGTGTCGGGCTGGCCGTGTTGCTCGGCTGGGCATTGCTGAGCGTTCAGGACGAGTTGACCGGCAACGCGCTCGAAGTTTTCCAGATCGCCACGCTGTTCATCGCTTCCGGGCTGATTACCCAGATGGTACTGTGGATGAAGAAGAACGGCCGCCACATGAAGGCACGTCTGCACGCCGACCTTTCGGCCGCCGCGCAGCGTTCGGGCTTCGTCGGCGTCGCCGTCGTCGCCGCGCTGGCGGTGGCCCGCGAAGGGGCGGAAACGGTGATCTTCCTCTACGGCATGTCGCAGGAGAGTTCACTCGGCGCCGTGTTGCTCGGCGCGCTGGGCGGCATCGCCGGCGCCGCGGCGACCGCCTGGCTGGCTGCCAAAAGTCTGGCTCGGCTCAATATCGGCCTGCTGCTGCGCCTGTCGTCGATTCTCTTGCTGATCCTCGCCTCGGCGCTGCTGGTCATGGCGGTGGACCGGATGATCGGCAGCGGCTGGCTGCCGGCGCTGGTCGATCCGGTCTGGGATACCTCGCGGCTGATCGCCGACACGACCAAAGGCGGCAAGCTGTTGGCCGACTTCTCCGGCTATCGCGCCCGACCGGCGCTGAGCACGCTGCTCGCCTACCTCGCCTACTGGAGCGTCGTCGCCCTAGCCTATTGGAAAATATCACGTGACTGAACACGTTCTCCACTTCCAGCCGCGGGTCGAGCGAAAACAGGCTGGCCGGATCGCCCGGATCGGCCTTTTCCTGCGCCGCAACCGGCGCACGATCATCGCCGTGCAATGGCTGATCGTCGTCGTTTATGCGGCGATGGTCATCATCCCCGCCTTCCTGCCGCTGCCGCCGGAAGATGCCCATATCTGGAACAACCTGCGCCTCTTCGCGCAATTCGCCTTCTGGGGTCTGTGGTGGCCAGGGGTCATGATCGCCACGGTGACCATGGGCCGCGTCTGGTGCGGCCTGTTCTGCCCGGAGGGTGCGCTGTCCGAATGGGTCAGTCAGTACGGGCGCGGCAAGGCGCTGCCGCGCTGGCTCAAGTGGACCGGCTGGCCCTTCGTCGCCTTCGTCGCCACCACCGTCTACGGCCAACTGGTCAGCGTTTATGAATATCCGCAGGCAGCGCTGCTGGTCCTTGGCGGCTCGACCGTCGCCGCACTCGGCATCGGCCTGCTCTACGGCCGCGAAAAACGCATCTGGTGCCGCTACCTGTGCCCTGCTTCCGGCGTCTTCGCCGTACTGGCCAAGATCGCTCCGTTGCATTACAAGGTCGACCGCGCCGCCTGGGATCGTTATAGCGGAGAAGTCGAACCGGTCAATTGCGCACCGCTGCTCGACATCCGACGCATGACCAGCGCCTCTGAATGCCATTCCTGCGGGCGCTGCGCCGGCCAGCGCGATGCTGTCACCTACAGCGCCCGCTCGCCGTTCGCCGAAGTGCTCGACCTCGACGCGCCAGCCCGCACGCCGGATGCACTGACGCTGATCTACGGCGTCCTCGGTGTCGCCACCGCCGCCTTCCAGTGGACCCTCAGCCCGTGGCTGCGCAGCGCCAAGATGGCGCTCGCCGACTGGCTGGTCGAGCACAACCATTTCGCGCTGCTCGACAACAACGCACCGTGGTGGCTGCTGACCCACTACCCGGATGCCGGCGACCTGTTCACCTGGCTCGACGGCGCGCTAGTCCTCGCCTACCTGCTCGGCGGCGGCTTCGTGCTCGGCAGCCTGCTGCTGATCGGGCCGCTACTCGCCGCCCGCCTGCTCAAGGACGAAGCCCTCACCTGGCAACGCTTCGCGCTGGCGCTGACGCCGCTCGCTGCGGCCAGCGTCATCCTCGGGCTGTCGATGCTGACCGTCACCCACCTCAAGGCCGAACACCTGTGGCTCGGCTGGCTGCCCGGATTGCGCATCGCGCTGCTTGGCGCCGGGTGTTTCGGCAGCCTGTGGCTGGCATTTCAGCTAACGTCACGGTCGACGGCAAAAAATGGCCGAAAACTACTGGCTGGCGTTGCGATGTTGCTGCCGGTCGGCCTGATGGCCACCGTCTGGACTTTGGTCTTCTTCTTCTGGTGAGGCTTTCCAAAACGTGGAGCGACGCGTAGTCGTTATTGACGCACCAATTCGCCGTACCGGGCATTTGAAAGGTTTGATTCAATGGGAAAAAGTAGTCTGTTGCCGCTGGCCTTGATCGCTATCGTCGTGGGCCTCATCTACTATTTATTGATGCCGGACCAGCAAGCCCCCGAACCGACGGTTGTCGCGCAGACGCTGGGTCCGGCCGCGGAACCAGCACCACCAGCGCCGGATCCCGAAGTCGAACGCTATCCGATCATCGCGGCAACCCCTCCAGCCGAACCCGCGCCACCTATCAATCTCGACGACGACACCGCCTATCGTGACGGCTTGCGGCAACTGGTCGGTCCGGAAGCGCTGGCCTATTTCTACCCCGACCGGATGATTCACCGCTTTGTCGCGACCATCGACAATCTGCCGCGCGAGGAAGCACAGGCCAAAATGATGCCGATCAAGCCCGTTAGCGGGCCGTTTATGGTTGAACGTCACGCTGGCACAATGACCGTCGACCCGGCCAATGACCAGCGTTACCTGCGTTATCTGAACGTGCTGGCGGCAGTCGACAAGCAGCGCCTGGTCGACCTTTATGTCAGCCTCTACCCCGTATTCCAGCAGGCCTACCGCGAACTCGGCTATCCCGGCAGACATTTCAACGACCGCCTCGTCGATGCCATCGACAACCTGCTGGCGACGCCGGCAATCGTGCCGCCGCTTGCTGTGGTGCAGCCGAAAGTACTCTACAAATTTGCCGATCCGGCACTCGAGAAGCGTTCCGCCGGGCAGAAAATCATGCTACGCCTAGGCGCCGACAACATGGCGCGTGCCAAGATTTTGCTGATCGCCATTCGCGGTGAACTGCTGCGCCGCTCGCCGACCAAATGAATCCCGGTCACAGCAAGCACTTACGATGAGTCGAAGCCGGGCAGGTCATTTTCGGGCCATTTTCCCGGTTGACCGTGACAGTGCCCAGCCACCATCCGATCACATGAAAACTTGCCACATATCATCAAAAGCTGATTCACAAAGGCGTAAAGTGTGGCCCTGTACGGCGCCAGGCGCACTGGCCGCGACGCACCAGGAACATTAGAAGCTAAAACATCCGTGACTACCTCCCTAACCCCAAGCAACGCAATCCTCCTCGTTGGCCATCCCAACGTCGGCAAGTCGGTCCTCTTTCACCGTCTGACCGGCGCCTACGTCAACGTTTCCAACTACCCCGGCACCACCGTCGAAGTCACGCGCGCCAGCGCCCGCTTCGACCGCGAGGCGGTGTTGCTCGACACGCCGGGCGTACTCGCCCTGCCCTCGCGCAGCGACGACGAACGCGCCACCATGCGCGCGCTGCTCAACGAGCAAACGCGCTGCCTCGTCCAGGTCGGCGACGCCAAGAACCTGCGCCGCACGCTGACCCTGACCGCGCTGCTCGCCGAACTCGGCGTGCCGATGGTGCTGGCGCTCAACATGCACGACGAGGCCGCGGCGCGCGGGGTCACCGTCGACATTCCGGCGCTTGCCGAGGAACTCGGCATCCCGGTCATGGCCACCGTCGCCACCGGCGGCGAAGGCATCGGCGAACTGACCAGCAGCCTCGGTCAAGCCCGCCGGCCGGACGCGCTCCTGCACTACGACGCCGACAGCGAGGCCGACATCACCCGCGTCGGCGAGGCCATCGCTCGCCTTGCCCCGCACCCGCACCTGGCGGCGCGCGGGCTGGCGATCCTCTATCTCGGCGGCGATGCCGAAGTCGCCGCCTGGCTGGAAGAGCACACCGGCGACAAGTTCCCGGAAATCAAGGCGCTGCGCCAGGCCGCCTCGCACCGCACCGCGAACAAGCTGTCGGCGCTGCTCGCCCGCGAGCGCAGCGAAGCCGCCGATACCCTGGCGACCAGCGTCATCCAGCGCGCCGCGCGCAGCAGCCCGCTGCTCGCCCAGCGCATCGGCCAGTACGTCGTGCATCCGCTGTGGGGCATCCCGATCCTGCTCGGCGTGCTCTACGTGGTCTACGAATTCGTCGGGGTCTTCGGCGCGACGACGCTGGTCGGGCTGCTGGAAAAGGATATCTTCGAAAGCATCCTCAACCCGGCGTTCACCGATTTCGTGACTGCCGCGGTCAACGTTCCGTGGATCACGGAATTGCTGGTCGGCAAGTACGGGCTGTGGACCATGGGCATGACATACGCCCTGGCCCTCATTCTCCCCATCGTCACCACCTTCTTCATCGCCTTCGGCGTGCTCGAGGATTCCGGCTACCTGCCGCGCCTGTCGGTCATCGCCAACCGGCTGTTCGCGCTGATCGGCCTCAATGGCCGCGCCGTGCTGCCGATGGTGCTCGGCCTTGGCTGCGTGACGATGGCGACGCTGACCACGCGCATCCTGCACAGCCCGCGCGAGCGCATGATCACCATCCTGTTGCTGGCGCTCGCCATTCCCTGCTCGGCGCAACTCGGCGTCGTCCTCGGCATGCTCGGCAGCGTCTCGTTCACCGCCGTGCTGATCTGGGCGCTGGCCATGGTCGGCGTCCTGCTGCTGGTCGGCTTCCTTGCCAGCAAGCTGATCCCTGGCCGGCGCATCCCGCTGGTCACCGAACTGCCGCCGATGCGCATGCCGATCCTCGGCAACGTGCTCAAGAAGACCGCCGGCCGCCTCCAGTGGTACCTGGTCGAGGTCATTCCGCTCTTCCTGCTCGGCACCTTCATCATGTTCGTGCTCGACAAGACCGGCGCCCTGCCCGGCATCATCAAGGTCGGCGAACCGCTGGTTACCGGCTGGCTCGGTCTGCCGCCGGAAGCCAGCGCCGCCTTCGTCATGGGCTTCCTGCGTCGTGATTTCGGCGCCACCGGCCTCTTCGCCATGGCGCACAGCCTGAGCCCGATCCAGGCGGTGGTTGGCATGATCACGATCACGCTGTTCATTCCCTGTTTCGCCAGCCTGATGATGATGGTCAAGGAACAGGGCCTGAAGATCGCGCTGGCCATGGTCGCCGTCATCGTCCCCTTCGCCTTCCTCGTCGGCGGCCTGTTCAACCTGTTGCTGCACGCCGTCTGGTCCTGACATGAGCCCGAAACCCGACATCCGCAAGGCGGCCCGCCTGCCGCTCGCCTTCATTCCGCCCGGCCAGGAAGTCCGCCTCGCCGGATTCGGCGACGAAATCGACGCGCTCCAGCGCGAACAACTCACCGCCTACGGCCTCGCCGAATCGCGCCCGCTCAAGGTGCTGCAACAGCGGCCGATGACCGTCATCCTCGCCGACGAAGTCGAACTCGCGCTCGAACACGCCGTCGCCCGGCATATCTGGGTGGAGAAGGACGTTGGCGAGGTTTTTGGGTAGGCTGATTCACGCGGGCCTGGTCATTGACGGGGTGAGTGTTGCCACTCCTGATCGGCGAGAGAATGCCCGGCGAGACGAGGCGATCACCCCCCACGTTGAACGCCGTCTCGGATATATTGAATCCGCCAATCCTTTCGAGGGCCTCAAGGCTTGAAAAAAATTTGGGGTAAAGCAAATGTCGCTGACCCCTTTGGGTTCGAGCACCACTCCCAAGTCGCTTGAGGTATGATTCTTACGCTCATGAACCTTAGCTCGCTCCTTCACCGTCTTGCTTCAGATACGGTCGCGTCCCCGGTTGGCGCGGCGATTCGTTGTGTGGTAGCCAACTTCCGCTGGGAGCATGCAGTCTCGGACGGGCGTGCGGCCGAGTACAACGCCTATGTCGGTGATGTTGCCGCGCACAAGGATTGGAAGGCGGAGCACAAGGGCTACTTGAGTTCATTCGTCCATGTCCCCAAGGATCTGCCGAGAAGCTCTGAATGCTTTATGGCCGTAAACGGCAGCGCGCATTTGAATGAGCAATTGGACAACACTTTTTTGTTGCGTCTGGAGTCTGTAGGTCAATTGTTCGACCATCCACTAACTTTTGACGCCGCCAACAACTTTTGGCAGCGCTTCTTCAATTCACAGAAAGACTTGCGCAAGAACAAGTTGTCCGACACCGATGAGGCATTGCGCACCGAGTTTGTAGCGCAATGGAATGCCCAACGCACGCAAGCTCGTCCCTTGTTCGCCACCTTCCTCAACGATTTTGGTGGCGACCTGGCGGCATTGGTCAAGACCGACTGGTCCCATATCCTGCGCGACCGCCTGGGTTTGACGCATTGGCCCAGCACGGCGGGGAAACCGCTCCCTGTCGCCTTGATGTGCTACACGGTGGACGAGGTGCGCCAGGCACGGTTGATGGCCACCAAGAAAGGGGCCGTTGCCAGCTTCAGCCGACCCACGGTGCTGGACGCGGAAATGTCCGGCGCCTTCATCCCCGCGCCGCTGCTACCCGGAGGTGAAAGCTACGGCTACACGCTGGATTTGGCGAACCCCGAGGTTCCCGCTGCCTTTACCCCGGAACTGCTGACGCTTCCCATCGAATACCAAGCCAGACACATCAAGGCCCTCGGTTTCATCACCCGTGAACATGCGCTCAAGGACGATGCAGCCGTGCTCGCGGCCCGCAACCGCCATGTGCAGGGGCTGAAAGCCTTGCCCGGCTGTTCCGACTTTGGCGAGGTGCTGACATGAGTTGGCAGCAATGGGCCGACGAACTGCGCCAGGATCCTCAGCAGGCCATCGCGGATTTGCTGCGTGGCGCTGCGGACATCGGCCCCTTTGAGCGCGCGGCGCCCCACCAATTCTTGTTGGCGGTGTTGCCTCTGGGCAGCCGCATTGTGTCGCGCACATTGCTCGGTGAGCCCCGTTCTGCCGCGCCGGAATTTGACCCCACGGCCGATTTGCCGGGATATTTGGATAGCGGCCTAGCGGCTTGGCTCTTGGCACAACGCCAGGCTCCCCAACCGCCCGCAAGAAAACTCGGCGCCTACGCCGCCCAAGTATGCGAAGCGCTGCAATGGCCGCTGTACTTTGCACTGCCGCAAGCCCGCGCCGCGTTGCGTGCCGAGCGCGCACTATGGCTTACTTGGCTGGGCTCACTAGCCCTTTCGGCCTATCGCGACCCGGAGTACGACTACTGGCAGTTGCTGGCCGCGCAACAGGCCGACGACCAGTTGCAGTTCTTCTGGCAATCCATTGTGGTTGAGGCAGGGCGCACCCGCTCCGCGCGTTACCTCAACCTGGGCCTGCTGGCCCTGGCCCAGCTGCCCCTGTCGGATGAGGACAGTCTGCGTAACCCGCGGCTGCAAGTGCAGGCCCTCGTCAACCGCTACCAACGCCGCAAGGGCTGGGGCACCCCGGCCCTGGAAGAACTGGCGGATGCATTGCGCGGCGTCATGGCGCGCAACCCCAGCATGAATGCCGACAACTACCGGGCGTTCCTGACCGACTTGCTCTCTCCCCTGGGCGACGACAAGACCGCGTCGGTGCTGAGCTTGTTGGGGCTTGCCACGCAGCGCTACGGTGCCCCCATCTCAAGCTCAGTCTACAAACTCAAACCGCCGGGCTTGGCTAACGAGACTGACCAAGCCGTCCGGGCCGTGCGCCAATCCGACAGCCTGGCACAAGCCTGGAAAGCTATCCGTCCCCTGCTCGGCGCCCACGAAGACTTCTTGCACAAGTCGGGCGATGCCTACTACTTCGTGCGCAATCTGGACCGGTGCGCCCGTGCCCTGTGCGAGGAATACTCCATTCGTGACCCGGAAATCCAGTCCCGCCTGTTCCAATGGATCCACTTGGCCTTGCCCATGGACGCAGATAACCCCAGGCTGTGGATGCTGTGGGAGTTGGCTTTACGCCAGGCCAGCCAGCCGCAACGCGCGCAGTGGGTGCTGTGGGAAATGACCCGGCGCTTTCCAGACCAACTGCACTGCCGCGTAGATCTGGCGCGCCTGCTGGCCGCCTCCAGCGCCCCCGACGATCAGGCCCAGGCCTACCGCCTGTTGCGGCAAGTGTTGCAGTTGGACCCCGACGACCTGTATGCCCATTCCACCCTGGCCCAATTGGCCATTCGTCGCGAGGACTGGGCCGAGGCCCTGGCCCACGCCCAACACGGTTTGCGGGTTGACCCTGGCAATGAGGCTTGCGCGGTGCTGTTGGCCACCGCCTATGCCCGGCGCAACGGGCCGGACGACTTGCAGACGGCCATTGATCATTTGCAGCGCTTTGTGACCCGCCACCATGGGAAAGTGCGCGCCGAAGACTATCTGCGCAATCTCCTGCAACGCCAGCAGTTGGCGGCGCAAGGCCGGCTGCCAGCCCACAAAGACGACGAGGCACCCGCCAGCGTCGGCACCATCAGCCCCGAAAGCGATCCCGCTTGGCGCGCCTTCGCCGAGTCGATTCGCTCCTGGGTGGCCGCATCGACCTCAGGGGATGCAACTGCCCCCAGCATCGAAGATGTGAACTTGGTTGATCGGGTGCTGCCCCTGCCGTCAGCCTTGCGGCAGGCCGTGACGCGACAACAATGGGATGCCGACGTGCTTGACCGTTACGACCCCGCCGCCCGGCAGGAATTTCCGCTGGAAACGCGGCTGTGGCGTTATTTGCAGACCTTGCAGTCCAGTTCCGCCGGAGCCGGCGAGCGCGATCAAGCCAGACAAGCGGTGCAAGCATGGCTTGATGTTGAAACTCGATCCCCGGCCCACGACAGCCCGTCGTGGCTGCCCTACTTGAAACAGCACTGGGAAGCCTTGAATGCCCGCACCGATTCAGCATTGGCTACCGGCACGGAATGGCTCAAGGACTTGCTGGATCGCTATCAGCCTTTGCCCGCGCCCTTGCTGGTGTGAGGCACTCTGGTTCAAGGCGCACTGCCAAGTTGCCCTGTCCGCAACTGGAGCAGCGTAGTCAACGGGGTCGGAGTGAATAGCTGCGGTCGACCGCAATAACAAGCCAAAAACCAGAATGGTCGCCTCCAAGGCGAAGCCTGATCAAATGTGCCAAGCTCCGATTTAGCGCGCATCGGCGGCCCTCTAAACATCACACTGCAAACTTTCTGGACACCGGCCTGACGTCCGACCCCGGCCCATTTTGATTGTTCCGTGCTTCGTTGTTGGGCATCATGTTCAGCAGTGCCAAAAGGGTCAGAGTGAATTGAAAAATCTAATTTACTCTGACCCTTTTGGCCCCTCGTTACTGCCCCTGATCGAAATGTCTCTGACCCTTTTGGGCTCTGCTTCACCAAGCATTCATCGCGTTTGTCGTGCTCGGCGCCGTGCTGACCTGGCGCTTCCCGCAACTGCGCTGGCTGCACTTTGCCACGCTGGCTTAGGTAGCGTTTATCGAATTCAGCGGCGGCATCTGCCCGCTGACCCCGCTGGAAAACCGCTTACGCTGGAGGGCGGGCGACGATGGGTATCACAGCGGATTCATCGCACATTACCTGATACCCATCATCTACCCGGAAGGGCTGACGCGCGACTGGCAAATGGTTCTGGGGGTCGCCGGGCACTGCGGTCGGCGCCAGTCGGGAGTTTCCGCCCAATTCTCCCCGGCACCCCGCAAAACCCGCCACCATTTCCAGCCTGAGGCCCGCAAAACGTTGGCTGGTTGGCGTTTCGCGAGCCTCAGGCATAAGCGCTCCCACCGAACGACTCCAGAAGTGCTTGTCTACCAACCGATCCGTTGATCGACTTCGAGCGCCGGTATCGGCTGCGCAAGTGGATCGACGTTCTCTTCCCAACCCACTTCTTAGAGCAGCAGGCCACGCGCCGGCGCCAAGCGGGACAGCCCAAGGGCTCAAAGTCATTCCATTATCTGAGCCACGGGAAAATACCCCTGCCCTTTTCGACTGAAAAACACAGCTTGTTGCGGTCGACGGAAAAAACAGGCGGAAAACCAGATAAACCTGACCCTGTTGGCTCGAAGGAAGGTCTCGCGCTTAGGTCGGAAGATTCCAATTCACTGAATCGAAGTCTACTCTGCTGTTTGAGCGGGTCATCCCGGCGAGCTGTCCCAGGACTTTCTTGCAGCGCCCCGCGACAAAGCCCTCTATTCCATCGACTCGAATCCCATTTAGGGGTTCCTGTTCAGAAATGAGGGTTTGATTGAGAACGGCGGCCCGATAGATCTGATCATTCGTCCACGGTCGGTTGGTGTGTGGAGCGCCGAAGGGAGTGTCCGCCTCCAAGTACACGGATTGCTCCAAAATGGACCAGCGCGCCGCTTGAATGAGGCGCAGACGCTCAACGTTGAAATGTTTATCTACAAACCACTCCATGAAATCGACATAGTAATTCCTAAAATGATCGTTCGCCAGCAGCTTCGTGATCAACGGGATTTTGCCGATCTCCCTGCCTCGGTAAAGCAGGTCCTTGTCCTGCCAGTTGCGCTTCTGGCCTGGCCAGCTAACTCCCAGCAGACTATCCAGGTCATTGAGGAAAAATGTGGCAAATGGCGGCTGATTCGACGAATCATCAACTGCCAAATGAAGGAAGTAGTTCTGGCTGTTGAGATAGTAGGTATCCCAGGAGCCGAGCAGGTTGACCACAGCCATAGTGCGCAGGAAACCTTCGACATCCAGTATCTTGCGTGCAGTATCGAAAAAAGAGGCACTTGCCGGCTTATTCGAGTGAAAGGCCGTCAGAAAGCTGGCCAAGGCAGCATAGTCGCTGTCAGGTGTGTCGAGACGGGGTTCATAGGTACGGCTTTCAGGACGGGAGTTGGGCGCAAAGTAATCTGTCGCCTGGACTCCGCGCAGCTCAAGGGAAGCGCCACCGGGAAGATCATCCCCATAGTTGCCTTTGAAGATCGCCCGGTGCTTGACGCCTGGAAGATAGGTTTTGAAGTGATAATCATCCATCGGCGGCATGGCCACATAGGTACCATAGCACTTTCCATTCAAGGTGAGTTCTGCGTACATATTTGGACGTACCGGACACCTTGCCAGACCCAGAAGGTCAAAGGCGAGCCGGACTCTATGGTACGAAGGATCGCGGAGTGCGTTGAGCAGGTTGAGCTGGCGGGGAATACCGGATTCTTCATCATTATCAAGATAGACCGAGATATTGACCTTTGAATCCCACCGGCTTGTATTTCCACGGCGCTTGACGGATACCTGCTCGCCCCGCTCAGCGATGATCACGCCGTTATCGGGGTCGGGCTGTTTCGGGAGGAAAAGCGCAGGCTGCGTTTCAAAAACACGCACGGAAGCGTCTGCGTTTCCATTCGCTTTCAGTGCCTCGCCGAACTCATCATCTTTCCAGAGTGTGTTCAGATCGACTCCATCGACCTGCACAACCATGATGGTGGAGCCCAGTGCGCCTGTGCCAGAAAAAATGGTCGTCCGATCTTCGGCAGCCTTTTGCCAAAGGGCAACTACCATTCCCGCCTGCGTCAAAGTTTCCTGGTCGGCCAACCGAAAACGGATCTTGCCATTCTCGGATGAATCTGCAAGCAGTTTCAGCGCGGCAGCCGCCCGCTCAAATTCAGCTTTGCCTCGCAGGAATGAATCTGCATTGGCGGGATCATCCGCTTCCTCAGCGATCTTTCGCGCTCTTGAATCTTTCGGGAGTGCCGGAATGAAAACGGATTTGACTAAATTTCGGATGTCTTTCGTTGTTCCGGAATCAGGAATGCGATCCATGGCTGGTTTCTCCTGGTTTACCGGCAGCTTGCCGGTACTTTCGATAGGGAAAAATGGGAAATTCAAGCGCCATTGCGCGAGTATTTCCGCTCTTGCCGCCTGTCGTCAACGGGAAGTTTCCGGAATTTCCGCCAAATTCTCCCCTGCACTCCCCAAAACCCGCCATAATTTTCTGCCTGAATGCGGTGAAAGGGATCAGAGTAATTTCCAGTTTCTGGCCAGTTTTTCCGGTCGACCGCAGCAACTCGGATTCTTCTTCAACCAAAAGAACACAGGAAATGTCTCTGACCCCTTTGGGGTGAATTCCTATCCTTAGGGGGAGCTATAACCATGCGGCGAATGTTATCCATCGTGCTTGCTGCGGCCTTGCTGTGGGCTCCATCCGCTCTGGCGATAGCCGCCAAAGCCAAGTGCCCAGAGCTTTCGGTCTACCTCGAAGGGAACTCGACCACCATGGGTGTCGTTTACACAGAACGGCTCACCATGCACAAGGTCTCGGACGGGGGAGGTTACGGTGGCAAGTGGCTGATCGACGAGTTCGAGCAGCAGATGGACTACCCCTGGGAACTTCGCCCCACGGCGCCACCCACCTCCGGCCGGGTAGACATGGGGCTCGGCATGTGGATGAACAACGTCTCGCGCCAGTTGGGGCCGCGAACCCTGCTCATCACCTCGACAGCGGGTAATTAGCAGAACTGCTGGTCGGCAAGTACGGGTTGTGGACCATGGGCATGACCTACGCCCTGGCGCTCATTCTCCCCATCGTCACCACCTTCTTCATCGCCTTCGGCGTGCTCGAGGATTCCGGCTACCTGCCGCGCCTGTCGGTCATCGCCAACCGGCTGTTCGCGCTGATCGGCCTCAATGGCCGCGCCGTGCTGCCGATGGTGCTCGGCCTCGGCTGCGTGACAATGGCGACGCTGACCACGCGCATCCTGCACAGCCCGCGCGAGCGCATGATCACCATCCTGTTGCTGGCGCTCGCCATTCCCTGTTCGGCGCAACTCGGCGTCGCCCTCGGCAACGTGCTCAAGAAGACCGCCGGCCGCCTCCAGTGGTACCTGGTCGAGGTCATTCCGCTCTTCCTGCTCGGCACCTTCATCATGTTCGTGCTCGACAAGACCGGCGCCTTGCCCGGCATCATCAAGGTCGGCGAACCGCTGGTCACCGGCTGGCTCGGCCTGCCGCCGGAAGCCAGCGCCGCCTTCGTCATGGGCTTCCTGCGTCGTGATTTCGGCGCCACCGGCCTCTTCGCCATGGCGCACAGCCTGAGCCCGATCCAGGCGGTGGTTGGCATGATCACGATCACGCTGTTCATTCCCTGTTTCGCCAGCCTGATGATGATGGTCAAGGAACAGGGCCTGAAGATCGCGCTGGCCATGGTCGCCGTCATCGTCCCCTTCGCCTTCCTCGTCGGCGGCCTGTTCAACCTGTTGCTGCACGCCGTCTGGTCCTGACATGAGCCCGAAACCCGACATCCGCAAGGCGGCCCGCCTGCCGCTCGCCTTCATTCCGCCCGGCCAGGAAGTCCGCCTCGCCGGATTCGGCGACGAAATCGACGCGCTCCAGCGCGAACAACTCACCGCCTACGGCCTCGCCGAATCGCGCCCGCTCAAGGTGCTGCAACAGCGGCCGATGACCGTCATCCTCGCCGACGAAGTCGAACTCGCGCTCGAACACGCCGTCTCCCGGCATATCTGGGTGGAGAAGGACGTTGGCGAGAGCCGGGGATAGCCGGAGCAGCGGCAGCGCGATGATGCCTTGACGACTTTCCGCCCGGGGCCGGAAACACGGAGCCAGCGCCGGGCGCGTACCGTCGGGGTCGGCGCCGATGAGTATTACGGCAGGCCGGTTAGCAACGACCAACAACTCGATGGCCTGCCCATCAGCCAAGTTCATGGATCACCCCGGGAGGCAAATCTGGTAACCGGCGGCCACTTGTGTCAACGAAATGCCGAGTACCGCGTTAACCGTTCAAGGCAATCTGCCTTTCATACTCAAAGGAGAAGGTTATGCGTAAATTGTTCACCGCTGCAATGGCCATGATGCTCGCGCTAGGTGTCGCGCACGCTCAGGCACCGTCGCCCGCCCAACCCGGAAAGCCGGCCACCCCGGCGGCCGCCATGCCGGCGCCTGCCGCCGTTCCCGCCGCTCCTGTCGCCCCCGCCATGCCGGCGGCAACTCCGGCAGCAACTCCGGCAGCAACTCCGGCAGCAACTCCGGCGGCCGCCGCGGCACCAGCCGCTGCCAGTTGCGAAGCCAAGGCTGTCGACAAGAACGGCAAACCCCTCCACGGCGCAGCCAAGACCTCATTCATGAAGAAGTGCAGTGGCGGCAGTTCCCCGTCGGGCTGCGAAGCCAAGGCGGTGGACAAGAACGGCAAACCCCTCCACGGTGCAGCCAAGACCTCGTTCATGAAGAAGTGCGACGCCGGCAACTGATTAGTCACGGCAAGGGGCGGCACCGATCGACCGCCCATGATCGACCCGAGCCCGGCTGAAGCCGGGCTCGGCGTTTCCGGACGGGGGCGGTCGCCCCGCTGCAGCGCGCACAATCCGCCGCCTGCGGCGTAGCCGAAAATCGCCTGATCTAGGTGCAGCAGAAACGATCAATGACGGTCGCCCTCGCCGACGAAGTCGAACTCGCGCTCGAACACGCTGTCGCCTGTCACATCGGGGTGGTGAAGGCTGTCTGCGAAATTCCGGGATAGGCTGAGGCGCGCGGCCTTGTCATTTGCGGGAAGATTTTCGCTGGCCCTGATCGCAGTCCAGCGTTGCTGTCGCACAAGTTGGATTCCGGGGCATGATTCCATTCTGGGCCCTTCGGGTTTCAAGCGAATCCATTCGTGAACGCTATCCAGCAGGTTCTGGGGATAGTCATGCCGGGGTATGATGCGCTTAAAATGAGAGGCACAATTCCATCGCTTCCCGATAATTTGTGGTTGATAGTTCGTTCTTGTTTGATACAAACGCCTCTGGATTTGGGAGGCTTACCTAATAGTTCGCGGCCGCTGCGCGCCCGCGAACGGGGGTCCCACCTTTCAATTTTCACTCGCAATCGCCGGCCAACCAGCACCGACTTATACTGACGCCTGATCACGCTGTTGTCGAAGCGCCGCCCATCAGCGAAATCGATCCTGAGGAACTGCCATGATCAATGAGAAAGAGCGAGCGAAGCGAAGGGCTGCGTATGAGCTTGCAAAAGAAAACTCGATAAAACGTGGTGTCGAGTTAACGCCGGAAACAGAGAAACTGATGGCGCAATACATCAATGGTGAAATCGGCGACCAAGTGTTCTTTGCCGAGATATGGAGACTTCTTGGCATTTCTCAACAGGTGCATTAGCACCTCTTGGCCGCTAGCGTGTGGCCCAACGCTGCGCGATATAGCCGCGCAGCGGCGGTTACAAGAATCGCAAGAATCGGGGACAGACCAGAATGGTACTAAGTTACGGACGTATTGCGTCCGTTTTTGCAGCCACAATGCTAGCGCTGGGCATGCTGGACAGCCTTAACTTAGTGCCATTCGGGACAGACCACGATTTCCACTCATTGCCACGGTCAACCGCGAAAAACAGCCAAAAACCGTGGGCTGTCCCCGGTTGTTCTCCCATAGTTAGGTTCCAGTATTTTGGTGGCGAACTGGAAATGTTTGAACAGCCACCCTATTTCAAAATCAAGGAGCAATCGTATGCCAGCAGTAGCAAGTTACAGTATTTTATTTTATGGTAGCCCAGATGGTTACCAAACGAACCGCGCTCAGATCCAACTGAGCGATGCGGCGGGCAAAACCCTAGCTTGGGTTCGATTCAACGATCCTGGAATGGTCTTTGAAGCCGATGCAAACGATAACGGGATTATCAAAATGCATCTCCCTTCCGCTATGTTTCAAAGCGTCCTTGACGTTCTCCGTAACGAGAACCCCATTAACATCTACTTTGCGCAAGGGCGCGGGTTCTTGGGGACATCAAGTGAACCTGTTGGTGAAGGTGAGTAGAATCTAACCCGTAACTCAATCCGGATTGGCGCGATAAAGCCGCGCCCAACCAAGAGGGTCAGAGTGTATTGAAAAATCTAATTTACTCTGACTCTTTTGGCCCCGGCTTGCGGCTCCTGATCGAAATGTCTTTGACCCATTTGGGCTCATCAAATACCCGAAAGGACTGACGCGCGAATGGCAAATGGTTCTGGGGGTCGCCGTGATTGTCATCAACTTCGCGGCCTATGCCGCCGGCCAGCGCCGTGAGTCCGGGACTTAGGCGGATGATACTGAGCGTAATGGCTGGCGCCGCGTTGATTTGGGGAGGGCTATTCATGTTTCAGGACCACCTGCTTTATTTCCCCACCAGCGCGCCGCTTGCCGAGGTTGTCGCCGAAGCCCGGCGCGGCGGACTCGAACCCTGGCCGGACGCCAACGACTTTCGCGGTCTGTTGCGCAAACCGCGCGCGGAGGCACGCGGCACCCTTGTGTTTTTTCATGGCAACGCTGGTCACGCCGGTCACCGGGGCTGGGTTGCCGAAGCGCTTGCCAACGCCGGCCTGCGCGTCATCCTGGCCGAGTATCCGGGCTACGGTCCGCGCCCCGGTCAACCGGGAGAGGCTGCGCTGGTGCGCGATGCGGCGGAAACACTCGCCCGCGTCCGCGAACAGTTTCCCGGCCCCTTGCTGGTGGCTGGTGAATCGTTGGGCGCCGGCGTCGCGGCGGCGGTTGCCAAAAATTCTCCGGACGATCTTTCCGGCCTGCTGCTGATTACCCCCTGGGATAGCCTCAAACAGGTAGCGCACCACCACTACCCTTGGGCACCCGTCGATTTACTGTTGCACGACCGCTACGACAACATCGCCAACCTGGCCGGTTTTCGTGGCCCGGTTGCGGTGGTCATAGCGGCCCAGGACAGCATCGTGCCAGCGCCCTTTGGCGAGGCCTTGTTCGCCTCACTGCCCGGCCCCAAAAGACTATGGGCAATCCCGGCCAGCGATCACAATGACTGGATGATGCAGGTCGACGGCAAATGGTGGGCGGCGGTGACCAGCTTCCTGCTCGGCGGGTAGCGCGCCGGCTTGGCCAACAGAATAGTCGAAGGGGTCGATATATTTGGCTGGAGTTTCCTCAAGCAAGCAAGTCATTACGCCCTGACTTGCAGATTGCAAACCGGCCTAGAATTACGCTCACGCGCAACTGCGCAACCTGCCGCGCAGCCCTCTTCGCTCCGAGTTGATCACCAACCTCAATCGCCAAGGAAAGCCCATGTTCGAGACGATCATCCACTGGACTACCGCCGCCCTGGAACTCGCGGGCATATTCGTCATGGCGCTCGGAACCCTGTTCGCCTCGCTCGTGGCGCTCACCCGCGCGGCGCGCGGAATGGCTGGCAGCCACCTGTACGAGTGGTATCGCCAGACGCTGGCGCGCGCCATCCTGCTCGGCCTCGAGTTCCTCGTCGCGGCCGACATCATCAACACCGTGGCCGTCGACCCCAGTTTCAGCAGCGTCGGCGTTCTCGGGCTGATCGTCGTCGTCCGCACCTTCCTCAGTTTCACCCTCGAACTCGAAATCACCGGCCGCTGGCCCTGGCAGGCCAGGCCTGAAGCCGCCGCGCCGGTGGCCGCGACAGATTCGCGCGGGCAACCGGAAACCACGGGCCAGCGCTCCTGAACGTCACCTCTTTCCAAGTGCTGGCCTGCCCGCTCGACGGCGCTCCGCTGACATGCACGGGGTCGACATGGCGCTGCCCCGGTGGTCACAGTTTCGATGTGGCCGCTCATGGCTACACGAACCTGCTGCCGGTGCAGAAAAAGCGCTCGCTCGATCCCGGTGACAGCAAGGCGATGGTTGCCGCCCGGCGGCGCTTTCTGGCGGCCGGTCACTACCAGCCGATTGCCGACGCCGTCGCCCGCGCGCTGCTCGCCGGTCTGCCGGCCACTGCCAGCTGCCTCGATGCCGGTTGCGGCGAAGGCTATTACCTGCGCCGACTGGCCACTGTGGCGGGCGCCGGGCAAAGCCTGGCCATCGTCGGGCTGGACATTTCCAAGTGGGCCGTGCTCACCGCCACGAAACAGGACAAGCGGCCGAACTGGGTGGTCGCCAGCAACGCCAACCTGCCGGTGCTGACGGGAACGCTGGACCGCGTGCTGTGCCTGTTCGGCTTCCCGGTCTATGCCGAGTTCGCCCGGGTGCTCAAGGCGGGCGGCGAACTCCTGCAGGTCGAATCCGGACCGGGTCACCTGCGGGAGCTGCGCGAAATCATCTACCCCGCGCTGAAGCCGGAGCGTGCCGGCAACGCGCCAGCCCCGGCCGGTTTCAGGCATCTTGGAACGGAAACGCTCGGCTATTCCTTCGCGCTTGCCGGCACCGAGCAAATCGCCGACCTGCTGACCATGACCCCGCACTTCTACCGCGCCAGTGCCGAGGGCCGCGCCAGAGCCGCCGCGCTCACCGCGCTGACGCTGACCGTTGATGTGCACCTCGCCCGTTTCGCGCGGGTTGCCGCCTGAACGCCTGCCCGACCACCGTTTGAATCTTGGCCATTTTTCACGGTCGACCGCAGCAGGCACAAGAATTTTGCCTGCGTCTTCAGGCCAGCCGGGACGGCTACCCCGCTTGCAAATCGACATTTTGTGAGGGTATCGTCAACTGGGTGCAATGTGGCCAATCGCCAGACCCAGCCGCAACGGAGGAGGTTGATGGCACGCACAATGACAGAAAGGAGGACGAAAGAATGAGCGACAATCAGTTTTTCCTTCAAGGAGCACAACCATGGAACTGACAGCGGTACTCAGCCCCGCTGAAGAAGGAGGCTACGTAGCCTTGAATCCTGAAACGGGCACCACTACTCAGGGTGAAACCGTCGAGGAGGCTCTCGCCAACTTGCAGGAGGCCACGGCACTTTATCTGTCGGAGTTTCCCCTGCTCGTGCCTGGGCATCCGCTGGTGACGATGTTCAGTGTTCCTGCCCATGCCTAAGCTGCCGCACGTTGCGGGAGCGACCGTAGCACGGGCGCTGGAGCGCCTGGGTTTCCAGAAACTTCTGGCAATCGGGGAGCCACGTCATCATGCGCCGTGGATCGAAAGGCTGTGTCGTCCCCCTGCACAGCGAAGTCAAAGTCGGCACGTTGGCTGGCATCTTGCGTCAAGCCGACGTAACGCCGGACGAATTCATCGCGGCCTTGTAGCCGCAGTACCCAACCTCAATTTTGAGGCTGTAGATATCCCCCTACTCCACCGGATATCCTGCAAACGAAAGGCGCAAAAGGTCTCTGCCTGATCTCCTGCCCCACCGCCGGTTTGAATCTTGACTGCTTTTCGCGGTCGACCGCAGCAGGCACAAAAATTCCGCCTGTGCCTTCAGGCCAGCCGCAACGGCCGTTAGAATGGGCATCCAGGCAAGCAAGCCACCCGTTTCCAACAACCTCCGGAGAACGCCATGAAGGGCGACAAGAAAATCATCGACATCCTCAACGACCTGCTGGCGGGCGAGTTGACCGCCGTCGACCAGTACCTGATCCACGGCGAAATGTATGCCGACATGGGCTTTGCCCAACTGGCTGAAAAGGCGCTGCACGAGTCCGAGCATGAGCGCCAGCACGCCCGCGCACTGATCCAGCGCATCCTCTTCCTCGAAGGCACGCCCGATCTCGCGAAACGCGAGGAACTGAATGTCGGCAAGAACGTGCCGGACATGCTGAAGTCCGACCTCGCCGTCGAATACAAGGTGGTCGGCGAACTGAAGAAGGCGATGGCCGCCTGTGAACTGGCTCAGGATTACGTCAGTCGCGACATGCTCGGTATCCAGCTCGAAGACACCGAGATGGACCACGCCTATTACCTCGAAAAGCAGTTGCGCCTGATCGACCAGATCGGCCTCGAAAACTATCAGCAGAGCCAGATCGGCTCCAGCAACCCGGCTTGAGGAGCGCACGATGAACGGCGACAAGAAGGTCATCGACTCCCTGAACAAGGTGCTGAAAAACGAGTTGACCGCGATCAACCAGTATTTCCTGCATGCCCGCATGTTCCGCCACTGGGGTCTGGAAAAGCTCAACGACTACCAGTACCGGCAGTCGATCCGCGTCATGAAGGAGGCCGACGAGCTGATCGAGCGCGTTCTCTTTCTCGAAGGCCTGCCCAACCTCCAGAACCTCGGCAAGCTGATGATCGGCGAGGATGTCGTCGAATGCCTGCAGAGCGACCTCAAATTCGAGCGCGAAATCCAGCGCCCGCTGCTGGTCGAGGGCATTGCCCTCTGCGAGCAACTCCAGGACTACGTCAGCCGCGACCTGCTGGAAGACCTGCTCGAACACTGCGAGGAAGCGATCGACTGGCTGGAGACGCAGCACAGCCTGATCGAGAATGTGACGTTGCCAAATTACTTGCAGGCCCATATGGAGCCTGGCGACGACTGATTCAATGCACCCCGGCGGCGCACGCGAAAGCCACGGTTTTCCACCGTGGCCTTTCTTCGACTGCGCCACGAATGTTATTGACAGTCATTCGCATTCATATAAAATGAGAACTATTCTCATTAAAGGCCTCGTCGTCGTTCATGGAGACCGCCGATGTATGTTTGTGTCTGCCAGGCTGTAACTGATCGCCAGATTCGCGAAGCGGTCGCAGGCGGCGCGCGTACGCTGGATGACTTGCGTCGGGAACTCGGCGTCGCCAACCAGTGTGGTCAATGCGCATCGTGTGCCCGTGCCTGCCTGCGCGAAGCGCTTGCGGCGCCGGTGAAGCCGGGCAAGGCAATACACACTGCCACCGCCTAACAGCGGCGCTGCCCGCCCGAATATTCACGACACCCGTTATCGGATTCAGATCGCCAGCCATCACGGCGCATTCCTGCTGCATTGCTGCATTCACCTGATTTGAGTTTTCCGCTAATTCGCCTATAGTGAAACTCCCTTCGCCCAATGCCTGCTCCAAGATTGGCCAAACAGGCAAGCAAGCCTGCGCAACGAGGAGAATCTGATGACCATCTTTATCGGTAGCGAGGAGAAGCGCGTTGGCCTGGCGCTTTCGGGCGGCGGCTTCCGGGCGGCAGCTTTTCATCTGGGTGCATTCCGCAAGCTGAATGAACTCGGCCTGCTCTGGAAACTCGACCTGCTGACCTGCGTCAGCGGCGGCAGCATCGCCGGCGCCTTTCTGGCCTGCCACTGGGGCGAGGATGATGCCCTCGACAAGCTCGATGACTATCTGCGCACCAGGTCGATAGCCGTCTCGTCGGTCATCGGTGGCGTCCTCGATCCTTTCCACAGCCGGCTCGACAAGCTGGCTGCCACCTACGAACGCGACCTTTACGGCCAGCGCACGCTGGGCTCGCTGCACAACGGGCCGCGTCTGTATCTTAATTCCACCAACCTCGCCACCGGCAACATGTTCTTTTTCGTTGGTGGCGGCGCCGGCAAGGCCGAGATGGGCGAATGGGAACTGGGCACCACCGACGCCACCGACTTCTCCGTCAGTCGCGCGGTTGCCGCATCGTCGGCATTCCCGCCGGTCTTCCCGCCGCTCAGGGTCGATCAGTCCCAGTACCCGGCGGCCGGGGTTGACTATGTCACCCTCACCGATGGCGGCGTCTATGACAACCTTGGCGTCAATCCCCTGTTCCGCAAACGCAACGCGCTCGATTACCTGATCGTCAGCGATGCCGGCAAACCCTTCGCAATCGACGAACGGCCGACCGAATCCGGCGCCGCCGTGCTGGTGGCGGCCATCGACATTCTCATGGAACAGGTTCGCGGCCTGCAGTTCAAGCGGCTCGAACTGAATGCCGGCACCGAGGGGGGAGCACGCCCGGTGTGGTTCTCCATTGACAGCAAGGTCGGCGAGGAACGTGAAGGCGACTCTGCCTTCGCTTCCGCCATCCGCACCAACCTGACGCGACTATCGGCACCCGAGATGAGCGTGCTCGCCCGCCACGCCGGCGCCCTGCTCACCCACCGGCTACGGACCTACATGCCCGAACTTCTCGGCGCATGAAACATTGACCGGCGAGGCATCCAGAATGACGGACAACGCTTCCGGAACTTTCTCCGACGAATGGGTGCGGCCGCTGCTTGAAGTCGGCCGCACCGACCCGGCCCCCGAAGTCCGTCTCGCCGCCCTGATGGCGGCCGCGCACTTCCCGCTCGGCCGCATGGCCTGGCGGGATCTGGCCGAGGCCGGGTGGCGGATCGTCGCGACGACGCCCGGGGGTTCGCAAGTCCGGCGGGCGGCTCTGGCCTTTGTGGCCAATGTTCCTCTGCTCTCGGTACGACAAGAGATCCGCCGCATGGCCGAGGATCCGGCCGAACCGGACCGCGATGCCATCGCCGCAGCCCTCGAGGAAGCAGGTGACCCGTCGCGCATCCGTGCCCTGGTCGAACGCGCGGCTGGCGGCGATCAGGATGCCTTCCGCCTGCTGGCTATCGCCCCTCTTGAAGATACCGCGCTGACCCCAGACGATCTGCCGCCCGGCGCCGAGGCTGCATTCTGGCGCGCCCTGGCGATCGGTCGACTCGGCAACTTCACTGCGCTCGAGGATGTTTTCAAACCCGAAGCCCCGTGCCCAGACCTGTTCTGGGGCAGCCCCTGGGTCGCCCATGACCAAATCGCGACGATTCGCCCGATCCCCGAGCCGCTGGGTAATGCGCTCGGGATCATGCTTTCCCGTCTCGACGATGCGCAATTCGCCGAGCGCATTGGACACGATCTGGCGCGCGCGCTGCGCCTGACCGTCTGGGCCGCCACCGGCATGGCCGATGCGCAAGGCAACCCCATGGCGCCGCCGCGACCCTTCGCTTCGGTCGCCCCCCCGGAGCCGTTCCGTACCACAAAAGGCATCACGAGCGTATTGACGGCACAGATCAGCGCCCGCCAACCCGAACACGACGATGGCCAGGTCGCCTGGATGATTGCCGATACGCCCGGCGACCGCCTGATCCGCGAGGTCGTCGCGCTACTCCGCCGCGACTGGACGCCGGCGGCGCGCCTGCGCCTGCTCGACATCCTCGGTCTGGCAGCCGACTGCCAGGCCGGCTGCGCCCCCACGCCCTTCCGCGGAGCGGGAGGCAGCGCGACACGCACCCTCCGGCACGACCTGATCGACGACAGGATACGCCTTAGCGCCCGCCCACCGGCAATGCCGCCGCCCCCCGCGCCGGTATCCGTTGCGCGCGGCGCGCCGGCGAGGCGGCCCGACATTGTTGACCGTTCCTTCGGAGCGCCTGAATCAGCCGGCGCCGCACCCGACGACGGCCTCACCGCAACGACAATCGCCGTACCGGAAGCGGATGAAAGGCGCGTCCGCGCCGAGATCCGTCATGATGGCCAACCCCGCAAGACCTTTGTCGCCGGCGCTGCGAACATCCTCCGCTGCTGGATCGGCCTGCCCGAGGACGACGGCGCGACGACCGCTGACAGCGCCATCCCCACCGTCGCCATTCCGCAGGAAGGTCTCCTGTTGACCGTTGAGTTGTGCTGGGGTGACCAGCGCGACAGCACCTCGATGCTCCTGCCCGCCGGGCGCTCCGCCCGCAGTGGTGACTGCGACCTGCATATCGATGTCCCAGCCGACGAGCGCTATGTCAGTGCCGAGATCATGTTCCGCTATCGCGGACGCTGCTTCGAAGCGGTCAGGATTGAAGCGGCAGCGCTCGCCCCGGGTGAAGCGGAAAATCCGCGCGACGCCCTGCGCGTGCGGGTGCAACTCAGCCGCCGTGAAGTGATCGCGATCGACGATGCACAGCCGTGCACCTCGACGCTGGTTTTCGGCAGCGAGCAAGCGGCCGAGGCGGGAGGCGCGCCAGGCAGCCAGCCGACGCTGCGGGTATTCGACGGCACCGGTGGACGAAATTACACGCTCAATTCCCCGGGCAAGGCGATCGAAGCCCTCAACAGCGTCCTCTTCTCGACTGAAAAGTCGCTCGTCCGCCGTTTCGCCGCCGCGCCCGGCGCCGAGGCGATGCTCGACGCCAACGACGAGGAAGTCCGCGTGCTGCTGCGCGACATGGCGCGCTTCGGCGCCGGCCTCTTCAACCAGCTCGAGCAGCAGGGCTTCGCTGACGCCGGCGACCGCATCCAGTTGCTGAGTCTCGATCCTGACGTGATCCTGCCCCTCGAATTCGTTTATGACCGCGGCTTCCCGGTCGAGGCGGCCCGCCTCTGTGATGGTTGGCAGGCCGCACTGGCGGCGGATGCCAAGGCCTGCCCGGCCTGCGGCGAAGCGCCGCCCAACGCCGATGCCCGCCGCCACGCCCCGACCATCTGTCCCCTCGGCTTCTGGTCACTGCGCAAGGTCATCGAACGCATGGCCCCCGGGGGCGCGGCCAGCGCCTCGGCGCCCAGGCCGGAGCGGCGCAGCCTGCCACCCATCGAATCGGCCGTCTTTGCCAGCAGCGACAAGGTTCCCGAGGATGAACGGACAGCCACGTGGACGACCATCCACGAGCGCATCGGCAACGCCACCCTCGCCCACGATTGGGACGAATGGTATGAGGCGGTCAAGCAGCATCCGCGACTGCTGATCGCGCTGCCGCATCATGACGAGGAGAATCTGGAGGACTTTCTCGAAATTGGCGATGAGACCCTGGGCCGCGACCTTGTCCGGCTGCGGCGCGGCCAGATTCGCCCCGAGTACGTAAACCCGGACGGACGCGACCCCGGCCCCATCCTGTTGCTGCTCGGCTGCCGCACCGGGGCCGAGTCGGAACTCGGCTACGTGCAACTGGTTCGCGAGTTCCAGAAACTCAAGACCGCTATCGTCCTTGGCACCCTCGCCCAGATCCTCGGCCGCCATGCGGCGCCGCTGGCCCGCGAACTGGTGACGCAACTGCTCGAGGTCAACGACCCGGACGCCGATTTCGGCACGCTGATGCGCCGCGTCCGCCGCCGCATGCTCGCCCGGGGCTACCTGCTCGCCCTCTGTCTCGTCGCCCTCGGCGACGCCGAATGGCGGCTGACGCCAACACCCCGACCGGCCGCCACCACGCCGACACCGTAGCTTGCCCCACCCCGAAAGGTCCAGCCCATGTTCCGCATCGAGATGCTCCCCGCCGCGCACGGCGACTGCCTGTGGCTTGAATACGGTAGCGGCCGCGAAATCCATCGCATCCTGATCGACGGCGGCCCGGCCCATGCCTATCCTGCCCTGCGCGAGCGCATCCTGCACCTCCCCGCCGATGAGCGCCACTTCGACCTGCTCGTCATCACCCACATCGATGCCGACCACATCGAAGGCATCATCCGGCTCCTGCTCGACGCCGAAGCCCTCGATTGCCGCTTCGACCGCATCTGGTTCAATGGCCGCGACCAGATCAATGCCGTCCCCGACCCTGCTGGCGAAGCCCTCGGCGGCGTCCAGGGCGAGATTCTCGGCATGTTGATCGCCGACTACGAGCAACGCACCAACACAAAGGTCTGGAACCTCGGCTTCGACCAAGCGCTTGCCGCCATCGACCGGAGCAACCCCGCCCTGCCGGAGGTGGAACTCCCCGGCGCCTGCCGTCTGACCCTGCTTTCACCCGACCACGAGCGCCTGCTGGACCTGAAGGACAACTGGGCCAAGGAACTGAAGGCAGCCCGGGTCAAGTCCGGCGATACGGCGCAACTGCGTGAACTGCTCGCCGACAGCCGCAGCCTGCGCCCCCTCGGCGACGTTCTCGGGTCCGAGGACAGCATCGACCTCGATACACCACCAGGTGCCGCCGAGGATTTCGACTTCGCCGATGTGCTCGGCGGCACCGGCGAACCCGGCGCCGATGCCCCGTTCGGCGGCGACGCCAGTCGTGCCAACGGCAGCAGTATCGCGCTGCTGCTCGAATACCCGGCGGCGAAACCGGAGGTCCGCTTCCTGCTCACCGGCGACGCCTGGGCTTCGGTGCTCGAAGCCTCGCTCGACCGCCTGCTCGCACCGGGCGCGCGCCTCGCCGTCGATGGCTTCAAACTGGCCCACCATGGCAGCGTCGCCAATATCAGCGAGTCGCTGCTCGGCAAGCTACGTTGTCCAAACTACCTGATTTCGACCAACGGCGCGATCTTCAAGCATCCGCACGCCCGTTGTGTCGAACTGTTACTCAAGACTCACGGCGGCCCCGGCAAGCCCCGGCTGCACTTCAACTATCTTGTCCCGTCCACCGAGGCCTGGAGCGTCGAAACCGACCAGATCGCCCGTGGCTACCTGGCATTCCACCCCAAGGGTCTGTCGCTGGCCTTCTGAGTACGGGCACATCGGCCGCATTTTCGCCGTCGACCGGAACAGGCGCCTGTTCCGGCAACCCGGCGCGGATACGCCGCGGCGGCTCAGCGCTCGCCGCTGCCTCACCCATCGCCAGGCCTCCACCGGAAAACATGCGTTATCGAACAACGCTACCTTCGCAACCTTTGGCCGCGGCGTGTTCGCAACGAGGTTGAAGGCTAGAATATCGGAATCGAGGGAGATTCCTGATGGGTATGATGGAGCATTTTGAAGTCATTATCGTCGGCGCCGGAATCTCCGGTATCGGCGCTGCCGTGCATCTGCGGCGCCAGTGCCCGGCGCGCAGCGTCGTCATCCTCGAGGGGCGAACGAACATCGGCGGCACCTGGGATCTGTTCCGCTATCCGGGCATCCGCTCGGACAGCGACATGTACACGCTTGGCTACAGCTTCAAGCCGTGGACGCTGGCGAAGGCGATTGCCGACGGCCCGTCGATTCTGAAATACCTCAACGAAGCGGCGCGTGAGGAGGGTATCCACGACAAGATACGCTTCGGCCACCATGTCACCGCCGCGGCGTGGGATTCAGGCGCCGCGCGCTGGCTGGTGACGATGCAGCACGACGGAAAGGATCTGCGGCTGAGCTGCAATTTTCTCCACATGTGCTCGGGCTATTACGACTACGCGGCGGGGTTCACGCCCGAATTCGCCGGCCGCGAACGCTTTGCCGGCCGCATCGTGCATCCGCAGCACTGGCCAGCCGACCTCGACTACCGCGGCAAGCGCGTTGTCGTCATCGGCAGCGGCGCCACGGCGATGACCCTGGTGCCGACGCTGACCCGCGATGCCGGGCAGGTCACCATGCTGCAGCGCTCGCCGACCTATGTCATCTCGCGACCGGCCGAAGACCGCTTCGCCAACACGCTGAAGCGCCTGCTGCCGCCGATGCTCGCCTACGGCATCATCCGCTGGCGCAACACGTTCTTTCACCAACTGGTTTTCGGGCTGGCGCGCACCTGGCCCGGAGTGGTCAGAAAATACCTGCTCGCCAGAGTGCGCGATCAACTCGACCCCGGCTACGACACGGCGAGCCACTTCACGCCGCGCTACAAACCGTGGGAACAGCGGCTGTGCCTTGTCCCCGATGGCGATCTGTTCGCGGCGATCCGCTCGGGGCAGGCCAGCGTCGTCACGGCAACCGGGCTCAAACTCCTCTTTCTTGCCGGGATGGCGGTTACGGTCGACGGCCGAAAGGTCGATTTTTCAAGAACATTCGGCTACAAGGGCATGATGTTCTCGGGGGTGCCGAACCTGTCCTGCGTCTTCGGTTACACCAATTCGTCGTGGACCCTGAAGGCCGATCTGGAAAGCGACTATCTCTGCCGGCTGCTGAACCACATGCAGGCCAGCGGCGAGCAGATCGTCACGCCGGTCGCCGATCCGGGGATCAAGCCCGAACGCTGGATCGATTTCTCTTCCAGCTACTTCGAGCGGGCGCTCGGCAGCTTCCCGAAACAAGGCTCAAAGGCGCCGTGGAAGCTCTACCAGAACTATTTCAAGGACATCCTGCTGTTCAGGTTCGCGCGGCTCGCGGATGACTCGCTGCGTTTCTCGAAGGCAGGCCAGGCGGTCGACATCGCATAGCGTCCGGACCCGTTCGCCCCGCCCGCCGCTGCCGCCGGGCAACTGGGCGGGCTCAATCGATGCGGTTGGAACGAGTCTCCAGCATCATCCCAGTGCTTCGTGTCCCGGAGCATCGGTGGCGAAGACGTATATTCGAGACCGCCGATGTTGGCTGAAACGAAGCGGACACGGCACTGGACCTTGAGTTCCCGGAAGTTGCCACCCCGGCGCAACATGAAGGTCAGGATGGCTGGCGTGCCGACGGTCGCCGGCCGGGCACCCCCGTCATCGATTCGCTCGTCTCGAACTCGGCCCCACCACGGGAAATGTTCCTGGTAATGTCCGAATAGCGCTCGCCGGTCGCCGCGATCATCAGGTCGCAGTGAATGCGGGCGCGAAAGCGAAGGTCCTCGCGGCGGTCGTCCATTCGCGCATTATCGGCCCGACAACCGATCCGGCAAAGCCTCGCCGTTCAGGCTCATACCTCGTTGGATGAGGCTCCAGATTGATAACGATTTCCAAGAACGGGGGTATGCTAGTAAATGACATTGAATTTCCTATCTTCCACCCTGGAGAGGTCGACGATGAACTCACGTGCCCGCAACATCATCTTGCTGTCCGACGGCACCGGAAACAGCCGGAGCAAGCAGCAAAAGACCAACGTCTGGCACGTCTACGAGGCACTGGATATGGCCAACACGCCCGACCCGCTTACCCCACGCCAGTTGGCCTTCTACGACGACGGCATCGGCAGTTCATCCTTCAAGCTCGCTGCTTTGCTCGGCGGCACATTCGGCTGGGGTTTGGCGCGCAACGTGCGTGACTTGTATGGCTTTCTGTGCCGCACCTACCGTCCGGACGATCCGAAGTATCCGAATCGCCCGAAAGACCGCATCTACGCGTTTGGTTTCAGCCGCGGCGCATTCACGATCCGTGTGCTGGTCGGCTTGATTGTCAACCAGGGCATCGTGGAGTACAAGGGTGATGAGGCCGAACTCGATCGTCTGGTGCGAGGCGCCTATCGGGCCTACCGGCGCAGATACAAAATGTGGTACCTAGAGCCATTGCGCGACATGCGCGACGCAGGGCTCGCCGCTTGGGCGCGCCTGCGCGGCCGGACACCGTATGCAAAAGTAAAGAAGATTGGTGCCCCCGAATCCGAATGTCCGGTCGAGATCGAGTTCCTCGGTCTGTGGGACACCGTGGCTGCGTATGGCATGCCGGTCGACGAGCTCACGGATGTGTTCGACAAGTTTGTTTGGCCAATCAAGATGCCCAACCACTCCCTTGACCCCCGGGTCAAGCGGGCGGTACACGCAATGGCGCTTGACGACGAGCGCAACGCCTTCCATCCGTTGCTGTGGGATGCCCCACTACCCCAGCCCCCCGACAGCAACGGCGAGCCGCAGCCGCCCAAGGAGCGCATCAGCCAGGTGTGGTTCGCGGGCATGCACTCCGATGTCGGCGGTGGATACGCTGACCAGGGCCTGTCACATGTGACCCTCGATTGGGTAATAAAAGCCGCGCCCAAAGAATTGCGGTTCGTCAAAGACGTGCGTGTTCAGCAACACGCCTTGAGCGACGAGAACGGCCCGATGAACGACTCGCGACGGGGGCTCGCCGGCTACTACAGTTACAACCCGCGCCGCCTCGAGCAGTTGTTCGCCGCAGAGGGAGGCGCCCGGCCGAAGGCCCACGAAAGTGTGGTGCGGCGCATCAAGCGCGGTCAGGATGCCTATGCGCCGATTGTGCTGCCAGTCGAGTTCGACGTCGAGTGCTTCGACGGCACCACCCAGGACGGGGCCGACTTCCTCGGTATCGACAAAGCACAACAGCAGGACTACGCGGCCGGCCGCGAGCGGGTGTTCAATCTCGTCTGGTGCAAGCGCGTGATCTACTTCGCAACGCTCTTGGCCACGCTCGTGCTCTTGGCCCTGCCGTACCTGTCCGCCACTGACGGCGGGGCATGCACCTCGTGGGCGTGCTTCATTTCCCCGATCATCCGTGCTCTCGATCTGGTAGTGCCCGACATGTTCTCGGGCTGGACGCGCTGGTACGTGACGCATCCGGGCCACTTTATCGTGCTGGCAGGGCTGGCCTTGTTCGGCCTATGGCTGGGGGCCTTCCTGGAGTTGCGGATCGGCGATGCGATGCGCCGGGTTTGGTACTTGATCGACAAGGCCCGACCAGCCAAGTTGGCCAGGGCGCCCGCCGTCGCGCCGGTCCGCGTCGTCGAGCAAGCATTGCAAGCAGTGCAATGGCTGCGCACGCGCCCCCTTTACCAAACCGTGTTCGAGTTATTGCGCGAGCGTATCCTGCCGGCGGGGTTCCTGGTCGGGTTGCTCTATGGCGTTGCCGTACTCGGCAGCGTGGTGCCCTTTGCCATGCGGGCCGCCAGCGGTCATGTCTGCAAGGCCAGCCCGTCACTCGAGGACTTGGGTGCTGCAGTGCACACCTACGAACTCGACACGCGCAAGCTTTGTGCAGGTACCGGCCTCCGCCTCGAGGCTGGAGGCACTTATCGCCTGCTGCTCACGCTGCCGTCGGCGGCCGATGGCCAGCCGATCGGGTGGAAGGACTCACACCTCGATGCCGATCTGCGCGGTGTGCGGCCGGCACAGGTCTCGTGGGCGATGCGCCTGGCCACGCCGCTGCGGCGCGAGTTCACACATCCTTGGTTGATGCCAATGGCCCGGATCGGCAGCAGCGGCGCCGACCTGTACCCACTGGTGCCGGATCCGTCAGTGCCCGTCGACCCGGGTCTGACGGTGCTCGAGGCGCGTATCGTGGCGCGATCGAGCGGCGAGTTGTTCCTGTATGTCAACGATGCCGTTGGACCGCCAGGGCAGTACGATTTCTTTTACTCAAACAACCAGGGTACGGCGCAAGTCACGGTGACGCAGGTGGCATCCGCCTCCGCCCCGATGTGACCACCAGCGCTATGTGCCAAGCCGGTGCCAACCCCTGAGCCGGCGCGTCGCGGGTGGGCTTTTCTTCAAAGGCACCGGGGCTATCAAGCGCTTAGAACAGATCGTCCAGGTCGGCCGACAAGTCCTTGTACGATGGCCAGGCGTCGCGATAGAGGTCGTGATCGGGATGAAGGCCGAGCACGATGCCCGTGACGCAGACTGCCAGCCGCGTAACCACTCGATCCCTCCCCCATGAAACGAAGTGAAGCAGGTGCGCTTTACGAAGTAAAGCTGGGACTTTGCAGATTGATTATTATGGCGCCGGTGCCAAATTCGTGCAATCAGACGGATCAAACCACAAGGCTCGCGGCAGCAAAAGCCTTGGTGAAGCGAGGTGGCGTCCGGCCGATACCATGCGTGCCACAATGGCGCACCACGCTGACCACATTTCTTTTCAGATCACTGATGAAGCGACAGAGCAGACCTTCGTTCCATCGCCGATTGCGATCAGTGGTGTCGCCTTGAGGCGGCGCAAACGCCAGCCATTCGAGCAGCCCAAATGGCGGATTTCGGCTTGCAGGGAGGAGCGAGTCTGCACTTGCCTTGCCCGAAGTGCGGCGGCGAGATGAGAATCATCTGCTTTTTCGCCGAAGCGGTGGTGTCCGGGAACTTCTCGGCCATCTGGGCGAACCGACTTCACCGCCCGCCACCTCTACGGCCGGCGCGGGGCCGCCACTTTGAGAGATGTCGGGCAGCGAGCTACTTCTGCTCCCGACTTAGCCGCGAGAGCGGAAGCGCTAGATACCAAGGCCGCTCCCGGCCAGCTTGGTGGCCAAGACTGGGACTGTTCGCGAAACGCTCGGATCATAAAATCCGACGCTTCGGCCCATGGCGGTGGCTGCGTCGGTATCTGTGGGGCTGTCATGAATGATGGTGGCAGATAGTTGCCGTGGCCGTATGTGAGTCGGTCAGGAATCTGATTGCGGCTCACATTGCCGGGCGTGGCGCCTTTCGGCCCGCTGAGGCCCAGCGCGCCTACCCAGGGGCTGTCATCGTCGCCGAATAGATCGCTGAAGAAGTCACCGGCCGGATAGGCATACTTGAGGACGCGATCCTTGCGTGACGCGAGATTGACAAAGCTGACGCATTGCCCGGGTACAGCAGCGTACTGGCGCAACAGGCAGTCATTGTCGACAGCGGCCACAGTCAAATATACGATGCACGCGGGCTTGTCGCGGCCGGGCACGGGCTTCAGCCACTTGACCGCCCGCCCGCCCAGAGAATGCGACAGGAAGGAGATGCTGCGCGCCTGCTTAAAGCGATCGCTGCAGAGGTCGGCCAGATACTTGCCGGCCTGGACCATGTCCGATGCCTCGGCCGAATAGTTGATTGCGGGAATCCACCAATCTCCCGGCGATAGGACACCAAAGAAGAACTCGTTGTTGCGTGCCTACAGGCGCTGGTCGAGCCAGCCCAAGGCGTTGATCCGCTCCTGGCCCGTCACGTTGAAGCCATGCGTTGCCAGCAGGATGTCCTTGCCGCGGAACTTGCTGCTCAAGTCCCGCTCTTTGTCACGTGGTCTGAGGGTATCGCTGCCTGGCCTTCCGCCACCCACGCCGGCGAACCAGGGCCGGCGCGCATGTCGTGGCGCAGGCATATGTAATAGGTCATGGCTCAGCCTTTGGCCGCCTTGAGGGCTTTCACGGCGGCGCCGATCGCCGAGACCAGATCCTTGCTGACCGGGGCAAGAGGCACGGCGATCGCCCCTACCAAAAGCGCCAGGGCAAAATGCCGGTCCTGTAGATAGGCAGCGATAAAGATGAAGGGGTCGGCAATATTGTCTCCATTACTAAGGTTCGCAGCGAAGAGAAAGGCGCCGGCGAAGACGGCCAACAACACGACGAACAAGGCGCCGATATTGCGCGTAAAGCTCCGATAGCGCCGATCGGGCCCGTTCATAGGCGGCATCAATACGCGCGTCGACGATGGCATCAAAGCGTCCGAGCAAGTTAATCTGGTCGGACGTCAGGTCATGGCCCGCATTGAGGGCCGCGACGGCGTTGGCGAAGGCTTTCGGGGCGACCTGAACAGTCTTCCCAATCGCATGGGCATTGTGTGGTGACAGACCCCGCCGGATGAGGGATTTCGCGACGCCCTTCTGATCGCTCTTTTCCCACCCGTCGAGCCAGTGCGCCCCCAGGGCTTCCTCCCAACCCTGGCCTTCGCCGACCGCCTTCGTCAAAGCCGGCTCGAAGGGTGACAGCGATTGCTTGATGAAAGTGAAGCCGCTCACATCGACATTGATCCAAAAGCCTTTTGTCACGTCGACCAGGCCTTGGGCCGCGGCACCTAGTGCCGCCACCGCGCCGATGATGGTTCCGATTTGGCCAATGCTGCCGTCGCAGTATGGTCGGCAGGTCTGCCATGGTTCCCTCACTGAAGTCCCGCGCAAGAGAAAAATTAGCTTGCGTATCAACAGTCAAGGAGTGTTTGAGTCACGGTTTTTTCTACCGGCTCGGGTGCGTCCGGCGCATTCGTTGAGCATATCACTCTTGGCCATGCGCAGCACTACTTACTCTATTTCAACTCCATTTCAACTGCCTCTCCGCTCTCAACTCCCGACGGGTGCCACGGTGGCCGCAGCGGCCGCGTCGCCCGGCAATTTTTGGAGTAACCTGACGGCGGAACCCGATTGACCATGTCCCCGGACCATGCACATCGCAAATCTTTCGATTGCCGATGCTCTGCGCAGCCTCAGAACATCCGAACAAGGCTTGAGCGCAGCCGAAGCCGAGAGACGCCTGGGCGAATACGGTGCCAATCGTCTCGACGAAATCGGTCACGAGGCAGAGTGGCAGCGGTTTTTCGCCGAATTTACGCATTTCTTCGCGCTGATCCTCTGGGTCGCCGCCGGGCTGGCATTCTTCGCCGAACCGCGTAGCCCGGGCGAAGGCATGTGGCAACTCGGCGTCGCCATCGTCGCCGTCATCCTGATCAACGGTTCGTTTTCCTTCTGGCAGGAATATCGCGCCGAACGGGCAATCGCCGCCCTGCGCAAGCTGCTGCCACAGACGGTCAAGGTCATGCGCGACAGCCAGTTGTTCACGCTGCCCGCCAAAGCCCTGGTGCCCGGCGACGTGATCCTCCTTGCCGAGGGCGACAACGTCCCGGCCGATTGCCGGCTGATCGCCGGGGCTGTCCGGGTCAACATGTCGACCATCACCGGCGAAGCGCTGCCCAAGGCGCGCAGCCCGGAGAGCGTGGCAGGTGAGACGCCGCTCGATACGAAGAACCTGCTGCTAGCCGGCACCTCGCTGGTTTCCGGCGAGGGCCGCGCCATCGTCTTTGCCACCGGCATGCAAACCGAATTCGGCAGGATCGCCCACCTGACCCAGACCGCGGAAAAGACCGTTTCCCATCTGCAGATCGAAATTGCCCGCCTCTCGAAACTGGTCGCCATCTTCGCCAGCACGCTCGGCATCGTGTTTTTCGCCATCGGCACACTGATCGGCCTACCCTTCTGGGCCAACCTGATGTTCGCCATCGGCATCATCGTCGCCAATGTGCCGGAAGGCCTGCTACCGACCGTCACCCTGTCGCTGGCCATGGCGACGCAGCGCATGGCGCGGCGGAACGCGCTGGTGCGCCATCTGCCGGCGGTGGAAACGCTGGGGGCCACCACTGTCATCTGCAGCGACAAGACCGGCACCCTGACCGAGAACCGGATGAGTGTGCGCCAGGTTTTCCGCGACGGCGCGCTGCTGGACGCGCAACAACTTCCGGAAGGTTTTCCGGCGGGGCGCCTGCTACGCAATGCCGCGAATTGCCACAATCTCAAGCGCAGCCAGCGTGACGGCGGCGAGGTCTGGCTGGGCGACCCGATGGAAGCGGCGCTACGCGATTTCGCTGGACGACAGGGCGAAGGCGGCGACGCGCCACGATTAGGCGAACTGGCTTTCGACAGCGACCGCCGGCGCATGTCGGTCATCGTCGACGACAATGGCGCGCGCTGGCTGTACTGCAAGGGGGCACCGGAGGTCGTCGTGCAGTTGTGTGCGCAGGTCGAGCAGGGCGGCGGCGAGATCCCGCTCGACGAGCAGGGTCTGCAGCAGATCGCCGAAGCACAGGAGGCGATGGCCGATTCAGGGCTGCGCGTACTGGCCTTCGCGTACCGCAAGCTGGCGCTGGACGAAATCCCGGCGGAGCGGGAACTGCTCTTCTCCGGCCTGATCGGCCTCCACGACCCGCCACGGCGCGAGGTGCCCGAGGCCATGGCGCGCTGCCGCTCGGCCGGCATCAAGGTGATCATGGTGACCGGCGACCATCCGCATACCGCCCTCGCCATCGCCCGCGAAATCGGGCTGATCCGCGGTGCGCAGCCGACCCTCCTGCTCGGCGAAGCCGTGCGCAAGCTGACCCCGGCGCAACTGCAGATTGCCCTCGACAGCCCGGAAATCCTGTTCGCCCGGGTCACGGCCGAGCAGAAGATGCTGGTGGTCAATGCGCTCCGGAACAAGGGCGAAATCGTCGCCGTCACCGGTGATGGGGTGAACGATGCGGCAGCCTTGAAGAGCGCACACATCGGCATCGCCATGGGGGTTGCCGGAACCGACGTCGCCAAGGCTGCGGCCGACATGATCCTGCTCGACGACAATTTCGCCAGCATCGTCAATGCCGTCGAGGAAGGACGGGCAGTCTTCGAGAACATCCGCAAGTTCCTGACCTATATCCTCACTTCGAACATTCCCGAACTGATCCCCTATCTCGCTTACGTGCTATTCAGGATTCCGCTGCCGCTGACGATCATCCAGATCCTCGCCGTCGATCTCGGCACCGACATGCTGCCGGCGCTGGCGCTGGGCGCGGAGCGCCCCGACCCCGGCCTGATGCGCCAGCCGCCGCGTCCCGCGCATGAACGCTTACTGTCGTGGCCGCTGCTGGCGCGCGCCTACCTCGGGCTCGGCCTGCTGCAAGCCGCGGTGGCGCTCGCGGCGTTCTTCTTCGTCCTCCACCTCGGTGGCTGGCAGCATGGCGAAATCCTCGCCACCGTCGATCCGCTGTATCGGCAGGCGACCACCGCCTGCCTGGCGGCAATCGTCGTCGCCCAGATGGTCAATGTCTTTCTCTGCCGACACCCCCGCATCGCCGCGATCCATTTTCCGCTGACGCAGAACCCGCTTCTCCTGCTCGGCCTCGGCGTCGAGCTCGCGCTGATCCTGGCGATCGTCTACACGCCGCTGGGGAACGCAATCTTTGCCACCGAGGCTTTTGCGCCGGTCGCCTGGGGATTGATGGTCGTTCTCGCGTTTGCCTTCGCCGGGCTGGAGGAAACACGAAAATACCTGGTGCGTCGCTGCTTGTAACACAGCTCGCCACTGCCCCGATCAGGGGCAGGTCGCCGGATCGCTGGCGTAGGCATCGAGGCCCAGCATGCGCAGGCGGTCCAGATAACAGCCATGGCGCGGCACCCAGGCGAACACGCGGTCGTCGGCGAGCAGTCCGGGCAGGTTGGTCAGATCGATCTCGGCCACCTGCAGCGACTCGCCAGCGGTCGCCAGCAGCACGCCCTCGACCAGCAGCATGCTGCTCAGCAGATACGCAACATGGTCGCGCGAGTCGCCCGTCGCAACCATGGTTTCGTCGCTCGTCAACCCGGCGATCCGAGCGATCGCCGCGGTGATGGCCGGGCGCTGCAAGACATTGGCGCCGAAACCCGCCGGCACCATTCGCGCGACCGCCGGGGCGACGCCGCGGCTGACCGGAGGGCTGATCGCCGTCAGGGTGACCGTCCCCGGCAGCGCCAGCGCCACGCCGCCGAGCAGTTCCGCCAGCAGGGAGCGCGCCGTGGCGAGTTCGTCGCCGGTCATCGGCTGCAGTTCGCAGGACGCGGATTCGGAATTACGGATTTCCTGGCACAGCCGGCGATGCCAGGCCTTCTGGCCGAGCATGTCGCCCCAGGCGCTGCCCTCGCCGGCGATCTGCAGGCTGCCGCCGCCAATGTCGAGCACATGGCTGGTGGTCAGCCGCTCGCCTAGCAACTGACGGGCGCCGACATAGCCGTAGGCGCCCTCCTGCAACTGCGGAATGACCAGCACCGCGACTCCGCTGGCGGCGTGAATGCGGGCGAGGACGGCCGCCAGCTGTTCGGCGTCCTGCTCCAGTGCCAGGCGCCAGGCCGAGAAGCCGCCGCCGACGCGCGCGCAGTCGGCGGGAAAGCCGGCCTCGAGCGGGAGATCGTTCAACGCGGCGATGGTCGACGCAACCGTTTCCTCGAGGCCGCGCCCCGCCCACAGCGGGTCGAGGAAATCGATGCCCACTTGCGTCGTGATGGCAGTGCCGGTAGCGCCCGCCCGGATGCCGGACGAGCCCATGTCATAGGCGATGCGGCAGGATCCACCGGTTGCGGTCGACGCCGCAAGAAGAGCAAAAACCAGCGCGGCAACGGTTTGCCGACAACGACCAGCGGCACGCATCGACATCAGAGGTGCGGAAAACCCATGGCGCCAGCCAGGAGTCTGCCGCCGGCCGAGCCGCAAACGCCGACCAGAGGACAGCGTTCATGGGCATACATTTCAGCCTCGCTCTTCTTGTCAGCCTCCCCGGCAACCGCTTCGAGCTTGTCCGCCTCGCCGCTGGTCAGCGTGATCGACTTCGTGATCGCGCGGACCGCGTACGTGAAAGCCATGACCAGACATTTCTTCCTCCTTGAGTCTGCCAGGTGATCTGAAAACACTAACCCAAAGGTGCTCATTCAGAACCCTCCAGGCTCAGAAAACCTCGATCGAGGCTTGGCCCTCGACGATCTCGCCAATCACCGAGACTTGCGAAAACCCCTGTTGCAGGAAGAGCGACAGGACCTCGGTGACCGTTTCCGGCGAACACGAAACCAGCAGTCCGCCCGATGTCTGCGGATCGGTCAGCAGTGCCCTCTCCGCACCTCCGATGCCATCGGCGAGTGTCACATCGTCGCCGAAGCTTCTCCAGTTACGCTGCGAAGCGCCTCCCACGTGGCCGGCTTCGGCTAACGCCAGCGCTTGCGCAAGCAGTGGCAGCGCCGCAAAACGGATGCGGGATGCCACCCCGCCGCGCCTGCACACCCCGATCAGGTGACCGAGCAGTCCGAAACCGGAGACATCGGTGACCGCATGGACTCCATCGAGGCAAGCCAGCATCGGCCCCGGAGTATTGAGTTGGGTGACGCTGGCGATCATCTCCCCGTAGTCACCGGAGTTCAGGTTACCCCTTTCCAGCGCCGTGCTGTAAATGCCGATCCCGAGCGGCTTGCCGAGAATCAGGCGATCACCCGGCCGGGCCGCGGAATTGCGTTTGATGCGGGCTGGATCCACCAGCCCGATCACCACCAGGCCGTAGATCGGTTCGAGCGAATCGATCGTATGCCCGCCGGCGACTGGGATGCTGGCGAGCCGGCACACGGACTCGCCGCCTTCGAGGATTCTGGCGATCGCTTCGAGCGGCAGCACGTTGACCGGCATCCCCACCAGCGCCAGCGCGAACAGCGGGCTGGCGCCCATGGCGTAGATATTGGAAATCGCATTGGTCGCCGCCACCCGGCCGAAATCGAACGGATCATCGACGATAGGCGTAAGGAAGTCAGTGGTCGCGACGATCGCCTGGTGTTCACCGATCTGGAATACGGCGGCATCGTCGCCATTCTCCTTGCCGATCAGCAACTGTGGCGGGAAGATGCCCGACCTGACGGCGCCGAGGATCTTGCGCAGGATGTCCGGGGCGACCTTGGAGCCTCCGCCTCCACCTTGGGTCAGTTGGGTAAGTTTGATCTTTTCTTGCGGCACGGTGGTTCTCTGGAGTTGAAGTCGTAAGGCGAGTTTAACTCACTCGGCATCGAAACCCGCGTCCTCGATCGCCACGACCAGCACGCCACGCGAAACGATCAACGGATCGAAGGTCACCCGCGCCTCGGCGGCCTCGAGCGAGACCTCCGCCGTCGCCACCCCCTCCAGGACGGTGAGGACACCCGTGATGTTCCTGACGCAACCCTGGCAGCTCATGCCGCCGACCTTGATAACAACTGCTTCCATGTTCTAACCTTTCTTGCCCATCAACCCCTGCTGCTCAAGAAACGCGACAAACTGCTCCGGCGGCAGCGGACGGCTGAAATGATAGCCCTGAAACAGTTCGCAGCCCATGCCGCGCAAGATCTCGTATTGTTCGGCGGTCTCGACGCCCTCGGCCAGCACCTCGAGGCGCAGGCTGCGGCCCATGCTGATGATGGTCGAAGCAATGGCGTGGTCATCCGGGTCGCCCCCCAGATCCCTGACAAACGAGCGGTCGATTTTCAACTTGCCGACCGGAATGCGCTTTAGATAAGCGAGCGACGAATAGCCGGTACCGAAATCATCGATCGCCAGTTTGATCCCCATATCGTTAAGCGCCGAAAGGGTGCCGAGGTTCTGCTCGGCATCGTTCATCACGGTGCGCTCGGTCAACTCCAGTTCCAGGTAGCGCGCGTCCAGGCCCGACACCGAGAGCGCCCGGGCGACTGTGTCGACGAAACCGGCCTGACGGAACTGGATGGGCGATACATTGACCGCCACCAACAGTGGTGGCAACCCGGCATCCTGCCAGGCGCGCACCTGCCGGCACGCCTCGCGCAACACCCAGTCACCGATTGGGTTGATCAGGCCGATGTCCTCGGCGACATGGATGAACTGATCCGGCGGCACCAGCCCGACTTCCGGATTCTGCCAGCGGATCAGCGCCTCGACGCCGATGATGCCGCCGGTCTCGTGCACCAGCGGCTGATAATGCAGAACGAATTCGTGAGCACCGAGCCCGCGGCGCAGACCGCTCTCCATCAGCAGATGCTTGAGCGTCGTTACGTTCATCTCGCTCGAATAGAAGCGGAAGGCGTTGCGACCGGCTTCCTTGGCCTTGTACATCGCGGCATCGGCATTGCGCAGCAGGGCTTCGAAGTCGGTGCCATCGACAGGGTAGAGACTGACGCCCAGCGACGGGCTGATGGTCAGCTCGTGCCCACCCAGCGCGAACGGGGCCGCACAGATATCGATCAGACGGCAGGCGACTTCGGCGACGCCGGCGGCACGCACGTCGGGCAAGGCGATGATGAATTCGTCACCGCCCAGGCGGGCGAGCGTATCGACCTTGCGCAACACAGTCGACAGGCGCCGGGACACGGCACAAAGCAGTTCGTCACCGACACTGTGGCCCAGCGAGTCGTTGACCCGCTTGAAATGATCGAGATCGAGGAAGATCAGCGCCATCTCCGAACCGTCGCGTTCGGCCGCCGCCAGCAGTTGAGTGCAGCGGTCCCGCAGGAGCCGGCGGTTCGGCAGCCCGGACAGTGGATCGAAATCGGCCAGCTCGCGGGCGCGCTGTTCGGCTTCCTTCTGCGCCGAGATATCGAGGAGGGTACCAACCGATGCCGGTCGCCCTTCGTAAGTCGCCGGCGACCCGAGAATGATGGCTGGAAAGGTCGAGCCATCCTTGCGCACGCAAACGATTTCATAGGGCTTTCCGGGCTCGCCGCCAGCCCGTTGCCGCATCTGTTCCGCAACCATGGCGCGCTGCTCGGGAATGAGCAGGTCGAGCGGACCACGGCGGTCGACCAGTTCCTCTTCGCTGTAACCGAACAGTTTAGTCAGGAACGGGTTCACGTAACGGAAAAGGCTATCCTGCAACAGAAAAATCCCGACCTGGGCCGCTTCCATCGTCGACCGGAACTGGGATTCCTTTTCGTGCATGACTTCAGCTTCCCGGATCCGTTCGCTGACATCGACGACGACACCGATGGCCGCCGTAGGCCTGCCCTCCGCGTCGACCTCAAGCATCATCGAATCATGGCAATGCCGTACCCTGCCATCGGCGCCGGCCAACCGGTAATGAACGACCAGCGAGGCGCGCTGCCCCGGGCGGCTTGCTGCCACTTCGGCGATACGGGCCAGTGCGGCTTCATAATCGCCGGGCAGCATGTGCCGCCCGACCATGTCCATGCCAGCATCGCGGATTGCGTTCAACTCCAGCCCGAACAGGCTGGATGCAGCCCCCGAGATGTATTCGAAGCGGCCGCTCTGCAGGTTCAGGCGATATACGACACGCGTGATGCTCTCGAGCAGCGCTTCACAGAACGACAGTTTTTCGATTTCTTCCAGACTACCCCTTCCCGCAACTAGCGCCCACGCGGGCGCCAGCGCTTCAGCAACAGGGAATTCGAGACCACGGAAACGGAACTCATGGCCATCGCCGCGCCGGCGACCACCGGGTTGAGCCAGCCAAAGGCCGCCAGCGGAATCCCCAGTACATTATAGATAAAGGCGAAGAAGAGATTCTGCCGAATCTTGTTAAGCGTCGCGTGCGAAAGCTCGATGGCGTCGTCGACACCGCACAGGTCGCTGCGGATCAGCGTCAGGTCGGCGGCCTCGACCGCAACGTCGGACCCGGCGCCGATCGCGAAGCTGACATCGGCCGCCGCCAGCGCCGGCGCGTCATTGATGCCGTCACCGACCATCGCCACCAGCCCGCCGGCCTTCAACTCGGCAATCACGGCCGCCTTGGCGCCAGGCAGGATGCCGGCGCGGAATTCGTCGATACCGGCTTCATGGGCGATCGCCGCCGCCGTCGCCGCATTGTCGCCGGTCAGCATGACGACCCGGATGCCACGCGCACGCAGGCGCTCGACCGCCACCCGCGAGGTCGGGCGCAGCGTATCGGCAATGGCGAACAGCGCCAATGCCGTGCCATTTTCTTCGAGCACCACGACGGTCTTGCCGGCCTGCTGCAAGGTCAGGATCGCCACATCTTCAGCCATGCCGAACCAGGCCGGCGCGCCCAGACGCAGCGCGCACCCGGCGATCTCGCCGGCGACGCCATGGCCCGGTGTGGCACTGAAATTTGCCACTTTTTCCGGGTTGACCGCAACGGTCGCCGCCCGCGCCAGAACCGCCCGCGCCAGCGGGTGCTCCGACCCCTGTTCGAGCGCTGCCGCCAGACGCAGGGCACTGTCGGCGTCGGTGGCGAGCGCCACGATGTCGGTTACCTGCGGTTCGCCGCGCGTCAGCGTGCCGGTCTTGTCGAGCGCGAGCACGGCAATCTTTTCCGCACGCTCGAGCGCCTCGGCGTTCTTGACCAGGATACCGGCGCCCGCGCCCTGCCCGGTGCCGACCATGATCGCCGTCGGCGTCGCCAGGCCAAGCGCGCACGGACAGGCAATAACAAGGACGGCGACGGCATTGACCAGGGCCTCGGCAAAATTGCCGGCATACAACCACCAGCCGGCGAAGGTCAGCAGTGCGATGACGCACACAACCGGCACGAAGATTGCCGAAATCCGGTCGGCCAGGCGCTGCACCGGTGCCTTCGAGCCCTGCGCCTCGCCGACCAGGCGAATGATGCTGGCCAGCAGAGTGTGCTCACCGACGCCAGTAGCGCGGCAATGGAGAACACCCTGGCCGTTCGCTGTCGCCGCAAACACCTTGTCGCCTACTGCCTTGCCCACTGGCATGCTTTCGCCGGTCAGCATTGCTTCGTTGATGCTCGATTTGCCGTCCACCACCTCGCCATCGACCGGCACGCTCTCGCCCGGGCGGACCATGAAAACATCGCCGGGCATCAGCGCATCGACGGCAATCTCGATCCACTTGCCGTCGCGCTCGATGCGCGCGGTCTTCGGCTGCAGGCGGATCAGTGATTCGATCGCTTCCGACGTCTGGGCCTTGGCCCGCGCTTCAAGCAATTTGCCGAGCAGGACCAGCGTAATGACCGCCGCCCCGCCTTCGAAATAAACGTGCTGATCAAGCCCGAACAGCGTCACCACGGTCGAAAAACCCCAAGCCATGCTGGTGCCGAGCGCCACCAGCACATCCATGTTGGCGCCACCGCCGCGCAGCGCCTTGAAGGCGCCATCGTAGAAACGCCAGCCGATCCAGAACTGGACTGGCGTCGCCAGCGCGAACTGCAGCCAGCGCGGCAGTTCGGGATGATGATGGTCGCCGCCGAACATGAAGAACATCTGGCCGACCAGCGGCAGCGTCAGCGCGACGGCGATCCAGAAGCGGCGAATCTCGCGCTGGTAATCAGCCTGGCGGCGCGCCTTTTCGCGTGCCCGCGTGTCCTTGTCGACAACGCTGGCAGTGAATCCGGCCTTGGCTACCGCGGCAATCACCGCCGCCTCGTTGGTAGCGCCGTCGAGCCTGACGCGCGCCCGCTCGGCGGCCAGATTGACATTGGCTTCGATCCCCGCCTGCCGGTTCAGAACTTTTTCCAAACGCGCCGAACAGGCGGCGCAGGTCATGCCGGCAATGGAAAATTCGACAACACGGCTGCTGCTAACCGATGTTTCCACGGCACTTCCAGCCGCTTCGTTCATTTCACCAGCAGCACCGGGCAGTCCGCCAGATGCAGCACGCGGCTGGCGACCGACCCCATCACCAGCCCGGCGAAGCCGCTGCGACCGTGAGTACCCATGACGATCAGGTCGCACGCCAAATCATTGGCCATCCTGGCGATCACCTCGGCCGGCTGACCGACATGGATGTGGGTCGTGTGGACGCGGCCGGCGGCATCGAGCCGCTGCTCCGCGCCGAGCAGGTGCTCAGAGCTCTCCTCCATGTAGTGGCTGTGCAGGGTTTCCTTGCCGACGTGGGCCAGCGCGTGACCGATCGGGATCGGCGGCTGTACGTGCAGCAGATGAACCTCAGGCACCTCCCGAAACCAGGCGGCATGCGCGAGAAGATGGCCAACCGCGCGCAGCGAGCAGTCGGAGCCGTCAACCGGCAGCAGGATTTTCATGGTCATCGCTATCTCCTAGATCCAGTGCAACAGGCGTGTCAGGCCGATCAGTCCGTAGATGCCGAAGCCCAGCACCAGCAGGCCCGAGGCCATGCGGACCAGCGGGCGACGGACGAATTCATTGACCCTTGCCAACAGGATGCCCGCCAGCAGCAGATTTGGCAATGTTCCCAGCCCGAATGCCAGCATCAGCAGCGCCCCGCGCCCCGGTGACCCGGCGCCGAGGGCCGTGGTCAGCGCGCTATAGACCAGCCCGCAGGGTAACCAGCCCCAGAGGACACCAAGCGGGAAAGCCTGGGCGACCGTCTTCGCCGGCACGAAGCGGCGGGTCAACGGTTGTATGTGACGCCACAGGTGCTGGCCGGCACGCTCGGTAAAGGCCAGCGCCCGAGTCACGCCGAGCAGGTAGAGTCCGAGCGCGACGAGCATCAGGTTGGCCAGCAGATAGAGCGCCAGGCGCACCGGCGCCGGTCCGTCCAGCGCCAGGCTGGCGGCGCCGAGCGCGCCGGCAAGGGCGCCAGCAACGCCATAAGACAGGATGCGTCCGGCGTTGTAGGCGAGGTGCATCGACCAGCGCGCGGGCGCGCCGAGCGAAAGCGCCCCGACGATGCCGCCGCACATGCCGACACAGTGGGTACCGCCGAGCAGGCCGACGAGGAACAGCGCCAGGTAACCGGAATCAGGCATCTCGAAGGACTGGGGCAGCGCAGGAAGTCACGGCGCAAGGATACCTTACTCCCGCGTCCTTCCCGAATCGCCGCGCCTCAGATCACCTTTGAGTAGCGGGTCCGCTGGCGATCGGCGCGCAGGTAGCGGTCGAACGCCATGGCGATGATCCTGACCAGCAGGCGCCCTGGCGGAAGGACGGTTATCCAGTCACGTTCGACCTCGAGCAGGCCGGCACGCTCCATCTCCTTGAGATCGTCGAGTTCGGCGGCGAAATACTGGTGGAAATCGATCAGGTGCGCGCTTTCGATCGATTCGATGGACAGCTCGAAGTGACACATCAGCGCCTGGATGATCGAACGCCTGAGAATGTCGTCGGCATTCAGTTCAATACCGCGGAACACCGGCAACATCCTGGCATCGAGACGATCGTAGTACTCATCGAGGGTCTTGACGTTCTGGCTGTAGGTCGGCCCCACCTTGCTGATCGACGAAATACCGAAGGACAGCATGTCGCAGTCAGCATAGGTCGAATAGCCCTGGAAATTGCGGTGCAGGCGCCCCTGGCGCTGGGCGACGGCGAGCTCATCGTCGGGCTTGGCGAAGTGGTCCATGCCGATGAAGACATATCCGGCTTCGGTCAGTTTCTTGATCGCCAGCGCGAGGATCTGCAGCTTGGTATCGGCCGACGGCAAGTCGGGTTCGGCGATCCGCCGCTGCGGCTTGAACATGCTGGGCAGATGCGCGTAGTTGTAGATCGACAGGCGCTCGGGGTCCATCGCCAGCACACGCTCCAGCGTCCGGTTGAAACCCATGACGGTCTGTTGCGGCAACCCGTAGATAAGATCGACCGACACCGACTTGAAGCCGTTGGCGCGTGCCGCCTCGATCACGGTGGCAGTCTCTTCCTCACTCTGGACGCGGTTGACCGCAACCTGCACACGCTCGTCGAAATCCTGGACGCCGACGCTCATCCGGTTGAAGCCGAGTTCGCCGAGCAGGGCAACCGTGGCGTAATCGACCTTGCGCGGATCAACTTCGATCGAATATTCGCCACCATCAAGCAGCTTGAAGTGCCTGCGCGTCTCGCCCATCAACTGGCGCATTTCATCGTGCGACAGGAAGGTCGGCGTACCACCGCCCCAGTGCAACTGGATGACCTCGTGTTCGCCATCGCGCCCTTCCAGGCTCTCGCTCTGCAGTGCAAGCTCCTTCCCGAGATATTTCAGGTACTTGGCGCTACGCCCGTGATCCTTGGTGATGATCTTGTTGCAGGCACAGTAGTAGCAGATGGTGTTGCAGAACGGGATGTGGAAGTATAATGAGAGTGGACGACCGATACCGCCGATGGTGCGTTTGCCGAGCCACAGCCTGGCCGCATCGGAATCGAAAGCTTCGACGAAACGATCCGCGGTCGGATAGGACGTGTAGCGCGGGCCGTTCACATCGAAACGGCGAATGATCTGGGGATCGAAGACGAGGTTTTCAGTTGCGAAATTCATTGAACAAGCCGGCAAGGACTGGACTGATTATGCCCGGATTCCGGGCCATCCCGGTTGACGTGGATCAAGCTTGGACAGGTTGCTGATGTCCCCACAATCCGCCGGCAAGCCCATCTCTCTGGCGATCATCAAGACCGCCTGCTCGAACTGCAATCTGCGCGAACTGTGTCTGCCCCTCGGCCTGACCGACGAAGAACTGCACCGTCTTGACGACCTCGTGTCGAATCGTCGCCGCCTGAAGCGTGGCGACCGCCTCTACAGCTTCGGCGCCCCGTTCGACGCCATCTATGCGATCCGCAGCGGCTTCTTCAAGACCGATGTCTTGCTCGAAGATGGCCGTGAACAGGTAACCGGCTTTCAGATGGCTGGCGAGTTGCTTGGCCTCGACGGCATCAGCAGCGAACATCACACCTGCAACGCGGTCGCCCTCGAGGACAGCGAGATCTGCGCCATTCCGTTCTCGCGACTGGAAGGACTTTCGCGCGAAATCCACACCCTGCAGCATCATTTCCACAAGGTGATGAGCCGCGAAATCGTCCGCGACCATGGCGTCATGATGCTGCTCGGCACCATGCGCGCCGAAGAACGCCTCGCCGCCTTCCTGCTCAACCTGTCGCAGCGCTTCACGGCGCGCGGCTTCTCGCATGCCGAGTTCTACCTGCGCATGACGCGCGAGGAAATCGGCAGCTATCTCGGTCTCAAGCTTGAAACCGTCTCACGAACCTTTTCACGCTTCCAGGAAGACGGCCACATCGCCGTCCAGCAGAAGCATGTCCGGATCCTCGATGTCGCCGGACTCAAGGCGCTGATGAATCGCCGGGGCTGACGGTTGCGTTGCGAACGGCTATAGATAGCCGTCTCTCTGTACCCCTGAAACAAAAATGAGAAGGCCCGGCAGGTTTCCCTGCCGGGCCGGATTCGGTCGTCACCCGAAGGTGACACCTTATTGTAGCAACGGCTCTCACCCCGGAAAACTACAACGGGAGTATTCTACTCGTTCCGAATAAGAACGAGCAAATATCATGGAGACCCGCTACACCCTTGGGCTGGACATCGGCATCGCCTCGGTCGGCTGGTGCCTGCTCGGCGAAGATCGCATCATCGACCTTGGCGTCCGCGCCTTCGACAAGGCCGAAACCGCCAAAGAAGGCGACCCGCTCAACCTGATCCGACGCCAAGCTCGCCTCGCACGTCACCGGCTTGCCCAACGCGCCTGGCGGCTGAAGAAACTGGCCCGCGAACTCACGCACCACGGCCTGATTGCGGACAAGCGGCTTTTCCATCCCGAGAATCCGTCTGTGGTTTCCCCATGGCAACTTCGGGTCGCGGGACTCGATCGTTTGCTGGCGCCCGAGGAATTGGCTCGCGTCATCTACCACCTGTGCAAGCATCGGGGTTTTCACTGGATCAGCCGCGCCGAGGAAAAGCAGGCGGATGGCGATGCCAAAAGCGAAGGCGGCAAGGTTAAACAGGGGCTGGCCGGCACCAAACGTCTGATGGAAGAAAAGGGTTACCGCAGCATCGCGGAAATGGTGCTGGCCGAGTTTCCCGACGCACAACGCAACAAGCGCGGCGAATACACCAAGGCACTGTCGCGCGTTCTTCTGGGTGATGAACTGAGAAAGCTGTTCGCCGAACAAGGGCGCCTGGGCAACCCGTTTGCCAGCGAATCGCTGGAAGCCGCCATTCTCGGCAGCGGCGACCGCAAGAGCGGCCTGTTCTGGATGCAGAAGCCACCGCTCTCGGGTGCAGCGTTGCTCAAGATGCTTGGCAAATGCACTTTCGAGAAAGACGAATATCGCGCCCCCAAAGCCAGCTTCACCGCCGAACGCCACGTCTGGCTCACCCGCCTCAACAACCTGCGTATCGTTTTCGATGGCGAGACGCGGCCGCTCAATGCGCAGGAACGTGCTATTGCCCTGCCGCTGCCTTATCAACAGGCAAGCGATCTCACCTACAAGCAACTCCACAACGCCCTGGTCAGGAGCGGCCTGCTGCCGGAAACATTCGAATTCGCCGGCCTGCGCCATACCAAGGACGGGAAAGACCCCAAGTCGGAAAAACTCGTCAAGCTCCCGGCCTGGCAGGAACTTCGCGCCACACTCAAGGCCGCCGGGCTGGAAACCGAGTGGGAAGGACTCGCCGGTGCCGCTTGTCGCGGTCAACCGGAAATATTGGACGAAATCGCCCGCGTGCTCAGCATCTACAAGGACGATGACGAAGCCCGCGCTGAATTGAGCAAGCTGGCGCTCCCCAACCACGAAAAGATGGTCGAGTCCCTGCTCGACATCCGCTTCGACAAGTTTCACGCGCTGTCGCTGAAGGCGTTGTACAAGATCGCGCCCCACATGGAGGGCGGCTTACGTTACGACGAAGCATGCGCCGAAGCCGGCTATCACCACAGCCAGTTGCACAAACCGGAGGACAAAAAGGAACTGTACCTGCCGCCGCTCTACGAAAACCATCGCGGCAAGGAGCCTGGTGAAGTCGACAAGATGATCTTCAGCGAGCGCATTGAAAGGGAGACTCTTGGCGGAATACCACGTAACCCGGTCGTGCTGCGGGCGCTGAATCAGGCGCGCAAGGTGGTCAACGCCATCGTCCGCCGCTACGGTTCGCCACTGGCCGTCAATATCGAGATGGCGCGCGATCTTTCCCGGCCACTGGATGAGCGCAACAAGATCAAGAAGGATCAGGACGAATACCGGGCGCGGAATGAACGTGACAAGGCCTTGTTTACCGAAGAATTTGGACAGACCCCGAAAGGCGGCGAGTTCGAGAAATTTCGCTTGTATCGCGAACAACTCGGCAAATGCGTTTACTCACTGGACGCCATCGACCTCGAACGCCTGCTCGAACCCGGCTATGTCGAAATCGACCATGCCTTGCCCTATTCGCGTAGCTTCGACGACAGCAAGAACAACAAGGTTTTGGTGCTGGCCAGGGAAAACCGCGACAAAGGCAACCGCACGCCCTACGAATACCTGGGTGGTGCGGAAAACAGCCTGCGCTGGCAGCAGTTTGTTGCCTTCGTCGAATCGACCAAGGCGTATCGCCTCGCCAAGCGCAGCCGCCTGCTACGCAAAGAGTTTGGCGTCAAGGACGCCGAGGAATTCAAGGAACGCAATCTCAACGACACCCGCTACATCTGCAAATTCTTCAAGAACTACGTCGAGCGCTATTTGAAGCTGGCGGAAGGCAGCGAGGCCAAACGCTGCGTCGTCCTCAGTGGGCAGATGACGGCCTTCCTGCGCGCCCGCTGGGGCATCCACAAAATCCGCAGCGAAAGCGACCGCCACCACGCGCTGGATGCTGCCGTCGTTGCCGCCTGCACCCACGGCATGGTCAAGCGCTTGGCCGATTACTCGCGCACCAGGGAACTGACGCAGGTTCACACCGGCTTCGTCGACACGACCACCGGCGAAATCGTCGACCCGGCGATGTTCCGGCAGCTCAAGCAGCATTTCCCCGAGCCGTGGCCGCACTTCCATCACGAACTCGAAGCGCGGCTGAAAATCGACGATGAGTCCGTGCTGCGTAACGAAATGACTCACCTTGGCACCTACGACGCGGCGGCACTCGACGAACTCCGGACGCTGTTCGTCTCGCGCTCACCGCAACGCCGCAACGGTGGCGCCGCGCACAAGGACACCATCTACGGTCAACCGGAAATAATGCGCGAAAAAGGCAGCGTCACGCAGAAAGTGCCACTCGCCAGCCTGACGCTGAAAGACCTCGACAAATTGATTGACCCACACCGCAACGCCAGGCTCTACGACGCCATCCGCGAACGGCTGGAGGCCCACGGCGGCAAGGGAGAAAAAGCCTTTCCCGCAGACAAGCCATTACGCAAACCAGACCGTGACGGCAATCCGACCGGCCCCATCGTGCGTTCTGTCACTAAAGTGATCGACAAACTCTCCGGCATCCCGGTACGCGGCGGCATTGCCAAGAACGACAGCCTGCATAGGTTAGACGTTTTCACCAAGACGAGTAAGTTCTACCTTGTTCCGTCATACGCGCATCATCGAGTTGCCAAGGCGCTACCAAACTGCACGGCGGATGGCGAAACACAAGTCGACGATAGCTTTCAGTTCCAGTTCTCGATACATCCGAACGATCTTGTACGAGTAGCCTTGGGGGGTGGCGAGTCAATCATCGGTTACTTCAAGGGCTACGGAGGCCCACCCAATCCATCTAACATCACGCTTCAGGTACACGACCGCAATAAGAATGGGCACCGGCGGGCAAACGACAAAGGCGAAATTCCGAGTATTGGCGTAAGAACTGCCCTGGCTCTTGAGAAATTCCACGTCGACGTCCTCGGCAACATCCACCCCGCCCCGCCAGAGAAACGCCGTGGGCTGGCGTAGCGTGATGATTTCCCGGCCAGCCAGGCTGCGCCGGGAACATTTCTCCCTCGCCATCGAGCAGGAACAAACGGCCTTCGTTCCTTTCGAGGACATCGCGGTGATCGTGCTCAACCACCGCGAAATCGCGCTGACCCATCCGGTACTCTCGGCCTGTGCAGAATACGGCATCGGCCTTTACGCCACCGGCAGCAATCACCAGCCCAGTGGCGTATTCCTGCCCTTCCTGTCGCACTCGCGAACCACGCGCCTGATGCGCAAACAACTCGACATTGCCCGACCTCTGGCCAAACAAGCCTGGGCCAGCATCGTCCGGCGCAAGATTGAAAACCAGTCGGGCTGCCTGCGTTTTTGCTCCAAAAAGGGCGTTGACCGCATGGATTCATACGCTCGTCGCATCCGCTCCGGCGACCCGGAGAATCTTGAAGGCCAGGCCGCCGCCTTCTATTTCATCCAACTATTCGGCCCCGGCTTTCACCGCGCCGAAGAGCGCTGGGCCAATGCCGCCCTCGATTACGGTTATGCCGTCCTGCGCGGCGCCATCGCCCGGGGACTGGTGGCTCATGGTCTGCATCCGCCCATCGGACTCTTCCATGCCAGCGAACAGAATGCCTTCAACCTCGCCGACGATCTGATCGAACCCTTCCGTCCGCTGGTCGATCTTCACGTTGCCAAGCACCCGGCAAGCACCGAAGGCGATCTGGCTCCGCAGGACAAGGCTGCGCTGGTCGCGTTGCTCAATGTGGATGTCGGCATGCCACAAGGCAAGATGTCCGTCCTCTCGGCCATCGAATACGCAGTCGAAAGTCTCGCCCGGCTTTACGAGCAGGAAGAAAGCACTCTCGAACTGCCGACGCTGGTCGGCTTGCAGGCACACGTGCTGGAATGCTGAGGCATGGGGCTGGAGACTCGACGCTTCATGCGACTACTCGTCTTCTTCGATTTGCCCATGGTCACCAAGACCGAGAAGCGTGCCTACGTCCAGTTCCGCCGCTTCCTGCTCAATGACGGCTACGACATGATCCAGTGGTCGGTCTATGGCCGCATGCTCAATGGCAATGACGATCAGGACAAACACCTCAAACGTTTGGTGGACAGCCTCCCACCCGCTGGCTCGGTGCGTTGCATGACAGTGACCGAAAAGCAGTTCGCCGGAATCAAACTGCTGGTCGGAATACCGCTTTTTCAGGAAAAAAAGGTTCCGGCAAACCAAATGTTGCTCTTCTGATTCACGTTTAACCAAAAAAAATTCCCGTCCAGCTACGCCGGGCGGGAATTTAGGGTCAGTCTATTGTAGCTTTCCGGGGTGAGAGAGGGAGCTACAACTAAAAAGTGGACCCTAGGATGTTGGGGCCTATTGTAGCTTTCCGGGGTGAGAGAGGGAGCTACAACGGCAGGAGTATTCGTAGTCGCCAGCGCAACATTGTAGCTTTCCGGGGTGAGAGAGGGAGCTACAACCGTGCGCTGGCGCTTCATCCTGCCCAGCTCATTGTAGCTTTCCGGGGTGAGAGAGGGAGCTACAACTCCTCGTAATTGACGTAATTCACAATCTGCATTGTAGCTTTCCGGGGTGAGAGAGGGAGCTACAACGCCGCGCGTCTTGCGCTCCGGGTATTTCGCATTGTAGCTTTCCGGGGTGAGAGAGGGAGCTACAACGACGTGGTTGCCGCCTCGTCTGCGCTAAAGATTGTAGCTTTCCGGGGTGAGAGAGGGAGCTACAACGCGTCTCAGGAGATACGTCAATAGCGCCAGATTGTAGCTTTCCGGGGTGAGAGAGGGAGCTACAACTCAGGCCATGCAATCGCCACAGGAATGCCGATTGTAGCTTTCCGGGGTGAGAGAGGGAGCTACAACGGGTTCAGGCCGCAGAGTTCAAGGCCGGACATTGTAGCTTTCCGGGGTGAGAGAGGGAGCTACAACGTGCATTCGAGGCGGCCTTTCTGGACGTCGATTGTAGCTTTCCGGGGTGAGAGAGGGAGCTACAACGTGGCACGGCCGCGCCGATGGGACAACTGGCATACTTCATGAATTCCTGACTCTCACCAAGCCGACATGAAGGTTATCCGCTGCCGTATGTCAGTCCGAACGCACCGAGCCAGGCCGACATTCGGCAGGCCAACCCCGAGGCTCGTTGCGGGGCCATCACCGGCCGGCCGTGGCTGATGTCCTCGGTCGGATGGAAGACCGGGCATGCCGGACAGACGACGATCACGCTCACCGGGTTGCGCCTCAATTTCGGCAAAGTCCGCGAGGTTCGGCGAGGTGTCTCCGTGCAACTTACGGCTTGGGCTTCCCGCACTGCGAGGCAGTTGACCTGCGCCACCGTTTGGCCTCTCGTCCGCGATTATCTCGAGCGGGCCCTCGCCGATAGCGGACCTCTTCTATCTCGTCGACTCGGCCGATGTCATGCGAAGGGAATCGGCCAACTGCGGTTTATGGGTTCATTTGTTGCCAACAATTCGCAGCCTTTCGACAATTTCGGGAATCGTCGCATCGCTTTCCGGCAGGCGGCACAGTTGGCGGCGGGCCTCAGCGTAGCCCGAGAACGTCCTGCATGTCGAACAGGCCGTTGCGGCGGCCAGCCAGGAAGCGTGCCGCGCGCATGCTGCCCAGCGCATAAGGCATGCGGCTGCCCGCCTTGTGGGAAATCTCGACCCGTTCGCCAATGCCGCAGAACATCACGGTATGGTCACCGACGACATCCCCGCCACGAACCGTGGCAAAGCCGATGGTCGACGGGTCGCGTTCGCCCGTCACGCCCTCGCGGCCATAGACGGCGCATTCCTTGAGATCCCTGCCGAGGGCGCCAGCGACCACTTCGCCCATGCGCAACGCGGTGCCCGATGGCGCATCAATCTTCATCCGATGGTGCGCCTCGACGATCTCGATGTCGTAGCCCTGATTCAGGATGCGCGCGGCGGTATCCAGCAGCTTGAAAACGAGGTTGACCCCGACGGCCATGTTCGGCGCGAAGACAATCGAGATGTCGCGGGCCGCTGCGGCAATTTTTTCCTTGCCTTCTGCTTCGAAGCCGGTGGTGCCGATCACCATCCCCACCCCCGCCTGGCGGCACAGTTCGAGATGTGCAAGCGTGCCCTGCGGCCGGGTGAAATCGATCAGACAGTCGATCGCGGCGAGGCCGCCGGCGAGATCGTCGCTGACCCCGACTTCGCTCGCCAGACCGGTCAGTTGCCCGGCCGTCTGGCCGATGGCGGCGCTCCCCGGAACGTCGAACGCGCCGGCCAGCGTCACTCCTTCATCCTTCAGGGCCGCCTCGAGCAGCATGCGACCCATGCGCCCACCGGCCCCCAGAATACCGATTCGTGTTCCGCTCATGATCAGAATCCGACAGACTTTATCAAACCCTCGATGAACCCCGGTCCTTCAGGAGGAGGCATCGGCGGTGCCGACCCGTCGCTGGGCAGGGTGCCATAGTCAACCACCCGCGTCCGCGCGGTCGGCACGGCGAGTTCCTCGAGGTCGGCCACCTCGACGTCGCCCGACGCCCTTTCGAGACGATTGTCCTTGTCGAAATAGACCGAAAACTGGCGGGTTTCGACTTCGCCGCTCCGGCCCTTGCGGTAGCTGTAGACATAGTCCCAGCGCTGCTGGTGGAAGACGTCGGCAAGCAACGGGGTCCCCAGGATGAAACGCACCTGTTCTCGCGTCTGGCCCGGCTTGAGTTGGGCGACCATTTCCTGCGTCAGTACATTGCCCTGCTGGACATCGATCTTGTAGGGATTGAAACTGCCGCACGCCGCAAGCAGCGAGCAGGCGGCACCGAGAATAAGCAGGCGGGAACGGAACATGCGGGAATCCGAATTTCTCTAACAGGTTCGAAGCGTTATATCATACCCGAATTGATGGCACCCCCGCCTCCAACCACCGACGGAAAACAATGAGCGACCCGCAAAGCCTCAAGAACATGGGGCTCAAGGCCACCTTCCCGCGCCTCAAGATCCTCGAACTGTTCGAGAAGGGCACGTTACGCCACATGACGGCGGAGGATGTCTACCGAATGCTCGTCGCCGAGAACATGGATATCGGGCTGGCGACGGTCTACCGGGTGCTGACGCAGTTCGAGCAGGCGGGACTGCTCGAGCGTCATTTTTTCGAATCGGGCAGGGCCGTTTTCGAGATCAATCACGGCAAGCATCATGACCATCTGGTGTGCGTCGATTGCGGCCACGTCGATGAATTCTACGACCCGGAAATCGAGCGCCGGCAGAATCTGGTGGCCAGCGAGCGCGGCTTTGTCATCCAGGACCATGCGCTCTATCTTTACGCGCAGTGCACCAAGGCGGACTGCCCCAACCGCAACAAGGGAAGCAAGTCTTGATTGATCCCGCCGATTTGCTGGCTGGCAACTGGCTGGCTTCCGCCGGAACGTCTTTCATCCTCGTTGGACTTGCCGAAATCGGCGACAAGAGCCAACTGGTGTGCATGACCCTGGCGGCGCGCCACCGTGGCCTGCCGGTGGTCATTGGCGCGATTGCGGCGTTCGCCGTTCTCAACCTGCTGGCCGTCCTGTTCGGCGCCGCCGTCGCCGCCTGGCTTCCGGAATGGCTGGTCATCGTGGCCGTGGCCATCCTTTTCGCCGGCTTCGGCATCAGCGCCCTGCGCTACAAGGAAGACGGCGACGATGAAACGGTTGAGGAAAAGCCCGGGCACGGAATCTTCGCCACGGCCTTCCTGCTCATCTTCCTTGCCGAATTCGGCGACAAGACCCAACTCGCGGTCGCCGGCCTCGGCAGCACCAGCGAACCCTCCGCGGTATGGGCCGGCGCCACGTTGGCCTTGGCCATCACGTCGATCCTCGGTGTCTTCGCCGGCCGCAAGTTGCTCAACCGCCTGCCCCTGCTGTGGATCCACCGGATCAGCGGCGTCTTTTTCCTGCTGCTGGCGATCTTCGCGGTAACCCGGCTGTTCTGAGTTCGGTTTTTTGCCAATTTTCCGAGTTGACCGCGGCAGTTCGTTGGCAACGTCATTTCTCAGCGGCATTCCAAAGGCAGCGGGATCAGGCCGCTTTCTCTGGACAAGCTCTGGGGGTGAGCCATTTTCGAACATCTTTCGGGGTCGACCGCGACCTGCGGGCAGCAGCCTTGGAAGGTGGCCAACATGCCGTGGCGGATCAAAGAAGAGACCAAGCGTGGGCTGCGCGTGGTAACTGCCTTCCCCTGTGGCGAGTCCTGCCTGCTGCTGATTCGGGCTACCCCCCCACGACATAACCCGGGCAAACGGGATGAATTTTTCCCCGGCATCAACTGTTGCATCGCTTGACGCACGAGGCTCTATTCGGGTGTAGGATAGCCAAAGTCAAAGCTGTCCCCGGCACTATCGACAAGGAGCCTTCGTAATGCGTTCGATGTTGCGTTGCATCGCCGCGATCTTCGCCGCCACGCTGCTGCTCGTTGCGGCGCCGGTTCGCGCCGCGGATCCTACCGCCTTCACCGTCGAGCAACTGGATCAGATGCTGGCCCCGATCGCCCTGTTCCCCGACGCCCTACTCTCGCAGGTGCTGATGGCCGCCACCTATCCGTCGGACGTCGTGCAAGCAGCCGACTGGGCATTCGCCAACCACAATCTGGAGGGTGACGCGGCGGTCAAGGCGGTTCAGGACAAGCCATGGGATCCCAGTGTGCAGTCGCTGGTCGCTTTCCCGCAGGTGCTCGCCATGCTGGGCGAGAAGCCGGAATGGGTTCACGACCTTGGCGATGCTTTCCTGGCACAACCCGAGGCCGTCATGGATTCCGTGCAGTTTCTCCGATCCAAGGCGAAGAATGCCGGCAACCTGAGCTCCAATGAACAGCAGATTGTCACCGTTGAGGCCGCGCCACCGCCGCCGCAGACCATCGTCGTCAATGCGCCGCCACCACCGACCCAGATCATCACCATCGCCCCGGCAAATCCGCAGGTGATCTTCGTTCCCGTCTACAACCCGGTGCACGTCTTCGGTCCCTGGTGGCACCCGATGTATCCGCCATTGTTCTTCCCGCCGCCGCCGCGCTGGGGATTCGGCTGGAATCCGGTCGGCAACGCCATCTGGTGGGGCGTCGGCATTGGCGTCACGTACGCGTTATGGGGCGGTGTCGACTGGCGGCGCCGTAACGTCAACATCAACGTCAATCAGTGGAACAACATCAATGTCAACAACCGCATCACGTCCAATAACCGGAACGTGAACTGGAACCACAATCCCGGCAACCGGAGGGGCATCCCCTACCGGGATGCCGCGACGCGCGATCGCCTGCAGAACGCGGTTGGCGAGCGCGGCGGACGTCAGGATTTTCGCGGGCGTGAGGATCAGCGCGCGCAGGCGCGGGCGGCACTGAGCGATCGCATCGGCGCCGAGAACCTGGATCGCAATGCGCTGCGTGACATCGACCGCAGCCAGATTCCGCAGCGGCCAGCGGCTGGCGCCGTCACGCCGGCGCGGGATCGCGCGGCCAACCTCGACCGTGGGCAGTTGCAGGACCGCGCGGCCGGCATCGACCGAAATCAGGTACGGGATCGTGCCGGCAATATCGACCGCGGCCAGGTTCAAAATCGGCCAGCCAACGTCGACCGCAATCAGGCGCGTGACCGGGCCGCCAACATCGATCGCAACCAGGTGCAGAACCGTGCCGCCAATGTCGACCGCGGCCAGGTGCAGAACCGGGCCGCCAATATCGACCGCAATCAGGTGCAGAATCGCACCGCCAATATCGACCGCAATCAGGCGCGTGACAGGGCGGCCAACATTGACCGCAGCCAGGTGCAGAATCGCACCGCCAATGTCGACCGCAATCAGGCGCGTGACCGGGCGGCCAACATTGATCGCAGCCAGGTGCAGAACCGTACTGCCAACATCGACCGCAGCCGCGCGCAAGACCGCAACGCAAGCGCCGCACGAACCAACCGCGACAATGCACTGCGTGGCGCCAACGATGGTCGCCAAACCCGGCAGCAAACCGACCGCGGCGCTGCGAGCCAGGCCGCCCAGCGGCGCGCGGCGACGAACAGAAACGCCAATGCTGCCCGGCCGGCGGCAGGCGCCGCTGGCAGGCGCCAGCGGTAATCATGAGCCTCGCGATGGAATATCAGACGATGAACAATCGATGGATCAAAGGCGCGTTCGCGCTGCTGTTCGCCCTGCTTCTGGCGATGCCCTGCGGCGCCGGCACGCGGAAGATATTCTCCTCGCCGGAAGCCGCCGCGGACGCACTGGTCGACAGCCTTGCACGCTACGACGATGCGGAACTGCGGGCGGTGCTCGGCCACGACCATCAGCAACTCATTCCGCTCGACGACTTTTCTGCCGACGATCGCCTCGCCTTTCTCGAGGCTTGGGCAAAGGGCCATCGTATCCAGATGGTGAGCGATGCGGATGCGCGCCTCGAACTGGATGGTGGCTGGACGCTGCCAATACCCATCGTCCGCACCGGCGCCGGCTGGTCGTTCGATGTGCGGGCCGGGCGGGAAGAAATGCGCACCCGCCGCATCGGACGCAACGAACTGGCGGCAATCCAGAGCATGTACGCCTATGTGGAAGCGCAACAGGAGTACGCTAAGCAGGATCGCAACGGCGATGTCGTGCTCGAGTACGCACAGAGGGTTCTGAGCTCACCCGGCACCCGGAACGGCCTCTACTGGCCAGCGGCAGCCGGTGATCCCGAGAGTCCGCTCGGACCGCTATTTGATACGAAGGACCTGAAGGATGGCTACAACGGCTACCGCTTCAGGATACTCAAGGCGCAGGGAGCGGCCGCAAAAGGCGGCGCCCGCAACTACGTCAATCACGGGCGAATGACCGATGGATACGCGCTGGTTGCCTGGCCCGCCCGCTTCGACGAAACCGGCTTGATGACCTTCATCGTCAACCAGGACGGCGTCGTGTACCAGAAGTACCTTGGCCCCAATTCAGCCGCCATTGCAAGCGCGATGACACGGTTTGACCCAGACCCTTCCTGGACCGCACTTCCCGCACCTTGAGGCAGGGATACGAGATGAATCGGGCTGGGTTCCGGCCACCAGCCGGGAGTGCGCCATTTTCAAGCGCATTCGCGAGTTGACCGCGCCGCAAGGAAAACCACGAGACAGACCTTGTCCCGGATTGCTCAGATTTGACCATTCCGCGAGAGAAGTATCGCGATTGGACGCGTCCCGGAAAACTCGGCGAAAACGAGCACCATGCATGCGGTGATGGGTACCGCCAGGAAGGCTCCGGGGATGCCCCACAGGGCCGACCACACGGCCAGGCTCACAAGAATGACGAAGGGGCTCAGATTCAGCGAATTGCCCATCAGATAAGGGTCGAGGAAAAACCCGATCACAAACTGCGTTGCCGAGAGGGACACCAGGACGACCAGCGCGATACCAAAATCGGCAAACTGCATCGTCGCGAACGCAACGGGAAAAACGACGCCCAAGACCGAACCAAGGTAGGGAACATAATTCAGCATCCCGATCAATACCGCCCAGAACGCCGCAAATTCGACGCCGATAAATTCCAGGACTGCCCAACTGACCAGGCCTTGTATGACGCTTACCACGGTCTTGAGCGCGAGATACGCACCAATCCTGGCGTTGATTTGCGCGATGATCTTCTGTATCTGGAGGACGTTCTGCGGATCACTGGAAATCCTGGCTATCTTGGTCGAAAACGTACGCTGCTCAATTAGCAGGAAGACAACATACAGAAGGACGACAACCAGGGTGGAGACGATTGCCGAAACCGAAAGCATGGTCGATCCGATGAGTCTCTGCGTATTTATTTGTGCAAGTACGTCCTGACGGAGAGCGGTCCAGGTGGGAGCCAATTCGACACCCAGCCTTTCGGCGACGCCCTGGATGGCATTGAGCAGTGACGCGGCATACTTCGGCGCCAGCGCCGAGACATTGCCAATACTGCCAGCCACGAGCGAGGCAATGCCGGCAAGCATCAGGGCAATCACCAGGGCTGACAAGAGATGGACGATCTGGGGAGGCAAGAAACGCCCGACGAGCGGGAGCCTCACAAGCATTCGGGCAAGACCGACTATGACGTAGACGACGAGGACGCTGAATACGATCGGAACGAAAACACCTTTTCCGATATAGAGCACCCAGCCAATGGCCAGCGCGAAGAACAACCCGTACACAGTGCCTTGAAAACGCGCGTTCATGGCGACATGAGCCTTGCAATCGGGAACAGTCCCGGTTTTCGGAAATAGCGCCGGGCGTGGTTCATGGTTCGGAGTCTGGCACAGTCGAACCCGCCCCGGAGAAGGTGCCTTTTGCGTGCAACAGTTCCCGCGCATGCTCCAACGTGATGTCCGTTACCTCGACCCCGCCGAGCATGCGGGCGATTTCGCGAACGCGCCGTTCGTCATTCAGAGATTCAATGGCGCTGAGCGTGACGCTGTCGCGCGTCGTCTTGCTGACCTGCCATTGCCATTCCGCGCGCGCCGCGACCTGCGGCAGGTGTGTCACGCACAGCACCTGGCGTTCGCCGCCGAGCTCGCGCAGCAGGCGGCCGACGATTTCGGCGACGCCGCCGCCGATGCCGACATCGACCTCGTCGAAGATCAGTGTCGGCACGCTGGCCGAACGCGAGGTCAGGACCTGGATGGCCAGGCTGATACGCGACAGTTCACCACCCGACGCGACCTTGGCCAGCGGCTTCGCCTCCAGCCCGGCCAGCCCGCCGACGCGGAATTCGACCTGCTCCAGACCGTGGGCGGCACCCTCGGCGAGCGGCAGCAACTCCACCTCGAAGCGCCCGGACGCCAGCGCCAGCTTCTGCATCAGCGAACTGACCGCAGCCGCCATCTCGCCGGCAACGCGCTGCCGCCCGGTCGAAAGTTCACGGGCCAGATCCAGGAAATCGTCGTGCGCGGCCGCGGCCCGCACCGCCAGCAACTCGAGGTTGGCGGCGGCGCTGAGCGTCTCCAGCCGCGCCTCCCAGCCGGCCAGCAGCCCGGGAAGCTCGGCCGGCGGCACGCGATACTTGCGGGCACAGGCGAGCACCGCTTCCAGCCGCCGCTCGACTTCCGCCAGGCGTGCCGGGTCGAGGTCGACCCGATCAGCATAACGGCGCAAGGTCGACACCGCTTCCGCCAGTTCGGCCTGCGCCGATTGCAGCAGACCAGAGACCTCCTGCAGCGCCGGGTCGTAGCTCGCCAGGGAATCGAGCCGCGTCGCCACGCGATCGAGCGTGCCCGAGCAGGCAATTTCGCCATCGGCCAGCGCCACTAGCGCAAACTGGGCGCCGTCGATCAAACCCGCTGCATGACCCAGGCGCCTGTGCTCGCTTTCGAGGCCCATCCATTCGTCCGCGGTGAACGCCAGCGCCGCCAGTTCGCGAACCTGCCATTCAAGCTGCTCGCGCTCGCGTTCCAGCGTCGCGGCGCCGGTCGCGGCCAAATTCAGTGTCTGCTCGGCTTCACGCCATATTCGATAAGCCGCCGCAACCTGCTGCGCCAGACCGGAGAGCCCGGCATGCGTATCGAGCAGCGCCCGTTGCGCATCGGCACGCAGGAGCGACTGGTGGGCATGCTGCCCGTGGATGTCGACCAGAAATTCGCCCACCTCGCGCAACTGCTGGGCGGTCGCTGGCGAGCCGTTGATGTAGCCGCGCGAGCGGCCGCCGGCATCGAGCACGCGGCGCAGCAGCAGTTCGTCATCGCCATCGAGGTCGTTGGCCGCAAGCCATGCCGCTACCTGCGGCAGACAGCCGATCTCGAAAGTGGCCGCGAACTCTGCCTTGTCGCAACCGGCGCGAACGACACCGGCATCGGCGCGGCCGCCGAGCGCCAGCGCCAGCGCGTCGATCAGGATCGACTTGCCGGCTCCGGTTTCCCCGGTCAACGCGCCAAAACCGCGCGAAAATTCGAGTTCCAGCCGATCGACGATGACGAAGTCGCGAATCGCAAGATGGCGCAGCATCAGGTGCCCTCGGGGCGCTCGCTCCAGTGCAGTTTCTGGCGGAGCATTGCAAAGTAACTGTAACCGGGAGGATGCAGGAAACAGATGGTGTATTCGGAGCGCTTCAGGCGGACACTGTCCCCCGGCTGCAGGTCATGCGTCACCTGGCCGTCGAAGTGAACGCGCGAGTCATCGGCCTGGATGATGCGAACTTCGATGTTGACCTGATCATTGACCATGATCGGCCGGTTGGTCAGCGCATGCGGGCACAGCGGCACCAGCGCGATGCCGGTCAGCGTCGGGTGCAGGATCGGCCCGCCGGCCGACAGCGAGTAGGCGGTCGACCCGGTCGGCGTCGCCACGATCAGGCCGTCCGAACGTTGGTTGTAGATGAATTCGCCGTCTATCGACAGCTCGAACTCGATCATCCGGCCGATCGCCCCCTTGTCCACGACGACGTCGTTGAGCGCCAGGTTGGCAGCGATTTCCTTGCCGTCGCGGAACACATCGGCATCGAGCAGCATCCGGTTCTCGGTGCTGAAACGTCCGTCGAGCAGATGATCCATGCAAGTCAGCATGTCGCTGCGCGCGATGTCGGTCATGAAGCCGAGGCGGCCCTGATTGACCCCGACCAGCGGCACCCGATAGCGCGCCAGACGGCGCGCCGCGTCGAGCATCGTGCCGTCGCCGCCGATGACGATGGCGAGATCGGCATGCGCGCCAATGTCGTTGAAACCGCAGGTGACCCAGCGCGAAAGGTCGACCTGGCGACCGACGTTCTCGGCCGTCTCGCGCTCGATGAAAACGGAAATCCCCCGCTCGTGCAGGTATTCCGCAAGCTGGCGCAGGGACTCGGCGATTTCGCGACTATGGTACTTGCCGACCAGCGCAATGGTCCGCGGTGAGCGGTAGGAGGCGAAGCTGGAGTTCATGGCGCGAATTCTTGCACAAAAATGCTCTGTCGCACCGACGCGGGATTTATGGGGCCGACTAGCGATGCTCATTGTGAGCAAAGCTGCTCAACGATATACTATCCCCCTGGATAGGATATGCGACCATGACTACACACATCTCACACCCGGAAATCATCAAGCGGCTCAAACGAGCCGAAGGTCATCTCAAAGGTATCGTCAGCATGCTGGAAGAGGGGCGCGGCTGCCTTGAAATTGCGCAGCAGCTTAAAGCAGTCGAGAACGCCATCATCAACGCCAAGAAAACCTTGGTTCATGACCACATCGACCATTGCCTTGAAAATGCCGTGCGCGCAGGCACCCAAAACGCGGACGACACCATCCGCGAGTTCAAGGCCATCACCAAATACCTGTAAGGAAACCCCATGACTGAGTTTTCCGCCCTGCTGCAGCAGGGCAATGCCTGGCTGTTCGTCCCGAGCGCCATCCTGCTCGGTGCGCTGGACGGTCTCGAACCCGGCCATTCCAAGACGATGATGGCCGCTTTCATCGTCGCCATTCGCGGCACGGTGACCCAGGCCGTCCTGCTTGGGTTGTCGGCAACGATTTCGCACACCGCCGTGGTCTGGGCGGTGGCGATGGCCGGCTTGTATTTCGGGCGTAACTGGGATACCGAGGTGACTGAATCCTATTTCCAGGTGGCGTCCGCCGTGCTCATCGTTGGCGTTGCGCTATGGATGATGTGGCGGACATGGCGGCAGGGGCAGGCGGCGCAAGATCATGATCACGACCATGGTCATGACGAGACCAAACTCATTGACACAGGCCACGGTGTGGTGCGGCTGGCAGTATTCGAGGAGGGCGTACCGCCGCGTTTCCGGCTGTCGCGCGAGAGCCAGCACGGGCACTTCTGGACAGCCGACCAAGTGAGGGTCGAGACGGAACGGGCTGACGGTAGTCGCCAGACCTTCACCTTCGTGCAACGCGATGGCTTTGTTGAGTCCGAGCAGGAGATTCCGGAGTCGCACGAATTCGTCGCCCGCCTTCGTTTGGGCCATGAGTTCCACAGCCATGACTATGATGTGGAGTACGTCGAGCACAACCACCATCACCATGCCATCAAGGACTACGAGGGACTGGACGTGTTGGCACCGGGCTATCAAGACCCGCATGAACTGGCGCACGCCAACGACATTCGTCGCCGCTTCGCCAATCGGGAGGTGACGACCGGCCAGATCATCATGTTCGGGCTGACCGGCGGGCTGATTCCCTGCCCCGCCTCGATCACCGTGCTGTTGCTGTGCCTGCAACTGAAAGAATTCGCACTCGGTGCCACCCTGGTCTTGTGTTTCAGCATCGGCTTGGCGCTGACGATGGTTGCGTCAGGCGCGCTCGCAGCCCTGAGCGTGAAACACGTGTCCACACGCTGGAGCGGCTTCGGGGAGTTTGCGCGAAAAGCTCCGTACTTCTCTGGTACGCTGATTCTTTTGGTCGGCTTGTATGTTGGTTATCAAGGGATACACGCCTTGGTGTAATACCCCTCCGGAAAGCAACGGTTCTTTGTACAATGCCCTGTCATGCTCGATGACCGCTCCCGCACCCTTCTCAAGGCCCTGGTCGAACACTACATTGCCGACGGCCAGCCGGTCGGTTCGCGCGCGCTCTCCAAGTTCTCCGGGCTTGACCTGTCACCGGCAACGATCCGCAACGTCATGGCCGACCTCGAAGAGGCAGGTTTTGTCGCCAGCCCACATACATCGGCTGGGCGCGTTCCGACGCCGCGCGGCTATCGGCTGTTCGTCGACAACCTGCTGACCGTGCGGCCACTTGAAGTACGCCAGTTGGGTGCGATGGAGGAGGCCCTCCACGGTCAACCGGCAAATAGGGTCATTTCCAGCGCCTCGCAACTGCTCTCCAACCTCACCCACTTCGCCGGGGTCGTCATGGCGCCGCGGCGCTCGCCAGGTCGCATCCGGCAGGTCGAATTTCTCAACCTGACCGAGAAGCGCATCCTGCTCATCATCGTCACCACCGACGGCGACGTCCAGAACCGGATACTGGTGACCGAAAGGGCACATTCGGCTGCGGAACTGGTCAACGCCGCCAACTACCTGAACCAGAATTTCGCCGGCCTCGATTTCGAACAGATCCGCCACCGCCTCTCCGCGGAAATCCTGCAACTGCGCGATGACATGAGGCCACTGATGGAACTGGCGCTCGCTGCCGGCGACGAAGCACTTTCAGACAACTCGGCGCCTTGCGTGATCTCTGGCGAACACAACCTGCTCGATGTCGAGGAGCTGTCGTCGAACATGAAACGCCTGCGTGAACTGTTCGACCTCTTCGAGCAGCGCTCCAGCCTGATGCGCCTGCTCGATGTCTCCAATCGCGCCGCCGGGGTCCAGATCTACATCGGTGGCGAATCGGGTATCGCCCCGCTTGACGAATGCAGCGTCATCGCCGCGCCCTACGCCGTCGATGGCCAGGTCGTCGGCTCGGTCGGCGTCATCGGCCCGACGCGCATGGCCTACGAGCGCGTCATCCCGATCGTCGACATCACCGCCAAGCTGCTGTCGAGCGCCCTCTCCAACCAGAATAATTACTGATGTCCAAAATCAAGCCCGAACCGCCGCACAAACACGGCACCCCACCCGGCACCGCGGTGCTCCTCGTCAACCTGGGCACGCCGGAAGCGCCGACTGCCCCCGCCCTCAAACGCTACCTGCGCCAGTTTCTCGGCGACTCGCGCGTCGTCGAAATTCCGCGTGCGATCTGGTGGCTGATCCTGAACGGCATCATCCTCAACACCCGCCCGAAAAAATCCGCCGCGAAATACGTTTTGGTGTGGCTAGCCGAAGGCTCGCCCCTGAAGGTGCACACCGAGCGCCAGGCCAAGTACCTCGCCGGCTATCTTGGCGAACGCGGCCTGCAGGTCACCGTTGCCCCGGCAATGCGTTATGGGGCGCCGGCAATTCCCGACGTTCTCGATCGCCTCAAGGCGGCCGGCAATACCCGCATCCTGGTTCTGCCGATGTACCCGCAATACTCGGCGACCACTACCGCGACCGTCGTTGACGATGCCTGCCGCTGGTTGCTGACCCAGCGCAACCAGCCCGAGATGCGTTTCGTCCGCAATTTCCACGACGACCCGGCCTACATCGCGGCACTCGCCCAGACGGTGCTCGATCACTGGCAGAAACACGGCCGGCTGTCGGCCGGCAACCAGTTGATCATCAGTTTTCATGGTCTACCGCGGCGCAATCTCGACCTCGGCGACCCGTATTACTGCGAATGCATGAAGACCGGCCGCCTGCTGGCCGAACGCCTCAACCTCGATGCCGAGCAGTACAAGATTTGCTTCCAGTCGCGCTTCGGCAAGGCGGAATGGCTGCAGCCCTATACTGCGCCGACCCTCGAAGCACTAGGCAAGGCCGGCACGCAGCGCGTCGATGTGATCTGTCCCGGCTTCGTTGCCGACTGCCTGGAAACGCTGGAGGAAATCGCCATGGAAGGCAAGGAATCCTTCCTGACTAGCGGCGGCAAGGAATTCCACTACATCCCGGCGCTCAATGAGGACCACGGCTGGCTGGCGGCGCTGACCTCTTTGGTCGAGCGCCACCTTTCCGGCTGGCCGTCGAAAGAACAATCCGATCCTGAAGCGCTGGCCGCTTCGGTCCGGCTGGCCAAAACGCACGGCGCAGCCTCTTGAAACCGGCAAAGTCGACCTGATATCAGAGTTTTCTGATACGAAGGAAACGCCATGAGTGAATCCATGCACGTCGTCTGCCCGCATTGCGATGCCGTCAACCGCCTGCCGGCGGAGCGGCTCGCCGAGAATCCAAATTGCGGCCAGTGCCGCAAGCCCCTGTTCGCCGGCGCGCCGCTCGACCTGACCGCCGCCAATTTCGATCGCCACATCGGGCGCAGCGACTTACCGGTCGTCGTCGATTTCTGGGCGCCGTGGTGCGGCCCGTGCCGTTCGATGGCGCCGGCTTTTGCCAGTGCGGCCGGCGAACTGGAACCGGCCGTCCGCCTGGCCAAGGTCGATACCGAAGACCAGCAGCAACTGGCCGCCCGCTTCAACATTCGCAGCATTCCGACCCTGGCCATTTTCAAGGGCGGCCGCGAAGTCGCTCGTCAGAGCGGTGCGGTCGACGGTGCAACGCTGAAGCGCTGGGTTCGCGCGCAAATCTAAATTCGTTTTTTCGTGCGGAGGAATTACTTCGGCGACAACTCGAGATCGATCCCCGAACCGGGGCCCGACCGCGTGGAACCCGCCATCAGACTCCTGGTGCTCTCGACCGCAGGCGCGCCGACAGCCGCCGCGATGCCATTGACCGTGCGCATGCGGTCGATCATCCGTCCCAGCAGCGCGGTTCGCATGCGCTCCTGCAATTCCTCGGAGGCCAGCGCCAGCGCGGCGGCATTGATTTCGAGAAAGAGCGAGTTCTCGAGGGTAACCACGCTTGCGGAGCGATCGTCGCTGGTCGGATGCAGATACGCCACCTCGCCGATCACTTCGCCTTTTCCCAGACGGCACAGCGCGCGGCCGGCGATCGAGATCTCCACATAACCCTCGATCAGGACGCCGAAAATCCGGCTGGCCTCGCCTTCGCGAATGATCATTACACGGGGAGCAATCTCGCGCCAGACGGATATCCGCAATATCTCCCAGAGTTCGACGTTCTCGAAGTCGATGAAGAAGTCGAGCTTTCTGAGTACTTCGAAGTGCCGGGTGTCCTGGACGGTCTCGTCGTCCTCGAGGATCTGGTAGCGGACCGCCGCCAGATCCTTGGCGAATTCGGCGCCGTTCCGGTAGCGGCTGTAAAGATCCTTTTCCAACGCCTTGCGCAGAATGGCGTTGAGACCCTCGGGAAGGCTCGGATTCAGCGAGGTCACGTCCGGCGCGTCGGTATTGATGATGCGATAGATCAGTGTCGCCTGGTTTTTGGCGCGGAACGGCAGACGCCCGGTCAGCATCTGAAACATGACCACACCGAGCGAGTAAAGGTCGGTCTTCTGGTTCAGCGCATAACCCTTGATCTGCTCCGGCGACATATAGGATGGCGACCCCACGCCCATGATGAAGGTCGAGTCGCGGTCCACGTTCTTGTTCAGATTGAGCGCCAGTCCGAAGTCGACCAGCTTCGGCTCGTCGTTGGCAGCCACCAGGATGTTGGCCGGCTTGATATCGCGATGGATGATTCCCTGGCGGTAAGCGCTGTCAAGCGCCATGCAGCACTTGAAGATGATCCCGATGACCCTGTGCAACGGCAGCAACTTGTCGATCCGGGTGTGCGTCTCCAGCGTGAAACCCTCGACGTACTCCATCGCCAGAAAGGCGAACTCATCCTTGACAACTCCTTCGTAGACCTTAGCGATGTTGGGATGCTTGAGACGCCGGGAAACCATTTGCTCGTTCCCGAACAGCTTGCGCAAGCGGCGCGACATGGCCGCGCAGTCCTTGCCGAAACGGATGACCTTGACGGCAACCGGGCGGTTCGAATCGGGACTCACGCACAGGTACACGATAGCCGTCGCCCCTTTGCCGATTTCCCGGATGACCCGATACTTGCCTATCTGTTCCATGCGCCTGTGGAAAGTCGATTCAGGGGCGTCATCGTAGCATGCGGCCGGCCTTCAGGTCACCGCTTCCCCGCAGCCAATAAACGCGGCTTGGCTCTTGAAACCCGGACAAGCACCCCCATATGAGTTAGCAGATTTTTTTGGAGAATCGCGCATGACCACCCCCGAGAATACCCAGGAACTGCTGCTAGGCAGCGAACCCGCCAGCGAGGAGACTTTAGCACCGGCAACGGGCAAGCATACCGACACTCTGCCCGGCATCGAGGAACAAATCCGCCAGCTGGAATTGCTGGCAGCCGAGCATTACGACGCGTGGCTGCGCGCCAAGGCGGAAGGGGAGAATATCCGACGCCGCGCCCGGGAAGACATTTCCAAGGCGCACAAATTCGCCGTGGAAAAGTTTGCCGGCGAGCTGCTGGCCGTCAAGGACAGCCTCGAAGCTGCTCTGGCGGTACCGGAGCAGACTGCCGAGAGCTTCAAGGCAGGGGTGGAATTGACCCTGAAGCAACTCATCTCCGCCTTCGAGAAGAATGCGCTGACCGAGGTCAACCCCGTAGGCGAGAAGTTCGACCCGTACGTGCACCAGGCCATTTGCATGGTCGACTCCGATCAGGAGCCCAATACCGTGGTCACCGTACTGCAGAAGGGTTATCTGATCGCCGAGCGCGTGCTGCGCCCCGCGCTGGTTATGGTTGCCAAACCCAAGTCTTGAAATCCGGGGCACTGCCCCCAAATCCCGAATATCACAGTCATTCGCATTTAGCAAAGGAACAGAACATGAGCAAGATCATTGGCATTGACCTCGGCACCACCAACAGTTGCGTCGCCATCATGGAAGGCGGCACGCCGAAGGTTATCGAGAACTCAGAAGGCGCGCGTACCACGCCATCCGTCATCGGCTATGCCGAAGACGGCGAAATCCTGTCAGGCGCCCCGGCCAAGCGCCAGGCCGTCACCAACCCGAAGAACACGCTGTACGCCATCAAGCGCCTGATCGGCCGCCGCTTCGAAGAGAAGGAAGTGCAGAAGGACATCGCCCTGATGCCCTTCAAGATCGTCAAGGCCGACAACGGCGACGCCTGGGTTTCCGTACGCGACAAGAAAATCGCCCCGCCGCAGGTCTCGGCAGAAGTGCTGCGCAAGATGAAGAAGACCGCCGAAGACTACCTCGGCGAAGAAGTCACCGAAGCGGTCATCACCGTGCCGGCCTACTTCAACGACAGCCAGCGCCAGGCCACCAAGGACGCCGGCCGCATCGCCGGCCTCGAAGTCAAGCGCATCATCAACGAGCCGACCGCGGCCGCCCTCGCCTTCGGCATGGACAAGACCAGCAAGAAGGACCGCAAGATTGCCGTCTATGACCTCGGCGGTGGCACGTTTGATATTTCCATCATCGAAATCGCCAATGTCGATGGCGAAACGCAGTTCGAAGTGCTGGCCACCAACGGTGACACCTTCCTCGGCGGCGAAGACTTCGATCAGCGCCTGATCGACTACATCATCGACGAATTCAAGAAGGAGGCCGGCGTCAACCTGAAGGCCGACGTGCTCGCGTTGCAGCGCCTCAAGGAAGCGGCCGAAAAGGCCAAGATCGAGCTCTCCTCCGGCCAGCAGACCGAAATCAACCTGCCCTACATCACTGCCGACGCCTCGGGCCCGAAACACCTGGCGATCAAGATCACCCGTGCCAAGTTTGAGTCGCTGGTTGATGAACTGGTCGAGCGCACCACCGCGCCGTGTATGACCGCGCTCAAGGATGCCGGCTGCAAGGTCGGCGACATCGACGACATCATCCTGGTCGGCGGCCAGTCGCGCATGCCCAAGGTACAGGAGAAGGTCAAGGCGATCTTTGGCAAGGAGCCACGCAAGGACGTCAATCCGGACGAAGCCGTTGCCGTCGGCGCTGCCATCCAGGGTGGCGTGCTGCAGGGTGAAGTCAAGGACGTGCTGCTGCTTGACGTGACACCGCTGTCACTCGGCATCGAAACCCTGGGCGGCATCATGACCAAGCTGATCCAGAAGAACACGACGATCCCGACCAAGGCCTCGCAGACCTTCTCGACCGCCGACGACAACCAGGGTGCGGTGACCATCCACGTACTGCAGGGCGAGCGCGAAGTGGCTTCCGGCAACAAGAGCCTGGGCCAGTTCAACCTCGAGGGCATCCCTCCGGCACCGCGCGGCGCGCCGCAGATCGAAGTCACCTTCGACATCGACGCCAATGGCATCATGCACGTCACCGCCAAGGACAAGGCCACCGGCAAGGAAAACAAGATCACCATCAAAGCCAACTCCGGCCTCTCTGAAGCCGAAATCCAGGCCATGGTCAAGGACGCCGAACTGCACGCCGAAGACGACAAGAAAGTGCATGAGCTGGCCGATGCCCGCAACTCGGCTGACGGCATGGTGCACATGGTCAGGAAGTCCCTGGCCGAGTACGGTGACAAGCTTGATGCTGCTGAAAAGGAAGCCATCGAGAAGGCGATCAAGGACCTCGAGGGCGTACTGCGTGACGGCGACAAGGACACCATCGTCGCCAAGACCGAAGCGTTGTCCACAGCCGCCCAGAAAATGGGTGAAAAGATGTACGCGCAGCAGCAGGCCGAAGGCGCCGCTGCCGGTGCAGCCGGCGCCGGCCAGCAACAGGCCGGCGGCGAAAAAACCGTTGAAGGCGACGTCGTCGATGCCGAATTCACCGAGGTGAACAAGGACAAGAAGTAACTTCCGGCCCCACAGCCCGGCGTCGAGCCCGCGGAAACCCTCCGCCGGCGCTCGGCGCCTTTGTCAATTGATGGGTACAAAAGTATGTCAAAACGTGATTTTTACGAGATTCTCGGCGTCAACCGCGACGCTTCCGACGACGAGATCAAGAAGGCCTACCGCAAACTGGCCATGAAACACCACCCCGACCGCAACCCGGACAGCCAGGGGTCGGAAGAAAAATTCAAGGAAGCCAAGGAAGCCTACGAAATCCTGTCCGACAGCCAGAAGCGGGCAGCTTATGATCAGTTCGGCCACGCTGGTGTCGATCCGCAGGCCGGCATGGGTGGCGGTTTCGGCGGCGGTGGCGGATTTTCCGATGCCTTCGGTGGCATTTTCGATGAAATTTTCGGCGGTCGCGGTGGTGGTGGAGGTGGACGTTCAAACGTGTACCGTGGCGCCGACCTGCGCTACAACCTCGAAATCTCGCTCGAACAGGCGGCACACGGCACTGAAACCAAGATCCGCATTCCGACCATGGAAGCCTGCGAGCCATGTAACGGCAGCGGGGCCAAGGCGGGCACACAGCCGAAAACCTGCCCGACCTGCAACGGTTCCGGCCAGGTGCGTCTGCAGCAGGGATTTTTCTCGATTCAGCAGACCTGCCCGAAGTGCCACGGCACCGGCCGCTTCATCGCCGAACCGTGCAAGACCTGTGGTGGTGCCGGACGCACCAAGCAGCACAAGACACTATCGGTCAAGATTCCCTCCGGGGTCGACGAGGGTGATCGTATCCGGCTCGCCGGCGAAGGCGAACACGGGGTCAATGGCGGCCCGCCGGGCGACCTCTACGTGCAGATCCACCTCAAGCAGCATCCGGTGTTCACCCGCGACCATAACGACCTGCATTGCGAGATGCCGATTTCGTTTACGAGCGCTGCCCTCGGTGGCGAAATCGAGATTCCGACCCTGGATGGCGCCGCCAGCATCAAGATTCCCGGCGAAACACAGTCGGGACGCGTCTTCCGCCTGCGCGGCAAGGGTATCAAGGGGGTGCGCAGCCACACCCACGGCGATCTGATGTGCCATGTGGTCGTCGAAACGCCGGTCAACCTGACCGACCGCCAGAAGGAACTGCTGCGTGAACTCGAGGAATCGAGCCGCGACAGTGGCGCCAAGCACAACCCACGCGCCAAATCGTGGATGGACAAGGTCAAGGAATTCTTCGAGGACTGACCTGCTTCACCTTGCAGTGAAGGCTAACTCGCACAGCAAGTTAAGGGGCGAAGCACGATCCGGAACTGCAAGGTGAAGAAATTCTTCGAAGACTGATGCATTTATGCCATGATGCTGGCCAAGCAGCCTGCACCGGGTGTTCCCCCTGCCGTGTTTCGGCTGTTAGAATCTGTCGACTCACACAGGGGAACCAACAATGCATTTTGTCAAGCAATTGCTTACCGTTGCCGCGATTGCCTTTTCTTCGCTCAGCGCAGCCGAGTCGGGCGTCACGGAAAACAGGATCACGCTGGGCATGTCGTCCCCCTTCTCGGGTCCGAACGGCGCCTACGGCACCGAAATGCGCGAGGTAATCGAGCATTATTTCGATCAGGTGAACAAAGGCGGCGGCGTCAACGGCCGTAAGCTCGCGCTCGTCGCACTCGACGATGGCTACGAGACCGACCGCACGGTGGCCAATACCAAAGCTCTGATCGACGACAAAAAAGTCTTCTCGTTGCTGGCTTTCTACGGCTCGAGCCCGACGACCGAAGCAATGAACAAGGTCTTCGGCCCGGCCAGGGTGCCGCTGGTGGGAACCATATCCGGGGCAGGTTCGCTGCGCGAGCCGATTTCGCAGAACCCGAGCAGCCGTTACATGTTCAACGTCCGGGCGAGCTATGCCGACGAAACCGAAGCCATCGTCAACCAGATCGTGTCCTTTGGCCTCAAGAATATCGCCGTCTTCTACCAGAACGACGGTTTCGGCAAATCGGGCCTGGATGGCGTGACGGCGGCGCTGAAAAAGCACAACCTTGCCCCGTCGGCAGTCGCCACGGTCGAGCGCAACTCGACCGAGGTTGCCAGCGCCGTGGATACCATCGCCAAGACCAAGCCGCAGACGGTGATCATGGTGACGCTCTACAAGCCTACGGCAGCCTTCGTCAAGGCCATGAAGGCTGCCGGGCAGAGGCCGATGTACATGACCCTGTCACCGGTCGGCACCGAGCAACTCGTCAAGGAACTCGGCGCCGACGCGCGCGGCATCGGGATTTCGCAGGTCATGCCCTACCCATGGAACGACATCGTCCCGGTGGTTCGCGACTATCAGAAGCTGATCGGCAACAAGGCCAGTTCTTCGTACTACGGGATCGAGGCTTATATCATGGCCCGCATCACGGTCGACGCGTTGCGCAGGGCCGGCAAGGATCCGACCCGCGAGAAATACATGGAGGCTCTCGAGAGCACAAACATGGACCTGGGCGGCTTCCGCGTCACGTTCAGCCCCAGCAACAGGCAGGGTTCGCGCTTCGTCGAAATGACCGTCATCGGACCGGGCGGCAAGATTCTCAGGTAAGACTGGCGCGGTCGACCCGGAAAAACAGCCTGTTTTCACAGGCCGTTTTCGTTTTCAGGCACGGCGCCAGGTCGTTCCCTGCGGGCTGTCGTCGAGGGCGATGCTGGCCGCCTTGAGTTCGTCGCGCAAACGATCGGCTTCGGCAAAATTACGCGCCTTCTTGGCTGCCGCGCGCCGCGCGATCATGTCCTCGATGGCCGCCTCGTCAAGCCCGCCGGCGGCGGTGCCGCCGCCGCGCAGGTAGGCGGTCGGTTCGCGTTCGAGCAGTCCGATGACGCCGGCCAGTGCCTTCAACAACCCCGAGAGTTCGGCGCTGTGCTGCCGATTGGCTTCACCGGCCAGTTCAAAGAGTACGGCAATGGCGCCGGGCGAATCGAAATCCTCGTTCAACGCGGCAGCGAAACGGGCAGCGAACCCATTGTTCCAGTCGATGGTGACGGCCGCAGGCGGGACGTCGCGCAAGGCAAAGTAGAGGCTGTCGAGGCTGCGCTTGGCATCGTCGAGATGGCTGTCCGAGTAGTTCAGCGGGCTGCGATAGTGGGCGCGCAGGATGAAAAAGCGCACCACCTCGGCATCGTAACGTTGCAGCACTTCGCGGATGGTGAAGAAGTTGCCGAGCGATTTTGACATCTTTTCGTTGTCGACCCTGACGAAGCCGTTGTGCATCCAGTAATTGACGAAGGTGCACTGGTGCGCGCCCTCGGACTGGGCGATCTCGTTTTCGTGGTGCGGGAACTGCAGATCCTGGCCGCCACCGTGGATGTCAAAATGATTGCCGAGCAGCTTCGAACTCATCGCCGAACACTCGATATGCCAGCCCGGCCGCCCCTCGCCCCACGGCGATTCCCACGCCGGTTCGCCCGGCTTGGCATGCTTCCAGAGCACGAAATCGAGCGGATCGTCCTTGGCCGAATCGACCTCGACGCGCTCGCCGGCGCGCAGGTCGTCGAGCGACTTGCCGGACAGCTTGCCGTAACCGACAAACTTGCGCACCGCGTAATTGACGTCGCCATCGCTGGCCTTGTAGGCCAGGCCGCGGGCTTCGAGAAGAGCGATCAGGTCAAGCATTTCCGGCACGAAGTCAGTCGCACGCGGCTCATGGTCCGGGCGCAACACGCCGAGCGCATCGGCATCCTCGTGCATGAAGGCGATGTAACGATTGGTCAGTTGCTGCAGCGATTCGCCGTTGTCTATGGCGCGGCGGATGATCTTGTCGTCGATGTCGGTGATGTTGCGCACGTAATTGACTTCGTAGCCGGAAGCCTTGAGCCAGCGATAGACCATGTCGAAGACGACCATGACCCGGGCGTGCCCGATGTGGCAATAGTCATAGACGGTCATTCCGCACACATACATGCGCACCTTGCCCGGTTCGATGGGCGTGAAGACCTGCTTTTCCCGTTTCAGGGAGTTGTGGATTTTGAGCATGGGCGGGGGAATTCGCGACGTCGTCAGCCATTCGCGAAGCTTGGGAATGGTTGGTGTTCTTGGTAGAATCGAACGATTGTAGACCTGCGCCGAGTATAGCATAGCGATGACCTCAGCCTCCCTGCCACAGCCTCGCCCCGGTGCCTTTCGAGCGCTACGGGCCGCCATCCTCGCGCTGATCGTCAGTTGCGGAACGCCGCTGCTCGCCGACACGCTGTCGGATGTCCAGCGCCTGATCAGGCAGGGCCAGTATCCGCAAGCGCTGGCGGAAATCGATCTGTATCTGGCCACCTCGCCCAATGACGCGCAGGCCAGTTTTCTCAAGGGTGTGATCTACAGTGAGACGGACAAGACCGACGAAGCCATCGTGGTGTTCACCAAGCTGACCGAGGATTACCCCGAGTTTCCCGAGTCCTACAACAATCTGGCGGTGCTCTACGCCCGCCAGAAGCAGTACGAGAAGGCGCGGATGGCGCTCGAGATGGCAATTCAGGTGCATCCCTCGTATGCGACCGCCTATGAAAACCTTGGCGACCTCTACGCCAGGCTCGCTAACCAGGCCTATGGCAAGGCCACCCAACTCGACGGAGCGAGCAAGGCGGCAAAGACCAAGCTGGCCCTGTCGCGCGAACTGCTTACTCCAGCGGCCAAGTCCCCGGCCAAGCCGGCGGATTGCACGGCCGGCGACAAGGCCGGCGACAAGGCCGGCGACAAGGCCGGCGACAAGGCCAGCAGCAAGGCCAGCAGCAAGGCCAGCAGCAAGGCCGCCAACCGCAAACCACCGACCAGGAAGCTACCATGATCAAACAACTCTCCACACTGGCCGCCGGCCTGCTCATATCACTGGCCGCGTGGGCCGCGCCCACCGTCGAAATGACCACCTCCCTAGGCACGATCACCATCGAACTCAACGCCGAGAAGGCCCCAAAGACCGTTGAAGCATTCCTCGACAACGCGAGGCGCGGCTTCTACGACGGCACCATCTTCCACCGCGCGATCGACGGCTTCATGATCCAGGGCGGGGGCTTCAGTCCGGCGATGGAAGAAAAAAAGACGCTCACTCCGGCGCTGCAGAACGAGGCAACCAATGGCCTGAAGAACGAACGTGGGACGATCGCCATGGCGCGCACCCAGGATCCGCATTCGGCCCGCGTCCAGTTCTTCATCAATCTGAAGGACAACGATTTCCTCAACCACAAGACGGCAGCCGATCCGCGCGGCTTCGGCTATGCCGTGTTCGGCAAGGTCACCCAGGGCATGGAAGTCGTCGACAAGATCGCCAGGGTGCAGACCGGCAATGCCGGCCCGCACCAGAACGTGCCGACCACGCCGGTCGTCATCCAGAAGGTAAAAATCATCTCCGACAAATAAGGACTCACAAGTGATCAAACTCACCACGAACCACGGCGTCATCATGCTCGACCTGAACGCCGAAAAGGCGCCGAAGACGGTCGCCAACTTCCTCGCCTATGTCGAGGCCGGACATTACGACAACACGGTTTTCCACCGCGTGATCAAGAACTTCATGATCCAGTGCGGCGGCTTCGAACCGGGCATGAAGCAGAAGCCGTGCTCGGCATCGATCGAAAATGAGGCGGCCAACGGTCTCAAAAATAAGCGCGGCAGCATCGCCATGGCGCGCACCGGTGACCCGCACTCAGCCACCGCCCAGTTCTTCATCAATACCGTCGATAACGACTTCCTCGACTTCAAGTCGCCGTCCGGCCAAGGCTGGGGCTACTGCGTTTTCGGCGAGGTCAGCGAAGGCCTGGACGTTGTCGACAAGATCCGCGCCGTGCGCACCGGCAACAAAGGCGGCCATCAGGACGTGCCGGTCGACGACGTGATCATCGAGAAGGCTGAAGTGGTTTGATCTTCTTCATTTCCGATCTGCACCTGTCGCCCCGGTCGCCCGGGGCGACGCGTTTGTTCCTTCAGTTTCTTGCTGGCCGCGCCCGCCAGGCCGAGGAACTCTATATTCTCGGCGATCTCTTCGAAGCCTGGATCGGCGATGACGACAGTGGCGATCCGTTCAACGCCCAGGTCATCGCCGCGCTGCATGCCGCCAGCGATGCCGGGCTGCGGATCAGCGTCATGCACGGCAATCGCGATTTTCTGCTTGGCGATGGCTTCGCCACCGCGACCGGCGCCAGGCTGCTCGGCGATCCGCATCTGCTGACGACTGCTGAATGGCAGTTCATCCTTTCGCATGGTGACGCACTCTGTCTCGACGACGCCACCTACATGGCCTTCCGCGCCCAGGTTCGCAACCCGGCCTGGCAGGCAGCGTTGCTGACCAAGCCGCTGGGCGAGCGACGCGTTATTGCCGCCCACATGCGCGAGGTCAGCGAATCCAGCCAGCGCGACAAGGACAGCCCCTATACTGATCTGCAAGCCGCCGCCACCGACGATTTTCTGCGCGACCACGGCTACGTCACCTTCATCCACGGCCATACGCACCAGCCGGCAAAGCACGACCATATCGTCGACGGCATCCATGTCGAACGCTGGGTGCTGGCCGACTGGCACGAGGACCGCGGCGAATGCCTGGTCTGGGATGGCGAGGCACTGAAGCGCGAAACCATCGTCGCTGAAAATTGAGCAAAATTCCGTGTCGACCGTAACGATGGCCGAAAGCCGCGCCCTCGGCCTTTTGCGCGACATCTTCGGTTATCCCGCCTTCCGCGGCGCCCAGGCCGAGATCATCGAGCATGTCGCCAACGACGGCGACGCCCTGGTTCTGATGCCGACCGGCGGCGGCAAGAGCCTGTGCTATCAGATTCCCGCCCTGCTCCGTCCCGGCTGTGCCGTCGTCGTCTCGCCGCTGATTGCATTGATGCAGGATCAGGTCGATGCCCTGACCCAGCTTGGCGTCAAGGCCGCCGTCCTCAACTCGACGCTCGACTGGCGCCAGGCGCAGGCGGTCGAACAGGCCATGTTTTCCGGCGCACTCGACCTCGTTTACATCGCCCCCGAGCGTCTGCTGCTCGAGCGTACACTGGCACTGCTCGACGCGCTGGACGAAGCCGGCAAGCTGGCCCTGTTCGCCATCGACGAGGCGCATTGCGTATCACAATGGGGCCACGATTTCCGGCCGGAATACCTGCAACTGTCGGCCCTGCACGAGCGTTACCCGCGCGTGCCGCGCATTGCGCTGACCGCCACCGCCGACCAAGCGACACGCAAGGAAATCCTCGCCCGGCTCGGTCTGGGCGAAGCGCGCGTTTTTCTGTCCAGTTTCGACCGCCCGAACATCCGCTATACCATTGTCGAAAAGGACAATGCCAGGAAGCAGCTACTCGGCTTCCTGACCGGACGCCAGGGCCAGGCCGGCATCGTCTATTGCCTGTCGCGCAAGAAAGTCGAGGAAACCGCCGCTTGGCTGTCGGCCGAAAGCTATCCTGCGCTGCCCTACCACGCCGGCCTGCCGGCGCTGGAACGCGCCGCCAATCAGCGTCGCTTCCTGCGCGAGGACGGGCTGATCATGTGTGCCACCATCGCCTTCGGCATGGGCATCGACAAGCCGGACGTGCGTTTTGTCGCCCACCTCGATCTGCCGAAAAGCATCGAGGCCTATTACCAGGAAACCGGCCGCGCCGGCCGTGACGGTGAGCCATCCGATGCCTGGATGGCCTACGGCATGCAGGACGTGGCCTTGCAGCATCAGCGCATTGCCGAATCGGGCGCGGGCGAAGGACAAAAAATCCTCGAAAAACAGCGGTTGACCGCGCTACTCTCGTATTGTGAAGCACCGCGCTGCCGCCGGCAGGTGCTGCTCAATTACTTCGGTGAAGAACGCCAACCCTGCGGCAACTGCGACGTTTGTAGCGAACCGCCGGAACTATGGGATGGCACGCAGGCGGCACAAAAGGCCCTGTCAGCCATCTTCCGTACCGGCATGCGCTTTGGCGTCTCGCACCTGACCGATATCCTGCGCGGCAAGGCGAGCGACAAGGTCAGGCAGTGGCATCACGACCAGTTGCCAACCTTTGGCGTCGGCAGCGATCTCGACGATCACGTCTGGAAAAGCGTCTTCCGCCAGTTGGCGGCGGCCGGCCTGATCCACGTCGACATGGCCGAATACGGCGCGCTGCAACTGACCGAAACCGCCCGCGAAGTGCTCAAGGGTCAGCGCACAGTGCAATTGCGGCGGGCCGCTCGGCGCAAAACAGCGCTACCGAAAGCCCGCCAGGTCTTCAGCGACCTGTCAGCAGCCGATGAAAGCCTGTTCCAGCAATTGCGCGCCTGGCGCAGCGATACCGCCCGCGAACAGGGTGTGCCGGCTTACGTAATCCTGCACGACAAGACCCTGCGCGAGCTGGCCGAAGTCAGGCCGGTCAACCGCAGTTTGCTGGCCACCGTGACCGGTATGGGCAGCGCCAAGATCGAGCACTACGGCGAGGAATTGCTGGCGCTGATCCGCAAGGCCGGTTGATAATCACCGCGCAGTTCTGGGTGTCTCACAACGACCCAATCCAGCCCTTCGGGTCGTCAGGTTCTGTTAGGCAGGTTACGAAGGACAGCAGACCTTCATGATGATCACTCACTGGCTTATCGTGGGCCATAGTTGTCGTTCCTGCATACGCCAAAATCCGACCGTAACAGCCAAGAAACCGGTCGTTTGGAAACACAACTGCGCATGCCAGCCCATCATGTGTTGCGTTGCAGCATGCTTTTGGCCAAGATCGCGCCATGGGAATCTCAAACCACTCACCCGTACAGCGCATCATCAAGGTCCGGCGCGACTACAACACGTGGGTGGCCAACGAAACCCTTGAGGATTACGCCCTGCGCTTCACGCCGCGCAGTTTTCGCAATTGGTCCGAAATGCGCGTTGCCAACACTGCCTTTGGCGCGGCATCTTTCCTGGTCCTAGAGGCGGTCGGCGCCACCATGCTGGTCAACGCCGGCTTCATCAACGCCTTCTGGGCCATCCTGGCGACCGGCCTGATCATTTTCCTGATCGGCTTGCCGATCAGCGTGACCGCCGCCCGCCAGGGTCTCGACATGGATCTGCTGACGCGCGGCGCCGGCTTCGGCTACATCGGTTCGACCATCACCTCGCTGATCTACGCCTCATTCACCTTTATCTTCTTTGCGCTGGAAGCGGCGATCATGGCCTACGCGCTGGAACTCGCTTTTGGCATACCACCAAACTGGGGCTACCTGATCTGTGCGCTGGTCGTCATCCCGCTGGTCACTCACGGGGTCACGGCGATCAGCCGCTTGCAGGCATGGACGCAGCCCATCTGGATTGTCATGCTCATCCTGCCCTACGCCTTCGTTCTCATCGAGGAGCCCGAAGCGCTCGGCGGGCTGTGGCAGTATGCCGGCGCGAACGGTCAGGGAGCCGGTTTCGATCCCCAATTGTTCGGTGCCGCGCTGACCGTCGGCATTGCGTTGGTCACCCAGATGGGTGAGCAGGTCGATTACCTGCGCTTCATGCCCGAAAAGACGCCGGCCAACACCCGCCGCTGGTGGTTCGGTGTCGTCGTCGGCGGACCGGGCTGGGTCGTGCCGGGAATTCTGAAGATGCTGGGCGGTGCCCTGCTGGCCTGGCTGGCGCTGCGCAATGCGGTGCCGGTGGACAAGGCGGTCGATCCCAACCAGATGTACCTGATCGGTTTCTCGCATGTCTTCGACAACACCACGCTGGCAATCGCCGCGACGGCCATCTTCGTCATCGTCTCGCAGCTCAAGATCAACGTCACCAACGCCTACGCCGGCTCGCTGGCCTGGTCCAACTTCTTTGCCAGGCTGACCCACAGTCATCCGGGGCGTGTCGTCTGGGTGGTTTTCAATACGCTGATCGCGCTGCTGCTGATGGAGTTGAACGTCTTTCAGGCGCTGGGCCAGGTGCTCGGCCTTTATTCCAACATCGCCATTTCGTGGATGGCGGCAGTGGTCGCCGACCTCGTCATCAACAAGCCGCTCGGTCTGTCGCCTCCGGGCATCGAGTTCAAGCGCAGCAACCTGTACGACATCAACCCGGTCGGCGTCGGCGCGATGACGATTGCCTCGCTGCTATCGATTGCCGCCTTCGTCGGACTGCTCGGGCCACAGGTTCAGCCCTTCGCCTCCTTTGTCGCGTTGGGCAGCGCCTTTATCATCTCGCCGCTGATCGCCTGGGCCACAGGGGGGCGCTACTATCTGGTCTGGCCGCAGGCGATGACTGCGCCCGGGAATGTTGCGGTCAACGCCGGAAAATGCTCGATTTGCGAGCGTGACTACGAAGGCGAAGACATGGCCTTTTGTCCCGCCTATCAAGGTTCGATCTGTTCGCTGTGCTGCACGCTCGACGCCCGTTGCCACGACCTGTGCAAGCCCGACGCCAATCTGACGGCGCAATGGAACGGGGTGTTGCATCGCTTGTTGCCGACTGCTGCCCGCCCTTATCTCGACAGCGGCCTCGGGCACTATCTGTTGTTGATGGCCGGCATCGTCCCGGTGCTGGCCCTCGTTCTCGGGGTGCTTTACACCCACGAGCTGCTCGCCCTCGAAACGCACCAGGTGGTGCTCATCAGTGCGCTGCAGGACAGTTTCATCAAGGCGTTTGCCGCCTTGCTGCTGCTATCCGGCGTCGGGGCGTGGTGGATGGTGCTGACCCAGAAAAGCCGCGAAGTCGCGCAGGAAGAGTCAAACCGCCAAACGCAATTATTGATTCAGGAAATCGAATCGCACCAACGTACCGACGAAGCGCTGCAGAAAGCCAAGCGTGCGGCCGATCTGGCCAACCAGGCCAAAAGCCGCTACATCACGGCGATCAGCCACGAATTGCGGACTCCGTTGAACAGCATCCTCGGCTACGCGCAGATTCTCGACGCCGACGAGAGCGTTCCGCCCCACCGCAAGCAGGCCGTCAGCGTCATTCGCAAATCTGGCGACCACCTGTTGTCGGTCATCGAGGGCACGCTGGACATCGCCCGCATCGAGGGTGGCAAGCTGACGCTGGAAGTCAAGGCGCTCGATTTTCCCGGTTTCATGCAACAGATCGTCGGCATGTTCGAATTGCAGGCGCGCAACAAGGGTCTGTCATTTTTCTACCAGACGAGCGGCGAACTGCCAGCCATGGTGCGCGCCGACGAGCGGCGCTTGCGCCAGATCCTAATCAACGTGCTCGGCAACGCGGTCAAGTTCACGGTGCGCGGCCGCGTTATGTTCAAGATCGAATACCGGCGCGAGATGGCGGTATTCGATATCAGCGACAGTGGCCCCGGCATCCCGGATGCCGACTTGGAGCGCATCTTCGAGCCGTTCGAACGCGGCAGCAACGCCCAGGCCAGCGGCAGTGGCGTCGGGCTGACCATCGCCCGCATGCTGACCAACCTGATGGGCGGCGAAATGCAGGTCTCCAGCACCCCCGGCGAAGGCACGCGCTTTCGCATCCGGCTGTTCCTGCCGCAAGTGCACTCGGCGCAGGCGGCAAGCGAACTGCCGCGCCTCAATCGGGTCGGCTACGTGGGCGTCCGCCAACGCATTCTGGTCGTCGATAACCAGAAAGTGGATCGCGACATGCTGCAAAGCGTCCTCGATCCGCTCGGCTTCATTGTCGAACAGGTGGCCAGCGGCGAGGAATGCCTGGAGGCCATTCCGCATTTCGCGCCACACTTGATCTTCATGGACCTCGGCATGCCCGGCATCGACGGCTGGGAAACCATCCGGCGCATCCGCCGTGGGCAACTGACCGACGCCCATATCGCCATCCTGTCGGCCAATGCTTTCGACAAGGGGCTGGAAAACGATGCCGGGGTCGCGGCCGAAGACTTCATCGTCAAGCCTTTGCAGGTGCACGAATTGCTGACCTGGGTAGGTCACAAGCTGAACCTCGAATGGGTGATCGCCGTCACACCCGAGCCAGCCCCGACTTCTGCGCCAGCACCGCCACTCGTTGCGCCGGACAGAGCGCATCTGGCTGCGCTCAACGAGTTGATCGGCCTCGGCTACCTGCGCGGCATCCTGAACAAGCTGGCGGAAATCGAACGGCTCGACCCGCAGCATGGCGAATTTGTCCGAGTCCTGCGCGATTTGGCGCGACAATTCCAGTTTGATGCGATGTCGGAACTTCTGAGAAAAATGCATGAATCCGCCGGTTGACCACAACAATATGCGAGGCACGGGAATTTCCGACATTGTCCTGATCGTCGACGACATTCCGGAAAACCTTTCCCTGCTTCATGATGCCCTCGACGACGCAGGCCACACCGTCCTGGTCGCCACCAACGGTGAATCGGCACTGCTACGCGCCCGCCAGAGCCGGCCCGACGTCATCCTGCTTGACGCGTTGATGCCGGGTATGGACGGTTTCGAAGTGGCCCGCCGCCTGAAGGCCGATTTCGCTACCCAGCACATCCCCATTGTCTTCATGACCGGGCTGACCGAAACCGAACACGTCGTCGCCGCCTTCGCCGCCGGCGGCGCCGACTATGTGACCAAGCCGATCCGCCCGGCCGAAGTGCTGGCCCGCATTGCCGCGCACATGCAGAATGCCCGGCAGATGAAGCAGGCGCGCACGGCGCTCGACGCCTTCGGCCAGGCCACCGTCGCCGTGCGTTCCGCCGACAGCCGCATCGTCTGGCAGACGCCGCTGGCCCGAGGCCTGCTCAACACCTATTTCGGCAACCCGGAAACCGTCGCCCCTGAAGAACTGCTGAACTGGATTGCCGCGGCCCACCGCGCGCGGTGCGAGGCCCGCGAGCCGGGGAGTCTGCTGCAGGCCGAAGGCAGCCGCCGCCTGCTCGCGTCCTTTCACGACCAGACCGGCGACGATGAATGGCTGGTCGTGCTGCGCGAAGAATACGACGCGTCGGCCATCGAATCGCTGATCGCCGCTTTCCGCCTCACCCAGCGCGAGGCCGAAGTGCTTTACTGGGTGGTGCAGGGCAAAACCAGCAACGATATCGGCGATATCCTCGGCAACAGTCCACGCACGGTCAACAAGCATCTGGAGCATGTTTTCGAGAAGCTCGGCGTCGAAACGCGCACATCGGCAGCCAACATGGCGCTGGGAAAGATGCGCGGCGCCTGACGATGTCAGGCCTTCGCAGGCTTTTCCGGTCGACCACCACAATCAGCAAAAACCGCCATATTCGTTAGTCATGATCGGGGCGTAGCCACATAGGCGATTGCGGTCGGGTTCGACGCTCCAGCCGGGCCGTGTGCAACATATCCTGCGGCCGTGCGGCAACTACGCATCCCTACGCAATCTAACGTATTTCGCCATGACAGCTCCGTCGGTAATCTGGCGCGGCACTGCAACAACGCAGTTTCAACCGGATCATCCAACGTCCAAGGAGCTTCCATGAGCAATCGTCGCAACTTCATCAAGGCCACCGTCCTGGCCGCTGCGCTGTCTTCCATCGGCATGGCCGCCAACGCCGCCGACACCATCAAGGTCGGCATCCTACACTCGCTGTCCGGCACCATGGCCATTTCCGAAACGGCGCTCAAGGAAACGGCGCTGATGACCATCGAGGAAATCAACAAGTCGGGCGGTGTGCTCGGCAAGAAGCTCGAGCCGGTCGTCGTCGACCCCGCCTCCAACTGGCCGCTGTTCGCCGAAAAGGCCCGCCAGTTGCTGGCCAAGGACAAGGTTGCCGTCGTCTTCGGCTGCTGGACCTCGGTCTCCCGCAAGTCCGTGCTGCCGGTTTTCAAGGAACTCAACGGCCTGCTCTTCTACCCGGTCCAGTATGAAGGCGAGGAACTCGAACGCAACGTCTTCTACACCGGTGCCGCGCCCAACCAGCAAGCCATCCCGGCCGTCGAATACCTGATGTCCAAGGACGGCGGCGAAGCCAAGCGCTTCGTCCTGCTCGGCACCGACTACGTGTATCCGCGCACCACCAACAAGATCCTGCGCGCCTTCCTGAAGTCCAAGGGCATCGCCGATGCCGACATCATGGAAGAGTACACCCCGTTCGGTCACTCCGATTACCAGACCATCATCGCCAAGATCAAGAAGTTCGCTTCCGAAGGCAAGAAGACCGCCGTCGTCTCGACCATCAATGGCGACTCCAACGTGCCGTTCTACAAGGAACTCGGCAATGCCGGCCTGAAGGCCACCGATGTGCCGGTCGTCGCCTTCTCGGTCGGCGAGGAAGAACTGCGCGGCGTCGATACCAAGCCGCTGGTCGGCCACCTGGCGTCCTGGAACTACTTCATGTCGCTGAAGAACCCGCAGAACGAGAAGTTCGTCAAGATGTACAAGGACTGGGCCAAGCGTCAGAAGCTGCCGAACGCCGACACCGTCGTCACCAACGACCCGATGGAAGCCACCTACGTCGGCATCCACATGTGGAAGGAGGCGGTCGAGAAGGCCAAGTCGACCGATGTCGACAAGGTCATCCCCGCCGTCGCCGGCCAGACCTTCCCCGCGCCGTCCGGCTACACCCTCAAGATGGACGACACCAACCATCACCTGTGGAAGCCGGTCTTCATCGGCGAAATCAAGGGCGATGGCCAGTTCAACGTGGTCTGGAAGTCCAAGGGCCTGATCCGCGCCCAACCGTGGAGCCCGTTCATCGCCGGCAACGAGAACAAGAAGGACGCACCGGTAGGCAAGTAATCCGGGCAATCTGTCAGTCGCACAGGACGGGGGCTTCGGCCCCCGTTTTTTTGGCCCGGCGCGACAGGGTTTGTAATTTCGGGCTTTTTCGACGGTCGACCGCAACCGTCACGCAATACGCCGCGTCGCCTCGCGGGCGCTGAGCGGCAACAGCCGGCCGCCGATCGCCGCGACAAAATTGCGCACTTGTTGCGGCTGCCAGCGGGCATAGTCGCGCAAGGCCCAGCCGATCGCCTTGCGGATGAAGAAATCGCCCTCCGGCGCCAGCGTTTCGGCATAAGCAAAGAGCCGCCCGCTGTCCGTTTCCAGCCGCCAGCCGAGTTGATGGATCATGGCGATGCGCCGCACCCACAGGCACTCGTGAAGCAGCGCGGTATCCATCGTCACCTGCGCATCCGGGTCATTGCGGCGCGCGGCGCGCAGCACATCGCCGACGATGCCGGCCAGCCCATCGACGGTTTCCCACCACGGTTCCCGTTGCGCGAGCGCCAGCATGGGCGCGACGGCGCTCAAGCCCAGCCGCCCGACGTGGCGGGCAAGCAGGTCGATGGCGGCGTAGCGGTATTCACGCTCGGGCAAGCGCCACAACTGGTCTGCTGCGGCCAACAGCCGTTTCTGGTCGAAGTCCACCTTGAGCAGGGGACTGAGCGCGGCGCGCCGGGCCGGCGTCGGGATGCCGAGAAAGCGAAACTGGTCGCGCAGATAGGCGCGCATGGAAGCAGCCCGCGCCGGATCGGCGAGTGCTGAAAGGGTGTGCTGAATTTGCGCGACAAGTTGTTCCGGCGTCGTCGCTGCCTGACTGGCGGGCATGGTCACCGAATTTCAGCGCCGGGTCAGCAGCAAGCCGCACTCAAGGTGGTGCGTATAGGGAAACTGGTCGAACACCGCCGCGGCGCTGACGACATGCGTGACCTGCAGCGCGGCGACGTTTTCCTGCAGGGTCTGCGGATTGCACGAGATGTACAGGATATGGTCGAAGCCGGCGGCGAATTCGAGCGTCGTCGCGTCCAGCCCGCTGCGCGGCGGGTCGACGAACAAGGTGGAAAAGCGGTAGCTATCCAGATCGATGCCCTTCATCCGCTTGAGCACTTCGCGGCCGGCCAGTACATCGGCGATTTCTGCGCTGGAGGCACGCACCAGTGCGACGTTCACGATGTCGTTGGCAGCGATGTTGTACTGCGCGGCATGCACCGACGACTTGCTGACCTCGGTGGCGAGCACCTTCTCGAACAACGGCGCGAGCGCCATGGTGAAATTGCCGTTGCCGCAATACAGTTCGAGCAGGTCGCCCCTCAGGCTCGCTGCCTGTTTGCAGGCCCAGCCAAGCATCTGCCGGTTTACGGCGCCATTGGGCTGGGTGAAACCACCTTCGACCTGCTGGTAACGCAGGCGGCGCCCGTTCAGTTCGAATTCCTCCAGCAGCCAGTCGCGATCAAGGATCACCTTCTGGCCACGGCTGCGGCCGATGACCTGGATGCCGAGATCGGCGGCGAGGTCGCGTGCCGCCAGTTCCCAGCCGGTGCCGAGTGGCCGGTGATAGATCAAGGTGACCATCCGCTCGCCGCTCAGCGTTGCCAGAAAATCGGCCTGAAACAGTCCGCCGCGCAAGGTCTGGCTGGCGCGCAGACGATCCAGCAGACGCGGCATCAGCGCGCAGATCGACTCGGCCGCCATCGGAAAATGCTCGACCATCACCGGCTGCTTCGGGTTCTCCGGGTCGAACATCGCGTAATCGAGCTGGTCGCCCTGGTGCCAGATGCGAAACTCGGCGCGCAGCCGGTAATGCTTGGGGGCCGACGGGAGAACCTCCGGCTCGGGGATGGCGAACGGCGTGAAATCGCGCTCGAACTGCGCGACCTTCCCGACGAGTTGCGCGGCGTAGTTGGCGGGATCGATGCGGGGCAATGGCATGGGCGTAGCGGCGGCAAACCGGTTCGGTGGTGAAAACCCTGAACCGGTGTTCGGGAAATCAAGCGAGGGCGGAATATACGCCGGTCTGCCATTTTGCGGGCGATTCCGGCGGCAATTTGCCGTACTCGTAGAGAAGCCAACGACTACTCCGCATGATGCCAGACATCATGCGGGGAGCGCACTTGATCCACGTCGAGTGCGACCGGCAACGATCCCGCCCATATCTTGCCGGCGACTTTCACTTATCATCAGGCAAGAACCGGCCATGACCTGCCGTTTGACGTGCCATCGAAATTTTGAAGCCTGTCGGAGCCTGAACGGCGGCTTTACGGCGAGCAAGTTGGAGTGCGATTTGGCAAGACCCGGCCAGAAGCGGTCCGTCAGAAGTGTTTAAGAGACCAGGGGCTATTCAGTCCCTGGTTCTTCTTTAACTGAGGACATTGCTGCTGGGTGCAGGTCTTTAGCTATAAACCCTCAATCTACCTACATCCACATCGCCTTTTTACTGGGCGACTTCAAAGGAAAAGATAAGTCGCATAACCTGCAATCATTGCCATGGAGAAGATAACAGCAACAAAAGCCACCAAAAGCTTGGGCGTGAACAAGGAACGAAGAAGTATCAGTTCAGTAAGACTTGCACCCGCACTGCCAATAATCAACGCAAGTACAGTTCCAGCACCTACGCCTTTAGCCATTAGCGCAGCAGCTAGCGGAATCACTGCCTCAGCACGTATATACAAAGGGACGCCGATGACGGCCGCAACCGGAATCGCAAAAGGGTTATCTGGGCCTGCGTACTGCACAAGCAGCTCAGTGGGCATGAAGCCGTAAATCACACTACCGATCGCAATACCAATAAGCAGATAGGGTAAGACATCAACAAAATCCGACAAGGCTTCGCGCCACAAGCCAGCGTACTTTCCCTTTACGAGAGTGGCTGTTGTGCTTTGACCACCGGCGCAACCTTTAGACTGACCACCTTGCTTGACCTCAGAGCTGCAAGAGGGAGTTGCAGCCTCGCTATTACAAGTATTGGCTCCGCAATCTGTTGTAACCACAATCGCATTGGCATTACAGCCATTACCAGGCGCCCCACAGCTAGACGTAACCACACCAGACTCACGCCGGACGTAACGCTCAAAATCTAGTGTTTGCAGCAACCATCCAGCACTAAGAGAAACTAGTAATGCAGACAGTACATAAATAGCAGTGAGCGCCCAACCAAAGGTTGCAACGAGCAACGCGACGATGATGGGATTCAATAGCGGGGAAGCGAACAGGAAAACCATCATAGGGCCAAATCCTGCACGGGCACGAATCAGGCCTTTTAACATCGGTATAGTCGAGCAACTACAAAATGGAGTGATGGCACCCAAGCCAGCTGCTAGAAAATATCCTCGACTCCGACTGGAGCTCAACAAAGCCTCAACCTTGGATGGAGGGATATGGCGTTGTAGAGCACCAACTAGCAGGCTTATACCAATGAACAGAGCCGATAGCTCGACCGCCAGGAACGCAAACATGTTTAAGGCATCGTGGAGTTGTTGTGACATAAGTCGTATCCATGCTTCTAGTTTTATCGAAATGATTGGCTGATAATAATTTGCCACTCGAGCCCCTGTCAATCATAATTCTAGAAATGTAGAAATATGTAGAGGGAAATCATGCAGCACGATAATGTCGCGGCAAGCTTAGCCGAGCTTGGAAATAGTCACCGGTTGGCAGTGTTTCGTTTTTTAGTGAAAGCCGGGCACCAAGGTGCCTCCGTCGGAGAATTACAGAAAGCCTTGGCTATCCCTGCATCCACATTGTCACATCACCTTTCACGCATGGCCAACGTAGGGCTAATTCGACAGGAAAAGCACAGTCGAACCATTGTGTGTATACCTGAGTATGCACACCTAGAGGGCTTGATCAGCTTCCTCCGGGAAGAGTGCTGTGTTGGTAAGACAGATTTACCTTCAGATTGACTCACCCCGGACATCCTAGTCATTTAATGACCACTATTGGCCGCTATGTAAACCTTTACATAGTGCAGAGGGTTTTTAGCTTGGCGGGCGCGGCGTGCCGAGGTTGGTAGGAGGTGTAGCGCCACCACCGCGACCGGTAGGCTAAAAATCCTGTTGTACTGAACCGCCCGCGCAGGCGGTGGAGCTATGGGGTTTGAATCAGAACGGTATTGTTGGTGCGCGAGATTGGCAACCGCGAGAAGCGCGCCGCATAGGCACAAGAATGCATTTCCTGTGCGCATGCTCGATCTCGGGCGGTTGGGTGCAGCGCTTTGATGGATAGCCCAGCCAAGGCAAGAGGGCATTTCGGCGGCGCATGTCCGCTCTGGCAATAGGATGCCCGATGGCTGCCGGGGAAACTCGCAACGCCTTTTTGAGAGTGAGTAAAGTCGAGACCATCAGCCATGACGAGGTGGTCCGCGCGGCAGGGTGCCGGGCAGGAAGGTTTCAATGCGAAGCATGTGGCCACGTCCGCACTTTGGGCAGTCACGCAGCGAGTTGCCGGTCAGCAACTGGTAGTGGTCACGGTAGTCGAGCGGTACATCAGGAATCTCGACCACGGGTGTGGGTTCGGCGAGCAACTGCCGGCAGAGGGCCAGCTTGGCCGCGCGGTGGCGGTTGGCCAGGAAGCCGTAATGCCGAATCCGTTGAAACCCGTCCGGTAAAACATGTAGCAGGAAGCGGCGGATGAACTCCTGGTCATCCAGACACATCACTTTCGGACGCGACTCATGGCGGTAATCCTTCCAGCGAAAGCGAACCTGGCCATCGCCAAAGTCGAGCAGCCGATTATTCGAGATGGCCACCCGGTGGGTGTAGCGACCCAGATACTCGAGGACATGCTGAGGACCGCCAAACGGCGGCTTGGCGTAGACCACCCACTCGACCTTTCGCGCAGGCGCCAGATAGTGGGCGAACGTACGTGGAACCTGAAGCGGTTCGAGAGTGTTGAAGAAGCGTAGGTGCCCGGCGTCAAAGGCGGCCTGTAACTGCGCCAGAAACAACCGGCGAAAGAGCCGCGAGAGCACCCGCACCGGCAGAAAGAACCCCGGACGGCAGGCGATCCAGCGCTCACCATCGGCACTCAAGCCGCCGCCCGGCACCACACAATGCAGATGTGGGTGATGCAGCAGATTCTGACCCCAGGTGTGCAGGATCGCGATGAAGCCGATCTCGGCACCGAGGTGCTTGGGATCCACCGCGATCGTGCGCAAGGTCTCGGCAGTTGCATGGAACAGGATGTCATAGACCACAGCCTTGTTCTGATACGCGATCGCTGCAATCTCCTCTGGCAACGTAAAGACGACGTGGAAATAATCCGCAGGCAGGAGATCGGCGTGGCGATCATCCAGCCACTGCGCACGCACCAGGGACTGACACTTCGGGCAGTGCCGATTGCGGCAACTGTTGAAGGCAATGCGCAGGTGACCACAGGCGTCACACTGCTCCACGTGTCCGCCGAGAGCGGCGGTGCGGCAGCGCTCGACCGCGCTCATGACGCGGCGCTGCCCGCGACTGAGCGCGTCAGCGTGGTCCTCGCGGAAACGGGGCCCGGTTTGGCGAAAGATGTCCGCCAGTTCGAGCCCGATGGCACGCAACGCCCGCCTCAGAAATGAGCAGGCGGTGTCGGTGTCAGGGGCGGAGGTTCCACTTTGGGCAACAGGTCAAAGGGACTGGTCGTGGCACACACGGTACTGGCCGCCACCTTCAGGTAGCGCGACGTAGTGGCCAGACTGCGGTGCCCGAGGAGGAGTTGAATGGTGCGAACATCGGTGCCGGACTCAAGCAGGTGCGTGGCGAAGGCGTGACGCAGCGAGTGAGCAGTAATCGGCTTGGCGATGCCCGATGCGCGGTGGGCTTTCTGGCAGGCCAGCGTGACAGCACCGCGGGTGATCGGCTGACCTGGCAGATCGCCCGGAAACAGCCACAGCCTCGGGTGCTCGGCTTTCCAATACAGCCGCAAGGTCTCGAGCAGTCGCGGCGAGAGCATCACATAGCGGTCCTTCTGTCCCTTCCCTTGGGCGACCCGGAGCATCATTCGCTGGCTGTCGATATCCGTCACCTTGAGGTGAGTGGCTTCGGAGACGCGCAGGCCAGCCGCATAGGCGGCCGTCAGAAGCGTTCGATGCTTGAGACTGCCTACCGAGTCGAGGAAGTGCATCACTTCCTCTCTGCTGAGGATCACCGGTAGCTTGAAGGGCCGCTTGGGCATCGGAATTTCTTCGACGGACCAAGGCCGTTTGAGCGTCACCTTGTAGAGGAAGCGCAACGCACCGGTCGCCAGGCCCACGCTGCTCGGCGCGAGCTTCCGGGTCTCAATCAGATATAGTTGGTAGGTTCGGATCTCTTCCGGCCCGAGTTCCTCCGGCGGACGGTGAAAGTATCTTGCGTATGCAGCGACCTGTTGTACGTAGGACAATCGGGTGTTCATGGCGAGATTGCGAATGCCCATGTCTTCGAGCATGCGCCGGCGTAGTGGGGTCATGATTAAGCTCCTTATCGGGAATGAGTGAAGTGCTGCAAGCAGCGACTTCATCGTTCTCCGTCAGGAGCCTTCTGTAAATCCATCCCACTGAATTCGGCCGTCAATCGGCGATTACCGCGTCAGCGGTTTAGTACAATGGCCACTATGCACAGTTTGAAACTATGCACAGTTGGCATCGATAGAAAGTCACCGAGACAGTCGTGGCCTGGCTCTCTGGGAAGTGGCGCGGTAAAGAGCTGGACATAGTTTTTGTCACAGAGTGCAGTGGTGGCTCCACTTCAGGAGACCACCATGGGAAACACCCAATCATCACGATTCAACCGTATCGACTGGCTTGTCGAGGGCCCTTTCGCGCCTCACATTGATGCGTACAAGCAGTACCTGACTGAGCGTGGGTACGCGGCGAACACGTTCAGCAGTTGCATGCGCAGCATTGCCCACTTCGCCCAATGGACGCGTAGCCGACGTCTGCAGGTCCGGCGCATTGACGAACCAGTCGTTGCCGAATTCCTTGACAGGCATCTTCCTGAATGCCGATGCACCGGTCCGATTTGTAGTGATCGTCGCAGTCTGAGCGAGTCAAGTCCAAAATCTGCTGTAAATACTCTTCGATCCGATGAATGACGAATGGTTTTCAGCTAGCGAGGGCAACAACGTTGTTGCCCTCGCTAGCTGCGGCGCGGGAAGCCGCCCACTCCTTGAATTCATCCATGTCGAGGTACTTCCGTTCCTGCCAAGCCTCATTCTGTTCGGCCAGCAGAGCGCCGATCAGGCGCAAGGCTGACTCGTCGTTGGGGAAGATGCGGATCACGCGCTCCCGCCGGCGAATTTCCTCGTTGAGCCGCTCCTGCATGTTCGTTGTGCGTAGCCGCTTGCGATACTTCTCGGGCAAGACCATTACCGCCATGGCATCCTCGAATCCTGCTTCGAGGCAGGCCACCGCTTTGGGGGCGCTCTTGGCGAAGCGCTCGGTGAATTCCGCCAGGCGGCGCTTGGCCTCGACCAAATCGGGCGCCTGCAGCACGAGCTTGACGGCAGCTGCCACCTCGGCGCGGTGGCGGGTGTTGCATTGGCCCAGAATGTTGCGCATCAGATGCACCTGACAGCGTTGCCAGCTGGCCCCCTGAAAGTGCCGCGCTGCCGCTTCACGCAGGCCGCCGTGGTCGTCCGAGATGATGAACTGCGTGCCCTTGAGGCCGCGCCCTCTGAGCCAGCGGAAGGTCTCGTCCCAGGTGGCGAAGCTCTCGGTGTCGCCGATCCGCACGCCCAGAATCTCCCGGAAGCCATCGGAGCGGATGCCTGAGACGGTCAGCACGGCACGCGAAACCACACGATCTTCTTGCCGACTCTTGATCAACAGGGCATCGACCAGCACGAAGGGATACTCGCCGTCCAGCCGCCGTTCGTTGAACGCGCTGACCCGCGGTTCCAGTCCGGCGCACAGTGCGCTCACCATCGATTTGGAGAAGCTGGCGCCGCACAGCTCTTCGGTGATCGCCGAGACCTTGCGCGTCGAGACACCGTGCACGACCATTTCCATGAGCGCCAGAACGAAGGCCTGCTCGCTCCGCTGGTAGCGCTTGAAGATGTCCGTCGAAAAGCTGCCGTCCCGCGTCTGCGGCACCAGCAGCGTCACCGGCCCAACCCGCGTGTAAAGGGTGCGTGGCCGGTAGCCGTTGCGATAGCCGGCCCGTTCGTCCGTGCGCTCGTGCCGCGTCGCCCCCAGCGTTTCCGTCACCTGCGCCTCCAGTACTTGATTGAGCACCGCTTCCACCAGTTTCGCCAGCCCGTCCTGCCCGTTTAAAAGCCCTGGCAGCAAGTCCGTTCCTACGCTAACCTCATACCCAGTCATCGCTTCTCTCCTTCGGTTATCGATCGTCTCGCAACGTCAGTTTACCGAATCGAAGCGGTGGCTACCTGCCACCCGATTTACAGCAGTTTAGGGACTCAATCCTTGAGCGCCGCGCTGGGACATCTTCTCGTCGTGCTGCGTGCTCGCGGCGCCGTTGCGCAACCAACGGTGAAGTCGACGCCGGTAGATGAGGAACTGGTGCGCTACAATACGTACATGGATCACGTGCGCGGCCTGGCACCCAAGACCCGGAGCATCGCCTTACGCATCGTAGGCAGGTTGCTGGTCTCCCGCTTCGGCGACGGTGCCATCGACATTGCCGCGATCAAGCCCGACCATGTTCGTCGGTTCTTCGCACAACAAGCCAAGCTTTACAGCAAGCCGGCAACGGCCGGCACGGTGGTGTCGGCATTGCACGGGTACTTCCGCTACCGCACATCGCTTGGCAATGAAGTGCATGGACTGATCGGCGTGCTTTCGTTTCCCGCCAACTGGCAGCTATCCTCGTTACCCAAGACCCTGACGGCCGAGGAAGTCGAGCAGTTAATCGGCGCGCTTGGTCAGTCCGGTCGCTCAATGCGGCGCGCTGAGGCCATTGTGCACTGTGCGCTCGATCTTGGACTACGTAGCGGCGAGGTTGCGCGAATCGGCCTCGATGATATCGACTGGCGCGCCGGAACGATCACGCTGCGACATACCAAGGGGCGCCGCGAGGACGTGCTGCCACTGCCTGTGGCCACTGGTAAAGCCATCGCAGCCTACCTGCAGCACGAACGGCCCAAGACCAGCAACCGCGCCGTCTTCGTGCGCCATGTGGCACCACGCGATGTACCCGTTGGCCCCGATCTTGTTCGCAAAACGATCCGCCAAGCCTTCGCGCGCGCAGGGCTTCCCTATACGCGCCCTCACCTGCTGCGCCATACGATGGCCAATCGACTCCTGGCCGGAGGATCTTCCCTCAAGGAGGTGGCAGACGTCCTACACCACCGTTCTCTGAACACCACCATGATCTACGCCAAACTCGACAGTCGAAAGCTCATTGAGGTTGCACTCCCATGGCCAGGGAGCACGTCATGAGTACGGTCTCACTGCACAGGCGTGTTGAGGGCTATTTGGTCGAGCGTCACCGCCTGGGTTTCTCTGACCACACTCAGGCATACGCCCTACGCAGCTTCGCGAAACATGTTCTGGCAGTCCGCTATCGTGGGCCACTGACCGTAGATGTCATGACCGACTGGGCACGGCACGACAGTCACGGAAGCACAGATCCACTTACTTGGGCGCGCCGACTGAAGCTGCTGCGTACCTTTCTGCGTTGGCTACAGCAATTTGAACCGCACACTGAGGTGCCTGACGACGCCATCTTCGGACCGCTGCCGGAACGACTGGCGCCGCATATCTATAGCGAGCAGGAGATCGTCGATCTGCTGGCTGCCGCCCGGCGTCTTGGGCCTGCGCAGGGATTGCGGTGCGTCGTGTATGAAACGCTGTTTGGTCTGATTGCCAGTACCGGAATGCGAATCTCCGAAGTCCTGGCACTGCGTAACGAAGACATCAACCTCAAGTACAGCATGCTCACTATCCACCAAGCAAAGTTCGGCAAGTCGCGGCAAGTAGCACTACACCCCAGCACTGTGGTCGCATTGCGCCGCTATCTTTGGATGCGCAATCTGGTGGGAAACTTTGAACAGGGCGAGGCTCCGCTCTTTATTGCTACTCGGGGCCAACGACTCGGACTACCTATGGATAGTCATCAGGTGCATCGCGTATTCGCCAACTTGCGTGAGCAATTGGGTTGGCGCAACCGGGGAGCGCATCACGCTCCTCGCATCCACGATTTGAGGCACACCTTCGTCGTGCGCCGCATCTTGCTGTGGATGGCGCAAGGAGTGGACATCGGATCAGGCGATGCTGTCGTTATCGACGTACGTCGGCCATGCGCATGTAACCAACACCTACTGGTATCTCTCGGCAGTGCCGGAGTTGATGGCGCTCGCCGCAGGACGATTCGAGTCCTACATGCATCAGAGGGAGGTGCCCGATGCGTAAAGCCATTGCACCGAGGCCGCCATCGTTTGCCTCTCTGGTTCAGCAGTTCTTCACCGAGTATCTGGTCACACAACGTGCAGTCAGTCCGCGTACGGTGGCCTGCTATCGCGATGCGCTCATGCTGTTCCTGGACTTCTCCAGTCAGCGTTTGAAGAGGGCGGCGACGAGCCTGAAACTCAATGACATTCAGCCGGATCTAATCCTGGCGTTTCTGGATCATCTGGAACGCGAGCGACATAACGCCGTGCGTAGCCGGAATCTTCGACTGACGGCTCTACGGGCGTTTCTGAAATTCGCCGGCCGACGTGACGTGGCTTCGCTGCACGTGGTCGAGCGAGCGCTTGCAGTTCCGATGAAGCGGTTCGAGCGCCCCATGCTCGGCTTCCTCACGCGCGAGGAGATGCTCGCAGTCTTGGGGCAACCCGGGGAAACCTGGACCTCTCAGCGCGACCATCTGCTCTTGGCCATGCTCTACAACACCGGCGCCCGGGTCTCCGAGATCATTGGCGTACGTGTTACGGACGTCGTCCTTGACGGTGGCGCATGCGTGCATCTGCACGGTAAGGGGCGCAAACAGCGATCGGTTCCTCTCTGGCATACCACGGTCACAGAGGTTCGTGCCTGGCTTCGACTAAACCCGGCGTTACGTGGTGAGGAACCCTTGCTGCCGAACCGCGAAGGACATGCGATGTCGCGATCAAATGTTGTTCAGCGCCTTGAGCTTGCCGTCGCGCGCGCCACCAATCAAGCGCCGAGCATCGTGAAGAAGCGCATTTCGCCGCACATAATTCGGCATACGACAGCCATGCATCTGTTGCAATCAGGGGTTCCGTTCAATGTGATCGCGCTGTGGCTGGGGCACGAAAGCACCACTACAACACACCGTTATGTCGAGGCCGACCTGGCGATGAAGGAGAAAGCACTCGCGAGGTTGGAGGCGCCTGACACGATGATCCGTCGTTTCAAGGCGCCTGACCTACTCATGCGATTCCTCCAGACGCTGTAACTATGTGCACCAGCGCCGGCTTCAACAGCGGCCAGCGTTGCGAATCCCGAGGCAACTGTGCATAGTTTCAAACTGTGCATAGTGGCCGTTTTGGGCCTATCACCACCGACAGCTAAGGGTCGCCTGCACTCAGTGACGAATGGCAGCTTCCGGGAAGCGAAACTTCAATGGCGGCTTTCCGGCAATGAACTCGAAAAGATGGCTGTCGTGTCCCGACCCTATCTGATTCTCGATCTCTACAGCCGCAAGATCGTCGGCTGGGAGGTGCATGACATCGACCATGCCGACCATGCCGCGCATCTGGTGCGTCGTACCGCGCTGGCCGAGGGCATCGCGACCTTCCAGCGTTGCAGGGAGCGCACGTCGATGCCGGCAGTCTCGCAGGCAGGCTTCAACCGTGCGCCGGCGGTATTCCTGCCGGAATCCAAGACGTCATGGGTTGTGTTCACCCTACGGCCGCTTTGGAGCAACCCGTGGGGCGGGTATGGGTCGCATCCGGCCCTTCCCACTGTCTGGACGACCATCAATTCCGGTAGCTCACGATACAGGTGGCAAGGCGTTCTGCCCATTGACACAGCGGTCTTGAACCAGCGCCGCTGCCGCCTCGCGCCCAACTACGCAATTCATCGTATTCCCGCCTTCCGGTCCGCCCCGTAATCTGTCGCTGCACTGCACAAATTGCGGACGGATCTTTCATGACCAAAAAAATTCTCGTATTTCTGCTTTTCTCCTGCAGCCTGTCGGCGCGGGCCGCGCTCGACCCGGACCAGGTCAATCAACTGGCGGCCGAGGATTCCAGCGACAAGGTCGCGGCGATCCAGCAGTTGACGCAGACCGCCGACCCCTATGCCGTGCGCGTGCTCAAGGCGATGGCCGACGACAGCCTGTTTCTGGCCGGCGACAAGGCGGTGATCATCGACGGCGACAAGGCCTTCGATGCCGCCACCAGCGCGGCAATCGCGATGCCGGCCAATCCCGAATCGGTTACGGTCAACAACCGGATTCGCGGCGAATTGGCCAATGCGCTGGCGGCGCTGAAACTCTTTGACCCCGATGCCGGCGTCCGCCTGGCCTCGGCGCAAAAGCTGCAAAGCAGCGTCAGCCCGGCGATGGCTCCGCTACTGGCGCGCGCGCTGGAGAAGGAAAGCGACGCCAAAATCAAGGCGCTGCTCGTCCTCGCCCATGCCCAGGCTAACCTCGGCAACGAAGACCCGGAAGCGCGCATGGCGGCGGTCAAGGCGCTGGCCGAAACCTCGTCGCCGACGATCAGGAGCGTGCTGCTGCCGCTCACCGAAAAGGCCGGCGAGCCGGACGACAAGGTGCGTTACGAAGCCATCGCCGCCGTCAAGGCCATCGACAGCCGGCTGGCCATCGCCGAAAACGTCGGCCGCGCCTTCTCCGGGCTGTCGCTCGGCAGCATCCTGCTGCTCGGCGCGCTCGGCCTGGCGATCACCTACGGCGTGATGGGCATCATCAACATGGCGCACGGCGAGTTGCTGATGGTCGGCGCCTACGCCACTTACGGCATACAGACGCTGTTCCGCGCCTACCTGCCAAACTATATCGACTGGTATCTGCCGGCGGCTATCCCGGTCGCCTTCTTCGCCGCCGCGCTGGTCGGCGTCGTCATGGAACGCACGGTCATCCGCTGGCTCTACGGCCGCACGCTGGAAACACTGCTTGCCACTTGGGGAATTTCGCTGGTGCTGATCCAGACCGCGCGCGTGCTGTTCGGCGCGCAGAACGTCGAGGTCGCCAACCCGAGCTGGATGTCTGGCGGCATCGAGATCATGCCCAACCTGATCCTGCCATGGAACCGCATCATCATCGTCGGCTTCGCCATGTTCGTGCTCTTCTTGGTCTGGGTGCTGATGAACAAGACGCGCCTCGGCATGTTCGTCCGCGCCGTGACGCAGAACCGCCCGATGGCCGGCTGCGTCGGCGTGCCGACCGCGCGCATCGACACCATGGCCTTTGCCCTCGGCGCCGGCATCGCCGGGCTGGGCGGCGTCGCCCTGTCGCAGATTTCCAACGTTGGCCCAGACATGGGCCAAGGCTACATTGTTGATTCCTTTATGGTGGTCGTCGTCGGTGGCGTTGGGCAACTCGCCGGCGCGGTCTGGGCGGCGCTCGGGCTGGGCATCTTCAGCAAGCTCCTCGAAGGCTGGGCCGGCGCGGTGATCGCCAAGATCGCCATCCTCGTCTGCATCATCATCTTCATCCAGAAGCGTCCGCAGGGCATCTTTGCCCTCAAGGGCCGTTTCGTCGAGTAAGGGCCGGCACCATGCGCAAACCTTTGATCGTTCGCATCCTGTCCGCACTGGACAGCAAACAGTGGCTGGCGCTGGGCATCTTCCTCGCCATCGCGCTGATCGCGGTGCCCATCCTCCACCTCGCGGTGCCCGAAGAAAGCGCCTTCCACGTCTCCACCTACATGATCACTCTGATCGGCAAGATTATGTGCTACGCGCTGGTGGCGGTGGCGATGGATCTGATCTGGGGCTACGGCGGCATCCTGTCGCTCGGCCACGGCCTGTTCTTCGCACTCGGCGGCTACGCCTTCGGCATCTACCTGATGCGCCAGATCGGCCGCGACGGCAGCTACCGGAGCGACCTGCCGGACTTCATGGTCTTCCTCGACTGGAAGGAACTGCCGTGGTTCTGGGTCGGCAGCGACCATATCGGCTGGGCGGCCTTCCTGGTGGTCGCCGTCCCGGCGCTGGTCGCCTTGGTCTTCGGCTATTTCGCCTTTCGCTCGCGGATCAAGGGCGTCTATTTCTCGATCATCACCCAGGCACTGACCTACGCGGCGATGCTGCTCTTCTTCCGCAACGAAACTGGCTTCGGCGGCAACAACGGATTCACCGACTTCAAGCGCATCCTCGGCTTTCCCATCACCTCCTCGGAAATGCGTCTGGTGCTCTTCGGCCTCACCGCGCTGATGCTCGCCGCGACGCTGATCTTCGCCGCCTGGCTGGTCAAATCCAAGTTCGGCCGCGTGCTGACCGCCATCCGCGACGCCGAATCGCGCGTCATGTTCATCGGCTACAACCCGCTCTGGTACAAGCTGACCATCTGGGTCATCTCCGCCGTGCTGTGCGGCATCGCCGGGGCGCTCTACGTGCCGCTGGTCGGCATCATCAACCCCTCCGAAATGAGCCCGGCCAACTCCATCGAAATCGCCATCTGGGTCGCCGTCGGCGGGCGCGGCACGCTGATCGGGCCGGTCATTGGCGCCTTCGTGGTTAACCTGGCCAAGAGCTGGTTCACCGTCAGCTTCCCCGAATACTGGCTGTTCTTCCTCGGCCTGCTGTTCATCGTCGTCACGCTGATGCTGCCGCAAGGCCTGGTCGGCCTGTGGAAGAAACTGATGGCCAGGAAAGGAGCCGCAGCATGAGCGCCGCTGAAACCACCCTCGTTGTCGATAACGTTCCGGAAGGGAGCGATGGCGCCGACCAGATGGGCCACCTCGTCACCGGCGAACTCGACCTGTCGCACGGCGTCGCGCTCTATCTCGAAGAGATCACCGTAAGCTTCGACGGCTTCAAGGCGCTGAACAACCTCAACCTGACGATCGACGCCGGCGAACTGCGCTGCGTCATCGGCCCGAACGGCGCCGGCAAGACGACGATGATGGACGTCATCACCGGCAAGACGCGGCCCGATTCCGGCATGGCCTTCTTCGGCCAGTCGATTGACCTGACGCGCCTGACCGAACCGGAAATTGCCCACATCGGCATTGGCCGCAAGTTTCAGAAACCGACCATCTTCGAGCAGCACACCGTGTTCGAGAACCTTGAACTGGCGATGAAGACCGACAAGCGCGTCTGGAAGAGCCTGATGGCCTGGCTGGCTGGCGACGAGCGCGACAAGATCGCCGAAACCCTGCGCCTGATCCGCCTCGATGGCGAAGCCGACCGCCTGGCAGGCCTGCTCTCGCACGGCCAGAAGCAGTGGCTGGAAATCGGTATGCTGCTGATGCAGGAACCGAAACTGCTGCTGCTCGACGAGCCGGTCGCCGGCATGACCGACGACGAAACCATGCGCACCGCCGAACTGTTCGTCTCGCTTGCCGGCAAGCACTCGCTGGTCGTCGTCGAACACGACATGACCTTCGTCGAACGCCTCGGCGGACTGGTCACCGTGCTGCACGAAGGCTCGGTGCTGGCCGAGGGCGATCTTGCCACGGTGCAGAATGATCAACGCGTTATTGAAGTCTATTTGGGACGCTAAAACATGCTTACCGTAGAAAATCTCAACCAGGCCTACGGCGGTAGCCACATCCTGCGCGGACTGTCTTTCGAAGTCGGAACCGGCAAAGTCACCACCCTGCTCGGCCGCAATGGCGTCGGCAAGACCACGCTGCTCAAGTCGCTGATGGGGCTGGTCAAGAGCAAATCGGGCAGCATCACTTTCGACGGCAAGGACATCACCCACCTGCCGCCGCACGAGCGCGTCAGGGCCGGCATTGGCTACGTACCGCAAGGGCGCGAAATCTTCCCGCGCCTGACGGTCGAGGAAAACCTGCTGATGGGCCTCGCCACCAAGCCAGGCAGTACGCCGATCCAGCAGCGCATTTTCGACATGTTCCCGGTCCTGAAGCAGATGATGCACCGCCGCGGCGGCGACCTTTCCGGCGGCCAGCAACAACAACTGGCCATCGGCCGCGCTCTGGCCATGGGGCCGAAGCTGCTGATCCTCGACGAGCCGACCGAAGGCATCCAGCCGTCGATCATCAAGGACATCGAACGCGCCATCCGCATGTTGGCAGAAACCGGTGAGATGGCCATCCTGCTCGTCGAGCAGTACTACGATTTCGCCGAGGCGCTGGCCGACCAATATCTGCTGATGGAACGTGGCGAGTTCATCATGCGCGGCCGCGGCGAAACGATGCCACAAGATGGAGTGCGGGAGGCGCTGGCGGTTTGATCAGCGGAAGGTTGTAAAACGAGCCAATTCAGCCCTTCAACCGGTCATTTGTTGAAAGACCGCGAACAAAGTGCAGCAGCCGTTCTGGACGATTGCCTGCCGGCAAATCCTCGGCCATGGCCCCGTTGGGATATCTCACTCGCTACGTCGGCAGTGTGGCCAGTTGCTGGCGGTGGGGTCACTCTCAATCGCTGGGCGTAAATCAGCGTTTCCTTGGCTCGCTCAGCTTGAAAACCCTCCACACGATGCACCCCCGCAAAATTCGGAAAATGCAATAAAAACGGGGGCCGCAGCCCCCGTCGATTCTCGATTTGCGCTCTTATTTTTTATCGAACGGCGTCGGACGCGGCGTTGCGTCGGCAGACGGCGGCAGGATCGGCAGCTTGAAGCTTGGCTGATCACCGGTCAGGGTCTTCAGGAAAGCCACGACCTTGGCGTTTTCCTCGGGCGTGAATTTCTTGCCGAGCTGGATGCGCGCCATCGTATCGACTGCTTCCGGCAGCGTGTTGGCGGCGCCGTCATGGAAGTAAGGATAGGTCAATTCGATGTTGCGCAGGGTCGGCACCTTGAAGTTGAAGCGGTCGGCGTCCTTGCCGGTCACCGCCGAACGACCTTCGGCCGGGCTGGAAGCCTTGTAGACCTCAACCTGCCCCATCTTCTGGAAGGAGTTGCCGCCGACGGCCGGGCCGTTGTGGCAGGCTACGCAGCCGGTGTCCTTGAACAGCTGGTAGCCGGCGAGTTCATCCTTGGTCAGCGCCTTCTTGTCGCCCTTCAGCCACTTGTCGAAGCGGGAGTTTGGCGTGACCAGGGTTTCCTCGAAGGCAGCGATGGCCTTGGTGACTTCGTCGATGGTGACCTTTTCGGTGCCGAAGGCTTTCTTGAATTCGGCGACATAGCCGGGGATGGTTTGCAGCATGTCAACGGCCAGCGTGTGGCTGAAGCCCATTTCACCCGGATTGGCGATCGGACCGCCGGCCTGCGCCTTGAGGTCGGCCGCACGGCCGTCCCAGAACTGGGCGACGTTAAGGCTGGAGTTCAGCACGGTCGGGGCGTTGATCGGGCCTTCGTTCCAGTTGTGGCCGATCGAGGTCTTGATGTTGTCGGTGCCGCCCATCGACAGGTTGTGGCAGGAGTTGCAGGAAATGAAGCCGGATTTGGAGAGGCGCGGATCGAAATAGAGCTGTTTGCCCAATTCAACCAGGGCCGGATTGGTGACTTTGGCCGGCGCGATAGGCTGGATCGGTTCCTTGTTGGCGGCGAAAGCTGTCTGGCCGATCAACGTGCCTGCGATTAGAGAAATGGCAATCGAAAGTTTGCTTTGCATAATGTCGCGCTCCGTCCTGTTGTTGAATCAGAAAACCTTGATGTCGCGCTTTGTGAGTCGCTCGATATTGATGTAGATCAAATACCTGCTTTGCACAGGAAATCGGAAAATCAATGCAAGTTTTATGTGCTAGATTGGCGAATGAGCAGGCGTTAATGTCATCCCATTACACACAACTTCAACACCTCTGCGTAACATGCTGACTTTACAAGAAATGCTGGGTGGATGTGATGGGTTGGGCAGCGGAAGAATTCAAGGCGATCGACCTGGGCGACCGGCGTCTGGACAAGCGCACGGTGCTGCTGGCGGAGCGCATGGCAGCCAATCCGATGGCCAGTATCCCGCAAGCCTGCGGCGGCTGGGCGGAAACCCAGGCGGCGTATCGTTTTTTGCGCAGGACGACATCGAATGGGAAGCCATCCTGGCCTCGCACTGGGGAAGCGCCGAAACGCGCATGCGGGTGCATCCGGTGGTGCTGTGCATCCAAGACACCACGGAACTCGACTTCAATGGTCAGCGCATTGCCGGTCTGGGGCCGCTCTCGTATGAAGCCCAACGCGGGATGTACGTGCATCCCACCTACGCGGTCAGTCCGCAGCGTGAACCCTTGGGTGTTCTGGACGCCTGGATGTGGGCACGCGAACCCAAGGACGCGAGCGGCCAACGAGGTGGCCTGCTGGAAAGCACCCGCTGGACGGAGGGCTACACCCGCATCGCGGAGTTGGCGAGCAGCATGCCGGACACCCGGCTGGTGTATGTGGCGGATCGGGAGGCGGACATCGTGGCCCTGATGGTGCAAGCCCGCGAGCTGGGGCATCCCGCCGACTGGCTGATTCGTTCCCAGCACAATCGGGCGCTTCCCGAGGGCGGCAAGCTGTGGACTGAGGTCCTGGCCAGCGAAGCGCTCGGCGGCATCCGCTTCACGATGCCTTCGCGGCAAGGACAGAAGGCGCGGGACGTTCGGCAACGAGTCTGGGCAAAGCGGGTGACGGTCTCCGACGGCAAGGGGAGCCGGATCGAGGTGAGTTGTCTGGTGGCGCGAGAAGAAAGTGCCCCCGAGGGCGTGAAGCCGGTGGAATGGCGGCTGCTGACCAATCGGCCGATTAACTCTTTCGAAGCGGCGACCGAACTGATCGACTGGTACCGGGCGCGCTGGGAGATCGAACTGTTCTTCCATGTCCTCAAGAACGGCTGCCGCGTAGAGGCGTTGCAGTTGAGCACCGTGGCGCGGCTGGAACGGGCGCTGGCGCTGTTCATGGTGGTGGCTTGGCGGATTGCCCGACTCATGCGCCTGGGCCGTACCTGCCCAGACCTGGATGCGGCCTTGCTGTTCGAGCAGGACGAATGGCAAGCGGCTTACATCCTGAATCGGAAGAAGGTGCCCAAGACGCCGCCCAGGCTCAATGAAGTGGTGCGCTTGGTGGCGATGCTTGGCGGATTTCTGGCCCGCAAGGGCGATGGCGAGCCAGGGGTGAAGACCCTTTGGCTTGGCCTTCAACGCGTCGTCGATTTCGCCGCCGGGATCAGATTCGCGAGAGAGGCTCATGCGTTATGACGCGAGTTCAACTTCAAAGTGTAATTTTGAATAATTTGTGTGTAATGGAATGCGTTAATGCCTGTAGTGCATTCCATAGCCAGCCAGCCTGTCGCCAGCCAGCCAATCTCTTCCCGCTATTTCAAGAGGGACAGTGATTTCAACGATCTCCGGATCAACTGAGGGTTTGGTTCGAGCGCCGTTTCCAGCCTGGAAACCTTGTCTCGACATGATCCGGGGTTCACCCACCTTGAGGAGAACAATTGTGGCAACCAGGAAAATCAAATCTGCGCCTATCGATATTGGCATTGGCGAATCCGACCGCAAAGCGATTGCCGCCGGATTGTCGGCACTATTGGCTGACAGTTATACCCTTTACTTGATGACGCACAACTTCCACTGGAACGTGACTGGACCGCAGTTCAATAGCCTGCATAACATGTTCATGACCCAGTACACCGAACAGTGGAATGCTTTGGATGTCATCGCCGAGCGCATCCGATCAGTGGGATTTCCCGCACCGGGCACCTACAAGGAGTTCGTCAAACTCGCCTCGATCAAGGAGGCGGAGGGGGTGCCCAAGGCAACTGACATGGTTCGACATCTGGTTGCTACGCAGGAGGCTACCGCCCGTACGGCCCGCAATCTGTTTGCACTGGTGGATAAAGTCAATGACCAACCGACCGCCGATGTGCTGACCCAGCGCATCGACGTACATGAGAAAACGGCTTGGATGCTGCGTAGTTTGCTTGAGGAGTGAGCTTCAGCAAGGGTCGATTGATAATTACTATGAATAAAATTAAAGCAATCAATTGGTTCAAATAGCGAGATCATTCTAATGTGAAGTCGTTGTTTCATTTAATCATTTCATCAGGAGAGATCAAATGGCTGCGGATAAGAACCACACGAATACCGGCGGACAATGCCCGGTCATGCACGGCGGTGTGACGTCGGCAAGCATGTCGAGCATGGATTGGTGGCCCAAGGCCCTCAACCTGGACATCCTGCACCAGCACGATACCAAGACCAACCCGCTGGGCGCGGGCTTCAACTATCGTGAAGAGCTCAAGAAGCTCGACATCGAAGCGCTCAAGAAAGACGTCAAGGAGTTCATGACCGACAGCCAGGACTGGTGGCCGGCCGACTGGGGCCACTACGGCGGCCTGATGATCCGTATGGCCTGGCATTCGGCGGGCACCTACCGCATCGCCGACGGCCGTGGCGGTGGCGGCACGGGCAACCAGCGTTTCGCGCCGATCAATTCCTGGCCGGACAACGCCAACCTTGACAAGGCGCGCCGCCTGCTGTGGCCGATCAAGAAGAAATACGGCAACAAGATCAGCTGGGCCGACCTGATCATCCTGGCCGGCACCATGGCTTATGAATCGATGGGTCTGAAGACCTTCGGTTTCGCCTTTGGCCGGGAAGACATCTGGCACCCGGAAAAAGACACCTACTGGGGCTCCGAAAAGGAATGGCTCGCCCCCAGCGGCAGCCAGGGCAGCCGCTACTCCGGCGAACGTGATCTGGAAAACCCGCTGGCCGCCGTGATGATGGGCCTGATCTATGTGAACCCGGAAGGCGTGGACGGCAAGCCCGACCCGCTCAAGACCGCGCACGATGTGCGCATCACCTTCGCCCGCATGGCCATGAACGACGAGGAAACCGTGGCCTTGACCGCCGGCGGCCACACCGTCGGCAAGTCGCACGGCAATGGCAGTGTCGCGAACCTTGGTCCGTCGCCCGAAGGTGCCGAACTGGAAGAACAAGGCCTGGGCTGGATCAACCACACCACCCGCGGCATCGGCCGCGACACCGTGACCAGCGGCATCGAAGGCGCGTGGACCACCCACCCCACCAAATGGGACAACGGCTATTTCGACCTGCTCCTCGGCTATGACTGGTGGCTGCAGAAGTCCCCGGCGGGGGCTCATCAGTGGGAACCGATCAACATCAAGGAAGAAGACATGCCGGTGGATGTCGAAGACCCGTCGATCCGCTGCAAGCCGATGATGACCGATGCCGACATGGCGATGAGGTTCGACCCGGAATACCGCAAGATCGCCGAGCGCTTCCACAAGGATCCGGCCTACTTCTCGGAAGTCTTCGCCCGTGCCTGGTTCAAGCTGACCCACCGCGACGTGGGTCCGAAGTCTCGCTACATCGGCCCCGACGCCCCGAAGGAAGACCTGATCTGGCAAGATCCGGTGCCCGCCGGCCGCAAGGACTACGACGTGGCCGCCGTCAAGGCGAAGATCGCCGCCAGCGGCCTCAGCATCAGTGAAATGGTGTCCACCGCCTGGGACAGCGCCCATACCTTCCGGGGTTCGGACAAGCGCGGCGGCGCCAATGGTGCGCGCATCCGTCTGGCTCCGCAGAAGGACTGGGAAGGCAATGAACCCGCGCGTCTGGCCAAGGTACTGGCGGTCTATGAAAGGATTGCCGCCGAGACCGGCGTCAGCGTAGCCGATGTGATCGTGCTGGCGGGCAACGTCGGCATCGAGCAGGCTGCCAAGGCTGCGGGTGTCGAGGTGAGCGTGCCCTTCGCCCCGGGGCGTGGCGATGCCACCGATGCGATGACCGATGCCGAGTCGTTCGATGTGCTCGAGCCTTTGGCTGACGGCTTCCGCAACTGGCTGAAGAAGGACTACGTGGTCAGCGCCGAGGAATTGCTGCTTGACCGTGCCCAGTTGATGCGACTGACGGCCTGCGAGATGACAGCCTTGGTGGGTGGCATGCGCGTACTTGGCACCAACCACGGTGGCAGCAAGCATGGAGTATTCACCGATCGTGTCGGTGCGCTGACCAATGACTTCTTCGTCAATTTGACCGACATGGCCTACATATGGAAACCTGCCGGGCGAAATCTGTACGAAATCCGCGACCGTAAGACTGGTGCCGTCAAATGGACGGCAACTCGCGTCGATCTGGTCTTCGGCTCGAACTCGGTTCTGCGTGCCTATGCCGAGGTCTATGCACAGGATGATAATAAGCAGAAGTTCGTACAGGACTTTGTGTCCGCCTGGACCAAGGTCATGAACGCTGACCGGTTCGATTTGGCCTAACTGCCACAGAACTCCCGGCCGGCCGGAAACGGCTGGCTGGGAATGTCTTTGTTTGAAGGCCGCCAATGCCCGGGCGAGTTACTTGTCGAGCGGCAGAAGGGAGGCTTTTGGTCGACTCCGACCCCTGCGCATTCCTGCGTATTCCCAGCCGTCCCGAGTTTCCCGGATAATTGGCGCATGACTTCGCGCCTTCCAGTGTCGTCGCCGGCGCTTTCTTCCTCCTGGCACGCTGAATTGAATCTTTCCTTCGTCCGTTCAGGCGCCAGGACGGTGTTGCGTGAAAATCGCCATCAGGGACCGCTGCGCGTGCAGAAAGCCCTCTACCCGGAAGGCGAGACGGTCTGTCAGGCCATTGTGCTGCACCCCCCGTCCGGCATCGTCGGCGGTGATCATCTCGTGATTTCGGCGGATATCGGCGGCGCCGCGCACGCCCAACTGACCACGCCCGGCGCCGGCAAGTGGTATCGCAGCGGTGGAGCGGAAGCTTCGCAGCGCATCGACTTCACGGTGGACGAAGGTGCAATGCTGGAGTGGTTGCCGCAGGAAACTATCCTTTTCGACGGCGCTTGGGCGCACATGGCCACCCATGTTTCGCTCGCCGCCGATAGCCGTTTCCTCGGCTGGGACATTCTCTGCCTCGGTCGCGCCGCTGCCGGCGAGCGTTTTACCAATGGCCGTTTTGACCTGTTTTATCGGGTCGACCGCAGCAAGCAGCCAATCTGGCTCGAACGCGGCTGTTTTGCCGGCGGCGACCCAATGTTGAACAGCACGGCCGGCTGGGCCGGCAATACTGTGTGCGGCACCTTGCTGTGCAGCTTTCCCGAACTGCCGCAACAGGCTGCTGCACTGCTCGAAGCTTTGCGTGCTATTGCTCCGCCCGACCAAGCTAACCAAGGCCTCACTGCCCTGCCCGGCGTGCTTGTCGCGCGTTACCTGGGCGACAATAGCGAAGCCGCCCGACTGTGGTTCGCCGAACTTTGGAAAATCCTGCGACCGGTCTGTTGCGGTCGACCGGCAATTTTGCCCAGAATTTGGAATACCTGAGGAGTCCGTATGGAACTGACACCCCGCGAGAAAGACAAACTGCTGATCTTCACCGCCGGCCTGCTCGCCGAGCGACGCCAGGCGAAAGGTCTGAAGCTTAACTACCCGGAAGCCGTGGCGCTGATCACCTGCGCGATCATGGAAGGCGCCCGCGAAGGCAGGACCGTCGCCGAGCTGATGCACGAAGGCACGCGGGTGCTGACCCGCGCCGACGTGATGGACGGCATCGCCGAGCTGATCCCGGAAATCCAGGTCGAGGCCACCTTCCCGGACGGCACCAAGCTGGTCACCGTCCACAACCCAATCATTTAAGGAGCGCCCCATGATTCCCGGAGAACTCCTCGCCGAACCCGGCGAACTCGAACTTAACGCCGGGCGCCCGACCATCACGCTGGTCGTCGCCAATACTGGCGACCGCCCGATCCAGGTCGGCTCGCACTACCATTTTTATGAAACCAACGCCGGCCTGAGTTTCGACCGCGAAGTGGCGCGTGGCTACCGCCTCGACATTGCAGCCGGCACTGCCGTGCGCTTCGAGCCGGGTCAGACGCGGACCGTGCAACTGGTGGCACTGGCAGGCGAGCGCAGGGTCTATGGTTTCCGTGGCTTGATCCAGGGGGCGCTATGAGCACAAAAATCACCCGCCAAGCCTATGCCGAAATGTTCGGCCCGACGGCCGGCGACCGCCTGCGCCTGGCCGATACGGAGCTGATCATCGGGGTCGAGAAGGACTACACGATCTACGGTGAGGAAGTGAAATTCGGCGGCGGCAAGGTCATCCGCGACGGCATGGGCCAGGGTCAGCGTGTCTCGGCCGAAACCGTCGATACCGTGATCACCAATGCATTGATCGTCGACGCGGTGACCGGTATCGTCAAGGCCGACATCGGCTTGAAGGACGGCCGTATCGCCGCCATCGGCAAAGCCGGCAACCCGGACATCCAGCCCGGCGTCACGATTGTCGTCGGCCCCGGCACCGAGGTCATTGCCGGTGAAGGCATGATTGTCACCGCCGGTGGCATCGATGCCCACATCCATTTCATCTGCCCGCAGCAGATCGACGAGGCGCTCTATTCCGGCGTGACGACGATGATCGGCGGCGGCACCGGCCCGGCGACCGGCACCTTTGCCACGACCTGCACGCCCGGCCCGTGGCACATCCACCGCATGCTCGAAGCGGCCGAGGCTTTCCCGATGAACCTCGGCTTTCTCGGCAAGGGCAACGCCAGCCTGCCGGAAGCGTTGCGCGAACAGGTTGAAGCCGGCGCCATGGGGCTGAAGCTGCATGAAGACTGGGGCACGACACCGGCCGCCATCGACTGCTGCCTGACGGTGGCCGACGAGATGGACGTCCAGGTCGCCATCCACACCGACACGCTCAACGAATCGGGCTTCGTCGAAGCCACGCTGGGCGCCTTCAAGGGCCGCACCATCCACACCTTCCATACCGAAGGTGCTGGCGGTGGCCACGCCCCGGACATCATCAAGGCGGCCGGCCTGCCCAATGTCCTGCCCAGCTCGACCAACCCGACCATGCCCTACACGGTCAATACCATCGACGAGCATCTCGATATGCTGATGGTTTGCCACCACCTCGACCCGAGCATCGCCGAGGACATCGCCTTCGCCGAATCGCGCATCCGCCGCGAAACCATCGCCGCCGAAGACATCCTGCACGATCTGGGCGTCTTTTCGATGATGAGTTCCGATTCGCAGGCCATGGGTCGCGTCGGCGAAGTCATCATCCGAACTTGGCAGGCGGCGCACAAGATGAAGCTGCAGCGCGGCACGCTGCCGGAAGACAACGCCCGCCATGACAATTTCCGCGTCAAACGCTACATCGCCAAATACACCATCAATCCGGCACTGACGCACGGCATCGCGCACACCGTCGGCTCCATCGAAGTCGGGAAGCTCGCCGACCTGGTGCTGTGGAAACCAGCCTTCTTCGGCGTCAAACCGAGCCTGATTTTGAAGGGCGGCATGATCGCCGCTGCCGCGATGGGCGATCCCAACGCCTCGATCCCGACGCCGCAGCCGGTGAATTACCGGCCGATGTTCGGCAGCTTCGGCAAGGCGCTGAAAACCTCGGTCACCTTCGTTTCACAGGCGGCGCTCAAGAACCCGGCGGTTGTCGCACTAGGCCTGAGCAAGGCGCTGATCGCCGTTTCCGGCACGCGCAAGCTCCAGAAGTCGGACATGGTACATAACGATGCCACGCCGGAAATCACCGTCGATCCGGAAACCTACGTGGTCAAGGCCGACGGCGTGCATCTGGTCTGCGAACCGGCGACCGAGCTACCGCTGGCCCAACGTTACTTCCTGTTCTGAGCATGTTGATCCTCAACCAACGTACCACTCAGGCCGCTACAGATTCGGTCGCGCTCGCCTACGACGAACGCAAGCGCAGTCGCCTGAAGGTCACGCTGGCCTCGGGTGCCGAGGCCGGCATCTTCCTCGAGCGCGGCGACCACTTGCATGGTGGTGACAAGCTGGCGGCAGAGAACGCCAGTGCCATCGTCGAAATTCTCGCCGCGCCGGAGAAACTGATCGAAGCCATGGCCGACAGCCCACTGCTCTTCGCACGCGCCGCCTACCACCTTGGCAACCGCCATGTTCCGGTGCAAATTCTGCCGACCGATAACGGCGGCAAGCTGCGCTTTCAGACCGACCATGTACTGGCCGAAATGGTCAAAGGCCTCGGCTGCACGGTGGCCGAAACCGAAGCGCCTTTCCAGCCCGAATCCGGTGCCTATGGCGGCGGTCATCACCATCATGGCGACGCCGACGATCAGGCGCCCGACCTGCACAACCCCGGCCACGGCCCGCACCGTTCCGTGCCAAAAATCCACCAGTTCAAGCCGCGATGAAACAGACCATCAGTTTCATCACTCTCGGCGTGGCCGATCTGGAACGCAGCCGGAGCTTCTATCGCGCCCTTGGCTGGCAGGAGTCTTCCGGCAGCGAGGCCGCTGTCGCCTTCTTTCAGGCGGGCAGTGTGGCGTTTGCGTTATTCGGGCGTGATGCCCTGGCCGATGATGCCAAGGTGTCGCCAACCGGTTCGGGTTTTCCTCGTTTTTCCCTGGCCCACAACGTTGCCACGGAAGCAGAGGTCGATACGCTCATTCAGGAAGCCATCGCGGCTGGCGGAAGTCTGGTTCTGGCCGGGGAGAAAGCACCGTGGGGCGGCTTTCGCGGCTATTTTGCCGACCCGGATGGCTTTCTCTGGGAAGTCTGCTTCAATCCCTTTTTCTCGCTGGACGAGCACGGCTTCGTGGTACTACCGGCCTGAATCCGATGCACACCAGCCTGCAACTCGTCCGCCTGCTCCAACTGGCCAGCCCGGCCTTGCCTGTCGGCGCCTATACCTATTCGCAGGGGCTGGAATGGGCCGTCGAATCCGGCGTCATCCGCGACGAGGCCTCGGCGGGTCGCTGGATCGCCGATTTGATGCAGCACGGTATCGGCTGCTTCGAGGCGCCACTGGTCGCCGCGCTGATGACGACGTGGTCAGCCGGCGACAGCGCCGAAATCCCCAACCTCAATGCGGAATTCCTCGCCAGCAGGGAATCTGCCGAACTGCGTGCCGAAACGGTCCAGATGGGTTTTTCCCTGCGCCGCCTGATTCGCGATTTGTGCGACGACTCGCTGGCCAAGCTTGCAAGCAGCGTAGAAGCACTGCCGGAAGTCGCTTTTCCTACTGTCTGGGCCGGCATCGCCGCTGCCTGGCAGATCGACCCCGAAGCCGCCCTGACAGCCTACCTGTGGTCATGGGCCGAAAATCAGGTGATGGCTGCGCTGAAAGCCGTGCCGCTCGGTCAGGCAGCGGGACAGCGCCTGCTGGCAAATCTGGGTGGCAATATTCCGGCTGTTGCGGTCAACGCCAAAAATCGCCCAAAAAAGCTGTGGTCCAACTTTACGCCGGCCTTCGCCATCGCCTGCGCCCGCCACGAAACCCAATATTCACGCCTTTTCAGATCGTAAATTATGAGTAAACAAGCCCTCAGAGTAGGTATCGGTGGCCCTGTCGGATCCGGCAAAACCGCCCTCACGCTCGCCCTCTGCCGGTCACTGCGCGAGCAAGTCGACATGGCTGTCGTCACCAACGACATCTACACCGCCGAGGACGCCAAGTTTCTGGTCAACCACTCTGCACTGGCACCCGAACGCATTATTGGTGTCGAAACTGGCGGTTGCCCACACACCGCCATCCGCGAAGACGCCTCGATCAATCTGGAAGCCATCGATCGGTTGCAGCGGGCCTTTCCGGATATCGAGATGATTCTGGTGGAATCGGGCGGCGACAACCTGGCCGCCACCTTCTCGCCCGAGCTTTCCGACCTGACCATCTACGTGATTGACGTCGCCGCCGGCGAGAAAATCCCGCGCAAAGGTGGCCCAGGCATTACCAAGTCCGATCTGCTGGTCATCAACAAGATTGACCTAGCTCCCATGGTCGGCGCCTCGCTAGACGTGATGGCAACCGATGCAAAGGCCCAGCGCGGCGAGCGCCCCTTCGTGTTTACCAACCTAAAAACTGGTCATGGGCTGAATACCGTTATTGAATTTATCCGTGAGAAAGGAATGCTGACTTGAATCTTCGTCGATTCGAAATTTGGATGGGATAAGTTGCGCAACTTCTCCATCATCAACAGTGAAATGGAAACGAGATCCCCACGTTGTCATACGCCACCTTCGGACCGAATTATGTCGTTTGCCCGTTATTGCCAAATCAAAGGCTGCAGCTCGTCGCTCAATTACGCTAATGGGCAGCAATTCCACGCATTGCTGTCTGATAGATGCAATCTGCCGAATTTTAACAAAGGTGGAGTTGGTCGCATAGCCTGTCCGGCAGGTATCCGATTAGAGCTGCCCCTTCTATGACCGCTCAGGCGAACCGCCGTATGGCCGGTCTTGGCCGAACCCGGACAATCTCCATCTTTCCCCAAAACCTTCGACCGCAACGAGCTTGACCAGGAAATGCCTGTCTCTGAAGGCAACGCGGCTAGCGGTGTCGGCCGCCGCTGCGATGCAGTTGCGGTCCACTCGGCTTTTGGCTCGAATTCCGGACTTGTGGCTTGCTCGGCATTTGCGGCATGCGCGGACCACGCGGCGGCGGCACCGGGCGCGGCGCGGCATGGGCGGTCGGCTCGAAGCCGGCGATTTCCTCGTGTTCTAGCGTGCGCTTGATCAGCTTCTCGATGTCGCGCATGAAGGCGCGTTCGTCGTGACTGACCAGCGAGATCGCCTCGCCTTCCATGCCGGCACGGCCGGTGCGGCCGATGCGATGCACGTAGTCCTCGGCGATGTTGGGAATCTCGTAATTGATGACATAAGGAAGCGAATCGATGTCGAGCCCACGCGCCGCGATGTCGGTCGCGACCAGCGCCACCAGCTTGCCGTCCTTGAAGTCGCCGAGCGCGCGGGTGCGCGCGCCCTGCGACTTGTTGCCGTGCAGCGCGGCCGACTTGATGCCGGCTTTTTCCAGGTGACGCGACAGCGCATCGGCGCCGTGCTTGGTCCGGGTGAAGATCAGCACCTGATGCAGGCCGCGCGTTTCAAACAGATGCAGCAGCAGGTCTTTCTTCTGCTCGCGGTTGGTCGTAATGACGCGCTGGCTGACCGTCTCGGCCGCCGTGTTACGCGCCGCGACATCGACCGACACCGGCTCATGCAGCAGGCCGCCAGCCAGTTCGCGGATGTCCGGCGAGAAGGTGGCGGAGAACATCAGGTTCTGCCGTTGTTTCGGGAGCAGCGCGATGATCTTGCGAATGTCGCGGATGAAGCCCATGTCGAGCATGCGGTCAGCTTCGTCGAGCACCAGAATTTCGATCGCGCCGAGGTCGACCGTGCGCTGCTGGACGTGGTCGAGCAGGCGGCCCGGCGTGGCGACCAGGATATCGATGCCGCGGCGCAGGCTGGCGATCTGCGGGTTGATGCCGACACCGCCGAAGACGGCCAGCGAATTGATCGGCAGGTGCTTGCCGTAGGTGCGCACGCTTTCCTCGACCTGGATCGCCAGTTCGCGGGTCGGAACCAGAACCAGCACGCGCGGTCGCTTCGAGGTGCGGGTACTGGGGCCACTGGCCAGGCGATGCAGGATTGGCAGCGTGAAGCCGGCGGTCTTGCCGGTGCCGGTTTGCGCCGTGGCCATCAGGTCGTGGCCGGTCATCACGGCGGGAATCGCCTTCTGCTGGATAGGCGTGGGCGTGTCGTAACCCTGCTCGCCGATGGCGCGCAGGAGTTCGGCCTTGAGGCCGAGTTCGGTGAATAACATGGAAACTCCAGGCAGCGCCGGCAGAACCGGCGACCGCGTTTGAATCAGATCAGAGAGAGGCCGCGTTCAAGATCGGCCTGAAGATCCTCCACCGCTTCGAGGCCGACCGCGATGCGCAGCAACCCTTCCGTGATGCCAGCCGCGGCCCGGGCTTCGGGAGTGATGCGGCCATGCGTGGTGGAGGCGGGATGGGTAATGGTGGTCTTGGTGTCGCCCAGGTTGGCGGTGATCGAGAGCAGCCGGCAGTTATCGACAACCCGCCAGGCCTGCTCGCGGACGCCCTTCACCTCGAAGGCGACAATGGCGCCGCCGGACTTCTGCTGCGCTTGTGCCAGCGCATGTTGCGGATGCGACGGCAGGCCGGGGTAGAAGACGCGCGCCACCTTGGGGTGCGCTTCCAGCCAGGTGGCGAGTTGCAGCGCGTTGGCCGATTGCGCCTCGACGCGCAACTTCAGGGTTTCCAGACCCTTGAGGAGGACCCAGGCGTTGAAGGCGGAGAGCGTCGGCCCGGCCGTGCGCAGGTACTTGAAAACCTCTTCGGTCAGCTTCCGCGGACCGCACACCGCGCCGCCGAGGACGCGGCCCTGACCGTCGAGAAACTTGGTCGCCGAATGAATGACCAGATCGGCGCCGAGTTCGAGCGGCCGCTGCAGGATCGGCGTGCAAAAACAGTTGTCGACGGCGACCAGAATGCCGTGGGCATGGGCTGTTGCGGTCAACGCCCGAATATCGGCAATTTCGGTCAACGGATTCGACGGCGTTTCGAGGAAGAACAGCTTCGTTTCCGGGCGGATCGCCGCTGCCCAGGCCGCCGGGTCGGTCTGCGCGACGAAGCTTGTCGTGATTCCGGTGCGCGGCATGATGTTCGAAAAGAGCTGGACGGTTGCTCCGAACAAGCTGGTAGACGCAACGATGTGATCGCCATTTTTCAGATGCGCCAGCACGGTGGCCATGATCGCCGACATGCCGCTCGCCGTGGCGATGCAATCTTCCGCACCCTCGAGCACCGCCAGACGCTGTTCGAACGTGGTGACGGTCGGATTGGAAAAGCGAGCGTAGACGTTCCCGCTCTCCTCGCCGGAAAAACGCCTGGCCGCCTGGGCCGCATCCTTGAAGACGAAGCTGGAGGTCAGGTAGAGCGCCTCGGAATGCTCGCCAAACTGGCTGCGTTCCTGGCCAATACGAACGGCCAGTGTTGCCTGCCGGTAGTTCGGCGCGTCCGGCATCAGTCCCGGCCTGCCGATGCCAGCTGCAAAACGAGTTGCTGGGCGGACTGGCCGTCGCCCTCGCTGTCGCTATCGCCATCACTGTCGTCTTCGTGGTCACCCAACTTCCTGGCACGATTGCCTTCGACGGCATCGAGGTAGTATTCGTCGACATCGCCGGTGATATAGCAACCGTCGAAGCAGGAAGCATCGAAATCCGTCAGGTCGGAGCGAATGCTTGTCACCGACTGCTTGAGCGCTCCGATATCCTGATAAACCAGCGCATCGGCGCCGATCTCGCGGGCAATGCCGTCTTCGGTACGGCCGGTGGCGATCAGTTCGGCGCGCGTCGGCATGTCGATGCCGTAAACATTGGGGAAGCGCACGGGCGGCGCCGCCGACGCGAAGTAGACCTTCACCGCCCCGGCGGCGCGGGCCATTTCAACGATCTCGCGACTGGTTGTGCCGCGCACGATGGAGTCATCAACGAGCAGCACACGCTTGCCCTTGAATTCCTGTCCCACGGTGTTGAGCTTCTGGCGCACCGATTTCCTGCGCATCGACTGGCCAGGCATGATGAAGGTGCGACCAACGTAGCGGTTCTTGACGAAACCTTCGCGGAATGGAATGCCCAGCGTCTGAGCCAGTTGCATGGCAGACGGGCGACTCGAGTCCGGAATGGGAATAACCACGTCGATCTCGGCCACCGGGATGGACTTCCGGACCTTTTCGGCCAGGAATTCGCCCATCGCCAGACGCGCTTCGTATACCGAGACGCCGTCGATGACCGAATCGGGTCGTGCCAGATAGACGTATTCAAAAATGCACGGTGCATAGGTCGGCTGCTGCGCGCACTGCATGCTGTGGAACTGGTGGTTGAGATCGATGAACACCGCCTCACCCGGTTCGATATCGCGAACCGTCTCGAATCCCAGCGTGTCGAGGGCGACCGATTCCGAGGCAACCAGGTACTCGGTACCGGCTTCCGTCTCTTTCTTCCCGTAGACCAGGGGGCGGATGCCGAACGGATCCCGGAAGGCGAGCAGGCCGTAGCCGGCGATCAGCGCAACCACGGCATAGGCGCCCCGGCAGCGGCGATGAACGCCAGCGACGGCCTGAAAAATGCTTTCCGGATAGAGTTCGTAGCCATGGGCCGACGACTGCAGTTCGTGCGCCAGCACGTTGAGCAGGACTTCGGAATCGGAATTGGTGTTGATATGACGGCGGTCGAGACGGAACATCTCGACCTTCAACTGTTCGGCGTTGGTGAGGTTGCCATTATGGCCAAGGACAATACCGAACGGCGAATTGACGTAAAAAGGTTGCGCCTCGGCAAAGTTAAAGGCTGAACCGGCGGTCGGATACCGCACATGGCCGATCCCCCAGTTGCCGAGCAAGGCACGCATGTTGCGGGTCCGGAAGACGTCACGGACCAGCCCCGGCCCCTTGTGCAGGTTGAACGTATTGCCTTCCGCCGTGGCAATCCCGGCTGCATCCTGGCCGCGATGCTGCAGGACCATCAGGCCATCGTAAAGCAGTTGGTTGACTGACGATGTCGCCACCACACCGAGAATCCCGCACATAGTCCTATCCGCCTAACTGAACCGAATTCGCTTTGCCAGATCGTCTGGCATCCAGGGCCTCGCCGCCAGCACGGCCGTTTGCAGCGGTAGCGCCAGCGTCGCCTGCTTCCACCAGATCTGCCGCGGTGCCGCGGTCATGCCACCCACAGCGACCAGGATCATGACCAACAGAACGCCGCGCGCCAGGCCAAAAAACATGCCCAACAGGCGATCCGAGAGACTCAGTCCCAACGCATTGACCATGCTGCGTACCGCCAGGCGCACCAGCGACATGGCCACCAGCACCCCGATGAAGACCAGCGCACAACCGGCAAGGGCGCGCACCGCCGGATCGGCGATCCCGCCAAATACCATTTGTCCGCTCTGCGCCCCGAATTCCAGCGCGGCCATGAAGGCCAACACCCAGGCTGCCAGTGCCATCATTTCACTCACCACGCCCCGCCATAATCCAAGCAACAGTGAGATGGCCACGATACCTATCACCACATAGTCGAAAACTGCCATCACTTACCTGAGATCACGCCCGAAACGCCGACCTGCTTCATTCTTTCGAGCGCCTGTTCGGCTGCTTCGCGGCTGGCGAACGGTCCTGCCCGAACTCGGGTCTTCTTGCCTCCCGGCGTATCGAGCGGTTCGACGTAGCTCTTGACGCCTTTCTCGGAGATCTTGCTCCGGAGAGTCTTGACGTTGTCCTCGTTGGCAAAGGCACCGATCAGGATCACAAATTCACCTGACTTGGCTGGCGCCGCAACCGGTGGTGCGCTTTGCCCGGCGAGGATAGCCGCCGCCCGCCTGGCTTCCGCCGACGATTCCGTGGCAGCATGTTTCTCCGGGGTCTTCTCGGAAGTCTTCTCGGGCTTGCGGGCCGGCTTTTCCGCAGGCTTTTCCGCAGGCTTTTCCGGCTTTGGAACCGGTTTCTCGGTCTTCGCCGGCGCTTTTTCCGGCGCCTTGTCAGGCGGACTCCCGGCGGCATTTTCCTCGGGCTTGTCCTTGGCGACCACGGACGGCTTGCCACCAGGTTTCGCCGCCACGGTTTCGTCAGAGCCCTTCTCGCCAGGTGTCGGTGACTTGCTCTCGACGGCCTGCTCGGCCGGCTTCGCATCAGGCTTCTCAACCGGAGTCACGGCGAACTTCGGCGCAAACGGCTTTTCGTCCTGCCCCGGTATGCGGATTTCAACATCCCGGACCGCCTGCTGCGGTTCGTGATCCATCACCATGGGCAGAACCACGGCAACCACCGAGGCAAAGACGATCGCGCCGACCAGCCGGCGGCGGGCGACCTTCTTTAATTGAGACTGAGTGTCGTTGTCTTCCATGATTAGGGTTTCGCACGCAGCGCTTTTAGCGCTCCGGCCACCGTTAAGAAGGATCCGAAAGCGACGATTCTATCACTTTCGGCGGCTTGTCCCCTGGCCGCCTGCATGGCAGCCCGCGGCGAGCCATGGCAGATAATCTCGCCGCCCAGTCGTGCAGCGGTAATGATTGCCGCCAGCGACTCCGCCGGAGTGCCGCGCGGCCCCTCCAGCGTCGCCGCGTGCCAGAAATCGATCTTGTTCCTGAGCGGCTGGAGCGCGCCCCGGATATCCTTGTCGCCGAGCATGCCGACCACCGCATGGGTGCGATCGAAGAAGCCCATGCTCGAGAGATTGTCGGCGAGAACTCCAATCGCCTGCGGGTTGTGAGCGACGTCGAGGACGATCGCCGGCTTGCCCGGAATCACCTGGAAGCGCCCGGGAAGTTCGGTTGAGATCAATCCCGGGCGGATCGCCTGCATGGTCACCGGCAGGCGGTCGCCCAGAGCATCCAGCGCCGCCAGGGCGACGGCGGCGTTGTGTAGCTGGGTCACCCCGCGCAGGCCGGGATAGGCTAGGGAACGCTTCAGCAGTTTGTCACCGGATCTGCACCACCAGCGCCATTGCAGGCGATTCTCCGGGTCACGCTCGAAACCGAAGTCGCGGCCGACAAGACGCAGGTCGGCGCCGATGGATGCCGCATGATCGAGGAGGCTCTGCGGCGGGTTCGCGTCGGCGCACAAGGCCGGCTTGCCCGCCCGGTAGATGCCAGCCTTCTCGAAACCGATGCTCGCGCGGTCCGTCCCCAGCCACTCGGTATGGTCGAGCGCAACCGTGGTGACGATGGAAACATCGGGTTCGTAAGCGTTGACGGCATCGAGTCGGCCACCGAGGCCAACCTCGAGGATCGCCGCCTCGACCCCGGCGGCGGCAAAGACCTCCCACGCAGCCAACGTGCCGAACTCGAAATAGGTCAGCGCGACATTGCCGGCTTCTTGCCGAGCCATTTCCACGCGGGCAAAGGCGGCGCACAGCGCCGCGTCGCTTGACTCCTGGCCATTCACGCGCACCCGCTCGTTGTAGGCCAGCAGGTGTGGCGAGGTGTAACAGCCGACATTGTAGCCGGCGCGAGCGATGATGTTCTCCAGATAGGCGCAGGTCGAGCCTTTGCCGTTGGTCCCGCCGACCATGATTACCGGACAGTGCTGGCTCTGGCCCAGCGCCTCCTTGACCTGGTCGATGCGCTCGAGGCCCAACTCAATTCCTGCCTGCCCCCCAGGGCGCAGACTCTCGAGGTAAACCAGCCAGTCGTCAAGAACGTTCGGCACTTGGGAAATATCTCTTGATGCCGAATACGCGGATTGGTGCGTACAGACCTCGGCGCCGGAATGTCCCGGACCGGAGGAATCGATCAACGTCCATCAGCGGAATCCGCATCAAACGCTTCTCAAGCCGCCACCGGCAGTCTTTTCAGCAGCGCCAGCACGCGGGCGACCTGGTCGCGTAACTGGCGCCGGTCGACGATCATGTCGATGGCGCCCTTCTGGAGCAGGAATTCCGAACGCTGGAAGCCCTCGGGCAGGGTTTCGCGCACAGTCTGCTCGATGACGCGCGGTCCGGCAAAGCCGATCAGCGCCTTGGGCTCGGCAATGACAATATCGCCGACAAAGGCGAACGACGCCGAGACCCCGCCCATGGTCGGGTCGGTCAGAATCGAGATGAAGGGCTGTCCAGCCTGCGCGAGGCGGGTCAGCGCCGCCGTCGTCTTGGCCATCTGCATCAGCGAAAAGAGACCTTCCTGCATGCGCGCGCCACCCGATGCGCTGACGCAGATGAAGGGCATACCCTGTTCAACGGCCGTATTGACGCCGCGTACGAAGCGTTCGCCGAGCACCGAGCCCATCGAACCGCCCATGAAGTTGAACTCGAACGCCGCCGCAACCACCGGGATGGTCTTGATCGTCCCCTGCAGACAGACCAGCGAATCGCTCTCGCCGGAAGCCTCACTGGCCTCCATCAAGCGATCGGGATAGCGTTTGGAATCCCTGAATTTCAGCGTGTCGACCGGAACCACCTCGGCCCCGATTTCGCTCCGGCCCTCGGCGTCGAGCAAGAGATTGAGGCGTTTTCTGGCATTCAGGCGATTGTGGTGGCCGCACTTGGGACAAACCTGGAGATTCTTTTCCAGATCGGTGGCATAGAGCACGGCCTCGCAAGACGGGCACTTGCTCCACAGGCCTTCGGGCAGCGTGCCGCGGCGCTGGATGCCCTCCTGACGCTTGATCTTGGGGGGCAGGAGTTTGTTGAGCCAACTCATTTTTCCACCTCATCGACACCGCGACGGATATCCGCGACCAGCGCTTTTACATTGGCACAGGCGGTTTCCGCCGTTGATTTCTCGATTTCCTCGATGATCCGGCTGCCGACCACCACCGCATCGGCGATGCCGGCGATACGTGCCGCAGTCGCCGCGTCACGGATACCGAAACCGACGCCGACCGGCAGGCCAGTCTTTTCCCGGATCAGCGGCAGCCGTTCGGCCACCGCATCGACATTCAGAGCGCCGGAACCGGTCACGCCGGCCAGCGAAACGTAATAGACATAGCCGCTGGCGACCTCGGCCACCCGCTCGATGCGCGCTACGGTTGACGTCGGCGCCAGCAGGAAAATCGGATCCATGCCGTGCGCCTTCATCGCGGCGCCGAAGGTGGCCGCCTCTTCCGGCGGGTAATCGACGACCAATACGCCATCTATACCGGCCTGCGCGGCAGCCGCCGCAAATTTTTCCAGGCCCATTGCCTCGATCGGGTTGGCATAGCCCATCAGCACTACCGGCGTCATGGCATCATCCTGGCGAAAATCGATGACCAATTGCAGCACCTTGCGCAGCGTCATGCCCTTGGCTAGCGCCCGTTCGGAGGCGCGCTGGATAGTCGGGCCGTCGGCCATCGGGTCGGAAAACGGCACGCCAAGCTCGATGACATCGGCGCCGGCCTCGACCAGCACATGCATCAGCGACAGCGTCAGGGCAGCATCCGGATCGCCGGCGGTGATAAACGGAATCAGCGCCTTGCGACCTTCGCCATTCAGGCGTTCAAAAACGGATTTGATGCGCGACATCAGAAAACTATTCCTGATTTTTCGGCCACGGTATGCATGTCCTTGTCACCTCGGCCGGAGAGGTTGACCAGCAGAATCTTGTCTTTGCCCAGCGTCGGCGCCAGCTTCGCAGCATAGGCCAGCGCGTGACTCGATTCGAGCGCCGGGATGATACCTTCGATCCGGCACAGCGTATGGAATGCTTCCAGTGCTTCGCCATCCTTGATCGGCACGTACTCGGCGCGCCCGATGTCCTTCAGCCAGGCGTGTTCCGGGCCGACGCCGGGATAGTCGAGGCCGGCGGAAATCGAATGCGTCTCGATAATCTGACCGTTCTCATCCTGCAGCAGGTAGGTGCGGTTGCCATGCAGGACACCGGGAACGCCGGCGATCAGCGAAGCAGCGTGATGTCCGGTCTCGACACCCTCGCCGGCTGCTTCGACACCGATCAAGCGCACGTCCGGCAGGTCGATGTACGGGTAGAAAATACCCATTGCGTTGGAACCGCCGCCGACGCAGGCGATCACCGCATCTGGCTGGCGGCCGGTCATTTCCGGCATCTGCACGAGGCACTCCTCGCCGATGATCTTCTGGAAGTCGCGCACCAACATCGGATACGGGTGCGGCCCGGCGACCGTGCCGATGATGTAGAAGGTGTTGTGGATGTTGGTCACCCAGTCGCGCATTGCCTCGTTGAGCGCATCCTTCAAGGTTTTCGAGCCACTTTCGACCGGCACTACCGTCGCACCGAGCAGCTTCATCCGATAAACGTTGGCGGCCTGACGCTTGATGTCCTCGCTGCCCATGTAAACGATGCATTCCATGCCGTAGCGAGCCGCCACCGTGGCCGTGGCGACGCCGTGCTGGCCGGCGCCGGTTTCGGCGATGACGCGCGGCTTGCTCATGCGCCTGGCGAGCATGGCCTGGCCGATGCAGTTGTTCACCTTGTGGGCACCGGTATGATTGAGGTCTTCGCGCTTCAGGTAGATCTGCGCGCCACCGAGGATTTGCGACCAGCGCTGGGCGTGATAGATCGGCGACGGACGGCCGACGAAGTGCTTCAGTTCGTATTCGTATTCGGCACGGAATGCCGGATCGGCCTGCGCTTCGGCATAGGCCACCTTAAGCTCATCGAGCGCCGCGAAGAGTGTCTCGGCCACGAAGACACCACCATAAGGACCGAAATGACCCTTGGCGTCGGGGAAGTTATAGTGATTCATCAGCTTTCCGTACAGCCGCCACAAAAGCGGCAATTTTCGAGTGATCCTTGATGCCCTTGCCCATTTCCACTCCGGACGAAACATCAACTGCCACCGGCCGCACGCGGCGCATGGCCTCACCGACGTTCGTTGCGGTCAACCCGCCGGAAAGCACCAAAAATCCGGGCAGGTCCGGCGGAATCAGCGTCCAGTCGAAGACGTCTCCACCACCCCCGTAGCCGTCGACAAACGCATCCAACAACAAACCGCGGGCATCGGGAAACGCGCGGGCGAATTCTACCAGATCGAGCCCCGGCCTCACTCGTGCCGCACGCAGATAGGGGCGGGCAAACTGACGACAATACGTCGCGTCCTCGTCGCCATGAAACTGCAGGAGGCTGATCGGTAGCGCCGCGCACACAGCATGCACGGCTTCCGGCGACTCATTGACGAACAGGCCGACGACATCGACAAAGGGAGGAATCCGCTGTGCCAACTCGGCTGCCCGCTGCGGCGACACATAACGCGGGCTGGACGGATAAAAGACAAAACCAAGCGCATCGACACCGGCGGCTACCGCAGCGTCGACATCTTCCTCGCGGGTCAGTCCGCAAATCTTGATACACGTTTTCAAGCGAATACTCCATCCAGGAAATCGTCGGCCGGGCCCGGCAATCCCCAGTGCGGCTCATAAATCGGCCCACGGAAATACAGGCCGGCGGGCGAAAAAGTCGGCGCTGCCAGCTTGCGATCCTTCGCCAGCAATAAGTCGTCGACCCAGCTCGGCGCCTGTGCCCCCTTGCCGATCTGGACCAGGGTGCCGACCAGATTGCGCACCATGTGATGCAGGAAGGCGCTGGCCTCGAAATCGAAGATGAGCAAACTGCCGCGTTGCCGGATGTCGGCCCGCCACATCGCCTTGACTGGCGTCTTCGCCTGGCAACCCGCTGCTCGGAAAGCAGAGAAATCATGCTCGCCGATCAATTTTTGCGCCGCCTCGCGCATCGGATCGAGCGCCAACGGAAGGTGGAACCAGCCAACCCGCCCCTGCCACAAACCCGGGCGCTGCGGACGATTAAGCAGCAGGTAGCGGTAGCGCCGGCCGCGCGCGCTGAAACGGGCATGAAATTCGGCGTCGACCGGCTGCGCCCAGCATACCGCGACGCCATCCGGCAGGTGTGAATTGATGCCACGCACCCAGGCCGATAGCGGACGCTTGACGCTGCATTCGAAATGCACGACCTGATGCGTCGCATGAACTCCGGCATCGGTTCGTCCGGCACAGATCACCGCGAGCGGTTCATCGGCAATCTTGCACAACGCAGCCTGCAGCGCATCCTGGACAGTCGCGCCGCCCGCCTGACTTTGCCAGCCGTGAAACGGGGTGCCGCAATACTCGACGCCGAGGGCGATCCTCTGGATCGTCACCTGTTCACCCCAGCACAATCAGGAAACACGAGAAGCCGAGAACGGCAAGGCAGGTGACATAGTCGAGCGTACGCCATGACACCGTCGCCACCTGCAAGGTTTCGGGTCCGCCACCATACACCGCATTACCGCCGTCCAGCATGTCGCGCCATGCTCCCTTCGGCAATTCGGTCTGCAGGTTCTGCATGACCAGCGCGAGGCGCACGACGAGGCGCTCGCTGGTGATACCCAGGCGCGCCAGAGGATGCAGCGCAGCCAGCAAACCCTGATGACCGAGCGACGAAAACAGCCAGGCAAGGCAGCCCAGCATCAACCCCAGGCGCGCGACATGCAGCGTCGCCTCCCAGAGACCTTCATGGGTCGGCAGCCAGGCAACATTGAAAATGGCGTCGCCGGATGTGCCGTAGGCTAGTATCAACCAGACACTCATAAGTAACCAGCGCATGCGCCGCAGCAAATAAGGCCATCTAGAAAGTGATTCCCGCGCCGTCAGCATCACTACGGGAAAAGCCAACGCGAGGCCAGGCCAGCCAAGGAACTGGATGACAACGATCGCCGTCAGGCAGGCCAGCAAGGCTGCGGCAGGATGCAAGGATACGGCTCCAAAATGCACATGGCCCCTCGCGGGGGCCATGCGCGGTTGGCAAAGCGGGATTTCAAGCGTTCAGGCGACCGAGGATCTGTCGAGCCTGTACGGCCAGATCGCCCCCTCCTTCGGAAATCACTTCCTCGAGCAGTTCGCGCGCCTGATCGTGGTCGCCCATTTCCTCATATGCTCTGGCCAGCGCGAGTTTGGTAGCCACATCCTCGCCCCCCTGATCACCGCGTGCCTTGCCGTTATCAAAGCCATCGGACACGCCGACGACCTCTGTTTCCTCGTAAGGATTCGCCGCCAGATCAAGGTTGATCGAGGTCAGGTCGAACTCGGGGACCGGCATCGGCCTTCCGAGGAAGACCGACTCACTCAGGTTGATGTCGAACTCCGTATCTTCCGATGCGAAATCAACAGACATGCCAGCCATTCCATCGATAACCGAAAGAGCATCCTTGCCGGATTCCTGCATGTCGATCGGATTGACAACTGTATCATTACCCATGTCATTGCTCGAGCCATCATCCAAGATGGCCGGATTCACCATGATCCGGGTTTCGGCCGTGGTGTCACCCAAGTCGAAATCAAGGAGCCCAGTGCCGGACTCGAACATGCTCTCCGAAAAGTCTGCCTGCGCTTCAAGTCCGGTGAAGGTTTCCGAAAGATCGTCAGCGGCAGCACCGGTATCCATCACCAAGGTTTCTGCGAGGGCAAAACCTGGATTCACCTCAGTCTCGGAGAGAGAGTCTTCCGGTAATGACCCGAGATCGAAGTCGAGCGCTTCCAGTTCCGGCAGGGGAACGTCGGCCACAGGTTCCGCAGCGGGCGCGGCAGCCACGGCTATCTGCTCCATCTCACCCAGTTCGAAATCGAGTGCGCCGAGATCGCCGGCAACGTTCGTCGAGTCAAGACTACCCTCTGCAGCAGCGTCCGCGCTGGCGCCAGCAGCATTTGCATTGCCTGAGGTGGACACCTCCGGACCGGTATCGGCGAGATCAGGCAGACCGGCCACCATCAGGCCAAGCGCGCCGGGAAGCAGCACTGTGGATGTCGCGTCAAAAACGGATGGAGTTGCGAAGGCAGTCGCCCCCCCAGATTTGGCCGGTGCAGCGTCTCGGGCAGCGGCATACAATGGGTTCTCAGGATCGAGCCCGGCGCCCAGAGCTGCCACCTTTTCCCATTCAGGCCCGGCACCACCGGTCTGGGCATATAGCTCGCTGGCCAGCGTATCGAATTGCTTCACGCTCTTGCGGTTGGCGTAGATCTCAAGCAGTTTGGCGTGGATGGCGGTCCGGTGCGGATCCTTGCGCAAGGCCTCGATCAGTATCTCCTCAGCCTGCGCATCCCGGCCATATGCCATATACACATCAGCCTCGGCAACCGGATCGACTTCATCGGTGTCGATCGTGTTAGGACCGGTCATGCTGAAATCACGCGTTTCCAGAGGCACGTTACCGGTATCGACGCTCTGGCCGCCGGTCATCCGGAACACGGAATTCGGCCCGAGACTCGATGGGCCCGGAACCGCGGCAGTGAATTCAGGCTCGGGCTCGCTGCGTCGCCGCCGGAGCAGGAAATAGCCAGCCAGCAGTGCGAGAATGCCGCCACCACCGATCAAGGGCAGGGTATCGAACTGCTCCAGGAAGCCGGGTGCCGGCGCCACCGCCTGCTTGGCGGGTTGCTCCTGGGGTTTGACTTCCGCTGCCTTGGGCGGCTCGGCCGGCTTCGCGTCTTCCACTACCTTGGGCGGCTCGACCGGCTTTGCTTCCTCCGCCGCCCTGGGCAGTTCCGACGGCTTCGGCGCCTCTGCAACCGGAGCTGTGGGCGCAGGTTCAGCCGGCTTTGGCGCTTCGACAGGCACCGCCGGCTTCACCTCTTCTTTCTTACCCGAAGCCCTTTCCTGCAGTTCCGCCAACTGCTGAGTCTTCATGTCCACCAGTTTCTGCAGTTCGCTGACATTCTTCTCGAGCAGCACCAGCCTTTCCTGCGCCTCCTTGAGTGACCTGTCCTTGGCTATCAGATCGGCTTCGGCCGCGCCCGTCGCCTTACCGCCGGCAATACCCTTCGAAGCTATTTCGGTACTGGAAATCTTGACTTGGTCCTTGGCCTGGTCGACGGCCGATGGCTTCTCGGCAATGCTGGCCGCAATCTTGCCAGCAGCGGTCTGCGTTACTGCATCCTGTGCAGGTTGTCCCTGGGCGGCCAGCGAGGCCATCTTCTGGCGGTAACTGTTCCAGTCCGCCGCCTGCGCCTGATATAACCTCATTGCTTCAGCCCGGGGCTCCGCGGCAACGGCAGCACGGTCCGGAATGTTCAGTATGGCTCCCGCCTTGAGGCGGTTCATGTTGTCGCCGTAAAAAGCCGCCGGATTATTCCTGAATAAGCCGACCAACATCTGCTCCAGCGATACATCCTCGTATTTTGTTTCGCCGGCAATCTTGCGCAGCGTGTCACCGGGCTTGACGACCCGCGACCCCGACTCGTCAGATTTCTTGGGCTCCGCCACGGCACGTGGCGCCGGGGTGGACCTGGCCGTCTCCGGAACAGGTGCAGCGGCCGGTGCCGCGCCACTGCCACGAACCGTTTCAACCACTCGCCCATCTGCGGTTGCCGGACGTCCCGCGGCCCGTGCCGCAATCTCGGGTGGATCGAGAAGGAAGGTATATTCGCGAACAAACGGCCCGGATGGCCAATTGAGCTCGACGAGAAAGTTCAGGAAGGGTTCATTCACCGGATTTCCGGAACTGACCTTGACTACCGGGGCGCCATTGCCGCGCTTCCCTATGGCAAATCGCAGATCGTGCAGGTTCGAGGAATAGTCGATACCCGCCTCGCGGAATGTCTTTTGATCAGCAAGCCTGGCTGTCATGCCAGCCAGTTCGGTGCGCGACGCACTGATCTCGATCTCGGCACGTAATGGCTGCCCAAGGCCGGAGAGAACGGTAATCTTGCCGAGGCTGGCAGCTTCCGCCAACCACGGTGCGAATGAAAGACAGGAAGCCACCGCGACGACCGCAGCACGTCTCTTGAAGTTTTTCCGGATTGTATCGGTCACGCCACCACCCTGAGCGTCAAAATATGGACTTTGAAGTTAACATCATGCAATTAGCAATGCAAGCTAATCCCGGATCCAAACAGCGGCTTTGGGCATATTTCCAACATAAAAACCGGGGCAGTTACCCCGGTATTGGTCAAATCCTGAAGCATCAGGCGTCGAGCAGGATCCGCAGCATGCGGCGCAGCGGCTCGGCGGCCCCCCACAGCAACTGGTCGCCGCAGGTGAAGGCAGCCAGATATTCCGGACCCATCGCCATCTTGTGTAAGCGACCGACCGGTACCGTCAGCCTGCCGGTGACGGCAGCCGGCGTCAGTTCACGCTCGGAGATCTCGCGATCGTTCGGCACGACCTTGGCCCACGGGTTGGCCTGGGCCAGCATGTCGCTGACTTCGTCGAGCGGCAGGTCCTTCTTCAATTTGATGGTCAAAGCCTGGCTGTGGCAGCGCATGGCGCCTATCCGCACACACAGACCGTCAATCGGGATTGAGCCCGGACTACCGAAGGCCGGACGTCCGAGAATCTTGTTGGTTTCCGCACCGCCCTTCCACTCTTCCTTGGACTGTCCGCCTTCGACCGGTACGTCGATCCAGGGAATCAGCGAACCGGCGAGCGGCGTGTTGCGGAAGTTCTTCTTCGGGAAGGTATCCGAACGGATGGTTTCGGCCACCTTGCGGTCGATGTCAAGAATGGCCGAGGCCGGATCGGCGAGCAGATCGGCAACCGATGAATGGATGGCGCCCATCTGCGCAATCAGTTCGCGCATATTTTCCGCACCGGCACCGGAGGCGGCCTGGTAGGTCATCGAGGTAGCCCATTCGATCATGTCGTTCTGGAAGAGACCACCGAGACCCATGAGCATCAGCGAAACGGTGCAGTTGCCGCCGATCCAGTTCTTGCCGCCCTTGGCCAGCGAATCCTTGATCACGTGCATATTAACCGGATCAAGAATGATCACGGCGTCATCGGTCATGCGCAGTGCCGAGGCGGCATCAATCCAGTGGCCATTCCAGCCGGCAGCGCGCAGCTTGGGGAAGACTTCCTTGGTGTAGTCGCCGCCCTGACAGGTGATGATGATTTCGCACTGTTTTAGCATGTCGACCGCAGCAGCATCCTGCAGAGGCAGCGGAGCTTCCTTGCCGCCAAACGCCGGCGCCTTGCCGCCGGCGGCGGAAGTGGAGAAATAGAGCGGATCGATATGGGCGAAATCGCCCTCCTCAACCATGCGCTGCATCAGCACGGAACCCACCATGCCACGCCAACCAACCAGACCAACCTTCTTCATGACTTGCTCTCCAAATATAACCTGTATTTAACGCTCAAACCGGCCGTTCGGTTTACGCCAGCACCGCCAGCACGGCGTCGCCCATTTCCTTTGTGCCAACCCGAATCATGCCGCGCTCGTAGATATCGCCTGTGCGATAACCCTGCGCAAGCACCTTTTTGACCGCACTTTCGACACGAAGTGCTTCAGATTCCAGCCCGAAGGTATAACGCAGCATCATCGCCACCGACAAAATCGTGGCCAGCGGATTGGCCACGCCCTGCCCGGCGATATCGGGTGCCGAACCGTGTGATGGCTCGTAAAGACCCTTGTTTTTGTCATCGAGTGAAGCGGAAGGCAGCATGCCGATCGAACCAGTCAGCATCGAGGCTTCATCGGACAGGATGTCGCCAAACATGTTGCCGGTGACCATCACGTCGAACTGCTTTGGCGCCTTGACCAGTTGCATCGCCGCGTTGTCGACCAGCATGTGGCTGAGCGCGACATCCGGGTAGTCATGCGCCACCTCGATTATCACATCACGCCAGAGCTGGGTGCATTCGAGCACGTTCATCTTGTCGACCGAGCACAGCTTTTTGTTGCGCATTTGTGCGGCCCGGAAGGCGACATGGCCAATGCGGCGGATTTCCGACTCGCTATAGACCATCGTGTTGAAGCCAACGCGCTCGCCATTTTCCTCGCGCACGCCGCGCGGCTGACCGAAGTAAATGTCGCCGGTCAGTTCGCGGACGATCAGGATATCCAACCCGGCAACGACTTCCGGCTTCAGCGTCGAGGCGTTCGCCAGTTCGGGATACAGGATGGCCGGGCGCAGGTTGGCGAACAGGTTCAGATCCTTGCGAATACCAAGCAGACCGCGCTCCGGACGCTGCTCACGGGGTAGACCATCCCATTGCGGGCCACCAACGGCGCCGAGCAGCACGGCATCGGCGGCGCGCGCCAGCTTTTGGGTCGCTTCGGGATACGGGCTCCCGGTCGCGTCGACCGCGCCACCACCGAGCAGCGCCTCTTCCATTTCAAACTTGAGATCGAGCGCATTGAGAACACGCACTGCTTCTGCAGTAATTTCCGGACCGATGCCATCGCCCGGTAAGACACAAATCTTCATCGCTTTTCCTTGTCAGGCGAACAACCACGGCTGGCTGGTCCGTCGCTTCTCTTCGAATTCCCGGATTTTCCCGGCATGGCGCAGAGTCAGGCCGATGTCGTCCCAACCATTGATCAGGCACTCCTTGCGGAAGGTATCGACCTGGAAGGGAATACCGTAGCCATCGGGGCGGATCACCGCCTGCGCCGGCAGATCGACCACCAGCTTGTAGCCCGGCGTCGCTTCGACCTGCCTGAACAGCGCCTCGACTTCGGCGGCGGGCAGCACGATCGGCACGATGCCATTCTTGTAGCAGTTGTTGAAAAAGATGTCGGCGAACGATTCGGCGATGATCGCCTTGAAACCGAAATCAAGCAGCGCCCACGGCGCGTGTTCGCGCGAGCTGCCGCAACCGAAATTGGCACGCGTCAACAAGATCTGCGCGCCCTGATAGCGTGCCTGGTTGAGCACGAAATTCGGATTCTTCGGGCGTCCGGAATTATCCCGCCCAGGCTCGCCAACATCCAGATAACGCCATTCGTCGAAGGCGTTCGGACCGAAGCCGGAACGCTTGATCGATTTCAGGAACTGTTTCGGAATGATGGCGTCGGTATCGACGTTGCTACGGTCGAGCGGTGCCACCAGACCTTCGAGACGAACAAACTTTTCCATTTATTCCACCTTCTTCTGCACAGCTTCGCCGCTCTTCTTGAAAGCACCGCCGACGGCATCACCCGTCTTGTTCAACGCGTTGCCAACAGCCTCGCCACTTTTTTGCAGCGCTTCGCCGGTCTTCTCGGCGCCGATCGCGACGTCCTTCTTGAGCCCCTGGGCGGTATTGCAGGCGGCAAGTGCCACGGCCAGCAATCCGGTCGCCAACGAACGTCTGCCTTCCATCGCTTACAGGATGTCGCGGACGTCGGCAAAGCGCCCGGCGATAGCCGCCGCCGCCGCCATCGCCGGACTGACCAGATGCGTCCGGCCACCCGGACCCTGACGACCCTCGAAATTCCGGTTGGAGGTTGAGGCACAACGCTCACCCGGTTCAAGGCGGTCGGCATTCATGGCCAGACACATCGAACAACCCGGCTCGCGCCACTCGAAACCGGCCGCGAGAAATACCTTGTCCAGCCCCTCGGCCTCGGCCTGGCGCTTGACCAGACCGGAACCCGGCACCGCCAGCGCCAGCTTTATGTTGGCGGCAATACGACGCCCCTTGAGCACCGAAGCCGCTTCGCGCAAGTCCTCGATGCGCGAATTAGTGCAGGAACCGATGAAGACCTTGTCCACGGCGATCTTTTGAATTGGTGTGTTGGGATTGAGGCCCATGTATTGCAGGGCGCGTTCCATGCCTTCGCGCTTGACCGGATCAGCCTGCCTGGCCGGATCGGGAACGACGGCATCGATGGCGACGACCATTTCCGGCGAGGTGCCCCAGGTCACCTGCGGCCGAATGTCTTCTGCCTTCAGCGTCACAACGCGATCGTACTGCGCGCCGGTATCGGCATGCAGGGTACGCCAGTAAGCCACCGCCTTGTCCCAGGTTTCACCCTTCGGCGAAAACGGACGGCCCTTCAAATAATTGATGGTTTTGTCGTCGACCGCAACAAAGCCCATCCGCGCACCGCCTTCGATGGCCATGTTGCACAGGGTCATGCGCGCTTCCATCGACAGGCCACGAATGGCGCTGCCACCAAATTCGATGGCATAGCCGGTGCCGCCCGCCGTGCCAATGGTGCCAATGATGACCAGTGCCACATCCTTGGCGGTAACGCCCTTGCCGAGTTTGCCCTCGACAGCGATCAGCATCGTTTTCGATTTTTTCTGCAGCAGGCACTGGGTGGCCAGCACGTGCTCGACTTCCGAGGTGCCGATGCCGTGCGCCAGACAGGCAAACGCACCATGCGTCGACGTATGCGAATCGCCGCAGACGACGGTCATGCCCGGCAAGGTCGCGCCGATCTCCGGACCAACGACATGGACGATGCCCTGCTTCGGGTCCCTGAACGGGAAATAGGCCAGCGCCCCGACTTCGCGGATATTGGCGTCGAGCGTTTCAACCTGCTGGCGGGAGACCGGATCCTTGATCCCTTCGTCCCAATGGTCCGTCGGCGTGTTGTGATCGGCGGTGGCGACGATTGATGAGATTCGCCACGGTTTGCGTCCGGCCAGCTTCAGTCCTTCAAAAGCCTGCGGACTGGTCACTTCATGCACCAGGTGACGGTCGATATAAAGAAGCGCTGTGCCGTCGGGTTCCACATGGACTACATGGTTTTCCCAGAGCTTGTCGTAAAGTGTCTTCACCATGAACGCGTCAAAAGGGCCCGTAAAGCGTTGAATTATCGCACAGTATCGGCGTTTTTGGCCGCGCCGGAGGCGCAGACCGCGTCATCGTCGCGCACCCAGCCCCAGACCAGCATAAAGCCGGCAGCAGCGAAGAGCGAGGCCAGCGTGTAGGTCCAGCCCGCACCGATGCCATCCCAGGTCCAGCCACTGATCAGCCCACCAAGCAGGCCGCCGGCGCCGAAAGAAATGGAGGAGTAGAGCGCCTGTCCCCGCCCCTGCACCCGTCCGGGAAACCAGAGATTGATCAAGGCGATCGCCGAGGCATGGTAGGCGCCGAAGGTCAGGCCATGCATCAGTTGGGCCAGAACCATGATCACCAGTGATTCCACGCCCCAGCCGATCAGCAAGAAGCGCAACACGGCAGCGGCGAAGCTGGCCAGTAACAGGGCGCGCAGCGAATAGCGCCGGGTCAACCGGGTCATCAGCATGAAGACCATGATCTCGGCGACTACACCGAACGACCACAGCGCGCCCACCTCGGCCTTGCTGTAGCCATTGGCGGCCAGATGGATGGAGTAGAAAACATAGAGTGCGCCATGCGCCGCCGACATGGCGAAACAGGCGGCGAGGAGCGCCCGCACCCGCGACTGCCGGAGAATGTCGCGGACCGGGAGACTGTCGTGGGGATGCGGCACAGCGGGCGCATCCGGCAAGACCGCCGCCAGTACCAGGATGCCAGCCAGGATTCCCCAGCACACCCAGAGCACGCCGGTGAGCGGCAGAACGTCAAGTACGGCGCCGGTGCCGAGCACGGCGACGATGAAGCCGATCGACCCCCACAGGCGGATGCGGCTGTAACGCCCGCGCTCTTCGCGCAGGTGGTCGAAGGTCAGGGTTTCGACCAGCGGCAGCGCGGCGCTCCAGAAGAAGGCGAGAACCGCCATCGCCGCCAGCATTCCGCCCAGCCGGTCGAGCCAGAAGAAGGCGGTGAACCCAGCCAGCCCGGCCAGTGCCGCGAGACGGATGATCGCCATGCGCCGCCCGAGGCGGTCAGCCAGCCAGCCCCACAAGTTGGGGCCGAACAGGCGCATCAATTGCATCTGCGACATCAGCAGGCCGATGTCCCAGGCGGAAAAATTCAGGGATTGGAGATAGAGCCCGAAATAGGGCGAGAAGGCGCCGATGAAGGCGAAGTAGAAGAAGTAATAGCCCGAGAGGCGCCAATAAGGCAGAGCATGCATCCGGCAATGTTACCGGATGCACCGGCGGGCAGAGGCGCTATCAGGCGCCGACCGACTTCTGCCCGGCACGAAAGGCCAGCAGCAGATGGTACAACTCGTCCTTGAGCCTGACGCGCTGCTTTTTCATGTCCTCGAGCGTGAAATCCGCGACCGGCATGTCATGTTCTTCCAGGTCCTCGACCTTGCCGGTGAGTCGATTGTAGCTATGGTAAAGCTTGGCGAAATGCGCATTGCCTACCTTCAGCACTTCGATCGCATCGATCATTTCAGGAAATTCGTGGTGAAGGTCGTGGTGTTCGACTTGCATATTGGTCTCCCCTTGCGGCTTTTCCGCCTTGAGCAGCGGCAAAGTTTTGAATTTTACGCGATTTTTCCCGGAATGCGCGGCGTGCTGACCACGACATCGGCACACTGCGCGCGATGGCGCAGGGCGTGGTCGATCAACACGAGCGCCAGCATGGCTTCGGCAATCGGCGTCGCGCGGATCCCGACACAGGGATCGTGCCGGCCTTCGGTGGCGACCTCGATTGCATTGCCGCGAACGTCGATCGAGCGCCGCGGCTGGACAATCGACGAGGTCGGCTTGATCGCCATGTTGACGACGATGTCCTGTCCGGTCGATATGCCGCCGAGAATCCCTCCAGCATGGTTGCTGACGAAGCCCTGCGGGGTCATTTCGTCGCCGTGCTCGCTGCCGCGCTGTGCGACCGAGGCGAACCCGGCCCCGATCTCGACGCCCTTGACGGCATTGATGCCCATCATCGCGTAGGCGATCTCGGCATCCAGACGATCATAGACCGGCTCGCCCCAACCCGGTGGAACGTCCGTCGCCACGACGGTGATCCTGGCGCCGACCGAATCGAGCGACTTGCGCAAGCCGTCCATGTAGGCCTCGAGTTCCGGCACCAGCGCCGCATTGGGCGCGAAGAAGGCATTGCCGTCGATGTCGTCTGCTGCAACGAACGGTATCTCGATCGGCCCCAGCGCGCTCATCCAGCCGCGAATCGTCACGCCATAACGTTCGTTCAGCCACTTGCGAGCAATCGCCCCGGCGGCCACGCGCACCGCCGTCTCGCGCGCCGACGAGCGGCCGCCGCCGCGATGGTCGCGGAAACCGTACTTCTGCGTATAGGTGTAGTCGGCATGGCCTGGCCGAAAGGTGTCGGAGATGTTGCCATAATCCTTGCTGCGCTGGTCTTGGTTGCGAATCAGCAAGGCGATTGGCGTGCCGGTTGTCCTGCCCGCGAAGACGCCCGAGAGGATCTCGACGGTATCCGCTTCGCGGCGCTGCGTCACATGCCGTGAAGTGCCCGGCTTGCGCCGATCGAGTTCGCCCTGGATGTCGGCGGCGCACAAGTCCAGTCCGGGCGGACAGCCATCGACCACGCAGCCGATGGCCGGGCCGTGCGACTCGCCGAAGGAAGTGACAGTAAACAGGGTACCGAATGTGTTGCCGGACATGGGGAGCGTCAGTCTAAAATGGAATCAGGAGTTTACCATGATGAGCAAAAAGACCCCTTCTCGGACGTCGACCGCAGCGAACCGGCCGCCCAGGCCGCCGGTTCGCGGCAAGGCGGGACAACCGCCCCCGAATCGCCCCCAGCAGGCGGACGCGCGCTGGCAGCGAACCAAGCGCCATGGCTGGGGCAGTCGTTAGCCGGAAAAGCAAAAAGGCGGACGGGGCCGCCTTTCTACTCGCCAAATCGGCGCGCACTCAGGTCTGCGGTTCGTCCGGCCAGTTCTTGATGTAGTTCTTGAGCATCTTGTTCTCGAAGCGCTGCTCGTCAAGAACTGCCTTGGCGATGTCGAGGAAGGAGATGACGCCCAACAGCATATTGCCATCCATCACCGGCAGATAGCGCGAGCGCTTCTCAATCATCAGGCGGCGCAAATCATCAACTTCCATATCGGGAAACACGGTAACCGGATCCCTAACCATGACGTCGCCTACCGTCACACCAACCGGGCAGGAGTCATGGGCCTTCAGCGCCTGCAGAACCTCCCGGAAAGTCAGCATTCCGGTCATCTTGCCCGACTCCATGACCACCAGCGAGCCGACGTCGAATTCCGCCATGGCGTCGATGGCTTCACCAAGCAACTGCCTGGGTGTTGCGGTAAACAGCGTGCCGCCCTTGAGATTGATGATCTCCCTGACCTGCATGACGTTTCTCCGGAAAGTTTGGATTGTCGGACTTGACGATGTTAGTGCATCCGGCTGGTTTGGGGAAGGACGGGTATCGGCGATTTTCCGGACCATCGAAAATCAGGGCGCCGAATTTGCTTGGGGTTCCCCGGCGCACATTGCCGAAACTTTATGGCATTGGCACTTGTCCGACGTCATATTGGCCCATATAATTGCCAGTATCACCTTAGGCATAGACCGTCAGGATGTCTGGGTATTTTGAGAACACTGGCGAAAGGAGATTGAATGATGGCCAAAGTCACTACCATTGAAAAAATTGACGCCCGGGAAATTCGGCGCAAACTCGGACTCAATCAGCAACAGTTCTGGTCGACGCTTGGCGTTACCCAGAGCGGCGGTTCGCGTTATGAAAGCGGCCGCAACATGCCGAAGCCGGTGCGCGAATTGTTGCGCCTGGTCCATGTCGAAGGGATTGACATCGCGTCGATCACTCGTGGCGACTGGGAAGTCATTGAGTATCTGAAGACCAAGGAACCGGAGATGTACAAGTCACTGAAGAAATCGGCGCACGGCAAGGGCAAGAAGTCAGCCGAGAATCCGGCCTGAAAAGGCCGTTGACCGCGCCCGAGGGAACTCCCCTGGTTGACAGGGAGCAATCGTCACGGCGCAACCGAAACCCGGAGACCCGTTTTTTTCCGGATTTCGGCGGCGAAACTCTCGAGCTCATCCGCACCCAGGCGTTGCAGGCGCGGGGCAGCCGCCTGCATTGACGGCCGCGCCAGTCCGTAAAGATGGATCCCGGCCAGATCGGTCGCCACCGGTCCGAGCAGGTTGCAATAAGCTTCGCGGGCGGTAGCATCAGGGGCCGCACCGTCCATTGCGAACCAGCAGGTCTGGACCCAGGTTGACGCCAAGCTCGCGCAGTGCACCAGACTGCTGCGGATCCTGTCCGCATCCATGGGGACACCGTTGATCGCCGCGACTTCGGCCGGCGTGCCGCGATCGAGCTTGAACCAGACTTCCCCGCCCAGTTTGCCCAGTATGCGAATGCCCTCCTGAACCGCCCGGCGATGTAGCAGGCTGCCATTGGTGATCAGGCGCACTGGCAGCTTGCCGGCCAGCCCGTGCCGCTCGAGGACGCGCCCGACCAGCACAACCGTTTCGGGAAACTCGGCGGCGCTGGTCGGCTCGCCGTTTCCAGAAAATGCCACGTCCACCAGCCGACGGTCCTCGGCGGGCACCTCGCGCGCCATGAAATCGCCCGTCAGCACATCCTCAAGAAAGTCCGCCAGTTCACGCTCGAGCAGATCGAGATCGATCGCCGGCGGCCCGCCGCGAGTCAGGTTCTCGACCTGGCAGTAAACGCAGGCCCAGTTGCAGGCATTGTTTACATTCAGGTTGATGCCCACCGAGACGCCACCGGCGCGGCGGGAAACCACGGGATACACATAACGCAGGCCGGCACTGTCACGCCGGTGGTCTTCGATCGTCAGCATGCGCCCATTGTATAATCCGCGACCACTCACGAGACGATTCCGCCATGTTGATCACCCGCCGCCTCGAATTTGATGCGGGCCACCGCATCCCCGACCACCGCAGCCAGTGCCGTCACCTGCATGGCCACCGTTACGTCATCGAGATCACGCTCTCGGGAAAGATCATCGACCAGGCCGGCGACGCGGCCAACGGCATGGTCATGGACTTCTCCCAGGTCAAGCAACTGGCGCGGGAACATCTGGTCGACGCATGGGATCACGCCTTCCTGGCCTATTCCGGCGATTCCGTCGTCGTCGATTTCCTCGCGTCGCTGCCTGGCCACAAGACGGCCCTCCTCGACCGCGTGCCGACGGCGGAAAACCTGGCCAGAATCGCTTTTGAACGCCTCAACGCGGTCTACCGCGACACCTACGGGAATCACCTGCAACTCGCGCGTGTTCGCCTTTACGAAACACCCAATTGCTGGGCGGACGCGGTCCGCCAGGCGGCGGACTGAGGCTCGCGCGGCAGGCAATTCAGCCGGGCCCTTGCCCCTGCCCGACAGGCTCCTCCGACAACATGCCCGCCGACAGCAGGATGACCTCGATTTCCTCGGTGATGTCTTCCTGGCGCTGGGCATTGTAGGCGAGACGCAGCCGGTCGCTGTCTTCGTTCAGTTTGTTCAGGGCGCTATCCATATGGACATGGCGCTGGCGGTTTTCGGCCAGTAGCGAGCTGTAGAGAACTTCGTTGAGCGCGGCATGGAGATAGTGCCGGGTAAGACCCGCGAGAAAGTCCGCGGCAGGAAGATTGAGGTCCGGCTGGTAGCCGCGGCGGGCAGACGCAGGCGGCAGGTCACGCAGAGGCAGCAGACGGCGCAGGCGGATCGCGCCCGTCGCGTCGCAGTGGTAGAGCACGGAAACGCCGCCGCCACGCATTTCCCCCGAAGTCAGGAAATGGCCCAGTTCCGCGGTCAACCGCAGCAATACGCTGGGGACTTCGTCCGCCACGCTGGCGCCCGGGAGTTGAAGAAGCGGCGCCGCCGTGTCTTGAAAGCGGCTGGCCAGGCGGTGACCGACAATCAGGCATGTCGACTTTTGCGGAGTCCCGGTACAGACGGTCTCCCGGCGATTGAGCAGGACCTCGTTGAAGTCGCCGCAAAAGCCCTGTTCGGAGCCGACCACGATGCAGAGTTCCGAACCAGGCGGCGGCGTCACCGCGAGTTCACCATGCCAGGCAAAAAACCGCGCGGCCGCCGTTTCGATGCTGCTCACCATTCGGCGCTGGGTGGCGAGAAAATCCTGGAGGACGCGGATTTCCATCAGCGCCAGCCCTTTCATGGCCGACATGATGCCGGCAATCTCGGTCAGCGACGCCAAGCGTCGCGCAAGCTCACGCCTCCGGCTCACCGCCAGCACCTTCGAGACCTGAGCGGACGGCGGCGAGCCAGCTTTCCCGTGGGGCGTCGAGGCTGATCGGCCGTTCAGCCAGCGCCCGGAAAAGAATTGCCATCCGTTCTGCCAGCAGGATGCTGTCCAGTCCATCAAACAGCCCCTCGTTGTACGCAATCAGCCACGCCATGTGCTGTTCCGGCATCAGCGGGCACAGACGATCCTGTTTGAGCAACTCGCGCAGCAACCGGCCGCGCCGGATCTTGGCCTCGACCCCGGCCTCCAGACGCGAACCGAAGCGGGTGAAAATTTCCAACTCCTGGAACTGCAGGTAATCCAGCTTCATCCGCCCGGCTTCGGCCTTGATGGCCGAATGCTGCGCCTTGCCGCCGATACGCGAAACCGAGCGCGTGACGTCGATTGCCGGCAGGAACCCAGCGGCGAACAGACGCGGGTCGAGATAGACCTGACCATCGGTGATCGAGATCAGGTTGGTCGGAATGTAGGCGGCAATTTCGCCCTGTTCGGTTTCGACCAGCGGCAGCGCCGTCATGCTGCCGCCACCGTATTGGGAGGCCAGACAGGTCGAACGCTCGAGCAGGCGCGAGTGCAGGAAGAAAATATCGCCGGGGTAGGCCTCGCGCCCCGGTGGCCGGCGCAGCAGCAGGGAAAGCTCGCGATAGGCGCGGGCGTGCGTGGTGAGATCGTCGTACACCACCAGCACATCCCGCCCCGCATACATCCAGCCTTCGGCCAGCGCGCAACCGGCAAAGGGCGCGATGTATTTCAGGCCCGGCAGGGCCGTAGCCTCGGCGACGACCACGCAGGTGAAATCAAGGGCGCCCGTCCGACGCAGGGTTTCAACCGTCGCCACCACGGCCGAGCGCTTCTGGCTGATAAGCACATAGACGCAGAGGACGTCGCGACCCTTCTGGGCAACGATCGCGTCGAGGGCCAGAGCACTCTTGCCGGTGCCGGCATCGCCGATGATTAATTGGCGCTGGCCCTTGCCGATCGGGATCATCGTATCGACCATCTTGCCGCCGGAAACCAGGGGGCGATTGACGAAATCGCGTGCGATGATCGGTGGCGAGTCTGGCTCCAGCGGTCGCCGGGAAGTTGTCTGGATTACCACCCCGGCATCGAGGGGCCTCCCCATCGGGTCGACAACCCGGCCAAGATAGGCGTCACCGACGCCGATCTCCAGATGGTGGCCACTGAGGAACGCCGCCGTGCCCGCGGTCAGCCCTTGCTGACCGCTGCCCTGGCTGAGGAGTATCGCGCCGACACGAGCACTGCCCAGATGGAAGACCAGGCCGCGGCTGCCATCGGCGAAGCGCAGAACCTCGTCCATGGCCGCAGAAGGCAACCCCTCGACCCAGGCGATTCCATCGCCGACCGCGACCACCCTTCCCTGTTCGGCCATCCGCAGGCGGAAGTCGTAGCCGTCCAGCCAGTCCGACTGGCGGGATAGGGGCGAGAAGGCCGCCGAGTCAGTCGACATGATTCGAGGACGCCGCAAAGGCGGCCAGTTCGTCAGCGAAGTTCAGATGCAGGCGCCAAGGGCCGAGCGACAGGCGCAAGCCCGAGAGCAACTGCCTGTCCTCACCGAAGGCCATGGCAATGTCCTGGCCCAGCTTGCCCGCGAGTGCCGCCGTGATCCGCTGACGCTGCTCCGGTACAAGCGCAAATGCGCTGGTCACGACAATCCCGACGTCCTTGGTCGCCGCGGCGGTCCGCAAGCCCACGAGTTCCGCCTCCGGCAGCGACTCCCAGTCTTTCAGGAGAAGATCAACCAGGCGCGCCTCGACTGCGGGGTCGGCCAGTCGGCCCAGCAAGGTTGCGGTGAATCGCCGGGCTTGAGCCATCGCACGGACCTCCTGTGCACGCTCGATTTCCTGCAGTTTATGGGCGTCGACCGCGGCATTCCGCGCCCGCTCCTCGGCGAGGATCCTGGTCAGGGCCTGCATCTGCCGCACCCGCTCCTGCGCCAGATCCGCATCCAGTTGCTCCCTGGCCCTGGTCCTTTCCTTCTCCCAGTCGGCCAGCCGGCTTTCGTACCGGGCCTGCAGAGCCTTCGCCCGTGCCTCGATCTCTCCGGCCTCGGCCAGGGTACGCTCGACGCCCGCCCGGCGCCGGGCCAGGGTATCGAGTACCGGCCGATAGAGAAAGCGCTTGAGTATCCAGACCAGCGCCAGGAAATTGATGATCTCGAAAGCGAAGGTGGTCCACTCGATCCGCATGACAGGCCTTACTTGAGCAGGTATTCGAGCAGCGGATTGCGGAAGAGGATGATGAGGACGATCACGAGCACATAGATGGCCAGGGATTCGATCATTGCCAGGCCGATGAACAGGGTACGGGTGATGGATTTCTCCGCCTCCGGCTGGCGTGCCAACGACTCCAGGGCCTGGGCGATGGCCTTGCCCATTGCCAGGGCCGGGAATATGACACCCAGTGCAATGGCCAGGGCCGCCGCCACCGTTGAAATCAGGACAAACCAGTTCATGTCGCTCATGTCGTGCTTCCTTTCTCTTTCGCAGAAGGGGATTCTTGGGCAACCTGGGACTGCATGCCGCCGGCAATGTAAATCAGCGCGAGCATGCCGAAGATGTAAGCCTGAACCAGCGCTTCAACGACGTGGAGCATCAGCAGGGGCACGGGGACGAGCAGTCCGGCTACCAGAAGAACCAGGAGGGCAGCCATTTCCAGGCTCATGATGTTGCCGAACAGACGCACGGCAAGCGCCAGGGTGCGCGACAGTTCGCCGATCAGATGGAAGGGCAACAGGATTGGACTGGGGGCAAGATAGTGGCGCAGGTAGCTGCCAAGCCCGGCGCTGCGTATGCCATACCAATGCACTGAGAGGAAGACCAGGATCGCCAGGGCGGCGGTAGTGGACAGATCGCCGGTCGGACCATGCAGGCCGGGGATCAGTCCGGCAAGATTGGCGACGGCTATGAACAACCACAAAGTGCCGACAAAGGGCAGCAGCAGTTCGGCACGCTCGGGCAGAACCACGGCGATGGCGGCTTCAACCGCCTGCACGGCTCCTTCCACGGCACTCTGCGGTAAACCGGGCTGGTCTACGGAGAGCCGGCGGGTCACTAGCCAACTGCCCAGACCGAGAACCAGCATGATGCCCCACGTGGTGACCACCGTGCGGGTGATGCCGAAAGGGCCGACATTGAAGACGATGCCCAGAGTCTCCATCACCAATATTTCCGGATGAAGACGTATACGTTGAACACCCCGACCGCCAGACCGAGAATGATCAGGTTGATGGTCCAGCGCACGGAATATCCCTCGCTCAGCCCATCCAGCCAGCGACCCAGGTAGGCGCCGCCAATCAGTGGCACTAGGAAGAGCACCGACAAGGTGCCGAGATAAACCGTCTGCGCCAGCAGCGAACGGCGTTCATGCTCGGCGACCTTGAGTCTCGCCGCGTCACGCCCGACCTCGCTGCGCCACTTTTCGTCATTCATGCCGGCCACCGGTCGAGTTGGCGCAGGCGCCGGAACAACTCCTGTTCCAGCCGCTGGAGGTTGTCCTTGACCGCCTTGAGCGCCTTTTCTTCATCGGCCAGTTGGCCGGTAAGCAGATGCAACACCCTGTCATAGTCGTCGTCCCGCAGATAACGCCGAGTATTGAGGAAAAGCTGGTCGTCGGCAAAGGAAAGGACGGCGCCCGGACAGGCCAGATACTGCCAGCCACCCTCCAACAGGCGGAAGCGCGCCAGGCCGTAGTCGAGGACGGTCATGAAGTCCGCCCGCCCGGGGAGAACGCCGAAACTGCCGCTGGCGTCCTGGCCGACAAAACTGGCGACCTCCGCGATACGCTCGTGGCAGGAGGCGCTCTGCAGGTGCAAGGTGAAGGATCGGCTCATCACAACCCTCCTGCCCTGGCCATGCCACCACGCATGTAGCAGGCGTCTTCAGGCAGGGCATCGTAGTCGCCCCGCAGCAGGGCCTCGCAATCGCCAAGCGTTGTTTCCAAAGGCACCGAAGCACCGGCGATACCGGTGTGCTCGGCCACCACGAAGAACGGCTGGCTGAGATAGCGCTCCAGCCGCCGCGCACGGTGCACAACGCGCCGGTCGGCCTCGGACAGTGCTTCCAGTCCGAGCATGGCGATGATGTCCTCGAGTTCGCGGTAGCGCGCCAGATATTCCCTGACCGCCTGGGCGACGCGGTAGTGACGTTCACCGATGACGCGGCGGTCCATGGCGCTGCTGCTGGAGAGCAGCGGGTCGACCGCAGGATAGATGCCCTTGGCGGCGTGAGCGCGGGAAAGGATGACGATGGTATCGAGGTGCGCAAGAATTGCCCCCACGGCCGGATCGGTCATGTCATCGGCCGGCACGTAGACCGCTTCAACGGCAGTGATATTGCCCGCTTTGGTCGAAAGGATGCGCTCCTGCAATTCCGCCACCTCGGAAAGCAAGGTGGGCTGGTAGCCGACGGTCGCGGGCATGCGCCCGACCAGCCCCGACAATTCGCTGCCTGCCTGAACGAAACGGAAGGCGTTGTCCATCAGGAAGAGCACCTCCCTGGCCACCGAGTCGCGCAGGTACTCGGCATAGGTCAGCGCCGCGAGTCCGATCCGGAAACGCACACCCGGCGACTCGTCCATCTGCCCGAAAACCATCAGGGTGCGCGGCATCACTCCCGCATCCTGCATGTCGTGCCAAAGCTCATGCCCTTCGCGGATGCGCTCGCCGACGCCGGCAAAGACCGAGACCCCCTGATGCAGGCGAACAATGGCGTTCATGAACTCCATGATCAGTACCGTCTTGCCAACCCCGGCACCGCCGAACAGTCCGGTCTTGCCTCCGCGAACGAACGGACACAGCAGATCGATGACCTTGATCCCCGTCGGCAGCACACCGCCCACGCCAGCCGCCTCGGACAACGACACCGGCGGCGCAACAATCGGGCGGAAGGATTCGGCGATCAACGGCGGACCGCCATCGAGCGGTCGGCCGAACATGTCGAGCAGGCGGCCCAGGCAATCCGGCGTCACCGGAATCTGCAAACCAACGCCACCGTCAAACACCGTCATCTGCCGCTTGAGACCACTGGTCCGATGCAGGGCAATGGCCCGCACGCGCTGTTCGTCCAGGTGGCGATGCACCTCGAAGGTGTAATGTTCCCCATTCAGGCAGACGTAGATGGCGCGATGCAGCGGCGGCAAGCGCGAGCACACGACATCGATCACCGGCCCCTGGATTTCCTGGATCACGCCCAAAGGCTCCCACTCGGGCGGTGGACAACCGGGAAGCCAGTCTTGATTCACGGTGGGCGATCCGCATTCATTCATGACTCGACCCTTGCTGCATCGAATGCCAGAGCTATCGCCGTCACCTTGAGTGCCGAGGTGGATAACCCCCGAGCTGGTCAGGCGTCGGGGTTGCGGCCTGGACCTCCTCGGCACCGGCCGGCAACGTCAAAACCGCGGTCGACAGATAGATCATGGCGGTTGAGACAGATCGGGCAAGCGACTTCATGGGGTGCTCCGTATTGAAAGCGAGAAAAAATACGTCACCGCACACGACCGGTCCATTGCTCATCCATCGCCGTCGGGCCTTCCAACACCGAAAACGACGAATACAACCGGCCGGCCTCCTCGATCATTTCCGATCCGCCCGCTCCCAGATCGTTGCCTCGGCCAGGGTGTGCTGGAATTTGCGGCGCGTTTCGCGGATCACGAAGGGCACAGCCCGAGGTTCGCCGCGCAGGCGGAAATGCTTACCCAATATCGCCTTCAACCCGTCGAGCGTGGTGAAGTTCTCGCCGTCCTTCTTGAAACCGCCAATCCATTCTGCACGCGCCGTGTGGTCCTCGAGCCAGGTATAGGGCGAGGTGATCACGAGCAGTCCGCCAGGCTTGATCTGGGCATGGATGCTTTCGAGCAACTTGCGCGGGCTGTGCAGGCGGTCGATCAGGTTGGCCGCCACAATCAGGTCGTATTCGGCATGGATCGGTTTCAGGTTGCAGGCGTCGCCCTGGACGAAATCGACCTTGGCGCGCACCGCTTCAAGACCGAGGTCAACCAGGCGCCGTTCATGGTACGAGACCAGTTCTCCCTCATCGACCAGGGTGTACCGCAGGCTGCCTTGCGTTGCCATTTGCACGCCGACCCCGATGAAGCGCGCCGAAAAATCAAGCCCGGTGACTTGGTCGAAATGCCTGGCCAGTTCGAAGCTTGCCCGGCCGGTGGCGCACCCGAGGTCGAGGGCCTTGTGCGCCGGCCGCCCGGCCATGGCCGCAATCGCCAGTTCGACGACGGCACGGGGGAAATTCGGCACGCCGAAGTATTCGTCACCGTAATGGAACTCGGCGTATTCGGAAACCAGACGGTCGGTTTCGTATTGCGATACGGGCCGTGCGGCCAAAGGCTCAGCGACCACGTAGCGAAAGCCGGCATGCTGGAAGAAGTGCCGACGGAAGGCGTAACGCGCCGCGTGCCGTGCCTCGTTGCCGCAGGATATCCACGAACCGCCCTTGATCAGGTTGTGGCGCTCGTCGAAGGTTGGCGTCGTGAAATCATCGTAGATCGGGTGCACCCGGAAGCCGTCGAACGGATGGATCGGCGTTTCGGTCCATTGCCAGACGTTGCCGACCACATCGAACAAGGGCCCGTGGGCAAAGGTATTGACCGGGCACGACGACGCCCAATGGTCGAGGTGGATATTGGCGGCAGCCGGCGCGTCGTCGGGCAACTCGTCCAGCCCGGACACGGCGAGCAGGCGATACCACTCGTCCTCGCTCGGCAGGCGGACCGTCGCGCCGCTGGTCCGCGCCTTCCACCGGCAGAAGGCGCTGGCCTCGTGTAAATTGCTTTCGACCGGCCAGTCCCAGGGCATGTCGACGAACTGCGTCAGCAAACGCAACTGCCAGCCATCGGGCTCAAGACGCCAGAATGTCGGATGGTGCGCTCTGGCGAATCGCTTCCAGGCCCTGCCTTCTTCGCTCCAAAGGCTGTCATCCTCGTAGCCCCCAGCTTCAACGAAAGACAGAAACTCGCCGTTGGATACCAGATGGCGCGCCGCCTTGAAGGCCGGCACGGCAGCATGGTGTTCGCCATATTCGTTATCCCAGCCATAGGTGGCGTCCGCAAACGCCTTGCCGAGACGCACATCACCGGCCGGTATGTCCACCAGCCGGTTGTCCGGCTGCGCACCGGAGAGGCCGCACGGCGCCCAAGCCGGATGCGGGCGCACATAGTCGAGGCGGTGCTGACGAATCAGTACCGACGAGGTCTCGAGATGAATCCGCTCGTGCTCGATGCCCATCACAATCACCCACCACGGGTTCTCCCAGTCGATCGGCAGGGTCAGCGGCGCACTGCGGATGATCGCGTCGACCGCGCCGCGCACCCGGTCGCGATAGGCCTTGATCTCGGCAACGGTCGGCCACTCGTAATTGGCTTCATTGAGGTCGTCCCAGCTCATTTCATCGACCCCGATGGCGAACATCGACTCGAAACGGGGATTGATCCGTTCCTTGAGCATGCCGGCCAGCAGCAGCTTGTTGATGAAGAAGGTTGCGGTGTGGCCGAAGTAGAAGATCAGCGGGTGACGCAGGGCAATTGGCTTTTCGAAATACGCTTCGTCACAAGTCAGGACCTCGAACAACTGCTCGTAGCGGTCGAAAGTCCGGTGAAAATAGTCAAGGATGCGGGCACGGCTTCTCTCCAGGTCGCAATCAGCGAGTGGCGGGGTGCGGGGAAAAAGTGCTGCTGACATGGATATCGAGTTGGGAACTATAAATAGGTGGGCGGATGGCTATTAAAACACGGTGGCCGGTTATTGCGTCGGTATATGCATTTCCAGGGCCTCGCCGCGTCCCGAATTGAAACTGTTGCCATGTGCCCGATTCCGCGCAGGCCTTCCCGCCCGTGGTCGAGGTCCACTGCCTGCCAGTCGGTGTTGCGGTAGCCGGTCATAAAGGCATCGCGCGAACGTGAGGAAGCCCTGCGATCGTCGAACGAGTTGGCGGCGACGATCGGCGTCCTAACTCCGCCGATACGCTCGGTAAACTGCGCCATCGCCGGGTCATCGAGGAAATATTGTGGAAAGCGGCACCAGCGTCGCCACTGCCGATAGACGCCCAGCGGCAGATCTTCACCGAGGCCAAGACGGCTCCAGGCAAGATAGCCCTTCCAGCTGATGATCGCCAGACCGACGACTCGCCACATGGCGAGTACCCGCAATTGCTCCAGGGGAGGCATCCAGCCGTGCCATCCGGCGCCGGTGCCGAAGGTATAAAGGCGATCGATCCGCTCGTGATTGGGCAGCAAGCCAAATGCGTGCCCGCCGAACGAATGCCCGACCTGAACAGCGGCAAGCCATTCTCGCTTATGGTATCGACGGCGGCTGCCAGATCGAGCGTGGCCCAGTCCAGATAGTCCATCTCGAAGACGCGCGCGCTCGCGTACTCGGCGAAACGCCGGTAAAAATGCTGTGGCACCCCGGTTGCCCCGGCCACTATCAGCTCGCCCCGGCACGATCGCCTCATGGCGCCGGGCACCCAAGCGATAGCTGTCAGCTGCAACGAGCGTCACGGGGCGCTCTCGCGCACCAGGAGAATCCGCGGTCATCGTCATGAATGAAGTCTGTAGACCAGCCGCTCGATTGTCAACACGGCCTCCGCCAGCGCTTGGCAATGGAGAAATTCTTGATCTTCCTCGCGGCGGGCTGGCCGCCCGGCATCGCGCTCGTCATCTCAACCAGCAGCAGCGAGGGCGAACCGCGCCGCGTCATGCCGAACGACGCCAATCTCGATGCAGCAGCGAGCGCCTCGAACCATCATCTGCCGCTGCTGCCCGGCGACCTGTGGCGTGAAGGCCTGGTTGGCCGCCCACTCGGCACCAATGAATTCACGCTGAGCGCGGACAGCCTTATCCGTATCCACGGCCCTCAGGTCATGGCCGGTTACGGCGGCGGTGATGGCTGGCTGGCCACTGGCGACCTCGGTAAAATCGATGAAAAAGGACGGTTGACCGTAAGCGACCGCGCCGACGACATGCTGATCAGCGGCGGATGCAACATTCACCCGCTTGCGGTCGAATCTTGCCTTGTCGGCTGCCTGGGTATCCACGACGTCGCCGTCGCCAGCGACACCACATCGGAAGGCATCCATGCCTGGTGCCTGACGCGCCTGTCGGGGCAGATTCCCGGGGCCCGCGGCAATGGACTGGCTGGCCAGACACGAAGAGGTACGAAGCGGCTGGTACAGCGGCGGCTTCGGCATCATGAAGGCAGATGGTGACGGCGAGTTCAGGGCTGCCACGCGTCCGGCCCTGATTGCGGGCAATCGTGTCGAACTGCACGCCGGCCCTGAACTCGAGCTTGCCGAAACCGATACCAAGATTGGCACACTGCTCGCGACACTAGGCAGCATTCCCGCAGGCAAGCGGAGCGCCTCCGGCTGATCGCTCGCTGATGCCCGAATCGACGGGCTAAAAGTTATCCGGGCACGCCGCAAGTGCTTCAAATTGGCGACCGTGAAGAATATACTTCTCCAAACTAGCGAGGAGGCTGAAATGACACTGCATCAAGGGAAAAGCGATTACCCACCCCAGAATTACCTGAACCGGGAAGTGGGCCTGCTCGCTTTCAACCGCCGGGTGATGGCCCAGGCACAGGACGAGCGAGTGCCCCTGCTCGAGCGCCTGCGTTTCCTGTGCATCGTTTCCAGCAACCTGGATGAGTTCTTCGAGGTCCGCGTGGCGGGGCTCAAGGAACAGATCAAGGCCCGCGCCCAAGTCATTACGACCGACGGCATGACCGCCCACGAGGCATTCCGCCTGGTGCGCGAGGAGGCGCATGCCCTCATCAATGAACAATACCGGACCCTCAATGATGTAGTTATGCCGCTGCTGGCGGAACAGGATATCCGCTTCCTGCGCCGCTCCAAATGGACCGACGCCCAGCGCGAGTGGATCCGCCAGTATTTCTTCCGCGAAATGGTGCCGGTGCTGACGCCGGTCGGGCTCGATCCGTCACACCCATTTCCGCGCGTTCTCAACAAGAGCCTCAATTTCGCCGTCGAACTCGAAGGTAAGGATGCTTTCGGCCGCAGTTCCAATGCCGCCATCGTCCAGGCGCCGCGCGTCCTGCCCCGCGTCACCCAGGTGCCACGGGAAATTGCCGGTTGCGCGCACGGCTTCGTCTTCATGTCGTCGATCCTGCACGAATTCGTCGGCGAACTATTCGCCGGCATGACGGTGCGCGGCTGCTACCAGTTCCGCGTGACCCGCAACTCGAACCTTTTCGTCGACGACGAGGAGAGCACCAACCTGCGCACCAAGCTGCAGGGCGAACTGCCGCAGCGGCATTTCGGTGACGCCGTCCGCCTTGAGGTGGCCGAGAGCTGTTCCGATTCGATGGTCGAGTTCCTGCTCGACCAATTTGGACTGAGCCGCGACGATCTCTACCGCGTCAACGGACCGGTGAACCTGGTTCGCCTGATGCAGGTGCCGGACTGGGTCGATCGTCCCGACCTGAAATTCCCGCCCTTCACTCCCGGTGTGCCAAAAGCTGTAGGCAAGGGTGCCAACATCTTCCAGAGCATCCGCCAGGGCGACATCCTGCTCCACCACCCCTTCCAGTCGTTCTCGCCGGTCATCGATCTGCTCAACCAGGCGTCCACCGATCCGGCCGTCGTCGCGATCAAGATGACCGTTTACCGCACCGGCACCGACTCGGTGCTGATGCAGTCGCTGATCCGTGCCGCGCAGAACGGCAAGGAAGTGACCGTGGTCGTCGAGCTGATGGCGCGCTTCGACGAGGAAGCCAATATCGGATGGGCGACCCAGCTGGAGCAGGTCGGTGCCCACGTCGTCTATGGCGTCGTCGGCTACAAGGTACATGCCAAGGCGTTGCTGATCGTGCGGCGCGAGGAAGGCCATCTCAAGCGTTACGCGCATCTCGGCACCGGCAACTATCACCCGCGCACGGCACGGCTCTACTCGGACTTCGGCCTGATGACCGCCAACGATCAAATCACCCAGGACGTCAATGAAGTCTTCAAGCAACTGACCGGACTCGGAAAAGCCGGCGCGCTGGAACATGTGTGGATGGCCCCGTTCACCCTGCAGCCCAATGTCGTGGCCGCCATCGCCAAGGAAGCCGAAGCCGCCAAGGCAGGCAAGAAGGCCATGGTCGTCGCCAAGATGAACTCGCTCCTCGAGCCTGAAACGATCGATGCGATGTATCAGGCCTCACAGGCCGGCGTCCAAATCGAGCTGCTGATTCGCGGCGTCTGCGGGCTGCGCCCCGGGGTGCCCGGGCTTTCGGAGAACATCAAGGTCCATTCGATCATCGGCCGCTTCCTCGAGCACCACCGCATCTTCTATTTCCACGACGGCGGCAAGGAATCAGTCTACCTCTCGAGCGCCGACTGGATGTACCGCAACTTCTTCCGCCGCATCGAACTGGCCTTCCCGATCCTCGACCCCAAGCTCAAGAAGCGCGTCATCACCGAAGGTCTCAAGTTCTATCTTGCCGACAACCAGCAGTCCTGGGACATGAGTGGCGACGGGGTCTACCAGCGGCGCAGGTCGGCCCGCGCCAAACCCCACAGCGCGCAGTCGGAACTGATGCTGGCCTTGGGAAGCTGAAACTGCCTGGGGGAGCCGCCGGTTGCGGCTGACCTTGCGGAGAGCACGAAAGTGCGGCCTTGCGGCCGCATTTTTTTCGGCTGACGGTAACGTTGCACTGCTCGACATGGGTGCGATCTTCCGCAAAAGCCGGATTTTCCTCATCGGAGGCAGATCGGGCAGCTGGCCCGGCAACCGCGGATGTCAAGTTGCCGTTTCCAAAAGCGCTGCGGCTTGGTGAATGCTAAAATCGACGGCCCACCCAACCCCATGCACATGCGTCAACTGATACTCGATTTGCTGCCGGAGATCTCGCCAACGCTGGACAATTTCGTCGCTGGCGGCAATGCGGAAGCCGTGGCCGCCGTGACCGGCTGGCTGGCAGGAGCGCGCACCGAAACATCGTTCTGCCTGTGGGGAGAAGCGGGCTCGGGGCGAACACATTTGCTACTGGCCAGCGGCTTCACTTATATTGATGCGGCGTTCGACCCGGCACTTGGCGAGGTCGCGGCGGTCGGGCAGTTAGCAGTTGACCATGTCGAGGCGCTCAATGCGGCCGGGCAAATTGCCCTGTTCAACCATTTCAACCGCCTGAAAACGGCCGACGGACAGTTGTTCACCGCAGCCGATCGACCACCGGCCCATCTCGCGCTGCGCGAAGACCTGCGCACCCGCCTTGGCTCTGGACTGATCTATCGCCTGCAGCCTTTATCGGATGGCGAGAAGGTCGCCGCGCTCACCAACCAGGCTCGGGAACGCGCACTCAAGCTGTCACCGGAGAGCATCGACTACCTGATGCGCCACGCCCCGCGCGACATGCGTACCTTATCCGCCTTCATCGCCGCGCTCGACCGCTACACGCTCGAACACAAGCGCGCGGTCACGCTGCCATTGCTGCGCGAACTGCTCAACGAAACACTGCCGCTGGATCTCGGACAATGAATCTCGCCCTCTTCGATCTTGACAACACCCTGCTCGCCGGTGACTCCGATTTCGAGTGGGCGCAATTCCTGATCGGCAAGGGTGTCGTCGACCGCGAGGTGCAGGAGGCAAAGAACATCGAGTTCTACGATCACTACAAGGCGGGCACGCTCGACATCCACGAGTTTCTGGCCTTCCAGCTCGCACCGCTGACCCACCATTCGCGCGCCGAACTCGATGCCTGGCACCGCGAATACATGGACCACCACATCCGCCCGCTGATCGGCGACCCAGCCCGCCAACTGGTGCGGCGCCATCTGGACGGCGGCGACCTGTGCGCCATCGTCACCGCGACCAACAGCTTCGTCACCGGCGCGATCGCCCGCGAATTCGGCATTGCGCACCTGATCGCCACGGTTGCCGCGGTCGACCCGAAAAATGGGGCATTTTCCGGTAGTCCGCGCGGCACCCCCTCTTTCCGCGACGGCAAAATTACCCGTGTCGAGACCTGGCTGGAGTCGCTCGGCCTCTGGTGGGGCGGCTTCACCGACAGCTCTTTCTACAGCGACTCGCACAACGACCTGCCGCTGATGCGCATGGTCAGGACGCCGGTAGCGGTCGACCCTGACGACATGCTGCTTCGGCATAGCAGGGAAATGGGCTGGAAAATCATTACTTTGCGGTAGAATCCACGGTTTCCGCAGCGTGCCATGCGCTCCCCGAACGGCAACAAGTGATCCGCAAACTCATCTCCCGCGTCTTCGGTAGCAAAAAGGCCGTCGCCGGTCACCACGAACCGGCCGTCATTCCCGTATCCCGCCACGGCATCACCCGCGACCGTATCAGTTCCGGCAGCCGGCGCGTCTGTGAAGGCCTGCAGCAGCAGGGCCACAAGGCCTATGTCGTCGGCGGCGCGGTGCGCGACCTGCTGCTCGGCACCGCGCCCAAGGACTTCGACGTCGCCACCGACGCCACGCCGGACGAGATTCGCCGCGCCTTTCGCCGTTCACGCGCCATCGGCCGGCGCTTCCAGATCGTGCATGTGATGATGGGACAGGAGACCATCGAGGTCACCACCTTCCGCGGCATGCTCGACGCCAATACCAAGACCGACGAGCACGGCCGTGTGCTTCACGACAATGTATTCGGTACGCAAGCCGACGATGCGGCCCGCCGCGACTTCACTGCCAACGCGCTGTATTACGACCCGGCCACCGAAGCGGTCATCGACTACCACCATGGTGTCGGTGATCTCAGGCAGAAAACCCTGCGCATGATCGGCGAGCCGCGCGCCCGCTACCGCGAGGATCCGGTGCGCATGCTGCGCGCCGTGCGTCTCGCCGCCAAGCTCGGTCTGATCATCGATCCGGCGGCGAGCAAGCCGATCCGCGAAATGGCCGAACTGCTGGAAAACGTGCCGCCGGCCCGCCTCTTTGACGAGATGCTCAAGCTCCTGACCTCGGGCCACTCGGTGAACTGCATCACACGTTTGCGTGAAGAAGGCCTGCATCACGGCCTGCTGCCGCTGCTCGACGTCATTCTCGAACAGCCGCTGGGTGAAAAATTTATCATGCTCGCCCTGGCCAATACCGACGACCGCGTCCGCGCGGGCAAGGGCATCTCGCCCGGCTTCCTGTTCGCCACGTTGCTGTGGCACGAGGTGCTGGCGCACTGGGAAAAGCTGAAGGCCGCCGGCGAAGCGAAAATTCCGGCGCTTTATCAGGCGATGGACACGGTGCTCGACGTGCAGGGCGAGAAGCTCGCCATCACCCGGCGCATTGCCGGTGACATCAAGGACATCTGGTCCCTGCAGCCGCGCTTCGAGACACGCGCCGGCAAGCGCCCTTACGGCCTGCTCGAACACCCGCGTTTTCGCGCTGGTTACGACTTCCTGCTGCTGCGCGCCGAATCCGGCGAAATCGACGCGGAGCTGGGCGACTGGTGGACACGCTTCCAGAATGGTGACGGCGCAACAAGGGCGGCGATGCTGCTGCCGCAACAGGCTGGCGACCGCAAGCGCCGGCGAAGGCGCACAAATCCGGGGGCGGCTGGCGTCGACCGTAACAGTACCCAGTGAACACCGCCTACGTCGCCCTTGGCGCCAACATCGGCGACCCGGCGGTTACCGTGCAAGCCGCCTTGGCGGCACTCGCCGACCTGCCGGAAAGCCGCGTCCTGCGCGCCTCGTCGCTCTACCGCACAGCCCCGATCGGCCTCAGAAACCAGCCCGACTTCATCAATGCCGTCGCGGCGCTGGGGACCAGACTCGGCGCCGAAGCACTTCTCGATGGCCTGCTCGACCTCGAAATCCGTTTCGGGCGCCACCGTCGCGACCACAACGGGCCGCGTACCCTCGATCTCGACCTGCTGCTCTACGACGACAGTGAAGTCGATCTGCCGCGCCTGACGGTGCCGCACCCAAGACTCCATCTGCGCGCCTTCGTCCTCTGCCCACTGGCTGAAATCGCGCCCGGCCTGACGATCCCGGGACGTGGCAGCGTCATCGCCTGGCTGCCGGCGGTCGCCAATCAGGGCATCGAGCGGCTCTGATCGGCGGTTGACTCGACTCGGGCACCTTTGTGTATCCTAGGCGCCGTAATTCTTTCTCCAGGATGCTCATGTCCGCTCAAACCATCACCCGCCGCCTGACCCAGGCCGACCTCGCCAAGCTCTACGCTGCCGGCGAGAAGGTCGCCATGTTCACCTGCTACGACGCCAGCTTCGCCCGCCTGCTCGACGGCGCCAGTGTCGACAGCCTGCTGATCGGCGATTCGCTGGGCAACGTCATCCAGGGCCACGATACGACACTGCCTGTCACCGTCGCCGACATTGCCTACCACGTCGCCGCCGTCAAGCGCGGCTCCGACCGCCCGTTCATCATCGCCGACATGCCTTTCGGTAGCTATCAGGAGACGCCGGAACATGCATTCCGCAACGCCGTGACGCTGCTGGCCGCCGGTGCCCAGATGGTCAAGCTCGAAGGTGGCCGGGAAATGGCAAAAACGGTCGAATTCCTCGTCGACCGTGGCATTCCGGTCTGCGGCCACGTTGGGCTGACGCCGCAATCAGTGCACGCGCTCGGCGGCTACAAGGTGCAGGGCAAGGGCGATGCCGCCGCGCAAAAGCTCAAGGATGATGCGCTGGCGCTACAGAATGCCGGGGCAACGATGATCGTCCTCGAAGCGATTCCGGCCGTGCTCGGCACCGAGATCACTGCGCAACTGAAGATCATCACCATCGGCATCGGTGCCGGCAAGGATTGCTCCGGCCAGGTCATGGTCGTGCACGACGCCTTCGACATTCCACCCGGCAAGAAGGCCAGGTTCGTCAGGAATTTCATGGCCGGCGCCGCCAGCATTCACGATGCCGCCTGCCGTGCCGTCGCCGCCGTCAAGGACGGCAGCTACCCCGGCCCCGAACATACCTACGCCAACTGAAACCTAAAAAACTTTGCCGCAGATTGTGCTGATTTCCACGGATAAAGTCTGCGTTCATCTGCGCAATCTGCGTCAAAAACACCTCTCCCCATGCTAATCCATTCCACCATCCCCGATCTGCGCACCGCGCTGAAAACCCGCGGCCGCATCGTTTTCGTGCCGACCATGGGTAACCTGCACGCCGGCCACACCAGCCTGATGGAGCAGGCGCGCGCCCACGGCGACACGGTGGTCGCTTCAATCTTCGTCAATCGCCTGCAATTCGGCCCGAACGAGGATTTCGACAAATACCCGCGCACCTTCAAGGCTGACTGCGACAAGCTCGCCGCCGCCGGTGTCGACGTACTGTTCGCGCCGACTGAAAGCGATCTTTACCCGGAACCGCAGGAATACTTCGTCGAACCACCGGCTATCCAGCACCTGCTGGACGGCGAATTCCGCCCCGGCCACTTCCGCGGCGTCGCCACCGTCGTCCTCAAGCTGTTTAACTGCGTGCAGCCGCAGGCCGCCGTGTTCGGCAAGAAGGATTACCAACAGTTGATCATCATCCGCAACATGACCCGCCAGCTCGCACTGCCGATCGAGATCATCGGCGGCGAAACCGTGCGCGCCGACGACGGCCTTGCACTCTCCTCACGCAACGGCTACCTGAGCGCCGCCGAACGCGCCGAGGCGCCGCGCCTGTATCGGGAACTGAATCGTATCCGCGAGTTTCTCAAGCAAGGTGAGCAAGACATCTTCAGACTGGAAAATGCCGCAGTGGCCGTGTTGACCGCGGCCGGCTGGCATACCGACTACGTTGCGGTGCGCCGACAGGCGGATCTTTCGGCACCGCAAGCCATCGGCGTTCCGCTCGTCGTGCTTGCCGCCAGTCGTCTCGGAAGCACGCGACTAATCGACAACATTGAGATCTGATTCACTTTTTCACGGCGCAAAAGCCATTGACAGAGGGTCCAGTGCCGCTACAATTCGCTTCCCCAAACCGTCTGGATGAGTCAAACCATGCAGAGAACGATGTTGAAATCGAAGTTGCACCGGGTGACGGCAACCCACGCCGACCTGCACTACGAGGGCTCTTGCGCCATCGATGAGGATTTGCTCGACGCAGCCAGTATCAGGGAATACGAACAGATCGACATCTGGAACGTCAACAACGGCGCGCGTTTCACTACCTACGCGATACGCGCCGAACGTGGCTCCGGCGTCATTTCGGTCAATGGCTCGGCAGCCCGTCGCGCCGCGCCGGGCGACATCCTGATCATCGCCACATTTGCCGTCTATAACGAGGTCGAACTGACCAAGTACGAGCCGGAACTGATCTACGTCGATTCGCAGAACCGGATCACCCGCCGAGGACACAGGATTCCCGTGCAAGCCGCGGCATGAACTGCAGTTCGCGAACTGCTTCACGGACGACCCGATAACGGGGACAGGACGCCGCTGTTGTTCGAGGAAGACGGCTATATTGCAAACAGTTCGGTGATCAGCCCCCAGGGGACGGTTAGCGCGCCAGCAGCGGCGCTACCGTCGATCACCGCCTTCGGCGAGCCGCCCGTATCACCAGACCCGGTCCGCCTGCGGCGGGCACGTAACTTCATGCGCAATACGCTGAAGACCTTCGTCGGCTCGCTCGGCACCAGTTCGTTGCTCGAGCGTATCGAGAACGCGGATGGACACACGGGCCTGCGTGGCCTGTACAACAAGTGGTATCAAGCGATAACCACCTCGCGCGACGGCAGGCGCGACGCCGTGGGCCTGCGCGCCAAGCTGCTGCTGACGATCTGAAACCCGCGCCCGGGATCTATTCGCTGACGGCCTTCGGCTTCCGGCTGCGGGGCGCGCGGGTAACCACCTTCGCCGTCGGCGCTTCCGCCTTATCCGCTGCGCCAGACTCCACCACTACATCCCCCACCGGTAAGTCCGGCACGGCCTCCGCGCGGCGCGGGCGGCGCCCGCCACGGGGCGGCTTCGCGGGATCGGCTTCCGCAACGACTACCGCAGCCGACTCATCGGCCGGCACGGCGGATGCCGGCTCGCTTGCGGGCTCCAGCCCATGCGCCAGCGTCTCCTTCGCCTCCTTGCCTTCCTTGTGCGAGCGACGGCCCCCGCGACGACGGCCTTCAGCCTTCGACTCGCCGTCACCAGACACTGCTGCCTTGACACCACCTGAGCCGTCCACCGCGGCAGTCGGCGAGGCCACTTGCGGCGCAACTGCCTCTCCGGCGGCATCCTCTTCCGGCAGCGGACGCACCACGGCCCGGGTCACGTAGGCGCCGGACTTGTCGTCCCGGCCAAAGCCGAGCAGGCCTCGGTTGGCCGCCTCCTCGAGCAGGTTCCCGAAACTGCGGAAACCGAAATAGGTTTCATTGAACCCGGGGTTGCGCCGCTTGATCACTTCCTTGAGCACCGAGGCCCAGACACGCTCGCTATCGCCACGGTCGGCAATCAGGTCGGCAAAGGTCGCGGCTACCAGTTCGACTGCCTTGGTCTTGCGCGCCTCCATTTTCTCGCGGCGACTCGATTCTTCCTCGGGCGTCCGGCGCGGCGCCGTTTCGCGGTTTTCGCGGCGACCACTGCTGCGCTCGCGCACCAGGTCGTCGTAATAGATGAATTCGTCGCAATTGGCCACCAGCAGGTCTGAACACGACTGCTTGACGCCGACGCCAATCACCCGCTTGGCGTTCTCGCGCAGCTTGGAGACCAGCGGCGAAAAATCCGAGTCACCGCTGATGATGACGAAGGTATCAACGTGGGATTTGGTGTAACAAAGGTCGAGCGCATCGACCACGAGGCGGATGTCTGCGGAATTCTTGCCCGACTGGCGAACGTGCGGGATCTCGATCAACTCGAAATTGGCCTCGTGCATCCCCGACTTGAAGGCCTTGTAGCGATCCCAGTCGCAATACGCCTTCTTGACGACGATGCTGCCCTTGGCGAGGAGCCGCTCGAGCACCGGTCGGATGTCGAACTTCTCGTACTGGGCATCGCGAACGCCGAGGGCGATGTTCTCGAAATCACAGAAAAGCGCCATGCTGGCGGTGTCGTCGAATGCGGCCATGAAAGACTTTCAACTTGAAAATGCCGGAGTATACCGTGAGCAGACCCGACGGGCGTTGGCGATTCTCGGACAACAGCAGACCGCTGCCCACCCAACCGGAGACGGAGGAACCGTCCGACAATTTCCGAATGGGAAAGACGCCACGAGCTACGTTCGCCGGATTGATTCGCTCGGGCACTCGCCACACGGAGCTGTTTCTTCTTCACCGAGCTTTCCATCTTTCGGTAAGCGTTTACAATGCTGCATCTAACTTCTGACGGCATTCCGGCGAATCGCAGGCGCCTCCGGCTCGTATCGCTTCCTCAACCCCTCATACTGGCCACCGAATCCAATGGCAAGATTCATCGCAACCATCCTGTGCATTGCTCTCCTTGTCGCCGGGTGCTCCGAGCCGCCGAATTTCCACGCGACCAACATCTCCGGTACCGAATGGGGCAAGGATTTCAACCTCACCGACCATCACGGACAGCCACGCCACCTGGCGAACTTCAAGGGCAAAGTGGTCGTGCTGTTCTTCGGCTACACCCAATGCCCAGACGTCTGCCCGACCACGCTGGCAACGATGCGCGATGCATTGAAGTTGCTGGGCGATGACGCAGCCCGTGTTCAGGTACTATTTGTCACACTGGATCCGGCTCGTGACACGCCCGAGTTGCTGGCCGCCTATGTACCGATGTTTGACCCAACTTTCATTGGGCTGCGCGGCGACGAAGCAACCATCGCCATGCTGGCCAAGGATTTCAAGGTCTTCTACACCAGACAGCCCGGCACCACGCCCGACAACTACAGCATCGATCACTCGACCGGAAGCTATGTCTTTGATCCGCAGGGGCGGCTGCGGCTCCTGCTGCGCCACGGCGAGACACCCGCCAATGTCGCCGCCGACCTCAAGCTTCTGCTGGCCGGCAAGTAATCTTTCTGGAATCTACATGAAATACATACTCATCCTGCTCGTCTTCCTTGCCAAATCCGTCGCTGCCGCGCCAGTCACCAGCGAAATCAACCTGGATATCGGCACGCCGCCGGTCATGGTCGCCAAACATTCGCTGGCTCAGCGCTCATCACGGCTCATTCGCTTTTATGAAGCTGGCGTCATCGGCCTCGGCGACGACGGGATGATCAAGGTACACGATGGCAGCCGACTTACCCTGACGCAGAGTCAGATCGCCGGAAAGCTCATCGACCAGGAAAATCCCGAGCGCAACTCACTGATCTATGCCATTGCCGAAGCACATGGCGGCAAGGAAGCGCAGCCGGCAGTGCGCGCGGCGCAAATAAAACGCTGGAAGGATCAGTTCCACTCGGGCTGGTGGATAGAGGATGCACAGGGCAACTGGTACAAGAAGCCGTAGCCTTGTCGCGCTACCGCCAAGTTACCGGATCGCTGCGACATCGTGTCGCGGCGACTTCGGCACGCCACCATTTATAATTCGTGCCCACGCCGTAAAGGAGATCCCAATGAAAGCCCTGCACGTCATACTGACATCCGCCCTTCTCGCCCTTTCGACAACGACGGCCTTCGCCGGGGATATCGAAATCAAGGCACCGTGGGTTCGCGGCACTGTTGCTGGCCAGATGGCGACCGGCGCGTTCATGGAAGTTACCAGCAAGTCGGGCGCGACGCTGGTCGGCGCGGCAAGCCCGGTGGCGGGCGTGACGGAGATCCACGAAATGAAGATGGATGGCGGCGTGATGAAAATGCGCGCCGTCCCCCGCCTCGACCTGCCCGCCGGCAAACCAGTCATCCTCGGACCGGGAGGCTATCACGTCATGCTGATGAATCTCAAACAGACGATCAAGACTGGCGACTCGGTCCCGCTGACATTGCAATTCGAAGGCAAGGACAGGAAAGTGGAGATGATTGAGGTCGCCGCCGAGGTCCGCGACCTTACCGGCAAGGCGCCCGTCGCTAATCCGCACCAGCACTGAGAATCGCCATCGTCAAACTTTCAGGCTCGACCGTGTCGGCCACGAACTTCCGTTGCCTCTATGCTCGGTCCAGAAAGACACGCGGCTAGCGCCGCAACAGCGTCGCAACCGAGGCCAGCAAGGCAGCGGCACAAAGGCCGTGAGCAAGTACCAGCCAGAGATTGAGGCCGGTGAGCACCGTCAACCCGCCCACGACCAACTCAACGACCAGCAATGCCAGGATCGCCCCGGCAGCCTTGCGTCGCACCCCCATGCGCAGCATCTGCAAGACTGCCGCGCCGAGAAGGAAGAAGGTCGCCAGAGCGAAGTAGCGGTGCAGGAGGTGCAACATGACGCCGCCCGCATCACCGGAGAGAGGCACCGCGACCTGTCTAAGGAAGGGATTGAGGGCTGACAGCCCGGCAGCGGCAGGCCACCAGACCCCGTCACAGTCGGGGATTGAGGTGCAGGCAAGCGCCGCGTAACTGGCCCCGATCCAGGCACCCAGCATCACCGTCAGCGACAGCGCACCGAGACCCAGACGCAACAGCACGCCTGGGTGCGGGGTTTCGACCGCAGAACCGGGCCTCCCGCAAGCCAGCACTACGCGCCAGGAAAAGGTTACGAGGCCAAGGCCACCCATGATATTGAGGAATCCGACAAACACGCGCCGTGGGTCGTGACTCCAGATACCGAGGATTGCCAGCGCCAGCATCAGCAGGAGCAGCAGCGAGGCGAAGGAGGCAGCCGGCCGCAGCGGCTGCGGGCGCAGGCAAAGCCAGACGAGGACGCAGGCGAGCACCAGCGAGGTCGAGGCGACCAGCCGGTGCAGGATCCGGACAATGCCGAACTCCGGCGCCTGTGGTTCGCGGCCGAGCAACTGTCCGTAGCAGGCCGGCCAGTCGGCGCAGCCGAGACCGGCGGCATCCAGACGCATCATCGCGCTTACCAGAACCACGACGACTGCGAGCACCGTTAGCGTAACTGCAAGCTCTCCGATTCTTCGCAAGCGGGCAGCGTCCGTCTCCATCAGCCCATGCCCGGATCGCGGGCGACTCGCAGTTCGTGGTTCAGCCACAGAAGAACACCGAATACCATCATTGCACCTCCCTGGTGCGCCGCGCCGAGGGCGACGGGAACGGCGGAAAGGAGCGTCCAGATGCCCAATGCTACCTGTGCTGCCACGGCAACAAGCAGCAGACTGGCCACGGACTTGGCCCGGGTGGATACGACAGGCGACCTGGTCCTGACCCAGAACCATGGAACGATAAAGGCCAGCAGCCACGCGCCGGCCCGGTGATCGAACTGGACCAGCGCCATATTGTTGAAAAAATTGAGATACCACGGGTCGAGAATGAAACTCTCCGGCGGGAGCACTTGGCCATTCATCAAGGGGAAGGTGTTGTAGGCCTTGCCGGCGCGTATCCCGGCAACAAAGCCGCCGGTGATGACCATATAGAACACCAGGACGACGAGCCAGAATCCGATCCGCTGCAATCCCCGCAACGTGGCATCGGCGGTCATCCGTGCGCGCTCGGCCCACAATCCCAGCGCGACCCACATCATCGCGATGAAGATCAGGAAAGCCAGCGACAGATGCGCAGTCAGGCGGTACTGGCTGACGCGGGGATCATCGACCAAGCCACTCTTGACCATATACCAGCCCATCGCGCCCTGCATACCGCCGAGCAGGAAAATGCCGAGAAGCTTTGGAATCAGCGGTGTGGCGAGCTTTCGCCACAACAGAAAATAGGTGAACGGCACCAGGAAAACGATTCCGACCAGTCGCCCGAGCACCCGATGCCAGTACTCCCAATAGAAGATGAACTTGAATTCGTCCATCGAAATCTGGTGATTCACCTTCTGGTATTCGGGCGTCTTCTTGTACTTGTCGAAGGTTTCATCCCATTCGGCCTGGTTGAGCGGCGGGATGACGCCGACAATCGGCTTCCATTCGACGATCGAGAGGCCGGAATGAGTGAGGCGTGTGACGCCACCCACCACAAGAATCGCGAATACCATGGCACAGCAGGCAAAAAGCCAGATCGCGATCTGTCGGCGGACGGATAAATCAGCAGAACCGGTATGGGGGGGTGCCGAGTGGATCATCATGGGTTCCGGTAACATTTCGGCACGGATTATATGTGAGAAGTCGCAGACCCATCATCAGCCGTCACAGCATGTGACAGTTTGTCGCAGATATTGACACAAATCATATATTCGAGCACCTTTCATCGGTAGCCTTCCGGCGGTAGCCTCCCGGTCATTTGATCCGGCATTTCGGGTTCCAGTATTCAGGTAATCAATCGTGCGCAACACGCACCAACGATGGAGGAGAAAAAGCATGACCACCACCAACGACGACGACATCCCCTTCATGCAGAAGCTGCTTGACAACCACTTCCTGCTTCTGTTCATCGGCGTGGCTTCACCAGGCCTAATCTACATCCTGTGGGGCATTATCGACATCATGACGGTGCCGCTCGCCAAGTAACTCATCAATCATAGGGAGAAGAAAATGAGTGCAATTCTGCCGCCGTCAGAACGGCTCTGGTGGAAACAGCCCATCGCCGGGGTCGAATGGGCGTGGATTGGTATCGCTTTCGTATGGGGCATGATCATGTTCGGCATGATGCTCTACTGGCACATTTACGGTAAGCAGAACCTCTCGAACGAGGTCTACAGGACCACCCCCGAGATGTTTGCCGCCAAGGCCGAGAAGTTCATCGCCGAAAACACCATCCGTACGGAAATAGGCCTGCAAGGAGAAGAAATCCCCGTGGCCAAGATTCCGGCCGGCGGCGATGGCTACCTGATCGCGCGCCTGTGGGCCTGGTACCCGATCCTCGAACTGGAAGCGGGCAAGGAATACAAGATCCACCTTTCGTCGATGGACTACAACCACGGCTTCTCGCTCCAGCCTGTGAATATCAATATCCAGGTTCTTCCGGGCTACGAGCATGTGGTCAAAATGACACCGACCAAAGCAGGCACCTACGCCATCGTCTGTAACGAATACTGCGGCATCGGCCACCACACCATGCTCGGCCGTATTTACGTCAAATAAGGGGACATAGATGGCCACTACTTACCGTACCTGTCCGATTTCCGGACTGCAATTCGAGGACCAGGCTGAAAAGCTGATGCGCTGGAACGCTGTCGCCGGCGTTCTCTGGCTGCTGGTTGGCGGCATCACCGCCCTACTCGTCATCCTGACCCGCTGGCCGGCAATCAAACTCCTGCCAGCTGACGAGTTCTACACCATCCTGACCGCCCACGGCATCGACATGCTGATCCTGTGGATCCTGTTCTTTGAAGTGGCGGTTCTCTACTTCGCCTCATCGACCCTGTTGCGATGCCGGCTGGCGACGCCAAAGATCGCCTGGCTCGGATTCTGGCTGATGGTCATAGGCGGCATCATGACCAACGTCGCCATCTACCAGGGCGGATCGAGCGTGATGTTTACCTCGTATGTCCCGATGCAGGCCGCACCGCACTTCTACCTCGGCATCATCCTGGTCGCTGTCGGCGCACTGCTGGGGACCGCCGTGTTCTTTGGCACGCTGGTTGTCGCCAAAAGGGACAAGACCTACACCGGTTCGCTGCCACTGGTCGTTTTTGGCGCGCTTACCGCGGCAATCATCGCCACGTTCACGATCCTTTCCGGGGCCGGCATCCTGATCCCGACCTTCTTCTGGTCGATGGGCTGGATCAAGGAAATCGACGCGCAGCTCTATCGCATGGTCTGGTGGGGCTTGGGTCACTCCTCGCAACAGATCAACGTTGCCGCGCACGTCTCGATCTGGTACCTGACGGCTGCCATCATCTTTGATGCCAAGCCGCTGTCGGAAAAAGTCTCGCGCGGTGCGTTCCTGCTCTACATCCTCTTCCTGCAACTGGCCAGCGCTCACCACCTGCTGTCCGACCCGGGAATGAGCGCGGAATGGAAGGTGCTGAACACGTCCTACTTCATGTACTTCGCGGTCATGGCCTCAATGATCCACGGGTTTACCGTGCCTGGCGCTATCGAGGCGGCACAGCGCAAGAAGGGCTACACCAATGGTCTTTTCGAGTGGCTGCGCAAAGCCCCCTGGGGCAATCCCGCCTTCTCCGGCATGTTCATTTCACTGGTCGGTTTCGGTTTTCTCGGCGGCATTTCCGGTGTCGTGTTGGGCACCGAGCAGATCAACATGCTGATGCACAACACCTTCTACGTTCCCGGTCACTTCCATACAACAGTCGTCGTCGGTACGACTCTGGCATTCATGTCAATTACCTACATCCTGGTTCCCACCCTGTTCCGGCGTGAAATGATTCTGCCCAAGCTGTGCCAGATTCAGCCCTATCTGTACGGCATAAGCATGTCTATTCTCGGCCTCGTCATGATGGGTGCCGGAACGCTCGGCGTTTCCCGCCGGCACTGGGACATGGCCTTCTCCGGTGCTCCGTTCCAGTATGAATGGCCGGGAGCGGCCTACCTGATGATGGGTCTGACCGGTATCTTCGGTGTCATCGCGGTGATTGGTGGTGGACTCTGGATATTCCTGGTCGTCGGTTCGCTGCTTTTCGGCAAGAAGCTTGATGGCGGCAAGGTTTCAGACAAGCCAACCCCGATCCCGTCGAATACTGCAGCCGCTGCGGCCACAGCGCATACGGACAAGGACGACCACGTTGGCGTACCTGGCACGGTGGTACTGGCGCTATTGCTGTTCGTCTGCTTTGTCCTCTACTACTTCGTGAACTGGAAGTACCTGTCCGAAGTCTGGCTCCTCAGCTAATCCGACCGAGACTCCCCGCGCCGGAAGGCGCGGGAACCCGCCTCAATCGGGCTTGTCCACTCAGGCCCGATTCAAGCAGGTTTCACTCAGGTATAATCAATCGAGTACGACGCCACGAGAAACTATGCAATCGACGCTACCGCCCGGCAGGACTTCCGGTTTGCCCATCCGCGCCATACTGAGCCTATTCAAGCTGCGCATCGGCGTCGTCATCACGTTTACGGCGCTTGCCGGCCTCGCTGTCAGCCCCGGGGCCAGTCTGAACTGGATGCAGTTGATCGTTCTGACGCTTTCCGTTCTGATCTCATCGGCCAGTGCCGGCGCCTTCAATCAATATTACGAGCATGATCTGGACCCGCTCATGGCGCGTACCAGGAAACGGCCGTTCGTCACCGGCGAGATCAAGCACGGGCCCGTCTGGCTCGTAATCATCGCGGCTTTGACGGTATTGTCGGTCGGCTCCGCGTGGATTGCGCTCAACGCCTGGTCAGCCTTGTTCGTCTTTCTTGGGGCCTTCTTCTACGCCATCGTCTACACCGTCTGGCTGAAGCGCCGGACCTGGCTCAACATCGTTTTTGGCGGACTGGCCGGCAGTTGGGCTGTCCTGGCTGGCGCGGCGGCCGCCGATCCGCATCTGGGAGCCGTTCCGCTGACCCTCGCTTTCGTCCTCTTCCTGTGGACGCCACCGCACTTCTGGAGTCTGGCCATCGCCTTCCGCGAAGACTACAAGGCAGCCGGCGTACCGATGTTACCAGTCGTCGTTGGCGACAAGCGGGCGGCGCAGACCATCTTCTACAGCACGCTGGCACTGGTCGCAGCTTCCTTTCTGCCGTTGGTTTTCGGGCTGGGCGCCATCTACGCCGTGGGCGCCGCAGCAGGCGGATTCCTGTTCATCCAGAAGGCCTGGCGTCTGGCCCAGGATCCGACCCGCAAGACCGCGATGGCCTGTTTCTTTTCCTCGCTGATTCAATTGACCGTGTTACTGCTCGCGGCGATTATCGACGCCCGCCTCTGATCCGGCGAATCATGGCGTTTTCCGCGTTCTTGCGCATCGTGCTTACCGCGGCTGTTTTCCTGGCTGCGGACACGCTGCTCGCTGCTGATGCCGCGGACGAGAAGCCAAAACTCACCGCGCGACCGCAGGCCGTCAATAGCGGAATTTCGCTGACGACGCTGGACGAGAAGACAGCCTTTGAACGCTCGCAGAGTGCAATTGGCAAACAGGTTGGCGATTTCGTCCTGCTTGACCGCCAGGGCAAGCCCGTCGAACTTTCACGCTATCGCGGGAAGCCCCTGCTCGTCAGTTTCATCTACACGGCGTGCTTCCAGGTTTGCCCGACCACCACCCGCAACCTGCAGAAGGCCGTGCTTAATACGGTCAGCGTTCTCGGCGCCGACCGGTTCAACGTGATCAGCATTGGCTTCAACCAGCCGTTCGACTCACCCCAGGCGCTCAAGGACTTTTCAGTTCAGTACGGTATCAGCCTGCCAAACTGGGAATTCCTCAGCCCGTCGCCAGCGATACTCGACGACCTCACGGACAACTTCGGTTTCAGCTACGTCGCGACCCCCGCAGGTTTCGACCACCTGAACCAGGTCACGATGGTCGATGCTGAAGGGAAGATTTTTCGCCAGGTCTACGGAGAGAAATTTAATGCCTCGGACCTGGCCGAGCCCCTCAAGGCGATGATCACCGGCGCCGCCATTCCGCCAGAAGCCAATTCCTTGGCGGAGATCATGGAGCGCGTAAGGATTCTCTGTTCGGTCTATGACCCGGTGACTGGCAGGTATCGTACCAACTACTCCGCATATTTCATGATTGCCGGCTTCCTGACCTTCACCGGATTCATGATCTATCTCTGCGTGCATTTCTGGAGAAACCGGCGGCGCCGTGTAACAGTGTCATCCTGACGCAGCATCGGCGAACCGGGCCCGCCCGGCGGAACGGTCCGGCTATTCGCACAAGCAATTTACCCGCCGATGCATCAGCGAACAGACTCCCTTTAGCGAAATCTCATCGCTTTTTTCGGACTTGATGTGCGTCAAGCCACTATTTTGCTACCCAATATATAATTTCCGGTTAATGCTTTGACGTCCCGAAGTTCTTTGGACAAACCAGGTGAGTTTGCACAGTTCCGTTCGCAACAACACACAAATCCTGTTTCAGCGGGTTGAAGAGGCATTTGATGCGCCGTTCGGAGGCGACAACAACCCGTTGCGCCATCTCGGCGCCTTGGGGCTGTACCTGCTGTGGATTGTCGTGGGCACCGGGCTCTACCTCTACACGGTACTCGACATCGGCATCAGCGGGGTCTACGAGTCGATCGGCTACCAATCCTCGGAACTGTGGTATCTCGGTGGCATTCTGCGTAGCCTGCATCGCTATGCATCCGACGCTTTTGTTCTGGTCATGGTGCTGCACCTCATCCGTGAATGGGCCTATGGCCGTTACTACGGATTCCGCTTCTACTCCTGGATCACGGGCGTACCACTGATCTGGCTGGTCTACGTCTCCGGCATTGGCGGTTACTGGATCGTCTGGGACCAGGTGGCCCAGTTCTCGGCCACCGCGACAACTGAGCTGCTCGACTGGCTGCCCATTTTCAGCGAGCCGGCAGCGCGCAATTTTCTCGCGCCTGACTCGATCAACGATCGTTTCTTCTCCATGCTGGTCTTCATCCACATCGGGGTACCGCTGCTGCTGATCCTCGGCCTTTGGGCGCACGTTCATCGTATCAGCCGGGTGGATTACCTACCGTCGCGGCAATTGATGCTGGGCACCATGGGCGCTTTGCTTCTACTCGCCCTGATCAAACCGGCGCTGAGCGATGCTCAGGCCAATCTCGCGATTGCACCCGCTGAACTTCGCCTTGACTGGTTCATATTATTTATCCATCCGCTGACTGATATCAGTTCGCCAGCCATCGTCTGGACACTTCTCTTCGCCGTCACCGTCCTGCTCTCCATCCTGCCATTCCTTCCACATCCCAAGGCCGAACCAATCGCGGTGGTCGATGCCGCCAACTGCAGCGGTTGTAACCGCTGCCATGTGGACTGCCCGTACGCGGCGATCACGATGGAAGCGCATCCGCACCGTCCGGGTTCCAAGATCGCCGTTGTCGATCCCGATCTCTGCGCAAGCTGCGGCATCTGTGCCGGTGCATGCCCCTCGTCGACTCCTTTCCGCCGCCAGGAGCAACTAATGACCGGCATCGACATGCCGCAGCAAACGGTAAACAGCCTCCGCCAGCAACTCGAGGGGGCGCTGGCTAGACTCGAAGGACGCTCCAGGATAGTCATCTTCGGCTGTGAGCGTGGCGCCGACGCCAGGGCGCTGGCCGCCCCCGATACCGCTGTAATCGGTCTGATGTGCACGGGCATTCTGCCCCCGTCTTTCGTTGAATACGCCCTGCGTGGCGGTGCCGACGGGGTCATGCTGACCGGTTGCCGCAGCGGCGGTTGCGATTTTCGCCTCGGCGATCGGTGGACCGCGGAGCGCATGACCGGCCAACGCGAACCCCGCCTGCGTAGCAAAGTCCCCCTCGCCAGATTGCAACTGGTTTCGGCCTCCCGCAACGACGGCAAGGTGCTGGCCGCGGCCTTGCAGGAATTCAGGACGCAAATCGAAACCGAGGCAGTTTCGGACGACCCATTGTCACCCTACTTCCGGAGAATTTCCCATCATGCTTAAGCCCTCCGCTATTGTCGGTCAGGTGATCCTTTACGGCGCATTTGCGGCCTTCATCGGATATTTTGCGACCTCGCCGAAATACCGGCAGATTCCCGATGACGTGGCCCTGATCAAGCTGTCGATCAGCCACCTCGGCGGTCGCGAATGTCGCAAGCGGACTCCGGAAGAACTTCAGAAGTTACCCCCCAACATGCGGGCGCCGATGGACTGCCCGCGAGAACGTTCCGACATCAATCTGGAAGTCGATATCGATGGGCAGCCAGCCTTCCGGGCGGTGATGCATCCGACCGGTGTGTACAAGGATGGCGTGTCGACGGTTTACAAGCGCTTCGAGATGAAGGCCGGCACACATCAGGTGGCGGTCAGAATGAACGACAACCTGGTGAAGCCAGGCTTCAATTTCATCAAGGAAGAGCAGGTCATGCTCAAGCCGGGGCAGGTCATGGTGATCGACTTCAACCCGGACAAGGGCGGCCTCTTCTTTAAGTAGAGCGCCATTCGGACAGTACCTAACACGATTCGCCTCTCCCTACTCTCCTGAGCGGACACAAACAATGGTCAAACTTCTCCAACAGATCCTGCGCTGGTTTTTCATGCGCATCGAGAACATTTTCAATGTGGTCTTCGGCGACAAGCTGAACCCCTTCTACCACCTGGGCACCATCACTTTCTGGCAGTTCTGGCTGCTGGTGGGGACCGGACTCTATCTCTACATCTTCGCCGAGACGGGCATCCACGACGCATACCAGTCGGTCGAACGCATCACCCACAACCAGTGGTGGCTCGGCGGCATCATGCGCAGCATCCACCGCTACGCCACCGACGGCATGATCCTGACGATGCTCCTGCACCTGCTGCGGCACTTTGCCTACGATCGCTATCGTGGCTTCCGCTCCTTCTCTTGGCTTACCGGTGTCGCCCTGATCTGGCTGGTATACATCGCCGGCGTCAACGGCTTCATGCTGGTGTGGGACAAACTGGCGCAGTTCGTCGTCATTGCCACGGCCGAGTGGTTCGACGTGCTGCCGATGTTGAATGGCACGCTGATCCGCAACTTCCTCTATCTCGAGAGCGTCAACAGCCGACTGTTCACCCTGCTTGCCTTCGTTCACATCGGCGCGCCGCTGATCGTCGTTATCATCATGTGGGTTCACGTCCAGCGCGTGCCGCGCGCCAACATCAATCCGCCACGCCCGATCTCGATCGCCGTAACGCTCATGTTCGTCATTCTTGCCCTGGTCAAGCCCATTGTCAGCCAGGGCGGTGAGGCGGATATGTCGGTCGTTCCCACCAACATCGACTTCGACTGGTTCGAACTGCCCGTTCTGGCACTCGTCTACGTCACCAACCCGCTGCATCTCTGGTTCTGGGTACTGGGGCTGACCGCATTGCTGTTCCTGATCCCGTGGCTGCCCCCCAAACGGCGCGGCGCCGCCAAGGAGCTGACCAACGTTACCTTCCATCCCGACCACAAGGCGGTCACCGCCCGCTTCGGCGAAACATTGCTTGACGCGGGACTGCGTCAGGACATCAACTTGCCCTACGAGTGCCGCAACGGCGGCTGCGGCGTGTGCAAATGCACGGTACTGGCCGGCAAGGTCGATCCCGGCCTCTACCAGCCCAGCGCGCTGTCAGCTGAGGAACTGGCACAAGGCAAGGTGCTCTTGTGTTGCGCCACCGCCATCGATGACGCGGAAATCGAATACGACGCCAGTGCGGCGGTGAAAGCATTCAAGGAATACCGGGCTCGGGTCGTCAAGATGGAGAAACTCACTTACGACGTCATGCGCGTTCTCCTCAAACTGCCTGAAGGACAGCAGATCCCGTTCAAGGCCGGCCAGTACATCAACGTCATCCTCGACGACGGCCAGCGGCGCGCCTTCTCGTTTGCCAACCCACCGCATGAGGCGGAGTTTGTCGAACTCCAGATTCGCCTGATGAAGGGCGGACTGTTCACCACCCACGTCTTTGAAAAGATGAAGGAAGGCGACCAAGTCCGCTTCGAAGGCCCGATCGGCGACTTTTCGTTGCGCGAATCGCAACGACCGATCGTCTTCGTCGCCGGCGCCACCGGCTTTGCGCCGGTCAAGAGCATGGTCGAGGATGCCTTCAAGCGCGGCCTGAAACGCGAAATCCATCTCTACTGGGGCGTCAGGCAGTTGCGCGATCTCTACCTGCCCGATCTGCCACAGCAATGGGCGCGCGATCACGAAAACTTCCACTTTATCCCCGTGCTTTCCGATCCTGCGCCGGAAGATGTCTGGAGCGGTCGCACTGGCCTGGTGCACGAAGCCATTCTCGAAGACTTTCCGGAACTCAAGGGGCACGAGATCTACGCCTGCGGCTCGGTGCGAATGGTCGAGACGATCTTCCCCTTCCTCAAGAATCGCGGAGCGGAAGATGGCGCCTGCTTCTCCGATGCATTCACGGTATCGGCGCGTTCGATGGCATTCCAGCCGCGCGGAAAGTAATCCCGCAAGGATGCACGCCACCCTGAACGGGCAAGAAGGCCGCCTTGCCCGGGGTCGGCGCTGCTTTTTCCGCCCTTACCGCCCGATCAAGCGGCGCAGGACCGGCTCGAGCGATTCTTCGTCGATGCGCCCCAGGCGGGTCATTTCGATGCGTCCATCACGGCCGATGACCACCGTGTAGGGCAGCCCCTTTACCCGCAGGCCCGGCGCCGTGTCAGTGGGGCTCGCCACCAGCACGGGATAGGAAACCGGTGTGGTCCTGACGAAGGCCGACAACTTCTCGGCATCGTCCACACCGATCCCGACAAACTGCACGCCCCAGGAGGCATAGTGGCTGTTCATGCGCGAAAGCGCCGGCATTTCATCGACACACGGCTTGCACCAGCTTGCCCAGAAATTGACCACCAGTACCTTGCCTCGCCACTGGGCAACCGGCTGTGGACGACCACCGAGATCGGGCAAAATGAGGGCAAATATCGCGTCGACCGCAACCTTGGCCTCTTCCAGCGTCAATGTCTGCGAGGAGACCAGCCCGGGTGGACGACCGGCAGACTCGGGGCTGGCATGCTTGAGCAGGCGATACCCGAGCATACCGACGGTCAGCAGCGACACCAATCCAGCCGCAACCGCCACGGTCAACACGGTCCGTTCCTTCATCGCTCCTTCTTCGCCAACATGGCTCTCAGGCAAATCACGACAAACATCAAGCCACCGATCACGGCGATCAATCCACCCAGTCCCATCATGCCCATGCCCAGTTTCTGTGGCAGGGTGACCAGCGCCTGCTCGGCGCCGGCGACCTTGCGCTGCACGCTATAGCCGCCCGACCAGGCGAGACCGAGGACGTGAATCAACTGGCCCGCACCATAGACATAGGGCTGCCAGACGGCCATGCGTCCCTCCACCCTGGCAAACCCCAGGAGTGGCAGCAGCACATAGGTCAGCCCCATGAACGCCAGCGTGACGCCAACCTGCGAGCCGTGATAGTGGGCGGGAATGACAACGTTGGCGCCCTGGATCATGTAGCCGAGAACGCCGCCCAGCGCGAACAGGGCGAAGGACGCCACAAAGGCGGATTTTGCCGGATTGGTGGAAACTCCGCGCACCGTCCACAGCGACACGGCGCCGGCAAGGATAAGTGGTCCCATGTAGGGGTGTCCCCACTTCATCAACTGGGCGAACAACTCCATGTGCGGGAGAGAACCCGGCGGCACCATCAGATACATCAGTGGCACCGCGAGCAGCGGCAGGGAGGCGACGAAAAACAGCGCAGCCAGGGCGCGCGGAGAGACGACCAGAGGCTTGCCGACGTGCATGGCGATCCACAGCCAGGCCACCACCATGAGAATGGCATACTGGAACTGCAAGATGTGGCCGCCACCCCAGAAGACGACCTCGTAATAGATTTCTTCCTCGATCCGCGGGACCATCCACCACGACCAGAAGAAGGCGACAAGCGCAAGAAAGGCGGCAAGCGCGCCTAAGAACGCGCCAAGCTGCAGCGGTTCGGCAAACACCCGGTGCGGCCAGGTCGTGAGCAGGGCCCGCAACACTGCCAGGCTGAAACCTGCACCACAAATCCAAAGCGAAGCAAAGAACTCGGGCAGCTCCAGGACCGGGATGTAGTTGTTGAGGATTGGGTGCGCGCCGGGGAAAAACGGGGAAACCGTCATGAGCAGGGTACCCAGCACTGCCAGTCCGAAACCGCTCCAGCCCAGCCACGCCAGCCCGGCCCGACCTAGGGCGCTCCAGATTACCGCGGCAAAGGCCATGAACCAAACCGCCACCGAAAGGTCGACATGGACCACCAGCGCCGCACGAAAGAACCCCTTCAGCGGGAAAATGTCCTGGATTCCCGGTGTGCGAGAGAGAACCAGCAGTATGGCCAGCAAGCCCGAGCCGATCAGGGCCAGCACACCCAGCCACAACCAGGCGCGAGCCAGCGCCGCAGGCGTTCCTGAAGAAACTGTAATGACCGGGGACTGAGAACTGGCCACATTTACCTCACGCAAAACCTTAGGATTATAAACCAGTAGCAAACGACGCACTCCTGGCCGATGCCGTAGGGTGAATTACTTATGGTCTAGTTCTAACGAATTATTGTCCGTAGAATGGCCCGATGACACCATCCGGCAACCGATTTTTTAACAAATATCAAATATGAATGCCAATCATCCCATCAACGTCGAGTCGCTCCTCACCCACATTCCGCTTTTCGAAGGACTGGCGACCAAGGAAATCGCCCGCATCGCCCGCTCCAGCCGCGAGATTCATGTCAGCAAAGGCGACATCCTGTTTCACAAGGGGGATCCCTGCAACGGTTTCCATCTGCTGGTCTACGGCCAGGTCAAGCTCGCCTTCACCTCGCAGCAAGGCAGTGAAAAGGTCGTCGAGATTCTGCAGCAGGGACAGAGCTTCGGCGAAGCGGTCATGTTCATGGAAAAGCCCTACATCGTCTTCGCCCAGGCGCTGACCGACTCGCTGCTGCTCCATGTCTCGAAGCAGGCGGTCTTCGACGAAATCGAACGCGACCACGACCTGTGCCGCAAGATGCTCGCCGGCATGGCCATGCGCCTGCATCAGCTGATGAACGACGTCGAATCCTACTCGCTGCACTCCGGCAAGGAGCGCATCATCGGCTACCTGCTGCGCGAACTGGCAGAAGAGGACCAAAACGGCATCAACGTCGCCGTCACCCTGCCGACCAATAAGGGTGTTATCGCCTCACGCCTCAACCTGACCCAGGAACACTTCTCGCGCATCCTGCACGAGCTGACCGAACTCGGCCTGATTATCGTCGAGGGCCGCAAGATCCATATTCCCAACGCGGCAAATCTGCGTAAGCACGAGGGCTGAAGAAAGGCGCTCTCCAAGTAGCGCCCCCATCACCTTTGGAGTGGCTCATCGCCACCCCGTTGTACATCAAGGATCGATGCTCTTGTTGATGTGCTGCTCGATCAGAACCTTGAAACGCGGCATCCTGACTATTCACATAGACGTCATAGCCAGGGCCATCCACCGTTTGGCTACCGCTAGCCGACCATATGCCACCCACGGTGCTCTTCAGACTGACTTGAGTGAGCGCTGTCCCCGAGGATGATGCGCGACGTGCCACCTCAGTCACGTCAAGAGCGTCCTGTGCCGACAGATGGCCGAGACTGTGATTATAGCCAGATGGCATTAGATTGAATCGCTCGATGCTGGTGGCTTTGACCGGTGACGTCGAGAAGTCGAGATTTTCGCCAAGGCGGAACTCGATAGTATCGATCCCCGTCAGGCCATTGAGCGCACCGCCGTCATAGAGCAATCTGTCATCCCCGGTTGTCGCCGCCACCGGACTGATATCCATATGTGCACTGGCACTGAAGACAGCGGACAGGTTCCCGCAAGAGCAGGCGGGCGGTATCTCCCGTTTCATTCCAGCCGAACAGGACGCAGGCTTCGTCACCGGCAATCAGCAATACGACCGGCAACAAAAAAGGCGGCCGCAGCCGCCTTTTCCTGATCTGTGCGGGATCAGGCGATCAACGGCACGATCAGCAGCGCGACCAGGTTGATGATCTTGATCAGCGGATTGATCGCAGGGCCTGCCGTGTCCTTGTACGGGTCGCCAACGGTATCGCCGGTCACGGCTGCCTTGTGGGCATCGGAACCCTTGCCACCGAAATGGCCGTCCTCGATGTACTTCTTGGCATTGTCCCAGGCGCCGCCACCCGTCGTCATCGAAATGGCGACGAACAGGCCGGTGACGATGGTGCCGACGAGCAGGCCGCCGAGTGCCTGCGGACCAAGCACCAAGCCGACGACGATGGGTGCGGCAATCGGCAGGATCGACGGAAGCATCATTTCCTTGATCGCTGCCACGGTCAGCATGTCGACCGCACGCGAATAGTCAGGTTTGCCCGTGCCATCCATGATGCCCTTGATTTCCTTGAACTGGCGACGCACTTCGACGACCACCGCGCCGGCGGAACGGCCCACTGCCTCCATCGCCATGGCGGCGAACAGGAAGGGGATCAGACCGCCGAGGAAGAGGCCGATGATAACCATGTGGTTCGACAGGTCGAAAGTGATGTCCTTGAGACCGGCAGCTTCCAGACCATGGGTGTAGTCGGCAAAGAGCACCAGTGCGGCGAGACCGGCGGAGCCGATGGCGTAGCCCTTGGTGACCGCCTTGGTGGTGTTGCCGACGGCATCCAGCGGATCGGTCACATCACGCACAGCTTTCGGTAGACCCGCCATTTCCGCGATACCCCCAGCGTTGTCGGTGATCGGACCGTAGGCGTCAAGGGCGACGACGATACCGGCCATCGAAAGCATCGAGGTGGCGGCGATGGCGATCCCGAACAGGCCGCCCATGGCGAACGCCGCATAGATCGCGGCGCACACCGAAATTACCGGCAAGGCGGTTGCCTTCATCGAAATGCCGATGCCGGCGATGATGTTCGTCGCGTGACCTGTCTGGCAAGCGGCGGCGACATGCTTGACCGGCCCATATTCGGTACCTGTGTAGTACTCGGTGATCCACACCAGCGCGGCGGTCAGCACCAGACCGACGACGGAACAGCCGAACATCGACATCGTCGTGATCTTGGCAGCCGGATCGCCGGCGCCGATCAGCCACGAGGTGACCGGATAATAGGCCGCGAGTGCCAGCACCGCAGCGACGATCAGGCCGCGATAAAGCGCCGACATGATCTTGCCACCATCGGTTGCCTTGACGAAATAGCAGCCAATGATCGAGGCGATGATCGACACGCCGCCAAGCGCCAGCGGATAGAGAACCAGATTCTCGCCGAGGCCCGGGAAGGACTGGATCGTCAGTGCCGCCAGAACCATCGTCGCGACCACGGTGACCGCGTAGGTCTCGAACAGGTCAGCAGCCATGCCGGCACAGTCGCCGACGTTGTCGCCAACGTTGTCGGCGATAACCGCCGGGTTGCGCGGATCGTCTTCCGGGATGCCGGCCTCGACCTTGCCCACCAGGTCGGCGCCGACGTCAGCACCCTTGGTGAAGATGCCGCCGCCGAGTCGGGCGAAGATCGAGATCAGCGAGGAGCCGAACGCGAGGCCGATCAGCGGTTCGATCACATGATGCAGATCGGCGGTTCCGGTTCCACCTACGGATCTAAGATAGGCGTAGTAACCGGCAACACCGAGCAGGCCGAGACCGACGACCAGCATGCCGGTGATGGCGCCGCCCTTGAAGGCCACGTCCAGTGCTGCGGCAATGCCGCCACGGGCAGCCTCGGCAGTGCGTACATTGGCACGCACCGAGACGTTCATCCCGATAAAGCCGGCTGCACCGGAGAGGACCGCGCCGATCAGGAAGCCGATGGCGGTCAGCCAGCCCAGCTTCGGCACGAAGCCGATGACCAGAAAAAGAATCACCCCGACGATGGCGATGGTCTTGTATTGCCGGTTGAGGTAGGCCGAAGCCCCCTCCTGAATTGCCTTGGCAATCTCCTGCATGCGCGCGTTGCCTGGCGACAACGCAAGAATCTGCCGGCTGGAAATCCAGCCGTACAGTACCGCGATTACGGCGCAGGCAAGCGCCAATATTAGAGCTTGAGACATTAAACCCCCTCCTTTGACTAACGGACAACAAAAAATCAGATGTTGAACGGCCCCAGCATTTTGGCCACGGTAACATTCTTCAGTCGAACATAATCGGGCAACCCGTTGCGGAAAGGTGGCGGATCCTCGCCCTCGATCAGCGGCTGCAAATAGGTCCTGCAGGAATCGGTGATGTGGAAGCCGTCGCTGCTGATGAACTCAGCCGGCATCTTGCGTTCCACGTTGGCGATGTCCTTGAGCGGAGCATCGCCGATTTCCCAGCGATACGGCACATCCGCGAGACGTCTGATCGTCGGCATCACGGCGTTTTTGCCCTGCAAAGCCAGGTTGACCGCAGCAACCCCCAGCGCATACGCCTGCTCGACATCGGTGCGCGACGCCAGATGGCGGGCCGAACGCTGCAGGTAGTCGGCCAGTGCCCAGTGATACTTATGGCCGAGGCGGTCCTTGACCAGTTGGGCGACCACCTGACCGACACCGCCCAGTTGCGAATGGCCGAAAGCATCCTTGGTTCCCGAGTCTGCGATCAACTTGCCCGAGGCGTCGGCCAGTCCTTCGGAAACGGCCACCGTGCAATAACCGTATTGCGCGACGCACTCTTCAACACGGACCAGGTATCGCTCCGGATCGAAGGGCACTTCCGGAAACAGCAGGATGTGCGGCGGTTCACCGGCATTTTCCGAAGCCAGGCCGCAGGCGGCGGTAATCCAGCCAGCATGGCGACCCATTACTTCGAGGACGAAAATCTTGGTCGATGTGCGCGCCATCGACGCTACGTCATACCCGGCTTCGCGCATCGAGGTGGCCACATACTTGGCCACCGACCCGAAGCCGGGGCAGCAGTCGGTCAGCGGCAGATCATTATCGACCGTCTTCGGCACACCCACGCAAACCACCGGGTAACCCAGCTTCTCGGAAATCTGCGAAATCTTCCAGGCGGTGTCCATCGAATCGTTGCCACCGTTGTAGAAGAAATAACCGATGTCGTGGGCCTTGAAGACCTCGATCAGGCGCTCGTACTGGGCGCGATGTTCCTCCAGGCTTTTCAGCTTGTAGCGGCAGGAACCGAAAGCGCCGGCCGGCGTCGACCGCAGGCGCGCGATATCCGCATCGGATTCGAGACTGGTATCGATCAGGTCCTCGGTCAGCGCGCCGATGATCCCGTCGCGGCCGGCAAGAACCTTGCCGATGCGCTCGGGATGACGACGCGCTTCCTGGATCAGGCCGCACGCCGTCGCATTGATGACGGCGGTGACGCCACCGGACTGCGCGTAGAAGGCGTTCCTGATCGCCATGGCTTACTTGAGCGCCTCGAAGACGCCCGCGGTGATGCCGTCGACACTGCCGACACCGGACACTTTCCTGACCTTCGGCGCGCCGGCATCGCCGGTGGCCGACCACGCGCTGTAAAAGTCGACCAGCGGCTTGGTCTGCGAATGATAAATCTCGAGGCGCTTCCTGACCGTGTCCTCCTTGTCGTCATCGCGCTGAACCAGGTCTTCGCCGGTCACATCGTCCTTGCCCTCGACCTTGGGCGGATTGAACTTGACGTGGTAGGTGCGACCGGAGGCCAGGTGCGCGCGCCGACCGGCCATGCGCTCGATGATGTCGCCATTGGGCACGTCGATCTCGAGCACGAACTCGATCGGTACGCCGGCATCCTTCATCGCCTGTGCCTGTGGAATGGTGCGTGGGAAGCCGTCGAACAGGTAGCCGTTCGTGCAGTCGTCCTGGGTCAGGCGATCCTTGACCATGCCGATGATCACGGCGTCCGGCACCAGGCCGCCGGCATCCATGTGCTTTTTAGCCTCGAGACCTAGCGCTGTGCCGGCTTTGACCTGAGCACGCAACATATCGCCGGTGGAAATCTGGGGGATGCCAAATTGCTTGGAGATAAAAGTGGCTTGCGTACCCTTGCCGGCGCCGGGTGCGCCCAACAGAATCAACTTCATGAAATGTCCCTCGTTCTTGTGTTGCGAAAAAGTGCTTTTCTTGCCGGCGTTATCTGGGGCCGTTCCACACGGCCGCAAAATTAACCGTTATTTCCGGCCCGGTCAAACAGTTTGCGCATTCGCTCGGCGTCTTCGGGCGTATCGACACCTGGCGCCGGGGCCGCGTCAACCAGCGCGACGCTGATCCGATAACCGTGCCACAGGGCGCGCAACTGCTCCAGTGCCTCGAATTTTTCGGTGGGTGCTGCGGTCAACCTGGCATAAGCCTTCAAAAAGCTCGCCCGGTAGGCATAGAGCCCGACATGGCGATAAGCCGGAAAGTCCGCCGGCAGCGTTTCGCCCCCCTGCTCCCGTGCGAAATGGTCACGGGCATAGGGTATCGGCGCCCGGGAGAAATAGGCGGCATCGCCATCAGCCCGGCACACGACCTTGACCACATTCGGATTGAAGAAATCGCCCGCATCGACGATCGGATGCGCAACCGTGGCGATGTCGGCACCGCTTGCCGCCAGTTGGCGCGCCGTCCGGACGATAATTTCCGGCTCGATCAGCGGCTCATCGCCCTGGACATTGACGACGATCGTATCGCCATGCCAGCCGCGCCGTACGACGACCTCGGCCAGACGGTCGGTGCCGGTCGCGTGGTCGCCGCGCGTCATCAGCGCGGCCACCTCATGCGCCTCGGCGGCAGCCCAGACGTCGGGATGATCGGTCGCCACCCAGACCTCTTCCGCACCCGACAGCCGCGCACGCTCGGCGACGCGCACGACCATCGGCCTGCCGCCAAGATCGAGCAGCGGTTTGGCCGGCAGGCGCGTCGACGCGTAGCGCGCCGGAATGACCACCTTGAATGCAACACCCGGCACGGCTACTCTTCCGTCGGCAACTGGCGCGCCTCGTCCTCGAGCATGATCGGGATGTCGTCGCGGATCGGATAGGCCAGCCTGCACGGCTTGCAGACCAGTTCCTTTTCGGCCTTGCGGTGTTCGAGGTTGCCCTTGCAGATCGGGCAGACGAGGATATCAAGCAGCCTGGCGTCCACGGAGTTTCTCCAGAATGAGGTCAACAAGTGCCGGCGCAAGCTCGGCGTCTACCGGCAAAACCCAGGTTTCGCCAGCCGTCAGTCCGACGCATTTTACCGCATCCTTCTCGGTCATCATCAGCACGCCGTTACTCGCGAAGGCCAGATCGGACGCGCAGTAGGCGTGATGATCGGGAAACGGGTGATGCGTGCAACTCAACCCCAAAGCCTCCAAAGTCCGGAAGAAGCGCCCTGGATCGCCGATGCCGGCCAGCGCATGCAGTCGGCGCCCGGCGAGATCGCCGGCAGCGCAAACTTGCCGCGGATCGTCGAGGCGGTAGAACGCGCCAGGCTGCAGGCGCATGTCGAAACGCGGCAGCGCCGCCGGAATCCGCTCATCGGGCAGACCATTGCAGACCACGGCGGCGACTCCGGCCAGCCGTGCCAGCGGCTCGCGCAGCGGCCCGGCGGGCAGACACCAGCCGTTGCCGGCGCCGCGACCGTCGAAGACCGCCAGTTCGACGTCGCGCGCCAGCCGGTAGTGTTGCAGACCATCGTCGCAAAGGATGACGTTCACCTCTGGGCTGGCTGCCAGCAGGGCGCGTCCGGCCGCCACCCGGTCGTTCCCGACCCACACCGGCACGCCGCTGCGCCGGCGGAGCAGTATCGGCTCGTCGCCGACCTCAGCCGGCAGCGAGCCGCCGGTCACCGGACGCGCCCCCGCCTGGTCGCTGCCATAGCCGCGGCTGACGATGCCCGGGCGCCAGCCGCGCGTGCGCAACTGCCCGGCCAGCCAGATCGTCAGTGGCGTCTTGCCGGCCCCGCCGACGGTGAGGTTACCGACCACGATCACCGGCACCGGCAGGCGCTCGGGTCGCGCCCGCGCCCGGTTGGCCGCGGCCAGCGCGGAATAGACCGCGGCCAGCGGCGCCAGAAGCCACAACGCCGGCGGAAGCCGGCGTTGTGCGAACCATTGACGCTGCAACCAGCGAGCCAGCATCAGCGGGGGGCTTGGGTGGCGAACGAGATGTGCGGGAAGCCGGCTGCCTGGGCGCCCTGCATGACGTCGATGACGCTCTGGTGCGTCGCCTTGGCATCGGCGTTGATGACGATGATCGGGTCCGGGCGCGAGCCCGCGGCGCGGCGCAAGGCATCGGCAATGCTCTTGGCATCGGTTGCGGTCAACGGCGATTTATTGACCAAAATCTGCCCGCTCGCCGTCACCGCCACATCGACCTCGTTGGGTTGCTCGGCCTGCTTGCTGGCATCCGCCGTAGGCAGGTTGATCTCGAGGCCGGAAAACTTCGAATAGGTCGTCGTCAGCATCAGAAAGATGATGATGACCAGCAGCACATCGATCATCGGGATCAGATTGATTTCCGGCTCTTCCTGGCCGCGTCCGCGCTGAAAATTCATCGCTTACTTCCGCTCACCGTGCGTGTATTCGACCAGACGGACTGCCTGCTGCTCCATCTCGACGACGAAACTGTCGACTAGCGCCCGGAAATGTCGCCAGAAGATCAGGCTGGGAATCGCGATGAAGATGCCGAACCCCGTGTTGTACAGCGCAACCGAGATGCCGTGTGCCAGTTGCATGGGATTGGTGCCGGTCGGCGCCTGCGACCCGAAAATCTCGATCATGCCAATCACGGTACCGAACAGGCCCATCAGCGGGCTGATCGAGGCAATCGTACCGAGCGTCGTCAGATAGCGGTTGAGCTCATGCGCAACGGCGCTGCCCGCTTCCTCGATCGATTCCTTCATGACCTCGCGCGACATTCCAACGTTGCGCAAGCCGGCGGCCAGCACGCGACCGAGGGGCGAATGCCGGTCCAGTTCCTCGAGCATGCGATCGTTGTTGGCGCCCGCCTTGAATTCACCGACAGCGCGCTGCAGCAGGCCGGTCGGCACAACCTTGGAACGGCGCAAGGCAACCAGGCGTTCGATGATCAGCGCAACGGAAATGATCGAAGCCAGCAACAATGGCCAGATGGGCCAACCAGCGGCCTGAATGATGGCAAACACTCTGAATCCTCGCTTGTCTGATAACCTGTCATTCTGCCTTTCCCCCCGCCGGTCGGCAAGCCCCGTAAACCGCCATTGTCGGTGCTTATCCCCAAAAATTGTGGATAAGTCTGTGTATCAACTGTCATCAAGCACTCCGAATTGGCACGGACAAAGGCTTTCACCTGCATTGCCAAAAAATGGGGCACCAAAACACATCCCATACAAATCAATATGTTATGAAATTTCCCGGCACTGTTCAGGCAAGCATGCCGGCCATCGGCGGGTTACAATGCCCACCATGCCCGACCACTACCCGCCTCTCCCCGCCAATCCGGTGCTCAGCGTCTCGGGCCTCAATCGTCTGGTTCGCGGCTGCCTGGAAGCGGCATTTCCGTTGACCTGGGTCGGCGGTGAAATCTCGAATCTGACCTTTGCCGCCTCCGGACACGTCTATTTTTCCCTGAAGGACGCCAATGCCCAGGTGCGCTGCGTGATGTGGCGCAACCGCGCCCAGTTGCTCGGCTGGCGTCCGGAAAACGGCCAGCAGATCGAAGCGCGGGTATTGGTCTCGTTCTACGAATCACGCGGCGAGTTTCAGCTCAACGTCGAAACAATCCGCCGCGCCGGCCAGGGTGATCTCTTCGAGCGCTTCCTCCGCCTCAAGGCCCACCTCGAAGCCGAAGGACTGTTCGCCGCCGAAATCAAGCGCCTGCTCCCCGAACACCCGCAGGCGCTGGCCATCGTCACCAGCCTGCAGGCGGCCGCCCTGCGCGACGTGCTGACCACCCTGCGGCGGCGGGCGCCGCATGTCCGCATCGATCTCTACCCGACCCCGGTCCAGGGCGAGGACGCCGCCGAAAAAATCGCCACCGCGCTGCAACTCGCCGGCGCCGGCGACTGCGATGCGATCATCCTGTGTCGGGGCGGTGGCAGCATCGAGGATCTGTGGTCGTTCAACGAGGAAGTCGTGGCGCGCGCCATCCGCGCCAGTCGGCTCCCCGTGGTTGCCGGCATCGGCCATGAAACCGACTTCACCATCGCCGACTTCGCCGCCGACCTGCGCGCGGCGACGCCGACCGCCGCCGCCGAGATCCTCAGCCCGGACCGCGATGCCCTGCTCGCCGACCTGCAGCAGTTCCGGCGCCGCATTACCCGCCAATTCGCGCACGGCCTCGCCGAGCGCGCCCAGCAACTCGACTGGCTTGCCGCCCGCCTGACTCACCCGGCCGAGCCCCTGCGTCAGCAGCGGGAAAATATCGCCCGACTCGGCACGCAACTCGCCCGGGCACGCAACAATCAGATCGGATTCCGGCGGCAAGCCCTCGATACCCTGGCCCATCGCCTGCACAGCGCCCGGCCCCGGCCGGAACACGCCCGCGACAGCCTCAGGCATCTGCACCACCGGATCGACCACGCCATCCGCCAGCAATTAACTGGCGTCGCCGGGAAACTAATTGCGTACGGGGCAAGTCTGAATCAGCTTGATCCCAAGGCCGTTCTCGAGCGCGGCTATGCGCTGGCTATCGGGCCCGACGGACGCGCGATTCGCGATGCGGCTGCACTGAGTCCAGGCGACGCGTTCAGGCTCGGTTTTGCCCGCGGTTCGGCAGATGTCACCGTCAATCAGGTTGTCGTCGCCCCCAAAGCTGACTAGAATTTTCGTTGCACCCCTCAATTCACCGGAGAACACAAATGGAACACCAACTGCCCGCGCTGCCCTTCGCCAAGGACGCCCTCGCCCCGCACATGTCGGCCGAGACCTTCGATTACCACTACAGCAAGCATCATCAGGCCTATGTGACCAACCTCAACAACCTGATCAAGGGCACCGAATACGAGAACCTCGCCCTCGAAGCGATCGTCAAAAAGGCGCCGGCCGGCGGCGTGTACAACAACGCCGCCCAGGTCTGGAACCACACATTCTTCTGGAACTGCCTGACGCCGAGCGGTGGTGGTGCTCCCGCCGGCGCCCTGGCTGCAGCCATTGATGCCAAATGGGGTTCGCTCGACGCCTTCAAGGCCGCTTTCCAGACTTCCGCTGTCGGCAACTTTGGTTCCGGCTGGACCTGGCTGGTCAAGAGGGCCGACGGCTCCGTCGACATTGTCAACATGGGCGCCGCCGGCACCCCGCTGACGACCGGCGACAAGGCCCTGCTCTGCATCGACGTCTGGGAACACGCCTACTACATCGACTACCGCAACCTGCGCCCGAAGTTCGTCGAGACCTTCCTGAACAATCTGGCCAACTGGTCCTTCGCCGAAGCGAATTTCGGCTGATCTTCAGGAAACGCTGATTTATTTGGATTTCGTCATTCCGGCGCATGGTGGAATCCAGAAATTCAACCAACTGGACCCCGGCCTGCGCCGGGATGACGAATAAATCAGTGGTTCCTTAAGGCCAAGGGTCCCGTCACGACAGGATTGCCGGCAAACCAAACAAAAAGCCCTTCTGCTCTCGCATGAAGGGTTTTTTATGCCGCTACTCAACCCAGTTTTCCAGCGGCAAGCCCTTGACCCGTGAAAACTTCCGCGTGTTATTGGTCACCAGCATGGCATTCAAACTGAGTGCATGCGCGGCAATCACGGTATCCAGGGAACCAATGGGCTGGCCAAGGTGCTCGAGATCAGCACGAAGCTCGCCGTAGGCCCAGACGGCCTTTTTGTTGAAAGGGACTATTTCCAGTGCTCGGCGGTTGCGCTCCGAACCACTCTTGGCAACTCTCGCTTGGCAAGCAAAAGGTTTTATGTCCCCTGATACAAGCCGACATCGACATATACAACGTCGATCCGCACGCTGACGTCCAGGCAATCGAGCCGAAACTCGCCTTCCTCGACGTACTCGGCTTGCCATTCGTTCGCCCGGCGATAAATCTCCACCCGCCGGACATCTTGCGCGACCAGCAGGTACTCCTTGAGGCTCGGCAAGGTCTGGTAAGCGAGCATTTTCTCGCGCCGGTCAATACGCTCGGTAGACTCAGAAAGCACCTCCACGATCAGGCAGGGGGTGCTGCAGTAAAACGGCTCGCGGTCGGCCGGGTTGCAGGAAATCAAGATATCCGGGTAATAAAACACCGGTTTTCCGGCAATGCCAAGCCGCAGTTTCATGTCCGAGGTGAACAACTGACAAGCCATGCGGCGCACGGCGGGCGTCAACACAAACGCCAGCGCGTTCACGATCAGGGCATGCGCTCGGCTGGCGCCGCCCATGGCGTAGACTTCACCGTCAATATACTCATGGCGGATGTCGCTGTGCAATTCCCCTTCGAGATACTCCTCGACGGAAAGCGCGGTTTTCCTGGCGGAGATGGGGGGCATCGCTGGTTTCCTCGGTAATGACTCTTGGAGTAGTGTAAACCCGAACGGCCGCCGCAATCCCGCCAAATCGCCCCCTTTAACCTGAAAACCTCAGTTGGATGCGCTCCGGCGAAATCACCGGTCACGATGCCGCGAAATGCGCACACAAACGGGCGTAAAAGGTGAAAATTGGCCTTTTCAAGGCGTCGACCGCAACAAGTGGTATCTTTTCACTTGGCGGTTGCTGCAACACAGTAGAAGAGCCAATTTCATCTAAAGGCAGCAAATTCGCCCGCAGTGTCCGCTTTTTATGAAGGAGACTCGCAAGCAATGAAGCCGTCCCAAGCCCTCGCCTCTCACCGGGATGCTATCCGCCACGTGGTGGAGTCGCATCGCGCCGGCAATGCCCGCGTCTTCGGATCGGTCGTTCGCGGAGACGATACCGAGGATAGCGATCTCGACATCCTGATTGACCCCACCCCGGAAACGACGCTGCTCGACATTGGCGCGATCCGGCACGAATTGCTCCAACTGCTTGGCGTGCCGGTCGATGTGCTGACGCCAAAGGCGCTACCCGAGAAGTTCCGGGCGACAGTACTCGCTGAGGCGATACCAGTATGAACCGCGACAAGCAACGACTGCCCGACTAGAGAGTCCAAGTTCACCCGCGGAGCAAACCATGAGACTCACCCCTTCACAAATTGAGGGCATCCGCCACGCCGCCCAATCAGTTCTCGGTCCGCAGGTTTCCATCAAGCTCTTCGGATCGCGCGTCAGAAACGATCTGAAGGGCGGCGACATTGACCTTCTATTCGAAACTGAGCACATGGTGGCCAACCGGGCGCAGGCCATTTGCAGCATTCAGGGCGTACTCATGCGAACGCTGGGAGATCGCAAAATCGATATCCTGCTTAAAGACCCGCGCACGCCCGACGCCCCCATCTTCGAAATAGCCAGACGGACAGGAGTGATTCATTGAGCCGCGCCTATCTCCCGGAATATGCCGAAAATGCAAGGCTGGCGCTTGAAGTTGCTGAAAATGAAACATCGCGTCTTGCATACTCCCACCGCACGCTTTATGCCCACGCCATTGACCGACAATGGGTCGAGGCACTGAACCAACGCGACGACCTGTCGGAGAAAATCGATGCCTTCGTCGGCAGATTCGGTAGGTTGCAGGACCATATTGGCGAAAAGCTCATTCCGCGCTTTGCCGCTCTCCTAAGTGGTATCGTTCCACTCGGCAGTTGTCGCAGCCCCTACAGGGCCGATTTCATCTGCAGTCTGCGCGACGATAGCGATCCTGGACACTTGCTGAGAAAATAAGCCCGAATGTTGGTCAAGTTACCTCCAATCAACAATTGATACAGAAGACAATAATGCGCGTCGTCGGCCATCGCAAGAAACGCCCGATAAGCTTCTCGGCATCGCCATTGCTTCTGGAAGAAGGCGCCAAATTCAACGATGAAATCCACCGCATGCCATCGGGAGACAATACGGCCATTCTCAAGGGCGTCTACCACTTTCTCTCTCACGAGGAAGCAAACCGCCACCAGAACGACTGCCTGATTGCCTCGATCACCCAAATCGCTCGCCAAAAATACTGATGGACGAATTCAGCCGACCCGCAACGCTTGAAGACCTCAAAGTATTGATCAGCGCCCTCAACAAGCACCAGGTCGATTACCTGCTGATCGGCGGTTATGCCCTTTTTGCTCACGGCTATCACCGTGCAACCACCGATATCCACTTGCTGGTTCCCGCCACGCGCGATTCTGGCGAGCGAATCAAGCAAGCCCTGATGATCTTGCCCGACCAGGCCGCCAGGGATATCGACCCGGCGTGGTTCGAAGAAGGCGAAAACATCCGGGTCGCCGACGCTTTCGTGGTCGACATCATGATGAACGCCTGTGGCGAGACATTCGAGACCCTCAGTCAATTTACCGAAGTCGTCGATCTCGACGGGCTACCGATCCGGACCATCAACCTCGAAGGCCTGTTGCTGACAAAGCAAACCATGCGCGACAAGGACATCGCGGACCGCATCGTGCTGGAAAGGGCGCTCCTCGCACTGCAAGAAATACCCCGAAGCCGCCCACAGGATTGAACTAACGAGTCAGTATTACCGGCCACACATCTCAAACACCCCAGCCATTTTTGGCAAAGTCGTTAAACCTTCCACAAATTGAAAATCTGCTACGTCCTTTCCTATCGCGCACCGAATTACATTCGGACCCGCAGCATCCTCCGGGCGCTTCGAAATATCGCCGACATCGAGGTTTTTGAGGCAATAAACGAAAGCACCAATGCCTCCAGATACTATGAGACATTTTGGAAAACGCGCGAAATCAAGGAAAGGTTCAATCCCGACGTCTATCTCTTAGGGTTCCGTGGCCATGAGTTCTATTGGCCCTTGCGTCATCTCGTGGGCAAGAAGCCCATTATTCTGGATGCCCTGATGTCGCCATATGCTTCGCTTAGCAACGAACGAAAACACGGCGCATTGGGAGCCATAGGTGCATCATGGTGGCGACTCATCGAACAGAGCATCCTGAACGACGCAAATTTATTGCTGACAGACACGTCGGCACATGGTCAATTCTATGAACAGGAATTTGCCCTGCCACCGCACAAACTTCTATCTCTGCCCGTTGGTGCCGAGGAACGCGAACCCGGCTCCGCGCCTGCAAAACAGCCAACGCCTCAGATGACCGCCCTGTTCTACGGGTCATTTCTGCCATTGCACGGCATTGATGTAATTCTGGAAGCTGCTTCCAGGCTCCGAGACCTGCCAATCCGTTTCGACTTCATCGGCGGAGATTCCAGACAAACCAGCAAACTCGTAACCACTTGCGCGAAGCTGGGGATTACCCGATACACACACCGGGAGTGGATGGAATTCGACGAACTGATCAACACGGCGATTCCCAACGCCGACATTTGTCTCGGTGGCCCCTTTGGAAATACCGATCAGGCCCGGCGCGTCATAACAGGAAAGACCTCCCAATGTCTGGCGCTGGGCAAGCCAACAATAATTGGCGAAATTGATGAAAAATACGGTTTTATCGACAAACAAAACTGTCTCCTGGTCCCACAAGGTAATCCCGAAGCTCTCGCGGAAGCGCTCCGATGGGGGCACAACCACCAAGAACAACTGGCAATGATTGGCGAACGGGGGCGCGGTATCTATTCCGAAAAACTCTCCATCAGGGTAATTGGCAACCTTCTTGACCAGGCGATTTCTGATCTGGTTCCGAATAAATGACCGCTCCCCCTTCGATAGAAATTCTCCCGGGTAACTCCCCGGCTGTTTCACCCCTGATCAGCATCTGCATCCCCAATTACAACGGCTCAGAATATATAGGGCAGTGCATTCGCTCGGTTCTCGCCCAGGAGCACGACTGCGAAATAGAAATCGTGCTGCACGACGATGCCTCAACAGACAACTCGCTCGACATCATCCGGGAACAATTCCCCGAAGTGCATGTGCTTGCCAGCAAGACCAACGCCGGATTCTGTATCAGCAACAACCGGATGGTCGACTACGCACGCGGGAAGTACATTCTGCTGCTCAACAACGACGCCATTCTTCGCCCCGGAAGCCTGCTTGCGTTTCTGCTCGAAGCCAAGGCCGCCGCTATACCCGGGATCATTGGGCTTCCCCAACATTCGCTTGTTGACGGCGCGCTCGTCGATCGCGGCTACGAATTCGACCTGTTCATGAATCCGATTCCTGCCTTTATTCCCGGCCGGCAAGAAGTTGCATCTGTTACCGGCGCCTGCCTTTGGATACCACGCAAAGTATGGGATGAGATTGGAGGCTTCCCCGACTGGTTCGGATCGGTTGCCGAAGATGTCTACCTATGCCACGCCGCCAGATTGCTCGGATATCCAGTCGTAGTCCTGGACGCCCCCGGTTTCGACCATTGGATAGGGCGAAACCTCGGCGGCGGAAAAGTTATGGAGAATAGGCTGGTATCCACCACTCGCCGCCGCGCCCTGAGCGAGCGAAACAAGACATGGGTAATGATGATTTTTTATCCATTGCCTGTGCTTCTATTCGTCTTGCCACTACATTTAGCGCTACTTGCTACAGAGGCGGTCGCCCTTCTGTTGACAGGCACACCATGGGGCATGGTTAGGACCATCTATCTTTTGCTGCCATCTAATTTATTAGGTGGCCTGGCACGTGTCATAGACACTAGGCGCCATATCCAGAGTCGCCGACTTATCGGATTTGCAGATTACTTACGCCGTTTCCGCCTCTTGCCTTGGAAACTTGTCATGCTGCTGAGATACGGAATGCCAAAATTGACGTAGTTCTATCTTGAAGCATCTGCTCAGTCTTCCTTGTAAGGCCCCATTCGGTTCCTCAAGCCATGCCAAACACCCTTGATGGCAAACAGGAAGTACTTCGAATTTTGCTGCTTGGAATAAAATGTGTGGGCATACACGATACCCAACCAATACCATGTGTTACGCACCTTCCAGCGGAAATCAATAAAATTGAGTTTCCAAAGTGCCACGAAATTCCGGAGACGATAGTAAACACGTAGTGGGCTATAGGCACTCTCGTAGCGCCAACGCAGATACCACACTCGTAGCGGCGCCTCCCCCATGCGCTGATACATGGTTGCCCAACCCGTACCAAATAAGTGATAGCCTTTCCAACGCGCACGATGACACCATTCGATATCTACATGGTCAATAAAAAAATCCTCGCGCATCGGCCCAACAACCCGTATTACATCGCCCGGAATTAGCGCACCAGAGGTAATCAGCGTTAACGCTTCGACATGCGGCTCATCCATAGTAGGTGCTTGATGTCCGTAGAAAAAGCGGCCCGGTAATTGCGCCTGAAAGGGATAGGTTAGCGCCGTATGCAGATCAGTGAACGTCGGCCCGACAGCGCCCACTCGCATGCCGAGGGCTGAGAGTTCCGTGTACGCTCGAATAAGCCTTGGTACCATATCATCAGCAGGCAGACTATCCTGGTCGCTCAATAGGATGAAGTCCGCGCCTGCCGCCAAAGCAATGTCAAGCCCAACATTGATGGCGCGTGCAATACCCAAGTTCTCTCTCAACCGCACAAGTTGACAACGCTCTGGAGTTCCCTGCGCCGCAAGTAATGTATCCAACAACGGGTTCTCATCTCCCGGCGTATTGTCCACCACAATGACACGAGTAACCTGTGCCAACAGGCTCCTGAGCAAGGGCTCAAACGTCTTGTTCTCATGGAAGTAGGTAACGACAACAGCAAAAACTCTACTCATCATTAATATATTGATCTCAAATGAACAAAGCGCCTCGTGTCATGGCTTATTTAACGCCAAAAACCCTCTCAAGCCAAATAACTTTCTACGAATAATATTAGAAAAGTGGCGCCAATAAGCTTTCATTCTATTAGAATAGTTAAATGTTACACGATCGGATAAATACCAACGGATATTGATCTCAATTTTTCTCTTAGCTATGCCACGAACTAGCGATTGAAAATCCGATTCAATCTCAACAAATAATTTAAAATCATCAGCATCCAACTTCACACCAACTGCCTGCCCAATTGCCGATATCAGGCGGATTCCTGATCTCTGTCTCAAGGGAGTAGCGCAATATCTCCAGGAGTCAACTTTCATGATGAAATGGTAGATTGCTCTAATAACCACCACATTCAAGGGAACATGATCTTTCCAGACCCACTCCCTGTCTACTACCATACACCCTTCCGCAACCATATAGACATTTGACCATATCGTGTCTATATGCCCCCCATCTAAAACTCTGGCTCCGTTTATCATTATTAAATTCTTCTCGAGATACTCAAGCCATGGTTTGCATGGCGAAAATATCTCATCAAGCGACAGACCTTGTCTACGCGCTCGAAATGATATTGCGGTAAATATGGAAGCTTGATCAACCCAGGGAGAATCACAGTCAACCATCTTAAGATTTTCAAGCTCATTGCCTCCAATTGACCATCTAGAAGTTTTGGACACGACCGAGCTCTTATTTGAAGTGAACAGGACCTTCGTTTTCGTTGAAAACAACTTCCTGCGCCCTGACGAAAACATGATCGCTCTCTGGTCAAACTGCAAACGATCAGGCTTACCCTTGCCAGCAACAACCAAGAACGAATTGGAGAAGAAATCGAGAGCTTTATTTTTTGAAAGTTCATGAATTACTGAATATTCATCCCATAGACTCTGATTTGACGGGCCATTACGCGACTCAACTTGGGAAATGATTTCTCCGGCCTTCCCTGAAAGCATAAACTCCTCGTTAACTATGCAACTCGGCAATTTATAATCCGGAAATGGGTAGTAGAACTGAACATTTTCAAAGTGCTTTTTAAGATTATTCTCAAGCTCCGTTTTACCAAATGTACGCACACCCTCAGAGATACGATGGTATCCCTCCAATCCAACAAATCTCTTACCAAGATGATCCTCTTGAGCACCGTTAAAGTATTTTAGACCAAATTGGTTTTCTATGGCGAGAACCAATATGCCACCCGGTGCAAGTATACTATTTAAATACGCAAGTACCGCATCGTATGGATTGGGACCCCCAACAAACGAACCGGAATATTCGTAGACACCTATACAAAACACAATATCAAACTTCTTGGAAAACTTAATTTCCTGAAACGGCCCGCATACGACCGAAACCGATTCAAGATCTCGTGTCCGAAGCCTCGCTATTCGAGCACGACTTATACTTCCCTCTATCGAAATAACTTGTTCGAATGTCTCGCCAAGAAAGCGGGTAATGGCACCACACCCACACCCTACTTCAAGCACAGACATTGAGCGCTCAAAATTAAACCCAGAAAGTAATTGAGCCCGTTTGGATGACAAATGATATTCACTAATCCAGTCTCTGATAGAGGCTTCTAGCTCCTCCGAACTACTGGAAAGGTCTACCGCCTCCCTTAAAACCTCTTCAAGGTAATGCTCTGACTCCGTACCATCTGAGTATGAAAACCCCTCGTGGCCTTGTAACAGCCACACAGAGGAACCATCAATAACCAACTCATTATCTATAAACTTTTTCGACTGCATCGATTTCTCTCAATAGAGCCTCTTGCAAAACCAAATATCAAAGCATGCTGCGCCGCAGCATTCGCTTTAAATAAGCGGTTTTTGCTGCGCACCGGTAAAAACTGAGTCAGAGCCTAGCCGTAAGTCATTTTTTCCATGATCCTGAGTAAAGCACAGCCCTGCATCGTCAAATGCATCTCCTGGAAAGAGGGCCGATGGTACTTGCTCATCGTCGCAATCGCATCAACTGATCGGCAGCCAGCGCCAGAACACCAAACATCAGATGCCCCATGACCTTGATCGGGCCTTTAACCATGACATCATTGGCACCGAACTCGTCCTTGAGTCGGCCGTTGATTCGCTCAGCGACCGTGCGCTCGTTATAACGGATGGCATCGGCAGGCTCAAATTCCTCTTTCTGACCACCCCGCGGATTGTGGTCAATCAAAGGGACATGGTTCAAGCGGCGGCAATAATCGTGCAACTCCAGGCTGCAATAGGCGGCATCCATCACATCGTAAAGATGGGTGACGCGAGTCTGGCTGATCAGCGACAAAGGAATGGCTGCACGGCTATCGTGCATCGACGCCGAAGACAGCAGGACAGAGATCGGCACGCCGCAGTCGGCGGTATCAATGTGCAGCTTGTAGCCATTCCAGCCCATCTTGTAGCCTTGGGCATTGCACTTCGTGCCGTGGTCGCAGCGCGTCGGGATCTCGGCGAGCATTTGTGCCAGGCTTGGCTGGCGCTGACGTTGAATGGGCGATGCTTTGGCCGGTGGGCGCGCCTCGCTGCACCGGGGGCGGCCTCGCTTTCGTGCCGGCACAGCGGGCGTTTGCATGGCCGATTGCGCGGTCGGAACATCTGCTGCATGAGGGCTCTTGGCCGGGCGTTCGCGCGCCATGATGGCCGTACCGTCGCGACTGAGGTGACCCATCAGTTGGTCACTCAGATAATCCTTGATCAAAGCCTCATGGACGCGTTCCGCCAGTCGCGCTTGGGCAAATTCTTCGAAGGCACGCGAGAACGTGGACTCGGAGGGCAACTTCTTGCACAGCGGAAAACCGCAGATGCGCCGCAGCGCACGATCTATCGTCAGGCGCTCAATCAGTCCGGCCGTCGTCGTCAAACCGAGCACGGCCTTGGCGACAAAGGCATTCGCCAGCCAGCCGCGCTGGCACGGCGGGCGACCAACACCCTGCCAGATCGACACCGTGAATTCTTCGATCCGAACCCATTCCAAGGTGTGAATGACTTTCTCCAGCTTCGGTGTCAGCGTTCCAACCTGTTCCCGCAATTCAGGCAGCAACTCGTGCTGAATCACATTCCAGCGTTGCATGATCAGTTCGGGGCGGCTAGCATTCATCTTTGTGGGCGTTATGATGTTGGCGTGAGAACCTCATCATGCCAGAAATGGCCGACCATGCACCCCTCTATCGCCTTCGCCAAGCAAAAATTCCTCACGGAAGCATATTTTTGCAAGAGGCTCAATACATACTCTTAATTGACCCATTCAGACATTTAACAGCAAAAATCCAAAGTAGCACTGTACTAAAAAAAACACGCAGAACCCAAGCAGTTGCAGCACCCTCCACTCCATAGCTTTCGATAAACCATGTCATATAGGGAATATATGCAATGAGCTCAACAATATGGAGTTTAGCCGTAATATCCGGACGCCCGTAAGCCTGTATTAATGCTTGCGATATATGGCCGAAGGAATTGATAAATACTCCGAGCGCCAACAACTTTGCTACCATTTGGCTTTTTACAGAAAAATCTTCGTTTATCCACCAAGTCAGCATCGGCTCCGAAAAGATGTAAACTGATACTAGTAGAGGAAACATGATAAGAGAAATTTGTTTCTTAGCGCGCCAGTAATACTGACGTACCAGCATTTTGTTTTTCGGGAACTGTTGTGTAAATACCGGAAATAGTACAGTAACAAAGGTCCCTGGGATAATCAACAAATTGATAATTACATCATAGGGAGTTGAAAAATATGCTACGGCCTCAGCAGAAATCATCACGGCCAAAGAGAATCGACCTAAATAGAGAAGCAATGGACCGGTCAAATTGCTAATCGCCATCCACCCCCCGAATGAAAACAACTCGCGAGCAAAATCAAATTTAAAACAAATTTTTTGAATTAATTCCGGGTACAACCGCATGGAAACAAAAAAATAGACAACACACAACAAGACACGCGTCACTAATAGAACCAAGACCATGGCGGGGAGCGTATTCGAAAGTGGCAAGACTGCTAGTGGCCCAAGATAGCTCAAAATTCCGAGCGGGATCTTAATAATGTTTACAACGTCAAATCTTTGTCGAGCCTCAAGAATGCTACGCAAGGCAGTTGAGAGAACCACAACTGGGATTGAAGCGGCGAGGATATAAAATGAACTTTTTGCTTCTTCAATAAGTGGTTTTGCAATTGCCAGCTTGCCTTCGACTATCCAGGGAGTAAGGCCCCAGACCAGCAGTGCGCTGACGCTCCCTAGAGAGACCAAAGCCAGCAAGCCCATCCAGACAATCGATGGAATTTCGGTCTCATCATCTCTGCCAATCCTCCGGGCTATCGAATGGATCAAGGCCCTAGTTAGGCCGAGGTCAAATAGACTAAAATAGCCAACAAATATCCAAGCCAGTGAAAGTATTCCGAATCTGGCAACCCCCAAGAGATCGATAAGTTGTGGAATCGCAAAACCAGCAGCGAGCAACGGCAGAACTGCCCCTGCAAAACTCCACAAAAGACCCCTTGAGATTTTTACGATTCCCATTTATCAGCCGAGTATCAGATAGGAACGGGGCAGCCATGACGGTTCATTAGGCGGTTCGATCAAGTGATGGAACCTGAATATCAACAACTTTAATAATTGCATTATTTATTCTCGGGTGACTTATACATTAGTTGTGTTATTTGTTCCGAAACCAGGCCGATCAGAAAAATGGTGACGGAAGAAGTCAACAAGAAAATCGTAGCCAAGGACAGGCGCCCATGGTCAATGTAAGTAAAGGCATAATATCCCAAGCCAACCAGCGCATGGGCCAACGCCACCGGCGCAAAGAGTTTCAACGGTGAATACAAAGTACCGATTTTGAATATGATCAGCAAAAAACGGATTCCGTCACGCCACAAACGGATGTGGCTTACAGTTCCCTGCATGCGCGGTTGCACTTCGACAGGCTCATATGCAACGGAATAGCCCGCCCGGAAGAAGGCCATCGTGATCGTGGTCGGGTAGGAAAACCCGTTGGGAAGCAGGTAGAGAAATTCCAGGAATTTGTCGCGCCGGACAGCGCGGAAGCCGGATGTCAAATCCTTGACCTCGTGCCCAACCATCCATGACGCCAGACGGTTATAGAAGGCATTCGCCAGGCCACGATGACGGCTGGCTTGCCCAGTACCATCACGCGCACCAACCGTCATATCATGACCGCTTTCCAGCTTGTCGATCAGCTTTCGAATCTCTTCCGGTCGATGCTGACTGTCCGCATCCAAAAACACCAGAATGTCACCGGTAGCACTTCGGGCACCAAGCTTGATGGCGGCACCATTGCCTTGCGAGTATGAGTTGCTCACGACCTTTGCCCCAAGGCGCAACGCAACGGATTCAGTGTCGTCATCGGAACCATCATTGACAACGATGATTTCAGCTTCGGGGAGCAGGCGCCTTATTGCTGGCAGAACCAGCTTCAAAGACGGAGATTCATTCCGGGCTGGCAGAACTACACTAATTTTTGTCATGGCCATTTCCATTGACACCTTGCGCGCTCATTTCACGAATCACATCCTCAAGCAGTGCTCGATCCTGACGCGACAAATGCCTCCCTTTCAGGTCTACAATCAGTGCCAAAATCCCATCTTTGTCTTCCTGCAATCTTGATAGCTGCAAAAGGTTAATCCTATTCAGAACGTCGTTCTCATTTGCAGAGACCGCCTGAATCAATACTTTTCGGGTGGCTACGTAATCCTTCTGCCCCAACCAGAGATAAAGCGCGTAGTCGGACATAACGACAGAACGATCTTGAAGCGATGCAGAACTATTCTCCACGGCAGCCTTAAACAACTCATCCACCTGTTCGCGACTAAGACAAATCGATCCTTCGTTGGCCATTTCGGCGATCCCATGCATTACGGTTCTGTCAAATGGAATCCATTTGCTATCTTCCAGACGGCGCTTCAGTTCTTCATAGATTTCGACTCTTGCAGATTTATCGTACAGGCAATCGAGTTGCAACATCCCGATCAGCCCCAATTTGTAGTTGGGATCAAGCTCGTTCACCCGCTTGAGGTATTTGTCTGCAAATCCGGCCAAGATCAGGCTGCGATGCTGGTTATACATATTGACCCTCAAGGCTCCAGCTTCATACTGCGATCGAACCGATTCGGAACGATAATCCGCTTCGATCTGTGTACGGCGAAAATCATCACCATACAGATCGGCACGCAAGTGAGTTATCAGCGCAAAATAAAAAAAGAGTGCCAGAACACCACCCGACGTCAGCAACTTGTATTTTGGCTCTGCCATTCTTTCCGACATGAGAGCAGCCCCGATTACAAGCATAATCCCAAAACTTGGCAGATAATTGCGATGCTCATGCATCAGTTCCAACGGGAAAATTGTCGACTCCAAACTATGGCCGACAATAAACCAGAAAATCCCGAAAGCGACAATTGGTGCCCGAGTTCGCACGAGCCATGCGACCACAAGCAAGATCAGCAGGCCAAGAATCGCAAAAGCGGTGCCGATGGGTTCAAATATCCCGGTCGAAACGACAAAATCATCGTGGTACAAGCCGAAGTTCGGCAGACTTGGCGCAAGAATCAGCCCAATGTAAGTCCAGATGATTCTGAACTCGGTCAATATTCGCTCGGTAAACGTGAAGGTTCTATCCCTATACCCTCCCAACAAACCGTGCCCGGGATCAAGACCCAGATAAAGGAGAAGTCCAATGCCGGCCAACCCAAGCAGCACAAGATAGAGTTTCGCGAAGCGATCAAGGCCGCCGGCGAAATTTCTGTGCAGCAGACCCTCGTAAGTCGCCACGTAGAGGAGAAACAAGACACCCGTTTCCTTACTCAGTACGGCCAAAGGCAGAAACACACCCCACGCCGCCAGATAGATGACCAGATTCGCCCAAGACGAGCCTTGCCGTTGCCGTGCCCCTATGTGCAAGATCAGCGCCATCAGCACCAACATGGAAGAAAGGCTGGTCATCCGCTGAACAACGTAGAGCACCGATGTCAGTTGAATCGGGTTGAACGCCCACAGCGCGGCGACTACAGCCGCCACCAGTCGGACACTGAGCAACCGGTCCGTCGATGGGTTCGTCGCCCGCAGCAACATTAAGCCCAGGAAATAGACCAGCATCCCATTCACGCAGTGAATGAGCAAATTGGTCAGTTTGAACCAGAATGGGGTGAATCCGGAGAAATAATAATTCGCGGCAAAGGTCAACATGCTGATCGGGCGCTGCAAGGGCCCACCCGTACCGCTTTCCCATACATTCAGTAGCGACTCGTAGGAAATGCTTTTTAATTGAACACCTGCCGGTTCAAGAATATTGACCGAGTCATCAAAGAAAAAACCACCACTTAAGCCAGGCCAGTAGATTAGGACCCCTAGCAAAAGCAGGGTACATCCAATTACGAACCTGACTGCGGAAGGGTAATTCTTGATAAGAGCTTTCACCTGATTTCCCAGACAAAAAAGGGCGCCCAGTTGGGCGCCCCTCGTGACACTGAGTTACGATTTACTTGCAAACAGCCGGAAGATATCTCTTGTCAATCCCTGTGTTAGCCGGCGAACTGCAAACCCAATCGATTTGACCAACACCAATGCCTGGATTGGTGCCGTTAGCATTGGTTTTAGCGGTCAGCAGAAGAATCTTGCCTTGAATTTTTGGTTCTCCCTGAGCCGTCGCTTGAATTGCAGTGCCATTCCAAACGACAGATTTAACAAACTTTGAAGCCGTACCAACCGTAACCGATGTGCCTGCAGGCATATAACCCTTGGTCTGAAAAAACTCGGCAATGTCAGTCTTCATCCCCGAAGCAGCCAACATAACTTCCGAAACCTTGGCACGCACGGTGTAGTCCTGATATGCCGGGAGTGCGATGGCGGCCAGAATGCCGATGATCGCCACGACGATCATCAGTTCGATAAGGGTAAAGCCCTGTTGAACACGTTTCATTTGAATCTCCTTTTTGGCTAGAAAGCGGAAAGCCGCTGTACTTACTCTATCACAAAGCGTGCCAGCCCCATGGCATGAGCACTCTCTTCCCGTCGGTTGCCTGTTTCAGTGGGTTTCGGCGCAACATGCCGGTCGCTGGACAAGCGCAATGTGACAAAATTTGTCACCTTCTGGTGGCGTAATTGGTCAATCCTGTGGCGAAATATCGCCTGTTGCGGTCAACCTCTGAAATATGCCGAAATCGCCGGCGCTTCGCTGTTGAACTCGCGAATGAAAATGTGTGCCCGGCTCAACCTAAATGTCTTCGATCCAACTGGCGAACTCTGCAAGCGTAAGGATCGGTGGTTTCTCGAACTGGTGTCTGACCGACAAGATATCGCCATCGCCACTGATCACGGCATCTGCTCTAGCGACGACTGCCAGCGCCAGGAACATCGTGTCGGCCTCATCCCGGATCGACGGCAAGCCGACGGGTGGCGTAGCGATATTCACCGTTTCCGCATAGGGCAGAAACTCGGCCAGCAGCGTCTCTCGCTCTTTTTTATCCAGCTTGAACTTAGGGTAGGCGAGCACCCTGATCAGTTCGTTGGCCGTTTGGCGACTGACCAACGGTTTGATGCGGCCAGACTGCCACGATTGGCGCAACCAGGCCAGTTTCCCCCAGGAAAAAATAAGCGCCGAAACCAGACAATTCGTGTCGATGACGATGCGCGGAACGCTCATGAATGTTGCCGGGCCCAGCGGATCGCGTCCTCTACATCGGTTGCGTCGATGCCCAGCTCCGCGAGTTTAGCGCGCACGGCATCGGCGCGTTGTACCCGCACCGGCCTGAGAATTATGCAACCATTTTCCGTCGCCACATCGTAATACTCGGCTTCGCCAACCGCCTGAACGATGGCTTTCGGGAGGGTTAGCTGGTTTTTACTGGTTCGCTTGGCAAGCATGCTCATTTCGCAAAGTAATGAAGTAAGGATTGCACAGTAGCGCTTACCATCCTTTACGTCAAACTATAGAAGGGCGGATTGAACCCTGAAGCGCAACGACGTTATGACGCGAGTTTGTTCCACCACATTGGCACTCGGCGATGCTAGACTTATTCTAAGTAGCGTTCAAGTTGAGACTAACAATCCATGGCCATGCGGTCAGGCTGCGCAGCCCTGAGGTATTTGCTGCCAGACGTGGAAGGCCTGCTTCCAACTGGCGGATGACACTACCGAGGTCGGCAAACACACGATTGGGAAACTCCTTCTCCCGCACCTCGTCCCAGACGTGCTCCTGCGGGTTGAGTTCGGGCGCGTAAGGTGGCAGACGCAGCAGACGAATGTTCTCTGGCACTTGCAGATCCTTCGATACGTGTGAGCTGGCGCCGTCGACGACCATCAGCATGAACTCCTTTTCATGCGCGGTACTGACTCGGGCCAGGAACGCCGTCATCTGTTCGGTGTTCATCTGCCGACAGGTCATCCAATCCAACTCGCCTTCGACGGGGCTGAGGGCGCCATAAACGTAGACGAACTCTCGCTCGTAGCCGTTGCAGACCACCGGTCGTGCTGGGCTGGGCGCCCAGCAGCGACGAATCCGCACCATACGCCCAAAGCGCGCTTCGTCCTGAAACATCAGGCGCACCCGGCGACCCCGAACCTCTTCCTGTTTCAAGAGGGCTGCCAGTGTTTCGGGAAGTTTTTTTTCCACGCCTCCTGTATCTGCGGATCACTCTTCGGATGCCGGGTGTCGGGTGCGACCTTGCGCCAGCCGTGCCGCGCCAACAGGCGATACACGACAGAGGCGGCCACAGGACGTCCCAGCTTTTGCGCTAACGCGGCACGCAGTGGCGAAACGACCAGGATTCCCCCTTCACTGGAGGCCTGCACCCAAGGGGCCAGGAAACGATCCTCCTCTTCCAGTGGCAGCGAAGCTCGCCGGCGACCACCCCAATTCGGTCGGATTGCGTCCGGTTTGGCCAACAGCCGGCGCATGCGCGCTTGTAGCCTGGGCACGGTGGCTCGGCCTATGCCCAGTACCGCTGCGGTCTGCTCCAGCGTCGCTCCCAATAGCGCCGGTAGCAGCACCGCCTGCGCACAGCGCAGGGCCTCAACATTATCGGCGTCTCTCACGGCCGCTTGGGCCTGTGTCACCAATTCCGGATCTACTCGCCGCGGTCTGGCCATGTCAATGCATCCCAAGTATCTTGTACTCGGGAATATTCTAGCATTAGTATCATCTTGAACGCTAATTGGAATTAGTCCAGCAACTCAACCAGATCGAGGCTCATCCATGCCACTGACCGTCAATGTTCATGATGCAAAAACCCATTTCTCCAGACTTTTGGAGCAGGCCCATGCCGGGCAGGAGATTATATTGGCCAAGGCAGGCAAACCCTATGCCCGACTGATGCCGCTGGCGCCATCCAGCGGCAAGCGGCAGCCCGGTCGAATCGCCGGCCGGGTGGGCGATGCTTTTTTCGAACCCTTGCCTGCTGAGGAACTCGATGCCTGGGAAGGCAAATGAGATTCCTGCTCGATACCCATGCCTTGCTCTGGTGGCTGACCGATGACTCTCGGCTTTCTCCACATGCCAGAGAACTGATCGCCGACGAATCCAGCACGATTCTGGTCAGCGCCGCCAGCGCGTGGGAAATTGCCACGAAACACCGTCTCGGCAGGCTTGAAATTGCGACCGCGATCGTGCCACGCTTCAATGAACTTATCGAGCTGGATGGTTTTGAACATCTGCCAATAACGTATCTGCATGCGTTAAAGGCTTGCAGCTATACAATTGACCACCGCGATCCGTTCGACCGCATGCTGGCCGCCCAAAGTGACCTCGAGGCAGCCACGCTAATCACGCGCGACACTGCGTTCGAGGCGTTCCGCTCCAGGACGATCTGGTAAGCCTCAGCGATCCATCTGCTTCGCATCAAGGAACTCGGCGGCGTACTTGCGGTAGATCTCGCTGCTGATGAAAACGTCGTGCAGATCGGGATCGATGTGACCGTTCTGGCGGAATTTTTCGAGGATGTCGAGGGCCTGCGCCAGGGTCATGCCCTGCTTGTACGGGCGATCGCGCGCGGTGAGCGCCTCGAAGATGTCGGCGACGCCAATCATCCGCGCCTGCCAGCTCATCTCCTCGCGCTTGAGCCCGCGCGGGTAGCCCTTGCCATCCATCCGTTCGTGATGGCCACCGGCATATTCGGGGACGTTCTTCAGATGCTTTGGCCACGGCAGTTGCTCGAGCATCCTGATCGTCGCGGTCACATGGTAGTTGATGGTGTGGCGTTCCTGCAGGGTCAGCGTGCCGGCGCGGATGATGAGGTTCTCGAGTTCGTCGGCGGAGAGGAAATCGACCTCGACGCCGGATGCCTCCTGCCAGCGGTAGCCGGCGGCAATCGCCCTGACCCGGTCGATGTCGTCGTCGCTCATGTGCTCGCTGCCGACGTTGGCCTGGTGCAGGAAGTTGCGGTCGACCTCCATGTTGGCGACGAATTCGTGGAACTCGGCTTCGGCCCGCTCGCGAGTGACTCCGGCGACGATCTGCCGCAGCATGCGTATCTCAGCATCGCGCCGCAACAACTCGAAACGGGTATCGACGAGCCCGATGCGGTCGAAGATGGTTTGCAGCTTAGTCGCCTTGTCGACCACGTGGACAGGCGTCGTGACCTTTCCGCAATCGTGGAGCAGCGCGGCGATGCGCAGTTCATAGCGGTCGCGGTCGGTCAGGCGAAAATCCGCGAGCGGCCCTTCGCTGGTTTCGTGCGCGGCCTCGGCGAGCATCATCGTCAGTTCGGGGACGCGCTGGCAATGCTCGCCGGTATAGGGCGACTTGTCGTCGATTGCCGAGTTGATGAGCAGGATGAAAGATTCGAACAGGACTTCGAGCTGGTGCAGCAGCTGCCGGTTGGTCAGCGCAATGGCGGCCTGGGAGGCGAGCGACTCGGCGAGGCGCTGGTCCGCTTCGGAAAACGGCACGACGACGTCATGCTCCGGCATATGGGCATTGATCAGTTGCAGCACACCGATGATCTCGCCCTCATGGTTGCGCATCGGCACGGTGAGGAAGGATTGCGAGCGGTAACCGGTGCGCTCGTCGAACTTGCGGGTGCCGGAGAAATCAAAGCCCCTGGCGACATAGGCGTCGGCGATGTTCACCGTCTTCCCGGAGATCGCCGCATAGGCTGCCACCATCGCGTCGTTGGGCGAGCCGTCGTCACGGTAGAGCGGCAGATCGGGGAACTTGCCGGAAACCGGGTTGCCGCTGGTGCCGCCGAAGGCGATGCTGAGCGAGTCGGTGCGGACGATCTCGAAATGCAGGTGGCGCTTGTCCTCGGAGAGCAGGTACAGGGTGCCGCCATCGGCACGGGTGATGGCCTTGGCGGCGAGAGTGATCTTCTCCAGCAGGCGGTTGAGGTCGCGCTCGTTGGATAGCGACGCCCCGATGTCGTTGAGGTGTTCGAAGCGACGGAAGAGGTCGTCAAGCGTTCCCACAATATTTCCTGTCTGTTGCCGAGCGATGGGAAGCAAGACTCCCCACGCCCTGCTTCAAAACTCCAAAACCTGGTTGTTGTGCAGCATCCGCGGACCGAATTCACCGAGCCGGCTTGCGATTTCGACCATGGTCAGTTCCATCTGCCCGGGCTTGAGATGCGTGATGTGTATCTCGCATTGCCGCTCGAGCTTGCCCAGTTCCGATGCCAGCATACCTGGACAGAGATGCTTGGAGAGCACGGCGAGCTGCCCCTGATGGTCCGGGAAAGCGCATTCGACGATCAGATGGCGCAGGTTGTCGATCGCGTTGACCGCCTGCCAGAAGGCATCACACGGTCCGGTATCCCCGGAAAAGACCAGGCTGCCGGCGCCGGAGTCCAGCCGGTAACCCACCGCCGGAACGGTGTGATCGACCGGCAGCGGGGTGAAGCTACGCCCTCCGAGCGTGACCGGCTTCAGCAATTCGACCGCCTGGTAGCGCATAAAAGGATTGCCGGCCGAAGGGACTTCGGCGAAATCTGGCCAGATCAGCCAGTTGAACACGTGCTTTCCGAGAATGTCGAGCACTGCCGGCGTGCCATAGACCGTCAGCGGCTGGTCGCGGCGGTCGCCCACCGAATCGATCAACAGCGGCAGGCAGGCAATGTGGTCGAGATGGGTGTGGGTCAGGAAGACATGGTCGATGCGCGCCAGATCGGTGATGGGGAGATCCCCGACGCCGGTGCCGGCGTCGATCAGGACATCGTCGTCGACGAGCAGAGAGGTGGTCCGCAGATGCTCGCCGCCGATGCCGCCGCTACAGCCGAGGATTCTCAGTTTCATCGTCATTTGATTGCGAAAGTCGTGACCTCGTTCCGGTCTTCGTGCGGGCTGTTGCTCCGCAGGCGCCGGATTCATTCCGGAAACACGGCATATTGCCCGCACCCCGGCGACAACCCGTTGCGATTGTACAACTTTGTCCCGGCTTCGGCGCGGTCTCTGCGCGCGAAACAGGCACACGATCTCGTGCCGGAACTGTGATCCGGCATGGGTCAAATGTGCCTGGACGAAAACCCGACTCGGGCAATCCCGGGAAGCAGACGGGCTCGATATCCCGTCAAGCCTTGCGCCGTGATGGCATCAGGCCTTGATGCCGAGTTCGATCCTGATGCCAGCGATCTCGACAATATCCTTGTTCCGCAGCATGAAAGCCTCGCCGCCGGTTTCGCTGTTGTTGACTGTGGGAAACTTCGCTCCCTCAACATGGGTGAGGAAAACCCCTTCGGAACGCCGTGCAATGACCGCAACCTGAACCCCGGTCTTGCCGAGGGTGGTCAGTAGCTTCGCCAGTTCCACCGCCTTCCCGGCATTCGGACCGTTGAGCAGGCGGATCGTCACCCTCGGTATGGGCGGCGGCGGCGCCACCGGTCGGGGAATCATGATCTGCGTATCGGCAAAGGTGCGTTCGGGCTCGGGTTCGGTCGACAGCCCTGCCGCCCGCAACTGGGCCGTATTGTCGTATTCACCGACTGCCTCCTCGGACATGAACTTGAGTTTGTACTTGCCGAGTTCGATCGCGTCGTTGTTCTTGAGGACATGCCGGGTAATGGGCTGGCCATTCACCAGCGTCCCGTTGGTGCTGTTGAGATCCTCCAGGAAGGAATCGTCGAGGATGGTGACGATCCGCGCATGCTCGCCGGAAATAGCCAGATTGTCGATCTGGATGTCATTATTCGGGCGGCGCCCGATTGTCAGTTGTTCCTTGTTGAGAGGAATCTCCTTGAGCACCAGCCCATCCATCGAGAGGATCAGTCTTGCCATCTTGCCTTCCCTGCCTTAGCCGATACTTAGCCGCCGTTATTGCAACCAACCGGCGCGCGCCGGAAACTCCCCGCGCACCCGCACCAGAATTACCGAAATGTTGTCACGTCCGCCATTGTTGTTTGCCATCTGCACCAGTCGTTCCGCCGCAGCCACCGGATCACCAGCCAGCACCCGCACCGTTGCCCCGATTTCAACGTCGCCCACCATGTTGTTGAGGCCATCCGAACAGAGCAGGTAGATGTCCCCAGGCAGCACGGAAAAATCCCGGATTTCCGGTTCGACCGTTAAATCCACACCCAAAGCACGCGTCACCAGGTTCTTGCCCGGCGAGAAGCGAGCCTCCTCAGCGCTAATGATGCCACTGTCGATCTGTTCTTGTAAGAGGGAATGGTCACGCGTCAGACACTCGAAGAGATTTCCGCGCAAACGGTAAGCCCGCGAATCGCCGAGATGCGCGAGCGTCACCATGTTGTCGTAAAACCAGGCGACGACGAGCGTCGTGCCCATTCCGCAAAGCTGAGGATCACTCTCGGCTGCGAAGTAGATTTCGGCGTTGGCCTGCTCGATCCGCTCGCGCAACTGGTGGTGGGCAACCCGCTGCCCGTCGGCGTCGAACTGTTGCGGCTCGCGCTCGTCCAGCGTGCCGATGAGGCTTCGGGAGAGCAATGCGGTGGCCATGCTGCTGGCGACCTCGCCGGCGTTGTAGCCGCCCATCCCGTCGGCCAGAATCGCCAGGCCGAGCGCCGCGTCGCCGAACAGCGCATCCTCGTTGTGCGAACGTACCTCTCCCCGATCGGTGCATGCCGCCATCTCGAGAGCATTGCCAAGGGTCATCGCTTCCACGGATTCATCAATATGACGCTCCATTGTGCCCGCTTCCGCGCAATGTATCTGTGAGGTTTCTCTCACTGCAGTGGCAATTCGACACCCAGACCGCGTTCCCGCGCCGCGGCGACGACCCGGGCCGCCACGGCAAGGTCCTGGATCGCCATGCCCTGCGATTCGAATACGGTAATCTGGTCGGCCGCTGTCCGCCCGACGTGCCTGCCGGTGATGACATCACCGAGCTCGACCAGTTGACGCGCGTGCAGACGTCCCTTTTCGAGCAGCGGCAGCAGGTCGCCGGCCTCGGCGAGCGCCGTCGGCACGGCATCGACCGCGACCACGGCGCAGCGCCTGAGCGCGGCCTCCGGCAATTCCTGGCGGATCAGCGCGTTGGAACCGGCGGCGTTGATGTGCGTTCCCGGCTCCAGCCATTCGGCATCGAACAGCGGCTCGCTCGCCGTCGTCACGGTGCCGATCAGGTCGCTGCCGCGCACGGTATCCTCGGCGCTGGCGGCCGGCACCACCGCAACGCCGGTCATCTTGCTCAGACGCTCGCAGAAGGTTTGCAGCCTCTCCGCGTTGCGGCCGAATACCTTGACCAGTTCCAGCGGCATGGCGGCGCAGATGCCGCGAACGTGGCCTTCGGCCTGCCAGCCGGCGCCGAAGACGCCGGCCACTGAAGTGTCCGGCCGCGCCAGCCAGCGCGCGGCAACGCCGCTCGCCGCGCCGGTGCGGACCATGCCCAGGTAGTCGGCCTCAATGACCGCCAGCAGGCTGCCGCTGGCCGCATCGAACATATGAACGAGAAAGCGGTTGCCGCCACGGTTGGTCGTGTAGGCCTTGTAGCCGATGACGCCCTGCGCCGGCAAGGCGCCCTGCAGGATGTGCAGCACCGTCTGCGGCAGGCGGGTGCGCGCGCGCGGCGTGTCCTGCGCCTGGCCCAGCGACAGGTCGCGATGCGCCGACTCGACGGCCTCAAGGGCCATTGTTGCGGTCAACACCTGTTTTACGTCATTTTCCGCGAGAAACAGCGCCATGCTTTCAACTCCTCAGACGATGGTGACATCCTGCCGGGCGAGAATGCGCTGCTCGATCCGGCGCCCAACGATGACGACGAGTAGCGCGCCGATGCCGCCGGCAGCCCTCGCCACCCACGCCGGCAGCGGCGGCAGCAGCCCGACGACGCCGGGATCGGTGAAGATCATCTGCCCCGCCACGTAGCCGAGCAGGCCGGCGCCGACCAGGACGATCCACGGCCAGCGCACCATCCAGCGCAGGATCAGCTGGCTCGCCCAGACGATCAACGGAATGCTGACCGCCAGCCCGAACAGCAGCAGGACCAGGCTGCCATGCGCGGCGCCGGCGACGGCGATGACGTTGTCGAGACTCATGACGAAATCGGCGACGACGATCGTCTTGACCGCGCCCCACAGATTGGCCGACGCCTTGATGTCATGGCCCTCCTGATCTTCGGGCAGCATCAGCTTGACAGCGATCCACACCAGCAGCAGACCACCGACCAGCTTCAGCCACGGCAGGTTCATGACCAGCGCGGCGAACACGGTGAGCACGACGCGCAGGCTGATCGCCCCGGCGACACCCCAGAAGATGCCGGTCTTGCGCTGCTCGGGCGACAGGTTGCGGCAGGCGAGCGCGATGACCACCGCGTTGTCGCCCGACAGCACGATGTCGATCAGGATAATCTGGCCGACGGCGACCCAAAAAGCGGCCGAGCTGGGGTCTAGTTCCATGATAAAAAAGGCGGGCTCAGGGCCCGCCTTTCAGGATTGGGCAATGCCCGGATTCTACAGCATGGCCTTGAGCAGCCGGGCCATTTCGGACGGGTTGCGCGTCACCGTGAAGCCGCACTCTTCCATGATGGCGAGCTTGGCGTCGGCGGTGTCGGCGCCGCCCGAGATCAGCGCGCCGGCATGGCCCATGCGCTTGCCGGCCGGGGCGGTGACACCGGCGATGAAGCCGACGATCGGCTTCTTCATGTTGTCCTTGCACCAGATCGCGGCTTCGGCTTCGTCGGGACCGCCGATTTCGCCGATCATGATGACGGCGTCGGTATCCGGATCGTCGTTGAACGCCCTCATGACGTCGATGTGCTTGAGACCGTTGATCGGGTCACCACCGATGCCGACGGCGGATGACTGGCCGAGTCCAAGTTCGGTCAACTGACCGACTGCTTCGTAGGTCAGCGTGCCGGAGCGCGAAACGACGCCGATGCGCCCCTTCATGTGGATGTGGCCGGGCATGATGCCGATCTTGACTTCATCCGGAGTGATCAGGCCGGGGCAGTTCGGTCCGAGAAGCAGGGTCTTCTTGCCGCCCCTGGCCTCCTTGTCCTTCATCTTGTTGCGCACGACCAGCATGTCACGAACCGGGATGCCTTCGGTGATGCAGACAACCAGGTCGAGGTCGGCCTCGACGGCTTCCCAGATGGCGGCGGCGGCACCCGGAGGCGGCACGTAGATGACCGACACGGTGGCGCCGGTCTCGGCGGCGGCTTCCTTGACGGAGCCGAAGATCGGGATGCCGAAGATCGACTCACCCGCCTTCTTGGGGTTAACGCCGGCGACGAAGCAGTTCTTGCCGTTGGCGTATTCCTGGCACTTTTCCGTATGGAACTGCCCGGTCTTGCCGGTGATGCCCTGAGTGATGATTTTCGAATCTTTGTTGATGTAAATGGACATTCAATAGCTCCTTACTGGACCGCAGCGACGATCTTGGTGGCGGCATCGGCCATGGAATCGGCCGAAATGATGGGCAGGCCGGAATCCTTGAGAATCTGCTTGCCCATGTCTTCGTTGGTACCCTTCATGCGCACGACGAGCGGCACGCTGAGGTGGGTTTCGCGGGCAGCGGCGACGACGCCGGTGGCGATGGTGTCGCAGCGCATGATGCCGCCGAAGATGTTGACCAGAATGCCCTTGACCTTGGGGTTCTTGAGCATGATCTTGAAGGCTTCGGTGACTTTTTCGGTCGTCGCGCCGCCGCCGACGTCAAGGAAGTTGGCCGGCTCGGCACCGAACAGCTTGATCGTGTCCATCGTCGCCATCGCCAGACCGGCACCATTCACCAGGCAACCGATGTTGCCGTCGAGCGAGATGTACGAGAGGTCGAAATGGGAGGCTTCCAGTTCGTCGGGGTCCTCTTCGTCGAGGTCGCGCATGGCGACGATTTCTTCCTGGCGGTAGAGGGAATTGGAGTCGAAGTTGAACTTGGCGTCGAGCGCCTTGATGTTGCCGTTGCCCTCGAGGATCAGCGGGTTGATTTCCGCCAGCGAGGCATCGGTTTCCATGTAGCAGGTGTACAGTTTCTTGAATACATCCATCGCCTGCGCCCTGGAAGCCTCGGGAACGCCGATACCGTTGGCCAGCGTCTGCGCCTGCTCGTCGGTCATGCCGACCAGCGGGTTGATGAAGACCTTGATAATCTTCTCCGGGGTCTTGTGGGCGACTTCCTCGATGTCCATGCCGCCTTCGGACGAGGCCATCATCGCCACCGACTGCGTGGCGCGATCGGTCAGCGCGGCACAGTAATATTCGTGGCGGATGTCGGCGCCTTCCTCGACCAGCAGGTGACGGACCTTCTGACCGGCCGGGCCGGTCTGGTGCGTGACCAGTTGCATGCCGAGAATCTGGTTCGCGTACTCGCGCACTTGCTCTAGCGATTTCGCCACCTTGACGCCACCGCCCTTGCCACGGCCGCCGGCGTGAATCTGGGCCTTGACCACCCAGACACTGCCGCCCAGGGTTTCCGCTGCCTTGACCGCGTCATCGACGGACGTGCAGTGGATCCCGCGCGGAACCGTAACGCCGAATTTCTTCAGGATTTGCTTACCCTGATATTCGTGAATTTTCATGCGCTTTCCTTGCGTTTAGTTGAGTTGCGAGCGATGGGCGGCACGCTTGAAATCCCTGCGTTTCCACCCGGTAAATACCGAGATTCAGCCTGAAATTCTATCACAACCGCCACCATGGTCGTTTGCCGGAATTCATAATTATGGAGACCATTCAGCCCATGCAATCGGGGGATTGCGGGCCATGGCATGGCTCGCGGACGGGCGCGGTCGACCGGCAAAAACAGGGCAAATTGATCTGGCTCAAGCAGCGCCTCCGCCAACAGGGCGAAAATGCGCGGTTCAGGAGGGAATCAGACCATGAGCAAGGGCCTACACGCCATCGAAACCGCCAGTCGCGACGAGATCGTCGCCTTGCAGACCGAGCGCCTCAAGTGGACGCTGTGCCATGTCTACAGCAACGTGCCGCACTACAAGGCTGCCTTCGACGCCGCCGGCGTTCATCCAGACGATTTCCGGTCGCTGACGGATCTCGCGCGTTTCCCATTCACCAACAAGCAGGATCTGCGTGACAACTACCCTTACGGAATGTTTGCCGTGCCGCGCGAGGAGGTGGTACGCATCCATGCATCGAGCGGGACGACCGGTAAGCCGACGGTGGTCGGCTACACGCAGGCCGACGTCGACATGTGGGCCGACCTGATGGCCCGTTCGATCTACGCCGGCGGCGGCCGCAAGGGTGACATCGCCCACGTTGCCTATGGCTACGGGCTGTTCACCGGCGGCCTCGGCGCCCATTACGGGGCCGAGCGGCTGGGCTGCACGGTGATCCCGATGTCGGGCGGCCAGACCGAGAAGCAGGTGCAGCTGATCTGCGACTTCAAGCCGACCATCATCATGGTCACGCCATCGTACATGCTCAACATGGCTGACGAATTGCGCCGCCAGGGAATCGACCCGAAAAGCACCGCGTTGCGCATCGGCATGCACGGGGCCGAACCGTGGACCGACGCGATGCGCGCGGAGATCGAGACCACCTTCGGCATCGATGCCATCGATCTCTACGGCCTGTCCGAGGTGATCGGCCCCGGCGTCGCCTGCGAATGCGCCGAGGCCAAGGATGGCCCGGTGCTTTGGGAGGATCATTTCTTCCCCGAGATCATCGACGCCACGACCGGCGAAGTCCTGCCCGACGGCAGCCTGGGCGAACTGGTGTTCACCTCGCTGACCAAGCAGGCGATGCCGCTGATCCGCTACCGCACCCGCGACCTCACCCGCTTGCTGCCGCCGACCGCGCGCTCGATGCGCAGGATCGGCAAGATCACCGGCCGCTCCGACGACATGCTGATCATCCGCGGCGTCAATGTCTTCCCGTCGCAGATCGAGGAACTGATTCTCAGGCAGCCCAAGCTGTCGCCGCACTACATGCTGGAAGTGAGCCGCGACGGCCACCTCGACGTGATGAAGGTCAATGTCGAACTGAAGCCGGAGTTTGAATTCGCGAGCGGCACCGAGAAGGAATTCGTGGCGCATGACCTGCAGCACCACATCAAGTCCTACATCGGCATCACCGCCCGCATCGAAATCGTCGAGATCCGCGGTATCGAGCGCTCGATCGGCAAGGCACGGCGGGTCATCGACAGGCGCCCGAAGTAGGCTTCAGACGATCCGGGCGCGCAGCGTGCCGACGCCGTCGACACCGCCTTCCAGCACATCGCCGCGCAGCAACGGCCCGACTCCGGCCGGCGTCCCGGTGTAGATCAGGTCGCCGGCTTCGAGGCGCACCAACGTCGACAGATTGGCGATGATGTCGCCCACCTCCCACAGCATCGCCGCCAGATCGCCATCCTGGCGGATTTCACCATTGACCTTGAGCCAGATGCGGCCGCGCTTCAGGAACCCGGCCTGCGCGACGGGCCGGATCGTGCCGGCCACCGCCGACTGGTCGAAGCCCTTGCCCATGTCCCACGGATGGCCCTTTTCCTTGGCCCGGGCCTGGATATCGCGGCGCGTCAGGTCGAGGCCGACGGCGTAGCCAAAAATCAGGGCATTTGCCGCGTCGACCGTAACGTTCGTACCACCGGAGCCGAGGGCGACGATCAGTTCGACTTCGTGGTGCAGGTTGTTCGTTGCCGGCGGGTAGGCGATGCTGATCTCGCCCGTACCGCTGACCACGGCATCGCCCGGCTTCATGAAGAAAAACGGCGGCTCACGCCCATCGGCCTGATCGGTGGCGCCCATCTCGCGGGCATGATCGGCATAGTTGCGGCCGACGCAATAGACACGACGGACCGGAAAAGAGTCCGTGCCGCCGGTCACCGGGAGTGCCGCGGGGAGATGCGGGGGAAAGACGAAGGCCATGGCAACCCTTCCTGTTGAAGTGAAATTGACCGTCAGTGTGCAATAGTTAATGATGTTGGCGCCAGCCGACTGGTAAAATTGCTATTGGGATAACGGTCAGTGATCGAAAGCAGGGTATGGTGAATTCGAGAACATTGCGTTTGAGCGTCCTGAGTGCGGCATTGCTGTCAGCCACCCAGAGTTGGGCCATCGGGCTGGGTGACATCGTCCTGCACTCGCGTGTTGGAGAGCCCTTGCGCGCCGAGGTGCCGATCAACACCGAACCCGGCGAGACCATCGAAGCGAGTTGTTTCACCTTGGCGCCGCTGGGCGGATCCGACCTACCGGTCATTTCCGCTGGGCGGACCAAGCTGGTGCGCGAGGGCGATCGCTACCGCCTGCTGATTACCGGAAGCAAACCGGTTTCCGAACCGATCTTCCTAATCGGCGTGCGCGCCGCTTGCGGCATCGATCTGCAGCGCGACTACGTGCTGATGCCGCCCGAACCCCTCGTTCTCGCTAGTCCCGCCCCTGCCCCGGGCAATGACCTCGGTGCGCCAGTCGGCGGCACGCGCGGCCGCGGCGCGGCCAGCCAGGAATGGCGCGCCAGCGAAGGCGATACCCTCGAGAGCATCGCCGAAACGCTGGTCCCCGACAATCTGGCGCAGCAACGCCGGATGCTGGCCGCCCTCAAGCGCACCAACCCGAAGCTGAGCGGCCGTCCCGGTCTCGCCGATGGCACGCCGGTGGCGATACCGGATGTCAGACAACGTCTCGTAGCGGAGCGAGACACTCCGCCCGAGCCACGCCCGCGGCTGCGCAGCGAGGAGTCGCCTGCGCCACCGTCCCCGCCGCCGGCACCGTCCAGAATCGTGAAGCCGGTTGCCGCGCCCAAGGCAGGCGGAGTCGATCGCGTCCTGCTCGGCGCCCCGCCCGCCGAAATCGCGCCCGGGCAGAATGCCGTGTCTGCAAAGAGCAGCCGGGAAGAACTCGACGAGCGCATGCTGAAGGTGCAAGCGACGATCCAGTCACTCACGACGCAGATCGAAGCGCTCGACAAGGCACTCGCGCTGACCAGCGAAGCACTGGTGTTGCAGCAGAGGATGCAGGCCGCCGAGGCTGCCAGCGGCGGCCTGCCGGCCCCGATTGCCAAGCCTGCCGAGCTACCGCCCGCAGCCAGCGGCAACTGGCTGGAAGTACTGCTCAGCGCGCTGGCCGGCGGTCTGATCGCGCTCGGACTCGCCCACTTCCTTGGGCGCCGTCGCGAGCGTCGGGCTGAGGATGAGGTTCCGCTGGCCATCGCCAGGCCACCGCGACCGGCCACGCCCGCACCCGGTCCGGCGCCGATGGCGGAGCCTGTTGCCGTACCGGCCGGCGCGGCTGCGGGGGCCGCCGCGGCGGGCCTTCATCTAGACGCCTTTTCGCGGCCACCGGGCGACCTCAAGTCCGTCGACGTCAAATATAACCAGGATGAAAGCACCATCGCGCTGGCCGAAATCATGTTGTCCTTCGGGCGCCTGCAGGGCGCAACCGAAACGCTTGCCCGCCACATCGAGGAGAGCGCATCGGACAATCCCCGGCCCTGGCTGATGTTGCTCGACCTCTATCGGCGCGGCGGGTTGCGGGCCGACTATACGAAACTGCTGCCTGCCCTCAGGAAGAAATTCAACCTGCAGGTGCCCGCGTGGCAGGATCTGGAAATACCGGCGTCAGGACTCAAATCGCTCGAAGATTATGAACATGTGATCACGCGATTGACGGCCACGTGGGGCACCCAGAACTGTCTGGACTATCTGTACCGGCTGGTCCACGACAACCGCGAGGGCCAGCGTAGCGGCTTCCCGCTCGAGGTGGTCGAGGAAATCGTCCTCCTCATGCTGATTCTCGAGTCGGCTTACGGCCTGGAGCGCATCGTCTAGACCGGGTTGTCGAGGTCCACGAACTCGCACTGCAACCCGCAGTGCCGGTTGAGGTGGCCGGCGAGCGCGGCGACGCCGTAGCGCTCGGTCGCGTGATGGCCGCAGGCCAGGTACGGCACCCCGCTCTCGCGTGCCAGATGAACGGTCTGTTCGGAAATTTCTCCGGAAATGAAGGCATCGACGCCAAGTGCGATCGCCTGTTCGAAGTAATCCTGCGCGCCGCCCGTACACCAGCCAATCCTGCGCACCGGGCGCTCGGGATCGCCGATCAGCAGCGGCACGCGCGCCAGACCTTCGGCGATCCGCGCAGCCAGTTGACCTGCCGGGATCGGAGCGCCGAGGCTGCCGAGCCAGGCGATGTCCTGGTCGCCGAAGCGCCCTTCCGGCAACCAGCCAAGGCGCGCCGCGAGCTGCGCATTGTTGCCGAGATCGGGGTGCGCATCGAGCGGCAGATGGTAAGCGAGGAGGCTGATGTCATTGGCGAGCAGGGTTTTCAGGCGCTGCCGGCGGATGCCAATGATGCGGCCATCCTCACCCTTCCAGAAGTAACCGTGATGAACGAGAACGGCGTCTGCTCCGCGCGCCACGGCAATATCGAGCAACGCCTGGCTGGCGGTAACGCCGGCGACGATGCGCACAACCTCGGCGCGTCCTTCCACTTGCAGTCCGTTTGGGCAATAATCACGAAACTTCGCGGGCTGCAGCAGCTCATCCAGATACTTCACCAGTTGTTCCCGGTTCATCGATACGGTCTTTCATGCGCAGGTTGTGGCTGATTTTTGCACAAACGGTAACGGTTGCGGTCGCCATTCTCTTCGTGACCAGCACACTGAAGCCGGAATGGCTGCCTTCCCGCCCAGGCCCGGTCACCGTGCGCGAGGCGCCGACACCGCCAGCCGACGACGATAACCGGGGAACCGCTTCGTATCGCGAGGCGGCGCGCGCAGCCCTGCCCGCGGTAGTTCACATCTACACGACGCAGGCGGTCAGGAAGCAGCGCCACCCGCTGCTCGACGATCCCGCCTTCCGTCACTTCTTCGGCGAAAACCCCGACCTTCCGCCACAGCCGAATTCAGGTCTCGGATCGGGGGTCCTGGTCAGTGCCGACGGCTACATCCTGACCAACTTCCACGTCGTCGAGGCCGCCAGGGACATTCAGGTTTCGCTGAACGACGGCCACACCCACAAGGCGACGGTCATCGGCAGCGATCCCGAGTCCGACCTCGCCGTGCTGCAGATCAAGGCCGACAAGCTGCCGGCGATCACCTTCGGCCAGATGGAAACCCTGCGCGTCGGCGATGTCGTGCTGGCCATTGGCAACCCGTTCGGTGTCGGCCAGACGGTGACCATGGGGATCGTCTCGGCGCTCGGCCGCTCGCATCTCGGGATCAACACCTTCGAGAACTTCATCCAGACCGATGCCGCGATCAACCCGGGCAACTCGGGCGGCGCGCTGGTCGACATCAACGGCCACCTGGTCGGCATCAATACGGCCATGTACTCGCGCAGCGGCGGCTCGAGCGGAATCGGCTTCGCGATTCCCGTTTCCAGCGCCAGGAACATCATGGAGCAGATTATCCAGAATGGCGCCGTGACGCGCGGCTGGATAGGCGTCGAGGCACAGGAAATCACTCCCGAACTGGCCGAATCCTTCGGCCTGCCGGATAGCGAAGGGGCGCTGATTGCCGGCGTCGTCCGCGGCAGCCCGGCCGATGCCGCTGGCATCCGCCCCGGCGACGTGCTGCTGACGGTCGGCGACAAGCCGGTCAAGGATCCGCAGGTCATGCTCGACGTGATCGCCGAGCTCAAGCCCGACGAACGTTCGACCCTCCGCCTGCGCCGTGACAAGACCATCCTCGAAACGCAGGTCAGGATCGGCAAGCGGCCGACAATGCACACCGAGCAGGACTGAACCATGTGCCAGTTACTCGGCATGAACTGCAACGTGCCGACCGACATCTGCTTTTCGTTCACCGGCTTTCAGGCGCGTGGCGGCGCCACCGATGTCCATACCGACGGCTGGGGCATCGCCTTCTTCGAGGGGATGGGCACGCGCGTCTTCCTCGATCCCAAGCCTTCCTGCGCTTCGCCGGTGGCCGAATTGGTCCGCCAGTATCCAATCCGCTCGAAGAACGTCATCGCCCACATCCGCAAGGCAACGCAGGGCGGCGTCGGGCTCGAGAACACGCACCCGTTCATGCGCGAACTGTGGGGCCGCTACTGGATCTTTGCCCACAATGGCAACCTGCTCGATTTCGCGCCCGAACTCGACGGCAACTGCGTACCGGTCGGGGTGACCGACAGCGAGCGCGCCTTCTGCTGGCTGCTGCAGCGCCTGCGCCGGCGCTTCGCCAGCACGCCGCCCGAGCGCGCCGAATTGTTTGCCGCGATTCATGAACTGACGCTGGAAATTGCCTGCCACGGCGAATTCAACTTCCTCCTTTCCAACGGCGACTGGCTGTTCGCGCATGCGTCGACCAAGCTCGCCTACATCGTTCGCCAGGCACCCTTTGCCCAGGCCCACCTGAAGGACCAGGATGTGACTGTCGACTTCAGCGACGTGACGTCTCCCGAGGATCGCGTCGCGGTGATCGCCACACTGCCGCTGACCGACAACGAAATCTGGGAAACCATGCCGGCCGGGACGCTGTGGTGGTTCGAGGAAGGAGTTCCGGTGCAGACGCGTGAAACGGTACCTGGACCGGAGCGCAAAGCGGCCTGACTACTTGCCGGAGAGCTTGCGGAATTCCTCCTCCGCGCTGTCCATCTCGGTATCGATTTTTGCCCCGGATTCGGGGTCGACCGCAACCGGCTCCGCTGGCGCCGGTCTGGAGACAAAACGCGCCGCCAGGATGCCCAGTTCGTAAAGCAGGCACATTGGGATCGCCAGCGCCAGTTGCGATACCACATCGGGTGGCGTCACCACGGCGGCGACGATGAAGGCGCCGACGATGAAATAGGAACGCCACTCCTTCAGCTTTTCCACTGTCACCACGCCCATCTTGACCAGCACGACGAGCGCCACCGGAACTTCGAAGGCGACGCCGAAAGCGAGGAACATGGTCATCACGAACGACAGGTAGGCCTCGATATCAGGAGCCGGCGTGATGCTTTTCGGCGCAAAGCTGGCAATGAAGCTGAAGACCTGCCCGAAGACGAAGTAGTAACAGAAGGCGATGCCGAGCATGAACAGGAGAGTGCTCGAAATAATCAGCGGAATGCCAAGCCGCTTTTCGTGCGCATAGAGCCCTGGCGCGATGAAAGCCCAGGCCTGGTAGAGGATGAACGGCAGGGCCGCGACGAAGGCGACCATGGCGGTCACCTTGAGCGGCACCATGAACGGCGTGATGACGCCGATCGCGATCATGTTCGTGCCTTGCGGTAAGGCTGCGGTGAGCGGCGCCGCGAGAAAGTCGTAGATGGCCGCCGGCCCCGGATAGATGGCCAGGATGCCGAGCATGACCGCGACCGCGATCACGCTGCGCAACAGGCGGTCGCGCAGTTCGACGAGGTGCGACATGAACGATGTTTCGTCCGGCGAATCCTGCACTGGATCGCTCATGCGGCAGGCTTGTCCGGTGGGTCGGCAGCAGGCTTGCCAGGCTGGTCGGCGGCTGGCGGTTCGGGCGCGGCGGTTTCTTCACCGAGTTGCTTCGCTGCATCGTCCAGTTCGGCAGCCGCCGCCTGGGCCGGCACTTCGACGGCCGAGCGCGCGTCGTCGAATTCCTTGCGTACCGAATCTTCGATCGAGCGTGCCGATTCGGTGACCTCGGTCTGCAGCTTCTTCAGTTCGTCGAGCTGGATTTCGCGACTGATGTCAGACTTGACGTCATTGACATAGCGTTGCGCACGACCGAGCAGATGGCCGAGCGTGCGCGCCACCTTGGGCAGCTTCTCCGGCCCGATGACGAGCAGGGCGACGACGCCGATGATCATGAGTTCGGAAAACGCGATATCGAACATGAGAGTGGACCGCTGGACAACCGCGGGACGCGGAACCGCTCACGCGGCACGCCACGCCGGCAAGCCGATCAGGACAGGGTCTTTTCCTTCACTTCGACGTCGATGGTCTGCCCGCCGACCTTCTCGGGCGGTGCACTGGCGGCCGGCTGGTCGGTCGCCGCGGCGTCCTTCATGCCGTCCTTGAAGCCCTTGACCGCGCCGCCGAGATCCTGCCCGACGTTGCGCAGTTTCTTGGTGCCAAAGATCAGCATCACAATAACCAGTACGATCAACCAGTGCCAGATGGAAAAACTACCCATATCTGTCTCCTAGAGGCGTTTGAGCATGGGGCCAACCGGATCCGGTCCGCCCACGACATGCATGTGCAGGTGAGGCACTTCCTGATTCCCCACCCGCCCATTGTTGATGATGACGCGGAAGCCGTCCGGGCTACCCTGCGCCGCTGCGATTTCGTTGGCCTTGGCCAGCATGGCGCCGAGTACCGGAACATCGTCCGCGGTTGCCGTCGCCAGCGAAGTAATGTGCCTTTTCGGTATCACCAGAAAGTGGACCGGGCGCTGCGGATAAAGATCCTTGAAGGCAAGGATTTCGTCGTCCTCGAACACCTTCTGGCAGGGAATGCTGCCAGCGACGATCTTGCAGAAAATGCAGTCGTTCACTTGTGGCCGTCCTTCGCCTTCTTATGGTGATCGTGGCCGGTGCCTCGCGACTTCTTCTCGTCGATGCCGGAGATACCTTCGCGGCGGCGCAGTTCCTGCAACACGTCATCGGCACCCAAGCCGTAGAACGCGAGAAGCACCATGAGATGGTAGACCACGTCGGTCGATTCCCAGACGATTTTCAGGCGTTTGCCCTCCTTGCCGGCCATGATCAACTCAAAGCATTCCTCACCGATCTTTTTCAGGATGGAATCGGGACCGTTGGCGAAGAGTTGTGCCGTGTACGACGATTCCGGGTCGGCGTGGCGGCGGGCTGCAAGCGTTTCGGAGAGACGGTGCAGGACATCATACTTACCCATCTTTTCCATCTTCTCCACCTTTTCAATGGGTTCCGACTTGTCTGTGTCTTCTGACTTGCTCATCTTGCGTAGATTTCCTTAGGGTCTTTTAGAACCGGATCGACGGGAACCCAGCGTTCCCCATGCAACTCGTTGAAAAAACAGCTTGCGCGCCCGGTGTGGCAGGCGATCCCGCCCACCTGCTCGATCGCCAGCAACAGCACGTCGCCGTCGCAATCGGTGCGGATGGATTTCACTTTCTGGAAGTGGCCCGATTCCTCACCCTTGCGCCACAGACGCTGCCGTGAACGCGACCAGTATACCGCGTTGCCGCTGCGCACGGTTTCCTGCAGCGAATCGCGATTCATCCAGGCGAACATCACGATCCGCCCGCTCTCGCCCTGGGCGATCGCCGGAATCATGCCGTCGGCGTCCCACTTGAGCGCGTCGAGCCACGGCAGCGCGGGGTCGAGATCGCTCACAGGCGCACTTCGATGCCGCGCGCCGCCATGTATTCCTTGGCCTGGCGTACCGTGTATTCGCCAAAATGGAAGATCGACGCGGCGAGCACGGCATCGGCGCGCCCCTCGCTGACGCCATCGACGAGGTGCTGCAGGTTGCCGACACCGCCGGAGGCGATGATCGGAATCTTGACGGCATCGGCGACGGCGCGGGTCAGCGCCAGATCAAAACCGTTCTTGGTCCCGTCGCGGTCCATGCTGGTCAACAGGATTTCCCCGGCGCCGAGCATTTCCACCCGTTTTGCCCAGTCGACCGCATCGATTCCGATATCGTTGCGCCCGCCATGCGTGAACACATTCCACTTGCCGGGCGCCATCTGCTTGGCGTCGATGGCGACGACGATGCACTGGGAACCGACCTTGCTTGACGCGTTGAAGAGCAGATCGGGGTCGTTCACCGCGGCAGTGTTCATCGACACCTTGTCGGCACCGGCATTCAACAGACGGCGGACATCCTCAACCTTGCGCACGCCGCCGCCGACGGTCAGCGGAATGAAGACCTCCGCCGCGCAGGCCTCGACGATGTGCAGGATGATGTCGCGCTGATCGGACGACGCGGTGATGTCGAGGAAGGTAATTTCGTCTGCCCCCTGCTCGTCGTAGCGGCGGGCAATTTCGATCGGGTCGCCGGCATCACGCAGGTCGACGAAGTTGGTGCCCTTGACGACGCGGCCGGCGGTGACATCGAGACAGGGAATGATGCGCTTGGCGAGCATCAGGCGCTGCCGGCATCGGCGGCTTCCTGCACGGCCTTGAAGTCCAGCGAACCGTCGTAGAGGGCGCGCCCGGCGATGGTCGCGAAGATCCCCTCGGCTTCGAGCGCACAGAGCTGGCGGATCTCGTCGAGCGAGGACAGGCCGCCGGAAGCGATGACCGGAATGGTCAGCGCTTGGGCCAGACGCAGGGTGGCGTCGATGTTGATGCCCGACAGCATGCCGTCACGACCGATGTCGGTATAGATGATGGCCTCGACGCCGTAATCCTCGTACTTCCTGCCGAGATCGACGACATCGTGGCCGGTCAGCTTGGACCAGCCGTCGGTCGCCACCCTGCCGTCCCGGGCATCGAGACCGACGACAATGTGACCCGGAAAGGCCGTACAGGCATCGTGCAGGAAACCGGGATTCTTGACCGCCGCGGTGCCGATGATGACGTAAGTCAGGCCATCGTCGAGGCAGCGCTCGATGGTATCGAGGTCGCGAATGCCGCCGCCGAGCTGCACCGGAATGTCGTCGCCGACTTCGCGCAGGATCGCCTTGATCGCCGGTTCGTTTTTCGGCTTGCCGGCAAAGGCGCCGTTGAGATCGACCAGATGCAGGCGGCGCGCGCCCTGATCAATCCAGTGCCGGGCCATTTCGGCCGGACTGTCGGAAAAGACGGTGGCCTGGTGCATCAGGCCCTGCTTAAGACGGACGCACTGGCCGTCCTTGAGATCGATGGCGGGAATAATCAGCATGGGAATTGGATAGGAGGAAACTCGACAGACGCAGTCTTACGGCAGCCAGGCAACAAAGTTTTTCAGCAGTTGCAGGCCGTCCTGAGCACTTTTCTCGGGATGGAACTGAATGGCGAAGATATTATCCCGCCCCACCGCACAGGTAAAGGGGACACCGTACTCGGTCGTGCCCGTCACCACCGACGGATCGGCCGGCTGCACGCAATAGCTATGGACGAAATAGAAGCGGGCGCCGTCGGCGATGCCATCCCACAGCGCATGCGCCTTCTGCTGCACGCGATTCCAGCCCATGTGCGGCACTTTCAGGCGCTGACCGTTGCGGTCGACCATCTTTTCATCGGGAAAACGCCTGACGTCGCCGGCGAAGACGCCGAGACCGGCGATATCGCCCTCGGCGCTGTGCTCAAACAGCATCTGCAGGCCGATGCAGATGCCGAGGAAGGGCTTGTCGCGCGCCGCGGCCAGAACCGCCGGGCGCAGGCCACGGGCGTCGAGTTCGCGCATGCAGTCGGGCATCGCGCCCTGGCCGGGAAAGACCACGCGCTCGGCTGCCTCAACAATCGCCGGATCGGCGGTGACGACGACCTTCTTGCCGCCGGAAACATGTTGAAGCGCCTGCGACACCGAACGCAGGTTGCCCATGCCGTAGTCGACAACCGCAACGGTATTGCCAACACTCACAGCGTGCCCTTGGTCGACGGCATCGCACCGGCCATGCGCGGATCGGGCGTCGCCGCCATGCGCAGGGCGCGGCCGAAGGCCTTGAACACCGTCTCCGCCTGGTGGTGTGCATTGACGCCGCGCAGGTTGTCGATGTGCAGCGTGATGCCGGCGTGATTGACCAGGCCCTGGAAGAATTCATTGACCAGATCGACGTCGAACTGGCCGATCATCGCCCGCGTGAACGGCACGTTGAATTCGAGCCCTGGCCGCCCCGAGAGATCGATGACGACGCGCGACAGTGCTTCGTCCAGCGGCACGTAGCTGTGGCCGTAGCGGGTCAGGCCCTTCTTGTCGCCCCAGGCCCTGGCCAGCGCCTGGCCAATGGTGATGCCGACATCCTCGACCGTGTGGTGGGCATCGATATGGAGATCGCCAACCGCCTGCACATCGATGTCGATCAGGCCATGACGTGCGATCTGGTCGAGCATGTGATCAAGAAAAGGTACGCCGGTGGCAAATTTCCCCTGACCAGTACCATCGAGATTGACGCGCACGGTGACCTGGGTTTCCAGGGTATTACGGATGATTTCAGCTTGACGCATGACGGGGGCCGCAAGAAGCTTTGGAATGAAGGGGCATGATACCATTTCGCCCCCGTTTAGGCTTTCCGTGAAAATCCCATGAGTCGCTTCTGGAGCAGGGTTGTCGGCACCCTCACCCCCTATGTGCCGGGCGAGCAGCCCAAGCTTGTCAATCTGATCAAGCTCAATACCAACGAGAACCCCTACCCGCCCTCGCCCAGGGTGCTGGCGGCGATTCAGGCCGAACTCGGCGCCGATGCCGCGCGCCTGCGCCTCTATCCCGACCCCAACGCCGATCTGCTCAAGGCCGCCATTGCCCGGACGCACGGCATCACGGCGCGACAGGTCTTCGTCGGCAACGGCTCGGACGAAGTGCTGGCCCACGTCTTCATGGCGCTACTCAAGCACGAGCGGCCGATCCTCTTCCCGGACATAACCTACAGCTTCTACCCGGTCTATTGTGGACTCTACGGCATCGACTACGCCACCGTGCCACTGGCCGAGGATTTCAGCATCGATCCGGCAGACTATTGTGGCCGACCGAACGGCGGCATCATCTTCCCCAACCCGAACGCACCGACCGGCCGCCTACTGGCGCTCGATGCCATCGAGCAAATCCTCAAGGCCAATCCCAATTCGCTCGTCGTCGTCGATGAAGCCTATGTCGATTTCGGCGGAATTTCGGCCATTTCGCTGGTCGACCGCAACGACAATCTGCTGGTCGTGCACACGCTGTCCAAATCACGTTCGCTGGCCGGCCTGCGCGTCGGCTTCGCGGTCGGCCATCCGGACCTGATCGCAGGCTTGGAGCGGGTCAAAAACAGCTTCAACTCCTACCCGCTCGACCGCCTGGCCATTGTCGGCGCCGTCGCCGCGCTGGAAGACACCGCACATTTCGAGCAAACCCGACAGGCGGTCATCGCCACCCGCGAAAAACTGATCGGAGAACTCGCGGCGCGCGGCTTCGACGTCCTGCCCTCCGCCGCCAATTTCATCTTCGCCCGCCACCCGCAACGCGATGCGGCGCAACTGGCGCAGGCGCTGCGCGAACAAGGCATTATCGTCCGCCACTTCAAGCTGCCGCGCATCGACCAGTTCCTGCGCATCACGGTCGGAACCGTAGTGGAATGCAAGGCGCTGACCGAGGCCCTGCGCGACATTCTCGGCTGACGCCACAAGCACGTCGCCCGGAATCTGTTCATTTGAGCATCATCGCTCCGCATGTCCGTAATACAAGATGGCTGCTTGAGCGAATCGACCGCCGCTTTTGTTAAGGGTTGTCAGATGCCAGCCCTGACCGGCATGGCTGCTGGGAACGGGAGCCGCTCATTGGGCTGGCGTCAGACAAGCGCCGGGGGAGGAAACCGCGGGGAGCACGACGGCGATATCAGGAAAGGCGACGGGCTATGGGGATTTGACTGCCCGGATTGCCGACTGAGACGAGGATGAAGCCGGTCAGCGAGGTGACGGCCGCGTTCAATCGACCGGCCTCTGAGGGGATAGGCCAGGTTTTTGGGTGTCGCACCCTGCCAGAATGGGCATTTCCGTAGCGCCAGGCAATCGCTTCCCGTATCGTCACTATTGGCGGCAGTGATGACGGACAGTTGAGATATTGAGAGAGCGATGCGCTCATCGTGCGACGCGTTGCAGTGGTGGTGCGCGGATCGGCTGCCCGCGCCCGAAAGTCTCGATGACGACCATCGCTGCCACACAGTCAGGACAGATGAACGTAGGTTGCTTGATATCCGTTGGTGCCGGCGCATCCTCGGTTGCTGCAACGCCCGCGGGCGCCACCTGCAACAGTTCGCGGACCCGCGCCAGATTCTCCCGGCGTCCGGCATTGGCGATCAACCCATAGTGGTGGATCCGGTGAAATCCACTGGGCAGGACATGCAGCAGGAAACGGCCCATGAACTCGCCCGGATTAAGCGTCATGGTCTTGTAACGGGTTTGGCGATTGGCCCGGTAATCCTTCCGGCGAAAGGTAATGCCACGGTCGTCCATGGCCACCAGTCGTTGATTCGAGATCGCCACCCGATGGGTATAGCGCGCCAGATAAGCCAGCACCGCCGCCGGAACAAGCGGGAGGGGACGCGAACGGGCAGGAAGAACCCTGGCTTGCAGGCAATCCAACGCGACCCGTCGGGGGACAGGCCACCGCCCGGGACAATGCCATGGACGTGGGGATGATGGGTCAATGCCGATCCCCAGGTATGCAACACCAGCGTGGCGCCGATTTGCGCGCCCAGATGCTTGGGATCAGCGGCAATGGTACTCAACGTCTCTGCCGCCACCTCGAACAACAGACGATAAATGACGGCCTTGTTGGTGTACGCAATGGCACTGATCGGCGCCGGCAAGGTAAATACCACGTGGTAGTAATCCACCAGCAGCAAGCCAGCGTTGCGCCGCACTGGCCTGGCACTTCGGGCAATGCCGGTTGCGACAGGAGTTGTCCCCCAAGGGGACTTCCTTCGGGGCGTAGGCAATCTCTGTATGGTCGCAAGCATTGCAATGCAACACATGCCCCCCAGTGCCGCGCTGCGGCACTGCTCGATGGCCGACATGACCTTGAGTTGCCCCAGACTCAGGTGAGCCTGCTGCGTTTGGCGCCAAGCCGGCCCATGGGTCCGGAAGATGTCCGCGACCTCGAGGGCAGAACGCCCCATGGCGACAAGCTATACGGGGTTCAGATTCTCCAGCGGGCTGACCACTTCGCGCAGGATGTCGGTGGCGACCTGGGTGTACAGCGCGGTGGTGTCGAGTTTCTTATGCTCGAGCAGAACCTGGATCACGCGGATATCCACTTTCTGTTCCAGCAGGTGGGTGGCGAAACTGTGACGCAGGGTGTGCATCGAGATGCGCTTGTCGATCCGGGCGGCCATCGCCGCGGCATGGATGGCGCGGTTGAGTTGGCGGGTGCTGAGCGAATCGATCGGGTTCAGGTCGGGAAATAGCCAACCACCATCAAGCATCTTGCCCTGCGCACGGGCGACGCGCCACCAGACCCGCAGGCGTTCGAGCAGAACGGGTGAGAGCATGACGTAGCGATCTTGTTGGCCTTGGCCTTGTTCAACCCGCAGTGTCATGCGCTGGCTGTCGATGTCACCGACCTTGAGGGAAATCACCTCGCTGGCGCGCAATCCGGCCCCGTAGGCAATGGAGAGCGCGCTCTGGTGCTTCAGGTTGCCGGCAGCAACAATCAGGCGCGACACTCCTTCGCGGCTCAGGATCACCGGTAACGTGCGCGGGACTCGCACAGGTTGCATTTTGGCCATCAACGCCACATGGTCGAGCGTCACGTCAAAGAAGAATTTCAGCCCGGTGATTGCGGCATTGAGCGAAACGGGCGATATGCCGTGATCAACGAGGTGCAACTGGTAGCGTCGCAGGTCTTCGATGGTCGCGGTGTCCGGCGAGCGACCCAGGAAACCGGCGAATTGCCGAACGGCGCGAATATAGTGAGTCTGGGTCTTGTCGCATAGCTTGCGTATCCGCATGTCGTCGATCATGCGTTGACGCAACGGGCTGATGCTTTGGGTCGTGATGGTCATGGCGCTGCTCCTGTCGAGTAACGAGGCGGATTGCCTCAGTTCTCAACATAGGAAACAGCACGCTAATCTCAAAGATACTCAGCAGCTTATGCGCAGCCTCTACCGCGCGAGCGGTTTAGTCCACCGGCCATCAGCGGACGCTCAGGATTTTTCTCTATTACGGCCGTTCAACCGGCGCTACCAGTTTTCTTCGTCTGAACGGCGGCAGTGCAGCGATAGCCGTCATTGGTGCGATTGAAATGGTGTGGTTCTAAGCGGCGGCTTACCGAGCGCCGCCGCTGTTCCAGAGGGTAGAATCTGATTCCGGTGGCAGGCTGTGCCGGGCATGAAGAGACACTCGACAAGCACGAAATTTTCACCGCTGAATGGCCGGTATCTCATGCCGAAGCCAACCGTCGCAAACAGATTACTTTCTTCCTCCAACTGGCCACTGGCATAGACAACGGGCATGGCGGAGCGGGTTTTTCAGGCTCCTTCAGCACCAATCCTCTCAACTTAGTCCATAGTCATACGGCGGGTTTGTAAGCAAAGGACAGGTGAGGCTTTCGCTGGTTTGGCCGAGGTCGAGCACGATCAGGGATAAATTTCTGAAGGTTTTTGACGATTTCCGAGAAGATTTCCTTGGTAACTCGGGTGGTGATTTGCTGCACACCCGCCAAGACTCGGGGCAAGATACGACGTACGGTATTGAAGGCCATCGTCCGATTCACTCGCCATGGCGAATCGCTGGGCAGCCGCTCTTCCGCAGCCAGGTAGGTGGCCAGGGCATTGAGATTGTCACACACCATCTTGGCCCCAACATCCTGGCAGGCGGCCAGCCAAGTCAGGCCGGACGTGTGCTCCAGATTGAGCCGGTGTTTGATGCGCTTGAACGCCTCCTCGATACGCCAACGGCTGTGATAAAGGGCTGAGAAGCTTGTGGCCGGATACCGCGCGGTATCAAGCAAGGAGGTCATCAAGACCCGTACCTTGCCAGTCGGCGTCACCTGACGAATCAGGCGAACCATAGAAGGCAGACGCGGACACTCGTAATCAATGGCATCCTGACGATGCGGTGGCGGCAATGTCACCTGCGCCTCATCTTCTCCGGATCGCATGAACTGGGTGATGGCAGAAAAGGAAGCGGACGAATCACAGCGTATGCAAAAGGGGATACCTCGATGCAACAGCGCCGCGACCAACCAGGCACCCGGATACCCGCGATCAAGCACCAGCATGTCCTGAGCACCGAGTCGGTCAAGCCGCTCAAACAACATCTGACGTTCGCCGACCAGCGAACTGTGCAAAATCAGCGAGTCGAACAATTCGATCCCTGGCCGAAACAAACCGAAGATGGCCGCTTCTCGAATATGGCGGCGCCCTTCCAGGTCAAGCAAGGTCAGACGTACCTTCGATGCATCCGCCGCCAAGACCCGCAAGCCTTGCCAGTCCGGCTGCTGCGGAACGACCTCATCGACCAGGCGCAGCAATTCTGTATTGAGCGGCTCAAAGAGATTGGCGACCAGATGGCTGCGCGCCTTTGAGAAGGCACTGGCCGTGATCGCCCGACAAAGGCGGGTTCTTCCGGCAAGCAGGGCAAAGAAGGAATCAAGCTCCGCCTGAACTGCGCCGCGAATGCCGGTGAGCAGGAAAGCGATCAGATTCGTGAATGGCAATTCACGGTTTCGGGTGAAAAACCGAGGCTCGCGGCGGGCGGCGGCAAGGAAATTGGCGCCATGAATGTAGTCCGTTAGCCGTGAAACGATATTGGCATATTTAGGCCGTCATATAACGCCTATTTATATCAATTGGTTACATGCTCGATTATATCTTGGCGCGGCCAGATGGCAAAGTTGCCAAAATTAGATGACAGACCGCTAAGTCAAGAGGATTGCCTTCAGCACCACCTTCAAGATTGACCACGACTGAATCGCAAGACATAGTACGACGGTAAAAAGTGGCCTTGAATTTCCTATCCTTATCACCGAAGTTTTGCAGCCGTGTGATCTGAACTCTTACGCTTGAAGTGGGTCATATGGTTGCAGTTTCAACTCAAATGATTGCTGTAGTCTTATGTTTGCTCCGCGTTCGTCTCAAAGGAGCCTAGGGCCAAGAAATCGAGAGAGGAGTCGGCCCATGAAACCCATCAAGCTGATTGGTATTGCCCTGTTCATCACGTCCTCACCCTATTACATGGGCGCCGAGGCCTGGGCAACCGAGCGCTGGAAGGAAGATACATTCCCACCACCAAACGGTGGGCGGCTTGTCTTCACCATTACGAGCGATGGAAACCCCGCATGTGCGTCCTACGACGGAGCGAATTGCTTGTGGGGCCAATCGATGCGCGACATTGATTTTAGCCGAGTTAGACCACTGGTCTGCGGCGCAGGGCACCGCAAGTTGTATGGTGTTACTGGTTTTGAAGATCCTAATCACTGGTGCAATCTTGCTCTCCGTGAGCGCTCAGTTCAGACCGCTCCGGTGACGCCCCCGTCACCTGCTGGTGGCTACCGCATGACCGACTGGTCCGGTTGGGGTCGCGCCGCGGGCGTCGAGTATCGCTATCGCGTGGGCTGGGACCCGGCGAACAGCGGCCCCGGCAAAACGGTGGATGCCATCTATGAGGTCCGAAATGCGGGTGCTCGGCAATGGGTGGGGACGGCGCGCTCGGCGAACTGCGCTCAGAACACGCTGTGGGGTAGTACCGATGTCGCCCTTGCCCCTGGCCAGACGAAGGAAGTTCGCGTTAGCGGGCCAAATTGCGGCGACGCGAAGAATCCCGATATTCGTCCCGGTGTCGCTCGCTCCAGCACGTACTGAGTTTGTCGAGTTCGTGGCAAACACGGACACGGCTGACGTTAGACGGCACGCTCGCCTGCGCGGTTAACAGTGGGGCCACCGGCTCAACGAAGCGAAGAAGACGGCGGGGCTGACGATCGTCCGCCGAGGTGCGCATCGAGGCGCACGAGCGCGATGGTCTGGAGCGTCTGCTGCGGTATTGCGCCCGACCGGCCTTTGCACCGGAACGCTTGCGTGAAATCGACACCGAGCATCTGGTCTATGAAAGCGTGAAGCCCGGCCCGGGCGGCAGTGTCAGCCTGATGCTGACCCCGATACAACTGCTCGATCGTCTCGCACCGCTGATTCCGCCCCCGCGAAGGCATCGTCATCGCTACGTCGGTGTGCTGGCGCCGAACTCGCCGCTACGGGCCGCCGTCACTGTGTTGGCGCAGCCCGTAGCAGATGCCGGGTGTCACAGCCACCGACCCGAATACACCCGCCAAGACGGACGGGGCGACCACAGACGCGGCTGAACTGCCGCATCGCAAAGCGGCGCGCTATGTCTTGGCGCTGTTGCTGGCCCGCATCTACGAGGTGTTGCTCCTGTTGTGCCCGCAGTGTGGCGGCGGCGAGATAAAGATCATCGCCTTCATGACCGAGGGGCCGGCGATCCGGGAGATTCTCTGCCATCCGGGCGTACCGACCTCGCCACCAGCGCTCAAGCCAGCGCGGGGCGCCGCTGTGGGAAATGCCGGGTTGCCGGCCTGGCGAGACGGGGTGGCCTCGGGCCATCGATCCGCAGGCGCAGCCGGCGACGGACTACGAGTTCGATCAGCGCATCGCGTGGTAAGACAGACGAACACACGCCGCTCGTCGGGGGCGACTCGTGCCTGAGGCCACCCGAGCGGTAAACTTCCGCCGCCCAGGTGGCCTCAGACACGGACAACGCGCATGCAGAGGCGGGTTTTCCGGTTCCTCCGACAAGAATTCCCAGAACGAATATGACTGATACGCACGAAATACTGCAAAAGTGGCCTTGAATTCCCTATCCTTAGCGGCCTACCAAAGAAACCGCACCCTCTTGTCTCGTTGGGCTCCGAACTAGCCTCCGCGCGCCAGACTGCACCAGTGCTTCGGGTCCTCGTAACCGGTGACGCCCCACCGGGCCTTGTGGGGGTTGCCGCAGACCAGCGGTTTGAGTTTCGAGAAATCGATCTGATTGATGGTGGTACCCCACAGACAAGAGGCGCCATCGTAGGAAACGCAGGCTGGATCGCCGCGCGAGGTGATGGTGTACAGCAGGTATCCCGCATTGGGCGGGGGGAAATTGCCAATCTTCCAGCGGGCCCTGGGGTCCGGGCGCTCCGTCCGAGTGCGCTCCATGGTGGCACGCTCGGCGGCTAGGGCCTGTTCCTTGGCCTGCAGAGCGCTGACACGATCGGCCTCCTGGCGCTGCCTCGCTTCCGTCTCGGCGGCGGCCCGGGCTCGGCTGGCGGCGGCTTCTACCGCCTGGGCTTCCCTGTCTTCCCTGTCTTTCCTTGCCGTCTCGGCCTGTTGCCTCGCCTCCGCCGCCTGCATTTCCTTGTCTTTCCTGGCCGTCTCCTCCGCCTGCTTCGCTTCCATCTCGGCAACGGCCTGGGCGCGAGCCGCGCCAGCCGCCTCGGCCAGGGCCTGGGCTTCCCGGTCCTTGCTGGCCGCCTCCACCTGCTGGGCTTGGGCTTCGGCGGCCGCCCGCGCCGCCTCGGCTTCGGCAGACTGCTGATGCCACAGGTAGCCGCCGGCCGCCAGCGCCACCCCGACCAGAGCGATCGCCCCGATGGTTCCGGCCATCTTTCCGCTCCCCGATCCCGGCGGCGGCACCAGCGGGACCGGGGGCACAGCGGGACGCTCCTGCGGCTGGACATAGGCCTGTAACGCCTTGACCAGCACCTGGACATCGGAATCCCAGCGGGCGTGTGTCAATTCGACGGCGTTGCGGAAGGCCAGCGCTTGCAGGTCCTCGGGTAGGTCTTCGGCCTGCGGCATCTTGGCGCCGTGGACCAGGACGGGAACGACGGGAATGTCGCGCTTCAGCGCAGAGGCGGTTTCCAGGCGCACGAAATCCATAGGGTCGTCGAGCCGCCGCGCTCCCGCTTCGTTCTTCCCGCTCAGCCAGGATTTGCCAATGATCGCCAGCAGCACGCCGCAGGAAGCCACGTGGTCGTCGATGACCCGGCGAAAATCCCGCCCCGGCTCGATCGCCGCCACGTCCATGAACACCGCGTCATCGCCGAAATGCCGGCTCAGATCGTCGTAAAGGCGGCCGGCCTGACCTTCCGAATCGTCCCGGCGGTAACTGATGAAGATAGCGCGCATGCTGTTCTCCCAAGGGTGGCCGCGGGTTTCCCCCCATTCCTGCAGTAGTCAAATTGCATCCGGATGGGTCGCCAAGTTGGACAACGGTTCGCGCCAATCTATCCGTCAATTTGTTCGGGCGGCCGGGCAGCAGGAACATTAAGGAAGCGCTGATTTATTCGTCACCCCGGTGAAGGCCAGTGTCCAAGTCGTTGATTTTTCTAGATTCCGCCCTTCGCCGGAATGACAATTCTGGAATAAATCAGCGTCTCCTTAACAGTTATTCACCAGACCAGCCGGTCTGTACTATTGAAATTGGCAGAATATGCCAAGGAGCGGCAACTGCTTGTTCTGTGATGGTTGTTCCGCGTTTGCCTGTCCGCATCTTCAATGATAATACGGACGCAATGACAATGACGAATTCGCAGAGGATTAGTGGTTGTGAATGGCTGCAATGGGAGGAAATTCTCAACTGTCCGCTCCTGGCCGAGGTTGTGTAAAAACCCAAAAAAATCGGCTTCTGCGGAAGATTTCCCCACCGTAACTTAGATTAAAAGCAGTTATTGGCACAGAATTCCCACCATACACAGATAATGGCAACAATTTCTCGGCTGCACTCCCACTTCTAAAAACGTAGCCTGCATTTTTACACAGTCTGGGCCGGGTGCACGAGTTGCCCAACGGCCGGTTTGTGGAAGCGACAGGCACCTCACCCTACGGCCGCTTTGGAGCAACCCGTGGGGCGAGTATGGGTCGAATCCAGTCCAACGCTTGTAGCGTAAATCGTTGCGGTCAACACCTTCAAAAGGGCAAAAATCAGATGACCCCGAGTAAGCCCAAGGCGGCACCGGCGGTGATCAACCATAGCGGATGCAGGCCGCTCCGCAGATTAATGGCTACCGTCAACGCGACCAGCCCCCATGCCGCCCGGCCCAGTTCGGCCGATTGGGCGATCAGCGTTGCGCCGGAGAAAATCAGGCCGACCGCGAGCGGCGCGACGCCGAGACTGATCGCCTTCTGCCAGCGCTTGCCGGCGAAGCTTTCCCAGCGGTCGATCAGAAGGTAGATGACGATGCTCATCGGCAGCGTCATGGCCAGCGTCGCCGCCAGCGCACCGGCGAGGCCGGCCACCTCCCAGCCGATCAGCGTGACAACCAGCACGTTCGGCCCGGGCGCCGCCTGGGCGATGGCATAGAGATGGGTGAAGGTCGTGTCGTCGAGCCAGTGATGGTTGTCGACGACAACGCGGTGCATTTCCGGCAACAGCGCCGTCGCGCCGCCGAAGGCAACGAAGGAAAGCAGCGCGAATTCGCTGAACAGTTGGGCGACGAGGCTCATTGACGCCCCAAACGCCACCAGGCGACGCCGCCGGCAAGCAACAGGCCGGCAACCATGACGACCGGCAGCGGCCAGCGCAGCCAGGCGATGGCTGCCACGGTCAACACCGTAAAAGGCAGGAAAAATGGCTTCTCACGGATCGCCATGCCCATCCGCCAGGCCGTCGCGAAAAGCAGGCCGACGCCGACCGCCGCGATGCCACGCAGCATCGACTGAACGCGCGGCAGATCGCCATAATGATCGTAAAGCACCGCCAGCAGCAGCACGATGACCAGCGGCCCGGCCAGCAGGCCGAGCGGCGCGACGATGGCGCCGGGCACGCCGCGATAACGCTTGCCAACCAGCACCGCCAGATTGATCACATTGGGGCCGGGCAGGAACTGGCAGAAACCGAGCTGGGTGTTGAATTCCTCGGCGCTCAGCCAGCGCTTTTGATCGACCAGCATGCGCCGGACGAAGGGCAGCACGCCACCGAAACCGGAGAGGCCGACCGCCGAAAAGCCCAAAAAAAGCGCCCGGAGGTCCGGGCGGCTTGGCGATTCGGGTGCTGTTGCGGTCAACGGCGTTTCCGGGCTAATTTTCGAGGCGGAATTCGGCGGATTTGGCGTGCGCCGGCAGGCCTTCGCCGTATGCCAGCGTCGCGGCGATGCGGCCTAGCGTCTGCGCGCCGGCTTTCGAGACCTTGATCAGGCTGGTCCGTTTCTGGAAATCGTAGACACCGAGCGGCGACGAGAAACGGGCGCTGCCGGAAGTCGGCAGCACGTGGTTCGGGCCGGCGCAGTAGTCGCCGAGCGACTCGGAGGTGTAATGGCCGATGAAGATGGCGCCGGCGTGGTGGATCTTGCTGACCCACGGATCGGGATCGGCCAGCGCGAGTTCGAGGTGTTCCGGCGCGACGCGATTGGCGATGGCGACCGCCTCGTCCATATCGCGCACCAGGATAAATGCGCCACGGTTGGTCAGCGAAGTTTCGATGACTTCACGGCGCGGCATGGTCGGCAGCAGATTTTCGATGCTGGCCTGCACCTGCTCGATGAAGGCTGCTTCGGTGCTGATCAGGATCGACTGCGCCAGTTCGTCGTGCTCGGCCTGCGAGAACAGGTCCATCGCCACCCAGTCCGGGTTACCCGAACCATCCGACACCACCAGGATTTCCGACGGACCGGCCACCATGTCGATGCCGACAATGCCGAACACCCGGCGCTTGGCGGTGGCGACGTAGGCGTTGCCGGGGCCGACGATCTTGTCCACCTGCGGCACGGTCTGCGTGCCGTAGGCCAGCGCACCGACCGCCTGCGCGCCACCAATCGTGAACACGCGATCGACACCGGCCAGGCAAGCCGCGGCCAGCACCAGCTGGTTATGCTCGCCGCCCGGCGTCGGGACGACCATGATCAGTTCCTTGACGCCGGCGACCTTGGCCGGAATCGCGTTCATCAGCACCGACGACGGATAGGCCGCCTTGCCGCCCGGCACGTAGAGGCCGACGCGGTCGAGCGGTGTGATCATCTGGCCGAGCATCGTGCCGTCAGCCTCGGTATAGGACCAGCCCTCAAGCTTCTGGCGTTCGTGATAAGCCCGAATGCGACCGGCGGCGGCTTCGAGCGCGGCGCGGCGCTCGGCAGGCAGGCCGTCCAGCGCGGCCTGCAACTCGGCCTTGCCGAGTTCGAGATCGGCCATCGCGGTGGCCGTCAGGCGATCGAATTTGTTGCTGTAGTCGACGACAGCCGCATCGCCGCGCACCTTTACATCGCTCAGGATGCCGGCAACGGTGCGCTCGATGTTCTCGTCGGCGGCCGCCTCGAAAGCCAGCAGCGCATCCATTTTTGCCGAGAAATCGGCGTCGACCGTGGCAAGTCGTTTGATCGCGACCATGGTGCTTATTTCTCCACCGCCTGGGCAAAGGCATCGATAATCGGTTGCAGGGTTTCGCGCTTGACCTTCAATGAGGCCTGATTGACCACCAGGCGCGACGAAATATCCATAATGTGCTCGCAGGCGACCAGTTTGTTGGCCTTCAACGTGCCGCCGCTCGACACCAGGTCGACAATCGCATCGGCCAGGCCGGCCAGCGGTGCCAGTTCCATCGAACCGTAGAGCTTGATCAGGTCGACATGGACGCCCTTGCGGGCAAAATGCTCGCGCGCCACCTTGGTGTATTTTGAAGCAACCTTGAGGCGATTGCCCTGGCACACGGCTTTCGCGTAATCGAAACCCTCGGGCACGGCGACCATCATCCGGCACTTGGCGATCTTCAGGTCGAGCGGCGCATAGAGGCCCTCGCCGCCGTGCTCGATCAGCACATCCTTGCCGGCGACACCGATGTCGGCAGCGCCATATTGCACGTAGGTCGGCACGTCGGTGGCGCGGACGATGACGACACGGACGTTCGGCTGGTTGGTCTCGATGATCAGCTTGCGCGAAGTTTCCGGGTTCTCGTCCGGCACGATCCCCGCCGCCGCCAGCAGCGGCAGGGTTTCGTCGAAAATGCGGCCCTTGGAGAGGGCGATGGTGATGCCGATCACGGAATATCTCTGAGCAAAAAAAAGATTTTACCGTAAAGCCACAAAACGGCCGGACGCAAAAGCAAAAAGCCCGGCAAGCCGGGCTTTCTCGATACAGGCGACGCCAGACTTATTCGGCCGGGCGGATATTTGCAGCCTGCTTGCCCTTCGGGCCGGTAACGACGTCGAAGGTCACCTTCTGGTTCTCGGCCAGGGTCTTGAAACCATTGCCTTGAATTGCGGAGAAGTGAGCGAAGAGGTCTTCACCACCTTCGGACGGGGAGATAAAACCAAAACCCTTGGAGTCGTTGAACCACTTGACGGTACCAGTTGCCATTTATAACTTCCTTGGAAAAAATTAACGGGCTTTCACCCAAACAAACACATACGAGAACCAAGACCGAGGAACTGACTAACCGTGATACGGCGCAGGAACAAAACACTGCCTGGAAATCCCGAATGCTCAGTATGGCGTACTGAATCAATAATGCAAAGCACTTTTTGGGGGTAGCACTTTTGGGGGATATGGCAATCCCGATTGCCGCAACTGGCCGATCCCCATGACCGCCATTGCCAGTGAGCACAATCGGCCACATCGGCAAGACCTGACGGGCAAAGGCAAATCACCTAAATTAGCGGCCGGACTATCCAGAGGACGTCGTTTTGCACGATAATTTGATTTTTTTCCGGGTGCGCCACCGTTAGCATAAGGGCGAGCGCGACGGATTACCGACATGAGCTCGAATTTCTCCCAGCAGTCGCAATTTTTTACCCCCATCACGAGTGCCATCCGTGCCTTGGCTATGGATGCCGTACAGCGGGCCAGATCAGGACATCCGGGGGCGCCAATGGGCATGGCCGAAATCGCCGAGGTGCTCTGGCGGCGACATCTGCGCCACAACCCGGCCAACCCGCGGTGGCCGGACCGCGACCGCTTCGTGCTGTCGAACGGCCACGGTTCGATGCTGCTCTATGCCCTGCTGCACCTCACCGGTTACGATCTCACGATCGACGACCTGAAGAACTTCCGCCAACTCCACTCGAAGACCGCCGGGCACCCGGAATATGGGGTCACCGTCGGGGTCGAAACGACCACCGGCCCGCTCGGCCAGGGCATCGCCAATGCGATCGGCATGGCGCTGTCCGAGAAGGTGCTGGCCGCCGAGTTCAACCGGCCTGGCCAGGAGATCGTCGATCACTACACCTACGTGTTTCTCGGCGACGGCTGCCTGATGGAGGGCATCTCGCACGAGGCCTGCTCGCTCGCCGGCACCCTCGGCCTGGGCAAGCTGATCGCCTTCTGGGACAATAACGGCATTTCCATCGACGGCCATGTCGAAGGCTGGTTCACCGACGACACGCCCAAGCGTTTCAAGTCCTACGGCTGGCATGTCATTGCTGACGTAGACGGCCATGACAGCAACGCCATCGAACTTGCCATACTCGCGGCCAAGTCGGCCACCGACAAGCCCACCCTGATCTGCTGCAAGACGATCATCGGCCGCGGCTCGCCGAACAAGCAGGGGAGCGAAGATGCCCACGGCGCGCCATTGGGCGACGACGAAATTGCCAACGCTCGCGAATATATAGGCTGGGACCACGCCCCCTTCGAGATCCCGTCCGATGTGTACGCGGCGTGGAACGGCAAGGCGCGCGGCGCCTACTTCGAAGAAACCTGGACAAACCGCTTCGCCGCCTATAAGGCTGCCTTCCCCGCGGAAGCCGCCGAGTTCGAGCGCCGCGTCATCCGGGGCGAACCACCGGCCGGCTGGGAAGCGACCAAGGCCGCCTGTATCGCCGCCTGCCGTGAAAAGGCCGGGAATATCGCCACCCGCAAAGCCTCGCAGAACACCATCGCCGCCATCGCGCCCGCCCTGCCGGAACTGTTCGGCGGCTCGGCCGACCTGGCCGGCTCAAACCTGACCCTGGTCGAGGGCAGCAAGAGCGTGACCCGCGGCGAGGGTGGCAACTACTGCCATTATGGCGTCCGCGAGTTCGGCATGACCGCCATCGCCAACGGCATCGCGCTGCATGGCGGCCTGATTCCCTACACCGCTACCTTCCTCGTCTTCTCCGACTACGCGCGCAATGGCATCCGCATGGCGGCGCTGATGAAGCTGCGCCAGATCATGGTGTATACCCATGACTCGATCGGCCTCGGCGAGGACGGTCCGACGCACCAGCCGGTCGAGCACCTCCCGAGCCTGCGCATCATCCCTAACCTGGATGTCTGGCGACCGGCCGATGCGACCGAAACGGCGATTGCCTGGGCTGCCGCGGTCGACCGGACAAATGGCCCGACTCTGCTCGCCCTGTCGCGCCAGAATCTGCCGACCGTCACCGCCAGCGCCTCCGACGACGCCATCCGCAAGGGCGGCTACGTGCTGTCCGACTGCGCCGGCGAAGCGCGGCTCACCCTCATCGCCACCGGCTCCGAGGTCAAGCTCGCGCTCGACGCCCAGGCGGCGCTGGCCGGCGAAGGCATCGCCACCCGCGTTGTCGCGATGCCCTGCACCAACGTCTTCGACCGCCAGAGCGCCGATTACCGGGCGGCCGTCCTCGGCGGTTGCGAGAAGCGCATCGCCATCGAGGCGGCCCACCCTGATTTCTGGCGCAAGTATGTCGGCCTGCACGGCGCCGTGATCGGCATCGACCGCTTTGGCGAGTCGGCACCGGCCGACCAGTTGTTCGAATTGTTCGGTTTCACCGTCGCCAACGTCGTCAAGACGGCCAAGGCTCTGTTGTCCTGATTTCCATCGGCCATTTCTAGAGGAGAAGCATCATGGCTATCAAGGTTGCAATCAACGGTTATGGCCGTATTGGTCGCTGCACGCTGCGCGCCATTTACGAGCTGGGTCTGCAGAACGAATTCGAGATTGTCGCCATCAACGCGGCTGGCGATCTCAAGACCAACGCCCACCTCACCAAATACGACACGACCCATGGCCGTTTTGCCACCCCAGTAGACACCGACGGCGAGAACGTCATGATCGTCGATGGGAAAAGGATTGCCTTCCACTCAACCAAGAATCCGCTGGAAATCAACTGGGCCGACCACGACGTCGATGTGCTGCTCGAATGCACCGGCGCCTACACCTCCAAGGTGAAGGCTCAGGTGCTGCTCGACCAGGGCGCCGGGCGCGTGCTGATCTCCGCGCCTGGCGGCGACGACGTCGATGCGACCATTGTCTATGGCGTCAATGACAACCTGTTGACGCAAGCGATGACGGTCGTTTCCAACGCCTCGTGCACGACCAACTGCCTGGCCCCGGTCGCCAAGGTGCTGCAGGACAACATCGGCATCAAGAAAGGCCTGATGACGACGATCCACTCCTACACCAACGACCAGGTGCTGGTCGACCACCGCCACAAGGACATGCGCCGTGCCCGTGCCGGCTCCCAGAACATCATTCCAACCAAGACCGGAGCCGCCGCGGCGGTCGGGCTCGTGCTGCCACAACTGAAGGGCAAGGTCGATGGCTTTGCGCTGCGTGTGCCGACGATCAACGTTTCGCTGGTCGACCTGACCTTCACCGCCGAACGCCCGACCTCCAAGGACGAGATCAACCAGTTGATGATCTCTGCTGCGCACGGCGCGCTCAAGGGCATACTCGCGGTCAACAGCGAGCCGCTGGTTTCCTCCGACTTCAACCACGACCCGGCGTCCTCGATCTTCGATGCGACCCAGACCCGCGTCATCGACGGCAACCTGGTCAAGGTGCTGGCCTGGTACGACAACGAATGGGGCTACTCCTGCCGCATGCTCGATACTACCCGCGCCTGGATGAACGCCGCGTAAGCCGTTGTTGCAAGGGGGCCACTCGGCCCCTTTTGTTCTTCTTCGATCAGGCGCACCCGTCACTTGCCTTCCCCCACCCCCTTGCGTCTTGCGATCAATGGCTACGGCCGCATCGGTCGCTGCTTTCTGCGTGCCCTGCTGGAATCGCCGAATGCCGGCAATCTTCGGGTCGTCGCGATCAACGAGCCGGCCAACCTCGAGAGCATGGCCTACCTGACGCGCTACGACTCGACGCACGGGCGGCTGCGTGGAGAAGTCGAGATATCCGGTTCGGCGCTGATCATCGACGGTTGGCGCATCGAGGCCAGCCACGCCAGCACGCCGGAAGCCGTTGACTGGCACGCCCTCGATATCGACCTCCTCATCGAATCTTCCGGCTGTTACGGTCGACGTCCGGAATTGACCCGTTTTCTCGATGCCGGCTGCCCGCGGCTGCTGCTCGCCCATCCCGGCTTCAGCGGCGGCGACGTCGACGCCACCATCGTCAACGGCATCAACCAGGACACGTTGAGCGGCAGCGAGCGCATCGTTTCCGCCGCCTCGTGCACAACCAACGCCATCGTCCCGCTGCTTGCCCTGATCGAGCGCGAGATCGGCATCGAGCAGGCGCTGCTGACGACGCTGCATTCGGTCATGAACGACCAGCCGCTGATCGACGGCTATCACCACGACGACCTGCGCCGCACCCGTTCGGCCATGCAGTCGATCATCCCGGTGTCCACCGGCCTCGCCCGCGGCGTCGAGCGCCTGCTGCCGCAACTGACCGGGCGCGTCCAGGCCAAGGCGATCCGCGTGCCGACGCTTAACGTCTCGGCCATCGACCTGACGATCACGACACAGCGCCCGATTTCCGCGCACGGCATCAACGCGCTGCTGGAATCAGCGGCTCACGGACCGCTGAAGCGCCTGGTCGCCTATTCCGAAGCCGCGCACGCCTCGATCGATTTCAACCACGACCCCCATTCCGCCATCGTCGATGGCAGCCAGACCCGCACCGGCGGCACGCACCTGGTCAACCTCTTCGTCTGGTTCGACAATGAATGGGGATTCGCCAACCGCATGCTGGAAGTGGCCATTCATTGGTCACGCCTGTGGCCGCCGAAACACACTTAACCCCGCTCAGGAGAGAACCATGAATGTCACGAAGCTGACCGACCTCGATGTTTCCGGCAAGCGCGTCTTCATCCGCGCCGACCTCAACGTGCCGCAAGACGCGGCCGGCAACATCACCGAGGACACCCGCATCCGCGCCTCGCTGCCATCGATCAACTACTGCCTGAAAAAAGGGGCGGCGGTCATGGTCACCTCGCACCTCGGCCGCCCGACCGAAGGCGAATTCCACCCGGAAGACAGCCTGATGCCGGTCGCCGTGCGTCTCGGGCAGATGCTGCACACCCCGGTGCGCCTGATCCAGAACTGGGTCGACGGGGAGTTTTCCGTCAAGCCCGGCGAGGTCGTGCTGCTCGAAAACTGCCGCGTCAACAAGGGCGAAAAGAAAAACAACGAGGAACTGGCCCGGAAGATGGCCAAGCTGTGCGACGTCTACGTCAATGATGCCTTCGGCACCGCTCACCGCGCCGAAGCCACCACCCACGGCATCGCCAGGTACGCCCCGATCGCTTGCGCCGGCATCCTGATGGGTGCCGAAATCGATGCCCTGGGCAAGGCCCTGCGCGATCCGAAGCGGCCGCTGGTCGCCATCGTCGGCGGCTCCAAGGTTTCCAGCAAACTGACCATCCTCAAGTCGCTGGCGAGCAAGGTCGACCAGTTGATCGTCGGCGGCGGCATCGCCAACACCTTCCTGCTCGCCGACGGCAAGCGCATCGGTCACTCGCTGGCCGAGCCCGATCTGGTCAAGGAAGCCCACGCGATCATGGACATCATGAAGGAACGCGGCGCCGAAGTCCCGCTGCCGACCGACGTCGTCGTTGCCGATGAAGTCTCGGCGCTGGCCCGCGCCAACAAGATACCGGTGGCCGACGTTCAAGCCAACGACCGCATCCTCGACGTCGGCCCGAAAACTGCCGCCAGGCTGGCGGAAATCATCGCCGGCGCCGGCACCATCGTCTGGAACGGCCCGGTCGGCGTCTTCGAGTTGCCGCAGTTCGCCGGCGGCACCAAGATGATGGCCTCGGCAATCGCCCACTCGCAGGCCTTTTCGATCGCCGGCGGCGGCGACACGCTGGCCGCCATCGCCAAATTCGACATCGCCGACGATGTCGGCTACATCTCGACCGGCGGCGGTGCCTTCCTCGAATTTCTCGAAGGCAAGACCCTGCCGGCAATTGCCGTGCTGGAAGAACGCGCGGCAAAATAGGGCCAAGGATGGCGGCGATCGTGGCATTGTCGCGGTCGACCATCGAACAGGCCGGAAATCCGCACAAACATCAGGGAGACAAGAAATGCCACGCCACACCAAGATCGTCGCCACGCTGGGCCCCGCCTCCTCGACGCCGGAGGTCCTCGAGCGCATGGTCCAGGCCGGCGTCGACGTCGTGCGTCTGAACTTCTCCCACGGCACCGCCGACGACCACCTCGCCCGCGCCGTCTGCGTTCGCAATGCGGCTGAAAAATACGGGCGCACGGTCGGCATCCTCGCTGATCTGCAAGGCCCGAAAATCCGTGTCGGCAGATTCGCCGACGGCAAGATCCTGCTGATCGCCGGCGGAAGCTTCATCCTTGACGCCCAGTGCGGGCTCGGCGATCGGGAGCGCGTCGGTCTCGATTACAAGAACCTGCCGAAAGACGTCAAGCCGGGCGACATGCTGCTCCTCGACGACGGCCGTCTCAAACTCGAAGTCGAAACCATAAGAGGCCACGAAATACATACCCGGGTGGTGGTCGGCGGCGAACTCTCCAACAACAAGGGGATCAACCGCCAGGGCGGCGGCCTGACCGCTCCCGCGCTCACCGCCAAGGACATGGAGGATATCAAGACCGCCACGCAGATCAACGCCGACTTCGTGGCCGTCTCCTTCCCGAAAGCCGCGGCGGACATGTACCTGGCCCGCCAGTTGCTCCGTGCCGCCGGCAGCAGCGCGCTGCTGATCGCCAAGATCGAGCGCGTCGAGGCGGTGCAGAACCTCGACGAGATCCTCGACGCTTCCGACGGCATCATGGTGGCGCGCGGCGACCTCGCGGTCGAGGTTGGCGACGCCGCCGTTCCGGCGCTGCAAAAGCGGATGATCCGCCTGGCGCGCGACAGTAACAAGCTGGCCATCACCGCGACGCAGATGATGGAATCGATGATCATGTCGCCGGTACCAACCCGCGCCGAGGTTTCGGACGTCGCCAATGCCGTGCTCGACGGCACCGACGCGGTCATGCTTTCGGCCGAAACCGCCAGCGGCAGGTACCCGGTCGAGACCGTCGAATCGATGGCGCGCATCTGCGTCGAGGCCGAGCGGTCGGACGAAGTGACACTCGACATAGAATTCCTTGATCGCGTGTTCACCCGCATCGACCAGTCGATTGCCATGGCGACGATCTGGACCGCCCATCACCTCAAGGTCAAGGCCATCGCCGCCCTCACCCAGTCCGGGTTGACGGTGCTGTGGATGAGCCGGCTCAATTGCGGTGTGCCGATCTACGCTCTATCGCCCGATGCCGAAACTATCGGCCGCATGGTGCTCTACCGCGAGGTTTATCCGGTCTTGATGAAACAGCCGCACACCGACCGTGACCAGTTGCTGGCCGAAGCCGAGCAACTGCTCATCGAACGCGGCGCCGTCGCGCGCGGCGACCTGCTCGTGCTCACCATTGGCGAGCCGATCGGCTACCCCGGCGGTACCAACACGCTGAAGATCGTCCGCGTCGGCGAGCACTGAGCCGCCCGGCCGGGTAGAATATCAAGCATTCACCACAGTCCCGAACAGGAGCTTCCATGCCACTCGTATCCATGCGCCAACTGCTCGACCATGCCGCCGAAAACGGCTACGGTCTACCCGCTTTCAACGTCAATAACATGGAGCAGGTCTGGGCCATTTGCGAAGCCGCCAGCCAGATCGACGCCCCGGTCATCATGCAGGCCTCGGCCGGCGCCCGCAAATATGCCGGCGAACCCTTCCTGCGCCACCAGATCCTGGCCGCCCTCGAAGCCTATCCGCACCTGCCCATCGTCATGCACCAGGACCACGGGCAAAGTCCGGCCGTCTGCATGAGCGCCATCCGTTCAGGCTTCACTTCGGTGATGATGGACGGCTCGCTCGAAGCCGACGGCAAGACCACCTCCTCCTACGAATACAACGTCGCTGTCTCCAAGGAAACCGTCAAGTTCGCCCACTCGATCGGCGTTTCGGTTGAAGCCGAACTCGGCGTCCTCGGCTCGCTCGAAACCATGAAGGGCGACAAGGAAGACGGCCACGGCGCCGAAGGCCACATGACCCGCGAGCAACTGCTCACCGACCCGGACCAGGCCGCCGACTTCGTCAAGCAGACCAACTGCGACGCACTGGCCATCGCCATCGGCACCAGCCACGGCGCCTACAAATTCACCAAGAAGCCGACCGGCGACATCCTCGCCATCGACCGCATCAGGGAAATTCACGCCCGCATCCCGAACACCCACCTGGTGATGCACGGGTCGTCTTCCGTGCCACAGGAACTGCTCGCCGAAATCCGCGAATTCGGCGGCGACATGAAGGAAACCTATGGCGTGCCGGTCGAGGAAATCGTCAACGGCATCAAGCACGGCGTGCGCAAGATCAACATCGACACCGACATCCGCCTGGCGATGACCGGCGCCATCCGCCGCTACTTCGCCGAGAACCCCTCCAAGTTCGACCCGCGCGACTACCTCAAGCCGGCGCGCGAAGCGGCCAAGAAGATCTGTCTGGCCCGTTTCGAGTCCTTCGGCTGCGCCGGCCGCGCCAGCCAGATCAAGGTCATCCCGCTGGAAAAGATGGCAGAGCGTTACGCCAGGGGCGAGCTGAACCAGATCGTCAAATAGGCAGTTTTTTCCAGTCGACCGCAGAAGGCCGCGCGATGCGGCCTTTTTCTTTGGCGAAATCGGCAATCCGGCATCACTTGCCCGAGCAGCCGAAAGAAATGGGGATCGTAATCGCGGTGCTTGAGGTAGCGCCTGCCCCAATTTCGTCATATCGGTGGAAAACGCTTTTCCGGTTAATCTGCGCGTCGCGTGGCTTCCCGACCAGCCACGCCCCGTTGCGCGCCGGCCTGTAGGACGGCCGTCGGCGAGGGCCTTGTTGGGGGCGGTTGATGTGTATGCCGCTACCGGCCGTGGTGGCGCTCGGGTCGCCGCTGACGCAGCCGGTCGCAGAGTGGCAAGCATCGCGGAGAACTCCGGGGACAACCCAGTGCATGAATTTTTCAAGCACGTCCATACAAGCATCTACAATGAAGCAGATCATGGTGGTTAGAATCCGTCATTAAAATTTCTTGCATCCAATATCAGGAGCCGCAACCACAACACGCCCGATCCACACCGCGAAGGAGATCCACATGGCCAAGAAGGCACTCTGCATCGGCATCAACAACTATCCAGGCACCCAGATGGATCTTCAGGGCTGCGTCAATGACGCCAACGACTGGGCGGCGGCGCTTACGCAGCGCGGTTTTGCAGTCAGCAAGCTGCTCGACAGCGAGGCGACCAAGGCGGCGATGATGACGGCCATGGAAGACTTGATCGCCAAGGCAAGCAAGGGCGACAGTCTGGTGATCACTTTTTCCGGCCATGGCACCTACCAGCCGGACACCGACGGCGATGAAGCCGACGGCCTCGACGAGGCACTCTGCCCCTACGATCTGCAGACCAGCGGCGCCGCCTTGACCGACGACGAGATCCGGGTGTTGTTTGCCGCGCGCAAGGCCGGGGTGCGCATCGTGCTGATCTCGGATAGCTGCCACTCCGGCACCGTCACCCGCGCCGCCGCGGCGGAAAGGGATGCCGACACCCGGCCGCGTTTCATGCCCATGGGCAACTGGCTGCCCGACAAGTTGCTGCCGAGGAACCGCGCCGGCGAGGTGGCCTCGACGACAGTCGCGCCGGTTGGCGCCACGCCGCTGCTCGGGGCCTTTTCGAACAAGCTGGGTGACCTGTTGCTCGCCGGTTGCAAGGAAGGCCCCAACAACTTCAGCTACGATGCGCGCATCAGCGGCCGCTACAACGGCGCCTTCACGTATTACGCGCTGAAGGCTCTGAAGATGCTGAAAGCCGATGCCACCTATGCCGACTGGCACAAGTCCATCGGCAAATACCTGCCGTCGGCCAGCTATCCGCAGGTACCGCAGATCGTCGGCGGCGATGCCGCTCGCAAGGGCCGTATCTTCGAATAGGAATCACAGCGACGGACCAAAACTGAGGAGAACGCCATGCCCAAGAAGATGGATGCAATCCAGACCTACAAAATTCGGGGCGTCATCGCGCAAGTGGCCCGTCCAGGCGGCCCGGGACTCCAACCGGCATTCAGCCTATTCCCCGGCTCGGCGCGGGACGCCACCGGTGAGGTTCGGGATGTACCGGCCGACCACGTCGTCCGCGTCGAACTGGAGAATGGATTCGTGTTGTGGAGCCGGGTCGACGACTTGGCGCGTGACTTCGGCCACCTGCCAACGCGCGACGGCAATGGCGCCTGGGAGTTTTCGCACCTCGTGCCGAAGCGGGCCACCACAGGGGAACGTGGTCTGGCCGGTTTTGCGGTCAAAGTCCTCGACTTTTTTGGCATCGACCTAGCGGGAAAGAGCGCCGCCAAACTGAGCACTGTCCTGGAAGAAAAACAACTGGGTCACACCGATGGTCTGTATCGGCTCGACCTCGCCGCGCCATTTGCCCTGACGCCAGTCGCTCAATCCGCAACCATACCGGCCGATACCGGCCCGCTCCTTGTCTTCCTGCATGGCACGGCCTCGTCGACGCAGGGAAGTTTCGGCGAACTGTGGCAGAGCAGCGAAGGCGAAAAACTACGCCAGAAGCTGGCGCCGATCTACGGCAATCGGGCCTTCGCGCTGGAGCACCGGACACTGACGCAAAGCCCGATCGACAACGCGCTGGCGTTGGCCCGGCGCCTGCCGGACGAAGCCGAAATCCATGTGGTCAGCCATTCGCGCGGCGGCCTGGTTGGCGAAGTGCTGTGCCTGGCCGGCTGCGCCGACCTTGTCAAGGTGCTGGACGCCGACCGCATCGCTACGCTGTTTGCGGCCGACCGCACGATGGCTGCCCAACTTGGCCTCCTGCCGCTATCCGACGAGGACATGAAAATCCGTGACAGCGCTTATAACGCGGACCGCCAGAAGTTGCTCGACCTGGTCAACGTGCTAGCGAAGAAACGGTTTCGGGTCACCCGTTTCGCCCGGATCGCCTGCCCGGCCCGCGGCACGACGCTGGCCTCCGGCCGCCTCGATCGCTGGCTGTCGGTTCTCGACTTCGTCGCCAAGGCGGCCAGTGGTAACGGCCTTTTTGGCGACGGCATCGAATTCCTCCACGCCGTCGTCAAGGAGCGTACCGATCCCCGCATCATGCCCGGCGTCGAGGCGATGATGCCGGGTTCGGCCCTGACCCGCCTGCTGAACAACACGCCGCAGTTGACCACCTCGGCCGACCTCTCCGTGATCGCCGGCGACATCGAGCCGGGCGACGGCATCTGGAACACGCTGAAGGTGCTCGCCACCGACTGGTTCTACAAGAACGACCACGACCTTGTCGTCGATACAGCCTCGATGACCGGCGGCCTGCCGCGGGGCGCCAACGCGCGCTACCGCGCCGACAAGGGGCCGCAGGTCAATCATTTCCGCTACTTCATCAACGACAAGAGCATCGGCTGGCTACAGGCCGCCCTGACCCGGGCCGATGGCGACAATACCGGCTTCCAGCCGATAACCGCCCCCCGTTCGACCGCGCCCCGCATCGTCGACATCGTCCAGCGCAGTCGCGGCGACACCCAGCCGCGCCCGATCGCCGTTGTCCTGCCCGGGACCATGGGCAGCGAGCTGACCGTCGGCGACGAGGCCATCTGGCTCAATTACTGGTCGCTGCTCAATGGCGGGCTGAAAAAGCTGGCGCGGGACCATGACAAGACGGAGATTCGCCCGGTCGGCCTGGTCGATGATTTCTACGGGCCACTGGTCGGTTTTCTTGCCCGTTCGCACCGGGTCGAAATCTTCCCCTACGACTGGCGCTTTTCGGTGCGCGACGCTGGCCAACGGCTGGCCGAGCGCATTGAGCCGCTGGTCGTCCAGGCCGAACGCGGCAAGCAGCCGCTGCGCTTGGTCGCCCACTCGATGGGCGGCCTCGTTGTCCGCTCGATGATCGGCGACGGTGGCGCCGGCAGCGCCTTGTGGAAGCGCATCAAGCAACTGCCCGGCAGCCGTTTCCTGATGCTCGGCACGCCCAACCTTGGCTCCTACGAGGCGGTGCGCTGGCTGACCGGGTTCAACCCGACGCAGGCCAAGCTGTCGCTGCTCGACATTACGCAGAGCACCGACCAGATCATCAACCTCGTTTCGCGGTTCCCCGGCCTGATTGAACTACTGCCCTTCGCACCCGACGACCCGAATTTTGCCGACCCGGAGCGCTGGACGGACTTGAAAAAGGCTCTTGCTGCGCGCTGGAATACCGCCGACACCGGTGACCTGCAAACAGCCGGCGCAACCTGGAAATTCCTGAAAAATGCCGCCCCCGACCCCGACTTCATGTGCTATGTCGCGGGCAGCCAGCCGGCCACCGTGGTCGACTACCAGCTCGTTCCCGGCCATGTGTGGTACCGCCCGGAAATCCAGAGGATCGAGTTCATCGCCTCACCGGAAGGCGACGGCACCGTCCCCTGGGATTCCGGCCGACTGCCGAACGTGCCAATGTGGTACGTGGCCGATACCGCGCATGACATGCTCTGTGCACAACCGATCGCCTTCCCCGCCTATCTGGACATCCTGGCCACCGGCCGAACGACCCGCCTGCCGACGACACCGCCAGCGCGCGCCCGGGGCACAGCGCGGGCCAACACTTTCGTCCTGCCGCCGGCGCCTCCCGCCGACGGCATCCCGGGCGAACGCGACCTGCGTAACATGGGCTTCTCCGGTCAACCGGAAATAACGGCCAGAATCGAAACGGCACTACCGAGAATCGAAGTCAGCGTCACCCATGGCAGCCTGAGCTACGCCCGCCACCCGGTCGTCGTCGGCCACTACCAAGGCGATACCGTGGTTAATGCAGAGGCCATGCTCGATCGCCAGCTCGCCGGCCAATTGACCCGCCATTTCGACCTCGGACTCTATCCCGGCGCGATCGGCAGCCACACCCTGTTCCTCAACGATTCGCCGGACGCCAAGCCGATGGGCGCCGTCATCGTCGGCCTCGGCAAGATCGGCGAGCTGCGTCCCGGTCTGCTCGAATCGACCGTCCGTGGCGCCCTGCTCGACCTCGCGCTGCGCGCCGCGCAGTGGCCCGACAAGCGTTTCGGCGAAGCCGGCCGGCCGCGCTCAGCAGCCATTTCCTGTCTGCTGGTAGGTACCGGCGACGGTGGTGTTCCACTCGGCGACAGCGTCAAGGCCATCCTCAATGCCGTGGTCGACGCCAATGCCGCCCTGGTCGCCAAGCAACTGAACGACCAGGTACTGATCGACCGCCTGCAATTCATCGAGCTCTATGAAGACGTCGCCATCGGCGCCACCAACGCGCTGCGCGAAGCCCTGCACGACAAGCGCCTGCGCGAAGTCATCGACTGGCCGGTGGCCTGCCTCGAAAACGGCGAGGCAGGCCACCGGCGCATCCGCTTCGACCCAGCCGGGGAATGGTACCAGCGCGTGCAGATCAAGCGTGAGGGCGACATCCTGCGCTTCGTCTTCCCGACCGACCGGGCGCGTGCCGAGGAAACCACCGCCACCGGGCAACTGGCGTTGGCCGATGACTTTATCCGCGTCGCCAGCAGCAATGTCCGGCAAAACTCCGAAGCGGACAAGACGCTGTTCGAAATGCTGCTGCCGCTACGCGTGCGCGAAATGGCACCGCAGCAGGGCAACATGGTCATCCTCGTCGACAAGAAATCCGCCTGTTACCCATGGGAGCTGCTCGAAAACCGCTGGGGCAATGACAACAAGCCGCCGGTCGTCAAAGCCGGCTTCATCCGCCAGTTCATCACTCAGGAGTTCCGCCCCCTGCCGCTACAGACCGGCGAACGGACCGCCCTGGTCATCGGCGACCCCGATCTCGGCGGCAATCCCGACTTCGACCAACTGCCGGGCGCCCAAGCCGAAGCGGAACAGGTCGTGCAGGTGCTCGGCGACCGCGGTTATGTGGTGACCGACTGCATCAGCCAGTCGCCGATGCCGATACTCGAAAACCTGCACCGGCAAGGCTGGAAGATCCTCCACCTGGCTGGCCATGGCGTGCATGAATTCCGCGAAGGCAACGACAAGCCGCTGTCCGGCATGGTCATCGGCTACCACGCCGGCGAAGGTGACGACAAGAAAGGCAAGGCCATCCTGCTGACGCCGGGCGACATCCAGCAGATGCGCTTCGTGCCTGATCTCGTCTTCATCAACTGCTGCCACCTCGGCCAGATGCACAGCACGCGCCCGCTCGACCGCCTCGGCCTGGCCGCCAATCTCGGCGAGGAATTCATCCGCATGGGTGTGCGCGCCGTGATTGCCGCCGGCTGGGCCGTGGACGATCAGGCTGCCGCTGCCTTCGCTGGCACCTTCTATTACGCCATGCTGGATGGCAAGGCTTTTGGCGAAGCGGTCCGGATCGCCCGCGCCGATATCCAGGAGCGCTTCGAAGGCTGCAACACCTGGGGCGCCTACCAGTGCTATGGCGATCCCGACTTCCGCTTCGTCCGGCGCGAGGAGCGCGATGCCAGCACGCTGCGCGATTTCGCCTCGCCGCGCGAGCTGATCACCGAACTCGACAACCTGGCCGCCGACCTGCATGCCGGCTGGGACGGCCCCGCGACCGACAAGCTGCAGGCGTTGGAAAAGCGCATTCCGGATGGTCAGCAACCCGCGTGGTACCAGCAGGGTGACCTGCGCGCAGCCCTCGGTCTGGCCTGGGGTGAAGCGCGCGTCTGGGACACCGCTACCACCCACCTCAAGGCGGCCCTTGAACAGGAAAAGAGCGATTTCACACTGCGCGTGCTGGAGCAATACGCCAATTTCCGGGTCCGCCAAGCCGCCGAACAATGGCAGCGCGCCCCCAAGGAAGGGCTGGCACGCGAAGCCCGGCGGCAGAAACTGGTCAGCCTGATCGAAGGCGCCATTTTCGACCTCGACACTGTCTGCCGCTGCTTCAAGACGGCCGAACGACTAAGCCTGCTTGGTAGCGCCTACAAGCGGCTGGCCGTGATCCAGGAGGAAGTCGGACAGCGCACCAACGCCCTGGTCAACATGGCCAACCATTATCGGCTGGCCTACGAGCTCAAGAAAAAAACTTATCCCTTCACCAACTGGGTGTCCGGCCATCTGCTGGCATTGCAGCTCGACCCCATTGCCGCCGCCATCGACGACGCCCCGCGCCCGCAGGATCTGGAAAAACTGATCGCCGGCCTGACCGCCAGTCGCGACCTGGCACCCAATTTCTGGGACAGCGCCAGTCTGGCCGACCTGCGCCTGATTCGTCTGCTCTGGCAGACGCAGATGCCGGCCCGCCGACGGATCGGCACGACCTCCCCCAGCGAATGCATCGATACGTATCGCCAGGCCATCGCCCGCGGCGCCAGTCCGCGCGAAAAATCGTCGGTTGCCGAGCATATCCGCTTCCTTTTCGACCTTTGGCCGGCGAACGATAAAGTGATCCGCGATGTGCTCAAGGAAATTCTGGAGAGCCTGTCATGAGCCCGCGCAAGCCCGAAGCCCCCGCCGCCGCCACGATTACCGGGACCAGGGAGGCGCCCGCACCCAGGGCCGTGCGCCGGCGCGGCGTGCGCTCGGCGGCCATTACCGTGCCGCGCGATGCCACGGCTCCCGACCAGAGCGAGGCTGTGCTCGATCAATTCACCCTTGACTTACCGCCGCGCACCCTAGTCGCCCCGAACTTCCGGCTCTACGAACTGACCCGCTCCGATCTGGCTGACCGCCTGGGCATCGATAACAGCTTCGATACGGTAGCCCAACTGCGCGCCGCCATTCACCTTGCACGCCAGGTGCTGCAACCGGTGCGCGACGCATTCGGGTCGTTCACGCCGAACAGCGTCTTCCGCGGCCAGCCGCTTGAACGGGCGCTCAAGAACAAGCCGCCGACCTGGCTCAGCACCAGCCAGCACGCCACCGGCGAGGCCTGCGACATCGAGATCGTCGGCATGGCGACGCTCGAACTGGCCGCTTGGGCACGCGACCATCTGGCCGATTTCGACCAGATCATCTGCGAATGCTACGACCCGCGTAAAGGCCCCAACTCGGGCTGGGTGCACGTCTCGCTGAAGGCGCCGGGCAGCGGCCCCAACCGCCGCCATTGCCTGAGCTACGTCGCCGATCCGGCAAGCGGGCGCCTGGTCTACGTGAGCGGCCTGACGGCGATGACCTGAGTCATGCTACCCGGCAAGATCGCCTTCCTGCTGATCCTCGCCACCTTCCTGTCGGTGGTCGGCGCGCTGATCGTCGCCAATCGCTACCGGGCGGCGATGCAGCGGCTGATGAAAACTGGCCAAAATTCCACGTCGACCGCAACAGTCGCTCTCCCGGCTGCAAGACTGCCAGCGGCTGCGGATCTGCCACCCACCCCGGTCAGCCTGGCCGACAACCGGCGCGCCCAGCGTCAGTTGATCGCCGCCTTTGTCATCCTGACCCTGCTGATGGCGCTGACCCGCACGCTGCAGATGCAGATCATGGCCAACGGTCCGATCACCTGGAAATCGGTACTCGCGCTGGGCGCCGCTTACGCCTGGCCGGTCGTTCCGGTGATCGCCGTCATCGACCGCTGGCGCCGCCGCCAGCTGGTCGGCACCCTGCTGTTGTGGTTCGTCGCCGCCGTCGCCCTGCTCACCTGGCGGACCAACGAAAACGTCAGCTTCGCGCAGGTCTTGTTCTGGATGTCGCTCGACATCGGCCTGCCGCTGGTCGTCGTCACCGCCATCTGCCTCGGCGGCGCCACCCGCGCCGTCGGCCCCTGGCTGGCGCCGATCTTCATCGTCCTGTGCTGGGCCTCGCAGGCTGGCGTCGACCTGCTCTCCGAACTCGTCGACCGGCAAAGCCCGGTGCTCTACTGGTTGATCGGCTGGCTGCCGGCGACCGCCGCCATCGCGCTGTTCGCCATCGCGCCGTGGCTCGTCGCCTGGTGGCCGGCCAAGGTGCTCGGCCGCTGGCTGGCCGCTGCCTACGCCCGGCGGCAGATTTCCGAACTGTTCTACCTGTTCACCGCCGTCTGGGTCATCGCCCTGACCGGCCCCGCCCTCGGCGCCATCGCCGACCTCGGCTGGGGCGCCCTGGTCGATTTTCTGCCGCTACTGTGGATTCCGCTCAGCGCCAAGATCATGCAGGCCACCACCGGCAAGCGCCCCCCCGGCCGGCCGCCGATATTGCTGGTACTACGCGTCTTCCGGCAGGACGCCAACGTTCAGGATCTCTTCGACCGCGTCATCGACCGCTGGCGGCTCACCGGCAACACCGTGCTGATTGCCGGCACCGACCTCGTCGATCGCACCATCGACCCCGATGACATCTTCACCTTCATCGACGGCCGCCTCGGCCAACGCTTCATCCGCAGCCCCACCGACGTCCCGCGCCGGCTTGCCAAATTTGAACTGCAGTCCGATGTCGAAGGCCGCTACCGGGTCAACGAATGCTACTGCCACGACACCACCTGGCAGGACGCGCTCGCCGAACTGGTCCGTGCCAGCGACGTCGTGCTGATGGACCTGCGCAACTTCGTTGCCCAGAACGCCGGCTGCCTCCACGAGCTGCGGGTGCTGGCGACGACCCCGGGACTGGCTCGCGTCGTCGTCCTGATCAACGAAAAGACCCGACTCGCCGACGCCCAGGCCGCCATCACCGAGGCAACCGCTGATGCCCCGGCCGGGCGTTTCGTCGGGCTGGAACAACAAGGTGCCCGGCCGCTGGGTACCGAACAGGTGCTCGCGCCGTTGTTTGTCGCTGCTGAAAAACAGTAGCAGGCACTCTATTTCAAGGGGAGCGCTTTCGACCAGATGCCGCCCTTCGCTGATTCAACAAGTCTGCCATTTCAACGGCGGCGTTATTCTGAAACCTGCCCTACGGCCTACTCGTTCAATCGGCCAGAGCCGCTGTTCGTTACTCAATGCTGAATCGGCAGGAGCCGACACCAAGCGGCCTGATGACAACGGCAAGCATTGAGGCAGCTTTGTAATCAGTAAGCCGCCTTTTGGACGAATCGAGCGGCGGACATCTCTGTTTCTCTACTCCAGCCATTCTGGGAAAGTCAGAAAACCTGCAATCCCTTACTCAGCCCAGCGCCTGATCCAGGTCGGCGATCAGATCGGCGGCGTCTTCGAGTCCGATGGACAGTCGCAGCATCGCATCGGAAATGCCGCGCCGCGTGCGCTCTTCGGGCGTCAAACCGTGGTGCGTCGTGGTGCAGGGCTGGGTGACGAGGCTCTCGACACCGCCGAGGCTGGGCGCGAGCGCGAAGAGCTTCAATTTGTCCGCCACGTGAGTGGCATCGTCACCACTGCCCTTGACTTCAATCGTGAGCATGCCACCGTAGCCCGTCATCTGCTTACTAGCCAGCGCATGGCCCGGAAAATCCGGCAGGCCGGGGTAGAGCACGCGGGCGACTTTCGGATGCCGCGCCATCGCTTCGGCCACCGCCTGCGCCGTGGTGTTCTGGGCACGCACGCGCACCGGTAGACTGCGGATACTGCGTGCGAGCAGGTTGGCGATTTCCGGTGCGATGGTCGTGCCGAGGTTCTTGCGCCAGTTCCACACTGGCATGAGCAAGTCCTGCGATCCCATCAGCACGCCCGCCGTGAGATCGGAATGGCCGCCGAGATACTTGGTGCAGGAATGCACGACGAAGTCGGTGTCGAGCGCCAGCGGATTCTGATTCACCGGCGAGGCGAAGGTGTTGTCGACCGCCACCAGTGCGCCGTGGGCATGAGCCAGTTTGGCGATGGCCTGGATGTCAAAGATTTCCAGCGTCGGGTTGGTCGGTGTTTCCAGGAATACCAGGCCGGCACCCTGCGCCAGCAGTTCATCGAGCTTCGACAATTCATGGCCGAGCAGGAAATGGCCGTGAATGCCGAGTAGCGGCAGTTGCGACGAAATCAGTTCCAGAGTGCCACCATAGGCATCGCCGAGACAGACGATGCCCTTGCGCCCGTGGGTCAGAAACAGCGCCGTCTCCGCCGCCATGCCGGAGCAGAAGGCCCAAGCCAGCTCCGCGCCTTCAAGCGCGGCCAGTTTCTGCTCGATGCTGGCTACGGTAGGGTTGAGGCCGTAGCGGGTGTAAAGGCTGCCCGGCTTGCGGCCATCGACGACATCGAGCAGATCAGCGGTGGAGGCAAACTTGAACGTGGTGGTGGTATAGAGCGGCGTGTGCGGCGAACCATGGCCGTCGGCGAGTTCGCCGGCATGCACGCAACGGGTAGAGAGTCCTGTGGTCATGTCGATTTCCTTCTCACGGTTTTAGCAGTTGCCGGATGGCGGCGACGATCTCCGGGTCGTCGAACTCGCGTCCGCCGACAGCGCGAAAGGCAATGCGCCACTGGCGGTCGACGAGCAAGGAGGTCGGTAGGCCCTTCACCGGCCAGACCGCCATGGCCTTCGAGTCGCGGTCGAACAGCACCGGGAATTCCAGTATTGCTAGCGAAGGATAACACGGTGTCCGGGTCCTCACCGACAGTCACCGCCAGCACCTCGAACTCGGTCGCTTTGAACAGCGGCTTAACGCGACCGAGCGAGGGAAATTCCTTGCGGCAGGGCGGGCACCAGGTCGCCCAGAAGTTGATCAGCACGACTTTGCTGCGATAGGCTGCCGCATTGACCGGCTTGTCATCGGCGTCGGCCCTAGTTAATTCCGCGTCCCACTCATCCGGCAGAAGCAACTTGACGCGCCGGTTGTCGGCACCGACCGCGCACCAGTCCTCAAGCCGCATCGTCAGTGCGTGCTTGCCGCCATTCTGCATGCCGATGGTGAACCCACAGGCCCGCGCATAGGGGCGGATCGCGCTTCAGCAAATCTGCGCCCGATATTGAAAGCCGTGCACGACGCGGTACCGAGCGGATTAGCGGTGAGCGTCGCGACATCTTGCCGGATGCGGTGCTGCCATGCGATATCGCCATCCTCTGCGACGGCGGAAGTGCCAAACAGCAACATCGTCAGTGCGTCCAGGGCGGCCGATAGCCGATGGGTCATTTTTTTCAGCAACCTCAGGTTTCGGGCGTCCAAGTCTCCAGAAATTCATAGGGTATCGCCTGTAATCGTAACCACAAACCGTCGACGCCAGCCGTCTCGCCACTACTGATGCCTCTGTAAAAATCATCTTCCAGATGGCGTCTGCTTTTTTCGGCCTGCCTCACCTTGCCGATCTCGAAACGATGAATGGCCTTCCTCATGCGACTGGCAATACCAGAGACGCCTTCAAGCCACCAAGGCGGGATTCCTCCAAGATCAATTTTCCACCGTACATGCTCGCCAAGTCCTCAACGATGGCGAGACCTAATCCAGTACCCGGGACTCTTTCATCAGCACGTACTCCGCGTTTAAGAACATCATCCCGCTCCATTTCAGAAACTTCGCTTCCATCGTCATCGATGCTCACCAAGATTTCGCCGGAGATGGCTTTCACTTGAATTTCGATTCGAGACGTAGCCCACTTGGAAGCATTGTCGATCAGGTTATCTTCACCGCGAAACGCCAGGGTCTCATTAACCGGAAGAACAACAAATTCGAGGTTGCGGTCTGCATAAACACGTTGCATGACACGAACCAATCCTTGGACAACAGTCTTTACTGGCGTCCGTATTCCAGGAAGATGAGCTGAGGCGGCAGCCTGTGTCCGTGTCAGGTGGTAACATTCACCAGTGGCATGATCTCGGTCGGGAATGTGCCTTCCATCTTCTGCGTATCTCCACGCCGGACACGCCCGAGCGCAGCATGCATGCTGCGCAGCGGCGCCAGACCCATGATTACCTGCATCAAGGCAGCCAGCGTCAATCCGGCGCCCAGTATGCCAAGAGCTAGCCAAAGCTGGCCTTTGAAGTTTGCGATCGGCTCCGTCATCAGGTTTTCATCCGCCGCGACCATCAGGCGCAGGGACTGTGCATCAATCGTTACGGCTCGCTCCACCACTCTCAAAGCCACGCCCGCACCGGCACCCACCCCTTTGAGTTCGGCAATGCGGTGCAGATGTATTTCGCCATCCACCAAGGTATCGGCTGGCATGGTCAATGTCTCATCCCACAATGAACGAGAGCGCAACACCGCCTTCCCTGCGGAGACATCAGTGCCGGCAACCCGGTCGATCTGCCAATACAAACCGGAAAGTGGCTTGCTGAAACGTGGATCGCTCGGTTGCAAGCGCAATTGGGGCTGGCTCTGCTCATCCAGAACCAACTGGGCAGTCAGCTGATCCAGTTGATTCTTGAGTTCGGCAACGAACTGGGCTTCAACATGTTGATGGAAAAGTTTGCCAAGCCCCCAGCCAGCGACAGCAATGGAAACGATGATCCAGAACAGTGTGCCCACCAGCAGGCGTAAGCGCAACGAGCCGTGAGGAGGGAGCAGATTCATCGGGTTCCGTTGAGCCGATAGCCAAGTCCGCGCACCGTTGCAATCAGGCCAGCGGGCAGCGGCCACTATGCTGCCCTTCGAGGATTCTACAAAGCTGCCATTTCAACGGCTGCTTCACTCTGAAAACTGCCCAAAGGCCTCGTTGTTTTTTGCAAATGGTGGTGCTAGGGACAATGCTACTTGGCAAACTTCATGGCCTATACGGTTAGCTCACAAAACGGTAGCCGACGCCGGATTCAGTCAGGATATATTTAGGACGAGTCGGATCATCCTCGACCTTCTTTCGGAGATGTCCCATATAAACGCGAACGTAATGACTGTCTTCGATATGGGATGGTCCCCAAACGGCCTTCAATAGCTGGCGATGGGTCAACACCGAATCCGGGTTGGCGATCAAATAGGCCAATAGTCTGAACTCGATCGGAGTCAGGTGTATCTGCTGCCCGTCTTTTTCAACAATCCGTTTGCCAAGGTCGACACGAATATTGCCGAACTCGAATACTGTCATTCCCGTCGCGCCGGCCCGAAAGCTTCTTCTCAGGTGAGCCCGGACGCGGGCCAACAGTTCTGCAGCGCCAAAGGGTTTGATCAAGTAGTCGTCCGCCCCAGCATCAAGTGCCGCCACTTTGTCCGCTTCAGCCGTACGGGCGGAGAGCACGATGATGGGAATTTCAGACCAGGTCCGCATATCGCGGATCAGATCGATTCCATCACCGTCCGGCAGGCCCAGATCGAGCACCACGAGATCAGGTTGCCGAGTGCCGATCTCAATCAAACCGCGCGCCACTGAATCGGCTTCAAAGACATCCAGTTGCGCTGCTTCGAGTGCCAGTTTGATGAAGCGGCGAATTTTCGCTTCATCCTCGACGACGATTACGGTTGGCGCGGTGGCAGACACTTAGTTAGCCTCCTGTTCTTCAGGTATTTCCTCGGCATCTAGCGATGGCGGATTTCCCTTGGGTAGGGTGAACAGGAAGCGAGCCCCACCTTGCGGCCGATTCTCGGCATGGATTTCTCCCCCATGCGCTTCGACGATGGCCCGGCAAATAGCCAGTCCCAAGCCGACGCCCCGAGTGGTGCCTTCCGGTTGTCCGCGTTCGAATTTCTTGAAAATCACCTCCTCTTTACCTACGGGCAATCCGGGGCCGTTGTCGTCAACCCAGACTTCGATGACCCGCTCCAGGACGTTGGCGCCAATTTCGACCATGCTTCCCGGTGGCGTGTATTTCACGGTGTTTTCGAGCAGGTTGTAGATAACCCGCTCCATCAAGACGGAGTCGATGTGCACCAGGGGAAGGCCTTCATCGAGCGATAACTTGATCTGGTGCTCTGCAAACGCTCGCTCCAGTGTTTTCAGCGCGCAGACCACCACCTCCTCCAGTGGTTGCCACTGCAGGTTCAATTCCACCCGACCCGACTGCAGGCGGGCCATGTCGAGCAGATTGTTGACCTGGCCACTGACGCGTAGCGCCTCCTCCTTCAGGGAGCGGGCGATATCGGCCTGTGGACCGGTCGGTGGCGGTTGGGTCAGGAACATCGAGTCGGCCAGCCCAACCAGCACGCTCATTGGCGTCCGTAAATCGTGTGAAATGGCCGACAGCACGGAATTGCGCAGGCGCTCGGATTCCATTTGCACGGTCGTATTCTGAGCCACCTCGACGTAATGCACGCGCTCCAGGGCGATGGCGATCAATGATGCAAAGGTGTCGAGTAGCCGTCGCTGCTCCGGGATAAGGAGGTGGTCGGTGTCGCGCATTTCGAGAGCCAGCACGCCGCGCAGGCGCATCGGTGCTTTCAGCGGCAAATACAGGATCGGGCTGGCGGCTAGCGTGTTGGTGCCCTGGCCGGCCGCCTCGCGATGATCGAAGGCCCACTGCGCAATACTCATGTCCACTGCGGGCAGACCGTTGGTCGACGCCAGCGCCAGCTGCAAGCGGTCATGGCCGTCTGTCAGCAGGAAAGCAGCCTTGGCGCCCAGTTCGGCGATGATGAAGCGTTCGCCAATTTCGGCGATCTGCTCCGGTATCAGGGCCGCCGAGAGATCACGCGACATTTCATAGAGCGAACGGACGCGCTGCTCCCTCAGGGTCGCCACCTTGGCCTGATATTTGGAACCGGCGGTCAGTTGGCCGGTGATCAGGCCAACGACCAGCATCACGGCAAAGGTCATCAGGTACTGCACATCGGTGACAGCGAGGGAAAAGCGTGGCGGGACAAAGACAAAATCGAAAATGACGACCGACAGGAAGGAGGCCAGCACGCCCGGGCCGCGACCGTAGCGGACACTGACCAACACCACAGTCAGCAGAAAGACCATGACGATGTTCGGCAGGTCGACGATCGGGAACAGTGCAGCGGAGGACAATCCGGCCAGCGCACACCCTGCGGCCGCCTTGGTATAGGCCGGCCAGCGGTCAAAAATGTTGTCGCCGATACTTTCCCGGGCGGCCTTGCCGGATTCCCGGTCGACGTCGACACGCGCAACTTGAAGGATATCGAGATCGGGTGCACGCTGGCCAAGGCGATCGGCGAAGGATCGGTACCAGGGGTGCCAGCGACGCGGGTGATCCCGGCCAACGAAGATTTTCGACAGGTTGTGATCGCGGGCATATTTGACCGCCACCTCTTCGGCGATACTGCCGGACAGCGTTGCCGTCTGGGCGCCCAGTTCTTCGGCCAGCTTGAGGTTGCGCAGAATGCGATGACGGCTTTCCACCGAGAGGCGCTGCAATTCGGGCGTTTCGATATAGACGGCGTGCCACGGCGCTTCCAGCCGGCTGGCGACGCGGGCCGTGGTGCGGACCAGCTTTTCGCCACCGCTACCGGTGCCTATGCAGGCCAGCAGCGAATCGCGGGTTTGCCAGACCGGGGAGACGGACTGGTCGCGCCGATATTGCAACATCTGGTCATCGACCCGATCAGCCGTGCGGCGCAGCGCCAGTTCGCGCAGGGCAATCAGGTTGCCCTTGCGGAAAAAGTTGCGGATCGCCCGTTCCGCCTGGTTGGCCAGAAAGACCTTGCCGGCTTGCAGGCGTTGCAATAGTTCGTCGGGAGGCAGGTCCACCAGCACAACTTCGTCGGCAGCGTCGAACACTTTGTCCGGCACCGTCTCCCAGACCCGGATGCCGGTAATGCCGCTGACCACGTCGTTCAGGCTTTCCAGATGCTGGACATTGACCGTGGTGTAGACATCGATGCCTGCCGCCAGCAACTCGTCAATATCCTGCCAGCGCTTGGCATGCCGCGAACCGGCGACATTCGAATGGGCTAGTTCATCCATCAGGATCAGCGCCGGTTTGCGGAGCAGTGCGCCATCCAGGTCGAATTCCTTGAGTATGCGGTCGCGATAGCGAATGTCGCGCAACTGCAGGCACTCCAAGCCATCGGCCATAACTTCCGTCTCTGCTCGACCGTGGGTTTCGACGATACCGATCACCACATCCACGCCCTGTAGGAGTTGCTGCCGGGCGGCACCCAGCATGGCGTAGGTTTTGCCCACGCCGGCCGAGGCACCAAAAAATACTTTCAGCTTGCCGCACCCTGCCTTGGCTTCCTCGGCATTTACACGATTCAGCAATTGATCTGGATCAGGTCTGTTATTGGGCATCGGTTGTGTGCTCAGAGCCAGCCGGCACGTTTGAAGCGGATGTAAAGGAACAAACAGACCGAACTGATGGCCAGCAGGGCCACGGGGTAACCATACTCCCATTGCAGTTCAGGCATGGCCTTGAAATTCATGCCCCAGATTCCGGCAAAGGCAGTGGCGACGGCGAAAATACCGGCCCAGGCGGCCAGCTTCTTGTTCACTTCGCTTTCCTCGATGGTCACCATCGACAGATTGACCTGAATCGCCGTGCCAATGGTGTCACGAATGGTGTCGAGGGAGGCATTGATGCGCGCCAGGTGATCATAGACATCACGGAAGTAATCCCGGCTATTGGCGCAGACGGCGGCGCCGCGCCCGCCGGAAAGCTTGCCGGTAGCCTCCATCAGTGGGGCGACAGCGTGCTTGAGATAGGTGATTTTCTGCTTCAGTTCATAGAGCCGTTCGATGTTTACCCGGGCCGCGCCCTTGGCGAAAATCCGCTCCTCAATTTCTTCCAGTTCCGACTCCAGCCGGTCCATGATGGGAAAGTAGCGGTCTACCACCGCATCCATCAAGGCATAGAGGACAAAACTGGAGCCTTGGCTGAGCAGATGCGGCTCCCGCTCGCAGCGCTCACGCACGCCGAGAAAATGCTGCTGGCTGCGGTTCCTGACCGACAGCACATAGTTGCGTCCGACGAAGACATTCACCTCGCCAACATTGAACTCACCCTTGTCTTGTTCCAGTAGGTGCATGACGACGAATACCGAGTCGCCGTATTCTTCGATTTTCGGCCGTTGGTGGCCGTAGCGTGCATCCTCGACGGCCAGTTCATGCAGGTCGAACTCTTCCTTCATCTGGTCAAGTTCCTGCGGGGTTGCGTCGCGCAAGGCCACCCAGACAAAGCAGTCCGGGCGGGCCAGATAATCGCTGATTTCCTCGACCGACAAATCAGCCAGACGCGAGCCATCCTCATAGGCGACGCAGTTGATCAGCATGCTTCATCCTTTAATGAGTCGTCAGCCTGCATCGTGCCTGTTTTTTCCAATTTCGGCGAGCATCCGGGCGCGCTCCAGCCGGGGAAAACGGTTTTGCATTGTGGCGGGATGGTGCGTTGCCGACCGCAGGACAAGCGGTCCAGCACGGCGTGAACCTCGTGACGGTTACCACAGACCGGGCAGATGTGCAGTGTCATGACTTCTTATGCGGCGTGTTCGGCATAACGCGCCAAGGCCAACGCCTGGTCGGCGATTGTCGAGGAAGCGATGAAGGTTTCCCGGCCGCAGGCATTGCCCAGGCTCAGTGCCACATTCAGTGCCGCTACGCCTGCTAGCGCCATCCGTATGTAATTCCGTTTCTAATTCGTTAATGCATTAACGATCCACGGCCAGTGTACGATTGAGCGGACACGCTGGTGCTCTGATTCAAGGGTTTTGAGGCTCGATTCGAGTTGATCTTCAAGTGCATCGATGCTATCGAAGGCCAGGTTGTGGAAGAACTTCTCGCGCAGTTCATCCCAGAGATGCTCGACCGGGTTGAGTTCAGGGGCATAGGGAGGCAACGGTAGCAGGTGTATGTTTTCGGGTGTTCTGAGTGCTTGGCTGGCATGCCAGCCCGCACCGTCAAGGACCATGACGATCCGATCCATCGGATGGCGTGCCGCCACTTCGTCGAGGAATAGCTGCATGCACGGCGTATTGACGTGCAGCAAGATCAGCGAGTCAAGCGCGCCCGTATCCACATCGACGGCCGCGTAGGCGTAGGTGTATTCGTGGGTGAGCATGGCCCGGCACAACGGTCGAATGGGTTGGGGCGCCCAGGCACGACGCACATCGTTGATGCGCCCGAAGCGCGCTTCGTCCTGAAACATCAGACGGATCGGGGTTCCTTGAGCGAAATCTCTCCGGAGTTCGGCAAGGGTGTCGGGGAGTTTTTTTTCCACGCCTCCTGCGCGGTCGGATCACTTTGCGGATGTCGCTTGTCTGGCGCCAGCTTGCGCCAACCGTTGCGATGCAGCACGTTGTAGGCGGAGGACAGCGCCATCGGGCGTCCCAGCGCTTTCTCCAGGGCCGGCTTGATCTGACTGATGACCAATATACCGCCCTTGGCCGCTTGGTCGAAAAAGGGTTTCAACAGTTCGGCTTCTTGCGCTCGGGTGAAATTCTCCCGGTGGCGCCCGCCTCGTGCAGGTTCCGATTCACCGCCTACCCGATGTCCAGCCAGAAACGCGTTGCGTAATCGTGAGGCCCAACTGAGCGAAACGCCGATCACCGCGGCGGTCTGCTCAAGATTCAACCCGTAGCACAACGGCAGAACAACCGCTTGGGCCTGGCGCAGTTGTTCCACACTCTTGGCTTCTTTGACAATCTTCAGCGCCTCCGCTACCGACCCCTCTCCCTTGAACAGCCTTCCCATGCCACACCTCAGATCTCATTGAGATGCACTTATTATTGCTTAATTGGTGTGGAAATTGAATTAGACGATCACTTCGTCACCCGGCCTGACGAATACGGTGATCGCCGTGAAGATCGCCTGCGTCGCGCCGGCGGTGACTGTCACCTCGCTGTCGACATCGAAATGCGCCCCATACAGGCTGGCGACATTGTCGACGATAGCCTGGTCCAGCCCGGGCATGCCGGCCATCGGCGCGTACGAGTTGCGCCCGGCCAGCATGTGACGGTGCATGGAATCGAACAGAGCCGGTTCGGCCTGGAAATCGGCAAAGCCCTGCGACAGGTTGATCGCCCCGCACTCGGCCGCCAGGCGCGACATCACCAACCGTCGCTGCTGCGCCAGTTGCCTGGCAGTGATGATGTCGCCAACCCGGCCCTTGACGTCACACCCGGCTGGCTGACCAAGGCGGTCATCACCGAACTCGGCGCCGGCCCGGCGAGCGACAACGGATTGGCGGTGCTTCTATCCGGAGGCCGCTCATGACTGATTCCGTTTCTAATTCGTTAATGCATTAACTATCCACGGCCAGTGTATGATTGAGCGGACACGCTGGTGCTCTGATTCAAGGGTTTTGAGGCTCGATTCGAGTTGATCTTCAAGTGCATCGATGCTATCGAAGGCCAGGTTGTGGAAGAACTTCTCGCGCAGTTCATCCCAGAGATGCTCGACCGGGTTGAGTTCAGGGGCATAGGGAGGCAACGGTAGCAGGTGTATGTTTTCGGGTGTTCTGAGTGCTTGGCTGGCATGCCAGCCCGCACCGTCAAGGACCATGACGATCCGATCCATCGGATGGCGTGCCGCCACTTCGTCGAGGAATAGCTGCATGCATGGCGTATTGACGTGCGGCAAGATCAGCGAGTCAAGCTCGCCCGTATCCACATCGACGGCCGCGTAGGCGTAGGTGTATTGGTGGGTGAGCATGGCCCGGCACAACGGTCGAATGGGTTGGGGCGCCCAGGCACGACGCACATCGTTGATGCGCCCGAAGCGCGCTTCGTCCTGAAACATCAGATGGATCGGGGTTCCTTGAGCGAAATCTCTCCGGAGTTCGGCAAGGGTGTCGGGGAGTTTTTTTTCCACGCCTCCTGCGCGGTCGGATCACTTTGCGGATGTCGCTTGTCTGGCGCCAGCTTGCGCCAACCGTTGCGATGCAGCACGTTGTAGGCGGAGGACAGCGCCATCGGGCGTCCCAGCGCTTTCTCCAGGGCCGGCTTGATCTGACTGACGACCAATATACCGCCCTTGGCCGCTTGGTCGAAAAAGGGTTTCAACAGTTCGGCTTCTTGCGCTCGGGTGAAATTCTCCCGGTGGCGTCCGCCTCGTGCAGGTTCCGATTCACCGCCTACCCGATGTCCAGCCAGAAACGCGTTGCGTAATCGTGAGGCCCAACTGAGCGAAACACCGATCACCGCGGCGGTCTGCTCAAGATTCAAACCGTAGCACAACGGCAGAACAACCGCTTGGGCCTGGCGCAGTTGTTCCACACTCTTGGCTTCTTTGACAATCTTCAGCGCCTCCGCTACCGACCCCTCTCCCTTGAACGGCCTTCCCATGCCACACCTCAGATCTCATTGAGATGCACTTATTATTGCTTAATTGGTGTGAAAATGGAATAATTCCCGGAGCAGGACAAAAAGCCCCGGATTCTTTCGAGCCCCATTCCCATGGCCGGGAATTTCATCGCCACGGCAGCCTTCCCAGGTCCCAGGGCGGCGATTTCAAGAACATCGTTGCCCAAGGCGATGCCGATGTATAGGTCTGAGCTCATATTCCCTTCACTTTCGGTTAACAAATAGCCAAGCCAGTCCCAGGGGAACAAGGATAGTGGCGACTACCAGCAGAAAATTCACGGCATCCGTGTTGGGCCATTTCGAGAAGCCTGACTCCTTGCGAATACTGGGCAAAGCAATTTCAAAAATTTGGAAAATAGTGGCGCTTCGATATAAAAATAACGCAAAGATCACCTACGCCTTCAGCACTTGGAGCGTCCATCCATCGAATAGCTGTTTCACATCCCGGGCGTTGCTGCATTGACTCAAGCGCCGGCGAATCTGATGATCAGAAAACATCCGGGTCGCATCGGCCAGGATCATCAGGTGTGCCCGCCATCGTTCAAGCCATTGGCGGAGGATGGGAATAAGGTAACCTGTTTCCCCGTTATCCGTCTGGGGTGTAGCACGGGCATTCTCGCCACTGACTTAGAAACTCTTGCTCAGCGAAAGAACTGCGATAGCGCGGCCGGCATCCTCGGTCTTGCTGCCGTTCTGGACATTCTGGTTGCTCAGGGAGTTGGAGAAACAATAAAACTCTCCTGTACTGCAGTCACCCTTGGCATTGGTGTCGACGTACGCGGCGCCAATGACCCAGCCCGAAATATCCTTGGTCACGCCCAGTTTCCAGTCGGTATAGCTGCCACCCGAGACGTTCTTGAAGTCGAGATGGCCGACATGGCCGACCAGTCCCCAGCCGTCACCCAGATCGTAAGAACCGGTCAGGTCGATATAGCCGGTGCCGTCGGTACTTTTACCGTTTGAACCCTTGGCACTGAAGTAGTCGGTCAAGGCATAGTAGTATTTCAGTGAAAGCGTCTTCCAGCTGCCACCGATGTAGATTTCACCGTTCTTGACCTTGCTGCCGTTGAGGTCGGTACCCGGATAGTAGTAGTAGCTACCGCCGACATCGATACCGAAGTCGCCGAAGGGCATCTTGTAGCCACCATAGAAGTCCATTTCCAGGTTGCCGTCAGGGAAACCGGCGCCGGAGTTCACGTTGGAGTTCCAGTTGCCAACGTAGATGCCGCTCGCATGAGCGTAGTCGACTCCGCCCTGCAGCGCCGGCTTGCCGAAAGTCTGGTCGATGCCGCGAAAACGGTAGCTGGAGAACAGACCAAGATTGCCGGTCAGGGAGTGTTCCAGCGTTGCCGTTTCTTCGGCCAGGAGCGGTGCCGAAAATCCGGCACTGAGGAAAATAGCGGCCGGGGCAAGGAGGGAGCCGGAATGCTTTTTCATGACAGCCTTTCTGCAGTTTCTATCAAATGGAATCAAGAGCAATATTGAGTTCGAGCACATTGACCCGGGGCTCGCCAAAAACACCCCATTGACGGCCTTCGGTGTGTTGGCTGAGCAGCGCCTCGAGATCGGCGACTGGCAGATGCCGTTCCCGGGCAACGCGCGCCACTTGGTAGGCTGCCGCTTCCGGGCTGATATGGGGGTCAAGACCGCTGCCCGAGGCATTGACCAGGTCGGCCGGAATCGGGCTCTGGTTGTCGGGGTCGGCTGCCTTCAGAGCTTCGATTCGGCCCTTGACGGCATCGACCAGCACCGGATTGAGCGCCCCCAGGTTGGAGCCGCCTGAGGCCGAGGCGTTGTAAGGCATTGGCCCGGTCGCCGAGGGACGGCCCCAGAAATGCTTGGGATCAGTGAAGTTTTGCCCAATCAGCCGGGAGCCGACCGCTTTGCCATCCTGGACGATCAGGCTGCCGCTGGCCGCCTCGGGAAAGGCAACTTTGGCGACGCCAGTGACGACCAGGGGATAAACCACGCCGGTAACGGCAGTGAGTAGGACGAAGAGGCTGATGGCGGGACGTAACAAGGTTTTCATGATTTTCTCCTCAGGCCAGACCGATGGTGGCAATCACCAGGTCAATCAGCTTGATGCCAATAAATGGAACGATGAAGCCACCCAGGCCGTAGATCACCAGGTTCTGACGCAACAGGGCTGCTGCACCGAGGGGCCGGTACTTGACACCCTTCAAGGCCAGCGGAATCAGGAAGACGATGATCAAGGCATTGAAAATTACCGCCGACAGGATCGCCGAGGCCGGGCTGGCCAGCCCCATGACGTTGAGCGCGGCAAGCTGCGGGTAGGTGGTGACAAAGGCCGCCGGGATGATGGCGAAATATTTGGCGATATCGTTGGCAATACTGAAGGTGGTCAGCGAGCCGCGCGTCATCAACATCTGCTTGCCGGTTTCGACCACCTCGATCAGCTTGGTCGGATTGGAATCCAGATCGACCATGTTGCCGGCCTCCTTGGCCGCTTGGGTGCCGGTGTTCATCGCCACCGCGACGTCGGCCTGAGCCAGCGCGGGGGCATCGTTGGTGCCGTCGCCAGTCATCGCCACCAAGCGACCTTCAGCCTGATACTCACGAATCAACGCCAGCTTGGCCTCCGGCGTCGCCTCCGACAGGAAGTCATCGACGCCGGCTTCGGCGGCGATGGCAGCAGCGGTCACCCGGTTGTCGCCGGTGACCATGACGGTCTTGATGCCCATCTTGCGCAGTTCGGCAAAGCGCTCCTTGATGCCGCCCTTGACGATGTCCTTGAGTTCGATGACACCCACGACACGGGTGCCTTCGGAGACCACCAGCGGCGTGCTGCCGCGGCGTGCGACTTCATCGACGATGCCCGAGACATTCAACGGGAAAGTACCGCCCAGCGACTCGACATGTTTCCTGATGGCATCGGCTGCACCCTTGCGAATCTGGCGATCGCCCAAATCGACGCCGCTCATCCGGGTATGGGCCGAGAAGTGCACGAAATGGGCATCCAGGGCGTGGATGTCGCGCTCCCGCAACGAGAAGCGTTGCTTGGCCAGGACCACGATGCTGCGCCCTTCCGGGGTTTCATCGGCCAGCGAGGCCAGTTGGGCGGCATCGGCCAGTTCGGCCTCGGTCACCCGCTCGGCCGGCAGGAAGGTGGAAGCCTGGCGGTTGCCCAGCGTGATCGTTCCGGTCTTGTCCATCAGCAGCACGTCGACGTCACCAGCGGCCTCGACAGCACGCCCGGAGGTGGCGATTACGTTGGCCTGCATCATGCGGCTCATTCCGGCCACACCAATCGCCGACAGCAATCCGGCAATGGTGGTCGGAATCAGGCAGACGAGCAGGGCAATCAGCACCGTGATGCTGATCGGCGTACCGGCCCCGGCCGCTTCGACGCTGAACATCGAGAACGGCAGCAGGGTCACCGTCACCCCGAGGAAGACGATGGTCAGCGCGACCAGCAGGATGGTCAGAGCGATTTCGTTCGGCGTCTTCTGGCGCTTGGCATTTTCGACCATGGCAATCATGCGGTCGACGAAGGTTTCGCCGGGATTTACGGTAACCCGAACGACGATCCAGTCGGACAGCACCCGGGTGCCGCCGGTGACAGCAGAGAAGTCGCCGCCGGATTCGCGGATGACCGGCGCGGATTCACCAGTGATGGCAGATTCGTCGACCGAGGCGACGCCTTCGATGACCTCACCGTCGGCCGGAATCATTTCATGGGCCTGAACGACAATCACATCACCCTTGCGCAGCTCAGAGGCCTCAATCATTTGCCATTGAGCGCCAAATTTTGGCTCATGCAGCTTCTTGGCCCAGGTTTCCTTCTTCAGGTCACGCAACGAGGCGGCCTGGGCCTTGCTGCGCCCTTCAGCCAGTGCTTCGGCGAAATTGGCAAAGAGCACGGTGAACCACAGCCAGATGGTGATCACCAGGATGAAGCCGGCCGGTGCTTCGCCTTGCCCAAAGAGGGCCTGCAACCAGAGAATGGTGGTCAGAATACTGCCAACGTAGACGACGAACATCACCGGATTGCGCCATTGCACGGCTGGATTGAGTTTCCGGAAGGCGTCGGCAATGGCCGGAAAGGCCAGAGCGGGGTCGAACAGGGTAAAATTTTTGCGGGTCATCATTTTCTCCCTAAGCTTATTGAGCGGCCCAGAGCATCAGATGCTCAATGACTGGGCCAAGAGCCAACGCCGGGACGTAATTCAGGAGGCCCACCAGGAGCACGGTGCCGATCAGCAAGGTGACGAAGAGCGGGCCATGGGTCGGCAAGGTGCCGGCGCCCACAGGAATTCGTTTCTTTGCCGCCAGCGAGCCGGCGATGGCCAACACCGGGACGATCACGCCGAAGCGGCCGAACCACATGGCGATACCCAGCATGACGTTATAGCACGGCGTATTGGCCGACAGCCCGGCGAAGGCGCTGCCATTGTTGTTGGCGGCTGAGGTGAAGGCGTACAGGATTTCCGAAAAGCCGTGCGCACCTGGATTGCCGACGCCCGCCTTGCCGGCGGCGACACTGACCGCGATGGCCGTACCAACCAACACCAGCATCGGCGTCACGAGAATGACGAGCGAAACCATCTTCATCTCGTAGGCTTCAATCTTCTTGCCAAGATACTCCGGCGTCCGGCCGATCATCAGGCCCGCGACAAACACCGCCAGGATGGCAAACACAAGCATGCCGTAAAGGCCCGTGCCGACGCCGCCGAACACCACTTCGCCAAGCTGCATGTCGACCAGCGGCACCAGCCCACCGAGCGGCGTAAACGAGTCGTGCATGGCGTTGACCGCGCCACAGGAGGCGAGCGTCGTGATGGTAGCGAACAGGCCGGACTCGGCGATGCCGAAGCGGGTTTCCTTGCCTTCCATATTGCCGGCGGCCGGATCGACACCGAGCTGGGTGAACAGCGGATTCGCCTGCTGCTCGAAATGCATGGCGGTATAGGCCAGAGCGACAAACATCAGGGTCATCGCGGCCAGCACTGCCCAGCCCTGACGGGTATCGCCGACCATGCGGCCGAAGGTGAAGCACAGGGCAGCCGGAATCAGGAAGATCGACAGCATCTGGATAAAGTTGGACAGCGGCGTCGGGTTCTCATAAGGATGCGCCGAATTGGCGTTCATGAAGCCTCCCCCGTTGGTACCCAGCATCTTGATCGCTTCCTGCGAAGCGACCGGACCCATGGCCAGAGTCTGGGTCTGGGTATGTGCCGGTTCGGTGAGCGGGGCGCCCTTGTCGTCCTTGAGCGGCTGGCCGGCGTCATCGAGCTTCGGGTTGTCGAAGCTGGTCACTTCAAGCTTCGTCACGTCCTTGTAAGCGTCGAAATTCTGGATGACACCCTGGCTGGTCAGTGCCAGCGCACAAACGATGGCCATTGGCAGCAGTACATAGAGAGTGACGCGGGTCAGATCGACCCAGGCATTGCCGACGGTCTTGGCCGAATGGCGGGCAAAACCGCGGATCAGGGCGATCACCACAACGATGCCGGTCGCCGCTGAAAGAAAGTTCTGCACGCCGAGCCCCAGCATCTGGGTCAGGTAGCTCATGGTCGATTCACCGCCATAGCCTTGCCAGTTGGTGTTGGTGGCAAAGCTGATCGCGGTATTGAAGGCCGAATCCGGGCTGACACTTGGGAAGTCCTGCGGATTGAGCGGCAGGTCGGCCTGCAGGCGTTGCAGGGTGTAGACCACCAGGGCGCCAAGGGCATTGAAGATCAGGATAGCGAAGGCGTATTTCAGCCAGCCCATTTCTTCATCCGGGCGGATGCCGCACAGGCGATAGAGCGGGCTTTCAATCTTGCCGGCCAGGCGGAAGCGGCCTTCCATCACATTGGCGATGTAAGTCCCCAAGGGTTTGACGGTCAGCAAGAGGATGACGAGAAATATCCCGAGCAGAATCCAGGCATGGTTGCTCATGAGAAGTCCTCCGGATTAAGCAGCGCTGCGATCAGATAAATCAGCAGGCCAGCGGCAGCGGTGCCACTGAGAACGAGAAGCCAGGTCATTTGGCGCCTCCCAGCCAGGCACAGCCGGTGGCGAGGCCAAGCATCAAGGCAAAGAACAGCCCGATGCCGGCAAGATAGACGAGATCCATAAGTACACCTCTTGTAGGTATTGCGACGAGGTCATACTAGGAAAATCGCTATCAAAGTTTTCGAAAGACCTGGTAGCTGGATATAAAAAAACAGTAAAAACGGATGACCAAGTACTTTGGCAGTAATTGTGTTTTTGAAGGGTTAATGGACGTTTAGCAACACATTGCCGACGGAATTCAATCGACCGGCAGAAAGCTGGTCTGTTGCCTGCAAGGAGCCATCTTGGGCGGCTGCTTCGCATATCAAACCTGGCACCGAGCAAACGTAGGAACGAAGGGCCGGATTGGGTCGGGAAGACCCATTGGCAGTTTTGAACTGCCGACATTCAATGGACCAACGGGATCGAATATATCCAATGCATCACAGATGGCGGCTTTTAGACCATAGTGTGCATTCGTGAACGGCAGGTAACAGGAAGCCAGATCGGGAGTGGTGACGAGCCGCTTTTGGCCGATAAGATGTTTTCAACATCCTGTTCGACTGTCGGCCTCGACCAAGGACTTGCCAGTTTGCAGCCGTCTCGAATGTCCGCTGTAATTTGCTACCTGCCCACAATCGTTGATGGCATGAAGGGTAGCAACCGGCCCGCTCAGCCAGCTTTGCTAAAGTCCTGCGCCTTGCGCAGCGCCGATTCCGGGCTTTCCACCAGCGCATCACAGTCGGTGGCGCTTACAGCCTCGCCTTCGTGATAGCCGTAGGACACGCAATACACCGTGCAGCCGGCGGCGCGGGCCGCTGCGATGTCGTGGCGTGAGTCGCCGAGGCGCAAATTGGTAGTTCACGGGGCGCCGCATCCGCGCGCAGGCTTGACGCAGCGGTTCGGGGTGCGGCTTGCGGAAAGGCGTGCTGTCGCCGGAGACAATGATGGAGAAATGGTGCTTCAGCCCCATTCGCGCGACCAGCGGATCGGTGAAGGTGGCAGGCTTGTTGGTCAGCACCGCCAGCGGTAGTCCTGTCGCCCGCCAGGCATCGAGCCCGACAAGCACGCCTTCGAAAATCCGTGTCTTTTCGCCGTTGACCGCGGCATAGTGCAGATTGAAAACCTCGACGGCACGGGCAAGCAGCGCCTCACCCGGCGGATTCCCATGGTCCAGGCAGCGACGCACGAAGACGACGGCGCCCTACCCGACGAAGCTGCGGATTCCGCCTTCGCCGCGCAATGGCAAGCCGAGTTCCGCCAGCATGCGATTACTGGCCTCGACCAGATCGGGTAATGCATCGAGCAGGGTACCGTCAAGGTCGAAGGTGACTGGCTGGAAGTGCATCAGACCTTCGCCAGTTCGCCGCGCAGGAGGCCGATGACGGTGTTGTAGCGCTGCGGATCGCTGTCCTTGCCGGCGCCAAAGACGGCGGAGCCGGCGACGAAGGCATCGACTCCGGCACGGGCGATCTCGGCAATGTTGGCGGTATTGACGCCGCCGTCGATCTCAAGCCGGATACGGCGACCGCTGCGCTGTTCGTAGGCGTCGAGCCGGGCGCGGGCTTCCCGCGCCTTGGCCAGCGTGCCGGGGATGAACTTCTGCCCGCCGAAGCCGGGGTTGACACTCATCAGCAGGACGAGGTCGAGCTTGTCAAGGACGTAGTCCATGTGGTCGAGCGGCGTCGCCGGGTTGAAGACGAGGCCGGCCTGACAGCCGGCATCACGGATCAGCGACAGGCTGCGGTCGACGTGTTCGGAGGCTTCCGGGTGGAAAGCGATGACATTCGCCCCGGCCCGGGCGAAGTCGGGAATGATGCGGTCGACCGGCCTGACCATCAGATGCACATCGATCGGCGCCGTGGTACACGGGCGGATCGCTTCGCAGACGAGCGGGCCGATGGTCAGGTTGGGGACATAGTGGTTGTCCATTACGTCGAAATGGATCCAGTCGGCGCCGGCGGCGATGACGTCGGAAACTTCCTCGCCCAGCCTGGCGAAGTTGGCCGAAAGGATACTCGGGGCAATGATGAATCCCGGCCTGGCCATGCCCTGCTCCTGATCGCGGCCTGTCTCCAAACGCTTATCCGGCAATATGCTGGACCAAGCGCAGCATGTTGCAGGTATAGCCGTACTCGTTGTCATACCAGGCGACGACCTTGACGAAGGTCGGGTCGAGCGCGATGCCGGCGTCGGCATCGAAGATCGACGCCAGGGCGCAGCCGCGGAAATCGGTCGACACGACCTTCTCGCTGGTGTAGCCGAGAACGCCCTTGAGCGGGCCGGCGTTTGCGGCGGCCTGCATCGCCTTGCAGACTTCCTCATAGGCGGCGGGCTTCTCCAGTTCGACGGTCAGGTCGACCACCGAAACATCCGAGGTCGGCACGCGAAACGCCATGCCCGTAAGCTTCTTGTTCAGATCCGGAATGACCTTGCCGACCGCTTTGGCCGCGCCGGTAGACGATGGAATGATGTTCTCGAGGATTCCGCGGCCGCCGCGCCAGTCCTTGGTGGATGGACCATCCACGCTCTTCTGGCTGGCGGTTGCCGCGTGCTACCGTACTCATCAGGCCGCGCCTGATGCCGAAATTGTCGTGCAGGACCTTGGCCACCGGAGCCAGGCAGTTGGTCGTGCACGAGGCTCCCGAGACGACGGCCTCGCCGGCGTATCGCTGATGATTGACACCATAGACGAACATTGGCGTGTCGTCCTTCGACGGCGCCGACTGGACGACCTTCCTGGCGCCGGCGACCAGGTGCTTCTCGCAGGCCTCGGTCGTCAGGAAGAGTCCGGTGCAATCGATGACCACATCGGCGCCGACTTCATTCCACTTCAGTTCGGCCGGATCCTTCATCGCGCTGAGGCGAATCTTCCTGCCATTGACGACCAGGTCATCACCATCGACGGCGATCTCGCCCTTGAAATTCCCATGAACCGAGTCGAACCTGAGCATGTAGGCCAGGTATTCGGGATCGAGAAGGTCGTTGATGCCGACGATCTCAATCCCGGCGAACTCGGCTTCCTTCGCGACAGCGCGGAAAACCATGCGTCCGACACGTCCAAAACCATTGATGCCAATGCGTAGCGCCATCCATATCTCCTTGAAACTGCTTGATCGAAACAAAAGTCACCGTCGTCACTGCTGTAACGCGCGGCGTTGTAGTCCACAGTTTGCACCAGATGTTCCGCCATGAGGCCAAAATGTTCGTAGAGCGCCGTGGCCGGCGCGGAATCGCCGAACTGGTCAAGGCCGAGAACTTCTCCGTCGAGGCCCACGTACTTGCGCCAGAAGTCGGTTTGGCTTGCTTCGATAACAACGTGGCAGACGTCGACCGGCAAGCGCCTGCTCGATGAGGCGGCCCCTGGGCTGGAGCGGGAATTCGGCCGCTACCCGGCATCGCGCACGGCGGTCCGAGCCGCGATAACTACAATCCGCCGCGCTGGCGACAACGTCGCTATCACGGCGCACCTCAACAACGAATTCCATGCCCGTCCGCCGATTGCCCGGCTCGGGGCGACGCTGGTTTCGCATTTGGCCTTCAAGCAGAATGCGACCGACGTCCAAGCGGCGCATCGAGGATCTGCGCGAATCCCGCATTCTGGACTGCCGACCTTCCACGAATTCTTGCAACGTCGCCTGCTGCTGGCGATGAATACCTGCGCGGCGATCAGCCCCCGCCAGGTAGAACTCTGCACCCGCGTCGCCAGCAACGGCCAGTTGCTGCGTACCCGTGTCGACATCGAACGCGACCGCCAGAACCAGGAACTGCTCGTCCAGATGAACACGTGCGCGCATTTGCAATTGCGCCTGCAGGAAACGGTCGAGTGCCGGTCGGTCGTCGTCCTGACCTATTACGGCTCGTAGCTGGTTCGATACCCCGCCAAGGGAACCAAGGATCTCCACCATTTGTCCACCGACGTCGTCACGGTCGGTCCAATTCCGCTGGTTGCCGGCCAGATCTTCTGGGGCAGCCGCCGGCACGCCAACGAAGACGGCCCGGTGCCTTAACTTATAATTGTTACTTTGCTTTCGGGAGCAACACCGTGTCCACGCCTCTTTTCCAGTCATCGATCACCAGCTTGCCGCTGCTCTCGCGGGGCAAGGTCCGCGACATTTACGCGGTGGACGCCGACAAGCTGCTGATTGTCACCAGCGACCGCCTGTCGGCCTTCGACGTCGTCCTGCCCGACCCGATCCCGCGCAAGGGCGAGGTGCTGACTGCGGTGGCCGATTTCTGGTTCGCAAGACTCGGCCATATCGTGCCCAACCAACTGACCGGAATCGATCCGGAATCGGTCGTCGCCGCCAATGAGCGCGAGCAGGTGCGCGGCCGCTCCGTCGTCGCCAGACGTCTGCGGCCGCTGCCGATCGAGGCTGTCGTGCGCGGCTATGTGATCGGCAGCGGCTGGAACGACTACCGGGCGACCGGCGCCATCTGCGGCATCCCGCTCCCGCCCGGGCTCAAGATGGCGGCCCGGCTGCCATCGCCGATCTTCACGCCGGCAACCAAGGCGGCGGTCGGCGACCACGACGAGAATGTCTCTTTCGAGCAGGCTATGGCCATCTGCCAGGCCGCCCTCGCCGACGCCCTCGCAGGCAGTGGCAAGAACGGCGCCGATCTGTGCCTGGAGGCCCGCGACGCCGCCATCCGCCTGTACGAGGAAGCAGCGGTCCACGCTGCGACGCGCGGCATCATCATCGCCGACACCAAATTCGAGTTCGGCATCGACGGCGCCGGCACGCTGCACCTGATCGACGAGGCGCTGACCCCTGACTCGTCGCGCTTCTGGCCGGCCGACCAATATCAGGAAGGCAGCAACCCGCCGTCCTACGACAAGCAATACGTCCGCGACTACCTGGAAACGCTGGACTGGGACAAGAAGGCGCCCGGCCCGAACCTGCCGGCCGACGTCATCGCCAGGACCAGCGCCAAGTACATCGAGGCATGCGAGCGGCTGACCGGGCACAGCTTATAGGCGGTAGTAGCAATCCTGACCAGCCAGGCGCGCTCGGATCAGGACGATAACTTGGGAGGGCGTTTCTTTGAATACCTCGTTTGACCCGGCCAGCCAGTCCGCCGTGAAGCCGCGCATCCGCCGGGTTGCGCCGGGCCGCATCGCTGCCTGGCTGGGCGCCGGTTGGCGTGACCTCGTGGCCAACCCGATCCCCAGTCTCGCCTACGGACTGCTGTTCGGCATCGGCGGCGACCTGATCCTGCTCGCCAGTCTTGGTCGCCCGCACCTGTTTACAGCCGCCCTCTCCGGTTTTTTCCTGGTTGCGCCACTGCTCGCCGTCGGCGTCTATGAATTGAGCCGCCAGCGTGCGGCCGGCGCGAAGCCGACCTTCATCGACTCGCTGCGGGTTTTTCGCGGCAATGGCCAGGCGATTCCCTTCTTCGCACTCTTTCTCGGCGTCATCGCGCTGATCTGGGAACGCGCCTCGGCGATCGGTTTCGGCTTGCTTGGCGGCGCCGGCGGCACCAACACCGGGCAGTTCATCGCGCAGGTCGCAGCCAACAGCGACAACACCGTTTTCCTGACGCTCTGGTTCGTTCTCGGCGGCCTGCTGGCTCTCGTCACTTATGCGCTAAGCGTCATTTCGGCTCCCTTGATGGTCGACCGCGACGCCGGTTTCATCACTGCGGCACAGGCCAGCCTCAAGGCTTTTTCCACCAATACGCTGACGCTTTTGCTGTGGGCCGCGGTGATCGTCGTGCTGACCGTGCTCGGGTTCGCGACGCTGCTCTTTGGCCTCGTCGTCATCATGCCGGTTCTCGGCCACGCCTCGTGGCACGCCTATCGCGACCTGGTCGAATAATTTCTCTCCACAAAATTACGGGCGGCGCAGACTGCCCTTTTTCATCCCCCAAAGATCATGACAACAAACAATCCCCTGCTCGATTTCTCCGACCTGCCCCGCTTCGACCTGATCCAGCCCGAGCACGTCAAACCGGCCATCGAATCGCTGCTGGCCGATGGCCGGGCGCTGATCGAACGCCTGACGGCCGACACCACGCCGGCCACCTGGGCCGACTTCGCCGGTGCGCTGTCCGATGGCCTGGAACCCTTCGGCCGCGCCTGGGGCATCGTTGGCCACCTGCATTCGATTAACGACATTCCCGTGTGGCGCGAGGCCTACAACGAGATGCTGCCGGAAGTCTCAGGCTTCTACGCCGAACTCGGCCAGAACCTGAAGCTGTTCGACAAATACAAGGCACTGCGAAAAAGTGGGTCATTTTCGGCGTTGACCGTGGAGCAACGGAAAATAGTCGATAACGAGGTACGCGACTTCCGCCTCTCCGGCGCCGAATTGCCGGAAGACCAGAAACCGCGCTTCCAGGCGATCATGGAAGAGTTGTCGCAGCTTTCCGCCAAATTCTCCGAGAATCTGCTCGACGCGACCAACGCCTTCGCCGAAGCAATCACCGACGAAGCCCTGCTCGCCGGACTGCCGGTCGATGCCAGGGAGGCCGCAAAGACTGCCGCAGGAAAGGCTGATCGCGAAGGCTGGCGCTTCAGTCTGCAGGCTCCGTCCTACGGCCCGATCATGCAGTACGCCGATAACCGCGACCTGCGCGCCCGCATGTACCGTGCCTACGCCACCCGTGCCGCTGAATTCGACGACGGCAGCAGCAAGCCGGAATGGGACAACACGCCGGTCATGCAGCGCATGCTGGAACTGCGCCAGGAAGAGGCGAAGATGCTCGGCTTCAACAATTTCGCCGAAGTGTCACTGGCGCCCAAGATGGCTGATACGCCGGCTCAGGTGCTGGCTTTTCTGCGCGAACTGGCGGCCAAGGCCAAGCCGTTTGCCGCCAAGGACATTGCCGAGCTGCGCGCCTGTGCCAAGGATGAACTCGGCATCGTCGACTTCCAGCCGTGGGATGCCGCCTACGTCTCCGAAAAACTGCTGCAAAAACGCTATGCCTTCTCGGAGCAGGAAGTGAAGCAGTATTTCATCGAGCCCAAGGTCCTCGGCGGCCTGTTCAAGGTCATCGAGAGCCTGTTCAATGTACACGTCAAACCCGATACGGCGCCGGCCTGGCACGAAGACGTCAAGTTCTTCCGCCTGGAAACACCGGCCGGCGAACTGGTCGGCCAGTTCTACCTCGACCTCTATGCCCGTGAAACCAAACGCGGCGGCGCCTGGATGGACGAAGCGCGCTCGCGCCGGCGCACCGCGCATGGCATCCAGAAGCCGATTGCCTACCTGAACTGCAATTTCGCCCGCCCGGTGGGCAGCAAGCCGGCTACCTTCACGCACCACGAAGTGATCACGCTGTTCCACGAAACCGGCCACGGCCTGCACCATCTGCTGACGCGCGGTGAGGAACTGGGCGTTTCCGGCATTCACGGCGTCGAGTGGGATGCCGTCGAACTGCCCTCGCAGTTCATGGAAAACTATTGTTGGGAATGGGATGTGCTGCAAGGCATGACCGCCCACGTCGAAAGCGCTGCTCCGCTGCCGCGCGAACTGTTCGACAAGATGCTCGCCGCCAAGAATTTCCAGAGCGGCATGATGGCCGTACGCCAGATCGAGTTCTCGCTGTTCGACATGCTGCTGCATTCGGATTTCGACCCGAATTCCGGGTCGACCGTGATGGACCTGCTCAACACGGTGCGCCAGGAAGTTGCCGTGCTCTTCCCTCCCGACTGGCACCGTTTCCCGAACAGCTTCTCGCACATCTTCGGTGGCGGTTACGGTGCCGGCTACTTCAGCTACAAGTGGGCCGAAGTCCTTTCGGCCGATGCTTACGCCGCTTTCGAAGAAGCCGGCAATCCATTCGACGCCACCGTCGGCAAGCGCTTTCTCGACGAGATCTTGTCGGTTGGCGGCTCACGCCCGGCCATCGAATCGTTCAAGGCATTTCGTGGCCGCGAACCGAGCGTTGACGCACTGCTCCGCCATAGCGGTATGATTGCTGCGTAGAAACTCACCGAGGGAGAAGTCACATGCGCAGCCTGCTCGTTCTTTGTCTGGCCTTGTCCAGCCTCACCGTCTCAGCCGAGACCTATCGCTGGATCGATCCTCAGGGTCGTACCGTAATCTCCGATACGCCGCCCTCGGGACGTGCCCGCGACGTCAGCAAATCGGGAGTCGGCGGTCCGAACACCGATGAACTACCCTATGCGTCTCGCATCGCCGCCGAGAACTATCCGGTCGTCCTCTACACATCGGCCGAATGCACCAAGGAGTGCAAGGATGCGCGTGACCTGCTCAACAGCCGCGGGGTACCCTTCTCGGAGCGGATGGTGCAGAAGCAGGAAGACGTCGACGAGCTGAAGCAATTGGTCGGGGACTTCTTCGTACCCACGCTCAAGGTCGGCAAGCAGACTTTCCGCGGTTATGAGCCCGTTGCCTACGGCAATCTGCTCGACCTCGCCGGTTACCCGAAAAACGCACCCTACGGCAGCAAGCCGTCAGGCGGACTGGCCAAGTGAAGATTGCCAGCTGGAACGTCAATTCGCTCAAGGTGCGCCTGCCGCACCTGCTCGACTGGCTGGCCGAACAGCAACCCGATGCGCTGTGCCTGCAGGAAACCAAGCTTGAGGACCACAATTTCCCGCACGCCGAAATCGCGGCGGCGGGCTATCAGGTCGTCTTCTCGGGCCAGAAGACTTACAACGGCGTCGCCCTGCTTGCCCGCCAGCCGATCAGCGATGTCGTCTGCGGCAATCCGCACTTCGCCGACGAACAGAAGCGGCTAATCGCCGGCACCCTCGGCGACACCCGCGTCATCTGCGCCTACATGCCGAACGGCCAGGCGGTTGGCAGCGACAAGTACGACTACAAGCTGCGCTGGCTCGATGCGCTGGCCAAGTGGCTGGCCGAAGAACTGGCAGCTCACCCAAAGCTCGCCCTGTGCGGTGACTACAACATCGCCCCCGACGACCGCGACGTCCATGACCCGCAAGCCTGGGCCGGCCAGATCCTCTGCTCCGAACCTGAGCGCAGCGCCTTCCAGCGCCTGCTCGGGCTTGGCCTTGAAGACAGTTTCCGGCTCTTCGAACAGCCGGAAATGACCTTCTCGTGGTGGGACTACCGCATGCTGGGCTTTCAGAAAAATCGTGGCCTGCGCATCGATCATGTATTGCTTTCAGCGGCGCTGGCCCGTCGCTGTACGGCTGCCGGCATCGACCGCGCGCCGCGCAAACGCGAACGCCCCTCCGACCACGCGCCAGTCTGGGCACAAATCGATTGAAGCGATGACTGCTACGGTCGACCGCAAAAACGTGCTGAATTTGTACCCGGCACTAGCTGGGCTGCCAGCCTCTCGCCTGGACGAACTGCTGCAACCGGCGGCCGCACTGCAACTTCCTGCCGGCGCCGAAATTTTTGCCGAACGCCAGCCCTGCCAGGGATTTCCGCTCCTGCTCGACGGCAGCATCAAGGTCATCAAGCAGGCGGCCAACGGACGCGAGCTGATGCTCTACCGCGTCACGCCGGGGGTTCCTGCATCATCACCTCGAGCTGCCTGCTCGGCCATAGCGCTTACAACGCGCGCGGCATCGCCGAAGCGCCGCTGCGACTGCTGCTTGTGCCGGCAAAGGCATTCGGGCAATTGATGCTCGAACACGCGCCGTTTCGCGATTTCGTCTTTCATCTTTTTGCCGAGCGCATCGGTGAACTGATGCAACTGGTCGAGGAAGTCGCCTTCACCCGCCTCGACCAGCGCCTGGCGCGGCTGATCCTGGCGCACAACAAGCCTGTTCTCAACCTAACCCACCAGCAGTTGGCCGACGAACTGGGTAGCGTGCGCGAAATCGTCAGCCGCCTGCTCAAGGGATTTGCCACGCAGGGTCTGGTTTCGCTTGGCCGCGAACAACTCAATATCGTCGACCGCGACGGATTGCAGAAGATCGCCGCTATGTGACCCAGGTTACAGACGCCCGCCTGGCACGTGACTAGAATGAAATCTGTAATCACAACCTGATGGAGAACGTATCATGAAAACCAATGTTGGCGGAATCGACAAAATCCTGCGCATCGTCGTTGGCCTCGGCCTCATCGCCTGGGTCCTCGTGGGCGGCGGCCCGGTCTGGGCCTGGGTCGGCATCGTGCCGCTGGCCACCGGCCTGTTCAACCGGTGCCCTGCCTACACCCTGCTCGGCATGAATACCTGCCCGATGAAGAAATAGGCGCCTTATCGCCAAAATCGTGAAACCCGCCGTTGGCGGGTTTTTAATTACCGGCGCAGCCGATCGCGGCCCTCCTTGCGGCTACGTCAGGTAGTTGGCAATCCGAACGTAGTCGTCAACCGGAATGTCCTCGGCGCGCCGCGTCGGGTCGATACTTAGTTCGGCGAAGGCGGCATCGCTCAGAACGCCCTTGAGCGTATTGCGCAACATCTTGCGTCGTTGCGAAAAAGCGGTCTGCACCACCCGCGACAGCTTTTCCGGGCTCTTCGCTTTCAGCTCGGTGACATCCTTGGGAATCAGCCGTACGACCGCCGATTGCACCTTGGGCGGTGGGTCGAAACTTTCCGGCGGCACGTCGATCAGCCACTCGAGGTGAAAGCGGTATTGCAGCATTACCGAGATGCGACTGAAATCCGATTCGCCGGGCACGGCGACCATGCGTTCAACGACTTCCTTTTGCAGCATGAAGTGCATATCGCGAACGATGCCGACGTATTCGGCCAGATGAAAAAGCAGCGGCGTCGAGATGTTGTAGGGCAGGTTGCCGACCAGGCGCAAATCCTTGCCGATACTTGAGAAGTCGAAGACCAGCGCGTCGCCTTCGTGGATAGTCATGCGCTCTGGTAGATATTCCTTGCGGAGACGGGTGATCAGGTCGCGGTCGATTTCGACGACGTGCAGGTGGTCAAGACGATCCAGCAGCGGGGTGGTGATCGCCCCCAGGCCGGGGCCGATTTCGACGACGGTATCGCCGCGTTGCGGATAAATGGCAGAAACGATGGCGCTGATGATACCGCGGTCAACCAGGAAATTCTGGCCAAACCGCTTGCGCGCGATATGGCCTTTCACGAGGCCTGCGTCTTTCTGGCAACCATGCGTTCTGCCTCGTCCAGCGCCGCGAACAGGCTGCCCGGATCGGCGCGTCCGCTTCCCGCCAGTTTAAGCGCCGTGCCGTGATCGACCGAGGTGCGGATGATCGGCAGGCCGAGCGTGACGTTGATGCCGTGGCCGAAGGTGGCGTACTTGAGCGGCGCCAGTCCCTGATCGTGATACATGGCGAGCACGGCATCGCCCTGCGCCAGTATTGGCGGCGTGAACATGGTGTCGGCCGGATAGGGGCCGGAAAGTCGCATACCCTCGGCGCGCAGTTTTTCGAGCAACGGTGAGATGACCTCGATTTCCTCGCGCCCGAGATAGCCGCCCTCGCCGGCATGCGGGTTGAGGCCGGCGACCAGGATGCGCGGATCGGCCAGCCCGTATTTTTGCCGCAGATCCGCATGCAGGATGCGCAGCGTCCGCTCCAGGAGGTCCGCCGTAATCGATGTCGGCACGTCCCTGAGCGGCAGATGCGTCGTCGCCAGCGCAACGCGTAACGGCCCGCGCTCGCTGTTGCCGGCGAGCATCATGACAACGAGCGGCGTTCCCGTCTTTTCGGCAAGATATTCGGTATGGCCGGTGAAATGTATGCCGGATTGATTGATGACACCCTTGTGCACCGGTGCGGTGACCATCGCCGCAAATTCGCCGGAACGGCAGCCGGCCAGCGCGCGGTCGAGCAGGCCCAGCACGTAGGATGCGTTCGCCGGGTCGAGGCCGCCGGCCACGACAGGCTTCACGAGCGGAACGTGGAGGATGTCGAGGCAGCAGCGGTCGACCGCGATTTCGGGGTGGAAATCACGCAGGACAACGTTCAGGCCGATGGCTGCAGCACGTTCGCGAAGCAGGGCACGGTCACCGAGGATGACCGGTCGGGCTTCGCCTGCGTATTCCGACAAGCGCAGGCACAGGTCCGGCCCGATTCCCGCCGGTTCGCCGCTGGTAACGGCGATCAGCGGCGGCATTATTTGTCTTCGAGGCGAACTTCGACGTAGGCGCGATCGCGAATCTGGCGCAACCAGTCCTGATAGGCGTCGTCGAGCTTGCGCTCGCGCAAGGCCTGGCGAGCGACTGCCCGCTGGCGTTCCCCGGAAACGTCGCGCTGGCGGCGCTCGAGTACCTGGATCAGGTGCATGCCGAAAGGACTCTGGACCACCGGGCTGAATTCCTTGTCCTTCAGCGCATCCATCGCGCTCTCGAATTCCGGCACGGTATCTCCCGGACTGACCCAGCCAAGATCGCCACCCTTGGCTGCCGAACCGTCCTGCGAATAAAGACGTGCAAGTTCGGCGAAATCCCCGCCGTTGACCAGACGCTCACGCAGATTCTCCATCTTGCGGCGTGCTTCGGTCTCCGACACCACTTCATTGACCTTGATCAGGACATGACGGGCATGCGTTTGCTGAATCGATGCCGGGGCGCTGCCGCCGCGCCGGCCGAGGAGCTTGATGATATGGAATCCGGCTGACGAGCGCAGCAGGTCGCTGACCTCCCCCGGCTTCATGCTCACCGCTGCTTCAGAATAGATCTGCGGCAGGCGCTCCAGCGGACGCCAGCCCAGATTGCCCCCCTGCAGCGCATCCGGCGCATCGGAGAAAGTGGCCGTCAACTGGGCGAAGTTCTCGCCGGCGCTCGCTCTCTTGGCCGCCTGCTCACCCCGCTGGCGCAGCTTCTGCAGCTGCTCCGGAGTTGCCGACTCAGGCGCCCGCAACAGGATGTGAGCGATCTGAACCTCCTCGCCACCGCCAACGCTGGCCTGATTGGCAAGGTACAAGTCAACCTCGCCGTCCGAAATCACGAGTTTGCTGTCCACCTCGCGCTCGCGCAGGCGGACCGTCGTCATTTCGTCCCGGATCTCCTCGCGGAAGCGCGCATAGTTGACGCCATCCTTCTCCAGCGCCAGCCTGAATTGCTGCTGTGTCATCTTGTTGTTTGCGGCAATGCGACCGATTGCCTGGTCAAGTTGAGCATCATCCACCTTCAATCCGGTCTCGCGGGCAAACTGCAACTGGATGCGCTCGATGATCATGCGCTCGAGCAACTGGCGCTCAAGGACATCCTGCGGCGGCAACGGGGTGCCCTGTTTACTCAGTTGCTTGACCGCCTCATCGCGACGCCCACGCAAGTCGTATGAGGTGATCACTTCTTCGCCGACGACGGCGACGATGCGGTCGGCTTCCACCGGTTCGGCGGGTGCGGCACTCGCCGGCGGTCCGAAGACGCCCGCCAGAAGCAGACAAAGGGCGAGAAGGGTAGAAATCGAGTAGCGCATGGCGGTCATTGTGTCGTGAGCAGGCTGCTGGAGGTCAGTTCGTTGGTCTTGCCGTAGCCGGGGATGGAGCGGCGCAGGAGACTGATCGGATCCGTTCCGACGCTGGCAAAATCGTTGAATTCGAGTTGCAGGAAGAGGACGTTGTTGGGCGAACCCGATATCGCCGCCAGGCGTTGCGCGACGATCCGGGTCGTCCAACAGCCGGCATTGTATTCGAGGCCGGCGATGGCCTCCAGCAACTGACCGCCGGGCGAGGTGTTGGCGACCGTCTGCTTGCCGAGGAATGACCAGTTGAAGCGCCCCACCGCATACAGACGATTGGTCAGCGGCCACTGGCCGGCGATGTCGACCTGGTCGACCTGCGCCACATTGAAGTTGGGGTCACGAGTATAACGATAGCTGGCGCTGATCACCTTGGCCAGTTCGGGCTGGAAACGGACGCCAGCGGAGACACGTTCGGCCAGGCTGTCACGGAAATTGTAGTCCACGGCAAAATCGGCATAGGTCTTGGGTAGCACCAGTCCGCTGAAAGCCGCAAGGAAATCGGAATAGCCCTGCGCCTGATTGCCTACCGGAATGACGGTCGACCCGAGCGGCGTGTAGTTCAGCGTCACCCGGCTCGGGCTGAAGTAATATCGCTGTCCGACCATGGCCTTGAAGCGCTCGGCTCCGGTGTTTCCGTCAAGAAAGCGCGTGACCACCGCTGCGGTGAGCTGGTTGGCATCGTTGATGCGATCGAAGCCGCTGTAGCGATTCTCGGAAAAGATCTGGGCGAAGTTGAAGTCCGCCTGCGCCGTATCGAACAGCGGAATTTTGGTCTGATCCTTGTACGGAATGTTCACGTAATAGAGCCGCGGTTCCAGGGTCTGGATGAAGGCGTTGTCGAGCAGACTGGTTTCGCGCTCGAAGATCACGCTGGAGTCGACGGAGAAGATGGGAAGGACCCGCGAGACGCTCGAATCCGCACCCGGAACCAGATTGTTGAGCGAATACTGGGTCGCGCTGACGCCGATCTTGGGAATAAAGGTGAACGCAGGATGCACGATCGGCAGCGAAACCTGCGGGTAGAGCACCATGCGGTCACCCTGCGGCCGCAGATCACTCAGCAGCCGGTTGGCATCGGGATGGGTAAAGCGCGAATACTGGCCGATCAGGGCAAAGTCGGTGCCCAGCAGGTCGGGCTTGAAGCCGATGAGATTGACCTGCGGCTCAAGGAAGTACGGTGGCAACACCGGATTCTTGGGATCGGTCTGCAGCGTCTGATAGCGCAGGACCTGCGTGTTGGTCTGCAGCCAGGGCACCGGCGTATAGCCGATTAGGAACTGCTGTGGCAACTGCACCTGTGAGGTCTGAAACAGGCGCGAGGACGTGTCCTGCCAGTAGAAACTGTCCGACACGCGGTTGTAGTTGACCACTGCGGAAACCCCTTGGCCGAGGTTCTGCTGGTGCTTGATCTGGTAGGCGTAGCGCTCGCGGTCGGCCTCCTGGTCATGCGGCATGTACTCCACCTTGTAGGCGTTGGGATCACCTGGAACACCGCTGTTGAAATCCCAGTAGCGCACTTCGGCGCCCAGTTGCAGGCCGCGCTTGCTCATGTAGCGCGGATAGAGCGTCGCGTCGTAATTCGGAGCGATGTTCCAGTAATACGGAACCGTCAGATCCAGACCGCTGCGCGACGAGGTTGCCAGGAACGGATGCAGGAACCCCGATTGCCGCTGGTGATTCAGGGCGAAAGTGGCCACCGGCGAATAAAAGATCGGAACATCCTTGAACCACATCGTCGCATTCTTCGCTGTGCCGACCTCGCGGTCGTAATCGAGGTGCATTTCGGACGCGCGCACGTACCAGTCCCTGTCTCCCGGCTTGCAGGTCGAGAACGTGCTATCGAAGAGAGTTATCTGGTTTTCGCCCTCAAACTCCGCCCGCTCGGCCGTTCCGCTGGCCAGCGAGGGGCGGGTGTGTGGCGCCGTGGTCGGCAGCCCGTAGTTGTCGGGAACCCGCAGCATCATCGGCGTGTTGGTAATTATGGCATTCGAACTGGCGACCGTGACGACCGGCACCAGTTTCTGCTTGGAATAGAAGCGACTGGGAACCTGCTTGACGATCAGATAGTCGGCATCCTCGGCAAAGCCGATCTGTTCGGACATCTTCATGCGGACATGCGGCGCGGTGAACTCGGTGCCTTCCTGAAGCATGCGCACGTTGCCGGTCGCGTCCACTTCGTCATCGAGCGGCCAGTAGATGACCTTGTCCCCGTAGAACTGGGTGCCCGCCTTGCGCAGCTCGACATCGCCTGTCGCCACGGCCACGTCATCGGTGCGCCCTTCGAGGTGGTCGGCGATGACGAACAGCGGATAGTCGTCATTCTTCTTCGGCTCGAACGCATACGGGATCCCGACCTCCGGCATGACCGGCTTCTTCTTGCCGCCCAGCACATTGAACCGGCGCTCGCCGCGCAGGCGCAGTGGAAGATCATCGCCAAGCGCATCGCCGCCGCCAGGCACCGGGTCACGGCTCGCCGGCGCGTCTTTTCGGACGCTGGCGGCAGCCAGCTGCACGCTGCCGGCATCCTCGGCCGCATGCCCGGCCGACACCGCGGCGAACATGCAGCACGCAACATAGGCAAGCGGATTACGGACCGGATCAGGCATCTGACAGGAAAATGGAGGAGTCGATGTGATGTGCGCCGAGAGGGACGGCGACCGAGTGTTAAAATTGGCCATTTTACAACGAACCGTCGGCCATCCTGATGTCGCGCGATCAACTTGTTACCGACTGGGTTGCCAGTCGCTTCCCGAATCAGTCGGTCGAGATCACCCCCGCCTCGGCCGATGCCAGTTTCCGTCGCTATTTCCGGCTGACCTGGCCCGACGGCGGTACGCGCATACTGATGGACGCCCCGCCGGAGAAAGAGGATTGCAAGCCGTTCATCCACGTCGCCGGCCTGCTCGCCAGGGCCGGGCTGGCCGCCCCGCGCGTCCTTGATCAGGATCTCGCCAACGGCTTCCTGGTCCTTACCGATCTCGGCCGCATCGGCTATCTCGACGCCCTTAACGCCGACCTCGGCCTCGCCGACATGCTGATGCGCCCGGTTCTCGACGTTCTGGTCAAGTGGCAACTATCCTCCAGCGCGAGCACCCTGCCTCCCTGCGACGCAACGCTGCTCCGTCGCGAGCTCGACCTCTTCCCGGAGTGGTTCGTCGGCCGCCACCTCGGCTACCAGCTGAGCAACGAAGAATTAATCATGCTCGACCGGAGCTTCAGGTTCCTGATCAACTCGGCGCTGGCCCAGCCCAAGGTGTTCACCCACCGTGATTTCATGCCGCGCAACCTGATGCTGGTCGAAAGCGAAGCCAGACTGACGCCCGGCATCATCGACTTTCAGGATGCGGTCTACGGCCCGATCGCCTACGACGTTGTCTCGCTGTTTCGCGACGCCTTCATCTCCTGGGACGAAGAGCAGGAAATCGACTGGGTCGTCCGCTACTGGGAAAAGGCGCGCGCCGCCGGATTGCCGGTACGCCCCGACTTCGGCGATTTCTGGCGCGACTACGAACTGATGGGCCTGCAGCGCCACCTCAAGGTGCTCGGCATCTTCTGCCGCCTGAAATACCGCGACGGCAAGGACAAGTACAGCGAGGATCTGCCGCGTTTCATGAACTACGCGCGCAAGACGGCGAGCCGCTACCTCGCGCTCAAGCCGTTGCTCATCCTGCTCGACACGCTGGATGGCAGGAGCGCGGAAGTCGGCTACACCTTCTGATGAAAGTCTTCGTCCTCGCCGCCGGGCGTGGCGAACGCATGCGCCCGCTAACCGACCACACGCCCAAGCCGCTGCTACCGGTGGGCGGCAAACCGCTCATCGCCTGGCATCTGGAACGACTGGCGGCGGCCGGATTCACCGAGGTCATCATCAACCACGCCCACCTTGGCGAGAAGATCGAGGCAGCGCTCGGCGACGGATCGCGGTGGCGTCTCAAAATCCGCTATTCGCCGGAACCGCCAGGCGCGCTGGAAACCGCGGGCGGCATCGCCAACGCGCTGCCCCTGCTTGGCGACGAGGCGTTTCTCGTGGTCAATGGCGACGTCTATTGCGACATCGATTTTGGCCGTTTTTCCGGGGTGACCGTAGGGCCAGCCGTTGACTCTATGGTCGCGGCAGGCAAGCAGCCAGTCGCGCACCTTGTCATGGTCGCCAATCCGGCGCACCACGCCGGTGGCGATTTCAGCCTCGACGGCCATCGCATCATTTTCGCGCAGGGCGAGAAAACACTCACCTACGCCGGTATCGCGGTGTTTTCGCCGTCTTTCTTCGCCGATGTGCCGTGCGGCTCGGTCATGAAGCTCTATCCCTTGCTCGCCGCTGCCATCGCCGCTGGCACGCTGACCGGGGAACGTCACGCCGGCCGCTGGGTCGACGTCGGCTCGCCGCAACGCCTTGCCGCACTGGATCAGGAACTGCGGAACACATGACCCACGCCCACTTTCTCGCCCGCCGCAAGCGCCTCCTGAAAGCCATCGGCGACGGTGTCGCCATCGTGCCGACAGCGCCCGAGGTTATCCGCAACCGCGACGCCCATCACCCCTACCGCTTCGACAGCTATTTCTGGTATCTGACCGGCTTCCCGGAGCCGGAAGCGGTGGTCGTGCTGGTCGGTGGCAAGCGCCCCAAATCCATCCTCTTCTGCCGTGAAAAACATGAAGAGCGCGAAATCTGGGATGGCTATCGCTACGGCCCGAAAGCAGCGAAAACGGCGTTCGGCTTCGACGCCGCCTACGCAATCGAGTTGCTCGACAAAAAACTGGCCGAATTTCTCGTCGACCGCGACACCCTTTGGCATGCCATCGGCCACGACACTGCATGGGATACCCGCATCGCCAAGGCGCTCAACGAAGTCCGCGCCCAGACCCGGGCCGGCAAGCGGGCGCCACGCGTCATTCATGACCTGCGCGCCGAGCTCGATGCCATGCGCCTGGTCAAGGACAGTGCCGAAGCCGAGATCCAGCAACGTTCGGCCGACATTGCCAGCGCCGGTCACGCCCGCGCCATGCACGCCTGCCGCCCCGGCATGGCCGAGTACGAACTGGAAGCCGAACTGAGCTACGAATTCAGGAAGCGCGGTGCCGATGCGCACGCCTACACGCCGATCGTCGCCAGTGGCGCCAACGCCTGCGTGCTGCACTACGTGGCGAACGACAAACTGCTCAACGACCACACGCTGGTCCTGATCGACGCCGGCTGCGAAGTCGACGGCTACGCCGCCGACATCACCCGGACCTTCCCGGTCAACGGCCGCTTCAACGCGCCGCAGAGGGATGTCTACGAGATCGTCCTCGCCGCGCAATGCGCCGCCATTACCGCCACCGCCCCCGGCCGCCACTTCATGGAAGGCCATGATGCCGCCGTCCGCGTGCTGACCCAAGGCCTCGTTGACCTCAAACTGCTGACCGGCGACCTCGACAACCTGATCGACAAGGGCGACTACAAGCGCTTCTATATGCACCGCACCGGCCACTGGCTCGGCCTCGACGTCCACGATGCCGGCGAATACAAGGTCGGCGATGCGTGGACCACATTGCAACCGGGCATGACGCTGACCATCGAGCCCGGACTCTACATCCGTCCCGCCGACGACATCCCGCTAGCGCTGGCCGGCGTCGGCATCCGCATCGAGGATGACGTTCGGGTCAGCGAAACCGGCTGCCACGTCTTCACGACGGCCCCGAAAACCATCGCCGAAATCGAGGAGGTCATGCGTCATGACTGAGCACGCCGCAGAGCACATCGACATTCTGATTATCGGCGCCGGCCCGGTCGGCATGACCCTGAACCTGGCGCTCGCCGCCGGTGGCCGGAAATCGCTGCTTTTGGACCGTCGACCGCAACAGGCCCAGCAGGGCGACCCGCGCGCCCTCGCCCTCTCGCACGGAGCCCGGCAACTCCTGGAACGGATCAGAGCCTGGCCGACGCGCGCCGTGACGCCGATCGAGACCATCCACGTCTCGCAAAAGGACGGTTTCGGCCGCACCGTCATCGACTGCGCCGACTACGACCTGCCGGCACTCGGCTATGTCGTGCGCTACCACGACCTCGCCGCCGAACTCGCCGCGCAACTCTCGGCTGACGCCCTGCTCGATGCCGTCGACATCGTCGATATCAGCCACGGCGACGATCACGTCAGCGTTGCCCTGCGCCATGCCGGCGCCTTGCGTACCATCTGCGCAAAGGTGCTGGTCCACGCCGAAGGCACCCCCGGCGACGACCCGGCGGTCAAGGTCAACGATTACGGCCAGCACGCCGTAATCGCTGAGATTACCCCGCAACCTGGCCACAACAAGCGCGCCTGGGAACGCTTCACGCGGGACGGCCCGCTCGCCCTGCTGCCCCTTGGTAACGAATACTCGGTCGTATTCACCTTGCCGCCGGACAAGGCCGATGCCGTGCTGGCGCTCGACGACGACGCCTTCGCCGCCGCGCTGCAGAACCAGTTCGGCACGCGCATGACATTCAGCAACCCTGGCCCGCGCAGCCGCTTCCCGCTCGCGCTGAGGATGCGCGAAGCGCTGGTCAAGGGCAGCGAAGTGTGGATCGGCAACACGGCGCAAACCCTGCATCCGGTTTCCGGCCAGGGATTCAACCTCGGCCTCCGTGACGCCTGGCAACTCTCTGAAATACTGCTCGAAAGCGGCGTCGACCGCAGCAGCCTGGAAAAATATGCGGCCAGCCGCCGTCTCGACCGCCACGGCAGCGCATTGTTCACCGACCAGATCGTCCGCGCCTTCTCCAACGACTTCGGCCCGCTCAAGCTGGCCCGCGGCCTCGGCCTGCTCGCCCTCGACCTTTTCCCTCCGGCCCGCCATTTCGTCGCCAAGCGAATGATCTGGGGCGCCCGCGCTTGGCCGTAAGTGCAGGGCGGCTACGCGCCTGCTTCCTCGCCTGCCGCCCGAAGACGCTCTCGGTCTCGCTGTCGCCGGTGCTGGCTGGGACCGCCATTGCCTGGCAGGACAGCGGCCGCGTCCTCTGGCCGCCTCGCTCGCCGCCGGCTGGGCCTACACCGGCGGTCCGGCGCCGATCGCCTACCGGCCGCTCGGAGAAGTCTTCGTCTTTATCTTCTTCGGCCTGGTCGCCGTCGGCGGCAGCTATTACCTGCAGACGCTGACCCTGACGCCGGTTGTGCTGACCGCAGCAACGCTGGTCGGCCTCCATGCGGCGGCGGTCATCACCGTCAACAACTACCGCGACCGTGATGGTGACGCCCGCAACGGCAAGAACACGCTGGCCGTCCTGCTTGGCCGACCGGCAACCCGACATCTCTACAGCGCCGAGATGCTGGCGCCCTTCGCCCTGTTGCCACTGCTCGCCGGCGGCCTCGGCTGGCTTGCCGTACTGCCTCTGCTGGCGCTGCCGCTGGCCATCAGGCTGAACCGGCGCTTGCGCCACGAAGCTCCCGGCGCGATCTTCAACAACATCCTGGCCGCCACCGCCGGCCTGCAACTCGTGTTCGCCCTGCTGCTGGCCCTTGCGTTCACGATTTGACTGTTTTTCGGGCGTCGACTCGGGTAAACTCGGCGGCTTTCCCTGCTTCACTGTCTCCTCCGCGCGCCCATGGATTTCGTCGGTTTCCAGCTCCGTAACAACCTGTTCGTCGCCCCCATGGCCGGCGTCACGGATCGCCCTTTCCGCCAGTTGTGCAAGAAGATGGGCGCCGGGCTGGCGGTATCCGAAATGGTGACCAGCAATTCGCTGCTCTACGGCAGCAAGAAGACGCTGCGCCGGGCCAACCACGAAGGCGAGGTGGCGCCGATTTCGGTGCAGATCGCAGGTGCCGACCCGCAAATGATGGCCGAGGCTGCCCGCCACAACGTGGACAACGGCGCCCAGATCATCGACATCAACATGGGCTGCCCGGCCAAGAAAATCTGCAACGTGATGGCCGGCTCGGCCCTGATGCAGGACGAGCAACTGGTCGGCAAAATCCTCGACGCCGTCGTCGGCGCCATCCCGGATACCCCGGTGACGCTGAAATTCCGTACCGGCTGGAATCTGACCAACCGCAACGCGCCAACCATCGCCCGCATCGCCGAATCGGCCGGCATCCGCGCCGTCGCCATCCACGGCCGTACGCGCTGCCAGCAATACAGCGGCGAGGCCGAATACGACACTATCGCCATGGTCAAGACATTGATAGGCATTCCGGTCATCGCCAACGGCGACATCACGACGCCGGAAATGGCCAGAAACGTGCTCGACACCACCCACGCCGACGGCATCATGATCGGCCGCGCCGCCCAGGGGCGACCCTGGCTGTTCCGTGAGATCGAGCACTATCTGAAAACCGGCGAGAAATTGCCGCCGGCCGAGGTCAGAGAGATTCACGGTATCCTGCTGGCCCATCTCGAAGACCTCTATGCTTTCTACGGCCCGGAAACGGGGTTCAAGGTCGCCCGCAAGCATATCTCCTGGTACACCAGGGGGCTGGTCGGCTCGGCGGCCTTCCGCAAGGAAATGAACACGCTGCCCAGCGTCGACCAACAGATGCGGGCAGTGAACGATTTCTTCATTCGTCAGGCAGAAGAAAACGACACTCTAAAATACGACAATGAGGAGGCGTTGGCAGCATGAGCCAACATGATTTGGGGAAATACGTTACGGATTCGCTGGAGCAGTATTTCCGTGACCTCGACGGCGAAAAGCCCACCGCTATCTATGACATGGTGTTGAAGAGTATCGAAAAGCCGATGCTCGAAGTGGTGCTCGCCAAGGCCGGCAACAACCAGACCGCCGCCGCGGAGATGCTCGGCATCAATCGCAACACCTTGCGCAAGAAACTCACCGAACACCAACTACTGTGACCGCCATGACCATCAAGCAAGCACTGATTTCCGTCTCCGACAAACGAGGCGTTCTCGAATTCGCGCAGGGTCTTGCCGCCCAGGGCGTCAATCTTCTCTCCACCGGCGGCACCGCAAAAATGCTGCGCGAAGCCGGGTTGACCGTAACCGAGATCGGCGACTACACCGGCTTCCCGGAAATGCTCGACGGCCGTGTCAAGACTCTGCACCCGAAGGTGCACGGCGGCATCCTGGCCCGCCGCGATCTGCCTGAACATCTGGCAACCATTGCCGAACACGGTATCCCGACCATCGACCTCGTTTGCGTCAACCTCTACCCGTTCCGCGAAACCGTCGCCAAGCCCGGCGTCACATTGGCGGACGCAATCGAGAACATCGACATCGGCGGTCCGGCCATGGTCCGCTCTGCGGCCAAGAACTACGCTGCCGTCACCATCGTCACCAATCCAGAAGACTACGCCCCGCTGCTCAATGAAATGAAAGCCAACGCCGGCACCGTCAAGCTGGAAACCCGCTTCAACCTGGCCAAGAAAGCCTTCGTCCATACCGCGCGCTACGACTCGGCGATCGCCAACTGGCTGACGGCGCTTGAATCCAGCGCCGACGAAGCAACGAAACTTTCACCCTTCCCAACGGCCTTCCAGACCGCTTTCGACCGTGCCGAGATCCTCCGCTACGGCGAGAACTCGCACCAGAGCGCCGCCTTCTACCGCGACATCAACCCGGTCGCCGGCAGCATCGCCGCCTACACCCAGCTGCAGGGCAAGGAACTGTCCTACAACAACATCGCCGATTCCGATGCCGCCTGGGAATGCGTCAAGTCCTTCGACGTCCCGGCCTGCGTCATCATCAAGCACGCCAACCCGTGCGGCGTCGCTATCGACGGCAGCCTGCTCGGCGCCTACGAAAAGGCTTTCAAGACCGACTCGACCTCGGCCTTCGGCGGCATCATCGCCTTTAACGGCGAGGTCGGCATCGACGTCGTCAACGCCATGAACGAGCGCAAGCACTTCGTCGAAGTGCTGATCGCCCCGGCCTTCACCACTGAAGCCAAGGCAGCGCTGGCGGCTAAGGCCAATCTGCGCGTCCTCGTCCTGCCGATTTCCCATGTGCTCAACACGCTGGAATTCAAGCGTGTCGGCGGCGGCCTGCTGGTTCAGACACCGGATGACTTTACCGCTCAGGCCAGCGGCCTCAAGTTCGTTACCAAGGTGCAGCCAACCGCCCAGCAGATCGAAGACCTGCTCTTCGCCGAGCGCGTTGCCAAGTTCGTCAAGTCCAACGCCATCGTCTTCTGCGGCGCCGGCATGACGCTCGGCGTCGGCGCCGGCCAGATGAGCCGCGTCGATTCGACCCGGATCGCCGCTATGAAGGCGCAGAACGCCGGCCTCGATCTTCGGGGTTCGGTCGTCGCGTCGGATGCCTTCTTTCCGTTCCGTGATGGCCTCGACGTGCTGGCGTCCGCCGGCGCGGTCGCTGTCATCCAGCCTGGCGGCTCGATGCGCGACGACGAAGTCATTGCCGCCGCCGACGAGCATGGTCTGGCGATGGTCCTGACCGGCACCCGCCACTTCCGTCACTGAGAACAATGAAACCCAAGAACTCCGGCATGAAACTTCTGGTCATCGGTTCTGGCGGCCGCGAGCACGCGATGGCCTGGTGCTTGGCACAGACCCACGGCCTGCAGAGGGTTTATGTCGCCCCCGGCAACGCCGGCACGGCACGCGAGCGCAGGTTGAAGAACGTCAATCTCAGCGACCCCGTCGCCCTCGCCTGCTTCGCCGAGAGGGAAGGGGTACGCCTCACCGTCGTCGGCCCGGAAGCGCCGCTGGCTGCTGGCGTGGTCAACGTTTTCCGCGCCCGCGGTCTGAAGATTTTCGGCCCGACCAAGGAAGCCGCCCAGCTCGAATCCTCCAAGGATTTTGCCAAGCGCTTCATGGCCCGCCACAACATTCCGACCGCCGGTTTCGAGACTTTTTCCGAGTCGACCGCAGCACATGCCTATATCGACCAAAAAGGCGCCCCGATTGTCATCAAGGCTGACGGCCTGGCCGCCGGCAAGGGTGTCGTCGTCGCCATGACGCTGGCAGAAGCCCACGCCGCCATTGACGCCATGCTGTCCGGCAATAAACTCGGTGACGCTGGCGCCCACGTCGTCATCGAGGAGTTTCTTGATGGCGAGGAAGCCAGCTTCATCGTCATGGTCGACGGCAAGAACGTGCTCGCCCTGGCCTCCAGCCAGGACCACAAGCGCATCGGCGACGGCGACACCGGCCCCAATACCGGTGGCATGGGCGCTTATTCTCCGGCACCATGCGTCACCCCGCAAGTACACGCCAAGGCGATGCGCGAGATCATCATGCCCACCGTGCGCGGCATGGCGGCCGACGGCATTCCCTTCACCGGCTTTCTCTACGCCGGCCTGATGATCGGCAAGGACGGCTCGGTCAAGACGCTGGAATTCAACTGCCGCATGGGCGACCCGGAAACCCAGCCGATCCTGATGCGCCTGAAATCCGATTTCGTCGATCTGCTGGAACATGGCATCAACGGCACACTCGATCAGGTCGAGGCCGAATGGGACCGCCGCGTCGCACTCGGCGTCGTGCTCGCCGCAGCCAACTACCCGGGAACCCCGAAAAAGGGAGACGTGATCGGCGGCCTGCCCAAGGGCAACAGCTTCGGCGACGATGCGCATGTCTTTCATGCCAGCACGGCAGAAAGGGATGGCGAGGTCGTCACCGCCGGCGGTCGCGTGTTGTGCGTCACTGCCCTCGGCGAGAATACCAGACTGGCCCAGAAGCGCGCCTACAAGGCCGCCAGCCAGATCAGCTGGGACGGCATGCGGTTCCGCACGGACATCGGTCACCGCGCCGTCGGTCGCTGACCTGGCTCTGGCGACAACGCAAGGGCGGCACTGACCGCCCATTTTTTCGCCCAACGGAGAGTTGATGGACACCACCCGCCTCAAGGATTTCCTCATTGGCCTGCAAAGCCGCATCGTCGGCGAACTGGAAGCCTTCGACGGCCAGGCGTTCCGCGCCGATTCCTGGGTTCGCCCGGAAGGTGGCGGAGGCATCTCGCGGCTGATCGAGGAAGGCGATTTCTTCGAGCGCGGTGGCGTCAATTTCTCGCACGTCACCGGCAAGTCGCTGCCCGCCTCGGCCACCGCCGTCCGCCCGCAACTGGCCGGGCGCTCGTGGGAGGCGATGGGCGTCTCGCTGGTCCTGCATCCGCGCAACCCATATTGCCCGACGGCACATATGAACGTACGCTGCTTCGTCGCCAGCAAGGAAGGCGAGGACGATGTCTGGTGGTTCGGCGGTGGCATGGACATGACGCCTTACTACGGTCAACGCCAAGATGTGGCCCATTTTCACCGGACCTGCAAGAACGCCCTGGCGCCCTTCGGCAATGAGGTCTACCCCGCTTACAAGAAATGGTGTGACGAGTATTTCTTCCTTAAGCATCGCAACGAGCCGCGCGGCGTTGGCGGCGTGTTTTTCGACGATCTGAACGAAGGCGGCTTCGAGCGCTGCTTCAACCTGACGCAAGCCGTCGGCAACGCCTTCACCCAGGCTTACCTGCCGGTCCTGGCCAAGCGTCGCGAAACGCCTTACGGTGAGCGCGAACGCGACTTTCAGGCTTACCGGCGCGGCCGTTACGTCGAATTCAACCTAGTCTGGGACCGCGGCACGCTGTTCGGCCTGCAATCCGGCGGGCGCACCGAATCGATCCTGATGTCGCTGCCGCCGGTCGTCAAATGGCGCTATGACTGGAAACCGGAGCCCGGCACGCCGGAAGCGGAGTTGTACGAGGTATTCCTGCAACCAGCCGACTGGGCCTGAGCCTCAGCGCCGGCGGATCTTGTTCAGCGCGCTTCAAGCCCTACCGCCGCCCGGAAATGACGGTTGGCCTCGTCGCCGCGCTCGAGTTTGTCGCAGAGTTTGGCAAGCGCCAGATGCGCGTCGCGCGTTTCCTCGGTCGCCAGCGACGCTTCGATATAGCTCTGCGCCTTGCCCCACAGACGCTGATTCATGCACATGCGCCCCAGCGCCAGCAACAGCGTGGCTTCGCCAGGATACTGGTGCAACCAATCCTCGGCCCTGGCAATCCGCGCGGTCAATCCCGGCCCCGTCAGGTCACCATAAATGCCCACCAGTTCGGGCTGCCAGCCCGCCTCGGAATAACCATCGAGCGCACTTTCGATGAGATTCTGCGCCACCGTCAACGCGTCCGCTTCGACCAGCGCCCTGGCGGCGGCCAGCACCAGACGACGTCCATAGTCGAATGCCGGGACGGCACGCAGGTAATCCTGAAGCTGACCGGCATCGCCACGGCGCCGACGGATGTTCTCGAGGTGGGCGAGGGTCTTGATCTCGCGCGCCACCTCGGGCGGCAAGGCATCGCGCTTTTCGATCTGGCGGACCAGCTTCAGGACGCCATCCCAGTCGCCGGTGCCCTGGCGTGCCCGCAGCTCGAGGCGCAGCGCGGCGATATGGCGACCCTGCTTGCCCTGAAACCGGCCAAGCACGGCCAGCGCCTCGTCGAAGCGGCGCAGCTCGTTCATCATCTCGGCTTCCAGCATCAGCGCCGCCGCTTCGTTACGCGGATCGTCGGCCAGTGCCCGCCGCATCCACTCCTGCTGTTTTTCCGGCTCGCGCATGCGCTGCACGGCGCGCGCCGCGACCAGCGCCGATACGCCGCGGTAAGTACCTGCCGCGTATGACTCGGTGGCCTTCTTCAAGGCCTGCCCGAAGCGTCCCTCGAAGAGCAAACGCACGGCATCCTGGAATACCGTTCCGGCGCGCTCGCGCCGACGCCGCTCGCGATACCCCTTCACCCGCCTGGGCAGGCCCAAGGTCAGCGCCAGTGTCCGCAGCGCGGCATAGAGGATCAGAACGAGGGTGACCAGCGCGAGAACAAAGAGGTTCAGGCTGACTTCAATCCGATGCGGAGGAAGGACAAGCAGGACGTAGCCGTCGTTGACCCGTGCGCCAAGCGCCGCCGCGACGGCCACCGCGAACAGGGCGAGGATCCAGAATACCCACCTCACTTCTTCTCCTTGGCGTTATGCAGGACGCGCAGGGCGGCCTGGGTTTCATTCAGGTCCGGCAAGGCGATGACGATCTCGGTCGCCAGCAGTTGACGCAGTGTCGCCTGCGCCGCATCAACACCCTTGTCGCGAACATCGAAGAGGCGCTCGAGCATTTCGAGGGCCGCCTTCAGCTCGCCACGGAAAGTCGCCTGATCGCGGGAGAACAGCGCCAGGCGGGCATTGAGCAGACGCAGCTTGAGGTTCTCGCGCAGGAAGAAACTCTGGCCCGGCGCCAGCAGCATCGCCTCGTCGCGATCAAAGCGCTGGATGCGGACAAGCCCCTTCAGTTCCTGCCAGATTTCAGCCGCGGTGCGCTCCCACCAGGGCAACTGAGCAGCCTCCGCAGGCTTCTCGCGGGTTTCCGGCGGCCGCATGTCCATCGCCAGCGGCAATTTGTCGATGGTCAGGAGAACCTGCTCCAGCCGCGCATTGACCGCCGCCAGATCGACCACGGGAAGCGCCGCCAGTCGCTCGAGATCGGCGGCCAGCGCCTTGCGTAATGGCAGCAACTGCGGACGATCGACGCGGGCGAGGCGGGCCTCCGCCGAGCGCAGGGCGACGATGGCCGCCGGAACATTGCCCGCCAGTTGCAGTTGCTGTCCGGCCAGCGCGATCGCCTGCTCGGCTTCGAGCACGCCGGATTCGTCGCGGCTGCCGGCAAGGTCCTGGTAGAGCGCCTGCACGGCTGCGGACTGCGCCTGGATTTCGGCCAGCCTGGCATCGGCCGCGCCCAGCTTGCCCTGCAATCCGTCGATCTGCTCGCGCATCTGTTTCAACGCGCCGCGATCCTCCTTGCTGCCGGCGTCGGCCGCCTCCAGGCGACGGCTGGTTTCCTGTTCGATTTCGGCGAGCCGCTGGCGGGTCTCGAACCATTGCCAGCCGGCCAGCGCAAGTGCCGCCAACGCCACGAAAAACCAGGGGCCGAAGCGCGACGGCGGCTTGCGCACCGCCGGCGAAGAAGGGGGAGTCGTGTTGTCTGGAGTCATGCCGGCCAATTATAAGCAAGCAGGCCGGCAAGAATGCCGGCATCCGCTGCATCGGTAAGGATAATTTTGTGCAAACCCGAGGCCCGCGCGTTTTCCGCAATACGCGCATGCGGCACGAAGAGCGGGGTCCGGGCGAGATGGGAGCGGCCCTCGTCGTCGAGTAGTTCGACCAGGTAGCGCAGCCCCTCGCTGCTCGACACGGTCAGCGCGTCGAGGCGCCCGGCGCGCCATCCTTCAAGCAGGGCGTCAACGCCTCCCGGGGGGCCGGCACGACGATAACAGGTGACGCATTCGACCTCGGCGCCCCGCGCGCGCAGTGTTTCAGCCAGCAATTCACGGCCGCCGTCACCGCGGAAGATGACGAGGCGCTTGCCGTTGACCCGTTCGCCTGCCATTTCCGGCAATGCCAGCAGCGCCTCCGAATCAAAGCGCTCACGCGGCGCGACGCAGCCAGTCACGCCATGGGCCGCCAGCGCCTTCAGCGTGCCCTGTCCGACCACTGCCGGAAGCGCTCCAGCCGGCCAGGGGCCATGTGCCAGAATGACCGGCAGCGCGTGGGCGACTGCATTCGGGCTGATAAAGATGGCCAGCGCCGCGCCGGGCAGACGGGTCACGCTGGCTTCCAGCGCCTGCGGATCGGCAACCGGCAGGATTTCGAGCAGGGGAGAGATCAGCGGAGTTCCGCCCACGGCAGCAATGGCGTCGGCCAGCGGCGCGGCCTGCGCCCGCGGCCGGGTGACGACGATAGTCCTGCCGGCAAGCGGGCCCGTCGTGCTCATCGGCAGTGGGCGAGCTTTTCCAGAATGGCGTCGGCACCCCGCGCCCGCAGTTGCTCGGCAAGCTGGCGACCGAGCGCTTCGTCGTCGGCCGGGTCACCAAGCAATTCGCCGGCGACCATTTCCTGGCCGTCGACGCTGGCGACGAAACCGCGCAGCCAGAGCTGGCCGTCGTCGATGACGGCATAGCCGCCCAGCGGCACCTGGCAACTGCCACCGAGGGCACGCGAGAAGGCGCGCTCGGCCTTGACGCAGTGCGCCGTTTGCGGATCGTCGAGCGGCGCGACGATGGTCGCCATCGCCGCATCGCCCTCAACCAGTTCGATGCCCAGGGCGCCCTGGCCGGGCGCCGGCAGCGACTGTTCCGCGGTCAACACCGTTTTGATGCGGTATTCCAGGCCGAGGCGGATCAGGCCGGCGGCGGCGAGGATGATCGCGTCGTAGTCGCCGGCATCGAGCTTCTTCAGGCGTGTATCGAGATTGCCGCGCAGGCTCTTGATAACCAGTTGCGGGTATTTGGCGCGCAGGATGGCTTCGCGGCGCAGACTGGAGGTACCGACGACGGCGCCGGCCGGCAGCTCGTCGAGGCCCGCGTATTTGTTCGAGACGAAGGCGTCGCGCGGATTTTCGCGGGCCGCGATGGCGGCCAGCACGAAACCCTCCGGCATCAACATCGGCACGTCCTTCATCGAATGCACGGCGAGGTGGGCGCGACCTTCCTGCATCGCCACCTCCAGTTCCTTGATGAACAGGCCCTTGCCGCCGATTTCCGAGAGCGGGCGGTCGAGAATCTGGTCACCCTTGGTCGTCATGCCTAGAATGGCAACTTCGGCAGCAGGATTCAGACTCGCCAGGCGGCCCTGAACATGAACAGCCTGCCACATGGCGAGGCGGGACTCGCGCGAGGCGATGACAATCTTAAAGGGAGCGGACATGAAGCGGCACGCAACAAGGGTTTCAAAGGAGGCAATCTTAACATGAGCGATTCGCCGCCCTCTTCTACCCGGATCAAACCCGACGACCAGCGCCCGGAGCATCCGGACTTCTGGTGCAAGCGCTTCGGGGAAGGCGTCACCCCCTGGGATGCCGGCAAGGTGCCCGCCAATTTCGCCGATTTCGTCGGCCACCAGCCGGAGCCGCTGACCACCCTGATCCCCGGCTGCGGCAGTGCCTGGGAAGCCGCTTGCCTGGCCGGATGCGGCTGGCCGGTGACGGCGCTGGACTTCTCGCCGGTTGCCGTCGCCACTGCCCGTTCGGTCCTCGGCACTGCCGCGGTCGACCTCGTCTGTGCCGATTTTTTCAGCTTCGCGCCGCCGCGCCCGATACAGTTGATCTACGAACGCGCCTTCCTCTGCGCCCTGCCGCGCAAGCTGTGGACCGACTGGGGCCGGCGCGTCGCCGATCTGCTGCCGGCGGGCGGCCTGCTCGCTGGATACTTCTTCATCTGCGACCAGGCCAAGGGTCCGCCCTTCGGCATCCTGCCGGATCAACTCGACGAACTCCTGACCCCGAACTTTGAGCGCATCGAGGATGCCGCGGTCGACGACTCGATTCCCACGTTTTCCGGGCGCGAGCGCTGGCAGGTATGGCGGCGATGCTGACTTTGTTGACCGCCAGTTCCTTGAACTCCGTCGTGTATGCCTGCTTCGGTATCTTCATTTCATGCCTTCCAAAAGTGACTCAATTCTAGGTCACCCTTGGCACACTAATTTTCGAGGGAAGCTCAGCATCCGCTGGCCGTCTATCAGCAATTTCTGGCGCAGTGCCGTACTGGCGCGGAGATGAGGCCATGAATCTTTAACACGAAAGAATGCTGTCGCTGTGCGCAACGCTGAACCTGCCGTTCATTGCCCAAGGCTAGACCGTCGCCAGCCAGGAAGCGGCTTACAGCGATTTCCTGGAAGGACTGCTGAGAACAGCAGCCAAGCCGCCAGCCAACGCTGTACCGGAGCAAAAAAAACCCCGCTGTTGCAGGGTTTTTTCCTGGTTCCAGCGCCGGCCAGCAGGGTGCCCGACCGGCGCTACCGCCAAATCACTACTTGTAATAGCCGACCGCACAGACCTGGTCGCCGATCTTGGTCACGAAAGCCACCTTGACCACCGGATCGGTCTGACCCGGGCGCGGCCACATGTAGGTAACCTCGGCAATCGATCCCACCTTGGCTGCGGCATAGACTTCCTCACCCAAGGGCTTTCCAGCCTTGTCCTTGAGGTCCTTCAGACTCTTGCCGACGAGGGTTGGATGGGCAGTGAAGTTGCCATCCGGACCACCGCAATAGGGGTACAGGTCGCGATCCTTGAAGCCACCCTCACCCTTGGTGAACATCACCAGCGCCTTCGCCTTGTCGGCTTTTACCGCTACCGCGGCCTTTTCGAGCATGGCTTTGGCTTCGGCGGGCGTGCCATATTCCGCTGCCGCAGCGGTACCGACTGATCCGAAAAAAGCGAGTGCTGAAACCACAGCTAATTGACGCAACATCGAAAGTCTCCTTGTCAGTTATTGAACAGCAAACAAGTGGCTGGCGTGTCGCAGGCCAGGAGGAAAACCACTCATCGAACATGGTAACTCAAGAATGCCTTCTGGCAACCAAAAGGATAAGGATAGGAAATTCAAGACCACTTCCGCGGTGAGTCCTGCGTTTCAGTCATGGTCGATCTTGAAAGTAGTACTGAATGAGCCTGAAAACCCGCCCCCGCATGCTCGTTGTCGATGCCTGAGGCCACCTGGGCGGCGGACGTTTGCCTCGAAAGTGTCAAACTCGGCCTATCGTGCGCGCACCAAGGGTAAGGTCGAACGCTTCAATGGTTAACTGCCGATGACCCGCGAGCAGGCTAATCTGTTCTTCCAGCTCATTGCCGCCCGCTACGTCCCGAAGGAAGTCCCGTTGGGGGACGAGCGGGGTTCGTTGATCGTCACCTGCAATCTGCCGTTTGGGCAATGGGATGCGACCTTTACGCAGGATGCCACGCTGACCGCGGCGCTACCGGATCGCCTGCTGCACCCATGCCCACAGCTTGCCGATTGCCGGAGAAAGTTACTGGCTCAAGCATCAACGCCAGGCCAGCATGGTTCAGATCAGAAAAGCGGAGGCCACCGATTGAGCGCCGCACGGCATAGGCATCTTTCCGGTTGGGCCTCGGTCCGCCCTCCAAGACACCTATGGAAGCGCTGATTTAATCGGTTTGCGAAATTCCTGCCCCATTGCAATCAATAGCTTACGTTGCGTGCTCGACGCGAAAAAGGAATTAATCAGCGCCTCCCTATGCCGCGCAAGGTCAGAACTTGGGGGTGTATCAGCTTTAAATCGCTGATAGAAGGAATTCTGTGTCGGTTTTGAATCGCCGTTGATACGCCCTTGCCCACCGACCGAGGGTTACGCCATTACGAATTCGCGAAAGGGCCATTCGATTCCGGATCACTCCGTTCCGCATTGGATACCGTGTTGGTCACCCAGCCCCACCAGCAATGCGTGTGACTTATGGCCCACCACTTGGCGGAAACAGGGAAGCGGATATGCTTTCGCGCGCGCGGGAAACCAGGCCGTCCCTCCATCTGGCCACCCGGATATGCAACCAACAGGGACTACGCTCCTGAAGTGGATGGTCGTCGCGGTATTCCGCGAGCAATGGGCTCCGCGTCGGACTCTCGCCTGCGATGAAGCAATTCATGGCCCCAACCCGCAAAGCGCCATGCCCCTATCGACCGGACATCAGGCAGCCGTGGATGACGACCCGCGCTCCTTCAGCGCCAGGGCATACTCATACAGCGCATTCTTTGCCGCCCCACTGATCGCCGCCGCCAGGCGGGCCGCCTGCTTCACCGGCAGACCCTCGGCCAGCAGCAGCTTCAACACGCGCTCGCCCTCGCCGTCATTGCCCCGCGCCGGGGCGCCGGAAACGATCAGAACGAATTCGCCGCGCTGGCGGTTGGGATCCTGTTTCAGCCAGTCGAGCGCCGCGGTCAACGGCCCGGAATGAATGGATTCGAACAGCTTGGTCAGCTCGCGGGCGATGACCAGGGTGCGTTCGCCGAGCACGGCGGCCAGGTCGGCGACTGCTTCGAGGATGCGATGCGGGGCTTCGTAAAAAACCAGCGCACACGGGTATTCGCGCAATGCCTCGATGGCCTGGCGGCGCTGGCCGGCCTTGCTCGGCAGGAAGCCATGGAACAGGAAATGCTCGTCGAGCAGGCCGGACGCGGAGAGGGCCGTGGTCGCCGCGCACGGACCGGGCAGCGGGATCACCCGGTAGCCGGCGGCGCGCACGGCGGCGACGATGCGGGCGCCGGGGTCGGAGATCCCGGGCGTGCCGGCGTCGGCGATAAGCGCCACCTCCTCACCGGCCTGAAGCCGCTCGACGATGCGGGCGGCTGCTTCGTGTTCGTTGTGCCGGTGGGCGGGCAGCCGGCGCGCCCGCGAACCAAGCTGCTTGAGCAGGGGGCCACTGTGGCGGGTGTCCTCGGCGGCGACCCAGGGCACGCCGCGCAGGATTTCCTCAGCGCGGCGGGTCAGGTCGGCGAGGTTCCCGAGCGGGGTCGGGACGACATACAATGCGGCCAATTTTTCCATCATCTTCACAGGCATGCAGGCAAAGTCCAACGATACCACCACGGCGCGCGGCCGCGAAGCCGAGGAGCAGGCAGCACGTTATCTGGAACGCTGCGGTCTACGCGTGATTGAGCGCAATTTTCGCGTTCGTGGCGGCGAGATCGACCTGATCTGTCGTGACGGCGGGACGCTGGTCTTCGTCGAGGTCAGACTGCGCGGCCGCGACAATTTCGGTGGCGCCGCAGCGAGCATCACCGCAGGCAAGCGCCAGCGCATCGTCCTCGCCGCGCGGCACTATCTGGCGGGCAAGGTGGAATGCGACTGCCGCTTCGACTGCGTGCTGATCGATGGCGACCAACTTAAATGGATCCGTGATGCGTTTGCTGCTGACGATTAGCCTGGTTCTGTGGCTGGCGACGGCGCAGGCGGAAAGCATTCGCGTCCTGGTCCAGAGTTCGCCGCTGGCCGGCAGCCAGTATTACGCGGTCGGCGAGCAGTGGCGGCAGATGGCGGTCGGTGATCGTCTCGACCTGATCCGCGAACCCGACAACCACCACGACCGGCATGCCATTCGCGTCGAGTGGCACGGCTACAAGCTCGGCTACGTGCCGCGCGCCGAGAACCGCGCACTGGCGGCAGCGATGGATCAGGGCGACAAACTCATGGCGCGCATCGCGAAGTTGACCGAACACGCCAATCCCTGGCGGCGGGTCGAGTTCGAGGTCTTCGTCGAACTGTGATGTAGAATGACTGAATTGCCCGCTCAAAAAAGCCACCGCAGAAAATGGATCTGATAGCCCGTGTCGCCAGGCATTTCGAAGATAGCGCCCAGACCAAGCTCAATGCTGTTGAGGCGATGGCGGCGCCGGTCGCCGGCGCCATCGAGGCGCTGACCGCTTGCCTGATCAACGGCGGCAAGATCCTTGCTTGCGGCAATGGCGGTTCGGCTGCCGACGCGCAGCACTTTGCCGCCGAGCTGGTCGGTCGTTTCGAGGTCGAGCGTCAGGAACTGGCGGCAATCGCGCTGACCACCGACACGTCGATCCTGACCGCCGTCGGCAACGACTACTCCTTCAACCAGATTTTCGCCCGGCAGGTGCGAGCGCTCGGCCACGCTGGCGACGTCCTGCTGGCGATCTCCACTTCGGGCAACTCGGGCAACGTGATCGAGGCGATCCGCTCGGCGCACGAAGCCGCCATGCCCGTCGTCGCGCTCACCGGCAGGGGCGGCGGCCAGGTCGGCGAAATGCTGCGCGACGACGATATACATCTTTGCGTGCCGGCCGACCGGACGGCGCGAATTCAGGAAACCCACCTGCTCGTCATCCATTGCCTGTGCGATGGCATCGACGCGTTGCTTCTTGGAGTCGAACAATGAGAAATCTCAAACTCACCCTCGCCATCACCGCCCTGGTCGTGGCTCTGCCCCTCCTCGAAGGTTGCGTGCCGGCGGTCATCGCCACCGGCGCCACGGTCGGACTGATGTCGGCGCAGGACCGCCGCTCGACGGGAGTCCAGGCGGATGACGAAGGCATCGAGTGGAAAGCGGCACAAAGCGTTCCCGAGAGCTACACCGCGGCATCCCATCTCAATTTCACCGCCTTCAACAAGCGCCTGTTGATCACCGGCGAGGTTCCCAGCGAGGAAGCGAAGGCCGCCATCGGCGAGCACGCGGCCAGGATTCTCGGCGTCAAGGAGGTGATCAACGAGACTGTCGTCGGTCCCGCCTCCTCGCTCTCGGTACGCAGCAACGACAGTTACATCACGTCAAAGGTCAAGGCCCGACTGGTCGACGAGAAGAACCTGTCGGCGACCCATGTCAAGGTCGTCACCGAATCCGGCATCACCTATCTGATGGGCATCGTCACCGACCGTGAAGCCAAGGTTGCCGTCACCATCGCCCGCACCACCGAGGGTGTGCGCAAGGTCGTCAATGTCATGGATGTGAGGAGCGACGCCGAGATCAAGCGCCTGACCACCATGCCCACCTTGGGAACTTCGGCCCCGGCGCCAGCGGCGCCAGCGGCGTCGGAAGCGCCGGTCGAGAATCGTTAAACACGGACGGCAACAAGCCAGGGAGCGGCAGCGATGAATCTGGAAAAGGTAATTTTTGGCTTCTTCATTGTTCTGGCGGCGACGCTCAACTTCGGTTTCTTCATCGGCGACATAGACCGCCCAGAACTGCATCACATCTACGAACTGGCGGCCGCGCTCGTCGTCAGCCTGATCACCACCGCGCTCAAGTTCGGCGACCGCACGCAGATCGGTGCCATTCACCTGTCCACCAGCCTGGTCGCCGACCTGCAACTGATCGCCGCGACGATCACCTGGGCAGTGGCGGTGCATGTCACCGGCGATGGCATGACGCCGTCGGTCATGTCCGGCGTCGTCTCGCTGTCCGGCGGCGCACTGTTCGCCAATATCGTCTCAGTCATCATCCTCATCATCGAAACCGTGATGCTGCGCCGCTAAGTCCATGAATGCAGCGGCCGGCACCCGGAGCTCCGCGTGAACAGCGCCTTTTTCCTCGCCCTGCGCCGCATGCGGATGCCGATTATCGTCCTGATCGTCCTCTACGCGGTATCGGTGGTCGGCCTGACACTGATCCCTGGCGTCGACGCCGAGGGCAAGGCAACAGCCCCACTCAGCTTCTTTCACGCTTTTTATTTCATCAGCTACACGGCGACCACCATCGGTTTCGGTGAAGTTCCCAATGCCTTTTCCGATGCCCAGCGGATGTGGGTTACTGTCAGCATCTACCTGACCGTCGTCGGCTATTCGTATTCGTTCTTCACCCTGTTCGCCCTGCTCCAGGACAAGGGCTTTCAGAATACGCTGACCACCAACCGCTTCAGTCGCCGCGTTCGCCTGCTCAAGGAACCCTTCTACCTGGTCTGCGGCTGCGGCGAGACCGGAAACCTGATCTGCAAGACGCTTGATCGTACCGGTCGCGCCTTCGTCGTGATCGAGAAGGACGAGCTGCGCGTGCAGGAACTCGACCTCCAGGATTTCAAGACCGATACGCCGGCCCTCGCGGCGGATGCCAGTATTCCTGACAACCTGCTGCTGGCCGGCCTGAAACATCCGAAATGCCGTGCCGTACTGGCGGTAACCAGCGACGAGCAGGCCAACCTGGCCATCGCGATCGCGGTCCGCCTCCTCAACCCGTCGATTTCCGTGATTGCCCAAAGCCGAACGCTGTCGGTGACGGCCAACATGTCTTCCTTCGGTACCGACCACATCATCAATCCGTTCGCGCGCTTCTCCGAGCACCTGGCACTCGCCATCACCGCGCCGGAGCGCTTTCGCCTCATCGAACTGGTGACCGCCCTGCCGGAAACGCCTCTGCCGGAAATCTACCACCCGCCGCGCGGGCGATGGATTCTTTGCGGCTACGGTCGCTTTGGACGCCTGATCGCCGACCAGTTGATGCCCACCGGAATCGAATTGACCATCATCGACCCGTTGTGCAATCCCGAAGAGACGGCGAACTCGATCCGGGGCTACGGAACAGAGGCCGAATCCCTGCTCCAGGCAGGAATAGGCAGTGCCTGCGGGATCATCGCCGGCAGCGACAGCGACGTGAACAACCTGTCGATCGCGGTCACCGCGGCCGAACTCAACCCGTCGCTTTTTGTCGTGACGCGCCAGAACCTCCACGTCAATTCACCGCTGTTCGAAGCCTACCGGGACGATTACACGATGGTTCCGAGCCGCATCGTCGCTCAGGAATGCATCGCCATCCTGACTGCGCCAATGCTCGCCGCCTTTATCGGCCTGCTCCGCGAGTGCGACGAATCCTGGAGCAACGCCCTGGTCGTTCGCCTGCAGGAATTGTGTCACGGCCTGGCACCGGTGATCTGGGGCCTGAAACTGAATATTCAGGAAGCCCAGGCGGCCTATCGCGCGCTGATGCAGGGCCGGCGGATCACGCTCGGCGAAATCCTCCGCGACGGAACCGACCGCAGCCAACCCCTGCGCGCCATCACGCTGCTGATTCGCCGCGAAGACGAGATGATCCTGCTGCCTCCCGACGGCTTTCTGCTTGCCCCCGGCGACCAACTGCTCATCGCGAGTTCGCTGGCCGCCCGCCGTAATCTCGAACTGACGCTCTACCGGCCGAGTGACCTCGATTACGTGCTCACCGGTCACGAGGTCACCGGAAGCTGGGTCTGGAACTGGCTGGCTGCCCGCCGGAGGGCTGGCGGGCAGCCATCCTGACACCAAGGCTCTGGTGCGCCCAAGCATGAACATGAAAGGACCTTCGATGGCCAATCTGAAATTCCTCGGCATTGCCGGCAGCCTGCGGCGCGCATCAGCCAACCGCGGCCTGCTGCGTGCCGCTGCGACACGCCTGCCCCCCGGCGTCACGCTGGAAATCGCCAGCCTCGCCGACATTCCCTTCTATAACGCCGACATCGGGGAAAAACCTGCCTCCTTGACCCGCGTCCTGGCGCAGATGGCCGCCGCCGACGCCTTTATCTTCGCCTGCACGGAATACAACTACTCGCTGGCGCCAGCGCTCAAGAACATCCTCGACTGGGCTTCGCGCGAACCCGACAACGCGCTGCTTTCCGGCAAGCCCGCTGCCCTCATGGGCGCCGGCGCCGGCATGGGCACCTCGCGCGCCCAGTATCACCTGCGCCAAGTCTGCGTCTTCCTCAACCTGCACTTGCTGTGCAAGCCGGAAGTCTTCTCCAATGCATTTTCCGGCAGCTTCGACGCCGATGGCAACCTGACCGACGAAAAGATCGCGGCTCTGGTCGGCAGCCAGATGCAGGCGCTGGTCGAGTGGACGCGCCTGATCAGGGGCTGACGCCAGCGACCGGCGCCGCCAGTGCCCAGCGCAGGCCGCGCATCAGCATGCCGAGAACGGGAAGCTTCATGTAAAGCTCCTCGACTGCGTCCCAGTAATCGCGGTGGTAATTGACCTTGCCCGCGGCGTCGAATTTGAGATGGGAGACGCCGCGGATGACCTGCATCTCGCCCCCGCCCCAGCGCGCTGCCCGGAAGTTGAAGGTCCAGATCAACATGACGCCGTTGTCATCGACCACTTTTGCACGAGTGCGCCTTGACGAATTATTGCTTGATGCGCTGAACGACTGGTTGCGTCCGGAAAACGTCGAGATCGTCTATCACTGATCCGCAGGGCTGCGGTTACGTTGCCGGGCAAGGGAAGAACTCCCGGCGCCTGCGCTAGCGCAGGCGATTTCTAGCTGGTTCAAAAGCCGAACCTGCCCGGCCAGACAACGCCACCCGCATCCAAGGGCGAATGGCGGGTGCGCGTCATGCTGTGGTTCAGTATCGTTACTGTCGACCACCCCTGATGTTGCCGGCGACGCCACCGGCAGCGCCGCCGATGGCCGCTCCGGTCCACGCATTGCCGCCGGAAATAGCTGCAATGCCTGCCCCGCCCGCGGCACCGATCGCCGCACCGCTCATCGTTCCCTGCTGCCGTGGTGTCATGTCGGTACATCCTGTGACGCCGGCAATGGTCACGATGGCTATGATCATTCCAATTCTTTTCATGATTTTTCTCCGTTACTTGTTCTTCTGCAGGCCGGGTACGGCCATTTCAAACCAGATGGTCTCGATGACCGGGCGTTGCAGCTTTCCAGGGTTCGCGGCATACCACTTGTTTAGCCCTTCGCGCACGCTGTCGAGTGTCTGACCCTGCATTCCTTTTACCAGGCGCGGCAGAACACTCTGCGCATCAGTCGGCGGATTTCCCGCGGAGAAGGCGGTGTCGATCTGAGTTAAATTGACGAGACCGATCAGGTAGGCTTTTTGTATCTCTGGTGTCGATTTAGTCCACTGGTCGCCGGTAACCAGCGGGATATCAGCCGCTTGGACGGGGCTGATGGCGACGTTGGCAATAGTAATGCTCAATGCCAGAAACAACTTACTGGGAAATTTCACGAAATTCTCCTTCTTTACGTTGTACAAAACTATGCACCCTAAGCCGGACGAGCCGGAACCAAACAGGTATTACGATAGAAGCCTGACGAATGACCGAGGAGGCGATCATGTTGGCGATGGCTCTGGCGGAACGATACGCGACGAACATGCATGGCGTGCTTTCGTGCTTTGACCGGATCATTATCACCGGCACGCTGCCTGGTGCGTGCTACGCGGCAGGAATGACGAGTTATTTGTACACGCACGGAATTCGGGTATTCGACTACCCGCGATTTGCCGAGCCGCTGCGAGATCGCATTCGTGAGCGTGCGCAGGAGGTGTGTCTGGCGGCGGGTATTGAAATCGAGCACGTCAGCAAAAGCCATATTCGCAAGGAAGAGTTGGTCGCGCGAGTGCTCGCCGGTCGCGGCGACGCACCGGGTTTGGTGCATGTGCTCTCGGCCATGGAAGCCTGTCCGAGCTACAAACCGTGGCATGACAAAGGCAGTGGCAAGACTTACCTGCGCCCCGATCAAGGCAAGTGCCTGCACTACTACTTCTATTTCATCGACGAGGAACTGGGGTTGTGCTACCTGCGTGTGCCGACGTGGGCACCGTTCGGGTTGCAGTTCTACTGTAATGGTCACAGCGCTCTGGCAAGAACTCTGACGCGAGAAAGGATCGACTTCCTCCAGCAGGACAACGCCTTCCTGCGTGTCGCCGACATCGCGCAGGCGCAGGCGCTGGCGGATGCGTTCAGTCCCGACGTACTTCACCCGCGACTGGATCGCTATGCGCAGTGGTTGTGCCCAGTGCTTGACGTCTTTGGATCCTCGTATCACTGGAGCCTGCGCCAAGTCGAATACTCCACCGACCTGATGTTTCGTAGTGAGCAGATATTGGTTCCACTGTATGACGCCATTTCGCGCCAAGCGGTCTTGGCCGCCAACGCAGAACGCGTCTCCAGCTTTCTGGGCAAGAAGGTCACGCCACAACTGGCCCAGGAGATCGGTTCCCGGTTGTCCACCCGTATCGAGGGGCGCTGCATCAAGCACACCATGGGCGCCGCTGGCGTCAAGGTGTATGACAAATTCTCCCGCGTACTGCGGGTCGAAACGACCGTCAATGACGTGAGTTTCTTCAAACACCACCGCAAGGTGGAACACAAGGACAGGCACGCCACCCGAGAATTGGCGTCCCTGAAGAAGACAATCTATAGCCTGATCGACCTGCGCGACATCCTGCTCGGCTGCAACCAACGTTACCTGGCGTTCCTCTCCAGCCTCGATGACCCCAGTGCCGGCGAGCGTGACTTGGAGCGATTGAGCATGCCACGGTTGGGGGCGGCTCCCGGTGTCAAAGGGGTGAACTTCTTTGATCCTGCCGAGAAAGCCTTGCTGCAAACCATGCAACGCGGCGAGTTCAACATTCACGGTTGGCGTCGTGCCGATCTTCTCAGCTATCTGAAGCTCACTCCGTCCGCCATGTCGCGCCAACTTGCCCGACTGCGTACGCTCGGCTTGATCAAGAAAGTCACTCATACCTATCGCTACTACCTCACTCGATTGGGACGTTCAGTCGTCGCTGCGGCCTGCTCATTGACCCGCTTCAACATAGTGCCAACCATGGCTTGCGCATCCTGAATTCTTCTCATGATTTGTGATGATTGAACTGGTTAGTGACTAAAGAATCAGGAGCACGGAGCTATTTTACTCCTGCATCATGGCGCCGGGCTTGTACTAAAAAGGGTAGGAAATCCAACGCAACATTCGGGAGTATCTTCGACGCAGGTAGCCGCAGTCAATCGCCGATTTTGCGCCAGGAACTCCCCGGCGGCCCCATAAAGCCTCCGGTATTCCCCCGCCAGCACAGCCTGTAGCCCGGAGAGGAGCCGCTGACGGCGACTTTCCGGGCTACAGGCACGAGTCACCCCCTGACGAGCGGCGGCTCGTCCTGATTTCCCACAGTCCCGGACCTGCCAGGCGGTGTGTTGATCGAACGCGCCCCCCGGCGCGCTCTGCGCTGACGAATCCCACTGCGGATCGTGGCGCGTCTGTTCCCCCGCCATGGCCATCTCCCATAGCGCTGGCCCACGCGCCAGGGCGATACGTGGTGGTTGGGTGGATTCGCCGATGTGGTCGACGATCTTGCTCACGCTAGCAGGATCATTGACCAAGGCGATGATGCGCATCGAGGCGCGGCAGATCGGGCATTGCAGAGGGAATGCCTCGTAGATTCTCGCCAGTAGCATGGCCCACAGATAGCACTGGGGTGGGGGCGCGGCGCATTGGGCGGCGGCTGCCATCGAGTAGGCCCATCCTGTCCAGATGCAGGCGCTGGCCGAGTGGACGCTGCGGATCAGGGGCTGACGCCAGCGGCCGGCGCAGGACGCGCATCAGCATGCCGAGAACGGGAAGCTTCATGTAAAGCTCCTCGGCCGCGTCCCAGTAATCGCGGTGGTAATTGACCTTACCCGCGACGTCGAACTTGAGATGAGAGACGCCGCGGATGACCTGCATCTCGCTCCCGCCCCAGCGCGCTGCCCGGAAGTTGAAGGTCCAGATCAACATGGCGCCGTTGTTATCGACCACTTTCTCGGTGACGATGAAGCGCGGCTCGGCTACCTGCTCGAACATGTGGGTGAAGATGCGCTGGACGGCCGCGACGCTGCGCACTTCGTTGAACGGGTCCTTGAAGTAGGCATCGGCGCTGTAGAACTTGGGGAAGCGGACGACGCTTTGCGGCGACAGTCCGTGGAAGAATTCGATCAGCGCATCGGGGTTCATCTCAATTTCCGGTCAGCAAGGTTCGCCGGCCGCCTTGTTCAGCGAACTGATCGATGGCGCAATTCGGACGACACGCCATGGCCGGTAGCGGGTCAGCGGTCATTCAGCGTAAGCGGCGTGTGCGGTTCGTCTGCGCTTCTGGACAGACCAGACCCGACGATTTTCTGCGCTAACGCGTCAATTTTGCGCGCCAATGCCCTTGCCATAACGAACCCAGGCGAACCAAACAAGGCGGGACTATAGCGCGAACGGCCCCGGAGATGAGCTTACTCGCGGCCCAGCACCTCGATCGGAACACATGCCGCCATATTCCCGGAATCTCTTGCAAGATGTTGTTAGCAGCGTCATAAGTTTAGCAAAATTTGGGCATGTGGCCCTCAAACAGGCATCTCGATCTCGACGACAAGGCCGCCCGACTCGCTTTTTTTTGCCCAAATTTGACCGTTGACCGCAGCAATCACCTTTTTGGCAATCGCCAGGCCAAGGCCGTAGCCGTCGCCCACAGTCTGGTCATTGGCCCGAAAGAACGGACGGAAAATCTTCTCCAGCACGTCTTCCGGCACCCCGGCTCCTTGATCGCTAATGCACACGCGCAGTCGATTCCCGGTCGCACCCGCAACGATGCGAACCACGCTGCCCGAAGGCGAGTGGCGCAGTGCATTACGCACGACATTCTCGATGGCCCGATGCAGCAGTTCCGGGTTCGCCCGCAGTTCGGGCAGGGCGCTGCTTACAAAGTCAACACTCACTTGGCGAGGCGCGCCCTCGAAACGGGCATCCTCGACGATCCCGGCCAGTAATTCCTGCATATCGACCGCTTCCTGCACACCGGCAACGCCGGCCTCCAGGCGGGAAAGCGTCAGCAACTCGTCAACCAGCCGGTCCAGACGCTCACCTTCCATTTCGATTCGTGCCAGCGTCTTGTCGAACTGTTCCGGCTGTTGCCGCGCCAGACCGATTGCCGCCTGCAAACGCGCCAGCGGCGACCGCATCTCGTGGGACACATCGTGCAACAGGCGTTTCTGGCTTTCCATCAGAATGCCGAGGCGTTCCGTCATGTGATCGAAATCGCGCCCGAGATCGGCGAGTTCATCGCGTCGGCCGCCCATTCCCGATCCGATGCGCACCGCGAGGTCACCGCGCGCCGCCGCGTCGAAGGCACCCCGCAAATGGCGGATCGGCTTGGCAAAATACCAGGCCAGCGCCAGCGCGCCGACCAGGCTGACGATCAACCCGCCGAGGATCGGCGCCACCGGCAGCCGCGGCGAACGTGGCGGACGCATGTGCGGATGCGGTGGTCGTGGCGGCGGTCGCGCGGCGCCGTCCGGCCGTTCATCAAACGATGGCGCCGTAACCCCGGGCGCTTCACCCTGATGGCGCTCGAACCAGAAGTAGGCGCCCACACCAACAATCGCGGCCATTTGCAGCAGCCAGATGAACAGGAAGAATTTCCAGAATAGGCGGCCCATGCTACTCCCGGATCAACTGATAGCCCTGCCGATAGACCGTCTGGATGCACGAACGCCCATCGTCCAAGTGGCCCAGCTTCTGGCGAATGCTCGACATGTGCACATCGATGCTGCGCTCGAAACGCGCCAGTGGCCGGCCGAGCGCCTGTTCCGACAGCTCGGCCTTGCTGACCGGTCGTCCGGCACTGCGCGCCAGTGCTTCCAGTAGATTGAATTCGGTACTCGTCAGCTCAACCGGTTCGCCATCCCACGTTACCCGTCGCTGCGCCGGCATGATTTGCAGCGGACCCACTTCGAGCGGCGCCTGCGCAATCATTTCGCCCCCCTGTCGACTACGGCGCAGGATGGCACGCAACCGCGCCGCCAGTTCGCGCGGCAGGCAGGGCTTCGGCACATAATCGTCGGCCCCGAGTTCAAGCCCGACGATGCGGTCGAGGTCGTCGCCGCGCGCGGTCAGCATCAATACCGGCACCGTGCTGGCCGCGCGAATCCGGCGCAAGGCCTCGATGCCGCCGATGCCCGGCATCATGACATCAAGCACTACCACCGAAAATCGCCCAGACAAAGCCCCACTGACGCCCGACTCGCCGTCCGGCACCGTCTCTACCGCAAAGCCGTCGCGGACTAGATAATCGCTCAACAAGCCGGCCAGCTCGACATCGTCGTCAACCAGCAGGATACGGTCAGTGGTCGTCATCGTTCACCCATTTATTTCGCCACACCGATCATAGCCGAGTTGGCGAAAGCGAAAAAAGCCGGGGCCGCGAACGGTCCCGGCAAGGGGGATATTCATCAGCAACGCGGCAGATTAGCTCGGCTGCGGCATGCGGCCGTCGCCGCCCCTCCCACGTGGGCCGTCGCCACGGCCACGTTGCGACCTTGCTTCAGCCGCTTCTTTACGCTGCTCTGGCGTCAACACTTCGAAAACCTGATGCTCGGTCTTGACCCGCGCCAGCGTCATATCGGCCATCGCCTTGGCTGACGCATCGGCCAGCGTACGTGCCTTGGCCTCGCTGAAGTCCGGCGATGCCGCCAGCGCCCGGAGGTCGGCCTCCGCCTTTTGCAGGGCCTTGGCCTTATCACGCATCGCCGGCGCCTGAGCGTGCATGATCTCGAAAACCTTGTCGCGCTGGGCCTCACTCAGATTCACACCGCGCAGATGCGGCGGCATCATCTCGCCACCACCCATGCCCGGACCGCCCGGCATACCGCCGCAACCACCGTGCCCGCCAGGACCGCCCCCGAACGCTACGGCTGTCAACGGCACAGCCAGCGCAACGCTGGCGGCAACGAGAAATTTCTTGATGTTTCCACGAGATATCGGTTTCATGTCCTTTTCCTTTCGTCGAATAAGCTACCCCGAGCGGGGCCAGCGACAAAACGAATACTCCCCCCAGACAAGGTAAAGCGCGGTTAACCGACTGTAAATGATCGTAAATGGAATTTGAGCCTTTTGGCGCCGTCGACGGCAGTGCAACTTTTTTTCTGTAAAAGTTCTCAGGCGATTCCATCGGGATGGGCTCAGTCTTTGAGGTTGAGATAGATTTTCCCGGTCATCCACTCCTCATCGCATTCGGCGAGGAGCGCTGAGACGAGGCGGAGGCAGGAAGCGGTGTTGGGGAAGATGGAAGCCACCCGGGTACGGCGTTTGATCTCGCGGTTAATGCGTTCGAGGCCGTTGGTCGTGCGCAACCGGACGCGTTGGGCCACTGGCCAATTAAAGACAGCGAAGCCCTCTGGCAGATTTTCCTCGCCCCACTGGGCAAGTTTGGGCGCCTCGGTCCGCCAGCCCTCGATCGCCTGACGCAAGAGGCGCTCCGCTTCGCTTTTATCCGGCGCATTGAAGATCGCCCGAATCCGCTGCGCCACGGGTTTGCGCTGATCGAGACGTGTGACATACGACTGCGCGTTCTGTTGCAGGTGGAACTGGCAACGTTGCCAGGGTACGCTGGGCAAGGTGGCGCGGCGTGCCGCATTGAGACCGGCATGCGCATCGGCGATGATCATCTTGACGCCCTTGAGTCCTCGCCGCACCAGGCTATCCAGGAAAGCCCGCCAATGCACCTCTGCCTCGGACAAGGCAACAGAAACCCCGAGCACCCGGCGATGCCCGGTCTGCGTGATGCCGACTGCCACCAGCACGGCACAATCGACCAGTTGCCCGCCTTCGCGCACCCGCTCGTAACGGGCATCGAGAAAGACATAAGGCGTTTCATCGAGCGGCCGCTCACGCCAGGCAGCTAACCCGGCATCCAGTTGTTCGGCGGCACGACTCACCTGCGTCGAAGAAATCGACACCTCTGGCCCAAGCAAGGCTTGCAGGACGGTGATCACCTTGCGGGTGGAAACCCCCTGTACATACATTTCGGCCAAGGCGATATTGAGCGCCTGCTCGGTCCGTGACCCTTTCTCCAGGGCGCTGGGATAGAAGCCACCGCCGCGCACCTGAGGGACGTCAAAGGTCAGTTCGCCGACCCGGGTCATCATCGTTTTGGGCTTGAAGCCGTTGGCGTAATCGGTGCGTTCGGCAGTACGTTCATGGGGTTGGGCATTGAGAAAATAGTTGCGCTCGATCCGGCTCGCCTCATTGACCAGGATACGCAGCGCTTCGCCGGCGCCATCCAGACCGTTGTTCAGCAGCGCCGCAAAAGCGGCATCCAGAGGGTGATGTTCTACGCGTTGTGCCATGCTGTCGATTCTTTCGTGGGAATGGGTAAGAATGCCCCGAAGAAATCGCCTGCGGGAGTAGCCGGTCAATGTTTCGCCGCGCGGCTGTGCCGTCCTCTGCGCTTCGGGCGCTACGCGCCCTCATCGCTCCGGCCAGCACAGCCACGCAAAACCAACAGGAAAAGAATTTACAGAACGGATGTTGCACTAACCCGTCGGGGGGACCGCAACGGACCTAAAATCAAGCCACTTTTTGTAGGCATGAAATGAAGATACCGAAGCAGGCATACACGACCGAATTCAAGGAACTGGCAATCAAGCGGGTGAAGGATGGTCAGAGCATCAGTCGCGTGATCAAGGAGCTTGGTCTGGGCGACCAGACGTTGCGTAACTGTGTAAATTCGTCAGCAGGAGGCTGGCTCAAAGGTGTGGGAAACCGAGAGGTGACACCAGAAGAAACGGAGTTGTCCCGGTTACGAGCAGAAAACCTGCGGCTCAAACGGAAGAACGAAATCCTAAAAGAGCGACGGTGTACTTCGCAAGGGATGTCCTGTGAAGTACGCCTGGATTGCCGAACAAGGCATGCGCTACCCGCTCGTTGATATGTGTGAGGTGCTGGATGTCAGCGTCAGCGGTTATCGCGCCTGGAAGCGTGGTGGTCAGCCGGATCGCAAGCGATTGACCGATCTCCAGATGCTGGCGCTCATTCGTGCCATTCTTGCCGAGATCAGGGGCGCCTACGGCAGCCCGCGCATGGTCCGAGAGCTGGGGAGCAGAGGTTTCCCGGCCAGCAAGGGAAGGGTTGCCAGTTGCTGACAATCTGCTTGGCAGAAACTTCACGTCGCCGGCCCCCAATCAAGCCTGGACGTCTGACATTCCCCACCTGAGGACTGACGAAGGCTGGCTGTACCTGGCCATCGTGCTCGACCTGTTCAACCGCAAAGTTGTGGGCTGGTCGCTCAAGCCGCGGATGACTGCGGATATCGTGACCGATGCACTGACCATCGCCTGGTTCCGCAAGCGTCCAGCAACGGGATTGATGCACCACTCCGACCGGGGTAGCCAGTACGCCAGCCATGACTTTCAGGACAAGCTCAAGGCGTACGGCATGATCTGCTCGATGAGCCGCAAGGGAAACTGCTGGGATAACGCGCCGACGGAAAGCTGGTTCAACAGCTTCAAGAACGGGTGGGTACATGGCATTCGCTACGCTACCCACGCCAACATGAAGGCTAGCAGCTTCGCGTACATCGAAGTCTTCTATAATCGTAAACGGCAGCATTCAACACTTGGCTACAGATCGCCGATTCACTTCCTGGAGAACTGGCTCAGTGAGCAACAACAGGAAAAACTGGCAGCATGAAACCCACCCTTTGGCAGACGAAATACTGGGGGAAGCTCAGCAGGCGCCCGTCTGCCCTTGGCGCTCGCCGAGATCGGCGGCGATGGCGTGGAATAAGTATGGACCACTTCATTTTAGCTTGCGGTACAGTGTTTGCCGGCTGATGCCCAGTTGCCGGGCCGCAGCCGACAGGTTGCCGCGGGCCTGTTCCAGCGCCTGCTGGATGGCCATGCGGGACAGTTCGGCCAGGTTCTGGCCGGCCTTGCTGGTTTGGGCGACCGTTGCGGCCGGCTGCCGCAGTTCGTCTACCAGATCGTCCGGCAGATGCTGCGAGTTGATGCGTGTTTCATCCGGGTCGAGCATGGCTACTGCCGTGCGCAATACGCTGGCGTACTGTCGCAGGTTGCCTGGCCAGCGGTAGTCAGCCAGACGGGCGAGCAGTTCTGGCGCCAGGTGCAGGCTGGTGTCGTCAGTCAGGTCGTGCAGTAATTTCTCGGTCAGTGCAGCAAAATCGCTGCGTTCGCGTAGTGCCGGCAGGTTCAGGGTCAGGCCGTTGAGCCGGTAATAGAGGTCGCTGCGGAAGCGGCCGTGTTCCGAGGCTTCGCGCAGGTTTTGATGGGTAGCGCAGATCAGTGCGAATTCGACCTTGATGGTCCGCCCGCCGCCCAGCGGCGTCACCTGTCGTTCCTGCAGCACGCGCAGCAGGCGGGTTTGCATGGCGAGGGGCATGTCGCCGATTTCGTCGAGGAAGAGCGTGCCGCCTTCGGCCTCGCGCAGGCGGCCGATGCTTCCTTCCTTGCGCGCTCCGGTGAAAGCGCCTGGCGCGTAACCGAAGAGTTCAGCCTCGATCAGGTTTTCCGGGAGCGCGGCGCAGTTGATGGCGACGAACAGGCCACCTTTTTGCGGTGAGGATTCATGCACGGCACGCGCGAACAGCTCCTTTCCGACGCCGGATTCGCCATGCAGCAGCAGTGGAATCGGCTTTCCGACGATACGCCGGGCTTTGTCGGCGGCGGCCCGCCAACGAGCGTCGCCGGTGTCGAGTTTGGCCAGCGCATCGATGACTGGCTTGGCTGCAGGGCGCTGGATGGCAACCGGAGCCTTGAATTCGGCCTGGAGTTGGCCGTAGAGGGGTGTGCCGTCGTGCCGGTGGAGCAGCATGGCTTGCTGCGGTCGACGCTGCGCCTGCGTCAAAATGTTTTCGAAACGGGTCCCCAGAACCTTGAAAAGCGGCGTTGCGCCGATGTCGACCGCCGACAGGCCGAGCAGACTCAGGCCCTGACGATTGGCGCCGACGATCCAGCCGTTTTCCGAAAGCGCCACGATGCCTTCGGCAACGCTGCCTATACCTTCCAGTTGCGGGTGCAGGTGCAGCCGGATATGGCGCTCGCAGGCCGCGGCGACCAGACGGTTTTCGATCATGCGGGCGGCCGTGTTGACCAGGCCCAGCGTGTGCGGATGGCGGCCGTGCTGGTCGCCGGAAATATCGAGGATGCCAAGCAGTTCGCCGGTGGCCGAAACGATGGGGGCGGCGGCGCAGGTCAGGAAAGCATTGCGTTCTAGATAGTGTTCGGAGCCGTGGATTTCGACGCCACTGGCTTCGACCAGCGCGGTGCCGATGGCATTGGTGCCGCGTTGCTGTTCATGCCACGAGGCGCCGGACATCAGCGCGACGCGTTCCGCCTTGCCGAGAAAATCGACATCGCCGAGGGTATGCATCAGCACGCCCCGGTTGTCGGCCAGGATGACCATGCTCTGGCTGTGCCGCACCTGCTCGAACAGGTATTCCATGATCGGACGTGAATGGCTGACCAGCTCGTGATTGCGGGCCAGCGCGCGTTGTAGTTCGGAGCCGGAGAGATTGTCGCCTTGCGCCAGGCGCTCGCCGGGTGACAGGCCGGCAGCCAGGCTGCGCTGCCAGGAGCGTGCCAGGCGCCCGTCGATATGGTCACCAGACAGTTCGCCGCCTTCCAGCAGCTTGAGCCGTGCCTGGCGCAATAACGGCGCCGATATCGGCGAATGGGTGCGCATTTGTCTCTCTCCTTGCCGGATCGTTGCCCAGTTTTTGGCCAGTATAGGCGTTAACGCTGCAGGAACAAGGCGAAACCCGGGTGTCACGGTTCAAGTGTTCCATTTTGTGACAACTGTTCCCGAATGCAACGTCACGGTGCCTGTTGCGGTCGACGGTGAATTTTGTCAAATATTCATGGAATCAGCAGGTTGAATGTGTTCCAAGGGCTGGCACGAACCTTGATGTGGAGAAGTGCCCCCCGGGGAACTCATTCATCCATACGTAAAAGACAGGAGACAAACATGATCTATGCCGCTCCCGGTGCTGCTGGTGCCAAGATTGCCTTCAAGGCCAAGTACGACAATTTCATCAACGGCAAGCCGACTGCGCCGGTCAAGGGCGCCTATTTCGATGTTATTTCGCCGGTCAATGGCAAGCCCTTTACCCAGGCTGCCCGGTCGACCGCCGAGGATATTGATCTGGCGCTGGACGCCGCCCATGCGGCCTTCCCGAAATGGGGTAAGACCGACGCCGCGACCCGCTCCAACATCCTGCTCAAGATTGCCGACCGCATGGAAGCCAACCTCGAACTGCTCGCCTACGCCGAGACGGTCGACAACGGCAAGCCGATCCGCGAAACGCTGAATGCCGATATTCCGCTCGCCATCGACCATTTCCGCTACTTTGCCGGTTGCCTGCGGGCGCAGGAAGGCGGGATTTCGGAAATCGACGAAAACACCATGGCGTACCACATTCATGAGCCGCTCGGCGTGGTCGGCCAGATCATCCCGTGGAACTTCCCCATCCTGATGGCGACCTGGAAGCTGGCCCCGGCACTTGGCGCCGGCAACTGCGTGGTGCTGAAGCCGGCCGAATCGACGCCGGTTTCCATCCTGATCCTCGCCGAACTGATCGCCGACATCCTGCCGCCGGGCGTCCTCAACATCGTCAACGGCTATGGCCGCGAGGCCGGCCTGCCGCTGGCCACCAGCAAACGCATCGCCAAAATCGCCTTCACCGGCTCCACTTCGACCGGCCGTGTCATCGCCCAGGCCGCTGCCAACAACCTGATCCCGGCAACGCTGGAACTGGGCGGCAAGTCGCCCAACATCTTCTTTGCCGATGTCATGGACAAGGACGACAGTTTCCTCGACAAGGCCATCGAAGGCCTGGTGCTGTTTGCGTTCAATCAGGGCGAAGTCTGCACCTGCCCGAGCCGCGCGCTGATCCAGGAATCGATCTACGAAAAATTCATGGAACGCTGCCTGGTTCGTGTCGCCGCCATCAAGCAGGGCAATCCGCTGGATACCGAAACGATGATGGGCGCCCAGGCCTCGCAGGAGCAGATGACCAAGATCCAGTCCTACCTCGAACTTGGCAAGCAGGAAGGCGCAGAATGCCTGATCGGTGGCGAGCGCGTCCAGCTCGAAGGTGACTTGGCCGGCGGTTATTACATCCAGCCGACGCTGTTCAAGGGCCACAACAAGATGCGCATCTTCCAGGAGGAAATCTTCGGGCCGGTGCTCGCCGTGACCACCTTCAAGGATGAAGCCGAAGCACTGGCCATTGCCAACGACACGCTCTACGGCCTCGGCGCCGGCGTCTGGAGCCGCAACGGCAACGTCGCCTACCGCATGGGTCGCGCCATCCAGGCCGGCCGCGTATGGACCAACTGCTACCACGCCTACCCGGCGCATGCAGCCTTTGGCGGCTACAAGGAATCTGGCATCGGCCGCGAGACCCACAAGGTCATGCTTGACCACTACCAGCAGACGAAAAACCTGCTGGTCAGCTACGCCGAAACGAAACTCGGCTTTTTCTAACCCGGATGTTTCATAAACCCGCCGTGCGATGTCAATGTCGTGCCATTCCAGCCGTGATGCGAGTCAGCTTGCTGCGAATTTTGCTGCCAACCCGCCACGATCGGCCAAATACCCCAACTTTTGGGCATCACACCCTGCCGCCATCGATCCCTGGACAGAGCGCTGGCGAGACCTGACCTCCGCTCAAGCGGATTCGAGTCGGTAGCATGAGACGGCGTCGCCGAGTCGATCAGGCCGGTGCCGGCGGGCGCGGGACGAGGTAAAGCAACTCGGTCACCCGCGCCAGCACCCCTTCATCGGACACGACGTAGGCAAGGACAGCTTGATCCGATCCTTGTACTGCACCACGCGCACCGCCAACTTAAAGAGTTTCAGGATAATCGACAGCGGTTGCGCCTTGGCCAGTTCCGTATGCACCAGCGTGTTCTCGCGCAAGCCGTGAATCAACCCATACGCCGCACACGAATAGAACAGCCGCAGGTGATTGGCGAGGAAGGCATGATCGGAGGTCCGGTCACTGGCCAAGTCGTTCTTCACCGCCTTGATGAAGTTCTCGTCCTGCCCTCGAGCACAGTACAGCTCTTTGTAAAGCACATCAGGCGTCGGGTCGGACAGCGAGGTCACCACGTACCGCGGGTTGTCACCCAAGGCCATCACCTCGGCCTTGACCACCACGCGGTAAGCCTTGGGCCACGAGCCCGCCTGATACTCGATATCGTCGTACAGTCGTGTCGCCGCAGGCTCGGCGTTCCCCAGGCGCTGGGCGTTGGCGCTGTGTGTCTGGTGCAGCGCACGGGCTTTCTTCAGCAGCGGCTCGGCCTTGGGCGAGAGCACCGGGTTGCCGGCCAGGCCGAAGAGGAAGTCCAGATGCGGATCGGACGCGCACAAGGCCATCAGTTCGGGATTCGCGAAGTGGCCATCCCCGCGCAGAATGATGTGGGTCTCGGGCCAAGCCTGGCGGAGCAAGCGCAGCACGCGCTTGATGATGGCCGCGTTCTCCTTGCCAGTCGGGCGTTTGCCCGGACGCAGGACGGCAGTAATGAACTTCCCGGAAAGTCCTTCGAAGAGAAACAGCGGCAGGTAGCAGTGATTCCCGTAGTGGGGGTTATAGAACGCCAGTTCCTGCTGCCCGTGAGTGGCATCCTCCGAGTGATCCATATCGAGCACGATCACGGCAGGCGCTTGGGCGTAGCTGGCGATGAAGGCGTCGACGAAGCTTTTGGCCAGGCGGTAAATGTCTTTGCGCGATACGCTGTTTTCGAGCCGGGAGAGCGTGGGGCCGGAGGCCAGGTCATTTCCCTCGTCCAGCGGGGCACGACCGACCGCCAGTTTGAACAGCGGATCGCGCCGCAGCGTGTTGGCGTCATTACCGTCGGCGTAGCCGCTGGCGGTCTGGAATATCCGCTGACGAAGCAGGTCGGCCAGGGGATGGTCAATGTACGAGGCGTGGCGTTTGTCGTGAATCGCGCTGACCAGGCGGGGAATCAGGCCGATTTGCAGGTCGATGCCACGCAACAGGAGTGCGCCAAAGTCGGAGGACATCGCCCCGCCGTCAAACTCTGCCCGGATCGTAAATCCGGCGCTGGCGGGAAAGCGAAGCTGGGTTGGGATAGAATGGTCCATGGGCGGTCTCGTTTAGGCTTCTTACAAAGCGTTATTGGCGTAACCCCTATTATATCAATGGGTTAAACGAGATTCGCCTGCTTTTATGAAAAATTCGGGCTAAGCACCTATCTCCTCCTCTGCCCCCTGCGGGTAATTATCACGGGGCGGGCAACCGCCCCGCTTTTTTGGGAGAAGTCCATGGTCGACCGCGTCATCGCCACACCAGCAACGCTGGATCTGATCCGGCAACTGCAGCTGCAATACGGGCCGGCGCTGATCTTTCACCAGTCCGGCGGTTGCTGTGACAACAGTGCCGCCAACTGCTACTTGCCCGGCGAACTCACCATCGGTCCCTACGATGTCCATCTTGGCGATATCGGCGGTGTGCCCTTTTACATCAGCGCCTCGCAGTACGAATACTGGAAGCACACGCAACTGATTATTGACGTCATCGACGGTCAGGGCGGCACATTTTCACTCGAGGGCGGCAGCGGGAAGGCCTTTCATACCCGTTCGCGCCTGTTCACCGATGCCGAGTGGGCAGAATTGTCGGCGGAGTAAAGGTTGCAGGGGGAGACATACCAGCGGCCGGCGCCGCCAGTGCCCGGCGCAGGCCGTGCATCAGCATGCCGAGAACGGGAAGCTTCATGTAAAGCTCCTCGGCAGCATCCCAGTAATCGCGGTGGTAATTGACCTTGCCCGCGGCGTCGAACTTGAGATGGGAGACGCCGCGGATGACCTGCATCTCGCTCCCGCCCCGGCGCGCTGCCCGGAAGTTGAAGGTCCAGATCAACATGGCGCCGTTGTCATCGACCACTTTCGCGAATCGCGTCTGTGCCAGTAGCAGGGCCAGTAGCAGGGCCAGCAGCAGGGCCAGCAGGCCCCAGGCCTTCCATTTCTCGTCCGAGCGCCAGTAGGGCGACGCAAGAAGCCAGAATCGCTGCCAGAGGTGGCGGTCAACCTTGTTCATCGCTCTCGCACCGGATCAAGATTCCGCCGGTACTGGCTCTCCCCGGTCATGCAGAAAGGATATTTGGCGGGCATCGCTGCGTGCATGGAATCTCTTACTCCCGGCCCCCCTGGGGGTCAAGCCGGCGTCACGATCCTGCATCCCGATCGCTGTCCGAGTCGGTTAAAATCGGAGGCGAACGCACCCGTAACGATGTCGACGGCTGGTGCCGTTGCGATCGTACCGGGACCATTTCTAACCCATGACAGACACGACCATGAACACACATCCATCCGATTTGCTGCCTCTCGACCGGGAGGGGGCCGGGCTGATCCTGACGCCCTGCCCGGGAACCAAGGGCGTGCCGCCAGGCGTCGCGCTTGAACAGTTGAAGGTGGCCGGCGCCGGCGCGGTGATCACCTTGATGCCGGAAAGCGAGATGGCGAGCAATGACGTAACGGACCTGGCGGAGCTTTGTGCGGCAGCCGGTCTGCAATGGTTTCATCTCCCGATCACAGACGATCAGCCGCCGGAGGCCGATTTTGCCGCGGCCTGGCAGGCGCAGCGGTCGGCGGTTCACCGGGTGCTCGATGCCGGCGGGAAGATCGCAATCCATTGCAAGGGCGGTTCCGGCCGCACGGGGCTGATGGCCGCGCAGATACTGGTTGAATGCGGCCGTTCGAAGGATGAGGCCAAGGCGGCCGTCAAGGCCCTGCGTCCGAATGCGCTGAGCCTTGAAGTCCATCAGGCTTATCTGGCCGGACTGCCGGAGGCCGGCCAGCCTGATTGAAGCTAGTCGCCCATATCGTCGTGCTTGATCGGCTTGGGGGTCGAAAAGGGAAGTCAAAAAGGGGACAGATCAGAATGGCACTAAATTAAGGCCGTCCGGCATGCCCAGCGCTAGCATTGTGGCTGCAATAGGAAACATCCGGGGACATCCGGGGACATCCGGGGGGGGGGACATCCGGGGACAGACCAGAATGGCACTTACTTAAGCTTTTTGAGATGTCCATTTTTCATGACGATAGCTTTGGCGAGATTACGTGGTTTGGTGAGCATTGGATAGGGTTTAGGTCGTCGTTTGACGGCGCGAGGCTCGATCCGGCCCGGTCGGTTACCGACCTGTTGTTGGGCGATTAAAACGAATAGTTCGCTGTGTATGTTGTGATGGCTACGGCTCGCAAAGGGTGCCCAGGCGAGCCAGATTTGCACGGTATGCTTGAAGCTCAGTTGGCGCGGCAATCTGTGGGAGAGCATCGCAGCCTGAGCCATCATTAACCGAATCAGATTGTAGGCGAGCAGATAGACCCAGATTTCCTTGATCGCCATCGCAGGCGTCAGGCAACTCAGTCGTTCCATGCCGAGCGTGGTCTTGATGTTGCGCAGATCGAGTTCAACGTGCCAGCGATCCCGATAGAGCGATTTCAAGGCCGTCTTGTCGGTTTGTTTTGGGCAAAGCAATGTCGTCACCAGTGTCTTGCCGCCGACCCGAAGCTCGCGTACGGTCAGACTCTCGGGGGACTGATCGTAGTCGGCCTGAGGCATCCAGTCGGGTTTGCTGGCGGGTTTTGGCAGCACGATCAGATGATCGCGCTGCCCCAACAGCCGACCTCGGCAAAAATCGGTGGTGCGTTGCCGCGCGCCATTTTGTTCAAACACCGCATCAATGCACCGCTCGCGTAATGAGCAGAGGAGAAAGTAGGTGGCGTAGAAGGCGTCGCCCAACAGTAAATCACCCTGCTCCAGGGAATCGAATATCGAACGCAGCAACGACTGCTCATCGCTGCCCTTGCCCCGACAGGAGCCGGTCGCGGCATTGAGGACCGCCCCGCTACCCAAACAAACGAGCCCAACGATCCGGCACTGCGGGAAACCCAGTCCCGGCTTCTGGCTCGTCGGTTGCGGGTAGACGACCTGATTGTCTGAGGTGTCGGGCATTACGACGGTCGTCCCGTCCACCAGACGGACGGGACGACCCCGCCAATGCCAAGCTGTCGGCGCCTGCGTGGCGACTCTTTGCCCCACGTGGCACGCCAGTGTACTGAGCATCTTCAAAGGCAAGCGCTTTCGCGCCCGGCAATAGGCGCCCGTGTGGGTGCTGCCCGGCACCAGGCCGCCAACCAGGCATTTGACCGCACGGTCATTGACTGCCTTCTGGCAGGAACGATCGGTGCTCAGCGCTTGGGCCAGAAACATCGACAACGTCTCCGTCGGGGGATATTGCCTTTCTCGGTGGGGCGGCAGTTCAGATTCCACGGCATCGAACAATTCCGGCCCCATCAACAGGTTGAAAAACGCATAGGCGTCGCTCTGGGCAGCGTGGGCCTTGACCGTTCGGTGTTGCTGTGCGCGTGTACTGCGGATAGGATGCATTTGGGCTGGCTCATCGTGGGCGGGTTGGGTATTTGGCGACGCCAACTTATCACGCGTCGATCCAGCCTGTTTCATCATTTGCATCAAAGAGTTGAACGTTAAGTAAGTGCCATTCGTCTCTGACCCCGGAATATCCGGAGTTCCTGACCCTGCCGCTGTACGAAGCAATGGAATAAGCCTCCCCGCAGGATGCTGGTTTGGAGAGCTGCACCTGCGGGTGCCATTTTCCTTTTGAAGAGACACGAATGATCGCCGCCCTGACCCAACTGCTGGTTTTTCAACTGCTCGGCGAGGCTGTTGCCCGCTGGCTGGGCCTGCCGGTGCCAGGGCCGGTACTCGGCATGCTCTTTCTGTTCCTGGCGCTGGCCATGCGCGGCGGACCGGGCCGAGAACTGCAGACGACCAGCCAGAATCTGCTGCAACACCTGTCGCTGCTCTTCGTGCCGGCCGGCGTTGGGGTCATGGTGCACCTGAGCCGGGTGGCCGACGAGTGGCTGCCTTTGTTGCTGTCGCTGCTGATCAGCACCGCGCTGACGCTGGCGGTGACGGCTCTGGTCATGAAGATGCTGATGCCCGCCCGCTCGCCGGCGGACGAAACACCGGGAGCCGCGCCATGACCCCGCAACTCAATGAAATCTGGGTCTACCTCTCGGCCACGCCGCTGCTCGGCCACGCCGCTGCTCGGCCTGACCATCACGCTGCTCGCCTATCAGGCCGCCTTGTGGCTCTACCGGCGCTCGGGGATGAATCCACTTGCCAATCCGGTGCTGATCGCGGTGACGTTTTTGGTGCTGTTATTGACGTTGACCGCAACGAAATATGAAACCTACTTCGCCGGCGCGCAGTTCGTACATTTTCTGCTCGGCCCGGCGACCGTCGCGCTGGCGGTGCCACTGTACACCCAGGTTCGCCGCGTGCGATCGCTGTTGCTGCCGGTTGCGGCAGGGCTGGTCGCCGGCAGCCTGACCGCCGCGCTGTCGGCAATCGCCGTCGCCCGACTGTTCGGTGCCAGCCTGCCGACCCAGCTTTCGCTGGCGCCCAAGTCGGTGACGACGCCGATCGCCATGGGCATCGCCGAGCGCATCGGCGGCATCCCGTCGCTGACCGCGGTACTGGTCGTCATCACCGGCATTATCGGCGCCGTCAGCGCGCGCTACATTTTCGATGCGCTCAAAATACGTGATCCGGCGATACGCGGCTTCGCCATCGGGGTCGCCTCGCACGGCATCGGCACCGCCCGCGCCTTTCAGGTCAGCGAACAGGCGGGCGCCTTCGCGGCGCTGGCGATGGGCCTCAACAGCGCGCTGACCGCCCTGCTCCTGCCGCTCGTCCTCGGCTGGCTGCTGTAAGCCGCGCCCCGGTTAGGGTATCCAGCAATGTCCGAGCGGCGCCGGCAGGCGAAGAATCAGTCCATGTTCAAGCTGCCTCCACCCCGCCAGCCGAAGCAGACCTGGTTATGGCTGGCGCCCTACGCCGCCATCGGCATTTTCGCGCTGGCCATGCTGATCGTCACCGGTCCGCTCCAGTGGCGCGAACACGACACCGCCTTGTCGGCGCTTGAAGGCGACATGCACTGGGCAGAGCGCACCATCGAGAATCGTCTGCGCGCGCACCAGGATTTCCTGACCGAACTCGGGCGCGAGCAGGAATTCCGCCATCTCGACTACGAAGCCTTCCAGGTGCACGCCAGCCGCTATGTGGGCGACAACCCGGAAATCGGCGCCATCGCCTGGGTCGGCACCGAGGGCAAGGTCGAATGGGTCGCCCCCAACGAGTCGACCACTACCTTCGTCAGCGAGCAACTGACCGGCATCCGCATGCTGGCCTTGCAGGAGGCTCTGCGCACGCGCCGCGCGCTGATCAGCGCCGCGCCGATGACCTGATCCTGCCGGCACAACGGGGCAACAGCGACATCGGCCCCTTCATCGCCATGCAGTCGCTCGAGGAACTGTTGCGTGTCACCCTGCCCGCCAGTTTCGCCACGCGCTACAGCCGGTCCGTGGTCGACGCGGAGAACCGGGAGGCCTTCAGCAATACGTCGGTCCGCCCGACCGATCGCCGGATCTCGGGTTCGATCAGCCTCGACCTGCCGGGCAACCGCCCAATCCTCTTGACTTAGCGGTCTGTCATCTAATTTTGGCAACTTTGCCATCTGGCCGCGCCAAGATATAATCGAGCATGTAACCAATTGATATAAATAGGCGTTATATGACGGCCTAAATATGCCAATATCGTTTCACGGCTAACGGACTACATTCATGGCGCCAATTTCCTTGCCGCCGCCCGCCGCGAGCCTCGGTTTTTCACCCGAAACCGTGAATTGCCATTCACGAATCTGATCGCTTTCCTGCTCACCGGCATTCGCGGCGCAGTTCAGGCGGAGCTTGATTCCTGCTTTGCCCTGCTTGCCGGAAGAACCCGCCTTTGTCGGGCGATCACGGCCAGTGCCTTCTCAAAGGCGCGCAGCCATCTGGTCGCCAATCTCTTTGAGCCGCTCAATACAGAATTGCTGCGCCTGGTCGATGAGGTCGTTCCGCAGCAGCCGGACTGGCAAGGCTTGCGGGTCTTGGCGGCGGATGCATCGAAGGTACGTCTGACCTTGCTTGACCTGGAAGGGCGCCGCCATATTCGAGAAGCGGCCATCTTCGGTTTGTTTCGGCCAGGGATCGAATTGTTCGACTCGCTGATTTTGCACAGTTCGCTGGTCGGCGAACGTCAGATGTTGTTTGAGCGGCTTGACCGACTCGGTGCTCAGGACATGCTGGTGCTTGATCGCGGGTATCCGGGTGCCTGGTTGGTCGCGGCGCTGTTGCATCGAGGTATCCCCTTTTGCATACGCTGTGATTCGTCCGCTTCCTTTTCTGCCATCACCCAGTTCATGCGATCCGGAGAAGATGAGGCGCAGGTGACATTGCCGCCACCGCATCGTCAGGATGCCATTGATTACGAGTGTCCGCGTCTGCCTTCTATGGTTCGCCTGATTCGTCAGGTGACGCCGACTGGCAAGGTACGGGTCTTGATGACCTCCTTGCTTGATACCGCGCGGTATCCGGCCACAAGCTTCTCAGCCCTTTATCACAGCCGTTGGCGTATCGAGGAGGCGTTCAAGCGCATCAAACACCGGCTCAATCTGGAGCACACGTCCGGCCTGACTTGGCTGGCCGCCTGCCAGGATGTTGGGGCCAAGATGGTGTGTGACAATCTCAATGCCCTGGCCACCTACCTGGCTGCGGAAGAGCGGCTGCCCAGCGATTCGCCATGGCGAGTGAATCGGACGATGGCCTTCAATACCGTACGTCGTATCTTGCCCCGAGTCTTGGCGGGTGTGCAGCAAATCACCACCCGAGTTACCAAGGAAATCTTCTCGGAAATCGTCAAAAACCTTCAGAAATTTATCCCTGATCGTGCTCGACCTCGGCCAAACCAGCGAAAGCCTCACCTGTCCTTTGCTTACAAACCCGCCGTATGACTATGGACTAAGTTGAGAGGATTGCCTTGTTGATAGCCTCCGCATCGGGTTCGATAAACGAAACCGTGCGAGATTAATTCTCTGATGGCACGAGTTATGGTCCTATCGGAAAAGCCGAAACGCTCCATGTAGCTATGGGTGGCTTGGAGGTGTCCATTATTGTTTGGCTTTGTATGCTGCCTGACCAGTAATTGGAGCAGGGAGCGTGCTGAAAATGTTAAATCGGCGTAGTCAGGCGAATCTATTACGCGGTACTCGATAGCTGCGTATAGGTGCGTTTTAGAGGTCTTAGGCGGCATTTGGCCGCGCCGGCTTGCTTCGGTGCGGTCATTCGCCATCAATTCCTCCCAGTTCGTCACAGCCGGGTAGGTCGTCGAAGCCGCCACCGGGAAGTCGGGCAGATTCGCCAAGTTTTAACTTTCTCGGGCGCGGCGTCGTCGCTGCCACTTCGTCTGCGACTAGATCGAGGCTGGGCCTTATCGATTTGTCCTTCGCTTCCCAAGTGCCGACTTTCAGGGTTCCGGCCATTGCCACGGATGCGCCACGTCTCAGTTGCAAAAGCCGGTCGACCGCAACATCGTCGAAGCTGATCACAGAGCAGAAGATGCGACCCTCTTCGCCCATCGGCACACTGACACGCGCCAGGGCGTAGGCGTTTCCTGTCTTGGTGGTTCGCCGTTGGGGGTCGGTGTGCAGCGTGCCGACGATCAGGGCGCGGATCATGGCATCACCTCTTCGTCCGGCGTCCGCCTGAGATATTCAGCCATCCACGAAAGCGGTTTGGCTTCCACATACTCCCACGGCAAGCCGACGACACCATTTCGTGTATGGCGGCCCGGCAATTCGCTGAATATCACGTGGTCGACAAAATCGGAGCGCACCCCACGCTTGGTGCTCGTTACGCAGTTGCCGATCAGGGAGGTTATTTGAAAGTAATCGTACCCACTCTGGTGGCAGTGCCAATCAACGCAAATAAAATCCGGTAAGTCGCCTTCCTGTTCAAGAACAGCCAGCGCACCAATTCCCTCGCTCGGCAAATACGAAACCGATTTCGCATTTGGTTCTTTACTCTTGGCAATCTTGCGCGCCAGTAGCGGCTTGCCATTTGCTGCGGCCATGTAGTTCTGGGCCTGCCGTGCCGACACTGAAACGCTTTTTTCAAGCCACGGCAGCCATTCGCCGTGCTTGAGACTTTGCTTGACCTCAAGTAACAGCTTACCGGCCTGTTTGGCGTAGTCGACGGCCTTATCGGCGTGGGTGGTTGCCAGTGCGTGCAGCCGCTCAATTTCGGCGCCTGCAATAGTCGCTATCGCCCTCATAGGATCACCCCACTGGCGAACAGAAGCGCAATTACTGCCAACAAAGCCAGTTGCCCGGCCAAGCAAGTATCAATGCGGCCTAGCTGATTGTTCCGCCGAGTACCGTGCCTTTGCTGGCGATTGCGTGAAGGCTTGGCGAGATTGAAGCAGCGATTCAGTTGGTCGTTTGCGGTATCATTGGGGCGCAAGTTCAGGGCGCTCACATACACTACGGTGGGGTTGGCGCTTCGCATTTATGCCACCTCGCCTGCGGTCAGACGTTCAACTTCGGCGGCATCCCACAACAAGCGGCCATTCGGAAGTTTGACAGGACGCAAGCCCATGTAATGCCCATTGCGACAGAGTGAGGCACGCAGGGTTTGCGGCTCCACCCAAAAACTTGCGGCGGTTGCTTCGGTGGAAAGTTTTGCTTTGGAAAATGCAGAAACTAATGCGGTTACGGTTTTGCTCATTTGAATTGACTCCGGACTTACTTCAACCCGCTTTCACGGTATGAATGCCATTCAACTCATGGGAAAACCGGGAAACCCCGCCCAAAAAGAAAAACGACAAAGCTTGTAAAGCCTTGCCGCTCAATGGTTTCAGGTGATTGTTTCAATTGCCCGTAAATTTATTTCAAAAATTGCTACGTTTGCCACAATTCCCGCGCCTCGGTCATGGCCTATTTGATTGCCACCACTTGCCCTGTATAGCGCCTCGCTGAATGTAGTTCGCCTCTAATGGCCTTCCATGCGGGCCGAAAATCTTCTTTTCATCCATCGTTTTTTTAACATGAGCGCAAACATCGCCCTGACTTGGAAACAGGTTGTTTTTCTTGTGTAGTTGAATGTACCCAATGGCAATGGCTTGTGCATGCTCCTGCCAAGTGGCCGCCTCCTCCTTCTGTTTCTCATTGGTCGATTCCACCAGCGCGTGGTCGGTCGGCTCCCAATCCTCTCAACTTAGTCCATAGTCATACGGCGGGTTTGTAAGCAAAGGACAGGTGAGGCTTTCGCTGGTTTGGCCGAGGTCGAGCACGATCAGGGATAAATTTCTGAAGGTTTTTGACGATTTCCGAGAAGATTTCCTTGGTAACTCGGGTGGTGATTTGCTGCACACCCGCCAAGACTCGGGGCAAGATACGACGTACGGTATTGAAGGCCATCGTCCGATTCACTCGCCATGGCGAATCGCTGGGCAGCCGCTCTTCCGCAGCCAGGTAGGTGGCCAGGGCATTGAGATTGTCACACACCATCTTGGCCCCAACATCCTGGCAGGCGGCCAGCCAAGTCAGGCCGGACGTGTGCTCCAGATTGAGCCGGTGTTTGATGCGCTTGAACGCCTCCTCGATACGCCAACGGCTGTGATAAAGGGCTGAGAAGCTTGTGGCCGGATACCGCGCGGTATCAAGCAAGGAGGTCATCAAGACCCGTACCTTGCCAGTCGGCGTCACCTGACGAATCAGGCGAACCATAGAAGGCAGACGCGGACACTCGTAATCAATGGCATCCTGACGATGCGGTGGCGGCAATGTCACCTGCGCCTCATCTTCTCCGGATCGCATGAACTGGGTGATGGCAGAAAAGGAAGCGGACGAATCACAGCGTATGCAAAAGGGGATACCTCGATGCAACAGCGCCGCGACCAACCAGGCACCCGGATACCCGCGATCAAGCACCAGCATGTCCTGAGCACCGAGTCGGTCAAGCCGCTCAAACAACATCTGACGTTCGCCGACCAGCGAACTGTGCAAAATCAGCGAGTCGAACAATTCGATCCCTGGCCGAAACAAACCGAAGATGGCCGCTTCTCGAATATGGCGGCGCCCTTCCAGGTCAAGCAAGGTCAGACGTACCTTCGATGCATCCGCCGCCAAGACCCGCAAGCCTTGCCAGTCCGGCTGCTGCGGAACGACCTCATCGACCAGGCGCAGCAATTCTGTATTGAGCGGCTCAAAGAGATTGGCGACCAGATGGCTGCGCGCCTTTGAGAAGGCACTGGCCGTGATCGCCCGACAAAGGCGGGTTCTTCCGGCAAGCAGGGCAAAGCAGGAATCAAGCTCCGCCTGAACTGCGCCGCGAATGCCGGTGAGCAGGAAAGCGATCAGATTCGTGAATGGCAATTCACGGTTTCGGGTGAAAAACCGAGGCTCGCGGCGGGCGGCGGCAAGGAAATTGGCGCCATGAATGTAGTCCGTTAGCCGTGAAACGATATTGGCATATTTAGGCCGTCATATAACGCCTATTTATATCAATTGGTTACATGCTCGATTATATCTTGGCGCGGCCAGATGGCAAAGTTGCCAAAATTAGATGACAGACCGCTAAGTCAAGAGGATTGGGCAACCGCCTCGGGCTCAACATCGTTGCCTATCGCAGCGGCGGCTCCTGGCTGCCTTTCGTCCCGGCGACGCTGATCGTCTTCCTGACCCTGCTCGCCACTGCCACGCTGCTCCAGTTGCGCCGCCATGCGCGCGGCCGCGCCGAAACCGAGGAGCAGTTGCGCGCCGCCTACGCTTTCCGCCAGGCGATGTCGCAGTCGCTGGTCACCGGGCTGCGCGCGGTCGACCTCGAGGGGCGCATCACCTTCGTCAATACCGCGTTCTGCCGCATGACCGGCTTCGCCGAATCCGAACTGATCGGGGTTGCGCCGCCCTACCCTTACTGGCCACCCGATGAATTCGACCAGTTGCGGAAGAACATCGACCAGGCGCCGGCCCCCGCCTTCGAGATGCGGATCATGCGCAAGAACGGCATCGAGGCGATGCGCGACACGCCCTTCAAACGCCGCCATCTGGAAATCTCCGCCCGCCAGATTGATGCACGTTGGCTACAGGCCGCGCCGCGCCTTGACGGCGGCACCCTGCTCAGCTTCACCGTACCGATCGAGGAGAAGGAAGGCGATGAGTGACCAATCCAGACCATTCACGTGGTCGACGACGACGAGGGCATGCGCGATTCGATGATCTGGCTGCTCAAAGGTGAAGGCTATACCGTCGCCTGCTACGACTCGGCCGACAGTTTCCTGGCCGCGCACAACCAACGCATGCACGGCTGCATCGTCCTCGATGTCCGCATGCCGCAGATGAGCGGACTCGAACTGCACGAGAAACGTGACGCCCTCGGTTCGCGATTGCCGATCATCTTCGTCACCGGCCACGGCGACGTGCCGATGGCCGTTTCGGCATTGCAGCGCGGCGCTTGCGAGTTCATCCAGGAGCCCTTCAACAACGAGGACCTGCTCTAGCGCATCCGCCGGGCGCTGGAATTCGACAGCCAGAGTTCGGCCCGCCGCCAGCGCGACAATGTGATCGAATATCGCCTGCGGCTTCTTACCCAGCGCGAACGCGAGGTCATGCAACTGGTCGTCGCCGGCAAGCTCAACAAGCAGGTCGCCGACGAACTCGATATCAGCATGAAGACCGTCGAGGCGCATCGCGCGCGGGTCATGGAGAAAATGGGCGTGCGCACCGTCGCCGAACTGGTGACGGCGGTGATGTCGGTCAACTAGCCGCGCGGGCCGCTCGCATCGCGCCGCCCTTCCCGCCGAAAGGCACCAGCAGTCCCCCGGTCACCGATCCTTCCTGGCCGGGGCCTTTGCAGCCGGCGTCTTCGGGCTTGCCGCCTTGCCCTTGTCGTCATGGATGATCCGCGCCGACTGCTCCTTCGGCGCCTTGCGACTGGCGGTGATCTCCATCGTTACAGCGCGCGCCGGCGTTGCCGGGCTGTCCATTTCGGCGCGCATGACGCGCACGCGCTCGACGTTGATCCGCTTGTCGATCGCCGCGGTCGACTCGCCGCGTTCGACCAGTTTCTCGCGCATCTCCATCAATTCCTCGAGTTCCTTCGACATGCGCAGCGAGCGGGTCGGCTCGCCCCAGGTTTCCTTCGGCTTGTTGATGGCAATGTTGAACTGTTCGGGATTGGTGATCATCCGCGCGATATTCAGCTGGTTGTAGCGCATCGCCCATTCCAGCGCGCCGTCGCCCCAGTCGTTGCGGAAGCCGCGCTCGGCGCCCTTCTCGATGAGCATACGCGCCAGTTCCTCGCGCCCCTCGTAGATGGCCATCATCAGAACGCTCGAACCGTTGGTGCTCAGGGCATTGATGTCAGCGCCCCGTTCCATCAGGTAATCGGCGACCTCGCGGTGCCCGGCAAAGACCGCATAATGCAGCGGCGACCATTGGCGCGGCGGCGCATTGATCCGCGCCCCACGCTCCACCAACCATTTCACCGCTTCGAGCTGGCCGCGCCAGGCGGCGAGAATGATCGCCGTCTCGCCGTTGCCGTTCATCCGGTTGATGTTGGCACCGCGCGAGATGAACAGCCGCATCATCTCGATATTGCCTTCCCAGGCGCCGATCATCAGGCCGGAGCCGATCCGGACGCCCATGAAATCCGGCGCCAGGCCGGCATCCAGCCAGGCTTGCGCCTGCTCGAGATCGCCCAGTTCGAGGCTGGTCGCGAACGCCGTCGGGCTCGGCCGTTCCGCCGGGTCGCTCCGCCAGAACTGGGCATGAACCGGCACTACCAGGCACATCCCGATTATCATTGCGAGCAGTTGTCCTACCCAACCCGGCTTCATCGACGCCTTCATCTCCTTTGGCCAGCCCGCATTTTCTCACGACCCGCGACGAATACCGGCTTTTGCTCGCGCTGGCGGCGTCACTCCTGCTGCACGTCCTGCCCTTTGTTGCGCACCTGATCACGCCATCACGCCCGCCGCCGCCGAGTCCGCCGCTCACGGTCACCTTGCGCGAGCCGCCTCCGGCACCGCTACCACCGCCGCCGCCGTCATTGATCCTGCCGGAACAGCCCAAGCCGGCAGCGGCACCGGAAAAACCGCCACCGCCGAAAGCCGAAAAGCGCGAAAAGCCGCCCGCCGTACCAAAAACCTGGACCCAGGCAGTCAGCCAGCACCTGAACAAGCTCAATGCCAGTGGGCTGTTCTATCCGCAGGAAGCCATAGCCCAAGGCATTGAAGGCGAGGTATTGGTCCTCATCATCATCGATGAAAGCGGGCGGGTCAGCGCTTCCCGCGTCGAAGAAAGCAGCGGCCACCGCATCCTCGACGATGCCGCGCTGCGCGCCGTGCGTTCGCTGCGCTCGCTACCGGCCGATGCGCCGCGCGAGGCCTTGCTGCCGGTCCGCTTCCGCCTGCGTTGAGGGTCAGACCGCGCCGGCTGCGCGCAGGCCGGCGATGGCCGCCGCGTCATAACCCAAAGCGGTCAATACTTCATCGGTATGGGCACCGAGCGCCGGGCCGAGCCATTCGGTGGCGCCCGGCGTCGCCGACAGTTTGGGGACGATCCCGGGCATACGGAATTCCTTGCCATCCGGCAGTTTCGCCGACTCGATCATCTGGCGGGCGATGAATTGCGGGTCGGAAAACATGTCGACCGCGGAATAGACCCGCGACGACGGCACTTCCGCCGCCGCCAGTATCGCCAGCACTTCCGCTTCGTCCAGCCCGGCACACCAGCCATCGATCAAGGCATAAATCTCGTCGCGCCGTGCGTCGCGACCGGCGTTGTCGGCCAGCGTGGGATCGTCGGCCAGATCGTCACGGCCGATGGCCAGCATGAAGCGCCGGAAGATCGCATCGCCATTGGCGCCGATGGTCACATGCTTGCCATCGCGCGTCGTATGCGTGTTGGACGGCGTGATGCCGGGCATGATGTTGCCGGCGCGCTCGCGGACGAAACCGAAGACATCAAATTCGGGCACCAGCGACTCCATCATCGCAAATACCGCCTCGTAGAGCGCGACATCGACGACCTGCCCCGCTCCGCCATTGGCTTCCTTGTGGCGCAGCGCCATCAGCGCGCCAATCGCCCCCCACAGCGCGGCAATCGAATCGCCGATCGAAATCCCGGTGCGCACGGGCGGCCGGTCGGGAAAGCCCGTCACATAGCGCAGCCCGCCCATCGACTCGCCGACCGCGCCGAAACCGGGTTGCTCCTTGTACGGCCCGGTCTGCCCGAATCCAGACAAGCGAACCATGACCAGACCGGGGTTGTCGGCCTTGAGCACGTCCCAACCCAAGCCGAGCTTTTCAAGCACGCCGGGGCGAAAGTTCTCGACCAGAATATCCGCCTCGGCGATCAGCTTGCGCACGAACTCACACCCATCGGGATGCTTCAGGTTGGCCGTCACCGACTTCTTGTTGCGCGCCTGCACGTACCACCACAGCGAGGTGCCCTCATACAACTTGCGCCATTTGCGCAGTGGATCACCGCCATCCGGCGATTCCACCTTGATCACCTCGGCGCCGAATTCGGCCATGATCCGCGTGCAGAACGGGCCGGCGATCAGTGTGCCGAGTTCGACGACCTTCAGTCCGGCCAACGGCTTTGGTGTTTCGCTCATTTCAGGGTTCCCAGTGTTCGACGGCCATTTTTGCCCCAAAAAGGCGGTCGACCGTAGCAATCAGTTTTTGCGGCGCGCCGCTGGTCGCAATCGTCAGGCGGCCAGTCCCGCCGCCCAGCAATCCGCCAGTGGCCAGCAGGCGTTCGAGCTGTCGGGCGACGGGTTCGCCGGTGTCAAGCAGCACCGCGCCCGCCGGCATGCGCCGGGCAATCCCCTCCGCCACCCACGGGTAATGCGTGCAACCGAGCACCACCACATCGGCCCCAGCCTGTGCCAGCGGGGCGACAAATAGATCAAGCAAGGCGGCCACTTGCGGGCTATCCGGCCCCTCAGTCTCAATCGCCTCGGCCAGCCCCGGACAAGCCTGGACGACGACCCTCAAATGATTGGCATGATTGCCCACCAGCCGCCCGAAACGCTCGCTCTCCAGCGTGCGCGTCGTCGCCAGCACGCCGATGACGCCGGTTTTGGTCAAACCCGCCGCCGGTTTGACGCCGGGCTCCAACGCCACGACAGGCAGCGCAGTGACCGCCCGAATCGCCTCCGCCGCCGCCGCTGTAGCCGTATTGCAGGCAATCACCAACGCCTTCGCCCCGCGCCGGGCCAGCGCCTCGGCAATCAGCACCCCGCGCTCCTTGAGAAAAACCTCGGGGCGGTCGCCGTAAGGCAGGAAGCGGGTATCGGCAAAATAAAAAAAGTCCTCCCGCGGCAGTCGACCGCGCAAGGCGCGCAACACCGTCAAGCCACCGAGGCCAGAGTCGAAGACGGTGATGGGGTGGTGATTCACTGATTCATCCCAATAGAAATCGGCTCAAGTTTTGGGGTTTATGTCGGCATTCGACCCGCTCCGGCCATTCAACCCTGCGCCGACTTAAAGGCAGCCAACGGGGGTCGGGCGGTCATTTCCCAACCGATATTCTCCCGGCAAGTCAATTTTTCGCATTGAGACTTACAGAGCGTTTTGCCTATCTACAGCCGGCGAAGACGAATGTATTGTCGCAATACTGGATTTACAAACTCGTAAACACCTTGCCGCTCTGCTACCCGTTCAAGGACCGGGCCGAACTTACGATCAATGAGGCGGGGAATCAGTTGGTCGATGAATTGAATATCCATTTCTTCCGCGACCTGCCTAGTGTTTTTGAGGAGTACCCGACCCACCTCATCTGAAAACAAGGACTGCTCGGTCGGTTGCTCTGCCAACAGATGGAGTAGTAGCTGACGGCCTTCGGAGTCACCGATGGCTCTCTGATATGCTGACTCAAGCGTCGGGAAAGCTCTCCTTGTTCGAAGATCCTCAATTACTTTTCCGACTACTTCTTTATCCACGATGTTTGATCCGCGTACATTGGCTTCGTTGACGCACTGCTTCCCAATGAGTTGTACAAAGTAAGGATAGCCTTGCCCGAGCTCCGCGATAGCCTTTGCAACCCCAGGCTCAAATTTCAGTTGTCCACCAAATAACTCTGCTGCCCGGAAAATAATGGCTTCCGACTCATCAATCGGCATCGGTTTGACGGGAAGCACACCTTGTTCAATCAGTCGCTCAACTGAAGCGTGATCCAGAATGAGGTCGGACAGGTCGCGACCGACGCCACAAACGGCAAACTTGACCTCTGGAGTTGTAAGTGACTTAATCAACGAGCCAACTCCATCCTTGTTCTGGATTACATCGAACTCGTCTAGGATGATTAAAAGTCCGTCGCGTTTCATCCTGCCCTTGACTTGATGAGCAACGACCGCATCGACAAAATTTCGGAAAGTCTGGGCTATATCGTTCGGAACGATTTTTGCATATTTTGACGTCTCAATACCTTTAGTTCCCCAATTGACGACCTTGAGGTCCGCTCCCGCTGCGACTTCCTTTGATCGCGTAAATTCAATAATTTCCTTGCCATCGTTCGGTACGAGTCTCAGAAGACTATCTTCGTCGTTTTGATCATTACACAAGCGTGACAACAGAGCCTCGCCATTCTTAACCCGAATTTTTCATAAAAGCAGGCGAATCTCGTTTAACCCATTGATATAATTGGGGTTACGCCAATAACGCTTCGTAAGAAGCCTAAACGAGACCGCCCATGGACAATTCTATCCCAACCCAGCTTCGCTTTCCCGCCAGCGCCGGATTTACGATCCGGGCAGAGTTTGACGGCGGGGCGATGTCCTCCGACTTTGGCGCACTCCTGTTGCGTGGCATCGACCTGCAAATCGGCCTGATTCCCCGCCTGGTCAGCGCGATTCACGACAAACGCCACGCCTCGTACATTGACCATCCGCTGGCCGACCTGCTTCGTCAGCGGATATTCCAGACCGCCAGCGGCTACGCCGACGGTAATGACGCCAACACGCTGCGGCGCGATCCGCTGTTCAAACTGGCGGTCGGTCGTGCCCCGCTGGGCGAGGGAAATGACCTGGCCTCCGGCCCCACGCTCTCCCGGCTCGAGAACAGCGTATCGCGCAAAGACATTTACCGCCTGGCCAAAAGCTTCGTCGACGCCTTCATCGCCAGCTACGCCCAAGCGCCTGCCGTGATCGTGCTGGATATGGATCACTCTGAGGATGCCACTCACGGGCAGCAGGAACTGGCGTTCTACAACCACCACTACGGCAATCATTGCTACCTGCCGTTGTTCCTCTTCGAAGGACTCTCCGGGAAGCTGATCACCGCCGTCCTGCGTCCGGGCAAGCGTCCCACCGGTAAAGAGAATGCGGTCATCATCAAGCGCGTGCTGCACCTGCTCCGCCAGGCCTGGCCCGAGACCCACATCCTGCTGCGCGGGGATGGTCACTTCGCGAATCCCGAACTGATGACCTTGTGCGAGTCCGATCCGCATCTGGACTTTCTCTTCGGCCTGGCCGGCAACCAGGTGCTCTCGCCCAAGGCCGAGCCGCTGCTGAAGAAAGCCCGTGCGCTGCACCAGACACACAGCGCCAACGCCCAGCGCCTGGGGAACGCCGAGCCTGCGGCGACACGACTGTACGACGATATCGAGTATCAGGCGGGCTCGTGGCCCAAGGCTTACCGCGTGGTGGTCAAGGCCGAGGTGATGGCCTTGGGTGACAACCCGCGGTACGTGGTGACCTCGCTGTCCGACCCGACGCCTGATGTGCTTTACAAAGAGCTGTACTGTGCTCGAGGGCAGGACGAGAACTTCATCAAGGCGGTGAAGAACGACTTGGCCAGTGACCGGACCTCCGATCATGCCTTCCTCGCCAATCACCTGCGGCTGTTCTATTCGTGTGCGGCGTATGGGTTGATTCACGGCTTGCGCGAGAACACGCTGGTGCATACGGAACTGGCCAAGGCGCAACCGCTGTCGATTATCCTGAAACTCTTTAAGTTGGCGGTGCGCGTGGTGCAGTACAAGGATCGGATCAAGCTGTCCTTGCCTACGTCGTGTCCGATGAAGGGGTGCTGGCGCGGGTGACCGAGTTGCTTTACCTCGTCCCGCGCCCGCCGGCGCCGGCCTGATCGACTCGGCGACGCCGTCTCATGCTGCCGACTCGAATCCGCTTGAGCGGAGGTGAGGTCTCGCCAGCGCTCTGTCCAGGGATCGATGGCGGCAGGGTGTGATGCCCAAAAGTTGGGGTATTTGGCCGATCGTGGCGGGTTGGCAGCAAAATTCGCAGCAAGCTGACTCGCATCACGGCTGGAATGGCACGACATTGACATCGCGCGGCGGGTTTATGAAACATCCGGGTTAATAAGAGAATCGCAAGAGTAATAAACGGTCAAGTACGTGCGTGGCTTCGCAGGTATAAGGTGCGTTAGCCCCGCCTTCTTGGCTAGCGCATACTCACCTAGGGCCATTTGCTGAATCTGGCGCAGCAACGAGGACTTTCCGACACCGCGCTTGCCAAAAACCGTGATCAAACCAGTGGCAGAATTCAGGGCTGCAATGCAATCGCGAATAAGCTCCGTCCGTCCGACAAATCTGCTTGGGTCTCGAATAACATCAGCAGTAAAACCGATTTCTGGATTGACGAACATTTTTCTCTTGTCTCTTTAGTTACCAAGCAATTAGCCCATTTACAAAATAAGTTATGGGAAAAAAAAGGAGGCAGTGAGCATACCATGCCGCCAGTCGTCAATAAAACCGCAGACTCCCAGACAACCTTCATTTCATTCATTTAGCATTTTTTGCCGATGTTCGCTACACTGCGAACCAAACCGAATGACAGTTAACCGGAGTCGACCGTGACGGGAAACGGCGACAGCCCACGGTTCTGCAAACCGACTCTTGGTCCACAGCCCTTCCGCTCATCATAGCCGCGCATCCTGTCGCGGCAATTCCGATTCCCACGCCACCACGCTCTGATCAGCCGTAATCAGCGTTGCGTGGTGTTGCAATGAAGTGGCCGCGATGAAACGGTCGGCCGGGTCGCGATGGATGTTTTCGAGTCGCGCGGCGAGGATAGCGATGCGACCATCCAGCGCGAATTCCCGAATCCTGGCCTGGAGCATTTCGGAACGCCACTCGCTCACCGACAAGGGCAGCACGATACGCTCGCGTTGCGTGAGCATCGCCGTTTCTCAAAAACTTATGGCGCTCACGGCAACCTGGCCGGCGCGCCAGGCATCTTAAACCGCAAAATCGGGGACAGACCAGAATGGCGCTAAGTTAAGCCCATTCAGCGGAAAAATCTTTTCATGCCATGAGTATAAATGAGATAATTCGGCATGAAAAACGGCACGCTCTATCTCCCTGGATTTCACCTATCCACGCTGCGCCGCAAGCCACGTTCTGGCGCGCAAAAGCTGGCTTACGAAAAGATTCGGATTCGCCGGCATGGCTGCGGTCAATCATTGTCTTGCGCTCAGCAGTCCCGCCTTGGTGAGCGCGCCTTCTAAAAAATAATTCTCCAGACTCAGGCGACCAATCGTTGCTTCCATGGCCAGAATGTCCGGGCCTTTCTCCCTGGCGGTCGTGTCGCCAAACACGGCTGACGAACGCTCCATCAACTGTGTCTTCCAGTCGGTAATCTACTTGGGGTGAGCATCGAACTGCTGCGCTATCTCGGCCAACGTCTTGTCGCCCTTGATGGCGGCAATCGCCACCTTCGCCTTGAACTCCGGCGAGTGATTCCGCCGCTTCCTTCTCGTCATGCTCTTGCTCCTCATTTCGGCCACTATGCGGCCTGCGATTGAGCAAGGCTATCACTTATCCCGCTTTCCGAATTTCTGGGGCCGGCTCTGCGGTGATGTCGACTGGCTGAGCTCGACCATGCCAGTATCAACGAATGCAGCCTCTGAACGTACCAGAGCCGCTTTATCGTGCTGGTCCTGCCTGAGCATCGGTTGGCATTGACAGAAAATGGCTACACAGGAGCTATACGGAAGCCATGAAGAAAAAAGGCCACTCCGAAAAGTGGCTTAGCCCGAATTTTTCATAAAAGCAGGCGAATCTCGTTTAACCCATTGATATAATAGGGGTTACGCCAATAACGCTTCGTAAGAAGCCTAAACGAGACCGCCTATGGACTATTCTATCCCAACCCAGCTTCACTTTCCCGCCAGCGCCGGATTTACGATCCGGGCAGAGTTTGACGGCGGGGCGATGTCCTCCGACTTTGGCGCACTCCTGTTGCGTGGCATCGACCTGCAAATCGGCCTGATTCCCCGCCTGGTCAGCGCGATTCACGACAAACGCCACGCCTCGTACATTGACCATCCCCTGGCCGACCTGCTCCGCCAGCGGATATTCCAGACCGCCAGCGGTTACGCCGACGGTAATGACGCCAACACGCTGCGGCGCGATCCGCTGTTCAAACTGGCGGTCGGTCGTGCCCCGCTGGACGAGGGAAATGACCTGGCCTCCGGCCCCACGCTCTCCCGGCTCGAAAACAGCGTATCGCGCAAAGACATTTACCGCCTGGCCAAAAGCTTCGTCGACGCCTTCATCGCCAGCTACGCCCAAGCGCCTGCCGTGATCGTGCTCGATATGGATCACTCGGAGGATGCCACTCACGGGCAGCAGGAACTGGCGTTCTATAACCCCCACTACGGGAATCACTGCTACCTGCCGCTGTTTCTCTTCGAAGGACTTTCCGGGAAGTTCATTACTGCCGTCCTGCGTCCGGGCAAACGCCCGACTGGCAAGGAGAACGCGGCCATCATCAAGCGCGTGCTGCGCTTGCTCCGCCAGGCTTGGCCCGAGACCCACATCATTCTGCGCGGGGATGGCCACTTCTCGAATCCCGAACTGATGGCCTTGTGCGCGTCCGATCCGCATCTGGACTTCCTCTTCGGCCTGGCCGGCAACCCGGTGCTCTCGCCCAAGGCCGAGCCGCTGCTGAAGAAAGCCCGTGCGCTGCACCAGACACACAGCGCCAACGCCCAGCGCCTGGGGAACGCCGAGCCTGCGGCGACACGACTGTACGACGATATCGAGTATCAGGCGGGCTCGTGGCCCAAGGCTTACCGCGTGGTGGTCAAGGCCGAGGTGATGGCCTTGGGTGACAACCCGCGGTACGTGGTGACCTCGCTGTCCGACCCGACGCCTGATGTGCTTTACAAAGAGCTGTACTGTGCTCGAGGGCAGGACGAGAACTTCATCAAGGCGGTGAAGAACGACTTGGCCAGTGACCGGACCTCCGATCATGCCTTCCTCGCCAATCACCTGCGGCTGTTCTATTCGTGTGCGGCGTATGGGTTGATTCACGGCTTGCGCGAGAACACGCTGGTGCATACGGAACTGGCCAAGGCGCAACCGCTGTCGATTATCCTGAAACTCTTTAAGTTGGCGGTGCGCGTGGTGCAGTACAAGGATCGGATCAAGCTGTCCTTGCCTACGTCGTGTCCGATGAAGGGGGTGCTGGCGCGGGTGACCGAGTTGCTTTACCTCGTCCCGCGCCCGCCGGCCTGATCGACTCGGCGACGCCGTCTCATGCTACCGACTCGAATCCGCTTGAGCGGAGGTCAGGTCTCGCCAGCGCTCTGTCCAGGGATCGATGGCGGCAGGGTGTGATGCCCAAAAGTTGGGGTATTTGGCCGATCGTGGCGGGTTGCCAGCAAAATTCGCAGCAAGCTGACTCGCATCACGGCTGGAATGGCACGACATTGACATCACGCGGCGGGTTTATGAAACATCCGGGTTAGGTACTTGATTTCTTGGTGCTGCAGAGAGGAGTCGAACCTCCGACCTACTGATTACGAATCAGTTGCTCTACCAACTGAGCTACTGCAGCAGCACAGCGTACAATTATATCTTTCGCACGCGCTTTCAGGCAACGCCGGCAACCCATGAATCTTCTCCGCGCCCTGGCGACGGTCAGCAGCATGACGCTGCTCTCGCGAATCCTCGGTTTTGTCCGTGATTTTGTGATCGCCCGCGCCTTCGGTGCCGGTCTGGCGACGGATGCCTTTTTCGTTGCCTTCAAGTTGCCCAACCTGTTGCGCCGGATGTTCGCCGAGGGCGCCTTTTCGCAGGCTTTCGTGCCGATTCTCGGCGAATACAAGAACAAGCGCGGTGACCGGGAAACCTTGCTGCTGATCGATCATGTGACCAGTATCCTGGCCCTCGTGCTGTTCGTCATCACCGCCATCGGCGTCGCTGCGGCACCGCTGCTGGTCTGGATTTCCGCCCCCGGCTTCGCTGCCGATGCGGGCAAGTTCGAGCTGACCGTCACCCTGACCCGCATCACCTTCCCCTACATCTTCTTCATCGCGCTGGTTGCGCTCGCCGGCGGCATTCTCAACACCATGAGCCGTTTTGCGCTACCAGCGTTCACGCCAGTGCTGCTCAACATCGCCTTTATCGGCATGGCGCTGTTCGCCGTGCCCTACTTCGATCCGCCGGTTCTGGCGCTGGCCTGGGCGGTCTTTCTCGGCGGCGTACTGCAATTGGGGATCCAGATTCCCGCGCTTCACCGTATCGCCATGCTGCCGCGCCCGTCGCTGAACTGGCGTGCCGCCTGGCAGGACCCTGGCGTGCGGCGCATCCTGAAACTGATGGGGCCGGCACTACTCGGCGTCTCGGTGTCGCAGATCAGCCTGCTGATCAACACCATTTTCGCGTCGTTCCTCAAAACCGGCAGTGTCTCCTGGCTTTATTACGCCGATCGCCTGATGGAATTCCCTTCTGGCATGCTCGGTGTCGCGCTCGGGACCATCCTGCTGCCATCGCTTTCCAGGTACCACGCCAGCGCCAATCACCTCGAATACTCGAAGCTGCTCGACTGGGGCCTGCGCCTGACTCTGCTCCTGGCCGCACCGGCGGCGCTGGCCCTGGCGTTGCTCGCGGTACCGCTGATCGCCACGCTGTTTCACCACGGGGCGTTCACCGGTGAAGACGTTTTCCACACCCGCGACGCGTTGGTCGCCTACAGCATCGGCCTGGTCGGGCTGATCCTCGTCAAGGTTCTGGCGCCGGGATTCTATGCCCGCCAGAATATCCGTACCCCGGTCAAGATTGCCGTGATTTCGCTCGTCGCGACACAAGTGATGAACCTCGCCTTCATCGGCTGGCTGCAGCACGCCGGGTTGGCGCTGTCAATCGGGCTGGCTGCCTGCCTCAACGCCACGCTGCTCTATCGTGGCCTACGCCGGCACCAGGTCTATCATCCGCAGCCGGGGTGGACTGCATTCGCGCTCAAACTGCTGGCCGCGCTCATGGTCATGGGCGGCGCGCTGTGGCTGGCCGCAGGCAGCAATGCGGCTTGGCTCGCTTATCCGCTCTCCGAACGCCTGATCCGCCTCGGCGTTCTGGTGGGGCTTGGCGTGAGCGCCTATTTCGCTACACTATGGTTTCTCGGCTTTCGCCTGAACGACTTCAAGCGGCGCGCCGCCTAACCGGAGGAGAAACATTCTATGAAACTGACCAGTACCAGCTTTGCCGACGGGCAGGCGATTCCCGGCGACTATGCCTTCTGCATCCCAGACAGCGACCACCATGTCGGCCTGGGCAGAAACCTGAACCCGCAACTGGCATGGTCGGAAATTCCCGCCGGCACACGCTCCTTCGTCGTCATTTGCCATGACCCCGATGTACCAAGCAAGGGTGACGACGTCAATCAGGAAGACCGTACCGTCCCCGCCTCGTTGCCGCGCGTCGATTTCTTCCACTGGGTGCTGATCGACCTGCCTGTTGCGGTCAACGCCATAAATGAAGGTGAATTTTCGAGCGACGTCACGCCGCGCGGCAAACCCGGCCCGCAAGCGCCCCACGACGCCCTCCAGGGCATCAACAACTACACTGATTGGTTCGCCGGCGACAACGACATGCGCGGCGACTACCACGGCTTCGACGGCCCCTGCCCACCGTGGAACGACGAGATCATTCATCGCTATGTGTTCACGGTCTACGCGCTCGACATCGAGCAGCTGCCGGTGTCCGGCAAATTTGGTGGCCCGGAAGTACGCGCCGCGATCGCCGGCCATGTTCTTGCCGAGGCCAGTTTGACCGGCACCTACACCCTGAACCCCTCACTGGGCGCCTGAACCGGGCTCTCCCAAGACAAATGGCCATGCAGATCTGCATGGCCATTTGTCTCTTCACGGCCGCCCTCAGTTCTCCGGTTTGTCGTCGAGGTTGGCGATCGCCGCCTTGAGCTTTTCCGACATCGGCATCCGCAGATTGATACCATTCGGCGGAATCGGGTTCATGAACCACTTGTCGTAGAGCCTGGCCAGTGTGCCGCTCTTCATCAGGCCAACCGGCACTTCATCGACGAACTTCTTGAACTGCGGATCGTCCCGCCGGCGCATCAGTCCATAGGGCTCGGTCGCCAGTGTCCCGTGTGGACAACGGCACGCAATACACCGCCGACGACTTCCTCAACCAGATCAAGTTCCGGGGTATGGCGCCAAGCTTCACCTTTGTCCCCGAGCCACAGACCAGCGGCGTCGCCGAGCGCTTCAACCGGACGCTGAAGGAGCAGACCATCCATGGCCGCCGCTTCGGCAACGTCGTAGAGGTCCGAGTCGTCGTCACCGCGTTCAAGGAAAGATACAATCATCACTGGCGTCTTGAAAACCCAGGCTTCATCTCACCCCTCGAAGCCCGTCAGGCTTATGCCATGCAAAAGGCGGCCTGAGTTGCGATATAGTGCCTAATCAATCCGGGCCGGCACAACAGACCGCCCCGGCCATCGTTAAATAGTTGGCACAGATCATTGATAAAGTTGCACAATTGTCGACACTGCTTGCCGCCCTGCAGCCGCACCGAGAGGGCATAATCTGTATTCCGAACCTTCAACCATCCGGCACATCCATGGCAACTGAAATCGAACTCAAGCTTCAGCTGACCGCGCAGACGGCGCGGCGCCTTCCCGCTCACCCGTTGCTGACCGGCATCAAGCCGCAGACACAGCGCCTGCTGAATACCTATTACGACACCCCGGCACTGGAGTTGAGCGCGCGCCGGATTGCCCTGCGCTTCCGCAAGATGGGGAAACAGTGGCTGCTCACCGTCAAGTCGGCGGCCACGGTCAGCGGCGGCTTGGCCCTGCGCCACGAGTGGGAAACTCCGGCCAAACCGGGGCAGTTCGACTTCAGCCATGTCGATGAGCCGGAATTCAAGGCGGTACTCGACAAGGCGCTGCCGCGACTCCAAGCTATATTCACCACCGATTTCCGCCGGACCACTTGGCATGTGCCGGTCGGAGAGTCGCTGATCGAACTGGTGCTGGACCGCGGCAAGGTCGAATGCAACGGACGCTCGACACCCATCTGCGAGGTCGAACTCGAACTGATCAGCGGCGTGATGGGCGACATCTTCGCTCTCAGCCACGTCTTGCAGGAAACGCTTGATCTGCGCCCCGCCGTCATGAGCAAGGCTGAGCGCGGCTACGCGCTGTTCAGCGAGATCCCGCAGAAGCCGTTCCGCGCCAAGGCCGCGACGCTCAGCGCGGAGATGTCCCCAGTCAATGCCTTCCGCGCCATCGCACTGAGCTGCCTGGAGCAGTTCCAGCGCAATGAATACGGCCTGCTGACCGCAAACAAGGATCCCGAATACGTCCATCAGGGCCGCGTCGCGCTGCGCCGCCTGCGCTCGGCGCTCAAGCTCTTCGGCCCGGTGCTGCCGGCCGATTTCGTGGCCGCCTACAGCCAGGCCTGGCGGGGTCTGGCTGGCGACCTGGGCGATACGCGCAACTGGGATGTCTTCGTCAGCGAGACGCTACCGCCGATCCTCACCGCCTTTCCCGATCACCGCGACGCCCGGCGCCTGCAGGCCGAGGCTGTGCGGCGCGCCCAGCAGGCACGCACCGCCGCGGCACATCTGGTCGCCCTGCCGGATTACCCGCGCTTGGTGGTCGACTTCACCGCCGCAGTTTACGGTCTGCAGGATCAGCAACCTCTGAAACTGAAAAGTTTTGCCCGCAAGCGCTTGTGTAGCCGCGCCCGCCAGGCCCGCTTGCTCGCCGAACGTGCAGCCGAGTTGACGCCCGAAGAACGACACGAGATGCGCATCTGCTTCAAGAAGCTGCGTTATGCCGTCGAATTCTTCACCCCCCTGCTGGCCCCGAACCGGCTGCGACGCTACCTGGCGTCCCTCACCCAGATCCAAGACGAGCTCGGGCTGATCAATGACCAAGTCACCGCCGGGATACTGGTCGAACAGGCGCTGGCCAACCGCCCGCCCGGACCGGTCCATGGCTGGGTCGCCGGCCGGCACGAACTGCTGACGCACGAACTACCGGAAGCTCTCGATACCTGGTTGGCGCAAAAGGCGCCCTGGTAACGATGCAGTTTGTCCGGATGCGGTGCTACTTGAGGTTCGCGATTGCCGGCAGAAAAACTTCAGTCACCAGCACCTGCTGTGCCCCCAGCCGGTGCAGCGAGCGCCGCGCCCAGAGGCAGGGCCCGGCCGCCCCGAGGGCTGCGGCACGCTGATGGAGCGTATGGCGGGCATCGAGCCGCCGGTACTCGATCGCACCGCGCCTGAACCCGGGATACGAGAAGAGCAGCGAACCCAGCGAGCGGCTGCCGAGGCCCGTTAGCCAGCGCGTCAGACGACCCCTGGTTACGGTCGACAGCACGGTATGGGCAAAAATCACCGGCACCCCGTCGCATTCGAGAACGACCTCGCGCACCCATACCAGGCGGCGGCGCGGCATTTCGTCAGCCTGCGGCAGATCCTTGCCGTAGTCGAGAAGGCGCACGCGAAAGTCGCGACACGCGCACTGACAGCGCGCCGTCAACGAACCCGGCTCGGTCAGCCACGAACGCAGCGCCGGGTCTGGCCCGCCAACAACAAGCCGGGAACGCCATTTTCCGGATGTCATTATTGCGGCCGCGGCGCCTTGTCGATGCCGCCCAGCCTGGTGCCGGGCTTGATCCCGCGCTGGGCGAACCAGCCCTGGTTCATCTCCAGCGCAAAGCGCGCCGGCTTCTTCGCGCAGTGGTTGGCTTCGGTCTGCGGCTGCATGTCCTCGATGTTGATGATGACGCCGTCGGCATCCATGAAGGCCACCGAAAGCGGGAGGTAGGTATTGCGCATCCACATGCAGTGCGTGTTCTCGCGGCCGAAGACGAAGAGCATGCCGCGCTGCGCCGGCATGACCCGGCGGTTCATCAGCCCGACCTGGCGGTTCTGGTCGTTGGCGGCCACTTCCGCCTCGATGCGATGCATGCCGGCAGTCAGTTCCATCACCGGCATCGAATCCTGCGCCCACGATACCGCTGCGAGCAGCAGGCCGGCGAGCGCACCTAGCGTTTTCCTATTCATCGAAACTCCCTTGCAAATCCTTGTAACAGCCGTCGATCTTCCGCCACGCCCCCGGCGCCAGACCATCCAGCGTCACTGACCCGATCGCAGCGCGCACCAGGCGCAGCACAGGATACCCGATGGCGGCCGTCATCCGCCTCACCTGGCGGTTCTTGCCCTCGGCAATGCGGATCTCCAGCCACGAGGTCAGGATCGCCGCACGATAACGAATCGGCGGGTTGCGCGGCCACAACCCGGCCGGCTCGCCGATTCGCCGTACCTTGGCCGGCCGGGCGGTGAAATCGGACAGGGCGACGCCAGCACGCAAGCGGTCGAGTGCCACTTCGTCGGGAATGCCCTCGACCTGCGCCCAGTAGGTCTTTTCCAGCTTGTGCTTCGGATCGGCGATCCGGGCCTGCAGCTTGCCGTCGTCTGTGAGGATCAGCAGCCCCTCGCTATCGGCATCCAGGCGGCCGGCGACGTAGACGTCCTTGACCGAAATGAACTCGTCCAACGCCCGCCATTTGCCCTCCGGCGTGAACTGGCTGAGGACACCATAGGGCTTGTTGAGGAGGATGAGGATGGACACGACGCAAACCAGCGTATGGCGAGTTGCATATTTTCGCCCATATTCAGCCGTTGACCGCAACGATCGACCGACTCGGCAATGCGCGAGGCTTGCTTGGCAGGCCCAAGTGTTGCATTACGGGGACACCAGCAATCGTCATGGCAGACGCCAACATCAATGGGATAGAATATGCTCAAGATTCTGCTTTCCGCAGAGGGTTTGGGGTATTCGTCGCCAACCAAGCGGGGCCCGCCCGGCGGCAAGAAGATTGCCTTGCTGTGGAAGTGACCGCCGCTTGACCCGAGGCCGTATCGAATGTCCAGGATTCCGAAGTTCCGCGATGGGTTCAACCTCGATCCCACCCGCCACGCCGATGACGCTGAAGCCGTCCGCCGCAGCAACCGGCGGCGGCTGACCGTATTTCTCGCCGTGTTCCTCATTACTCTCTTGCCGGGGCTGGCGTGGAACCTGTCACGCGCCCCCGAATACCGCGCCAGCGCCAAGGTAAACATCGGCTTTGGCGTGGTCACCTCGCAGACAGTCACGACGGCAGCCGGCTCGAGCAGCGCCGAGCTTCCCCCGCCACAGCGGCTCGAGTTGTTGACCCAGGCCCAGGTGATCACCAGCCGTCCCGTTCTCGAGGAAGTCCATCGCCGCTTGCAGAATGAATGGAGTACCGGTGCCTTTCCCGAGGCTGACCCGGTGGTCGCCCTCCAGAATGCCGTCGCCGCCACCCCGGTCGCCGGCACCGACGTCGTCGAACTGACAGCTATCGGCGGCTCGCCGCAGTTGATGGCACGCATCGTCAACACCCTGATCGAGGCCTATCACGAGCAGTCGCTGAGCGCTCACGACAGAAGCTCGCAGGAAGCGGTCGCCAATCTGCGCGACGAAGTCGACCGCCTCGGCAGCACCATCGTCGACAAGCGCGTACAACTCGCGGCCTTTCGCGAGCAGAGTGGTGTCGTTTCTTCCGAGCGTGCTGAGAACGAGTCCCTTGCGCGCATGAAGGGCCTTTCCGAATCGCTGACCAAGGCCAACGAGGAAGTCGCCAAAACCGAGGCCAAGCTGCGGACCCTGCGCGAGTCGGCCGCCTCCGGCCGCAGCCCGGTACTAGCCAAGGACAACCCGACACTGGCGGCGATCGAGCAGCGCATCTCGGCCACCCGCGAGCAGTTGCGCGACATGGAACGCGTCTACACTCCCCAGTTCATGGCCATGGATCCCAACGCCAAGGCGCAGCGGGCGCGGCTCGCGGAACTGGAGCAACAACTTATCTCGACCCGGGCCGCAAGCCAGCAAGCCGCGCTGGCAACCGCCGAGGAGGACGCTGCAAGCGCCCGCGCCGCGGCGGACCGCCTGCGCACGCAGATCGACCGGCAACGGCGCGAGGCTCAGGTGTTCTCCGGCAACTTTCAGGAAGCCAAGGCGATCGAGGAAGACCTGGTGCGGATTGCTGGCGCACGGCGCAACGCGGTTGAGCGCCTGTCCAAGCTCGAGGCCACACAGAACACGCGCATGCCGAGCCTCAAGCTGATCGAGGCCGCCAGCGCCCCACAGAGCCCGTGGCGCCCCGCCTACATGCGCGACGCGCTGATCAATCTCGGTCTTTCCTTCGTGCTCGGCCTGCTGGCGATGTGGTTCGTTGAACTCTTCAACCGGGCGCCGGCGCCGCCCACCACTGCCACCGTCGTCGTGCCTCAGCCCTGGTTCGGCCCGGCACTGACCGCCGATGCGATGCCGCTGCTCGCTGGCGGGGCGGTCGATGCCAGCCAGCGCCCGCCGCCACAGCTCACCATGCAGGAGTCCCTGCCGCGCGAACTTGCGCAGGAAGAAGTCGGGGCGCTGCTCGCCGCCGCCGACGACCAGGGCCTCGTGCTGTGCGCCCTCCATTTGCTCGGGCTGACCACCGACGAGGTGTGCGCGCTCGCAGCCGGCGATCTTTCTCCCGACAGCGGGCGACTGGCCGTCCGTGGCGCATCGGCGCGCGAACTGGCACTGCCCGGCTGGCTGGCCCACAAGCTCGCGAGCATCGCCCCCACCGAGCCGCAGCGGCCGCTCTTCTGCACGGCGCAGGGCGAACCGGTCGCGGCCGCCGAGGTCGCCACCCGGGTCACCTACGCGGCGCTCGACGCCGGGCTGGAAGAACCCACCGCGGTGACGCCGGAGGCCCTGCGCCACACCTTCATCCTGCACCTGCTCCGTCACAACGTCCGCTTTTCGCAGATCGCCCCGCTTGCCGGCCACCTGACGCCCGGCGAACTCAACGCCTACGCGAAGTTCACCTCCGGGGCGCGGCAGGAAAACGCCGCTGATATCGACCCAGTGATGCCGGCGCTGCGGGATTTCCCAGGCGCAATCGCAGTCTAGGGCCGAAAGGTCCGGCCGATGTGGGAGGCTTTTCACCACGGCTGACCCGGCTTCGGGCTCAGCGCGCCTGCCCGGTGACCGCGGACAAGGCTAGAGCGATTCCCCGCAGGACGGCAAGCAGCTGCATCCTGAAACTACCAGATCTCTCGGAGGGGGCGTTCAACCCGGAATTTGACCCGACTTTTGGCGTCGACCGTAGCAACCGTGCCGTGCCTCAGTGGTAAAAGGCATAGCCGATCAAGATCGCCCCGACCAGCCCGACGGCATCGGCGATCAGGCCGCCGGCCACGGCGTAGCGGGTCTTCGTGATATTGACGCTACCGAAATAGACGGCCAGCACGTAGAAAGTCGTTTCCGTCGAGCCCTGGATGATCGCCGCCAACTTGCCCTGGAAGGAATCGACGCCGTAGGTGGTCATCACGTCCACCATCAGCCCGCGCGCGCCGCTGCCGGAGAGCGTCTTCATCAGACCGACCGGCAGTGCCGGCACGAAATCGTCATTCAGCCCAAGTGCCAGCACGGCAGCGCGAATGGCCCCGATGACGTAATCCATGCAGCCGGTGGTGCGGAAGACCGAGATCGCCACCAGCATGGCGATCAGGTAGGGAATGATCTGCACGGCAACGCCAAAGCCCTCCTTGGCGCCGTCGACGAAGCTCTCGTACACATCGACGCCACGCCACGCGGCGACGGCGACGAAGAGGACGATGATCGAGACGATGATACCGCTGCCGAGCAGGCCGATCATCTGCGCCATCTTGTCCGGCGGCATCCCGCCCAGCCACAGGTAAAGCCCCCCCATCAAGGCCGCAAAGCCGGCGAAGAAGGCGAGCACTGGCTTGCAGAAGAGGTTGAGGCGCTGCCAGATCGCCACCGCGATCAGCCCGGCGCAGAACGAGACGAAGGTACCGAGCAACGTCGGCAAAAAGATGTCGGCGGCGTTGAAGCCGACCAGCCCCTGCTTCAATGCGATGCTCTGGCGGATGGCGATCACCGAGGTCGGGATCAGCGTGATGCCCGCCGTGTTGAGCACCAGGAACATGATCATCGGATTGCTGGCCGTATCCTTGTGCGGGTTGATCTCCTGCAACTCGCGCATCGCCTTCAACCCGAGCGGCGTCGCCGCGTTGTCGAGGCCGAGGATGTTGGCGCTGAAGTTCATGACGATGCTGCCGCTCGCCGGATGGCCGGGCGGGATGTCGGGAAAGACGCGACGGAAGAAGGGGGCGAGCGCCCGTCCGAACAACTGGATCAGCCCGCCCTTCTCGCCAATCTTCATTACCCCCAGCCACAGGCTCATGATCCCCACCAGGCCGAGCGAAATGTCGAAGCCGGTCTTCGCCGTGTCGAACAGCCCTGTCATCACCCGCGAAAACATCTCCAGGTCGCCCTGCAGCGTGTGGATCACGGCGGCGACGAAGCCGACGAGGATGAAGGCAACCCAGATTCGATTGAGCACGGTGCGATGGTTACGCCGCCCCGACACGGGCACGGCATGAGCGTGGTGGAAAGTTGGGGAGTCTAGAGGATTCCCGGGGCCGCCGCCAACTGGATCAATCCGCGCGGTCCGGCAACCCCCACGTTACCCGCATCCGCTTGAAGGCTCCGCGCGGCAACTGCACCAGCAGCGGCGACTTCGCGCCGTCCAGCCAGCCGGCGATCTTCTTCATGTCCGCCAGCGCCAGCGCCGTGCACCCCGCCGTCGGCACCCCGGGCGCCTGCCAAACGTGCAGGAAGATGCACGACCCCGCCGCCGGAAGCACCGGATCGCAGTTGCACCCCACCACCGCCCCCAGCGCGTAGCGGTCATCGCCACGGAGCATGTCCTCGCGGGAATTCCAGTCGATGCCGCCGACGCGGGACTGGTCGACGATGCGGTTGTAGTGCACCGAAGTGGGATCATCGACACACTTCAGATCGCTTGTCGCACAAAGGTAAGGTAGCTTCGCCGCCCGCGCCAGGCGGCTGTCCGCGCTACCATCCCCGAACAGCGCGGTGATCCGGAAGATACCGGCCGGCGCACGGCCATCGCCTTCGCATTTCTCCGGCCCAACTCCGTCGACCGGCCGATACAACCCCCGCCCCCACGCCAGCCCCGAGCGCCCGAGGCTGACCGCCACCGGATTCCCGACACGAAGCCACGCCCCATCGACGCCACCACGTGCGAAGCGCTGCAACTGTCCGCCGCGACTCTCCCAATGCCGAGCAACGACGAGGAGCAACTGCCGGGACGCCGGCAGGAGGTTGGAGGAGGGTTGATCCAAAAGCATGGAAGAAAACCGCCGAGGAACAGGCCTCAATTTTGGCCTATTTTCCGGGTTGACCGCAGGACGCTGGAGAAATGTCGCCCCAATAGCGCCGAGCTTTGGCGATGAGGCTGGTTGTCGGCCATTGATGCAAGTGCCCGATCATCCTCTCTCATTCCGTTTCTAATTCGTTAATGCATTAACTATCCACGGCCAGTGTACGATTGAGCGGACACGCTGGTGCTCTGATTCAAGGGTTTTGAGGCTCGATTCGAGTTGATCTTCAAGTGCATCGATGCTATCGAAGACCAGGTTGTGAAAGAACTTCTCGCGCAGTTCATCCCAGAGATGCTCGACCGGGTTGAGTTCAGGGGCATAGGGAGGCAACGGTAGCAGGTGTATGTTTTCGGGTGTTCTGAGTGCTTGGCTGGCATGCCAGCCCGCACCGTCAAGGACCATGACGATCCGATCCATCGGATGGCGTGCCGCCACTTCGTCGAGGAATAGCTGCATGCACGGCGTATTGACGTGCGGCAAGATCAGCGAGTCAAGCGCGCCCGTATCCACATCGACGGCCGCGTAGGCGTAGGTGTATTGGTGGGTGAGCATGGCCCGGCACAACGGTCGAATGGGTTGGGGCGCCCAGGCACGACGCACATCGTTGATGCGCCCGAAGCGCGCTTCGTCCTGAAACATCAGACGGATCGGGGTTCCTTGAGCGAAATCTCTCCGGAGTTCGGCAAGGGTGTCGGGGGTCTTTTTTTCCACGCCTCCTGCGCGGTCGGATCACTTTGCGGATGTCGCTTGTCTGGCGCCAGCTTGCGCCAACCGTTGCGATGCAGCACGTTGTAGGCGGAGGACAGCGCCATCGGGCGTCCCAACGCTTTCTCCAGGGCCGGCTTGATCTGACTGACGACCAATATACCGCCCTTGGCCGCTTGGTCGAAAAAGGGTTTCAACAGTTCGGCTTCTTGCGCTCGGGTGAAATTCTCCCGGTGGCGTCCGCCTCGTGCAGGTTCCGATTCACCGCCTACCCGATGTCCAGCCAGAAACGCGTTGCGTAATCGTGAGGCCCAACTGAGCGAAACGCCGATCACCGCGGCGGTCTGCTCAAGATTCAACCCGTAGCACAACGGCAGAACAACCGCTTGGGCCTGGCGCAGTTGTTCCACACTCTTGGCTTCTTTGACAATCTTCAGCGCCTCCGCTACCGACCCCTCTCCCTTGAACGGCCTTCCCATGCCACACCTCAGATCTCATTGAGATGCACTTATTATTGCTTAATTGGTGTGAAAATGGAATAAGCCCAGTCCAAAGCTGCGGGGCGATGAACAAAAACCGGATATGAGGCGTGATGCATCCGGGGCGAGCGGGCACGTGACCGCGAAGCTCTCCATCTGCGGTTGGGGTGCATTTTGTCCCACGGGGATTTCCTTCGGTCATAAATCCGGCGTCTATGCAGCAAAGGTAGCGTGTCTTACCCCGGGAGATCTCTCTGGTGCTTCGGAAGTACGAAGCTGGGCATCTGGAAACGGACGCTGAATACCGTGGAGGAGTCAGCGGAAGGCATAGTAGGCGGGCTGCCCCCGCCGAAGGCACGAACGATGAAAGACGAAGGACCATGACGAAGAGTGACGGGAACGCATCTGACCACCTGCACAAGCAGGCTGCGGCTAGGCCGCAGGATGAACTCGTCGCTTGACCAGCGATGACACTTCATCGAGGCGATGGCTGGAAATCAACATCGGCGCGTTGTTCTGGCGCTTGGCCAGCAGGTCGAAGAAAATCTTGCGTGCTTCCGAGTCGAGGTTGGCCGCCGGTTCGTCCATCACCAGAACGCTGGCGTCGCAGCCCAGGGTGATGGCGATTAGAAGCTTCTGCTTCATGCCGCCCGAAAGACGCACAAACTGGTGGGAAAGGATACTTGCGCCATCGAGCCCGCCGGAAATTTTTGACGAAATTCTGGAACTGGATCATGAGATGTAATCATAGAAGGGCCGTCACGGTCGACCCTGAATATCGATAAAAAACGTGAAGGCGATGACGGAACAGGAAGGACGGAGGAAGGGCTTCGCAGCAAAGGCAGGCGACATTGCTTGATGGCCAGCCACTCGGTCATCGCTTAGGCTAAAGCCATTCGACGCCTACCAAAATCTCAATCTTATCGACATGGCAAACCTGCTCAGATACGCGATATTTACGGATAAGTTCTACCTGAATTCACCGCTTCGCTGCCCCGCTAAGTCAAATGACATACGTGCAGCCAAGGGCTGCTCACTGCCAGATTGCGGCCTGATTCCATTTCCAGATCAATCGTGACTTTGTTGACTTCGCCATGCCGTAGCAATTGCACTGTCAGCAGCTCGTCTTCGCGTCACCATTGATCTGAAAATGGAATTAGGCGGCGCACTTCGTTGATCGTTGACTCACCGCGCTCGGTCCAATAGGCGGTGCGTTGCAGTCGTGCGTCGACCTTATAGATTCTCTACAAATCGGTCGAGCTGCTGATCAAGCGCTTCAATGTTGGCGAGGTCCGGCAGCGGCGCGTAAATCGCCCCACCCAAGTCCGCGGGCATTTTCGCGCTTCTTTTCCCACCTGACTCCCGAATGACCAAGACGCGCCTGTGGCCCTTCGCATGAACAAAGTAACCCGCCTCGAAGACGACGTTGTCTCGTGGTGCAGCCATCCCCGTGTCGCCTTCCAAGCCATCGTCCGCTGTGAACAAGAACACTCCGCCTGTACAGCAGGCTGCCGCCTTCGTGATCTGTTCGAGAATCGTGCCGGGTCCGAAGTCCTGCCAGTCGAGGACTCTCGCTCCCTTTGCCACGAATACTCGCTTCAGGTTTTTCGCTGTACCCTGTGACTGACTCGAGTAGCCGAGGAATATGTCGAACCGTGCGTCGAGTTCACGCCGCCAAGGGCTGAAGCACTGTTCGAAGTACGAACTCGCCAGCCACGAGTGATCGGCGTCTTTCGGTACCTCGCAGATCTGCGCGGAACTCTGGTCGAACGCGCCGCGCCATCGAATCCCCTGCTCGAGCACCATTAACATCGGGATTCCCGTGGCGTGTGCTACGCCAGCCTCGTAGTGCGTAAACTCACTCGCATGAGCGTCGTCGCCGTACTTCCATCGGGGGTAGCCGATCATGACCGCCCCAACGGCGCCACCTACAGACTCTCTGACCTTGTCTGCCGTCCAGGGGACTTCACGATGAACCGTTGCCGCAAAGCCAGAAGGGACGGCCGGGAAGAACATGTGGGGTTCGTATCCAGCATCGATCACACGCTGGACGATCCCCCACTTGACGGCATTCTGCCGATCATCCAAGTATGTGTCATGTGTGAGACTGATAAATACTCTTCGCTTTACACTCATAGCGAGATCTCCTATGTTTGCAAATGGCCGCCACTCTCGATTGGCAGATCCTACCGACGTTTTCGTTAATCGCCTAATCGGGATAGGAAGAAGCCTCGCGGCCCCTCCCTCCCACACCACCGGACGCACAGATCACGTATTCGGCGGTTCGATGAATTGAATTCCTGCTGTGGCGCAAGGATGGGTAGTCCCAAATGCTTGAAGTAGCTCAAGGGTACCCGGCAGTGCCTGGCGTGGTCAGTGCTACCATCGGCTATCTGATTTTCCGCCGTGGCGACCTACCGTGAATAAATTTCTCACTTCACTACTTTTTGGCCTTTTTTGCGCGTTGACCCTAGGGCCAGCCTTTGTTTCTGTGGTCGCAGCAGCCGATGAAATGCCCTCCTCGGCTCCGCTGTTCACAGCCACGCTGAGCGATCTCGACGACAAACCGGTGGCGCTGGGGCGCTACAAGGGCAAGCCGCTGATCGTTAATTTCTGGGCCCGCTGGTGCGGCCCGTGCCGCACCGAGATTCCCGAACTGATCGCCATCCGCAATGCCCACAAGGGCAAGCTGGAAGTCCTCGGCATCGGCATCGAGGACAAGGTCGAGCCGGCTCGCGAATTCGCCAAGGCTTACAAGATGGACTACCCGGTGTTCGTCGCCGGGGAAAAAGGCATTCCGCTGATGCAGGCGCTCGGCAACACCAAGGGCGGCCTGCCTTTCACCATTGTCATCGACCGCAACGGTCAGGTTGTCCAGAAGAAAATGGGGATCATGAAGCAAGCCGATCTCGACGCCGCCGCCGACCTCGCCCTCAAGGGGCGCTGAACAGAAAAAGGGCGGCCCTGGCCGCCCTTCGCTTATTGCTCCGCGCTCACGCTCGCCTTTGGCGGGCGTCTTGGCGCACTCCTCGACGTGCTTCTGGGCGCCGCCTTGCGCTCGGCCGCCACCTTGGCTTCACGGTTGAACTCAAGGGCCATGTCGAAAGCCGTCTCGACGAACTTGTGCACCCGCAAAAACTCCTCGTCGGTCAGCTTGCGCGCCTCGTCGCGCGCCCGGTAGATGCTTATGAACTCGTGTTCGCGCCCGGCATGTTCGAGGACGCGACCAATCCCGAGGGATTCGAGGACCTTCCACAGGCCGGGGCTGTAAGCCTTGGTCAGATTCATGACGAAGGGAACCGGGTCGTTGCGCGCCAGAACCGAGGCGAGGCGCAGGATGACTTCGAACGGCAGCGCCATCTTTCCGTTTTCGGCCAGTTCGAGCAGTGACGGATCCTTGAGATCGATCGCCTTGCCAAGATCTTCCAGCGGGATTCCCGCCGCCTCGCGCATGTCGTGCAGAAAGATGCCGGCCTTGGCCAATGCCTTGGTCGATGCGACGCCCTGTGGAAAGAGCCCGGTTGCCGCCGCCAATGACGTATCGACGGCCACGCCCGCCATGCCGACGACCTGGCCGGCAAGGCTGCGCAGCGACTTGGTCAAGCCACCCACCGTATCGAGCGCCGAAGACTTGCTCGCGGCGCGACTGGTCGTCCTTGCGGCGGCCTGGCGCCCGCTGCTCGTGGTCTTGGCTTTCATTTTCGCTTCCTTCCTGTCGATCGGGTAGCGGAATACTACCCCAATGCCCGCGGAGCGACCGAGCGCAGCATCTCATTCGACGCGGCATCACCGGTGGCGGATCCGTCGGAGACCTGGCCAGCGCCGCTGAGTCCGACACCCCCAGTCGCGCTTCGCTCGCCGGTGAGGCTGTCATTCCAGCCACGGCATTCGGACTTCATCACGGCGTGCCGATAAACATGTAGAAATTGCCCATGCCGTTCGGCGAATAACCGTAACCGACATAGACCATCCCCAGCGGGGTCTCGCCGCCGACATACGCCGTCACCGAGCTTTGCCAGCCATGCAAATTGGTTTCCGTGTAATTGCCACCAACCTTGCCGGCCTCCAAAGCGATACCTGCACGCATATCGCCCCGCAGGCCCGCCGGGAAGCGACCAATGATCTTCTCCACCCGCACGTTGCCGTAGGTGAGCGATTCACCGATGATCTGGTTGCGGGCAAAACCCGACAGGTTCAGAAAGCCGCCCAGCGCCACCGCATCGTAGAACGGCAACGTACCGGTAAATGACCCGGCGCCACGGATTCGCTCGTGGACGATGAAATCGCCAAAACTCTGCGCCGCACGCAAGTCGAGGTCGGCCTTGTCATAGCCTTCTCCAGCCGCATAGAAGTAGCTGCCGTGGGCAGACCAACCCTGTGTCGGAGTATATATTCGGTCGAACTGGTCGAAATCCATCTTGGCCAGGAAGCCACCATAGGCCTTGCTGCCGCTGGTCTCCGTCGGTGTCCCGATGTCCAGTTCGGCGCTGCGGTAACGCTCTCCCCAGCCAACCGTCACTGGCCCCCACAGGCCGACGTTAATCCCGGCCATCAGATCGAGCGTCGCCTGATCGACCTTGTATTGGGCCACCCGTTTGTTGTCCTGGTAGATATCGAGCGGCACGCGCAGGTAGGAAAGCTTGGGTTCCAGGAAGAAGAGCCGATCGGCGTCGAGCGGCTGATAGAACTCCGTGAACGCCCCCATTTCGTTGCCGATCTGCACTCCGGCCAACCACTCGCCGCCCAGACTGTTGATCAAGGTTTTCTGATAGGCGACCCGCAGGTTGAATATGGATGGTGAATTGGAGGCCGCATTGAGATTGAAGCCGAAACGCAGGTAATCGGGCCCGAATTCCTTTTCCACCGGAGTCACGCGCAGGATGTTGCGGTCGCGCGTGGTCAGCAGCGAGAAATCAACGTCGTCGTATGCCCCGTCGCCGAAGATGAGTCCCAGATCCTTGTCGAGCCGGTCGATGTCGACCGGAGCGCCCTGATAGTTTTTCAGATAGCGATCCGGGTAGGCCGGGTTGACCCGCTTCAAGCCGGCAATCTGGATCTCGTCCACCAGCGGCAAATTGCCGCGCACCGGGGTCATGGTCGCCAGCCAGTCCTGGTACTGTTTCTCGCCGACGCTCAGCACCTTCAGTCGGGGCAACATGGCTTCGGCCGCCGCCCGCCCGCGCTTGGCGGTTTCTGCGTAACGTTCGAATTCAGCCGCGGTGATTCCCTCCAGATCCGGCTTGATGTAGATATCCCCGGGCTTCAGAGTTGCCAGCGAACTGGTGACATTCTGCTCGGTCAGAATATTGATCATCTGCCCGGCCACCGAAAAAATTCCGCCGATATCTTTCGCCTTCATCAGCGGCGACCCGACATTGACGGCGATCACGACATCGGGGTTGCAACTTTTGCGTACTTCGTCGATCGGCACGTTGTCGACCAGGCCACCATCGACCAACAATTTGTCGCCATCTTTGACCGGTGCCATCAGGCCGGGTACCGACATCGTGGAACGCATCGCACGGGTCAGGCTGCCCTCGCGGAACACCACCTTGTCGCCGGTGACGAGGTCGGTGGCGACGATGGAGACCGGGATCGGCATTTTCTCGATCTGCGGATCGCCATACTGGCTGCGCACCAGGCGGTTGATGAACAGCTTGACCTTCTGGCCCTGAACGACAGCCGGAAGCGGCTGCGCGCCCTCATCCGTCAGCCCCAGCTCAGTACCGGGAATGAAGCGTCGAGACTGGTATTTGACGCGCGGATTGATATCGTAGACCGCCGGATTGTCGTTAAACATCGCCCGCCAGTCGGCCTTGCCCATTGCCTCAAGCATTTCGTCGGGACTCAGCCCGACGGCAAAGGCGCCGGTCACCAGTCCACCCATGCTGGTGCCGGCCACGCAATCGACGGGAATCCGGTTTTCCCGAAGCACCTCCAGAATGCCGATGTGCGCCGCGCCACGAGCGCCACCACCACCGAGAACGAGACCGATACGTGGGCGCTCGGCGGCTGCGGCCAACGTGCCACCGAGAGCAATTGCGATAATGCCGCAAGCCAGAACACGCTTGATGAGGGATTTGGAAGCACTGAACTTGATCATGACTGTAGCCACTGGAGACGGCGAATGCTTGGCATTCGAGGGTACAAGGTTATCGTTCGACATAGCGCGCTAGCTTAACACTGGCCAGCGCGAGAACAGCGGCGCCGGTCAGCCGAGCCGATGTTTCGAGCGCGGTACCTGAACTGCTCCCGTGTAAAGCCCTTGCTAGCCTTATGCTCCTATCTTGAGTGGTCTTGTACCGTAGCCGTGAAGTCCGACAAGAAACACAAGGAGGCGGGAGATGAAGATTTTCAAGCTGATTGGGGCGAGCGCCACGATTATTGCCGCAACCGGCATGACGACGGCAGTGGCGGCTGACAAGGTCGATCTCGGAAAACGCGAGTACGACTCGAACTGCATCGCCTGCCACGGCAAGGATCTGAAGGTCGGTGCCTATGTGGATTTCCTGAAAGTGACGCCGCCCGATCTGACGCAGTTGTCGCGGAAGAACGGTGGGGTATTCCCGCTGGAACACGTCTATGCCGTGATTGACGGACGGCAGGAGGTCAAGGTGCATGGGCCACGCGACATGCCGATCTGGGGCCGTGACTACCAGATCAAAACCGGCGAGCACTACGTCGATATGAACCACGACCCCGAGGTGTTCGTCCGTGGACGCATCTTTGCGCTGATCGACTACCTCAACCGGATGCAGGCGAAGTAAGCCCTGTCCAATTACCCTTCACGGCGGGGCGTCCGCACGGGCGTCCCGCCGTCAACTTCCCTCCGCTGACAGTGCCGGAGAAAGCCCCCCCGGCTGCCGCAGGCATTCCAGAATTGCGGCGGCGAGTACCGCCGGATCCTCGGCACCGACTATCCCTGTCCGCCCGCCAAGAACGAAGGTTGGAACCATGCTGATCCCCATTCGCCGAAAGCGGAGCTCCTCGGCGCGGACCGCGTCCTCGCCCTCGTCCGACGCCAGGTAGCCCGCCACTTCGCCCGCATCGTAGCCGCACTCGGCAGCGATTGTCGCAAGCAGGAAGCTATCGCCGACATGTTCGCCGCGCTGGAACTGCGCGGCGAACAGGCGCTCGACCAGCGCATCGGCATCACCCCGCTGCTGCACCCAGTGGATCAGGCGGTGCGCCTGCAGGGTATTGGCGCGCAAGTCGATCTTTTCGAACGCAAAATCGATCCCGGAGGCCCGCCCGGTGCTGCGGATATGCTCGAACAGGGCATCGACCCGCGTCCGGCCACCAAACTTGTGTTCAAGGAAGGGAAGAAAAGGTTCGCCCTCGGGCTGCACATCCGGGTTGAGAAAGAACGGGCGCCAGCGCTTCTGGCATGAAAAATCCGGAATCTCCCGGCGTACGGTCGCGACGGCGACTTCCAGCCGGCGCTTGCCGACGAAGCACCAGGGACAGACGATATCGGAAACGATCTCGATGGTCAGCATTGGGTCCTCATAGTTCTCACGACACACCGCGACGAAACTCCCGTCCGCAAAAATCCCCGTCGCAGCGGGGATTGATTGATGCCGGACGGCGGCCTGGAATCACAGCATGTCGTCGGTCAGCGCCGCCAGCGAGGCGCCGCCTGCCTGCACGGTGATCCCGCAGGAAGTGGCCAGCGGCAGCATCTGGTCGGCGTAGAAGTGTGCGGTGGCGATCTTGGCACGGTAGAAAGTCTGGTCGCCCTCGCCCTTGTCGAGGTAACCGGCGGCAGCCAGCGCCGCCCTGCCCATAAACCAGCCGCCGCAGACATTGACGGCCAGATGCAGATAGGGAACGGCTCCGGTCAACGCCCCGGCGATGCCGTTTTTCGCGTCGGCTGCCAGCCATTCGGTCGCCTCGGTCCAGGCCTTCAGCCCGTCGCCCAGACGGCGGGCGATGGCCTGCAGTTCGGGGCGGCCGGAAGTGCCAAGCGCCTTGGCGGTGGCGGCGACTTCACCGAAAACGACCTTGGCCGTGGCGCCACCGTCACGCATCAGTTTGCGGAAGACGAGGTCGTTGGCCTGGATGCCGGTGGTGCCTTCGTAGATCGTCGTTATCCGCGAGTCGCGCCAGTGCTGGGCGGCGCCGGTTTGCTCGATGAAGCCCATGCCGCCGTGGATCTGGATGCCTAGTGAGGTGACATCGACACTCATCTCGGTACCGCCGCCCTTGACGATCGGAATCATGAACTCGGCGAGATACAGGTTGCGCTTCTTCTCTTCCTTGTCCTCGATCACGTGGGCGCGGTCGAGCAGGCCCGACGTAAAGTAGGCCATGGCGCGACAGGCTTCGATACGGCTCTTCATGAGCATCAGCATGCGCCGGATGTCGGGGTGCTTGTCGATGGTGACCAGTGCTTCGCCAGTCAGCGCATCGCGCCCCTGCTTGCGCTCGCGCGCATAACCCAGCGCCTGCTGGTAGGCGCGCTCGGCGAGGGCGATGCCCTGCAGGCCGACGCCGAGGCGGGCTTCGTTCATCATGATGAACATGTATTCTAGGCCGCGGTTGACCTCGCCGAGCAGGTAGCCGACGGCGCCACCGTTATCACCATAGGCCATGACGCAGGTCGGGCTGGCGTGGATGCCGAGCTTGTGCTCGAGCGACACGCACCAGGCATCGTTGCGCGCGCCGAGCGAACCGTCGGCGTCGACCAGGAACTTCGGCACCAGGAACATCGAAATGCCTTTGACCCCGGCCGGGGCGTCCGGCAGGCGGGCGAGGACGAGATGGACGATGTTCTCGGTCATGTCGTGGTCGCCGTAGGTGATGAAGATCTTCTGGCCGAACACCTTGTAGCTGCCGTCGGCCTGCGGCTCGGCGCGCGAGCGGATCAACGCGAGATCGGAGCCGGCCTGCGGCTCCGTCAGATTCATCGTCCCGGTCCATACGCCGGTGACCATCTTTTCCAGATAGATGGCCTTCAGTTCGTCGCTGGCGCAGGTCAGCAGCGCCTCGACGGCGCCGGTGGTCAGCAAGGGCCCGAGCGAGAACGACAGGTTGGCCGACATGATCATTTCCTTGACCGCAACTGCCAGTGTATCCGGCTGGCCATGGCCGGCATGATCCGGCGGGCAGGAAATGGCGTTCCAGCCAGCGTCACAAAAAGCCTTGTACGCCTCCTTCCAGCCCGGCGGAGTAATCACGCCATCGGGGCCAAGCTTGCTGCCCTCCTGGTCACCAATCCAGTTCAGCGGCGCCAACACTTCGCTGGCAAACTTCGCTGCCTCTTCGAGAATGGCGTCGGCCATGTCGGGCGTCGCCTCGACGAAATCGGGGTACTGGGTCAGCTCCTTGAAGCCAGCCAGTTCGTCCTGCACAAAGCGCATGTCTTTTACGGGCGCACGATAGTCGCTCATTTTGCTTTCTCCTTGTTGCCTGTTATCAGTATGGGTTGCTGCACAACGCCGCTTTAGCCGTGCGGTATTCCTGCTTCATCCGGGCGATCAAGGTGGCCACCGGCAGAATGTCGCCGATCAGTCCGACTCCCTGCCCGGCGCCCCAGATGTCCTTCCACGCCTTGGCAGGCCCGGCGGAACTGCCGAAGTTCATCGAATCCTTGTCCCTGACCGGGAGATTCTCCGGATCGAGACCGGCCGCCTCGATGCTCCTTCTCAGGTAGTTGCCATGCACGCCAGTGAAATACGGCGTGTAAACGACGTCGACCGCAGCCGAGTCGACAAGGCACTGTTTGTAGGCTTCCTGGGCATTGGCCTCGCGCGTCGCGATGAAGCGTGTGCCGATGTAGGCGAAATCGGCTCCCATCGCCTGCGCCGCGAGAATGCCGCTGCCGTTGGCGATGGCGCCGGACAGCGCGAGCGGCCCGGCGTAGAACTTGCGGATTTCGCCGACCAGCGCGAACGGGCTAAGCATGCCGGCGTGCCCGCCAGCTCCCGTGCAAACGAGGATCAGCCCATCGACACCGGCTTCAAGTGCCTTCTCGGCATGGCGGACGCTGATCACATCATGAAAGACCAGACCACCGTAAGCATGAACCTGCGGCACGATGGCATCCGGTGCGCGCAGGCTGGTGATGATCAGCGGCACCTCGTGCTTCACGCAAAGCGCCATGTCGTGCTCGAGACGCTCGTTGGACTGGTGGATGATCTGGTTGACGGCAAACGCCGCCGCGTCCGGAGAATCCGCCAGTTCGGCCCTGATGCGGGCCAGCCAGATGTCGAGCAGTTCCGGCGGGCGCGCGTTGAGCGCCGGGAACGACCCGATCAGCCCCCCCTTGCACTGGGCGATAACGAGGTCCGGGTTGGAAACGATGAACATCGGCGCGCAGATGGCCGGCAGGGCCAGCCCCTTCCGCAGCGCTGCGGGAACCGGCATTACTACGCCCCTTCCTTGAGGGCCCGGCGCAGGATCTTGCCGACGTTGGTACGCGGCAGATCGGGGCGGAACTCGACCTGCTTCGGCACCTTGTAGCCGGTCAGGTGCTTGCGGCAGTGGGCAATTATCTCTTCCGGAGTCAGGTTCGGATCCTTGCGCACGACAAAGATCTTGACCGCTTCGCCGGTGTTGTCGTCGGGCACACCGATCGCCGCCACATCGCCGACACCTTCGTGCATGGCGACCACTTCCTCGATCTCGTTCGGATAGACGTTGAAGCCCGAGACGAGAATCATGTCCTTTTTGCGGTCGACGATGAAGAAAAACCCGAGCGCGTCGACATAACCCATGTCGCCGGTGCGCAGGAAGCCATCGGCATAAATAACATTGGCGGTTTCCTCTGGGCGATTCCAGTAGCCGGCCATGACCTGCGGGCCGCGGACGCAGATTTCCCCGATCTCGCCGATGGCCAGCTCCTTGCCGGTATCGTCGCGGACCGACAGATCGGTCGAGGAAATCGGCAGGCCGATCGAGCCGTTGAATTCCTTGAGATCAAGCGGGTTGATCGTCGCCGCAGGAGACGTTTCGGTCAGGCCATACGCCTGCAGCAGCGGCGACTTGGTCACCTTCTGCCAGCGCTCGGCAACCGGCGCCTGAACCGCCATGCCGCCCCCCAGCGACAGTTTCATGGTCGAAAAATCGAGCTTCGCGAAATCTGGATGATTGAGCAATCCATTGAACAGGGTGTTGACACCGGTCGCCACCGAAATCGGGTATTTCGCCCATTCCTTGATGAAGCCGGGCATGTCGCGCGGATTGACGATCAGCAGGTTGCGTGCACCGATCATCAGGAAAGTAAGGCAGTTCGCGGTCAGCGCAAAGATGTGATAAAGCGGCAGGGCGGTGACGATGAATTCCTTGCCGTCATCGATCACCGGCTTGATCCAGGCATGGGCCTGCATCACGTTCGAGGCGATGTTGGCATGGGTCAGCATGGCGCCCTTGGAGACCCCGGTGGTGCCGCCGGTGTATTGCAGGAAGGCGAGGTCATCGTGACTCAGCTTGACCGGCTCCATGCCATGACGACGCCCGGCAGCGAGTGCCGCGTTGATGTTGATCGAGCCCGGCAGCGACCACGCCGGAACCATCTTCTTGACGTGGCGGACGACGAAATTGACCACGGCGCCCTTGACCATGCCCAGCAGGTCCCCCATCGGGGTGACGATGACCTGCTTGATCTCGGTCTTGGCGATCACCTGCTCCAGCGTATGAGCAAAGTTCTCGACGATGACGATCACCTTGGCGCCGGAATCCTTCAACTGATGCTCGAGCTCGCGCGGCGTATAGAGCGGATTGACATTGACGACGACACACCCGGCGCGCAGGGTGCCGAACAGCGCCACCGGATATTGCAGCAGGTTGGGCATCATCAGTGCGACGCGCTCGCCCTTTCCGAGGCCGATCGACTGCAGCCAGCCCGCGAAATCACGCGACAGACGGTCCAGTTCGCCATAGGTCATCTCGCGATCCATGCTGATGTAGGCCACCTGATCGGCATACTTGCGGCAGGCGTCCTCGAATAGCGTCACCAGCGAGTCCAGGTGGTCGATGCTGATTTCGGCGGGAATGCCAGGCGGGTAAGTCTTGATCCAGATCTTTTCCACTTTTTTGTCTCCTCGTTTAGTTTCTTAACCACCCAGCAATGCCTTCTTCAGCGAGGAGTCAACCGGGTTCTCTCCCAACCAGACCTTGAGCAGGGCACGCGCGAACGGGACACTGGCTACCTTGCCACGGGCCTCGCCATTGAAGCTTACAGCGACCCCCTCAGCGGTAAAATCAATCGCCACGCTGTCACCGTTCTTGGCAGTCCCGATCTTTTTCATGATCTCGGCGAACTGGTCGGTCGGCGCCTTGAGGGCAGCCAGTTCGGCCTCACTGTTGTTGTCCTTGAGTCCATCGCGCAGGGCGCCGTAGAGCGTGTCGGCATCGATGTCGCGCAACATGCGCATAACCATTCGGCGCGGTGTCGCCGCATCGAGAAGAGCGGCCGGCGTGCTCGACTTCTGCGTCGCGTACAAGGCTCCGACATAGACCTTGATGAAAACCTTGCTCCGCACTCCGACGCCATTAAGCGCCAGCTCATTGGCGCCGACCTTGATGGCTTCGTCCACCTTGACGCCGGCGACCTCGGCCGCCTGGACCACGGGAACGGCGAGCAACGCCACAGCCAATGCTGCGATCCGTACTGAATGTGAAATCATCTTCTTTCTCCTTCGTTGGCTTTGTTCCGATAATGATTCTTGTCGGCGATATAGACAGTCCGCTCAACCACAGTATGCACCGCGCCGTGGGTGTCCTTCAACTCGACCAGATAGGTTCGGTCCAGTTCCGGGGTCTCGCGCAGCGCCGCCCGGATTGCTTCAACCTCTTCGGCGTCCAGGGAAAAATCAGCGTAGAGCGTGGTAAAGGCAGGCTTCCGGTAGCGGATGCTGGCCGCCTTGTCCCAGACGATCACGCCGTCGCCGAGGGCGGACATCAGCATCATGGGGTGCACTCCGTCGGTCACGGCGAACAGTGAACCACCATAGATCGAGCCGACAACATTGCGGGTCCGCCAGTTCAGCGGCAGGCGAATCCTGATATGCGACATGTCGTGTGCCACGTGTTCGACACACCCGCCCGTGCCGCGAAAAGCGGGATGGAGGTTAAACCCCATCCGCATCATGCGCGCCCGCCAAGCTGACGGAACTTTCGCAAGCCAGGCGGGTTTCACTGCTCAGAGCGCCTCGATGATCCCAGCGGCGCCCATGCCAGTGCCGATGCACATGGTCACCATCCCGTACTTGCCACCGGTGCGCTTGAGGCCATGCGCGACGGTGGCGATGCGGATGGCGCCAGTCGCCCCCAGCGGGTGACCGAGGGCGATGGCGCCACCCAGCGGGTTGACCTTTTCGGGATTGAGACCCAGTTCGTTGATCACCGCCAGCGACTGCGCGGCGAAGGCTTCGTTGAGCTCGATCCAGTCGAGGTCGTCCTGCTTGATGCCGACCTGCGCCAGCACCTTGGGGATGGCGGCGATCGGGCCGATGCCCATGATCTCCGGCGCCACGCCACCCACCGCGAAACCGGCAAAGCGAGCCAGCGGCGTCAGGTTGTGTTCCTTGAGCACCTTTTCCGACACCAGCATCACCGCAGCGGCGCCGTCGGACATCTGCGACGAGTTGCCGGCGGTCACCGATCCGCGCACATGGAAGACTGGGCGCAGCTTGCCCAGCTTTTCCAGCGAGGCGTCGGCGCGCGGGCCTTCGTCATGCTCGGCGATGCGCTCGCGCACCCTGACCTGACCGGTCTTGAGATCGGGCAGGTTCTCGCGGATGGTATAGGGCGTCGTCTCGGCCTTGAAGTGACCGGCGGCGATTGCCGCACAGGCCTTCTGGTTCGAGGCCAGCGCAAATGCGTCCTGCGCTTCGCGGCTGATCTTCCACTGGTTGGCCACCCTTTCCGCGGTCAGGCCCATGCCGTAGGCGATGCCAAGGTTTTCTTCCTTGGCGAAGATGGCAGGATTCATCGCCATCTTGTTGCCCATCATCTGCGGCATGATGCTCATCGATTCGGTGCCACCGGCGATCATCACATCGGCGAGGCCGAGGCGGATCTGGTTGGCGGCATCGGCCACCGCCTGCACGCCGGACGAGCAGAAACGGTTGATCGTGATGCCCGGCACGGTAACCGGCAGACCGGCCAGCAAGAGGCCGATACGGGCGACGTTCATGCCCTGCTCGGCTTCCGGCATGGCGCAGCCGACGATGACGTCGCCGATGCGCGCCGGATCGATGCCCGGCACCTGGGCGACAACGGATTTGATGACGTAAGCCAACATGTCGTCTGGCCGCACGTGCTTGTACATGCCGTTACGCTTGGCGACGGGCAGACGGGTGGCGGCGACGATGTAGGCGTCCTGAATTTGTTTGGTCATGGTGTATTCCTCAAGTTTTTTATTCCATGTCGGCTATGCGCCAGGACGCGAAGCTGGCGCGCAGACAGTACGGTTAGTACGGCAAGCGGCGGCGACAAAATCCTGGCATTTAGAAGACATGGAATCAGTTACGGAGCGGCTTGCCGGTTTCGAGCATGTGCTTGATGCGCGCCTGGCTTTCCGGGGTCTTGAGGAGTTCGACGAAGAGCTGGCGCTCGACCGTGATCAGCCATTCCTCGTCGACCAGACTACCGGTCTCGATGTCGCCACCGCACAGCGCGGTCGCGGCCGCCTTCGCCACCTTGTAGTCGTGGGCGGAAATCATGCCGCCTTCCTTCATATTGACCAGCATCATCTCCAGCGTCGCGATACCGGTGCGGCCGGCTACCGGAATGGCGCGCTGCATCAACGGCGGGGCGTAGCCGGCATCGGCCATCGCCCGCGCTTCACGGATCGCCACGAACAGCAGTTCGTTGGCGTTGAAGAGGATGCTGTCGGAAGGCCGGGCGAAGCCCATGTCGATCGCTTCGAGCGCGCTCTTGGCGACCTTGGCCATGGCGATGTTCTGGAACACTGGCTGCAGGAAATCGAAGAGTTCACCCGGTGTCGCGGACTGGGCAGCCCACTCGGCAGCACGCACGGCAAATTCCTTGCAGCCGCCGCCGGCCGGAATCAGGCCGACACCGGCCTCGACCAGACCGACATAGCTTTCCAGCGCCAGCACGCGCTTCGCCGAGTGCATGACGAATTCACAACCGCCACCGAGGGCCATACCCTGCACCGCAGCCACCGTCGGCACCTGCGCGTACTTGAGCATCTGCGAGGCACGCTGGAACTTTTCGACCGTCTGCTCGAGCAGATCGAAGCGGCCACCCGCGCAGGCTTCACTAACCTGTTGCAGGTTGGCGCCGACAGCGAACGGCGCCTCGTGCCAGATCACCACGCCATCGAGCGTCTGTTCGGCCTGGCGCACGGCGGCGATCAGGCCGTCCATGACCTCGTTGCCGACGCTGTGCATCTTGGACTTGAAGGAAATGATGCCGATTCCGGCGTCGACCGCAGCAAGCTTCCACATACGGATACCGTCGTTCTCGTACAGCGTCTCGCCGGACTTTTCCGGGGTCGCGGCGCCTTCGCCGAGCACGCGCTCAGGGAAGATCTGGCGCTGATAGACCGGCAGCGCGGAGCGTGCCACATAGGCATTGCGGCTCGCGGAATACGAACCTTGTGGCGTATGCACGCCGGTACGCCCGGCTTCCAGCGCCCAGCCCGGCAGCGGGGTGTCGCTCATCGCCTTGCCGGCCGCGATGTCGGCAGCGATCGCCTGCGCGATGGCGGACCAGCCGGCGGCCTGCCAGGTCTCGAACGGACCCTGCGCCCAGCCGAAACCCCAGCGCATGGCGAGATCGAGGTCACGGGCGTTGTCGGCGACGTTTTCAAGGTGGACCGCAGCGTAATGGAAAATGTCGCGGAAGATGGCCCACAGGAATTGTCCCTGCGGATGTGTCGAGGCACGCAGTGCGGCGAACTTCTCGGCGGGATTCCTGATCTTCAGGATGGCCGCGACTTCATCGGCGATGACGCCGGCCGAAGCCCGGTAATCCTGCGCGGCAACGTCGAGCACCTGGATTTCCTTGCCCTGCTTGCGGAAAATGCCACAGCGGGTCTTCTGGCCCAGCGCGCCCTTGGCAATCAGCGCGGACAGCCATTCCGGCGTCGTGAAGTAACCATGCCATGGATCATTGGGCAGCGTGTCCTGCATGGTCTTGACGACGTGCGCCAGCGTGTCGAGACCGACGACGTCGGCAGTGCGGTAGGTGGCGCTCTTCGGACGACCGATGCGCGGACCGGTCAGCGCGTCGACTTCGTCGAAGCCGAGACCGAAGGCGGCGGTGTGATGCATGACCGCGAGAATCGAAAACACGCCAATGCGGTTGGCGACGAAGTTCGGCGTATCGAGGGCGCGAATGACACCCTTGCCGAGACGCGAGGTCAGCCAGGTTTCCAGCGCATCGAGGGTCGTCGCGTCAGTGCCGCGGGTGGCAATGATCTCGACCAAGTGCATGTAACGCGGCGGGTTGAAAAAGTGGATGCCGCAGAAGCGCGGACGTACCGTCTCCGGCAGGCCTTCGGCCAGCGTGTTGATCGACAGGCCCGAGGTGTTGGAGGCGATCACCGCGTTGGCGCTCAGGTGCGGCGCAATTTTCGCGTAGAGATCGTTCTTCCAGTCCATGCGCTCGGCGATGGCTTCGATCACCAGGTCGCACTCGGCGAGCAGCGGCAAGTGCTCCTCGTAGTTGGCGGCGTCGATGTACTTCAGCTTGCCTTTGTTGGCCAGCGGCCCCGGTTCCAGTCTCTTGAGGCCTTCGAGGGCCCGGTGCACGATGCCGTTCCTGTCACCCTCCTTGGCCGGAAGGTCGAAGAGCACGACCGGCACGTTGGCATTGGCGAGATGCGCGGCGATCTGCGCCCCCATCACGCCGGCGCCGAGAACGGCGGCTTTCTTCACGATCAGCTTGTTCAAGCGGTTCTCCTTAAGGTGTTTTTGTTCCGTTCAAGCCCTGCTTGCCCGTGTTAAACGAACGTTTGAATTATAATGCAACGGCTGCCGCGGTCAACGCATTTGCTAGGGAAAATACTCGAAAAAAAACCCCGGACTGGCCGGGGCTTGAACGAGACAATTGGCGGACGGGCGATCAGAAGCCCATCGAGTACTGGGCGCCGATGAGCCACGAGTAGTCATCGTAGTTGCCCTTGAGCAGGCCCTGCGGGGGATTGGCCCGAGCCCATCCCGGATTGTTGATCGGCGCACCCTTGACCCAGATATAGGCGGCACCGACATCAAGCGCCGAAGTCTTGGTCGGCTTCCACTGGACACCGCCGGTCAGCCAGGTGCGGTCGTTGTCCGGCAACGAGGTGATCCGGTATTCAGCATTCGGAACCGGGCTGTTGTCATACGCGATACCGGCGCGGAACTTGATATCCTCGCTCATCTTGTAGTTGGCGCCCAGCGCGAAACGCCACGTATCATTGAACTTGGTTTCCAGAATCTGAGCGGTTGAACCAGCGGGTGACGTAAGCGAGGGCGAAGTGCGAACGATGTCCAGTTCCTGGATACTGCTCCAGCCCATCCACGAAATATCGCCCAGAACTTCCCACCGGTCGCCGATTCCCTGAGCGATGCTTAGTATGAAAAGATCGGGAAGCTTGACTTCGGTCTTTGCGCCGGAGCTTCCTGCGAGATTGATGGCTGCGCTCGGGCCGGTTACGCTGACGTTGCCGTCGAGAGTGTATTTGGTCGTCGAACGATACGAAACACCAATCTTGGTTTGCGGTGCCGGCGTGAACAGCGCTCCGATGTTCCAGTTCCACGAGTCGTCGTCGGCATCGAATTCCTTCGTGCTGGAGGCAATCGCTGCCGTCTGAGCCGGAGTCAGCCCGCCAATCCCGACAGCGGCCTTGTAGTTCGCGGTCATCCGCTGCCAGCTGACACCCGCCCCCAGCGACACCCATTCGTTGGCCCGCCATGCCACCGACGGGTTGATGTTGTAGGTCTTGATTTCGAAACTGTTCGAGTGACCACTACCCTTCCACGGGGCGCTGTACTCAACCACATTGCCGAAGGGGGCGCCGATGCCCAGACCCACGTACCAGTCCGGCGCTACCTGCCAAGACAGATAGCCATTGGGCACGAAGGAAGTGCCGCCACCATCACCGCCGTTGCCGGCCAATTGGAAGGCCCCTACCCGCGAACCCTCATCCTGGAACTTGAAGCTGGTCGTGATGATGTTGGCGCCCAGCGAAAACTCGCGAGCCTGCAGCTTGGTCATGCCGGCCGGGTTGAAATAGATGGTGCTGGCGTTTTCGGCAACGGCAGCCGAACCGGCGAAAGCGTTGCCGAGGCCGCTGGCGCTCTGCTCCCAAAGGCCAAAGCCGGAAGCGCTGGCGCCACCCGAAAAGGTGACGGCGAGGAGCGCCGGAATCAGGCGCAGGGTGATGTTCTTGGGCATTGATCTCTCCACTCGAAAGCAGTTAATATTTTTGCGCTTTGGCAACATGTCAATTAGACATCAACGTCAACTTCAAGCCAAGACGAAGCCGCAATGTCGGGATTTATTGTCCGTAAGTGTTGTCCTGAGGCAACAGACTATTGCGCCTGCGCCTTGCGGTAGTTGAGCGGCCCGCCGGTAAACGGTGCGAAGCCAGTCCCGAAGATCACCCCGGCATCGGCCAGATCGGCATCGGCAACGACACCGCTGGCGACCAGAAGCTCGGCACGGTCGATCAGCGGCTTGGCGAGACGGGCGGCAAGCCCCGAGGGCGGTGTTTCGGGTGCTTTCTTCTGGGCCTTGCCATCTGTCCAGGCATAAAAACCCTGGCCCGTTTTCTTGCCCAGTTGGCTCTTGTCGACCCTGGCTAGCAGGCAGCGTGGCGCTGCCGCCCCGCCCGCCAACTGCTTGCCGGCAGCGACTGCGATATCCAGCCCGACCGTGTCGGCGAGTTCGATCGGCCCCATCGGCATGCCGAAGAGCAGCATCGATTCGTCGACGGTTTCCGGGCTGATTCCTTCGTCGACCGCGCGCATCGCTTCCAGCATGTACGGCGCAAGCACGGCATTGACCAGGAAGCCGGGTTCGCTCCTGACCGGCAGCGGCAGCTTGTCGATCTGCCGGACGAAAGCACAGGCCGCCTGCACCATGGCCGGATCGCCGCCTTCTGCAGCCACCACCTCGACCAGCGGCATCATCGCCACCGGGTTGAAGAAGTGGATGCCGACCAGCCGCTCGGGCCGTTGCAGGACGGTGCGCAGGTCTTCGAGCTTGAGGCTGGAGGTGTTGGTCGCCAGCACGGCATCCGGTCGCATCACGGCATCGAGCGTTTTGAACAGCGCATGCTTGGCTTCGACATTTTCGAAAATAGCCTCGATCACGACATCGGCGTGGGCGGCACCGACTCCGTCGGGGTCGGGAATCAGTCGGTCCATGATCGCGCGCAACGGCAGCCTGTCCTTGATGCGCCGGGCGAAGCGTTCGTGGGCGCGTTTCAGCGCCGGTGCGATGCGTTCGATATTCTGATCCTGCAGCGTCACCGTCATGCCGCGCTGCGCGCACCAGGCGGCGATGTCGCCGCCCATGACGCCAGCGCCGACGACGTGGACGCGTTTTGCCCTGAAGTCCGAATCCTTGCCGAAGCTTTTGAGGCGCTCCTGCAGGAAAAAGACGCGAACCAGGTTGCGCGCCGTCGGCGAGCGGACGATCCTGTCAACCAGTTCCGGCGCCACCAGGGCATTGCCCTTGTATTTCTCCCAGATATCAATGATCGCGTACGGCGCCGGGTAGTGTTCCGGGCGCGCCCGCTTGGCGACCTGCTTGCGGGCGCCGTTGGCGACGACGCTTTTCAGTGGCCCGTTGAGCAGTTTCTGGATCAAGGGCAGCGGACGGCGCGGCGCATTCGACAGCACCATCATTCGCGCAGCACGTTCCATGACGCGCGGCGGCACCGCATCGTCGGCCAGACCCATTTTCTTGGCGCGCCAGGCATCGATCGTCTTGCCGGTCAGCATCATGTCCATGGCGGCAGCGGGGCCGACGCGCTCGGGCAGACGCAGCATGCCGCCCCAGCCGGGGAAGATGCCAAGCATGACTTCCGGCAGGCCCATCTTGGTGCCCGTCTCGCTCACCGCCAGCAGATAGCGGCACGCCAGCGCTAGTTCGAGGCCGCCGCCGAGGCAGTGACCGCGGACTAGCGCCAGCGTCGGGTAGCGCACGGCGGCGAGGCGGTTGAACAGGTTCCAGCCGCGCTCGACCAGTTCGCGGCCTTTTTCGGCGCTATCGAGTTGCGTGAATTCCTGGATGTCGGCGCCGGCGATGAAACCGGCGCTCTTGCCGGAGCGGAAAATCAGCGCCTTGGGCGGCTTGCGCTCAAACTCGTCGAGCATCTTCCCAAGCTCGTCCATGACCGCCCGCGACAGCGAGTTGGCCGATTCGCCGGCCTTGTCGAGAATGGCCCAGGTGATGCCTTCAGCGTCAACGTCAAGACGCCAGTGTTGCAGATTCAGATTGGTCATTGCTTATGCTCCGGCTTCGATCAGCATTGCCCCGCCCAGGCCGCCGCCGATGCAGATGGCGGCGATGCCGCGTTTGGCCTGTTTTTCACGCAGCACGTGCAGCAGATGGAGGACGATACGGGCGCCGGAAGCGCCGACCGGGTGGCCGATGGCAATGGCGCCACCATCGACATTCATCTTGTCTTCGTCGAGGGCGCCGAGCGCTCCCGGCAGCCCGAGTTCGCTACGGCAGTAGTCGTCGGATTTCCAGGCTTCGCGACAGCCGATGACCTGGGCGGCGAAGGCTTCGTTGATTTCCCAGGCATCGAGATCGTTGAGACCAAGGCCGTGACGCTGCAGGATCGGCGTCGCGGCATGTACCGGACCAAGCCCCATCAGCGCCGGGTCGAGTCCGGCCCACTGGCTGTCGACGATCTTGCCGAGCGGCTCGAGGTTCCATTTTCTGACCGCCTCTTCCGAAGCGAGGATCAGCCAGGCGGCACCGTCGGTAATCTGCGAACTGTTGGCCGCCGTGATGTTGCCGTACTTCTTGTCGAAGAAGGGCTTCGGCTTGGCCATGCCGGCCATGCTGGCATCGGAGCGCACGCCGTCATCCTCGGCATAGACATTGCCCTTGCCATCGACGACCGGCACGATCTCGCCATAATGACCGGCGGCACGGCCGGCCAAGACGCGCTGATGACTACGCACTGCAAAAGCATCCATCTGTTGGCGGTCGATGCCGAATTTCCACGCCAGGTTCTCGGCCGTCTGGCCCATCAGCAGGCCGCAGACCGGATCGGTCAGGCCTTTCATCAAACTGATCACCGGCGTCAGCAGCGCGGCCGGGCGTAGCTTAAAAAAATGGCCGATTTTCTGGTTGACCGTGCGCATTGACATCATGCCGGCAAACCAGCGCACCATCGTCTCCGAATAGAGCAGCGGGGCATGCGACAGCGCATCGACACCACCAGCCAGGACCAGATCGGAACGCCCGAGCTGGATGTTGGCAATCGCTGAATCAAGCGCCTGCATGCCGCTGGCGCAATTGCGCATGACGGTCCAGCCCGGAACCTTGTCGCCACAACCGAGGCGCAGGGCGACCATGCGTCCGATATTGGTTTCATCGGGCGACGGCGCCGCGCAGCCCAGGATGACCTCATCAAGATCCTGTGGCGCGAAGGGTTGGCGCAGCAACAGGGTACGACCGGCCTGAGTCGCCAGATCGGAAGCGGAGAACGGACCCGGCCCCCTCTGGGCTTTCAGGAATGGCGTTCGCGCGCCGTCAACGATGTAAATGGTTTTCATCAGGCTGCCTTGCGTTCGGCCGCCGGCTTGTTGGCCGTTGCCACGTTGAAGTCGAACGGGAAGTCATCGACATTGACGACGATGTCGCGCAGTTCGTTGCGCCGCTTCATCTTGTCGAACTCGGCGGCCGTGATCACACCGGCTTCAGCGGCGGCAATCGCGATATCGCGTACGTTGGCCAGCGGGTTGTTGGCGAAACGTCCGGCCTTCTCGGCATCGCGGATCTTGGCCTCGATGACTTCGGATTCGAGCGTTGCGATGAGCGCCAGCTCAATGGCGCCAACCGGCTCGCTCTCGGTCATCGGCAGGAAGCATTCCGCCGTCAGACGGTCGCGGGTAGCTGACGGGGCGATCAACAGCTTGGCAACCTGGTGGCCGACATCATCGGATGGCACCACATACGGATGGCCCCACGGGAAGATGCTGCGCTTCAGGAAGGCGGCGATGAAACGCACCGGGAAATTGGCGATGACGCCGTCGAACGCTTCCTGCGCCTTGTACATCGCGTCCCAGATCGCCCAGTGCATCAGCGGCGCATCCGCGGCCTGGCGGCCATCGACCTCGTAGCGCTTCAGCGTGCACGAGATCAGGTACATCTGGGCCAGGATGTCACCCAGACGCGCGGACAGCTTTTCGCGACGCTTGACGCTGCCACCAAGCACCAGCAGGGAAATATCCGACAGGAAGGCGAAGGCCGCCGAGAAACGCGTCATCTGCTGGTAGTAACGGCGAACTTCGGGCGCCACCTCGACATCGACGCCGACGAAGTGCGATCCGGTCATGCCCAGCCACAAGGCACGGAATCCGTTCCTGATCGTATAACCGACATGGCCCCACAAGGCCTTGTCGAAGTCGACCAGACCCTGGCGGACATCCTTGTTCTGCGCCGCCTGCATTTCAGGCAGCAGATAAGGATGGCAGCGAATGGCGCCCTGTCCAAAGATGATCAGGCTACGCGTGAGAATGTTGGCGCCCTCGACCGTGATGCCGATCGGAATCTGCTGATAGGCACGACCGATAAAGTTAGAGGGGCCAAGACAGATGCCCTTGCCACCAACGACATCCATGCCGTCATTGACCACCTGGCGGGCGCGCTCGGTAACGTGGTACTTGGCAATCGCCGACACCACGGAAGGCTTCTCGCCAAGATCGACCGCGCCGGCGGTCATCGTCCGCGTCGCATCCATCATGTAGGTGTAGGCGCCAATGCGGGTCAGTGCTTCCTCGACACCCTCGAACTTGCCGACCGCCATCTTGAACTGGCTGCGCACACGGGCATAGCCACCGACGGCACGCGCCGTCATCTGTGCCATACCGGCATTGGAAGACGGCAGCGAAATCGAACGACCGGCCGCCAGGCACTCCATCAGCATGCGCCAGCCCTGCCCCGCCATCTTCGGACCGCCGATGATGTAGTCGAGCGGCATGAACACGTCTTTGCCGCGGGTCGGTCCGTTCATGAACATGGCGTTGAGCGGGAAGTGACGACGCCCGGTATCGACGCCGGGATGGTCGTAAGGCACCAGCGCGCAGGTGATACCGATATGCTTCTTGGCGCCAAGCAGGCCGTCCGGATCGTAGAGATGGAAAGCCAGGCCGAAGACCGTGCACACCGGCGCCAGCGTGATGTAACGCTTGTCCCAGCTAACGCGCATGCCGAGCACTTCCTTGCCCTGCCACATGCCCTTGCAAATGATGCCGTTATCAGGAATCGACGCGGCATCGGAACCGGCCCACGGGCTGGTCAGCGCGAAAGCCGGCACCTCGATGCCCTTGGCCAGGCGCGGCAGGTAATGATTCTTTTGTTCCTCGGTACCGTAATGCAGCAACAGTTCGGCCGGGCCGAGCGAGTTCGGCACCATGACCGAGACCGACAGCGCCGACGAGCGCGTCGACAGCTTGGTCACCACCTGCGAATGAGCGTAGGCGGAAAACTCCAGGCCGCCGTACTTCTTCGGAATGATCATGCCGAGGAAGCCCTTGTCCTTGATGTAACGCCAGGCTTCGTTGGGCAGGTCGTACAACTCGTGCGTCACCTTCCAGTCATCGACCAGACGGCAGGCTTCGGCGCATTCGTTGTCCATGAACGACTGCTCGGCCGCGGTCAACGTCGGCTTCGGATAGGCGTGCAGTTTCTTCCAGTCGGGCTTGCCGCGAAAAAGCTCGCCTTCCCACCAGACGGTGCCGGCTTCCAGCGCGTCGCGCTCGGTTTCCGACATCTGCGGCAGAACCTTGCGATAAGTCGCAAACAGCGGGCGACTGATCACGGCACGTCGCAGCGGACGAATCAGGATCAGGCCGGCGAAGACTGCGAGCGCCAGCGCGCCGAGCAGAGGAATGATCGTATTTGACATGCTGTTATCTCCTGAGAACCTGAAGAGTTTTTATGCTGCCTGCGAGTCCGCGTCTCCCGCCGCCTTGAACTGAGGCAGTGGAGAACGGAGACCGCCAAGCAGGAACGACATCAACCGGGGAACCAGGCGATCGTTGCGGTCGACCATATCTGCTTCCTCGATTTTCCAGTCGGCAACCAGACGCAGCGCGTCGGTGCCGGCAATTGCGTAGGACGTTGCGCCAAGCATGAAGTGGAAGCGCCAGACGATTTCCGCCCGCGGTACGTCGGGCAATGCCTTGAACAAGGCCTGCTTGTAGCGCTCCATCACGCCAGCATACTCGTCGGCAATAAACGTCCGGATGAATTCCGATGGCTCGGTGTGCGTGCGCCCGAAAAGGCGCAGGAAGACAATGCCGCCGCGCAGGTCGTCGTCGGCCAGGCGCAGCAGCGTCCCGAAGAAGCCGTCGACAATCTGCGACGGCTTCAGGGGCCTGCCGCCCGCCGCCCGCTCCATCTCGTCGAGAACACGCAGGCGCTCCTCATTGAGCCAGTCCAAGCGGCGCCGGAATACCTCCTGCATCAGCGCTTCCTTGGAACCGAAGTGATAATTGACGGCCGCGAGATTGACCGCCGCTTCGCTGGTAATCTGGCGCATCGAAGTCCCCTCATAACCGTGCGCCATGAACAGGCGCTCGGCCGCGTCGAGAATGCGCTCGCGGGTATCAATGTTGCGGACTTCTGCCATAGACCTTGCCTGTTTCGTGAAAAGGTTGATTCATACGTTCGTTTTAATGATAGGTGAGATTTTTTGCTACCGCAAGTCAATCTTTAGGCAAAGTCGCCAAAAATTTCCGACTCACGCTGTCTGCCGCGCCCTGCCCCGCGATTGACTCCCGCGGCCCTGCTCGGCGATACTCGCCCGTTGGGGTGCCGGATATACGCTCGCCGCCCGTCAGTGCGTGCTGCACGTGGCACACGAAACCCTGACGAAAAACAATCAAATGGAGGCGGAAAGATGGATTCGTTAACAGTATGGGTCAACCTTGGACTCATCTTTTTGTTCGTCGCGGGAAATGCTTTCTTCGTCGGTTCCGAGATCGCGATTTCCTCGGCGCGGCGGAGCCGGATCAAGCAGATGGCCGACATGGGCAACAAGGCGGCGAAAACCGTCGAGATGCTGCACAACGAACCGGAGCGCTTCTATTCAGTCACCCAGGTCGGCATCACGCTGGTCTCTCTCGGCCTCGGCGCTTTCGGTATGGAAACGATCAGTACTCTTACCGACGCCTCCTTCGTCGCACTCTTCGCAATTTTCGGCGACAGCCATGCGATCCAGACGGCAGCGCATACCGCCTCCTACGCCTTCGCCTTCGTGGTCATCTCGTTCCTGCACGTCGTCGCCGGGGAACTGGCGCCCAAGGTACTCGCCTTCCACAAGGCTGAAGCGATCGCCATGGCCGTAGGTTGGGTGATCAACCTGATGTACATCATCCTCAAGCCCCTGATCTTCGTCATGAAGCTCTCCTCCAACGCCCTGCTCTGGGTATTCGGGCAACGCGATCTGGCACATGGCGCCGAGAGCCACTTCACGATGTCGGTCGAGGAAATCCGGATGGTCCTCTCAGCCAGCGAAAAGGATGGCGTCCTCGCCCCGGAAGAAACACAGATGATTCGCGGTGTCTTCAACCTTGACGAGCACAACGTGTACGAGGCGATGGTGCCGCGCACCGAAATCGTGGCGCTGTCGAAGGATGCAACGCTGTCCGATGCGCTACGCCTGTTCCAGGACATGCCGCACGCCCGTTTCCCGGTTTATGACCAGACGATCGACCGCATCACCGGCATCGTGTCGATCAAGGAACTGCTCACCGTCATGGCTGAACATACCTGCACAATGCTGGACAAAGTCAGCCAGCAACCGGTCGGCGAATTCGCCAAGAAGCCGCTGGTCGTTCCGCACACCAAGACGCTCAGCGAAATGCTGAAAGCCTTCAAAAAGGGACGGCAGCAGATTGCGATTGTCATCGACGAATACGGCGGCACCGAGGGACTGATCTCGCTCGAAGACATCCTTGAGGAAATTGTCGGCGAGTACGACGACGAGTTCACGCAAACGGCGGGACGCCGTGTGAAGAAGCTGGAAGGCAGCCAGTACGAAATCGACGCCTCGATGCGGGTCAGCGACCTGGAGCCGATCATCCATTATCCATTCCCCGAGGACGCCGACTATACGACACTCGCCGGACTGATATACAAGGTGCTCGGGCACGTCCCGCACGTCGGCGAAGCGGTCGACATCCATTCGGCCCGGCTGGTCGTTCTGGAAATGGACCATCACCGCATCACCAAGGTGCGCTTCGAGGATATTGCGCTTGATGACGCGGGCCAGGTAAGTCTGTCGGAATCACAATCGGCGGCCGACCCGACTTGACGTCATATTGGATGGAAGGGCGTGGCCACGCCCTTAAAGAAAATGACTTCCGGGCGCGCCAGGATCACCCTGCGAGTTAACCTCCGCCCTGCCCTGACCCGCGCCAAAACATCAATGTTTATGTTATAAGGCTCGCTGATTGAAGGGAGTGAACTGCGTGATTACTCCAATCGGGCGTTGCCACAGTTAAGGGAGTCTGACCATGTTTATGGAATTACCGTCCTGGCTCGACCTGGAACTGATCGTCCGGCTCTGCGTCCAGGTGCTCCTGCTGACCACATCGGCGTTCTTTTCGGGATCCGAAACGGCACTCTTTTCATTGACCTCCTTCGATCTGCAGAGGTTGCAGAACAGCCAGCATCCACGTTTCAGGGGTATTCAGGACATGCTGGTAGAGCCGCGGCGCCTGATTATCTCGTTGTTATGTGGCAATGAGTTGGTGAACATAGCCTCGGCGGCCAACATGGCGTCGATCCTCCTGATGTTTTTCACCGAAGACCAGACCACCTGGCTCAACATCTTGGTGATGGTCCCGATGCTTCTGCTTTTCGGCGAGGTGACGCCCAAGACCATTGCTGTCACTTACCCGATGATGGTCGCCACTCGCTTCTCCGCGCCGCTTTTGCCCAGATGGATCGCTTTCATTGCACCGCTGCGAAAGGTGGTGCGTGCCATCGCCGACCGGATTACCACGGCCATCGTCGGCGAACCGGTGAAGAAGGAAAACATTCTCCACTCCGACGAATTTCGAACGCTGGTCGAGGAAGGCGAGGCCAGTGGTGCGATCGTGCCCACCGAGCGGATTCTCATAGACAACTTGCTGGAGGCTTCGGAAGCGGAGGTCGTGGACATCATGACGCCGATTTCGAGCATGGTTTCCCTTGACGTGGACGCTCCGCTGCCGCAACTGGTAAAGGCCTTTCAGGCCATGCGCCATCCCCGCGTGCCGCTCTTCGAGGGTAATCCTGCGAATGTCGTCGGCTTCCTCCATTCGGAAGACATCATCAAACTGGTCCGCAGCGGCGGCGACTTGGCGTCACTCGAGGTGCGGGACGTGATGCGCCAGCCCCAGTTTGTGCCGGCCACCAAGAAAGTAGATGAATTGGTCGAATTCTTCCAGGAGAACCGCACCCGTCTCGCTCTGGTGATTGGTGAATATGGCAATGTTCTTGGCATCATCTCGATCCGCGACGTGGCCGCTTTCATGCTCGGCCGGCTTGCGCCGCCGCAGGAGGAGCCCGGTATCAGGGAGATCGAGGAGAGCAAGATCTATTCGATCCCCGGCGAGATGAGCCTGGTGGATTTCAATCAGTTGGTGGGCGCCAGCCTCGATGACCCGAGCATGAACACCGTCGGTGGCCTGGTCATGCGACTGCTGAATCGCCTGCCGCGGGTCGGTGACTCGGTCACCTTCGAGGGCTTCATTTTTTCCGTCGAGAGCATGCTGGGTTTGCGCATCGGCGGGTTCCTCGTGACCCGCCTGGACTTGGGCCCGGACCCCGAACTGGTGGACACGGGGTGCAGCCCGCCGCCACCAGTTGATGGCCGCCACGAGGACCAAGATCCGTCTGCTGGCGAGACGGACGCGCCTGCGGAGGCGCTTGCGGAGGTTACCTCGCAGTCGGTATCCAAAATCGATGAGGCAGCGTCCGGACAGGGTGTGGCGCCTTACGCTAACCCGTCAGCAGCGAAAGGGGCCTGAGCCGTGGAAATGTTCATTGAATGTACAGCGATCGTGATCTTCCTCTTGCTCAAGGGCTTTTTTTCCGGCTCCGAGATCGCCATGGTCAACAGCGACAAGATCAGGTTGCGTCATATGGCCAAGACCGGCGACAAAGGCGCGGCTCTCGTGCTCAAGATGTACAAAACGCCGGACCTGCTTCTCGGGACGACACTGGTGGGCACCAACGTGGCTACCGTTACCGTCACCACGCTGATCACCATCATCTTCATCGAAGCCATGGGTCCGAGCGGCGACATCATTTCGGTGGCGCTGGCGACCCCTTTCCTGCTGATCCTCGGCGAAATCGTTCCGAAAAGCATCTACCAGCAGAAAGCCGATTTTCTGGTGACCCGCATCGTTTTCGTGCTGCGCTTTTTTGCCTGGCTGTTCTTTCCCGTAGTTTTCGTTTTCAGTCGTGTTGCCCGCTTTGCGACCCGCTTGGCCGGGGGAAGTACGCCGGTGAATAGTGGTTTCATCAGCCGCGAGGAACTGCGTATGCTGCTCGAGACGTCGTCGGGCGCAGACGATGACGATGGCGGCTTCGATGCGGAGAAAGTTGCTCGCATCACGCGTTTCTCCGAGACTTCGGTAGGTGAGGTGATGACTCCCCTCGACGAGGTGGTAGGTATCAGCGAACATGCCAGCATGGAGGAAGCGGTGCAACTCGTGCTCGCCCACGGCTACAATCGCCTGCCGATCTATCGAGGCAACATGTCTAATATCGTGGGCATCCTCACCCTGAACTCGTGGGACCTGATGGCGACTGACATCAACCGGAAAGCCAAGGCCGACTACATCCAGGAACCGGTCTATGTCTCCTCCAGGCAGCCCATAGACCGCACCATCAAGACACTCCTTCTACGCCCGATAGACTTCATGGCGATAGTTGTGAACGAGTTCGGTTCAGCCATCGGCATTCTCAGCATGGAAGACATCTTCGAGGAGGTGGTTGGAGAAATCGATGTCGGCTACGATTTTGACGAGTACGAATCGCACCGCAGCAAGCAGCGCATCATGATCAAGGAGTTGGGATCCCAAGAGTTTCTGGTCGATGGCCGGACTCCAATCTCGCAGATCAACGAGGAACTGCACCTGAACATTCCCATGGAGGCGGCTCATACCGTGGCCGGGCTGATCATAAACCGCCTGCGCACGATTCCACCCGTGGGCAGCCAGATCCGCGAGGAAAGCTACCTGTTTACTGTGCGGGCGGTCAGCGCCCGCACCATCATCAAGGTTCATATCAAGCGAGCATAGCCAGCCGCAGCTTAGGCCTCCGCACTGCTTGACGCGGAGGCGCCCAGTCTTCCCGCGAACTGGGTTACTGGCACGCCTATCCACCGCAAGTCGCCAGGGTTACGCTCTCTCATTGCCTGTAGAATTCGCTGAAACGCTAGCGGGAGCAATAAATCGTGCGCGTCACCCTTGTTCACCCTGCCGGCTTCAATTTCGTTCCCGGACAGCCCGATTTTTCGGTGCTGGCCAACCGGATGCCGCCGATCGGCATCATGCAACTGGCCTCGTGGCTGGAAAAGTTCAGTCATAGCGTCCAATTGCACGATTGCCTGGGCCCCTATGCCCCGCCGAGCATTGCCGAGAATGCCGAGATCGTGCTGGCCAGTGAGCCGGAAATGGTCGGTTTTTCAGCGACGACCTCGGGGTTCATGGATGCCATCGAACTCGCCTCATATATTCGCGCGCGGCGACCGGACATCAAGATTACCTTTGGTAACGTGCATGTTTCGTCGCTCGGGGCGCCCATTCTCGAACACTATCCCGAGATCGACTATCTGGTAATCGGCGAGGGTGAAGGGGCCTTTCTTGAACTGGCCGATGGCAAGCCGTTGAAGGGGATCGCCAACCTGATTTACCGCGACGAAAGCGGCAAGATTCGCATCAACCCGCGCCGCGACCGCATCCTCGATCTCGATGATCTGCCCTTCCCGGCCTACGAAAAGCTGCCCGGCTTTCCGCATGCCTATCACCTGCCGCTGTTTGCCTACGAGAAGCGCTACGGTGCGACGATGGTCACCTCGCGCGGCTGCCCCTACACCTGTTCGTTCTGCGACCGGACGGTGTTCGAGCGCCTTTACAAGACCAATTCAGCGCAATACACCTACGACCACATGAAATACCTGCGCGACCGGTTCGGGGTCTATCACATCAACATGTACGACGACCTGTTCACGGCCAAGAAGCAGCGCGTGTTCGATTTATGCGAGCTCTTGATCGAGAAGCCGCTGGACATCCAGTGGAACTGCGCGATCCGCACCGGCCATACTTCGGACGAAATGCTGGCCAAACTGAAGCAAGCGGGCGTGCTGATGGTGTCGATGGGCATCGAATCGGCCGATCCGGCGATGATGGAAAGGCACAAGGCCGGCGTGACGCTCGATGCGGTGCGCGATACGGTACGGCAGATTCACGCCGCCGGCCTGCGCGCCAAGGGGCTGTTCATTTTTGGCATGCCCGGCGAAACGCCGGATACCGTGAAGGTGACCAGCGATTTCATTCTCTCGCTGGAACTCGACGAGATGAACATGACCAAGTTCAGCCCGCTGCACGGCGCGCCGATCTGGGAAGAGTGCGCCAGCCAGGTGTCGGGTGAGTTCATCGAAGACTGGCGACTGATGAATTGCCTGAATTTCGTCTTTTTGCCCGAGGGCTTCACGTCGCGCGAGGAGATGGATGCGCTCTACAACTGGCACGTCAAGCGCTTCTATGACAGCAAGGGTTATCGGCGCCGTTTTGCCAAACGGCTGTGGGCGCATCGCTGGAGCCTCTGGCATGTGCTCAAGCATTTACCCGAAACCATCGCCGCCGCCCGCTATTTCAGTGCCAACAAGGCGCAATTGGAAAAGGCCAAGCGCGAATTCAAGCTGCATCCCCGCCAGCCGCTCGGCCTCAAGCCTTACCTGAGCCAAGACTTACAGGTGGACAACATCGTTTCGATGTCGCCGGTCAAACTCTCGCGGCGGGAAGTGATGAAATCAATCGCTCCGCGGGTTGAAGACGGCAGCACCTGTTGTGTCCCGCCGGCAGCTCAGGCAGCAGTATAATTTTGGCCCCAATATGGTCCGCTTGTTCGGCAACAAGGCAGGCCATCTTGATTCCCCCCGGAGACCGCGGACGGGATGACTTCTACAGGCGAATTTTTTCTGGCCGCTCCCGGAGAAACTGACAGAATGAAACAGCAAGTGCAGGAAATTGAACGTCGGGAATGCGATGTTCTGGTCATCGGTGGCGGCCCGGCTGGAACGACGGTCGCGCCCCTGCTGGCTGAAAAGGGCTACCGGGTCGTCCTGCTCGAGAAGGCGCGCCACCCGCGCTTCCACATCGGCGAATCGCTACTGCCGGCCAACCTGCCGCTCTTCGAGCGCATGGGCATCGCCGACGAGGTAAAGGCGATCAGCATGGAGAAATGGGGCGCCGAGTTCGTTTCACCCCACCACGAAATGTCGCAAACCTTTCATTTCGCAGACGCTTGGGACAAATCGATACCCTACGCCTACCAGGTCAAGCGCGCCGAGTTCGACGAAATCTTGATTCGCAATGCAGGGAACAAGGGTGTTGAAGTACATGAGCAGTGCAAGGCCAAAGCGATTGAATTTTTGCCCGACAACAGTGGTGCAGTGATTCATGCCGAGCATGATGATGGGTGCAGGGTCGAATGGAAAGCCCGTTTTGTTGTTGACGCCTCCGGTCGCGACACCTTTCTGGCAAACCGTTTCCAGATCAAACACCGCAACCCGAAACACAACAGTTCTGCAATCTATGGCCATTTCTCCGGGGCCCGGCGCCATGATGGTCAGGCTGAGGGCCATATCAGCATCTTCTGGTTCGAGCACGGCTGGTTCTGGTTCATCCCGATGCAGGGCGATGTCACCAGCATCGGCATGGTGACCTGGCCATATTTCATGAAGACCAAGGGAAACCGCGACGTCGAGAAGTTCCTGATGGATGGCATCACCATGTCTCCGGCGCTGGCCGAACGCCTGAAGATGGCAACACTGGTTAATGAAGTCGAAGCCACCGGCAACTTCTCGTATGTCTCGGAGCGCAATCACGGCCCGAACTACCTGCTGCTCGGCGACGCCTATGCCTTCATCGACCCTGTCTTCTCTTCCGGCGTGCTGCTGGCCATGAACAGTGGCGTGATCGGTGCCGAAGCGATCGATACCTGCCTGAAAAATCCGGCTGCGGCAAAAACCGCACTCAAGCGTTTTGACGAACTGATGAAGCACGGCCCTAAGGAATTCTCGTGGTTTATCTACCGGGTAACCAACCCGATCATGCGCGACTTCTTCATGCATCCGAAGAACATTTTCCGCGTCAAGGAAGCCCTCCTTTCGGTCCTGGCCGGTGACATTTTCGGCAAGACGCCGATCTGGCGCGCCATCCTGATGTTCAAGACACTCTATTATATCGCCAACGTCATACAGCCCCGGCGCGCCTTTTTGGGGTGGAAGCGGAGGCGCATCAACATCCGCCGGGTCGACGATCCTGCGCTTAATTCCGCTTCGTGAATCTCTGTTTTCTTTCCTGCCTGAACGACACCGATCTGTCTTGCGCCATTGCCGGCCGCGAAGAATCCATTCTCGGCGGCGTCCGGATCGGCGGACGAGGCGCGGGGGCTGCCCCGGCGTGGCCAGTGCAGTTTATTGGGGCCCTGCCGATCGGTCAAATGGCGGGCAAGGTTGATGAAGTCTGGTGTTCCGATACACCCTGTTCTTCGGGCGAATTCGCGGACATCGCCTGGCGCCGTGCCGGTCCGGTGCTCTACGGCGTCCTTGAACTGCCAGAGAGCGATTTCCCCGGGGCGTCTGACTGTTCGCCACTCCAGGCCGCCAGTCAGGAGGCCTATCGCCGTATCTTCCGGCTGCTCGAGGCCCAGCAGTTGCCGTATCTGTGGCGCGTGTGGAATTACCTGGCCGACATCAACCTTGAAACGCACGGGCTAGAGCGCTATCGCCAGTTCAACATCGGCCGCCAGGATGCCTTCCTCGAATTCAGCCGGGGCGCAACCGGGAACGTGCCGGCCGCCTGCGCCATCGGCCTGGCCGGGGGACCGTTGCGCATCGCCTTCATGGCCGGCGGCGAAGCGGCCACTGCGGTCGAGAACCCGCGCCAGATCAGCGCCTACGACTACCCAGCCAAATACGGGCCACGCAGCCCGACCTTCTCGCGCGCCGCGCTGGTCAGTCTGGCCCGGCAGGAGATCCTTTTCATCTCGGGAACGGCCAGCATCCTCGGCCACCAGACGATGCATTGCGGAGATGTCGTGGCCCAGACGCGGGAAGCGCTAAACAATGTCGCAACCGTCGTTGCCGAGGCAAACCGTCTCGCCCGATCGGCTCCTTACCGAGTCGAGAAACTAGCTTACAGAGTATACCTGCGCCACGCGGCCGACTTGGCCGCCGCGCGCGACACGGTGCATCCGTTCCTTGGCACGGCTGCGGAAATTTCTTATGTTCATGGCGACATCTGCCGTTCCGATCTCCTTGTGGAAATCGAGGCGACGGCGCTGCACGACCTGGAGACTGCCGGATGAAGCATCGTTCCGCTTGTGGCGCCGGTCTGGCGCTGACCGTGACCTTAAGCTTGCCGGTGCCCGTCGGCGCCGCCGAGGAAAAGCCGTTGTGGGAAATCGGCGCCGGGGTTTCCGCTCTCACGCTCCCCGCCTATCGTGGTTCGGACCAGACCAGCAACTTCATCCTGCCGGTTCCCTTCTTCAGTTACCACGGCGACTTCTTCAAGGCCGACCGCCATGGCATCCGTGGCAGCTTTTTCGATACCGACCGGGTAGACTTCACGGTGAGCCTGGCGCTCTCACCGCCCACGGGAAGCGAGGACATTCGCGCGCGGGCTGGCATGCCGGACCTCAAGGCAAGCTTCGAGATCGGCCCGCAAGTGGACCTGACCCTGTGGCGTTCGGAAAACCGTGCCCGCTTCCTCAAATTGCGGCTGCCCCTGCGCACGGCACTGACCGTCGAAGGCTCGCCACAGGATGTTGGCTGGGTATTCAGCCCCAATGCCAATTTCGACATTACCGATCTGCCGGGTCTGCCGGGCTGGAATCTCGGATTGCTGGCCGGCCCGTTGTTTGGAAGCCGGCGTCAGAATGCCTATTACTATTCGGTCGCCTCACAGTATGCGACGCCGTTCCGCCCAGCCTACGAGGCCCCCTCGGGCTACGCTGGCATGGAATACACAATGGGCGTATCGAAGCGCTTCCCGAACTTCTGGCTCGGCGCCTTCGTGCGCTACGGCAATCTTGCCGGAGCCAAATTCGAGGACAGCCCGCTGGTGCTGCAGAACGAGGCACTGTCGGCTGGCGTGGCCCTGTCCTGGATATTCGGCGAGTCGAGCACCCGCGTCATGGTCGATGACTGAGCGCGCGCGCGGTCGCCCATACTGGTGGATCGCCTACGAATATCTGGCGATGGTCGTCGGCCTCGGGTTTCTGGCACTCATCTGCGTCCTCTGGCTGCCCTTCGCAATGATTCTCCACCGGCTGCTGCCGCGGCGCTGGGGGCAGCCGCTGGGACGCTTCATGATCATGGCCAACTTCCGTATCTATCTGGGTTTCCTCACACTCTGCTGCGCCTGCCGTTTCGAACTGTCAGCGCTCGACAACCTGCGCCATGAGGGACCGCTGATCGTCGTCGCCAACCACCCGTCGCTGCTCGATGCCGTGATGATTCTCTCGCGCCTGCCGAACGCCGTGTGCGTGATGAAGGCCGGACTGATGGACAATATCCTGTTCGGCGCCGCCGCGCGCCTCGCCCGCTATATCCGCAACGATGCGTCACTCAACCTCATTCTCGACGCCCGCGAGGAATTGCGTGAGGGCGCGCAACTCGTCATCTTCCCCGAGGGCACGCGCACCACGAAATTTCCTGTCGATCCGTTTCTGCCGACGGCGGCGGTAATCGCCGCGCGCGCCGGAACGCCGGTACAGACGCTGTGCATTACTTTCAGTTCACCCTATCTGGGCAAGGACTGGCCGCTCTTCGCCAGGCCGAAGCTGCCCCTCGACATCAGCATCCGCCGCGGACGCCGCTTCGCGGCGCAGAAGGACGCCGGCGACCTGACTACGCGGCTCGAACAGTACTTCCGTGCGGAATTGGGCCCTTCCGGAGCGTCGACCGCAACAGGTGCCACCGCGTCATGACCTCGGCGTCGCTCACCCATCTCGTCCTCATTCCAAGCTACAATCCGGGTCCCCGGGTAGTCGACACGGTGCTCGCCGCGCGCCGGCAATGGAACCCGGTGTGGGTCGTCGTCGACGGCAGTACCGATGACAGTTGTCAGAAAATCCAGGAAATGGCTGCTGCCGATGACGGCCTGCACGTCATCGTGCTGCCCGAGAATCGCGGCAAGGGCGCAGCGGTGCTGGAAGGCATCACGCACGCCGCCTCCGCCGGGTACACTCACGCCCTGACGATGGATTCGGATGGCCAGCATCCGGCCGACCTCATCCCGGTCTTCATGAAGGTGTCGCAAGCCCATCCCGAAGCGATGGTGCTCGGCAAGCCGGTCTTCGCCGCCGATGCCCCCGCCTTGCGCGTCAACGGCCGCAAGGTTTCGAACGCCTGGGCCAATCTCGAAACGCTGTGGATGGGCATCGGCGACTCGCTCTATGGGTTCCGTGTCTACCCGATCGCGCCGCTGGTGCGCGTGATGCAAGCCAACCGCTGGATGCGCCGTTTCGATTTCGATCCGGAAGCGGTCGTCCGCCTGTGCTGGGCTGGGATCAAACCAGTCAATATCGATGCGCCGGTACGCTATTTCCGTGCCGACGAGGGCGGCGTCTCGCATTTCAAGTACCTGCGTGACAATACGCTGTTGACCTGGATGCACACCCGCCTCTTCCTCGGCTTTCTGCTGCGCCTGCCCTTACTATTGCTGCGCCGGACCGGGTGAATACGACGGAAATCTTCCTGATCGCGATGACGATCATCTTCACCGTCCCTTTTCTGATCTGGCGTCTCGGGCGGACCGACTATTACGCGCCGCTGGTCGTCGTCCAGATCATCGCCGGCATCCTGCTCGGGCCGGGCGTTCTTGGCCGCTTTTTCCCGGATTACTACGCCTTCGTTTTCACCTCGCCGGTGGTGCAGTCATTGAACGGGATCGCGTGGTGGGCAGTCATGCTCTTCGTCATGATCGCCGGCATCGAGATCGACCTCAAGAAGGCCTGGGACCACCGTCGCGAGAGCTCGATTTCCGCCAGTCTCGCGCTCGCGACCCCGCTGCTTTTTGGTTGTATCGCCGCCGCCGTTCTGCTGTTCCAGGAGGGCTGGATCGGCCCACGAGCGCTGACCTGGCAGTTCGTGCTTGGCATCGGCATGGCCTGCGCGGTCACCGCGCTGCCGATCCTGATCCTGCTCATGGAAAAGCTCGAGATCCTGCGCCAGCCAATCGGTCAGCGCATCCTGCGCTACGCAAGTGTCGACGACATCGCCATCTGGGGGGTGCTGGCGCTGATCCTGATGGACTGGGGCCGGGTCGGCAAGCAGATTGCCTTCCTGACAGCATTCGCCGTGCTCGGCCACGGCTTCCGGCGCCTGATGATCCGGCTGGGCGAGCGCGACCGCTGGTATGTCGCGCTGATCTGGCTGGCCGCCTGCGCTTTCGGCGCCGACTGGGCCGGCCTCCATTTCATGGTCGGCGCCTTTCTCGCCGGGGCGATCATTGAATCGGACTGGTTCGATCAGGAACGAATGGACCTGCTGCGTCACCATGTCCTGCTCGTCATGATGCCGGTCTTCTTCCTGAGCACCGGTCTGCGCACCAACTGGACAATGGGCGGCGAGGCGGTATTGATCGCCGCGGCGCTCCTGCTCGTCGCGTCGGTCGCCGGCAAGCTGATCGGTGTCCGGATCGCCGGCAGAATCCTCAAGTGGGCGCCCGGCGAGGCTAGCATCATCGGCTGGCTGCTGCAGACCAAGGCGCTGATCATGATCATCTTCGCCAACATCCTGCTCGACAAGCAGATCATCACCAGCGAAGCCTTTACCGCATTGTTGCTGATGGCGATCGCCAGCACCATGCTGACCATGCCGATGGTGGCGCCCAGACTGGCGCGCATGAAGGAAATTCCGCAGCGCGCGCCGTGACAGGGCAATCGGTGGCTTCACCGCACCAGCGCGGTCAATGCCTTGGACCAAATGGCAGAAACCCCCGAACCGGACGACATTCCGCTTCGTGCGCCAGTCGCCGGCTGCTGAAGCTTACTTCGCGATATCGAGCAATTCGACTTCGAAAATCAGTGTCGAACCCGGCGGAATCCCCGGAACATTCTGGTTGCCATAGGCCAGGTTGGGCGGGCAGACCAGTCTGGCCTTGCCACCGACCTTGATCTTCTGCACTCCTTCGGTCCAGCAGGGAATCACCCGGGTCAGCGGGAAGGTCGCTGGCTGCCCGCGCTTGTACGAGCTGTCGAATTCCTGACCATTTTCCAGCGTGCCGCGATAATGAACCTTGACCGTGTCACTCACCTTGGGATTGGCTCCCGTACCCTCCTTGAGAGTCGTGATGCCGATGCCGGAGGCCGTTTTTTCCTCCTTGGAATCGGCGGCATGAGCCTGAAACGTGAGGACGACAAAAAGTGCTGCGGTGGTAATGACCAGTTTGTTCATAAGTCTGCCTTTGCGAAGGTTAAAAATCGAATACCGGATGCGGTGGCGTAATTGTGCCGCAGAACTTGTCGTATTGGCAGCGGCATGCACGCGTTGGCAGAGGTTCATCAACTCAACAGGCAGGCATCGCAGCCCCCGTGCCGACTGCGGGAAGCGATGACGTGGAATCGAAGTATCCGAGACCTCGTGGAGCTCGATTTCCCAGTGCCTGAGCGCCAGGGCGACGAGGTCCGCCTCGCCGCCAGTCAGGCGGCGGTCCGAATTCACGATGTAGAGCATCGCGCGAACGATCTTCCTTTCAGCACCGGGCCGCGGATTTCGTCGAGCAGCAGGCCGATGGTGCCGGAATCGAGCTCGAGTTGCCCGTTCGGCAAGCGGTTGGCACTGATCAGCAGATCTTCGCAATAGTCCGAGAGGACTTTGGCGAAATGGCCGGGAAATCGCGTTGACCGCAGCAGGCGAGGAATTGCTGCTCACTGTCCGTGATTTCGACGACGCTTGGAATCGCCTCGAATCGGCAATCGACGATCTCAAGGGCTTCAAGCGCGGCAAGCTGCGCGTCGGCCTGGTGACCACGGCCAAGCATGCCCTGCCGCACATGCTAGGCGATTTATTCTGGCACTCTCCGGAAATCGACATCGAGTTGGAGATCGCCAACAGGCAGAGGATCGTCGAGCGCCTGTTCGGCAACCAGGACGACCTTGGCGTGATGTCCTACCCTCCCGCAAATCTCGACATCGTCAGCCAGCCCTTCCTCGACAACGAATATGTCGTGCTGGCGCCTGCGGCCCACTGGGCCGTCGGCAAGGCTCTGAGATTACAGGAGCTGGCAACCGAGCATTTCCTGCTGCGCGAGGAAGGATCGGGTTCGCGCCACGTTATCGACCCGCACATGCGCGATACCGGTATCCAGTTGAAGGTCCGGCTGTCGCCGGCGAGCGACAAAGCGATCCGCGAACTCGTCGCCAGCGGCAATGGGCCTGACCGTGCTCTCGCGCCAGGCGCTCGGCGACAGGCCTGGGCGCGATGGCCTCGCTATTTTGGATATCTCAGGTTTCCCACTCAATCGTCGATGGAGCGTCGTTCACCTGCGTGGCAAGATCCTTTCTTTGCCGGCAATGGCCTTTCTCGCTGATCTGCTGCACGGTGCGGCCGGCGACCGAACTTCTGCGGCCTGACGGACTCAAAGCAACATTGCGCAACGGAATTGCCGTTGCCGCGGCGACCGGAAAGGAACCGATCATGGAAAGACCCGTACACAGCCTGTCAGTACTTTTCGCTCAACTCGGCCAGCCCAACGACGAAAAGTCCATCGCACAGTTCATCGATAGTCACCGCCCGCTGGCCGCCGACGTGTGCCTGCATGAAGCCACCTTCTGGACCCCCGCGCAGGCGGCGTTTTTGTGCGAGGCCATCGCCAGCGACGCCGACTGGGCCGAAGTCGTCGACGAGTTAAACCTCGACCTGCACGCACAGCGCTAGGCGAGCCGCGATGACCCGCCTCGAAAAAGACTCGTTCGGCACCATCGAAGTTGCCGCAGGGCGCCTGTGGGGGGCGCAGACACAGCGTTCGCTGGCGCATTTCGCCATTTCCAGCGAGCGCATGCCCGACGAACTGATCCACGCCCTGGCGCTGACCAAGGCCGCCTGCGCCAATGTCAACCTGGAGCTTGGCCTGTTGACCGCCAGCAAGGCCGGCGCCATCATGGCGGCCGCCGATGAAATTGCTTCCGGCCACCACACGGAGGAATTTCCGCTTTCAGTCTGGCAGACCGGCTCGGGGACGCAGAGCAACATGAACATGAACGAGGTGCTGGCCAACCGCGCCTCGGAATTGCTCGGTGGCGCACGTGGCAGCGCGCGACTGGTGCACCCGAATGACGAGGTCAATCTCGGGCAATCGTCAAACGACATTTTCCCGACCGCCATGCATCTGGCGGCAGCCCTCGGCATCACGCGCTACCTGCTGCCCGCGCTCCGCCAACTGACCACCACGCTCGATGAAAAAGCGACGGCCTTCGCCGGCATCGTCAAGATCGGCCGCACCCACCTGCAAGACGCCACACCGCTCTCGCTGGGGCAGGAATTCTCGGGCTACGTTGCCCAGTTGCAGCACGTCGAGGCATTCATCGTCGCCAGCCTGCCCTCACTCTATCCGCTGGCGGTCGGCGGCACCGCCGTCGGCACCGGGCTCAACACGCACCCGGAATTCGGTCTGCGGGTCGCCATTAAGCTGGCCGACCAAACCGGCATTCCCTTCACAAGCGCCGCCAACAAGTTCGCCGCACTGGCCGCCCACGACGGCCTGGTCGCCGCCCATGGCGCACTGAAAATGCTGGCCGTGGCGCTCATCAAAATCGCCAACGACATCCGCTGGCTGGCCTCCGGCCCGCGTTCCGGGCTCGGCGAGATCAGCATCCCCGAAAACGAGCCGGGCAGCTCGATCATGCCCGGCAAGGTCAATCCGACCCAGTGCGAGGCGCTGACCATGCTCTGCTGCCAGGTCATGGGCAACGACGTGGCAATCGGCATCGGCGGTGCATCAGGCAACTTTGAGCTGAACGTCTTCAAGCCGCTGATCGCCCACAACATGCTGCAAAGCATCCGCCTGCTGGCCGACGGCATGCACAGCTTCGAACATCACTGCGCACGCGGCATCACCGCCAACAGCGAGCGCATTGCCGAGTTAATGGAGCGTTCGCTGATGCTGGTCACCGCGCTGGTGCCGCACATCGGCTACGACAAGGCTGCCGAAATCGCCAAACGGGCCAGCCGCGAGGGCACGATACTGAAGCAGGCGGCGCTGGCCTCGGGCTACGTTACCGCCGATCAATACGAAAGCTGGGTGATACCGGAAGCGATGATTCAAGCGCGAGAATGACGGAACAAGACAAACCGGGACCAAAGACTCGGCCGTAGTTCGTACCGCCCGCATGAATTTTGCGACACGTCGACAAGTCAACACAGATTTGCTATAAGAAATTTGTAAATCGCCCGACAGAGAGATTTCATCCGCCTGAACGCACAGAGTCGGCTTAAGCTGACCAGGGATGAAATGGGGCGTTGAATGTGTTTGTCCGACAGGAGAAGACGCATGAAACGTGCTTCACTGGCCGCCATTGCGGCTATTGCGATCGCCGCCGGCATCGGGGTATATCAGATTGACACCCGCCCGCTAGGCGAAGTCCATGCCCAGAATACCACCATCGCAGCAGCAGCATCACCGCCAGGAAAGCCGATTCCGGAGCCCTCCGCAGTCGATCAGGATGCCCCGTACCATGAAGCCTGCGCCCGCGAGGGGCTGAACGAATCGGAATGCGTCGGCCGGCTGATCTGGTTCAAGGCGACCGGTGGCAACGAACGTTTCCACACCTACACCTTCCAGCAGCGCATCGGCGTCCTCGTAGACTGGTACCGCGTCCTGCGCACCGACCAGCGCGACGACCGTTTCTGGGCTTGGGGCATCATCAACGACCCTTCCTGCTGCAAGCCCGGCGCGCCCGACTGCCCGGCCAAAACGGCCGAAGAAACCTACGGGCTCGACTGGTGCCCCGGCGACGACGTGCTGCTCAAGTATGTCGGCAAGAGCGGCTACGTGGACCCGGCCTGCGGCCTCAAGGACGCGGCGCTCGACGCCGACGATCCGCACAGCCAGGGCGGCAAGGTCGACCAGCGCCACTCAGCCTGCGACCTCCGGTTCGGCACCTCGACCGGTGCCCTCGGTCTGCGCAAATTCCCCAACCCGCGCTTCGACGCCGCCAAGTGGCAGGCGCTGAATGGTGGCAACGCCAACTGGTCCGGGTTCAACGCGGCCAAGGCCGCTGCTACCGGTATCGAATCGGACCAGCGTGTCAGCAAGCTGGCCGATGCGTCGGTCGAACCGCCCTTCCTGATCGGCACCGCCTGCGGTTCCTGCCATATTGCCTTCGATCCGCTCAACCCGCCGGCCGACCCCGCCCATCCGCAATGGCAGAACATCAAGGGCCTGATCGGCAACCAGTACACGCGAATGTCCGAACTGCTCGTCTCCGGCATGCCCAGGAGCAGCCTCGAATTCCAGATATTCGCCCATGCCCGGCCCGGCGTGACCGATACTTCGGCCATTTCGCACGATCAGATCAACAATCCCGGGACCATCAACGCGCTGATCAACGTCGCCCAGCGTCCGGTGTTCAAGGGCGATGTCGTCACCAAGTGGCGCAAGGCCACCACCTGCGGTGCCGAGAAGGACGAGGACAAATGCTGGTGCGAACCCGGTCGCAGCGGCAAATGCTGGCTGAAAAGCACGCACGATGACGATACGACACCGGTCAACCTGGGTGGCCAGAAGGTCGTGCTACCCGGTGTCCATCACATCCTGAAGGGTGGCGAAGACTCGATCGGAGCACTGGAAGCTATCCAGCGCGTCTATTTCAACATCGGTTCGTGCTCCGAGCAGTGCTGGGTCAATCACCTGACTGATTTGCGCCAGATCGACCCCGAACAGCGGGGCTTCGACCAGACGCCGTTCAACATCGGCCAGTGCCGGCGCGATTGTCCCAACTTCCGGGCGGTCGAGGATCGTCTGCAGAACGTCCTTGATTTCTTCGTTTCCGCCGAATCCGACGAAAGCGACCTCTATGCCGCCCGCGCCAAAGCCGGCAAGCCCAGCTACAGCCGGGCCGACCTCGCCATCGACCTCGACAAGGAATTCGGCAAAGGCGCCGTCAGCCGCGGCCAGACGGTCTTCGCCGATAACTGCGCACGCTGCCATTCGAGCCTCCCGGAAAGTGCCAACGGTCCCTTCAAGAACCGCGATTTCGCCGCACCCAACGAAGCGCATCCGCGCAAGGTACGTGCCGATTTCCTCGGCAACGACCAATCGACGCCAGTCACCGAGGTCGGCACCTTCCGTTGCCGGTCCCTGCACTCCAACCACAAGGCCGGGCACCTCTACATGGAATATTTCTCCGACACGATGCGCCAGCGACCGATCGTGGCCGACATCCCTGAGCGTGACGAACTGAAGGACGGCGGGCGCGGCTACATGCGGAATATCTCGCTGGTCAATGTCTGGGCTACGGCCCCGTTCATGCACAACAATGCAATCGGACCTGAAATCTGCGGCAAGCCGGCCAACAAAGACAACGATTTTTCCCGCGTTCGCTATGTCGGCTCTGATGGCAAGCTGCTCGCCAGCCAGCCCGACTGCCTGCGCTACGACCCGACCGTCGATGGCCGTTTCCAGCTCTACAAGCTCTCCATGTTCGAGCTACTGCACCCGAAGGAACGCGGCAGCAAGCGCACTCTGACCAATAGCGACTTGATCATCGACGTCGGCATCCGTCCGCTCGATGGCAAGGCCGAGAAACCGCTTGGCGGCTTCGGCCAGGTCAGGATACCGGAGGGCGCCAGCGTCGGCTTTCTGAACGGGTTGCAGCACAAGCAGCTGATCGGCGACCTCTTCCTCGCCAAGCGTGACCCGGTGAAGCTCGAAGCCGCCGGCAAGAAGGATCTGGTGCCAACCCTGCAGGCGATGGCCGATGAAGTGCTGAAACACCCGGCCCGCTTCGTCGAGATATTGCGCGAACAGCGCGACTTCCTCAGCGCCAATTACGAGACCTGCACCCAGGAGATCGAGAACGAGGGCCACCGCTTCGGCGAGGACCTTTCCGAAGCCGACAAGAAGGCACTGACCGCCTTCCTCGCCACGCTTTAAGGGACGGGAGACCATCATGCGACTGCCGCACACCTTCACCCTGCATACTGGACTGATCGCCCTGCTTGCCCTGACCCTGGCCGCCTGCAGCAAGCCGGAACCGCCCAACATCGGCTTCGCCCCCTACGACAAGGGCTACCAGTCGAAGCTGGACCTCGCCCAGGTGGACCACAAGTACCCAATCCCGCCGGCCGAAGTGGCGAAGATTACGCCCGACTGGCTGGCCACGCTCGACCAGGAACAGCTCGACCAGATTTACGCCCGCCTGTCCGCCGGCCCCATTCCGGACGGCGCCTTCGACGGCCGTATCCTGCTGCCACGCGGGGAAAGCGGCAAGTTCCGGCTCTCCGAAATCGTCGGCGGCTTTACCGGCACCGCGCTGCATCTCAAAGGTCTGGTCATCGAGGATATCGGCGAGGCGCTATGGCGCGGCAAGGTCTTCTTCCGCGACGAGCGGGTGCTGCGCAACCGCATCGAAGACCTGTCGATCCTGAAGAAGATCGGCCTCGTCGAAGGCGAGCCGAAGAAGATGAACTACGGTGGCAAGGAAACCTGGCTGCTCTTCCCGGCCAAGCTTTATTGCGGGCAGAGCCTGCTCGACGCGCGTCGCGAATCGATCGTCATCGATTATTTCTTTACCGACGAAATCCCCGGCTACCAGGAGAGCCCGGACTTTCTCGCTGGCCGCCGCGGCCTCAAGGTGCGCGACGAAATCCGCATGATTCGCCCCGGCCTCTACCTCGGCCGCGCCTACCTCGACCGCGGCTTCGCGCTCAACTTCACCCTCTACGACAAGGCCACCGACGACAAGGCACGCGACGAATTCGTCAAGACCGGCAAGGTTCAGGAAGACTGCTGGCCTGGCACCCAGACGCGTGCCGTCGTCGCTGCCGCCAAACCCTGACGCCCCAGGTCAGCGGTGGCGTCCCGCCATGAGGCTGCGCAAGCTCCTGCTAGTCAGCCTGCTTGGCCTGCTCGGCCCAGGAGCACTCGCGCCGGCAGCGGCTGACACCCATCTTCCGCCGCCGACCTGGGTCATCGACCCGGCCGCCCCCGGCGACAACCTGCCCGCTGCCGGCCGCTCCCTTTTCGACCAGGTTTTCGCCGTTGACCGCAACGGCCGGGCGGCCATCGAGTTGCCATTCCCCTTCGCGGCCCTACTCGCCCGCCTCGACGCCCAACTGGCCCAAGACCCGGCCAGTCCGTTGCCACCGGCCAAGCGCGTCCTCATTCCCCTCGGCCGCTCCCTGCAGCGCACTGCAGCGGCCCCGGACTACTTCGCCTATCCCCGCGTCGTGGTTGCCGTCGATGGCGAACCGGCCTCGGCCGCCACGCCCTTCCTCAAGGACCGGCTCTACATCGGCTACCAGGAAAAATCCGCCGTGCTCGAGGTCATCAGCTACAACGAGGCCGCTGGCCGTTTCGAGTTTCAGTTGGTCAAGGACTACCGGGCCGGCGGCCAGCCACAAGTGGTCTACGCCCCCCGCATGGTGTGTTTTGCCTGCCATCAGAACGGTGCGCCCATCTTTTCCCGCGCCCTGTGGGATGAGACCAATGCCAATGCCCAAGTGTCCACCCTGCTCGCCGCCAGCGGCCGAAGCTTTTACGGCATTCCGCTCGACAGAGGCGTGGATATCCCTTACGCCATCGACAACGCCACCGAACGCGCCAACGGTTTCGCTCTGACCCAGCGTCTGTGGCGAGAAGGCTGCGGTGATGCCGATCTGCCCGCCCGGCGCTGCCGGGCCGGCCTGTTTTCCGCCGCTCTCCGCCACGCCCTAGCGGGCGGCCAGGCGTGGTTACCGGATGCCAATTTTGAACAAACAGTCAGTGCCGCATTGCGAGCTACAGCTTTCCACCGTTGGTCCGGCGGACTGGCCATCGGCAACCCGGACCTGCCCAACCGCAACCCACTGCAAGCCATGAGTACCTGGCCGGCCAATGACGCAGCTCGCAGCGCCTTCTCCCACGTGCCGGCCCGCTTCGAACCCCTGGCCCCGCGTCCGGCCCGGGGCCTCTGGCAAGCCGAAGCACCAGGCGCTGCAAGCACCTTGATTGCCGGCCTGGCGGAGTTCATAACAGCCCCGGACCGCCGGCGCCTCGAAGCTGCCCTGGCCGAGCAAGCGAATATCGTCACCAAACGAGTGACCGTACCCTGCCAGATCAACGCCAGCGCGCCGGCATCACGTTGGTCAGTGCAATGCGCACCGCTTCCTGGGCAACCAGGGCCGACGCTGAACGGCACCCTCTCTCTGGCTGCCGGCCGGCCGACAACAGGTCAACTCGGCCGCCTGACCCTGCCCGGCGGCACCGCCTTGAGTAGCCTCGAACTTATAGCTGCTGGCAAGTCTTCGGCGAGTGGCGCGGTATTCCTCGCCCGCGTCGACGGACGCCTGCCGCGCACCGCTGACGGAGACGCCATCCGCCGCCTGGAATTCCGCCGTAGTGCCAGTAACCCGGCTAGCGGCGAAGTAGTATTGGAGATTCGCCAGGAATTTGCCGCCATCGAGCTGGCCATGACAACCTTGGTTGAAAGCGCCAAAGGCCAAACCCTCTTCGTCCCCGGCGTACTTCCACGGGAAGCCATGATGGCAGCAATATTCAAGCAACTTGGCGTGCCCGCACAACCCCCCTGCTGCGCTGCTGCCCAAGCCCTGCCCACACCGCGCCTGGAAGTTTCGGCGCGTGTCCCGGGCGCCCAGACGAGCGCCCCGATGGACGGGTTCCTGCAAGCTTTTTATCCCTACTGCGCCGCCTGCCACCAGACTGCGGAAACTTTTCCACCAAATTTCCTTGCCGGCGACGGTGCCCAGGTCGCTGCCCGGTTGCGCCAATGCGCACCACGGCTTTACGTACGTCTGGCCATGGCAGATGTGCCAGCCGAGAAGCGAGAGAAAACGCCCATGCCACCGGAAACCATGCTGCCAGCCTTTGCCACCGACGTCAAAGGCTGGCATGCCAGCCCGACCCGCGCCGCCCTGCTCGCCCAAGTCGGCAACTGGCTGCAGGCCGAAACCGGCCAGCCGCCGAACCTGGCCCACCTGCTGGCCGGCGGCTACGAAGCCCTGCGCCCCTGCCTGCCGGCGCTATGAGACAGAATCACTTGCCAGCCAGACACGCGCCGACGCGAGAGTTGTGGATGGAAACGCTCAGCCGAACCGCGCATCGGGGAGGCGTTAGATCCGCCTTGGAATCTTCACCAACCTGTTGCGCTGCGGACATGAAGGCGCAAGGAAGCACGCTATTCGGCAGGGCCTAGGGAAACGCCTCCGAGCCGTCCGGCTCGTAGTGCGGCACCTTGTTCATGTCATGCCGAAACTTCGAGAGTTCGTAATACATGCGCTTGCGCGCGCGGCTTTGATTGCCGAGTGGACGGTGGTCCGGGATGCAATGCCACGGGTTGTACGACAAACGCCGCGCGAAGGCGATCTGCTCGGGCGAATCAAATTTCTGCCTGGGGATGTGCAGGGTCGCCACCGATACGCGCGGCGACAGCCGTTCCGGCCACAACACGGCGGCATTTTCGATCGGCATCAAATGCGGATCGGTCTGCAACTGTACCCGGACATCGAGATCGACATCGCCCTTGGCGAGCGCAGCCACCATCGCGTTGCGCAGATAGTCGTCAGGCGGGCGCAGCGGTAGCCGCGGTATCGGGGTCTTCTCCTTCGACACCGGCCAGAATGAATACTCCATCGCCTGCCCTTCGCCCATGAGATAAGGCACGCAACTGAAGTACGGGGCTTCAAGCGGACTGCTTTGCGTCTTGGTGAACAACCCCTGCATGATCAAGTCCAGCACGTGCGGACGCCTGAAATTCAGGAAGTGAAAGATCGCCGCATCCTTGGCGCTCCACTCCTGCAGGTGCGCATTGGCGCGGGTGTCTGGGGTCACGAAGGTCGGCGTCGACACACCGAACATATCCTGTGTGAATCTTTCTTCGCCCATGAGCTTGCGGCCAGGCACGTCCATCAGCTTCACGCTGATGCTCATGAAGCCCACGTCATCGATATCCGGCGTGACATACGGTCCCGGTCCGGAAAACCTCACCCACGCCGGATACGAACGCCGCACCGCAAAAATGCCACGGCGGAGCGGCTCCGGGAGATTGTCATGGACGATGAACTCGGCGCGGACAATGCCTTGAGTCTTGGTGTTGCCGCCACGCTCAAAGCCTCCCGGCTTCCACAGCCCGCTCATCTGCTTGCGAAATGTCGCGATGATCGACTCGAGATATTCCTCTTCGCCGGGCTGCAGGCGCTCTTCGGCGATCTTCAAGCCTTCGTCGGTGCGTCGAGCGTTGATCAACATCGTAACGAAACGTGCGACCGGGTCGCGCAGTACCGCGTCAAACGCCGGGCGCATCCACGGATCGATGCGCCGCTGCATTTGTATCAGGAACAAAGACGTATCGGCGACCCAGTCGAGCAGCAGCGAGCCGCTATTGGCGGGCGGCACCGGACGACTGGTATTCGAATTCACATTCACCTCCCTCGCCGGAACACTGCTGGGCAGACCGGCCGTCGCCAGATAGCGCAATGCGCGTATGCCGGGCATGAAAAAATATGCGCCTCCACGTACCGTAACAAACGCTGGCATTTCCGTGAGCCGCTGTATGGCTCCGTCGCTCTGCGGCACCGAATACACATTCGTGGGACTGCCATCGGGCCCCGGCTGGCGATGCCCGAGCAACGGATCGCCTTCATTGGCTAATCCCGCAAACTTCGTGCCGGCGATCCATGCCGCCTGCACGAACTCAAACTGGCGGCCGATGTTGGCCCCCAGACAAACGAAGTACAGTCCCGTTTCACTTGGCGCAGGCTTCTCGGAAAGCGCCTCGTCGAGGGTAATCTGCGTACCGTACTTGCGACCACGGCGCAGCAATCGGTGAAGGCGTGTCGTGGCGACGAGATCGGCATCGAGCAGATCCGACTTGAATCCCAGCGTGCGTATGAGACGCGAAATGAAAGAGGACTTGCCGCCCGGCAGATCGGCATTGCGCGGATTGCTGCGGCGGATATGCGCGCCCAGCGGACACTGCAAACCCTCCGCATCGGCGCGATAATCAAAACCGTTGAGATCGTCTTCGGCTTTCACCGGGTCGCTGGCGACTGCACCAGCCGGGCAGCCAATCAGCGGTGTGCCATCGCGGTTGCGGCCCACCATGGCCGCTGCCAGCGGCTCGCGCATCGTCGCATCGCCAGCGGCCTGGGCATCAAGATAATGCCAGAACCCGTGCACATCCTGCTCAAGCTGGCGCATCACGAGATAACTGCCGTTACGCCCGAGGTCGGCCTTGTCCGGCGCATCTTCCGCACGCGCGAGCGCGGAGGCACCAGCACGCTTTGGATCGAGCAACGGGCGATCGGTATAAGCGCCATACTCATTCGGATAACCTAGGACATATTCACCCAGGCATGACAAATTCAGGTAGCTGTACTGATCCTCGTCGACCGCCGGGCGCTCCCGGCGCCAATCGACCTCCGGCTGCGAGATGCCGTCGACAAATCCGAAAGGTTCAAGACGATCCAGATCCGCAGTCGACAGACAGCCAATTTCATCGAAGCCCACACGGCACTGTGCCCGGACGTCACGCTGGAAATCAACCAACTCACCGGGCAAGGCATAGAGCATCACCAGCACATGAGGCGTACGTTCTCCGGCGCCCCATGCCCACTTCGCCGGATCGTTCGCCGCAATATCACCGAGCCGGCGCGAGCGTCCGGGATCGGCGCTCATGCCGTTCATGAACTCGTTCGAAAAACCTTCGACGATGTCCGGCGCCACATCCAGTGCACGCAGTCCATCGCTGGTAAAGGCAATCTGCAGTGCGGACCTGGGTAGCGGCTTGGCCGCGATCGCGCTGGTAACCGGCGCCGCCGCGAGCCAGGCACGCGCCGCAACACGATCCTTGACCCGCAACAGCAGAAAGCACGATTGCGTCAGATGCCTGTACCCAAAGCGCAAGAGGCCCTGTATTTCCTGCCATTCCTGGGCCAACGGATCTTTTTCCACCGGTGTGCTCATAGCAGCCTCAACCAGGCAAGCGCCTGCGCATCGGACATCGATGCACACTCAATGCCCTCGCGTATGCGTTGGTTGCGCACCATATCGGCCAGTGTCAGTCCGGGGCAGGCCTTGTACCAGACCTGGCTCGGAATCTGGTGCCGGCGTTGGTAATACTTGAAGCGTTGCTCGGATCGCGCGCCGCGCTTGATCAGCCAATCGGTGCGCGGCCAGCCGATACCGTTGCTGAATATCAGGTTCAGCCCCCACGCCACCTTGTTGATGAAGTCATCCATGTAGGCCTCGTGGCTGCCATCGTAATTGCTGGTGAACAGGATGCGCGCCTTGTTGTCGATGAATACCCAGCGCGCGAAATGAATCGTACGCACGCGCCCCAAGTGACCGCGATTGAACACATGCCTGCACGCATAATCGATCAGCAGCAGGATCACCGACGCCAGCCAGCGGCGGAACCGTCCCGGCTTGAGCGAGCCCAGCGCCGAAAACTGGTTGGTGACATCGCGATCTTCGAGAAGCCGCAACGCTTGCAGCGCATCGGGATCGGGGCGTGGGCAGTATTCCGGATCACTCTTCTCGCGCTTGCGCAAAACCATTAGCACGAACGGCAGCGCCAGGATAATCAGCGGCGACAACAGGATCCCCGCCAGTGGGAGCCCGATTACGTGCAGTCCGTTCGCGATGCGCCAGCCGAGCGGCGTGGGTTGCGGACGGGTCAATCTCAGCCTGCCAGCTTGCACCTCGTCGTGCGCGAAGCGCACCATTTCGTGCCGCAGCGCTTCAGCACATTCGCTGGCGGGCGATCTGCCTGCCCGCAACCTCGCGGACAACGCATGCTGCAACGCGCTGTCTTCGCGCACCTCGCGCACCGTGCGGCCACGCCAATTCACATAATTGGCGGCAACCGGCACATCATGCTCGACCAGCCACGCATATAGATCACCAGCCGGGTCAAAGCCCTCGCAATGCGCGAAAATTCTGCGCAGGCCGTCACCCGCGCGTTGCGCGAAATCCGCAAGCAACACGCGCGCCGTGCCGTCGCAATCCCCCATGAAAACCAGATAAACAGGAAACTCGGGCGCCGGCCGCCTGTGCACAGCGAAATCATTCAGCGTCGCATCGTCGAGCAGCGCAAAGCGCGCAAAATGTACCTGCCCGAATTGGCCAAAGGGCACCAGTGAGTTGTTCGGGTCGGCGATCCCAGGCTGCAGATTCATTGTGTCGAGCAACGCGCGCAACGCGGCCTCGCGTCCGGTCGCGACGGGTACTAGCACCATGAAGGGAAATTGCGGCGTCACAGGATCAGAACTTCAGGCAGAAGTCGATCCGCGACGCATCGGATGAAGCGAGCACGATGCACTCCTTTCCATCAAGCCAGTTGGGTTCCCCATCAATTTTGCCAACAACGGCTGCGCGGCCCACCATGGGTCTCCGGTTCCTCGGCAAGCCTATTTGTGAGTCGAAACCTTTGCCTTGCCATCCGCAACAATTGCCAGTTTCGGCGGCCTTCGACGATCTGGCAGTGCGAGACATAACGATCGCGGCGCCCCTGGCTCGATCGTTCGGCATGGCGTCCGCAAGGCTATCGCTGAACGCGTTGTCGAGGTAACTTTGCGTCATCGACATCCGCTTTGCTTCCTCGTGTTCCATGGCCATCTCCTGTAGAAGGTTCCGCGAAGGACAGCTAATGCGAAGCCATTATCACAAATATCGCGATCTCGTCAATCCGGGCCAAGTCGAGTCCGCTGCCCGACGCCCCTGGAAATCCCGCGCGGACGCAGATTCGGGCTATACCTCGGGTTCTGAAAGTTCGCATGGGCGCGACCGTCAAGCGTCAAGGTCCCTTGACTGCCAGATCAAAGTTGCCGAATATGGATCACTCGCATCTCGCCCGGGACGAAAGTTGCCAGGCCTCCATCCTGTGCAATGCCCGACCTGGCCCAAGGAGTAATGACCGCCTGCCGGATCGACAGAAATTGACGGTCGACCGCGAAATGAAACGTAATTTCCATCGGCGATTCTACCGAAAGCAGGTTCGGACAGTCGTTTGGAAAGTTTTTCGGCTTTTGATTTTCAACCTTGCCGGGAGGGGGGCATGGCCGACATCTTCCTGAGTTACACGGCGCAGGACCGGGAGCAGGCGCGGCGCGTTGCGACGATGCTGGAATCGGTCGGCTGGTCGGTCTGGTGGGACCGCCGGATTCCGGCCGGCGAAACCTGGCGCGGCGTGTTGGAAAAAGCGCTTGAGAACATGCGCTGCATGATCGTCCTGTGGTCGGCCCGCTCGATCGAAAGCGAGTGGGTTTACGAGGAGGCCACCGAGGGGCACCGGATGGGCAAGCTGGTTCCGGTGTTGATCGAAGCCGTTCGCCCGCCGGCCGGTTTTCGCGAGATCCAGGCCGCCGATCTGACGAACTGGGATGGCTCGCGTGAATTCGAGGGCATGCGCATGCTGATTACCGACCTCGAAAATCTCCTCGGCAAACCTGTTCCTGCCGCGCCGCAGACCCCGGTTAAGTCGTCCGACAATATCCCGGCCTATGACCCGGCTGATCTAGCGGGTGGCACAACGACAAGGCATTGGTGGCCACCAAGCGTGTTAACGACGATGGCAGTTGCCGGTGCGCTGCTCCTTGTCGCTGCTGCCGCCTTCTTCATCCTCTCATCACGGGAACCCGCCGTGGTCGCCCCCCAGGCACGCGAACCCGTGCGGCAGGAACCCGCCCGCAGGCCACTACCGGCTGAGCACGTGCCACCGCTGGCGGTGCCCTCGCCAGCCGAACCAGCGGTAGCGACGATTGCCCCCCGGGAGCCCGCGCCGAAACCCGCACCCACCACAGAAGTAACCACACCGGCCATTGCACCACCCCGTACCGTGGCGCGACCAACCACCAAACGCGCCGAAACGACACGCGCAACCAGCGCGCGCTGCGCCGATCTTCTCTACCGGATGCAGCTGGGAGAATCGCTTTCTTACGAAGCGCAAGCCACATTCAGAAAGGAGTGCCAGCAATGACTACCCTCTATCGCCAAACCGCTATCGCCAGGCAATTGATCGCCGCACTGTCCGTCGCACTGCTGGCCTTTGGCTGCGCCAGCCTGGGCGAAGCGCCACCAACTTTGGCGGCACCTGGCGCCAGCAGCGCCGTCCAGCCACCCGCAACGCCGCCGGCACCGCCCCCCGTGCAGCCATACGACAAGGCAGTCCTGAGCGCGGCGACTGCCCTGTTCAAAAACGCCAGGCTGCCGCCCGAGGGGGTGCCGGTGCAAACCCGGTACACCGTGGTAATCGACCCGTTGATCGACGGCATGACCGGTACGCAATCGGTCGCCACCCACTCGATGGGCGCGCGCCTAACGACGATGATGCACGAACAGTACCCGCAATTCGACGTCAAGGAATTCTCCGCCGCCAATGTCGCCAAGAGCCCGCTGGTGCTGATCGGCACCTTCACCGGCGTCAACGCGCAGCGGCAGACCACGGGGCCGCGCGAGGCCTACCGGATTTGCCTGGCGCTGGCCGACCTGCGCACCGGCAAGCTGGTCAGCAAGGGGCTGGCATTCGCCTTGCCCGAGGGCGTCGACCCGACGCCACTCGCATTCTTCCGCGACGCCCCGGCATGGTCCGAAGATCCCGCGACCGAGGGCTACATCAAGACCTGCCAGGGCACCAAGGCCGGTGATCCGATCAACCCGCTGTACCTCGACCGCATCGTTGCCGCCTCGCTGGTTGCCGAGGCCATCGAGGCCTACGACATGGGGCGCTACCAGGAGGCGCTTGATCTCTACAAGAGCGCCCTGTCAACGCCGGCGGGAAATCAGTTCCGCGTCCTCAACGGCATCTATCTCGCCAACTGGAAGCTAGGGCGCCAGCAACAGGCGGAAACGGCCTTCGCCAAGATCGTCGACTATGGCCTCGAACACCGGCGCCTTGCCGTCAAGTTCCTGTTCCGGCCCGGCTCGACCGCTTTCGTGCAGGACCCGAAACTGAGCGGCCCGTATCCGGTCTGGCTGAAGACCATTGCCGCACAAACATCGAGCGGCGGCAAATGCCTGGAAGTGACGGGCCATACCAGTCCGACCGGCCCGGAACCCTTGAACGAACGATTGTCACTATTACGGGCGGAATACGTGAAATCGCGTCTGGAAGGGGCGTCACCCGCACTCGCCAAGCGGATGATCGCCAACGGTGTCGGGTCCAAACAAACAATGGTCGGCAACGGCCGCGACGACGCCAGCGATGCGCTCGACCGCCGGGTGGAATTCAAGGTGATCGGCTGTTGAGGGCCGGGCCGCACGCCCTACCTGCCCTCCCAGACAGGCTGGCTGAAGCGCAACCGCATCTCGTCGGGAATCGGCACGATCTTCAGGCGGTTGTATTCGTCCGCGATGCGTTGGTAGGTGCCGTCGGCCTTTACCGCCTCAAACGCTCTTTCCCACTTCTGGGCCTCGGCATCGGGCAAGTCCTTGGAGGCGGCGAGGTAAATTTCACTCTTGCGCACGATCTCGCCGAAGTTGAGCGCTTCGAGGTTGCCGCCGACCTCGTGCATGGCGTAGATTACCATCAGCCGCGGCGCCAGCCAGGCGTCAATCCGGCGCTGCTGCATAAGGCGCGCGTTTATCCATTCCTCTGGCTGCGGCTTGATGCGCGTGAAGCCGCGTTCCCTGAGTAGAGCCTCGGCACCCGAGCGGCCGAGCACGCCAACCGGGCGGTCCTTGACCTTGTCGAGGCTCGAAACGTCTACGCCCTGGCCACCGACAAGGATCAGGTCATCCGTGACGACCCTGACCAGCCAACGGTACTGATTCTCCCGCTCGGGCGTTCGCGTCAGCGCCAGGATGCCGATGTTCGGCTGCGTCCTTGCAATGCGTTGCGCCTCGCCCCAGGGGATAAACTCTATCAGCCCGGTGTGGCCGACGCGTTTAGCCATTTCGGTGACGACCTCGTACACAAGGCCCTGGTCGACTCCGGGCGTCTCGCCGACGCTGGCTGGCGGAATCTGGAAGGAATAAGGCGGAAGCTCCGCCGCGAGCAGGCGCAGTTCCTTCGTCTGCGATTGCGCCTGCACGCCGGCAGGCGGAAGGAACGATATCGCCGCGACAAGACACAGGATCAGGGTACGCACGGTCATCCCCTCAGAAAGTGCCGAACATGCCGTTGAGGAAGATCACGGCCACCATCGCCAGCAGCGGGAAAGCAACCGCCACCATGAAGATGTCGAAGTACGACTGCTTGTGGTTCAGCCCGCAGATGGCGAGCAGCGTGATCACCGCACCGTTGTGCGGCAGCGCGTCAAGGCCGCCCGAGGCGAGCGCGGCGACGCGGTGCAGAATTTGCGGGCTCAGGCCGGCAGCCTGCGCCAGCTCGAGGTACTGCTGCCCGACCGCCTGCAGTGCAATGCTCATGCCGCCCGAGGCCGACCCGGTTATGCCGGCGAGCACGTTGACGATGATCGCCAGGCCAACGACCGGGTTATCGGTGAGCGACATCAGCCAGATCTTGATAACGGCAAACGCCGCCAGACTGGCAATCACGGCCCCGTAGGCGACTTCCGAGCCGACGTTCAGGATCGGCAGCATCGAGCCAAGGGCACCGTCGTTCAGCGACTGGCGAACATTCCGGAAACGCTTCCAGGTAAGGGCGATGAGCACGATACAGGCCGTCACCATCGCGACGATGATCGCCCATGTGCCACCGACCGCCGCGGCGGTCGTCTTGCCGTACTTGGGTGTGGCCAAGTAGGAGAAGTCGAGATCGACGATGATGTACTTGCTGAAAATGAAGTTGATCACGAGCACCAGAATGACCGGGGTAATCGCCACGGCGAACGATGGGAGCCCTCCCGCCGGCGCCAACGCCTGTGACGCTGAAGTCTCCGGCCCCTCGGCGCCAAAACCTTCGCCGGCGCCCTGTGCGCGCCGCGCCCGCATCATGAGCCAGAGGCTGCCCAAGGCGAACATCATGACGCCGGCGATGATCCCCAAGCCGGGCGCAGCGAATGCATCGGTGTGGAAGTAAGGCATCGGGATGGCATTCTGGATCGCCGGGGAACCGGGAAGCGCCGACATGGTAAAAGTGAAGGAACCGAGTGCGATGGTCGCGGGAATAAGGCGCTTTGGCAGGTTGCCCTCACGGAACATCTGGATGGCGACTGGGAACACGGCGAAGGCGACGACAAACAGCGAAACGCCCCCATAGGTGAGCACGCCGCAGGCGAGGACGATGGCGATGATCGCGCGCTCCTTGCCGGTCCACTCGACGATCTTGTGCGCGATGGTCCGGGCGCACCCCGAATCGTCCATCAGCTTTCCGAAGACGGCACCAAGCAGGAAGAGGGGGAAGAACTTGATCAGGTAGTTGCCCAGGGCCGGCATGAAGACCTGGGTATAGGTTGCCAAGACAGGCGCCCCCGGATCTCCGATCAGGAGGCCCGCCAGCGCGCAGATTGGCGCGATCAGAATGACGTTCCAGCCGCGATAGGCGAGGAAAATCAGCAGCAGAAGTGAAACGAGAATTCCCAGAATACCAAGCATGGCTACCCTCCGTTCGCACAAGCATGAATCAGGATACTAGACTTTCCGCGACTGCATTCTAAGCACGATTATGATTTTTGGACAAGATTAATGGAACAGGGCCATTGCATAAGCAGATGCCAAAGATCCTGACGGAAAGTTTTCTTACAGTCAGGTAGTTATGGTAAGAACTTGTGGACCCGGGTGAAGCTCAGTGACCTGGCGCACCGAATCAATGCGGCCAATGACGGCACAGTCCGAGCAGTCGACCAACGCCACGACGCCCTCCGGCGGCAGGATCGAAGCGATCTGCGCGACGACGCAGTCATGGGATTTTTCGACATGCGGGTGAGGCAAGGCTTTCTTATAGTCTCAAGTAGCGCCATACTCACGCAGCAAAAATGGGTTGGCGGCAGGGCGGACCGGAACTTGAGGAAGGACGGTTGGCTTTCTTAGCACCAATCGGTCTTTTTGGGTAACTTGAAAGAGGAGACTGGAAATGTTTGAATCGGCAATGCTCGGTCACAAGATCGACAAGGAAACGTTCAAGGTTGAGGTACCCAAGTTGCGCGCGGGGCTGCTCGAAGCACAGGAGAAATTGCGCGAAAACGGTACCTTTCCGGTCATCATCCTGATTAGTGGCGTCGATGGGGCGGGCAAGGGTGACACAATCAATAGCCTCTACGAGTGGATGGATCCGCGCTACATGTCTACGCGCACCTTTTCCGCGCCAACGCAGGAAGAGCGGCAGCATCCGTCGATGTGGCGTTTCTGGCGGGCTCTACCGAAGAAGGGGCGAATCGGGATTGCGGCGGGTTCGTGGTATTCATGGCCAGTTGCCGATCGGATTGCCGGTGGTCTTTCGCGATCCGATTTTGACCAGCGCATGGATGAACTCAACCGCTTCGAGGAGATGCTGGTCAACGAGGGAGCGTTGGTGCTCAAGTTCTGGATACATCTCTCCAAGGATGCACAACGTGAGCGCCTGGCGTCGATCGAAGCGAATCCGCTGACCCGCTGGCGGGTGACCAAGGCGAGTTGGGATCGGCTGAAGACCTATGACAAAATGCTTGCGGTGGCGGGACATCTGCTACGTACGACAAGCACGCCTTGGGCACCCTGGATCATTGTCGAGGGGGCGGACGACCGCTATCGGTCGCTGACCGTCGGCAGGACAATTCTCGAATCGCTTCAGAAGCGCCTGGCCGACAACCGACCACAAACGTCCCCGGTGGCGCCACCGTTCTCACCGCGGTTCGATACTCTCGACGTGCTGAGTGCGCTGGACATGACACAAAGTACGCCGAAGAAGGACTACGAGACCGAACTCGCGACATGGCAGGGACGGCTGGCGGAACTGATGCGCCATCCCGAGTTCAAGAAGCGCGCTCTGATTCTCGCATTCGAAGGTTCAGACGCGGCTGGCAAGGGCGGTGCCATTCGACGGGTGATGTCGGCGATGGATGCGCGGCAATATCAGATCATCCCGATCGCGGCACCGAACGAGGAGGAGCGGGCGCGGCCCTATTTGTGGCGATTCTGGCGGCGAATGCCGCGCCTCGGGCGCGTTACGATTTTCGACCGCACGTGGTACGGCCGGGTGCTTGTTGAACGGGTAGAGGGATTCTGCAGCCAGGCCGACTGGCTGCGCGCTTATGCCGAAATAAACGATTTCGAGCATGACATCTGGCGTGCTGGTGGCATCATCGTCAAGTTCTGGTTGCAGATAACTGACGAGGAGCAACTCAGGCGCTTCGAGGAGCGCGCCCAGGTCGAGCACAAGCGCTTCAAGATCACCGAGGAAGACTGGCGCAATAGGGAGAAGGCCGGGGCATATCACGAGGCGGTCTGCGACATGGTCGATCGTACCAGTACGGGCACCGGACCGTGGACGATTGTCGAGTCGAATGACAAGTACTTCGCCCGAGTCAAGGTCCTGCGAACGATCTGCGAGCGCCTGGAGAAAGAACTCAAGATCGACCTGGCAAAGGAACCCAGGACGGTGATAACAAGAGACGCAAAGGTGGCGCCGGCCAAGGATGCGTCCGGAAAGGAAGCCTCGAAGGCGAAGGGCGACCACGGCAAACTCTCGACGGCTCAGTTAGCCAAGGAGCGGACGGCCGAAAAGGCGAAAGCGGCTAAGGAAGCAAAGGTCAGCAAGGAAACCGAAAAGACCGGCAACCCTTCTTGAGATGTGGTGAGTATCGAGTCTTGCCCGAGTTGTCGCTTGGTTCCGGTCGGTAATACCTTAGGCCAACGTCTTTCGCGGCAGGACTCTTCTTATCGCATTCAGTAGCAAGGCGCCGCAGGGCCAGCCACAAGCGTGCGTCGGCGCCGATATGCCATGCCGGGAGCGGTTTTGCCGTGGATTGATCGCGCAGTCGTGTGAAGCGCGATACGCTTAATTGCCTTCGGAAACGGAAGCGAACTGTTCACCAGTTTCCGACGGGTGCGGGCGCGGCTTTCCAAATTTTGCGTACGGTACCCGGGTGGATGCGCAACCACCCGGGATAAAGGGCGACCGGAACAGGTCCCGGTCGCGGAGATACTCGATCAGAAGATTTCGGGTATGAAGGTCTGGTCCGACATCGGCGGCCGCACATAACCCTGGTCCTCCTGACGCGGCGGCAGTTCGATGCGCTCCGGCGTAAGATCCTCGTAGTCGATCAGGCTCAGCAGGTGGGTCATGACATTCAGGCGCGCGCGCTCCTTGTCATCCCCGTGCACCACATACCACGGCGCCTGCTTGATGTCGGTATGGGCGAACATCTCGTCCTTGGCCTTCGAATACTCGACCCAACGCGCGCGCGACTGCAGATCCATCGGGCTCAGCTTCCAGTGCTTGGTCGGGTGGTAGATGCGCTTCCTGAAGCGTCGTTCCTGCTCGTCGTTGCTGATCGAGAACCAGTACTTGATCAAGATAATGCCGCTACGGGCCAGCATGCGCTCGAATTGCGGGCAACTGCGCAGGAACTCGCTGTGTTCGTCAGGGGTGCAGAAGCCCATCACCTTCTCGACCCCGGCACGGTTATACCAGCTGCGATCCATGAGGACCATTTCGCCGGCTGCCGGCAGGTGCAGCACGTAGCGCTGGAAATACCACTGACTCTTCTCGCGCTCGGTCGGCGCTGGCAATGCGACGAGTCTCGTGACGCGCGGGCTCAGGCTTTCCGTGATGCGCTTGATGCAGCCGCCCTTGCCGGCCGCATCGCGCCCTTCGAAAATCACGACGACTTTGAGCTTCTTGTACTTGATCCATTCCTGGAGCTTGACCATTTCCACTTGCAGGCCTGCAAGTGCCCTCTCGTATTCGCCTGCCTTCATGTGCTTGTGCTTCTCGGTGCCTTCATCCGACACCTCCTCGCCGCTGCCCCTGCCGATGAATTGCGTGGCTTCCTTGCGGGATGCCTTGATGGCCTTTACCGCATCCTCGGCTGCCTTCGTCAGCGCTACCTTGGCCTTCACGGCGCCATGCGAGGCTTTCGCTAGTGCCTCCTTGTCTTTTGCCGTTGGCGTGGCATTCTTTGACGCTGCTGACTTCGTTGCAGCGCTCGCCGCTGGCTTGGTTGCCTTGGTTGCAGCGGCCTGTTTCGTCACCGCAGCTGCGGGGGGGTTGGAAGACGCGGTTGCCGATTCATCCTTGGTGACCTCGGGGGTCCCCTTCTCGCTTTCAGTTGCCATGTATTGCCCTCCATTTTCAGTTAGCGACCGCGCATTATGAGGCAAATACCGACCTGTATAGCTGAAAACCGTTCCCGGCCTGAATCAGATCCAGGCAAAACCGTCGGCGTAGCGAGACACACGGGTGGTGTGGTGAGTTGAGGGCAACGAGAAATGGCCGCGACAGGCGGACCCGATTGCAGGTCTAGCCGGCTGGCCAGCTTTCGGTCAGAATGACTTCCGGTGGTAAGATTTTCGCCTCGCAACGCGGTCAGTCAGGCACGGTCGACGAACGCGAACCTTTTTCCTGTTGGGCGGGCGGGCGATTTGGCCAGCCTGTCAGCGAATTCATGATTCAACACGCAGTTAGCTATGGAGTAACAGATGGCACGAACCGTCAATTGCATCAAGCTTGGACGCGAGGCCGAAGGTCTCGATTTTCCGCCCTACCCGGGAGCACTTGGCCAGCGAATTTTCGAGAATGTCTCGAAGGAGGCATGGCAGCAATGGATCAAGCTGCAGACCATGCTAATCAACGAAAACCGGCTCAATCTGGTGGATGCCCTCCACCGCAAGTATCTTGCGGAACAGTTGGAGAAGCACTTTTTTGGCGCTGGGGCCGACCAGATTCAGGGTTACGTTCCGCCACCAGCCTGAGAACAGGATCGGTGGCAAGAGTTCTCGCCGCGGCGGGAACTCTTGTCTTGGAAAATTGCCCTTTCCTGGCCGTCGACCGCAACAGTCTGCTTACCGGCGAATCAGAAAATGCTCTTGACACCCTCGGCTCTACCGAGCAGCAGCAAGTCGGCAGGGCGGATGGCGAACAGGCCATTGGTGACGACGCCGGCCATCTGGTTGATTTCTGATTCCAGACCCTTGGGGTCGATGATGACTAGACCCCTGACATCGAGAATGACGTTGCCATTGTCAGTGATGAAGCCCTCGCGCAGCACCGGATCGCCTCCCAGTCTGGTCAATTCACGGGCGACGTAAGCGCGAGCCATCGGAATGACCTCGACCGGCAGGGGAAACCTGCCCAGCGTCGCCACCGCCTTTGAACCGTCGGCGATGCAGATGAACTTCCGCGCGACCGCCGCGACGATCTTCTCCCGCGTCAGTGCGCCACCGCCACCCTTGATCATGTTCAGGCCGGCATCGATCTCGTCGGCACCGTCGACGTAGAACGGAAGATCGTCGATGTCATTCAGATCGAATACCACGATACCATGGCTTTCGAGTCGTCTTTTCGTGGCTTCCGAACTGGCAATCGCGCCCTTCAAGCGCGTACGGAAAGTGGCGAGGGCATCGATGAAGCAGTTCGCGGTCGATCCGGTACCAACGCCGATGATGCAGCCTTCCGGGGAATTCTCGGCCACATGGTCGGCCGCCGCCTTTCCAACTGCAATCTTAAGTTCGTCCTGTGTCATGTCGTGTCTCGGCTTTTTGAAGTCATAAACATTTTACTCGCCAATACTTCGCACCAATTGCATCTGAAATTGCTAACATGCGGGTTGTCTATTTTTTCTTGAGGAGAGGCAGATGTCTGAAGAATTGAAACCGGAAACCCCCGCAGCGAAGCCTACCGTTACCCCCACGCCAGCCACAGCAGCGACACCAGCCGTAGCAGCGACGCCACCCGCAACAGCCAAGCCAGCCGCAGCCAAGCCAGCCGCAGCCAAGCCAGCCGCAGCCAAGCCAGCCGCGGTAGTCACTCCGGAACCGGCACAGATCAAGGCCAAGGTTGAAAGTGCACCGATTGCAGCAAAGTCGTCGACACCGGTTGGAAGCGATCTCGACGAGACGAAGGAGCAGAACGAGAAGGTGCTTTCTGACGCACTGGCTAAGGCCAAGGCCGCGAAGATTACCCAGCCGCTTGGCAAGCCGGCACCGTCTGGCGCTGCAATGGCGGATGAGGCTACCGAGGCCAAGGTGAGCAAGAAGGCAGCCAAGCAAGCCGCTAAGCAGGAAAAGATGGAAGCCAGACAGGCCAGCAAAGCAGCCAAGCAGGCCGCCAGGCAGGCCAAGAAGGAAGCGAGGCGAGCCGCCACGCAGGCCAAGAAGGCCAAGAAGGTGGCCAAGAAAGCTGCCAAGAAAGCCAACTAGGCACCCCGAATTGTGACGATGCCTGAAACGAGCAGTCGCCGCTTGCCTGGGACAGGAGCTTAACGCGGATTTTCGAGGCAGCGTCAGGCCCAGTGAGTTGCTCCGCGGTGCGATCGATCTTCCGCAGGCTGGAAAGGAGATTGCACCGACGGCAGAGGGAGTTCGTTGGTGAATATCCAGGGCGGCTACGGTCGGCCCGCTGATTCGGCATGTTTCCGAGCGCTCGGCGCGGATGTCGAATCATCCGCAAAGCACCCCTACTCTGTGGTGAGTTGCCCGAGTACGGATCTGGCGAGGCCGTGTCTTATGCCCTTCTAAATAAAATGGGATCATCTGTCGATTGGCTTGGCGTGGTCCTGCCTTATCGCCTGAACAATCTTTCGATCTTTGTCGTCGAGGAAGCCCAACGGGGTAGCCAGGATCGCCACCATTGCCGCAACTGCGGAATTCGGTCGCCGAGGAGGATAAGGCCCGATAAATCCCAGCAGCGGCCCGGGCAGTAGAGCCTAAGGTGATCTGGTTGCCTCAATCACCGTTCCAGGCTGGACCCAATTGCATGGAAATCATGGTGATGGCAAAGCCTTGAATTGCCGGTGCGCTGCCGGCGATTGCGGGCCGACAGCCAGCAAGCCTGCGCGGGACCGTTCAAGCGATGGCGAGAATGGCAACGCTTACAGCGAAGCCGGCCGCCCACACCAGTGAGCGAAGCGTGCCAAGATTCATCAGATAGGCAATGACATAGACGATGCGGGCGGTAACAAACCACAGTGCCAGGGCATCGATACGATCCTGATCCGCGTGCGCCTGCTGCGCCAAAATTACAGCGGCAATGAACAAGGGCAGAGCCTCAAACCCATTCGCCTGGGCCGCATGGGCACGCTGCTGCCAACCGGTCAAGCGAGCCTCCCATTCGCGCGGGTGCTTGTTGTCATAATGCTCGCCATTCCTGCCTCTCGCCAGAACCGAGGCAGCCTTCGCCAGACCTATGGTCAGCACCGGCAAAAGGCATACGGCCAAGATACACCAATGAGCTATCGGCATGAATCTATCTCCTCTCGTCGTAGGCAGATGCGGGCCATTCTGGATTGCCACCCATGGGGCAGGTCGGATTCCAACCCATGTCCCTGGGCAGAGACAGAACGGACCGGGAATTCAGAGCCACACAGTGTTTCCTTGAGTGTGCGGAATTCGATACCACGATGCCTCGTTGCCAGGCAGCAGCGCCCCCAGCGCCAAGCTCAGGACTGCGATGAATATGCCAGCGAAGAAAGCCGTCCAGAACCCGGAGATCTTGAAACCCGGAACCACGGCCGATACCAACAGCAACATCAGCGCATTGATGACCAGAAGGAACAGGCCAAGGGTGATCACCGTCAATGGCAGCGTGAGAACGATTAGGATGGGTCTTATGACTGCATTCACGAACCCAAGCAGTAGCGCAGAGACGATTAACGACGAGGTATTGGCGAAGCGGATACCACCAAACACGTGGCTTGCCATCCAGAGCGTGAGCGCCGAAAGCGCCCATTGCAGAAGAAAGGGCGTCAAATTGTCGAGCATGGTTTGATCAGTTGCCTTGAGGTTATTCGGCTGGTGCGAAGTTGAGTGCCTGTCCTGATTACCCGGGCCAGCGCGGTAATGTTAGCGCGAAAGGTGGAACGGCCGGAGAAAATGTCGCGGAATGCAACTGCCGACAAATAGAACGAATGCCCAGCACCGGAGGAAGTACGAGGCATTCAAGACGGACAGTGTCGGGGAAGGGGGAGAGGTGGGCCGCTCGGGCTGACGGGGGATCAATGCATGAGTTCAAGATACCTGCGCAACCTCGTCAACACAAGTGACGGATTGCAACAGTGCGTGTCAGTCGCCTTATTGGCAATAAGTTTCCGACACCGCGCGATAAAGGCGAAAGGCGTGCATGAAAAATTGCCCTTGCCTGTATCACCTGAGTCACAGATTCGTGTTGACCGTGATCGATCTCACGCGGCGCCTGACATCCAAATGGGAGAATGCATCCCATGAGCCTAATTCGCACCACTTTGTTCTGGATTGCCGCAATTGTCCTTCCTGGCGGACTGTTGCTGCTTGCGCCCATGGCAATTCGGGCGGCCCGGCGGATCCGCGCCAAACGGGAGTGAACCGACCAAAAAAAACAGTAAGCCACACCGAAGGATGGCCTCAGGCCTGCTTATCCGCGCGGCACCAGTTGTTACGTGGTTGCCTTCGGAGTAACCCCCGGCTTCCTGCCGGGCGCGGGGCGCGGAATATACCCGGCAATCCGGCACTGGAAGCCTTCCACGGGCGTGCCGCTGGCGTAACTGGGACGCTGCACCGGGAGATGTCGCCCTGCGCCGACAGTTCCGAAAGGGATTCCCTTACGGCATTTCCGTAGTTCCGCCTTGGCCCACAGCCTTTGGCGAAAGCCTTCCAGGTGTCAGGGGCGGTGTTCCCGCTAAGCGCTGAGCGCTGGTGCCCAATCACAGCTACTGGTTCAAGAAGGCAAGGAACTTGTAATTACCTGATACTCTATCGAATACGGGGTCGATCGACTACCGGCAGTGGCGGCAGTTCTCGAGCCCCGCGCCGCTGAACTACCTCAGAACAAAGGAAACACAAAATGCTCCTGGACCTCAGTTGGTTTGCGCTCGGCTTTACGGTTTTGGCGTCCGCCTTGTTCTTCTCTTCGGCAATCCGCATTTTCCGTGAGTACGAACGTGGCGTTGTCTTCACCTTGGGTCGCTTCTGGAAGGTGAAGGGCCCAGGGCTTGTCATCATCATCCCGGTGATACAGAAGGCAGTCAGGGTGGATCTGCGTACGGTGGTTCTGGAGGTGCCAACGCAGGATGTCATTTCACGTGACAACGTTTCGGTAAAAGTCAGCGCGGTCGTCTATTTACGCGTCATCGATCCGGAAAAGGCGATCATTCAGGTCGTCGACTACCTCAACGCCACCAGCCAATTGGCACAGACGATGCTGCGTTCTGTATTGGGCAAGCACCAACTGGACGACATGCTGGCCGAGCGCGAGAAGCTCAATACGGACATTCAGCAAGCCCTGGATGCACAAACCGACTCTTGGGGAATCAAGGTTTCCAATGTCGAGATCAAGCAAGTGGACCTGACCGAATCAATGATTCGGGCGATCGCCAGGCAAGCCGAGGCGGAACGCGAGCGGCGTGCCAAAGTGATTCACGCTGAAGGAGAATTGCAGGCATCTGAAAAGCTATTTCAGGCTGCACAAATACTCGCCCAAGAACCCCAGGCAATTTTGCTGCGCTATTTGGAAACCCTTACGGTGATCGGCGCGGACAAGAACAGCACTATCGTGTTTCCCTTGCCCATGGACCTTGTTGCACCGCTTCTGGCGCGAGCAAAAGTTGGGAGCGACGGGAACTGATCCAGACCAAGGGTGGGAATGCATGAAGTTTACGTGACTATCGATGTTGAAGCCGACGGCTCGGTGGCTAGCAAATATTCCATGCTGAGCATTGGATCGGCGGCCGATGCAGCCGGAAGCGTACTTGGCTCTTGCCAGCAGAATACCGAACCGCAGGTGGCCAATACCGCTTCTTCATTCTGTATCGCGTTTCAGCGCAACGATCTTCTGAAAGACAGGGGGTAGCCCAATAAGGCGAAAGCCCCGCACTAGGGGGGAGTGCGAGGCTTTCAAGACGGCCGGCTCAGGGGGAGGGGGAGAGGTGGCCGTCTAGGCTGATGTCTGGTCAGCGCATGAATGCAAGATACCGGTCCAACTGCGGCAACTCAAGTAACGGCTTGCAACAATGTGTGTCTGCCTGTGTACGGTTGCAGCAGTGCCTTGGCTGCCCCTATTGACCAGACTGATCGTTTGGCGGGTTCGAGTCCTTTCGCTTCTTCCAACTCCCCAGAAGTGCCGCACCCAGACCCAGCAGGATCTCATCCACGAAAGGAATCATATCCGGGATGAAAGAGTCGAGAACGAACAGCACGGCGGTAATGCCGAACAGGACCGGAAAGCGAAGCCTGGTGAGGTAGGCAATAAACGGGGCTATGATCAGCTTGTGCATGGGGCTTCTTTGGCGATTTCGATGGTCATGGGATCGGATGGTAATCCTGGGCCAATAAAGCAAAAAGCCACCCCGAAGGATGGCTTCATGCTGGCTCAACTGCCTGACCGCATCGGTTACGTGGTTGCCTTCGGAGTAACCCCCGGCTTCCTGCCGGGTGCGGGGCGCGGAATATACCCGGCAATCCGGCACTGGAAGCCTTCCACGGGCGTGCCGCTGGCGTAACTAGTGACGCTGCACCGGGAAATATCGCCCTGCGCCGACAGTTCGGAAAGGGATGTCCGCACCTCATCCAGAGAAATGCCGGTGGCCGCCGCAATCTCAAGGTCCAGCAGTTGGCCGTGTTTCTTCAGGTACTCATAAACCTCGGAAGTGTGCATTTGAAACTCCTTTCTGAAGACGGTGGTGCGTGGAGCAAGAGGCCGATGAACTGGCCTGCTGCTTGATTTACTGGTGGGCCCGCAGGGACTTGAACCCTGGACCAAAGGATTATGAGTCCTCTGCTCTGACCAACTGAGCTACAGGCCCGTCAAGTTAGTTGCCGCTGCTGTCGATGAAGCTGCGCAGCTTGTCCGATCGGCTCGGGTGTCGCAGCTTGCGCAGAGCCTTGGCCTCGATCTGGCGGATGCGCTCACGGGTGACGTCGAATTGCTTGCCAACTTCCTCCAGCGTGTGGTCGGTGTTCATTTCGATGCCGAAGCGCATGCGTAGAACCTTGGCTTCGCGCGTGGTCAGCGTATCCAGAATATCCTTGGTTACACCGCGCAGGCTCGAGTACATCGCCGCGTCGGCCGGGGCCAGGGTGTGCTGGTCCTCGATAAAGTCGCCGAGATGAGAATCGTCATCGTCACCGATCGGGGTCTCCATCGAGATCGGTTCCTTGGAAATTTTCATGATCTTGCGGATCTTCTCCTCGGGCATGTCCATCTTCTTGGCCAGCGTCGCCGGATCAGGCTCGGCGCCGGTTTCCTGCAGAATCTGACGGCTGATCCGGTTCATCTTGTTGATCGTCTCGATCATGTGCACCGGAATGCGGATGGTCCGCGCCTGGTCGGCGATGGAACGGGTGATCGCCTGGCGAATCCACCATGTGGCGTAGGTCGAGAACTTGTAGCCGCGACGGTATTCGAACTTGTCCACCGCTTTCATCAGGCCGATGTTGCCTTCCTGGATCAGATCAAGGAACTGCAGGCCGCGATTGGTATATTTCTTGGCGATCGAGATGACCAGGCGCAGGTTGGCCTCGGTCATTTCGCGCTTGGCGCGCCGGGCCTTGGCCTCGCCGGTAGACATTTGCTTGTTGATGTCCTTGAGATCCTTGAGCGGAATGCCGATGTGTTCCTGCAGGGCGAGCAGCTTTTTCTGCTCTTCCTTGATCGCGGGTGCGTTGCGGGTCAGGATGGCGACGTAGGTCTTGGGTGCCGCGGCGATCTCGACATCGACCCAGTCGAGATTCACTTCGCTGCCCGGAAAAACCTGGATGAAATGCGCGCGTGGCATCTTGACCTTGTCGACGCAGATTTGCTGAATCTTGCGTTCCGAGCCGCGCACCAGTTCAACCATGCCGCGCACGCTGTCGCAGAGTCGCTCGATCGAGCGCGAAGTGAAGCGGATGTTCATCAGCTCGTCGGTAATCTGCTGCCGGATCTTGAGGTAGGTCTTGTCCTGCGAACCCTTGCCGACCAGTGACTTCTGCATCCGGACATGCAGGGCCTGGATGGTGGCAAAGCGCTCCAGGGCATCAGTCTTCAGTCGCAGCATCGAAGCGGATACGGCGCCGGCGCCGCCATCGCTGTCTTCGTCGCTCTCTTCTTCCTCCTCCTCGATATCTTCCGGCAGGTCCGCATTGGGTGCAGATACGGTGGCGTTGAGGTCGATCAGCCCATCAACCAGTTCGTCGATGCGCATTTCATCGGCTTCGACCTTCGCCGCCATCTCGATGATATTTGCGATCGTCGTCGGGCAGGCTGAGATGGCCTGAACCATGTGCTTGAGGCCATCCTCGATACGTTTGGCGATCTCGATCTCGCCTTCGCGGGTCAGCAGTTCGACTGAACCCATTTCGCGCATGTACATGCGCACCGGATCGGTAGTGCGTCCGAATTCGGAGTCGACCGTAGACAAGGCCTGTTCCGCCTGCTCCTCGACCTCCTCGTCATCGGCCGCCACGGTCGCCGTATCGGACATCAGCAGGTCTTCGGCTGCCGGGGCTTCATCGAAGACCTGGATACTCATGTCACTAAAGGTCGAGATGATCGTTTCGATGCTTTCCGCATCGACGACGTCATCCGGCAGGTGGTCGTTGATTTCGGCGTAAGTGAGAAATCCCCGCTCCTTGCCCAGCTTGATCAGGTTTTTCAGGCGCGTCTTGCGCGCTTCGGCGTCAAGGGGGGCGGGAGTTTCGGTCAGTGCGCCCTGGAGCAGCGCCTTTTCTGCGGCCTTCTCCTTGGCCTTACTGATACGAGCCTTTGGGGCTTCCTTGACAGTGTCTGTTGCCTTGATCATGACTACGATCCATGTAATTGGAGAAAACCGTAAATTATACCATAACTTAGCTTCGATTTCCCCGGTTGCCGATAATGTCGATATAGGCCCGCTTTTCCTCCGGCGTCAGCCCGGTGACCCCAAGTTTCTGCACCCTGGCCTGCAACTCGGAAAAAGCGCGCTTCTGATCGCCTTCCTGCATTTTCTCGAGTATTGCGTCAAACTCTGCTTCTGCTTCACCTTCGTCAAACGGATGGTCAAGAAGTTCCGAAGCGAAAGCTTCCACCAGTCCCGCTTCTGGCCGGCCACGCATCTGCTCACGCAGATACGCATAACCTGGGGCATCCGGATGGGCCGCCACGAGATCATGCAGAAGGATCAGGAGCGGGCGCTCGGGCGTGTCCGGCAGGCGGCCCACCGGCAATGCCCTGGCCAGCACCGGCTTGTGCAGGACGATGCGCAGCAGGTTGCGGGAGAGCGACGGCGCCGGGCGCCTCGCCCTGGCCGGCGCGGCGGGCGTGTAGGATTTCAGTTCGCACAGGCGTTCGACCTCGCTCTGGGCAAAGCCGCTGGCTTCGGCCAGGCGCTTGACCAGTTGCAGGCGTAGCAGCGGCGTCGGCAGTTTGAGCAGCAGCGGCTTGGCTTCGTAAATCAACTGGGCCTTGCCTTCTGAACTGGTCAGGTCGCAGCGCTGGGCAAGTTCGCGCAGCAGGAAGTCGGAAAGCGGCATCGCCTGCTTGACCAGACGCTCGAATGCTTCCTTGCCATTGGCACGGATGTAGCTGTCCGGGTCATCTTCCTGTGGCAGAAAGACGAAGGCGAGGCGCTTGTTATCGGCCAGCGCTTCGAGCGCGTTTTCCAACGCGCGCCAGGCAGCCTTGCGCCCGGCATTATCACCGTCGAAACAGAAAACGACGCGGTCGACCTGGCGCAGCAGCTTATTTACGTGGGTCGCCGTGGTCGCCGTGCCGAGCGTCGCGACGGCATTGCCGACGCCATTTTGGGCCAGCACAATGACGTCCATGTAGCCCTCGGTGACGATCGCAGTATTGGTTTCGCGTAGTACCTGGCGTGCCTGCGGCAGGCCGAACAGTTCGCGCCCTTTCTCGAAGAGTGGGGTTTCCGGTGAGTTCAGGTATTTCGGCTCGCCGTGATCGATGATGCGCCCGCCAAAGGCGATGATGTCACCTTTCTGGTTGATGATCGGGATCATCAGGCGGTCGCGGAAACGATCGTAGCGACGACCCGCTTCATTCTCGATGACGAGGCCAACTGTTTTCAGTTCATCGGCGTCGTAATCGTAGAATATCGCCTGCAGGTTCTGCCAGCCCTCCGGCGCATAACCCATACCGAAGCGGCCGGCGACTTCTCCGGTCAACCCGCGTTTCCGGCAATATTCGATGGCGCGTGGCGAGGCCTTGAGCTGATCCTTGTAGTACTGCGCGGCGCGGGCCATGACGTCGATCAGGGCGCGTGTCTGGCCCGGCTTTTCATCGCTGAAGCTGCGCCCCTCGCTTTCCGATACCTGCATGCCGGCGCGGCTGGCCAGTTCCTTGACAGCATCGATGAAGCCCAGTCCCTGGTATTCCATGACAAAGCCAATCGCCGTGCCGTTCGCCCCGCAGCCGAAGCAGTGGTAAAACTGCTTGGTCGGGCTGACCGTGAACGACGGCGATTTTTCGTTATGGAAAGGGCAGCAGGCGGCATAATTTGCCCCTGACTTTTTCAGCGGGACGTAGCTGTCGACCAGATCGACGATGTCGACCCGCGCCAGCAGGTCCTGGATGAAGGAGTCCGGGATCACGCTCGCTTAGCCGGCAAGCGCGGCCTTGACCAGTTTCGATACTTCCGCCATGTCGGCTTTGCCGGTCAGGCGCGGCTTGAGCAAGGCCATCAGCTTGCCCATGTCGGTCGGCCCCTTGGCGCCGGTTTCGGCGACTGCCGCAGCAACGGCGGCAGCGGTATCGGCAGCACTCATTTTCTCTGGCAGGTAGGCGGCGAGAACCGCGATCTCGAATTTTTCGCCGTCGGCCAGCTCCTGGCGGCCGGCCGCTTCGTACTGGGTGACGCTGTCCTTGCGTTGTTTGGTCAGCTTTTCGATGACGGCGATAACGGCGTTGTCGTCGAGTTCGATACGCTCATCGACTTCCTTCTGCTTGATGGCGGCGAGCAGCAGGCGGATCGCGTTCAGCCGTGCTGTTTCCCTGGCCTTCATGGCCGCTTTCATGTCTTCGGTAATACGTGTCTTGAGGTTCATTTGGCTTTTCTCAAACGAAAAAGCCGCCTGCTGTGTGGCGGGCGGCTTCCATTTTCACTGAACAGTTTCGATCAGTACATTTTCGGCGGCAGGGTCAGACTGCGGAGGCGCTTGTGCTGGCGCTTGACGGCGGCGGCCGCCTTGCGCTTGCGCTCGGCGGTGGGCTTTTCGTAAAACTCGCGAGCGCGCAACTCGGTCAGGAGGCCCGTCTTTTCGACAGTGCGCTTGAAGCGGCGAATCGCCACCTCGAATGGTTCGTTTTCCTTGACACGAATGTTCGGCATAAAAATCACCCCCTCCCGTCAGGCGCCCGCCAGGTCAAGTAAACGGCGGTGCGCGCAAATTAGCATCCGCATGGTCGCGGAAAGCCAAGCAGTATATGGCAGAAATCCCTTTTGTCTCAAGTGGTAAAATGCGCGCCGATGCTAGTCCTCGGTATTGAATCCTCCTGCGACGAAACCGGTATTGCGCTCTACGACAGTGCTGCCGGACTCTTGTCGCATACTCTGCATTCGCAAGTCATGATGCACGCCGAGTACGGCGGCGTCGTGCCGGAACTGGCTTCGCGCGATCATATCCGCCGGGTCGTGCCGCTGTTGCGCGAAGCGCTGGCCAACGCCAAGCGGTCGCTGGCCGATGTCGATGCCGTAGCCTATACGCGCGGCCCGGGGCTGGCGGGCGCCTTGCTGGTCGGCTGCGCCTTTGCCGAAGCGCTGGCGGTGGCGCTCGACAAGCCGACCATTCCGGTGCATCACCTCGAAGGACATCTGCTGTCGCCACTGTTGTCGGCCGCGCCACCAACTTTTCCGTTCGTCGCGCTACTGGTTTCCGGCGGCCATACGCAGTTGATGCAGGTGACCGCCGTCGGCGAGTACGAACTGCTCGGCGAGACACTCGACGATGCGGCCGGCGAAGCTTTCGACAAAAGCGCCAAGCTGCTCGGCCTGCCTTATCCCGGCGGCGCCCTGCTGTCGAAGCTGGCCGAGCAGGGCAGGCCCGGCATTTACAAGTTGCCGCGGCCAATGCTGCATACCAATGACCTGAATTTCAGTTTTTCCGGTTTGAAAACGGCGGTACTGACGCTGGTTCGCGAGCAGTTGGAAGCATTGGGCGATGAATTCAGGGCCGATGCGGCATGTGCTTTTCAGGAAGCCATTGTCGAGGTGCTGGTCAAGAAATCGCTGAAAGCAATGAAGCAGACCGGCCTCAAGCAACTGGTCGTAGCCGGCGGCGTTGGCGCTAACCAACAGTTGCGGTCGACGCTGAATCAGGAGGCAAAACGCAAGCGCTTCCGCGTCTATTATCCGGAACTTGAATTCTGCACCGACAACGGCGCAATGATCGCGCTGGCCGGTTGCCTGCGACTACAGGCGGGAACGCCGGCGAAGGCGGCCGGCAGCTTTGCTGTGCAGCCGCGCTGGCCACTGATGGAAATGTCCGCCGGCAAGGCCTGAAAAAAACCCGGGTTGCCCCGGGCTTCGTGCATCAGACCGTCAGGCCCAAGGCCTTGGCGACGCCGGCGCCATAGGCCGGATCGCATTTGCTGCAGTTGCCGATGTGGCGGCGCTTGACCTCTTCCGGCGCATCGCCCAGCGAGCGGGCGGTGTTTTCGAACAGGACCTGCTGCTGGGCCGGCGCCATCAACTGGAACAGGGCGCGCGGCTGCGAGTAATAGTCGTCATCGTCCTCGCGGAAGTTCCAGTGATCGGCCGCACCGTCGATCTTCAGCGGCGGTTCGCGGTAGTCCGGCTGCTCCTGCCACTCGCCCTGGCTGTTCGGCTCGTAGCCCAGCGTGCTGCCGAAGTTGCCATCGACCCGCATCTGGCCGTCGCGGTGATAGCTGTGGAACGGGCACTTCGGCGCATTGACCGGAATGTGGCCGTGATTGACGCCGAGCCGGTAGCGCTGAGCGTCGCCGTAGGAGAACAGCCGGCCCTGCAGCATCCTGTCCGGCGAAAAGCTGATACCGGGCACGACGTTGGCCGGGTTGAAGGCCACCTGCTCGACTTCGGCGAAATAATTGACCGGATTGCGGTTCAGTTCCATGACGCCGACTTCGATCGGTGGGTAATCCTTGTGCGGCCAGATCTTGGTCAGGTCAAACGGGTGATAAGGAACCTTATCGGCATCGGCTTCGGGCATGACCTGCACCGCCAGCGTCCATTTCGGGAAATCGCCGCCTTCGATGGCGTCATAGAGGTCGCGCTGGTGCGTTTCGCGGCACTTGCCGACCGCCGCTTCAGCTTCGGCGTCGGTCATGTTCTTGATGCCCTGCTGGCACTTGAAGTGGAACTTGACCCAGAAGCGCTCGTTCTGCGCGTTGATGAAGCTGAAGGTGTGCGAACCGAAGCCATGCATGTGGCGATAGCTCGCCGGGAGGCCACGGTCGCTCATGACGATGGTGACCTGGTGCAGGGCTTCCGGTAGCAGCGTCCAGAAATCCCAGTTGTTGGTGGCGCTGCGCAGGTTGGTGCGCGGGTCGCGTTTGACGGCATGATTGAGGTCAGGAAACTTGAGCGGATCGCGCATGAAGAAAACCGGCGTATTGTTGCCGACCATGTCCCAGTTGCCTTCCTCGGTATAGAACTTGATGGCGAAACCGCGGATGTCGCGTTCGGCATCGGCAGCGCCGCGCTCGCCGGCGACTGTGGAGAAGCGGGCGAAGAGTTCGGTCTTCTTGCCGACCTGGGAAAAAATTTTGGCGCGGCTGTACTTGGTGATGTCGTTGGTTACGGTAAACGTACCATGGGCTCCCGAACCCTTGGCATGCATGCGCCGCTCGGGAATGACTTCACGGTCGAAATGGGCCAGTTTTTCGAGGAACCAGACGTCCTGCAACAGTTGCGGGCCGCGCGGACCGGCAGTCATCGAATTCTGGTTGTCTACAACCGGGCAACCAGCGGTAGTGGTAAGTTTCTTGTTGCTCATGGCGCATTCTCCTGGATCTGATTCAGCGGTTTTCGGGAAGGACGACGCGTTTTTCAGCTTCGACCGGAAAGCCCAGTCTAGGATACGGCATCTGATTTGCCAAATTGATTATTCGCATATTGCGAATTGTCTTTGGCTATGGCTGGCTAAAAACAGCTAGGCCGGGCGCGGCACGATCAGGATTTTTTCTTGCCGCCGATTTTGCTTTCCTGGCCAGCCAGCAGGCGCTGGAAGTTCTGCCAGTGCTTGCCGATCAAGGCCATTGCAATAATGCCGATGACGATGATCTGCGAGTTTGCCCCGTGCATCAACAGGGAATAAACCGGAGCCAGCGCTGCAGCGAGAATGGCGGCCAGCGACGAATAGCGGAAGGCGAGCGCGACGAACAGCCAAGTGGCTGCCACAGCCAGGCCGAGCAGCGGATCGAGCCCGATCAGGACGCCGGCGGCGGTGGCGACGCCCTTGCCGCCCCTGAACTTGAGAAAGACCGGATACAGGTGGCCGAAAAAAACGGCCAGTGCGACGAGGCCGATGATGTTGTCGCTTAATCCCATTCGCTGCGCCACGTACACCGCAACCCAGCCCTTCAGCGCATCGCCGAGCAACGTGAACAATGCGGCCTTCTTGTTGCCGCTGCGCAGCACGTTGGTCGCGCCGGGGTTGCCCGAACCGTAGCTGCGCGGGTCAGCCAGCCCGAACAGCCGCGAGGAAATCAGGGCGAAGGGAACGGAGCCGAGGAGGTAGGCGGCAAGGATGACGAAAGCCGTTTGCATGGGTGGCGAGTGTCACTGGGTTACAATCCGAGCCAATTTTACACTTTCACCACGGTCGACCGCCCAATGGACCTGATTTTCATCGACGAACTGCGCGCCGAAACCTGGATTGGCATCTATCCGCGCGAAAAGGCCATGCCGCAGACGGTCGAGATTTCGCTGCAGATCGGAGTGTCGACCGTATCGGCCGGGGCGAGTGATGATATTCGCGATACAGTCGATTACGCGGTGGTGGTCGACCGCCTCCGGGCCGACCTGGCGGCCAGCCACTTCAACCTGCTCGAAAAACTGGCTGAACATATCTCCACCTGGCTGCTCAGGGAATTCGCTGTCCACTGGGTCCGCGTTTCGGTCGCCAAGCTGGGCATGATTGCGGGCGTCAAGCGCGTCGGCGTCATCATCGAGCGGTCGATGTAGGTACGCAGGGACCTCGCATGCGAGCCGAACCCTGTGGCGATGAATTTCTTCAGGCCTTGAGCGCCGCCGTGACCGGCTTCGGGTTCAGCGTGCGTACGATGTCGTGCGGATGCACGCCGACCAGGAAACCACGCCGGCCGCCGTTGATGTAGACCAGCGGCAGGTCAAGGATAGTCTTTTCCAGATAAATCGGCAGCGCCTTCCTGGTGCCGAACGGGCTGGTGCCGCCGACCAGATAACCGGTGTGGCGGTTGGCGACCTCCGGCTTGCACGGCTCGACCTTCTTGCAGCCGATCTGGCGCGCCAGTTCCTTGGCCGACACCTTGCAGTCGCCATGCATCAGCACGATCAGCGGCGTCGCGTTTTCGTCCTCGAACACGAGCGTCTTGACCACCTCGTGCTCATCCACATTCAGCTCGCGCGCGGAAACCTTGGTCCCGCCGTGCTCCTCGTAGGTGTAGAGGTGGCTCGAAAACGGAACGCTGTGGGTCTTCAGGAATTTGATGGCCGGGGTTTCGGGAGCGTGGTCGGTCTTGCTCATGGCGATGGATGGATTGCTAACAAGGTGATTATCCATGAGCGGCGGCCATCAGTTCACCTTTCTGGCCAGGCAATACAGGGAAAACGCGCACTGTGCGAGGATTGTGCCCTTACGAATGATGGAGATGATGAATCCCATTTTTCTTGGGTGTTCGAGGTGGGCGCCGATTTCCCGGCGCAGGCGTTCGACTTTCTGCGGCAGGACGATGCCGAATTCGCTGATCAACCCGCGCAGGCGGTTGTAGAGGGCGGTGCGCTCTTCGATAAAGCCTTGCCGGGTGCGGTGCAGACAGAGGATGGCTTGCTGGTCGATGTCCTTGATTGGCACGAAGCGCATATTGGGCCGGGTGACGGCTTCGCAGATCGCGGCGGCATCCGCCGCATCATTCTTGCCGCGCTTGCCGCTCATCCGGTACGGCGCCACGAACTTGGGCGCCATCAGTTTGACGGTGTGCCCGAACTGCCGGAACAGTCTTGCCCAGTGATGCGCACCCGAGCAGGCCTCCATACCGATCAGACAAGGCGGCAGATTGGCAACCATCTCCAGCAATTGGCTGCGCGCCACTTTCGGTTTGACGAAAGCTGCCTGGCCACTCTGGTCAATGCCATGTAAAGCGAATACATTCTTGGCGAGATCGATGCCGACCGTAACAATGCTCATGGACTTCCCCTTTCGAATAAATGATTCAGCGCGGAAACTCAATCATGGCAGCTACTGCTGCCGGCGGCTTCCGCCGCTACTTCGAGACCTGGAAGTCCCTTTCATTCGTTAGGCCCTTTTCTGTCCATCGCTCATTCTTTACCAAGGAGAAGACCGTGTCTGAAGATCAACAAACGAATCAAGTTCCGCAACCGCAAGTGCCCGCAGCGCAACTGACATTTCTTGAACTGCTGAGAATTGTAATCACCGACCCAAGGCTCGATTCGGAGCAAAAGAAGACACTTCTTGATGAGTTACGAAAGAGCGGCGGTGTCGATCGTTGGACCTACCGATCTGCGATATGGATTCTCGGCGGCGTAATTTTGCTCACCATTGTGGCGATCTCGCTTATGACTACTGTCGGCGGAGTGCCCCCTGAACAGATACCCCAAGGCCTCGTAGCCATCGGATCGAGCGCAGTGGGTGGACTGGCAGGCCTGCTGACCCCGGGCCCAGAACATAGCGGATCTTGACGTGCGGTCTAACCGGTCAATGGAGCAGACAGTTTCCGAGATGCTTAGCATGCCTCCAACCGCCGCTCATTTCCAACGTTAGGCATCGCAGCAACCGACATGGCACTTCCCGAAAAAGACCTCTTCACGCTGGCAGAGATTGCGGCACGCTGGAAGTGCGACGACGCGGCGTTCTTAACCTATGCCAGCAAAGACTTCCTCACGTACTCCGTCTATCTTCGCGATCTGGGCAGCCACAGGACAGTGGAAGAGACTGAGAGCGAGGGAATTACGAGAACGCACACCGTGGCCTTCTCGATGGTCAGCCCAGACTACAAGCGGCAATCCATTCGATATTTGCGTGCGGACGACGCACGGCGAATCTTAGAGAGCCGCCCACCTGAGGAGATTGGCGTGTCAGTTCTCTACAAGTCCACACAGCGCACCAAGGAGCACGGAACCGGGCACGTGCAAGCGCACTACTTCACTCGGGCTGATCTCCTCATCTCAAGAGAGGAGCGAGATCGCTTTGAACAAGCGCACGAAGTCATCAGCAATCCCGGATGGCTGGCGCGCAGATGGAACTGGTTACAGGACGCTGAGAACCAGAAACCACTAGTTATCCTCGGCGGAGGCGTCGCCGCTATCACTGCGGCGGCATGGAAAGCCTTGCAATGGTGGCTGAAGGCCACTCCGCCCCAATGAAGGCGACGCCTAACCCTGCGCCCAGCCCCACTCCCTTCGGTCGCTGGACGCTGCGCGATAAAGCCGCGCAGCGCCGGTTAGCTCTACTACAAGGGCTTCCTCATATTCAGCAAGCGGATTTCTGATTTTTACTGTCTCATCGTTGTTCTGCCTCAATGATTTGTCTGCCCATCTGGTCTGCCATGTCGAAGCAAAGAAGGTGAAGGACTGCGGTACTACAACCGGTCATGTTGGGCTTCTTGCCCGGACCCTGATGAAAGACGCGCGCGGGGGCCTCATTCGTTAGTCGGGAATGACTTCTTCGCCTTGAGCTAATCAGGCATACCCCGCGCGCGCCCAACCCGCTTCACATCAACGTTGGCAGTGCTTCGCTGGTATTTTGCCGCCCGCGAGCAGCCGGTGACTCCCTTTGGTTTTCTCTCTGTTGACGCTTTTTTTCCTGCTCAGGCAACACCTGCGGTCAACCGGAAATCTTCCCCATATTTCATGACGGCCCAGGCCAGCCGCAGATTCTTGGCAGCAATGGCGACCGCCGCTTTCCAGTAGCCACGTCGTTCAACCAGAGCGCGAGCTAAACGGCTGAAGCGATCTTGCTTATCACCCAGACCGGCGAGGACAGAGCGGGCAGACAAGGCGGCAGGTTGGCAACCGTCTCCAGCAATTGGTGCGCGCCACCTTCGGTTTGGCAAAAACCACCTGGCCGTTCTGGTCAATGCCATGCAAAGGGAATGCATTTTTGGCGAGATCGATGCCAACGGTGACAATGCTTATGGACTTCCCCTTTCGAATGAATGATTCAGTGTGGAAACTCAATCATGGCGGCTACTGCTGCCGGCGGCTTGCGCCGCTACTTCGGAACGGGGAAGTACCTTTCATTCGTTAGTTGTGTGCTGCCTTGATTCATCATGCCACGACCAAAAACAATAAAGCCCTGCGTTAGTTGAATCGCTGCGGCCTTGTGAAACGTGCTGAAATTACATCAAAGGATTTTTAATAGTATTTTTGAACGACGCTGATAGTTGTACATGTCTCGTTTCCGCGCGGGCAGATCGTCGACCGAAGCAGGCTTGAAGCCGCGCTCGACGAACCAGTGTTCCGTACGCGTAGTCAGCACGAAGAGACGCTTGACACCCGCCTTTTTCGCACGGCGCTCGACACGCCTCATCAACTGCTCACCATAACCGCCTTCGCGATGCTCGGTGCTCACCGCCAGGCAGGCCAGTTCGGCATAATCGTCCGAATGGCTGTAGAGAGCCGCGCAGCCGACGATGATGCCATCGTGTTCGATGATGGAAAAATGATCGATCTCACGTTCAAGCAGTTCGCGCGGCCGGTGAACCAGAACGCCTTCAGCCTCCAGCGGCGCGATCAACGCGATCAGCGCGCCGATGTCATCCGGCCTTGCCTCGCGGATGTGCTCAAGCGACTCGCGCGTGACCACGGTGCCGACACCATCATGGGTAAACAGCTCGCGCAGCAACGACCCATCCTGTTCGAAACCGATAAGGTGTACCCGGCCGACACCGGCACGACTAGCCCTGAGAACACACGGCAGGCAACGGCGCATATCCGACGACAGCCAGTTACCGCCCGCCTTGACGATGTCACCTACCCCATCAGCAGTCATCTCTTCGATCAAGCCGCCGGCTGGATTGGTTACCCCGGGGCTATCCGTCAGGAAAACCAGCTTGTCGGCCCCGATCGCAACGGCCACTGCCTCGGCCACCTCTTCCGTCTGCAGGTTGAAGATTTCACCGGTCGGCGACGGCCCCTCGCAATTGAGCAGCACGATGTTGCCCAAGCTCAGTTGGGCGTTGATGCCCTCGGCGTCCACCTTGCGCACCTTGCCGGCGTAATGCATGTCAATCCCGTCAAGCACGCCGATCGGCTGCCCGGTGATGAAGTTGCCCCCGATGACCCGAATGCGGCTATTGGCCATCGGCGTGTTGGGCAGACCCTGCGAAAGCAGGGCCTCAACCTCAAGATAGACACTGCCGACGGCATCGAGTACGCACTCCAGGGTTATCGCATCGGTGACGCGATAGCCACGATGGTATTTCGACTCAAGATTCTTCTCGCGCAGCTCCTCCTCGATCTGGCGCCGCGCGCCATGCACCAGAACCAGCCTGATGCCGAGGCTGACCAGGAGATTGACGTCGTAGGCAAGCGTCTTGGCGGACTCGCTCGCCACCGCCTTGCCACTGAAGGCGATGACGAAGGTCCTCCCGCGAAAGGCATTGATATAGGGCGTGACCGCCCGGAACCAGGAAACGAAATGCTCGTCGTGGGCGGTTTCGCTCATCGCGGTTGCTACTTCTTGCCATGGTTACGTTTCAGCGCGTGCTCGACACTCTCGCACACCGTCTGCAGAACCTTGACGCGAGCAAAGTTCTTGTCGTTGGCCTCGACCAGGGTCCACGGCGCCAGCCCGGTCGAGGTACGGTCGACCATGTCGCAGACAGCGGAAACGTAGTCGTCCCATTTTTCCCGATTACGCCAATCCTCGTCGGTGATCTTGAAGCGCTTGAAATCCATTGCCTGGCGCTCCTCGAAGCGGCGCAACTGCTCGTCGGCGCTGATTTGAAGCCAGAACTTGATGACCACCACACCGGCATCGGTCAACTGATGTTCGAAATCATTGATCTCGGCATAGGCCCGCAGCCAGTCGGCTTCGGTGCAGAAACCCTCGACCCGCTCGACTAGGACGCGTCCGTACCAGGAACGGTCAAAGATCGCGACCCGGCCGGTACGCGGCAAGTGCCGCCAGAAGCGCCACAGATAGGGCTGGACGTGCTCCTCCGAAGTTGGCGCGGCAATCGGGATGATCTGGTACTGCCGGGCGTCGATTGGCGAAACCAGCCGGCGGATTGCGCCGCCCTTCCCGGCCGCGTCGGACCCCTCGAAGACCACCACCAGCGAGCGCTTTTCGAGGAAGTTCGGGTCACGCATCAGCTCGAAGAACCGGGACTGATATTTCGCGAGTTCGCGCTCGTAGTCCTTCTTGAGCAACTGCTTGCCGAGATCGAGTTCGGTCAGCACATTTTTCTCGTCAATCGCACGCATGATCGGCGGCGCCACCGGCACCTGCTGGCGACCCTGCTGCTGCAGACGGTGCTGCAGCGCGTCGAGAACGATACGTCCGACAGTCAGTGAGCGATATTCGTCATTCGTGCTCTCGATGATAATCCAGGGAGCATGTGCCGTATTGGTCACGCGCAGCACATGTCCGGCTACCTGCTGCAACTTGTCGTAAGTCTTGAGCCGTTCGTAGCTGGCCTTGGTCACGCGCCAGGCAGTGCGCGGGTTCTTCTCGAGCTCCTTCAGCCGCTGCTTCTGGCCATCTTTCGACAGGTGAAACCAGAATTTCAGCACCAGCGCACCCTCATTGACCAGCATCGCCTCAAAGCGGTTGAAGTCGTCGAGGCGGTCGTCCATATCGGGGGCTGCCATGGCGCCCCGGATGCTGTCGGCAATCGGCTGCGAGTACCACGAACCAGCGAAGATGCCGATCTTGCCCTGCGGCGGCAGCGCCCGCCAGTAGCGCCACATGTAGGGACGCGAACGCTCCTCGTCGCTCGGTGCGGAAAAGGCCAGGGTCGAGATGTGCCGCGGGTCCATCCATGAATATAGCAGGTTGATGGTTTCACTCTTGCCGCTGCCGTCCACCCCACTGATCAGGATGATGACCGGAAATTCCTTCTTTTCCAGCATGTCGTACTGAACATCGAGCAGCGCGGCGCGAAGCTTGGGGACCTCCTTCTTGAAGGTCTCCTTGTCGATGACGTGGCCCAACTCCGCTGATTCGAACATTCTTTACCCTCCTCTGAAATCACCCCACAAGGCCTGCATCACCGCCAGTGCAGCAAGGCCCGCCGTTTCGGTGCGCAGGGTCCGCGGACCCATGCGTACCCGTTGAAAACCAACCTGACGCGCGGCGACGATTTCCTGTGGGTCAAGCCCACCCTCGGCACCGATCAGCAGTTCCACGCTCTTCGCCGACGGCTGATCGACAAGAGACTGCTCGGCATCGGGCGCGAGCATGAGGCGTAGCGCCCCGCTGGACGGCCGAGCCAGCCAGTTTTCCAGCTTCTCCACAGGTGCAACCTGCGGCACCTGATTGCGCCCGCATTGCTCGCAGGCGGCGGCGGCCACCCCCTGCCAGTGCGCCACCCGCCGCGCCGCCCGCTCCCCAGCCAGACGCGTGACGCTGCGCCGGCTGTCCACCGGAACGATGTGCGAAACGCCCAGTTCAACCGCCTTCTGCACCGTGTAATCCATCTTTTCGCCGGACTGTACGGCCTGGACCAGCGTCACCACCAACCCCGACTCGCGCTCCACATCACGCCATGCCCCCAGCGCCGCAACCACTCGGCCCTTTTCGATGCGCTCGATGCGCGCCTCATACTCACCGGCACGGCCGTCAAAGAGAACGACTGGCGCCCCTGGCGGAAGGCGCAAAACACGTACCGCATGGCGCGCCACAGGTTCCGGAAGTTGAACGTGAGCGCCCGGCGCAAGCACCTCTCGGCAATAGAAACGCGGCTGATTCATGGGGTGGTATTATGGGCGAAATAGAAGATCGCGGGAAACAGATGGTTGCCTTGAACCCGCCCGCCTGCGCCTTCGGGCTCCCGGAAGTTCCGTTCGACCTGCCAGCTACCGACGGCAGATGCCACACGCTGACCGATTACCGGGGACCGAGTGGTCTCCTGATGATGTTTATCTGCAACCACCGTCCCTTTGCCAAGGCGGTCATCGAACGCATCGTGCGCGATTGCCGGGAACTGGCTGTCTTGGGCGTGTAGACAGCGTCGCGATCATCAGCAACGATGCCACCGCCTATCTGGAGAACTCTTTCGCGAACATGGTGATTGGCTGCTCGATCAAATGGCACGACACCTGACGCCGCGCCACGTCATGCGCGGGTCATGGTGATCGAGTTAACGGCACACGGGATCGGCATATGCAGATGCGCCTCCTCGATGGCGCGCGCCGGCACTGCGATCGTGGGTACCAGAGCAAGCGCTGCGTACGGCTTGCGGGTCATTACCCTCTGCACTTCGCCGATGCGTAATGTCGCCGCTTCGATCGCTTCTTCGACAAGATCCTTGGCGTCACATATCTGGCGCAGAGTTTCGAGTTCCATGCAAACTCCCTTCAGGCGCCCGCGCACCAAGTTCTTATCTGGTCATGGGCCGCTTCGCCGGGCACCAGATCCAGTTGTCCCACGCCGAAAAACGGGCACACATTGGCGCCCGCTTGCTGCGGCTACACCGGATCATCACCAATAAAGCACTTGTTAAGGACTTCCTGGCTTTGGTCGTCGCCGATTGGGAAAACAGGCCAATTCAGCGCGGAAACAACCGAAGTCAGTGTACGCGCCTGACCAGTGCTCCGAGCTTCGCAAGTTTCTCCTCGATTCGCTCGTAACCGCGATCAAGGTGATAGATGCGGTCGATCAGCGTTTCGCCGCGCGCCACCAGGCCGGCGATGACCAACGAGGCAGAAGCACGCAGATCGGTAGCCATCACCGTCGCCCCTTCGAGATGATTGACGCCGCGGACGATGGCGTTGCTACCCTCGATCTGGATGTCAGCACCGAGGCGCGCGAGTTCGTTGGCGTGCATGAAGCGGTTTTCGAAAATCGTTTCGCGGATCGTCGCCACGCCGTCGGCAATGCAATTGATCGCCATGAACTGCGCCTGCATGTCGGTCGGAAAGGCGGGGTAAGGCGCCGTGCGCAGACTGACTGCCTTCAGACGCGGCGGCGCGGTGAGGCGGATCGCGTCGCGCTCGACAGTGATCTCGCAACCGGCGTCCATCAGCTTGTCGACCACGGTATCGAGATAGGCGGCTGAGGTTTTCAGCAGGCGGATATTGCCCCCGGTGGCGGCGGCCGCACATAGGTAGGTACCGGTTTCGATGCGATCGGGCATGATGGAGTGGGTCGCCCCATGCAGTTTATCGACACCCTGGATGCGGATCACGTCGGTTCCGGCGCCGGAAATGCGGGCGCCCATGCTGACCAGACAATTGGCCAGATCGACCACTTCCGGCTCGCGTGCGGCATTCTCAATGATCGTTTCGCCGTCGGCGAGACAAGCCGCCATCATCAGGTTCTCGGTGCCGGTCACGGTGACCATGTCGGTGCAGATGCGCGCTCCTTTGAGGTGGCTCGCCCTGGCATGTACATAGCCCTGCTCGACATGGACTTCAGCGCCCATCGCCTGCAGGCCCTTGATATGCTGATCGACCGGCCGCGCGCCGATCGCGCAACCGCCGGGCAGCGAGACCCGCGCTTCGCCGCCGCGCGCCACCAGCGGCCCGAGAACGAGAATCGCCGCACGCATGGTCTTGACCATCTCGTACGAGGCAACTGGATTGTTGAGGCCGCCACCATCGAGCAACAGGCCATCGATGCCGTCCAGCGTCACGCCGACACCCATGCCGCCGAGTAGGCGCAGCATGGTGGAGATGTCGTTGAGGTGCGGAACATTGGTCAAGCACAACGGCTCAATGGTCAGCAGCGAGGCACAGAGAATCGGCAGCGCGGCATTCTTGGCGCCGGAAATGGCAACCTCCCCGGAAAGGGCTCTACCGCCCTGAATCAGCAATCTATCCACGCTGGGCGCTCCACTCTTCCGGGGTCAGGGTTTTGAAGGAAATCGCGTGCAGCTCGCCGCTTGCCAGCTTTTCATCGAGCGTCCGATAAACATGCTGCTGGCGCTGCACGCGGTTCATGCCGGCGAATTCCGCGCTGACCACGATGGCCGCGAAATGCTGGCCATCGCCGTCGAGGGCGAGATGTTCGCAGGTCATGCCGGCGCGAATAATATCCTTGATCTGGTCGGGATGCATGGGTTCAAGCCCTCAATTTCCAGCCACGCTTGAGCAGGCTCAGCGTCAGCAGCGAGACGGCGACGAAACAGGCGAAGACAATGCCCAAGCTGATTTCTGGTGCAATGTCGGAAACACCGAAAAAGCCGTAACGGAAGCCGTCAATCATGTAAAAGACGGGATTGTAATGCGACACGCGCTGCCAGACGACCGGCAAACTGTGAATCGAGTAGAAAACACCGGAAAGCATGGTCAGCGGCATGATCAAAAAGTTCTGGAACGCCGCTAACTGGTCGAACTTTTCGGCCCAGAGCCCGGCCAACATCCCCAGCGTGCCGAGAATCGTGCCCCCCAGGATGGCAAATGCGATGACCCATAGCGGCGCGACGATGTGAAACCCGGCAACCCAGGCCGTCGCGACCAGGACGCCGACACCGACCATCAGGCCGCGTGCCAGCGAGGCCAGCACATAGGCTGCGAAGAAGGCGCCGTAAGGAATAGGCGGCAGCAGGACAAAAATGATCGACCCGGTGATCTTGGCCTGGATCAGGCTGGACGACGAATTGGCGAAGGCATTCTGCAGCACCTGCATCATCACCAGGCCCGGTATCAGGAAGCTGGTGTAACGCACTCCATGCACTTGGACGTGATCGTCGAGAACGTGACCGAAGATCAGCAGATAGAGCAGTGCCGTCAGCACCGGCGCGGCGACGGTCTGGAAGGCGACTTTCCAGAAGCGCAGCAACTCCTTGTGGAAAAGGGTCCAGAAGCCGATCACTGGTTCATTGTCCGCACGAAGACATCCTCGAGCGAGCCGCCGGGGTGCGCCGCGATCAAGTTGGCCGTAGTATCCAGGACAATGACCCTGCCATCTTTCATGAGTGCAATCCGCTCGCACAGCGCCTCGGCTTCCTCAAGATAGTGCGTGGTCAGGATAATCGTGTGGCCTTCGCCGTTAAGCCGGCGCACGAACTGCCACAGGCCCTGGCGCAGCTCGACATCGACGCCCGCCGTCGGTTCGTCGAGGACGATCACCGGCGGCTTGTGCACCAGCGCCTGGGCGACCAGCACACGGCGCTTCATGCCGCCCGACAGGCGGCGCATGTTCACGTGGGCTTTAGCGGTCAGGTCGAGGTTTTGGAGAATCTCGTCAATCCAGGCATCGTTATTGCGGATACCAAAATAGCCGGACTGAATCTGCAAGGTTTCACGCACCGAGAAAAATGGGTCGAAGACCAACTCCTGCGGCACGACGCCGAGCAGGCTGCGCGCTTTCCGATAATCCTTGACGACATCGTGGCCGAGCACCGACAGGCTGCCGGAGTCGGTGCGAACCAGGCCCGCCAGTGCGGAGATCAGCGTCGTCTTGCCGGCGCCGTTCGGACCCAGCAGGCCAAAGAACTCGCCCTCGCCGATTTCTAGCGAAACACCGGCCAGCGCCTGTAGCGCGCCGAAATTCTTGACGACATCAACGATGGAAACCGCAGCGGCCATGGGTACCGCCTCAGACGCGCGGCAGAAGTTCGCTGACGCCGTAGAGTTCGGCCAGCGAACGCAGGCCTGGCGGAATATGGGCAAATATGACTGTTGACCGCGACCGACTGGCGACGCGCAGCCAGCCGAGCATGACGGCAATGGCGGACGAATCGGCGTCGCTGACCTGTTTGAAATCAAAGATCTGTTCGCCCGGCTGCAAAGCAGCGCGGCCGGCTTCGAGCAGCTTGCGGGCGTTGGCCATGACCATCGGTACCTTGACGACGAGGCGTTGCGCCTGCCGTTCGATCATTTGCCGCCGGCCTTGGCGCTACCACCCAGAACCGACTTGTTCTTGGCCGCGATCGCCGCGATCAGGCCGTCGATACCACCGCTGCGCACTTCCTGCGCAAACTGGTCGCGGTAGTTGGTAACCAGGCTGATGCCGGCAACAACCACGTCGTAGACCTTCCAACTCGTATCGGATTTCTTCAGATTGTAGTCAATCTGGACGGGCTTCGATCCGGGCTGGATGACCTCGGTACGGACCAGCACCTCGCTATCGTCAGAATTCATCCTGAACGGCTTGTACACGATCTTCTGATTCTTGTAGCTGGTCAGGGCATTCGAATAGGTGCGCACCAGCAGGGTCTTGAACTCGGCGATCAACTGCTGCTGCTGGCCCGGGGACGCCTTCTTCCAGTCCTTGCCGACCGCCAGTGCGGTCATGTGCCGGAAGTCGAAGTTGGGCAACACCTTCTGATCGACCAGGTCGATCGCCTTCTGCGTGCTGCCGTCCTGAATCTCCCTGTCCTTGCGGACGATTTCCAGGACCTCCTCGGTCACCCTCTTGACCAGCACGTCGGGTGCTTCCTGGGCGAGGGCCGGGACAGCGAGCAGTACGGAAAAAAAGACGGCAATCAGCTTTTTCATCATTGTTTTCAATCCAGTACATCCACGAGCCGCGGCGGGCTGCCATCAAAAATCTGGTTACGCCGGCGCTGCAGATAAGCGTCGCGTACATAGGAATATTTGTCGAGCGCCGCCTCCTCGACCACCTTGTCGGTCGGCAGGAGGCTGGCGCGGACATCGACAAAGCGCAACGCCACAAGGCTGTTGAGGGCGGCGGCCGACTTGTGGAGCGTATACCAGGTGGGATCGGTGTAAACATCGACGATCCAGCCGCCGGTGTCGCGCACCGTGCGTGGCCCGATCAGCGGCCAGAACAGGAAACTGCTATCGTCCCACCCCCAGACGGCCAGCGTCTGCCCGAAGTCTTCATCATGCTTCTCAAGACCGAGTTCGCTGGCAACGTCGAAGAGGCCGAAAATGCCCACAGTCGAATTGATAAGCAAACGCCCGAGGTCGTTCCCGGCATCCGCCAACTTGCCCTGCAAGGCGTTGTTCAGGACATTGCGAACATCGACGATATTGCCGAAGAAACTGCCGACGCCCGCCTTGGCCGGCAATGGCACGGCGAAGTCATAAGCCTGCGCCACCGGCTTGACGATGACTGTGTCGAGGCCTTCATTGACCGCGAACATGCCGCGATTGAAGCCCTCGAAAGGATCGCGGACGCTCTCCTCGGCCAATGCCGATCCGCCATGCGCAATCGTGCCGGCAACCAGGCAGCCGATACCGGCGAGCATCTTCCATGTCACGAGCCTATTTGTCATTTCGCTTCCTGCCCTTCTGCTGCCTTGTTGAAGAGGAACTGGCTGATCAGTTTCTCCAGAACCACCGCCGACTGCGTCTTGGTCACCGTATCGCCCGCCTTGAGCATTTTGTCATCGCCGCCGACATCGAGGCCGATGAACTGCTCACCAAGCAGGCCAGAAGTGTAGATTGCCGCAAAGGTGTCCCGAGGAAAACGGTAGCGCCCGTCGATGTCCATGGTCACCACCGCTTCATAGGTTTGCGGATCGAACCTGATATCAGCAATCCGCCCGACGCGAACCCCCGCGCTCTTGACCGGCCCCCGCGCCTTCAGCCCTCCAATATTATCAAAGCGCGCCTGTATCGTGTATGTTTCGGACAGATGCCCCGAAGAAAGGTTGCCGACTTTCAGCGCCAGGAACAAAAAGGCGGCAATGCCGATCGCCACGAAAATGCCGACCCAGAGGTCGAGTACGGTACGGTTCATGAAGCTCCCCGGAACATGAACGAAGTCAGAACGAAATCCAGTGCCAGTATGGCCAGCGCGGAGGTCACCACGGTGCGCGTAATCGCGCGCGATACCCCTTCTGCCGTTGGTACGGAATCGTAGCCCTCGAATACGGCGATCACGGAAACCGCGATGCCGAAAACAAAACTCTTGATGACACCATTCCAGATGTCGTAACGAAAATCGACGCCTGCTTGCATCTGCGACCAGAAGGCACCGTCATCGACACCGATGAAAACGACGCCGATCAGCCAGCCGCCGAGCACGCCCATCGCCGAAAACAAAGCGGCCAGCAGCGGCATCGAAATGACGCCGCCCCAGAAGCGCGGGGCAACGACGCGGGCGATCGGGTTGACTGCCATGATGTCCATCGCCTTCAACTGCTCGGTGGTCTTCATCAGGCCGATTTCCGCAGTGATCGACGAGCCGGCACGTGAGGCGAAAAGCAGTGCCGCCACCACCGGCCCCAGTTCGCGGGTCAGCGACAGGGCAACCAGCACGCCGAGCGCTTCGGTCGACCCGTAGCGCTGAAGCGTTTCGTAGCCCTGCAGACCAAGCACCAACCCGACGAAAAGTCCGGAAACCGTGATGATCAGCAGCGACAGCACGCCGCTGAAATAGATTTCGCGCAGGGTCAGTGGCAGACGCCGGAATGACGGGCCCGAGTAGCGCAGCACGGCAACGAAGAAACGCGCCGCGAAGCCCAGGCGCCAGATGCGGTCGACCACGACGTGGCCCAGCTTTCTGATTGACGACGCTGACTCAGCCATGTGCGCGACCGCCCAGGAAATCGCGCACGATTGTCGGCGCCGGATAGTCGAAATGCACCGGTCCCGCCACTTCGGCATGGACGAACTGGTGAACGAATGGGTCGTTGGAGCCACGGATTTCGTCCGGCGTCCCTTGGGCGACGATCCTGCCCTGCGATACGAAATAAATGTAATCAACAATCATCAGCGACTCGTGCACGTCGTGCGTCACCATGATTGAGGTCGCGCCGAGCGCGTCGTTCAGCTTGCGGATCAATTGGCCGATGACGCCCAGCGCGATCGGATCGAGCCCGGCGAACGGCTCGTCGTACATCACCAGCATCGGGTCGAGCGCCACCGCGCGGGCTAGCGCCACGCGGCGCGCCATGCCCCCGGACAGTTCGGCCGGCATCAGCGCGCGCGCGCCGCGCAAGCCAACGGCTTCCAGCTTCATCAGAACCAGGTCGCGGATCATCTCCTCCGAGAGGTCGGTATGCTCGCGCAACGGAAACGCGACATTCTCGAACACCGTCATGTCGGTAAACAAGGCGCCGAACTGGAACAGCATTCCCATCTTGCGGCGCAGGCCGTAGAGTTCGGCATGCGACATCTGCGACACGTGCTGATCCCCGAGGCGAACCATGCCGCCGGATGGCCGCAACTGGCCCCCGATGCAGCGCAACAGCGTCGTCTTGCCACAGCCGGAACCGCCCATGATGGCGACCACCTTGCCGCGCGGAATCTTCATGTCGATCCCGGCCAGCACGGGCCGTCCGTCATAGCTGAAATGAAGATCCCGGATATCGACCAGAATGTCTTCCGCCAAAATCACACCCCACAAGTAAGCCGGCGATTTTATCAGAATCGCGGGCCATCACCCCGGCGTCGCATCGCTATAATTGCACGAGACATTCCCGCAAAGTTATGCCAAAACCTTGTCAAACAAGCCCCTGCTCCTCATCGTCGATGACGACCCGCTGATCAGCGATGCGCTGAGTCATGCCTTTGCAGCAACGTTCGACGTCGTCACCAGCCATGCCCGCCCGCATTGTCTGGCCCTGCTCCACCAGTTGCGCCAGACGCCGCAGGTGGCACTGGTCGACCTCGGCCTGCCGCCGCAGCCGCACCGCCCGGACGAGGGCTTCGCGCTGATCGGCGAACTGCTGGCGCATGCGCCGGACATGAAGATCATCGTTCTCTCTGGCCAGAATGGCGAGGACAACGCCCGTCATGCACGCACGCTGGGCGCCGTCGAATTCGTCGGCAAACCCTGCGACCCCGGCCACCTGCTGACCCTGCTGCGCCAGGCGCTGGCCTTTTCCGGTGGCGGATCGGCGTCCGGCGACCCCGCCGGGCTGATCGGCGACAGCCTGCCGATGCAGCGCCTGCGCCTGCAACTCGCGCAATACGCCAACCTCAGCTTCCCGGTGCTGATCGAGGGTGAATCGGGCAGCGGCAAGGACGTCGTCGCCAGCCGCTGCCTGCACCAACTTACGGAACGGCAGAACCAGCCGTTTCTCGCACTCAATTGCGCGGCGATCTCGCCCAGCCTGCTCGAACCGACGCTTTTCGGCCACGCGCGCGGCGCCTTTACCGGCGCGGCGACCGCCAAGGCCGGCTATTTCGAAGAGGCCGGCGAAGGCACGCTGTTTCTCGACGAGATCGGCGAGTTGCCTGCCGACCTCCAGCCCAAGCTGCTGCGCGTTCTGGAAAACGGCGAGTACCAGCGCGTCGGCGAAACCCAGACGCGAACCGCGAAAGCGCGCATCGTCGCCGCAACCAATCGCGACCTGCGCCAGGAAATCAAGGCCGGCCGCTTTCGCGCCGACCTCTACCACCGGCTTTCAGTATTTACAATCAGCGTTCCGCCGCTGCGCGACATGGGCCGTGATCGCCTGCTGCTGCTCGACCATTTCCGCAAGCTGTATGCCGCTCAGGCCCAATGTCAGCCATTCAGCCTCGATTCCGCCGCCGAAGCGCTGTGGCTCGCTTACAGCTTCCCCGGCAACGTCCGCGAATTGCGCAACATCGTCATCCGCCTGACCGCCCGCCATCCCGGCCAGACAGTCACATCTGACCAGGTGCTGAACGAATTTGACACTTCCGACGAGGTTGACCGCAACACTATCGGCAAGGTGGCCGAAAACAACCACGAACAGCGCCTGCAGGCGGCGACCCGGCATCTGCAGACGGCCACCGGCATCGACCTCGACGCGACGCTCGCCGCCTGGGAACGCAGCTACATCGAAGCCGCCCTCGAACTGTGCGCCGGCAACGTCAGTCGTGCCGCGCGCCGCCTCGGGATCAACCGCAGCACCCTCTACAACCGCATGGAAAACTGGCATCGTTCATGAGCCTCTATCTTGAGCATTTCGGCCTGCGCGAACCGCCTTTCCGCATCACTCCACATACCGATTTCTTCTTCACCGGCGCCAACCGCGGCCCGACGCTCGACGCGCTGATCTACGCCATCACCCAGGACGAAGGCATCGTCAAGGTCACCGGCGAAGTCGGCAGCGGCAAGACGATGCTCTGCAGGATGCTGCTCGAGCGCCTGCCGGACGATGTCGAATCGCTCTACCTGGCCAACCCGTCGCTGTCGCGCCACGAAATTCTCGGCGCCATCGCCGACGAACTGGGCATCCCGGCCGACGGCAAGACCACGCATTCGATGATCCGCACACTGCAGGACGCGCTGGTCGAACGCTACGCCGCCGGCAAGCGGGTCGTCATCATGATCGACGAGGCGCATGCCATGCCGGCCGAGTCACTGGAGGAAATCCGGCTGCTCTCCAACCTCGAGTCAAAAGCCACCAAGCTGCTGCAGATCGCCCTCTTCGCCCAGCCCGAACTCGACGAGCGACTGGCAGCCAACGACATGCGCCAGTTACGCGAACGCATCACCCAGCACTTCAACCTGGCGCCGCTCAAGGCCGGCGAAGTGGGCAGCTATATCGAGTTCCGCCTGCGCGCCGCCGGCTACCGTGGACCCAACCCGTTCACGGCCCGCGCGATCGACCAGATAACGAAAATCTCCGAGGGACTTTCCCGGCGCATCAACATTCTGGCCGACAAGGCGCTGCTCGCCGCCTATTCCGGGGGAGCGCACCAGGTCGATGTGGCCGAGGTCAAAACTGCCGCGCAGGATGCCCGGTTTGCGCCGATTAAGAAGGAGGCCGGCGGCAAGCTGGTGCCGGCCCTCAAGATCGCGATTGCACTGCTGATGACGCTGGCCGTGGCCGCCCTCGCCTATGCCCTGTGGCCGAGATCGCCAGCCGGCAGCCCAGCGGCGGCACAGCCGCCGGCGGAACCGGCGCCAGCGGCGGCGCCCGTTGCGGCACCAACCGCAGCCGCGGCCACCAAGGCAAACGTGAAGGCTGCAGATCGTCCAGTTGCCGACAGCTCCACCCTGATTGCCCGGCACACGGCTCTCTATGCTGACTGGCTCGCTACCGCTCCTGACGACCACTACTTCATCCAGTTGACCACCAGAAGCGCAAACCATACCGAAGATATCGAGAGGTTTTTGGCCCGCGCCGGCCAGTGGCTCGAACCGGCGGAACTGCGGGTCTACGTGGTCGGCACGGCGGAGAACGGCCAGATCGGTGTCATCTACGGTGACTACCCGACACGGGCGGCCGCCTGGGATGCCACGCGCGCCTTTCCGGAGGAGGTACGCCGCATGCGTCCTTACCCGCGCCCGGTGAGCGCGTTACAACGATGACATCGTCACCGGACATCCGGTCGGCACCGGAAGCACGTTGTGCTAGCATGGCCACAACCTGCAACGTTGCCTTGAACTGCTCGAAAGAAAGCATTTTCGGATGAAATACGGTTTCCTCAGCGCATCCCTGCTGTCGCTGCTGCTTGCCGCCTGCCAGGCGCCGACGCCACAACAGCCGCTGGCCGGCCATCTCAGCAGCGAGAGCACCGCACCCCAAGGTAAAGGCGAGATTCCCGCTCCGGTGCAGCAGACGTTGGCCCTGCCCAAGCCACGCGCCGTGCCCAAGAGCGAAACCTACAGCGTCGTGGTCAACAACGTTCAGGTGCGTGATCTGCTCTTCGCGCTGGCACGCGACGCCAAGGTCAATGTCGACATCCACTCCGGCATCACCGGGACCGTTTCGCTGAACGCGATCAACCAGACGCTGCCGCAACTGCTGACCCGCATCTCCAAGCAGGTCGACATGCGCTTCGAACTGGACGGGCCGAATCTCGCGGTGATGCCGGACTCGCCGTTCCTGAAACATTACAAGGTCGATTACGTCAATATGGCGCGGACCGTGACCGGCACCGTATCAGCCAGTACCCAGATCAACACCAGCATCTCGGGCGGCGGCGGTTCGGGTGGCGCGCCTGCGGGCGGCGGCGCCAGCGGCTCCAGCAACATCTCGAACACATCGATCCTGAACAGTTCGAAAAACCTGTTCTGGGAACAGCTCGAAAAGAACATCAAGGACATCCTGCACGAAACCGACAAGGTCTTCCCCGAGGGATCGAGCGAGACCTTCATCGAGCAGGCCAATACCCAGACCGCGACCGGGGCTGCCGCATTGCCGCAAGGCGGCGGGCAGCGCGCAGCGCAAGCGATCGCCAGCGCGCTGCAGGCCAATCCGACGCCGGGCTCTTCGAGTCAGGCCACGGGCAATTCGGTCGTGCGCCGCAGCACCTTCCGCGAAGCTGCCTCGGTCATCATGAACCCCGAGAGCGGAGTGATCACGGTGCGCGCGACCTCACGCCAGCATGAAAAGATCCAGGAATTCATCGACCGAGTTACGGTTTCTTCTCACCGACAGGTGCTAATTGAGGCAACGATTGTCGAAGTGGCGCTAGGAGACGGTTACCAGCAGGGCATCAATTGGAGTCGCATAGTGACGGATGGTGTGATTGGCAAGAGCTTCGCAATTACACAAGCCAGCATTAACTCGAATGTAGGAAGCGTAGCAAATCCTTTCACACTGACATTCAAGAACCAAAAAGACACAGATACCACTATCAATAGCCTCGTTAATGTCTTGCAGTCATTTGGTACGGCAAAGGTTCTGTCCAGCCCCCGCCTTTCGGTGATGAACAATCAGACGGCATTGCTCAAGGTCGTCGAAAACTATACCTATTTCTTCGTCAAATCGGACATTGTTCCGGCAAGCGTTGTCGGCGCCCAACCCACGACCGCCACGACCACCACGCCGCAAACGGTATCGGTCGGCCTCGTCATGACCGTGACGCCGCAAGTTAGCGGGAATGGCATGGTCATACTCAACGTGCGGCCGAGCATATCGAGCATTACCGAACTCAAGGCTGATCCCAACCCCGAGCTTGCAAAGGCCGGGGTACAAAATCTGGTGCCACAGATCAGTACCCGGGAAATCGAATCGATCATGCGCGTCAACAGCGGCGAGATTGCCGTCCTCGGCGGCCTCATGAAAGACAGCATCGACTGGAAAACTGGCCGAGTGCCACTGGCCGGCCAGATCCCGCTGATCGGCGAACTGTTCAACACGCGCAACAACTCCGCAACCAAGTCAGAACTGGTCATCTTCCTGCGTCCGGTAATCATCAAGGATGCAAGCCTGAACGGCGATTTTTCCGGTTATCGCGCGCAGCTTCCCGGCGACGACTTTTTCGCCCAGACGCGCGAAGCGCAGCCCTTGAACAACTTTCCCGACTCCTCCGGGCAGCAATGAGCCTATTGATGGACGCCCTGAAACGGGCTGAAGCCAGCAAACAGCAAGCCGCGCGGGCGGCGGCCGGGCAGGCGCCGCCGACGGCTGCCGGCGACATGAGCCTGGAGCCGCTGGCTGCTTCCGTCGTCGGCGGGACTTCGCTGCCCGAGCTCGCTGCGCACATTGATGCCCTCGACGCCGATCTCGCAGCAACTCCCCCGCTCCGGCGCCCTCTGCCAGCGCCGCAGCCGCGGACGGCACCCAGCAGCCCCGAGCCCGAAGACATCAACCTGGCCGCGGCGCGCAACGCCTTTGCCGCCAAGCAGCAGGAGCCGCTCTCGCGGCGCCCGATGTGGCTGGCGCTGGGCACGCTCGGGCTGGCGATGGTCGGCATCGCCGCCTACGTCCTGTATCAAACGCAATCGCTGAGCAGCGGTTCGCTGACGTCGCCTACGGGCGGGCCCGTCGCGGTCGCCCAGAGCCCTGTCCCACCTGCTGCTGCGCTGCCGGCCTTGCCGTTGAACCCACCGGCGGCACAAGCCAATTTGGCCCAGATTTCGCCGTCGACCGCAGCAGCCCCGCCTGTCGTATCGCGCCCGGCCTTTTCGTCCCGCGACCAATCCGCCGCAACCATGCCCCCCGGCGAGGGACGAAATGCCGCCCCGGCGATCCGCCTGACGCGCTCGCGACCCGAACCCGACGCCAACGTCGAAGCCGGCTACGCCAGCCTGCAGGGCAATCGCTTCGATACGGCTCGCCACGATTACGAACGCGCTCTGAAGACCGATCCCAACAATGTCGACACACTGCTGGCGCTGGCTGCCATCGCCCAACGCCAGGGGCGCTCCGCCGATGCCGACCGCTACCGGCAGCGCGCCATCGATGCCGATCCGCGCGATCCGGCGGCCCAGGCGGCCAGTCTCGGCAGCAGCGCGAGTGGCGACCCGCTGGCCAATGAGAGCCGCCTGAAAACGCTGCTCGCCAACCAGCCGGAATCCGGGCCGCTGAATTTTGCCCTGGGCAACCTCTATTCACGCCAGAACCGCTGGTCCGAGGCACAGCAGGTCTATTTCAATGCCGTGGCCGCCGATCCCGACAACCCGGACTATCTGTTCAATCTGGCGGTAAGTCTCGACCATCTGCGCCAGCCCAAGCTCGCTGCCCAGCACTACCGTCTGGCCCTCGACGCAGCACAGCGGCGCCCGGCTGCGTTTGACAGCGACCGGGTGCAGCTGCGCCTCGCCGAACTTCAGCCCTGACGACGAGCCGCTCATGAACGATTCCGCAGGACAGCACCGCCCGCTGGGCCAGATCCTCATGACCAAGGGCATCCTGTCCGAGGATCAGCTGCGCATCGCGCTGCTGGAGCAGATGAAGTCCAACCAGCCGATCGGCAAGCTACTGATTTCTCTCGGGTTTGTCTCGGAGACAACACTGCGTGAGGCGCTTTCCGAGAGTCTGGGCCGCCAGAGCATCGATCTCTCGAACGCCATTGTCGACCCGCAGGCACTAAAGCTGGTGCCGCGCGACATCGCCACGCGCCACCACCTGCTGCCGCTCGATTTCGACGCCGCCAACCACCGGCTCACGGTGGCGATCGCCGACATCGACAACATCGTCGGCCTCGACCGGGTGCGCGCGCTGCTTCCCGAGAACGTCGAGATCGATCCGCTGATCGCCGGCGAATCAGAAATCGACCACGCCATCGACCAGTATTACGGTTACGAGCTGTCGATCGACGGCATCCTGCAGGAAATCGAGACCGGTGAGATCGACTGGAGAAGTCTTTCGGCCACCGATGACGAGTACAGCCAGCCGGTCGTTCGCCTGATCGATTCGATCCTCACCGATGCCGTCAAGCGCGACGTGTCGGACATTCACTTCGAGCCGGAAGCCAACTTCCTGCGCATCCGCTACCGCATCGACGGCATGCTGCGTCAGATCCGCGCGCTGCACAAATCATATTGGCCGGCGATGACCGTGCGCATCAAGGTGCTGAGCGGCATGAACATCGCTGAAATGCGCGCGCCGCAGGATGGTCGCATCGGGCTGACCGTGTCCGGACGCCAGGTCGATTTCCGCGTCGCCTGCCAGCCAACCATCCACGGCGAAAACATCGTGCTGCGCGTCCTCGACCGCCAGAAGGGCATCGTGCCGCTGGAGAATCTCGGCCTCGCCGAGGAACATCTGTACCGGCTGAAACTGATGATCGCCCGTCCCGAGGGGATCATCCTGGTCACCGGCCCGACCGGCAGCGGCAAGACGACAACGCTTTACTCGGTGCTCAACCACATCAACTCCGAGAGCATCCACATCATGACCCTCGAAGACCCGGTCGAGTACCCGATGGCGCTGGTGCGCCAGACCTCGGTCGCGGAAACCGCCAAGCTCGATTTCGCCAACGGCATCCGCTCGATGATGCGCCAGGATCCGGACGTCATTCTGGTCGGTGAAATCCGTGACGCCGATACCGCCGACATGGCTTTCCGCGCGGCGATGACCGGGCACCAGGTCTATTCGACCCTGCACACCAATTCCGCCGTCGGCACCATCCCGCGCCTGCTCGACATCGGCGTCCTGCCCGACATCATGGCCGGCAACATCATCGGCATCGTCGCCCAGCGCCTGATCCGTCGCCTCTGCGACCACTGCAAGTCGCCTTATTATGCCGAGACCCACGAGATGCAACTAGTCGGGTCGCCGGCTGGCGGCTCGCGCCCGGTTCTGTTCCGCCCAACCGGTTGCGAGCGCTGCGACTACCAAGGCTATCGCGGACGCATCGCGATCATGGAGCTGTTGCGCATCGATTCCGGAATCGACGAACTGATCGCCCGCCGCGCCACCACCAACGAAATCCGCGTCCGCGCGCTCGAGCAGGGCTTCATCACGCTGGCCGACGATGGCATGCGCCGGGTCCTCAACGGCACCACGTCGCTTGAGGAACTCGGGCGCGTCATCGACCTCACCGACCGGATGTAGCCATGCTATTCGACTACAAGGCCGTCAGCATCGAAGGGCGCATGGTCTTCGGACGAATCGATGCCATCAACCTCACCGATCTGGAAATGCGCCTCAAGCGCATGGACCTCGATCTGGTTACCGGCCGGCCGATCGACCACCACGGAATGTTTGGCAGCCGGAAGATTCCACGCCCCGAACTGATCAACTTCTGCTTCCATCTGGACCAGCTCGCGCGCGCCGGCGTGCCGATCCTCGAAGGCCTTGCCGATCTGCGCGACTCGATCGAAAATCCGCGCTTTCGTGAAGTCATCGCCGGGCTGATTGAGGGAATCGAAGGTGGGCAAACGCTGTCGCAGGCGATGGCCGACCATCCCACCATATTCAGCAAGGTCTTCGTCAGCCTGATCCGTGCCGGTGAAGCCAGCGGCGAGCTGGCCGAGGTGTTGAGCAGCCTCAGCGAATCGCTCAAGTGGGAAGACGAACTGGCGTCACATACCAAGAAGTTGCTGATGTACCCGGCGTTTGTCGGCACCATTGTCCTCAGCGCCACCTTCTTCCTGATGATCTACATGGTGCCGCAGCTCAAGCAGTTCGTCAAAAACATGGGCCAGGCCCTGCCGCCGCAGACGCAGCTTCTTTTCTTCGTCTCCGACCTGCTGGTCGGCTACTGGTGGCTTTTCCTGAGCATACCGGTGCTGGCCGTCGTCGCCGCGCAACTGGTCCTGCGCAGCAATCCCATCGCCCGTCTGCGGCTCGACGGAATGAAGCTGACCTTGCCCATCTTCGGGCCCATTCTGAAAAAGATCATCCTCTCGCGCTTCGCCAACACTTTCGCCATGCTCTACGCAGCCGGCATCCCGATCCTGGATTCGATTCGCACGACCCAGGACATTGTCGGCAACCGGGTCGTCCGCAAGGCCCTGGTCAGGGTCGAACAGTCGATCCGCGAGGGCCAGAATGTCGCCAGCGCCTTCCATGATGCCGGACTGTTCCCGCCGCTCGTCGTGCGCATGCTGCGGGTCGGTGAGAATACCGGGGCCCTCGACAAGTCGCTGCGCAACGTCAGCTACTTCTACAATCGCGACGTCAAGGAATCGGTCGAAAAGGCTCAGACCCTGATCGAACCGATGCTGACCCTCTTCATGGGCGCCTTGCTGGGCTGGATCATGCTTTCGGTCCTCGGGCCGGTCTACGACGTCATCAGCAAGATCAAGACGTGATTCCCCGCCGCCTCCTCTACCTCGACACCCAGCGCCTGACGGCCCATGTCTGGCAACGCGGGAAGTTGCGGCCGGAAGGCGTCTTCGAGATGCGCCCCGAGGAATTCACGCGGTTCACCGCTTACCTGCGCTCCCACCGCAACAGCCATTTCCGGATGCTGGTCAATGTCGCCGAGGAAGGACACGAACTCGAAACGATTCCGTTCCTGCAGGGCGCCGACCGCAAGGCGCTGATCACGCGCAAGCTGGGGCAGCATTTTCTTGGGTCCCCGCTGGCCACCGCGATATCGCTCGGCTACGAGAAGAGCAAGCGCAAGAATGAGAAACTTCTGCTCTCGGCCCTGACCAACCCGGCTCACTTCGAGCCGTGGCTGAAGTGCCTGGAGGACGCGGACGCGGCGCTGGCGGGCATCTACACGGTGGCGCAACTGGGCGGCATACTGCTCAGGAAGCTCGGCAAGTCCGCTCCCCGCGCCCTCTTGCTGACCTTTCAGGACCACTCGATCCGCGAGAGCTATCTGGTCGATGGCCAGCCGCTGTTCTCGCGTATGGCTCCGCTGAACGACAGCAGCATTGGCGGTCTCGCCTCACGCTTCGCCTCGGAGGCGAACAAGCTCCACCAGTATCTGCTCGCCCAGCGCCTTGTCGGGCGCAACGAGGACTTGCCCGTCTATATTCTGGCCCATCCGCAGGCGGTTTCGGCGGTCCGCCAGTCGTGCCGCGACATGGCGAACCTCGGTCTCGAGATCATCGACAGCCACCAGGCAGCCCGCCAGCTCGACCTCAGGAGCCTGCCCGGCGACAGCAGCAGCGAACTGCTGTTCCTGCACCTGTTGGCCACCGCGGCCCCGCGCCAGCAATTCGCCGCTGAAGACCACCGCCACGATTACCACATTTCGCAGATCCGCTACGGGCTGCTCACACTCGGCGCCATTGCCGTCCTTGGCGGAGCGCTGTTTGTCGCCAAGCAACTCTACGACGCCAGCGCCATGCGCGAGCAAACCCAGGATCTGGCACGCCGCGAAGCCGATCTCAACTGGCGTTACCAGGAAATTTCCGCCACCTTCCCGCAACTGGGCATCGACAACGAAACCCTGCGCCGCGTCACCAATCGCCAAAGTGAACTTGTCAGGAAACAGCGTCTTCCGGACGACGCCTACCGCCTGGTCAGCCGCGCGATGAACGAGGTGCCGAACGTCCATCTCGAGGCGCTTGAATGGTCGCTCGGTGGGAGCGCGCCGGCAACGGGCGCCGCGACACCCGGCAAGACCACGGCACTGCCCGACGGCAAGGCCGAAGTGATCACCTTGCGCGGCTCGATTCGCCTCGGGCCGACCGCAACGGCACGACAGACGCTGGCCACCTTCGAGCATTTTGTCGAGATATTGCGGGTCGACCGCGACAGCGACGTCAGCGTCCAGCAGCAGCCGTTCGATATCGAATCGGGGCGCTCCCTGCGCGGCGGCGACATGGAGACGGAAAGCGCGCCCCCGCGCCAGTTCACGATCCAGATCGTGCGCAAGGTAACATCATGAAACTGACGGCCCGCGACTCCAGCAAAATCGCTTGGATCGCCCTGCTCGTCGCGCTGCTGATCGGCCTGGCGATCGCCGCCGGCCTCTGGAGCACCGGCGACACTGGCAAGGCGCGGGCAGAACGCGATGCGGCGGCGGCACGCAAGCTCGAGATCGAGAAGCGCCTCGGCCGGGTGCGAACCGAAGAGCAGGAGATCAAGGCGCGTACCCAGCAGTTTCAGCAGATGGAGCTTGCCGGAATGATCGGGCAAGAGAAGCGGCTCGAGTGGACCGAACTGCTGCGCGACCTCCAGCGCCGGTTGCGGCTGCCGGGCATGAATTACGAGTTCGGACCGCAAGTTCCGCTTGAAAGCGTTGCCGGGGCCGACTACGCCTATCACAGCAGCCAGTTGAAGATCCAGTTGCGGGTGCTGCATGAGGAAGATCTGCTCAACTTTGTCGGGCAGTTACAGAAGGAAGCCAAGGCGCTGGTCGTCTTGCGCGGCTGCAAGCTTTCCCGCCTGCCTGGGGCAAACCCGGCCGCCAGGGATGCCGCGCAACTGATCGGCGAATGCACGATGGAGTGGATCACCCTGCGCCGCGCCAGCGGGACCAAACAGCCATGAGAAGACGCCATCTGCCGGTTCTCCTGCTGGCTCTCGCCGCTGTGCCGGCTTGGCCACAGGGCGAACCGCCGGGCCGCCTGTTCTTCACCCCACAGCAGCGCGCGGCGCTCGACCGCGAGCGCCTGCTCGGAATCAGCCAGCGCCCGAGCGGCCTCGATGGCGATGCGAGCTATACGTTCAACGGCGAGGTACGCCGCAGCAGCGGCAAGAACACGCGCTGGATCAACGGCGAAGCGCAGACGGCGGGTGGCCGCGGCCCAGGCGTTCCCGCCGGCGACACCTATCACCCAACCACCGGCGAACACGACAGCCTGCTCGGCGGCGGCACGATCGTCATCAAACGCAAGCCACCCAAACCATGAAGCACGACGCGCGCCGTATCCGCAACCAGTCGGGTATCGCGCTTATCGCTCTGCTTGTCCTGCTGATCATGGCCGGCGCCTATGCCTTCTACCGCAGCGCCAATGTCAACGCTAGCCGGACCCAACAGGATCAAAAGCTTCTGCTGCGCCTCGCCCAGGCCAAGGAAGCCTTGATTGGCTATGCCGTCACCGACAACAAGCGTCCCGGCCGGCTTCTCTGCCCCGACCTGATCGGTAATGGCGTATCTCCCCTGCTCTCTCGTGATGACTGTGATGCCTACGTAGGCTGGCTACCCTGGAAAACACTTGATATAAAAGAAACCAGTGACGATCAGGGTATGTTGTTCCGCTATGTCGTATCACCCATGTTTGGTGGCGACCGGGCAAGACCTCCCCTGAACAGCGACACCGTCACCTCGCTCCGGCTGGATGTTCCAGCAGGCGCGGACAGTAACGATGTGGTGGCCCTGATTATCGCCACACGTGGGCAGATGGATACACGTAACGCGGATGGCGACGATTACTTCTATTCGTATTCGTACCAACCAAACAATCCAGACGATAACGATGTCATTATGCCGGTGACCCGCCAGGAACTGATGGCGGCCGTCGAGAAACGGGTTGCCAACGAGGTAAAAGCCTGCCTTGAAGGGCACGCTGCAAGCCCTGACAACACAAGCCATACCTATCCGTGGCCAGCACCACTATCAAACAACACATTCAAAGGCGTAACCGGTAGCCTGTTCGGGATGATTCCCGCCACGCAACCAGGCGGCAACCCGGATGAGGCTCTGAAGAAATCGACCGGCGATCTCAAGGCAGCGGAAATCGCTCTGAATTCCGTGTCGACCGCAACCGACCAACTCGCCGCGGTTCAACAGATCAGCAACCTGGCTGCCTATGCCCGCGCGCTTTACGACAGGCTCTACATCGCGGCGGCCGATCTTGAGGCGAAAGCCAAGGGAGCCGATGAGCAATTTGCAACCCTCGATAACGCGATCGTCGCAACAACCACCAGCACGCTGGCCACCGTGCCTGCGGCAGTAGGGGCCGCCCTCCCCAGTCTTGCCGCATTCAGGGAATCGCTCGCGAACATGGGGCTGGACCCGTTCCTGATGGAACTTCAACTCCAGAATGCGACCCTCAAGGCAAAAATAGATGCAGCCGTCGCAGCGACCACGACAGTGACCAAGACCAAAGCACTGGGCGCGCTGCAAACCCAACTCAATGTCTTTGCAAACAAATTATTCGCCTACAGCAGTACACCGAATCCCGGCCTTGCCAATTTACTCAACACAGATTTGCTGAGCGCAGAGGCCGCATCCGTCGATGCCAAAACCGCCAAGGGCCAGCCTGATGATGCCACCCTGGTAAACCAGGCGTTAGCGTCCGCCACAGCCTTGTACGATGCCAATACCACGCTCTACACAACAGTTCTGGCCAATCGGGTTAACATCGACGGCAATGAAATCAGCTTCCGCGCCGAGCAAATCGCGGCGGCGCTGTCCGTATTTTCCCAAAACCCAGACAAGGAATCGGCGGTGGCGCTAACTCCGGTTCTCGACGCCTCGCGCACACTTGTCGCCACCATTGCGACAGCTTCCAGCACGGTGGTTTCCGCTCGATCCATCAGTCTCTCGGCACTCGATGACGCGCTTGCTGCGGCGCAGGCGGCAAGCAATTTCTCCCTCATCCAATCAACAGCGGCGACAACGGTCACTCGGCTAAACACGCTGGCTGCGGCAATGATCAACAATGGCGACAATATTGCGCAGGAATCCCTTAAGAACGCTGCTGAAACACTGAGCGCCTCGGGACAGACCGCACCGGGAACGCGCACGGCCGCGCTTGCGCTCCGAACCCCGGCCAAAGCGGTAATCTACTGGGCTGGCGTAAGCGAAGCCGACGCTGCAGATATTGCGCGACTGTCCCGGAAAAGCACATGGGCATCCGGGGACAGCGATACCTCGGCCTATACCGCGTCACGAAAGCTTCTTGACAGCATCGACGGCGGCACCGGGACGGCAAGCGCGCTCGAGGCCTACATCAGGGCGCCAAGCGATGCCACCAAACAATCCGCTGCTCAAGACGCTCTGGCCGACACGCAAACTAAGCTTGCCAACACGCTCAGTGCAGCAGGCAAACTGGAGTCACTTCTGGAAACCAGTCAGGCAGACGCGGTCACCCCCACGGTCTGGTATGGCAGCGCCTGCTCCCTCCTCAAACCATCAACCGGTAGCGACACCTGGTGGGTGGCAAACCAGTGGGCCAACCTGTTCTTCTACCAGATCAGCGACCGCGTGCGCCCGGCTGTCGGTAAACTTACCGTCAACGGGAGTGGCACGACGTATCGCGTGGTTGTCATCAGTGCCGGGAAGGCATTGACAGGTCAAGATCCAACCCGCAGCACACGAAAAGCGACTCACTTCCTAGAGGGAATCAATGCCGACAGCAACGCCCCTGCCACCCCTGGCGCCACCAGCACCCCTGGGGGCCGCGATGGGAATGCACAAAATCCACCACCAACCCCAACCGCATTCTCCAGCCAGCCAGTGTCGGCTATATTCAACGACCGGCTAGCCTACTGACCCGCATTCGGACCCAGCAACTTGCATCCATCCCAGCTTCCTTGCAGAAACAACGGCTTCTCGCTGGTCGAACTGGCCATCGTGCTGGTCATCGTCGCGCTGCTGACCAGCGGACTGCTGCTCGGCATTGCGGCGCAACGCAACGCAGCGGAAAACGTCGATGCCCAGCGCCAACTGGAGAATATCCGGGAGGCACTGCTGGGATTTGCGATGGCCAATGGCCGCCTGCCCTGCCCGGCAAAAGCAAACTTACCGAACACCGATGACGACGCCGGCAAGGCACTTACTCCGCCATGTGATGGCCTGCTACAGCACGGGGTTCTGCCTTGGAAAACACTTGGGTTACCCGAAACCGATCCGTGGGGAAACCGTTTCACCTATACCGCCAGCAGCACTTTTACCAAGTCCAAGTTACCTGAAGCCTTAGCAAGCTTCACGCTTACCGACATTGGTAATGCAGACGTAAAGGAAAGCACCGCCGGCAGCACCATTGCCGCGGATTTACCTGCAGTCATCGTCAGCCATGGCAGCCGGGCGGCCGGCGCCTGGCAGACCGGCGGCAACCAGTTGCCCGGTGCCACCGGCGACGAACTGGAGAATTCCAACGCCACAATGACCTTCATCTCGCACACACCCACCGACACCTTTGACGACCTAGTGGTCTGGATACCCCCGAGCATCCTCAAGGCAAAAATGGTGGCCGCCGGACGGCTACCGTAACGGTCTAAACCGCCTCTTCCTTCGGATCACGCGCCATCAGCAGTTCCAGCGCCTCGCCGGCGCTGACGCTGCCATCAAGCACGGCGGCGATGACCTTGGAAATCGGCATGTCGACCGCCAGTTCGTTCGCCAGGCGCACCACTTCGCGCGCGGTATAAACACCTTCGGCGACATGCCCGAGTTCCTTCAGGATCTGCGGCAGTGACTTGTTCTGGGCGAGCGCCAGACCGACGCGGCGATTGCGTGACAAGTCGCCGGTACAGGTCAGGATCAGGTCGCCCATGCCGGCAAGACCCATGAAGGTGTCGCGGTGGGCGCCGAGCGCGACGCCGAGGCGGGCAATTTCCGCCAGTCCGCGCGTCATCAGCGCGGCACGCGAGTTGAGTCCGAGCCCGAGCCCGTCGCAAACGCCGGTAGCGATGGCCAGCACGTTCTTGACCGCCCCGCCGACCTCGACGCCGACCAGATCGTCATTGGCATAGACGCGCAGACGCCGGGAATGCAACTGCCGTGCGGTATCCACGGCGAACTGGTGATCGTTGGCCGCCAGCGTCACGGCGGTCGGCTGTCCGGCGGCGACTTCCTCGGCAAAGCTCGGCCCGGACAAGGCGCCGCAGACGGCGTTCGCCCCCAGCACCTCGACAACCACCTGATGCGGCAGTTTGCCGGTATCCGCTTCAAACCCCTTGCACACCCAGAGCACCGGCAGCGCGCTATTCAAAGCCTTCAAACGCTCTACGGTCGGACGCAGGCCGGCAATCGGCGTGGCAATGATTAGCAGCTCGGCCCCGGCGATGGCCACGGAAAAATCAGTCTCGATGCGAACGCCTGCGGGCAGTTTGTGGCCGGGAAGGAAGCGGTGATTTTCACGGGTATTCTGGAGGTCGACCGCAACATCGTCCTCACGCGACCACAGCGTCACCTCATTCTTGCCAGCGAAGGCGATGGCCAGCGCGGTTCCCCACGCCCCGGCGCCGAGCAGGGTGATCCTCACAGCCCCCAGACCTGCGTCGTACGCACGTAGCCAGTAATGCCATCGCGGTGATAGACCTTGGCCCAACCCGGCGCCGCCGGCTCGAGAAAGTCCACGAGCACCCACTTGTCGAGTTCGCCGACCACCGGCGCATCCGGCTTGTCGGATTGCCGAATCTCGGCGCGCGGCGCAGTGACCACCAGGGTGCGGCGCTGGCCGACATTGCGCGCCTCGACCCAGGCCATCGTGCCCTCGGCGTCGCGCACCTTGAACCAGCCCTCGACGCGCACCACGACCTCGACCGGCGTTTGCGCGCGCATCAGGTAGAGCTTCTTGCCTTTCTGAGACGGCGAGTCGTAAAGAATCGCGACTGGCACCTCAATCGAACGATAGTCAAGGGCCAGCGCCGTGCCGGCGGCGACGATCAGAACAAGGGCTGCAACGGCTTGGCGCCACATGGTCGCGCCTTACTGAATGGTAACTTCGGTCGGGGTCGAGGCCGACGCCTGCTCTTGCAGGCGCTGCATATACATGGCCTCGAAATTGACCGGCTGCAGAACGATCGGCGCGAACCCGGCACGGGTCACAGCGTCGGAAACGACTTCCCGCGCATACGGGAACAGGATGTTCGGGCAGGCGACGGCAAGCAGCGGCTCGACCTGATCACCGGGGACGTTCACGATCCGGAAGATGCCGGCCTGGCCGATTTCAACCAGGAAGACTGTCTTTTCCTCGAGCTTGGCCGTTACCGTGACGGTGAGCACCACTTCGTAGGCACCCTCGCCGAGACCTCTGCCGGCGCTCCCGAGCTGGATCTCGACCTGCGGCGCCTCGCGTTCGAGGAAGATTTCCGGCGCATGCGGCACTTCGATGGAAAGATCCTTGATGTAGAGCTTCTCGATGCCGAAGACCGGCTGTTCGTCTTGTTCCATGATTCTCTTTCAGGTGATAAATCGGTTTTCAGGCGCCGTCGAGCAGCGGCCGCAGCTTGCCGGCCCTATCGAGGGCACTCATATCATCGAAGCCGCCAACATGGGTGTCCCCGATATAGATCTGCGGTACGGTGCGGCGCTGGGTCTTGCTCATCATTTCGTCGCGCCTTGCGCGGTCGAGATCGATGCGGATCTCCTCGATCTCGGTCACCCCGCGCGCCTTGAGCAGCATTTTGGCGCGTACGCAGTAGGGGCAGACCGCCGTGGTATACATCAGGACGCGGGGGCTCATCTGTTGCGTGTTCCCTTCTTCACCGGATAACCGGCGCCCACCCAGGCATCGATGCCGCCGGTAAGATTATGGACCCTGGCGAAGCCCAGCTTCCCGAGTTGGCCGCAGGCCTTCCCGGAACGCATCCCGGACGCACAGCAGACGATCACCGGCTTGTCCTTGAAGCGCTCGATCTCGTTGATGCGATCGGCGAGCTTGGCGAGCGGAACATTCTTCGCGTCCGGCAGATGCCCGGCGGCGAATTCCTCGACTTCGCGCACGTCAATCACTTGGGCATCCTCGCGATTGATCAGCAGGGTGGCTTTCGCCGGATTGACCTCGTTCGCGCCGCTTCCCACCAACAAGGGAAAAATCAGCGCAATGCCGCTGACCACGACGAGGGCGATCAGCAGAATGTTCTGGTAGATGAAGTCCATCGGCACCTGGCTATTCCTCCGCGCTGCAAAAGACTTCGCGCATCATGCCGACGAGCTGCAGGGTGCGCTGGTCGCCCACCCGGTAGTAAACACGGTTGGCATCCTTGCGTGTGAGCAGGACACCCTTTTCCCGAAGGATGGCGAGATGCTGCGAAATGTTGCTCTGCGACGTGCCGACTGTAGCGACGATTTCCTGCACGCAAGCCTCCTGATCGCCGATCACGCACAGTATCTTCAGGCGCAGGGGATGGGCGATGGACTTCAGCGCGCGAGCCGCCAACTCGATGTCTTCCTGCTTGTCGATCAGGCTGAAGGTGGCCTTTTCCATGAGAGAACCCCGATATCGTCAGAAGGATGATTATAAAATAACGGCTTGCGTTTCACAGACCTTAATCAACATCAAGCCGGACTCGGGCATGAATGAATTGTATCCTCGCCGCCCGCGCTCGTGGCGCCGTCACGGAAAATGCCACTCCCGGAGCACGGGCAGCAAGATCGTTGTCGCGTCGGCGCCAGCGACGAGGCCGGGGCATTGACAAGGCCCCTGGCCACGGCGCTCATCGCCGCTGCTTTGCTGTGCGCGCACTCCGGCTGCGCCTACGCGGCCCGGGACAAGGCCAAGCCCGCCTCCACATCGCCGGAAATCTCCGAGAAGCAGGCGGATCTTGGCGAATTGCGCAACCGTATCGAAAGCCTGCGCAAGGATCTCTCGACCAGCGAGGAAAACAAGGCCGATGCCGCCGATCGCCTGCGCGAATCGGAACGCCGGATATCCCGCCTGCAACGCGAGCTGTACGAACTGGCTGAGCAGCGCGGTCAACTGCAAAAAAGGCTGCAAAACCTCGAAGAGCAATCGAAATCGCTTTCAGCGACGCTCGTACAACAGCAGGAGCAACTCGAAAATCTGCTCTACAGGCAATATTTGCGTGGCAGTCCGGATTCACTCCAACTCCTGCTCAACGGCAACGATCCGAACCAGATGGCACGCGACCTGCAGTATCTCTCGGCAATAGCGATGACCCGCGCCGAACTGATGAATGAAGTCAGCGTCACGCTGGAGAAGAAAAAAGTTCTTGCCGCGGATGCCAAGGAGCGTGCTGACGAGATCCGCGAGATCGAGGCGCAGCAGCAGCAGCGTCATAACGACCTGCAAAAGCAGCGCGAAGAGCGCAAGGCCCTCCATGCCCAGGTTTCCGACAAGGTGAAGGCCCAGCGCAAGCAGATTGGCAACCTGCAGCAAGACGAGCGCGGGCTGACCGAACTGATCGACCGGCTGTCCAGGATTCTCGCCGCCCAGGCAGCGCAAGCGGCCAAGGCTGCACGCGAGGCGCAAGCGGCCAAGGCCGCACGCGAGGCGGAGGCGGCCCGCGCCCGGGCCGCCGAGGCTGCTCGCAACGCCGAGGCCACCCGCCTCGCCGAAGCGGCACGGCGTAAGGGGAAGGAGAAGGCGCGCTCCCGCCCGAGCGAGGAAGTACGGGAATCGCCACGCCCGGCGCCGGTCAGCGAACCGGCGCGCCCGAAAGCGGTCGAAGTCGAGAACCGTTACGAACCGGCCGTCAGCGACAGTGGTTTTGCGCGTCAGAAGGGAAGTCTGCGCCTCCCGGTGCGCGGTGCCGTGGCGGGACGCTTCGGCAGCGCGCGCGATGGCGGCGGCACTTGGCGCGGCCTGTTCATCAAGGCCGGAACTGGCAGCGACGTCAAGGCCGTGGCTGGCGGACGAGTCGTTTTTGCGGAATGGATGCGCGGTTTCGGCAATCTGCTGATTGTCGACCACGGCGATTCATATCTTTCGATTTACGGCAACAACGACTCCCTGCTGAAACAGGTCGGGCAGGGAGTCAAGGGTGGCGAGACAGTGGCTACCGTCGGCAACAGCGGAGGGAATCCGGAATCCGGTTTATACTTCGAAATTCGCCATAAGGGGCAACCGGTCGACCCGATGAAATGGGCAAGTCTGAAATGAGCAAAATGAAAACAATCAGTTTGGTGGTGGGCGGCTTCGTCGCCGGCGCGATGATCAGCCTGCACGTCCCGGCGCTGGCCGACAAGGACGCCAAGGCGGGTCTTCCAATCGACGAATTGCGCACCTTCGCCGAGGTCTACAGCGGCATCAAGCAGGGCTATGTCGAGCCGGTCGAAGACAAGACGATGATCAACAATGCCATCTCCGGCATGCTGTCCAACCTCGACCCGCACTCCGCCTACCTCGATGCCGACGCGTTCAAGGACCTGCAGGTCGGTACCCAGGGAGAATTCGGCGGGCTGGGCATCGAAGTCGGCATGGAGGACGGGCTGGTCAAGGTCGTATCCCCGATCGAGGATACCCCGGCCTACCGCGCCGGCGTCAAGTCGGGGGACCTGATCTTCAAGCTCGACGATACCCCGGTCAAGGGTCTGACGCTGAACGAAGCCGTCAAGAAAATGCGTGGCAAGCCGAAGACGTCGATCAGACTCTCGATCCTGCGCAAGGGCGAGGCGAAGCCGATCGAATTGACGCTGCTCCGCGAGGTGATCAAGGTCCAGAGCGTCAAGTCCAAGCTGATCGAACCGGGTTACGGCTGGGTTCGCATCACCCAGTTTCAGGAAAACACCACCGCCGAGCTCGCCAAGCATCTGACAAACCTTTACAAGGGGGGCAGTCTGCAAGGCCTGGTTCTCGACCTGCGCAATGACCCCGGTGGACTGCTCAACAGCGCGATCGGCGTTTCCGCGGCCTTCCTGCCGCCCGACGTCAAGATCGTGTCGACCGATGGACGCGCGCCGGACGCCAAGCAGGAGTTTCTCGCCCGGCCCCAGGACTATCTGCGCGGCACGCGCGAAGATCCGCTCAAGACGATACCGATAGAGGCCAAGAAGGTGCCCATGGTCATCCTCGTCAACAGCGGCTCGGCTTCGGCATCCGAAATCGTTGCCGGCGCCCTGCAGGATTACAAACGCGGCATCATCATGGGTACGCAGACCTTCGGCAAGGGATCGGTCCAGTCGGTCATTCCTCTGCCCGGCAACACCGCCATCAAGCTGACCACCGCCCGCTACTATACGCCGGACGGGCGCTCGATTCAGGCCAAGGGCATCGTCCCCGATATCGTCGTCGAGGAAACGACGAACGGCAACGGCAGCGGCGCCAGCGGCCGCATTCGCGAGGCCGATCTCGATCGTCACCTGATGAACGACCGCGACAAGGATGCGGCCAAGGAAGCGCAGAAGCCGCAAGCCAAGCCGGCGGCCAAGACCGGCAAGGACAAGGGCGGCAAGGACGAGACCGACGAGGAGACGTTGGCGCGCCTCGAATATGGCACTAAGAGTGACTATCAGTTCCAGCAGGCTCTGAACCTTCTCAAGGGATTGAAGATCTTGCAGAGCAAGACCCTGTAGGGAATTCATCGGAGGCATGATGAACAGCGGAGATCTCAGGAAGAATCGCGAGATACTGTTCGCCAAGTTCCCGCCCGGCCAGGTGCCGGAAGCGGTGGACGATCTCCGGCACATCGACGAAGTCGACGTCCAACCGAGGTTCGAGAAACGCGCCGTGGGCGTCGGCTACGATGTGTCCGTGCACACGCTGCGCGAAATCGACGACCATCTCATCGACCATGGCTATCATCTCGACAACACACTGATGACCAAGCTGACGCGCGCGCTGATCTACTACGTCGAGGACACGCAGAGGCACAACATGGCGGCTCCCGAGAAGCGCCTCAAGCGCTCTGCGCAGGAGGCTTATGTCAAGGCCTGGGATCATCGCCCGCACGGCGACCACGACGACACCCCGCCGGAGTGGCGCGAATACAAGTGACCGACGAGCAGCTCCTGCGCTACAGCCGGCACATCCTGCTTGACGCGCTAGGCATCGAGGGACAGGAACGATTTCTTGCGGCCCACGCGCTGATTATCGGCGCCGGCGGTCTCGGTTCACCCGCTGCCCTGTATCTCGCTTCCGCGGGGATCGGCAGGATCACGCTGGTCGATGACGATACCGTCGACTTCACCAACCTGCAGCGCCAGATTCTCCATACCCAAGCCCGCGTCGGCATGGCCAAGGCAGAATCGGGGCGTCAGGCGCTGGCTGCGGTCAACCCGGAAATCAACATTATTCCACTGCAGGAAAGGCTGGCCGGCGCCGCGCTCGACACGCTGGTGGCAAGTGCCGACATCGTCCTCGACTGTACCGACAACTTCGCCACCCGGCATGCCATCAACCGCGCCTGTGTGCATCATCGCAAGCCACTGGTGTCGGGCGCCGCGATCCGTTTCGACGGCCAGGTCAGTGTCTACGATCTGTCACGCGACGATTCACCCTGCTACCACTGCCTGTTCCCGGAAGGCGAGGATGTCGAGGAAGTGCGCTGCGCGGTAATGGGCGTCTTCGCACCGCTGACTGGCATCATCGGCGCGACGCAGGCGGCCGAGGCCCTGAAGCTGGTCGCCGGCATCGGTGAAACGCTGACCGGGCGCTTGCTGCTGCTCGACAGTCTGGACATGGAATGGCGCACCGTCCGCTTCAAAAAGGACGCCGGTTGCGCAGTCTGCGGCGCCAATTAAAGTCCGGGAGACTGCTAAACGTGCCGAACTTCGGCATGCAGATTGACGCCCAGTGCGCGAACCACTTTCATCACCGTCTCGTAAGGAAGCGCTGATTAACTCGTCATACCCGCGAATGCGGGTATCCAGCGCCTTGATTTGCCTGGGTTCCCGCCTACGCGGGAACGACGAAACCGAATAAATCAGCGTTTCCGTAACGAGGCTTCGCCCCAGGCGAGAGCGCCTTGTAAAGACTTTCGCGCCCCAAACCAGAATCTTTTGCCAACCGTGCCCTCCCACGCGCACGAGCAACAGCCTTTACCGTAGCCAGAAATGCGTCGGGATCAGCGTCGTCCAGCGCCGCCGTCAGATAGGCGGCTATCGTTTCCTCGTTATCCAGGTAGTCAGCCACGTAAAAATGGGTGAAATTAGTCATGGTCAATCCTTCGGTAATGATGGCGACTCCCTTTTGGTTCAACGCGCCGACTGTCCAGCTTGCTCCGGAATGACCGTCCGGCTTCGCCTGGCATCCCTGCTGTTGACCCGTTTTGACACGGGGTAGGAAGAGAATTGAGGAAGACCGAAAAAGCAAATGACGGAAAATCTGGACTGTTACGGTCGACGTGGAAAATTGGGCAAAAACCAAATGACTTTGACCCCAATGGCACTGATCGCCACCGGCGCCCGCTTGCTCGAAGGCAAGGTGGGCAGGCGGGTGGTGGTGGATATCAATTAAATTGAGCCTGGCCCGAATGGCACTTACTTAAGCTTTTTTGGGTGCCCATGGCGCTGGATATCCTCCCGTGCCATAGGGCGTGGTCTCATCAATAATGGGTAGGCATTGCGGCGTCGCTTGAGGGCACGAGGCTCGATGCGGCCTGGGCGATTGCCGACGGTTTGCTGGGCAATGAGGGCGAAGAGTTCGCTGGGGTGTGCGATGCCACCATGATAGGCATGAGGCGCCCAGGCGAGCCAGACTTGCACGGCATGCTTGAAGCTCAACTGACGGGGCAAGAGGCCGCTTTGTAGCGCCGCTTGAGCCATCATCAAGCGGATCAAATTGTAGGCGAGCAGATAGACCCAGATTTCCTTCACGGCCATGGCGGGCGTTTGGCAGCCCAGTTGCTCCATGCCCAAGGTGGTCTTGATGTTGCGCAGATCAAGTTCAACATGCCAGCGATCCCGATACAGGCGTTTGATGGCCTCCTTGGATGTTTGCTTTGGACACAGAAAGGTCGTGACGAGTGTCTTGCCCCCCGCCCGAAGCTCGCGAACCGTGACACTGGCCGGTGCCTGCGCGTAATCCTCCTGAGACATCCAGTCTGGCTTGATGCCTGGTTTGGATAAAACCAGCAGGTGGTCACGCTCCCCCAGTCGCTGGCCGAGGCAAAAATCGGTGGTGCGTTGGCGTGATCCGTGTTGTTCAAAGACGGCATCAACCCCTCGCTCGATCAGCGCGCAGAGCAGGAAGTAGGTGGCAAAGAACGCATCGCCCACCAGCACATCGCCGCGCACCAAGGTGTCGATCTGGCGGCGCAGCAAGGACTGCTCGTCGCTGCCTTTGCCGCGACAGGCGCTGATCGCGGCATTGAGCACAGCACCGCTGCCCAGGTAGATCAGGCCGACGATCCGGCATTGCGGGAATCCCAATCCAGCCTTCTGGCTACCGGGCTGCGGGAAGTCGGCCTGATTGGCGTCAGTATCGGGCATGATCACCGTGGCCCCATCCACCAATCGTACCGGACGCCCCCGCCAGTGCCATGCCGTCGGGGCATGGGCCGTTAGCCATTGCCCGGTCTGATGGGTCAAGGTACTGACCATCGACGTCGGCACGCGTTGGCGAGCCCGGCAGTAGGCGCCGGTATGGGTGCTGCAGGGCGTGAGTCCGGCGATCAGGCGCTTGATCGCCCCTTCATTGACGGCGCGTTGGCAGGAGCGGTCGGCGCTGAGGGCTTGCGCCAAAAACATCGATAGCGTTTCAGTGGGCGGAAACAGTCGCTCTCGGTGCGGCGGCAAGGCCAACTCCACGGCATCGAAGAGTTCCGGCCCAGTCAATAGATCGAAAAACGCGTGGGCATCTACGCTGTTGGCCTTCGCCGAAATCGCGTGACGTTGCCGGGTGATGGCTTTGTGAGTAGCATGCATTGGGGCTGATTCCTCGGGTGACAGTCGGGTGTTTGGCGACTCCAACTTATCACGCGTCGATTCAGCCTGCTTTATCAATTACATCAGTATGTTGGGGCTTAAGTAAGTGCCATTCGAGCCTGGCCCGAATGGCACTTACTTAAGCTTTTTTGGGTGCCCATGGCGCTGGATATCCTCCCGTGCCATAGGGCGTGGTCTCATCAATAATGGGTAGGCATTTCGGCGTCGCTTGAGGGCACGAGGCTCGATGCGGCCTGGGCGATTGCCGACGGTTTGCTGGGCAATGAGGGCGAAGAGTTGGCTGGGGTGTGCGATGCCACCATGATAGGCAGGAGGCGCCCAGGCGAGCCAGACTTGCACGGCATGTTTGAAGCTCAACTGACGGGGCAAGAGGCCGCTTTGTAGCGCCGCTTGAGCCATCATCAAGCGGATCAAATTGTAGGCGAGCAGATAGACCCAGATTTCCTTCACGGCCATGGCGGGCGTTTGGCAGCCCAGTTGCTCCATGCCCAAGGTGGTCTTGATGTTGCGCAGATCAAGTTCAACATGCCAGCGATCCCGATACAGGCGTTTGATGGCCTCCTTGGATGTTTGCTTTGGACACAGAAAGGTCGTGACGAGTGTCTTGCCCCCCGCCCGAAGCTCGCGAACCGTGACACTGGCCGGTGCCTGCGCGTAATCCTCCTGAGACATCCAGTCTGGCTTGATGCCTGGTTTGGATAAAACCAGCAGGTGGTCACGCTCCCCCAGTCGCTGGCCGAGGCAAAAATCGGTGGTGCGTTGGCGTGATCCGTGTTGTTCAAAGACGGCATCAACCCCGCGCTCGATCAGCGCGCAGAGCAGGAAGTAGGTGGCAAAGAACGCATCGCCCACCAGCACATCGCCGCGCACCAAGGTGTCGATCTGGCGGCGCAGCAAGGACTGCTCGTCGCTGCCTTTGCCGCGACAGGCGCTGATCGCGGCATTGAGCACAGCACCGCTGCCCAGGCAGATCAGGCCGACGATCCGGCATTGCGGGAATCCCAATCCAGCCTTCTGGCTACCGGGCTGCGGGAAGTCGGCCTGATTGGCGTCAGTATCGGGCATGATCACCGTGGCCCCATCCACCAATCGTACCGGACGCCCCCGCCAGTGCCATGCCGCCGGGGCATGGGCCGTTAGCCATTGCCCGGTCTGATGGGTCAAGGTACTGACCATCGACGTCGGCACGCGTTGGCGAGCCCGGCAGTAGGCGCCGGTATGGGTGCTGCAGGGCGTGAGTCCGGCGATCAGGCGCTTGATCGCCCCTTCATTGACGGCGCGTTGGCAGGAGCGGTCGGCGCTGAGGGCTTGCGCCAAAAACATCGATAGCGTTTCAGTGGGCGGAAACAGTCGCTCTCGGTGCGGCGGCAAGGCCAACTCCACGGCATCGAAGAGTTCCGGCCCAGTCAATAGATCGAAAAACGCGTGGGCATCTACGCTGTTGGCCTTCGCCGAAATCGCGTGACGTTGCCGGGTGATGGCTTTGTGAGTAGCATGCATTGGGGCTGATTCCTCGGGTGACAGTCGGGTGTTTGGCGACTCCAACTTATCACGCGTCGATTCAGCCTGCTTTATCAATTACATCAGTATGTTGGGGCTTAAGTAAGTGCCATTCGAGCCTGGCCCCTTTGATTGCCTTTGATTGAAAGCCTGTCCCCTACTCTACCCAGTTTTTCAATTAAGCACGACAGCACGAACCTCTCGCGCCGAGGTGCTCACTTCACCTTCGCGCCCTTGGCCGATGGGCTCAGGCACATGGAGCCGGGCGGCATCAGCATCGCGAAGGGTGTGGTCAGACTCGCCATGTAGGCGGAGATGGCGACCAACTGATCATCGTTGTAGTTCTTGACTATACGCACCATTACCGGGTCGGAATTGCCGCGCCTACCATCTCGGATATCAGTCATCTGGCGCAGCAGATACTTGTAATGCTGACCCGCGAGCACTGGGTAGAACATGTCTTTGAAGCCTTGGCCGCGCGGCTGGTGGCATTGGCTGCATTCCTTCTCGTACAGCAGCTTGCCATGCGATACCGTTTCGGCCGTAGCAGGGCCGGCATACTTGCCGGAATCGAGTGGAATGCACAAGGTAGAAATATACGCCGCGACATTTGCCACTTCCTGCGCATCGGCCAGTTTTCTGGCAAACGGTTGCATCGTCGGATTGTAGCGAAGGCCCGAGCGTATATCGGCCAGTTGCTTGATCAACACGGAAGAGTGCTGCCCAGCCAGCTGCGGGATGCTGCCGTCGGGATTGCCCTGTCCGTGGGACAGGTGGCAGGCTTCACAATAAGCCTTGTAGGATTCCGCGCCGGCCCAGACATTCCCCTTGGCCTGGATAGCCTTGATCTTCTCGGCGTTAGCGGCGCTCCACGACTCGTCTATGCTGTCCGTGCCTCCGACCTTTTCTGCAGGCGTCGCGGCCAGCGCCACTGCGGAGACCAGTGCCAGAGAAGCGGCAACGCCAAATATTGATCTGTACATTAGGGCATCCTCCAGTATTTGAAAAGAAAGGGCTTTCCCGAAGGAAAGGTGCCGAAACATCTTGCGCGCGTTCGCAAACGGGGTCAAGCTTCGATGAATCAAAGGAATCAAAGGGGCCAGGCTCGAATGGCACTTACTTAAGCTTTTTTGGGTGCCCATGGCGCTGGATATCCTCCCGTGCCATAGGGCGTGGTCTCATCAATAATGGGTAGGCATTGCGGCGTCGCTTGAGGGCACGAGGCTCGATGCGGCCTGGGCGATTGCCGACGGTTTGCTGGGCAATGAGGGCGAAGAGTTGGCTGGGGTGTGCGATGCCACCATGATAGGCATGAGGCGCCCAGGCGAGCCAGACTTGCACGGCATGCTTGAAGCTCAACTGACGGGGCAAGAGGCCGCTTTGTAGCGCCGCTTGAGCCATCATCAAGCGGATCAAATTGTAGGCGAGCAGATAGACCCAGATTTCCTTCACGGCCATGGCTGGCGTTTGGCAGCCCAGTTGCTCCATGCCCAAGGTGGTCTTGATGTTGCGCAGATCAAGTTCAACATGCCAGCGATCCCGATACAGGCGTTTGATGGCCTCCTTGGATGTTTGCTTTGGACACAGAAAGGTCGTGACGAGTGTCTTGCCCCCCGCCCGAAGCTCGCGAACCGTGACACTGGCCGGTGCCTGCGCGTAATCCTCCTGAGACATCCAGTCTGGCTTGATGCCTGGTTTGGATAAAACCAGCAGGTGGTCACGCTCCCCCAGTCGCTGGCCGAGGCAATAATCGGTGGTGCGTTGGCGTGATCCGTGTTGTTCAAAGACGGCATCAACCCCTCGCTCGATCAGCGCGCAGAGCAGGAAGTAGGTGGCAAAGAACGCATCGCCCACCAGCACATCGCCGCGCACCAAGGTGTCGATCTGGCGGCGCAGCAAGGACTGCTCGTCGCTGCCTTTGCCGCGACAGGCGCTGATCGCGGCATTGAGCACAGCACCGCTGCCCAGGCAGATCAGGCCGACGATCCGGCATTGCGGGAATCCCAATCCAGCCTTCTGGCTACCGGGCTGCGGGAAGTCGGCCTGATTGGCGTCAGTATCGGGCATGATCACCGTGGCCCCATCCACCAATCGTACCGGACGCCCCCGCCAGTGCCATGCCGCCGGGGCATGGGCCGTTAGCCATTGCCCGGTCTGATGGGTCAAGGTACTGACCATCGACGTCGGCACGCGTTGGCGAGCCCGGCAGTAGGCGCCGGTATGGGTGCTGCAGGGCGTGAGTCCGGCGATCAGGCGCTTGATCGCCCCTTCATTGACGGCGCGTTGGCAGGAGCGGTCGGCGCTGAGGGCTTGCGCCAAAAACATCGATAGCGTTTCAGTGGGCGGAAACAGTCGCTCTCGGTGCGGCGGCAAGGCCAACTCCACGGCATCGAAGAGTTCCGGCCCAGTCAATAGATCGAAAAACGCGTGGGCATCTACGCTGTTGGCCTTCGCCGAAATCGCGTGACGTTGCCGGGTGATGGCTTTGTGAGTAGCATGCATTGGGGCTGATTCCTCGGGTGACAGTCGGGTGTTTGGCGACTCCAACTTATCACGCGTCGATTCAGCCTGCTTTATCAATTACATCAGTATGTTGGGGCTTAAGTAAGTGCCATTCGGGCCAGGCTCGGATGAATCAAAGGGGTCGGTGCCATTGGGGTCAGAATGAATTGGATTTTTCAATTCACCCCAATGGCACTCGCTGCGCCATTCGCGGTAGCCAAATCGCGGCCGCGCCTTTTCTAGCCGCCGCTCAGCGCCTGTACGATCATCAGTTCATCGCCCTCCCGTAGCGGCATCCCCAGATCGAGCACCATCTCGCGCTGGCAAAACAGGCGAATGTGGCGACGGATGTGTCCTCGCTCGTCGATCATGCGGAAGCGGAAGCCGGGAAACTGCCGGTCGAGATCATCGAGGACGGCGGCGACCGTCTCGCCCGTGGCCTCGACCCAGGGCCGGCCGGTGTAGGAATGCAGGGCGCTGGGGATCAGCACGCGCATCGCGTTCGCCCGCTCATTGCGTATATGCCGCCTCGACCGCATAGATCTCCGGCAGGTGGCGGGCCAGACATTCCCACTGCCGGCCTTCATCGCGGCTCTGCCACAACTCGCCGCTGGTGGTGCCGAAATAGAGGCCCACGGTGTCCTGCCGGTCGGCCGTCATGGCCTGTCGCTTGACCGTCCACCACGCCTGGCTCGCCGGCAAGCCGGCGTCCTGCCGCTGCCAGGTATCGCCACCATCGCGCGTCGCATAGACCGCCGGACGGCCGCCCGGGCTGGTGCGTGGCCAGACGTCGGAACCGTCCATGGGAAACACCCAGAGCGTCTTGTCGTCGCGCGGGTGCAGCACCAGCGGGAAGCCGATGTCACCTACCTCCTTCGGCATGTTTGCGCCGATCCGCTGCCAGTGCCGCCCCGGCCGGTCGAGCCGGTAGATACCGCAGTGGTTCTGCTGGTAGAGGCGATCCGGGTTAGCCGGGCAGAGGCGGACGCAGTGCGGGTCGTGGAAGGCGATCTCGGCGGGGTCGAAGCCGGCGACCACTTCCATGCCGTCGACGAGTGGTGCGAAGCTCTGTCCGCCGTCGTGCGATTCATGCACGCCGCCGCCCGACATCGCGAAGTACAGATGTCGCGGGTCGCGCGGGTCGACGATGATCGAATGCAGCTTCGGTCCGTCCGGCGTGCCGTCCTGCACCGTGCCGAACCATTGGCGGTATTGCGGATCGTCGTTGATGCACGAGTACGGCGCCCAGTTCATGCCGCCGTCTTCGGAGCGGAACAGCCCCTGCGGCGAGGTGCCGGCATACCAGACATCCTTTTCGTCGGCGTGGCCCGGCGCCAGCCAGAAAGTGTGATCGACCGCGCGGGCATCGAGCCCGTTGTTGGCCGGGCCGAAAGCCGGCGGTCTGGCGGCCTCCTGCCAGGTCTGCCCAAAATCGGTCGAGCGGAAGATGGTCGGCCCGAGGTGCCCGGTCTTGGCCGCCGCCAGCAGCGTGTGCCCGTCGCGTGGGTCAAGCACCAGATGATTGATGATGTGGCCGAGGAAATGTGGGCCGTCGACCCGCCATGTTTGTCGTGCCGCATCGGCGTGATACAGCCAGGCGCCTTTGCGGGTCGCTACCAGCAGCACCGGCTTGCCCTGCGTCGTGTCTTGCGTGGTCATCATGGTTCGCTCCTTGATGTTGTGGCTGGCCGCGATTTATCTGTTGAGATCATGATTTCCCCCGGAGCGTTCATGTTATTTGGTCCCGGCCGCCGGCATTTTGGCATGTTATTGGTCGTCGACCGCAACAAGCCGGAAAGGCCGTTATTCGCCTCGGACGAGTCCTCGCGCCATGCCATCCTCGCGAGTTAGGGAAGCGCTGACTTATTCCAAATACGTCATTCCGGCGCAGGCCGGAATCCAGGAAAATCAACGAACTGGACCCCGGTTTTCGCCGGGGTGACAAACAAATCAGCGCCTCCTTAGCGGAGTATCCCAGGTGGCCGTTATGGCTGCCCATGTACCAGTAGTTGCCCTGGGCACCGAAGTGAGGAAACCTCAGGGACAGACCAGAATGGCGCTAAGTTAAGGACTTATTGCATCCACATTTTAAGCCACAATGCTGGCGATGAGCATGCTGGACGGCCTTAACTTAGCGCCATTCGGTAGAGTAGAGGACAGGCTTTCGCCTGCCCTCCCTCATCAAACCGTGCATGCGATTTTCCCGCACACGGCTTTCCGATGTTCTTCACACCAAGGCATGCGCAGTTCCTCGACTCATGGTTGCTAGCTCAACCGAGTTGGTCGAACCTGCGCACTCAATGCTTGAGTACGCAACATCAGCGTTTTCCTGCTTGGCCTTGGCATAGAGCTTCCTCTGTAGCGTCCTGATCGTATCCGGGGTGGTTAGCGACATGGCAATCCCCTGGTCCTCCGCGCTTCGGTTGCATGAACAAAGCAGGGTTCCTTCCCTCGACCGGGGTTGTGTTGTCCCGCGATCTCAGTCGGTACTATGAACCCCTCCGACTCCCGTCTCAGGCCGCTGCGCTTTCGTTTCCTTATACGCAACAGTCGGTGGCCTCCCCACCTCCCAAAACGGGTCTCCAGCACTGGGCAGTCTATCTTCGAGTACATGCCGACCCTGCTACCCCGGGAGTCAACGAATGCCACTTCCGTTATTTCAGCATCCGCCCAACGGCCTTCCCCTTCTGTCCACAGGGTCGGCGTCTCCATTTCGTTTACGAGGCTACTCATGGGTTCACTTGCGTTACGGCCTGCTCTCTTGCTGTTTGGAAACTCACGACCTCGTGTTACCACGACGCCGCTTCCTCATGCTACCGGGGCGTACGGACAACTCCCCGGACGGGACTTCAACCCGCTAGACTTACTGCTGTTACTGCGAACGGACAGACCACAGTTTTCCGCAGCCGCAAAACACCGGAAACCGTGGTCTGGCCCCTGTGATTGCCAAAAAGGTCACCAAGGAATAGCATGCCCATATGCTCAAACAGTCACCCAAGCCAACGGTCTGTGGGGAGCAGATTGTTCAGGATAGGGTTCCTCAAGGAGGGGTTGATGCGCAACGCAATGATTACGGCGGCTCTGGTCGCCGCTGCTGTTTCCACCGGCGTCCGTGCCGCCGACATGCTGCCGTTGAAGCAAGGCATCTATGTGCCGGCGAATCGGCCCTGCAAGGGTGCCTCCAACGCCGAGATCGTTAACTATTGGGGCGGCAATTCGTCGTTCGGGAGTGCGCAGGCGACGTGCACGATCAGCAAGCTGACGCACAAGGGCAATGTCTTCACGATTACCGACAAGTGCGCCGACATCCGGGGCGGAGGCGAGATCGTTGGTGGTCCGACAGTAGTCACGATCGCCGGTCCGACCAGCTTCACGATGGGGGGCGAGGTGTATCGTTATTGCGGGGCAAAGGTGCAGTTCTGAGCGGAAGAATACCTGGGGTAATAGACCACAGGCGACAGACCAAGGTTTTCCGCAGCCGCAAAACACCGGAAACCGTGGTCTGTCGCCTGTTGTCGCTGTTGTCCGTTGAGATCATGATTTCCCCCGGAGCGTTCATCTTATTTGCACCCGGCCGTCGACCCTAACGGAGACGGGCGATCAGGCGAATATCTTCGCCAATCTGGCGCAGATCGTGAATCCGCAGCCGGTGCTTGTCGTCCAGTGTCGTCAATTCGGGCAGGTTGAACAGGCCGCCGGCCGCGTGGCCGATCAGGCACGGCGCCAGGTAGAGCAGCAATTCGTCGACCAGACCTTCGCGCAGCAGCGAGCCGTTCAGCTTGAATCCGGCCTCGGCATGCACTTCGTTGATGCCGCGCTGGGCCAGCAAGTCGAGCAGCGCTTGCAGGTCAACTTTGCCGGTTGAGTTAGGCAAAATTTCGACGAAATTTCCGGTCGACCGCAACAATGCCATTTTTTCGGCATTTTCGACGGCGCCAACCACCAACGCCCCTCCGCCCTGCAGAACGCGTGCGGTAAGCGCTATCTCCAGTTGGCTGTCGACCACCACGCGCAACGGCTGGCGGCTGGTTTCGACATCGCGCACCGACAATTGCGGGTCGTCGTCACGCACCGTACCGATGCCGGTCAGGATGGCGCAGGCACGGGCACGCCAGCGCTGGCCGTCGCGTCGTGCCTCGGGGCCGGTGATCCACTGGCTGACGCCGTTGTTAAGTGCCGTCTTGCCATCCAGGCTGGCTGCCGCCTTGAGGCGCAGCCACGGGCGGCTACGCGTCATGCGCGAGACAAAGCCGATATTCAGCTCGCGCGCTTCATTTTCCAGCACGCCGCACGCCGTTGTGATGCCGGCTGCCTGCAGCAGGGCAAGACCCTGACCGGCGACCAGCGGATTGGGATCGCTCATCGCCGCGACGACGCGGGTGATACCGGCAGCGATCAGCGCCTCGGCACAGGGCGGCGTCCGGCCATGATGGCTGCACGGCTCCAGTGTCACGTAGGCAGTCGCGCCACGGGCCTGGTCGCCAGCCATGCGCAGGGCATTGACTTCGGCGTGCGGCTCTCCAGCCTTTTCGTGCCAGCCTTCGCCGACGATCTTGTCGTCGCGGGCCAGCACGCAGCCGACTCGCGGGTTGGGCGCGGTCGTCCACAGGCCGCGCTCGGCAAGTTGCAAGGCGCGTGCCATCATGCCGTGGTCGACGGCGGAAAAGCTCATTTTTTTCCGCTGGTCGGCGAGACTTCGCGGATGGCGCGCGAGAAGGCATCCACGTCTTCGAAGTTGCGATAGACCGAGGCGAAGCGGATGTAGGCCACCTTGTCGAGCTTCTTCAACTCGCGCATGACCAGCTCGCCGAGTTGCTGCGTGCTCACCTCGCGTTCACCGGCGGTGAGCAACATTTCCTCGATATCGGCAACAGCGGCATCGACCGATTCCATCGATACCGGCCGCTTGCGCAAGGCGAGTTCGAGGCTGGCGCGCAGCTTGGCGCGGCTGAATTCGGTACGCAGGCCGTTTTTCTTGACCACCTGCGGCAACTGGATCTCCGCCCGTTCGTGGGTCGTGAAGCGCTTGTCGCAACGGTTGCACTTGCGGCGACGGCGAACGACGTCACCCTCTTCATTGAGGCGGGTATCGGCAACTGCCGTATCCTCAGCGCCACAGAACGGGCACTTCACCAGCGTTCAACCATAGACCGGATATCTCCGGCAGAGCGCAGAAACCTTGGCGCGCACCTCTGCAGCCACGGCTTCATCGTTCGGCGCCTCGAGGATGTCGGCCACCAGGTGCGCGACTGCCTCGGACTCGATCTCGGTGAAGCCGCGTGTCGTCATCGCCGGCGAGCCGATGCGGATGCCGGAGGTAACGAAAGGCTTCTGCGGATCGTTCGGGATGCCGTTCTTGTTGACCGTGATGTGAGCGCGGCCGAGCGCCGCTTCGGCATCCTTGCCGGTAATGTTCTTGGCGCGCAGGTCGAGCAGAAAAACATGGCTCTCGGTACGACCCGAGACGACGCGCAGGCCGCGCTCCTCGCCGAGCACCTTGGCCATGACGCGGGCGTTGGCGATAACCTGTTCCTGATAGCGGCGGAAGCCCGGCGCTGCAGCTTCCTTGAAGGCCACTGCCTTGGCGGCGATGACGTGCATCAGCGGGCCGCCCTGGAGGCCGGGGAAGATGGCGGAGTTGATCGCCTTCTCGTGCTCGGCTTTCATCAGCACGACACCACCGCGCGGGCCGCGCAGCGTCTTGTGCGTGGTCGAGGTGACGACATCGGCGAACGGTACCGGATTCGGGTAGAAGCCGGCGGCGATCAGCCCGGCGTAGTGCGCCATATCGACCATGAAGATGGCGCCGATTTCCTTGGCAATCTTTGCGAAGCGTTCAAAGTCGATGCGCAGCGCGTAAGCCGAGGCGCCGGCGATCAGCAGGCGCGGCTTGTGCTCACGGGCCAGCTCTTCCATCTTGTCGTAATCGATTTCTTCCTTTTCATTGAGACCGTAGGAAACGACTTTGAACCACTTGCCGGACATGTTGAGTGCCATGCCGTGTGTCAGGTGGCCGCCCTCGGCCAGGCTCATGCCCATGATCGTGTCGCCCGGCTTGCAGAAGGCCATCAGTACCGCCTGGTTGGCCTGCGAACCGGAGTTCGCCTGGACATTGGCGGCCTCGGCGCCGAACAGCTTCTTGAGGCGGTCGATGGCGAGTTGCTCGGCGACATCGACGTGCTCGCAACCGCCGTAGTAACGCTTGCCGGGATAGCCTTCGGCATACTTGTTGGTGAGCTGCGAGCCCTGGGCTTCCATGACGGCCTTGCTCACGTAGTTTTCCGACGCGATCAGTTCGATGTGGTCTTCCTGACGCTGGACTTCGGCCTGCATGGCCCGCCAGAGTTCAGGGTCAACTTTTGCCAGGGTGTCTTTCGCGGAAAACATGGGAATGCCTCAAGCCATTGAAAAGGAGTGCAATTTTATCATGAGGGAAGCTCGTCGAGGGCGCCCGGTTCGAGATGTCCGGTTTCACCCCAGGATTCCATGGTCCAGACGCCGTCGACCGCCGCAATCCAACTGATGCCGGCGTTGGGAATCAGGAAATCGCGCGGCGTTTCGAGCGGGTTGCCGCGCACGAAATGATTGACGATGTCGAGAACCCCGCCATGCAGAACGACGGCGACGTTGCGCCCCGGATGCGCGGTGGCTATTTCCTCGAGCTTGCCGGTCACGCGGGCGGCCATCTGCCTCAGGCTTTCGCCACCGTCGAAGCTGTAGTCGGTGTCGCGTCTGGCAAAAGCGGCATAGCCATCGGGAAAACGCGCCCTGGCCTCGTCGTAGGTCAGGCCTTCGAAGATCCCGTAACGGCGCTCGCGCAGTTCGGGAACCGCTACCGGAACCAGGCCGAGCGCCGCGCCAATCACCCGCGCCGTAGCCCATGCCCGCCTGAGATCGCTGCTGTAGAGCGCGCTGATGCCCGCGGTACGCAGCCATGAACCGGCAGCAGCAGCCTGGTTGAGGCCGGTCGCGTTGAGTTCGACGTCGATCTGCCCCTGGATACGTCGTTCCATATTCCACTCCGTTTCACCGTGGCGCACCAGGCAGATGCGGGTTGTAGGGATTTCCACCATGTGCAATCCTCGATCTTCACCTTAAAATTCGCGCCGAGGGAGTTTCCCTTTACCCCGGACAATCATAGAAGCCGGGAATTCTAACAACCGAGGAGGATTTTTCGTGACCCTTCTGCTCAAGTTCTCGCAGCTGATCGACTGGATCAATGAACGCGTCGGCAAGGCCGCGTTCTGGCTGGTGCTGGTGATGACCCTGATCAGCGCCGGCAATGCCAGCTATCGCTTCGTCTTCCATGACAGCTCCAACGGCTTGCTGGAAATCCAGTGGTATCTGTTTGCCGCCGTCTTCCTGCTCTGCTCGCCTTATACCCTGCAGAAGAACGAGCACGTCCGCATCGACGTCCTCTCGGGCAAGCTGTCGCCACGCGGACTCGCGGTCATCGACATCATCGGGACGATCTTCTTCCTGTTGCCGATGGTTGTTACAGTGCTCTGGCTGTCGCTGCCGCTGGTCGCCGAGTCGTACAAGATCAATGAGCATTCGGCCAATGCCGGCGGCCTGCTGCGCTGGCCGGTCAAGATTCTGCTGCCGATCAGCTTCATGCTGCTTGCGCTGCAGGGTGTCTCCGAATTGATCAAGCGCATCGCCTTCCTGGCCGGGATGATCGGCGACCCGAATTCCAAGGCCAGGAGGCCGACCCCCGAAGAAGAACTGGCCGCCGCCATCGCCGCCACCAAAGCAATGGAGGCCAAATAATGGAATGGATGATCGCCAACATGGCGCCGCTGATGTTCGGTGGCCTCGTGGTCTTTCTGCTCTTCGGCTACCCGGTCGCCTTCGCCCTGGCCGCCAACGGCATCGTCTTCGGGCTGCTCGGCATCGAACTCGGATTGCTGCATCCGGCATTGTTCCAGGCGCTGCCCGAACGCATCTTCGGCATCATGGCCAACGACACGCTGCTGGCCATCCCTTTCTTCACCTTCATGGGCCTCATCCTTGAGCGCTCGGGAATGGCCGAGGATCTGCTCGACACCATCGGCCAGCTGTTCGGCCCGATGCGCGGCGGCCTCGCATACGCGGTGGTCTTCGTTGGCGCCCTGCTCGCCGCGACGACCGGCGTCGTCGCCGCCTCGGTGATCTCGATGGGCCTGATCTCGCTACCGATCATGCTGCGCTACGGCTACGACAAGCGCCTGGCCACCGGCGTCATCGCCGCCTCCGGCACCCTGGCGCAGATCATCCCGCCGTCACTGGTGCTGATCATCATGGCCGACCAGCTCGGCAGGTCGGTCGGCGACATGTACGAAGGCGCGATCATCCCGGGATTAATTCTGACCTCTCTCTATGTCGGCTACGTCGCAATCCTGAGCATCATCAAGCCGAGTTCCTGCCCGGCGCTGCCGGCGGATGCGCGCACCCTGCACGGCTTCAAGCTGCTACTGCGCGTACTGACAGCACTGGTGCCGCCACTGCTGCTCATCTTCCTGGTCCTCGGCACCATCTTCCTCGGCATCGCAACACCGACCGAGGGCGGCGCCATGGGCGCCACCGGAGCGCTAATTCTGGCCCTGGGCCGCAAGCGCCTGTCGTGGAAGCTGCTCAAGCAGGCCATGGAAACAACCGGCAAGCTCTCGTCCTTCGTGGTCTTCATTCTCGTCGGCTCAACGGTCTTCGGCCTGATCTTTCGCGGCGTCAACGGCGACCTCTGGGTGGAACATCTGCTGCTCGGACTGCCAGGCGGCCAGGCCGGCTTCCTGATCGTGGTCAACCTGCTGGTCTTCGTCCTCGCCTTCTTCCTCGACTTCTTCGAACTTTCGTTCATCATCGTGCCGCTGCTGGCGCCGGTGGCCGACAAGCTGGGCATCGACCTGGTCTGGTTTGGTATCCTGCTCGCGGTCAACATGCAGACCTCGTTCATGCACCCGCCCTTCGGCTTCGCGCTGTTCTACCTGCGCTCGGTCGCTCCGGCCTCGGTCAAGACGACAGACATCTACTGGGGCGCCATTCCCTTCGTCTGCATCCAGATCATCATGGTCACGCTGATCATCGTCTTCCCGAACATCGTCAGCTACGGCGATCCGGAACACCGGACTACGACCGAGCAGGGCGACGGTTCGGACCTCGGCGCGCTGATGCAGCAAGGTGGCATGAGCGGCGACAGCGCGGATCAGAAGGATCCCGCCGCCGACCTGCTGAAGAACCTGCAGCAGAATGAGAAATAGTCAGCCGGATCGACCGAACGGGGCTGCGGCCCCGTTTTTCATTGGCGCATAGCCGGCGCCGATCGTCGCGATAGAAGAAGGCAACTTGATAAATCCCGGTCGCGCGCTCAGAATGAAATCACATCATCTACAGGAAAGGTAAACGGCCATGGATATCGGAATCAACAAAAAGGATCGAGAACAGATCGCGGACGGACTGTCCCACCTGCTCGCCGACTCATACACCCTCTACCTGAAGACCCACAACTTTCACTGGAACGTCACCGGGCCGATGTTCAACACCCTGCACGTAATGTTCATGGGTCAGTATACGGAGTTGTGGAATGCGCTGGACATCATCGCCGAACGCATCCGCGCCCTCGGCGTCGCCGCCCCCGGCACATACCGCGAGTTCGCCAAGCTGACGGTGATCAAGGAAAGCGAGGGCGTGCCCAACGCCACCGAGATGATCAGGCAACTGGTCGCCGGCCAGGAAGCCGTCACCAGGACCGCGCGCAGCATGTTTGCCATCGTCGACAAGGTCGGTGACGAACCGACCGCCGACCTGCTGACCCAGCGCATGCAGATTCACGAAAAGAACGCCTGGATGCTGCGCAGCCTGCTCGAGCAATGACGCTCGTCACTCCGCCCTGAAACGAAAAACCCGCGAAATTCGCGGGTTTTTCGTCGTCGACCGTGACCGTTTAGCGATGGCGCTGCACAAACCCGTCCATTCGGTATTCGGCAACGCTGAACCAGGCGTTCTGCGTCTTGCGGTACTTGTCGTACTCGGTGTAGATCTTCTTGAAAGCCGGATTCTTGGCCGATTCGTCAGCGTACAACTGCTGGCTGGCCTTGTAGGCGGCTTCCATGATGGCGTCGGAGTAGGAATTCAGCTTGACACCGTTTTGCAGCAGGCGCGACAAGGCCGGTGGATTCTTGTGGTCGTATTCGGCCATCATCGTCACGTTGGCTTCGTAGGCGGCCGCCTGGAAGGCTTCCTGGTACTCCTTGGGCAGTTTGGCCCATTCGGCCTTATTCACGAAGAAGTGGATCGTCGGACCCGGCTCCCACCAGCCCGGATAATAGTAATGCTTGGCAACCTTGAAGAACCCAAGCTTTTCATCGTCGTACGGACCGACCCACTCGGCGGCATCGATGGTGCCTTTTTCAAGCGCCGGATAGAGGTCGCCACCGGCAATCTGCTGGGGCACAGCGCCAAGTGCGGCAAAGACGTTGCCGCCGAGGCCGGCGATCCGCATTTTCAGGCCCTTGAGGTCTTCGAGGCTCTTGACTTCCTTGCGGAACCAGCCGCCCATCTGGACGCCGGTATTGCCGCCAGCGAAGGAAAGGACGTTGTAGTTGCTGTAGAACTCGTCGAGCAACTTCTGGCCGCCACCGAAGTAAATCCAGGCATTCATCTGGCGGGCGTTCATGCCGAAGGGCACGGTGGTGCCGAAGCCAAAGGTCTTATCCTTACCGACATAGTAGTACGAGCAGCTATGGCAGCACTCGACGGTACCCTGCTGCGTTGCGTCAAGCGCCTGCAGGCCGGGAACGATTTCGCCACCAGGGAAAACGCGGATATCGAACTTGCCGCCGGTCAGGGCGCGCACCCGGTTGGCCAGCGTGTCGGCGCCGCCGAAGATGGTGTCGAGGCTCTTCGGGAAGCTGGACGTCAGGCGCCATTTAACCTCCGGCAATGACCCGGTAACTGCTGGAGCACTTGAGCGTGCAGGCGCTTGCGCTGCTGGCGTCGAACTCGGCGTGGCGGATTTCGGCTCTTCCTTTTTGCCGCAGGCTGCCAGGCCGACGGCAGCGGCACCTACCGCTGCCTTGGCAAGAAAATTACGACGCTGCATGTTTTTGTCTCCTCGAGAGTGATTGGTAACGTCAGACTTTGTAGCACGGTCATCCTAACCCAATGGACTGCCTTGGCGAGTTGCGGAAAACCCCAATAGGCCTACTCGCCGGCGACCGTCATGCGGTCGACCAGAATCGAGCCGGTCTGTTTCGAGCCGCGCACCAGCACGTCGTTGCCGACGGCGACGATGCCGGCGAGCATCGCCTTGAGGTTGCCGGCGATGGTGATCTCCTCGACCGGGTAGGCGATGCTGCCGTTCTCGATCCAATAACCGGCGGCGCCGCGCGAGTAGTCGCCGGTGACGTAATTGATGCCATGCCCAAGGAGTTCGGTGACCAGCAGGCCACGGTTCATTTTCTGCAGCAGGCCGTCAAGTGCAAGTTCACCCGGCTCGATGATCAGATTGTGGCTGCCGCCGGCGTTGCCGGTCGTCTGCATGCCCAGCTTGCGCGCCGTGTACGTACTCAGGAAATAGCCCTGCAGGATACCGCTGCTGACCACCTCGCGATCGCGGGTGGCGACGCCGTCGCTGTCGAACGACGCGCTGCCGAGGCCGCAGCGGATATGCGGACGCTCGCTGATGTTCACGAATTCCGGCAGCACGCGCTTGCCGAGGTGGTCGATCAGGAACGACGATTTCCGGTAGAGGGCGCCGCCGCTCGCCGCATGCACCAGGCTGCCGAGCAGGCCGCCGGCGAGCGTGGCCTCGAACAGGACAGGAAAATCGCCGGTCCTGACCTTGCGCCCGCCGAGGCGGGCCACGGCGCGCTCGGCGGCAATGCGCCCGACGCGCAACGGGTCGTCGAGTTGCGCGCCATCGCGATGCGTCGTATACCAGTCGTCGCGCTGCATGCCGTCGTTTTCGCCAGCTATCACCGAACACGAAATATAGTGGCGCGAAGTCGGGTAGCCACCCATGAAGCCGAGGCTGTTGGCCGCGACGAATTGCGCCTGCTGTGTCGAGATCGACGCGCCCTCCGAATTGCTGACCAGTGGGCTGGTGTCGAAGGCGGCCTGCTCGCACCGGCGCGCCGTGTCAATTGCATCTTCCACGGTCAACGCCCACGGGTGGTACAAATCCAGATCGGGGCATTCCCTGGCCATCAGCGCCTCATCGGCCAGCCCGGCGCAATCGTCCTCGGCGGTAAAGCGGGCAATGTCGAGCGCCGCCTCGACGGTCTCGCGCAAGGCCTGCGGCGAAAAATCGGAGGTGCTGGCGTAGCCCTTGCGCTGCCCGCAGTAGACCGTGATGCCGACGCCCTTGTCGCGGTTGAACTCGATGGTTTCGACCTCGTCGCAGCGCACGCCGACCGACTGGCCGAAGCCCTCGGAAACGTCGACCTCGCTGGCGGTCGCACCCTTGTCGCGGGCGTGCTTGAGGACATCCTCGGCCAGTTGCTGGAGCCTGGCGAATGGGTAGGAAAAGCTGGCGACTTCAGGCATGAACGGGACGTCCGGGCGGGAAAGCCGCTATCATAGCAGCCCCATGCCACCCACCTTTGCCATGCACGACGAAGATTTCTCCGACAGTAACGAGCGCCCTTCCAAGACCCGGGAAAAGAAGGCGATGCACGAACTGCAGGACCTCGGCACCGAACTGGTCGGGCTTTCCGCTGGCCAGCTCAAGCGCATCAAGCTGCCGGACAACATCCACGAAGCGGTGCGCGCGGCCCAGAAGATCACCGCACACGGCGCCCACAAGCGGCAGTTGCAGTATCTCGGCAAGCTGATGCGTAGCACCGACGACGAACCGATTCGCGCCGGCCTGGCGCTGATTCGCGGCGAATCTTCGGCCGAAACCGCCCGCCTGCATCGCCTGGAAAGGCTGCGCACGCGCCTGCTCGAAGACGAATCGGCAGTGGCCGACATCGCCACCACCTGGCCCGGCGCCGACATCCAGCAATTGCGTCAGTTGCGGCGCAATGCGCTCAAGGAGCAGGAAGCGAACAAGCCGCCCAAGAGTTTTCGCGCCATCTTCCAGATTCTGCAGGAACTCGATCTACAAGAAGCGAGCAATGCTGCAGAATGAAGAGTTGGTCATCGGCCTGGTCTCGATCAGCGACCGCGCCGCGACTGGAATTTACGAAGACAAGGGCATCCCGGCCCTCCAGGAATGGCTGGCCAGCGCGCTGACGACGCCGTGGCGCGCCGAAACCCGGCTCATCGCCGACGACCGGGCGGCCATCGAAAATGCGCTGATCGAGCTGGTCGACCGCAGCCGGTGCCATCTGGTACTGACCACCGGCGGCACCGGCCCGGCGGCGCGCGACGTGACGCCGGAAGCGACGCTGGCAGTCGGCGACAAGGAAATGCCCGGTTTCGGCGAGGAAATGCGGCGCATCAGCCTTAACTTCGTGCCGACCGCCATCCTCTCGCGCCAGGTCGCCGTGATCCGCAAGCAGACGCTGATCATCAACCTGCCCGGCCAGCCAAAATCGATCAAGGAAACGCTGGAAGGCGTCCGCGCTGCCGACGGCAAGGTCAGTCACGTCGGCATCTTTGCCGCCGTGCCTTATTGCATCGACCTGATCGGCGGCCCCTACGCGGAAACCGACGACGCCGTGGTCAGGGCTTTCCGTCCCAAGGCCGCGCTACGCGGCCGATAGGGCCTCAGCCGACCGGCGTCAGCCGATAGCGCGCGAGATCATAGTCGCTCGCCTGTTCGACGATGGCGACCGGCGCGAGCTGAACCCGCGTGCCGTTGTCGTTCCATTCCAGCGTCGTCCGCAGGTCGAATGCGCCGAACGGCATCACCGCCCGTACTTCACCCGGCGCGCCGCCCTCGCGGAGCAGCAGGACACGGATCCCGGGAACCGCGGCATAGCTCGACGCGGCGCGTGACTTCAGTTCGGCCGGCATCGCCTGCCGCGTCAGGGTCTCGACACCTACGCGCAGTTCCGATTCACCGGTGCGGCGGTAGCGGCGGACGATGCCCAGCCACCAGTCTTCGCGACCCGCCTGCTGCATGGCGATCAGCGCGCCTACCCTGAGCCCGTCGCCGGGAATGCTGTCGAGCAGAGCCCCAAAACCGCCCCGGCTGACATCTTCGATGGCCCAGATAGCCGTCGGATCGCCATTGGCGCGCGTCGTGAATTGCCCCGAAAAGGCGCCGAAGGCGTTGGCCAGACCATGGAGAACGATGGCGTGCTGCTTGACCGGGTGCCGGTCATGGCGCCGTTGCGGCGGGATGGGCGCAAGATAGGTGGCGAGATGGCGGACCACCGGGAGCAGCACCCGGGCATGATAGTGGCCGCCCAGAGTGATGTCTGCGGAAACATCGTGTCCGCGCTCGAGCTCATTCAGGAGCGCGTCGATTCCGGCAGGTGCCGTGCCCGGCTTGAAAAAGCGCTGCGTCGGCCTCTGCCCGGCCGGCCCCCGGGTAAGGCGCCGGGGCGGTTCGGCCAGCGCGAGGTCAACCCAATAGATGGAGTCGATTTCGGCCACTGCTGAAAAAACGAAGCCCGGCAGGAAATGCACGATCAGGCGCTCGGCCAGATCGACTTCCAGCGGCAGCAGGCCGTCCAGCGACGCCGCCTGAAAGGCGACGCCCTTGATGAATTCCTGCTGCGGACTCGTGACCCTGGATGCATTCGCATGCAACTGGATGGCGCGCGTCGCCACGCCGGCATTTTCGGCCGACAGCAGCGCGGCCCCGAGACGCCGCCAGAGTTCTCCTGTTGATTTTCCGAAATTGAACTGCTCCCACTTGAGGATGGCGGCCAGTGCGGCAATCAGACGCGCCGTGAGCGCCGGCAGATTCTGCCGCAAGTGTGAACCAACCCGGCTCTTCTCACCGGCTGCAGCCAGGCAGCGCTCGTAACTGGTGGCCAGCAAGGTCCAGAAGCCGTGGCTGGTGGTCCAGATACGCTTTCCCTCGGTTCGCGAAAGGTTCTGCGTATGTAGATAGTTCCGCTCCAGGCGTTTCAGATGCGGCTGGGCGGCGTCATCGAGGCGGCTGACCACCTCGTAGAGGTGATCCTCGGGGAATTCAGGGGCACTGCCCAGCGACTCGAGCCAGCCGACGACCTCGTCAATGGCCCGCAAGGTGTCGTCGCCGGAAATCTGGTCGATGATGCGCCGCATTTCCCGTGGGTCCGCCAGCGGATGATCGACCTTCGCCCCGGTGAGGCGGCCAAGACCCCGCAGTTTGTTCAGCATTTCCGTTCCATGACGGACAGCATCTGCTGCAACCGACCCAAGTTTGATTACCACGCCAGTCTACTCCGGAGCCTGCTTGCTGATGATAGCCAGTGCGGCCTCGAGGGGCGCCCTGGAAACCAGGATGATGCCATCGCGCGGATGGCTCATCTCGAGAATGACGAATATTGCCGCCGACATCGAGACCGCGCAAGTCACCAATGCAATGACCGAGGTTGAGTTGAGCGGCGCGAGCAGCCCCCGGCCGATGAAGAGCGGGATCAGACGGAATCCGGGGGTGATCATGGCCGGGATTGGACACCATGAGCAGCCGCAGGTCAATCGCGGCGCCGCAGTGCCATGGGGACCATGTAGAATTCTACCTCTTGACCCTGTTCCGGGATTAGTCCCATGCAGCAATATCACGACCTGATGCGCCACGTCCTGGAAAGTGGTCACGACAAATCCGACCGCACCGGCACCGGTACGCGCTCCGTTTTCGGCTGGCAGATGCGCTTCAACCTCGCGCACGGCTTTCCGATGGCGACAACCAAAAAACTGCATCTGAAGTCCATCGTCCATGAATTGCTGTGGTTCCTGCAGGGCGACACCAACATCGCCTACCTGAAAGAGAACGGCGTCCGCATCTGGGACGAATGGGCCGACGAAAACGGCGACCTCGGGCCGGTTTACGGCAAGCAGTGGCGACGCTGGGAAACCGCCGACGGCCGCGTCGTCGATCAGATCGCCCAACTGGTGCACAGTCTGAAGAACAATCCGGATTCACGCCGCCACATCGTTTCCGCGTGGAACCCCGGCGACGTCGACAGCATGGCCCTGCCGCCCTGCCACTGCCTGTTTCAGTTCTACGTCGCCGACGGCAAGCTGTCGTGCCAGCTCTACCAGCGCAGCGCCGACACCTTCCTCGGGGTCCCGTTCAACATCGCCTCCTACGCGCTGCTGACGCTGATGCTGGCGCAGATCTGCGGCTACCGGCCCGGCGAATTCGTCCATACCTTCGGTGACGCGCACATCTACAGCAATCACTTCGCGCAGGCCCGGCTGCAGCTTTCTCGCGCGCCGCGCGCCCTGCCGACGATGTGGATCAATCCTGCGGTCGACGACGTTTTTGCCTTCAAATTCGAAGACTTCCGTCTCGACGGCTACGACCCGCATCCGCACATCGCCGCCCAGGTCGCCGTTTAGTCATGATTCTCGGCGGCGACCTCGGCGGTACCAAGACCCTGCTGGCTCTGGCCGAAATGAACGGCGACCGGCTGCGCATCGTCCGCCAGCAACGCTTCGCCAGTGCCGACTACCCGACATTCACGGCGCTGCTGGACGAATTTCTCGCCGACCGCCCGGTCATATCCGGCGCCTGCTTCGGCGTCGCCGGACCGACCGACGGGCAGCACGCCAAGCTGACCTACCTGCCGTGGCAACTTTCGGCATCCGAACTGGGGCAGCGTTTCGCCATTCCGCGCGTCACGTTGACCAACGATTTTGCCGCTGCCGCCCACGGCCTGGCACTGGTTGAAGCCGAAAGCATCGTCACGCTGCACGCCGGCAAGCCGCTTGACCATGCGCCGCGCGTCATTCTCGGCGCCGGCACCGGGCTCGGTGTCGCCGGGTTGGTCTGGCAGGGCGATCGCTACTGCGTCATCGCCGGCGAAGGCGGCCACATGGGCTTTGCGCCGCAGACCACCGAGCAGTGCGAACTGTGGCGCTGGCTGTTCGACGAGAATGGCCGGGTGACCACTGAAGACATCGTTTCCGGCCCCGGCCTGGCACGGATTTATGCCTTTTTTGGCGGTCGACCGCAGCGGGCGGAAGAAATCGGCAACGCCGCCCTCGTCGGCAGCGACCCCATCGCCGTCAAGACCCTGAACCTGTGGCTGCAATGCTATGGCGCCTTCGCCGGCGATCTTGCACTGCACTGGCTGGCGCGCGGCGGCGTCTATCTGGCCGGCGGCATCGCCGCCAAACTGCTGCCCGGCAGCGATGTCAGCCCGTTCGTCGAGGCTTTCCTCGCCAAGCGCGAACATCGGCATCTCGGCGAAGACATGCCGGTCCGCCTGGTAACCGACGAGGGCCTCGGTCTCAGGGGTACGCTGGCGCTGGCGTCACATTGCGTGTAGCGCCCACGGCAGGCGGCAGCCGGGAACTGATCGATCGCCAAATACTCAACTGCGCCGCAACACTACCGCCGCCAGTGGCGGAATCGTAATTTCTAGGTTGGCCGGGCGGTTCATCCACTCGCCCTCGCAGGCATCGAGCGCCCCGGAATTACCGAGATTGCTGCCGCCGTAATACGTCGAGTCGGTATTGAGGATTTCGACATAGCGCCCGGCTGCCGGCACGCCGAGGCGGTAGGCCATTTGCGGCACCGGGGTGAAGTTGACCGCAACGACAACGCAGCTGCCGTCGCGCCCCCAGCGCAGCCAGGACAGCACCGAATTTTCACTGTCGTGACAATCGATCCACTCGAAGCCGAGGCTGGTGAAATCCTGCTCGTGCAGCGCCAGGGTGTCGCGATAGAGGCGATTGAGGTCACCCGACAGGCGTTGCAGGCTGATGTGGCCGGGATCGGCGAGCAGGCTCCAGTCGAGTTCGCGGGCTTCCGACCATTCGCGCTGCTGGCCGAATTCGCAGCCCATGAACATCAGCTTCTTGCCCGGCGTAAATGTCTGCCAGGCCAGCAGCAGGCGCAGGTTGGCGAAGCGCTGCCAGGTGTCGCCCGGCATCTTGCCGAGCAGCGAACGCTTGCCGTGCACGACTTCGTCATGCGAGAAGGGCAGCACGTAGTTCTCGCTGTAGGCATAGACTTGGCCGAAGGTCAGTTCGTCGTGGTGCCAGCGCCGGTAGATCGGGTCGCGCTGGAAGTAGCGCAGGCTGTCGTTCATCCAGCCCATGTTCCATTTCATCGAGAAACCGAGGCCACCGACATAGGTCGGCCGCGACACCAGCGGCCAGGCGGTCGATTCCTCGGCGATGGTCAGCGCGCCGGGGAATTCGGCGTGGACCATCGTGTTGAGATCCTTGAGGAAGTCGACAGCGTCGAGATTTTCGCGCCCGCCGAACTTGTTGGGCAGCCACTCGCCCGCCTTGCGCGAGTAATCGAGGTAGAGCATCGAGGCGACCGCATCGACGCGCAGGCCGTCGAAATGGAATTCAGCCAGCCACCAGTAGGCCGACGAGAACAGGAAACTACGCACTTCATGCCGACCGTAGTTGAAGATATGCGTACCCCAGTCGACATGCAGGCCGAGGCGCGGATCTTCGTGTTCGTAGAGCGCGGTGCCGTCGTAGCGGGCGAGCGCCCAGTCATCCTGCGGGAAATGGCCTGGCACCCAGTCGAGGATGACGCCGAGCCCGGCCTGATGGCAGGTGTCGATGAAACAGCGCAGATCATCCGGCGAACCGTAACGTGCGGTCGGCGCGAAGTAGCCGGTGGTCTGGTAGCCCCAGGATTCGTCGAGTGGGTGTTCGGTGACCGGCAACAGCTCGAGATGGGTGTAGCCCTGGTCGACGGCATAGGGCACCAGGCGCTCGGCCAACTCGCGCCACAGGTAGGGCTTGCCGTCCGGATGGCGCATCCAGGAACCGGGATGCAGTTCGTAGATATTGACCGGCGCGTGCTGCCAGTCCCACGCCGCACGCTTCGCCAGCCAGGCGGCGTCATTCCAGACGTGTTGCGACGGCGACGTGACATAGGCGGCGGAGCCCGGACGCAGTTCGAAACCGCGGCCATAGGGGTCGGACTTGATCAGTTTCTCGCCGCTGTGGCGATTGACGATTTCGAAGCGGTACAGGCTGCCGGGCAGCGCCGCCGCAACGGTGCCCTCCCAGACGCCCGAGGCACCGAGCGAATGCAGCGTGTCGACGCCGCCACGCCAGCCGTTGAAATCGCCGACCACCGAGACCTGGCCGGCATTGGGCGCCCAGACGCGAAACAGCGTCCTCCCATCCGACGGATGGGCGCCGAGCAGGCGGTAGGTCTGAAAATTCCGGCCTTCGTTGAACAGATAAAGCGCGTCCGATGACTGCATTTGCTCCCCCTCTCGCAGTATCATAAGACAAAACAGTGACCAGGGAGGTCCCCTATGCCGGACAGCACCACTTGCACGCATCAGACGTATTGCTTGATGCGCGACGAAACCGATATGCGCTTCATCAGCCACCTGACGCGCAACACCTTCGCCATCATTCTGGCCGGCGGCCGCGGCAGCCGCCTCCGGCAACTCACCGACTTCCGTTCCAAGCCGGCCGTGCCGTTCGCGGGCAAGTTTCGCATTCTCGATTTCACGCTGTCCAACTGCGTCAATTCGGGCATCCGCAAGATCGGCGTCGCCACGCAGTACAAGGCACACAGCCTGATCCGCCACATCCAGCGCGGCTGGAGTTTCCTCGATGGGCGTTTCGACGAATTCATCCAGTTGCTGCCGGCGCAGCAGCAGATCGACGACACGCAGTGGTATCAGGGGACCGCTGACGCGGTCTACCAGAACAAGCATTTTCTCAAGCGCTACAACCCGGAACATATCCTGATCGTCGCCGGCGACCACATCTACAAGATGGACTATGGCCGGATGCTGGCGATCCACGCCCAGCACCGCGCCGACATGACGGTCGCCTGCATCGACGTGCCGCTCGGTGAAGCAGGCGAGTTCGGCGTCATGGGCGTAGATGAAGACGATCGCGTGATCGACTTCCTCGAGAAGCCGCAGAATCCGCCTTCGATCCCCGGCCAGCCCGACCGTGCACTGGCCTCGATGGGCATCTATATCTTCAACGCGAAATTTCTCTTCGAGCAACTGGAAAGGGACGCGCTGACCAAGGGTTCGAGCCGCGATTTCGGCAGGGACATCATCCCGCATATCGTCCCGCGCTACCGGGTGTTCGCCCACCGCTTCGCCGACTCCTGCGTCGGCAGCGAACACCATCGACCCTATTGGCGAGATGTCGGAACCATCGATGCCTACTGGGAGGCGAACATGGAAATGACCAAGGTGACGCCGGAACTCAATCTCTACGACAAGGACTGGCCGATCTGGACCTATCAGGAGCAGTTGCCGCCGGCCAAGTTCGTCTTCGACGACGACGGGCGGCGCGGTATGGCAATCGACTCGCTGATTTCCGGCGGCTGCATCATTTCCGGCGCCGCGGTCAAGCGTTCGCTGCTGTTCTCCAGCGTCACCGTGCATAGCTGGACATCAATCGAGGATTCGGTGATCCTGCCGGGGGTCGATATCGGGCGCCGTGCGCTCCTCAAGCGTTGTGTCATCGACAAGAATTGTCGGATTCCCGATGGGATGATCGTCGGTGTCGATCCGGAAGCCGACCGCAAGCGTTTTCACGTCAGCCCCAAGGGGATCACGCTGGTCACCGCCGAAATGCTCGGCCAGGGCGCGGCGGAAAACCGCTGATGGCGGATCTCGCATTTCTCTGGCACATGCACCAGCCGGATTACCGGCATCCCGAAACGGGGCATTTCGTGCTGCCCTGGGTTCTCCTCCATGCCATCAAGGATTATTCCGACATGGCCAGCCACCTCGAACGCCATCCCGGCGTGCGCTGCACGGTCAATTTCGTGCCGGTGCTTCTCGATCAGGTCGAAGATTACCGCGAACAGTTCGCCACCCGGCAGTGGCGCGACCCGCTGTTGCAAATCACCGCTCAACCCGATCCCGACACGCTCGATGCCGGGGAGCGGACATGGCTGCTCGACATGGCCTTCCGCTGTCACGCACGAACGATGCTCGACCCTTTCGCGCCCTACCGGCGGCTGCGCGACCTGCTGGATTTTGTCAAGACGCAGGATGCCAATTCGCTGAGCTATCTCTCCGGCGGCTATTACGCGGATCTCGCCGTCTGGTTCCTGCTCGCATGGACGGGCGAGAGCCTGCGCCGCGAGGGGAATGTCGTGCCGCAATTGATGGCCAAGGGCAGCGGTTTCGATCTCGCCGACCGTGAGGCCCTCCTCGCCGAACTCGGTGCCGTCGTGAGTCGGCTGATTCCCCGCTATCGGGCTCTGAGCGAGCGCGGCCAGGTCGAACTGAGCTGCACCCCGGAAAATCACCCGCTGGCGCCGCTGCTGATCGATTTCAAGGCTGCCCGCGAAAGCTGGCCGGAAAGCCCCCTGCCCTCATCGCCCGAATACCCGGGCGGGCGTTCCCGCGTCGCGACCCATCTGGCCGCCGCCCGCGTCAGCCACGAGCGGCGCTTTGGCAGCGTGCCGGCCGGTCTGTGGCCGGCCGAGGGCGCCTTGTCGACGCCCTTTCTCCACCAGATCGCCGAATCTGGTTTCCAGTGGACCGCGAGCAGTCATGGCGTCCTCAAGCATTCCGCCGGCAATCAGGCCGCGACGACGACTCCATGGCAGGCTCCCGAGGATACGCCGGGCGACATCACGCTGTTTTTCCGCAACGAGCGACTCTCCGACCTGATCGGCTTCGAATACGCCAACTGGCACGGCCGCGACGCCGCCCAGCATTTTATGGGCGAACTCAAGGCGCTCGACCGCCCCAAGCGGAACGACCTGATCACGGTCTTTCTCGACGGCGAAAATGCTTGGGAATACTACCCGTACAACGCCTGGTACTTCTTTTCGGACCTCTACGACGCTCTTGAGGAGAACCCGAAAATCCGCACGGTAACCCTGAGCGAGGCAGCGGCCACGCAGCACGACCGCCGCCCTCGGCTGCCCCGGCTGACTGCCGGAAGCTGGGTCTATGGCACGCTGTCGACCTGGCTCGGCAATCCTGACAAGAACCGTGCCTGGGACATGCTATGCGAGGTCAAGCTGTGCGCCGACCGCGCGTTGCAGGGCGACCGGCTCGACGATGACGAGCGTGCCGCCGTATTGCGGCGACTGGCCGTTTGCGAAAGTTCGGACTGGTTCTGGTGGCTCGGCGACTACAACTCGCCGCAGTCGGTCGCCTGCTTCGACGGCCTGTTCCGAGAAAATGTAAAATCCCTCTACCGCCTGCTGCGCCTGCCGATTCCCGGTGGCCTCGACCACCCGATCAGCCTCGGCGGCGGTGCGCCCGAAAGCGGCGGCACGATGCGCCGCGCCACCTGAAATCCTGACTCATGACCCAAGCTGTTACCCTCCTCCTCGGCGTCCATGCCCACCAGCCGGTGGGTAATTTTCCGGAAGTGATGGCGGATGCGCATCTGCGCTGCTACAAGCCCTTCCTCGAAACCCTTTACGCCTACCCGGACTTCCGATTCGCCGCCCATTTCTCGGGTTGGCTGCTCGACTGGCTCCGCGAGCGCTACCCGGCCGACATGGCGTTGCTTGCCGCAATGGTGGCGCGCGGGCAGGTCGAGATGTTCAGCTCCGGCGACACCGAACCGGTGCTCGCCGCCATTCCCCAGCGCGACCGTGTCGGCCAGTTGCGCACACTGAACGACAAGCTGACCGCCTGGACCGGCGTCAGGCCGACTGGCGCCTGGCTGACCGAGCGCGTCTGGGAATCATCGGTGGTGCCCGCCCTGGCGGCGACCGGCATGGCCTACGTGACTGTCGACGACTACCATTTCCTGTGCACCGGCAAGCGCTCCGGCGAACTCGACTGCTTCTACAGTACCGAGGAAGGCGGCAAGCGCCTCGACCTCTTCCCGATCTCCGAGGCTCTACGTTACCGCCTCCCCTTCTCGCCGGCGCACGAGGTCATCGGCTATCTGGAAGACCTTGCCGACCAGGGCCAGGCGGCGGCGATCTATTTTGACGACATCGAGAAATTCGGCATCTGGCCGGAGACCTACGACTGGGTCTACAACCGCGGCTGGCTCAAGGCGCTGATCGAAGGCGTGCTGGCCAGCCCGAAGATCCGCACCGCGACCTATGCCGACTTTCACGCCGCTCAGGCGACGCGCGGCATCGTCTATCTGCCGACCACCTCGTACAGTGAAATGAACGAATGGACGTTGCCGATGCCCGCCGCCGGCATTTACGCGAATTTCGTCGCCGGCGAGAAGGCTGCCGGCCGCGGTGAGCTGCACCGGCCGTTCATGCGCGGCGGCATCTGGCGCAACTTCATGTCGCGCTACCCGGAAGCCAACTGGATGCACAAGCGCATGCAGGCGCTGTCGAGCCGCCTCGCCGCATTGCCCGTGGTGCCGCCGGAACTGACTGCCGACCTCTACCGCGCCCAGGCCAACGATGCCTACTGGCACGGCCTGTTTGGCGGCCTTTACCTGCCGCACCTGCGGCGCGCGGTGTGGAACAACATCGTCGCGCTGGAAGCGAAACTCGACGCGCTCCAGCCGCGCCCGGCAAGCGTTGCGGTCGACCTCGATTTCGATGGCAAAATCGAGACCTTCGTCCACAACGACCGCTTGCAACTGGTCGTGCGCGACGACGGCCTGGCGGCGGCGCATGAACTGACTAGCTACGCGCTGAGCCACAATTTCGGCGACACACTGCGCCGCTACCACGAGCACTACCACGACAGGATCGGCTCGGTGCCGAGCGAACACCTCGGCGAGGGCATCGCCTCGGCGCACGATGTCATCCGCTTCAAGCATCCGGTGGCGGCAGAAGATATCGTACCCGACGCCTTGCCGCGCGCCCTGTTTCTCGATCAACTCGGCGGCGTCGCCGTCAATGATTACGCTCTGGCTACGCCGGACGCCCTGCGCTTCGCCCGTCCCGGCATCATCAAGTGCTATGCGCTTAACGATGCGACGGCAACTATCAATTGGCTGCTCACCGGCCTCGCCGGACGTCGCTTCGCGACCCGCCTCAACCTGGCGATGCCGAGCTGCGATGGCTTCCTCGGCCGCTACGTGCTCGCCGATGGCAGCATTCCCGGCGGCTTCGGCTCGCCACTCGACCTGCCCGTGGCCAGCACGCTGACGCTGGAAGATGGCGTCCTCGGCGGCGGCATCCATCTGTTGGCGTCAATTCCGGCGGAAATTCGCGGTCGACCGCAGCAGACGGTCTCCCAATCCGAGGCCGGCTTTGAGAAAATAATGCAGAGCGTCGAACTGTCCGTCACTTGGACAGTGCCCGATGACCGTTTCACCCTGCAACTCCAACTGACGACCCAACAGAGCACATCATGACCGGAACCGTATTCAAACTCGAAGTCAATCCCAGGATACCGGCGCGTCTTAAACCGCTCGAAGATCTCGCCGGCAACCTCTGGTACAGTTGGGATCGCTCGACGCGCTCACTCTTCGCGCAACTGTCGGAAGGCCTGTGGAAGGCGACCAACCACAATCCCAAGGCCATTCTCAAGCGCGCCGACCAGAAACACCTCGAAGCCGCGGCCGAGAATCCGGTCTTCATCGGCACGCTGAATCGCGTCATCTCCGCCTACGGCAGCTACCACGAACTGCCCAACATGGCCCACGTCCATGGCCAGTCGTTCAAGAGAGACGACCTGATCGCCTATTTCTGCGCCGAATTCGGCTTCCATGAGAGCCTGCCAATTTACTCCGGCGGTCTCGGCATCCTCGCCGGCGACCATTGCAAGGCAGCCAGCGACATGGGCCTTCCCTTCATCGGCATCGGCCTCCTCTACCACCAAGGCTACTTCCACCAGACCCTTGATGCCGACGGCAACCAGCAGGCCACCTACAGCGATTCCGATTTCGACGACCTGCCGATCTCGCCACTGCGTGACGCCGACGGCAAGGATGTCGTCGTCGCGGTCGATTTTCCCGGCCGCATGGTCCACGCCAGGCTCTGGGAAGCCCGCGTCGGCCACGTCCGGCTCGTCCTGCTTGACACCTGGCTGCCGCAGAATTCGCCGCATGACCGGGAGATCACCCACCGCCTCTACGGCGGCGATCGGACGACGCGCATCGAACAGGAAATCCTGCTTGGTATCGGCGGCGTTCGCGCTCTCGCCGCGCTTGGCCTCAAGCCGACGGTCTGGCATGTCAACGAAGGTCACGCCGCCTTCCTCATCCTCGAACGCATCCGCAGCCTGGTCAGCGCCGGCCTGCCTTACGCCGCCGCGTCCGAGGCCGTCGCCGCCAATGTCGTATTTACGACGCATACGCCGGTTCCGGCCGGGCACGATCATTTCCCGGAGGAAATGATCCACCACTACTTCTCCGATTGGTGCCACGGGGTCGGCGTACCCTGCGAGCAACTCCTGGGAATGGGCGCCGAGCCGGGCAAGACGAATTTCAACATGACCGCCCTGGCCTTGCGCGGCTCCCGCCACCACAACGGAGTTTCGCGCATCCATGGCGGTGTCTCGGCCAATATCTGCCGCTATGTGTGGCCGCAGATCAACCCCGATGAAAACCCGATGGACTACGTGACCAACGGTGTCCACCTACCAACCTTTCTGGCCACCGAATGGGACGAAACCTTCGAGCGCTATCTCGGCACCGGCTGGCGCGAACGCCAGACCGAAACGGCCAACTGGGACGGGATTGCCAAGGTTCCCGACCAGACCTTCTGGAGCATCCGTCAGCAACTGAAATCGCAATTGCTGCAACTCGTCCGCGAGCGCATCGGCGAACAGCACCAGCGCAACCTGGGCTCGCTGGCTCACCTCGACCGCCTGCTCAAGTATGCCGATCCGGAAAACCCGAATGTCCTGACCATCGGCTTCGCGCGTCGCTTCGCGACCTACAAGCGCGCCGCGCTGCTCTTCCAGGATCCGGAGTGGCTGGCCGAGATCATCGCCCAAGCCGACCGGCCGGTGCTCTTCCTGTTCGCCGGCAAGGCCCACCCAGCCGACCAGCCGGGCCAGGAGATCATCCGCAAGATCGCCCAGATGGCCAGGCGCCCCGAGTTCGAGGGCCACATCCTGCTCGTCGAGGGCTACGACCTGCACCTGTCGCGCTCTCTGGTCGCCGGCGTCGATGTCTGGCTCAACAATCCGATCTATCCGCTCGAGGCCTCCGGGACCTCCGGCATGAAGGCGGCAATGAACGGCGCCCTCAACCTCTCGGTACTCGACGGCTGGTGGGGCGAAGGCTACGACGACAGTGACGACGTGCCCAACGGCTGGGCGATCAAGCCTGCCCCCGGGCATCTCGGCGACGCCCAGCGCGATGCCGAGGAAGCGCGCACGCTCTACGAACTGCTCCAGGACCATGTCATTCCAACCTACTACCGTACTGGCCCGATGGGCTATTCGCCGCAGTGGGTGGCGATGGCCAAGCAATCGATCATGACCATCGCGCCGCGTTTCAACGTCATCCGCATGGTTGCCGAGTACGCGAAGAAATTCTATGCGCCGGCCGCCTTGCACGGTCGACGCTTCGCCAACCGCGAATTCGCCATCGCCCGCGCCGTGGCCGAATGGAAGGCGCGGGTGCGCGGGGCCTGGCCGGGTGTGCGCCTGCACCGTCTCGACATGCCCGAGCGTCGTCTCGACTTCGGCAAGTCCCTGCAGATCCAGGTTGCCGTCCAGCTCAACGGACTGAATCCGGAAGACGTCACCGTCGAGGCGCTGATCGGGCGCCCGGGTCCGCAAGGCACGTTCATCCGGCGGGCCCGTCACTACCCGCTGAGCACCCGGGGAGTAACCGGTAATGGCGAAATGCTGTACACCATCGACCTGACGCCGGAAATCTGCGGCAAGCTCGAATACCGGATCCGCGTCTTCCCGTCGCATCCGGAACTGATCCACAGGTTTGAGACGGGCCTGATGGTCTGGCTATGAGACTTGTCGACTCCCCTGCCTGGCGCGCCGTTGCCGCCCATGCCGAAGCCGTGCGCCCGGCGCAGCTGCGCGAACTGTTCGCCGCCGACGGACAACGCTTCGAACGCTTCTCGCTCCGCCACGACGGCCTGCTGCTCGATTTCTCCAAGCAGCGCATCGACGCCGAAACACTCACACTGCTGCACGCGCTGGCCGACGCCGCCGACCTCGACGGCTGGAAGCGGAAGATGGTGGCCGGCGAGCCGATCAACCACACCGAAGGCCGCGCCGTCCGTCACATGGCGCTGCGTGCCGACAAGCAGGAACCGCTCGAAGTGCGCGTTGTCCTCGAGCGCCTACGGAACTTCTGCGAGAGCATTCACAGCGGCAAGTGGCGAGGGTTTGCCGGCGAGCACATCACCGATGTCGTCAATATCGGCATCGGCGGTTCTGACCTCGGGCCGCGCATGGCGGTCAGGGCGCTCGCCGCGCACCACCAGCCGGACCTCAATGTCCATTTCGTCGCCAACGTCGATGGCGCCGACATCGCCCCGCTGCTCGCCCGGCTCAACCCGCGCACAACGCTGTTCGTGATCGCCAGCAAGACGTTCGCCACGCTCGAGACGCTGACCAACGCGCGCACCGCCCGCGCCTGGCTGCTCGCCGCGGCCGGGCGCGAAAGCGCGGTCAGCCAGCATTTCGTCGCCATCTCGACCAACATGGAACTGACGCGACAGTTCGGCATCTCCCCCGACAACGTCTTCGAATTCTGGGACTGGGTCGGCGGGCGCTTTTCGCTGTGGTCGGCAATCGGCCTGTCGCTGGCGCTGGCCGTCGGCTGGCGGCAATTCAAGCAACTGCTGGCCGGCGCCCGCGCCATGGACAAGCACTTCATCGAAGCGCCGGCAGCCGCCAACCTGCCGCTGACGCTGGCTCTGCTCAGCCTGTGGAATACCGACTTCCTCGGCGCGTCAAGCCTGGCGATCCTGCCCTACAGCCAGTCGCTCGCTCTGCTGCCAGCCTACCTGCAGCAACTCGAAATGGAGAGCAACGGCAAGCAGACCGACCGCGACGGCGAAGCAGTCGGCGTCGGGACCTGTCCGGTACTCTGGGGTGAAGCGGGAACCAATGGCCAGCACTCGTTCTATCAATTGCTCCATCAGGGTGGCCAGACCATTCCCTGTGATTTCATCGCGCTGCGCGACAGCGACTTTCCGCTGCCCGGCAGCCACCATGTGGCGCTGCTCGCCAACTGCCTGGCGCAATCGGCCGCGCTCGCCTTTGGCCAGGCCGCCGCCGAGGCCCGTGCCGCCGGCGTGCCGGAAGTACTGGTTCCGTACAAGGTTTTTCCAGGCAACCAGCCGTCGACCACGCTGCTCCTGCCGGCGCTTAGCCCGTACACGCTGGGCCAGTTGCTGGCGCTCTACGAGCACAAGGTCTTCTGCCTCGGCGTCCTGTGGAACCTGAATTCCTTCGACCAGTGGGGTGTCGAACTCGGCAAGCAACTCGCCAACCGGCTGACACCGTTGCTTGAAGGCGCCGGCGACGACGCCGCCTTCGACTCCTCGACGCGCGGCCTGCTGGCCGCCCTGAAAAACCGATGAACCGCCTTTCGATCCTCTTCGCCACCTCGGAAATGGCTCCCTGGGTCAAGACCGGCGGCCTCGGCGACGTCGCCGCTGCTTTGCCGGCAGCGCTGCGCCGCGCCCGCCACGATGTCCGGGTGCTGATTCCCGCCTATCCGGCAATGCTCACAGCCTTTCCGCAAGCCACCCTGCTCGCCGAACTGCCGTCGCTTGCCCCGGCCCTGCCGGCGGCCCGCCTGCTCGCCGCCGAGGCCGACGGCCTGCCGCTGATCCTGCTCGACTGTCCGCCGCTCTATGAGCGTCCCGGCAATCCCTATCTCGACGCGCTCGGCCACGACTGGACTGACAACGGCATCCGCTTTGGCCTGCTTTCACGGGTTGCCGCGCTGCTCGGCCAACCAGCCTCGCCGCTCGCCTGGCGCCCCGATGCCGTCCATGTCAACGACTGGCAGACGGCGCTCGCCCCGGCCTGGCTGCATTACGAGGGCGGCGCCGCCAGCGTCGTCACCGTGCACAACATCGCCTTCCAGGGCAACTTCGCCCCCGGCTACCTGTCGGCGCTCGGCCTGCCTGATTACGCCTGGCGCCTCGATGGTGTCGAATACCACGGCCAGCTTTCCTTCCTCAAGGCCGGCCTGCAACTGGCGACGCTGATCTCGACGGTCAGCCCGACCTACGCCCGCGAAATCCAGGACGAGTATTTCGGCTACGGGCTTGCTCCCTTGCTGCGCCATCGCGCCAACGCGCTGCGCGGCATCCTGAACGGCGTCGACAGCGCAATCTGGAACCCGGCCTGCGATCCCGCGCTGGCCGCTCCCTATGCTGCCAACCGGCTCGCCGCCAAGCGCACCAACAAGCGTGCGCTGCAACTGGAAATGGGCCTCGACCCGGTGGACGATCGGCCACTGTTCGGTATCATCAGCCGCCTGACCGACCAGAAGGGACTCGATCTCGTGCTGGCGCTGGGTGACGGAATCACCCACCTGCCGGCCCAGCTGGCCATTCTCGGTAGCGGCGACAAGGCCCTAGAAGCCGGGTTCAGCGAGCTCGCCGCTCGCCACCCCGGCCAGATCGCCGTCCGCCTCGGCTTCGACGAAACCCTGGCCCATCGCATCGAGGCCGGTGCCGACTGCTTCCTGATGCCGTCGCGCTTCGAGCCCTGCGGCCTCAACCAGATGTACAGCCTGCGCTACGGCACGCCGCCCATCGTGCGTGCCACCGGCGGCCTCGCCGATACCGTGATCGACGTCAGCGAAGCCACACTGGCCGCCAAGACGGCCAACGGCTTCGTCGTCGACGGGGAAACGCCGCACGCGCTGTGGCTGACGCTCGAACGCGCCACCCGCTACTGGCAAGACCGCAAGCTGTGGCAGCGCATCCAGCAGAACGGCATGCGCCGCGATTTCTCGTGGGAACACGTCGCCCACGACTACGTCACCCTCTACCAAGACGCCATCGCCGCCCGCACCTGAAAGCGATGCCGGAAATCGTCCTCATCGCTGCCGTCGCCAGCAACCGCGTGATCGGCCGCGACAACCGGCTGCTCTGGAACATCCCGGAAGACATGGCGCATTTCAAGGCGCTGACCGCCGGCCACACGGTCGTCATGGGGCGCAAAACCTGGGAATCGCTGCCACAGCGCTTCCGGCCCCTGCCGGGGCGCCGCAACATCGTCGTCAGCCGCCAGGCCGACTATGACACACCCGGCGCCGAAGTTGCAGACTCATTGGAAAATGCCTTGAAAATGGCGTCGACCGCAGCAAGCGTTTTTGTCATCGGCGGCGAGCAAATCTATGCGCAGGCAATGGCCGTCGCCGACCGCCTGGAAATTACTGAAGTCAATCAAGAACCGGAAGGCGATGCCTGGTTTCCCGAGATTGCTGGGGTCGACTGGGAAAAAGCGGCAAAAATCGAGGGGAACGGGCACGCCTTCGTGACCTATCGCCGACGCACCACTTAGAAATATCAGCCCGCCCCCTTTTTCGTGTTCGCCCAGTCGCTTGCTGCTGTCTCTATTGTTCGTCGAGAATTAGCCACACCAAAATTCCAGACCCTTTTAGCTTCCTGGTCTTACTGTGCCAAAAGTTGGATGGGACCATCCCGCAACACGGACATCGCTGAGTAACCGGTAACTCTGCGGCGTTCTTTCCAGCGCCGATCGTGCTGTCGACAATGTCCTCCTCGAATCACGAAACGCGGAGGAGGCCAGGATGGCCAAGGCAGGGGAAGGGTCGCGGGTGCGGCGTAGCGCGAGCGAATGGGAGGCGTTGCTGTCGCGATTTCCGGGCAGCGGTTTGAACGTTGCGACCTTCTGCAAACGCGAAGGGATCAGCGATACCAGCTTCCATCGCTGGCGCACACGTCTGGGCATCGCCCTCGACAGTCAGGACAAGGCCAGCGGCCAGCCGGCCACCTTCGTCGACGTCGGCCCTCTGAGCACAACCACGGCGACGCCCGCTCGTTTCCACCTCACCCTCGACCTCGGCGGCGGCCTGATCCTGCAGCTGGAGCGCCGCTGATGTTTTTCCCTGAAGGCCAAATCCGCGTCCAAGTCTATGGCCAGCCGGTCGACCTGCGCAAATCCTTCGACGGTCTGTACGCGATCACCCGTCATGTCCTCGGTCAGGACCCGCTGAGCGGCCAGCTCTTCGTCTTCTTCAATCGCCGTGGCACTCAGGTGAAGGTGCTCTACTGGGATCGCAGCGGCTTCTGCCTGTGGGCCAAGCGTCTCGAAGAAGGCCGTTTCGTCGCCAACTGGGATAAAGTGCGCACGTGCGAAATCGACTGGACCGGTCTGAAACTGCTCCTCGAAGGGATCGAGCCGGGACGCCGGAAGAAGCGTTATCACGCCTCTGGAGCGCCCATAAAAACGCTTCAAAACAGCGGCTTGTGTTAAAATACACGCATGGATTCAGCACGTTACCAGACGGTTTTACAACCTCGAACAAGCCGCGGCATTGTGCCCGCAAGAGGTGCTGGATCTGTGCCAGACGCTGTCTGCTGAAATCACCGCACTGAAGCAACAAATCGACTGGTTCAAGCGCCAGATCTTCGGCCAGAAAAGCGAACGACGCATCGACGTCACGCCGAGCGGCCAACTGAGTCTCGGCGAGTTCCCGACGCCCCCACCAGGTTCTGAGTCACCAGGTCGCCCCGTCGCCGCGCATACCCGTCAGCCGACCAGCAAGCGTCCCAGTGACGAAAGCGTGCCCTTCTTCGACGAGAACCGCGTCCCAGTCGAAGTCGTCGAGCTCACCGCGCCGGAAGTCGAAGGCCTCTCTCCCGAGGACTACGAGGTCATCAGCCACAAGGACAGCTATCGCCTGGCGCAACGGCCGGGTAGCTACGTGGTGATCAAGTATCGCCGGCCGGTAATCAAGCTCAAGAGTAACCAGACACTGGTCTGCGCCAACGCGCCGGCCGGTGTCATTGAGGGCAGCCGGGCCGACGTCAGCTTCGTCGCCGGACTGCTGATTGACAAATTTGCCTACCACCTGCCACTGTATCGCCAGCATCAACGCCTGGCCGATGCGGGAATCACCGTCAGCCGGCCGTGGCTGACGCAGATCGGGCAACAGGGCATCACTCTGCTCGAACCGATCTACGAGGCGCAGTTTGCCTCGATCCGCAGCTCGCGCGTCAAGGCGATGGACGAGACGCCGATCAAGGCCGGACAGGGCGCACCCGGCAAGCTGAAAGCGGCGTACTTCTGGCCGGTGTATGGCGAAGGCGACGAAATCTGTTTCCCCTTCTTCGCCAGTCGCGAGTTCAAGCACGTCGAGGCGGCCCTCGGACTGACCGCCGCCGAAGGCGCGGTGCTGTTGTCGGACGGCTATCAGGCCTACAGTCATTACGCGGCGCAGATCGGGATCACGCACGCCCAATGCTGGGCGCACACGCGTCGTAAGTTCTTTGACGCGCAAGACGCGGAACCAGAAGCGGCAGCGCAGGCACTCGCGCTCATTGGGGACCTGTATCAGGTCGAAGAGCGCATCCGCGAGCAAAAGCTCACCGGTGCAAGGAAGCGCGACTATCGTCTGGAGCATGCCAAACCGATCGTCGAGCGTTTCTTCGCCTGGGTTGGCGAACGCTTCGCGGCGCAGGGGCTGTTACCGCGCAATCCGCTGACCAGGGCGCTGGCCTATGCGCGCGATCGACGATGGGGACTGGAGGTCTTCCTCGCCGACCCGGACGTGCCGATCGACACCAATCACCTCGAACGCGCCCTGCGGGTGATTCCCATGGGGCGCCGCTCCTGGCTGTTCTGCTGGACGGAGTTCGGCGCCAGGCAGGTCGGGATCATCCAGAGCCTGATCGTTACCTGTCGGCTGCATCAGATCGACCCCTACGATTATCTCGTCGATGTCCTGCAGCGCGTCGCCGAGCACCCCGCCGACCGCGTCCATGAACTCACGCCACGGGTCTGGAAAGAACTGTTCGCTCAGAACCCGCTGCGCTCGCCTTTGTACGCGTTGCCGAAGTAGGGGCGCTCGACGCCGCGTAGTTGCCGGTTACATCGCTGAAGCCTGCTGACGATGGTGCGGGCTATAAGCAATCGTAACGTTGGAATCGAGTCCGGCCCATGGCGCTGTGCCCGTTCAGCTGCCGCGAGGGACGTAATCCTCGGGTAAGGCAAGCGTTTCTGGTCGACCACGGTTTTTTTGGGGCTGCCCTCCCGAGTTCGACAGTTAATTGCGCAAGTGACTGATTTCACTTGAGGTGAATTTAAAGAATGCCACTACAACAGCGTCAGTTGCTGCGGGGCGGTCGGTTTTTTCACGTCCAGGGCATTAAGCACCTCGGTTTGCTCGGCACTGAGGATCGAGACGCCGGTGACGGGTTCAGACGCGTTGAGCCGGATCTGGTGACGCTGGATTCGGCGAAGGTAGTCGAGCGCTCGTTCCGGCGATAGCCCGGCGTTGGCCGCTTTCAGGCGCTGACGCATGACCCGGTAAAGGATCAGCGCCATGAAGCAGATCGCCGCGTGAGCCCGGATGCGTTCGGGCAGACGGTGGTGACCGGTCCGATCTCCAATTCGGATTTGAGTACCTTGAAGCCGCGCTCGATATCCGCCAGCGACTTGTACCGTGCAACAACGTCCCGGGTGATCAGGTCCGTCGTATTGGTCACCAGCAGCAGTTTGCCGTCCATCAGGTTCGCCAAGGAACGCGCGCGCTCATCGATAGCGTAGATGAAGCGCTCGCTTTTCAGGTCGACCTTGATGATCTTCGACAGATGGGCCTCGCTGACCTCATGGAAGAAGCGCGCCTTGGCGCCACTGTCCGAGAGCTTGCGGCCCCGATGGTTGACGCCGTCATCCTGATCGTCAAGTTTGCCCACCCACTGCGCGGCGCGCTGGATCAGCTTCCCGATCTGCTCGTCCCGTCGTTGGGTCTGTAGGGCGGTACGTTCTGGATCGTGGGCAATCACCAAGCGCAGCGCGTTCCACGTCTTTTCAGCGATGATCTCGACGGTTGCCGCTTGGCACTGGCTCTTGTGGAAGTCATCGAGCAGTTCAGTGAATTCGTGATAGCGGCGTCCCGGCACCGCCAGGATGAATTCGAGCGGCCGGCCACTGGCCAGACGTATTTCGCTCAGCGCATCGAGGTTGTCCAAGCTGAGCAAGCCGCGATCGGCCACCAACACCAGGCGACTGACCGAGGGGAACCGGTTCAACACGATTTTGAGCATCGGCAGCAGCGTCTTTGTCTCCGCCGTATTGCCGTCGACCACCGCGTGGCAGATCGGCAAGCCCTCGGCCGTCTGCACCACGCCGAGCATGAATTGCCGTGCAATCAGCCCTTCCTTGGCCATGCCAAAGGCACGCACATCGCTTTCCTGGGTGCTCAGTCCCTCGGCGCGTATCGTCGTCAGGTCATAGAACACGACGGACAGATCCTGATCGATCATCGCTCGCAGCAAGCCGGCCACCACGGTATCGACCGCCTCGTGTTGATCCATCAGGGCATCCATGCTGCGCAGCAGATGCTGATGCGTGATCGCTTTGACCTCGACCTCAGGCAAGGCCACCGTCTCCAGCCAGCGCAACACGCCCAGTTTGGATTCCGGATCGCAGAGTCGGTTGAACACCATCACCCGGATCAGCGCTTCCACGTCGATCGTATGCCGCGTGCGGCGAAACACCCGCTTCAGTTCGGCAAAACCGAGCGATTTCCAGAGTTCGGTCAGTGTCCATACATCGCCAAACGCCCGGGCCGACTCGAAGCTCACCGTCGGTGTCGGTGGCACAACCACCATGGCTTCACGGCCCGATACCTTGAGCAACCCCTTGATCACTGAATCGAGACCGCCATCGCGTTAATCAAGACGGCCAAGCGTCGCCACGGTACGCTTCTTCACCCGCCCAGCGTCGTCCCGGTAGGACTCGACGAGTTGGACGTAGCGGCGACCTCCTGAGGTGGTTATCTTGACATGCATGCCGCCACAGCATCACCGACATGAGTCCTGTCAAGTCAGAATTTAATAGGCCTTAGCGTGCCACCACACAACTTTCTTAGACATCCTCTGAAACCCGCGCCGTTACTGGGGCCATGTGTCAAAAATGGCTACTTTTGCCGCTGAACTGTCGAACTCCTGTTGTCCGTCCCATGATCACCTCCACGTCAAATGGTAGAACAATCATGGCAATTAACGGCACGTTTGTAAATATATTAATGGAACGCACCACTAGTGCCCGGGCAAGCATCCGAAAAAATGGGCATCCGAAAAAAATTAAGTGAGTGCCATTCGGGTAAAGCCCCCTTGTGTCACGCCCCCTACGTCAGAATAGTTGTCGCCTCGATAGAATCTCCCCCTGGGGCGGCGACAAAGGATGGAAATGGCAAGGTATTCAGAGAAGTTCAAAGGTAGAGCGGTAGCACGATTGTTGGCGCCGGAAAATGCAGCAATAGATGTGGTGGCCCGTGAAGTAGGCATTGGTTCGGGAACCCTTGAGCGTTGGCGAGATGACGCGCAGTCCATGCCCGCCCGAGGGCGGGCATGGACTGTGGCGGCGCGCCTGGAGGCGGTGATCGTCACTGCGGCGCTGGACGAAACCAGCAAAAGCGCGTGGTGTCGAGAGCACGGCGTTTATCCGGACGAGCTGATCAAATGGTGGGCCAGCGCCACGACAGCGTTGGCCGAACCGGAAGAAGTCAGAGCCAGCCCGCAAGCAACCCGACAAGACCGCAAACGCATCAAGGAACTCGAACGCGAATTGCTACGCAAGGACCGGGCACTCGCTGAAACCGCTGCCCTGCTGGTTCTCTCAAAAAAAGTCGCGGCGATCTTCAACAAAGGCGAGGCCGAATGATCGGCCTTGAAGATCGCCAAGCCTTGGCCCAAGACATCCATACCGCCCATGTCGCCGGTGCTCGGCTCAGGCTTGCCTGCGCGAGGTAGCCGGCATCGAGTTACGCACCTTGCAACGCTGGAAAGCCATTGAGGGCGGCATCTGCGCAGATCGCCGGCCCTTGTCCATGCGCCCGACGCCCAGGCACGCGCTCAGTGAGGCCGAACGCACGCAGGTGCTTGCCGTGGCCAACGAGCCACGCTTTGCGGCCGTGCCGCCAGCGCGCATGGTGCCGATGCTGGCTGATGAAGGGATTTACCTGGCCAGCGAATCCACCTTCAGCCGAGTGCTGCGTGAGCACGGTCAAACCACCCTCCGAGGACGGGCCAAGGCGCCTAGGCAACAGCGAGTGCCGACCACGCACATTGCCACCACGCCGCGCCAGGTGTGGTGCTGGGACATGACTTATCTGCCAGGCAAGGTTAAGGGGCACTGGTTTCACCTTTATCTCATCCTCGACCTGTATAGCCGCAAGATTGTCGGCTGGGAGGTGCCTGGCAGCGATCACGCCGACCATGCCGCGCATCTGGTGCGCCGTACGGCGCTCGCCGAGGGGATTGCCGCACTCGCGACCAAGCCTGTTCTGCACGGCGACAACGGCTCGACGCTCAAGGCCACGACGGTGCTGGCGATGCTCAACTGGCTGGGAGTCAGGCCCTCGTATTCTCGACCCCGAGTCAGTGATGACAATGCTTACGCGGAATCGCTGTTTCGGACGGCCAAATACCGCCCTGAGTTTCCTGCTAACGGCTTTGCCGAGCTCAACGACGCCAGGACCTGGGCAGTCAGCTTCGTGCACTGGTACAACGTCGAGCATCGGCACAGTGGCATTCGTTATGTCAGCCCAGCCCAGCGCCATGCCGGCGAGGATCTCGCCATTCTCGCGGCCCGACATGCCGTCTATACCTCAGCGCGTGATCTCAACCCGGCGCGCTGGACTGGTCAGACACGAAATTGGACGCCGGTCGGTGTAGTGACCCTCAATCCAGAACGCGATTGCATCGCCAACGCGCATCTGGAAGACAAGCTTATTCCGCCATTGGCTGCATGACCGAGGCGACAACTATCTTGACGCGCGCCGGTAGTCGTACGCCGGATGGTTATCATAATTGAGACCTTGATCGGCCAAACACCCGTCATTGGTTCCGATGTAGAGACCCCTAAGCCGGACGAGCCGGAACCAAACAGGTATTACGATAGAAGCCTGACGAATGACCGAGGAGGCGATCATGTTGGCGATGGCTCTGGCGGAACGATACGCGACGAACATGCATGGCGTGCTTTCGTGCTTTGACCGGATCATTATCACCGGCACGCTGCCTGGTGCGTGCTACGCGGCAGGAATGACGAGTTATTTGTACACGCACGGAATTCGGGTATTCGACTACCCGCGATTTGCCGAGCCGCTGCGAGATCGCATTCGTGAGCGTGCGCAGGAGGTGTGTCTGGCGGCGGGTATTGAAATCGAGCACGTCAGCAAAAGCCATATTCGCAAGGAAGAGTTGGTCGCGCGAGTGCTCGCCGGTCGCGGCGACGCACCGGGTTTGGTGCATGTGCTCTCGGCCATGGAAGCCTGTCCGAGCTACAAACCGTGGCATGACAAAGGCAGTGGCAAGACTTACCTGCGCCCCGATCAAGGCAAGTGCCTGCACTACTACTTCTATTTCATCGACGAGGAACTGGGGTTGTGCTACCTGCGTGTGCCGACGTGGGCACCGTTCGGGTTGCAGTTCTACTGTAATGGTCACAGCGCTCTGGCAAGAACTCTGACGCGAGAAAGGATCGACTTCCTCCAGCAGGACAACGCCTTCCTGCGTGTCGCCGACATCGCGCAGGCGCAGGCGCTGGCGGATGCGTTCAGTCCCGACGTACTTCACCCGCGACTGGATCGCTATGCGCAGTGGTTGTGCCCAGTGCTTGACGTCTTTGGATCCTCGTATCACTGGAGCTTGCGCCAAGTCGAATACTCCACCGACCTGATGTTTCGCAGTGAGCAGATATTGGTTCCACTGTATGACGCCATTTCGCGCCAAGCGGTCTTGGCCGCCAACGCAGAACGCGTCTCCAGCTTTCTGGGCAAGAAGGTCACGCCACAACTGGCCCAGGAGATCGGTTCCCGGTTGTCCACCCGTATCGAGGGGCGCTGCATCAAGCACACCATGGGCGCCGCTGGCGTCAAGGTGTATGACAAATTCTCCCGCGTACTGCGGGTCGAAACGACCGTCAATGACGTGAGTTTCTTCAAACACCACCGCAAGGTGGAACACAAGGACAGGCACGCCACCCGAGAATTGGCGCCCCTGAAGAAGACAATCTATAGCCTGATCGACCTGCGCGACATCCTGCTCGGCTGCAACCAACGTTACCTGGCGTTCCTCTCCAGCCTCGATGACCCCAGTGCCGGCGAGCGTGACTTGGAGCGATTGAGCATGCCACGGTTGGGGGCGGCTCCCGGTGTCAAAGGGGTGAACTTCTTTGATCCTGCCGAGAAAGCCTTGCTGCAAACCATGCAACGCGGCGAGTTCAACATTCACGGTTGGCGTCGTGCCGATCTTCTCAGCTATCTGAAGCTCACTCCGTCCGCCATGTCGCGCCAACTTGCCCGACCGCGTACGCTCGGCTTGATCAAGAAAGTCACTCATACCTATCGCTACTACCTCACTCGATTGGGACGTTCAGTCGTCGCTGCGGCCTGCTCATTGACCCGCTTCAACATAGTGCCAACCATGGCTTGCGCATCCTGAATTCTTCTCATGATTTGTGATGATTGAACTGGTTAGTGATTAATAATGAATCGCTTGCCGGGATTTGGCGAAGACTGGGGGTAGCAGCCCTGATTGACCTTCGGTTTCGCTGGAGTGGCTGCTCCCTCTTCACCAGTGAATGCCGTTACGATGCTGTCTTCGTCATATGGCTTTTCCATATGATGATCCAGAACGGAAGTGATACTGGCAGGCGTGTAGGCGCCCTTGCTGTACTGGGTCGCACTGCATTTGCCTTGCGCAGCACGTGGACAACTGAGCGGGAAATCCAGGAACGGCGTTGTCGCCCCCTCAGCGACAGGCGCCACTACGACGATGCATGCGACTCCTAGAAAAATCTTGCGCATGACCACCCCCGAAAATAATCGATGCGACAATTCAGACGACAGCGAACGGGGTCTTTGCGGTCTTCGTGTTCTTCCCGTCCGAAATCGTCGTTACCAGGGTGTAGTTCCCCTTCGGGAGATCCTTCGGCAAGCTCACCTTGGCAGTTGACGTGTGCGTGCCTTGCGGGCGCACGACCTCGCGCCGCCCAAGATCGATTGTCTCCTGTGCGCTGACCAGCGTGCGGACTTCCGTCAGCTTGACTTGCTCTTCGATGTTCGGAGACAGCGTTGTGTATTGCACCGTAGACTCAAACGTTCCCCCGCGCGAGACTGCCTGCGGCGCGACCGCCGCACTTTCGACCACCAACTTGTTGCCGCGGTCGTCGTAGCGGTATTTCATCGCGGCTTCCGCACGGGTCGCGTCTTGCTGGTCCCTGTAATTGCCGATGGCGGCGCCTACCAGCAGGCCTATCAAGGCACCGATCAGAGCGCCTTTCCCCTTGTTCTTGCTTACGGCGGCACCGAGAGCGGCGCCACTGACGGCACCGATGGCGGCGCCCTGTTGGGTTTGCGTCGCGCCAGTGTTGGCGCATCCTCCGAGTTGCATAGTAGTGATCGACACAACCAGAATACTTGCGATTACCTTCTTCATGGCTTCTCTCCCTGTAGCTCCATTATTCGACGACAAATATCCGGTCCTTCGGCATGCCCCTGGCCTGAAAGCGCCGGACGACCTGGAACGCGCGATCCTTCTGTTCGGCGCTGGTCACCGACCCTTTCAAGGTTACCGACAGATCGTCGGCAACCTGTGCTGTCACGCTGCCCACACCGCCGTTGCGCAGCGCTCGGTTGATCTCACCCTCCAGCTTGGCGGGGTCGATGGTTGCTGCTGTCTGGGGCGGCTCGGCGATAACCTGGATCGTGTTGCGAACGCCACTCAGTTCAGGCGAGTTGGAAGCGAGAATCTGGGCATCTTCCTTCTCTTTGGCCGTGCCGACCTTGCCGCGCAGCACTGCGCTTCTGTCCGCGTTGACCTTGACGGAAACACCTGATAGCCCACTGTTCCTTAGCTGCCGGTTGAGGTCCTGCTGGACTCCTGAAGCATCGAATGACGGGGCCGGGGGCGCGGCTTGCACAATGGGAGCATCGTTGGGCCCGGAGCGGGCAAGGGGCGCGGCTTGTGCCACATCCAGTCGATCATTCACCGCGGCGACGCCCGTCGCCGCTTTCGCAAGCGCGACCACTCTTGCCCTTTGTTCTTCGCTCGTTACCGAGCCGTAAAGCGTCACGACGAGGTCGGCATCGGTCAGGACTGAATCGTCTTGGAAAAACCCGCATCCGCGAGAATCATCGTCACCCCGGCGTCAACCATCTGCCTTGTTGGCGTAGCTTGAATGGAGGCTGCGGGCGCTAAGGATGCGGGTGAAGTTGGTGGCGCTTCCCCAAACGCCTTTGTTGGCGCGTTACGACCTGTAAGATACCAATACCCTCCGCCGCCAGCCGCGACCAAGACCGCCACAATACCGGTTGCAATGACGATGTTTGATCTCGATGATGCAGGTTTCGCTCCCCGAATGGGGGTAGCTGCCTGCTGCAGCTGAGCTGGAGGCGGCTCAGTCACGAGGATGGGTGGTAAAGGCAGCCCTTCGGCTCGGGCAATGTTGGTTTTCTTGGTAGCTGCATCGGCCAGACCCACACTGTCGGCTCCTCCGGCCAAAGCCACGCCATCCTTCTTGCAGAATTTTGCAGCAGCCGCATTTGCGGTGCCGCATTTTGGACAAATGACAAGATTGGCGATGGCCGGGGCCGGGGCCGGTGACGGTGACGGTGACGGTGACGGTGACGGTGACGGAGGCGGTGACGGAGGCGGGTTCATCGGCTGCGGTTCTAGTGCGGTCGCCTTTTCGCTAGCCAGGGTGGTGACAGGATCGCTGGCTTTGCCAGTGGCGGCCTCAACTGCGGCTAGTGATGGTTCCTGACGCGGCGCGGTAGCGGGGACCGCACTTGCGGGTGTGCCGCTGTCGAAGCGATAGCCATCTACCTTGCAGAACTTAGCTGCTGGTGCATTTTCCGAACCGCACTGCGGGCATTTCTTGGTCGCGGGGGGCTCCGAGGCGACGGCCGCAAGCGCCGCTGGCGGTGGTTCCTGACGTGGCGCGGCAGCGGGGACCGTACTTGCGGGCGTGCCGCCGTCAAAGCGGTAGCCATCTACCTTGCAGAACTTCGCTGCCGGTGCATTTTCCGAACCGCATTGCGGGCATTTCTTGGTCGGGGGGGGCTCCGAAGCGACGGCCGCAAGCGCCGCTGGCGGTGGTTCCTGACGTGGCGCGGCAGCGGGGACCGTGCTTGCGGGCGTGCCGCTGTCAAAGCGGTAGCCATCTACCTTGCAGAATTTCGCTGCCGGTGCATTTTCCGAACCGCATTGCGGGCATTTCTTGGTCGCGGGGGGCTCCGAGGCGACGGCCGCAACCACAACAGGCGATGCTTCCTGACGTGGCGCAACAGCGGGGACCGCACTTGCCGGCGTGTCGCTTTCAAAGCGGTAGCCATCTACCTTGCAGAACTTCGCTGCCGGTGCATTTTCCGAACCGCATTGCGGGCATTTCTTGGTCGCGGGGGGCTCCGATGTCCTCGCTTCAATCTTCGCTCCGCACTTGGGGCAGAACTTCGGAGTGCCGCTCAGGGCTGCATTGCAATTCGGACAGCTCATGTCTTCTCCTTCTTACCTCGATTGCTGAACGGGATCAATCGGTTGGGATTTTCTGCCCGCATCGAGTGCAGAATTTGGCGGATTCCGAGTTCCCTTGGCCGCATTCGGAGCAAAAGACCGCCGAGATTCGATTCTGGATTGGCACGAACATATCCGGCACGACCTCATACACTGAGGCAATCTTCCTGGACAGGACATACCATCCACCCCGAAGTCCAAGCGCCACAACGACCCCCATGATTATTCCATTTGAACATTGCATAATCAACCCACCCCCTTCGTCGCCGTCATGGAGACACCGAATTCACAAGTCCCGAATACCGATCACCGTAGACGGTGTCCGCAGGATTCGCAAAATGTGTCACCCACGTTCACGCCCATGCCACATTGTGGGCAAAACGAAACTGCATCCCCCATTGCCGGCAGCGATGCTTCGACCATCTGTATGCTTGGAGCGAGTTGCATTGTGTTCGGTGTTGTTGGCGTACTACGTTCAATGGCTGTTGCGCCGACCACGCCCAGGATTATTGCCAGTAGATGCATGACGGTGGCGATCAGGGGTATGGCGCTCAAACCAGGGAAGAGGTCAAAAACTGCTGCCAGGATAGGGAAGATGACTAGCCACATCTTTCCGACATAAGCTCCACGGATCAAGCACAGGAGGCAGAGGATCAGCATCGCGCCCAAGTGCATCCAGAATGCCGGGGTGACACCTGCCCCCGAAGCGGCAACCACCGCCCCGACTACAGCCGAGTTGGACCCGAGGTAGGGCAAAAAATATGTCGGCAGCATAAATATGATGTAGGCAATGACGAATACTGGCGCGTTGCCCAAGGCTTTATTGATGGCGTCCATCGAACCCCCCTCGTTGTTGATCATTGGGACAGTAGGTGTAGCGTTACGCTGCCCCGATGCGTAATTCCGTGTTCATTCTTAATCAAAGCACTACTATCGAGAGACCTTCCAATGCCCGCGAGTAGCCAAATCTGGCCTCCCTTTTCAGCCGCATCATGCTCCTACCCCCGCTCACCCCCGGAGTCGGTAACGCTAATTGCCGAGAAGCCGCCCGGCACTCTTCCGACGCAGCTACTTGTTGACGACATGTCTCATCTACAGTGCATTGTCCAAGAGCAATAGTCATGCCATTGTTATGAACATTAATGTTTTCAATCCCTTGAATCTCGCGGCCAATCTTGGTCAGCAACCTCTGTAAGATTTTCCGACACATTCCGGCTTTCACCGTCAATCAGAATCACGCCAGTTCTTCCCCATGGTGATCGGGCGCTACCCGTATTCACCACATTGCCATAGACAAAGAGTACGCCGCTCCGGCATAAGTTGGGCGCCCCTCTCGTTCCTGTCCGCAGCCGCAAGTCAAAGGGGTCTACCATCGAAATTATCGCGAATGTGGTAGGCGTATGGAAGGCGCACGTAATGGCATCGTTGCGGCAAACCTTCACCTCCTGCCCCAATTCGCCAAAGTACTGGACGATGTTGTAGGTGAAGCTGTCGCAATCATCGATCATCAGCAACGTGTCGCGGCTATCCTCTTGTTCTGCATGGCTAACGTTCCGGATTCTCCGGGCGACGCTAGCAAGACAAAGTCATACGCCAGCGCCTGTTGTCCGGAATCGAGCGCGCGAAGAGTGGCATTGTCGCCCAGATCGGCCTCCGCTCAAAACGTCACTGACGCAGCGCGAGGAACATTGCATGGAGCGGCTGCCTCCGGGTATTGCCGGGAGCGCCTCCCGATTCGCGACACGCGGTCTGGCCGACCTTCTTCCGCTCGCTTCCGCAAATCACGTGATCAGAATCCCAGCAGACTCGCCTGCCATGCCCGCATCGCCAGAACCAGCCGGCCGGACAAGGTGATGTATTCGCCGTAGAGGAGCGTGTAGGCCTCGGCTACCTGGCCCGCCGCGGCCAGATCGACGATCCGTCCGGCAAGCTCGTGAAATTCGGTGTGCAGGCGGCGAACCTCAAGGTAGTGATCCGTCAGGCGGTCATCCGCTGAGAGGCCCGGGCCATTCAGCCATTTACCAAACTCACAGAAGCTGTCGGCCCGGGTGCGATTCACGTCGATCCCCGACAGCGCGTCGAGCACCGCCTGCCTGATCTGCGACATCCAGTGTGTGTGTCCCTGTATGGCAAGATCAATGTCCGTCATGTTATTCATCCCGTTCTCCCCCTCGACCAATGCAGTACATGCCGCCACGCATTTTACATCCTGCGCCGTTACCGGTTAAAGCCGTCAGCAAGCTGCCGACTCCGGCCTCCCGTGCCGGATTTTTCCCTCTCCTGAACCGAGGTCACCCGTTGACATGGCGCCTCCATGCCGTTCTTTCAAGCAGCCGCGCATCCTAACGCGGCAATCGTTCCACTCCGGCTAGCCACCGTTGCCGCCTCGCCGCATTCAGTCGAGACGGGTATCGAGGCCCTGTTCCGCCAGTTCGGCGGCACGCAGCACCGCGCGCGCCTTGTTCTGGGTCTCGGTCCACTCGGAATTGGGATCGGAATCGGCGACAATCCCGGCGCCGGCCTGCACATGTAGTTGCCTGTCCTTGACCACCGCCGTGCGGATCGCGATGGCCAGATCCATGTCGCCATTGAAACCGAGGTAGCCGACCGCACCGGCGTAAATTCCGCGCTTGACTGGTTCCAGTTCGTCGATGATCTCCATCGCCCGCACCTTCGGCGCGCCGGAGACGGTGCCCGCCGGGAAGGTCGCGCGCAGTACGTCGAGCGCGGTCAAGCCTTGCTGCAGCCGGCCTTCGACGTTCGAGACAATGTGCATCACATGCGAATAGCGCTCGACGATCATGTTCTCGGTCAGCTTGACGGTGCCGACCCTGGCGACACGGCCGCAGTCATTGCGCCCGAGGTCGAGCAACTGCGTGTGTTCGGCGCGCTCCTTCTCGTCGGCAAGAAGTTCGGCGGCGAGCGCGGCGTCCTCTTCGGGCGAGGCTCCACGCTTGCGGGTGCCAGCGATCGGACGCACGGTAACACGATCACCCTCCAGGCGGACAAGAATCTCCGGCGAGGCGCCGACGACATGGAAATCCTCGAAATCGAAATAGAACATGTAGGGCGACGGGTTCAGGCTGCGCAGCGTGCGGTAGAGCGCCAGCGGGCTCGCGTGGAAGGGCTTGGTCATGCGCTGCGAGAGGACGACCTGCATGATGTCGCCCTCGGTAATGTAGTCCTTGGCCCTGACGACTGCCTTCTTGAAGGCGGCCTCACCGAAGATGGACACCGCCGGCTCGGAATGCACCGGCTGCTCGCGCGGGATGGCGACCGGCGTGCGCAGCTTGCCCAACAGATCCTTGAGGCGCGCCCGGGCCTTCTGCCACGCCCCCGGAAAACCCGGTTCGGCATAGACTACCAGCGTCAATTTGCCGGAAAGGTTATCGACCACGGCGATTTCCTCCGAGAGCAGCAGGCCAATATCCGGCGTGCCGATTTCGTCGGTCTTGCACGTGCGGGTCAGCCGCGTCTCGACATAGCGCACCGTGTCATAGCCGAAGCAGCCGACCAGGCCACCGCAGGGACGCGGGAGCCCAGCCTGCGGCGCCGAGCGGAAGCGCCGCATGAACTTGCCGATGAATTCGAGTGGATTAGTGTCATCCTCGCGCTCGGCGATCCGGTTGCCGGTCAGCACCAATACCTGATGGCCGTGGACGACGATGCGCGTCGATGCCGTGAGGCCGATAATCGAATAACGGCCGAACCGTTCGCCGCCCTGCACGGATTCGAGCAAGTAGGAGTAGGGTCCGTTGGCCAGCTTCAGGTAGATGGAGAGCGGCGTGTCGAGGTCGGCAAACGTCTCCAGAGTGACCGGAATACGGTTGTAGCCTTGCGCGGCAAGGGTGTTGAATTCGGTTTCAGTCATGGGGAAGCCTCGAAAATGACAGCCGAGTTGCGTACTGGTGCATGACGTCGAGTTGGCGCACGAAAGGAAATCAGGGGCGCCAGCGACGCCAACCTTGCCATTCGTTCCAGAGTCGCAGAGTCGTCATTTTTTCTAGAGGTCCTGAAAGGTATGCGCCTGACCATAGGCGACAGACAGATCGCATACTAGCGCATCGCAATCAGCGCTGTCCACCGGCGACGCGCATACGAGTCCTTCGAGTTCAATCAGGCAACTATTGGCATATCGGCCGTTGACCGCAGCAGGGTAGCGGAAAAAAATTCGATCCCGTCATGCGAACGCCGGCAGTCCGCGGAATTTCGTACCTAAGGTTTTAGAAAACCATCGCTCCTCTACCCACCGCTGCACCACTTCATCACCACGCAGATGGCCATGGGGCTGACACCCTGCACCAGTCGATCACGAGGGGCTCTGGCAATGTCATGCCGCTTCGGCTAGACTCATCCGCTTCTCTCGACTTTGGCTCACATCGGCGGCGATTCCATGCGGCAAACCAGCACGAACATGCAGTTGATCGAATTCAAGGGAACGACGCTTCCGGTGGTAACGGTTACCCTGCACTCATTCCAGCTGGATGCGCTGGCCTTGGCCGCTGGCGAGTTATTCGGTAATACGCCTTTTTTCGATGGTGACGCGGCGGTGCTCGACTTGTCCCAGCTAGTCGAGTTCACTGAAGTGGACTGGCAAGGCGTGCAAACGGTGTTGAAAACGCACGGGCTGAACGTAATTGGCGTGTGCGGCGGCAACAGTGAACTCCGACATCGAGCGGCAGCCGACGCCGGCCTGCCGACCTATGCTGCGCTGGAACGTTCGGTGCGTGCGGCGCCTGCCACCGAAGTAGCTACGCCTCCGCCAGTCCCCGCCACCGAGCCGCCTGTCGCGGCGGCTCCACCAACGGCGACAATCGCCGCCGTGGCTTCGTCAACACTGTTCATCGACCGACCGCTACGCTCGGGCCAGCAGATTTATGCACGTGGTGGCGACCTCGTGGTTCTGGCAGCCGTCAACGCGGGCGCCGAAGTAATCGCGGATGGCAGTATCCACATCTACGCACCCTTGCGCGGGCGCGCGCTGGCAGGCGCTGGCGGCGCCGAGAATGCACGTATTTTGTGCACCCGCTTCGAAGCCGAACTCGTCTCGATCGCGGGTCTGTATCGGACCTTCGATACCGGCGTTCCGGTCGAGTTGGCTGGCAAACCCGTTCAAGTGCTGCTGAACACAAGTCCGAGCGAAAGTACCGGGCGACTGATTATCGAGCCGCTGACAACTGATTAGCGGCCGAGCCGTTGCCGGCCCAGATGGACGCCAAAGGCACCGGAAAGCCGATTCTGCAGGTAGAATCACCCTCTTTAGATTGCGGAGAAATACCGGTGACACGTATCGTCGTCGTAACCTCAGGTAAGGGCGGGGTTGGCAAGACCACCACCAGCGCCAGCTTTTCTTCGGGCCTCGCCCTACGCGGTTACAAAACTGCCGTCATTGACTTCGACGTCGGCCTGCGCAACCTCGATCTGATCATGGGTTGTGAACGCCGTGTCGTCTATGACCTTGTCAATGTGCTGAACGGCGAAGCAACACTCACCCAGGCGTTGATCAAGGATAAGCACTGCGAAAGCGGGAACCTTTTCGTACTCCCGGCTTCGCAGACTCGTGACAAGGAGGCACTGACAGAGGAAGGCATCGAAAAGGTTCTCAAGGAGCTCGAACACATGGGCTTCGACTATGTGGTCTGTGATTCGCCGGCAGGCATCGAGCGCGGCGCGGTCATGGCCCTGACCTTTGCCGACGAAGCGCTGGTCGTTTCGAACCCGGAGGTATCCTCGGTGCGCGACTCCGACCGTATTCTCGGCATCATTCAGGCCAAGTCGCGCCGCGCCCAGCTCGGTGGAGAGCCCGTCAAGGAACATCTGCTGATTACCCGCTACTCGGCGAAGCGCGTCAATGAGGGCGAAATGTTGTCGTACAAGGACGTCCATGAGATCCTGCGCGTACCTATTATCGGCGTGATTCCCGAGTCGGAATCCGTACTGCAATCGTCGAATTCCGGCACACCGGCAATCCATCTTGCCGGTAGCGATGTTGCCAGCGCCTACCTCGACGTGGTTGGCCGCTTCCTCGGGGAAACCATACCTCTGCGTTTTGTCGACTACGAGAAGCCTGGCCTGTTCAAGCGCCTGTTCGGGAGCAAATGAGGATGTCCCTCTTCTCCCTCATCTTCGGCAACAAGCCCAAGACGGCGGCCATCGCCAAGGAGCGACTGCAACTGATCATTGCCCACGAACGCAGTGGCGGCGCCAGTACACCTGATTTTCTGCCCGACTTGCAGAAGGAGTTGATCACCGTCATCTCCAAGTATGTGTCGGTCAACCCGGATGACATCAAGGTATCGTTGGAGAGGCAGGGGAACTTCGAGGTGCTCGAGGTAAATATCGTCATGCCCGAGAAGGCCGGCAAGAGCTGACCGGGAGGTCTTCCCGCGGATCACACATCGTTCCAGCGATTGCAAGCCCTGACGGCGTACCGATGGGTACGTTAGCTTCAGGCTGCCCTTGCCACCACGAACGCAGCAAGAAGATCGGCGACCAGCACATCGCAACCAGCACTGTCCACTGGCTCGCCCTCGTTGTAGCCGTAAGGCACGACATAGGCGACACATCCGGCGGCATGGGCGGCCTGGATGTCGTTCTTCGAATCGCCGATATGCAGGTTATGGCCCGGCAGCACGCCAAAGATGCGGCAGGCGTGCAGAATGGGTTCGGGATGCGGCTTCTTGTGTGCCGTGCTGTCACCAGACACGATCACGTCAAAGTAGTCGGTCATGCCCATGAGGTCGAGCAAGGCTTCGGTGAACATGCCCGGCTTGTTGGTAACGACGCCCATTTTGACGCCGCTGGCTTTCCACGCTTGGAGGCCTTCAAGAACGCCGGGGTAAATCAGGGTGAATTTGCCGTTGACCGCAGCATAGTGGCGCTTGAAGGATTCGATGGCGGCGTGCAGCTTTTCCGCGCTGGGCGGCTGCTCGTGGGTCAGGCAGCGCTCGACGAGGACGGCCATGCCCTTGCCGACGAAGCTGTGGACTTCGGCCTGAGAGCGCGGCGGCGCGCCGATTTCTTCGAGCATCAGGCGGCAGCCTTCGGCAAGGTCGGCGACAGTGTCGAGTAGCGTGCCGTCGAGATCGAAGGTGACGGATTGGAAGTGCATCAGACTTTTGCCAGTTCGCTGCGCAGGGCGCCGATGACGGTGTTGTAACGTTGCGGATCACTGTCCTTGCTGGCGCCAAAGACGGCCGAGCCGGCGACGAAGGCATCGACGCCAGCGCGGGCGATATCGGCAATGTTGCCAGTATTTACGCCGCCATCTATTTCGAGCCGGATGCGCTGCCCGGTTTGCTGTTCGTAGGCATTCAGCTTGGCGCGTGCCTGCATCGCCTTGGCCAGCGTGCCGGGAATGAATTTCTGGCCGTCGAAGCCGGGATTAACGCTCATCAGCAGGATGATGTCGAGCTTGTCCATGACGTAGTCCATGAAATCGAGCGGCGTCGCCGGATTGAAGACGAGACCGGCCTGGCAACCGGCATCGCTGATCAGCGACAGGCTGCGGTCGACGTGTCCGGAGGCCTCCGGGTGGAAGGTGATGATATTCGCTCCGGCCTTGGCAAAATCGGGGATGATGCGGTCGACTGGCTTGACCATCAGATGGACGTCGATGGGCGCCGTGGTGCACGGCCGGATCGCTTCGCAAACCAGCGGGCCGATGGTCAAATTAGGAACATAATAGTTGTCCATCACGTCAAAGTGTATCCAGTCGGCTCCCGAAGCGATGACGTCGGCCACCTCTTCTCCCAACTTGGCGAAATTGGCTGAAAGAATGCTCGGTGCGATGATGAAATCCTGGACTGACATGACGCTTCCCTAAACGAAAACAGATGAAATTATCCCATGACCAACGCTGACAGATACCGAATAGAAGTCAAGCCGGTGTCGCACTTCATGCTCGACCAGTCGAGTCCGGACGATGATCGCTACGTCTTCGTCTACACGATCACCATCACCAACATCGGTCAACTGCCCGCGCAGTTAATCTCGCGCCACTGGATCATCACCGACGCCAACAACGAGGTCCAGGAAATCCGCGGCCTCGGCGTCGTCGGCCAGCAGCCGCTGCTGAAGCCGGGCGAAGCCTTCGAGTACAACAGCGGTTGCGTTCTGGCCACACCCATCGGCACGATGAAGGGTACTTACCAGATGGTCGGCGAGGACGGAGCACGTTTCGATGTCGCGATTCCCGAGTTCGTACTGGCGATTCCGCGGGTTCTGCATTGAGCCTGAAGCACAGTTATACGCTGGTCGCGCCTTTCTACGATGCTGCGGTTTCGCGCGCCACTTTGGCTGCGCGCAAACGTAGCCTGTCGGTTCTGCCGGTGGCGCCGAGCAGGGTTCTGCTGGCCGGAGTCGGCACCGGCCTCGACTTGCCGCACCTGCCCGCCCAGCATCACTATGTCGGCGTCGACCTAACCCACGCCATGCTGCGCCGCGCTGTACCTCGTTCCGGTCAAGTCAATTTCACGCCGGTCCAGGGAGACGCACAGAACCTGCCGTTTGCCTCGGGCATTTTCGATGTCGCGGTATTGCACCTGATCCTGGCGGTGGTTCCCGACCCCGCAAGGTGCCTCGGCGAGATCGCCCGAGTGCTGCGTCCGGGTGGCCAAGCGCTGGTCTTCGACAAATTTCTGCGTCACGGCCAGCCGGCAGTGTTGCGGCGTCTCGCGAATCCGCTCCTTAGTCGCATCGCCACGAGACTGGATGTCGTGTTCGAATCCGTTCTCGCAGCGGCACCCGGCCTCAGGGTGGAACATGACCAGCCGGCGCTGGCTGGCGGCTGGTTCCGGATGATCCGGCTACGCCGTGTCTGAGGCGTCGATGGCGTCCTTGCCCAAGGCATCCGCGATCCACGCCAGCATCAGCGTGTAGGTGACGGCCAACACCACCGGCCCGACGAAGATGCCGACCAGTCCGAAGCCGAGCATGCCGCCGATGACGCCGGCGAAGATTAGCAGCAGGGGCAGATCAGCGCCCTTCCTGATCAGGATGGGGCGCAGGAAGTTGTCCAAGGTACCGACAAAGACGCTCCAAATCAGCAGGAAGGTCGCCCAGCCGTTATCGCCCATCCAGTACATCCAGGCGACCGCCGGAAAAAGAACCAGCGAAGGGCCCAACTGGGCGATGCAGAACATCAGCATGACCGCTGAAAGCAGGGAGGCAAAAGGAACACCAGCCACCGCCAAGCCAATACCGCCGAGCACGGTCTGGACGATGGCCGTGACGCCGACGCCCAGCGCGACACCGCGAATGGCCTGGCTGGCGAGGATGACCGAGTTTTCCCCGCGCTCTCCCGCAAGGCGTCTGCCAAAGCGCAGCACCAGGCGGGCTCCCGCTTCGCCGTTGGCATACATGATCGCCGACAGAACGACGACCAGCATGAACTGGATCAGCACGCCACCAACACTCCCGGCTTGCCCGAACAGCCATTTGGCGGCATCGGTCAGGTAGGGAGCGAGCCGGGCCAACAGACCCACCGAGCCACCATCGGCCAGCTGCGCCCAGCTTGCCGCTGCCTTTTCTCCAATCAGCGGCAGCGTGTTCACCCATTCCGGAGGCTGGGGCAATCCCGACGCCGCCACTGACTTTGCCGCGTCTGTCACCCGATCAGCATGCTCGGCAATGGTGTCGATCGCCAACCCAAGCGGAACGACCAGCAGGAGCAGCATGCCAAGTGTCATCGTCAGAACCGCCGGACCACGTCGACCTCCGAATCGCGCTTCGAGGGCCTTCAGCAGCGGCCAACTCGCGACCACCAGCATGGCCGCCCAGACCGCAGCCCCCAGGAACGGGCGCAAGATCCACAGCGAGCCGGCGATCAGCAACAGGATGCAGATGATGGCAAGCGTTGTGCGGGTCAAATCCTGACGGACAGCAGACATTTCTAGCTCCGGTAATCGACGTTACGGCCTTGTAGGCCGTGCCAATCCTAGGTTGTTGTTAGGTGACCCGAGAACCGTACCCTCTTTTATTTCCACTTTTTCATTCTGCCCTGTTCCGTGGTGGTCTGGGTGATAACGAATAATGCCATTCAACAAGGTATTTTGCGAAGCAGATTCAGCCGTCCCTGTGCGCCGATCGTCAGGTGATAAGTCAGGCATTGGCAGTTCTACCTGTGCCCGTGCGAGAAAATTGGCGAGTGCTTCGGCTTTCCGCTGGCACTGGCTCACTTCGGCGGCAATGGTCATTTGATCGGTTTCTTCAATCAAGCCCGGACAGCTTTCTCTTCGTGATCAGCCAGCATAGGGAAGCGGTCGCCGTCCCGCCAGAAACGACTTTTCCCCGCGCTTACTCAGGCATTTTGCCTGCTACGGACCCACTGGCTCAGCGCATCCACCGCCAGCACCAGCACCAGCATTGCAGCGAGCACGGTGGCTGCTTCGGCCTGCTGGAAAATCGAGAGGTGGTAATACAGCATCTGCCCGAGGCCGCCGGCGCCTACGAAGCCGAGCACCGCCGCCATGCGGATGTTCATCTCGAGCCGGTAGAGGCTGTAGGCGATGAACTGCGGCCAGAGCAGCGGCAGGCTGCCGTAGATGAAGGCCAGGGGCGCGCCGCTGCCGGCCTCGTGCAGGGCGGCTTCGGGGGCGGGCGGCGCGTTTTCGATGGCCTCGGCAAACAGGCGGCCGAGCACGCCGGTTGTGTGCAGTGCCAGCGCGAGCGTTCCGGCAAAGGGGCCGAGGCCGGCGGCGAGCACCATCAGCGTGGCCCAGACCAGTTCCGGCACGCTGCGCAGCACATTCAGGCACAGCCGCGCCGTCAGCTGCAACGCGCGGCTGAAGCGCCCGGCGGCCGGCAGCGCCAGCGCGAATCCGCCCAGCACAGCGAGCAGGGTGCCGATGGCGGCGACGGCGAAGGTTTGCAGCGCCCCGAGGGCGGTCTTTTGGAGGAAGACCGGCTCGCTGGCGGGCGGGAAGAATTCGCCGACAAAGCTGACGATGCCGCGCAGCGCCTCCATCGATACCAAGGCGCCGTAGTCGATCTGCAGATAGACGAAACTGCCGACGACTGCGGCCAGCAGCAACAGCGTGGTCAGCAGGCAGTTCAGGCAGAAATCGCCGGCACCGCGCGGGGTGCAGGTTGGCGCATTCATGCCAGTGCCCGCCGCAGAGTGGCGCTGATCGCGTCGGCAATCAGCACCAGCAGCAGGAAGACAAGCAGGATGGTGCTCGCTTCGCCGCCGTTGAGCATCTTCATCGACTGGTCCATCAGCTGGCCGAGGCCGCCGGCACCGACGAAGCCCATGATGACGGAGGCGCGCACCGCGCATTCCCAGCGATACACGGTATAGGAAGTCAGTTCCTGCTCAGCATTCGGGATCAGTCCGTAACACAGCGCCGCTAGCCGGCCGCTGCCACCCTCGAGCAGAGCGCGGGCAGGACGGGTGTCAGTCGATTCGAGGATTTCGGTATAGACCTTGCCCAGCATGCCACCATAGGTCACCGCCAGCGCCAGCACTCCGGCGGCAGGCCCCAGCCCGAGCACGCGGACGAACATCAACGCCCAGACGATCTCCGGGATCGCCCGCAAGCCGGCCAGAACAGCGCGACTGGCGCCGCGCGCGCCGCGGCCGCGCCAGCGACTCGGACCGGGACCGATTGCCGAGACCGACAGCGCGCGGGTGGCGACAAAGGCCAGCGGGATCGCCAGTAGCGCCGCCAGCGCGATGCCGGCAGTAGCGATGGCGAGCGTTTCCAGAGTCGCTGTCAGCACTAGGCCGAGGAAATCCGGCGTGTGCGCCGGCGGGAAAAATCCGCCGAGAAACCCGCCGATGACCTTGAGGTTGCCGGCCTCGAACAGCACGCCGGCCCTGAATTCGGCCAGCAGCAACAACGGCCACAACACCACTACCGACGCCAGCGCGACACCGAGCCGGTTCAGCGCGGCCGGGTCGCGCATCTCAAAAGCCGGTGCTGGCGGGACGACGATTGGGTTCATCCGCAGCCTCGGCAGTCGCCCAGTCGCACCACGTTGGAGGCTTTGGCGGTGGGGTTGTCGACGGTATCAAAGGCATTGAAAGTATCGAGCGCGCCGAGCAGCGCCGGATCGTTGGTTTGTGTCGGCACCACGCTACCTTCGCCGGCATAGAGATCGCGCAGCAGCGCTGTGGTGACCTCGCTGGCCGGGAGATCGAAGACGGCTTCGCCGTTGCGTAGGCCGATCACGCGCGGGAACCATTTCAGCGCCAGATCGACCGCATGCAGGGAAGCGATCAGCGTCGCGCCACGCTTGCCCGTTTCCGCCACCAGTTGCGCCAGCGCCGCGTCGGCCAGCATCGGGTCGAGCGCCGAAACCGGCTCGTCGGCGAGAATCAACTGCGGTTGCTGGTAGAGTACGCGGGCAATCCCGACGCGCTGCAATTGCCCGCCGGACAGGCGGTCGCAGCGGTCGAACAGGCGGTCGGCCAGGTCCAGCCGCGCCAGCGCCAACTGCGCGCCAGCGATGTCGGCGGGATAGAGCATCGAGAGCAGGCCCTTCCACGCCGGCCATTGCCCGAGCCGGCCGGCGAGGATGGCTGTGATCACGCGCTGGCGCGGCGGCAGCGGCGGCGCTTGATGCACGGTGCCGATGTGCGCCCGCAGCCGGCGCAATCCGGCGGGCCCAAGCTGCCAGGGGTTCTGCCCCAGTACCTCGAGGCGGCCGTCAGTCGGGCGCAGGGCGGTGCCAAACAGGCGCAGCAGGCTGGTCTTGCCGGCGCCGGACGGGCCGATCACCGCCACGCACTCGCCTGCCTCCAGCCGCAAGTCGAGCGCGTGCAGTGCGCGCAAGCCGTTGGCGTGCGCCAGGCCGAGGCGCACCCCATGAACACTCACTTGATCAGCCCGGCGCTTTTGGCGGCCTGTTCGATGCCATCGTAGTTGGCGGTCTGGGTGGGAATGAATTTCGAGGCGCGCTGCAAGTCCATCAGTTCCTTGTGCGCCGGATTGGCCGGATCGAGCTTGAGGAAGGCCTCGGTGAGTTTTTTCGTCAGCGCGGCATCGAGTCCGGGGCGCACAGTCCAGTTGTAGTCGAAATACGGCGGCGTGATGGCAATCACGCGGACGCGCTTGGCATTGGCATCGCCTTTTTCAACCAGCTTGTCCATAACCGAGGCATTGAGTACACCGGCATCGGCCTTGCCGGATGCGACAAATGCCACGGTGGCGTCATGCGCTCCTGAGAAGGCGACGTTTTTGAAATCCTGGTCCGGCTGGATGCCCGCTTGTATTAGGAAGTAGCGCGGCATCAGGTGGCCCGATGTAGAGGAGGGCGAACCGAAGGCGAAATTTTTGCCCTTCAGGTCGGTAAGCGCTTGGGCCGGGCTGTCGACGGGAACGATGAACTTGCTGGTGAACTTTTTGTCTTCGACACGCTGCACGATCGGCTTTGCTTCGCCGTTGGTGCGGATCTTGGCCTGCACGAAGGTGAACCCGCCGAGCCAGGCCATGTCGATCTTCTTCGCGGCGAGGCCCTCGACCACCGCCGCATAGTCGCTCACCGGCGTGAATTGCACCGTGAGCCCGGTTTCCTTTTCCAGGTACTCGCCGAGGGGCTTGAACTTGCGCTGCAGTTCAGTCGGCGACTCGTCAGGAATCGCCGAGATTCGCAAGGTGCCGGCGAAGCAGGTGGCGGCACCCAGCATCACAGCGAGCGAGAGTGCGCTCCTGGCAATTAGACGCGGCATAGGGATCATTGTTTTCTCCTGTTGAGGTTCATGATGGGGAATTCCCGCGCGCAGCTTATCAGGATACTGAAGTCGCCAGCCATACGACGGCCAGCGCGCTGTCCCTTTCCTGGAATGCGGGCAAGGTCAATCCGGCTGCCATGCCGGATACCATGCCTCGACGTGGCCTGGTGGGTAGTTTATTGAGCCGGCACGATAATAATTGAAGTATTTAAATCAGACCTCATCCATCGTGCATTGAAAAAGGTGACGCAAGATATTCGACACTGGAGCAACTACACGAGCGACGCCAGCAGGTCGTTTGGTTACATCGCAAGGGCTACCCGCTTTTTTATCGGAAATCAATGGAACACAACGGAACGATACAGACTAGAAAGCCTGCATTTACGCAGGCCTTGTGGAATATTTCGGCATTCACCGGAACTCCGGTAATCGGCGTTACGGCCTTGCAAGCCGCGCCAATAATAGATTTAAGTTAAGGAATACGCGAACAGTACCCGCTTTTATACCCGCTTTTTTCATTCTGCCCTGTTTCCTGATCATCGGAGTGATGACGAATAATGCCATCATTACCCATGCCTCGCCTAGCCACTGGCTCGATGCAGAAGCTAGCGAACAGGCGCGAAGCCGCGCCGTTGCGTTGTTTTAGAAATTTCGATTTCCATCATGGGAACAGATATGGGAACACTTTTTGAAAATATCCCGTGAATGATGCCATGATTGCCGTCCCGCCAGCGACGGCATTTGCCCGCAAGAGCGGGGATCGCTTGCACTTTAGCCCATGAAGTTTGGCAATCGGGTCTGCCACTCGGGCATTAGCACCAGATCGCATTCGACGGTTGTACCGTCTTCCACCAGCAATTCCAGACTCCCCACTCGGGCAACGTGCTCTAGGGCAAAAGCATCGTTCATCAAGCGCAACACAGCTTTTTTATATTCCGTGTCATCGTTCCCTGCGAGGTGCTTGCCCTTCATTTCCAGCACCACCAGTTTGTTACCCGATTCACTGAGTTGGGTGGCAAAGATAAAATCCGGGTAGATTTTTTCCCGCCGCCATCCCTGAACTGAATAATGGGAACGTGCCACGTTGCGGTGCCACCACGTCAAAGCATTTTCGCCATCGAGATAGACCGCAATTTCGCGCTCATCTTGGCTGGAAAAATCGCCACGGTAGATCGGTTGGAAAAGGCTTTTCTCGACGGCCAGCTTTTCTGCGGTAGGCGATTCGAATGTTTCTGCCTCAAATGGCATCCGCCAGTTGCAGCCATCCGTGCGCAAACGGAACTGGATACGGCCTGCCGCAACCTCTGCTCGAAACAGGGCCTCGCCCTTCTTGCTTCGCAGCTCGTCCAGCCACTTACGCAATTCTTCCACTATCAGGCCAGATAGCTGTCCGAGCTTGGCCCTGTCGAAACCGCGAGTTTCAAGGCCAGCGACAACTTTTCCGACGACTTCACGCGCCCACCACGCATTCGGCACGATGTCTGAAATCATTCGTGTCGCGTAACGAGTATCAAAAACCAGCGATTCACTTGAGGCACCAACAACCTCGGCCACAATCCGTTCCTCGCCCGAGTCCGCAAGATGGATACGCCGCATTTGGTGTTCGGCACTGTTGATGTTGTCGGGAATCTTGGCGACCAGTGGCGACACATCCAGCCCTTGCCAGTCGAGGGCAAACAAGATGTCTTCCTCGTAGTCCATCGGTCGAGTCTGGCCGTCTGCCACCCGCAACACCAATGGCAGAAAGATTTCGGCCTTGGCAAAGGTGGTCCGCCGCTGCACTGGTCGTGGGCCTGATGGCGAGTTCGGGTCGCTGGTACGAATCTCCTTGACTAAATCGCCCATGCCGTCCTCTTCCAGGCCCTTCTTGATGGCACCCACAACATCGCCTGTATTTGCATGATGGGTGATGACGTAGGACTCATCCAGCAGTGCCACCCCGGTTTTCTGAGCATGCGGCTGGCGAAGGATACGGCCTACCAACTGTGTCATGGCCGAAAGATTGGCGCTCGCCGCCAATGCACAAAGCACATAGGCAAACGGGCAGTCCCAACCCTCCTGCAATGCCTGCTTGGTAATGATGACGCGGACACGATTCGTGGCGCTCAACAAGTCCAGATTCTCGGGAGCGGCGAGGTCGTTTGTATCCGCTGTCTTGATGGCGATTTCGGCCTCGTCCAGTCCGCCTACTGTGGTAAGCCATTCCTTAGCGTCCAGCGCATGAACATGCGCCCCATCCCTCTGGTCAATGCCGGTGCGCTCTACCTGCACAAGCAAAATGGGGCGAATGTAGCGGCCCGTATTTGCTTGCAGTTGCCGTGCCGCATCGTCCAGCATCCGCAAGCGATTGAGTGCTGCCGCCAACGTATTCCGCCAGTCGGCACCTTTCCGTGGGTCGAGATTGAGCGGCATTTTGATCATGCCTTCGCGGTCGAGGTCGAGACCCTTGACCTCCACCAGCACGTTCGAGTAGCGGGCAGGTTTCGGCTTCTTGCCCTCGGACGGTGCCACGTCCTTCGGGGTAGCCGTCAGTTCCAGCACAAAGCACGGATTGAAACCATAAAGTGTCGCAAAGGCCAAGTCGGAAACGGCCTTATGCCCCTCGTCCATTACGACGACGGGCCGAATCAGGCGCAAGGCGTTGCCGAGTGAATCCTTGACCTGCGGCCACGGATACGCGGTGCCAGCCAGATCATAAATGTCCAGATTTGGGGTTTGCCTCCGTACCTCAGCGTGAGCTTCCTGATCACCCTCGGGTGGGAAAAATCCGTGTACATCGCCACGGTCGCGGAACATTTTCAGCGAATCCTTGTTCTCGCGGTTGGACGATTGCAGCATCAGCAACATCACGCACAGGTGGCCTTCTACGTCGCGTGCATCCAGTTGGTCGGCTTTCTCCAAGATTTGTACCGCATTGCCCGAGAGCACGTCGAGCATTTGCCGATAAGGGTGCTGGCGGTCGATCAGTTGCCGCTTGGTCTGGGCATAGATGGCCTCGTTCGGCACGATCCAAAGGACAAAACCCATATTCCTGCCGAGATAGCGCCCGAAAATCTTGGATAGCGACGAAACGGCCAGAAAAGTTTTACCGCCGCCCGTCGGCACCTTGAATACGATGTTCGGTACCGCCCGCCCGATGCCGTCAAAACGGGAGGAATAAGGGATCGCCTGCCGTGAGTCGGGCACCTTGCCTGCTGCCTTCAACGCCTCCCAGGTTTTCAGCGCGAAGTCCGGCACTTCAAGTCCAAGGTCAGGCTGTTCCGCCGCCAGCTTGGCAATGCCATCAGCCCGCTTTTTCTGGCTGGAAAGCTCGTCCAGATAATCGTCCAGCCGTGTTAGGACACGGCTCTGGTAGTCGAGGTCGCGCAAGGACATTTTAGCCTCGCTCGACGCGGTACAAGGCCCACGGCAGCGGGGCAAACTCTACGGGAACCTTTTCCTCATCCAGCAGTTTCTGCGAAACAAACTTGGCGGCAGCGAAAACAAGGTGCCGCTTGCCCGGCTTCGACTCGGCGAGTGCCTTGGCCTTGGTCAGCGTCAGGGCCGAGTCGCGGGATTTGAGGAAATCAAGATCGGGCTTGTAGATGAGCCAAACATGGAACGTGGCTGACTCCCCAAGGTAGCCTTGTCCGTCTTTCTCGAACACCTTGGCAGGGTTGATCGCCTCGTTGGTTGCCATGTGGAACAGCAGAGCACCCAAGGAATCGAAACTCGGCAGGTTCTCGCCCGTCAACATCCTGTCCATATCAACGGCCTCGCCCAATGTGCAATAGGTGAAGCTGCCACCCAAGCCTTCGGTTCGTTCCTTGATGGCCTTGATGCCTTCCACGATCAGTTCGCCATCCTTCACCTTTTTTTCGATCTTGTCGAAGCGATGGCCGTCCAGATTTTCGATACTGGCAATCTGCGCCAGCAGTTTGTCGGCTTTTTTCAGGTCGCTGAACGTGAGGGACTGTTTCAACAGTTCTTCACGTTGTCTGCCTTGGAAGCTGTACCCATTTATGACGCGGCGGACTCGCTCGGCAGTGAGGTCGTCAGCGTATTTTTCGCACTCCACCAAAATGAATTTGCGGTCGCCGCCATCCTCTTTGTTGGTCGCGAGAACTGCATGTCCCGTGGTACCTGAACCAGCAAACGAATCAAGAACTATTGAGTGTTCTGTTGTCGCTAGGGTCAATATCCTAGCGATAAGCTCCACCGGCTTCGGGGTAATGAATATGTCCTCCCCTTTGTTCGCGCCCAAGATTGCAGACAATGCTTGCTTTGAGTTTCTTGTGCTACCAACGTCTTGCCACCGCCAGATTGTCTGGGCAACAACCCCATCTTTGACTTCAGACAAAAATCGCTTAATGCCAGGTCTGTTGTCTCCTGACTCGCCCCACCAAATTCGATTATCCCGATCAAACTCAACGAACTTATCTTTGCTTACCCGCCAGTAGCTTCCCGCTGGCGGCCCTTTGATGACTTTGCCGTTCTTCGTGGCAATAGGGTACTGGCCCTGTGCGTAATAGTTTCTCGCTGCCAAATCACTAACCCGAATTTTTCATAAAAGCAGGCGAATCTCGTTTAACCCATTGATATAATTGGGGTTACGCCAATAACGCTTTGTAAGAAGCCTAAACGAGACCGCCTATGGACTATTCTATCCCAACCCAGCTTCGCTTTCCCGCCAGCGCCGGATTTACGATCCGGGCAGAGTTTGACGGCGGGGCGATGTCCTCCGACTTTGGCGCACTCCTGTTGCGTGGCATCGACCTGCAAATCGGCCTGATTCCCCGCCTGGTCAGCGCGATTCACGACAAACGCCACGCCTCGTACATTGACCATCCCCTGGCCGACCTGCTCCGCCAGCGGATATTCCAGACCGCCAGCGGTTACGCCGACGGTAATGACGCCAACACGCTGCGGCGCGATCCGCTGTTCAAACTGGCGGTCGGTCGTGCCCCGCTGGACGAGGGAAATGACCTGGCCTCCGGCCCCACGCTCTCCCGGCTCGAAAACAGCGTATCGCGCAAAGACATTTACCGCCTGGCCAAAAGCTTCGTCGACGCCTTCATCGCCAGCTACGCCCAAGCGCCTGCCGTGATCGTGCTCGATATGGATCACTCGGAGGATGCCACTCACGGGCAGCAGGAACTGGCGTTCTATAACCCCCACTACGGGAATCACTGCTACCTGCCGCTGTTTCTCTTCGAAGGACTTTCCGGGAAGTTCATTACTGCCGTCCTGCGTCCGGGCAAACGCCCGACTGGCAAGGAGAACGCGGCCATCATCAAGCGCGTGCTGCGCTTGCTCCGCCAGGCTTGGCCCGAGACCCACATCATTCTGCGCGGGGATGGCCACTTCTCGAATCCCGAACTGATGGCCTTGTGCGCGTCCGATCCGCATCTGGACTTCCTCTTCGGCCTGGCCGGCAACCAGGTGCTCTCGCCCAAGGCCGAGCCGCTGCTGAAGAAAGCCCGTGCGCTGCACCAGACACACAGCGCCAACGCCCAGCGCCTGGGGAACGCCGAGCCTGCGGCGACACGACTGTACGACGATATCGAGTATCAGGCGGGCTCGTGGCCCAAGGCTTACCGCGTGGTGGTCAAGGCCGAGGTGATGGCCTTGGGTGACAACCCGCGGTACGTGGTGACCTCGCTGTCCGACCCGACGCCTGATGTGCTTTACAAAGAGCTGTACTGTGCTCGAGGGCAGGACGAGAACTTCATCAAGGCGGTGAAGAACGACTTGGCCAGTGACCGGACCTCCGATCATGCCTTCCTCGCCAATCACCTGCGGCTGTTCTATTCGTGTGCGGCGTATGGGTTGATTCACGGCTTGCGCGAGAACACGCTGGTGCATACGGAACTGGCCAAGGCGCAACCGCTGTCGATTATCCTGAAACTCTTTAAGTTGGCGGTGCGCGTGGTGCAGTACAAGGATCGGATCAAGCTGTCCTTGCCTACGTCGTGTCCGATGAAGGGGTGCTGGCGCGGGTGACCGAGTTGCTTTACCTCGTCCCGCGCCCGCCGGCACCGGCCTGATCGACTCGGCGACGCCGTCTCATGCTACCGACTCGAATCCGCTTGAGCGGAGGTCAGGTCTCGCCAGCGCTCTGTCCAGGGATCGATGGCGGCAGGGTGTGATGCCCAAAAGTTGGGGTATTTGGCCGATCGTGGCGGGTTGGCAGCAAAATTCGCAGCAAGCTGACTCGCATCACGGCTGGAATGGCACGACATTGACATCGCGCGGCGGGTTTATGAAACATCCGGGGTAAGAAGCCACGGGCCACGGGGGTCATTGTCGGGATTCTTGTATCGAGCAAGCATCTCGTCTGTTCGCGGCAACAGATTCATGCTCCATAGCGCTGCATTTTTTGCATAAACCAAGACATAATCATGATCCACACTGAAATGCTCAGCCGTATTCTTTGGGCTGTCCATCTTGTGCCAGATGCAGCAGGCAATGAAGTTCTGTATTCCAAAGATGGCATCGAGCATTGCTCTCGCCTGATGCACCTCGTTGTCGTCAAGCGTGATCCAGATGCTTCCGCCTTCCCCAAGCAGTTCATGCAATAGCCGCAAGCGAGGCCACATCATGGCGCACCATTTGTCGTGCCGCAGGCCATCCTCGATACCGACAGGATTTTCTGAAAGCCACTGCTGCATCATTGGGCTATTCACATTGTCGTTGTAGCACCAGCCCTCGTTTCCCGTGTTGTAAGGTGGGTCGATGAAAACACAATCCACTTTGCCCGCATACATCGGCAGCAGCGATTTCAGCGCGTGCAGGTTGTCGCCGTGGATGATCAGATTGCCATCCGGCCGTGCTTCGCCTACCGATTTATCGGGGTCTGGCACCAGCGGCCGATGCGGTACGGCGAGGTGGTGGTTATAGACAAACTCCTTGCCCTTGAAACTGAGTTCCGGCATGGGGGCTTCCTCCCTTTGATTTGTCCGTCATTGTAGGTTGTGTGACGCTTTTCAAGTAAGCCCATACCCTGCCGCCCAACCAATCCCACGGAAATTTATTGACTGAATGGAATCCCGTGCGTCTGTCACGCTGACTTATCGATTTTACGAAACAGATTCAGACACCCCTGCATAAATCGCTACCAGGCCCACCGTCAATGACCGTTCACCGTGACCAGTGTAGGATGATCGATTACTGAGCCAGTGGCTTCCAAACGCGAAATAATGAATCGGACAAAACAATCGCGGGTCTATCTGTTTCCGCAAATCACTCAGAGCGCGGCGCTGGAAATCGCGTCACGGACTCTCGCGCAACCCGTGGTTGCGGGGACCTTGACCTGCCACGGCAAGAAGCCAAGCAACTTCCGCATCTACACCAACCCGCCCGAACCGTGCTGGTACGTTCAAGCACCATGGGGTGATGGGAAGGATGGACTTATGCTTCGCAGCAGTCGCGTGATTGTGATAGACAGCCGGACGGGCGTCGTTCACTACGACGGCCCAGCCGGTGACGAGGGCTAGCCGATCCATGCAGCTATCTATCTTTCCGCTCGATAACACGTATCGGCTTGTTCGCACACTTGGCGAAGGTGGCTTCGGGCGGGTCTGGCTGGCGGAGGATGTGCTGATCGCCGGTCGCTATGTGGCCGTCAAGCAACTCAGGAACGAGGCGATCAGCAATCCTTCAATGCTGATTGAGGAAATGCAGCACCTTTCCGCGCTCGATCATCCGCATGTCGTCAAGTTTCTCCACCACTTCGCGGACGAGGAAAATCTCTATCTGGTGATGGAGCATTGCGCGGGCGGTAATCTGGCAGACGCTATGTGCGGTCGACCGCTCGATTCCGTCAGGGTGTTCGCTTGGGCAAAGACGTTAGCCGACACGCTGGCCGCCGTTCATCGGCATGGCATCGTTCACCACGACATCAAGCCGCAAAACCTGCTGCTGACGGACGACGGGCGCTTGAAGGTCGCCGATTTCGGCGTGGCGAACAGGAACTGGGGCACGCGCGCCTACATGGCGCCTGAACTTTCCCTTGGTGAAGCCGCCAGCGACGACGTGCGTATCGACATCTATGCCCTCGGTGTTACGTTGCTGGAGCTATTGCTTGGCTGCAATCCGTTGCGCACGATTCCTGACAACGAACTGTTGCGGGCGAAAATACAGCACGAATTTATCCCGACGACCCTCGACCGCTGGATTCAAGAACTACTGCTAAAAGCCACCCATCCGACGCCCGAGCAACGATTCCAATCGATGACTGATTTTGCCGAGGCCATCGAATCGCGCCATGTACCCTATATTATCGACGGCAACCGGATCAAGGCGCATAGCCTGGCGGAGAAGGCGCGTACCCTGCTTTCGCGAAAGAAGTGGGTCACGGCCAAAAAATGTGTCGACCAAGCTCTACCTGTCGCGCCGGACTGTGTTTCGGCGCTTGTCGTAGCCGGCCGCCTGGAATTGATGCTGCGGCGCACGGCACATGCCAAGACATATTTCTCCGAAGCGGTGCGGATCAGCCCCCGCGTTGCCTTGCAAAAGGAACTCGGCTGGATCGCACTCGAAGAAGGGAACCACGCCCAAGCGATTTCGATGCTGACCGACCATCTGCAACGCGAAGCCGTCGACTTCGAAGCGTGCAATCTTCTATTGCAATGTTTCTATCAGACCGAGCGCTACGAAATTGGCGAGCATCTGGCCGAAACCGTGATGGCACAGGGCGCTGCCAATAACTGTTTTGAGAACAATCGTTTTTTGTGCCGTCTGCTTTCGGGTGAGTATTCGCGCGACTTTCTGGAAAATTACGACAAGAGTTCTCTGACCAATCCCTTTGCGCGCCTGAACTTTGAGATTGCCACGGAACGCCCGAAGAGTTGGCACAAAGACGGCCCCCCATCGCTCAAGTCAAAATTACTCTTTCAGGATTACCGCTTTGACCCAAGCGAGAAACGTCGGAAGCCCCAAACGATGTTTTTTGACTGTGGTGACGGCTATGTTTACTCGTTTCAGACACCACTGATCACGTTCGGTCGGCTCGACACAAACCACATCCCGTTCAACCAAAACGGCATCAGCCGCCGGCATGCGGTAATCGTCAACCTTCCCGACGATGTCTGGATTTATGATCTGGGCAGTGTCACGGGTACGGCAGTCGATGGTGAATCGGTTCGCGGCAAGGCGTTTCTGGATGGTGTGCATACGGTGAATATTGGTTCGCGCACCATCCGGGTCGCCACCGACGAGGCATTGTTGATCTGAGGTCGTTTGCCCTATTTGAGGCCGAGCAGGAAGTCGACCAGCTTTGGGCCGCCGAATAATGCATTGAGTTCAGGGAGAACACGATGACCGCTCAGATGTAGAAATCCGGACTTCATCTGACAAAGGGTGTCAGTTCAGATCGGGACTGACCGGCAAGAATCGACCCTCAGCCGTCTCATGACATTAGAAAGCTATTTGGCTGCTTACTGAACACAAAGCCGCCTCTCAAAGATTTCAGGCGGGTGACTCTTGATCGGCCATTCCGCCCATTCGGATGCTGGATCGTCACGGTCAGCAATACCCCGGTTACCTGCCTCTCAGCATAATATCGCGCTGAACGTCAGCTTTCGTTTTGACGAACGCGAACAATCGACCCCTAGGCGGAAGCATCGAGGCCCGCAGAAGCCACCATACGCGCCGGCGAGCGAACTTATATTGCCAACATGCCGGTCCAAAACGGTGGCCGCATTGCCGATACGGCGGCTGGACTCGGCATTTCCCGCAAAAACCTATGGGAAGAGATGAAAAAAATGGGGCTTGAAGTAAGTATCTCCGGCCAAGTCGCTGAGTAATCAGCCGCCAGTCATCGACATAAAGCGTACAGTTTTTTCCGGGCGCTCGTTGAATTCATGGCGCTCAGGTTTGTTGAGCAGTGCCAACGTCAGGGCTTGATCGAGGTCAGCATCACTGGCGCCGCCCCGCAGCATGCCGCGCAGATCCAGACGGTCTTCCTGACCGAGACAGAGGTGGAGGGCGCCATCGACTGTCAAGCGGACACGGTTGCAGGTCTCGCAAAAATGCTGTGACAGCGGTGTGATGAATCCGACGCTGAAATTCTCGTGCGGGCTGACTAGGTAACGCGCCGGGCCCCCCCCGGGAATCAGGCCATTGATCAGGCCGAAGCTTTTTTCAAGGACTCGATCAACGGCTGTAGGCTGGCAAAGCTGGCATTGCGCCGGGTCTAGCCCATGGGCATGGTTTCGATAAGCCGGAGAATGAAGCCACCCTGGCGACAAAAATCGATCATTGCTTCCAGTTATTCGTCATTGGTCCCGGCCAGCCAGACCATGTTGATCTTGAGCGGGGCGAAGCCGGCGGCTCGGGCTACCGCCAGTCCGTGCAAGACATCGGGCAGCACGTCGCGGTGGGTGATGGCGGCAAAGCGTTCCGGCCGCAAGCTGTCCAGGCTGATATTGAGGCGATCAATGCCCGCGGCTTTCAAGGCTGCGGCATGTTTGGCTAGTTGTGTGCCGTTAGTGCTGAGGGAAAGGTCATCGATGCCCGGGATGGCCTTGATGCGACGGCTGCGGTCGGTCAGACGGTTGCGCAGCAGTGGTTCGCCGCCAGTCAGGCGAACCCGGCGCAGGCCGCGCCGGGCAAAGATGCGAAGAATTCGTTCAATCTCGTCAAAGTTGAGCCAATGCGAGGGCTCCTCGTAAGAGTCAAATTCCTGCGGCATGCAGTAGGCGCAGCGCATGTCGCAACGGTCGGTGACCGAGAGTCGCAAGTATTCGATGCGTCGCCCGAAACGGTCAGATAGCTCGCTGTGTTGCAGGGTCATGGCTTGGCCAGAAAAGTTTGAACCGTGATAGCTACGCAAAAAGTCGGCCAGCGATTTTCGCCAGAGATCTTCACATGCTGGCGCCAGAGGGGTTATTGGCGACCAGGCTGGAATGCCAGAGTGCAGCGCCTTGAACAGCCGATTCCAGCGCCATTCCCGCTTCCACCCGGTCCATGATCAGGCGTTGCAGGATGGCACCGAGCATGGCGACGTTGTCGGCCATCAGCGGTTCGACTTCGCGGAGGAATTCGATGGTCGGCGGATCGAAGGCATAAGCCGTCAGAAAATCTTCGAAATCCTTGCTGGTCGCCAAGGCGTAGCACATATCGTAGATCAGGTTGAAGCTGCGCAATTGCTGGACTTCATCGGCGACACCGAGATTCATGCGCACTTCTTCCGCCAGATCGCGACGGAATTCCTCAAGGCCGTAATCGGCCCTGGCCTTGACAACATCTTCGGTTGAGAACTCCCATTGCATGTTTTGTCTCCTGAAAATCAGCCAAAAATGGCTGCAAAGGCATCTTCGTCATCGCGGCAGATCGGGCAGGTTTGCTCCGGCGATGGCGAAACGAAATGGCGGTCGCAACGCTGGCAGCGTTGTTTGTTGAGGCTGAGCAGGACGCGGTTGGCTTGCTCGGGACGGGCGTCGAAGCTGGCCTCGGCATCGAGCACCCGGGGCTGGCAGACTTCGAGGCAGGCCATGCAGGCGACGCAGCGATCCTGACGAAAGGTCAGCGCCCAGGCATCTGGGTTTTCATCAATCTGCAAGGCGGCGGTCGGGCAGACCCGGAAACAGGCTTCGCAGACGGTGCAGCCGGGATGCAGGCTCAGTTGCATGAGCGGCAGACCCTCATGGAGCGTGACTGGGAATGGGTGTTCGTCCTTGCGTTGGCAGACGATCTGCAGCAACTCGCGCCGTTCGGACAAGGCGTAGGGCCCTGGCCGGATTGCTTTTTCCGGAATAGGAGCGGCTTCCCGTGGTGTTTCGGCGAGAACGACCTCGTCGATGCCGCGCCCGATCAGGCGCCGGAACAACTGGCGGCGCGCCGGCGCAAACGCATTTTCCTGCTTGGCCTCGCCACCTGCTGCGCCGGGCCGTGGATTCGGGGCCAGCACCGGCATCACCCAGTTTTCGAGTGGTTCGCCATCGCCGAGGCCGGCTTGCGCGCCCTGATGCAGCATGGCCAGCGCGTCCTGATGGATGGCAAGTTGCGGCGCACCGGTTTTCCCATGAGGGCATTCGGTACAGTGCCAGTTGCCCAGCAAGGTGACTGGAATGCAACGTTTGGCCAGATAGGCCAGGGCAATGCCATCGACGGCGCCAAGACAGGGAACGATGGCATCCGCCTTGGCACCCGAAGGGGCGCAGGCGATGCTCCAGCTTGGCTGGCGGATAGCCTGGCGAAGCAGATCAATCAGTTTGAAGCTGGCACTCGACCAGGACCCAGTATGGCAGGCGCTGACACACAGGCCACAATTCTGGCATTTTCCGGCGTCGACCGCAGCACCCTCGTCAGACAGGGTAATCGCCTCATGTGGACAGGCATCGGCACAACGGCTGCACTCGCTGTAACGAAATCGGAAGCGTGTACAGTTGCTGGCGCGAAAACTGGGGGTGGCGAGGCTCATTTCGGATTGCTTTGCAGCTTTTGCAGGGGCGTGCCAACTTCACAGGTATTGTGGGGAATGACGAATTGAAAACTGCCCTTGGGCGCGCCATCGGCCGCATTTAGGCTATCCGGTACGGTCGTCGCCGCCTTCCAGCTAGTCAGCCCGCCCTTGACTGCCAAAATATTTTTCCCGGGATGTTTTTTCTCTAGCAGGCCGCCAATCCTCAGCGCCTCCTGGTCGTTATCGGCCAGCACTACAACTGTTGCCGTGGGGTTGATTTCAAGGCCTGCCCGGTAGGGGAGTGCATCCTTCAGCGGCACCTTTGTACGCTGGCTTTGGCTACGTCCGTCAATGACGCAGCACGGTGGGCTTTCCTTCAGCGCCTTGCTCAGTTTCTCGCCGTCCAGTAGGGATACGCTGGCAGAGGCGAAGTCGAAAGCGAGCAGGCCCACCACGAAGGCAAGATGTTTGGGTTTCATAGAGGCTCCATCACCACTTCGGAAAAAGGTCCGGGATCGGTATCCGGTATCCATTCCTTGCGCCGCTGATACAGCTTGGTCGGTAACGCCAACTGCCGCACCTGACCGAACTCGATCCACTCTGCCAGAGGCGGTTCGCTGTCTGAGAGCGGCGCGATCCAGAGCCGCTCACCGAGTTTCTCGACAAGGCTGGCACAAAGGTTGAGATCGGTGTCGTCACGAATATCGGCCAGCACGAGCACGGTCTGTGCGCCTCGCGCCAACATTTCACCAATCCACCATTCGACATGGGTACCGGTACCTATCCCATCGGCGCGCAGGATTTCCCAGGTTGGCTCGCAGAGCGAGGGAGTTACGACCTTGAAATCGGCGTTGGAAACGGTCTCGAATGACCAGTCGACCGCAAGCTTGCGGACTGGGACACAGAGGCCAACGCGTTCTGCACCAAATTTGGCTGCCAGACGACTGATTACCTTGCTATCGGACAGCGCGGCCTCGCCGACCAGCACGCGGCTGGCACCGGCAGTCAGCAGGGTTTCGGCACGCTCTTCATTGCCTACTGGCAAGACAACGGATGCTTCACGATTCTTGAAGTCAGTTAGTCCTGGCGCGTCGAAGACAAACTGCTCACCGATGTTTTCATCAATGACATCGCTGAGGCAACAGAAACGAGGGATCATGGCACTGCACGATAGTATTGAAATTTCGGATAGGCAAAAGGATACAGCGGGCAGGGATCATCAGCTGCAAGTCCGCATAGCAAAGGGCGTAATTCCTGAAGGATACCGACGATGGGGTCGATGGCCACGCCGAGGTAGCTCGGTCTGTATTTGTTCAGGGCAACCAAAGCATCGTCTGCCATCAACAGCGCGCCTTCCTGGTTCTGGTTTTGGGTGAAAAAGAGCGCCAGCACGGCAAAGGCCATAGCCTGGAGGAACTCGGCCTCCGGATCGTTCTGGCCAAGGACGCTGTTGCGGATCAGGCGTGACCAGCGCTCATTGAGCCAGTCGTGCAGCTGGCCGAGCTGGTTGCTATCCCACATGGCGGCAACTTCACTCCAGTCAAGCTCAGAGAGTACCTGGCGGTCAGGGGGCAATATAGGCTGGGCGTGCAGGTCAAGCAGCATGGTGATACCTCAGAAACGCAGGTCATGCAAGGTGTGGACTTTAGCGCCACCGACTTCCTCTTCTTCAGAGGGGCAGGCTCCGCACACCGGCTCGTCAGGATTGAACTCTACCTTGCTCTCACTCTTTGGGACGACGGCGCGGCCCATATCGAGATCGTCCAGGTTCTTGAGGTTCATGGCAGTAATTTCTTCTTGGGCGAAGCCGCCGAGGAAGCGTGCCATTTCCCGGTAAAAGGAGTGATTGGCGGCCCGTTCGATCAAGCGACTGTAGCCGCGTGCCCAAAGGCCCAGATGCTGGGTCCAGAACCGTTTTATGTCCTTTTCAAGACGCCTGTACTCCTTCATGTGATCGCTCTCGAGCGCTGCGGCGCAGCGATTCAGTAGTTCGCCGACAAAGAGCAATTCAACACCCAGTTGGTCGGCAAAAACCTCGAAGCGCCCTTTGCACAAGGAAAACCCGGCCTCCCGATAAATACGCTCAACCTGGAAATGCGGTTCCTGCTTGAAGCGCCCCATCAGGCGGACGGACTCGATGGGCGGGAAACCACCCGACGAGGCGAACAGAGTGGCGTATTCACAGGCCAGGGTTTCACTGAGGCTCGCTTCATCGACGTCGAGAAAATCCGCGTCAAAGGCAATGCCGGCTTGAGCCAGATGACTGAGAGAACCAGATTCGCGCAGGGCGGCGATAAACGCCAGACCGGGTTCTTCGATGAACACACCGGCCAGCATGCGATAGATGTCGGCACGGGCGAGACATTCCTCCAGAAGCTCGGCAGTGTCGATTTCTGGTGAGTTTCCAGCGGCCTTGTCAGCACGCTCAATGGCAAAAACGCTATCTAGCATTACAACTCCCGAAAAAACGGCCCACCGGGCTACCGGCGGGCCGAAACTCGTTGCTACAACCGAACCCCAATCAATGGCCACCACCGGTCTTGTGCTTGACGCTTTCCGGCCCGGCCCAAGATGCCATTTCAGGGTGCATCTTGCGGTGCAGGTCGCCGGTATAGGCGTAGCGCATCGTTTCCTTGTAAGCGGCAAGGTGCTTGTCCCAGTCGCCCTGGCTATCACCGTATTTGTCGTTGGGACCAGCCTTGGTGACCTTGACCACAGTATCGTACCAACCCTGGGAACCACCAATGGGGTCGGCCACTACCGGGATGATATTGTTCGGGTGAACACCTTTGTCGTCCCACCAGACATTGTTCAGGTCAGGGTCGTCCTGACCGTTGCTATAGATTGCCTTATTATCCTTAAGTCTCAGGGTCGCCAGACGGCCGTATTCCCAGTGGCCGAAGCCGGTCGGGATGGATACAACCTTGGGATGGATACCTTCCGTGACATAGGCCTTCGTCACCAGGTGGCCGACTGGACTTTCAACACGTACCAGATCGCCAGTTTTGACTCCCAGTTTCGCAGCGGTTTCCGGATTCATCCATGCCGGATTGCTGTGGGCAATTTCGGCAAGCCATTTGATGGCTGCGGTGCGCGACTGCTTGTGCACATTGAGCTTGAAGGTGGACAGGATCAATTCGTCTTCCTTCATGCTTTCGTGCCACGGGATGCGCTTGAAGGTCGGCATCGGGTTGAAGCCATACTCCGCCCACTGATCGACGCGAACGTTGATCAGACGATTGCCGGTCGGGAAGCCGACACAGTTCTTGCCGCCGCGCCGTACGCCGATAGCCTTGCCGTTCTTGCTGACGATGCCCTTCGCGTCGACCGTTGCCCCGGCCATGTCGGCAACTGACAGTTCCTTCAAGTAGAGCCCGTACTCGGCCTTGATTTCGCGGCCGGTCTTGTCGGACACCTTGCCGGTTTTCGGGTTGAGCTGGCCGTAGATGGGCCAGACGCCGTGTTTCTTGAGGAAGTCGAGGCCACCAGCTTCCTTCAGGCCGGGAATGTTGTCGAAGTGTTGGCGCATATAGTCTTCGCCGTCTTTGAACTCCCAGAACTGCTTCATGCCGCGCTTGCCATCCGGATCAAGCTTCCAGACGATGTCACGCAGCAGCACACGGTTTTCGCGCGATTCGCCGAGCGATTTGTGCACCGGTTGGCGGATGCCCAGCCAGGGCCACAGGGAGTTCGGCATCGACTCCGGTTCCCAGCGCTCCAGGTAGGGGCAATCAGGCAGGATGAGGTCGGCCAGCGCCGTTTCCTCGCCCATGAAGGGACTCATTGAAACGAAGTACGGAATCAGCTTCTCGTCCTTGTACAGCTTTCCCCACACTGCCATCGACCCCGGGTTGGTATAAACGGGGTTGTCCTGGTAGGTGAAGGCCACGTTGATCTTCTGTCGTCCTTCAGTGATCCAGAAGGGGACCAGATGGCTCACCTTGTGCGCCGCCAGGGGGTACTCCGGCGGATGGGCAAGGACCGAATCGTGGGCGGGCTTGCCCGGTTCCGGCATCGGTTGTGGCCAACCCATGCCGCGTGGCAGGCAATATCCGCCTTTCTTCTCGACATTGCCGGTCATGATCGGCAGCATCATGCAGGCTTTCTCGTTGTATGAGCCGTACAGGTGCTTGGCCGGACCACGATAGGTAAATAGTGTCGCTGGCTTGGTGGTGGCGAACTCGCGGGCAATGCGCTCGATGGTCTCGACCGGCACACCGGAAATTTTCGAAGCCCATTCCGGGGTGTATTGCTTGTAATGCTCCTTCAACTCGCTAACCGTGACATTGGTCCAGTTCTCGATGAAGTCCGAATCCTGCAGATCATCGCGCAGGATGACGTGGCCCATGGCCAGCGCGACGGCGCCGTCGGTAGCCGGAAAGACAGGAATCCACTCGTCCGAGAAGCCCGCTGTATTGGACAGGCGCACATCGAAGGTGACGATCTTCATCTGGTTGTCGATCCGGCCTTCCGTCACCCGCTGCGACAGCGGGTTATGGAAGTAGGAGGCCTCCAGAACGTTGGAGCCGAAATTCAGCACGTACTTGGCGTTGGCAAAATCCGGCGTCTCGATGTCCGGCCCCCAAGTCGGTTCCATGCCACATTTTTTGGATGATTCACAGACCGAGGTGTGATTGAGCACCGTCGCCGAGCCGAGTGTTTGCATGAAACGGTCGAGGGTGCCGCCAGTCCGGTTGCGACCGTATTTCATCATGATGCTGTTCGGGTCTTCCATGAGTGCTGCATCGAGCTTGGCGGTCAGTTCGGCCAGTGCCTCGTCCCAGGTGATACGTTTCCACTTGCCTTCGCCACGCGCGCCAACCCGTTTCAGTGGGTAGAGAATGCGATCCGGATCGTAGCTGTACCACATGCCGGAATTGCCCTTGGCGCAAAGGCGGCCGCGGGTTGAGACATGCTCTGGGTTGCCCTCGAGCTTCACTACCCGATCGTTCTCGATATAGGCAATGGCGCCGTCCTGGATATTGCAAACGTGGCAGTTGGTCGGGATAGCCTTGCGTTCCGCGCCGCTGACCGGACCGAAGTCCTTGCCGCCGAGATCGTTTTCCATCGCCGTCAGCAGACGGGGTGCCGCGGCAGCCGCTGCGCCGGTACCGGCACTGACCTTGAGGAAGGTGCGGCGTGTGACTTTTGGGATTTCCATGTTCTTTATCTCCTCGTAACCTGGATCAGTACAGGGCTTGCAGTTGTTGCGGGGCCATCAGCAGGACATAGCGCAGCGCGGCGCTGCCGGCCAGGATGAGCAGGGCCGATACAAGCGCCACGCCCTGGCTCTTGCCGATTGGCGCAAACAGCATCAAGGCTGGCAAGACGCTACCGCCGAGAAAGCCGACGCCGATGAAAAGCAGTCCCATCGTGCCTGTCGTCATGATCATGAAGGTCAGTTCCGATGCCGAGCCGCCGTAATTGGTCGTGCCCATGATCGAAACCAGCATCACGGCCACGGCGCCGGCCGACCACAGCATGTATTCGCGCAAGACCTTTTGCGCTTCGGCGTTGCCCGCGGCAAGCAGGGCACCGACCGCCGATCCGGACGCGATGGCGAGGGCGACGAATAGCACCGGCATGATCGGCGTATTCCAGACCGGGCGAGACTGGTGGACACTCAGGTCAAAGCCGGTGTAAATCGCCAGACCCAGGGCGAGCAGGGCCGTGATCAGGGCCAGCAGTTCCCCGTTCTTCTCATCCCCTTTGCGCAACGCCAGGATATAAACAATTGAGGCGATGCTGAAGGCAACGATATTGAGCGCACCCCAAGCCAGCGGCGACGTAAAGTTCAGGTACGCTGGATTGAGGATGTTGAGAAAGCGCAACGGCTGCGACAAGTCGGCGATCAACAGCATGCCGCCCAAGCCGAGCAGGACGAAGGAAGCGTAGGCTGTTTTTTCCCGCAGTGGCCTTAGCGCCGGTGTGCGCCATGAGCCGTAGGAAATGAAAGACAGGCCGGCGAGTATGCCAATCACAAAGAAGTAGACAGCATAACTCGCATGCCAAGACACATCATGGAACCAGACGTAATCACCCATGATTCTCCCCTTAGATCTTGAAGTTGCGCTTGAAGGCGGAACGTTCCAGCTCCATCACTTCGGGCTTTTGGTAGGCATCGCGACCAAACTCGGTCTGGTGGCGATCGGCCCCGATATAAAAGACGTGCGGCTTGGTACCTTGTTCCGGGCGCAGCACCTGAGTCGCGTTTGTCGCCACCAGGTAAGAAACTTCGCTGTTCGGATCGTTCAGGTCACCAAATACCCGTGACCGGCCGATACATGTCTGGACGCAGGCAGGCACCAGATTCTGGGCGACGCGGTGGAAGCAGAAGGTGCACTTGTCCACGACATTGGTGATTGGTGTGTAGGTGCGGTGCGATGGCAACATGAAGCGTGCGTTGTACGGGCAAGCGGCCATGCAGCTACGACAGCCGATGCAACGCTCATAGCGCTGCAGAACGAATCCGCCATCCTCAACCACAAACGTCGCCTCGACCGGGCAGTTCCGTACGCATGGGGGGTCTTCGCAGTGGTTGCACAGCCGTGGCAAGAACTGCTTCTTGACGTTCGGATATTTTCCAACCACTTTGTAGGGAACCCAAGTACGGTTCACGCCCAAGGGTGTGTCGTACTCCGCCTTGCAGGCGACCTGGCAGGCCATGCAGCCAATGCAGCGGCGAATATCGACCACCATTGCATAGCGCTTCTTGCGGGCTACACTGCGGGTTTCTGTCGGTGAAACCTTTGCATCTTCACTCATCTGCTTGCCTCCTCTGAATGCAATAAACTGTCCTCGGGAAAAAAGCTGGCTCTTTTTGGCACCGATATCGTTGCCTTCCCGACGAATGCTGAGGATGTAATGCAACAAGCGGGCCATGGGGTCGATGAATCACCGGATTTCTATGGTACGAGAGGCATTTGGGGTGCAACTCCATGTCAAGTCGAGAAGCCCAGTTGTTACGTTGGCGTAACACAGCGTATTTTTGTTGCACCGCAAGGTGCTACGCGGGCGTAACACCACGCAAATAGGACTGGCGAGAAGGCTCGGCTGCCGCTTATTATTCCTTATGGTCAGTTTGCCCCAGTCTTTGCTTTCGCTTGCCAAGCGGCATTTTCTGTGTTGCCTGGGAGGGCTGGCCATGCTTCCCCTCGCAGGCGCAAAGGCTGATGGCGGGGGTGTTCTGCGTATCGGCCTGACTCCGGTGTTTCTTGACGATCAGGTCAGCTTTCTTGGGCAGTGGCGCGACTGGCTCGAACAAAAACTCGGGCGTTCCGTCGTTTTCGTGCAGAGAGGTAGCTATCGGGAGGTGACTGACCTCTTGAGTACAAGGAAAATCGATTTTGCCTGGTTGTGCGGCTACCCCTACGTTCGTCACCGCCAAGAATTCCGGTTGGTAGGGGTGCCTCTCTGGCGCGGTCAACCGCTCTACCAGTCCTATCTGCTGGTACCAGCATACGATAAAAGAACCCTCACTATTGCGGAACTGCGGGGAAAGGTGTTCGCCTATTCCGATCCGGATTCGAATTCCGGATTTATCTACCCGCAGTATCTGCTGACCACGCGCGGAGAAAACCCGTCCACCTATTTCTCCCGAACCTTCTTTACCTGGAGCCATCGCAAGGTGGTCGAGGCAGTCGGCGTGGGCTTGGCGGACGGTGGGGCAGTGGACGGCTACGTCTGGGAAACCTTGGCCCAAGTGCGTCCGGAATTGACGCAGGCTACTCGCATTATCGAGCGCTCACCTTGGCTAGGTTACCCGCCATTTGTTGCCAGGGAGGATATTCCCCTGGCAGAGCTTGAGCAGTTTCGTGCGGTATTGATCGGCATGTCGGCTGATCCACGAGGAAGTGAACTGCTCGGCCGTTTGTGGCTGGACGGCTTTACCGCCGGAGACCCTTCATTGTTTGATGAGATCGCCCGGATGGCAGCCACGGTTAATCGGCGATGATCTTTCGCGCCGATCTCTCGCTACGCTGGAAAATCCCTTTGCGCGTGATGTTTGCGGTGTTGGGCACCGCCATTGCCGTGACGGCAGCGCTGGTCGTCTGGGAATATGACGAGATGCGCCAAAATCTCGAAGGGCATGCCAAAAGTCTCGGACGTGTGCTGGCCAACACGCTGGTCGCACCAGTGCTGCACGATGACATCTGGCGTGCCTACGAAATCCTTCAGTCGGCCCGGGAGAGCTTCCCTGAAGCTCCTGAATTGCAGGCAGAGATTGTGCTGGTGACGGATACCGACTATCGGGTCTTCGTATCGACTCGGCCCCGAGAATTTCCCATCGGCAGCAGCCCAGCAGCGCATGGTGGCGCCTACGCTCAATTGCGTGCTGGATTGTCATCTCTCCAGCCGAGTGACCAGAGGGTTCTGGAGCCCAGCGATTCCCCGGTCTATTTTGTAATGTCGCCGCTGGTGGCGGACGGTGTCGCACTTGGCCACGTTATCCTCGGTTATTCCAAGATTTCCTTCCTGCCTCGTTTCCTCGGGCTGGTTGCTCGGGCAGCATTGGTTACCCTACTGGTTCTTCTAGTTATTCTTCCGGTATCCTGGGTGTGGGCGACGCGAACCGGTGAACCGCTGCTTCGCTTAGCCGCTGCCATGCGTCGGGTGCCCCAGGATGTTGAAGAAGCCGATCTGGCCAGCCTGCCGACCAGTCGAGACGAAATTGGCCAACTGGGCATGGCTTTCCGGCGCATGGTCGGCGTACTCAAGGAAAAGCAGGATATCGAGCGTCAGATGCTCGTCTCAGAACGACTGGCAGCCTTGGGGCGCCTAACGGCCGGGATTGCCCACGAAATCAACAATCCGCTGGGGGGCATGCTGACGGCCATTAACACCTATCGAAAACACGGCAGCGGAAGCGATTCCATGGCCATGGATACCATGTCGCTGCTGGAACGCGGGTTAATGCAGATTCGCCAGACCGTCGGCGCTCTGCTCGTCGAGACCAAACCCAAGGACCGACCTTTTGCCCCACAAGATATCGATGATGCGCTGATCCTCATCGATGCCGAGGCGCACATGCGCGGCGCAGCCATTCGGGTGGACTCACAGTTGGAAGGACCCGTGCCCCTTCCGGCTACTCTGATCCGCCAGATTCTGCTGAACCTCCTGCTCAATGCAGTAACTGCAGCAGGCGACAAGGGGGTCGTCCTTCTCGCCGTAACAGCGGGTGAAGGCCACCTGCTGATTGCAATCAACAATGATGGCGCCTTTATTCCTCAGGAACACATGGATACGCTCTTTGAGCCCTTCGTAACCACTACTAGCGAAGGGGGGCATGGACTGGGCCTGTGGATCGTCTACCAGATCGTTCAGCAGCTCAACGGAGAGATCACCGTCGAAAGCCTGCCGGACAGCACATCCTTCAAGATGGTGATTCCCTATGGCCAACCCATCTGAAATTCTTCCTCGCCTGTGCCTGATCGAAGATGATGAGATCATGGGCGAGTCGCTGAACCAACGATTTACCCTGGAAGGATTCGAGGTCGATTGGTGGCGTAACGCCCGTGACGCTTCGACTGCGTTGGAAAATCGGCGATATCAGGTTATTGTAAGTGACATTCGCCTCCCTGACCGCAATGGCAGTGACCTTTTTCTCGATCTAGTCACTCGCCTGCCCAGGTTGCCACCATTCTTGTTCATGACGGGTTACGGCAGCATCGACCGGGCGGTTGAGCTGCTCAAGGCGGGAGCCGCCGACTACATCACCAAACCTTTCGACGCCGATGCGCTTGTCGCCAAGGTGCGCGGACTGGCGCAGGGTTATGGCGCTCTCGGCTCGAATGATGGCGATGCGCTGGGCGTCTCGCCGGCTATGCGCCGCATCGCCGAAACCCTGCCGCGCCTCGCGCGTCACGCTTCCGCACTCCTGATCACGGGTGAGTCCGGTGTGGGCAAGGAGCATGTGGCAAAAGAGTTTCACCGACATGCCGCGGGGATCACCGCGCCATTCATCGCCGTAAATTGTGCGGCGATTCCAGAGTCGCTGCTCGAATCCGAACTCTTCGGATATGAGAAAGGCGCCTTTACCGGAGCGGCAAAGACCAAGCGTGGATATTTCGAGTTGGCAGACAATGGCACGCTGTTCCTCGACGAGATTGGCGAAATGCCTTTGTTGATGCAGACCAAGCTCCTACGGGTTTTGCAGGAGCGCGCCCTGATAAGGGTCGGGGGAGAGGTGAGCGTCACCGTTAATTTCCGTTTGGTTTGCGCCACTCATCAGGACTTGAAGGTGATGGTTGAGCACGGGCAGTTTCGAGAAGATTTGTATTACCGAATCCATGTCATTCAATTGCGCATTCCGCCGCTGCGGGAGCGTCCCGACGATATTCGCTGGTTTGTCCGGCACTACGTCGAGACATTTAACCGAGCCAACCCGGCGGAGTTGCGTCGCCTGGACCCACGAACCGAGCAGGTTCTAACCAGCTATCTCTGGCCTGGCAATGTCCGCGAACTCAAGCATGCCGTGGAGCGTGCCTGCATCCTTTCACCAGGGCCATTGCTGGGTGCCGAAGCGTTCTTTGGTGACAGTCTGGAAGGCGGCAAGCTTGACGATGCGATCTCGCCTTCGCTGGCCGAGTACCTGATGGCCTGCGAGCGTGACTATCTTCAGGTGGTACTTGAGCGCCACGGCTGGCACATGACGAATACGGCCGAGGCACTGGGTATTTCGCGCAAGACGTTGTGGGAAAAAATGCGGCGGCTGGAGATACAGGCGAATGAGGAGTAGAGCCTTAAAATGGTTTTACTTCGCGAGGCGGAAACAACCGTCCAAGAATTCGATATTTGCATTTTGCGACAAAGTTCATTAATGACGATATCGGCCTTATGGAAAGGATTGCATAACGCCGCGTACCTGCCAGTACGCAGGTGCCTGGAATGGCCGTTGCACTTTGTTACCTGCAGGTCAGCAGGTACCTGCCGAAATGACAACAATGGGTCGACATGGTGAGTTTCTAGAGCGAGAAAGCTGCCGTTCGCCCAGACTTCTCGACCTATGGCTGGTGACTGCTCATTGCGGACGTAGATGGCTCAGCTCTCCAACGTCCGTTCAGGCCGAGGTGCGGGCCGATCGACTACTGGCCCGAACGGCAGGTTTCTGATGAGTTACCTGCCGCTCGTAAAGCTCAATCCTTAGAGCCTTCTACGGCCGGTTGTGGCCGACTGCTGACCGATGACGGATGGAATTACACTCCTTGGCCCGATACCGATTTTTGCGAAACAGATTCAGCCACCCCCGGTCAGGTCTTCAAGAGCAAGCCCCAAGCCGTCAAGCCGCCGATTCACCAGCCCAAACTTTTGCGCGATCCCGGCCAGCGATGCCGCAACGAAGGCATTATGTTCAGCCTGTAGTCGTTGAAAGGTGCGCCAGTGCATCCCCTTGGGCTTCCTGCCGTTGCCATTCAGCATGCCCGGCGCCCACCCAAGCCTGTCCCGGATTCGATCTGCCCGCCGCGCTGCTCGATCATGGCCGGGTTCCCGCTGGCATTGGTAATTCAGCTTATGACAGTGCCGACAGGCGAAGATTGAACCGCCGAAGAGAATTGCTACGCGCCGTCCACATCCTTGCGCCGGACAGAGAAACCACGCCCGCCGCCCCCCAAGGTTGCATCCCGTCCATTCCAGATAAACCGGATACTCCATCGGCTTCCATTCGCTGCCGTTACTCTGGGTGCGATATATCAGCGTCACATGGTCGGCCTCAGTCCGCATTTTGATTGACGCTGTAGTTGCGCCCCTGCTCGACCAAGATAAATCTATCATCCTCCCGGGAATCAGCCACTCCTTGCGCTGCAACAATCGAACATCGAGGCGCAGCATGTCGCTTGTCGTGTCCTTTCCGCCTTGCCCGCATCCGCTACCAAAGCCGCCCATTATTTTATCCTTCCGAGATTTGCCTAAATCATCAGGCAAGTTTGCAATATCGTTTTCGTCGAAAATAACCGAAAGCCATAGCCTGACGGGCTTTGCGCCCGATTTGGCGATATTACATTTCACCCGCCGCGAAGCGATTTCAGCTTCAAAAGCATGGCCAAAGTGCGTTCAAACTTGCGATCCAAATGCGTTTCGTAGCGGTTCAACTGCTCCAGCAAGTGTGCTCGCAGGCTTTCGCCCAAGGTTTGCGCCTTGATTGCCGGGGTAAATTGGGCTTCCCGCGCTATCTGGAAACAGATAGGTTCCAGAGACTCGCGGATAAACTCAGTCAGCCCTTCAGCGGTCGCCGGGTATTCCTCTTCGTCTACAGACTCGTCCCACATATCGCGGGATTCTTGAATCAGCGCCCGCCGGGCTTGGGTGTAGGCATTCGGCCCGCCCTTGCGAAGTATCGCCGCCGCCTTCCGGGTTGCCGCCAGATCAAGCGCCGCGCCCCGCTGCCGCTCGGCTATCTCTTCCGGTGTGTCGTCCATGAATTCGCGCAGGTCGGCATTCTCGCTCGCGAGGCCACGTTGAAACGGTGCGGCTGAGGTAATCACCGACTTTGCACTGTTGACCGCGCATTTCAATCCCTCGTTGATCCTCGCGCCTTCCGCCAGCAATACACGGCGCTTGCGCCAGATGATCGTCGCCAATTCTTCGATCAGGTGTCGCTCGGTCATGCCCGCGGGTCGGTGTTCGTCGATCAGCGCCGCCAGCAGGTCGGCAAACTCGGCATGATCTTCGTGGGCCAGGACAACCAGCCGCGAAAGAATCCCGTGCTTCATGGCGTTGAAGCGCACCGGCTCATAGTTTCCTGTCGGCGCTACGGGTGCGGAATCGTCGCGGGCTATCAGCGCCGCCTCGTTGATGGTTTCGGCTTCAATGGTTCGCATGGTCATTTCCTTTCAGATGCCCGGCCAGCGTTCGCCGCCCGGTTGTTGATTGGTGTCGTTGGTTGGCAAATACCCGGCGCAGCGTTGCAGGGTGTCGGCTGGGGGCGCGTAGCCTCGATTGGCGGATACCAGCCCGCCGGGCTTGGCAATGGTGCAAACCCGCCCCAACAGGCTGAGGCATTGGCGACACGAGATGCGGTCATCGGGGAAGGGGTCAGGTTTTGGCAGTTCCGCCGCCGCCCGCCCGGTGAAGTAGGCCCGTGCATCCGCATCCCGCTGGCACCGTCCTATGACTTCGGCAATGGTCGCCGGGTCGGTTTCCTCGATCAGTTTCAGCCAGGCGCGGATTGCCGTTTCCTCTTCGGCAGTCATGGGTGCCGACAGTTGCCGGCCGGTCGGGGTATAGGGTTCCGCCGCTACCGCTTCCGGGTACCGCTCCAAAATCTCGGCATGGGTTGCTTCTGGACAGCAGGCCACTTCCAGCAGATCGCGGTCGACGTAGTGAATCAGCCACCAGCGGGAAGCGGTTGCCGTGCCGCCGGGACTGACTTTTACCGGGGGTGCGGTTTGCCCTTGCCCGGACTTTGCGACTGCGACAGTTGCGACACTTGCGACAGTTCGCCCCTTTTTCCCTTCAAGTGTCGCAATAGTCGCAGGTGTCGCAGTCGCAAACCTTACCGGGTCGCTCTTCCTTCGGATCAGGTTCGATAGGCTCATGGTGTCACCACCAGCGCCGGATTTACCTTAATGGTTTTCCGCCGCCCCTCATGGTCCACGCGCACACGGTCGAGCTCTTCCAGTTCCCGCAATGCTGTTGTCAGCCTTTCCTTGTCGCGGATCGGCCCAAGGCGTTGCGCCTCTCGGGTCGGTACAAGGTGCGTCCGTTCCCGCTTGCAAAGCTCGATCAGCCAACTATCCAGCCGCGCCGCGTCCGCCAGTTCAGCCGGTAGCGCAAGCTCACCAAAGAAGCGCCGGGCTTCGTGCAGGTGCCATGCCGTGATTCGGCTTGCACCCTCGAAAGCCTCCGCGCCGATTGCGCCGCCCGCCCCCTCGAACATCTGGAACAGTGCCGCCAGCCTTGCCGCGTTGTCGGCGGATTTGCTCGCCACGTCCCGCACGTCGTAAAGCTCGCCGCCGCTGGATAGCTCGCACTCGATTGCATTGTGATAATCCACCCATGCCGCTTTCGCTTCCGTGGTCAGGGGCAACATGGGCGGGGTCAGTGCGCCATCGTCATCAATGGGGGCGGGTTGATCCAGTATCGCGGTAATGCGCCGATGGAATGCGGCCAGGTACGGCCATGTTGCAGGCCCGTCCGGTGCGTCAGGGTCAATCATCCGCATCCCTTGCGTTGATCCCGGCCATGCCACAAGGAAGCGGGCAAGGAAGCCCGTGCCACGCGCCAGAGCCCCGGATCGGGTGAAAAATTCCCGCAAGGTCGGTTCCTGAATCTGCAAGGCCACGGTAAGACGCGCACCGCGCACAGTGAAGGACTCCGAAGTGCGCCGGTCAATGGTCAGGCTCTTGCCGTCCCATAGCTGATTCAGCAGGCCAAGATTCCGCATGACTGAATCCTTGCCCATGCCATGCGAACCGAAAACAATCCCGGCCTCGGCAGATACCACGCCGCCCGACGGCCATTGCCTTGCCAGCCCATAGGCCAGTGCCTCGGGGGTTGCGTCGGCATAGAGCAGGCGGGGAATTCTTGGCGGTTCCGGCTTGTCGTGTTCCAGATCGCGCAAGGCCGATTCCATGCCCGCCGTCGGCTTTTGATCTTTGGCAAGCTGGCGGATTTTTTCCTTGACGCCGCCGCGCTTGGCTTCCCATGCCTCGATTGCCGCCCTGTGGTCTTTCAGGATCGGCTTTGCTGCTTCCGCTTGGGCTTCCTCATAGTCGCTTATTGTCTTGGTGAAAAAGCCGTCGCAGGTTGATTTACGCTCGCCAGAATCGGCAATGGTCAGCAGGAACAAACCGACAGGCCCATGCAGCTTTTCCAGTCGCTTCGCATCGGCATGGGCTTGGATCGCCAGCGACAGCGCCGCCAGTGCCGACGATGCCACCATCGGGACAGGTGCCTTGACAAAGCCCGCTACCTCTTCCACCGCCGCCCGGATCGGCAGGGGCAGGGCATCAAGCGGATAAGGTTCCGGTTCGATCTTCGCCGCCAGCGGATGCGGATCAGGCCAGCCGTTTCCCTCAGAATCGCCCGCTGGCGCATCATCATTGCCGGGTTGACACTCACCCCTTGCGGGTGCGCTCGCGTTCGCTATGACTTGCGCTACGGCTTCTGGCCCGTCAAGAATGAACAGGTCGTTCATGTCCTTCATGTCGGGATCGCGGTCGGTGCCGAAGTCAGGGATTGCCGTCCTGCCAGCGCCGACTTTTGCGGACTCGATTGCATGGGGATCAGGCTCGCCGGTCGACTTCACCAGATCGGCCAAAATCACTATCACCGCCGCCGGGTAGCATTCGCGCATCGCCTTCGCCACCGCAGGCAGGTTGCCCGACGATAGCGCCGCAATGCCGGGATGCCCGGTTGCCGCCGATGCCGATAGCACTGTCGCCACGCCCTCGCCAATCAGCAAGGTCAGGCCCGCGCCGTCGCCATCTGGCAGGCGTCCGGTTGCCCAATACCCGCCCACCTTGCTACCGCGCCCGGCCAGCGCCGCCTTGCGCTTGTCGCCGTCGATCAGTTCCAGCGTTGATATGCCGTCGCCTTGCTTGACTGGAACCACCAACAAGCGGCCCGTCAGTAGATCGCCGCCCGACTTCGGCGCATAGCCAAGGATTGCCGTCGCCGCGCTCGCGTCAATCTCTCGCAGGGTCGCCACAGGGGAAACCCGCTTGCGGGCAAGGTAGGGGTTATCGACTGGGTCAGCCGCCACCTTGAAGATCGCCGCCGCCTTCGCCGCCGTGTCGGCGCATTCGCGCTCAATCTCCAATTTCTCCCGCTTTTCACGGTCGACCGCAGCTTGACGGCGTTTTTCCAATTCTTCTGGGGTCGGCTTCTGATAGCTGCCATCATCGCGCCAGCCGTTTGCCTTGGCTTCGTAGAACAGCGTCCCGATAGTCACCTTGCCACCCGCCCGGATACTCTTCCACACGTCCCGCGCATCCTTGCCGTTGAAGGAATCGGCTTGCAGGCTCCACGCCTCCCACAGGTCAAGGCCAACGTCCCCGAGCTCGGATTTGATCGCCATGCCCATGCGTAGCCATGTTTCGCGGTCGCTGGCATCAATGAATTGCAGGGCTTCGCGGATGCGGTCAATGTCGGTGCTCATGGCATCACCCCACTGGCGATCAGAAAAGCAATCACGGCCAGCAAGGCCAGTTGCCCGGCCATGTAGGCGTCAATCTGGCCTTGTTGCTTACCGCGTTGCCATCTGTGTTTTTGCTGACGACTACGTGACGGTTTAGCCAGATTGAGCCAACCTATCAGCAGATTAGATTTGGTATAATTGCGGCTATCGAAATTGGTATTTGAAGTCGTGGGGGTGCCTGCCCCGACGGCTTTTTTCTTGTCGCTCATGATCGCCCCTATGCCTTACGGCTCTTTTGGATTTGGGCGGTCAGCCAGGCGTCTAGCTCCGACTCGATCCAGCCAACGGCCTTCGCGCCGATGGAAACCGGAACAGGGAAGGTCGGGTCGTAGTCGCTCGGGCGCTTCGGGTTTCGGCGCAGCTTGGCGTAGATCGTGGAACGGGAAAGCCCGGTGCGGGCCTCAACCTGCTTGCGACGTAGGATGGTAAGGGCGTGATTGATTTGTGCGGCCATGCTCGTAATTCCTTAGCATTCGCCGGAACGTACCGGCATGGTTTCGCATTGAATACATCACGCCGCCCTCAGAATAGCCGGGCAGGTTCAGAAAACCCGCCCCGAAAAATGGGGATGGGGTGGGCGGGTTCCCTTGGTAGGGGGTGGGTAGGTTCAAAACCGCGCCAGCCTTGAAAACCAGTATTGGCAAGGCTCTTGGGGGTGGGTGGATTACTCGCCGGGGGTCTTTGGTGCGCCGCCGCCGGGTTGCCAATTCGCGACCTTCGCGGCTTCCTCGATTCCGGTTTCGTTAGGCTTTCCTTCGTCGTCGGTCATGCCGAATTCCGCCGCGTGTTCCCTTAGCCATTTCGCCAATGCCTGCTTCGGTGTCTTGCCGTTCAGGTTGGTAACAGCCAGCCACGCTCGAACTGCCGCTGCCAGTTTGGGCGCATAGCGAGGGTTCTTCGGGTCAAGGTAATCGGGAGCATCGGTCGCAGCCGGAAAGAAAAAGCCGGTGCGGATGCCACGGGTTGCCAGCCATTGCCGCAGGGATTCAACATCCACCCGCGACTCGACAAGGTTTATTGAGTCGTCGATTGCACCGCACTGGTTCCCGTTGATGTCATATTCATAAATTGGGATCAGCCGCCCTTTGATCGTCCCGCGCCGGAAAGTATTGGTTATCGCTGTCTTTGCGGCTTCGTAGCCATGCGGCCTTTCGTGCATTTCCCAGTTCTCCACATATCCATTACTGCCCGGGTCGCACTCGACAAGCAATAACGCCGCCTGAATGATGCTCAATTCATCGCATAGTCGCCAGTAATCCAGACTTTCCATGTTGTCCCCCATTTACACATCGCCTTTGAATCAGAAGCCGCGCCACTAGGGTGCCCGGTTTTCGTCCCGTCGGATTAGGCGCAGCAAACCTTTACGCCGCCTGATTCTTGAACGGCAAAACCTTGACGCCTTCCCGCCAGGCGTCTGTCAGGTCAGCCCATTGCTGCAACAGTGCCCGCCGTTGATCCAGCTTTTTTGCGTGGTTGTAGGCGCTACGGATTTTGTCTCTATCCTTGTGGGCCAGGATCAACTCGATAACGTCGTGGTCAGCCCCGGCCTCGTTGAAGTAGGTTGAAAACGTGGAACGAGTACCGTGCGGCGAGAATTTACCGGCATACCCTGCTCGGTTGAACACGTCGCGAATACCCTCATGGGTCAATGGCTGGTCACGATCCTTGCGCCCCGGAAAGACATACCGCCCCCGGCCCGTCATCGTCTGCAATGCTTGCAACAGTTGAATGGCTTGCGTCTGCAGTGGAACCATGTGCTTTTCGCGCATTTTTATCCGCTCGGCTGGAACCGTCCAAACGCCGATTTCAAAATCAAACTCGCTCCATTCCGCACCGCGCAATTCAACGGTGCGAACCATCGTCAGCCACAGCAGCTTAACGGCGCTTGCTGTAACCTGTTCGGCCTGCACATTTTCGACGGCCTGCAAGAAGGGCGGTATTTCCTTCGCGGTCAGGTGTGCAATGTGTTGGGTCTTGGGTGCCTTGATGGTGTTGCGTAGCGGCCAGGTGGGGTCAGTCTCGACCATCAGTTCCCCGGCTGCGTATCTGAATACACCGCCAATCCATGTTTTCAACAGCTTGGCGACACTTGGCGCGCCGCGCTTTTCTACGCGCTTCAAAACGTCTTTGACGTGCGCCGGGGTCACAGTCTTGATAGGCAGGAAGCCAATGAATGGATAGGCATCCCCGACAAATCTCTGTTTGATTTGGCGCGTGTAGTTCCCGGACCAAACCCTTTCGTTTTCCTCTATCCACGTTTCGGCCACCGCTTTGAACGTACTTGCCGACTCAACAGACCGGCGCAGGGTTTCCGTTCTTTGTTGGTGCGAGGGGTGGATGCCTTGCTTGACCAATCCCCGGCAGCGTTCGCGCTCTCCCCTTGCCTCTGCCAGCGTAAAACGCCGTCCGCTCCGACGCTCTTTGGCTTCTTCTTCGCTCTCGCCAAGTGGCGGTTGGCAGTAGCCGCCCATGGCAAACAGATTCTCCTTGCCGTCGATTTTGTATCTGTAGCGCCACAGCTTCGAGCCGTTCGGGCGAACTTCAATGTACAGCCCGTTTCCATCTGTTAGCTTGATCGGGCCTGTGGTCGCCTTCGTGTTGCGGATTGTTGTGTCGCCGAGCATGGGAAGCCTCTTCATAAAATGCTTTGGTCATTGGCCCGTACCCGTGTTTTTGTTGTACCCGCTTTTCAGAATCGGGTATAGGCCATCCATACCCGCTTTTATACCCGCATTGTTACCAGTAGTCAATGGAACGCTGCGGAACGATACAGACTAAAAAGCCCGCATTTACGCGGGCTTAGCGGAACATTCCGGCACTCACCGGACAAGCTATTTTCTTAACTCCGGTAATCGGCGTTGATTCTGACGTAATCGTAAGAAAAATCGCAGGTGTAAACCTTGGCAGCGGCGTGTCCGCGACCGAGATCGACGCGGATCGTGATTTCCGCCTGTTCCATGACCCGTGCACCATCCTGCTCCTGATAAGCCTCGGCCCGCCCGCCGTTCTCGGCGACCAATACGTCGTCAAGCCAGACCCTGACTCCATCGACATCGAGATCTTGGATTCCGGCATAGCCGATAGCGGCGAGAATCCGCCCGAGGTTCGGGTCAGAAGCGAAGAAGGCCGTCTTGACTAGCGGCGAGTGGCCGATTGCGTAGCCGACCTGGCGGCATTCTCCGCTGTCCTTGCCGCCGTCGATGGCCACCGTGATGAACTTGGTGGCGCCCTCGCCATCGCGGACTATGGCCTGCGCCAGTTCGAGCGCAAGCGCGATGATCGCCGCCCCGACCTCGGCCCAGCCGGCATCGGACTCCTCCGCAAACACGGCTCCCGACCGGCCGCTGGCGATCATGATGAAGGAATCGTTGGTCGACGTGTCGCCATCGACGGTGATGCGGTTGAACGATTGGTCAGCGGCCTCCTTGACCAGCCTGTCGAGCATGGCCTGCGCGATGCCGGCATCGGTGGCAACGAATCCAAGCATGGTCGCCATGTTCGGACGGATCATGCCGGCACCCTTGGACATGCCGGAAATGGTGACTTTTTTGCCGTTGACCGCAACCGTCCGTGAAGCAACCTTGGCGACGGTGTCGGTTGTCATGATGGCGTGCGCGGCGGCATGCCAGTTGTCGGCCTCGAGGTCGGCCAGCGCTGCCGGCAAGACCGCCCTGATGCGGTCGACCGGCAGGTTTTCGAGAATCACGCCTGTCGAGAACGGCAGCACCTGATCAGCGGCAACGCCGAGCAGTTCGCCGACCGCCTCGCACGTGGCCTGCGCCGCCTGATGGCCTGACTCGCCGGTACCGGCATTGGCGATGCCGGTATTGATGACCAGCGCGCGGATTTCCCTGCCACCCGCCAGATGATCGCGGCACAGTTGTACCGGTGCCGCACAGAAACGGTTCTGGGTGAATACCCCGGCGACCGTGCATCCCGCATCCAGCGCAACCAGTGTCAGATCACGCCGGTCTTTCTTGCGAATCCCGGCCTCGGCGACACCGAGGCGGACGCCGGCCACCGGAAGTATCTGATCGGCGTCAGGGGTGGCGTAATTCACTGGCATTCCATTTGACTCCAAAAACATCAAGGCACCTCACGGGTGCCTCGACGGGTCAGGACAGTTTTCCGTGGCAGTGCTTGTATTTCTTTCCGCTGCCGCATGGACACGGGTCGTTGCGCCCGACCTTTGGCCCGGCCTGAACCGGTCGCTGCGGCGGTGCCTCGTCGGCGCTCCCGCCCGACTCCTCGTCATAACTGCCATGCTGATACTGCACGTTGTGCACGTCGGCGTGCGGAACCGTTTCCTCAACATCTTCCTGCGAACGGATCTGCACCGTGAACACGACGCGGGTAACCTCCTTGCGCACCCGGTCGAGCAACGCCTCGAACAGTTCGAATGCCTCGCGCTTATACTCCTGCTTGGGATTCTTCTGGGCATAGCCGCGCAGGTGAATGCCCTGGCGCAGGTGATCGAGCGCCGCCAGATGTTCGCGCCAATGCGCATCCAGGCTCTGCAGCATCACATTGCGTTCAAACTGGTGGAAACTTTCGCCCCCGACCATGTCGACCTTGGCCTGGTAGGTACTATCAGCGCCCTCGGTGATACGGGCCAGAATTTCCTTGTCGGACAACGTCGGCTCGTTCGTAAACCACTCGGCCACCGGAGCGACCATCTGCAGGTCGGAGGCGAGTACCCGCTCCAGTCCGGTCATGTCCCACTGTTCCTCCACCGAGTCAGCCGGAACATGAGCGCGAAAAATCTCGGTAAGGACGGCATGGCGCATCGCCGTTATGGTTTCGGAAATATCGTCGGTTTCCAGCAGCTCGTTGCGCTGCTGGTAGATCACCTTGCGCTGATCATTGGATACGTCGTCATATTCCAGCAACTGCTTGCGAATATCGAAGTTGCGCGCCTCGACCTTGCGCTGTGCGGATTCCAGCGAACGCGTGACGAGCGGATGCTCGATCGCCTCGCCCTCGGGCATCTTCAGCTTGTCCATGATGGCGCGCAGGCGTTCGCCGGCAAAGATGCGCAGCAACGAATCGTCGAGCGATAGGTAGAAACGCGAAGAACCAGCGTCGCCCTGACGCCCGGAGCGCCCGCGCAACTGGTTGTCGATACGGCGCGATTCGTGGCGTTCGGAACCGATGATATGGAGTCCGCCGGCCGCCAGCACCTGGTTGTGCGGCTTCTGCCACTCCTCGCGCATGCGGGCCATCGTCGCTTCGCGCTCGGCCGCCGGCAGCGATTCGTCATGCTTGACGACCGACACGGCCTTCTCGATGCTGCCACCGAGGACGATGTCGGTACCGCGACCGGCCATGTTGGTGGCAATCGTGATCTGCCCCGGTCGACCGGCCTCGATGACGATTTCGGCTTCGCGGGCGTGCTGCTTGGCGTTGAGCACCGAATGCGGCAAGCTTTCGTTGTCGAGTAGGCTGGAGAGCAGTTCGGAGTTTTCGATCGAGGTCGTGCCGACCAGCACCGGCTGGCCCCGCGCCGAACAATCCTTGATATCGGCGATGATCGCCGCATATTTTTCCTGGGCCGTCTTGTACACCAGGTCATTCATATCCTTGCGCACCATCGGCCGGTGCGTCGGGATGACCACGGTTTCGAGGCCGTAGATCTGCTGGAATTCGTAGGCCTCGGTATCGGCGGTGCCCGTCATGCCGGACAACCTGCCGTACATGCGGAAGTAATTCTGGAAGGTTATCGACGCCAGCGTCTGGTTCTCGGCCTGGATCTGCACGCCTTCCTTGGCCTCGACCGCCTGGTGCAGACCGTCGGACCAGCGCCGGCCGGCCATCAAACGGCCGGTAAATTCGTCAACGATGACCACTTCGCCGTTCTGCACGACATATTGCTGATCCTTCTGGAACAGGGTCAGCGCACGCAGGGCGGCATTCAGGTGATGCATCAGCAGGATGTTCGCCGCGTCGTACAGGCTGCGGCCTTCCTGCAACATGCCGTGCTCGAGCAGAAGCTGCTCGGCGCGCTCGTAACCACTTTCCGCGAGATGAACCTGATGGCCCTTCTCGTCCACCCAGTAATCACCCTCGCCGTTTTCCTCGGCAGCGCGAGTCAGTTTGGGCACCACATCCTTCATGCGCAAATACAGGTCGGTATGGTCCTCGGCCTGGCCGGAAATGATCAGTGGCGTCCGCGCCTCGTCGATCAGGATCGAATCCACCTCGTCGACAATGGCGAAATTCAGCCCGCGCTGCACGCGCTGATCGGCCGTATAAACCATGTTGTCGCGCAGGTAGTCGAAGCCGAACTCGTTGTTGGTGCCGTAGGTGATATCGGCCGCATAGGCCGCCTGCTTGGCCTCGTGATCCATCTGCGAGAGATTGACGCCGACACTCAGGCCGAGGAAGCGGTGGAGACGGCCCATCCACTCTGAATCGCGGCTGGCCAGGTAGTCGTTGACCGTGATGACATGAACGCCCTTGCCGGAAATGGCATTGAGGTAGGCGGGCAACGTGGCGACCAGCGTCTTGCCCTCGCCGGTACGCATTTCGGCGATCTTGCCGTAATGCAGGACCATGCCGCCTACCAACTGCATGTCGAAATGACGCATTCCAAGTTCGCGCCTGCCGGCCTCACGGACAACGGCGAACGCCTCTGGCATCAGGTCATCGAGCGATTCGCCGTTGGCGTGGCGCTGGCGGAACTCGTCCGTCTTGGCACGCAATTGCTCGTCGCTCAGTGCTTCGATGACTGGCTCGAAAGCATTGATGCGCTTGACGGTCTGAGCGTATTGCTTAATCAGCCGGTCGTTGCGGCTGCCGAAAACTTTTCTGAGTAGGCCAGAGATCATCGCGATGGAGTGTGGTTGCGCACTGCAGCAAAGCAGCGAAGCAGCGATTCTAGCATGTACGCCCCGCCCGTCGCATAGAGCCGAAATCCAATAGAATTGCCGTATCGCTTGGCGGTTTGATCGCAAACATAGCCAACCACACCAACGCCCCCCTGCCGGAAGGACAGACCTTGAACTGGGAAGACATACTGAATTCATTCCGCAGCCCGCGCCGCGGCTATCCGGTTCTGGCGGCGCGAGCGGTGCTGAACGATGGCGAACATTATGAGTGCCTGATAGCCGAACTGGAGCGGATATCCGGCGACCCGGACGAAATGGCCGAGTCGATGTTTCATCTGCACGCCATGCATCTGCTGGCCCAGAGAAGGGAGACCCGAGCCTTGCGGCCGCTGCTGCGCATTGCCGCGCTCCCCGAGGCCGCCCTGGACGAAGCCCTTGGCGATCACCTGACCGAATCCTTTCACCGCTGCGTTGCCGCAGTCTGTGACGATGAAAGCCTGATTCGTGACTTCATCGAAAATCGCCAATATTCCGAATGGGCGCGCCATATGATGGTTGGCGCCCTCGTCAGCCGCGTAATTGCCGGCGATTCCCCGGCCGAGCAACTACTCGAATGGTTGTGTGCGCGGGGCGACCAGACAATGCTCTGGATCAGCGAACAACCCGCGACGGTGAATACGCGGAGCGACGAATTGCTCATGGATGCCTTGGCCGGCGCGCTGGCGGACATCGGAACATCAGTGCACCTGCCGACGATTCAGAGATGGTGGAATGCTGGCGTCCTGGATCCGCAAGTTGCCAGCATCGGCTGGTATGGCAGGGAACTGGAGCGCCCACTGGCCGAACGCCTCGACAGTTTCCTTTCCTACAAGCAGCCTTACGTGCCCGATGCGATTGGCGACATGCAAACGTGGCATTGCTTCTCGGATCGCTTCCATGACTTGCCAGCCAGACCCCCGCTGGCCGGCGAGGCCGCACCAAGCAATAGCGGCCTTAACCGAGCAACGCCCAAGGTTGGCCGTAACGAACCATGCCCTTGCGGCTCGGGCAAGAAATACAAGAAATGTTGCGGCGCTTGATCTGCTTCAGCTACTGACCTTGGCCAGCGCGAGGATCACCTCGCGCGCCACCTTCTTCTGCGGCGCCGGCAGGTTGACGAAGGCCTCCAGTACCTCGCGCTCGGGTCCGGTGACGGCTTCTTCCCAGCGCTTTTTCTTTTCCTGAACCGAGCGGATCGCTTCGCCGCCGAAGCGCAGAATTTGCGGCTCGATCTTGAGCCAGTCGGCGAGGATTTGAAGCTTGTCTTGCTGCGGTACGGCCTTGCCGAGCAACCATTGCCTCGCGGCCTGGAAGGAAATCGAACGTCCCCAGTACCGCTGATTGAACTCGCGCTCGATCACTGAAGGCCGTGGCTCATAGCCAGCAGCGAGCATGGCTTGCTTCAAGCGTTCGGCAAATTCGGCTTTCTCATCCATGCGCGGAAGTTAAATCTTCCGTTCAGTACCGAATTGAACCTACTTCAATCTAAAATTGAATTAATTATTCAATTTTAGATTGAACAGAAAATTCAATGGCGAAGTCATTGCTCGAACAACTCCCGGACATCGTCACCAAAGGCCGGCAACAAGCCGAAAAAATCCTCGAAAGTCTGGAAAGCCGTCACCGCGTCGGTCTGCAAACCCGGGAATGGGTACTGCCAGCCAAGGACAGCGCCGCGACCGACTGGATTGCCGCCAACGAACGGCGGGAATGGCTGACTAGCGTGCAGCCCGGCCTATTCGGCGAAGTGCAACCCTCGCTGGAAGACATTGCGCCGTGGACCAATCGCCTGATCTACGGCGACAACCTGCTGGCAATGGCGGCGCTACTGGCCGGCGACGAAAAGACCCCCAGCCTGCGCGGCAAGGTCGACCTTATTTACATCGACCCGCCGTTCGATTCCAAGGCCGACTACCGCACCAAAGTCAGCTTGCCCGGCGTTGAACTGGAACAGAAGCCCAACGTCATCGAACAGTTCGCCTATTCCGATACCTGGGCTGATGGCACGGTTTCGTATCTGGCGATGATTACGCCCCGGTTGATTTTGATGCGCGAGTTGCTGGCCGACACCGGGTCGATCTACGTGCACCTCGACTGGCATATCGGACATTACGTGAAAATCGTGATGGATGAGATTTTTGGGAAGGATTGTTTTCGCAATGAGATCGTTTGGCGTCGTTCATATAGCCATAACGACGGAAACAAGTTTGGTGCCATTCACGACACCTTGTTTTTCTACACGAAGACAAACGGCTATCACTTCCAGCCAGTATTCGTTCCACGCAGCGATGGGGAAACGGCGGAAGAGTATCCCGATATCTGCAAGTTAACAGGCAATCGATACAAATCGGTATCGATGAATGCTGCTGGTCAGGGGGAGCCACGCTACTTCGGTGATCGAGGATTGCTAAAACCACCCTCGGGGCGACACTGGGTATGGTCCCAAGAGCGCATTGATATTGCTCTGACTGAGGAGAAGATATTTTTTTCGTCGACAGGCACGCCCCGCTACAAGCAGTACGGCAATGATATTGAAGGCAAACAGGTTCAAGACCTTTGGTTTGACTTCATGGCAATTTCATCGCGCTCCAATGAAGGGCTGAACTACGCCACCCAAAAACCCGAAAAACTCCTCGACCGCATTATCCGCGCATCTTGCCCAGAAGGTGGATTAGTCGCCGACTTCAACGGCGGCTCCGGCACCACCGCCGCCGTCGCCGAAAAACTTGGCCGGCGCTGGATCACCACTGATCTCGGCAAACCAGCCTGCATGATCATGCGCAAGCGGCTGATCGACCAGAACGCTCGCCCCTTCCTCTATCAGGCCATCGGCGATTATCAGGTGGAGGCGGCCAAAGCCATGCTGGGCCGCGATTTCCGCATCGGCGATCTGGCGCAGATCGTTCTCTCGCTGTATGGTGCGCTGCCCTTGCCGGCGGAGGAGAACCCGGTGCGCAATCTCGGTCAGGTAACGGGTGGTGGCCACAAGACGCTGGTGCTGGCCGATTCGCCGAACAAGCTGACCGGCGCCGCGACGCTGAAGAAGGCCGTCGCCCAGCGCGACAACCTGATGGGCGGCTGGGATCGTGTCGTCGTCCTCGGCTGGAATTTCGAGCCGTCCATTGGCGAAACCATCGCCGCGCTGAACGATAGACGACTGGAAGTGCTGGTCATTCCGCCTGATTTGATGGATCGCCTGAAGAAAAAGGGCGGACTGGAAAAACTGCGCGGCACGGTGCGCTTCTCCAGTCTGCAATACCTGACCATTCACCCAGTGGAACGCACTGTTGCGGTCGACGGTCAGGAAACACTGAAAATCAAACTCAGGAATTACGTGCTGTTGTCGCCGGAAGCGATCAACCTCGACGAGGCCAATCGAACCAAGTTGCAGGCCATCGCCAATGCCGAGCCGCTGGCGCTGATTGAATATTGGGCGGTGGACCCGGATTACGACGGCCAGGTTTTCCGCTCGGTGTGGCAGGACTACCGGGGCAATACCGAAAACGACGGCGACCCGCTGCGCGTGGTGACGGAAGCCTGTTTCCAGACCCCAGCCACACCCGGCCCACGCCGGGTGTGCGTCCGGGTGGTGGATGTCTTTGGCTTTGAGGCGGAGGCCAGCGCCACCGTGGCATTGGCATCATGATCAAGGCGCCAGATATGCTTCCCCTCGCCGCCGCTCTCACCGCCAGGACCCAACAATTGTGCAGCGGCCTCGAAGACGGCAGCGCCGATCTCTACGATCTGGTGACGCCGATCAGCGCCGAATTGTTGCGTTGGTGGTTTCTCGACGATATTTGCCTTACCCGACGTTTCAATTTTCACCCCGGCCAGAAGCAGGCCATCCTCAATACCATCGTCGCCCATGAAGTGCTGGCCGCCCCGAACTTGCTGGCCTTGTATCAGCAAGTGGCGCCGGAGGCGCTGCTCGGAGGAACAACGCTGGCCGAGGTGGCGAGCGCCAAGCATGCTCACCCCAAGTATTGCCTGAAGATGGCGACGGGTACGGGCAAGACCTGGGTCTTGCAGGCGCTGTTGGTCTGGCAATTGCTCAACGCCAATGCGGCGCGGGCGAATGCTGCGGTCGACCCGCGTTTTACCCGGAATTTCCTGCTCGTCGCGCCGGGGCTGATTGTTTATGACCGCCTGCTCGATGCCTTCTGCGGCAAGCTGCACGATGGCGTGCGCGACTTCGCGACTTCCGATGTGGCGTGCTATGCCGAATTGTTCCTCCCCGAAGGGCAGCGCGAAACGGTTTTCGGCTTCGTGCGCGGCAACGTCTGCGCCAAGGAAGACATCGGACTGAAGACGACCGGCAACGGCCTGCTGGCGATCACCAACTGGCATCTGCTATCGGAAGTGGTGGAAGAGGCGCCTGAACCGGAATTTGATGCGCCCGGTGTGTCGCCGGAAGCGCAACAGGTGATTTCCGGGCTGCTGCCACTGACACCGGGGCGGGCGACCGGCAACAGCCTGGAGGTGCTCGACCGCCGCTATGCGCGCGGCGGGGTGCTCGATTACCTGGCCAGGCTGCCCGACCTGCTGGCCTTCAACGACGAGGCGCATCACATCCACGAGGTGAAAAAGGAGGGTGAAAGCACCGAGGTGGAGTGGCAGAAAAGCCTCTCGCGTATCGCCGAAAGCAAGGGGCGGCGCTTCGTCCAGCTCGATTTCTCGGCGACGCCTTACAACGATGTCGGTGCCGGCAAGAACAAACGCAAGCTGTATTTCCCGCACATCATTGTCGATTTTGACCTCAAGCAGGCGATGGCGGCCGGGCTGGTAAAGTCGCTGGTGCTCGACCGGCGCAAGGAAATCGGCGCGTTGCCGCTGGAGTTCAAGGCTGAGCGCGACGAGGACGGCAATCCGACGCTCGCGCAAGGCCAACGTGTGATGCTGCGCGCCGGCTTTGCCAAACTGAAGAAACTGGAGGCCGACTTTGCCACGGTCGACGCGCTCCGGCGCCCCAAAATGCTGATCGTCTGTGAGGACACGAGCGTTTCGCCGCTGGTCACGCGCTTCTTTTGCGACGAACTGGGGCTTGCGGATGACGAAATTCTGGCGGTCGACTCGGGCAAAAAGGCTGAATTGGGTGAGAAGGAATGGGCGCCATTGCGCGAACGGCTGTTCGACATCGACCGCCATGCCCAGCCACGGATCCTCGTCAGTGTGCTGATGTTGCGCGAGGGTTTCGACGTCAACAACATCTGCGTCATCGTGCCGCTGCGTTCCTCGCAGGCGCAAATCCTGCTCGAACAGACCATCGGGCGTGGCCTGCGCCTGATGTGGCGGGATGCCGAATTCGCTGAACTGAAGCATGACAACCGGGAAAGCATCAAGGCCGGGCAGGAACCGAAAAGCCTGATCGACGTGCTCTCGATCGTCGAGCATCCGGCCTTTCAGTCCTTTTACGACGAGCTGATGGCGGCCGGGCTGGTTGGCAGCACCAGCGAAGAGAGCGACAGCACGAGCAGCGCCGGCGACCTGATTTCGGTCGGCCTGCGCGACGGCTACGAGGCTTTCGACTTCGCCATTCCCTTCATCCTGCGCGAGGCCGAGGAGCGCCTGGAACATCGTCCGCCGCCGCTGGAAACCCTGCTGCCCTTTACCGCCATTGGCCGCGAAGAACTGTCCGCCATGCTTGGCAAGGGCGATGTCTTTGTTTCACAGGATTTGCAGACCCGTACCCTGTTCGGCGATTACCGGGTCGATGGCGTGGTAATGAACGTGACTGGCTACAACGATTTCCTGACCCGTCTGACCCGGCGCATCGGGCAGGCCTTGAGCCAACCGCTGCCGAGGGGCAACAGGATTGCCTCGCACCTTGCCAATCCCTATCTACAAGTCAATTCCGCAGAACTTGCGGCGTGGCTGGATGAGTACATTCGCGAGCGCCTGTTCGGCGCCGGCTTCGAGCCGCTGGCCGATGAGAGCTGGCGCTTGCTCCTGCTGCAACCGGTGCTCGACCATGTGACCAAAGTCTTCGCAGTGGCCTTAATCGACTCCGAAACGCGCCCCACCGTGGGCCAGACGGAGGTTTTGTATCGCCATTTGTCGGAAGTCGGCACGCTACCCATGCGCGAAAGCAGCTCGCTAGCGGTCGCCAAGTGCATCTATGAACGCCTGCCTTATCCGGCACGAAATGGCGGACTGGAAAAGGCATTCATCGAGTGGGCGCAGGCCGACAGCGGGGTCGAGGCATTTTGCAAGATCAGCGAGACGCGCCACGACTTTGTGCGCTTGCGTTACGTCAAGGAAGACGGGCTGCCGGCTTTCTATTCCCCGGATTTTCTGGTGGGCACGCAGCACACGGTCTATCTCGTCGAAACCAAAGCCGAAGGCCAGTTGACCACACCGAATGTACAGCGAAAACTGAAGGCAGCCGCCGCCTGGTGCGAACGGATCAACGGATTAGCCGGCGATGTAGAGTCGGCAAAGCGCAACTGGCATTACGTGCTGCTCGGCGAACGCCTGTTTGACGAATGGAGAAGCAAAGGCGCCCGCTTGCCGGATCTGCTCGACTTCGCGCGAATCCGCCCGGTGGCCGGCATCCTGGCGCAAGGCCGATTGAATTTTAACGGCGCTTGAGCAGTGCGTATTCGTCACCCTGCTTCAGAAATTGCGCCGGGTTCTGCGCGACGCCGAGCATGCGTACCTCAAAATGCAGGTGTGGGCCGGTGGTACGGCCAGTGGTGCCGACCGCACCGATCGTTTCGCCGCGCTTGACCAGGCCGCCAATCTTCGCGTCCATGCGCGACAGGTGGGCATAGCGGGTGACCAGGCCATCGCCATGGTCAACCTCGATCATGTTGCCGAAATCGCCCTGATAGGCAGCCGAGAAAATCACTCCATCGGCAGCGACAACCACCGGCGTGCCAGGCTCGGCATTGAAGTCGATGCCTTCGTGCATCGCCCGCTGGCCGAGGATGGGGTCACTGCGATGACCGAAGGGCGAACCGAGAAAGGCATCCTTGACCGGCAGGGTCGTCGGCATCAGCCGCTCCCTGACGCGTTTTTCCAGAAAGCGCAATTCGAACTCTGCCAACTCATCGGTCCGCACATCAACCTCCAGCGCCAGGCGGTCAATTTCGTGCTGCAATTCCTCGGCGCCCAGTGGCGCCGGCACGAATGCGCCACCCTGCCCGGGCGCCGGACCGCGCACAGGCGACGCTCCGCGCTTGATGCCGGCGAGTGTCGAGAGCCGTTCACCGAGCGTGTCCAAGTGCAGGAGCTGCGCCTGCAACTCGCCAAGGCGCTTGGCCATCAACTGCAGGTTGTTATTTACGTACTGCTGGGCCCTGTGTGTTTCCTGTTCCTGTGCAAGGATGCCCGGCCCGGTGTCGAACGATCCGTGGCGGGTGGCAAGTGACGAAAGGCCGGCCGCCGTCGCGATGACGAGGGAAACAAACGCGAAGCCCGCAATCGCCAGATGGCGAGGCATAATGGTGATTGTCCGCGCTACCTTGAGGTGGCGGGAAACAAGAATGATCTGCACTGAACCTCCTATGACCAACACGCTTGAGCGCTATCTTGACAACGATTCCGGCGCCGGCAGGGTGATGGCCCATGCCAGACTGCTACTCGACCTCGCGCGCCGCTTCGAGAAGGCGGCCCCGGCGGGACTGGGCGAAGTTGCGCACATTGCCAACTACAAGTCGGGGAAAGTTGTTATCCACGCCGACAATGGCGCAGTCGCCACCAAGATTCGCCAGTTGAGCCAGCGTCTGTGCGACGAGTTATCCAAGGGAGGGGCGGAGTGTAGCGGTATCGAGGTGAAAGTTCAACCCCGCCAAATCCCCCACCAATCACCGACTTCAACCACGAAGCCTCTCTCTGCGGGGGCCTGCGGGGCGCTCCGGTCAGCCTCTGAAAACCTGCCGGACGGGCCGCTGCGGAAGGCACTGGACACCTTGCTGGCGCGTGCCGCTAGGCAGGAATGACGGCGATCCGCTCAATGATCATGAGCGCAAAAACAATCAGCGCAAAGACTATCCCGTAGCGAAAGAGCCGCCAGGAAAGCAGCAGGTAACCGCGGTTGCCACTGATGGCGTAGAGCAGGAGGCCGGCGCCGATGGCGACCACCAGAATGACTGCAAGCAGGCGCAGCAGCCACATGCGGGACTATGCGAGCTGGTTTAGCCAGCGCGTCACGCTTGCCGGCGCCCGCTCGACCTGTTCGAAGGTCACCAATTCCCAGGAATCGCGCCGATTGAGGAGTTCGCGGGCAAGCATGTTGTTGAGCGCATGTCCTCCCTTGTGCGACGAATAAGCCGCCAGCAGTGGATGGCCGAGCAGGTAAAGATCACCCACGGCGTCGAGAATCTTGTGCTTGACGAACTCGTCGCCGTAGCGCAGCCCGTCCTGGTTGAGAACGCGAAATTCGTCGAGAACGATTGCGTTTTCCAGTCCGCCGCCGAGGGCGAGGCCACTTTCACGCAGGTATTCGACTTCCTGCATGAACCCGAAGGTACGTGCGCGGGCTACTTCACGAACATAGGAATGCTCTGCGAAATCGATTTCGGACTTCTGCGCCGACTTGTCGATCGCCGGATGATTGAAGGTGATCGAAAAGGTCAGCTTGTAGCCATCATAAGGCTCGAAACGCGCCCACTTGTCGCCATCGCGAACCTCGACGGGCTTAGTGATGCGAATGAACTTCTTGGCGGCGTTCTGCTCCTCTATGCCTGCCGACTGAATCAGGAAGACAAACGGTGAAGCCGAGCCATCGAGGATGGGCACTTCCGGGGCATCCAGATCGACCCAGGCATTATCGATCCCGAGGCCGGCAAATGCCGACATCAGGTGCTCAACCGTACCAACCTTGACTCCTGCCTTTTCCAGGCACGAACACATCCGCGTATCGCCGACCATGAAGGCGGTGGCGGGAATATCCACTGGTTCCGGCAGATCCGTGCGCCGGAAGACGATCCCGCTGTTCGCGGCGGCCGGACGGAGAGTCATGTTGACCTTGACGCCCCCATGCAGGCCGACGCCGGAGGCGCGGATAACGGTCTTGAGTGTGCGTTGCTTGAGCATGCGGGTGCTTGAATAATCGGGGGCGGCGCATTGTAACACAATGCGCAGCCGCCCTTTTCAGAGGTGTCTTATTGCCGCTCAGTCAGCCTGCTTGCGCAGAAAGGCCGGAATGTCGTAGCGATCCACTCCGCTGTTGGCCAGCGCTTCGACCGTCACGTTGCGCTGCCCGCGGCGGACAACCGTTGGGACATCGTAGTTTGCAAAGTCGCTTGCGGAAGACGGCGTGAAAGCCACGGCATCGCCCGTCCCGGTTGCCATCTGGAGAATCGGCGTGACCATCGAGATCGACTGACGAGCACGGGCGCTGGTCTGGCCGAGGCCGGTTGCCACTACCGTGACCCGCAGGGCATCGTCCATCATCTCGTCGTAAACCGCGCCGAAGATGATGTGCGCGTCCTCGGCGGCAAATGCCTTGACGGTGTTCATCACTTCGTTGACTTCCTTCATCCTCAGGCCGCCTTTGGCTGCGGTGATGTTAACCAGTACCCCCTTGGCGCCTGAAAGGTTGACACCTTCCAGCAGCGGTGAGGCGACCGCCTGTTCGGCGGCGATGCGGGCCCGGTCGACACCGGCTGCCGAGGCGGAACCCATCATGGCGCGACCCATTTCGCCCATCACCGTGCGCACATCCTCGAAGTCGACGTTGACCAGACCCGGGTAGGTAATGATTTCAGCGATGCCGCCAACTGCATTCTTCAGCACATCGTCGGCTGCCTTGAAGCAGTGATCGACGTCTGCGTCGTCACCCATGACCTCCATCAACTTGTCGTTAAGGATGACGATCAGGGAATCGACGTGCTTGGAAAACTCGATGATTCCCGTCTCGGCGGCCTTCATCCGCTTGTTGCCCTCGAAGCTGAATGGCTTGGTCACGACGCCGACAGTGAGGATCCCCATTTCGCGGGCAATTTCGGCCACCACCGGGGCGGCGCCGGTGCCTGTCCCACCACCCATGCCGGCGGTGATGAAGGCCATGTGCGCGCCTTGCAGCGACTCGCGGATTTCTTCGCGATGCGCTTCGGCGGCCGCCTGACCGACTTCCGGCTTGGCGCCTGCGCCGAGGCCCGTGGTGCCGAGAGCCAGCTTGCTGGTCGCTGTATTGCGGCCAAGCGCCTGCGCATCGGTATTGGCGGCGATGAACTCGACGCCGCTGACCCCCTCCTGAATCATGTGCTCGATGGCATTGCCACCCGCGCCTCCGACACCGAACACCTTGATGATCGTGCCGTACTCTTCGTCCTTCTCGATGATTTCAAACATGACTTCCTCCTCTAAAAATACACAAAAAAATATCAAAAGTTCTTGGCAAACCACGACTTCATGCCATCAAAGACATCCTTGACGTTCTGCTTCTCCTTTATCTTCTGGCCGCGCTTGCGCTGCGCCTGCGCTTCGAGCAGCAGGCCGAAGGCTGTCGAGAAGCGTGGACACTGCACGACATCGGCCAGGCTGCCCGTGTATTTCGGGCTACCGAGGCGCAGCGGCATGTGAAAAATTTCCTCGCCCAGTTCGACCATGCCTGGCATCACGCTGGCACCACCGGTGAGGACGATGCCGGACGACAATACCTCTTCGAAGCCGGCGCGACGCAGTTCGTTCTGGATCAATTCGTAGAGTTCCTCGACCCGTGGCTGGATCACATCAGCCAGGGCACGGCCGGTCAATTTCTTGCTCGGACGGTCGTCGACCCCGGCGACTTCCATGCTTTTCGCATGGTCGGCGAGATGCGACAGTGCGCAGCCATACTTGCACTTGATATGCTCAGCCTCGCGTGTCGGCGTGCGGAACGCCATTGCTATGTCGTTGGTGATCTGGTCGCCGGCGATCGGGATCACCGAGGTATAGCGGATGGCGCCCTGCGTCCACACCGCCAGATCGGTCGTGCCGCCGCCGATGTCGATCAGGCAGACACCGAGATCCTTCTCGTCCTCGGACAGCACCGCGTAGCTGGAAGACAACGGCTGCAGCACAAGATCATTGACCTCCAGCCCGCAACGACGCACGCACTTGACGATATTCTGGGCCGCTGACACCGCCCCGGTGACGATATGCGTCTTGACCTCGAGGCGCATGCCGCTCATGCCGATCGGCTCACGGATGCCGTCCTGACCGTCAATGACGAATTCCTGGGTCAGGATGTGCAGAATTTCCTGGTCAGCCGGGATCGGCATCGCCTTGGCCGTCTCGATGACGCGTTCGACGTCGCTCGGCGTGACTTCCTTGTCCTTGATCGCCACCATGCCGTGCGAGTTGAAACTCTTGATGTGGCTGCCAGCGATCCCGGTATACACGTCCTTCACCTTGCAGTCGGCCATCAGTTCGACCTCCTGCACGACGCGACTGATCGCATGCACGGTTTCCTCGATGTTGACCACGACGCCCTTCTTGAGGCCGCGAGAATCCTGAGAGCCCATGCCTATCACATTGAGGCGGCCTTCCTGGTTGATCTCGGCAACCAGCGCGACAATCGTCGAAGTTCCGATGTCCAGTCCGACAATCAGATCCTTGTTATCCCTGCTCATATGCCTACTTTCCCTTGACATCACCGGCGACTCGCATCGCAAATCCGTTCGGATACCGCAAATCCACAACCGAGGGCTGAACCTGCCGCCTGCCCACCGTCTCGGGATAGGCCTCGATGAAGCGTTGCAAGCGTACTGCTACCGGTGATTTCGGTTGCTCCCTGCCCATCTCGACCACCATTCCGCTTTCCAGCTTCAATTGCCACGCCAAGCGCGGCGACAACGTTACCTGCACCGGCTTCTGCCCGAGTGGCTTGAGATTGCCGACAAATTCCCCGTAGCGCTTGAGCACTTCCGGTGCGGTCCCCGATGGGCCGTAGAGCAATGGCAGGACGGCCATTTCGGCTGCCGGGGCCTTCGCCGCGAAGACCTCGCCGAAGGTATTGACCAGTTCGCCCCGTCCCTCGCCCCAGCGAGCCAGTGGACGGTGTTCCTCGATTTTCACCTCCAGGCCGGCAGGCCACACGCGCCGCAGTTCGACCTTGCGCACCCAGGGCAGTCTCTCCAGCGTGCCCCGCACCTCCTCCAGATTGAGGCTGAAGAAGTTGCCTTTCAGCGCCGCCGGCAGCACCTGCTCGAGTTCCACCCGTCGCGTGTGCGGCAGTTCCTGGACGAACACCACCTGGCGCACCGGCAGCGATGGCACACGCACCAGCCATACCGCTCCCGCCACGAGCAACGCCGCCGCTGCCGCGAGAATCAGCAGGTCGGCGATGGCATTGAGGATGTGCGGTTTGTTCCACATTCACGGTCTCAGTCGTTGGCTGCCAGTTCCAGCACCCTGAGCACCAGCGTCGGGTAGTCCATTCCCGCCGCCAGCGCCGCCATCGGCACCAGCGAGTGGTCGGTCATGCCAGGGCAAGTGTTCACTTCCAGAAAGTAGTGATTGCCGTCTTCATCGAGAAGAAAGTCGACCCGCCCCCAGCCCCGGCCACCAATGACGCGGAAGGCCTCGAGCGCGCCCCTGCGGATTTCTGCGTCCATAGCCTCCGGCAACCCGCAGGGGCAGAGATAGCGGGTATCGTCGCGGCTGTATTTGGCCTGGTAATCGTAAAACTCCGTGGCCGGCTCGATCTTGATCGTCGGCAACGCAATCATGTCATCACCGGAACCGACAATACCCACCGTGTATTCCCCACCCATCACGCCCTTCTCGGCGATGACCAGCGGATCATGTATTGCCGCTTCGGCGTAGGCGAGGTGGAGCTTGTTCCGTTCCTTGACCTTGCTGATGCCGATCGACGAACCCTCGCGTGCCGGCTTCACGAAGATCGGCAACCCGAGTTCCTCCTCGACATCGGCAAAGTCGGAATCGGCGGTCAACAAAGCGTACTCGGGCACCGGCAGACCAGCCGCCTGCCACAGCAGTTTGGTGCGGAACTTGTCCATGCCGAGCGCCGAAGCCATGACGCCGGATCCGGTGTAGGGGATGTGCATCAATTCGAGCGCACCCTGGATCGTGCCGTCCTCGCCGTGCCGACCATGCAGCACGATGAAGGCGCGGTCGTAGCCCTTGAGCGCTTCGAGCGGCTGCGTCGCTGGGTCGAAGGCATGGGCAGCGACGCCCTGCCCCTGCAGCGCGGCCAGCACGCGCGATCCGCTGTTGAGCGACACCTCGCGCTCGGCGGAGGTGCCGCCGAGAAGCACTGCAACCTTGCCGAAATCACTCATTGGCGCCCCCTACCTTGGCCGGTACCGCACCGATCGAGCCAGCGCCCATGCACAACACGATGTCGCCATCACAGGCGACATCCATGATGGCTTGCGGCATCGCCGCGATATCCTCGACGAACACCGGCTCCACCTTGCCGGCGACGCGCACGGCGCGGGCCAGCGAACGGCCGTCGGCGGCGACGATCGGCGCTTCGCCGGCAGCATAGATTTCAGCCAGCAATAGCGCGTCGACCGTGGACAGCACCTTGACGAAATCCTCGAAGCAATCGCGCGTCCGTGTGTAGCGGTGCGGCTGGAAGGCCAGCACCAGCCGGCGACCGGGGAACGCCCCGCGCGCCGCGGCCAGCGTGGCCGCCATTTCGACCGGGTGATGACCGTAGTCGTCGACCAGCGTACAACTGCCGCCTGACGGCAAGGCCACCTCGCCGTAACGCTGAAAGCGGCGACCCACCCCCTTGAACTCGGCGAGCGCCTTGACGATGGCGGCGTCGGGCACCTGCACCTCGGTCGCAACCGCGATGGCGGCCAAGGCATTCAGGACATTGTGCAGGCCCGGGGTATTGAGCGTGATCGGCAGGCGCGTCACCGACCCATTGACCCGCACACACTCGAAGCGCATCCGGCCGTCGGCGGCCACAATGTTATCGGCGTACAAATTGCAGTCGGGTGCCAGGCCGTAGGTGACAATCTGTCTGGAAACCCGGGGCATGATGGCGCGCAAGTTCGCGTCGTCGGCGCAGAGTACGGCGACACCGTAGAAGGGCAGCCGGTTCAGGAATTCGACGAAGGCGCTCTTCAGCCGCTCGAAGTCATGGCCGTAAGTCTCCATGTGGTCAGCGTCAATGTTGGTGACCACCGAGATGACTGGCGACAGAAAGAGGAAGGAGGCATCCGACTCGTCCGCCTCGGCCACGATGAAATCGCCGCTCCCCAGACGGGCATTGGCGCCAGCCGCGTTCAGGCGGCCACCGATGACGAAGGTCGGATCGATGCCGCCCTCGGCGAGGATGCTGGTTACCAGGCTGGTCGTGGTCGTCTTGCCGTGGGTTCCGGCGATGGCGATACCCTGCTTCAGGCGCATCAGCTCAGCCAGCATCTGGGCGCGCGGGACAACAGGGATCTGCCGTTCACGGGCAGCGATCACCTCCGGGTTGTCGGCCTTGACCGCCGTCGAGACGACCACGGCGTCGGCCCCGGCGATGTTCTCCGCAGCATGACCGATGGTTACCCTGATGCCTTCAACCTCGAGGCGGCGCGTCGTTGCGCTGACGACCAGGTCGGAGCCACTCACCGTGTAGCTGAGGTGGGCAAGAACCTCGGCGATGCCGCTCATCCCTGAGCCACCAACACCGACAAAGTGGATGTGCTTGACCTTGTGCTTCATTTTGCCACCACGGCGCAGACGGTCGCGAGTTCTTCCGTGGCTTCGGGCCTCGCCAGGCTGCGCGCTTTCTCGGCCATTTCCAGCAGTTGACCGCGGCTGTAGTTACGGATCAACGCAATCGCCTCCGGCGTCAGGTCGGCCTGCGGAAGAAGAAAGGCACCGCCGACGTTGACCAGGAACCTCGCGTTGCCGGCCTGGTGATCGTCGACAGCGTGCGGGAAGGGGACCAGGATGCTCGCCACGCCCGCCGCTGCCAGTTCCGCCACGGTCAGCGCGCCGGAACGACAGATGACCAGATCGGCCCACTCATAGGCACCGGCCATGTCCTCGATGAATGAGACGCAGTGCGCCTGGACACCGACGGCTGCGTAATTGGCCTTGAGCGCCTCGAGATGCTTCTCGCCGGCTTGATGGACGATTTGCGGCTGCTCGTCCGCGCCCAGCAGGCCCATTCCCAGCGGGACCGTCTCGTTCAGCGCCTGCGCCCCGAGGCTGCCGCCGATCACCAGCAGGCGCAGCGCGCCGGTCCGTTGCGCAAAGCGCTCGGCCGGCGGTGCCATGGTCGCGATTTCCGGGCGCACCGGGTTACCCACCCAACTGCCAGCCTTGAACACGTCCGGGAAGCCGGTAAGAATGCGGTCGGCGACGCCGGCCAGAACCCGGTTGGCCAGTCCGGCGACCGAATTCTGTTCATGCAGGACCAGCGGTCTGCCCAGCAGGGCTGCCATCATTCCCCCCGGGAAGGTAATGTAGCCGCCCATGCCGAGAACCACGTTGGGATTGACTTTGCGGATCACCTTCTGAGCCTGCCAGAAGCCGCGTAACAGATTGAGCGGCAACAGCAGCTTGCGCAGCAGGCCCTTGCCGCGCAACGCGGCAAATTTTATCCAGACCATCTCGAAACCGTGCAGCGGCACAAGGCGCGCCTCCATGCCGTCGGGATTGCCCAGCCAGTAGACATTCCAGCCGCGCCCGCGCATCTTTTCGGCAACAGCGAGGGCCGGAAAGATATGCCCACCGGTCCCGCCAGCCATCACGAGAAGTGTCTGGGTCATATTTTCCCACCTCGCATGAGCTGCCTGTTTTGTCTCCGGCCGCGCTGCGCGCTTAACGCCGGCTGCGCTGGGTAGGCCTGCGACGAAAGCGCCAACTGATGCGAATACATGCAGAGCTTCCTCACAACTTGCCTCCACGCATCAATTGGCGATTTTCCCAATCAACCCTGAGCAGGATTGCCAGCGCGACGCAATTGGCGAGGATGCCGGAGCCGCCGAAACTCATCAGCGGCAGGGTCAGGCCCTTGGTCGGCAGCAGGCCCATGTTGACGCCCATGTTGATGAAGGACTGGACACCGATCCAGATGCCGACACCCATGGCAACCAGCGCCGGAAAGAGGCGGTCGAGCTGGACGCTCTGGCGGCCGATGGCGAAGGCGCGCTGCACGATCAGGGCAAACAGGGCGATCACCGCCAGCACCCCAAAGAAACCCAGTTCCTCGGCGATCACCGCGAGCAGGAAGTCGGTATGCGCTTCCGGCAGGTAGAACAACTTTTCGACGCTGGCGCCAAGGCCGACGCCGAATAGTTCGCCGCGCCCGAAGGCGATCAGCGAATGCGAAAGCTGGTAGCCGCGCCCGTAGGCGTCGGCCCATGGATCCATGAAGCCGAATACGCGGTCGCGCCGGTAGGGCGAGACGATAATCAGCACGGCAAACGCTACCAGCAGGCCGACGATCAGCAAGGCGAACAGGCGCGCCTTGAGCCCGCCAAGGAACAGAATGCCCATGGCGATCGCGATGATGACGACGAAGGCGCCGAAATCGGGCTCCTTGAGCAGCAGCATGCCGACCACGGCCATCGCGCTGAACATTGGCAGGAAGGCCTGCTTGAGATCGTGCATGACGTTGATCTTGCGCACCGTGTAGTCGGCGGTATAGAGAACAGCGAACAGCTTCATCAGCTCCGAAGGTTGCAGGTTGACGATGCCGAGAGGCAGCCAGCGCCGCGCGCCATTGACGTCGCGACCAATACCGGGGATCAGCACGATCGCCAGCAGGGCGACGCCGATCATGAAGAGCATTGGCGCGTAGCGCTGCCAGACTTTCATCGGAACCTGAAAGGAAATCGCGGCGGCGGCTATTCCGATCGCCAGGAAGATCGCGTGGCGGATCAGGTAGTAGGTCGGCTGATGGCCGGTGGCGCGGCCGGCCTCGGCAATCGCGATCGATGCCGAGTAGACCATGACCATGCCGGCAAACAACAGCAGCAGGACGGTCCACAACAGGGCGTAGTCGATCTCGGGCAACTGGCGGCGCGGCGCGTCGAGGGTGTTGAGCATCATGATGGCAGGCCCCTCACCGCAGTCACGAAGGCGGCCGCCCGCTCAGCATAGTTGTCGTACATGTCGAGGCTGGAACAGGCGGGTGACAACAATACGCAATCGCCGCACCTCGCCTCGCCGGCCAGCCAGCGCACGGCCGTCTCCATGTCATCGGCACGCCGCATCGGCAACCCGCAGCCGCCGAGTGCCGCCTCGATCATCTCGGCGGCGCTGCCAATCAGGGCCACCGCCCGGCCATGCTTCCTGAGTGCTGGCAGCAGCGGACCGAAGTCCTGTCCCTTGCCTTCGCCACCGAGCACGATGGCCACCTTGCACCCAAGACCTTCGACTGCGGCGAGCGTCGCGCCGACGTTGGTGCCCTTGGAGTCATCGACATAGCGGACCCCGGCGATCTCAGCTACCGGTTCGACGCGGTGCGGCAGGCCGGTAAACGACTTGAGCGGCTCGACCAGCCTTTCGGGTGCGACGCCGATGGCATCGGACAGGGCAAGCGCCGCCAGCGCGTTCGCGACATTGTGCAACCCGGCCAGTTTCAAGGTGTCGATCGAAACAAGCGGCTTATTGCCCTTGCACAGCGCCCCGCCGCTCAGTCCGTAGTCGACTGCGCGCGGCGCGGCGTCGAGCCCGAAGGTCAGCATCCGGCGCCCACAGCGCCCGTTAGCCATCGACCAGTCATCGTTGCGATTGAGGATCATCGCCCCACTACCCTGGAAGATGCGCGACTTGGCTGCGGCGTAGGTCGCCAGGCTGCCGCCGTAGCGATCGAGGTGATCCTCGGAAACATTGAGGACGGTCGCCGCATCGGCATTCAACCGATGCGTCGTTTCAAGCTGGAAACTGGACAGTTCCACGACCCAGACCTGCGGCAGCCGGCCGGCGTCCAGCGCATCCATCAGCGCATCGAGCGCCGACGGCGAGATGTTGCCGCAGGCGACGGCCGCCACGCCGGCACCGTTGAGCAGATGGGCGGTTAGCGCCGTGGTCGTGGTCTTGCCATTGCTGCCGGTGATGGCGATGATCTGCGAGCCCGGCGCCTGCTCGCGCACACCGGCGGCGAACAACTCGATTTCCGAAACAATCGGCGCGTCGACCGCAACGATCTCGGGCGTCGCCTTGGGCACCCCGGGTGAGAGCGCGACGAGGTCGACACCGGCGAAAGTCGTCGCCGCGAACGGACCGGCGATCAACTCGGCATCCGGTGCGATACGGGCCAGCGCATCGCGATTCGGCGGGTTGTCGCGCGAATCGGCGACGCGGACGAACGCGCCCTGGCGATGTAGCCACTTGGCCATCGCCAGTCCGGACTCGCCGAGCCCGGCCACCAGAACATGTTTACCCTTGAGTTCCATCAGCGCAACTTCAGCGACGAAAGCCCGATCAGCACGAGCATGATGGTGATGATCCAGAAACGGACGACGACCTGCGTTTCCTTCCAGCCGCTTTGTTCGAAATGGTGATGCAGCGGTGCCATGCGCAGGATGCGCCGGCCCTCGCCGTATCTCTTCTTGGTGTATTTGAAATACGAGACCTGCAGCATCACCGACAGCGTCTCGACGACGAAGACGCCGCCCATGATGACCAGTACGATCTCCTGGCGAATGATCACGGCGACCGTGCCGAGCGCGGCGCCCAGCGAAAGTGCCCCGACATCGCCCATGAACACTTCGGCGGGATAGGCATTGAACCACAGGAAGCCGAGCCCGGCGCCGGCGATCGAGCCGAGCAGGATGCACAATTCGCCGGCTCCCGGCACGTAGGGAATCAGCAGGTATTTGGCGTAGACCGCGTGGCCGGTCACGTAGGCGAAGAGCACAAAGGCGCCGGCGATCATGACGGTGGGCATGATAGCGAGACCGTCGAGGCCATCGGTGAGGTTGACCGCATTGCTGGTGCCGACAATCACGAAATAGGTCAGGGTGATGAAGCCGACGACCCCGAGCGGGTAGGCGATGGTCTTGAAGAAGGGCACGATCAGTTCGGTCTGCGCTCCGGATTTGGCCGAGAAGGCGAGAAACAGGGCGGCGCCGATGCCGAGCAGCGATTGCCAAAAGTATTTCCAGCGCGCGGCCAGCCCCCTGGGATCGCGGTACACGACCTTCTTCCAGTCGTCGTACCAGCCGACGATGCCGTAGCCGAGCGTGACGATGAGCACCGTCCATACGTACTTGTTGCTCAGGTCGCCCCATAGCAGGGTGGTGATGGCGATCGCGATCAGGATCATTACGCCGCCCATGGTCGGCGTCCCGGATTTGACGAGGTGAGTATCCGGCCCGTCGCTGCGCACCGCCTGCCCGATCTTCCTGGCGGCCAGCCAGCGGATGACCCGCGGGCCGGTGGCGAAAGAAATCAGCAGCGCCGTCATCGCCGCCAGCACCGTGCGCAACGTGATGTAGTTGAAGACGTTGAAGAAGCGGACGTCCTGGGCCAGCCATTGAGTCAGCGCGAGCAGCATCAGTCTCTCCCCTCGCCGACGATGGCATCCGCCACGCGCTCCATCTTCATGAACCGCGAACCCTTGACCAGCACCGTGGTTTCCGGCCCCAATTCCTTGTTGACCGCGGCAATCAGCTTTTCGATGTCGCAGAAATGCCGGGCGCCCTCGCCAAAGTTGCGCACCGCCTGCTGGCTGGCATCGCCGAACGCCAGCAGACGGTCGATTCCCTGGCTCTTGGCGTAGCCGCCGATCTCGTCGTGATACTGGCCGCTGGCTTCGCCGATTTCGCCCATGTCGCCGAGGACGAGAACCTTGCGTCCGACCGTGGCGGCCAGTACGTCGATCCCGGCGCGCACCGAGTCGGGATTGGCATTGTAGGTATCGTCGAGCACCACCGCGCCGGCGCGCCCCTGACGCCGCTGCAGGCGCCCCTTGAGGCCGGCGAACCCCTCGAGGCCGGCCGTCACGGCCGCCAGGGGGATTCCGGCGGCGAGACAGGCAGCAGCCGCGGCCAGCGCGTTGCGCGCATTGTGGCGCCCCGGCACCGCCAGCTTCAGTTCGGCCCTGCCTTCCGGCGCCTGGAGACTCAGGCGCGTCGTCAGTCCCTGCTGGCGAACGCCGGCCCGCACGACGGCAGCGTGCTCGATGCCGAATGTGCGCAGCAGATGGCTTCCCGCCATCATCCGCCAGAGATCGGCATAGGCATCATCGGCGTTGACCACCGCCACGCCACCGTCGGCGAGCCCGGCGAAGATGCTGCCTTTTTCGCGGGCGACCTCGTTCATGTCGCCCATCCCTTCGAGGTGAGCCCGCTGTGCGTTGGTCACCACCGCGACCGTCGGGGCGCCAAGCGGCGCCAGATAGGCGATTTCACCGGGGTGACTCATGCCCATCTCGATGACGGCCGCCCGATGGCTGGGGTCGAGTCCAAGCAAGGTCAATGGCAAACCTATATCGTTGTTCAGATTGCCGCGCGTCACCAGTACGGCATCGCCAAACTCGCTCCTGAGAATGGCGGCGATCATTTCCTTGGTCGTCGTCTTGCCGTTCGAACCGGTCACGGCAATGACCGGAATTTCAAAGCGGGCGCGCCAGGCGGCAGCCATTCGGCCCAAGGCAAGCCGCGTATCGGGGACGACCAACGCCGATGTACCCACCGGTATGCGCGCCCCCTCCGCCACCAGCAGCGCACCGGCGCCCGCTGCAACGGCCTGTTCGAGAAAGTCGTGGCCGTCGAAACGCTCGCCGCGCAGCGCCACGAACAATTGCCCGGCGCCGATGCCGCGCGTGTCGGTGGACACGCCGGCAATCGCCTGATCCCGGCCGCTCAGGACGCCGCCGATGGCGCGCTGGATTCCGGAAAGCTGCCAGTTCATCATGCCACCACCCGCGGACATTCCCGACGCAAGGCAAGCGCGGCCCGGGCCTGGTCGACATCGGAGAACGGCGCCCGGACCCCGGCGACCTCCTGGTAGGGCTCATGTCCCTTGCCGGCAAGCAGTACGATATCGTTGACACCGGCGCCGGCGATGGCGCGGCGGATGGCAACGGATCGGTCGACGATGGACTCGACCGGCGACATGCCAGCCTGGATGTCGGCAATGATGCGCGCCGGGTCCTCGCCACGCGGGTTATCGCTGGTCAGCACCACGCGATCGGCCAGCCGGGCGGCAACCTCACCCATCTGCGGTCGCTTGCCGCGGTCGCGGTCGCCACCGCAGCCGAAAACGACACAGAGGCTTCCATTGCGCGCCTGCGCCACACGGCGCAACGCCCGCAGGACATTCTCCAGCGCATCCGGGCTGTGCGCGTAATCGACGATGATCAGCGGCTCGCCGGCACCGCCCAGGCGCTCCATCCGACCGGCCGGAGGGGTCAGCGCCGACAGTCGGCGGGCAACTTCTCCGGCATCGATTCCGGCATCATGGAGTACCGCTGCCGCAGCCAGCAGGTTGCCTACGTTGTAGCGCCCGAGAAGGCAGGTATGGACCTTGGCGCGCCCGCCCGGCAGCACCAGATTGAAGTGCTGCCCACCCGGCGTCGCGACCAGATTCTCGGCCCGCACCGCCGCGCCGCCCGTCGTCGCCGGATCGCCGATGCCGTAGCCGAGAACAGTGCGCGCGGTCGTTTCACGCATCAGCTTGCGGCCCATTTCGTCGTCGGCATTGATAATCGCCGCGCGCAAGCCTGGCCAGGCAAATAGGCGTCGCTTCGCCGACGCATACGCTTCCATGCTGCCGTGGTAGTCGAGGTGGTCGCGGGTTAAATTGGTGAACACCGCAACATCGACCCGTGCGCCGTTCAAGCGTCCCTCCACGATGCCAATCGAACTGGCTTCAAGTGCGCAGGCCTCGGCCCCGGCACTCCGGAAGCCGGCCAGCAGGCGCATCAGGGTCGTCGCTTCCGGCGTCGTGAAGCCGGTATCCGCGAGCGCGCCCTGAAAGCCGGCGCCGAGCGTGCCGATGACCGCACACTTGCGGGCGTGGGCGCGGGCAATGAACTGGCTGACCGTGGTCTTGCCGTTGGTACCGGTAACGGCGATCAGCGAGAGCTTGGCACTCGGCTCGCCACAGACCAGATGCGCCAGCGGACCGGCGAGCGCCCGTAGCCCGTCGACTTGCAAGTTAGCCGCGGTCCACGCCGGATTCCAGGCAAAATTTCCGTTTCCCTGCCAGAGCACTGCAACGGCCCCGCGCTCGATGGCGTCGCCGATGTAACGGCGTCCATCGGCGAGGTCGCCCGGATAGGCGAGGAAGATGTGTCCGGGACGCACCTGACGGCTGTCATCGGCCACTCCCACGGCGACGATGCCGCGCGCTGCCAGACGGTCGAGAATCTTGCGTGGAGCGTTCACAGCCGCCCCTTCCCGGTCGCCGCATCGGCCACCTGAACCGGATCGTCGGGCGGAATTCCAAGCGTGCGCAGGGAGCCGCCCATGATCTGCGAGAACACCGGGCCGGCAACGTCACCCCCATAATGTGCGCCACCCGTCGGCTCGTCGATCATCACCGCCACCACCAGTCGCGGATCACTAATCGGCGCCAGGCCGACGAACGAGGCGACGTACTTCCTGACATAGACGCCGCCCTCGATCTTGTAGGCCGTACCCGTCTTGCCACCGACCCGGTAGCCGGGCACCCGGGCCTTGGGCGCGGTCCCTTCCGGCTGCACTGCCATTTCCAGCATGGTGCGGATCTCGCGCGCCGTCTGCTGCGAAAAGACGCGAGTGCCGTGCGCCGGCGGCTCGTCGTTGCGGATCAGGGTCACCGGGACTGTCTCGCCGTCACGCGCGAAAATGGCATAGGCGCGCGCCAACTGGATCAGGCTGACCGATATGCCATGTCCATAGGACATCGTCGCCTGTTCGATCGGCCGCCAGTTCTTCCACGGCCGCAGGCGACCATGCACCTCGCCGGGGAACCCGAGATTGGGCGCCTGGCCGAAGCCGACGCTGTCGAACATTTCCCACATCTCCTTGGGCGGGAAACCGAGTGCAATCTTGACCGTGCCGACGTTCGACGATTTCTGGACCACCTGCGCCACGGTCAGGGCGCCGTGGGGATGCGCATCGGATATGGTCGCCGAGCCGATGGTCAGCCTGCCCGGCGCGCAGTTGATCACGGTATCCGGCCGCACCTTGCCGCGTTCGAGGGCCAGCGCGGCGGTGAATGGCTTCATCACCGACCCCGGCTCGAAGGTATCGGTAATCGCCCGGTTGCGCAGTTGGGCCCCGGAGAGATGCTCGCGATTGTTCGGATTGTAGGACGGCAGATTGACCAGCGCGAGGATCTCGCCGTTCCGTGTATCGAGGACGATGGCGCCGCCCGCCTTGGCGTTGTGCTTCTCGACCGCCGCCTTGAGCTGGCTGTACGCCAGATACTGGATCTTCGAATCGAGCGCCAGGCGAACGTCCCTGCCATCCTGGGGCGGCTTCAGCGCTCCTATGTCCTCGACGATGTTGCCGCGGCGGTCGCGGATCACGGTACGGCTGCCGTGGCGCCCGATCAGACTCGGCTGATAGGCCAGTTCGACCCCTTCAAGCCCCCTGTCGTCCACGCCGGTAAAACCGACGATGTGCGCCGTCATGTCGCCTGTAGGGTAGTAACGACGATATTCCTTTTCCTGATGCACGCCCGGCAGCTTCAATGCGGTGATGCGGTCGGCGGTTTCCGGCGGAACCTGGCGTTTGATGAAAACGAATGTCTTTTCCGGGGCAATCTTGCCATCCAAATCACGGACGCCCATGTCGAGCAGCGCGGCCAGTTGCCGCTTCTGCTCCGCACTCATGGTCCGCGCGTCGCCGGGGATTGCCCAGATCGACTTCATCGGCGTCGACACGGCCAGCATGTCGCCGTTGCGGTCGACGATCTTGCCGCGTAAGGCAGAAACCTCAATATCGCGGCGGTAGCGCGATTCGCCTTTCTCTTGCAGGAAGTCGTTGTTGATGACCTGCAAATAGAAGCTGCGCCCGACCAGCGCCGCGAAGGCGCCCATCAACAGCAGGCCGACCATGCGCGAGCGCCAGCCCTGCAAGGCCAGTTGCAGCACCGGGCTCTCGGTGAACCGGTGGCCGCGTTGAGTGCGCCGACGGATGGCCATCAGCGCCCCCCCTGCTTCGCCGGCCTGGGTGCCGACTTCGGTACCGGCTTGTCGATCACTCTGCCAATCGCATCCGGCGTTACCATGCGCAGTCGGTCACGGGCGATCTGCTCGACCCGCGGATGGGTCGCCCAGGTCGATAGCTCGAGCTGCAGTTGTCCATATTCGATGTCCAGTTGACGCACGCGCTCCTGCTCTCCTTCCAGCGCCTGGAAGAGCTTGCGCGCACGGTGCTGGGAGGTCACGGCGCCCAATGCGCAAACGACGGCGATCAGAAGAAGGATCATGTTGAAACGGACCATCAGATCTTCTCGGCTATCCGCATCACCGCACTGCGCGCCCGAGGGTTGGCACCAACCTCGGCGGCGGAAGCCTTGACCGCCTTACCGACCAGGCGCAGCTTTGGCGCCGGCAACTGGTCGGCGCGCAACGGAAGGCTTTTGGGGAGCGAGTCGGCCGTCGACTGCTCGCGCATGAAGTTCTTGACAATGCGGTCCTCGAGCGAATGGAAGCAAATCACCACCAGCCGCCCGCCTGGCCTGAGCAGTTGGACAGCCTGCGGCAAGGCTAGCGCCAGCTGGCCGAGTTCCTGATTGATATGAATCCGTAGAGCTTGAAAGCTGCGCGTCGCCGCGTCCTGCCCTGGCTCACGGGTGCGCACGGCCGAGCGTACGAGTGCCGCAAACTGGCCTGTTGTGACAACAGGCTGTTCGAGCCGAGCAGCCACAACCTTCTTTGCAATCTGGAAAGCAAACCGTTCTTCGCCATAGTTCCTGATGACCTCCGTAATTTCCCTTGTTTCCGCCCGTGCCAGCCATTCGGCCGCCGTCTCGCCGCGCGTCGTGTCCATGCGCATATCGAGCGGCGCATCGTGGCGGAAGCTGAAGCCGCGCTCCCCCTCGTCGATCTGCGGGGACGACACTCCGATGTCGAACAGCACCCCATCGACTTCCGCAACGCCAGCCTCGCGCGCCGCCCCGGCAATCTCGCCGAAGGCGCGATGCGCCAGGTGAAACCGCGGATCGTTGATGGCTTGCCCGGCAGCAATTGCCATCGGGTCGCGGTCGACCGCCAGCAGGCGGCCCTTTTCATTGAGGCGTTCGAGGATGCGCCGGCTGTGGCCACCGCGCCCGAAGGTGGCATCGAGGTAGACGCCTTCAGCTCTTATCGCCAGTGCCTCCACCGCCTCTTCGAGCAGTACAGTTACATGGGCCGAACCGCGCGTCACAGCACCAGCTCACCGAGACCGGGCGGCAAGTCACCCGCAAGCGCTTCCGCCGCCAGTTCATTCTGCCGCTTCCAGCCGGCCTCGCTCCAGATCTCGAAGTGCGATCCCATGCCAACCAGGTAGACCGTCTTCTCGAACTGGGCATATTCGCGCAACTCGGGGGCGACAAGGATACGCCCGGCGGAATCGAGTTCCTCGGTACGCGCGTTGCCGACCAGCACACGCTTGATCGAAGCGGTCCGCGGATCAAGGCTGGAAACTTTGAGGAACTGGTCACGGATCGGCTGCCAGGCCGGCGACGGGTAAAGGAGGAGGCAGTGGTGCGGGTGCGCTGTCAGGACGAGCGAGCCCTCGCCAGCGGCGAGCAGGCTTTCGCGATGCCTTGCCGGTATGGCAAGCCGCCCCTTCGCATCCAGACTGAGTGCCGCCGCCCCCTCGAACATTCCGACTTCGCTCCCTTTTTTCCCACTTTTCTACACATTTTCCCACTTTAGGACATGAGAGAACCTCAGTCAAGAACGAAATTCCGATTTATCCATTTGCAACAATGACTTAGGCGATGTTTTACAAGTTTGCGACTTAAAAATATCCATAAAAATCAAAGGCTGCGTATAAACTCTTAATGTAATTTATAAGGATTTGGGCGCCTTTTTGCCTGGCGATGACGCCATGCGGTCGCTGCTGAAGTAGAAGTGGATTTTGAGCAAGGCTGCGAGTCGACCGCAGCCATGCGCGGGAGATTCGTCGCTGGACGCCCCGGCGTAAGGAGTCGCGAGGGGCGTGGCCCAAGCGCGCGGCGCCAAGGAGCAAAGTCAGGTCGTCGACCTGCCCCGATCCCAGAATTTCTCAAGCCCCGTTCGCCCCCACGCGGGAGCGAGAAAGCCGGGCCACCCCACGGAATTCGCAGGCTGGCCCGGTGAAGGAAAGCCTTACTTCAACTGGCCGAGCTTCTGCTCGATCTTCGCCAGCGGCATTGCGCCCGGCACACGCTCGCCATCGGCGAAAAATATCGTCGGCGTTCCGCTGATGCCGAGGCGACGCCCATACTCCTGATTCTTGACGATAGCCGCAGTGTCGCAATCGTCCTTGCCGGCCGGTGCGCGCCCTTCGACCATCCAGTCGTTCCACGCCTTGGCGCGATCGACGGAACACCAGATCTGCTTTGACTTCCTGATCGAATCCTCGGACAGGATAGGGTAAAGGAAGGTGTAGATCGTCACATTGTCCAGCTTCTGAATTTCCTTGGCCAAACGCTTGCAATAACCGCAGTTGGGGTCCTCAAAGGTGGCCATGACTCGCTTGCCATCGCCGCGCACCTGCTTGATGGCCCGGTCCAGCGGCAGTTCGGAAAACTTTATCGCGGTCAGCTTGCGCATGCGCTCCTCGGTGACGTTCTTCATCGTCTTGCCGTCAATCAACTGGCCGCCGGCGATGAATGCCGTCATCTTCTCATCAGTATAAAGGATGCTGCCTTCCGAATAGACTTCGTAAAGACCGAGATAACCCGACTTGGTCACGCTCTCGACCTTGGCCCCGAGCTTGGACTCCATTACCCTCTTCATGTCGGCCTCGTCAGCGTTGACTGTCGCGATGAACATCGAGGCAAGCGCGAGTGGCAAGAGTTTCTTCAGCATTCAATTCTCCTAGAAGGCGCCCAGCGCATAACGCACCAGGGCATTTTTGACAAATGGCAATCCGTTGGCAAGGTTCAGGCCGAGGTTACGCAGGCCGCGCAGTCCGGGCGGCGCATCGCGGAACAGGCGGCGCAGGCTGTCGGTCGTGGTCTGCATCAGCGCCGTCTCTTCGCGACGGGCACGTTGATAGCGCCGCAGGAAGCGCTCGTCGCCTATGTCCTGCCATGGCTGGGCACCGGCAAGAAGGGCTGCCAGTTCGCTGGCATCCTGAAAGCCAAGGTTAATGCCATGCCCGGAAAGCGGATGGATGCCGTGCGCCGCGTCGCCGACCAGAGCCAGGCGCGGCGCAACGGTTTGTGGAACGCGCATCAACCGTAGCGGGAAGGCGGTCGGAGCGGTCACCACTCGCAGCCCGCCGAGGCAATAGCACCCTGCGGCGGCCACGCGCTGGCAGAAGAGATCGGAAGGCAAGGCGCAAAGTTGATCCGCGTTTTCATCAGGAGTCGACCAGACAATCGAGATGCGGTTTCCGGGAAGAGGCAAATAGGCGAGCACGCCATCGTCGCGGAACCATTGATGCGCGATATTACGATGTGGCCTTTCCGTCTCCAGGTTGGCGACCACGCCCTTTTCGCCGTAGGGCATATTGACCGCAGAAAGACCCGCGGTCCGACGCACCCAGGAATCCCGGCCATCGGCGCCAACGAGCAGACGGGCTGTCAGGATCGAGCCATCGACCAGTTCGAGCCGGGCACCGTCCGCAGCGAAGTCCAGACTTTTCGGACGCGACGGGCAGAGCAGCGTGAGATTGCTCTGCCGCTTGGCGCTCTCCCAGAACTCGCAGCCCATGAGCGACGCCTCGAGTATCCACCCAAGTTCAGGAACTCCGGCCTCGTAAGCGGAGAATCCCAGCCTGCCCCCGGAGTCTCCGCGCACGTCCATGCCGTGAATCGCTGAAATACGCTCGGCATCGAGATGTTTCCAGGCGCCGATCCGCTTGAGGAAAGCCACGTTTGCCGGACTGATGGCATAGACGCGGGCATCCCAGCCTTCCGGGCGCGTCGGCGCCTGGTATTCGACCAACGCAACGCGCAGTGGCGTGTCGCGCAGGGCAATAGCAAGGCTGGCGCCGGCGAGTCCGCCCCCGACGATGATCAGATCAAACTGCTGCATGACATTAATATTGCCGCTTCATTCGCAACGGCAGGGGAATCAGACTTGGCTGCCCGTTGGTTTGTTGGGCCGGGGCCGACGGTTATTGCTGATCGTGCGGGGGCGGTGCTTCTTTGGCTGGCCAGGCGGCTTGTTCTGGCCACCACCAAGGTTCTGAGCACTGCCAAGGTCGGATGTGGAGGCACGGTTACCCGGCGCGAGCTGAATTTCCAGCTCGATGATTTCATCCCACTGCTCGTCTGTTCTGTCCCTTTCGGAGATCGCCAGCAACTCGCGCAGGCGGCGACGGTTATCATTGGGCGGCGGTGCCGGCGGCGGGACAACTGGGGGGTTTTCTGGGTTTTGATCGTTCATTGAAAGCCAGGAAGAGGAATCCGCCGGGACGAATCCCGCATTGGTGAGGCCCGCTTACTTCTTCTTTGCGGGTTTCTTGGAGGCGACCGCAGCCTTGAACGCTGTGCCGGCGGTAAATCTTGGCACCGTGGTCGCCGCGATCGTCAGGGTAGCGCCCGTCTTAGGATTCTTGCCGATACGCTCGGCGCGACTGGCGGACTTGAAGGTGCCGAAGCCGACCAGTGTAACCGACCCCCCACTCGCCACAGTGCTTACGACAGCCTCGATAATGGCCGAAAGTGCCTTTTCGGCGGCGACCTTGGTGATGTCGGCCTCTCTTGCAGCAACTTCGACCAACTCGGTCTTATTCATCTAGGCGCCTCCTGTGAACTGTCGAGGTTGAGGAAAACTGGCCGCGTGCGCGACAGCACCCCAAAAGTAGCACATTTCTTGGGCGGGCGTCGATGGCGACCACAATATTTGACAGCATCGCCCCAGAGATGCTGCGTTTTCCATCGGCCAACCGGACAGGTAATAAAGGCCTCGGCCTCGGCCGAGGTCCGCGCGCAAGAGGCAAAACCCATTTCTTCTCTTCCAGGAGATTGCCGCTCAACATGGACGGCATCCCATCGTTGCGCTCACTGAGCTTCCCTCGAAAATTAGTCTGCCAAGGGTAAGTCACTTTTGGAAGGCATGAAATGAAGATACCGAAGCAGGCATACACGACGGAGTTCAAGGAACTGGCGTTCACAGCGGGTGAAGGATGGCCAGAGCATCAGTCGCGTGATCAAGGAACTCGGGCTGGGCGACCAGACGCCTCGCAACTGGATAAAAGCGTCAGCAGAAGGCAATCTCAAAGGAGCGGGAAAGCGCGAGGTGACGCCAGACGAAATGGAGCTCTCCCGTCTGCGAGCGGAGAATCTGAATCTCAAGCGGGAGAATGAAATCCTAAAAAAGCGACGGCGTACTTTGCAAGGGATGCCCTGTGAAGTACGCCTGGATTGCCGAACAAGGTTTGCGCTATCCGCTCGTCGATTTGTGCGAGGTGCTCAATGTCAGCGTCAGCGGTTTTCGTGCCAGGAAGCGCGGTGGTCGGCCGGATCGCAAGCGACTGACTGATCTCCAGATGCTGGCGCTCATTCGTGCCATTGATGCGGAGATCAGAGGCGCCTACGGCAGCCCGCGCATGGTGTGGGAATTGCGGGCCAGAGGCTTCCCGGCCAGCAAAGAGCGGGTTGAACGACTGATGCGTGAGAACGGCATTCATGCCCGCCACAAACGGCGCTACAAGGTCACGACAAACTCGAAACATGGTTTGCCAGTCGCTGACAATCTGCTCGCCAGAAACTTCGCACCGACGGCCCCCAATCAAGTCTGGGCGTCTGACATCACCTCCCTGTGGACCGACGAAGGCTGGCTGTACTTGGCCATCGTGCTTGATCTATTCAACCGCGAAGTCGTGGGCTGGTCGCCGAAGCCGCGCATGACGGCGGATATCGTGACCGATGCGCTGACCATGGCCTGGTTCAGGAAACGGCCAGCAGCGGGATTGATGCACCACTCCGACCGAGGGAGCCAATACGCCAGTCACGCGTTTCAGAACAAGCTCAAGGCTTACGGCATGATCTGCTCGATGAGCCGCAAAAGAAATTGCTGGGACAACGCACCAACGGAAAGTTGGTTCAACAGCTTCAAGAACGAGTGGGTGCATGGCATTCACTACGCCACTCACGCCGACATGAAGGCCACTGGCTTTGGGTACATCGAGGTGTTTTACAACGGGAAACGGCAGCATTCAACTCTGGGCTACAGATCCCCGATTCAGTTCTTGGAAAACTGGCTCAGTGAGCAACAACAGGAAAAACTGGTAGCATGAAATCCACTCTTTGGCAGACGAAATACAGAGGGAAGCTCACCCGCCGGTAAGGTGCGCGTGCTCATGACGTCCTTGCTCGACAGTGCGCAGTATCCGGCGCCTGCATTCGCAGATCTCTATCATCGGCGCTGGCGCATCGAAGAGGCCTTCAAGCGCCTCAAGCATCGCCTGTCGCTTGAGCATACGTCTGGCTTGACCTGGCTCGCGGCTTGTCAGGACGTCGGCGCCAAGATGCTCTGCGACAACCTCAATGCGCTGGCGGTCTATCTGGCCACGGAGCACCTCATCGCCCCAGATTCGCCGTGGCGTATCAATCGCACCTTGGCTTTCTCGCATCTGCGCCGTCTGCTGCTCCAAGTGCTCACCGGTCGCCTTCGCTTGACCTCGCGCATCGTCGCCGCACTGTTCTCCGAGATTGTCCTGAACCTTCAAAAATTCATCCCCAACCGAAACCGACCGCAACCTATTCGACCCAAGCCACACAAGTCTCATGCCTACAAAACCGCTCCATGACAAGATGCTAAGTCACGAGGATTGAGGTTGAGGTAGCCCTTCCTACACTCTTCAATCAGCCATCTTTGAATTGGAGGTGTTATGAGAAATTAGCTGTTTGTCCTGCTTTTTTGCTCGATATTGACGGCGAACGTGTCGGCTCAGTTCTCAGGCCCGAGTGTCGCCGGACGAGCGACTACCGTGGAGCAGGTCCGTGGCGCGGCGCGATTGGGAAGTTACGTGATGGTTACCGGGCATCGTGGCGCACCAGCGGTCCAACTACTTCACCTTCAGCGACAAGACCGGCGAGATCCGGGTCGTAGTCGAGAGCCCGGTGTGGCAGGGTCGCGCGGTCACCCCGGATACCAAGGTGCGCTTGTTGGCCGAGGTCGACAGAGGCTTCAGCGGGCGCTATCTTTGGGTCAAATCGCTCGAGGTTCTGGAGTAGGCGAGGTTGATCGCCCCGGAATCCCCGGTGCGTGATGTCGTATCGAGCCGCCATGGCTAGCAGTTCGTTCCATTATTAACCCGGCCCAATAATTCAAGACACGGCGTAAAGCGTGGCGGGGTGCCTGAAACAGGCCCGTACTTTTTCCAGCCACTGGGTCAAGCCATTCATGAACTTCAGCGACTTGTCGAGCAGGGTGGCCAGGAAGGCGATGAAACGCTCGCCATTGATGCTGCCCTCGACAATCTGGAACCGTGATTCGCCACGCGGTGAAATCGCCGAGTTCATCGACAGGCCTTGCCGGCGCGTGGGTTCAACATCAGTCCGCTGATTCTTTTCGCAGCCAGCCCCGGCACGATTACCGGAGTGATCACCCTTGCGGTGGTCCACTCACGACTTGCCGTTCCGGTCACCGCATTGATCGCCGTGGTCGTGGGCACCGCCGTGGTGGCTTGTCATCAAGCTCGCCATCCTGCTGGAATCTGGCAAGAAGAGCGGCAGCGGCATCATGGGACTCATCGCTCTCGCCATGGGCGTCCAGTTCGCACTCACCGGCCTGCGCGCCTTCTTTGCAATCACCCCTTGACTCATCCCGAGTGTTAGAGCCGGAATTCCAAGCCCCATCCATCAACATCGATTCAAAAGAAGCCACATTACTCGATCACCCCACTGCTCGCCGCGCTCCTTTCCGGTCTGTCCAAGGTGGTACAGGGCGAAAAGCTGATCCGCCGCCCCGGGCGTTCGCATCTCTAAAAAACCTGATGCTTCTTCTGTAAAAATGTTATTTTTGATCATGGACTTCACTGGAGAAAAGCCATGGTCGACACCATGAAGCAGTCAAATCCTTCGGCAGACAGCAAGGCTGCTGCTGCCGGCCCGGATCTCGAGAAAGTCCCCGTCGACCAGGTTCTGGCAACGCTCGCCGTCAAGCCGGAGCAGGGGCTCAGTACGGCTGAAGTTGCGCAGCGTGCGACCAGGTACGGCCCGAACGCGATTGTTGAAAAGGAAAAGAGTCTCGGCGAGCAGGTACTCGGTTACTTCACGGGTTCGATGGCCTACGTCATCGAGGCGGCGGCACTGGTTTCCGCGCTGCTCGGCCACTGGGATGACTTCGTCATCATCGGCTCCCTGCTGCTGTTCAACGCGGCGCTCGAATTCTGGCAGGACCGCAAGGCCTCCAGCGCGCTGGCCGCCCTGAAGGCCGGTCTGGCACCCGAGGCGACCGTCCTGCGCGACGGCAAGTGGAGCACGGTCCAGGCATCGACGCTGGTGCCCGGCGACATCGTCAAGATCCGCCTTGGCGCGATCGTGCCTGCAGACCTGCGACTCACCAGTGGTGACTTTGCCTCGATCGACCAGGCGGCACTCACCGGCGAGTCGCTACCGGCCAGAAAGAAGGTCGGCGACGAGGCGTACGCGGGCAGCGTTGTCAAGCAGGGCGAGATGGAAGCCGTGGTCATCGCGACCGGCTCCAATACCTTCTTTGGCCGTACCGCCAAGCTCGTCTCCGGCGCCGGTGCGGTCAGCCATGCCCAGAAGGCGATGTTCCAGATCAGCAACTTCCTGATCGTCATTGCCGTCTGCTTGACGCTGATCCTGGTCGCCGTCAAGGTCTATCACGACCTGGTCATCGTCAAGGACTTCAACGTCAGCGATGCCCTCAACATCTTGCAGTTCGTGCTGGTGCTGATGGTGGCGTCGATCCCGGTGGCGATGCCGGCAGTCTTCTCGATCACCATGGCGCTCGGGGCGCTGGACCTTTCGAAACAGCAGGCGATCGTCTCGAAACTGTCGGCGATCGAGGAAATGGCGGGCGTCGATATTCTCTGCTCCGACAAGACCGGCACCCTGACCAAGAATCAGTTGAGCCTGAGCGAACCGATCCTCTTCGCTGCCACTGATCCGCAGGACTGCATTCTCGCCGCTGCGCTAGCCTCGAAGCTCGAGGACAAGGATGCCATCGATACGGCGGTGATTACCTCGCTCAAGGACCAGACGCTGCTCAAGGGCTGGACGCTGACCAAATTTGTCGCTTTCGATCCGGTGACCAAGCGTACCCAGGCGTCGCTCACCGACCCCAGCGGCAGGTCGATCATGGTCGCCAAAGGCGCGCCACAATCGATCGTCGATCTCGCCCAGGCACCTGCCGACGTTGCGCAGAAGGTCAAGGAAGCCGTCGACCAGCTGGCGTCCACGGGTTCGCGGGCACTGGGCGTCGCCCGTTCTGCGGATGGCGGCACGACCTGGTCATTCCTCGGCATCCTGCCGATGTTCGATCCACCACGCGATGACTCTAAGGAAACCATCGACAAGGCCGCCGAGAAGGGGGTCCGGGTGATGATGATCACCGGCGACGACACCGCCATCGCCATCGAGACGGCGCATCAGCTCGGCATGGGCACGCACATTATCGCGGCTGCGGATGCCTTCCCGAAGGACATGGACCCGGACAACGTGCCGTCCACGATCATCGACGCGATCGAGCGGGCGGATGGTTTCGCGCGCGTCTTCCCCGAGCACAAGTACGCCATCGTCAAGGCGCTGCAGTCACGCGGCCACCTGGTGGCGATGACCGGTGACGGAGTCAATGATGCGCCGGCCTTGAAACAGGCCGACTGCGGCACCGCCGTTTCGGGTGCCACCGATGCCGCCCGCGGCGCCGCCGCGCTGATCCTCACCGCCCCCGGCCTGTCGGTGATCAACGGCGCCATCGACGAGGCACGCCGGATCTTCGGCCGCATCAACAGCTACCTGATCTATCGCATCGCCCTGACCATCGACATCATGTTCGTGGTCGTCCTGTCGACCATCTTCCTCGGTTTCTCACCGTTGACCGCGATCATGATCGTCGTCATGTCACTGCTCGACGACCTGCCGATGATGACCATCGCCTACGACAACACGCCGGTCAGTCCAAAGCCGGTGCGCTGGGATCTGCCGAACATCTTCGGGCTGGCGACCGTTCTCGGGGTCTTCTCGGTGGTCGAGTCGTTCGGCCTGCTGCTGTTCGGCATCCGGACGCTGTCGATCCCGGAACTGCAAGTGCACTTCGGGCTAGCGACACACGCGCAACTGCAGACGATGATGTTCCTGCAACTGGTTGGCGGTGGCCAGATTTTGCTGTTCATCACCCGCACCGAGGGCTGGTTCTTCAAGCCACCCTTCCCTGCTGCGCCGCTGTTCTGGGCCATCGTCGCCACCCAGGTCGTGGCGGCGCTGATGTGCGGTTTGGGCTGGCTGGTGCCGGCGATTCCCTGGAAGCTGATCGGCTGGGTCTGGGTCTACCTGATTGCCTGGTTGTTCATTCTCGGCAGCGCCCGACTAATCTACGACCGCTTCGCCAGCTACCGTACAGTACGCCACCTGAAGCACACCGCGCTGGTCAATCAGTCGCTGCAGCCGCATGTGCCGGCAGCATAGCCAGCAACCACGGCCAATACTTAATCAAGCATAGGAGAAACGATTATGGACTATCGCAAGCAATTCATCGTCAAGCCGGGCGAGAAACTCAATCTGGCGGAAATCGACCCGGGGCAAAAAGGCGGGTACGTCTCGAATGATGTGGCGTTGCCGGAGATCACGAAATACGTCACGCGCATGGCAGAGATGCAGGCGCTGCTCTACGCCAACGCCGACCAGTCGCTGCTGGTCGTGCTGCAGGCCCTCGATGCCGCCGGTAAGGACGGCGTCGTGCGCCACCTGTTCAGCGGCATGAATCCGCAGGGCACTTCCGTTTTCGGCTTCAAGCAGCCAAGTGCCGCCGAGGCGGCGCACGATTTCCTGTGGCGTGCACACCAGCGAACGCCGGGCAAGGGCGAAGTCGTCGTTTTCAATCGTTCCCATTACGAGGATGTCCTGGTCGTACGGGTACACGAACTGGTCCCAACAACGGTATGGTCGCAACGCTTCGAGATGATCAACGACTTCGAGAAGCTGCTGACGCAGAACGGGACGCGGATTCTCAAGTTCTTCCTGCACATCAGCCCCGAGGAACAACTCGAACGCTTCAAGCAGCGGCTCGACGACCCCGCCCGCAATTGGAAGATCAGCGAGGCGGATTACTCCGAGCGCGAATTGTGGCCGAAGTACACCGAGGCGTATGAAGAGGCCCTGGCCAAGACCAGCACCGCGCACGCGCCGTGGTTCGTCATCCCGGCGAACCACAAGTGGTTCCGCAACCTCGCAGCTTCCCAGATCATCGCCGAGACGATGGAGGACATGAAGCTCAAGTTGCCGCCGACGCGGGTGAACCTCGACGAGGTGCGCCGCAAGTATCATGCGGCAGCCGTGACGCAGGAGAAGCAGAACGGCAAGGTCTAGCGTAGTGCTTGCGGTGAGCGACCGCTCACTGCAGCAATTCCGCCATCCGCTAACCAACGCAAGAATTCCCGGTGCCTTCGCTTGAAGTGTCAACCGGTTTTCCGGCAAGAGCAGTAAGACTGAGCTTGCTAAAGGCACCAGAGGTGGCGCTTGAGTAATGCAGCGGGGCGGTCGGTTCGTCTCACACTAAAGGGCTATTCGCGGCTGGCGCAGGCCCTTTACGACGGTGGCCGGGTGCCCTATTCGACCGTCCTAAAAGCCGAAGAGCCATTCCATCCGTCCGAGCTCAACCTGGTTGCGGCGCATGCCCGCCTGTTTGCCCTAGCCGTCAACATCTACAAGGCGATGGGTGGTGGAGGGGTCGATGAGGCGGCAAAATTGACGAGCGCGCCCGAACCGGTCGCAACGCCGACCGGCGACAAGGTCGACGACAAATAGAATGTGCGGTGGCAGCGGTGCACAGGTGAGGAGAGGGTGGTAATGACAACAGCACGCGAAGGTGAAAGCTTCAGGCTACCGATCTTTCAGGGAATCCTGCCGGTCGACCGCGCCGGCGTGGGGCGCGACATCGTGGCCGGCTTCACCCTGGCCGCGCTGTCGATTCCGGGGACGATGGGCTACACCAAGATCATCGGTACGCCGGTGATCACCGGCCTGTACACCATCCTCATCCCGATGTTCCTGTTCGCCATCTTCGGGTCTTCACGCCATCTGTCGGTCAATGCCGACTCGGCGACGGCGGCGGTGGTTGCCGCCGGTCTGGCCGGCATGGCGGTGCGCGGCTCCAACGAGTGGCTGGCGCTGTGCAGCCTGCTGGCCCTGATGGCGGCGCTCTTCATGTTTGTCGCACGGGTGATGCGGCTGGGCTTCCTCGCCGATTTTCTCTCGCGCACCGTGCTCACCGGCTTTCTCACTGGCGTCGGCGTGCAGGTGTCGCTACTCGAGGTCTCCGGCTTGCTGGGATTGCCGCGGATCAGCAACCAGCCGCTCTCGCAGACCTTGCACGACCTGCAATCGATTGCTCAGACCAACGTCTATGCACTGGCAATGTCGCTGGCCGTGCTGGCGGTGATCCTCGGCGGCAAGAAGCTGTCAGAGAAGATTCCCGGCGGCCTGATCGCGGTCGTCGGCGCCATCGGCGTCAGTTGGGCATTGGGTCTCGAGCACCACCTGGAAACGCTGGGCGCGGTACCCAGCGGCCTGCCGACGCTCGGTCTGCCACAGGTCGACTGGAGCTGGCCGCTGATCTCGAAGCTGCTGCCGATCGCCCTGGCGTGTTTTGTGGTCGTTCTCTCGCAGAGCGCGGCGACTTCGCGCGCCTACGCCGCCAAGTACAACGACCGCTTCGACGAGAACGTCGATATGGTCGGGCTGGGCATGGCCAACCTTGGCGCCGGTCTGTCCGGCACCTTCATCGTCAATGGCAGTCCGACCAACACGGCGATGGTCGTCGGTGGCGGCGGTCGCAGCCAGGTCTCGCAGATCACCACCAGCGTCATCGTGCTGCTGGTCCTGCTCTTTCTGACGGGACCGCTGGCGTACCTGCCGGCCGCAGTGCTGTCGGCGATCGTTTTCCTGGTAGCGGTGCAAATGATCGACGTCAAGGGCATGGCCCGAATCTTCGTCGAAGCGCGCGCCGAGTTCTGGGTCGCCTTGGTGACGGCGGCAACGGTCGTCGTCGTTGGCGTCGAACAGGGCATCGTCCTCGCGATGGTCCTGTCGCTACTCGATCACGTGCGGCGCAGCTACCGTGGCACCAATGTCGTGATCACGGCGGACAAGCGGAAGAAGGGCTGGCAGACGGTGCCGCTGAGTGCACCGCAGCAGATCGCACCCGGGCTCATGATCTATCTTTTTAGCCACAGTCTGTACTACGCCAATGCCGGGCAGTTTGCCGAAGAAGTCCTGGATCTCGCGAAGACCAGCACGCAGCCTCCGCTGACCTGCCTGTGTGTGGAAGCGGCAGCGATCGGTGACGTGGATTTCTCGGCAGCGGCGATGTTGCGCGACAGTTGTAACCTGCTCAGGGGGAAGGGCATACGGCTGGTATTTGCCAACGTATCGACCGAACTGCGCGGTCAGTTCGATCGATACGGCATCAGCAAGCTGCTCGGCGAGGATGCGATCTACGGTTCGGTTCATGCTGTGGTCGCGGCCTACGAGGGCCAGTCTGTGCCCGAGCCAACGACCGTCGACAACGGTGGCGCGGCACAAGCCTGACCGCCGCCAGCCGACGCATCGGGACGACCGTCGGAAACAATTCATCGTGACTGGTCCGGCGGCAAGACGAGCGCTGGATCGGCTGCCGCTGCCAGCCGCGTGAGAGAATGCGCGCTTGGCAGTCAGGACAGAGGAACGGTCGGGAATGGCTGATACGAAAACGATAGGAAAAGCAGCGACGGAAGCGCCCCTGCCGGTTCCGGCTGTCGCGCACCCGTCGCCCGGAGAAGCAGGGCCGGGCTCCGCGTCGCCTGCCCCGGCCGTAGACTGGCAGTCGAAGGAAGCGCAGGTGCTGCTGCAGGCAGCCAAGAATGCACCCGCCGAACTTGCCAATCTTCCTCACACGGTCGCCGAAACCCTGCCGCGCAAGCTTGCGCCAATGGAAGCTTACCTCAACGCAGAGTTGCCGGTGCTGGAAGCCCTGCCGCTGCAAGACCTGATCTTTGGCGGCGGCGTACTGGTCGCCGTCGTCATCGTGCAGGCGATCGGCATACGTCTGCTCACCGCTCGCTTCGAGAAGCGTGCGCTCGACATCGAGAAGGGCCCAGCGTGGTGGAGCGTCGACCTGCTCCTCGGCTTCACCGTCTTCAGGATGCTCGGCCTGCACCTCGCTTCTATCGTCCTGTGGTCGGCGGCGCTTTTTTACGGTGGCATCATCCAGGAGTGGGGTCCGGCTGCACGCTTCGTCGCGCTTTCCTACACCACCCTGGGTAGCGACCGCGTCCTGTCGGCGGAATGGCATATGCTCTCACCGATCATTGCCATCTCGGGGATGTTCACCTTTGCCTGGACGGCCAGCGTCCTGGTGAACATCATCGGCCGCTGCGACGAGCTGCGTGGCGTCCGTCAGAATACGCGGCAGGCGAGGCGCACGAAAAAGAGTGGCGGCAAGCCCGACGGCAGCTCCGGCGCGGTGACGGCCGATGGACAGCGCACGCAGGAAGGAGCATGAAGCTGGCAGCGCGCGCGTGTCAGCCTTCCAGAGCACCCTGGGGACCAGGCACTTGCCATGAGTGCTCGCGTCGTCGACGCTGCCGGTGTCGCCGGGTACTATAGTGGTCCCCGTTTTCAAGACAGCGGTTTAAGCTGGACAGCCCGAAGTCATAACGTAGGACGCGGGATAATCGCCCGGTCAACAGATAATTGGCCGTGGATGTATTGGCTGCTACCATCTGCGATCCGATAATGCATTGAAAACAGGTGATTTTCGATGTCGCCAGAGGCGCTAGTTGTCTGTCATGAATGCGATCTGCTCCTACGCGAAGTGCCGCTGGAGGCTGGTGGAGTGGCGCGCTGTACGCGCTGTGGCTGCGATCTGTATCGTCATCAGCCGGAGACTCTTGAACGCAGCCTGGTATTCGCGCTGACGGCGGCGGTTCTATTTGTTATCGCCAATTCTTTCCCAATCGTGAGCATGAATTCGCGCGGCCTGACCAGCTCAACCACATTACTCGGCGCGGTGAGTGTCCTGCTGCACGACGATATGCCGAGCGTTGCCCTGCTCGTTTTCATCACCACTTTTCTGATGCCGGCACTGGAGATTGGCGCACTGATCTATCTTCTCCTGCCGCTCAAACTGGGGCATGTGCCACCCGCCGTGCCGCACGTGTTCAGATTGATGCACGCTGCGCAACCGTGGAGCATGGTCGAGGTGTTCATGCTGGGCCTGTTGGTGACGATCAGCAAATTGGCGGCCATGGCCTCGGTGGTGCCGGACATTGCGCTGTGGTCGTTTGTTTTGCTGATGTTCGCGGTGGCTGCAGCCGTGGCTGGTTTTGATGTGCGTATTTTCTGGGCGCGCGTGAGGGCCTTGCAATGAATGCTACAAGGGCGCCTGTCACCGGAGCTTCGGCTGGCGTGCTCGCGTGTCACATCTGCGGCCTGACGCAGCGTGCTGCGCCAGAAGCGCACGGGCTGGCCTGTGCACGTTGCGGTTCAAGTCTGCATTTTCGCAAGCCGCAAAGTATTTCACGCGCCTGGGCCTTGTTGATTGCCTCTTATGTGTTGATTATCCCGGCCAATCTGTTGCCGGTGATGCAAACTGGCTCACTTTTCGGCAGCGAGAAAGATACGATCCTGAGCGGAGTGATCTATCTATGGACCTCGGGTTCGCAGCCTCTGGCGATCATCTTGTTTGTCGCGAGCATTGCCATCCCGGTCGCCAAGCTGCTCTCCTTGACCTTTCTACTGGTTTCGGTGCAGCGTCGTTCGGTGTGGGCACCAAGAGAACGGACCAGGCTTTACCGCGTGCTTGAAGTCGTAGGGCGCTGGTCGATGATTGACGTATATGTCGCCACCATGCTGACCGCGCTGGTACATTTCGGCAGTTTGATGTCGATTCGTGCCGGTAGTGGTGCGATTGCCTTTGGTGCGGTAGTGGTACTCACCATATTTGCCGCAGAGAGCTTTGATCCCCGGCTGATTTGGGATTCGGCAGAACCGGCAGAGCCGGCAAATAAAATGGAGAACAGGAATGACTGACACGCAGGGCGATTCTGATCTGCCGAGCCTGCCAGCGGCATTAGCCAGCCCCAGGCGGCGCTGGGCGCCACAGTTCATCTGGATCATCCCGATCATTGCAGTGCTGGTCGGCGCTGGACTAGCGGCCAAGGTGATTCTTGAACGCGGGCCGACGATCACCATCAGCTTCAAGTCGGGCGATGGGCTGGAGGCGGGTAAAACCGGGGTTAAATACAAGGACGTTAATATTGGTCTGGTCAAAACCGTGGCGCTGTCGGATGACCACAATCAGGTGATTGCGACTGTAGAACTGAACAAGGAGGCCGCGGATTTTCTGCTGGAAGACACGCGTTTCTGGATAGTCCGGCCACGCATTACCGCGAGCGGGGTAACCGGCCTCGGGACCTTGCTGGCCGGGTCTTTTATTGCGGTCGATGTTGGCAAGTCGACGAGTAAACGAGAGGATTTTGTGGCGCTGGATGTGCCGCCAATCGTGACGGGGGATACCCCGGGGCGGGAGTTTGTGCTGCGTACAGCCAACCTGGGTTCGCTCGATATTGGGGTGCCGGTTTATTTCCGCCGACTGACGGTCGGTGAGGTCGTGACTTACGATCTCGACAAGGACGGCAAAGGGGTGTCGATCCGGGTGTTTGTACATGCGCCCTACGACAAATACGTAACGAACGACACGCGCTTCTGGAACGCGAGCGGCGTCGATGTGTCGCTCAGTGCGGCAGGCTTGCAAGTGCAGACGGAGTCCTTCGTATCCCTACTGGTAGGCGGGATCGCTTTTGAGGCGCCTCCCGGACCGAGCAGTGAAATCATTCCCGATAGCAAGGAGATACCTGAAGCGACGGCGGCCATTTCGTCAACGGCTGCCGACGGAGCGCCAGCCGAGCGCGCGGAGAAGAATGCCGTATTTCAACTCTTTGCTACGCGCTCCGAGGCCATGAAACGCCCGGATGCACAGACCGAGCGCTTCGTGATCGTTTTCAAACAATCCGTACGCGGCCTGTCGGTCGGCGCGCCGGTTGAATTCCGCGGGATCAATATCGGTGAGGTGATCAGCATCCATACCGAGTTTGCGCCGAAGCACTTTGATTTTGTACAGCCCGTCGAAATCTATCTCTATCCTGAGCGTTTGCGTGCAAACTCGCGTTCCGGCGGCGCCGCGCTACCGGCACCCAAAACAAGAGCCGAGCGTATCAAGCGGGATCAGTTGTTTATGGAAAAGGGTTTTCGCGCCCAATTGCGTAGCGCCAATTTACTCACCGGGCAACTGTACATCGGCGTTGATTTTTTTCCCAAAGCGCCGAAAGTCAAATTTGATGCGAGCCAGTTTCCGATCGAGATACCCGCAATTCCAGGGGCTTTCGACGAACTGGAAGAAACCGGCGCCAGGGTCGTCAAGAAAACGGATGTCTTGCTCGGCAACATGGACACGCTGATCAAACGCCTCGATGCCGAAACCGTTCCCGAGCTTAACCAGGCGCTGACTGAGGCCAGGCGGGCGATGCAGAACGCCGAGAACGTGATGGCCAGCGATTCGCCTTTGCAGACCGATCTGCGCGAGGCCTTGCGCGAGCTGACGCGAACTGCGGCCTCGATAAAAGCACTAAGCGATTCCCTTGATCGTCAACCGCAATCGCTGATCTTTGGCAAGCCACCAGAGGAGACCAAAAAATGAAATCTTGTTTAGTCACTGTCGGTCTGCTGGCTTTGCTGTTGTCGGCGTGCAGCAGTTCGCCCCAAGCGTCTTACTACACCCTGAGTGCCACACCAGCACCATCTGCGCCCGTAACCAGCACGGGAACGAGCGTTATTGTCGGGCCGGTGAGTTTGCCTGAGTCGGTCGACCAGGCCCTGCTGGTGGTGCAGAACGGCAGCAATCAGGTCAGCATGAGCGAATTCCACCGCTGGGCCGGCTCGCTCAAGAGCGACATTTCCCGTGTGATTGCGGTCAATCTGGCCCACGATCTGGGCATGACACGGGTGTGGAGCTACGCACAAAGCATGCAGACGAAAGCGGACTATCAGGTCTTGATTGATGTGCAGTCGTTTGACGCCCGACTCGGCGAAGTGGTCGTCCTTGATGTGCTGTGGACCATTCGGCCGTCAGCAAGCCATGCAGCCAGTGTGACGTCCGCCAAGGCTGGCGGAAAACCTGCCGAAGCAACACTGGTCACCACACCCGGCCTGCCCAGGAGCGGGCGTACCATGGTGCGCGAAGCGGTGTCGGGTGCCGGTTATGAGCCTCTGGTGGCCGCGCAAAGCCGGGCACTCGTGCAGGTGAGTGCCGATATTGCCGAGGCAATCCGCTAGGAAAGTTCAGAACAAATCCACACTTTGGGGGTAGACCCAACACTCGTGGCACCAGCCGCCACGTCGGGCGCCAGCGCATCCCACACGACGAGCTATGTTCCGCGCTCGATCTCGTTCAAGACAGGGGTCTGAGGTGCAGTGGAACGGAAAAATCAGTTACGGCGTTGCCATGTTGTGCCAGCTGACTACAGTCGACCCATAGTACTCATTCGCCGGTGTCAGCAATCGGGAAACAGAATTCTCGAACTGAGCGGCAGCAATGCGAGTGGACCGGCGCCCAGTGCGGGTTGTCTCTAGTCCCACATGCCTTCCATTCCGACATAAGCAGGAAGGGCGCGAAGGCGCTTAAACCAAGCCAGAACCGACCGGTAAGTATAGGAGCGCAACACGAAGTAACCCATCAGCACGTCGCCCTTGTAGTTGGGTGGCAGCTTTGGTATGTCATACCAAAGCTGCCTCACTGGGCCGGTGCAGCACAGACAGTAGCGCGGCCTCGACGCACGATGGGCCACCTCGCAAATCAGGTCCGCCATGTGCTGGTTACTGGACACGAATGGAAATCGGCGCTAATTCGACTTACTATTCCGTTCGGGGAGTGCCCCCTACCATAATAAAAATCCTGTTTACAAAAAATTCGAACACGCCCACCTCCACAAGCGCACAAGATGACCCGAAGATCTACACCCAAGGGCAAGCCCGCCACGATGCCGATAAGCCCTGAAGGTTCGAAACCGCGGCCTCTGCGCTTCATTGTTGCCGGCCTGCTACTCGCTACGTTTATTGCAGGCACTACGCTGTATTTTGTTTCCTCGTCAGCGGTGTCGCCACCTGCCTCAGCGCCTTCGGCTGTTCCCGTTGTCGCGTCAAACGCTGTGCCACCTGGCGCTCCTCCCACCTACGTCGGCGCCGAAACCTGCAAGACCTGCCACGAGAGCGAATTCAAGGCGTGGTCAGGTTCGCACCACCAACTGGCGATGCAGGAGGCCACGGCGACCAGCGTACTCGGCGACTTTGCCAACGCGAAGTTCAAGAAGGATGGCGTCGAGTCCACTTTCTTCAAACGCGGCGACAAGTTCATGGTGCGCACCGATGGCCCGGACGGCAAACTGACCGACTACCAAGTCAGTCAAACCTTCGGTCTCTATCCGCTGCAACAGTATTTGATCCCCTTCCCCGGCGGACGTTACCAGGCGCTGCCGATTGCGTGGGACTCCCGCCCGAAAAGCGAAGGCGGTCAGCGCTGGTTCCATCTTTATCCAAAACAGAAGACGGACCATACTGACCCCCTGCATTGGACGGGCGTCTACCACAACTGGGCCCTGCAGTGCGCCGAGTGCCATTCGACCAATCTGCACAAGGGTTACGACGCGGCCAGCCAGACCTACAAGACAACGTTCAGCGAAATCAACGTCGCCTGCGAAACCTGTCATGGTCCGGCATCCGCTCACCTCGACTGGGCCAAACAGGTCAAACCGCCGTATGTTGCCGGTGACAACAAGGGTCTGCCCTCACTGCAAAGCCGCTGGAAAGAAGCGTGGAATTTCCCGACCGAGGGCGCGCGATTCGCCGTGCGTGACAAGCCGGTCGCGCCTGCCGGCATGAACAGTTGCGCCGCCTGCCACGCCCGCCGCTCGACACTCAGCGAAGACCGGACGCCCGGCGCGACGCTGGAAGACAGCCATCGCCTGGCGATGCTCACCGCGCCCAACTACCATGCCGACGGCCAGCAGCGCGAAGAGGTCTATGTCTGGGGCTCGTTCCTGCAAAGCAAGATGCATCAGAATGGCGTCACCTGCATGGATTGCCACGAGCCGCACAGCCAGAAACTGCGCGCCGAAGGCAATGCGCTGTGTACCCGCTGCCACGCCGCCACCGAGTTCGATGCGCCCAAACACCACCACCATACGGCTGGCGGCAAGGGAGCACAGTGCGTCACCTGTCACATGCCGACGCAGAACTACATGGTGATCCACGCCCGCCAGGATCACAGCCTGCGTATCCCGCGCCCAAATCTTTCGATGACGCTGGGCAGTCCCAACGCCTGTACCCAGTGCCACACCGACAAAAAGCCGCAGTGGGCAGCCAGTGCCATGGACCAGTGGTATGGCAAGAACTGGCGCGAGCGCCCGCACTATGGCAGCACCTTGCACGCCGGCGAAACGCAAGGCGTGCGCGCCTTGCCCAGCCTGCTTGAACTGGCCGCCAGCCCGACGGCGCCGGCGATCGTCCGGGCGACGGCAGCGACACTGGCGCAGCCCTATGCCAACCCCGGCACGCTGTCGGCGGCGCGTGCGCTGTTGCAGGATGCCGACCCCTCGGTGCGCATCGCCGCGCTGGGCATGATCGCCAGGGCTGAACCGGTCAACCGGGTGCTCAGTGGCGCGCCGCTACTCGCCGACCCGGTACGTGGCGTGCGCATCGAAGCGGCGCGCCTCCTCGCCGACATACCGGACGCTCAGATTCCGGAAGGCAAGCGCGCCGACCGTGCCGCCGCCCTGCTGGAATATGAAAATGCCCTGGCGCTGGAGGCCGACTGGCCTTCGGGCCAGGTCAACCTCGGCAATTTGCGCTTGCAGCAGGGGCGCGCCGACGAAGCGATCGCCGCATACGAGCGCGCCATCGCGCTCGACAAGAGCTTTCCCGGCCCCTATGTCAATCTTGCCGACGCCTTGCGCCAGCTCGGGCGCGAACTGGAAGCGGAAAGGGTATTGCGCCGGGGCCTGGCGGCGATGCCGCGCGATGCTGACCTGCACCATGCCCTCGGCTTGCTGTTGACGCGCAAGGGAGACAAGGCAGCAGCGCTGAACGAATTCGTCGAAGCGGCGCGGCTGGCCCCGGATAACGCGCGCTATGCCTACGTGCAAGCAATCGCCGTCGACTCCGCGGGCAAACGCGAGCAGGCGCTGGCCCTGCTGCGCAGCGCGAACAAGCGACACCCCAACGATCTCGACATCCTCGGTGCGCTGCTCTCGATGAGCCGTGAAACCGGTGACCGGCAAGCCGCCCTTCGCTACGCGAAGCAACTTGCGGAGATGATGCCGGGCAACCCCAATCTAATCCGATTGATTGCCGAGTTGGAGGCCCACTAGAAAGGCCGCTGGAAGCTTGCGCTAATCTCAACAAGCTTTGCTAGCCCCAAAGGCTTCGGGCTGCCACTACATGCGGAGCGATTCAGGATTGAGTCCCTAAACTGCTGTAAATCGGGTGGCAGGTAGCCACCGCTTCGATTCGGTAAACTGACGTTGCGAGACGATCGATAACCGAAGGAGAGAAGCGATGACTGGGTATGAGGTTAGCGTAGGAACGGACTTGCTGCCAGGGCTTTTAAACGGGCAGGACGGGCTGGCGAAACTGGTGGAAGCGGTGCTCAATCAAGTACTGGAGGCGCAGGTGACGGAAACGCTGGGGGCGACGCGGCACGAGCGCACGGACGAACGGGCCGGCTATCGCAACGGCTACCGGCCACGCACCCTTTACACGCGGGTTGGGCCGGTGACGCTGCTGGTGCCGCAGACGCGGGACGGCAGCTTTTCGACGGACATCTTCAAGCGCTACCAGCGGAGCGAGCAGGCCTTCGTTCTGGCGCTCATGGAAATGGTCGTGCACGGTGTCTCGACGCGCAAGGTCTCGGCGATCACCGAAGAGCTGTGCGGCGCCAGCTTCTCCAAATCGACGGTGAGCGCACTGTGCGCCGGACTGGAACCGCGGGTCAGCGCGTTCAACGAACGGCGGCTGGACGGCGAGTATCCCTTCGTGCTGGTCGATGCCCTGTTCATCAAGAGTCGGCAAGAAGATCGTGTGGTTTCGCGTGCCGTGCTGACCGTCTCAGGCATCCGCTCCGATGGCTTCCGGGAGATTCTGGGCGTGCGGATCGGCGACACCGAGAGCTTCGCCACCTGGGACGAGACCTTCCGCTGGCTCAGAGGGCGCGGCCTCAAGGGCACGCAGTTCATCATCTCGGACGACCACGGCGGCCTGCGTGAAGCGGCAGCGCGGCACTTTCAGGGGGCCAGCTGGCAACGCTGTCAGGTGCATCTGATGCGCAACATTCTGGGCCAATGCAACACCCGCCACCGCGCCGAGGTGGCAGCTGCCGTCAAGCTCGTGCTGCAGGCGCCCGATTTGGTCGAGGCCAAGCGCCGCCTGGCGGAATTCACCGAGCGCTTCGCCAAGAGCGCCCCCAAAGCGGTGGCCTGCCTCGAAGCAGGATTCGAGGATGCCATGGCGGTAATGGTCTTGCCCGAGAAGTATCGCAAGCGGCTACGCACAACGAACATGCAGGAGCGGCTCAACGAGGAAATTCGCCGGCGGGAGCGCGTGATCCGCATCTTCCCCAACGACGAGTCAGCCTTGCGCCTGATCGGCGCTCTGCTGGCCGAACAGAACGAGGCTTGGCAGGAACGGAAGTACCTCGACATGGATGAATTCAAGGAGTGGGCGGCTTCCCGCGCCGCAGCTAGCGAGGGCAACAACGTTGTTGCCCTCGCTAGCTGAAAACCATTCGTCATTCATCGGATCGAAGAGTATTTACAGCAGATTTTGGACTTGACTCGATTCAGCCAGTCAGCCGACCTTGCGAACATCAGCCGCTCAGGTAGTCGCAGCCACAGACACCGGGCAAACAGCGTCAAGTCATTGAAACACGATTGCTGATTAGCCTGGGTCGGCAGGCATAACCGATGCGGGCTTTCTGGCCTTTAGAAGCACTGCAAGCGTCGGGTATGGTCCACACTTTCCCCTTATTGCGAACGTGGATTCAAGTTCGAAGTGCAATTTTGAAAACAGTCAGGCTGAAGCGCCATTCTTTGTCGCGCAAACAGCCTCACTTCGGGAACATGAACTGTATCTGTGCGCGAATCTGCCAGTTCGCTCCGTCGTCTGGCGTCACCACGTTGTAATAGGCGGACAACTGCGTGTTCACCGGCAGCTTGCCGAGGTGGAATATCTTGCCGACGCCGCCACCCACCGGCACCGTCCAGCGCTGGCTGCTCTCGGCCTTCCAGTTGGCGGTGATGATCGGCGCGCTGGTCAGGTACAGGCCGCCGGCTAAGTTGTAATTGACGAAGGGCTGGATCAGGCCGTTGTTGTACGATCCGCCGGTACCGCTGTCCGAGAGCGACCAGACGTTGTTGACAATCGCGCCATAGACCCAGGGGTCACCTTTATCCAGGTGCAACACCACCAGCGACGGACCGAGGCCCCAGTTCCGGTTGCCGAGTTGCGAATCGCTGTTGGTCGGTATCTGCACTACCGGTCCGGCGCCCCAGATGACGCTGCCCGGTTTCGCCGGCGACAGGAAAGCCGTGAATACCGTGTCGCCGACGCCGTTGGTGCGGTCGTCGCCCGGATAGAGCGCGGGCATCGAGATCACCGGCACGATGGTACGGGTGATGATGTTCCATTCGTCATTCACAGAAACCGGAATCACCGGCTGGATATTGAGCACATTCTGCGTCTTCTTCTCCGGCCCGAAGTTGAGATTGGTATTGTTCTGGAACGGCACGCTAATCAGGTTGCCGACCGGGTTCTGGGCGAGCTTTGCCAATTCCTCGGCGCTCATCTCGGCATGCGCCGGCAGTGTGCACAGCGCGGTCAGGGCGGCGGCGCACAGTGGTGCACCAGCATGGTGAATTAATTGCATCGGTTTACTCCGGTTTCGATGAATGGCGCCCGTAGCTCGGCGGGCAAACTACTGCACCCGCACCGCATCAGGCGGCACGAAAGCGCCGCAATGCAGCGTCCTGTTCTTCATGCCGAGTGAGAAGCGGTGCATCGGGTTCAGATACGTACGGGTGTGCTGTTCATTTCACTTGCTCGATGTCCGGCAACTTCCAGCTCTTGTCCAAAATCGATGGCTCCGGGCCATACACTCTGAACCATGGGAACCATTTCTGACCCGCAGGCGTGAAGAGCCAGTTGGATTCCTGGCCAGCGGGCGGCTTGGGGCCGATGTAAATATCCACCGAGCCATCGGCGTTCTTCTTCAGATCCTTGTCGAGCGAACCCAGCGTGAGGCGGGTCGAGTTGAAAAAGAAGCTTGAAGTCTTCAGACTGTAAACAGTGATTGACCAAAACTCCTTCACCGGAACATTCGCCGGAACATGAAGCCGGTAATTGCTCCCGCCTTCCAATGGCTTGCCGCTGCGGTCGAAAAAGGCACCGAAGTAGAAGCTGCCGGTCCCCGCCTTTACCATTGGGCAGAAATACTGATAGAGACCGATGGCTCGCGAATCCACACCAAAATAGTTTGGCATTTCCCACGTGAAATCGGTCTCGATGGAAATCGGCGGGGAGACGAAGACCCACTTCCTGTCCGGCCACCACGGGGTGTCGCCCGTTGTGACCGCCTCCATTAACCAGGCCTGCGCTTCCGCCGCCGCGCGCTTCAACACGGCGTCGGTTGCGGCGTCGGGCTTGAACTCCTTGCCCTTCTCGATACCGAGCGGCAGGAGCATGCCCATCATTTGCAAGTCGCGAGGATGCACCGGCTCTTCGTTCAGCATGCGGGAGAGGTGGGTGAAAAAAGTTTCGTCAAACTTGACCAATCCGTTGTACAGGATGTCGCTCATGTCGAGGAAACGCTGCGCGGGTGGATTGGCCGCCTGCGACAATGGGTAAATCTTGAGCTGCTTGACCAGAGCATCGCCCGCCTGCACATCCTTTTCGGAGTAGGACGCCAATATTGAGCGCAGCAGCGTCATCGTGTTGTAGGTGGTGGGACGCACCACCGTGTAGCCGTCCGGCACCTTGCCCTTGTAGTCCGGCGGCAGCACAAGATATTTGCCGCCTTTGCCATCTAAGCCAAGGTCCACTTGCGGCACATACCAGGCGTCTTCGATGGTGCCGTAGAAGCTGGCGCCGGGGACGGCGGGCGGCACTTCCACCACCACCGGGCCGTCCTGCCTGGTGTTGATGAACCAATAGATGTAGCGCGTGTTGACGTTGGGCGTGGGTGACTGGTTCTTCCAGCCGCCACCTTTGGGCCACCAGACGATGTCGTTGTAGTTCGCCTTGCCGTCGCGGAAGGCGGCTTGCTTCACAGCGTCCTCGCCCACCAGCGGCAGGCCCCAGATGACGGCTTCCACCGCGCGCCGATCCAGCATGCGGCTGTTGAGTTCGCTGGGAGAAAAATATTCTAGTTTCACCGTTTGTGCGCTGGTTTGTGCGCTGGCCGGTGTGCCAATGCCCAGCGCCGTCAGCATGACCATGCAAATGAGTGTCTTCATGATGGTTTCCGTTTCATCCTAGCGGCGGAATCCGCCGAAGCCGGCACCGCCCCAGCCACCCCAGCCACCCCAGCCACCCCAGCCGCCCCAATCCATGGAGTCCATGCTGTTCATCTGGGCCGCTGCGAGGTTCTCGTTGCTCAGTTGCTTCTGGATACGGAGCTTCTGGTAGGACTGGAATTCGGCAGGCCCGCCGACGTAGGCCAGGTTGTTCATCGCGTCCGGCAGCACGTAGTAGTGCTTGCCCTGATAGTTGATCGGCGAGACCTGGTCCTTCGGTAGTTTCGCCAGGATGGCCCGCTGCTCGGCGTTGACCGGGGTGATGACCTTGAACCCGGCCGCAACGGCCAGGTTTTCATCGCTGATCGTGCTGGTGGCGCAACCCGCGGCCAGTACGACGAGCGCGATGGCAGCAAGGGTCTTCAAAGGGTTCAGGATTTGTGTGATGGTCATGGTGGTCTCTTGTTCGGTTGTTCGGTTGTGGTGTGGTGGTGGTGGTGGTGGTGGTGGTGGTGGTGGTCGGGGTATCCATGTTTAGTCAAAGCTAAATATCTACTTCCAGTCGTCGTTCATGCTGACAACAATCCAGCCCTGCTTCTTCGCCTCGTCGTGTTGGAGGCACTTATACGCAGGCTATCGGATCATTATTTATGCAAAAAACCGGGTCAATTTGAAATACAAATCAACCCTGTATTGCTGTGCTGTTCATTTCACTTGCTCGATGTCCGGCAACTTCCAGCTCTTGTCCATGATCGCCTTCTCAGGGCCATACACTCTGAACCAGGGGAACCATTTCTCACCGGCAGGCGTGAAGAGCCAGTTGGACTCCAGGCCGGCAGGTGGCTTGGGGCCGATGTAAATGTCCACCGAGCCGTCGGCGTTCTTCTTCAGATCCGTGTCGAGCGAACCCAGCGTGAGGCGGGTCGAGTTGAGAAAGAAGCTCGAGGTCTTCAGGCTGTAAACCGTGATTGACCAGAACTCCCTCACCGGAACATTCGCCGGAACGTGAAGCCGGTAATTGCTCCCGCCCTCCAACGGCTTGCCGCTGTGGTCGTGAAAGGAGCCGAAGTAGAAACTGCCGGTCCCCACCTTTGCCGTTGGGCAGAAATACTGAAACAGAGCGATGGCTCGCGCATCGACACCAAAGTAGTTTGGCAACGCCCACTTGAATCCGGTTTCAATCGTGATCGGTGGGGTGGGGACGACCCACTGACTGTCCGGCCACCACGGGGTGTCGCCCGTTGTGACCGCCTCCATTAACCAGGCCTGCGCTTCCGCCGCCGCGCTCTTCAACACGGCGACGGTTGCGACGTCGGGCTTGAACTCCTTGCCCTTCTCAATACCGAGCGGCAGGAGCATGCCCATCATTTGAAGGTCGCGCGGCTGCACCGTCTCTTCGTTGAGCATATGGGACAGGCCGGTGAAAAAGGTTTCGTCAAAATTGACCAGACCGTTGTACATCACGTTACTCAGGTCGAGGAGACGCTGCGCGGGCGGATTGGCAGCCTTTGACAACGGGTAAACCTTGACCTGCTTCACGAGTTTGTCGCCGGCCTGTACATCTTTTTCGGCTTCGGACGCCAAAATGGAGCGCAGCAGCGTCATCGTGTTGTAGGTGGCGGGACGCACCGCCGTGTAGCCGTCCGGCACCTTGCCCTTGTAGTCCGGCGGCAGTACAAGGTATTTCCCGCCTTTGCCCTCGAATCCAATGTCCCTGAGCGGCTCATACCAAGCATCTTCGATGGTGCCATAGAAGCTGGCTCCAGGGACGGCAGGCGGCAGTTCCACCACCACCGGGCCATCCTGCTTGGTGTTGATGAAGAAATACATGTAGCGCGTGTTGACGTTGGGCGTGGGCGACTGGTTCTTCCAACTCCCTTTGGGCCACCAGACGATGTCGTTGTAGTTCGCCTTGCCGTCACGGAAGGCGGCCTGCCTCACAGCGTGCTGGCCCACCAGCGGCAGGCCCCAGATGACGGCTTCCACAGCGCGCCGATCCAGCATGCGGCTGTTGAGTTCGCTGGGAGAAAAATGTTCTGGTTTCGCCGTTTGTGCGCTGGCCGGTATGCCAATGCCCAGCGCTGTCAGCATGACGATGCAAATGAGTGTTTTCATGATGGTTTCCGTTTCATTGAGTGCCAGCTGAGGGCGAGCTTTGCCAATTCCTCGGCGCTCATTTCGGCGAATAAAGGTGAGGTGGCGAGCAGTGTTGCGGTCGACGTCGAAAAAACCAACATTTTTGCTTTCGTGATGAATTTCATCGAACGCTCCCTGACTTCAAATATTGGTGCAAGCAAGTCAACAATCAAAAAACACGCCATCGGGTTTCGTGCTGCCATGCGCCCCCCCCCACGGCTCCCTACGCCAAGGGCACATGGTCACGACACTGTCCTGCACCTACTTGGCCGGCGTGACCCCACGCAGTTCGGCGAAGCGCTTGGCGATGAGCAGCGACCACTTGTCGAATGCATCCTTCGCATACGACCAGGCCTGGAATGAGTTCATGTAACCGCTGGCCCAGGTCTGGGCCGTGCCAACCACGCCACCCTTGGGGTCGGCAGCGTACTTGCGGCCGATCTGGGTATCCCGGCACTCGGCGAGAATCGCGCCCGTTGCCCCGTCGCGGACCTGCATTTCCATGCCGGTTTCACCCATATAAGGGGTCGAGCCCGCCGGGCGGCCAGTGGCGGCGCCGGAACCAATCTCGGCAACGAACCCGTAGGGGATAAGCGTTCCGGTCACGCTGTCCGTCACCTTGGTCGGCACCAGGTCGGTCAGCTCGATGCCGATTACCGCGACCCCCGGGCCTGCTTTGTCGACGACCTGCATTTGCGAACTCAGGGCCTTGCCCAATGCAGCGTGGAAGTAGTCGGTCAGGGTCTTGAGGTCGCTCGGATCGACCGTCACGTGCTCGCCTTCCTTGGCATTCTTGGGTGGCACCAGCGAGACGAGGATACGCGAGATCATCACCTTGTCGAACTTCTTTGGATCGAGATTCGGGTCGCGCCAGCAGTCCATGCCGCCCGCCTCCGGGTTGGGCTTGAGGCGCGCGTAATCGCTCAGAAAGCCGCTTTTGGTCAGGCGCGCGGAGTCGGTCGCCGTCACGTTCGTGCCACTGCCCAGCGCCGCATCGTAGGTGGCGCAACCGGCGAACAGCGTCGCTGCCCCGGCAATGAGGCAAATACCCAGACCGCGTGTGGCGAAGGGCGCTATGGTTGTTCTGGTGTTCATGATCATTCCGTTTCCTTGTTTGGTATTGGTGGTAACCCGGCGTTCCAGTCGGGTGCTTATTCGAACGCGAATATCTTTTTCCAGTCGTTCTTCATGCTGATGACAGTCCAGTCCTGCTTATTCGCTTTGTCGTAGAGCCCTTGCGTGAAGGTGCCGACCTTGGTGGCGGGCAGTCCCTGGGCCGGGCCGTAAGCATACTCGCGCTTGGCATCGTCGTGCAGCACCAGCATCGACAGCCGCGCACCGTCGCCGGCCTTCGTGAATTCGAGCATCTGCTGGTCGCCGGTCGAATTGCCGAACGCGGCGTAAGGCCGGCGGCCGATCATCAGGTGGATGCCCTCCGGCTTGCCGGTAAAGTCGTCGTTGAGCAGCAGCTTCAGCTCCTTGGTCAGGAAAGGCTTGCCGTTCTTGGCGTAGCCGTACTTCGTGGCACCGGCCGTGCCCACCACCTGCTCCGGTGGAATGCCATAAGTCGCCTCCGAGTACGCGCGCACGAAATCCTGGCCGCCGCCGGTGACGATGTAGGTCTTGTAGCCGTTGTCGCGCAGGTACTTCAGCACCTCCTGCATCGGCTGATAGACAAGTTCGGTATAGGGCCGCTTCCAGCGCGGGTCCTTGGCGCTCGCCATCCACTTCGACACTTCGGTGTTGAAGTCATCCACCGACATGCCGGTGAAGGTGGCAGCGATGATCTTCTCCAGGTCGGGCAGCGTCAGCTTGGCCATCGCCTCGCGGTTGCCGGAGAGCACGGTCTTGAACGGTTCGACGTTCTTCAGCTCAGGCTTGGCTTTGACCACTTCTGGCACTCGGTCCAGCGCGTACATCACGAACGAGTAAATCGGCTGCTCGACCCACAGCGTGCCATCCTGGTCGAACGTGGCGATGCGCTCGGCGGGCGGCACGAACTTCGGGCTACCTTGCGTGGTCGTCTCCTTCACGAACGCGACGATGGCCTGCTTCGCGGCACCGTCGTTCCATGAGGGCAGTGGATCTGTCTGGCCCCAGGACAGCGCAGAAAGCGAGAACAAGGTGAGAACAGCAAAGGCACGAGAAAGAAGATGTACGACACGCATGGTTGATTCCTCCGGAAGTTTATCAATCCGACGCGCAGCCCGCTTCAGACAATGTCTTCCGCAAGCTGTTGGTCATGTTGAGGGGGTACTTTTCAGAACCTGTGGCCCTTCAATACGGCGGATTGACCACCAGGTATTGGTACCCCTGGGGCTCATACCAGACCGAGCCACATTGCTGGTAGTACGCGCCGCCGTAGTTGACCGGGGCACAGCCCACCGGAACGGAGTTCACGATTGAGCCCACCGCTGCGGCAGTCAAGGCAACCGTCGCACCGACAGCGGCCGCGGTGGCAACCGGGTGGTAGCCGCCGTCCCAGCCGCCGTAACAGCAGCCGCCGCGATTGACATTCGCGTTGAAGTTCCGGTTGATGTTGACGTTGTTGACGCTGGTGTTGCGGACGTTGTTGGTGCGTATATCAGATCTGTCGAAGTTGGCGTGCATGTCACCACCACGGAAGCCGCCGCCGTCGAAACCGCCACCACCGCCACGGAAGCCGCCGCCGCCAAAACCGCCGCGCCCGAACGCCTGGGCAACGGGCACTGCAGCGAAGCTTGCGAGAAAGAGGATCGTCAGCGTGGCCAGGGAAACCTTGTTGATTGATTTCGTCATTTTTTTACCCCTTTACTTGGTCTTCAGCGGCACAAACTCAACCTTGGTTGCGCCCGTGGGTGGCGTCGTGTTGAACACCGACGCATCGAAGGTCGGCTTCAGATTCCACGCCAGCACGTGTGTCGATTGCGGACGTGCCTCATCCGCCAGATTGTTGATCACGATCTTGCGCGGCAGAGGCTTGGTGCCGGTGGTGACCCAGATTTCCCAGTCGATCTTGCCCTGGCGAAAGGCATAGTGATCGCAGAGGTCCTTGCCGATGAAGTCCTGCCCGGCGTTCATTGCCGACTCGATCTTGTCGACCGGCGCCTCCGGCGTACCCCAGACGAAGAGGTCGGACAACGGAATCTCGACGCCGTAGTTTTCGTCCAGGCGCTTCGCCAGTTCGACGAGCGATCCGCTGAACCCGAACGTCGAGTAAGCCTTCTGCGCCGGCATGTTGAGCGTAACCGTCTTGCCGTCGTAGATCAGTTCGCTTCGATTCCGGGCGGTCGCCATGGCGACGTGCACCTTGTTCGGCCGATCGACGGCCATGTCCACCATCGCCGAGTGCTGCAGCTTCTGACCACTGGCGAGCACCTTCTCGCCAGTGGCATCGGAATACACCGTGAAGCGCTTCAGTGTCTGCAGATGAGCACCCAGGTCCTTGAGGGCCTGAATCGTTGCCGGATCGACCGGCTTTGCGGCAGACTGCGCCATGCCCGGGGGCGCGAACAACATCGCCAGCAGGCTGAGCACCCATATCCTTCGTACCATGACTTTCTCCCAAATTGTGAACGAACGATTGAAAATTTCCACTGGTACAGCATCGGATCGTTCTAACGTCGCTGTACCCGAAGCCTGTTCAAGAAACCCTTTTGAATCAATTCCGACATTCGCGCGCCATCAATTACCAGGCGGCGAGATGCCCTCCAACCGCTTTAGCCGATTCATCGCCTGCATTGCCTGCAGTGAGTTGTAGTTGATGCCCGCGGCGTTCAGGCTGCTGCCCTGCTGGAAGGGATACTCCGGCAACGTCGCGAGAAATTTCTGCAGCTTTTCCTGGACCGGCACGAACAGCCAGATATTGTCCGCATACCAGCGGATATACATCCCGGACTCCTCCGGCGCCTTCTCATACGGGTCGGCGCGCAGGTTGACGATCACCGGCCAGCCCGGCACTTCCCGCACCGCGGTCGCGATGTTGCCGTGGGTGACGGCAAAGTGCACCTTCCAGTCATTCCAGCGAATCGCGTTCAGATCGCCGTTTTGCCCGAAGTAGAAAATCTCTTCACGTGGTCCCTTCTTCGCTTCACCCTTGAAATAGGGCAAGAAGTTGTAGCCGTCCAGATGCACCTTGAAGGACTTGCCGTTCGCCTTGTAGCCCTGTTTCATCTTCGCGACGATGTCCGGCTCGCCTGCTGCCGCCAGCAGCGTCGGCAGCCAGTCCTCCTGCGAGAAGATTTCGTTGACGATGGTGCCCGGCTTGATGACACCGGGCCAGCGCACCAGCATCGGCACGCGCATGCCGCCCTCCCAGGTGCCTCCCTTTTCGCCCTTGAAGGGCATGGTGCCGCCATCGGGCCAAGTGCCGGTTTCGGCGCCGTTGTCGGTGCCGTAGACGACGATGGTGTTGTCGGCGATGCCGAGGTCGTCGAGCTGCTTCAAGACCTCGCCGATCATCTTGTCATGCGCGGCCATGCCGTCAGGGTAGAGACCAATGCCGGTCACGCCTTCCTGCGCCTTGGTCAGATGCGTCCAGACATGCATGCGGGTCGTATTGAGCCACACGAAGAAGGGCTTGCCGTCCTTCGCCGCCTTGGCGACGAACTGCGCCTGGGCTGCGTGAATCTCCTCGTCGACGGTTTCCATGCGCTTCTTCGTCAGCGCACCCGTGTCCTCGATCTTCTGTCCGCCTTTGCCATCGGACCAGGTGTGCAACACGCCACGCGGGCCGTACTTCTTCCTGAATTCCGGGTCTTTCGGATAGTAATAAGTCTCTGGTTCCTCCTCCGCGTTCAGGTGGTAGAGGTTGCCGAGAAACTCGTCGAAGCCGTGCACCGTGGGCAGGTGCGAGTCGCGGTCGCCGAGGTGGTTCTTGCCGAACTGGCCGGTGACGTAGCCCTGCTGCTTCAACAGATCGGCAATCGTCGGCGACCAATCCGGAATGCCCTGCGGTGAACCAGGCATGCCGATGGTCAGCAGCCCGGTACGGAAGGGCTGCTGCCCGAGGATGAACGACGCACGACCCGCGGTGCAGCTTTGCTGCGCGTAAGAATCGGTGAACAGGGCGCCTTCCTTCGCGATGCGGTCGATGTTGGGCGTCTTGTAGCCCATGATGCCCATGCTGTAGGCGCTGATGTTGTCACGGCCAATGTCATCGCCCCAGATGACGAGGATGTTGGGCTTCTTCCCATCGGCGGCGTGGGCGGGAGCAAGCGCGCTCACCAGGGCGAGGCCAACCGCCATAACGAGAGTCAGGATACTTGTTCGTTTGGTCTTCATGGCATTCCTATCTTTCTGCAGTCAGTTGCTTGTTATTACTCGAAAATGGAAATTCAAGCGAGGTTAATGCAGTCTGGCCATCACCCTCGCATGAAAGCGCTGATGCCCGTGAGCGCAAACTGCACTCCCATGGCGATCACGATCAAACCCATGAAGCGCGTGGCCGTGTCGCGTGCGAAGCCTTCGCCTTTGGCGCTCGTGCCGCCCCGGTCGTGACCGCCGACGAATATGGCCAGCATGATCGCCAACCACATGACAGCGGTGCCGACAGCCACCGCGACCAGCGCGGTCGTCGGAACCTCGCGGCCGGAATGAGAGACCGCAAGCGTAATCACGCCGGTAATTGTGCCGGGGCTGGCCGCGAACAGGATCAGCGGCGTGAGCGATGACTGCGGAGGGGTGGCACCGGGGTTCGCCTGGCCGCCCGTGGTCGGGTTGCCGCTCAACATGGAAAACCCGATCCACGCGAGCACGCCGCCTCCCGCCACCGAGAACGCATCCAGCGAGACGCCGAAAGCGTCCAGTATTTTCGTGCCGAACAAGGCAGCCAGCACCAGAATCACCAGCACCGTCACCGCGGCTTGGGTAGCGGCGGCCATCATTGCCCTGCGGGGTGGCGTCCCCTCGACCCGCAGAAAAATCTCGGCACACATGGCCGGATTGATCAATGCCAGCAGTGTGATAATGGCTTGTAGCTGATGTCCCATCGTTTGCGCCTTCCTGCATTTCCGCCTATTTCAAATTGCCGGTGACGTTTGTCGCCGTGGTTTTCAAGTATTTATCCAGCGGGACCAGCAGGTTTTTGGACTTGCCAAGCTCGTCTGACAGCTTCTGGGCGGCGGCGACTTGATCGGTGGTCAGCCCCTTGGTCTTGGCAATGTTCATTTTGGCGTGGTTATCGGGTGAACCATCCAGGGTCGCTGACAGCAGGAGCAGGGCCAGGCCGGCAGTCTTGTCAGCTTTTACGCCATCGCCGCGCAGATACAGCATGCCCAGATTGCCGATAGCGAGCGCATCACCCTGCACCGACGCCTTGCGATACCACTGGTTGGCTTGCGCAAAATCAACGGCGGTGCCACGACCATTTTCATACAGTACGCCCAGATTGAATTGCGCGTTGGAGTTCCCTTGGTCCGCGGATTTTCGATACCAAACCACCGCTTCCTTTTCGTCCTTGGTGACCCCGATGCCTTTCTCGTACATCAAAGCCACGTTGAATTGGCAACTGGCATCACCTTTTTCCGCGCAGGCGCGAAACTCCTTGAATGCCAGCGGCAGATTACCGGCTTGGTGGGCCGCCACGCCTTCGTTCAAACCCGCCCGGGCTGGACTGCTCAGGAGGCTGAAGGCTGCCAGCAACGCCAGGCTGGCACAAATGATGTGAAGGGTTCGTTTCATAATTTTCACTTTGTTGTCCGGAAACCGAGCCGTCAGAAGCGCGTAATGTTCGCTGCCGGCGGGTTCGGATATAGCCGGGGTCTGATCCAAGCCTTGCTACACCATAAACCATGGCAGCGTGAGGTACCAACGACGGACTATCAAACTCATGGCGCCGACGGAATGAAGATGTTCGGCAAAGGCTCGCAACACCCCTCCATCGCGGAACGCGACGACTGTTGCGGTCGACGCCTAAAAATCGCTCAATTTCAAAGCCCAGGCAAAGGCAACGGGTTCCGACCTGAACTAAATCCGCGGGCCGCGGAGTCATGGCATGGCCCCGCACGGCTAAACGAAAACGGGCACCGCGTTACCGGGGTGCCCGTTGCTTTACATCAAGCAACCTCGACCGCTATTCGCCAGCGTGGCTGCTGGTATTCGCCTCCTGCATTTCCTTGATGATCTGATCGAGGTTGTAGCTGGAGGGAGATTGAAGCGCCGGGAATTCCTTGTAGCTCATCAACTCCTTCATCCACAGCAACTGTCCGATGGGCAGCAGGTTCCAGTCGTAAATATACGCCGTGCTCGGCGCGGCCAATGCGCCGCTTATGCCCGAGAAGGTGTTCTGATTCATGACGGAACCTTCGAACGGATCGCGCTTGATGTTGTTGACCTGCGTCCAGTGCCAACTCTGGACTCCCAACAGGCCACCCAAAGGTGTCGAAGGGGCCATCGCATAGTACATCTTCCAGTTCTTGTAGCGCACCGCCGAGGGGTGGGTGCCGCTGTAGTAGAACAGCGTGTCGCGCGCGGAATCGCCCTTGCCCTCCAGGTAGGCGCGCTGATTGACGCCGTCCAGTTTGGTCTTGAGGATGCCAGGGTACTTGCCGGCCATGATCTGCTTGTTCAGGTCGTCGCCTTTGGCACCGCCGGCGATGTCAACGAAGGTGGGCACAAAGTCCAGCATCGAGAAGATCTGGTCCTTGAGGATGCCCGGCTGGATGTGTCCGGGCCAACGGATCAACAACGGGACTCGCATGCCGCCTTCCCAGGTCGTCAGCTTGCCGCCGCGGAACGGCGTGACGCCACCATCCGGGTAGGTGATAACCTCGGCCCCGTTGTCGGTGGTGAAGACGATGATGGTGTTGTCCATCTCGCCCATCGCCTCGAGCTTCTTGAACACTTCACCGATGTTGTCATCCATCTGCTTCATGCCGACTTCGTTGATGCCCCAGTCCTTGCCGCCCTTGACGCCCAACATGGCTTCGTACTTGGGCGAGAACACGGTCGTGATATGCATGCGCGCCGGGTTGTACCAGACGAAGAACGGCTTGCCGGTCTTCTTCGGGTCGTTGCGGTCGAGGTAGTCGATGACCTTGGCCGAAATTTCCTCGTCCACGATCTTCGACCGCTCTAGCGGCAGCGGACCTTCATCCGTGCAGCTCTGGTTTGCTTCCGTGCCATCCTTGGAGTGGCACCAGATGACTGGCCGTGGCGGCATCATGCACAGCGTGGTTTTCGGGTCCACCGCGCCCGGCACCTCGGCAAGTCCCTTGACCGGCAAGTTCTTGCACGGCGGCACCACAGCCTGATCCGTCGGCGTCTTGTTGATGTCGGGGAAGCTCACGCCCTGCATCGCATCCAGGTGATACAGATAGCCCCAGAACTCCTGAACACCATGGGCCGTCGGCAGCGAACCGGGCTTGTCACCCAGGTGGTTCTTGCCGAATTCGCCCGTGTTGTAGCCAAGGTCGAGCAGGAATTTGGCGATATGCGGAGTGCCGGGCAACAGGGAACTGGTGGAGCCGGGCAACTGCGGCATGATCATGCCCGCACGCAGAGGGTTCATGCCGGTGGCGAACGAGGTGCGGCCGGCGGTGCAACTCTGCTCCGCATAGGCGGTCATGAATCTCGCGCCTTCCTTCGCCAGACGGTCAATGTTGGGCGTTTCCCCAACCATCAGCCCCTGGTGGTAGGCACCCACGTTCATGATGCCGATGTCGTCGCCCATGATGAACATGATGTTGGGCTTCTTGCCGGACTGTTGCGCCGGCGCCGCGGCCATTCCCGGCGTCTGCGCCGGCGCCGCGGCTACTTCCGAGGTCTGCACCGGCACCGCAGCCGATTCCGCCTTGGGAGCCGGAGCGGCGACGGCCGATACTGCGACCCCCGCGACCGCCTTCGGCTCTTCCTTCTTGTCACAGCCCCCCACGAAGAACACGGCGGCAACGGCAAGCCCTGCCATTAATATTCTGCGCAAATCTTTCATCGTTAGTCCTCTCATGTGATCGGTGAGCCGCAGTGACGCGGCCTGCGTTACCGCCTCACAAATGTAGGTTGGGATGCGGTTTCCGCCAACTGTACTTTGGTTTAGTTCGCGCCGGCACTGCGGCAGAATCACATCGCTGCGCCGGGGTGACTCTGCAACGCGCTGCGCACGGCCTCAAGCAAGGCCCGGTTCGTGAACGGTTTGCGCAACAGGGCTGATGCGCCTGCATCGCTGGCGCGCTGAGTCAGCTCGGCATCGTCGCTCGCGGTGATGAAGACGATCGGCAGCAGCGGATGTGACACGCGCAGCAGCGCGCGCACCTGCAGGCCCGACAGACCCGGCATATGCACGTCGAGCAACACGCATTCGGGCACGCGCTGCGTGAGCGAGTCAATAAAAGTCTGGCCCGATTCGAAGCTCAGCACCTCGAAATCCGCCAAGCGCAGCAGCCGCCCAAGTGCAGAACGCACTTGCGCCTCATCATCGACGATCGCGATGCAGTTTTGGGTCATGCGCGCAGCCTAACGCCGGCGATCGATTGCCGATACTGAACTTTCGTCTAGGGACCAGACACTGGCGGTCGGGCAACCGCCTTGCCCTCCACATCAATGTCGAGCCGGGCGACCAGATACATCAGCTCGGCCACCGTGCGCGCCTGCATGCGCGCCATGATGTGCGAGCGATGGAACTTGACGGTCTGCTCGACGATGCCCAGGTCGGCGGCGATCTGCTTGTTCAGCTGGCCCGCGGCCAGCCCGCGCAGCACCTCGCGTTCGCGCGGTGTCAGGCCGGCCAGGCTCTGCTGCAGTGCCTGGCCGTCGGCGGCGGCCTGGCGGGCGCGCGCGTCGAGCGCCAGCGCCGCACCCACCGCAGCAAACAGCGTCGCCGCCGCTACCGGCTTGGTCAGGAAATCGACGGCGCCGGCTTTCAGCGCCCGCACCGTCATCGGGATATCGCCATGGCCGGTGAGAAAGACGATCGGCAGTGCGCGGCCGAGTTCCAGCAGTTTGCGTTGCAATGCCAGCCCGTCCAGGCCGGGCATGCTCACATCGAGCAGCAGGCAACCGGGCATGGCAGGCGTGTGCCGGGACAGGAAGGCTTCAGCCGAATCAAAGGCGAGGCACGGATAGCCGCGGGCGTCGAGCAGCCGCGTCAATGCGACGCGCAGTGAAGCGTCGTCGTCGACGATGAATACGGTTGGCATGGTCTCACTCATGTCGTCGCCGCCGGCGGCAGTTGCAGGCAGAAAACCGCGCCGCCCTGCGCAGCGGTGGCAACGGTCAGCGAACCTTCATGCGCCGCGGCGATGGAGTGGCAGATCGCCAGCCCCATGCCCATGCCGTTCACCTTGCTGGTCCAGAACGGCTCGAAGATCGACTGCATGTCGCTTGCAGCAATTCCGTGGCCGCTGTCGGCGACGCACAACTGAACCATTGAATCTTTCAGCGCCGTATTGACGATCATCTGGCGCCGGTCTTCCGGATTGCCGTGCATGGCGTCGGCCGCATTGGTCACCAGGTTCAGGATCAACTGCTGCAAATGCACCCGGTCTCCTGCTACGGCGGGCAAAACTGCCGACAGGTCCGTCACCACCGACATCTGGCGCGCCAACAAGTCGCCGCGAATCAGTTCGAGGGAATCGCGCACGAGGACGTTCAAGTCCAGCGCAACCCGTTCGAGCTCGTTGCGCTTGAACAGCGCACCCAGCTGGCGGATGACGTCGGCAGCGCGCTGGTCTGAGGCGGCGATGTCGTCGCAGATGAGGCGCAGTTCGGCCAAATCCAGCGGATGACGGTCGAGCATCAGACGGGCCGCTTCGGCATTGCCCAGGATCGACGCCAACGGTTGGTTCAGCTGGTGCGCGATCGATGCCGACAGCTGACCGAGCAGCGATACCCGCGTGATGTGCCGCAGTGCGCTGCGATCCTGTGTGGCCTGCAACTCGGCCTGCTTGCGTTCGGTGATGTCCATCGCCACGCCGAGCATGCGCTGCCCGCGGCCGGGTTCGGTGTGGCCGCGCGCGGCGACCCAACGTTGCTCGCCGTCGCTGCCGACCTGGCGGAATTCGACATCGAGTCGGCCTTCGCCGGCGCGAGCGTTGACCACCGCCGCTTCCACCGAGGCGCGATCGCCGGGGTGGACGCCGGCGAGCAGCGTGTTGAAATCGGCGAAGCGCCGCATGGCGTCGTCGGTACTGCGCCGCTTCGGCAACACCGGGCGGGCGTCGGCGCCTTGCGTGTCCAGCACCCACATCGACAAGCGCGCCGCCTGCGCAGCCAGCTTCATGCCGTGTTCGCTTTCCGACAGCGCGGCAGCGGTGCGCCGTCGCCGTCGCCGCTCGACGAGCAACGCGCCGATCAGGATTGACTGCACCAGCATCACGGCGACGCCTGCGAGTGCCAGGTCGCGGTACTGCTGCCAGAAGCTGGGCTCCTTGAAGTTCACGACGGTTCCCGGCGGGATTTCGGCATCGCTGATGCCGAATCGTTGCGCCTGCCGCCAATCGACCTGCATGGGCAGCGGCACCGACTCGGGCGGCGCCAGCAATTCAACGGGGACACCAGAGATCAGATCGGCGCTGAGCCGTGCGGCAGTGCGGCCCATCTGCGAATAGTTGACCATCCGACCGCCAAGCACCCCGGTGTCCATGAACGTCAGATGCGGGCCCAACACGGGCACCGGCGACGCCGACGCAACCAGCTGCGCCGCGTCGCGGGGCAGGTAGCGGCCACCTTGCCGATCGGTATAGAAGCCCGGCGTGAACACCAGCCAATCGTCGCTCAGGCCTTGCAGCCGCGAACGCAACGCGGCGGCGGACTCGACGACCATGAATTCAATGTCGAGTCGGCCCTCGAAAGTGGGCGCCTCCTTGCGAATCCTCTGATTCCATTCGTTCGCAAATTCGCCTACGTCCAGCACGATGAGCAGATGGCGCGCCTTGGGCCGCCATTTCAAGCCTTGCTCGACCGTGCCGCTGAAGTCGTGGCGCATGAGCACACCCACGAATTCAGGTGGCAACGGCCCCGTCTTGCGCAGCATCTGCTCCGGCACGGCCACGTACACCACCGGCGTGTGGGGAAAGAACTCGTCACGCTGGCGCACGACAAAGGCAAATGCCTCGGGACCACCCGCAACAATGACCGACGGCGGCCGCGACGCGTATTTGGCGTTCAGGTAGGTGACGAACGTGCGCTCGTAGGCGGCGCCGTAGAAGGTTGGCGCATCGAGAAACTCGCTGAACACGGTGACGTCGACATCGTGCCGCTCTTCCAGCGCCTGCATCAGGCTCTGATCGAATTGGATGTTTGCCGGCAGTAGGCGGCTGGCGGAATACAGCACCAACACGTTGCCGGAGGAAATCGCCGACGCCGTTTGCGGCAGCACCGCCAGCAAACACAGCATCAGTGTCCAGGCAAACTGCGAACGGCGTGAATCGCATCGGCTCGCCGCCGAGCGCTCGGCTGCTTGATCCGCCGAATGGGCAAGGGCTAAAAAGGCACAGACCACGTTTTACCGCCCGCCACCTGGTCAAATAACCAAGCGGGGTCGAGGTCTGCCCCGTTGGGCCAGGTCACGGCGCCCAATTCGAGCAGGCGGCCACGCAGCACTTCGAGAGTGCGGATGTCGATCTCCACTTCGAACTCGGCATACAGCGCATGGAAGTGCCGGGGGGTGGGCTTGTTCGCTACAGAACATCTGAATAAAGATACCGAAAAACTGCTGATCGTTGGCATCGGCGCATCTTATCAGACCCGGGAGAGCCACCGGTCCGAAAAATCGCACACCTCGCTTGCTCAGGTTTTGGGGCAGGTATCAGATTGCAGGCGCCGCCCGAATGACTGGTCTGGCGAACGACTGTCGGGCCGCTTATGGCCCAGAGTGTGGAAAAAAGCCCTGCCCGGATATGATAATGGCAACATATTCTCCGAAGTAGCGCCATGAAGCGCTTCATCGAAGGCGAAAACCGGGCACAAAGCACGCTGATTGCGCGACCTATAACCCACATTGGCCGACACCAGCCCGCTGGGCTTGGCTACCGTGCAAACCCGCCCCCGCACTTCAGGCATTGCGGGCAGCGCCGCCGGTCATCGGGAAATGGATCAGGCTTTGGCAGTTCCGCCGCCGCCCGCCCGGTGAAGTAGTCCCGCGCATCCGCATCCGCATCCCGCTGGCACTGGCTCAAGACTTCGGCAATGGCCGCCGGGTCAGATTCTCCGATCAGCGTCAGCCAAACGTAGATTGGATGTTCTTCATCGGCAGTCATGGGAACGGACGGTTGCTGGATCGTCGGCTTGAACGGCTCTGCCGCGATTGCGTCCGGATAGCTAGCAAGGAATTCAGCATCGGTCGCATCGGAACAGCAGGCCACTTCCAGCGGATCACGGTCGGGGTAGTAAATCAGCCAGCAGAGGAAAGCGGTCGCCGTCTCGCCAGCGTCGACTTTTGCAACCTGCACTCTTTCCACATTCGGGGTCTGCGTTTTTATGTATGCCCCTCGAGCGGTACTGACAGAACTGACCAAAGGGGCTTTGGGCGGCTTTGTCAGTACGGGTTCAGGGATATGCGCGAATATCTTTTGCCCTTCAATTTGCTTCAGTCGTTCAAGGTAGCTCATGCTTTGCCCCCCCTGATCCAATGGAACTGACTGGTCGACTTGCCGCCTGTCTCAACTGATTCCACAGTGAGATGCCCGTATTCCTGCAACAGCACGATGGCTGTCTGCGCCTTCGCTGGCGTTTCGAGTCCCGTCCATCCGGCCCGGTAAATTTCCCGCACCTTGAACGGGCTGATGAGTTTCCCGGATTGCAGTCGCTTGAGCAGGGTCTTTGCCGCGTCAATATCGGGTCGTGTGGCGTAGCTGTAAATCCTCCGCGCATGGCTTTCGAGATATTTACTGAACACAATGGCACGAACTAACGCCTCCTCGCTCACCGGCCCGACGCAGTCATCGCAGAGATGATTGATGCGTGACAGCAACGGTATTACCCGAAGGGTCAAATGCACTTGCCGGATTGATCTCGATCACTTGCCGCTTGATACCGAAATCGAATATCCGCTTTGACCAGCGCAGTACTTCGTTCGCCACAGTGGGTGCACCACGCTTAACGACGCTTTGCAGCATGGCGTCAATGTCTCGGGGGCGCACGTCCTCAGCTTTCATTTTGCCGATAGCGGGCTTGATGACTTTCTCGATAGGGGATCGCACGATGTTGGGATGCTTCCAGTGCCCGAGAATCGTCCGCTCAAAGTATTCGTCCGCCAGTTTGGCAACCGTCCAAGCGTTTTTTTCGTCCTCGATCTTGGCGGCAGCTTCGCGCTTGCGTTCTTGTTTTTCGCCTGCAACGTCGTAGCCAAGTGATACCCGTGCCGCCATTTCTTGTGCAGTCTTGCGGGCGTTGGCCAACGAGAGTGCTGCATAGCTGCCCAAATTCATTACCCGTTGCTTGCCGCCGAAGCGGTAACGAAAGCGCCATGACGCGCCGGTGTCGCCTTCACGGAAGCGAAGATATAGCCCATCGCCATCTCCATCGCCATCGCCATCGGCACGGCCTTCAAAACGTTCGCCCGCCTTGATCCAGCCCCGAATCTCAATATCTGTCAGCTTGCCCATATCGCCCCAGGAATCCGCATTAGTTCGTGTGCTCAAATTTGCAACCTATAAACACAAGGGGCACACGTCTGGGTACACGGAAGTTCTGCGCCCTTCTGATACGACATGCAATTGCAAGACGTTAAAAAGCCCCATGGATAGGGGCTTTTGTTGGTTCACTGCGCCGTCGTGAAACGGCCTGAAGAATCATTCCAAATTGGATTTAAATCAGTAGTAGCAGGCACAAAGTCCCACCACTACTGACTTTTGGTTATTCGATTTTTTGCGGGGGTACACGCATGGGTACACGTTTTTCATGGGCTTACCTGATACGTTGTGATGCGAATAATTTTATGTTCCCGTGCCTCATTAGACGACAAACCCGCCACGAAGGCGGGTTGCGTACCTCTAAAATCTGATTATTCCCTATGCGGTGCTCTTCGGCACAGGAATGATCTTCCCCGTCACGAAGCCATGAGACTTTTGAGGGGCGAACGTTTTTTCCTCTTTGGTGGCACCAATGCGCTTGATTGCAGATGCCTCGTCACGGAGCATCCGCTCAACACTACGCCCTTGTAGCACCTGCTTAAGTAGCTCATTCATTTGGTTTCTCCTTCTCTGCGTGAGCAGCTGAATCAAGCAACGTCTCCCGCACGATGACAAGTATAGACAATAACTGCCGGAATGGTTCAAGTAGAGGACTAAGCCGTTCGGCGCCTTTTACCTCCGCGATTCCTTCATTAGTGCTGTGTAAGTTCAGAACGCCTAGAGGCACTCCTGTAGCAGCATCAGCCAGTTGTAACAATGGCATTGAGAAAAAGCTACCGATGTTTTTTCCCGGCCCTTCAGCAAAGTAGGAGCGAGTATCTCTCTTTGTTTTTTCATCCATTGACCCTTGCGCATCTAACCAATCGCTAAGCTCGCTGATTGCAGCAAAACCGGCAAACTCCTTTTTCACAAATGCCCACGGGGCACCAGGCAGGATGGGATGCTTTACTGCAAGGTCTTTATTGCGAGTAGGTGTGGTGTCTTTCGGAATCAATATCGCAAGGGGAACCACCGAACCGTCGGGGCCGAATTCATCACCACAGGTGCTAGCCCGGATGTTTCATAAACCCATCCCATTACACACAACTTCAACACCTCTGCGTAACATGCTGACTTTACAAGAAATGCTGGGTGGATGTGATGGGTTGGGCAGCGGAAGAATTCAAGGCGATCGACCTGGGCGACCGGCGTCTGGACAAGCGCACGGTGCTGCTGGCGGAGCGCATGGCAGCCAATCCGATGGCCAGTATCCCGCAAGCCTGCGGCGGCTGGGCGGAAACCCAGGCGGCGTATCGTTTTTTTGCGCAGGACGACATCGAATGGGAAGCCATCCTGGCCTCGCACTGGGGAAGCGCCGAAACGCGCATGCGGGTGCATCCGGTGGTGCTGTGCATCCAAGACACCACGGAACTCGACTTCAATGGTCAGCGCATTGCCGGTCTGGGGCCGCTCTCGTATGAAGCCCAACGCGGGATGTACGTGCATTCCACCTACGCGGTCAGTCCGCAGCGTGAACCCTTGGGTGTTCTGGACGCCTGGATGTGGGCACGCGAACCCAAGGACGCGAGCGGCCAACGAGGTGGCCTGCTGGAAAGCACCCGCTGGACGGAGGGCTACACCCGCATCGCGGAGTTGGCGAGCAGCATGCCGGACACCCGGCTGGTGTATGTGGCGGATCGGGAGGCGGACATCGTGGCCCTGATGGTGCAAGCCCGCGAGCTGGGGCATCCCGCCGACTGGCTGATTCGTTCCCAGCACAATCGGGCGCTTCCCGAGGGCGGCAAGCTGTGGACTGAGGTCCTGGCCAGCGAAGCGCTCGGCGGCATCCGCTTCACGATGCCTTCGCGGCAAGGACAGAAGGCGCGGGACGTTCGGCAACGAGTCTGGGCAAAGCGGGTGACGGTCTCCGACGGCAAGGGGAGCCGGATCGAGGTGAGTTGTCTGGTGGCGCGAGAAGAAAGTGCCCCCGAGGGCGTGAAGCCGGTGGAATGGCGGCTGCTGACCAATCGGCCGATTAACTCTTTCGAAGCGGCGACCGAACTGATCGACTGGTACCGGGCGCGCTGGGAGATCGAACTGTTCTTCCATGTCCTCAAGAACGGCTGCCGCGTAGAGGCGTTGCAGTTGAGCACCGTGGCGCGGCTGGAACGGGCGCTGGCGCTGTTCATGGTGGTGGCTTGGCGGATTGCCCGACTCATGCGCCTGGGCCGTACCTGCCCAGACCTGGATGCGGCCTTGCTGTTCGAGCAGGACGAATGGCAAGCGGCTTACATCCTGAATCGGAAGAAGGTGCCCAAGACGCCGCCCAGGCTCAATGAAGTGGTGCGCTTGGTGGCGATGCTTGGCGGATTTCTGGCCCGCAAGGGCGATGGCGAGCCAGGGGTGAAGACCCTTTGGCTTGGCCTTCAACGCGTCGTCGATTTCGCCGCCGGGATCAGATTCGCGAGAGAGGCTCATGCGTTATGACGCGAGTTCAACTTCAAAGTGTAATTTTGAATAATTTGTGTGTAATGGAATGTCATAAACCCGCCGCGCGATGTCAATGTCGTGCCATTCCAGCCGTGATGCGAGTCAGCTTGCTGCGAATTTTGCTGCCAACCCGCCACGATCGGCCAAATACCCCAACTTTTGGGCATCACACCCTGCCGCCATCGATCCCTGGACAGAGCGCTGGCGAGACCTCACCTCCGCTCAAGCGGATTCGAGTCGGCAGCATGAGACGGCGTCGCCGAGTCGATCAGGCCGGCGCCGGCGGGCGCGGGACGAGGTAAAGCAACTCGGTCACCCGCGCCAGCACCCCTTCATCGGACACGACGTAGGCAAGGACAGCTTGATCCGATCCTTGTACTGCACCACGCGCACCGCCAACTTAAAGAGTTTCAGGATAATCGACAGCGGTTGCGCCTTGGCCAGTTCCGTATGCACCAGCGTGTTCTCGCGCAAGCCGTGAATCAACCCATACGCCGCACACGAATAGAACAGCCGCAGGTGATTGGCGAGGAAGGCATGATCGGAGGTCCGGTCACTGGCCAAGTCGTTCTTCACCGCCTTGATGAAGTTCTCGTCCTGCCCTCGAGCACAGTACAGCTCTTTGTAAAGCACATCAGGCGTCGGGTCGGACAGCGAGGTCACCACGTACCGCGGGTTGTCACCCAAGGCCATCACCTCGGCCTTGACCACCACGCGGTAAGCCTTGGGCCACGAGCCCGCCTGATACTCGATATCGTCGTACAGTCGTGTCGCCGCAGGCTCGGCGTTCCCCAGGCGCTGGGCGTTGGCGCTGTGTGTCTGGTGCAGCGCACGGGCTTTCTTCAGCAGCGGCTCGGCCTTGGGCGAGAGCACCTGGTTGCCGGCCAGGCCGAAGAGAAAGTCCAGATGCGGATCGGACTCGCACAAGGTCATCAGTTCGGGATTCGCGAAGTGACCATCCCCGCGCAGCAGGATGTGGGTCTCGGGCCAGGCCTGGCGGAGCAGGTGCAGCACGCGCTTGATGATGACCGCATTCTCTTTACCGGTGGGACGCTTGCCCGGACGCAGGACGGCGGTGATCAGCTTCCCGGAGAGTCCTTCGAAGAGGAACAACGGCAGGTAGCAATGATTGCCGTAGTGGTGGTTGTAGAACGCCAGTTCCTGCTGCCCGTGAGTGGCATCCTCAGAGTGATCCATATCCAGCACGATCACGGCAGGCGCTTGGGCGTAGCTGGCGATGAAGGCGTCGACGAAGCTTTTGGCCAGGCGGTAAATGTCTTTGCGCGATACGCTGTTCTCGAGCCGGGAGAGCGTGGGGCCGGAGGCCAGGTCATTTCCCTCGCCCAGCGGGGCACGACCGACCGCCAGTTTGAACAGCGGATCGCGCCGCAGCGTGTTGGCGTCATTACCGTCGGCGTAGCCGCTGGCGGTCTGGAATATCCGCTGACGAAGCAGGTCGGCCAGCGGATGGTCAATGTACGAGGCGTGGCGTTTGTCGTGAATCGCGCTGACCAGGCGGGGAATCAGGCCGATTTGCAGGTCGATGCCACGCAACAGGAGTGCGCCAAAGTCGGAGGACATCGCCCCGCCGTCAAACTCTGCCCGGATCGTAAATCCGGCGCTGGCGGGAAAGCGAAGCTGGGTTGGGATAGAATTGTCCATGGGCGGTCTCGTTTAGGCTTCTTACAAAGCGTTATTGGCGTAACCCCAATTATATCAATGGGTTAAACGAGATTCGCCTGCTTTTATGAAAAATTCGGGCTAGTTGAGAGAGGCAGCACCAACTCAAGACAACCATCATAGTCAGGGTGCTTCCTCTCCTTACAGTTTGGCATGAATATAGGGGAAGCCGCCTCCGTTTTGTCTTGGGGTCGATAAATCATGATGTTGGCGTGATAGTCGACACCGTCGCTGGTTCCATCATATTTTTGGGTTGTTTCGAGAATCGCCCCCAAGACATTGCGAATACCCTGCTCGATGTTTTGCAGTGATGAATTCGTTGTGACGGCTATCGTTACCGCTGTAGCCCGTCTCACAAGCTCTTGATATGCCGTCAAGAAATCTTCAGGAGGAAGTGACTCTAAGCGATGAACAGTTGAGTTGAGGACTTCAACCTGGTTATCTAATTGGCTCCTTGCGCGGCCAACAGCACGGTTCTGCGCCCATTGCGTGCCATGAATCAGTATCCCAACAAAAAAAATGGACACCCAAAACACACTGGCTTTCCAGGAGCAATTGCCGGCCATAAACGCGGGCCAGAGATTGTTCTTGATGTCATTAGTAAAGAAGGATGCAAGCGATCCCGCCAACAAAGTGCTAATTGCTAGAAGCGCCCCAATCCAAGGCTGCAGGAGTACTTTTTCAAATTTATCGATGATAGACATATAAGCCAAATTTCTGAAGATAACGATTATATGCTTTACATGCCCCTCATCTCGCTTCTCGCGAGCGCACTGTCTGTGCCCTAATTGAGCACATCAAAAACCCGCCACGACGGCGGGCTGATAGTTGTTACGTAATTTTTAAGCCTTGTTCGCTAAGGTAACAACGTGGCGCGCAACTCCGCGTTCAACATTCAGTCCAAGGGGACCAACAACATCGATCACAGGGTATTTTTGCGAAACAGATTCATTCGTACCGATCAGCCAGCCGGTTAGCAGCTTCTAGCTCTCCCTCGACTATCCCCAGCATCTTCATCATTCCGGCCAGCGAAACGCCCACATGGGCGTCATGCTCGGCAGTCAGTCGTTCAAAGGTTCGCCAGTGCATTCCCTTGGGCTTCGAGCCATTGCCGTTCAATATGCCCGGCTCCCAGCCTAGCCGCTCCCTGATTCGATCAGCCCGCCGCGAGGCGCGATCATGGCTCGCTTCCCGCTGACACTGATAATTCAGCTTATGGCAGTGCCGACAGGCAAACACAGCGCCGCCGAAAAGGATCGCCACGCGCTTCCCGCACTTCGGACACAGAAACCATGCCCGCTTGCCGCCCAGGTTGCAGGCCGTCCATGCCAGCCGCACCGGGTATTCCATCTGCTGCCAGTCGTCGCCATTGCTCCGGCTCCGGTAAATCAGGGTCACGTGGTCGGCATCGGTTCGCATTTTGATAGAACCTCGCTCCGTGCCATTGCTCGACCAGTTCAGATCAATTAACCGTCCAGGCATCAGCCATTCCTTGCGCTGCAACAGTCGAACATCCAGCCGCAGCATGTCGCTGGTCGTTCGCTTCCCGCCCTGATACCTCCGCCCGCTGCCTCGTCCGCCCATTTTCTTACGCTCCGATTCTGCCTAAATCATTTGGCAAGTTTCGCCTATTGCCTGCATGGAAAAGGCGGAAACCATTGCCCTGCCTACTCCTTGGATGATTCTGAAAATCCTTGATTTATCGACTTCTCAGCTCTCGCAGCTTCAACAGCATGGCTAAAGTGCGTTCAAACTTGCGGTCCAGGTGCGTTTCGTAGCGGTTCAGCTTCTCCAATCGGTGCGCTTGCAGCCCTTCGCCCAGGGTTTGAACCTGTATTGCCGGTGCGTAGCGGGCTTCCTTGTCGTAATTGAAGCAGTGCAGCCACAGGTGTTCGTCAATGAATTGCGCCAACCCTTCGGCATTGGCCGGGCATTCCTCTTCTTCGGAGTGCTCCTCCCACCAATCCCGCGAATCTTCACGAAGCGCCCGCAGTGCCCGGTCATAGGCATTGACGCCACCTTTGCGAAGTATTGCCCGCGCCTTTTCGGTCGCCTGAAGATCAAGCGCAGCGACCCGCTGATTCTCGGTAATCTGCTCCGGGGTTTCGTTCATCAAGTCCGCCAATTCAGGGCCATTCACCGACAGGCCGACGCGCTCGAACGGTGCCGCCGATGTTGCCGCGTTATCCATCTTGCTATGGGCTGCGGTTCGCAAGCCCCGATTGATCGCCGCCCCCTCGGCCAGCAGTACCCGCCGTTTGCGCCAGATGATCGCGGCCAGTTCCTCGACGAGATGCTGCTCGGTCATGCCTGCCGGTCGGTGTTCCTCGATCAGCGCCGCCAGCATGTCGGCAAACTCCGAATAGCTCTCATGGGCCAGGACAACCAACCGCGACAAAATGCCGTGCTTCAGGGCGTTGCCTTTGACCGGCTCATATTTGCCCAGCGTAGCGACGGGGGCGGGTTCGGCGACTTCAGGAAATAGCACGGTCACAGAATCGGCGCGTTTCGTTTTGGTCATTGTTCTGTCCTCCATTGATTGCAGGATGCGCCGCCGTCCTCGGGCAGCTTGCGAAGCGGGTGATTGATGCCATAGGCGCGGGGTAGGTCGTCACGTTCGCCGCAGTAGCCGTCTGATTTACCGGGCCGGGCAAAGTGCTGACAGGCCCGGCAGGAATGCACCGGCTCGGGTTTGGTGTTGATCGTGATGCCCCGATCCTTGGCAATGCTTCGGTAGCAGAGCAAAGCGCCATACGGATCAGCCAGCGCCGCCGCCAATGCCTCGGCTGGGTCGGCCTCCGTGTCGTTCGCGTAGATCGCTGCAACCAGCGCCCGAAGCTCTGCCGCTTCGTTCGGTGTCGGTTTTCGCTGGATGCGCTCCGGTATCGGTTCGGCGGCTACTGCGTCTGGATAGAAGGAAAGCGCCTTGGCATGATCAACCGCAGGCGCGAACGTCACCGGCAAGTCGTCGCGGTCGGTGAAATGGAACAGCCAGCCAAAAAACTGCGCCCAATCATCCGCATTGATATTTTGTGCCGTTGCAGACGTTTCAGCCGTGCAAGCCCCTATTGGCAAGGGTTTCTCTGCAACGGCACTACCGTTGCAAGCCGTTTCAGACGTTTCAGCTACCCGGCCTTCCATCTTCGATAGCAGATCATCAAGCGCCATGATCGCCCCCAAGTCGGTCAGCCTGCACCGGGTAGAGTTTCAAAGCGCGTCCGGCTATCCGGTGGAACTTCGCCCGTTCGCCATTGGCGCTAGGTGCGGCCAGTGCTCCGGCTTCCTGCAAAACATCCAATGCCCGCTTGAAGTCGAAGCCCTTCAAGGCTTCGCGCATCCCATCTGCCGTGAACAGATAATCGCGGCTTCCGTTGGTGTCTTTCCACCATCCGGCCCGGTCGCGGATCGTTGCTTCGCCGGTTGCGTCCGCATCGGAGAAACGCCCGTCGCCATGCCGATCAATAAAGCCGGAAACCTTTTCGAGAATCTGTCGCCGCTCGTCGTTGCCCTTGCCGCGCATGGCACGCCATACCCTGAAGCCTTCCGCCGCCGCCTTGATCGCATCGCCTTCCGGCCAACCTGTTATGCCGTATTCGGTCGCCACTTCACCGGCCAGGGCCAACAGGGCGAACCGGCCCGCTGCGCGTTTGTCCTGCCCTTCGCCGCCTTCCCCGGATAGGGTCGGCAATGCCTTGATCCTTTCCAGCAGGGCGCAAAAGTCCCGATTGTCGCGGGTCAGCTTTTCAAGAAAGGCCCGCCCGGCGTGTCCGTGATGCGTCACGGATGCCCGCTTGATCGCATCGGAGAAAGCCGTACCGCTCGGCAAGTCGTGCAGCGCATCCCATGCGCCATAGGTTCGCGCCGCAGGAATATCCAGCAACCGCACAGCTTGCCCGGCCTTGGCCCGGTGCCCGCCTTCGAGCATCGTTGTGGCAATGCTGCGTTCGCCACTCGACAGAATGAAACAGCGCCACCGGGAAACCGCTCGGGCGCTGCCGGATCGCCCGGCCCTTTGCTTGCCGCGCCCATTGCCCAGGCTATAGACAATCGCGCCCACCTCTCGCGGATCGCATTCGCTGATTTCATCCAGGGCCAGCAGGCAATCATTGAACAGCGCCGCCGCGCCTTCCATGCCGTTGGCCGTCGCCCGCCAGCTTCGCCGGTAGCTCGGTCCGCCCCAGATGGAACAGCCCGCCTCTAACAAGGTCGTCTTTCCGGTGGAAGAATCGCCGACAAAATGCACGCCGCCCCCTTCGGCATTGCATCGCGCCAGCATCGGCCCGGCGAACGATGCCGACAACGCCAGCAGCAACAGCGGATTGCCCACGGCCAACGCCGCTATATCGGACTTCCACCCGGCCAGCGTGCCGCCCGTCGTGTGTTCGTCGTGTCCGCGTTCGCCGCTCTGGAAAATCACGCCCGAAGCCTTCGGCCCGATCACCGCATCCGGCAGAACGAAAGAACCGTCGCACCATCCGACTTGCAGGGCGCAGCGCATCAGGCGTTTCGGGGGCTTGGCTTGCAGGTAGGATGCCAGCAGGTTCCGCGCCTTCGGTGAAGGGTCAATTTCCACGCCCATGCCCAACAGTTCGCCGCGCATGTCGTCGCCTGCCCCTCTGAGCAAATCCATTGGCATGGCCCATTCCCGCCAGCGGCCTAAGGTGTTTTTGAAGCGCAGCAGCCGCCCGAAATTGTTGTCGCCGCCGTCAAAGGTCACGGCCTCGACTTTCAACGGCGAGCAAATCCATGATTGAAACGGGTCGCCATTCCGATCAGAGCCAAAGAACCAGACGCCAGGCCGAAACTTTGCCCCGCCATGCTCTAGCCAGTCCTCGAAAAGACGAAAGGCCGGGCGCTCGTTGTCTTTAGTCACTAACCAGTTCAATCATCACAAATCATGAGAAGAATTCAGGATGCGCAAGCCATGGTTGGCACTATGTTGAAGCGGGTCAATGAGCAGGCCGCAGCGACGACTGAACGTCCCAATCGAGTGAGGTAGTAGCGATAGGTATGAGTGACTTTCTTGATCAAGCCGAGCGTACGCGGTCGGGCAAGTTGGCGCGACATGGCGGACGGAGTGAGCTTCAGATAGCTGAGAAGATCGGCACGACGCCAACCGTGAATGTTGAACTCGCCGCGTTGCATGGTTTGCAGCAAGGCTTTCTCGGCAGGATCAAAGAAGTTCACCCTTTGACACCGGGAGCCGCCCCCAACCGTGGCATGCTCAATCGCTCCAAGTCACGCTCGCCGGCACTGGGGTCATCGAGGCTGGAGAGGAACGCCAGGTAACGTTGGTTGCAGCCGAGCAGGATGTCGCGCAGGTCGATCAGGCTATAGATTGTCTTCTTCAGGGGCGCCAATTCTCGGGTGGCGTGCCTGTCCTTGTGTTCCACCTTGCGGTGGTGTTTGAAGAAACTCACGTCATTGACGGTCGTTTCGACCCGCAGTACGCGGGAGAATTTGTCATACACCTTGACGCCAGCGGCGCCCATGGTGTGCTTGATGCAGCGCCCCTCGATACGGGTGGACAACCGGGAACCGATCTCCTGGGCCAGTTGTGGCGTGACCTTCTTGCCCAGAAAGCTGGAGACGCGTTCTGCGTTGGCGGCCAAGACCGCTTGGCGCGAAATGGCGTCATACAGTGGAACCAATATCTGCTCACTGCGAAACATCAGGTCGGTGGAGTATTCGACTTGGCGCAAGCTCCAGTGATACGAGGATCCAAAGACGTCAAGCACTGGGCACAACCACTGCGCATAGCGATCCAGTCGCGGGTGAAGTACGTCGGGACTGAACGCATCCGCCAGCGCCTGCGCCTGCGCGATGTCGGCGACACGCAGGAAGGCGTTGTCCTGCTGGAGGAAGTCGATCCTTTCTCGCGTCAGAGTTCTTGCCAGAGCGCTGTGACCATTACAGTAGAACTGCAACCCGAACGGTGCCCACGTCGGCACACGCAGGTAGCACAACCCCAGTTCCTCGTCGATGAAATAGAAGTAGTAGTGCAGGCACTTGCCTTGATCGGGGCGCAGGTAAGTCTTGCCACTGCCTTTGTCATGCCACGGTTTGTAGCTCGGACAGGCTTCCATGGCCGAGAGCACATGCACCAAACCCGGTGCGTCGCCGCGACCGGCGAGCACTCGCGCGACCAACTCTTCCTTGCGAATATGGCTTTTGCTGACGTGCTCGATTTCAATACCCGCCGCCAGACACACCTCCTGCGCACGCTCACGAATGCGATCTCGCAGCGGCTCGGCAAATCGCGGGTAGTCGAATACCCGAATTCCGTGCGTGTACAAATAACTCGTCATTCCTGCCGCGTAGCACGCACCAGGCAGCGTGCCGGTGATAATGATCCGGTCAAAGCACGAAAGCACGCCATGCATGTTCGTCGCGTATCGTTCCGCCAGAGCCATCGCCAACATGATCGCCTCCTCGGTCATTCGTCAGGCTTCTATCGTAATACCTGTTTGGTTCCGGCTCGTCCGGCTTAGGAAACGGGCTTTCCACCGGTTTTGAAACGGCTGATACGTCTGCCAATTCGCTGCCGTTGCAGTCGAAAGCCTTGTCGTTACAGGGTTGCACGTCTGAAACGGCTGATACGTCGATTTCCGTCGTTGCTGTGCTTTCGGACTGGATCAGGCCAGCAATCGCCAACCGTACCGATTCAATCCCGACCAGCGCCGCCATGTCGTTGAAGTCGGTCGCACCGGCAGGCCGATCAATGCCAAAGTCAGGAACAGCCAGTAGCCCGCCCACGGATCGCGCCGCCTCGGTTGCTTTGGTCATGCCGGGATTGCCATCGGTGCGGGTGTCGTCGTCAGCGCACAGGATCAGCGGCAATTCGGGAAATTTGCCCCGCATGGCTTGCGCTACGGCCAGCAGGTTGCCCGCGTTGAAAGCAACAGCCACCGGGTAGCCGGTCGCCTCGTGGATCGTCGCGCCGGTTGCGTAGCCTTCGGCAATGCACAGCGCCGCCGCGCCCTTGGGGTTGCCGATACTGAAATAGCAGCCCTTTACCCGTCCGCCAGTCAGGAAACGCTTGTCGCCATCGGGTTGGATGAATTGCAGGCTGTGCAGATCGCCATCGGCCCGCATTGGGATAACCAGCGCCGCATTGTGCAGCCTTGCGCCGTTAGCCTTGATGCCTTTGCGGATCAGGTAAAGATGATCGCCGGGGGCGGGTTCGGCCTTTTGCCAGATCGCCGCCGCTTTGGCTTTAGCTTCGACCTTGCGCCTTGCTTCCTCGGCTTCACGTTCGCGCCGCATGGCTTCGATTCGTTGCCGGTGCGCCGCTTCCTCGTCGCTGGTCAGGCTGCGCCCAATGTCGGCCCGCCAGGTGTCAGAGATACCAGCCCGCCAGCAGCCAAACGAACCGGCAGGAATGCCGTCGCCGTGCAGCGAATACCATCCTGAATCGTCGCCCCGCTTCCCGTTACTGGAAAACCGGCGCAGCTTGCCATCGGCCTCTATGTCATCCGGTGGAGTCAAGCCCGCCGCTTGGATCGCATCGCGGAATTGCCCGACAGGGTTAATCTGCATCACCGCTCCCTTCGCCGTCGAAGAAGCCCGGCTTCGGCCATTCCGGCGAACCCAAGGAATACAGGGCGGCGTTATGGCGGATCACGCCACGAAATTCTACGTCTGCCAGGATCGTCGTCCGAATGTTGAAGCCCATCGCCCGCAGGTTATGCACCCGCGCCGCCGCTTCGGGAATGGCATGGTCAGCCGTCAGGACGAACGAGAGGACAGGTTGATTCTGGCGAATCAAATTCAGCACATCGGCGCATTGGCCGGTCACCATTGGCGCGGTATGATTGCAGCTATCGAATGTAGTTTTTGAAGCCGTGTGCGGCTTTTTCTTGTCGGTCACGGTCGCCCCTACGCCGCCAGGGCTTTGCGAAGGTCGCCCACGTTCCAGGCGGTAACGCGCTCCGACAGCTTGCGGGGTGCAGGCAGGGTGCCACGCTTGACCATGCGCCAGACGGTTGCCGACGAACAGCCGACAAGTGCCTGCACTACTGGCAGGCGAACATGCGCGGAATCGGGAAATGAATCGTAGTTGGTAAGCGCGTCAGGGATTGCGCTCGGGTCGGTATGGTGTGCCATGACTTGATCCTTTCTGAAGTGTCATGGCCGAACAATATTGATCGTCAAAAACCCGCGAAATACACGACGGGCGGAGGGCGTGCATTTACCGACCGACTACGCACAGTCTCCGAACGGAGGCTGATTATCTAAACTTTACACCCACCCTTTTTGCATGCTCGCGTATCCACCCAGTTACCGTTCTAGGCTCAAACTCAAACTCTTGTTTAAGTAGCCAATCTGAATAATGCCTGCCTGCTTTTTCCGCGCTAGGAAATTGCGAAGGCGACTTCTCCCACTCTTCTATCACTTTGGCTTGAGCTTCGTTGCGTTTTTGGTGTCTGGCTATATTCAACTCTCGACCACGATCTGATCTTTTTTCCCGTTCTAACTTTTGCTTGCTCATTTCATTCTGAGTTTGGATTGCTTCCATTTTTTCTAATTGTTGTAGGTGTTCGGCGAAGCAAACCGCCTCCATCGCTTTCAGCGTGCATTCGATCGCCGCAGACAATCTCCATGCAGAATCACCGTTGATATGCTCAATAAACGAGGTGATGGTCGTGCCATCTCGGAAGGTTGCGACAATCGGATATTTTGTGCCAATCCATTCGAGTGCCTCAGCCAACATCCATAGAGAAAGTGTCGCAAATAATTCATACGGCTTATTTTCGGAAAAGCCTTCTTTACCAATGTCATCCCACCAGTCAGCCAAATCCTTCAACGCATCAATTTCGCTTGTATTCTCTAAAGACGGAATATCCAACTCGCCTTCCATTCCATCCTTAAAAAGCCAGCGCCCGTTTGCCTCTGTTCCACCGTCCCACTCAAAAAACTTTTCCCGCATTTCCATCGCTAGAGAATATTTCGAATCCAAATCTTGCGGTTCTCGCTTGTAGCGGCGAGGGGCGTTGGCGCAATATAATGTCATGCACTGCCCTGTGGTGGGGTTTTGAAGCGAAAGAGGACTTCAGATGGCAGCAAAGACCAGGATAGACGACAGCCCGGCGAAGGTGAAATACCGCTACCGGGTGAAGAACTGGGCGGAATACGACCGTGCGCTGGTCAATCGCGGCAACCTGACGATCTGGTTTGACGAGGACAGCGTGGCCAAGACCTGGAAGCCGCCGCGTCCGGTGGGTCGAGGCAAACCGGGCACGTACTCGGAGGTCGCGATTCAAACCTGCCTGACGCTCAAGACCCTGTTCCGTCTGCCCTATCGGGCGACCGAAGGTCTGCTCAAATCGCTGATGCGCCTGTGTGCGCTGGACCTGCCGGTGCCGGACCACACCCACATGTCGCGCCGGGCGGCGACGCTGGAAGTCAAGATTCCCCGGCGTCCGAGAGTTGGCGCCACGCATGTCGTGGTCGACTCGACCGGGCTGAAGATATTCGGGGAAGGCGAATGGAAGGTTCGCCAACACGGTGTCGGCAAACGCCGCACTTGGCGCAAGATTCACCTGGCCGTCGATGAGACGGCCAAGGACATCATCGGGATTGAAGTGACGACGGCGGACTGGCACGACAGCGAAGTCTTCCCTGATCTGTTGGCACAAGTCGACGGTGACGTCGGTCAAGTCTCGGCGGATGGCGCCTACGATACCGAAGGGACGCACGCCGCCATTCGTCAGCGGGAAGCCAGGGTAACGATTCCGCCTCGCGAGGGTGCTGTGCTTTGGGGGAATGACCATCCGCGCGATGCCCTCCTGGCCGAGATCGAAACCCAAGGGCGAGCGGGATGGAAGGAAGCCTCCGGCTACCACCGACGCAGCATTGCCGAAAACATGATGTATCGGCTCAAGCAATTGGGCGGTCGACTCTTCTCCCGCGAGTTTGACCGGCAGGTTGCCGAGAGCCATGTTCGAGTGGCAATCATCAACCAGTTCACCTACCTCGGCATGCCGAAATCCGTCCGCGCTGGGCAAATTGCGCCTGCGGCATGAATCAGGATGGGGATAGGGGGAATTCATACTGAAAATCGCGAAAGCAAGCCATTGTTATATAAGCGATGCCTAATAGTGCACCAACGCCGCGGCGAGGGATGCTTAATATGGCCTCCAAGTCGCTACGAAGCCGCTGAATTTCATTTTCTTCTAGCTCGTTGAAGTGTTCATAGATGGCAAAATCAATAGCCTTGGCTACAGAATGAATTTGCTCTGATGTGCGTGAATTAAGCAGTTGCCGGGATCGAAATGCAATTGACGGCATTCCAGGCACAGGCCCATTTGGGATTTCCCCCAACTTGGGGTCAAATCGCTGAAGTTGTCCAAAATAGCTCACAGTGTCCCTTTCACGCTCCCTTAATTCAGAAGCCGCACCAGCCGGGTAAGGGTGCCCGGTGTTCCTCCCGTCGGAGTAGGCGCGGCAAACTCGGTCAGGCGACGGTCTTGCCCTTCTTCAACGGCACGACGTTGTAATCGGGTTTCCCTGCTTCCAAGGCTTTCAACAGCTTGGCCCATTCATTCAGCGCCGCCTTCCGTTCGTCAAAGTAATCGTGCCGGTTGTAGGTGCCTTCCACGCCTTTCAGCTTGTGGTTAAGGCAACGCTCCGCAACGTATGGATCAACGCCCAATGCCGCCAAGTGCGTGCGTGCCGTGCGCCGGAAGTCGTGAATGGTGAAGTTCGGAATATCGGCCAGCTTCGGCTTGATGTGCTTCGATAGCGCCGCATTCAGCGTATTCAGATCAATGTGCGGAATCATCCGGTGCTGCATCTTCCGCGCCGGAAAAACGTAGGCACTACCACAGGCCAGGCGGTGCAACTCTCGCAGTGTTTCAACAGCCAACGGTGGCAGGGGAATATCAATCGCCGCGCTGGTCTTGGTGCGCTCTTCCGGCAGGTGCCAGACGCCGCCATCAAGATCAAACTCCGACCAAGGGGCGGAAACCAGCTCTTCTTTTCGAACAGCCAGCAACAGCAACAGGCGAACGGCGTAGTGATTTTCGATAGTTAAGGTGCCCGCCTTGTCCTTCATGGCCTGAAACAGCTTGATGATTTCCTCGCGGGTCAGCCAGCGGTCGCGGGTTTCTTCCTTGCCGCCAGCGTCAGCAATATCAAAGGCGCTGGCCGGGTTGTACTGGATCACATGGCGCTTGATTGCGAAGTCAAATATCCGCTTTGTCCAGCGCAGCACGTCGTTAGCCATTGTCGGGGCACCGCGCTTGACGATGGTTTGCAGCATGTTGTCGACGTCGCGAGGCTTTACGTCCTCGGCTTTCATCTTGCCCATGTTCGGCTTGATGTCGTTCTCGATCCTTGACCGGACAATGTTCGGATGCTTCCAGCGCCCGAGAATCCTCCGCTCGAAATACTCGTCCGCCAGTTGCGCCACGGTCACGGCGTTTTTCTCGGCCTCGATCTTGGCGACAGCCACACGCTTGCGTTCCTGCTTCTCGCCTGCAACGTCATGGCCTAGCGCAACTTTCGCGGAAAGGTCTTTGGCGGTCTTACGGGCATCAGCCAGCGACAGCACGGCATAGCTGCCCAGATTCATGATTCTTTGCTTCCCGGCGAAACGATAGCGAAATTTCCAGACAGGCGTTGCGTAGCTCTCCCGGTAGCAAAGGTAAAGACCATCGCCGTCCCCGCGCTGCTCAAAGCGTTCCCCGCTCTTGATCCATGCACGAATCTGAATATCTGACAGCTTGCCCATGACAACCTCCGCAATGTGCACCCCTAAAATCAATACTTGTGCACCTCTGGGTTCACATAGGGGTGCACACAGATAATGCGCTTTCCTGATACGGCATGCAACACTATGAAAAGAAAAAGCCGCATGGTTAGCGGCTTCTATGGGCATCTTGCAATGTTCTGCAACGGTCTGAAATGTCACTCCAAATTTTGGATTTGCTCGCGCATCTGCTCGATCAGAAGCTTGAGGTTCATCGATGCCTGCGAGACTTCGGTGATCGCCGATTTAGAGCCGAGCGTGTTGGCCTCGCGGTTAAGCTCCTGCATCAGAAAATCGAGGCGTTTGCCGCAGGCGCCCCCCTGTCTGAGTACCCGCTCGACTTCATCCAGGTGCGTGGTCAGCCGGCTCAATTCCTCGGCCACATCGATGCGCGTAGCGAACACGGCGATTTCCTGCAGTACGCGCTCGTCGTTGGCGCCACCCAGCGCTTCGACCAGCCGCTGGCGCAACTTGTCGGTATACAGCGCCTGCGCTTCGGGAATTCGCGGCGCCACCCGGTGAACGATGTCGCGCATGGCAGTGACGCGGTCGACGATCATTTCAGCCAGTTTTTCACCTTCACGGCCGCGGCTGGCGGAAAACTCGTCGAGCGCCTCGCGCGCCAGTTCCAGGACCCGCGGCCCGAGCTCAGCGTGGTCGATGGACTGGTCGCCGAAGATTCCCGGCCAGCGCAGCACGTCGTTGACCGACAGTGGCATCGCCTCCGGCAACACCCGGCCGACCCGGTCGTTGAGAACGCGCAGCGCGGCGAGAAGGTCGGTGTTGATCTCCAACTGGTTGGCGTTGGCTGCTGCCGCATTCAGGGAAAGCCGACATTCGACCTTGCCGCGGGCGATGCGTGCGGCAAGCAGTTCGCGCAACGGCATTTCTAGGGCGCGAAGATCTTCGGCGATGCGAAAGTGAAAATCGAGATAGCGCGAATTGACGCTCTTGAGCTCGAACTGCAGCGTTCCCCGCTCGATATCACGGGTCTTCACTGCGTAACCAGTCATGCTGCAAATCATTGTTCGTGGGCCTCCAGCTTTACAGGCCGGACAACACGCCCGACAATGCCTGCACTCCGCATCATAACCGCGAGATCGATGGCGCAACAAGCCAACCACGCGTTACCCGATGGCTTCCAGATCGAGGAATACACGATTACCCGCCAACTTTCGCTCGGCGGTTTTTCGATCGTCTATCTGGCGACGGATACGGATGACAATCGCGTCGCGATCAAGGAATATCTTCCCAACAGCCTCGCCTTGCGTGATCAGGGGGAAATCAAGCCGCTGATCACGCCCGAGCATCAGGGCGCGTTTCGCTATGGGATGAAGTGTTTTTTCGAGGAAGGTCGCGCCTTGGCCCGCCTTTCCCACCCCAATGTCATTCGCGTGCTCAACTTCTTCCGCGGCAACGACACGGTATACATGGTCATGGAATACGAACGTGGCCGCACGCTGCAGGAATACATCCAGACGCACCGTGGCGAGGTCACCGAGCGTTTCATTCGTGGAGTGTTCACCCGACTGCTCAACGGCTTGCGCGAGGTGCATTCGCACAAGCTGCTGCATCTCGACCTCAAGCCGTCTAACATCTATCTGCGCGCTGACAACACGCCGGTGCTGATCGACTTCGGCGCCGCCAGGCAGACGCTGGCATCCGATGAGCCGATGCTCAAACCGATGTACACCCCCGGTTTCGCGTCGCCGGAACATTACGGGTCGCGCAAGGATCTCGGTCCGTGGAGCGACATCTACAGCGTTGGCGCATCGATGTACGCGTGCATCGCCGGCAGTTCCCCGCAGGCCGCCAACGAGCGTTACAAGAGCGACACCCTGGCGCCTGCCATGATGCTCTGGGAGGGCCAATATTCTGACCGCTTGCTGGAAATCATCGACTGGTGCCTCAACCTCAACCATTTCTACCGCCCGCAGAGCGTCTTCGCGCTGCAGAGGGCGCTGATCGATACGGAGGCGCCACCCGTTCCCGACGAAACGCGCAACTGGCTCAACCGCTTTGTCGGCAATTACAAGAAAGATGACCGATGAGATTCACGATCTACCAGGACAGCCGCCAGGGAGGGCGCGCCAACAACGAGGACCGGACCACCTACTGCTACTCGCGCGAAGCGCTCCTGATGGTGGTGGCCGACGGGATGGGAGGTCATCACTATGGCGAGATCGCCTCCCAGATCGCCGTGCAGACCATGGCCGACAGCTTCCAGCGTGAGGCACGGCCGTCCCTTGATGACCCGTTCCGCTTCCTGCAGAAGGGCCTGACCAACGCCCATCATGCCATTCTCGACTATACGGCGCGCCATCGTCTGCGTGACACGCCGCGCACCACCTGCGTCGCCTGCGTCATCCAGGACAACGTGGCCTGCTGGGTGCACGCCGGCGACTCGCGGCTGTTCCAGATGCGCGGCGGCAAGGTGATCGCCCGGACGCGGGATCATTCGCGGGTCCGCTTGCTGATCGAGGAAGGCGTGCTATCCGAAACGCAAGCGGCGCTCCACCCCGAACGCAACAAAATATACAGCTGCCTGGGCAGCCCCACGTTGCCGGAAATCGAATTCTCGCGCAAGACTCCGCTCAATCACGGGGACATTCTGCTGCTCTGCAGCGATGGGTTGTGGGGCGAGGTCAGCGGCGAGGAGATGGCCGTCGCCCTCAAGGGCGCCAATCTGGTGCATGCCATGCCGATGCTGCTGACCCGGGCCGAGGTCAAGGGCGGCACGCACGCCGACAACCTTTCGGTGGTGGTCGTGCGCTGGGAAGACGCCTATGTCGAGGAGCCAAGCAGCAGCATCTCGACCCGGACCATGAAATACAACGAGGTTGCCACGCACATGGAGGAATTCGGCCGCGATCCTGCACACAAGACCGATCTCAGCGAAGACGAAATCGAGAAGGCGATCGAGGAGATTCGTTCCACTATCGAGAAGTTCAACCCGAGGAAACCAGGACAATGAGCATGCGCCCCAGCGAACGACTACCCGACCAGATCCGTCCCATCCGTCTGACCCGCAACTTCACTCGCCACGCTGAAGGTTCGGTGCTGGTCGAAATGGGCGACACCCGCGTCTTGTGCACCGCCAGCGTCGAGGAAAACGTGCCGCCCTTCCTGCGCGGCAAGGGCCAGGGCTGGGTCACTGCCGAATACGGCATGCTGCCGCGCGCGACGCATACGCGCACCGCGCGCGAAGCGGCCAGGGGCAAGCAAAGCGGCCGCACCCAGGAAATCCAGCGCCTGATCGGCCGCAGCCTGCGTGCGGTGACCGACCTGAAAGCACTCGGCGAACGCCAGATCACGCTCGATTGCGATGTCCTGCAGGCCGATGGCGGCACGCGCTGCGCCTCGATCACCGGTGCCTGGGTCGCCCTTTACGAGGCCTGCGAGAAGCTGGTCGGTGCCGGCAAGCTGGCGGCCAACCCGGTACGTGACCACGTTGCCGCCGTCTCGGTCGGCATCTACAAGGGCAGTCCGGTGCTTGATCTCGACTATCCGGAAGACTCCGCCTGCGATACCGACATGAATGTCGTCATGACCGGCGCCGGTGGCATTGTCGAAGTTCAGGGCACCGCCGAAGGCACGCCGTTCACCCGGTCGCAGATGAACACCCTGACCGACCTCGCCGAAGCCGGCATCCGGCAACTTGTCACCGCCCAGCAGAGAGCACTCGCCACATGAAGAAGATCGTCCTCGCCTCCAACAATGCCAAGAAGATGAACGAGTTGAACGCCCTGCTGGCGCCGCTCGGTTTCGAAATCATCGCCCAGGGCCAGCTCGGCATTCCGGAAGCCGAGGAGCCGCACTGCACCTTCGTCGAAAATGCGCTGGCCAAGGCCCGTCACGCCGCGAAACTGTCCGGCCTGCCGGCGCTGGCCGACGATTCAGGACTCTGCGTCGCCGCGCTCGGCGGGGCGCCCGGCGTCCATTCAGCCCGCTACGCTGGCGAGCCGAAATCGGATGCGCGCAATAACGAAAGGCTGCTTGCCGATCTCGACGGGCACGGCAATCGCGCTGCTCACTTCGTCTCGGTCATCGTTCTCGTTCGCCATGACGACGACCCCCAGCCACTGATTGCCGAGGGCGAATGGCATGGCGAGATCCTGCCCGCGCCGCGCGGCGCGAGCGGCTTCGGCTATGACCCGCTGTTCTATGTGCGGGAGTTCGACCGTTCCGCCGCCGAACTCGACGCCGCCACCAAGAACCGCCTGTCGCATCGCGGCCAGGCCATGCAGAAGCTCATCGACCGCCTGCCGACGCTGTAATTGCCTTGGCCCGCAGCATCCCCATTTTTGCCCAAAAACCGGCGTCGACCGCAACAGCCCTCGAATTCCGCGTTTCGCCGCCGCTCGCGCTCTACGTGCACGTCCCGTGGTGCGTGCGCAAGTGTCCGTACTGCGACTTCAACTCGCACGAGGCCGATGGCGCGATTCCCGAACGGCAATATGTCGACGCGCTGATCGCCGACCTGCAATCCGCCCTGCCGCTGATCTGGGGACGGCCTGTGGTCAGCGTCTTCTTCGGTGGTGGCACCCCCAGCCTGCTGTCGCCCGCCGCCATCGACGAACTGCTTGCCGCCTTCCGGGCGCTGGCCATGCTGTCGCCGGAAGCGGAGGTCACGCTGGAAGCGAACCCGGGAACGGTCGAGGCGGAGAAGTTCGCCGGCTTTCGCGCCGCTGGTGTCAACCGCCTCTCGCTCGGCATCCAGAGCTTCAATGACGAGCACCTCAAGGCGCTCGGCCGCATCCACGACGCCGCCGAAGCCAAGCGCGCCGCGCGACTCGCGGGCGACCATTTCGCCTCGTTCAACCTCGACCTGATGTACGGCCTGCCGGGCCAAAAGCACGAGCAAGCACTCACTGACCTCGATATCGCGCTGGCCTTTTCGCCGGCACACCTGTCGTGCTACCAGTTAACCCTGGAGCCCAACACCCGCTTCGCCGCCTTCCCGCCGGCATTGCCGGAAGACGATCTGTGCGCCGACATGCAGGAGGCCATCGAAACCCGGCTGGATCGCGCCGGCTACGTCAATTATGAAACCTCGGCCTTCGCCCTGCCTGGCCGGCAATGTAGACACAATCTCAACTACTGGCATTTCGGCGACTATCTCGGGATCGGCGCCGGCGCCCATTCCAAGCTGACGTTGCACGACCGCGTACTGCGCCAGATACGCTGGAAGCACCCGGCCGCCTACCTTGAGAACGTGCGTAGCGGCTTGCCGGTGCAGGAAACGCACGAGGTTGCCGTCAGCCAGCTTCCGGTCGAGTTCCTGATGAATGCGCTGCGCCTCACCGCCGGCTTTCAGCCCGCGCTCTTCGAAGCACGGACGGCGCAGCCGTTCAGCCGCATCCTGCCGCAACTGCGGGCCGCCGCCGCTGACGGCCTGGTCGACATCGGCCGCGAGCGCATCGCCCCAACGCCGCGCGGGCGGCGTTTTCTCAACGTGCTTCTCGGACGTTTTCTCGATGAGGACCGGGCGAGCTGAAACAGCTTCCCCCGGCTACGCCCTAGCCGAACAACCCGCCCTTCTTCAGCAGGCCCAGCCCCTGGCTCAGCAGATCGCCACCCTGGGGCACCTCGCCATTCGGCGTCATCTGGTCGATCAGTTGCGGCAGAACGCCGGCCAGGCTGCCGGAAGCCTGCTGCGGGCTGACGCCGAGTTGCGCGGCGAGATCGTGCAGCACGGAGCCGCCCAGCACGCTCTCGATCTGCTCTCCCGAAACCGGCAGATTCTGGCCATTCGCCACCCACGAATTGACGATATCGCCGAGCCCGCCCTGCTGGAACGACCGGATGATGCCTTCCAGGCCGCCGGTCTGCGGGTTGTTGACGAGTTGCAGCACGGTCTGCAGCAAGCTGCCGCCGCCGCTGGAGTTGCCGCCGGCGAGCGCGCCGACAACCTGATCGAGAAGGCTCATGACTTTATTCTCTACTGGATAATGGGATAGCCATCGTAACCGAAGCCGCGCACGAATGGCGCGCCGGATTGCTCGACCACCGGGACGGCGCGGCGAACGCGGGTCTCCGTTTCAAGCGATTGTGTAGCTCCGATCTACCCCCTGGCGGGACGGGTTCCTGGCGGCGTGGTCGGGCAGCGTCGGTCCGCTGTGGCTTTTCTGCTGACATTCAGTGTGTTATCTATGGTTTTATAGTTGACCGGTGGCGTCGAGGTGCACATACTGTTAATTGGGGGCGAGGGGCTCTCCAAACCGCAAAAACACGCGGGGCGGTGAGGTTCGGAGCCTTTCCCGATGCATGCTGGTTGCAGCTTTTTTCGAATGACGAATGAGTTGCGGCAAGTTAATGAATGACAACAACAGGGGCAGGTTATGAGTGCGTTACTGATTCTGACGATTGTGACGATTGTGATCGTCCTTTTCTTTGACTATACCAACGGCTTTCACGATGCCGCCAACATCGTCGCGACGATCATCGCGTCGCGCGCGATGACGCCGGCGCAGGCGGTGATCATCGTTGGCACCTTCGAGTTTCTCGGCCCGCTGCTCGGCGGGACGGCGGTCGCCAACACCATCGGCAAGTTCGTCACCCTGAGTGACGTCCAGACGATTCTGTCGCTGGGGATCCTGATGAGCGGTCTGGTGGGGGCCATCGTCTGGAATCTCGGCACCTGGTATTTCGGTATTCCGTCATCGTCTTCGCATGCGCTGGTCGGCGGCCTGATTGGTGCCGTCGTCGTCTCCGTCGGCTTGGACCATGTGGTCTGGGGTTTCTCGGAGTTGATGCACGGCAAGCTGACCGGCATCGTGAAGGTTATTGCCTCGCTGATCCTGTCGCCCCTGCTCGGGTTCTGGGTCGGCTTCGTCATGCTTCGCCTGTTCAAGTTCGCGCTGACGGCGGCGACGCCCTCAGCCAACAAGGGCCTGCGTTATGCCCAGTACGTCACTTCCGCAGCCCTCGCCTTCTCGCACGGCGCCAATGATGCGCAGAAGAGCATGGGCATGCTGACCCTGGCCCTGCTGCTCGGCGGTTTCATCGACAAGTTCGAGGTTCCCTTCTGGGTCATGCTGGCTTGCGCCACCGCGATCACCCTCGGCATTCTCTCAGGCGGCTGGCGCATCGTCCGCACCCTTGGCTTCTCGATCTACCGCGTCCGCCCGGTCCACGCCCTCAGTTCGCAACTGACGTCGGCGCTGATCATCATGTCCGCGTCGATTTTCGGCGCGCCGGTGTCGACCACCCACGTCGTCGCCACGTCGATCATGGGCATCGGCGCCGCCGAGCGTCCGAAGTCGGTGCGCTGGAAGAAAGCCAAGGATATTGGCATCACCTGGGTGATCACGATTCCCGGGTCTGCCCTGGTTGCAATCATTACATTCGCATTGATCAATCTCTTCATCGGAAAGGTTTAAAAATGAACGCCGAAGCAAGCAAAGGCAGCACCAAGAAATCTCTCGGCAAGCGGGTTGTCGAGCGCGTATTCCCCAAGGTTCCGAATTTCTTCGTCCTGCTCGCCGAACAGAGCGCCGTTGTCGCGGTCACCGCCGGCCTGCTGGTCGAGTACATGGGCTCGAGCAGCCCGGAGGTCGCCAAAAGGATTATCGCGTCCGAGCAGGAGGGGGACCGGATCAAGGTCAACAACCTGACGCTGCTCAACGAAGCCTTCTCGACTCCGATCGACCGCGAGGACCTGCACCGCGCCATCATCAATCTCGACGAGATCATCAACAGTTGCATGACGACCGTCGTCGATATGGACGCCGATCTCCTCAGCGTCAAGGCCGACAAGCACTGCATCGAGATGGCAGCTTACCTGAAGGAAGGCGCCGAGGCGATTGCCTTGGGTTACGGGCGCCTCGGGACCGAACCAAAAGCCGGCCGTGCCGACGCCGACAGGGCTGAAAAGGCCGTCAAGAAGTTCACGAAATCGTACCGGCGCGCCCTCGCCGAGTTGTTTTCAGACAACGACTTCCACAACATCTTCCGGCGCAAGGAAATCTATACCCAGTTGTCACATGCGGCCTTGCGCATGAACGTCTGTAACAGCACGCTGCTCGATATCGTCGTCAAGCTGACCTGACCTCCCGACCGCGCCGGGCCAACTTCGGCGCACCGGCAACTCCCATCGGGGAAGACCTTACGGTCTTCCCCATTTTTTTACCCGCTCGCTGAAGCCGGGTTCACGACCGCCGGCCAGCGACGGCCAGGAAATAAACGCCACCGTGAATCGCGGCGACGCCTACCGGCCTCGGGATGCGCCGGTGACCGTCGATGCGCCCGCAGGCGCATTCCTCTCCGCCGGGTTCCGACCACTTACGGGTTCTGCGAGCGGCGCCCGGGCGCAGCGTACCCGGAGTCCTCTGGCCGGGCTGAGTATGCCGAAACCATCGAAAATACCCACAAACGACGCTCGGGCGCGCAGATCGCAGGTGCCTTCCTTGTGGATCCAAGGCGAACGCCATCACTCCAAAACGTGACAAGTGGATGAACCCCAACAAATATAAACCATAAGCATTGCTGAAGACATATTTTATGACGCGGGCTATCAAATAGTTGTTGACAATTTTACAAAAATGAAATTTATTTTTGAATTCCTTGCGTGCCTAATGCTTAGGAAGTAGAGTAACCACTCTTCTAGTCCTGTTTCTTACTCAAGGGGAAATTGTCATGCTCAGCAGTCTCATGCCTCAACGCAAGGAATTCTATGTGCTCCTTGCCGCGCTTTCCGATCGTGTCGTCGCTGGCGCCAACGCGACCTTGCGCCTGTTGAATGGTCTCGGCAACAACGCCGAGGATGTTCCGACGCTGGTCGCCGAAGTCAGCCTGCTCGAGCAGGCCGGCGACAAGATCAAGGCCGAAGTGATCACCTTGCTGCACCGTTCGTTCACCACGCCGATCAACCGCGATCAGATTCATGCGCTGGTCAATGAACTGGACGTCGTGCTCAATGCTCTCGAGGACGTCGCCAGGGCGGTGGCAATGTACAACATCAAGGAATCCACCGGCGAGGCGCGCGAACTGGCCTCGCTCGGGGCCGACGCCTGCATGCGCCTGAACCGGGCCGTGGCCGGCCTCGGAGAAAAGAGCCGCCGTCCGGAAGTCATCGGCTTCTGCAAGGAAATCGATGAAATCGAATCGAAGGCTGACCGTGTGCACCGCAAGGCCATCACCAGCCTGTTCGACGGCAGCGGCACGGCGTGGAACGCAGTCAAGATGAGCAGGTTCTACGCCCTGCAGGAAGTGGTTCTGGACTCTTGCGAAGAGGCGGCCAAGACCATCGAAGAAATCCTGATCGAAAATTCCTGAGGGGCGCGCAAATGGAAACTCTGAACATGAGCATCTGGACGCTGGGGATGATCATCGCTGTGGCTTTGGCCTTCGACTTCATGAACGGGTTTCATGACGGCGCCAATTCCATCGCGACGGTCGTCGCCACCGGCGCCCTGACTCCCAAGCAGGCGGTGCTGTTCGCCGCAGCCTTGAACTTTGCCGCACTTTTCGTTTTTCATCTCAAGGTCGCGGCGACCATCGGCAAGGGGACAGTTGACCCGAGCTTCGTTGATTACTATGTCATTTTCGGTGCCATGATGGGGGCGCTCGCCTGGAACATCATCACCTGGTACTACGGCATTCCCTCTTCGTCCTCGCATGCGCTGGTCGGCGGCCTGGTCGGTGCCACGGTGGCAAAGGCCGGCTCGGGTGCGCCGATCATCTGGGACGGTTTCGGCAAGATCCTGGCGTTCATCATCATATCGCCGCTCGTCGGCTTCATCATCGGTGGTCTGTTGATGGTTGTAATGGCCTGGATTTTCCGCAAGCATACACCGCACGAGGCGAGCAAGTGGTTCCGCAGCGGGCAGTTGCTGGCGGCGGGACTGTACAGTCTGGCCCATGGCGGCAATGATGCGCAGAAGACGATCGGCATCATCTGGCTGCTGCTGATCACCGCCGGTGTCGCGACGACGGATGTCGACAGCCTGCCGATGTGGGTCGTCTATTCGTGCTACGGCGCCATCGCCTGGGGCACCTATCTCGGCGGCTGGCGTATCATCAAGACCATGGGTTCCAAGATCACCAAGCTCAATTCGGTGAGCGGCTCGTGCGCCTCGATGGGCGGCGCAATTACCCTCGGTCTCGCGACCTTCGGCGGTATCCCGGTATCCACCACCCACACCATCACCGGCTCGATCATCGGCGTCGGCGCGGCTTCGGATGTCAAGGCGGTGCGCTGGGCGATCACCGCCAACCTTATGGTGGCGTGGGCACTCACGATCCCGGCGTCCGGCCTCCTTGCCGCGCTCTTCTGGTACCTGGGCAAGGGCTTCCTCTGATAAATATAAGGAACGGTGATCATGTCAAGTAACTTTCTACCGAAGCGCGGTGAATTCTTCGCATTTTTGACGGCTCATACCGATCGTGTCGTGGCCGGAGCAAACGCCACATCGCGGCTGGTCAGCAGTCTCGGCAATCCCGCCGCTGGGGCCGACCAAGCCACCCCCCTGATCGACGAGGTGAATGCCAACGCGACCAGCGCTGACCGCATCAAGGACGATTTCATTCAGGTCCTCTACGAAGCCTTCGTCACCCCGATCAGTCGCGATCTGCTGCACACGCTGATTCTCAATCTGGAGAGGGTGCTCAGCAAGCTGCAGACCGTTGCTAATGCCATAAGCATTTACCGCATCGAGGAATCGACGAGCGAAGGCCGCGCCATGGCGGCACTGGCGGCCGATGCCTGCGTGCGCCTGAACAAGGCGGTAATTGCCTTGAGCGAAGGCAAGGAAAAGCCGGAAGACATCGCCAAACTCTGCCATGAAATCGCCGACGCCGGGGCCAAGGCCGGACAGGCGATGACTGCGGCGGTGACCCGGCTATTCGCGAACGAAGGCGACGACGACGCTACGGTGCACGCGTTGAAGATGAACCGCTTCTATTTCGCGCAGTACGACGTGCTGAATGCCTGCAAGCGCACAGCCCAAGGTATCGAGGAAATACTGCTCGAAACTGCCTGATCGAGGATGGCGGGGGCCAGCGCTGGCCCCCGCCTTTCCTGCCGTCCGCGTGCCATCGCGGATCATTCCTCCAGGCATCGCTTCTCCCGCAACTCCACATCTTGGTCCACGGCCGCCGGGCTCTGGCCTCCGGTGGTATGCGCGCAATGCGCCGGCCGTCCGCCTGGTGCGGCCAGCGGCAAGCCCATGACCGAAACCCTGCTCGAAGCGCTCAGCCTGCTGGGGGACTTCGACCACCGGCGCCTGGCTGGCGGTGGCCGACTTTCACGAGCGCGGTGCTCTGGTCGTGGCGCTCAATGCCCTGATAGGGCTGCCGTCGGTGGTCGACGTACTCATCAATCTCGTGCTTTCGCGCAGCGGCCCGATCGGCGCCTACGGCCTGCTGTTCTCGCCGGCGGCGTGGGCCGTTTTGCAAGGAGAACTGCATTGGCGCATTGCACGATCGCTGATTCTGCTCCTCGCTCTGCTGGCCGGCATGACTCACCCGAGGAAACCCTGGTCGTCGCCGTCGACACCGGCCAGGGACTCGACATTGGCCGCCGCGGCGATGCCGACGTCCTGTTCGCCCATGATCGCGCCGCCGAAGACAAGTTCGTCGCCGACGACTACGGCAGCTACCGCCAGGATGTGATGTACAACAACTTGGCCTTCATCGTCCCAAAGGACGATCCGGCGAAGATCCGTAACGCCGGCAACGCGCTGAAGGCAATCGCCGCCAGCGGCCAGTCGTTCGTTTAGCGCGGCGACAAGAGCGGCACTTATGCAGCGGAACTGCGCCTGTGGAAGAAAGCCGGCATTGATCCGAAGGGTCTGCCCGGTTACAAGGAGACCAGCAGCGGGATGGGGCCAACGCTGAACATGGCGGCCGCCGAGCGTTTCGCCGGGTGGCCGACCTCGCCGGCCGGCCAGGAAGCGATTGCCAGCTTTCGCGCCGACGGCCAGCAAGATTTCTTGCCCAATGCCAAGAGGTGATGCCATGACCGATATTTCCCCCCGCGCTTCGCGCGCTCCGGAAAGCCGCTCCCTGTTGGCCGCCGAGGCTCGCGATCGCATGCTGGCAGAGGTCGTGCCGACCATCACCGCCACCGGGTTGCCGGGCAGCCCGAACAGCCAGGCCTTGCCAACCTTGTAGAAGGCCATCGGCCGTCCGGGCTTGATGTTCAGCTTCCAGAACCTGACCTCGCCCAGTTTTTCGAGAATCTCGCGGACAAAATCGGCCTCGCCGACCGCGACCCCGCCGGTGGTTGTGATCGCATCGGCGACCTGCGCCGCCTCGGCCAGGGTTGCTTCGAGCCGCTCCGGCTGGTCCGGAACGACGCCCATGTCGATAATTTCTGCGCCGAGCCGGGTCAGCAGCCCGTGCAGCGTGTAGCGGTTGCTGTCGTAGAGCTCGCCTGGCGCCAATGGCTTGCCGATCGCGGCCAGTTCGTCGCCGGCCGAGAAGAAGGCGACGCGCAGGCGCCGCTTGATCTCGACTTCGGCCATGCCGAGCCAAGCGATCAACCCGAGTTCGGCCGGGCCAATGCGTTTGCCGGCCGCCAGGCCGACGGCGCCGCGCGCCAGATCCTCACCGGCGCGGCGGATGTTCTGACCCTGGCGCTGGCCGGCGGGAACGCATACGGCATCCGCTTCGACCCGCGTGACCTCCTGCATGACGACGCTATCGACGCCAGCCGGCAGTACGGCGCCGGTCATGATGCGCACCGCCTGCCCCTTGCCGACCAGACCCGAGAAAGCTCTGCCGACGAAAGCCGTGCCGACCACGCTCAGCCTGGTCTCACCTTCGGCGGAAAGGCTGTCGAAGGGGACCGCGTAGCCGTCCATCGCCGAGTTGTCATGCGCCGGCACATCGTGCGGTGCGACGATGTCGACGGCGAGGATGCGCCCTAGCGCACTACGGACCGGGAGGAATTCGCGGCCGCTGAGCTGCACGCAGTTTGTGCTCGACGCGCTGCTCAGCTTGTCCGGGCCGGTGCGCCCGCTGCTGACCGTTGCGGCAGCCAACGCGATCAGGAAGCAGCCCGGGCGCCGCGAATACCTGCGCGGGCGGGTTGTTGCGGTCGACGGCGAATAGCAGGTAAAAACTATCGGCAATCAGGGGTCGGGCGTGCTGCGCTCGATGTCGGAAGCCAACTGTTTCATCGTGCTGCCGGAAGATTGCGCCGGCGTGCAGGCCGGCGGCAGCGTACAGGTGCAGTTGTTCGAAGGATTGTAGGGCTCAGTCGGCCACTTCGATCTGGCCGCTGACTGTCGTCGTCACCAGGCTTTCACCGGCCTCCAGCGGAATCGGTGCCGCTGCCTCGTCGGCCATCGCGCGCCTGGCGCGCAACATCGGCATCGGCGGCAACTGGCCGCTTTGCTGGACGCTGAGGTGGCGAATCACGTATGGCTTGCCGAGAACCTCGGCGACCACTGCGGCACGCTGGCGAAAAGCAGCGATGGCATCGCGCGTCGCTTCGTCTTCCACCTTGCGGCGTGTTTCCGGTGTCGGTAACTGGTTGACGCCGCTGACCGCCAGCCGCATCTGCTGCAACTGGCCGAGCAGTTCGGAAACTGCTGCCACGTCGCGCGATTCGAGAATCAACTCGGAGTGAATGCGCCAGCTGTCGATCTTCTGGTTCTGGCCATAGACCGGGAAAGTGCTCTGGCGGCCGCTCTTGACCGTTATGCCGGGCTTGGCCTTGATGACCTTCAGTCCTTCGGCAATCTCCTGATTGACGCGGCGCGCCAGTTCGGCCGGGTTGTTACCACTCGCCTCGGCGAACACGGTGGCGCGTACCATGTCGTTGGCTGCCGGGCGACTCGCTTCGGCCGTCAGGTCGACGGTGGTGGCGGCGCCGGCTGTCGTGCATAGCAGCGCACCGGTCAGTAGTGCGAGGCAGGCTTTGCGCATGGTATTCAGTGTTCCTTGGTGTGGCCTTGCAGTTCGTCGACGATGCGCTCGCAATGCGCGATATGGCGCATCGCCACGGTATTGACCGACCAGTAGCCGATGCCGGCAGCGACCAGTTGGCCGGTAATCGGCACCAGACGCAGCGCCTGCATTGTCGTCAGGCGCAGGCCGACCACGCGCACGATGCGGCCAATCAGCACCGGTGTCGTCAGCCGGGCGGCGAGCGTGCCGCCGGCCCCGGCGAGCAGGCGATAGACCAGCGCCTGACGCTGCTTCGAGAGCCGGCCGATCTGTTCATCGCTAAGGCCGAAATGTTCGTTGATGCGATTGATCAACCGTGCCATCAGGGCGAGGTCGGTTGCCAGGTCGATGCCGGGAATGGGGATCAGCGACGTTGCCGCCGCCAGCGCCGCGCGGCGGCGGGCCATGGTGCGGCACTCCTGGCGCAGCGACTCGGTCGGATTGCTCGCGCGTGCGTCGGCCCAAGCGGCATCGGCGGTGGCAGCGTTCATGTTGCGCTGCACCCTGCTCAGGACCCGCCGGATTGACCGCCGCGTACCTTGCCGTAGATGACGAGCAGCACGATGGCGACGACGACCGAGGCGATGAATCCGGCGCCTTCACCCGCCTGATACCAGCCGAAGTACTGGCCGATCACGCCGGCGAGGAAAGAGCCGCCGATGCCGAGCAGCACGGTGACGATGAAGCCCATGTTTTCCTTGCCCGGATGCAGCAACTTGGCCACGACGCCGATGACGAAACCGAGAACGATGGTCCACAAGATGCCCATGATCTGTTTCTCCTTAAAAAAGTGAGTTTGACCCGGGTGCCGGGCAGAGGTTTCATGCTAACCCTGTTTGCGCCCCGCGAGTTGGTGGAGCAGCTAAAAATCTGGGTGGCCAGGCAGCGACTGTCACTTCGCCAGCACCGAGCAGAGCGACGCCGGGCAGGACGATTCCGGACAGATGGACGGTCCGCAGGCACAGGTTCAGCCAGCGGCGGTCGGGAAAGTCACAGACATTGTCACGTTGCTTGAGCATCAAGATGCGGACGGGTATAGAATTGTGCACTATGTCTGAACTCGAAATGCTTGCCGAACGTCTCGGCCGCGAGTTGCTGAACCGCGGGGAATGGCTGGCGACCGCCGAATCCTGCACCGGCGGCTGGGTAGCGCAGGCGGTGACCGCCGTTGCCGGAAGTTCCGCCTGGTTCGATCGCGGCTTCGTGACCTACTCGAATGATGCCAAGGTCGAAATGCTGGGAGTGACGGCGACGACGCTTGAACGTCACGGCGCAGTTTCCGAGGCGACGGCGCGGGCAATGGCGCAGGGTGCCCTGAAGCATAGTCGGGCTACGTGGGCTGTGGCTATTACCGGCATCGCCGGCCCGACCGGCGGCACGCCCGCCAAGCCGGCGGGCATGGTCTGCCTTGCCTGGGCGCGACGTGACGGCGGCTGCGAGGCCCTGACCTGCCAGTTCGCCGGCACCCGCGCCGAGGTTCGCCAGCAGGCGGTGCGTCTGGCGCTGAGCGGCGCGCTCAAGCGGGCGATGGCAGCGACTCTGATGGCCTGAGGCACCGTTGCGGTCGACGGCTGAAATCGGGCAATTTTTGGTTGTCGATGGGGCACCAGGGCTGCAGAATTCGGCGAGAAGCAGAAGTAGTACTCTGAAAATCGTCAGGCAACAGTCAGTTGAGGCGAGACATTACGGCTTCGGGAAGTCGCAGTAGCGCGAACAACAGCTTCTCGATCCAAAACCTGATGACTTTTCAGACACGCCAGTGACGCCACATCCCGAGTATTGCCCCGCCGGCAAGTATCACAAACAGAACGGCCTCCTCGAAGCGTTTGAGGTCGGCCAACACGGTGTTGATGACCAAACCGAACGCATAACCTGCCCCGCCGATCGTCAATGCCCGCACCACGGCACCAATCACATTCAGTACCACAAAGCGGAGGATCGCCACTCTGCTTGTTCCGAGGAGCATTGGCCCGGCAATTCTCAGCCCATAGAGGAAACGCAATGTCAGAATGAAAAGGGTAGCGTGACCCTCCAGCAGTTCATGAACCCGTGGCTGTTGCTCTGCCAGTGAAGGGAAGCGTGCAATCAGTGCCCGGCCTTTCCAGCGACCTAGCAGGAAGGCCAGTTGATCGCCCAGCGTGGCGCCCAGAACCGCCACCACGATTACCACGGGCAAGTCGAGCAAACCACGATGCGCGGCGAACCCGGCCGCGAGCAGGATGCTTTCTCCTTCCAGCAGTGTGCCGACAAAGACCGCCAGATAGCCGTAGGAAAGAATGAAGGCGCTGATCATGTATGCTGCTTCTGACGGTAGCTGAACACCAGCCCCGGGCGATCCTGGCGCGTGCGCAGTTCAATGCTGCCGCCCATCTGCATGGCCGCCTCACGGGCGATGGCCAGGCCAAGGCCGCTGCCTGTACCAATCGCGCCCGGCAGGCGGTAGAAGGCATCGAACACACGGCTACGTTCGTTCTGGGGAATGCCTGGGCCGGTGTCGACGACTTCGATAAAAACGGCATCGCCAGCGGCCAGCAGGCGCAGCGTCACCTCACCGCCGGCAGGCGTGTATTTCAGCGCATTGTCCAAGGCACTGGCCAGGATCAGGCGTAGCGCTTCCTCGGTTGCGTGCAGCGAAAAGCGCGCTTTTTCATCGAGGCCCAGGTCGATTCCCCCAGCCTCGGCCCGAGGAAGAAATTCGGCGATCAGCGCGCGCGCCAGAGCCGGTACCTCGACCTCGGTTTCTGCTGCACCTCCTGTCTGGATACGTGCCAGGTTCAGGAGTTGGTCGGTCAGGCGTTGCGCCCGCTCGATGCCGGCCTGCAAGGGTGCGACTCGCGCCTGCATGTCTGCCAGCGAGGTGGCGCGGTCGAGATTCTGCGCCTGCACCGACAAGGCGGTGAGTGGGCTGCGTAGTTCGTGGGCGGCATCGGCGATAAAGCGCATCTGCTGTGTCACCAGTAGATTCACGCGCTCCAACAGGCGGTTGATCGCCTGCACGAAGGGCCTGATTTCGTCTGGCAGACCGTCATCCACGAGAGGCAGTGGGCGTTGTGCGGCTTGCGCGTCCAGACTTGCCGAGAGTCTGGCGACTGGCACGAACCCCCGCCGCACGATGCGCACCACCAGCCATGCCAGCAGCGGCAACAGGAGGAGCAAAGGAATCAGGGTACGCAGGGCGCTGTTGACCGCGATTTCGTCACGTACCTCCGTGGGCTGAGCCAGCACGGTGCGCGCACCTGTTGCATTATCATGGATATAAACGCGCAACCGGCCCGAGTCCGTATCCAGCGTATGAAAACCGGCCTTCAGATCAGCGGCCAGCCATGCTGGAGGGCGGCTGCCGGGCAAGTGCAGGATCAGGATACGGGACTCCGGATCACCACCGACGCCAGCGTTACTTCGAACGCCAACTTGTGCCGCGTCGCCATACAACTCGGCGACCTGTCGCAACATGTCGTCCTGGAACTCCTTGGCTTCGGAATATGCCAGGATGAAGGAGGCCAGTGCAGCAACCAGCGCCGCAATCAACACGGCGCCGCCCAACATCAGGCTTAGGTGGCTTTGCAATGAACGCTTCATGCCGTTTTATCCACCATCCAGCCGGCACCGCGCACGTTCCTGATGGCGCCGGCACCGAATTTCTTGCGTACGCCGTGGATCAGGAAATCGACGGCGTTGCTTTCCACTTCCTCATTCCATCCGTAAATACGCTCCTCCAGTTCCCCGCGCGACACTATCGCGCCGGGACGCAGCAACAGCGCATGCAGCAGGGCAAACTCACGAGCGCTCAGTAATACAGTCACCTCCCCACAATGTGCTTCGCGGGTAGCCGGGTCGAGGCTAAGCTTGCCATTGCTGAGGACGGGTGTCGCCTGTCCGCCCTGACGCCGCACCACCGCGCGCAACCGAGCCAAAAGTTCGCTGACAGCGAAGGGCTTGACCAGGTAATCATCGGCACCGTAATCGAGTCCTTTGATCCGGTCATCGACGCCGTCGCGGGCGGTGACGACGACGACCTGCACTGAATTGCCCGTCTGGCGCAGACGACGCAGCACTTCCAGTCCGTCACGCTTGGGTAGTCCAAGGTCGAGCAGTACGGCTTGATGTTCGCCAAGTGCGAGAGTGGCGCTGGCATCCGCCAACCCGGCCTCATTGCGTTGGCCAAGACGGTTAATCGTCGTCGTCATGATCGGCCTTGTCCTCAGTGGCCAGGATCACCTGGCCACTGGTCGGATCGACCTTCACGTCCATGACCTTCCTGCCATTCACCACTTCGACATCAAAAACCCACTGGCCTTTGTGATGCTCGTAGTCGGCGCGGGCAGCTTTGCCACCGGTGTGCTGTTCGGCCGCTTTGACGGCCTGAACCATATCTATCTTCGCCCCGCTAATCGCCAGAGCGTCGTTCTCAGTGGGTTGCGCCGCATGAGCAATGCCGATAGCGGCGGCAGACAGGGCAATAAACTCTGCCAGATACAGTTTGTGTTTCATGATGCTTCTCCTTCAAGAACCGCGACATTCGCATAGACATGAAGTTAGTGAAGAAGAATTAGGGGAGAATTAGCCCAGCATCAAACAATTGCCAGATTAGGAAATGTAAATCACGCCCTACTGGAAACGGCAGCAAAGCGCAGTATGTGGTCTGCCTCGTTGCATTTGGCATGTAACGGCATTGGGGCTGGGAGCTGACTCAGTTAGCCTTACCCCGAAGAGTAGCCGCGGGTCGAACCGAGCCAGTCATATTCATCCGGCCGATCCTGTTAGTTACCCCGGCAGCGGCTCGAACAATGCTGCCAGGTCATCAGTGCCGAACTTGAGTTCGACGCCGCGATCCTCGGAGAGTATGCCGGCGGCCAGTTCGGCCTTTCGTTCCTGGAGCGCGAGAATCTTCTCTTCGATGCTGCCGCTGACGATCAACTTGTAGACGAACACCGGCTTGTCCTGCCCGAGGCGGTGGGCGCGGTCGGTGGCCTGGTTTTCGACCGCCGGGTTCCACCACGGATCGTAGTGGATGACGGTGTCGGCGGCGGTCAGGTTGAGGCCGACCCCGCCGGCCTTCAGGCTGATCAGGAAGATCGGAACTTCACCGGCCTGAAAGCGGCTGATCGGCTTTTCACGGTCGCCGGTGTCGCCGGTAAGCAGCGCGTAGTCGAGGCCGCTGGCGACGAGTTCATGCTCGATCAGCGCCAGCATGCTGGTGAATTGCGAGAAGACGAGGATGCGCCGGCCTTCATCGACCAGTTCCGGCAGCATCGCCATCAGCAGGTCGAGCTTGGCGCGTTCCCTGACCTTGCGCGCCGAACTGGCCCTGACCAGGCGCGGGTCGCAGCAGACCTGGCGCAGCTTCAGGAGTGCGTCGAGGATGACGATCTGGCTGCGGCTGAAGCCCTTGCTGGCAATTTCGTCACGCACCTTGGCGTCCATCGCCGCGCGTACCGTCTCGTAGAGGTCGCGTTGCCCGCCTTCGAGTTCGACATTGCGCACGATGATGGTCTTCGGCGGCAACTCCTGCGCGACATCTTCCTTTTTGCGGCGCAGGATGAAGGGCCGGATGCGGCGGGCGAGCAGGTCGCGGCGCCGGTTGTCGTTCTGTTTTTCGATCGGCGTCCGCCAGTGCCTGGCGAACTGCCGGCCGCCGCCGAGAAAGCCGGGCAGCAGGAAGTCGAACTGGCTCCACAACTCGCCGAGATGATTCTCCAGCGGCGTACCGGTCAGGCACAGGCGGTGCCGGGTATCAATCTTGCGCACCGCTTCGGCGCCGCGGCTCTGGGCGTTCTTGACAGTCTGCGCCTCGTCGAGGATGAGCAGGTGGTAGCTATGCCGCATCAGTTCGTCGGCGTCGCGCCAGAGCAGCGGATAGGTAGTAAGCACGACGTCGTGTTCGGCGATCTCCGCAAAGCGCTGCTTGCGCTCCGGGCCGTGTAGCGACAGCACCGACAGGTCGGGCGCGAAGCGCGCCGCCTCGTGCTTCCAGTTGAAGATCAGCGAGGTCGGGAGGACAATTAGCGCCGGCTTGTCGAGGCGCCCAGCCTCCTTTTCGAGCAGCAGGTGGGCCAGCGTTTGGGCGGTTTTGCCAAGGCCCATGTCGTCGGCCAGGATGCCCGAGAGGTTCTGCTCGCGCAGGAACTGCAGCCAGGCCAGCCCCTCTTTTTGGTAATCGCGCAATTCGAGGCGCAGGCCGGCCGGCGAAGCGATGCTCGATACGCCTTGGGCGGCGCGCAACTGGTCGGCCAGTGCCAGGATGTCGCCCTGGCCCTTGAACCGCCAGCGGCTGGTGTCGTTGATCTCGGCCAAGCGCGGCGCGTCGAAGCGCGAGACGCGCAACGTGTCGCCGCCGGCAAAACCGTCGAAGAGATCGATCAGCGTCGCCGCCAGCGGCTTGATGCGGCTGGCCGGGACGCGAACGCGCTGACGCAGCGCGGTCTGGAGTTCGATCGGCTCGTCGTCGGCAATGGCGTCGATCAGCGCGCTGTCGAGCCAGCGGGCATCGCGGCGGAACAGCGTGGCGAGCAGCGGAGCCAGCGCCAGGCGCTGACCGTCGACGATGATGCCCATGTCGAGATCGAACCAGCCGTTGTCGGACGCGACGAGATCGGCTTCCCAGCCATCGACTTCGAGCAAGTGGTGGCGGAAATCTTCCGGGTATTCGACCTGCCAGCCGGCGGTGCGCATGGCATCGCGGCCCTCGCGCATGAAGACGATCCAGGCTTGTTCGCTGGCCAGCCCGAAGATCCCTTCCGGTGGGCGGCCGAAGGTATCGAGGGTGTGCGACGGAATCTTCTCGAAGCCAGCTGCGGTCAACGCCTGCAGGGACTCCCTTTCGGCTTCGGGCCGCCGCTTGAGGTGGACCGTCTCGCCTTCCGGCAGGGTAATGAACTCGTGGTGCTCGCTTGGCCGGACATCGACGTCGGCATAGCGGAAGAGTGGTTGCGCAATATCGAAAGCGTCGCCGGTCAGGCTGCTTGCATAGCCGCGCCAGGCGCGGTTGCCGTGGGTCTGGACGGTGTCGAGTTGGAGGACTGGCTGCGGCGGCGCATCGACGATGCGCAGGTGGATCGTCGCGTCCTCTGCCGGTTTCGGCAATTCGGGGGCGAGTTCCGCCAGGGTCTGGGCGACGACCGCCGCTTCCTTGGCCGAGAGTGGCGGCAGGCTGAACAGCCGGCTGATCACTGCCGGATTGCCGGCCACCTCGAGCGGGCCGGCCTCGCTTTCGCCGAGATCGACATACCACGGTGGCTGCAGCAACGGGACGACCAGCGCCGCCGGCGGTTCGGCGATCAGTCGCGGTCTCTGCTGGCCGCGCGCGTCGACGCGCCAGCCGACCCGGGCCGGGCGCGGGCCCCCCTCGCTTAGCGGTAGACCGTCGCCGCTATCCACATAGAGACGGCCGCTGCGCGCCAGGCGCTCGAGAACCTGGGCGCCGTGCCGCGGCCCGAGGCCGAAGGCGCGCAGCCCGACGGTTTCATGTAGGCGGTCGGCCCACAAGGCGCGCAGGATGCTGAGATCTTCCTCGTTGACGAATTGCGGCGGATTGACCAGCGCGCGTTCGATGTTCCACCATTCCTCGGTGCTGTCGGGAAACTTGCCCTTGGCGATCTCGATTCCGAAATGGCGCTGGTCAGGCGTCCATTTCAGCATGTAGAAAAGCTGCTGGCGGGCACCGGACGGACGCGCCTTCTTCTTGGCCACGGCGATCGACGCGCGGCGCAGATCCTCAACCCACGACAGAACGCCGGGACTGACGCGATCCGGGATGTCGCGCTCGGTGATGGCGCGCAGCAGCATGGCCGCGACGTGCTTGCAGTGGCTGCCGACCGGGCAGCTGCAGTTGCTGAACAGGACCGGCACGCCGAGCCGGCCGGTAACCAGCTTCGCCATCGCCAGATAGGGTTTGCGAGCGCTGCCGGGAACGACAGCACGGATGAATTCGGGCGTGATTTCGAGATCATCCACGACATCAACATAAGCGTGCGCCTTGTCCAGTTCGCGCTGGCCGAGCCAGTCACGCAGATCTTGCTCGGTGTAGGTATCTAGGGAAGGAGGCGGCATCAGGTTTCAGTAGAGCAACAGGCCGATCAGTGCCGCCAGCAGCAGCGCGATTGCGGCCAGCCAGTGACTCTGCTGTTTTTGAGCGGCGATCAGGCGTTCGAGTTGCACCTGCAGGTCGGCCGACGGTTCGCGCGCCAGCGCCCGATGAATCAGGCGCGGCAGTTGCGGCACGGTGCGCGCCAGGTAGGGGGCTTCCTGCTGCAAGGCGCGCAGCATGCCGCGCTGGCCGACCTGTTCGCTCATCCAGCGCTCGAGAAAGGGCTTGGCGGTCGTCCACAGGTCGAGTTCCGGGTCGAGCTGGCGGCCAAGGCCCTCAATGTTGAGCAGCGTCTTCTGCAGCATGACCAGTTGCGGCTGGATCTCGACGTTGAAGCGGCGTGACGTCTGGAACAGACGGAGAAGGACTTTGCCGAAGGAAATATCCTTTAGCTGGCGGTCGAAAATGGGCTCGCAGACCGAGCGGATGGCGGACTCGAATTCATCGACCCGGGTATCCTTGGGCGCCCAGCCGGACTCAATGTGCGCCTCGGCGACGCGCTTGTAGTCGCGACGGAAGAAGGCGAGGAAGTTTTGCGCCAGATAGTTCTTGTCGCTGTCGGTCAGCGTACCGACGATGCCGAAATCGACGGCGATGTAGCGGCCGTCCGGGGCGACGAAAATGTTGCCGGGATGCATGTCGGCATGGAAAAAGCCGTCGCGGAAGACCTGCGTGAAAAAGATCTCGACGCCGGCCGCCGAGAGCTTCGGCAGGCTGATGCCAGCGGCCCGCAGCCTGTCGATCTGCGAAATCGGTATCCCCTTCATGCGCTCCATGACCATGACGGTCCGTGTGCAGTGGTCCCAGTAAACCTCGGGCACGATCAGCAGCGTCGACTTGGTGAAGTTGCGGCGCAATTGCGAGGCATTGGCGGCCTCGCGCATGAGGTCGAGTTCATCGCGCAGGTATTTGGCGAACTCGGCGACCACCTCGCGTGGCTTCAGGCGCCGGGCATCCGACCACAGTCTTTCAAGCAGAACGGCGAAGGTGTCGAGCAGAGCGAGGTCGTGCTCGATGACCGACAGCATGTTCGGGCGCAGGATCTTGACCGCGACTTCGTGACCGCCATCCTCTTCCTTCAGCCGGGCGAAGTGAACCTGGGCGATCGAGGCCGAAGCGACCGGTATCGGGTCAAATTCGGCAAACACGTCGTTTGCCGGACGGTGATACGCCTTCTCGATTTCCGCCAGCGCAAGATGCGAATCGAATGGCGGCACCTGATCCTGCAGTTTGGCGAGTTCGTCGGCGATGTCGGTCGGCAGCAGGTCGCGACGGGTCGACAGCACCTGTCCGAACTTGACGAAAATCGGCCCCAGCGCCTCCAGCGCCATGCGCAATCGTGCTGCCCGCGGCGCGGAGAGGTCGCGCCAGAACTGCAGCACATTGGCAACGCGGACCAGACGCCCGCTCGGCTCAAGTTCGAGCACCATTTCGTCCAGCCCGAAGCGACTGGCGACGGAGGCGATCTTGAGCAGGCGGAAGAGGCGCATGAGGAAAAGGGGGCGCGAACGGGCATGAAGAAAGCCAATCGAGCATGTTAACACGCAGGGTGGCAATTGGCCTCGCGCGGTCGGGGCATTTTGCAATACCCTGGCACCCACGGCGTATAATCGCCATTTGCCTTTCCCGCAGCGAATCAATGGCCCATGATGTCAAATCCCTGCTGACCGAACTGCTACGGCGGGCGCTGGCAAGCGTTGCGCCGGCGGCGACCGGAACGCCGATCCACATTGAACGACCGCGCGACCCGACGCATGGCGATTTTGCCACCAACCTGGCAATGCAACTGGCCAAGGTACTGCGGAAGAACCCGCGCGAAGTCGCCAGGCTGTTGCTGGCCGAGCTTCCGGCTTCGGGGCTGGTCAGCAAGGCCGAGGTGGCGGGGGCGGGATTCATCAACTTCACGCTCGATGCGCGGGCCAAGGTCAATGTCGTCAGCGCCGTGCTGGCTGCGGGCGACAAGTTTGGGCGCTCGCACCTCGGCGGCGCGCAGAAGGTGCAGGTAGAGTATGTTTCCGCCAACCCGACCGGCCCGCTACACGTTGGCCACGGGCGCGGCGCCGCCTATGGCGCGTCCCTGGCGAACCTGCTGGCCTTCGCCGGCTGGGATGTGACGCGCGAGTATTACGTCAACGATGCAGGGCGGCAGATGGACATCCTCGCGCTGTCGACCTGGCTGCGTTACCTCGAGCAACACGGCGTCGTCGTGCCCTTTCCGTCCAATGCCTATCAGGGCACCTATGTCCGCGACATGGCAGGGCAACTGACGGCGGCGCACGGCGACAAGTACCTCCATCCCGCCACCGTGGTGATGGCCGGCGTCCCCGGCCTGCCGCAGGCCGACCGCGCCGACGACGAGGCCAGGCAGCAGCGCGAATTCCATCTCGATGCCCTGATCGCCCGGGCCAAGGATCTGCTCGGCCCGGACTGGCCCTACGTGCATCAGCATGCGCTGTCCGAACAGCTGGCCGACTGTCGCGACGATCTGGAGGAGTTCGGCGTCGAATTCGATGTCTGGTTCTCGGAAAAAGCGCTTTTCGATACCGGACTGGTCGCGCGTTGCGTCGACCTGCTCGGGCGGAACGGCCATCTCTACGAGCAGAACGGCGCCCGCTGGTTCCGGTCGACCGCCTTCGGCGATGAAAAGGACCGCGTCGTGCAGCGCGAGAACGGCCTGTACACCTATTTCGCCTCCGACATTGCCTACCACCTCAACAAGTTCGAGCGCGGTTTCGACAGGGTCATCAACATTTGGGGTGCCGATCACCACGGCTACATCCCGCGCGTCAGCGGCGCCGTCAGGGCGCTCGGTCTCGATGCCGACAGGCTGCAGGTGGCGCTGGTCCAGTTTGCCGTCCTCTATCGCAACGGCCAGAAGGCATCGATGTCGACGCGCTCCGGCGAGTTTGTTACGCTGCGCGAACTGCGCAAGGAGGTCGGCAACGACGCCTGCCGTTTCTTCTACGCGCTCAGGAAGTCCGACCAGCACCTCGATTTCGACCTCGATCTGGCCAAGAGCCAGACCAACGAGAACCCGGTCTATTACATCCAGTATGCGCATGCCCGCATCTGCTCGGTGATCGCGCAGTGGGACGGCGATTTTGCATCGCTCGCCGTTGCCGATCTGAAGCGCCTCGACAGCCCCCGCGAACTGGCCATCGCCAACAAGCTGGCCGATTTCCGCGATGTCGTCGAGAATGGGGCGCGTGACCTGGCGCCGCATCTGATCGCCTTCTACCTTAAGGATCTGGCCGGCGAGTTCCATGGCTGGTATAACGCCGAACGTATGCTGGTCGAAGATGCCATGCTGCGCGATGCGCGTGTCGCGCTGGCCGCGGCGGTCCGCCAGGTGATCCGCAATGGTCTGGGAATCCTGGGTGTCAGCTGCCCGGAATCGATGTGAGGAAAAACCATGAGTCGTGACCTGAAACCCAAAAAGAACCAGCCGGCAAGGAAGAAGGCGCGCGGCGGTACCCTGATCGGTATGTTCATCGGCCTCGTGATCGGGGTCGTTATCGCCGCCGGGGTGGTGTGGACCATGAACAAGTCGCCGCTGCCCTTCAACAAGCAGGTGATGACGCAGACACCTCCGCCGGAAGGTGGCAAGGTCAATGGCGTCAAGGCGGTGGCGCCGGCCGGTGATGCCCAGCCGCCACTGCCGATAACGCTACCGGGCAAGCCGGGGGACCCGATTCCCGAAAAACGCTTCCAGTTCTACGACATCCTGCCGGGCAAGTCTAACGCCGTCCCGGACAAGGCACCAAAACCGGTCGCCAGGGAAGAGCCGAAGAAGGAGGAAAAGAAGGAGGAAGCGAAGGTGGAGTCCAAGGAGAGCAAGACCCCGCTCTTCCTGCAGGCCGGTTCCTTCAGTACCCCGCATGATGCCGACAACCAGAAAGCCAAACTTGCGTTCATGGGAGTGGAGGCCGTCGTGCAACAGGTGATGGTGCAGGACAAGACCTACTACCGCGTCCGGGTCGGCCCGTACACCAAGAGCGATGAACTGAACAAGGTCCGCGCCGAACTGGCCAGAGACGGTATCGAAGCCCAGGTTGTCAAGAGCAAGGAGTAAACAATGCAATTTGCCCGTCGTACTTTTCTCGGTGTTACCGTCGCCGCCGCGCTGGCTGTCGGCGTTCCTGCCTTGGCTCAGACTGCCGGCAAGGATTACACTCCGGTTTCGCCAGCCCAGCCGACTGACGATCCAGCGAAGATCGAGGTGCTCGAATTCTTCAGCTACGGGTGCCCGCACTGCAGCGATTTCCATCCGCAGATTTCCACCTGGGCGGCCAAACTGCCGGGTGATGTCGTCTTCAAGCGGGTGCCTATCACCTTTGGCCGTGCTGCCTGGGCAAATCTCGCGAGGATCTACTATTCGCTGGAAGCGACCGGCGACCTGGCCCGTCTCGACGGCGAAGTGTTCAAGGCGATCCATAACGATCGCCTCAACCTGTTCGAGGAAAAGTCGATCGTCGAATGGGTCGCCAAGAAGGGTGTCGATCAGAAGAAATTCACCGAAGCCTTCAATTCGTTTGGCGTCATGAGCAAGGTCAAGCGCGGCGACCAGTTGGCGCAGGCCTACAAGATCCAGGGCGTGCCGGCGGTGGCGGTTGACGGCAAGTACCTGGTCGGCGGCAGCGGCTTCAACGAGGTGCTGGCCACCACCGACAAGTTGATCGCCAAGGCGCGCGGCGAGAAGGCCGGCAAGAAATAGTTGGCGTTGAAGGTATTCATCACGGGCGCCTCGTCGGGTATCGGCGAGGCGCTTGCCGTTTACTACGCGGGCCAGGGGGCGACCCTTGGCTTGGCGGCGCGGCGGGCCGCTTTGCTCGAGGCACTGAATCAGCGTCTGGGTGGCAGGCATGCCACCTACTCGCTCGACGTCCGTGATGCGCCGGCCCTGCGCGCGGCGGCCGCGGACTTCATTGCCCGCTTCGGCGTCGCCGATATCGTCATCGCCAACGCTGGAGTATCGGCCGGAACGCTGACCGAACACGCGGAAGATCTCGATACATTTCGCCGGATCATGGACATCAACGTTTTCGGCATGGCCGCGACCTTCGCGCCGTTCATCGCGGCGATGCGGGCGGGCGGCGGCGACAGGCGCCTGGTCGGCATCGCGTCGGTCGCCGGGATTCGCGGACTGCCGGGCGCCGAGGCCTATTCGGCCTCGAAGGCGGCGACGATCAGCTACCTCGAAAGCTTGCGTCTCGAGATGCAGCCCTGTGGAATCAAGGTGGTGACCATCGCGCCCGGCTTCATCAAGACACCCCTGACTGCGGTCAACCGCTACAAAATGCCCTTTTTGCTCGAGGCGGACGAGGCCGCCCGGCGTTTTGTGCGGGTCATCGAACGCGGCATGAGCTATACGGTGATTCCGTGGCAGATGAGTGTCATCGCCAAACTCCTGCGCGTCCTTCCCAACCGGCTCTACGACAGGCTTTTCAGGAGCGTCCCGAGGAAGCCGCGCGACTTGCTAAAATAGTCTCATGCCAAACATCATCATCAATGGCGGAACACGCCAGATTACTGAAACCCTGACTGTCGCCGCGCTCATCGAGCAGCTTGGCTACACGGGCAAACGCATTGCCGTCGAGCGCAACGGCGAGATTGTCCCCAAGAGCCAGCACGCGGCAACCCTGCTCGCGGCCGGTGACCAACTTGAAATCGTCGTCGCCGTCGGCGGCGGCTAAGCAAAGAGAGAACACTCATGCATCAACTGACTATCGCCGGCAAGGCGTATCGTTCCCGACTGCTGGTCGGTACCGGCAAGTACAAGGATTTCGCTGAAACCCGGGCGGCCATTGATGCTTCGGGTGCCGAGATCATCACCGTGGCGATCCGTCGCACCAACATTGGCCAGGACCCGAGCCAGCCCAACCTGCTCGACGCGCTGCCGCTCTCGCAATTCACCATCCTGCCCAATACCGCCGGTTGCTACACGGCTGATGACGCGGTGCGCACGCTGCGCCTGGCGCGCGAACTGCTCGACGGCCATCCGCTGTGCAAGCTCGAAGTGCTGGGCGACCCGACCAGCCTGTTCCCGAACATGCCGGAAACGCTGAAGGCTACGGAAACGCTGTTCAAGGATGGTTTCCAGGTCATGGTCTACTGCTCCGACGACCCGATCCAGGCCAAGATGCTCGAAGAGATCGGCTGTGCCGCCGTGATGCCTCTGGCCTCGCTGATTGGCTCCGGCATGGGCATCCTGAACCCGTGGAACCTGCGCCTGATCATCGACAGCGCCAAGGTACCGGTCATCGTCGATGCCGGCGTCGGCACCGCGTCCGACGCCACCATCGCAATGGAACTCGGTTGCGACGGTGTGCTGATGAATACCGCCATCGCCCACGCCAGGAATCCGGTGCTGATGGCGAGCGCCATGAAAAAGGGCATTGAGGCCGGCCGCGAGGCTTATGTGGCCGGGCGCATGCCGCGCAAGCTCTATTCCGCCGATCCGTCGTCGCCGACCAGCGGACTGATCGGTTCGTGAGCGACGGCGTCTACAACGCCGGCCGGGCCGGCGAGGATCACGGTCACATCAAGAGTTACGTGCGCCGTGCCGGGCGCATGTCGGAAGCGCAGCAACGCCACTACGCGGAACTGATGCCGAAGATTGGCATTGCCTACGTCGCAAAGCCGATTGACCTTGTTGCGGTCTACGGGCGAAATGCCCCGAAAATTCTCGAAATCGGCACCGGCATGGGCGAAACGACGGCGCAGATTGCCGCTGACAACCGCGACAACGATTATCTCGGCGTCGAAGTGCACTTGCCGGGCGTCGGCGCGCTGTGCAAGCAGATCGTCGAGCGCGAACTGACCAACCTGCGCATCTGCCAGCATGACGCCGTTGAAGTCGTGCGCGACATGTTGCCGGAAGGCTCACTTGACGGTGTACACATCTTCTTCCCCGACCCGTGGCACAAGGCGCGCCACAACAAGCGCCGGCTGATCCAGCCGCCGTTCGTCGCACTTCTCGCAGCGCGCCTGAAGCCGGGCGGCTATTTCCATTGCGCCACCGACTGGGAAGAGTACGCCGGGCAGATGCTGGAAGTTCTTTCCGCCGAGCCGTCACTGGTCAATTCGACCAACGGCTTCGCCCCGCGTCCCACCTACCGGCCGCTGACCAAGTTCGAAAACCGCGGCCTGCGTCTCGGGCACGGGGTCTGGGACGTCATTTTCTTCAGGCGCTAAGCTGGCAATCTAGTGGCCGTGCATGGTGCCCGGCTCCATCGTGGTGACGCCGGGTTGCAGCACGTTCGGGTCGAGCATCCCGAAGATCATCGCGACGTGCGCGACGACCAGAAATACCGCCGCCCACATCGCGTGCCACTTCAGCCTCTGTTCATCGTTCAGGCCGCGTCCGGTAACACCGAGATCAAGCAGCGCCAGCCCGAGCAAGGGCACGACGCCGAGCAGGTAGGCACCAACCGCGATCAGGTCGGCCGGGCCACGCCATAGGCCGCCCTGAGTCAGCGGGATGACGGCGGTGAACAGCAGATAAACAAAGACGCCGACGAAGTAGATGCCGCCGGCAATGCTCGCAGTCCGGTTGATGCTGCGTACCGTGCCGTGCAACTGGCGCGAAAAGAGGATGAACAACTCGGTGATGACGACGGTTTCGGCAAGAATGACCGGGACCGCCATGAACAAGATCAGGTTCCAGGGCTGATTGGTGGCCAGCAACTGCATGTAATGCGTCATGGACATGATGATTCTCCAATGCAAGGGGTAAAGCCGCGCCGGCAGGTGCCGGGCGGATTGAAACAGGCAGGGGAGAATCAGTGAATCGGGGGCGGGTTGTCGGGCGGCAGTGCCGGGCCAAGCGCCAGCGTGCAGCGGATCGGAATCACTCCACCCGGAGTCGGGTCGGCGAGCAGCGCCGGCTTGGCCGGCAAGGCGGGTGACACGGCGAGGTCGCAACTGATCTGGCAGGCCTTGTCGCCAAGCTGGTGGTGTGCATGCGCCAAAGTCGCATCGTTCGCTGCGTGGTCCGGACAATCAGCCATCACGGATGATTGCGCCACAGCAAAGTCTGCCTGAATTGCCGGTAACGGCAGGGCATAGGCAGCCCCTGATAGCCCGCGCAGGGCAATCGACAGTATCAGCAGCAAAACGAGACGCACACCCGGACGCATGGCGCAAGTCTAGCATTCAAAGGCGATGCGGCGAGCCTGGCGGACTGCTAAAATCTCGGTCTTTTCAGTCCGCATGGTGCGGCCCGCACCCGGATACAAACACTTCGGAAATTCAATTATGTGGTTCAAGAACCTGCAGCTATACCGCCTGCCGACACCGTGGAACGTCGACCTGGCCAAACTCGAAGAACAACTGGCGCGCGGCCCGTTTGTCAAATGCCCGAGCAACCAACCGGCCAGCCGTGGCTGGGTAGCGCCGCGCAAGGATGGCGCGCTGGTCTTTTCGCTTGGTCGCCAGTGGCTGCTGGCGCTCTCTGTCGAACAACGCCTGCTGCCTTCGGCGGTGATCAACGAAGAAGTGCAGGAGCGGGCCGAGACAATGGAGGCGCAGCAGGGCTACGCACCCGGCCGCAAGCAGCTGAAGGAGTTGCGCGAGCGCATCACCGAGGAACTGATGCCGCGGGCCTTTACCCGGCGCCGCATGACCTTCGTCTGGATCGATTCGCAAAACGGCTGGTTGTGCGTTGATGCCAGCAGCCCGGCCAAGGCCGAGGAGGCTATCGAGCATTTGCGTCACTGCCTCGACGATTTCCCGCTGACACTGCTTCATACGCAGCTTTCGCCAACTGCGGCGATGGCCGACTGGTTGGCTAGCGGCGAGGCGCCGGCCGGGTTCACGATCGACCGCGACTGCGAACTGATGGCCGCCGGCGACGAAAAGGCAGCGGTCCGCTACGTCCGTCACCCGCTGGAAGGCGACGAGATCAAGGCGCATCTGGTGAGCGGCAAGCTGCCGACGCGCCTGGCGCTGACCTGGGATGACCGGATATCCTTCATCATCAGCGAGAAGCTCGAAATCAAGCGCCTCACCTTCCTCGACCTGCTCAAGGAGGAAGCCGAGAAAAGCGCCGAACATGCCGACGAGCAGTTCGACGCCGACTTCGCGCTGATGACCGGCGAACTGTCGCGCTTCCTGCCGCAGATCGTCGAAGCGCTGGGCGGCGAGGTCGCCGACGAGAAGTGAGCGCCTGCCCCTGCACCCCAGGGGTGCTTCCTTCGGGGCGCGGGCTGGATAAGCAATATGCGGACTGTTGCGGTCGACTTCATTCCGGCGCCGAAAATGCCGCGAGCGCCGCGGCGTTGATGTGCTCGCGTTACAGCGCCTATGTCCTGGGACTCGAGCCTTACCTGCTGTCGACCTGGCATGCGTCGACCCGGCCATCTTCGCTGAACCTCGCCGAAACGATGGACACCAAATGGCTGGGCCTCGAAGTCAAGAGCCACCAGCAACAGGACGAAGCCCACGCCACCGTCGAATTCATCGCCCGCTACCGCATAGCCGGTCGAGGCCATCGCCTGCACGAACTCAGCCACTTCGTTCGCGAGGAAGGGCGCTGGTATTACGTCGCCGGCGAGGAGCAGCCGATCCGATGCGCCTGAAAATCACCGGAGTCATCCTGGCTGGTGGACTCGGCCGGCGCATGGGCGGCGTGGACAAGGGTCTGCAACTGCTCGATGGCAGACCGCTGGTCACGCATGTCATCGAGCGCCTCGCGCCGCAGGTCGATGAACTGCTGATCAATGCCAACCAGAACAGCGCACGCTACGCTGAGTTTGGTCTCCGTGTCGAGGCCGACCGGATTCACGGATTTGCCGGTCCGCTGGCCGGCCTGCACGCCGCGCTGGCGGTTGCGATGCACCCGCTGGTGGCCACCGCACCCTGCGATTCGCCCTTCCTGCCGGCCGATCTGGTTTTTCGCCTGTTTTCGGCGTTGACCGCGACAGATGCGGAAATCGCCGTCGCTCGCACTTTCAACCAGCCGCACCCGGTATTCTGCTTGTGCAAACGCGCGGTGCTGCCGCATCTGGACGAGTTTCTCGAACGCCGCGAACGTAAGTTCGAGCGCTGGTATTCGACGCTGAATGTTGTCGAGGTCGCCTTCGACGACGAGGCCGAAGCCTTTGCGAACATCAACACCCGTGAGGAACTCGGGCGCTTCGAGGCGGCAAAGGAATAACCGCCAGCCGGCTATTCCGGCAACTGGACATGTCCTTGCTCATCGAGCGGCAAGAACGGATTCCAGCAGGACTCCCAGAGAAGCCAGAAGTTTGCAACCATGCGGGCTTCGGCGACAAAGGTGAGCAGCCGGTGGTGCGACAGACATCCGCGCTTGTTAGTCACTAACCAGTTCAATCATCACAAATCATGAGAAGAATTCAGGATGCGCAAGCCATGGTTGGCACTATGTTGAAGCGGGTCAATGAGCAGGCCGCAGCGACGACTGAACGTCCCAATCGAGTGAGGTAGTAGCGATAGGTATGAGTGACTTTCTTGATCAAGCCGAGCGTACGCAGTCGGGCAAGTTGGCGCGACATGGCGGACGGAGTGAGCTTCAGATAGCTGAGAAGATCGGCACGACGCCAACCGTGAATGTTGAACTCGCCGCGTTGCATGGTTTGCAGCAAGGCTTTCTCGGCAGGATCAAAGAAGTTCACCCCTTTGACACCGGGAGCCGCCCCCAACCGTGGCATGCTCAATCGCTCCAAGTCACGCTCGCCGGCACTGGGGTCATCGAGGCTGGAGAGGAACGCCAGGTAACGTTGGTTGCAGCCGAGCAGGATGTCGCGCAGGTCGATCAGGCTATAGATTGTCTTCTTCAGGGGCGCCAATTCTCGGGTGGCGTGCCTGTCCTTGTGTTCCACCTTGCGGTGGTGTTTGAAGAAACTCACGTCATTGACGGTCGTTTCGACCCGCAGTACGCGGGAGAATTTGTCATACACCTTGACGCCAGCGGCGCCCATGGTGTGCTTGATGCAGCGCCCCTCGATACGGGTGGACAACCGGGAACCGATCTCCTGGGCCAGTTGTGGCGTGACTTTCTTGCCCAGAAAGCTGGAGACGCGTTCTGCGTTGGCGGCCAAGACCGCTTGGCGCGAAATGGCGTCATACAGTGGAACCAATATCTGCTCACTGCGAAACATCAGGTCGGTGGAGTATTCGACTTGGCGCAAGCTCCAGTGATACGAGGATCCAAAGACGTCAAGCACTGGGCACAACCACTGCGCATAGCGATCCAGTCGCGGGTGAAGTACGTCGGGACTGAACGCATCCGCCAGCGCCTGCGCCTGCGCGATGTCGGCGACACGCAGGAAGGCGTTGTCCTGCTGGAGGAAGTCGATCCTTTCTCGCGTCAGAGTTCTTGCCAGAGCGCTGTGACCATTACAGTAGAACTGCAACCCGAACGGTGCCCACGTCGGCACACGCAGGTAGCACAACCCCAGTTCCTCGTCGATGAAATAGAAGTAGTAGTGCAGGCACTTGCCTTGATCGGGGCGCAGGAAAGTCTTGCCACTGCCTTTGTCATGCCACGGTTTGTAGCTCGGACAGGCTTCCATGGCCGAGAGTACATGCACCAAACCCGGTGCGTCGCCGCGACCGGCGAGCACTCGCGCGACCAACTCTTCCTTGCGAATATGGCTTTTGCTGACGTGCTCGATTTCAATACCCGCCGCCAGACACACCTCCTGCGCACGCTCACGAATGCGATCTCGCAGCGGCTCGGCAAATCGCGGGTAGTCGAATACCCGAATTCCGTGCGTGTACAAATAACTCGTCATTCCTGCCGCGTAGCACGCACCAGGCAGCGTGCCGGTGATAATGATCCGGTCAAAGCACGAAAGCACGCCATGCATGTTCGTCGCGTATCGTTCCGCCAGAGCCATCGCCAACATGATCGCCTCCTCGGTCATTCGTCAGCCTTCTATCGTAATACCTGTTTGGTTCCGGCTCGTCCGGCTTAGGGTTGTACCCACGCGCCGCGCCCTCCTGTTGCCCATGCCGGGCATTTCCACTTTCTCGGATTCGTTTTCGATCTTCCGACGCTGTCATTTGATACAATTCAGCCTATTGTTTTAACGCTGTTTTATGAGGATCATCATGACTATGACGTCCTCAATATATCAACTGCATCACCCCGTTGATTAATTCTGCGCTGGCGCACTTTGATGCCCACTTTGCCCCCTACCTGCGGTGCTTCCAAAGCCGCACCGGCTCGGTTGAAGCAGCAGCCCGCCTGTATCTCCATGGCCGGTTCCAGAGTGATCGGCGTAATCTGGAGCGGATGGCCGAACAGGTGGCGGGAAGCCACTACCAGCGCCTGCATCACATGCTGAGTGAGTCGGCGTGGCGCTGCGCTGATGTGCGGCATCAGCTGATCCAAGATGCCAATGGGTATTTCGGCCATGGCGCCGCCTTGGTCTTCGACGAATCCGCGCTGGAGAAGAAAGGCGAGAAGTCGGCTGGCGTCGCGCGGCAATGGAATGGCCGGCTGGGCAAGACAGAGAACAGTCAAGTCGGTGTCTTTGCAGCCGTCGTTCGTGATCGCGCCTGTGCGCTGGTCGATGGCGAACTCTTTGTCCCCGAGAAGTGATTTAACGAACGGGTACGTTGTCAGGCGCCAGGCACGCCTGAGGACCGAGCGTTTCGCACCAAGAGGGAAATGACGCTCGCCATGCTGTTGCGGCTGCACCGCGAAGAACTCTATTTCAGCTATTCGGTGTTCGATGCCGGCTACGGGGGCATTTACCGTGGTTGCTGACTGAGCTTGACGACGCGTGTGAAACCTTTCTGGCCGAAGTGCATGCGGATCGGACGATCTATTCGAGTGATCCGCGCCCCGGAATACCGGTGCGCACTTGCGCCAAGGGCAAGGCACCCACATGATGGCAAACGCAAGTAGCCGCACCGACGGTGACGGCTTGGGCGCTGGCGCAACCGGCTGCTGCCTGGTGTCGCCTGTCGGTACGCGAGGGGGAAAAGGGTGGGGCCATTGCCGATTATCTGACGTGTCGGGTCTTTGTCTGGGATGGTCAAGCGGCACCGGCCCGGCGTTGGCATTTGCTGGTTCGTCGGGAAATTGATGGCACGAAGCTGAAGTTCTGCCTATCGAATGCCAAGCCCCAGTGTTCGCTAAGCCGCTTGGCCGATATGCAGGTGGCCCGTCACTTGGTCGAACGTGCCTTCGAGGATGCCAAGGGCGCCTGCGGGATGGCCGCTTATCAGGTCAGGAGTTGGCAGGCCTGGCATCATCACATGGCGCTCGTCATGGTGGCGCTGATGTTTCTGGCCAAGGAACGACTGGCTAATCGTGAGACCGCTACGCTGCTTTCCTGCAATGACCTGGTCGATATCTTGCGCCACAAGCTAACGATCCAGGATCGAGACAAATGCTGACCTCGCCACCATGATCGCAAATCGCCATCGACAGCGCCAGAAAGCCATGGATTTCGCTTATCAAAAATAGGCCACTACCCTGAAGGCATTATGTTGTTATGGTATCTCACTACTGTCCGGTCAAATGAGCACTCGAACTGCCGAGCGCCGTGACTGACGGGGCGTTCCGAGCGAAAAGGTGTGGTGTCGATTTGAAATCGGCGAAAAATGGCCCTTCGAAATTTTCTGAAGGGTGTTGCCATGAACGCCGGCAAGACACTGTTTTCCCAGTTGATGGATTTCCTGCCGTGGTCGACATTCAATCGCTATGTCACACGCTACAGCGGCGACAAAGGCGTTCGCACACTGAGTTGCGCCGAACAATTTCGGGTGATGGCCTTTGCACAACTGACGTATCGGGAGAGCTTGCGGGACATCGAGACCTGTCTGTCGGCGCAATCCGCCAAGCTGTACCACATGGGATTTCGCGAGCCGGTACGGCGTGCGACATTGGCCGACGCAAACGAATCGCGGGATTGGCGCATCTACGCCGACTTTGCCGCGCGGCTGATTGTCCAGGCAAGAAAGCTCTATGCCAGCGAAGACTTGGGCCTGGAATTGTCGAACACCGTGTATGCGCTCGATTCGACCCCCATCGACCTGTGCCTGTCGGTATTTCCCTGGGCGCATTTCCGTACCACCAAGGCGGCGGTGAAGATGCATACGCTGCTCGACTTGTGACCAGGGGAAATCCCTGTGGGACGCGGCAGTATTCCCAGTTTTATCCACGTCTCCGACGGGAAACTGCACGATGTCCATGCGCTGGACTTGCTGACCCCGGAAGCCGGTGCGATTTACGTCATGGATCGCGGTTATGTTGATTTCGCCCGCTTGCACAGGCTGCATCAGGCGGGGGCTTTCTTCGTGACCCGTGCCAAATCGAACCTGAATTCCCATCGCGTCTATTCGGCGCCAACCGACCGCAGTACCGGTATTCTCTGCGACCAGACGATTGCCCTGGATGGCTATTACACCCGGCGCGACTATCCTGCCCAGTTGCGGCGTGTTCGATTCAAGGATGCCGAGACCGGAAAAACGCTCGTCTTCCTCACCAACCAGATGATCTTGCCGGCAGCAACGATCTGCGCGCTTTACAAAAGCCGCTGGCAGGTCGAGTTGTTCTTCAAGTGGATCAAGCAGCATCTTCGAATCAAACAGTTCTTCGGTACTTCAGAGAACGCGGTCAAGACGCAAATCTGGATCGCGGTGTCGGTCTATGTGTTGGTCGCCATTGTTCAGAAAAAATTGAAGCTCGACGTTTCCCTCTACACTTTGCTACAGGTTTTATCCCTCACCCTATTCGAGAAAATGACCTTGCAGCAGGCGTTCCCGGGTGACGATTACAGATCCGGAGCGCACCCGGTTTGCAACCAATTGAATTTATTGGGAATCTAACCGGACAGTCAAGTTTTACCCTCCTCCAATTGAAAAAGGAAATTTCGCCATGATGACTTTTAAATCTTTGTGCGCCGGAATTACCCTGTGCGGCGCTTCCGCCATCGTATTTCCTGCCGGCAACCCGCTCAGCGTCCACGTACTAAATTTGGAGAATGGCCTACCATCGCCCGGGGTGAAAGTGCTGCTGGAAAAGCAGGACGGCAAAAGCTGGATAGAACTCAGCAGCGGCATCACCAACGAGCAAGGCCGTATCCCGGCGCTGTACCCGGAAGGCAAGGCGCTGGAAAAAGGCAACTACCGCGTCACCTTCAAGACCGGCGAGTGGTTTGCAGCGCGCAAAACGCCTTCGTTTTTTCCTGAAGTTCCGGTGGTTTTTGTGGTCGATGGCACAGTGCCGCACTACCACATCCCGCTGCTGCTGAGCCCCTTCGGTTTTTCAACCTATCGCGGCAATTAAGTCCGGCGTCGAAGGTTACCTGTAGTCAATTTCACAGCCCCCTTCGACGGGTCGCCCTGACGTTCATCGAAACCGGCGCGCGTCAAGATAGTTGTCGCCTCGGTCATGCAGTTAATGGCGGAATAAGCTTGTCTTCCAGATGCGCGTTGGCGATGCAATCGCGTTCTGGATTGAGGGTCACTACACCGACCGGCGTCCAATTTCGTGTCTGACCAGTCCAGCGCGCCGGGTTGAGATTGTCGAGCACCAGATGGACCCGGCGAGCGGTGGCATAGACCTGTTCGGGCAGGTGGCGGACGAAAGCCACAAAATCGGCTTTGGTCCGATGATCGGTCACTCCGACAGTTCGTCGACCGCCCTTGGGCTCGATGGCAATGAACAGATTGCACGTTCCGCGACGAACGTATTCGTAGTCCACTTTGACTGGCATGCCGGCCCGATCGGCAAGGGCCGGCGCGAATCCTCGAGCAGTTGCTTGCTCTTCTCGTCCAGCCAAACGACGGGTTCCCGCGAGCGGAACGGGCGCGCGTACAACTCGAGCAGATCGTACATCAGCTGTCGATACTCTTCCGTCAGCCTGCCGACACACCACATCAGTTTGCGCCACGGCTTGATGCAGTTTTTTTTTAGCAGCCGGCGTATCGTCTCGCGGCTGATCGGACCGACATCGGCCACTGCGTGTGCCGCCCGCTACAGCAATTCGAGTGTCCAGCGTGTGGCCCCCTCCGGCGGCGCCGAACAGGCCAAGGCCGAAATCTCGGCCTCGACATCGGCACCGTACTGGCATGGTTTGCCTGGTCGTGCCACATCGCGCAGCGCGTAATCCGCCCGACCTTCCCGATATGCCGCCCGCGTTTTCCAGATGGCTGTCCGTCCTACCCCCAGAACCGCCATGATCTGGGACTCCGGTATGCCGTGATCAAGCGCGGACAGTACGTGTGCCCGATTGACTTCCCTGGTGTGGCGCAAACCTTTCGCCCGGCACGATTCAACCTAAAAACCTCGGTTAGCTGATTCCATTCGCATGGCTTACGAGGAATTGATGCGGATGAGGTGGGCCGATGGCAGCCCTCAAGCGCTGCTCCTGTTGGGCGATCTGTTGCCCGACTTGCTGAGTACGGACAAAGCCTGCGACATAGACGCGATCATCGAGCATCTTGCTGCGAATGAGATTCAAGCGGTCATCCCTCCCAAAAGCAATCGTATTGTCCAGCGTAGTTTCGATCAGCACCTTTACAAAAATCGCAACCTGGTAGAACGCTTCTTCTGGCGGATCAAGTAGTTCCGACGCGTCGCCACGCGCTATGACAAACTCGCCGAACGCTTCGCTTCCTTCGTCGCCCTCGCCGCAGTTTTCATCTGGCTCACGTGATTGTCAACACACCCTAGCAAACCGAAGAAAACCGTGATCGGTCCCCGATACGTCTGTACCTGCTTTCTCTGACTGTCTACCGTCTGAATTTACCGGACTGCGCGACTTTTCGCGTAGGTCCGGTGGAATGATGAGTTGGAGGAAGTAGCCGACATCAAGCAAAGCCGCGATGACGAAAGCCTGATGATGTGGATGGAGGCGTACGTGCTTACATGACTTCGATGACGAGAGCCGGATCAAATTGCGGATTCTCGCTCACACCGCTCTTGGCATAGCCGCGCGGGTTACAGACTACGCGTGTGCCGTTCAAAACATAGTCAAAGCTGTCGTGAGTATGCCCGTGTATCCACAATTCGACACGTTTGCCGTCAATCAGTCGTTCGGCATCGGAGACGAAGCAGGCGTTCAAGGGTGAGCCCGCAAATTTCGGATGAACGCTTTTCGGCGAGGGGGCGTGATGTGTGATAACAACGGTTTTGCCCGGGAAAGGTTCAGCCAATTTTTCTTCAAGCCAGTTCGCGTGACGAGTGAATAGCAGTTCGGACATATCCGGCGTGAACATCGTTTCCGACGCTGCGTCCATTTGAATTCTGCTGAAATCACGCATGAAGTTCAGTGCTTCGCTGACTGCCACATCTCGCTTCTCCCCATCGCCAAATAACCGGAAATCGGTCCACAGCGTCGTTCCAAGAAAACGTACGCCACCAATCACGACGGCGTTGTTGTCGAGCACCCAAATATCACGCCGGCTACACAACTGCCTTAACTCCTGAACTGTCGAGGCAATACTGCCTCCGTAAAACTCATGATTGCCTGGCACGTAGAGAACGGGCTTGGTGAACGTGCTCGCCCAGGCGATGGCTTCTTTGGGTCGGGCGATGTCTCCCGCGATAATTACTACGTCCGCATTCGTTTTCGGTACCTCAAATGCGGCGACGCTCAAATGGAGGTCGGAAAGAACATGAAGCTTCATAGATTTCGTCCTCTAAGTTCAAGGTAAGCGACAGGTCCGCCTTAGGCGGACCTGTCCGCTTGAGCATCTTATTCGGCGCGTTGTTTGCCAGGGAGCATGCGCCGCAAGGTGTTGTCACGAAGAACGTAGTGATGGATTAAGGCCGCAAAAGCGTGCAGACCAATCAAGAAGTAGCCCACTGTTCCCGCTGTTTCATGAATTTCCTTTATTTGCTTGGCTAGGTCCTTGTTCTCCGCAACAAGAGTGGGTAGCTGGAGCCCAAAAAACGGAATTGGCTTACCAGCCAAGCTCAGAACCAACCAGCCGGCCAACGGCAACCCCAGCATCAACGCATAGAGCGCATAGTGAACTGCTGTGGCAAGCAACTCCTGCCATCGCGCAGCGGGCGGTTCAATGCGTGGTGCCGGCCCACTGGCAAAGTGCACCAACAAACGCAGGATAGCGAGAAAGAAAACGGACAGACCCAGCATGAAATGCCACGTTTTCAACGCCTCGCGAAGGTCACTACCCTTTGGAAACAGGCCATGTAGTTCTATGCAGGCATACACCGCTGCGATCAACGCAAACATCAACCAATGCAAGCCAATTGATAAGGAGCCATAACGTACAGAATTGTTTTGCCAGTTCATATTTTGCCTCGAGGATTTGCCATCCACCGTTGGAATTCACCGGCTTGCACGGCTTCATTCGCAAGGTCCGGGGAATAATGGGTTAGGCCTCATGGTGCTTGGCCACGGACCGAGGAAGACCAAACACACGATCGAACGCCCATGTGAAGGCAATAGCATAGATAAAGAAAAATACCAGGAGGCCAAGATTTGCTACGAATGCGCCGAGTGCGGATATATTCAACCAGAGAGACATGACCGGGGTCAATATGATGGCGAGGCCTCCTTCGAAACCTACGCCATGCCCTAGGCGCCTAGCAAGTGACCGGCCTCTTACGGTTTGCCGCGACTCCCAGTGCTCAAAAAGTGTGTTGAAGACATAGTTCCACGCGAGCGCAATGCTGGACAGAACGAATGCAAGTCCGATGGTTGAAGCAGGTGGCTTTTCGAAGGCCAGGCTCAGCACTGGACCAACGAAGGCGATGGCGAAAACCTCATACAGGACGGCTTGGAGCATACGTCGGGTTCTGGGATTCATGAAGATACCACAGTGGTAATTTGGGTTTTGGTAAAGTCTAACGAAGTAAAGAGACTTCCCCGTATCGAATTAGAGGCGGAAGCCGCCAGCAGCAGTTGCTGCCATGAATGAGTTTCCACACTGAATCATTTGCTCGAAAGGGGAAGTCCATGAATATTGTCACCGCAGGCAGCGATCTGGCCAGACATGTATTCGCTTTGCATGGCGCTGACCAGAGTGGCAAGGCGACATTTATCAAGCCCAAGGTGGTTCACAGTCAATTGCTGGAGACGGTCGCCAACCTGCCGCCCTGTCTGGTCGGCATGGAGGCCTGCTCCGGCGCGCACCACGCATTGGCTGTTCCATTTATCCTGCGTCAAGAAAATTCAGTAAATCAGCCCTTACCCAGAAAAACGCCATGACCCAAGAACTCGATTACAAAAACAACCCGCTGCACGGTGTGAGTTTGAAAACCCTGCTCACGGAAATCATTGACTACTACGGCTTCGATATTCTGTTTGCCTACTTGAACATCAACTGCTTTGCGAGCAACCCGAGCATCGAATCCAGTGTGAAGTTTCTGCAAAAAACTGTTTGGGCGCGGGAAAAGGTAGAGGCCTTCTACTTGTACCAGTTCAAAAGCCTGCCTCGCGCTTCCGCCGAACAATTTGAATTGCCGCCGCGGGACCGTATCGTACCGCCAGACCAAAAGCCGGGGCAACCAGCCAAATTGAGTCTGGAAGATGCCGAGCGACTGCGCGAAAAGCGGGCAAAAAAAGCTGCGCTACACGATCGTGCAGCCGATCAACGAACCGGCGCCGAACGGCGTCCCACCAATAAGGCAGGGACTTCCACCCCAGACAGCTCAGACCCCTGGGCGAAGTGGCGGAAATAGCACAATCATTCCTTGCACCGGGGAAATGGTGCTCTGATCCCGGTTGCAAATCCCAATGTCGGGCTGCCCGATCTGAACGTAAGCGAGAACTGCCCTGCCAGCGCGGAGTGACACAGACTCACCTGCGGCAAAGGCGAAACTCTGTTTCCACAAAGCGCCTTCTCCATCAATGACCGGACTGACCATAGAACTTCCTGATGATCAGGCTCGGCCGACCACGCGGTTTTTTCGCGCGGACCGGCCTATATTGCCCGGATGGTCATCTCACCATCCAACAGTTGAACAGCGCTGTCAGGACGCTTACTTATTGTCCTTCTTCTCCGCGCCCTCTGATTGCACCTGCTTCATTTGTACTCCACAGCAGATTTCGGAATGGGGCCTTCCTGCCGGACAAGGGCAAGCCTTCTCATAAACAAGCTGAGCTCCACACTTCTCGCAGACATATCTATCACCGACATTACGTGGCATTTTGCTCTCCTTTTTCGCTACATTACTTAAGAACAGGCTCCAGAAGGAACCAGCAGCATTCGCAGTTCATCCTAGCACGCAGATACCTTCATAAGCAAAATCTTCATTTCTTCGTAACGCCCTGCATTGCCACTCCTAACGACCGAGTAGCCTGACACGAGAGCAAGCGCCAAAAATCATGGTCGCCTCACAAAAAACTGATTGGGCGCGGCAAAAGGTCGAGGTCTTCTATTTGTACCAGTTCAAAAGCCTGCCTCGCGCTTCCGCCGAACAATTTGAATTGCCGCCGCAGGACGGTATCGTACCGCCAGACCAAAAGCCGGGGCAACCAGCCGAATTGAGTCTCGAAGACACCGAGCGACTGCGGGAAAAGCAGGCAAAAAAAGCTGCGCTACACGATCGTGTAGCCGATCAACGAACCGATGCCGAACGGCGTCCCACCAATAAGGTAGGGACTTCCGCCCCACACAGCTCAGACCCCTGGGCGAAGTGGCGGAAATAGCGCGATCATTCCTCGCGTGGGGTAAATAGTGGTCTGTCCCGAATGGCACTAAGTTAAGGACTTATTGCGTCCATTTTTGCAGCGACAATGCTAGCGCTGGGCATGCTGGACAGCCTTAACTTAGTGCCATTCTGGTCTGTCCCCGATTTCCGTCCCCCTTGATCAGCCGGCCCACGCTTAGAACAACCGGGTAAGCCGTTCGGCCAGCATGCGCTCGTTCGTAAACGACAAGTCGTACATCGCCGAAAATGCCTTGGCGTTTTCGTCGCTTAGTCCGGCGATGCACATGACGAATTGCTGGCCATTGATTCCCAGACGCTTCTTCAAGGCAAGGTAGCGGTCAATATTTTGACGGAATTCACCACTCTTGCACTCGATGCAAACAGGAGTCTCACCGTCGATTAGCATAAACACGTCGATCTCGTGGAGGTCGCCGTTGGCCAGCGTCAGGTTGAGACCGCGTGCACAGGAGAAGCGGCGCTTGCGTTCCTTGGCGTAGCGCAGGCACGTCATCAACGTATGCCATTCCAGCCATTCTCCGTTGAAGAAATTGCGGATGGTCGGCGCAGTCTGCAGAATTAGCCGGACATTGTTTTCCGGTTTGTTGTGAAAACACTTGGCGACGAAAGAGAAATCATAGAGTTGCTGACAGAAAACGGAGATCGCCTTGGCGTCCTCAGGTGACTTCTTGTCCAGATTGATCGTTGCGCTGACGTGCTCCTTCTGCTGCGACCAGCGGATGCGCTCCAGCACCTCTTTGAGCACCGGCAGATTGGCGCCGATGGCCTCGGCCACTTCGTCGAAGAAACCGCTGGTGTCGACGTCGCGCATGTTCGCCTGGGCCTTGATCTGCTTCTTGTGAAACCAATCGTAGATCGGTCCATGCTGCAGTTCACTGGCGAGGAAATCGGTATTGGCCAGGTCAATATCGGCAACTTGACGGTTGTCAGTTGCCGCATCGGGTGAGGGTTTCACCGGGCCTCTCAGGCGGATGACTTCTCGCTGGGCTGTGAAGTATTTGTCGAGCAGTTTCTCGATGAAATACAGCACTGGATAGACCTGTGCTGGTGCGCCGCATTTCGGACAGGTGACGTTCTGACCGACGAGGCTGTCCGGTTGTTCGGCGAGCAGTGTGCATTTGTTGCAGCGGATGATGGCCATGAGATATTGAAATGAGCTGAATTCGGTTAAGAGTATAGCGGCTGACAGCGCGCTTTTTGGCGGGGAGTGCTTGCTTTGTTTCGTTTTCTGGGCGGCCGAATATAATTTGCTCCCATGTCTTTATCCTCCAGTAAGCACAGCTCACGCGACGACACAACCGGGGATAGACAACGGTTTTTGGCTGTTTTTCGCGGTTGACCGTGGCAATGAGTGGAAATCGTGGCCTGTCGTCCCCCGATTCTGCGCGCTTGAGGAAAATGTAGGTGGATTCGCTTGGGTGCAGATCGTTTCAATCGGTCAGCCAGCTTTCATTGGTGCGATCGCTTGGCTGGTTTCCGGGGCGAATAACTGGCTGCTTAATGAAGGTCGGCCAGTAATCTAATGGCATGGTTTCTGCGCTTTACGAAGGTCGCCAGCAGAAGCACAAAACACGCTGAAGCGTTGCCAAAGAAAATCAAAGCCATAACAGGATCACCTACACAAAAAACTGCATAGGCAACGGTGGCCAGGTGGGATAGAAAAAAGAGCGCCCAGGTACTATACGAAATGGCCGATGCGCCGTTTTCGTCTTTTGTGACTTTGATGATCTGGGGCAGATAGGCAAAGATGCGAATGGAGTTCATGAACGTGAATAAGGCGAACACCAACGGGGAAACCCAATCGTGTTGAATCTCGACTTGCCCCTTGAACAATACAACCAAGCCTCTCAACTCTTGTAGCAAACCAAAAATGTCGCCCATATTCACTTTCCTCCTGAATCGAATCGGAAGAACCGCAAGCGAATCGGAAAAACTGGAAGAACCGGGGACAGGAAGAACCGTGGACAGACCAGAATGGCGCTAAGTTAAGGCCATTTGGCATGCCAAGCGCTAACATTGTCGCTGCAAAAATGGACGCAATACGTCCTTAACTTAGCGCCATTCGGTAGAGTAGAGGACAGGCTTTCGCCTGCCCTCCCTCATCAAACCGTGCATGCGATTTTCCCGCACACGGCTTTCCGATGTTCTTCACACCAAGGCATGCGCAGTTCCTCGACTCATGGTTGCTAGCTCAACCGAGTTGGTCGAACCTGCGCACTCAATGCTTGAGTAAGCAACATCAGCGTTTTCCTGCTTGGCCTTGGCATAGAGCTTCCTCTGTAGCGTCCTGATCGTATCCGGGATGGTTAGCGACATGGCAATCCCCTGATCCTCCGCGCTTCGGTTGCATGAACAAAGCAGGGTTCCTTCCCTCGACCGGGGTTGTGTTGTCCCGCGATCTCAGTCGGTACTATGAACCCCTCCGACTCCCGTCTCAGGCCGCTGCGCTTTCGTTTCCTTATGCGCAACAGTCGGTGGCCTCCCCACCTCCCAAAACGGGTCTCCAGCACTGGGCAGTCTATCTTCGAGTACATGCCGACCCTGCTACCCCGGGAGTCAACGAATGCCACTTCCGTTATTTCAGCATCCACCCAACGGCCTTCCCCTTCTGTCCACAGGGTCGGCGTCTCCATTTCGTTTACGAGGCTACTCATGGGTTCACTTGCGTTACGGCCTGCTCTCTTGCTGTTTGGAAACTCACGACCCCGCGTTACCGCGACGCCGCTTCCTCATGCTACCGGGGCGTACGGACAACTCCCCGGACGGGACTTCAACCCGCTAGACTTACTGCTGTTACTGCGAACGGACAGACCACGGTTTTCGCGGCGTTATGCCGTCGGGTAGCCGGCGTCTTCGATAATCTGCCGGATATCGCTTTCCGAGACTACCGTGGTGTGTTCGATAGTTGCTTCGCCGGTGTTCATCGAGATATCGACGTAGCCGATGCAGGGCAGGTCCTGGATGGCATTCATGACGAGGCGCAGGCATTCGTCCGATTGCATGTTGAGGATTTTGATGGTGGTGTTTGGCATGGTGAACTCCGTCGATTGATTGCCGATTGTATGCGCACTGGCGCCGCGCCTCCAGTGTCTGGCGAGGTAAAATTCCTGCCCCTGTACCCACACCATGTCGATGAGCAAAGACCAGTCAGCCCACCGTGCGGCATTGGCAGAATTATCGTGCCTGACTGCCGATGCCCGGCGTTTGCGTGCCTTGCCGCGGGAATTGGCGCGGTCGACCGGCGAAAAGCGGCAAAAACTGCGAACGGATTTGGCGACGCTGCTAGCTGCATCGCAGGCAGCGGTGGTCGCGCGTCGCGCCCGGTTGCCCAGGCCGGAATTTCAGCCTGACCTGCCGGTCAACGAGCGCCGGGTTGATATTGCCGAGCTGATCGCCGGGAACCAGGTGGTCATCGTTTGCGGTGAAACGGGCTCGGGCAAGACGACGCAGTTGCCGAAGATCTGCCTCGATCTCGGCATTGGCGCGCGCGGGCTGATCGGCCACACTCAGCCGCGCCGGCTGGCCGCGCGTTCGGTGGCGACGCGGTTGGCGCAGGAGTTGAAGACGCAGGTCGGCGCCGGGGTCGGCGTGAAAATTCGCTTCCACGACATGTCGACCGCCGACAGTTGGGTCAAGCTGATGACCGATGGCATCCTGCTTGCCGAATCGCAGTCCGACCCCTACCTGAACGCCTACGAGGCGCTCATCATCGACGAGGCGCACGAACGCAGCCTGAACATCGATTTCCTGCTCGGCTATCTGAAGCAGTTGCTGCCCCGGCGGCCGGATCTGAAGCTAATCATCACCTCGGCGACCATCGACGCCGAGCGTTTTGCCGAACATTTCACGGTCGACGGCAAAAATGCGCCAATTATCGAAGTTTCCGGTCGGCTTTACCCGGTCGACGTGCGTTATCGACCGGTTGAGGATATCGACAAGAAGGACGACGAGCGCGATCTGTACGATGCCATCGTCGATGCCGCCGATGAACTTTCCCGGCTTGGCTCTGGCGACATTCTGGTGTTTCTGCCCGGCGAGCGTGAAATCCGCGAGGCGGCAGAAGCCTTGCGCAAACATGCGCTGGCGCGGCCGGGCTTGAGCACGGCGCACGCGCCGGAAATCCTGCCGCTGTTCTCGCGCCTGTCGGCTGGCGACCAGGACCGTATCTTCAAGCCATCCCGCGGCCAGCGGCGCATCGTGTTGGCGACCAATGTCGCCGAAACCTCGCTCACCGTACCGGGCATCCGCTACGTGATCGACACCGGGCTGGCGCGGGTCAAGCGGTATTCATACCGCAACAAGATTGAGCAGTTGCAGGTCGAGAAAATTTCGCAGGCGGCGGCACGTCAGCGAGCCGGGCGTTGCGGCCGGGTGGCAGCCGGTGTTTGCGTGCGACTCTACGATGAGCTGGACTTCAACGCCCGACCGCAGTTCACCGACCCGGAAATCCTGCGCTCCTCGCTGGCCGGTGTCATCCTGCGCATGAAGTCGTTGAAGCTGACCGATGTCGAGAGCTTTCCCTTCATCGAACCGCCGCCGGCCAAGGCGATCAGCGATGGCTATGCGCTGTTGCAGGAACTCGGTGGGCTGGATGACGATAATCGGCTGACCAAAATTGGCGAGGCGCTGGCCAGGCTGCCGCTCGATCCGCGCATCGGCCGCATGCTGGTTGCCGCCCGTGACCTGGGTTGTTTGACGGAAGTGCTGGTAATCGCCGCCGGGCTATCCACGCAGGACCCGCGTGAACGCCCGCAGGAGCGCCAGCAGGCGGCGGATGAAAAGCACAAGCTGTTTGCCGACGAGAAATCCGAATTTCTCAGTTGGTTGAAACTGTGGAATTGGTTCAAAAATGCCGTCGACCACAAGAAGTCGAACGGGCAGTTGGTCGACAACTGTCACGCGCACTTTCTCTCCTACCTGCGTTTGCGCGAATGGCGCGAGGTGCATGGCCAGTTGCACGCGATGGTGACTGAACTGGGCTGGCGGGAAAACCAGCTGCCCGGCACCTACGAGGCGATCCATCAGGCGCTGCTGACCGGCCTGCTCGGCAACATCGGCTGCAAGGCAGACGAATCCGGCTACTACCTGGGCGCACGTGGCATCCGTTACCTGATTCACCCTTCGTCGCCGCTGCAAAAAAAAGCCGGCAAGTGGATCATGGCCGCCGAGATTACCGAGACAACGCGCCTGTTCGGCCGCTGCGTTGCCCGCATAGAAGATGTCTGGATCGAGAAAGTGGGCGCTCACCTGATCAAGCGCCAGTACTTCGATCCGCACTGGGAAAAGAAGGCGATGCAGGTCGCCGGCTGGGAGCGGACGACGCTCTACGGCATCGTCATCAACCCCAAGCGGCGCATCCACTACGGCCCGCTGGCACCGGCCGAGGCGCGCGAAATTTTTATCCGTCAGGGGCTGGTTGCCGAGGAAATCGAAGAGAGCTTTGCCAAGCGCTGGTTCTTCTTTCAGCACAACCAGAAGCAGATTCGCGACATCGAGAAGATCGAGCACAAGCAGCGCCGGCAGGATGTGCTGGTCGACGATGAGTTGATCTTTGCCTTCTACGACTCGCTGATTCCCGAAGGCATCCACAACGGCGCTACCTTTGATCACTGGCGCAAGACCGCCGAGCTGGAAAATCCGAAGCTGCTCTTCCTCGCCAAGGATGACCTGATGCGCCACTCGGCGGCTGGCGTCACGACCGAAGCTTTCCCGCATCATCTCAAGGTCGGCGGTATCGACTACGCACTGAGCTACCACTTCGAGCCCGGTTCGCCCAAGGATGGCGTGACGCTGACCCTGCCCCTAGCGCAGCTTAACCAGATCCCGGCGCTACGCATGGAATGGCTGGTGCCAGGATTGTTGAAGGAAAAGCTGGTGCAATTGATCAAGACGCTACCGCAGAAGATTCGCGCCAAACTGGTGCCGGTGCCCGAATTTACCGAAGAATTCCTGTCGACCGTAGCAAGTCAGGACAAGAAGCTGAACCAGGGCATCATTTCACCACTGATCGACTACATCCTCGAAGCGCGCGGCCTGAATGCCCGCGGTTGGGCGGTAACGCCGGATGCCTTCCGTCCCGACGCGCTGCCGCTGCATTTTTCGATGAACTACAAGCTGATCGACGAACATGGCCGGCAACTGGACATGAACCGCAGCCTGGTGGCACTGCGCGGCGAGTGGGGCAACTCAGCAAAGGAGGAGTTCGCCGAACTGCACGAAACCCCGTCCGAATACACGAAACTAACCGACTGGACTTTCGGCGAATTACCGGAGCTGATGGAGGTTCCTGTTGGCAAGCAAACGGTGATCGGCTACCCGGCGCTCGTTTGTGAAGAGGGCGACGAAACCGTCAGCCTGAAGGTTTTCGATTCCGCCGAGGAAGCCACCGAGTGTCATCGCAAGGGCCTGGCCCAGTTGTTCATGCTGCAGTTTCGCGAGCAGGTGAAGTACTTCGACAAGAACGTGCCCGGCCTGGCGCCGATGGCGATGCAATACATGGCGCTGGGTAGCAGCGACGAACTGAAGCGCCAGATTATCGACCTGACCTTCGAGCGTGCCTGCCTGAGCGAACCGCTGCCGACCACGCCGGAGGCATTTAAGGTGCGCTGCGCCGAAGCCAAGGCACGACTCGGGCTGATCATGCAGGAAGTCTGCCGCCTGGTCGGCACCGTGCTGGGCGAATGGCAGGCGGTGACCAAGAAACTGCCGGCCTTCAAGGCGCACGCCTCAGCAGTGGCTGACATCGAGGTACAGATGAAGCGACTGATGGGCAAGCAGTTCGTCAGCGACACGCCATTCGAGCGGCTGCAGCACTACCCACGCTACTTCAAGGCCATCGGCGTGCGTCTCGATAAACTCAGAGCCAACCCGGCGCGCGATGCTCAGTTGATGGCCGAATACGGCCCGCTGTGGACCAATTACGAACGCCGCGCCTTACAATTGGCCAGATTGCACGCATCTGACCCGCAGATAGACCAGTTCCGCTGGCTTATGGAAGAATTGCGCGTCGGCCTCCATGCGCAGGAACTGCGGACGCCGGTGCCAGTCTCCACCAGACGACTGCAGAAACAATGGGAAGGAATCAGGAATGGGTGAAAAATGGGTGACGTGATGCTGGCGCTGGCGAAAACCTTCGCCAGCCTGAAACAGGGCAGGGTCTGGGGCTATGTGTTGGTGCCGGCCGTCGTCTCGCTGCTGCTTGCGGTCGGACTGGGGATCTGGGCGCTCGGCGCCGTGGTCCGGCAAATGATGGACTATCCGCCGATGACCCTGCTCGTCGGCTGGGGGCTGATCTGGCTGGCGCACATTCTGGCTTACCTGGGCGGCTGGATGGCGATCTTCGCCATCGCCTACCTCACCGCCTCGCTGCTGGCGGCCATCTTCATCATGCCACTCATGGTGAAGCACCTGGCGGAAACCGAGTACCGCGACGTCGCGGCGATGGGCAAGGACAGTTTCGTCGCTGCCACGGTCAACAGCGTCGGGGCATCGATTCTGTTCGTCATTGCCTGGGTGGCGACGATTCCGCTGTGGCTGATCCCCGGCCTCTCTCTGCTCATTCCGCTGCTGCTGATGGGCTGGCTGAACCGCCGGACATTTGCCTACGACGCGCTGTCGGTGCACGCCACCGCCGATGAATGGACGGTGCTGCGCAAGGAAAACAAGGCACAGTTCCTCATGCTCGGCCTGACCATGGCGCTGCTCGCCCACGTTCCATTCGTCGGCCTGCTGGTCCCGGCGCTGGCCGCCCTGTCATTCGTCCATTTCGGGCTCGAGGCCCTGCGCCGCTCGCGCGGCGGCGCATTGGTAAGCATCGAAGGAGGTGCAGCATGAGTCGCAGCTTTGGCGCCGTCATCATCGGCGATGAGTTGCTCTCGAGAAAGCGCCAGGACAAGCACTTCGCGAAGATCGCCGAGATGCTCGGCCAGCGCGGCCTGCGCCTGTCCTGGGTCGAATACCTGGGTGATGATCGCGCGCGCCTGACCGCTACCTTCCGGCGCACGATGACCGCTGGCGACGTAGTCTTTTCCTGCGGCGGCATCGGCAACACCCCGGACGACCAGACACGGCAGGCAGTGGCGGCGACGCTCGGCGTCGGGCTGGAAATACACCCTGAGGGGCTGGAGGAAGCGAAGCTGCGCTTCGCCGACGACATGACGCCACAACGCCTGCAACTGGTCACCTTCCCGGCGGGCGTCAGGATCATTCCCAATCCTTTCAACCGCATACCTGGCTTCATGGCCAACGAGCATTATTTTGTTCCGGGCTTTCCGCAGATGGCGCACCCGATGATCGAGTGGGCGCTCGATACCTTTTACAGCAACGAGTTCCGCCCGGTCACGGGCACCGTGGAAAAGGCCTTGCTGTTGACCGGACCGACAGCTTACGAGAGCGCCCTGCTCGATCTGATGGAACGCATCGTCAGCGTCTACCCGACCCTGCGCCTGTTCTCGCTGCCGTCGCTGATCGGCAACGAGCGCCGCCACCTCGAACTCGGCGTCGAAGGCGAACCGGTGCTGGTCGACAAGGCAATGGACGAGATCCGCGGGGAAGTCGAGCGACGCGGAATTTCGTGGACCTGGCGCCCATAAGCGGTAAGGCACCGCCGATGCAAACGGCGCGGTCGACGCAAAAAAAACCCGCGGAATTCGCGGGCTTTTTGTCGGTGACCGAGGCGCCGGTATTACTTGGCGACAGTCTTGCGGGCAGCGGTAGTTGCGGTGACGGCCTTGGTGCTCGCCGTTGAGGCTACCTTCATGTTGGCTTCGGCGACGTCGGAGAACTGCTTGGCCATCGCCGTCATGTTGTCGAAAGCCTTGGTCGAGGCGTTCAGCATCGACTTCATCGTGGCCGCGAAAACATCGCCGCCGACCGGTGCGCTGGCAGTAGCCTTTTCGACGGCGCTGCTGGCGTTCTTGGTGAAGCTGCTGTACTGGCTTTCCATCACGGCAGTGACTTCCTTCTGCATGCTGCTCACCAAGTCATAAACGCTGCGCGAGTAGTCAACCCACTTGTCGACGTTCGGCTTGGCCAACTCGCTGTTGAGCTTGGTGACTTCGCCGGCGTCCTTGGCGCCGAGAAGCTGCTGGGCGTTACCGACGGTGTTGTTGAAGAATTCGCGTGAGGCCGCCATGTTGAGGGCGGTCAAACGCTCGACACCATTGAAAGCGGTGCGCAGCAGCGCCATCATCACCTCGGCGTTGGCCTTCTGGGCGGTGGCAAGTTGTTCCATGTTCGGTTTGTTCATCATCTTCTCCAGTGTTGTGGTATCGGTGTGGACGAAACAGACCCCCGCGCCGGGCGCCAGGGGTCATTTACAGCAGATTACTTCTTGCCGCGGGCGACGGCACCGACAGCCTTGACGGTCGCGTTGGTCGCGGCGGCGACGTTGGCTTCGGCGATCTCGGCAACCTGTTTGGCGGCCTTGTTCATGTTGTCGAAAGCAGAAGTCGCGGCAGCGATGGCGCTCTTGACGGCAGCAACGGCAACGTCGGAACCGGCCGGAGCGGACTTGGCAGCCTTGTCGAGCAGGCCGGCAACGGTTTTCTGGAAGTCACCGAACTGTGCTTCGATCATCTTGGCCATCTCTTCCTGCGTCTGGGCCGAGATTTCATAGACGGAACGCGAGTAGGCGACAGCCTTCTCGACATTGGGCTGTGCCAGCGAAGCCTGGATCGACATGGCGTCCTGGACGTCCTTGGCACCCATCATGGCCTTGGCGCCGGAGACCGAATCTTCCATCATGGAACGGGCGGTGTTCAGGTTCAGGGCAGCGATACGCTCGGCGGAAGCCAGCGCGGTGTTGGCCACGGACAGCAGTGAATCAACGGTGGCCTTGTTGGCGGCGGCAAATTGCTCGGGGGTGGTGAACATTGTGGGATCTCCTGTATTAAAGTTTGACGAAAGGTCAGGGACAAGCAGCACGGCACATCTAAATCTTTTTGCTGCACTGCACCATGGGCTTGATTATAGGGGTTAATCTCTGAATGTCAACAAAATTTGGTGCACCGCAACAAATTTTTTAGGGTAGGTCAGAACAGGTACTTACCGGTGCCGCAACGACCCCTGCCCGATACCGGATCCTGCACCGCAGCAGCGAAGAGGCCTCAGTTCCGTGCGGGCGTCGTCCCCAGCGCGCCCGATCCCTTCAGTTCCAGAGGCTGACCCGATGCGGCCGGCTGCTCCACCTGCGCGCTCTTGTTCCTGGACTGGATCAACGCGCGCACCCGCGCCGGCGGCGCTTTCGGGTCACGGCTCTGGCCTGCCGTCACCAGATATTTTTCACTGATCGAGTCATACCAGATGTAGTCCCCGCGGACCTGGTCCGGTCCGCTCTTGACCCAGGCGCGGTGAAAGAATTCGGCGATTTCAGTATTGGTGTTGTACTCGATGCGCTCGGCTTCGCCATCAGTATATTCATCCATGCCCTCGCGCTTCTGCCGCATGCGCGCCAGTCCATCCTTGCCGCCGAACGCCGTTCCCTTCTGGAAGCCAAACTCGTCCTCGGTGATCACCACACGATCGGCGCGCAGCACCATCGTGCCCTTGATTACCACCACGTCACCCTCGAGAATCTGGATCTTCTTGGCGTCATCAATCGAAATCCTGTTGGCTTCGACCTGCATGGGCTTGTCGCGATCAGCGCGCTCGGCAAAAGCCACCTGCGACAGCAAGGCAAGGATCAGGAGGGTGACGGTTCTCAGGCTCATTTTTTCGCTCGACGTGGATAGGACATTCCGGTGACCTGCGATTGCAGGACGAAGGTTGAGGCATTGTTGTCCACTTGCATGCCCACCCCCTTGACCCAGGAGCGGTCTTCGGTAATCTCGACCGCGCTGTTGGTAAACGCGATCCCGGTATCGGGTTCGACGGTCAGGTCGGGCATCCTGGCGACCATTACCGGCCGCTCCCTCGTCTCTGAACGAACCGCCTTGACGTCATCCCAGAGAAACACGGTGTCCCCCTGGCTCGTCACCCGCGCGTTGTTGCCGGACGTCGTGAGCGTCACCGCATCTGGCCGGTATTGGGTCAGGACCGGCGATTTCAGCTCCGAACTGTCGTCATCGGGAAAATGTTCCATGTACGGTGCCGTCAGGCGGTATTTGACCCGCCCCCCTTCGTCGAAAGTGCGGATAATGAAGTTTTCCGCAAAGATATCTGGGTCATGGCGAAACTTTCCATCGCTGACTGCTTCGGCCGGCGCCATCACCTTTTGCAGCCAGAAGGTGAGGCCTGCGAGCAGCGCCAGCAGCACGAGCACGAAGATCTGGTGGGAAGTAAATTTCATTGCGGGTCGAGGTAGGCGGCGAAAAGGTTTTCGAGCTTACCCTGGGCGGCAAGAATAAATTCGGCAGCCTCGCGCACCGCGCCATGACCACCCGAACTGTCCATTACCACATGCGCGCGCTCGCGAACCACGGGCCGCGCGTTGGCCGGGGCGATCGCCAAGCCGCACTGCATCATGACCGGCAGGTCGATCAGATCGTCGCCCATGAAAGCGCATTCCGGCCAGTGGAAACAGAGTCGCGCGAGCAGCCCACCAACTGTCTCTCGCTTGTCGGCAACCCCCTGGAAGACATGTTCGATGCCGAGATCGGCGGCACGCGCGGCCACCACACCCGAGCTGCGCCCGGTGACGATGGCCAGTTCGATTCCGCCACGCTGCAGGAGTTTCAGGCCGAGACCGTCCTGGACGCTAAATATTTTTAACTCACGACCGTCGTCGGTGTAGCAGAGGCCGCCATCGGTCATCACGCCATCGATGTCGAAGGCGATCAGCTTGACGCGGCTGGCGCGCATTCTGGTGTCCATCAGATCACCCTGGCCGTAAACAAATCATGCATATTGAGCGCCCCCAGCAGGCGGCCATCCGTATCGACAACAAGCAGGGCGTTGATCCGGTAGCGCTCCATCATCTCGACCGCCTCGACCGCGAGCCGGTCGGGGCCGATTGTACGCGGACGGACATGCATGACGCTGTCGATGCGCGCCGACAACAGATCGACCCGTTTTTCGAAAGCGCGGCGCAGGTCGCCGTCGGTGAAGATACCAAGCGTCCGTTTCTGATCGTCGAGGACGGCCACCAGCCCGAGGCCGCCACGCGACATGGCGAGGATGGCATCGGTGACGCCGGTCCGGGGGCTCACGGTCGGCACGCCGTCGCCCGTGCGCATCACGTCGCGGACATGGGTCAGTAACCGACGCCCGAGCGAACCGCCGGGATGAGAACGGGCGAAATCGTCCGGACCGAAGCCGCGCGCATCCAACAGCGCGACTGCCAGGGCATCGCCGAGCGCCAGCGCCGCCGTCGTGCTCGCCGTCGGCGCCAAATTGTGCGGACAGGCCTCCTGCTCGACGCCGGCATCGAGGTGAACATCTGCCTCGCGAGCAAGTGTCGAGGTTGGGGCGCCGGTCATGGTGATCAGGCGCGCACCCTGGCGCTTGACCAGGGGAATGATGCGCAGCAATTCCTCGGACTCTCCGGAGTTCGACAGCGCCAGCAGAACGTCGTCGCGGGTGATCATCCCGAGGTCGCCATGGCTCGCCTCGGCCGGATGAACGAAATAAGCCGGCGTCCCGGTGCTGGCCATCGTCGAGGCGATCTTCCGGGCGACGTGTCCGGACTTGCCCATGCCGCTGACGATCACTCGCCCGTGACAGCCGAGAATCAGCCTGACGGCCACCGCAAACTCGCCACCTATCCTGCCTGCAAGCGCCTTGACCGCGGCAGCCTCGATGCTCAGTGTCTGGCGACCGAGCTCAAGGGCACGCTCCGAAGAAAAATGATCGGCTATCAAGCTTGGGTTCATGGCCATGCTGCGGTTATGATTGTCCGAGTATACCTGACTTGCGAAACGGACTTGAGCTCACTCTCCCTTGCCCTTCTGCTTCTCGGCGCCTCGGTACTGGCAGTAGTCATCTGCCGCCGCTTCAACCTGCCACCAGTCCTCGGCTATCTGCTCGTTGGCAGCATCATCGGCCCGCACGCCCTCAACCTTATGGACGACGTGCATCGGGTCGAGTATCTCGCCGAATTCGGCGTCGTCTTCCTGATGTTCTCGATCGGTCTCGAGTTCTCGCTGCCCAAGCTCTACTCGATGAAGCGCATCGTATTCGGCCTAGGCCTGCTCCAGGTCGTGGTCAGCATGTTGCTGATCGCCGGCCTGGTCATGTTCGCCGGCATCAACTGGCAACTTGGCATCGCCCTCGGCGGCATCTTCGCGATGTCCTCGACCGCCGTCCTGACCAAGCTGCTTGCCGAACGCATGCAGTTCGACACGGCCCACGGTCGGGAAATAATGGGGGTGCTGCTCTTTCAGGATCTCGCGGTGGTGCCGTTGCTGGTAATCATTCCGTCGCTGACGCAGCCGCCGGAAAAGCTCGCGATGCTGCTCGGCATCGCGCTGCTCAAGGCCGTCGTGGTGCTCGCCGTGATACTCGTGTTTGGCCAGAAGCTGATGCGCAGGTGGTTCCACTTCGTCGCCCGTGCCAAGTCTTCCGAGGTATTCGTCCTCAACGTGCTGCTGATCACCCTGGGCCTCGCCACGCTGACCGAACTGGCCGGCCTGTCGCTGGCCCTTGGCGCCTTCGTCGCCGGCATGCTGATTTCCGAAACCGAATACCGCCTGCAGATGGAGGAGGACATCAAGCCGTTCCGTGACGTGTTGATGGGTCTGTTCTTCGTGACCATCGGCGTCAAGTTGGATCTGCATATCGTTGTCGGGTTGTGGTGGCAGGTCTTGCTGATTTTGATCAGTCTGCTCGCGATCAAGGCGGCGGTCGTCGGATTGCTGTCCTGGCGCCTCGGGTCGACGCCGGGCAATGCCATTCGCTCGGCGCTATGGCTCTGCGCCGGCGGCGAGTTCGGTTTCGTCCTGCTCGGCGAAATCGCCAACGCGCCGAAAGCCATCGAGCAGGTGGCGCTGACGGTGCTGGTCCTGTCGATGCTGGTTGCGCCCTTCATCATTCAATATAGCGAAAAGCTGGTAATGCGCTTCGTCGCCAGCGAGTGGATGATGCGCTCAATGCAGTTGACGAAGATCGCCGCGCAATCCATGGACACCGAAAAACATGCGATCCTTTGCGGCTTCGGGCGTAACGGTCAGTATCTGGCGCGCTTTCTCGGCCAGGAAGGGATCACTTACATTGCGCTCGATCTTGACCCGGATCGGATTCGCGAAGCCGTAGCCGGTGGTGAAAGCGTCGTTTTCGGCGATGCCGGACGCAAGGAATCCCTGATCGCCGCCGGCCTGATGCGGGCCAGCGTAGTGATAGTCACCATGAGTGACACGCCCCTAGCCGAAAAGATTCTATTCCATGTTCAGTCCGCGCGGCCGGAGGTGCCGGTCATAGTCCGCACCGCGGATGAACGCGACTTGGAGCGCCTGTCGCGGGCGGGCGCTACTGAAGTGGTTCCCGAAGTACTCGAAGCCAGCCTGATGCTGGCCTCGCATGCACTCATGTTGCTCGGCGTTCCGCTCAATCGGGTGATCAGGCGCGTCCGCCAGACGCGCTCGGAGCGCTACAGCCTGCTGCGCGGCATCTATCGTGGCGCGAGCGATCATGACCATGACGCGCGTGACGACCATTACCAGCCCAGGCTGCACTCGATTCTCCTTGGGCCAGGTGCCAGCGCAATTGGGCGGACCCTGGACGACCTCAATCTGGATGAAATCGGCTGCGAGGTCAGCGCCATACGCCGCCGCGGCATCCGCGCGGTCGAGCCAGCCCCCGAAACCCGCCTGCTGGAAGGTGACGTTGTCGTCGTACTCGGTGACCGCGAAGCGGTCACCGTCGCCGAGGAGCGGCTACTCCACAAATGAAAAAACCCGCCGAAGCGGGCTTCCGAGAGCGTCCGTGACTTACAGCGTCTTGCAAACCACATAGACTGTGCCGCCGTCGTCCACGTAGGCAGTTTCCGTAGGCGTCACATTCAGCGCCGCAGCGTTACTCGTTCCGCGAACCTGACCGGTATTGGGCTTGCCGTCATCGAACTGCGCATCAATCGCGTTGGCGATCTTGCCCGACAGGTTGGTCGAACAAATGGTCAGCGCCGAAAGGCCGAGCGCCCCATTCTGCGCCTGCAGGATGCCGCCCGCAGCATTCTGCGGTGCGAGCCAACTGCCTGAGTCGCCTCCGACGAACCCGGACAACCGGAGATGCTGCCAGAAGCGGCAATTCTCGCCATCCTTCCCCGCACCCACACAATCGATTACGGTAGCCTGGCCGGTAGCGCCAACCGCCCCGTTACCGTCGCCCGATATCGTAGCCGGGTTTGTCCACCGGCTCGCGGCATCGTTGTCGTCACCGGGGAACTTCTTGTAGCGATCCTGGTAGCCGTATACTGCGGCCGACATCCCGTTAAGGTCGTTGGCAACGTTCCTGATCTTGGCCTGGGTGATCAATTCCTGACCTTTCAGTACGCCGCCCAGCAACAGGCCGATAATGACCAGTACGATGGCAATTTCGACGAGGGTGAAGCCACCTTGGCTGTTTTTCATTTCTTTCTCCGGTTGGGTCTTTATGCACATACCAAAGCAAACTCCGTGCCAGATTGAAATGGGGTCATTTTGCGGTTTCAGCGCCCGAAATTTGTGTTTACCCTGTCGGAAATTCGACAGTTGTTGAAAACATGAACACCGACACTTCAAGCACCCTCCCCTGGTGGTCGCGCCAGCCCCACCTTCTGCTGGCCGGGCACCTCCTGCTGCTCCATGCGCTGGCCTTTGGCGGCTGGAAATTGCCGGCCATCCGTATCCTGTGGTTCGTCGCCTTCGGCCTGTTTCTGCTCTGGCAGCCCTTTGTCGCCGGCGAGCGGCCCATGAGCTGGCGTCAGGGGGGGGCACTGCTGGCTGCCGCGCTTGCCTCGACGTGGCTGCTCAGCCCGTGGCTGATGCTGATCTGGTGCGGCGCCCTGGCGGCGGTGATCGGCGGGCGCGTGCTATGGACCAGTGACCGCCTCGAGCGCGCCGGCTATCTCTTCGCCTTCGGCTATCTGGTCTGCCTGACCATCTTTGGCATCGTTCCGGAAATCTCTCCGTCCGTCGTCCTCAATCCCTTGTCCAGGGAAATGATCGCTCACTACATGCCGCTCCTGCTCGGTGCGCTCCTCGTCTTTCCTTCGCACCCGCTACGCCGCCGGGCGGGTGACGCGTTCGACCTCTTCTACGGTCTGCTGGTATTTCTGGCGCTCGCCGTCTTCGTGCTTGGCGCGCTGGCCGTCACTTTCGTGTCCGCCATCAGCTATGTCGAGGCGCTGGCGCAGACCTCGCTGGCGATTGCCGCCGCCCTGCTCGTGTTGGCGTGGGCGTGGAACCCGCGCGGTGGCTTTTCCGGAATTGGCTCCGCCCTCTCACGCTACCTGCTCTCGGTCGGCCTGCCACTTGAACAATGGCTGATTCAACTGGCCGAAACCAGCGAGCACGAAAGCCACCCAGTGCGTTTCCTCGCCACCATCGCCGAACAACTGGAGCACATGCCCTGGGTGGTCGGCTGTCGCTGGCAAGCGGATTCGGAGTCCGGCGAGGTCGGCGAAACCTCGCCGTACCCCCAGGAGTATCGCCGGGACAACCTCCTGCTCGCCATATATTTCCACTATGCCCCGTCACCGGCAATGCGCTGGCATGTCGAATGGCTGCTGCGCCTGGCCACCGAGTTCTACCTTGTAAAGTTCCAGACCCACGAATTGCAGCGCATGAGTTATCTGCAGGCGGTCTACGAAACCGGCGCCCGCGTGACCCATGACGTCAAGAATCTGTTGCAGTCACTGCACACTCTTTGCTATGCGGCAGCGCAGCGGGGCAACCCGGAAGCGACAGCGCAACTGCTCGCCCGCCAGTTGCCGCAGATCGCGGAGCGTCTGAAATCAACGCTCGACAAGTTGCAGCGCCCACAGGCCGACGACAGCTGCAATGTTTCCTCCGCGAAGTGGTGGGGGCGCCTGCAGGATCGCCACACCGGCGACCACATCGAGTGGAACGACCCGGCCGGCGAGGCGGAGATACCGAGCGCGCTGTTCGACAGCATCGCCGAAAACCTGTTGCAGAACGCGTTGACCAAGCGTCAACACGAAAGCGGGATCGAAATTTCGGCCAGACTGACGGTCGACCGCGACAACCCAATACTTACCGTGCGTGACACCGGGCAAGCGATTGCTCGGTCGGTTGCCGACTCACTGTTCAGGGCGCCGGTCGCGTCCGAGTACGGGCTGGGCATCGGTCTCTATCATGCAGCCAGACAGGCCGCCGAAACCGGCTACCGCCTTGACCTTGCCGAGAACCGGCCCGGTTCGGTTGTCTTCACGCTGGCGCCCCGGACGTGACAGCCAGCGTTGGTGAAGGCCGGCCCGACAAGGGACCGACCAGCCGGTATACCGGAGTGTTGCCCTTGCCCTTCAGGTAAATGATCTGCGGTTCGCGGAACTCGAAGCGATCCGCCAGGCGCCGATAGGTCGTTTCGTCCACATGGACCATGCCGGGGACGCCTTCGCTGGTGATGCGGCTGGCCAGATTGACCGTATTGCCCCACACGTCGTAGATGAACTTCTTCTTGCCGACCACCCCGGCGACCACGGGTCCGGTACCGATGCCAATCCGGACTTCCAGATGCAGGCTGTTGACCTCGAAGTCAGTCTGCAACAGGTCGCGCATGGCCAGCGCCAGTTCGCAGATGGCCTGCGAATAGTTGCCCTGCTCATTGTTGAGGCCGCCGGCGACCATATAGGCATCACCGATGGTCTTGATCTTCTCGATGCCGAATTTTTCGGCCAGTTCGTCGAACGAGGAGAAGATGCGGTTCAGCATGGCGAAAACCTGCTGCGGCGACATCCCTTCCGCAATCCTCGTGAAATTGACGATGTCGACGAACATCACGCTGACGTCGGCAAAACCGTCGGCAATCGTCTGTTTGTCGTATTTCAACCGTTCAGCGATGGGTCCGGGCAGGATGTTGAGCAGCAGGCGCTCGGAACGGTCCTGCTCATCCTGCAGCAACCGGTGGGTTTCCTCGAGGCTGGCCTGCGCCTTGGCTTTTTCCTGCGTCGAGTAACGCAGCAGCAGATAGACGATGGTCGAAACCGCAGCGAAGTTCAGCGCGAAGAAGAACACGCTGACCCTGGTCGGCACCCGCGGCCCGCCTACAACAATGCTGTCGGCAAGGAAGTAGTCAAAAAATCCCGAGAGCGCCGTCAGAAAGATGTAGGCAAAGAACCATGCCGCCGACTCGCGCACGCCCAAGAACAGTACAGCACCGATCGGGGCCAGCAATCCCCACAGGCTGATGCCGCTGGCCGTGATGAAGTTGCCGATGCTCCACTGCACCACAAAGGGCATGAACAGGAAGAGAGCCAGTTGCGAGTAGCGGAAAAAATTGAAATTGCCGCTCTTGAGGAAATAAATCAGGTTGGAAACCAGAAGCAACTGGAAGACGAAGGGCGCCGTCGAGGAAAATTTCGGGCCCATCTGCCAGTAGAGCAGGAGCCACAGCATCGACCCCAGCGAGACGAGGCCGGTGGCAAATATCAGCAGCGATTTTTTCAGGCGCGTCTCGGCGTCATCCTCCGGATTGAATCCGGCGGTACTCAACTTGAACAGGCTGGACTTGGACTGGCTCATTTGACCCCTGCCGTCGACGCAACGGACACTCTCCAGTTTGTCAGGCGACACCGAAGCCGTCAATAAGCCGGCAACATATTTACCGCGCAATCTGCAGGCAAACAGGCGCGCCAGTTCCGCCCCGGGAGACGGCGCCCGCATGAAAACCTTGCTGACCACGAAGGCATGAACCCCGTTGGCGCGCATCGGTGCCACATCTTCCGGTGGCTGGATGCCGATTTCGCTGTCGACGATACGCTCGACCCGCTAGGCAACTCCCGGCGCGGCATCGCGTAAAGCGCCGTGGAGATGGTCTCGTGGCTGACCGGCGCCTTCGCCAGCCGAGCCGTAATTCAGCGGGGCTCATTGGGATCGTCAGCCCAATTCCGCGAAGCGCCCCCGACAAGTAGAATGGTGCGCTTTCAGGCTCATCATTCCATCGCCATGCCCCAACTTCTGCTCACCCCCGTCCGCCTCGGCGCCCTCGAACTGAAGAACCGCGTCGTCATGGCGCCGCTGACGCGCTGCCGCTGTGACAATCCTGGCTATGTACCGACCGAAATGATGGCCTGCTACTACGCGCAGCGCGCCGGTGCCGGACTGATCGTTTCCGAAGGCGCCGTCGTCTCGCCGCAGGCTCGCGGCTACCCGTTCACGCCGGGCATCTGGTCGGATGAGCAGGTCGCCGGCTGGCGACTGGTCACCGAAGCCGTGCATGCCAAAGACGGACTGATCGTCTGCCAGCTCTGGCACTGCGGCCGCCTGTCGCTGCCGGAATTCCACGACGGCCAGCCGCCGGTGGCGCCGTCTGCGGTCAACCCGGAATGGAAGATGTTTTCGACCACCGGGAATCCCGACACCGTGACGCCGCATGCGCTGACCCGCCACGAGATCAGCGGAGTCGTCGCCGATTTCCGGCAGGCTGCCGCCAATGCCATGGCCGCCGGATTCGACGGAATCGAAATTCATTCGTCCAACGCTTACCTGTTCCACCAGTTCTTCTCGCGGCAGGCCAACCTGCGCGATGACGAGTACGGCGGCAGCCATGAAAACCGCGCGCGCTTTTTCTTTGAAGTGCTTGATGCCGTCGGCCAGGTCATGCCCTTCAACCGTGTCGGCTTCCGCCTGAATCCGATGATGAACCGTTTCCATGGCGTTAGCGTTGATGAAGACACGTTGCCGATGTGGGAGCACGTCATCCGGCGCGCCAATGGCTACAGCCTCGCCTTTCTCCATCTAAGCGAACCCTTCCAGCCCGGCCAACTCGACGATACCGCTTACGGCCTGGCCGATGTCGGCGCCCGTTTCCGCCCGCTGGCAACGATGCCGATCGTCGCCAATGGCGGCTTCGACCAGGCCTCCGGCGAAGCGCGGCTGGCCGCCGACCTGTGCGATGCCGTGGCCTACGGCCGTGCATGGATCGCCAACCCCGACCTGGTCGAGCGTTTCGCCGCCAACGCGCCGCTCAATGAAGCTGACATGAAGACTTTCTACCAGGGTGGCGAACAAGGTTACGTCGACTACCCGACGTCCGCAGCATGAAGCGCCTCGCCACGCTGCTGACACTGGCCATCCTGGCCCTACCGGCACTAGCCGGCGGTTTGCCACCGAGCGTGCTGCAGGCGCTCAAGGCGGCACAGATTCCCACGGCCAACGTTTCCATAGTCGTTCAGCCGGTCGGCACCGCACAGCCGCTAGTCGCCCACAACGCGGCACAACCGATGAACCCGGCCTCGGTCATGAAGCTGGTCACCACCTACGCGGCGCTCGACCTGCTCGGCCCGGCATGGACGTGGAAAACCACGGTGTGGACGGAAACCTCTGCGGTCGACGGCGTTTTGAACGGAAATTTGTATCTCAAGGGCAGCGGCGACCCGCGCTTTGCCATCGAGCACCTGTGGGATCTGCTGCGCCAGTTGCGCGTGCGCGGTATCCAGAAAATTCGTGGCGACATCGTCCTCGACCGCACCGTTTTCGACGTCCCCGCCATTGACCCCGGCGCCTTCGACGACAAGCCGATGCGCCCCTACAACGTCGGCCCCGACGGCCTGCTGATCAACCTGCGCGCGCTGCGTTTCGCGCTGCTGCCCGACAATGCCCGGCCACGCGTGCTGCTGGAAACGCCGAGCACCGGATTGCGCGTCGACAACCAGTTGCGCAGCGGTGAAGGCCGCTGCGGCAGCAACTGGAAGGATCTGATCAACGTCCGCCTGATTCCCGAAAGCAACGGCGACCGCCTCGAATTCTCCGGCACCTACAGCGCGCGTTGCGGCGAAAAGACCCTGAACCTGTCGCCGCTGCCCGCCGATGGCCAGGCCGGCGGCCTGATTCGCGCCTTGTGGCAGGAACTCGGCGGCACCTTTGACGGGCAGGTACGTGGCGGCACGCTCGCGCCGGGCGCCCAACTGATCGCCACGCACGAATCGCCGCCACTGGCCGACATCGTGCGCGACATCAACAAGTACAGCAATAACGTGATGGCGCGCCAGGTTTTCCTGACGCTGGGCAATGAAAGGGGGCCGGCGACCGCCGAACGCGCACAGGAACGAATTGGCGAATGGCTGAATGCGCGCGGCCTGCACTTTTCCGAACTGGAAATCGAAAACGGCTCCGGCCTTTCACGCAACGAACGAATCAGCGCCGACAGCCTCAACCGCCTGCTGCTCGATGCCTGGAAAAACCCGGTGATGCCGGAATTCGTGTCGAGCATGCCGATTGTCGGCGCCGACGGCACGATGAAGAAACGCCTCAAGGATTCCGAAGCCAGCGGCCGTGCCCATATCAAGACCGGCACGATCAACGGCGTCAAGGCTGCCGCCGGTTTTGCGCTCGACGCCCAGGGTCAGCGCTACGCTGTCAGCTTCCTGATCAACGATCCACGCGCCCGGGCCGGCAGCGCGGCGATCGACGCCCTGTTGCTGTGGGTCGCCCAGCGGCGGGTCGGCGAGAAGAACGTCGTGCTCGAAAGCGAGTAGGACGCCAGGCACGGTGACCGCTCCCCAGCCCTTCCCCGGTGTCATGCTCGACCGCTGCGGCCTCAACCGGCAGGCGATTTTCGATCTCGACGCGTTGCCGGACGACATTTTCGGGCAACGCAGCGTGCAGACCGCGGGTTACCGGCAACTGATCCTGATCGGCCATGGCGGCACGGCGCTTTGGCAAGCGGTTGGCAAATCGGGCATCACCGGCCGCGACCCGATCGACGACTTCACGCTGCGCGCTGTCAGGCAGTGGATGGCCGAGGAACTGCCCGGCCATCACTACGCCATCGTCTATCCCGATGCGCAGGCGATCCCACTGCAACGCCTCGGCGCACTGGCCGGCTGGCACCAACCGACACCGTTCATGCTCGGCATCGACGCCGACTGGGGAACCTGGTTCGCCTACCGCGCTGCCGTTCTGGCCGACACGCATTTTGCAGCCATTTCAGCGGTCGACCGCAACGCTCATGGATGCGCCTTGGAGGACGCCAGTCCATGCGCCACCTGCGCCTCCCGGCCTTGCGTCGCTGCCTGTCCCGCCTCGGCGATGGTTGATGGCAAATTCGCGCTGCAAAAATGTCTTAAGTATCGCCGAGAGGCCGACTCGGCCTGCGCCTTCACCTGCCTGGCGCGCGTCGCCTGCCCGGTTGGCAGCGCGCACCGCTATGGTAGTGAGCAACTGCACCATACCTATGCGGCTTCACTGCGCGACATCAGTGAGTATTCTGAATGAGCGACTTCAGACGATCGGGCGTACCCCAGCCAGTGCTACCCAGCCGCGAATGACGCGGTAGGCGACCCACAGGCCGAGGAGGGCGATGAGAATCCAGGCGATAGGGATACCAATGATGGTGATGATCAGCAGGCCATAGACAACCAGCCACAGCGCAGTGAACCAGAAGGTACGGATCTGCCAGCGGAAATGGGTTTCCAGCCAGGTGCCATTGACGTCGCTGCGCTTCAGGTAATTGAGGAAGACGGCGATCAACGACGGCAGGCCGAAGACGAAGCCACCGGCGACGGTCGCCGCGGAAGTGACGCCGACCAGCACGGCAATGGCGTGCAGGCCGTAGATGATATGGGTCAGTTGCACCAGCGAAGGGCGAACGCCTTGCAGGTTGGCAGCGGGAATGGGTTCTTGCATTACGGCTCCGGAAGAAGTTTTTGTATCAGCAGGGCCTGCCCAGCGGCAGGGTCGAGCACATAGGGAGCATACCCCGCGCGCATGTAGGATGCCATTGCCTGCGCATTGCCCGAGAGGATTTCCAGGGTCAGCTTGCAGCACCCGAGTTCGCGTGCACGCTCTTCAGCCCAGCGCAGCAAGGCCTGGCCGATGCCCTGGCGGCGATAATCGGCATGCACGACGACGTCGTGAATGTTGAGCAGCGGCCGGCCGGCAAAGGTGGAAAAACCGAGAAAACAGTTAATCAGGCCGACCGCCTGTTCGCCGTCATACGCCAACGCGCCGTGAAAACCCGGTTGGTTTTGCAATGCCATGACGAGATGGGATTTGGCGTAGTCGGGCAAACCCTCGCCGCCGCCCATCGGGTCACGCGCGTAATGATCGAGCAGTTCCAGCCAGGCTGTGGAAATGGCCTCGATTTTCAGGTCGACCGCGACAAGTTGCAACATCAACACAGCTCGGGCGCGATGAACGCGAGCGTGGGGAAGCAGCCCCGGTAACGGCCGACGCCGAGAAAAGGCTTGCCACCCGGAAAGAGCGCCCGGCGAGGGATCTGGATCACCGGCAAAGCGATGGCTTCAGGAATTGTTTCCATCTCCTCGGACCGGGTATGAGTTATGGACAGTTCGCTGCAGATGACGGGATTGATCGCCAACATCTCGCTCACGGCCGATCGCTCAAGCTGCCCTTGCGACCCATCAGCCGATAGCGCATCATCTTCGGCGACATCAAGCATTACGTGCGTATCGACAAGAACCATGCGGAACACTCCCCGCGAGTCAGCGCAAGCATCGCGCGGCGTTCACCCGAACCGCGGCCGACCCGCGCAACGCGGCAACACGTGCTGACTGCGGTGGCGCATCGTCGCAACGCACGAGACAAACGGTGCCATCGGGCTCCGCAACAAAATCGACACGACTGTCAGCGGACAAACCGAGCAGATCGCGAATCGGTTTGGGCATCGTGGCCCGCCCTTTCTAATTAACGACGGTCGACATTATATTACCTCTTCAAAATGGGTATTGGCGTCCTATCAACCCGTCGCGTTTTGGGACGGCTCCCGGCGCCAATCCGGTTGGTGTGTTGCCAAGCGCCGATAACGCCTTCGCGGCCGCCAACATGCATGAAGCTGTCAACCGCATGAACATCGGCTATCATTCGGCAATGCCCCCGACCGAGCATTCGTTGAAGTACTTGAAGTTCCTGCACCTTGCACATGCCATGCGCCAGATGCCGAGCTTGCCTGCGCTGGACAATATCGAAGAGCGCTTGCTCAACATGCTGGCGACAGCCTGGTATGCCAATCAGAGAATTCCGGTAAGCGAAGCGGCACGCATGGTGCCCGATGCATCTGAACGCACCGTATACAGACGATTGAAAACTCTGGAATCGAAGGGATTGATAGCTTTTGGCGCGGATGCCAACGACCAGCGCGTGCGTTACGTGATGCCGACAACACGTACGGATCAATACTTCGACAGATTGGGGCGTTGCCTGGAACGTGCCCAGGGCGCGTGATGCGCGATCAATCCGACTCGATCAAGGTTCAACTGGTCGAGGTCTGCGCAGTTGCCACGCTGTGGGTCGTATTGTTCAGAGTCAACCACTGGCTGTTTTCGGCCGTAGAAGTAAGTCCCTACATCAATTGGGTCTTCTTGCCGGCCGCGTTGCGGGTCCTGTCCGTGTTGGTGCTTGATTTGAGCGCCGTCGCGGGGTTGTTTATCGGAACCCTGATCACCTGTGATCCCGTCGTGGGGGTCAACCTTGCAGACTCGCTTATCCTGTCGTCCATATCCTCGTTGTCACCTCTGCTCGCGGTCCGCTTGATGACGAGATGGATGAGGTCCGAGCCGGACCTGAAAGGCATGACGTTTGCCCAATTGGCAGCAATCTCGACGTTGAGTGGGGTGGCGAGCTCAACGATCGCGAACTTCTATTTTCATTTGCGTGACCAGACACACGACTGGATGACAGGGGTGATGCCCATGCTCATCGGCGACCTGGTTGGTACGCTTATAGTGCTGTTCATAGCTTCGCAGGTGCTGCGCAGACTATCCCATCTTGCCAGGCGTTAAGCGCCTGCGACAGCGGTCCAGTTGGATTCCGGCCTTCTTGGCTTCTTCAACCAACATTTGACAAAAGCCACGCTTGACACCGGACATGTCGTTGCCTACCATTAACTGTCAGCGTGGCAGTTATCAAGCGAATTCTTCAAAGCCTTTCTCCTTGAGGTGCAGTGCATGCGAGGTGACCACAAACGGGTCGCAGGCTGGTTGAGGTTGATCAAGCAAACGGGGAGCGGGATGAAACTACGATGAAAGAGGGGCTGACCAAGGGACAGTCTGAAACGACGCCCACCGAACCACCCAGGTTCCGGGATATGATCTGGACGGTGCTTGGATTGTCCTTGCTGATCTATGTCGGCATTGATCTGATGATTGGGAGCGGTAGCCGGACTTCCGAGTACAGGGAATACATGGTCTCGCGATCGACAGTCAGCCCTCTGAAGCCGAACCCGTCCCACGGCATGCCGGAAAATGCCAGGACCGACCTGAACAACGTCGAACCCGGAGCGTCGCTGGCTCCTGAGGCAGTTCCCGAAAGCGCTACACAAAGCCCGCCGGCGCGCTAGCTGGCAAGTCTGTAACAAGCAACCCGGGCGTTGGCCCCGCCACCGCTTCTCCGGAAAAAGCGGAACCAGGCACCGCCCATGCGGCAGCGGGCGTAGCGAGCGAATCCTCAAAGTCCGGGGATTGGTGATCCTGGCGAAAACGCCCGCCCAACCCTTCGCTTTTCCTGACCGAAAACGGTCGGAGGGTTACTTCACTCACAAGCCTAGGTCCTGCCACAGCGCATCAACGCGCTGCTGGACCCAGGCATCCATGACAATCGGCCGCCCCCATTCGCGGTTCGTCTCACCCGGCCATTTGTTGGTCGCGTCCAGCCCCATCTTGGAGCCGAGGCCGGCAACCGGGCTGGCGAAATCGAGATAGTCGATCGGCGTGTTATCGACCAGCGTCGTGTCGCGGCTGGCATCCATGCGCGTCGTCATCGCCCATACCACTTCCTTCCAGTCGCGGATATCGATGTCGTCGTCAACGACGATGATCGTCTTGGTGTACATGAACTGGCGCAGGAAGCTCCAGATGCCGAACATGATCCGCTTGGCGTGGCCGGGATACTGCTTCTTGATCGACACGATGGCCATCCGGTACGAGCAGCCCTCCGGTGGCAGATAGAAATCGACAATTTCCGGGTATTGCTTCTGCAACAGCGGCACGAAGACTTCATTGAGCGCGACGCCGAGCACGGCCGGCTCGTCGGGCGGCTTGCCGGTGTAGGTGCTGTGATAGACCGGGTTCTTGCGCATGGTCATGCGCTCGATAGTGAATACTGGGAATTCCGCCTGCTCGTTGTAGTAGCCGGTGTGGTCGCCGTACGGGCCCTCCAGCGCCATTTCGTCGGGATGAATCACGCCTTCGAGCACGATTTCAGCCGAGGCAGGCACTTGCAAAGCGGAGCCGAGGCATTTGACCAGCTCGGTTTTGCCACCACGCAGCAGGCCGGCAAACTGATATTCCGAAAGGGAATCGGGCACCGGCGTCACGGCACCAAGAATGGTCGCCGGATCGCAGCCGAGCACGACGGCGACCGGGAAAGGCTGGCCGGGATTGGCCAACTGGTGATCGCGAAAATCCAGCGCCCCACCGCGATGCGCCAGCCAGCGCATGATCACCTTGTTCGGGCCGAGCACCTGCTGGCGGTAGATGCCTAGATTCTGCCGGGACTTGTGCGGCCCTTTGGTGACTACCAGCCCCCAGGTGATCAGCGGCGCAATGTCGCCCGGCCAGCAATGCTGGATCGGCAATTTGGCCAGATCGACATCCTTGCCTTCCCAGACCACTTCCTGACATGGCGCGGTCGACACCGTTTTCGGTGCCATATTCATGACCTGTTTCAAAATCGGCAGCTTGTGCCAGGCATCCTTCAGCCCCTTGGGCGGCTCCGGCTCCTTCAAATAGGCGAGCAACTTGCCGACTTCGCGTAGCGCCTGCACCGATTCCTCGCCCATGCCGAGCGCCACCCGTTTCGGCGTGCCGAACAGGTTGGCCAGAACTGGAATCGTGTGCCGGGTCTGGCCACTGCGCGGCTTCTCGAACAGAATCGCTGGGCCTTCCGCACGCAACACACGGTCGCAGATTTCGGTCATTTCGAGGTGGGTATCGACCTCGATACCGACTCGCTTCAGCTCGCCGGCTTTTTCCAGCTGCGACATGAAGTCGCGCAGGTCGTGGTATTTCATCGCGTCCGGTACGAGAAATGGCAGGCGACGCAAGCCGTCGTCAGATTAGGCAGCAAGGCCAGCGCCTTGTCACGGTTGCCGGTCCTGGCTGCGGCGGCGAATTCGCTGGCTGCCTGGTGACCATCCATGCCGATGCCGTGCATGGCCGGCGGCATGTACGGGCCGGGCCGGGCATCGAATGGCTTGTTGCGATGCTTGCCCATGGCGGAACGGCCAAGTTTGGCCTCGGCCACTTCGCCGGCCTCCTTGACTTGGCCTGCCGCCATTAGCGACAACACTTCGTTGAGGGCGACGAGATTTCCCTGCATTTCCTCACGCAAGCTGTCCTGTGCCGCTGGCGGCAACTTGACCAGTTCGCGGGCATCGTCGGCAAGCGCCAGCCCTGAACTCCCCACTGTTGCGGTCAACGCCAGAAAAAGGCCAAAAAACAGGGCTTTCATCCAAAGGTCCTTCCGGAAACCAGAAAATCGACGACGATCCCGGCAAAGATCGCCGCGCCAGCCCAGTTGTTGTGCAGAAAGGCTTTGAAGCAGGCCATCCGCTCGCGGTCACGAATCCATGTGTAGTGCACCCCGAAGATGCCTGCCGCAACTACCAGTCCGGCATAAAATGCCCAGCCCAGATGCAGCCCCCGGCCAATCCAGCCGATGATCAACAGGGTCGCAGCGTAGCAGATCATCACTGCCGCGACGTCGAAGCGCCCGAAGGTAATGGCCGAGGTTTTGATGCCGATCTTCTGGTCATCTGCACGGTCGACCATGGCATATTCGGTGTCGTAGGCGATCGCCCAGAACACATTGGCGAGCAGCAGCCACCACGCTTCGGCCGGTACGCTGCCGAGGTGTGCGGCGTAGGCCATCGGAATGCCGAAGCCGAAGGCAACGCCGAGGTAGGCCTGCGGCAGCGCGAAGAAACGCTTGGTGTACGGATAGCTGACGGCAAGAAAAAGCGCCGGCAGCGACAGCCAGATCACCAGCGGGTTGCTGAGCATCAGCACCAGCAGGAAGGCGCACAGCGAAAGCCCGGCGGAGAGAGCAAGCGCTTCCTTCGTCGACACCTTGCCGGCGGTCAGCGGACGCTCCTTCGTGCGCTCGACATGGCAATCGAAGTCGCGGTCGGCGTAGTCGTTGATAACGCAACCAGCCGAACGCATCAGCACGGTGCCGAGCACAAACACCCAGAGGACGATCCAGTCCGGCTTGCCGAGCGACGACAGCCACAGTGCCCACAAGGTCGGCCACACCAGCAGCAAAATGCCGATCGGCTTGTCGAGCCGCATCAGCTTTTCGTAGAGGTCGAGACGTTCTCTGATCCGGTCGAGTTGCAGTGCCATGATTGAGGATTTTACCCGACTGTTCTGTTACTTCCTGCTGCTACTTCCAGTCACCGCGCAGGTGCTCGACGATCTGCTGCAAGTTTTCGGGTGTCGCTTCAGCCGGCGCCACCGGTGGCGCGCCAACGACGGCAATCTTTGAGAACAGCGGGCGGCGGAAGGGTTTGCTCATTGCCGGGCCGCCCTTGCGTGAATAGAAGCTGCCCCACAACCCACGCAGCGCCAGCGGAATGACCGGCACCGGGTCGCGTTCGACGATGCGCGTGACGCCGGGGCGGAAGGGACAGATTTCGCCATTGTCGGTGATCTGCCCCTCGGGAAAGATGCCGACCAGTTCGCCTTCCCTGAGCGCCGCCGAAACTTCGTCGAAAGCGCGTTCCATCATCGCTGCATCCTCTTTGGCCGGGGCGATCGGAATCGCCCGGCTGTGGCGGAAGATGAACGAAATGATCGGTGTCCGGAAAATGCGGTGGTCCATGACAAAGCGGATCGGGCGCGGCGACACGGCCATCAGGATGACCGGATCGACGAAGCTGACGTGGTTGCAGACGACCAGCGCGGCGCCTTCGTGCGGAATGTGTTCAACGCCGCGCGCCTGGAGGCGGTAGAAAAGGTGGATCAACACCCAGGCGATGAAACGTAGCAGAAACTCGGGCACCAGCCCGTAGATGAAGACGGCGACGGCGGCATTGCAGATGGCGGCGACGGCGAACAACAGCGGGATCGACAGCCCTCCCGCGAACATGGCGGCTGCGGCAAGCGCCCCGAGCACCATGAAGAATGCATTGATGATGTTGTTGGCGGCAATGATCCGCGCCCGCTTGTCCGCAGTGCTGCGCAGTTGCACCAGCGCATACAGCGGCACGATGAAGAAGCCGCCGAACATGCCGAGCAGCAGCAGATCGACGAGCACCCGCCAGACGCCTGACTGACCAAGGAGCGCGGCGACCGGCAGTTCGCGCGTCACCGGCGGCAGCGCCATCGATGCCAGGGCGAGGTCAAGCCCGAAGATGGTCAGACCGATCGATCCCAGCGGCACCAGCCCGAGCTCGACATGACGCGCCGAAAGCCGTTCACAGAGCAGCGAACCGACGCCGATGCCGACCGTAAACACCGCCAGCAGCAGGGTCACCGCCCCTTCGCCGCCACCCAGCACGATCTTGCCGTAGGCTGGAAGCTGCGCGAGAAACAACGCGCCGTAGAGCCAGAACCAGGAGATGCCGAGGATCGACAGGAAGACCGTCCGGTTCTCACGCGCGAAGCCGATGTTGCGCCAGGTTTCGCTCAACGGATTGACGTTGACCACAAGTTCTGGCGCCGGCGGCGGCGCTTCCGGGATGCCGCGACTGACAAGATAGCCGGCGACGGCGACGCCAAGCCCGGCCATGGCGATCCACACCGCATCAACCCCGGCCCCGGCAAGAAGACCGCCGGACAGCGTCCCGATCAGGATGGCGACGAAGGTTCCGGCCTCGACCTGGGCATTGCCGCCGACCAGTTCATCCTCGCGCAAATGCTGCGGCAGGATCGCGTACTTGACCGGCCCGAACAGCGTCGATTGCAGGCCGAGCAGGAACAGCGCGGCCAGCAAAAGGGCCAGGTTGTGCAACAGGAAGCCGGCGATGGCGACAATCATGATCCCGATTTCGAGCAGCTTCGTCAGCCGCGCGAGCATGGCCTTGTCGTACTTGTCGGCGAGTTGCCCCGCCGTTGCCGAAAAAAAGAAGAAAGGCAGGATGAACAGCCCGGCAGCCAGATTGGCGAGAATTTCCGGGCGCAGCGACGTCCATTGCGCCGACTGGAATGTCACCAGCACGATCAGGGCGTTCTTGAAAAGATTGTCGTTGAACGCGCCGAGGAACTGGGTCAGGAAAAGAGGGGCGAAGCGCTTGGTGCTTAGAAGACGAAACTGCCCGCCGGCAGATTTTTCAGTAGCATCACTCATTCAATATCCGTATTCACGTGTCAGAATCGCAGCTTGAAAAACGGCATTATCTCCGACATGCTCACTTCCCGCTCCGAATATCTTGACCTCCCCGACGTCCGCCTGCACGTCAGGCGCTGGGGCAACCCGAAGGCGCCGACCCTGTTCATGCTGCACGGCTGGATGGACGTTTCCGCCTCGCTCCAGTTCGTCGTCGATGAACTCAAGCACGACTGGAACATCGTCGCCCCCGACTGGCGCGGCTTCGGACTCTCGGACTGGCTGAGCCGCCCCTATTTCTTCGCCGAGCACATCGGCGATCTCGAAGCCATCCTCGATCGCTATGCACCGAAAGGGAAGGTCAGGATCGCCGGACACAGCATGGGCGGCATCATCGCCTGCCTGTATGCCGGCATCCGGCCCGAGCGCATCGAAAGCCTGATCTCGCTGGAAGGCTTCGGTATCGCCCCGCACCAGCCCGACGTGGCGCCGGAACGCTATCAGCAATGGCTGGATACCTTGCAAAGACCGCCGCGCATGCACGTTTACCAGGATCGCGCCGCCTTCGCGCGCCGATTGCTGCACACCGACCGTTTCCTGACGCCGGAACGCGCCGAATTCCTCGCCAAGCACCTCGCCCGCATCGGCGACGGCGAGAACAAGGCCGGCCAGCGCCGCCACGGCATCATCTGGAACGGCGACCCCTGGCACAAGGCGCCCGCCCCCTACCTGTTCCGACTGGAGGAATCGATGGCCATCTGGAGGCAGATCACCTGCCCGGTGCTCTGGGTTGTCGGCCGCGACTCGTGGATCATCCGCGACTTCGCGACCCGCCCCGGTGACTGGGAGGCCCGTCAGGCCTGTTTCGCCAACCTGAGCGTGGAGTGGATCGACAATACCGACCACATGCTGCACCACGACCAGCCGGCGGAGGTGGCGCGGATCATCGAAGCGGCGTTCACTCAGGAAAGCGCCGGTTGATGCCGCCCGTTCGCCGGCGGCGGCAGACAGATCCGGGAGGCTGGATGGCGATTTCGTCCGCAACGAGGACAACCCGGTGAGCCAGGCCTCCGACTACCTGAACGAAGGCGTGCGACCACGCGAAGTGTGGTCCTGGGCCTGCTACGACTTCGCCAATTCAGGCTATACGACGGTCGTCGTCACGGCGATTTTCAACGCCTATTTCGTCGCTGTCGTGGCCGGCAACGCCACCTGGGCTACCTTCGCGTGGACCGCCGCGCTGTCGGTCTCCTACGCGGCGATCGTGGTCACGGCGCCATTCATCGGCACCTGGGCCGACGCACACGCGGCCAAAAAGAAGGCGCTTGCCGTCACCACCGTCGGCTGCATAGCGGGAACCGTGGCGCTGTATTTCGCCGGGCCGGGAGATCTCGCCATCGCCATCACCGCCCTGATAATCTCGAATTTCTTCTTCGGTACCGGCGAGAACCTGATCGCCGCCTTCCTGCCCGAACTTGCCAAGGGGTCGGCTCTGGGCAAGGTCTCCGGGTGGGGCTGGGCTTTCGGCTACGTTGGCGGCCTCCTCAGTCTCGGCGTGTGCTTCGCCTATGTAGTCTTCGCCCAGGCACAGGGACAAACCGCCGCACAGTACGTGCCGGTGACGATGCTGATCACCGCCGCAATCTTCGCCATTGCCAGCCTGCCGACCTTCATGATTCTGAAGGAGCGCGCCCTGCCCCAGCGCCAAGCAAGCGGCGCCTACGCGCAGACCTTCGCCCGGTTCCGCGAGACGATCCGGCAGGCCGGCCGCTATCGCGACCTCGCGCGCTTCCTCGTCTGCATCCTGCTCTACCAGGCCGGCGTGCAGACGGTAATTTCGATCGCCGCCATCTACGCGCAGCAGGCGATGGGCTTCGGGACGCAGCAAACCCTGCTGATGCTGCTGGTGGTCAACATCACCGCCAGCATCGGCGCCTTCGTCTTCGGCCAGTTCCAGGACCGCATTGGGCACGTGCGCGCCGTCGCCTTTACGCTGGCCTGCTGGCTCGTGACCACGCTGGTCGCCTGGCGGGCCGACGGTCCCGGGCTGTTCTGGGTGGCTGCGAACCTCGCCGGCCTGTGCATGGGCGCCAGCCAGTCGGCCGGCCGCGCGCTGGTCGGCTACCTGAGCCCGGAGGCGCGACGGGCGGAATTCTTCGGCTTGTGGGGCGTCTCGGTGAAGCTGTCGTCGATTCTCGGCCCACTGACCTACGGCGCGGTGAGTTGGATTTCGGGCGGCGACCACCGCCTGGCCATGCTCGCCACCGGCGCGTTCTTCGTCGCCGGGCTCGCCATCCTGGCCGGCGTCGATCCCGAACGAGGCCGGCGCGCCGCCGAGGCCGGCTGATCCGGGCGACACGGCCTGTCGCGGTCGACACCGGATTCAGGGCAAATTTCAGCCGCCGGTAACCAACGCTTCCTGAATCTCGAAACGCTCGTCACCGCCCAGGCGGACGATGGTGAAATTGCTGCGGCGCTCGAAGACTGTCGGCTCCGTCGAATCCGCCGCGATCATCTCGTGCCTGACAAACAGGATGCGCCGCTTAAATCCCTCGCCCCAACGTACCTCGACGGTCGCCGTCCCATCGAAACCGCGACGGATGACGAAGGCGCCGCATTCTTTCGTTTTGGCGTCGAAGGGTAGCGTGCATGCAATCTTTGCCGAGGCATGGAAAGGCGTACCGGGAATCAGCGCATCCTGCGCCGGCGGAATGGCCACCAGCGCCTGGCCGCTGACGTCAAGTGTCAAGGTGTACCGGGCCGATTCCTTGCGCCGAGCGGCATTGCGCATCAGATAGACGCGAGTGCTGTAATCGCCGTCCATTGGCAAAACGCCCGAGAACCGGTTGCCGGAGGTGCTGCCGATGAACATCGCGACCTCGCTACCAGGCGGGTTGATGTTGAAATAGCCGGAGGCGTTGCCGGTTTTCATCTCGACGCTCAAGGTCTGCCCGGCGCCAGCGCGCAGCTGATAGTCGATGTAGTGATCACCCTTGATCGGTCCCTTGACGACCGTCGAGGTCGCGCCCTTGGCGAAGTGAACACGCTCGGCACGGCGATCCGGGTCGGCGATAGCTGCGACACCAACGACCGGTTGGACGAGGAACAACGCACCGGCAACTACAAGGCGCTCTCTGTTCAGTACAAAATTTCGATTCCTACGCTTATCGTGCAAAATGACTATTAGAACAGTCTGGGTTGCGCTCCAAATGCTCGAAATGTGCTGCGGCGTGACCTCCAGCTCTGTGAGGGCGTACTGGCTGATTGCACTCTGTGCAGCGAAAATCTTGCTGAATAGCAGGTGCAGAGTCTTTGAGATCAATTGCCGAGTCAATGTTAGTCAACCGGCCACTCAAGATACAGGTAGTCATTTTTGCCATGTCAATGTGCTCCGTAAAACAGATTAACGGTGAAATTCAGCAATTTGCTGCAAACGCAGCTGGCCGATGGCCCGCCAACGCGGATAATTAGGGAAGCTTGTAAAAGACATTGTGTCCACGCTTTTCGAACACCACATGCCCCTCGTTGACCAGCAATCCAATCACAGACCATGATAAATAGTTTTTTTGTTTTCCTTGGAAGTCGCTTTCAAGGCCGAGTTTTCTGGCAAGCACACTATTACCAGCACCATCAGGATAATTAGCCAGTTCCTCAAGAATGGCCGCCTTCATTGCGTCCAAAGCGTGTTGTGCTTTTGCAGCGGAATTCATAGTTGGCTTGCTCCTGAGCGTGCACAAGAAATTTTACAGGTCTGTGAAAAATCACACATCATACAACTTGATGGCTACCCGGCGACCCAATCCTCTTGACTTAGCGGTCTGTCATCTAATTTTGGCAACTTTGCCATCTGGCCGCGCCAAGATATAATCGAGCATGTAACCAATTGATATAAATAGGCTTTATATGACGGCCTAAATATGCCAATATCGTTTCACGGCTAACGGACTACATTCATGGCGCCAATTTCCTTGCCGCCGCCCGCCGCGAGCCTCGGTTTTTCACCCGAAACCGTGAATTGCCATTCACGAATCTGATCGCTTTCCTGCTCACCGGCATTCGCGGCGCAGTTCAGGCGGAGCTTGATTCCTGCTTTGCCCTGCTTGCCGGAAGAACCCGCCTTTGTCGGGCGATCACGGCCAGTGCCTTCTCAAAGGCGCGCAGCCATCTGGTCGCCAATCTCTTTGAGCCGCTCAATACAGAATTGCTGCGCCTGGTCGATGAGGTCGTTCCGCAGCAGCCGGACTGGCAAGGCTTGCGGGTCTTGGCGGCGGATGCATCGAAGGTACGTCTGACCTTGCTTGACCTGGAAGGGCGCCGCCATATTCGAGAAGCGGCCATCTTCGGTTTGTTTCGGCCAGGGATCGAATTGTTCGACTCGCTGATTTTGCACAGTTCGCTGGTCGGCGAACGTCAGATGTTGTTTGAGCGGCTTGACCGACTCGGTGCTCAGGACATGCTGGTGCTTGATCGCGGGTATCCGGGTGCCTGGTTGGTCGCGGCGCTGTTGCATCGAGGTATCCCCTTTTGCATACGCTGTGATTCGTCCGCTTCCTTTTCTGCCATCACCCAGTTCATGCGATCCGGAGAAGATGAGGCGCAGGTGACATTGCCGCCACCGCATCGTCAGGATGCCATTGATTACGAGTGTCCGCGTCTGCCTTCTATGGTTCGCCTGATTCGTCAGGTGACGCCGACTGGCAAGGTACGGGTCTTGATGACCTCCTTGCTTGATACCGCGCGGTATCCGGCCACAAGCTTCTCAGCCCTTTATCACAGCCGTTGGCGTATCGAGGAGGCGTTCAAGCGCATCAAACACCGGCTCAATCTGGAGCACACGTCCGGCCTGACTTGGCTGGCCGCCTGCCAGGATGTTGGGGCCAAGATGGTGTGTGACAATCTCAATGCCCTGGCCGCCTACCTGGCTGCGGAAGAGCGGCTGCCCAGCGATTCGCCATGGCGAGTGAATCGGACGATGGCCTTCAATACCGTACGTCGTATCTTGCCCCGAGTCTTGGCGGGTGTGCAGCAAATCACCACCCGAGTTACCAAGGAAATCTTCTCGGAAATCGTCAAAAACCTTCAGAAATTTATCCCTGATCGTGCTCGACCTCGGCCAAACCCGCGAAAGCCTCACCTGTCCTTTGCTTACAAACCCGCCGTATGACTATGGGCTAAGTTGAGAGGATTGGGTGGCGGTCGGCCAGTAATATATATATATGTTCAGCGACGCAACGAACTGACGATACCGTACTGGATTGCGTTCTGGACGGACATCGCGCGCGTCATCTGAATGCTGTTGACGCTTGCATTGATGGTCGTGACGCTCTGAATCTTCTGGTTGTCCAGAGTGTTCTGGATGACCGTTGCCGTTGGATTCTGGACGACCTGAGTGGGAACGTAATTGCCAGCTCCGTTCTGCACGACCAGCGCGCTTGAAGGTGCTACCGGCAATGCCCCCACCACGCTCGTGCCGCCCACGGTCGACTGGAGATCCTTGAGGTTGAGAACGTTGGTGGCTACTAGGTTGCCGTTGATGTAGACAGCCCGCTCGATACCAATGGTGAACTTGAGGCTGCTGCCTTCGAGTTCAAAGCCACCACGAACTTCGTCGAGCGCGGACGTATCCAGGGCAGCAAGTTGCTGGCCCAGGAGTTGCGATGCATCAAGCGTCCGAGGTGTTTGACCTGATGATTTCTTGGCGAGAGGCTTTTCGGCATCGGCCACGTCAGCCAAGACGGCGACAGCGGGCGACGCATCGGCAATCTCGGTACCCGCCGGTAGCGCCTCATCGACCACAGCCACTGAACCTTGCGGAACGGTAGTGCATTCGGCAGGTAACTGGTCGTCGAGCGGCCATGGGGCGAGCGAAAGGAGCTCCGGTGCTACCTGAAGCGCGCGGCGCTTGGCCACGGCACACGCCTGACTGTGCGGGCCACCGGCGAGCATCCGGCTTGCACTGCCGGCATCATCGTCGCCATTGGCACTCGCAGTCTGGATGATATTCCCGAAAATCAGGATTTCCAGGCTGCTCGCCAAGAACTGGACGGACACCGCCATCCCGCTGGCGACCAGCAAACTGGAGAGTTGGAGGCGAGAGAAGATCATTGCCATCTCCGTCAGAAATCCGCAGGCCCGCGCTTGGCCAGGTTGTAGTCGGCGCCCCCGCGTTGGTGGCCGGCGGCGATGGGGCTGGCGGGAGCGGCCTGCCAATCGCGGTCGGTGTTGAACCGGGCAATTTCCAGCTTGTTCTTGATCACGAACAGAATATTGTTGGCCCAGATCTCGGTGAATTTGCTTCTTGAAATGGCGCGAGTGCCTGAAGACGGGTCGCCAATCAGAACCCGGCCATCACGCAAGCCCTTGACCACGACGAAATGGTAATAGCCCTGTTCCTTAAGCAGAACGATGGCCGGCACTTTGGCGGCAGAAAGCTTGTCAAGCTCAGTGACGTAGCCGTCAGCCTCGAAGCCGTGGCTGGCGAGATAATTTTTGATGTCAAGCAAGGAGAAGCCTTCCTTCTTGATCTTTGCCTGATCACCACGTGTGAACATTTCGCGAAAGACGTCCTGCTCACTGACCGGGAAGTTGTAATGGTGGGTCAGCAGGGTGGCCAGCGCGGCCGACCCGCAACTGAAATCGTATTGTTGATGGAGGGTCTTCTGGAAGCGCTGTTCCTTCATGCTGACGACTGGCGCTGAGTATGAAGCGCCCGCCTGCGCCGGAAGATCAACGAACCCCCTGGGGGCAGCCGAAACGCCAAAGGCGCTGACCAACACCGAAAGGAAGCAGAGATTCCGGATCGCAGAGGAGAACATCATTTAACCTGCAAGTTGATGATGGTCGCGTTCTGGATCAACACGTTGTTGCCGGAATTCTGGACCACCGTCGAGAAACCAGCCGCACCAGCGAACGAACCGTCGTTTACAAAGTTACTACCCGTTGTCAGGTTGGAGGCCTGGTTGTTGCTCACCGCGCCATGGCTCTTGACATCGTTGAGCGTGATGTCGAGTTCGGCGCCGCCACGGGAAAACGCAAGATCCTGACTGTCGACCGCGGCAATGCCGAAAATGTCTCCCGCGCGCAACATTACCGCCTGGTCAGCCTCTTCGGCACTGGCCTGAAGCGGAAGGAAGGCAGCGCCGAGCAAGGTCGTTACGATCAAACAACGGGAATGCATAATTGCTTTCACGTTTTTCCCCTTTCATGAAAAGCAAAAAGTCCTGGGGCCGGGAGGCCCCAGGACCGATTACAACTTACTTGCCGACGTTTACAGTAGCCATAACATTGACCCCTTGCTGGACCATGGCGTTCATGCCACTGTTCTGGGCTGCCACCATGATGCCGGCGGCGGATTGACCGACGCTGCTCATGTTGTTGGACATGTTGAAGATGCCTGCATCAAGAGCGATGGAGCCACCCGCACCACCGGCGCCACCGACAGCGCCGTTGCCGACCCCACCTGCACCACCGTTGCCGGTGCCGCCGGCGCCACTGACGGCGCCGACCGCACCATTGCCACCGGTACTGGAACCACTGGCCCCACCGGCCGCAGCAGTAGCACCGTTACCGGCTGTTGCGGAGGCGCTACCGTTCGAGGCCGAGGTCGAAGCGCCGCCGTTGGTCGCAGATCCATTTTTACCACCGGCACCACCAGTGTTGGTAGCCGTGCTGGTGCTGGCGCCACCGTTCGCCGTCCCAGCGCCGGAGTAGGACTGACCCGTGCCGCTGCCGGCGCCGCCGGTGCCGTTCACGCCACCACCCGTGCCAGCGCCAGCCGCAGCGCTTGTCGCAGCGCCAGTGGCGCCACCACCGTTGGCGTTTGCAGCACCGCTACCCGCGCCGCCGGTATTGGTTGCCGTCTGAGTGCCGCCACCCGACCCGAACCCGTATGATTTCCCGTCATCCTTGCCGGAGCCCGCGCCAGCGTTCTGCATTGAACCGGCAGGACCACCCAAGCCAGCACCCATCGCACCGGCAGAACCTCCGGTGGTGGAATTGGTTGCGCCAGCGGGGCCGCCTTGGCCGGCGCTAATGCCGTAAGTGCTGCCGCCCATACCGGCGCCCAATGCAGCGCTATCGCCGGTCTTGGCCTTGGTGCTGCTCAAGTTGGCGCTATATGCTCCTTCAGCCGAGCCACCATTGCCAGCGCTGCCATTGGTGGCGCTGCCATTGCTGGCATATCCGGCGGTAGCGCTGCCATTACTGACGGCTGCGGTTGCACCGCCACTACCGCCAGTGCTGGAACCAGCATTGCCGGTTTGCCCGGCATTGCCGCCCGCGCCGCCATTGCCGCCATTACCGGAATTGCCGCCGGTGCCGCCGGTGCCAGCACCGCCATAGCCCTTGCCACCCTTGCCACCGGCGGCGCCGTTGGTGGAGCCAGTGTTACCAACAACGTTGCCGATACCGTACACCGTGTTACCGGTAACGGTACCAGTCAATTCGACCTTGGCAATCGCCTTGCTGGTGTTGAAAGCATTGTCAAAGCTGGACGTTGCCGTCCCACCACCACTGTTTGCGGTGCTGCCCAACCCGAGCGCCCCGGCGCTTTGGTCCCTGTTGTCGCTTTGGTCCCTGTTGTCGCTGTTGTTGTTGGCGACATTGTCGACCTTCGCGTCAACTTGAAGCGACGGATCACCACGCCCGTCCGCCCAAGCGGGAGTCACACTGTAGGCCAAAGCAACGGCCACTGCCAAAAGAGTCTTGTTCATTGTAAATCCTCCAATCAAGAAATATTAGAAGTGGTCGAAGCCTCATGCCACGCCCTCCTGTTACCTTCTAAGCAATGCCTGTGCCAGGAACAAGAAATTTTTTCAAGTCATTGTTTTTACTGTTATTCATGTATAACAAGAATTGGGGCGTCGGTTCAGTGTGGCTGAATGTGTAACGAATGTGAAACAGCCGGTCACCAAAACCCCGGAATCTGCCGTTTCATGAACCCGCTCGGGTCGCCTATGTCATGACGACACAAGGATTTTCGCTCGCCGTAGTCGCCTGTAACGACAGTGATACAGCGAGCCAGCGAGGGGCCTCGGTAAGGAGAAGCCGTTGATTTGCGCGGCTTCCAGCGCATTTTTCGTCGTGATTGAACAAGATTGAAATTACAGGTATTTCCGGCTCGTGGCGGCTGCGGCGGATTCCGCCGAGCGTTGAAAGAATGTCGACAAGTGCGCAACGGACCCGCCGCGGCGGGTAAGGCCAGGTTGCGGGGGAGATTAAGGATACGCGAGCGCCCTTCTCCGGAAGAAAGGCCGGGGAATGCCTACAACGTGATGCCTAGCTTGTTTATCACCCGATAGAGGGTGACACGGGAAACGCCGAGCTGACGAGCGGTCCTGCTTACGTTGTTGCCGTTGGCGCGCAGGCTGGTTTCGACAATATCGCGTTCGAACGAGGCGCGCGCCGCCTCGAGGGTCACGGCGGGCGCCTCCTGGTCAGCGGGCTCGAAACCCATGTCGTCGGAACCGACGAGCTTGCCTTCGCTCATGATCACTCCTCGCCGAACCCGGTTGATGAGTTCGCGAACATTGCCCGGCCAGTGGTAAGTATTGATAGCCCGCATGGCTTCGGCGGTGAAACCGACCACCCGGCATTTGGGCGTGGTCAACGCAAAGTTGCGGAGCACCGTTTTGGCAAGCAAAGCCACGTCGCCGTTACGTTCCCGCAGCGAAGGCAATTGCAGGTGGATGACATTCAGGCGGTAGAAGAGATCTTCGCGAAAACGCTTGGCGACGATGGCTTGGTGCAAATCGACGTGCGTTGCCGCAACCAGCCGGAAATCGACGGGGATCGCCCGGGTTGACCCAAGGCGGGTGACGGCGCGCTCCTGCAGGACACGCAAGAGATTTCCCTGGAGATCCAGCGGCAGGTCGCCGATTTCATCAAAAAACAGCAGACCGCCATTGGCGGCTTCGATCTTGCCGATCTTGCGCTCCGTCGCACCAGTAAACGCGCCTTTTTCGTACCCGAACAACTCGGCCTGAATCAAATTGGTCGGGATGGCGGCACAGTTGACGACGACGAAGGGCTTTTGCGAGCGCGGCGATTGGCTGTGAATAGCCTTTGCCACCAGTTCCTTGCCGGTACCCGACTCACCGCCGATCAGCACCGGCAGATCGGCGTCGACCACCTTCTCCAGTTGACGGAAGAATCTCATCATCACCGGGCTGGCGCCGATGATTCCAAAACGTCCGGATGCGTCATCCGGGTCGGCGAGAGCGAGGCGCAATCCGGCTTTGCCGCAGGCATGGCCAATGCTCATCGCCAGCCGTTTCGGGTCGATCGGAAGCGTATGGAAATCGTGAAAGGCATTCAGGATGAAAGTCTGCAACGCCTTGGAGCCGATTGTTTCCGGCGTGACGACGGCAATCCACTCGGTCGTCGGAGTGGCTGAAATCAATTGCTCGACCTCTTCGCGAAACGCCGGTGCCAGCGAGCCGAAGACGACCAGTCCGACACTGCAATGATCCCTGTGGAGGATCTCTTTGCCCTCGGCCACGGATCCTGCGCAATGCAGAATCTGGGAAGCAGCCGAGATCAGGATCCGCTGGTCACGCAGATGATCTTGCGGATCGACCGCCAATACATGCCATGTTTTCATTTTCGTGCCCAGTAATTCACACAACATCCTTCTTCCCCTGGCAAGCCCGTTTTCCGGAACAGGTGCATTTTATGCCGCAAATGAAAACTGCCGCCCCTGACCTGCCTTCAATCTACTGCGATGGGGCCGGGACTGACCGAGAGATAACTCACACTTGGCGAGAAATCACCAGCCGCTCATGTTCGGTGGCAAAGGAATGCGGCGCTGTGACCAGAACGCGCAGGATTCAGGCAATCCCGGTTTCGGGCGGGTTGCCGAACGAACTTGGGTGAGTCCGGGTCAAGGGGGCCTTGAGCAGTGCCCCCGACCGAATTCGGACGTTCGAGAGCATTTCCGCCCAAACCGGGCGGTCGACCGCAGCCGACACGGCACGGTGGGGGTGCGGGAGAAATGAACGGCGTCAGGCCGGGACAGGCCAGGCCTGACGGCCTCCCTGGCAAAATTTCAGTTTTCGGGGAACCGGTAATCCTTGAACAGTTCGCGCAGCTTCATCTTCTGCAGCTTGCCGGTGGCAGTGTGCGGCAGATCTTCGGCGAAGATGACATCCTCGGGCAGCCACCACTTGGCAACCTTGTCGTCAAGGAATTTCAGCATCTCTTCGCAGGTCACTTCCTGGCCGGCCTTCCTGACGATGATCAGGAGCGGGCGCTCCTGCCATTTGGCATGGGCCACACCGATCACCGCGGCTTCCGCCACGGCGGGGTGCCCGACCGCCGCATTCTCGAGGTCGATCGACGAGATCCATTCGCCACCCGACTTGATCACGTCCTTCGAGCGATCGGTGATCTGCATGTAACCATCGGGGTCGAGGGTGGCGACGTCGCCGGTATCGAAAAAGCCTTCGGCATCGAGGATCTCGCCGCCTTCGCCGTTGAAGTAGCCACTGGTGACCCATGGTCCGCGCACCATCAGATGGCCGAAAGCCTTGCCATCGTGCGGCAAGCTGTTGCCCTCGTCATCGGTGATCTTCATGTCTACGCCGTAGATCACCCGTCCCTGCTTGACCTGCAGGTTCAGGCGCTGGTCGAGCGAGTAATCCTTGTGCTTGGGCAGCAAGTTGCAGACCGTGCCTAGGGGGGACATCTCGGTCATTCCCCAGGCATGCACGACAAAGGCGCCGAACTGGGTCTCGAACTTCTCGCACATGGCGCGCGGTGCGGCCGAGCCACCAATGACGACGCGCTCGACACAAAGGTCATCGCGCGGCGCGAGCCGGTTGGCGTCGACATGCTGAAACAGCATCATCCAGACGGTCGGAACGCCGAGGGCCAGCGTCACCTTCTCGTCGCGCATCAACTCGTAGACGCTCTTGCCGTCGAGCGCCGGTCCGGGCATCACCAACTTGGCGCCACACATGGCACCGGCATAGGGCATGCCCCAGGCATTGACGTGGAACATCGGGACGATCATCAGCGCCGAATCCTTCGCGCCCAGTCCGAGTACATCAGTCGAGCAGACGGCGAAGGAATGCAGCACCGATGAGCGGTGCGAGTAGAGAACACCCTTCGGATTGCCCATTGTTCCCGATGTGTAGCACAGCGATGACGCGGTGTTTTCGTCGAACACCGGCCATTCGTATGCGCCGCTCTGGCGGCCGATGAGTTCTTCATAGCATAGCAGTCCGGGAATGTTGCAGTCGGGCACGTGGCTACGGTCGGTCAACAGCACGAAGCCCTTCACGGTCTTCATCAGCGGCGCCAGTTTCTCGATCAGCGGAACGAAGGTCAGATCGAAGAAAACGAACTGATCCTTGGCGTGATTGGCGATGTATTCGATCTGCTCGGGGAAAAGGCGCGGGTTGATCGTATGCAGCACCGCCCCGGAGCCGGAAACGCCGTAATAGAGTTCCATGTGCCGGTAGCCGTTCCAAGCCAGAGTCGCCACCCGGTCGCCGCGCTTGACGCCGAGCTCCGTCAGAGCGTTGGCGACCTGCTTGGACCTGCGCGAAATGTCGCCGTAAGTGCAACGGTGAATCGGACCCTCGCAGGTTCGTGAAACGATCTCCGCATCGTTGTGGAACTTGGACGCATGCTCGATCAGCGTCGAAATCAGCAGCGGACGGTCCTGCATCAGTCCCATGCCCATGATGTCTCCTTCTCTGGTTAGCTCGGGTTCGTTGGAATTCATTCTTTCGGGCAGGGTGCGCGCCCCGGCTGCGCTCACTGCAAGCAATGCCGCACATAATATACAAAGCCTGGTCACCTGAGCCACTCGAAACAGGGGGGATGTATGTGGCACGATGGCGAACAGTCATCTTCAAGTCAGGTCGGCAGGCACTCATTCTTCGGGGGCCGTCCCGGAATATTCCTTCTGCCTGACGCATGCCCGCTAACGGAGGTGCGGCGTTTGCGATGGCCGCGGTCAACTTGCCGCGCAGCCGATATTCGCCTGGTAGTGATCCATACTGCGGTGCCAGTAGCAGTGCTATTCGAGACATGCAGGCATAGCGATCGCTCACCATCGGCGAATGAATCGTGAAGTCGCGAATCGAGATCGATCAGGCACGCCCGCCGGCTCTCAAGGCCGCCTGGATGATCGACAACGTCGGGGCCAAGGAAGCGCGCAGGAGATCTCGATGATCAAGGCACTGGTCCTGGGCGTGCATACCGCGGTGTGCGATCGTGCGACGCAGACGTTCGGGGCGATGAGCAACAGCCCGAAGACGCCGCTGGCCGACCACTGGACCTGGGGCCGGGCGCTGCGCTATGCCGATGGGCCAGACGAAGTACACCTGCAAGCCATCGCGCGCATGGAAATCAGGAGAGGCAAGGAAAGTCTCAGTTCGACCCTGCCCTATCTGACACTGCCAGTGCGCATCCATTAACCCGGCCCAATAATGAGCGCCCCATGCAATGCTGTGCCCCGAAAGCCGGAAATTCCCATAAAACAGGGCTAGTTCACCCCAATTCAGCCTTGGATTTGGAAATCGACGTCAAATTGTTCAGCGTCTCCCTGGTGGGTTCAAGTCCATTTGAATCCGGCCTCCCCTTTTCTCAAGCGGGGCGACATTCATTAACCAGCGGTTTGTTGGTCTTGCCGTCCAGCAACAAGCCCTTCCACGGCAGGTCGATCCACACCAGCCCGCTCGCGCCATCCTCGTACCGTGGAAGTCCCGAGTAGGAAGGGTCGCGCTCGAGCCGGTAGCTGCTGCTATTCCAGACGATCGTGATGCTGTGGGTCACGCGGTTGCGGATTTCACGCTCGAGCTTGATGCGCACGTTGTGCTCGCAGTTGTAGGTGCCGCTCGCAAGCTTCAGTTCGAGCTGTGTATTCTGAGATGCGGGCGGGACCTTGGGTGTGCTCCCGCAGGCCGCCAGGACCAGCGTGAGCGCGGCAATTACCAATATTGGAGAATCAGACATCCGGACTTGCCCTCCTTTCATGAACAGAACTGATTGTAGCTCGACGATGGGATGGGCGGGCGTGGATCAGCGGAGTCCATGACATCCTGAATACCTTATTTACTACGCCCCGAAACACGATATCCGGGGCTGACCGGAACTCGACGTCGTCGACGAAGTTCTTCAGGCGCTTCGTGAACGGCATGCGAAGGGGATCGTCACAGTTGTAAAGGATGCTGTCGCCAGACAGAAGCTCCGCAAGAGGGATTGCGCCAATCGCCAGTCACTTGCGGAAGGTCATCGCGAGATTCCGCGAACAATCCGGAATCCGCCCACCGGCCGGGCCGGTTACACCGCGCGGCCGATCACGCTCTCACAGCCCCACAAACTCCCTGATCTTGGCCAGGATGCCGGCTTTCGGCTGCGATCCCTGGTCATCTTCGGCCGCGCCCATGAACTGGTGCCTGAAGCTATCCATTTCGGCCTCGCGGCGGGTAAGAATTTCGGCGATCGCTTCGGCAATTTCCGGCCGGGAGCGGATAACCTCCTCGACCGTGGCCTGGTCCAGGCGGTAGCACACCACGTCGGTCTTGGCGATGATCGTGGCGCGGCGATCCTCACCGGTCAGCACTCCCCTTTCGCCGAACGTGCCCCCGGCCTGGACCGTGCGGAAGAGCTGCCGTGAATGGTCGGGAAACTCCATCCACTCTTCGGCTTCGCCGACGGCCAGCAGATAGAGCCAGTGCGATGCTTCGCCCTGGTGGAAGATGACGTCGCCGCAGACAAATGGCGCGTAGACCATGTGCTCACAGATGGTCCGCAGCTCCTCTTCCTGCAGGCTGGAAAACAGCTCCAGCTTTTGCAGATCGGCGATACGGCGGTCGATTTCCCGGCGGCGCAGCGACTCGCGATAGGCATCGTTTTCCTTGGTAATGTGCACCGAGTGTTCCGGCACCGCCAACTCCATTCGCGCGCGTTGCAACGCGACCAGGATATGAACCCGCACCGCGGAATCGGTCGGGTCGTCAGGCTGCGGATCGAGCATCCAATAGCGCAGCGCGTAGCGCCCGTAGCCCTGCCCGAACTCCATCAGCACGCAGGTCGGGGCGGGATCGCGGGCGACGTTGGGAATGTCGGCGCTGCGGATCGCCTTTTCCACCTTCTGGATCACCAGCGTCGGCGGCGAGTCATAGGTGATGTTGAACCAGATCCAGCGTCGCCAGGGCCAGTTGGGGATGTCCGCCCGGCCGAAGACGGTGAACCTGCCGCGCATCAACTGACTGTTGGGAACGACCACCACGTCGCCGTTGCGCGTGCGGATCGTTGTCTGCCGCCAGCGAATCTGCGCCACCCGGCCAGTGACATCGTCGATCTTCACCCAGTCGCCGGTGCGCAGCGAGTTGTCGAGTTGCAACGCGACGCCCGACAATATGTTGCCAAGGGTGTCCTGCATCGAGAAAGCCAGCGCCGCGGTGATCACCGCCGAGGTGGTCAGCAGGCTGGACAGGTCGAGGCCGACGATGTGCAACCGCCCGAGGAGGAAGGCGGCGTAGACGACGAGGAGGATAATGTCCTCGGCGATGCGCACGACGACGATGCCGAAGCGCGGCAGGATGATGCGGAAGACGAAGATCGCCACCAGGCGGCACAACGCCATTCCTGAACCGATGACGAACAACTCGTGGATCATGACCGCGAAGCGCGAATAATCGAGCGCCTGGAGCACGGCACCGAAGATCTGGCCCCCCAGGCAGAGGACGAACACTACCGTCGTCCTGCCGATCCGCTGACGCTCCTTGGGCAGTATCCGCAACGACAACAGCGCAAAGAAGGCGACCACGGCGATAATGTACTTGGTCTCCGGCAACCAGAAATAGGTCCAGATTTTGAGCATCACTGCTTCCATCGTCACCTCCCTCGCGCATCAGGGAACAGCGCCGGAACTGCCCGGCGGCCCGCGGATCACGCTTTGTTCCTGACCAGACCAGGGCGGCGACAGTCGCGCGGACAGGCATCCAGGCGCTTCCCCGAGCAGTATCAGCGGGCTGCCAGGCGCAGTCAATCAACAATTCGATGCCTTCGAGCAGACCTCGGGAACTCGACGCCACCTGGATTACCGCGTCGTCTGCTCGCTTCCCCAACGCTCAGTCAGACATTGAAGACAGATACGCCGCCGACCTTTTTTCAAGAACCACACCCCATCCCGTTGCAAGCGCGGGTGCTCGACGGCGAGGACCTCGAAACGCTGAGTGTCACGGTCGACGGCGAAAAAGGGGCGTTTTCCGTAACGCCGAATGCGCTGACCATCGCCGACGTTCCCGATGCCTTCACGCTGCGCAGCGTCGTGCGCATCGAGGGTGCTGGGGTCAACGAGTCGATTCTGGTGGTTTCCGGGCAGGAACGGTGGCAGGTTTGGCGGCGGTGGTAGCTGAAGGTACATGGCTACTAGCGGCCAGGAGTGGTGATTAGAGTGCTCAAAAGCGAGGTAGGCCGAACGTCGGGTAACTGATCGGAAACCCGTCGCTCGATTCTCCGCGTGGCAGTTCTGGAATTCGGCCACAGCCGACCGAGTTCCTTACGCGTATTGATGGAAACAATTAGAGTCGAAGACGCAGAACTTCCTGCATGTCGTGGCGACCTTCGACATAGATATCGATCAACTCATGGAGCAGCACAGGAGAAATTGGCCCAACGTCGACCTTGCGCCCAGATGGAAGCTTCTGAAAGCCTTGATCAAGTCGCACCCCCCCCTTGATTGAGAAGAGGTAACGCGCATGCATGCGGCTAGCCGACTGACTGTCTTCGAACAACGCATATTCTAGCGAACATGCAAGCGGCAACTGAGCATCTGCACGCAATTTCCTTAGGGCCTCACGAAGCTCTTCTTCTGTACTCTGCCGGGTGCCAATCACGGAGTCATAACGCGCGCAGATCAGGACTCTTTCACATCGCCCGCGAGCAATCTGTTGCAGCAAAGGTCTCAGCACGCTTACTGCATTTTGCTTGCACGGATTGACATACGGATCGACCATTACAATCTCCGGACTGAAAAGCGCGATCGTCTTGCAAACACGGACAAACTCACGCGGAATGCCCTCGATTTTTTCCTCTGCTGTCGGAGGAAGATCGAGTGAATCAAGCGTAAGCGCCGCAGAATGACCACCTTCGTGCCCAATGATTACCGCATCGAAACAAGGGTTCGGCGGCTTGAGCAACTCAAAGGCGTTATCCTCCCACGACCGCCTCAGATCGAACGGGAAGGAGCGGTTCGGAATCAGTTTCAGACGCTCAATGGCTCTTCTAAGGCAGGTACTGATACGCGCCTGCTCCACAGGCGAAACAGCAGGGACGCTTTGCTCAACCCGCAACACCCAGTCAGAGGGATATTCACCAAGATAGCGACCTGCCTCAGGGCCAAATTTTTCCAAGGCGAAGCGCAGATCAGACGGATGGAGAAATGCCCCAGGATCGGCGGCAAACAGCTCATTCATCGAACAGTTCCCGGTCACGTTCCTCAAAGAAACCACGGGGCCATCGATCCATGAAATCCCCATCACGAGAAACCCGCAAATTCTTCACCTCGCTGGTACCATCAGGCAACGGATTGAAATAGAGGACCGTGACTTCGTCAGAGGCAATGCGCAACTGTTCAGGAATCTGCGTCCCTGCGGAACTTTGCCGAACTCGCTTTAATACGCGTAGCAAGAGATGCTCGCTATGCGTTTCGACAATCAGTTTTGAGTACTTCTGGCGACTGGCATCAATAAGCACATCGCCCATGGCCGCCTGCAAAGCAGGATGTAAATGCAGTTCGGGTTGCCTTCGTCATGTGACTCTTCAGGGTCGACATCGGAAATAGCCCCGCTCACCGACCCCCTTCGCGGCTTCACGTCACTTACATCCCTCGCCCCGCAAAAACCGTCCTCGCTGCTTTGACATATCATCGGCCGATCCAGCCCCGATGCTGCTCAAACAATGAAAACGGATACCCCCCAGACGATCTATCTCAAGGACTACACCGCGCCCGCCCTCCTGATCGATACCGTCGACCTCGACATCGAAACCGGCGGCACCACGGTCAGCGTGATGCTGGTGCTGCGCCGCAACCTGGCCCGCCCGGGCGCAGACACTGGGGCTCGACAGCGACGAACTGGAAACCCTGAGTGTTGCGGTCGACGGCGAAAACGTGCCATTTTCCGTAACGCCGAACACGCTGACCATCGCCGACGTTCCCGCTGCCTTCCACGTAGTCCGTCGTTTCAGGGCGCGAACGCTGGCCGATCTGGCGACGGGTAAGCGGCACAGGTGAAGCGCGAGACTTCAGTCTCTGAAGCGCTCAAAGCGCGTTGCAAGTGGGAAAATAGATCCACTCAATATCCAGCTTCAATCCAATTCAATTTTTGTTCTGCATTCCCACATGAGAATCCTCGAATACAGCGGCCTGAACACTTCGCGCGTCAGCAAAACCTATCGCAAACTTGTCGAGGCTATTGCCCGCGGCGACTTTGCCGCGGCCCAGGTCAAGAAACTGGTCAATCTCAGCCACGGCAAGTTTTACCGCGCCCGCCTCGACGACAGTAACCGTCTACTGTTCTCACTGGTTCGTCATGGCGACACGGTCTGCGCCCTGATGCTTGAAATCATTGAGAATCACGACTATGACAAATCGCGCTTCCTGCGCGGGGCGCAAATTGATGAAAGCAAAATTCCCGATTGCGGTTTTGCCGAGGCCGTCGCTGAAGCCGAGCCATTGCGCTACCTGCACCCGGATCGCACCCACGTACACCTCCTCGACAAGCCGCTGTCCTTTGACGATCTCCAGGAAGCCATCTATCGCGTTCCCGCCCCCATCGTGATTGTCGGAAGCGCGGGCAGCGGCAAGACCGCCCTGACCCTGGAAAAGTTGAAACATGCCGAGGGCGAAGTGCTGTATGTGACGCATTCCGCCTTCCTGGCCCAAAGCGCGCGCGATCTCTACTTCGCGCATGGCTTCGAGCACACTGGGCAAGATGCCGTATTTCTGTCGTATCGGGAATTTACCGAATCGATCCAGGTGCCGCCCGGGCGCGAAGCAACATGGCGTGACTTTTCGGGCTGGTTTTCTCGCCAGCAGCAAGCGTTTCGAGACATTGACGGGCATCAGGCTTTCGAGGAAATTCGCGGGGTCATCGCTGCCGCCGCCAGTGGCCTGCTCTCGCGTGACGACTATGCCGCCCTTGGCGTGCGCCAGTCGATCTTCCCGCCTGAGCAACGGGGAAAGCTCTATGATCTCTTCGACAAATACCGCGCGTGGCTGAGCGAAGCCAAGCTCTTTGACCTCAATCTCGTGGCCCAAGCCTTGCTATCCAAAGCCGCCCCACGATACGACTTTGTCGTCATTGATGAAGTACAGGACATAACGCCCATCCAACTGGCGCTGGTTCTCAAAACACTGAAAAAGCCGGGGCAATTCCTGCTTTGCGGCGATTCAAACCAGATTGTGCACCCCAATTTCTTCTCCTGGGCACAAGTCAAAGCCTTGTTCTGGCAGGACCCATCGATCGCTGAGCGGCAGGAGTTGCGCGTCCTGACCGCCAATTTTCGCAATGGCAGTGAAGCAACTCGCGTGGCCAACCAGTTGTTGAAAATCAAGCATCGCCGATTCGGCTCGATTGATCGAGAAAGCAATTTCCTGGTACAGGCGATGGCCGCCGAGCGCGGGGAGGTCTCGCTGATAGCAGACAAGGAGGCCGTCAAAAGGGAGCTCGACAAGCAGATTCGGCAATCGACGCAATTTGCCGTTCTGGTCATGCGTGACGAAGACAAGGCCGAGGCCCGGAAACATTTTGGAACCCCACTGCTGTTTTCCATTCACGAAGCCAAGGGCCTGGAGTACGAAAACATCGTGCTCTATCGCTTTGTCTCCGACCACCGCGCCGAGTTCTCCGAGATTGCCGATGGTGTCAGCGCGCAGGATCTGCAAACCGATGAGCTCGACTATCGCCGCGCCAGGGACAAGAGCGACAAGTCGCTGGAAATTTACAAGTTCTTCGTCAACGCCCTATATGTAGCGCTAACCCGCGCCATCAGGAATCTTTACATCATTGAAACCGATGTCCAGCATGCCATTTTCGGCCTGCTGGAACTGTCGACCGCGGAACAAATCAAGGTCGACGCCCGTCAATCGACGCGCGAAGATTGGCAAAAGGAAGCGCGCAAGCTCGAACTGCAAGGCAAGCAGGAACAGGCCGACGCCATCCGCAGCGACATCCTGAAACAAACGCCCGTCCCTTGGCCGATTGTCGACCAGCCTCGCCTGAACGAACTGCTGATCAAGGTATTTCGCGAGCAGGCCCCGGGCAACAAACAGAAACAACAGCTTTACGAGTTCGCCACCTGCCACGACGAACCCATGTTGGCCGCCTGGCTAGTCCGCGAGGCGAAGTTCGACGCGGCCAAGGCCTACACTCAGCAACGCGCCACCCTGGGCCGCAAAAACTACATGGCCTATTTTGCAAGGAATATCAGGGACGTGCTGCGCCAATGCGACCAATATGGCCTGGAACATCGCCTGCCGATGAACCAGACGCCGCTCATGGCCGCCGCCGTCGCCGGCAATGTACCGTTAGTGGAAGCACTGGTTGAACGCGGCGCCAATCGCGAGGCAGTGGACCAATACGGCTTCAATGCGCTGCACTGGGCCATGCGCGAGGCCTTTCGCGATGCAAAATTTGCCGCCGGGCCATTTGCCGCGATGTATGGCCTGCTCGCCCCGCAGTCGCTGGATGTCAATACCGGAGAGCGCCTGGTACGCATCGATCGCCATCTCTCCGAATATCTCCTCTTCCAGACCCTGTGGACACAGTTCAAATCCCGCTTCACCTATCGTCAACGCCGGCCTTATGCGGCCTTTGAGGCCACCGCCATCGCCGCGAGCTGGGAGCATCTGCCGGCCAACGTCGTGCGCCCGGAACGCAAACGCCGCACCCATATCTCCCAGGTTCTCTCGCGCAATGAAGTCGACCGCGAATATGCCTACAATCGCGCCTTGTTCAAACGCGTCGACCATGGCTGGTATCAGTTCAACCCGCAAATTGCCGTCCGCGGCACCTCCGGGCAGGAACAATACTGGACCCCGATCTTTCAAGCGCTCAACCTGCCCTTGATTGGCGAATTCTCCGACACCATTCTATGGTCGCGAATTGGCGAGTATCTGGAACTCGCCAAACTCCCGGCCTTTACCCCTCCCATCGCGGCCGAGCGCCTGTTGGCAAAACAGGAAGCCGAACGCAAGGCTGCGGAAGAAGCCGAGCTTCGCCAGCGCGAGGAATTGGCGCAATGGCAACGCGAGCGAGCAGAATATTTGGCGAGCCGAAAAGCGAAGACAGCGCGCCCACTCAAATGGGGTACCCGCGAAGCAAAGCAAATCGAAATTGAACGCATCCGCAAGGAAATAGAAGCGAAAAACAAATCATGAAAACCGACACCCCGCAGACGATTTACCTCAAGGATTACACCCCGCCCGCCTTCCTTGTCGACAGCGTCGACCTCGATTTCGTCATCGAAACCGGCGGCACGACGGTGACGTCGACGCTGGCGATATGCCGCAACCCGGCCATCGCCGCGCAACCGCTGGTCCTCGATGGCGAGGAACTGGAAACCTTGAGTGTTGCGGTCAACGGCGAAAAAGTGCCATTTTCCGTGACGCCGAATACGCTGACCATCGCCGACGTTCCCGATGCCTTCACGCTGCGCACCGTCGTCCGCATCGACCCCGACGCGAACACCGGCCTTTCCGGCCTCTACCGATCCCGCGACGGCTATTTTACGCAGTGCGAGGCGCAGGGATTCCGCCGCATCACCTGCTTCCTCGAACGGCCGGATTTCATGTCGACCTACACCGTGCGCTGCACGCCGGCGATTTCTTGGTCCGCGAATAGACAAGGGGCCCGCCCTTCGGCATCCTGCCTGACCAGACCGACGCCATGCTGACACCCGCGTTCGAACGTATCGAGGATGCCGCGGTCGACGACTCGATTCCGGTGTTTTCGGGGTGGGAATGCAGGCGGGTTTGGCGGCGAAGGTGGCTGAAGGCACATGGCTACTGTCGACCCAAAGTAGTCCTTGGCCCATTGGGAAAGCTGACCTTCAACGTGGAGTTGGTGCGGCCGTTGGCGCGACGGATTAGCGAGGGTTTAGTCACTAACCAGTTCAATCATCACAAATCATGAGAAGAATTCAGGATGCGCAAGCCATGGTTGGCACTATGTTGAAGCGGGTCAATGAGCAGGCCGCAGCGACGACTGAACGTCCCAATCGAGTGAGGTAGTAGCGATAGGTATGAGTGACTTTCTTGATCAAGCCGAGCGTACGCAGTCGGGCAAGTTGGCGCGACATGGCGGACGGAGTGAGCTTCAGATAGCTGAGAAGATCGGCACGACGCCAACCGTGAATGTTGAACTCGCCGCGTTGCATGGTTTGCAGCAAGGCTTTCTCGGCAGGATCAAAGAAGTTCACCCCTTTGACACCGGGAGCCGCCCCCAACCGTGGCATGCTCAATCGCTCCAAGTCACGCTCGCCGGCACTGGGGTCATCGAGGCTGGAGAGGAACGCCAGGTAACGTTGGTTGCAGCCGAGCAGGATGTCGCGCAGGTCGATCAGGCTATAGATTGTCTTCTTCAGGGGCGCCAATTCTCGGGTGGCGTGCCTGTCCTTGTGTTCCACCTTGCGGTGGTGTTTGAAGAAACTCACGTCATTGACGGTCGTTTCGACCCGCAGTACGCGGGAGAATTTGTCATACACCTTGACGCCAGCGGCGCCCATGGTGTGCTTGATGCAGCGCCCCTCGATACGGGTGGACAACCGGGAACCGATCTCCTGGGCCAGTTGTGGCGTGACCTTCTTGCCCAGAAAGCTGGAGACGCGTTCTGCGTTGGCGGCCAAGACCGCTTGGCGCGAAATGGCGTCATACAGTGGAACCAATATCTGCTCACTGCGAAACATCAGGTCGGTGGAGTATTCGACTTGGCGCAGGCTCCAGTGATACGAGGATCCAAAGACGTCAAGCACTGGGCACAACCACTGCGCATAGCGATCCAGTCGCGGGTGAAGTACGTCGGGACTGAACGCATCCGCCAGCGCCTGCGCCTGCGCGATGTCGGCGACACGCAGGAAGGCGTTGTCCTGCTGGAGGAAGTCGATCCTTTCTCGCGTCAGAGTTCTTGCCAGAGCGCTGTGACCATTACAGTAGAACTGCAACCCGAACGGTGCCCACGTCGGCACACGCAGGTAGCACAACCCCAGTTCCTCGTCGATGAAATAGAAGTAGTAGTGCAGGCACTTGCCTTGATCGGGGCGCAGGTAAGTCTTGCCACTGCCTTTGTCATGCCACGGTTTGTAGCTCGGACAGGCTTCCATGGCCGAGAGCACATGCACCAAACCCGGTGCGTCGCCGCGACCGGCGAGCACTCGCGCGACCAACTCTTCCTTGCGAATATGGCTTTTGCTGACGTGCTCGATTTCAATACCCGCCGCCAGACACACCTCCTGCGCACGCTCACGAATGCGATCTCGCAGCGGCTCGGCAAATCGCGGGTAGTCGAATACCCGAATTCCGTGCGTGTAACAAATAACTCGTCATTCCTGCCGCGTAGCACGCACCAGGCAGCGTGCCGGTGATAATGATCCGGTCAAAGCACGAAAGCACGCCATGCATGTTCGTCGCGTATCGTTCCGCCAGAGCCATCGCCAACATGATCGCCTCCTCGGTCATTCGTCAGGCTTCTATCGTAATACCTGTTTGGTTCCGGCTCGTCCGGCTTAGGATAAAAGCATACACCAGATGCGCATCAGCGACTGCTTTGGAGCATTTTCTTCAAGGACCACTCGCCGGGAGTATGAGTAGGCGCCTGCGCCAGAAAGCCAAAACTCGCCAAAGCAAGCGGTTTTTTGCAACGGCTGCAATGTGGCACGTACCCCACGGAATGCTTTCGGCCACTATGCACAGTTTGAAACTATGTGCAGTTCGTTTTGGCATACGCTCTGCGACGCAGGCAGGGCGTATCTTTCGCAAAACCTATTCTCTAAATTGCTGACATAGTTTCTGCTGCGATGAGAAACAGCAATGCCGCTACTTTGCTCCAGTTACCAACTTACCCCAATTGCATCTTAGCTCGACCACGCAAACAAAGCCGGCTCCGTGCCATGATGGTGCGGGGTTGCAGAGGAAGGGACTGTATTCGATCGGGCTGCATGGCGAAAAGCACATGGCGACTTTTGCATTCGGATTCGCTTGTCCAGTCCCTGATTTCGCCAAAACTATGTTCAGAACTGTTGCACGTAAGGTCCGCGAATAGGGCCATTCCGGTCGTCACTGTACCTAGTTGCGAACTGTGCATAGTGCAGAGGGTTTTTAGCTTGGCGGGCGCGGCGTGCCGAGGTTGGTAGGAGGTGTAGCGCCACCACCGCGACCGGTAGGCTAAAAATCCTGTTGTACTGAACCGCCCGCGCAGGCGGTGGAGCTATGGGGTTTGAATCAGAACGGTATTGTTGGTGCGCGAGATTGGCAACCGCGAGAAGCGCGCCGCATAGGCACAAGAATGCATTTCCTGTGCGCATGCTCGATCTCGGGCGGTTGGGTGCAGCGCTTTGATGGATAGCCCAGCCAAGGCAAGAGGGCATTTCGGCGGCGCATGTCCGCTCTGGCAATAGGATGCCCGATGGCTGCCGGGGAAACTCGCAACGCCTTTTTGAGAGTGAGTAAAGTCGAGACCATCAGCCATGACGAGGTGGTCCGCGCGGCAGGGTGCCGGGCAGGAAGGTTTCAATGCGAAGCATGTGGCCACGTCCGCACTTTGGGCAGTCACGCAGCGAGTTGCCGGTCAGCAACTGGTAGTGGTCACGGTAGTCGAGCGGTACATCAGGAATCTCGACCACGGGTGTGGGTTCGGCGAGCAACTGCCGGCAGAGGGCCAGCTTGGCCGCGCGGTGGCGGTTGGCCAGGAAGCCGTAATGCCGAATCCGTTGAAACCCGTCCGGTAAAACATGTAGCAGGAAGCGGCGGATGAACTCCTGGTCATCCAGACACATCACTTTCGGACGCGACTCATGGCGGTAATCCTTCCAGCGAAAGCGAACCTGGCCATCGCCAAAGTCGAGCAGCCGATTATTCGAGATGGCCACCCGGTGGGTGTAGCGACCCAGATACTCGAGGACATGCTGAGGACCGCCAAACGGCGGCTTGGCGTAGACCACCCACTCGACCTTTCGCGCAGGCGCCAGATAGTGGGCGAACGTACGTGGAACCTGAAGCGGTTCGAGAGTGTTGAAGAAGCGTAGGTGCCCGGCGTCAAAGGCGGCCTGTAACTGCGCCAGAAACAACCGGCGAAAGAGCCGCGAGAGCACCCGCACCGGCAGAAAGAACCCCGGACGGCAGGCGATCCAGCGCTCACCATCGGCACTCAAGCCGCCGCCCGGCACCACACAATGCAGATGTGGGTGATGCAGCAGATTCTGACCCCAGGTGTGCAGGATCGCGATGAAGCCGATCTCGGCACCGAGGTGCTTGGGATCCACCGCGATCGTGCGCAAGGTCTCGGCAGTTGCATGGAACAGGATGTCATAGACCACAGCCTTGTTCTGATACGCGATCGCTGCAATCTCCTCTGGCAACGTAAAGACGACGTGGAAATAATCCGCAGGCAGGAGATCGGCGTGGCGATCATCCAGCCACTGCGCACGCACCAGGGACTGACACTTCGGGCAGTGCCGATTGCGGCAACTGTTGAAGGCAATGCGCAGGTGACCACAGGCGTCACACTGCTCCACGTGTCCGCCGAGAGCGGCGGTGCGGCAGCGCTCGACCGCGCTCATGACGCGGCGCTGCCCGCGACTGAGCGCGTCAGCGTGGTCCTCGCGGAAACGGGGCCCGGTTTGGCGAAAGATGTCCGCCAGTTCGAGCCCGATGGCACGCAACGCCCGCCTCAGAAATGAGCAGGCGGTGTCGGTGTCAGGGGCGGAGGTTCCACTTTGGGCAACAGGTCAAAGGGACTGGTCGTGGCACACACGGTACTGGCCGCCACCTTCAGGTAGCGCGACGTAGTGGCCAGACTGCGGTGCCCGAGGAGGAGTTGAATGGTGCGAACATCGGTGCCGGACTCAAGCAGGTGCGTGGCGAAGGCGTGACGCAGCGAGTGAGCAGTAATCGGCTTGGCGATGCCCGATGCGCGGTGGGCTTTCTGGCAGGCCAGCGTGACAGCACCGCGGGTGATCGGCTGACCTGGCAGATCGCCCGGAAACAGCCACAGCCTCGGGTGCTCGGCTTTCCAATACAGCCGCAAGGTCTCGAGCAGTCGCGGCGAGAGCATCACATAGCGGTCCTTCTGTCCCTTCCCTTGGGCGACCCGGAGCATCATTCGCTGGCTGTCGATATCCGTCACCTTGAGGTGAGTGGCTTCGGAGACGCGCAGGCCAGCCGCATAGGCGGCCGTCAGAAGCGTTCGATGCTTGAGACTGCCTACCGAGTCGAGGAAGTGCATCACTTCCTCTCTGCTGAGGATCACCGGTAGCTTGAAGGGCCGCTTGGGCATCGGAATTTCTTCGACGGACCAAGGCCGTTTGAGCGTCACCTTGTAGAGGAAGCGCAACGCACCGGTCGCCAGGCCCACGCTGCTCGGCGCGAGCTTCCGGGTCTCAATCAGATATAGTTGGTAGGTTCGGATCTCTTCCGGCCCGAGTTCCTCCGGCGGACGGTGAAAGTATCTTGCGTATGCAGCGACCTGTTGTACGTAGGACAATCGGGTGTTCATGGCGAGATTGCGAATGCCCATGTCTTCGAGCATGCGCTGGCGTAGTGGGGTCATGATTAAGCTCCTTATCGGGAATGAGTGAAGTGCTGCAAGCAGCGACTTCATCGTTCTCCGTCAGGAGCCTTCTGTAAATCCATCCCACTGAATTCGGCCGTCAATCGGCGATTACCGCGTCAGCGGTTTAGTACAATGGCCGCTATGTAAACCTCTACATAGCGGCCAGGAGCGGCTCAACGAGGAAATTCGCCGGCGGGAGCGCGTGATCCGCATCTTCCCCAACGACGAGTCAGCCTTGCGCCTGATCGGCGCTCTGCTGGCCGAACAGAACGAGGCTTGGCAGGAACGGAAGTACCTCGACATGGATGAATTCAAGGAGTGGGCGGCTTCCCGCGCCGCAGCTAGCGAGGGCAACAACGTTGTTGCCCTCGCTAGCTGAAAACCATTCGTCATTCATCGGATCGAAGAGTATTTACAGCAGATTTTGGACTTGACTCCCCGCAGAATCGCAGACACCGAGATCTTTGCAGAAAATGACGAGCAGGTAGTCGTGCCTACAGCGGTCACAGCAAACAAGAGTAGAGCTGTGATGGTTCTCCCAGAATTTGCTAGCCCTTGCGACGCAGACGCCCCGAGAGCTTCAGTCCATCACGAAAATTCAGCGTCATCAGGCTGAAGTTGGTGGCGCCCGCCACTAGCTCTACCACTTGCAGCGCATAAAAGGTCGCATTAATTTCGCCCGCAGCGGCCTTGTAGTACAAGTAAAAAGCGCAGGGCAACAGGATCAAGATTCCGTTGGCAGCTATGAGTTGCATGCGCTTTTTCTTGACCGCCAACAAGTTGCCTTTTCGCACGCGTGATAGCGCAAATCCGCTGCCACCGACAGCAGCCATGGCCGGAATCATGATCCACATGGCTTGGAGAATGCTGTGCTTGACCAGCACGACGGCTTCTTGCGACAAGAACAGCTCAGAGATCAGTGTGGATAACCAAAAGCTGGCAATGCACACCATCGCGATGGTTCCGGCAATAGGATGGATGGTTTTTTTCATGGGTGCCTTACTACAGTGTTTGGGTGATATCGCTTGCTTGTTCCGACACTTGGGGCTGTGCGACTGAATCCATTTGCGTAAGCAGTGACGCCAGAACCTCGCAAGCGCCTTCTAGTGCCGATGGTGCAATGTCCTTTGCCAACGACGCGCCACGCTTCTGCCACTCAGTGCTAATGCCGTCATAGGCGAGCTGCCCGCTCGGGCTCAGGCTGTAAACCGGCGCGCGTGCGTCGTTGGGATTGACCTGTTGGGTGAGCAGACCCATGGCGAGAAGTTGGTCGGTCTGCTTCAATGCCGCTTGTCGGGTAAGGCCCATGGCACGGCCGATGGACGCCGCCGACACAGGCTGGCAAGCCAGATCCACCGCGCCCAGAACCTTCCACTTGGCGCTGGTCAGGCCCCAAGGCGCGCAGAGCTGGTCGCCCTCCGAATTAAGCGCGCGCTGTACCTGAAAAACGAGCAGGCTCAGACGGGACATGAGATCGAGATTAGTCAAGATAGGGCCATAGTTCGACAATAAGTTGTCGAACTATGGCTGATTGACTATTGGTTGTCAATATGATTATTTGCCACACTTATCTGGACCATGGCTTGCTCGACACTGCGTTGATGCACTCTGGCGAACGGCAGCAAATACAGCATCACAGTCATCCAAGCGAGCGGCGTCTATGGCCGGAATGGGTCGACACCGGAAATAGCCCCACAACCGCGCCCCGACTGCCTCAAGTCGCACGCACTCCGCGCCCCACAAAGGCCACCCTCTCCGCTTTGACGTATCATCGGCCGATCCAACCCCGATGCTGCTCAAACGATGAAAACCGACACCCCGCAAACCATTTATCTCAAGGACTACACCCCGCCCGCCTTCCTGGTCGATACCGTCGACCTCGATTTCGTCATTGAAGCCGGCGGCACAACCGTCACCGCCACGCTGGCGCTGCGCCGCAATCCGGCCATCGCCGCGCAGCCTCTGATCCTCGATGGCGAGGAACTGGAAACGCTGAGTGTTGCGGTCGACGGCGAAAAAGTGCCTTTTTCCGTCACGCCGAACACGGTGACCATCGCCGATGTCCCCGACGCTTTCACGCTGCGCACCGTCGTCCGTATCGACCCCGACGCGAACACAGGCCTTTCCGGTTTCTATCGTTCCCGCGACGGTTATTTTACGCAGTGCGAGGCGCAGGGCTTCCGCCGCACCACCTGACTCCTCGACCGGCCGGATGTCATGTCGAGCTACACCGTGCGCTGCACGCCGGCGATTTCTTGGTCCGCGAACAGACAAGGGGCCCGCCCTTCGGCATCCTGCCCGGCCAGACCGACGCCATGCTGACACCCGAGTTCGAACTTATCGAGGATGCTGCGGTCGACGACTCGATTCCGGTGTTTTTGGGGCGGGAATGCGGCGGGTTTGGCGGCGACGGTAGCTGAAGGCACATGGCTACTGTCGGCCATCAAGAGACCTTCAGGCACAGAAAAATTGCCGCAACGAAGGACCGGTAAATGATAGCAAACCCGTCACTCGATTTTCTGGCTTGTTGGCTTGGGCTTCGGCCAGAATTGACGGCGTACTTTTCGCCAATCAGATCCTCAATGTAGTGGTTACCGGTCAGGCGACGGCAAATATTTCGGCTTCAAAACACCCCACGAGGTCTTTACCAAACAGCTACACTCGCGTCATAACGTCGTTGCACTTCAGAGTTAAATCCACCTATCAATTCGTCGAATATATTTCCCAATATCCCTCCGGAATCGACAGGATGAGGCGTTTCAACTTGCCTTCCCGCCGATCCGGACGCATGAACTGCCAGAATTACTTTTTCATCTCGTCTTTGCCCATGCTGTCTTTGGCCATCGAATCTTTCGTCATGGCATTCTTCGTCATGTGATCCTTGGTTATCGTATCTTTTTTCATTCCTTCTTTGGCCATCTGATCCTTGGCCATCGTTTCCTTCTTCATGCCGTCCTTGGCCATGCCATCGGCCATGGCATCCTTCTTCATTGCATCCTCTGCGAAAGCCGTGCTGCCGGCGATCAGAAGACAGGCGGCGAATAGGGTGGAAGTGATCTTTTTCATGGTGAACTCCATTGAGATTGGTGATTGAACGGCAAGATGCCGGGTATTCAGGGCAGCCGAGCGGGATTGCTCAACTACCGCCGAACCAGTTGTACCCCTGGTCTTCCCAATAGCCCCCGGGGTAAGTGTTGGTGACAAAAATTGCCTGAATGTGTTTGGGATTCTTGTAACCGAGCTTGGTCGGCATGCGCAGTTTCATTGGAAAACCATAGCGAGGTGGCAGCGGCTGACTATCATAGGTAAGCGTCAGCAACGTCTGCGGGTGCAGCGCCGTCGGCATATCAATGCTGGTGTAGTAATCGTCGGCACATTTAAAACCGACGTACTTGGCGCTGAGATCGGCACCGATCCGGCGTAGAAAGCTGGCGAACGGGACGCCGCCCCATTTGCCAATGGCGCTCCAGCCTTCGACACAGATATGGCGCGTTACCTGATCGGTCTGCGGCAGGGCTCGCAATTCGGCCAGTGTCCATGGATGCTTGTCGGCCATGATGCCGTTCACCTCCAGGCGATAGCCCGCTTCGTCCACCTCGGGTATCTCGTCTTCGTCATAGTAGGCATTGAACGGAAACGGACGCGTGATCATTGAGTCCGGGTAAGTCGGGGCAAGGCGGTTCGGGTCGAACAACCAGCCCTGCACCTTGTCGTTGAATCGGGAGACTTTCATCAGCGCAATCTCAACGCTGCTCTCATCGACAATGGCGCAACCGCTCAGCAGCGACAGTCCACCGAGAGTCAGGGAGCGCTGCAAGAATGCGCGCCGAGTTGGCTGCTGGAGATGGTGTCCGATGTCTTTAATGGCATCCTTGAGCACAAGATCGCCGTCAATGGCGAGGCGCTGGGAGGCTTTCTTGATCATCGCTGTCCCTTTCTAACGTCCGCGGATCATGGCCAGCAGCGTGCTGGGAACCAGCGCCACCATCAGGAGATGAACGCTGAAAAATGCTACCAAGGCCGACATGCCGAGGAAATGAACCCGCCGCGCCGATTCGTAGCCGCCGAGCAGTTCACGGAGCAGCGGAAACTGCACCGATTTCCAAAGCACCAGGCCGGACAGGACGAGCAACAGCAAATCCGCCATCACAAATAGGTAGGCACCACGCTGCACCATGTTGTAGTGGTGCAGATCGGCATGAGACAACCGACCTTTCAGTGCGGCCAGTACATCTGCCAGCAGTGTGCGCAGCGAAAGGGGAAAGAACTTGTCGCGCAATCGGCCGCCGATAATGTTGCACGCAAGGTAAATCAGCCCATTGCCGGCCAGTACCCACATCGCGGCGAAATGCCATTGAATCGCCCCACCAAGCCAACCGCCAAGGGTTATGTTGCCGGGAATGACAAAATCGAAGACAGGGGAAGCGTTATAGATCTTCCAGCCGCTCATGGACATAACGATGACCGCGACCGCGTTGATCCAGTGCGTAATGCGCACCCAGCGCGGGTGAATCAGGCGGGCATCATTATCCATCTTGGTCTCTTCTCTTTTTTCCACTTGGGTGTGCGTTGTGAAAGGTAGTTCGGTGACAATTGGCTAATGGTTACAAGCTCAGGCAAAATTTGTTTGGTGAAGACCAGGCTCGTCTTTTTTCCGGTCGCTGTAACCAATGGCGTCAATGCAACGAACAACTAGAGAAGAAGGGTTTCGCGCGAAGGAAGATCGCCTCAAGGATCAACTGCTGCGCGGGCTTGCCGGGGACAACGCGGCCTACCGGATGTTCTTGACGGAATTGAGCACTCATTTGCGCGCCTTCCTGCGGAAACGTCTTTTCCGCCTGCCTGACGAAGTGGAGGATTTGGTGCAGGAATCGCTCCTGGCAATACACAACCAGCGCCATACCTATGATGCCGGGCAACCCCTGTCGGCTTGGGTTCAGGCCATCGCCCGCTACAAGCTCGTAGATCTGTTTCGTCGGCGGGCCGCTCATGAACAGTTGAACGATCCCCTGGACGACGAAATGGAAATTTTCTCGGTGGCGGATTCGGAAGCAAGCGAAGCACGACGGGATTTGCACAAGTTGCTTTCCGAATTACCCGAGCAACAAAGGCTGCCCATCATTCACACCAAACTGGAAGGCTTATCGGTGAAAGAAACAGCGAAAATGACTGGCATGTCGGAGTCGGCGATCAAGGTTGGCGTACATCGGGGCCTGAAGGCCCTAGCAGCAAAGATTAGAGGCACTTTATGAAAACGGATGATCTGGTCAACATGCTGGCAACCGGCGGCGGCACGATGACCGCAACGGCCATAGGACGGCGCTACGCGACGTCGATTGGCTGGGGCATGCTCGGCGCGATCTTGCTAATGCTTGTGTTGTTGAGAACCCGGCATGATCTCGTCCAGGCAACCTCGCTACCGATGTTCTGGATAAAACTGGCATTCTCCGGCGCTCTTGCAGGGGGCAGCCTGTTTGCCACAATGCGATTGTCGCGTCCTGGCGCGCGACTCGAATGGCTGCCGCTGGCAGTTTTTTTGCCGGTCCTGACCATTTGGACTATCGCGACTTATTCATACTTCGACGCGGAACCCGTTGAGCGCTCGAAACTGCTCTTCGGCGAAACATGGAAAATCTGTCCGTTACTGATTGCCATGCTTTCGATCCCGGTGTTCGTGGCGGTGATACGGGCCATGCGGGATCTAGCGCCGACCCGGCCGCGCCTGGCCGGCTTCACCGCGGGATTGCTGTCTGGAGCGATTGCCGCTGTCGTCTATTGCCTTCACTGCCCGGAGATGGGTGCGCCGTTTATCGGTGTTTGGTACCTGCTTGGCATCCTCATCCCCGCATGCATAGGAGCTTTGTTGGGGTCAGCTCTTCTACGCTGGTAGACGTATGGGGGAGGCGGCGGATTTCGAACTCATATCGGAAATTGATCAGTTGAATTGCCAATCGCAGCAATGACCAAACTTGAGAAGTCGATCTCAGGAGCTTGAGCGGCCGCTTCCTGATCAATGGGCAGTCTTTGGTCTCCCCCGAGAATTCAGGGGACGAATTTCCGCATCTGTTAAGGCTTGTTCGATGCCCGCCTGTACGCGCAGGGCATTTAGTCACTAACCAGTTCAATCATCACAAATCATGAGAAGAATTCAGGATGCGCAAGCCATGGTTGGCACTATGTTGAAGCGGGTCAATGAGCAGGCCGCAGCGACGACTGAACGCCCCAATCGAGTGAGGTAGTAGCGATAGGTATGAGTGACTTTCTTGATCAAGCCGAGCGTACGCAGTCGGGCAAGTTGGCGCGACATGGCGGACGGAGTGAGCTTCAGATAGCTGAGAAGATCGGCACGACGCCAACCGTGAATGTTGAACTCGCCGCGTTGCATGGTTTGCAGCAAGGCTTTCTCGGCAGGATCAAAGAAGTTCACCCTTTGACACCGGGAGCCGCCCCCAACCGTGGCATGCTCAATCGCTCCAAGTCACGCTCGCCGGCACTGGGGTCATCGAGGCTGGAGAGGAACGCCAGGTAACGTTGGTTGCAGCCGAGCAGGATGTCGCGCAGGTCGATCAGGCTATAGATTGTCTTCTTCAGGGGCGCCAATTCTCGGGTGGCGTGCCTGTCCTTGTGTTCCACCTTGCGGTGGTGTTTGAAGAAACTCACGTCATTGACGGTCGTTTCGACCCGCAGTACGCGGGAGAATTTGTCATACACCTTGACGCCAGCGGCGCCCATGGTGTGCTTGATGCAGCGCCCCTCGATACGGGTGGACAACCGGGAACCGATCTCCTGGGCCAGTTGTGGCGTGACCTTCTTGCCCAGAAAGCTGGAGACGCGTTCTGCGTTGGCGGCCAAGACCGCTTGGCGCGAAATGGCGTCATACAGTGGAACCCATATCTGCTCACTGCGAAACATCAGGTCGGTGGAGTATTCGACTTGGCGCAGGCTCCAGTGATACGAGGATCCAAAGACGTCAAGCACTGGGCACAACCACTGCGCATAGCGATCCAGTCGCGGGTGAAGTACGTCGGGACTGAACGCATCCGCCAGCGCCTGCGCCTGCGCGATGTCGGCGACACGCAGGAAGGCGTTGTCCTGCTGGAGGAAGTCGATCCTTTCTCGCGTCAGAGTTCTTGCCAGAGCGCTGTGACCATTACAGTAGAACTGCAACCCGAACGGTGCCCACGTCGGCACACGCAGGTAGCACAACCCCAGTTCCTCGTCGATGAAATAGAAGTAGTAGTGCAGGCACTTGCCTTGATCGGGGCGCAGGTAAGTCTTGCCACTGCCTTTGTCATGCCACGGTTTGTAGCTCGGACAGGCTTCCATGGCCGAGAGCACATGCACCAAACCCGGTGCGTCGCCGCGACCGGCGAGCACTCGCGCGACCAACTCTTCCTTGCGAATATGGCTTTTGCTGACGTGCGCGATTTCAATACCCGCCGCCAGACACACCTCCTGCGCACGCTCACGAATGCGATCTCGCAGCGGCTCGGCAAATCGCGGGTAGTCGAATACCCGAATTCCGTGCGTGTACAAATAACTCGTCATTCCTGCCGCGTAGCACGCACCAGGCAGCGTGCCGGTGATAATGATCCGGTCAAAGCACGAAAGCACGCCATGCATGTTCGTCGCGTATCGTTCCGCCAGAGCCATCGCCAACATGATCGCCTCCTCGGTCATTCGTCAGGCTTCTATCGTAATACCTGTTTGGTTCCGGCTCGTCCGGCTTAGGAAGTGACGAACCCAATGAAATGGCGGTGAAATCGCCGTTTGCCTTACGGTATACGCTGACCTGACCTTGCAGCCTTGTGCGGCAGCAATAGTTCAGTAACCGGCCTCATGACAACTGCAATGTCGATGTCCACAGAAGGTCGACACCGGAAATAGCCCCACAACCGCGCCCCGACTGCCTCAAGTCGCACACACCCCGCGCCCGACAAAAGCCGCCCTCTCCGCTTTGACGTATCATCGGCCGATCCAACCCTGATGCTGCTCAAACAATGAAAACCGACACCCCGCCAACCATTTATCTCAAGGACTACACCCCGCCCGCATTCCTGGTCGATACCGTCGACCTCGATTTCGTAATTGAAGCCGGCGGCACAACCGTCACCGCCACGCTGACGATGCGCCGCAACCCGGCCATCGCCCCGCAACCGCTGGTGCTCGACGGTGAGGAACTGAAAACCTTGAGTGTGCGGTCGACGGCGAAAAAGTGCCTTATTCCGCGACGCCGAACACGCTGACCATCGCCGAAGTTCCCTATGCCCTTACGCTGCGCACCGTCGTCCGCATCGCCCCGGATGCGAACACCGACCTTTTCGGCCTCTACCGTTCCCGTGACGGTTATTTCACGCAGTGCGAGGCGCAGGGATTCCGCCGCATTTCCTGCCCGGATGTCATGTCAAGCTACACCGTGCGCTGCACGCCGGCGATTTCTCGGTCCGCGAACAGACAAGGGGCCCGCCCTTCGGCATCCTGCCCGGCCAGACCGGCGTCATGCTGACACTCGCGTTCGAACGCATCGAGGATGCTGCGGTCGACGACTCGATTCCGGTATTTTTGGAGTGGGAATGCAGGCGAGTTTGGCAGCGAAGGTAGCTGAAGGCACATGACTACTGTCGGCCATGAAGAGACGTTCGCTCACCTCGGAAATTGACAAAAAGAAAGGCGGCAACAACCCAGAGAGCCGCCATTCAACAACTTGCCAATCTCCTGGAGTTCGGCTTTTGCGGTCATTAGCGGAAACGCAAAACTTCTGACACACCCTCCCTTGTGCAAGGCTAAAGTCGTTCAGTGACGAGAAGACGCACCTCAGGCCGGTTGAACCGGAATTGAGTTACGAACTGATCTAACTTTTAATCAGGTCATCAATCTGGTTCAGGATTTGCTTATCGTTCGCTCAACTGCAGCCTCTAACTGGCCAAGAAATTGCCTATCAACTGATTCCAGAACATGGTTCAAGTTCCAAAGCAGACTGTGGCGAATCTCCTCGCGAGGGCTTGAGCAACCCAACCAGTTACCATTAACGACATCAATAGGAGCAAGTCTGTTAGAGAGCAGGGCAATAGAGTTCCTCTCAATATATGCTCGATCACTTTTTGGCCCAGGCTCATCGGGTACTTCCACCCATAACACAGTCATGCTGCCGAGATATTCCGATACACTCTTCTCCAAGGCCAGTTCATCTGCCTTGGTAGTCGTGTCTTGACGAACCTCTATAGGAGCAGATGCACCACGACCCCACGTCGGAAGCGATTCTCCGTTGCGAGCAAGCAATGCGGCTCCAACGTGCAGGCGAAAAACCGAGCTGCGGTGATTGCCATCACCAATTCGGTTCCCTCGATGTGTTCTCAATCGGTTCCATAAGGTTGCCTTAGCTCCAATGCTAACAGCATGTGTGCCCACTCTAACGATCCTCGGCGTCAGCGGGGACGATGAACGATACTCTCCCGGTTCACGAAAGAAATAGACCCCCCTCGCTGGCAACCCTGACTTCGAACTTAATTCCCTGAGCGGAACCCCTTGGTTTTCCAATGCGTCCAGTTTAGCGAGGATAGCGTAAAACCTGTCGAGGTGAACGAGGGCATCAGTCATCAACTGTGTTCCTTCAACCACCTGAGCTGACGGCCGAAAGATAGGCCGGCCAACGGGACTTCAACCTCGTATCCCTCCTTTATCAGAGCCGGGATGATCCCATCGCGATAGCGCTTTCCAGCAAGAATAATCACAGCAGTCCCCGCCACGAGAGTCTCACTCAACTGCTGTACAACCCGCGCCGACCATTGGCTCCTTGCCGCTTTGCCCATCTTGTTGAGTGTCTTTTCGTAAGGTGCGATTACTTCATCGGGACTGAGAACGCCATGCTCTGCTGAGAGAATGAACCATGCATCCGCGTTCTGCTCGGCGTATCTGCGCATCCCCTGAAAAAGCTGGGATGCATATAGATCACAGGCGGGCGAAGGCACCTCTCGCTTCGACTTTACGCACGATACGAGGGCCACTTTCTTTGCCATGACATACGTTCCTCAATTCGAATTCATGCGAATCGACTTGGCCTTGATTGCAGTCAGCGACTGACTGCCTTGCCTTGCGATTGCCCGTGTTTGTCGTAAAGCTCAGTCGTGTTGCCCCGAGTGACCTTCTTGCCTTCATAATTCCCCTGTTTGTCATAGAGGCGAGTTGTATCCCCGCGAGTCTCTGACTTGCCGACATAGTGGCCCTGCTTGTCGTATATTCGGGTCTCGCTTCCACGCTCATTCGTTCCTGCCTCAACGGTCGAGGCAAGCACATAATGGCAGCGACAAAGATGAACTTTTTCATGTGGCAATCATAGATGAAAGCGATTTCCTCTGGGGCCGCCGGCGAACGAGGAGACAGAAATGTTCGATGATTTCTTTTTGCTTGAGCGAGAAGGCGAACCAGCCGTGCGTGCCGAAAGGCTCGCTTTTGGTGAGACCTCGGGTCGTAACGAAACGTGGCTGCGCGATACGCTATTCGAACATCCAGAACTTCTGCCGTTAAAGGACATCGACCCATCGTTTGGACCGCTAATTCCATTATGCAAGGAGCTCCAAACTGAAGCCGGACCGCTGGACATTGCCTTCATCAACCAATACGGCCGCTTGACGCTGGTCGAATGCAAACTCTGGCGTAACCCGGAAGCAAGACGAAAAGTGGTCGCACAGGTTCTGGATTATGCGCGGGCGATCAGTCGCTGGTCGTATTCCGATTTGCAGCGACAAGTGGCGTCAGTACTCGGACGCAAGGGCAATATTCCCTTTGAACTTGTCCAAGCCGTTATGCCGGGCCTGAAAGAGCAGGAGTTCGTGGACAATGCCTATAGCGCGATGCGATCGGGCAGATTCCTTCTCTTGATCGCGGGCGATGGCATCCGGGAAGACGTTGGCGCACTTGCAGAACTGATCAACCGCAATGCTGCATCTGGCTTCGCATTCAGCCTGGTCGAGGTCGCTCTATATGGGTTTGAAGACGGTGGGATAGTTGTCCAGCCGCGTGCCATCGCAAAGACGCAAATAATCGAACGTACGGTGGTTCTGATTCGCGAATCCGGAAGACTTGAAGTCGTATCGGAAGAAGATGAACTTGGAACGGAAGCATCTGCCGGGCAGGTCGACAGATCGACCGACAGGAACGAGCTTGGCGAAAGTCCAAAACAGGCTGAATATCGTGCGTGGTGGAAACAGGTTCTTGAAATGCAGTTCGACGACCCCGACCAAGAGCCCCCGAAGTTGTACTGGCCTAACAATGTACGCGTGATGCTTCCCTGGCCGCAGATTTGGATAACCGCCTATCGACTCGGCGGTGATGCCGGAAAAATCGGGGTCTTTCTGGGCGGACGTAGACCAGGCTACACAGAGATGATCGAAGCCCTGGCCCAGCAAAGCGAAGAAATACTTGCCGAACTGCCCGAAAATACCGCCTTCAGGCTTGGTATCGGCGGTGGTGAATTTACGTTTGCAACGCAGTTGCCCGCCTCGGATTTCCCTGATGATGAATTGAAGAAACGTTAGTTCGAGGAAACTCTTAACGCTTACGTCAATGCGATTCGACCAAGGCTCAAGAAACTCATGCAAGAGCGACAGAACGAGCAAGTTTGAGATCGACATGAGCGTGGATAGATTCGACTGATAGCACAAAAAATGACGAGAATCAGTGAAAACACGAATGCCCACATTGCAGGAAATTGACGCATTAATCTCGTTTCTGCCACGACTGTACGCCCAAGGGTTTACACCCATCAGGGGATGGGGCGGCGGAACCACAGATGAGAACGGCGTTATTACTCTGTCTTGGCCAGAATACGACGAGGTTGTTGAGGAATTTTTCCGGATTGCTTCCAGAGAATGCTGGAGTGACTATGCCTATAGTCCTGAAGTGGCAGGCCGAATGCTTGAAGACGACGAAGTTGTGAATACCGCCGATCTTGCCCAAATCAAGACAATGCTGACATATTGTGTTCGTGGGGAGCGGTTTTGTGAAGGACATTGGTCCGCAATGATCGAAGATGGCGATGTTCGCCGATTGCTTCAGCGGCTTGCCGAACTCGGATCATGAAATGCTTAAAAGGACGCGCCACCTGATAACGTCAGTCGACATCCATTGTCGAGCCTGTACGAACCGTTGCGCTTTTGAATCGCGAGCAGCATGCGTCCCTTTACCACCACAAGGCTGCCATTCAATTTTCACCAATCCCAATGGCCGCAGTGGGTCGACACCGGAAATAGCCCCACAACCGCGCCCCGACTGCCTCAAGTCGCACACACCCCGCGCCCCATAAAAGCCGCCCTCTCCGCTTTGACGTATCATCGGCCGATCCAACCCCGATGCTGCTCAAACGATGAAAACCGACACCCCGCAAACCATCTATCTCAAGGACTACACCCCGCCCGCCTTCCTGGTCGATAGCGTCGACCTCGATTTCGTCATTGAAGGTGGTGGCACGACCGTCACCACCACGCTGGCGATGCGCCGCAACCCGGCCGTTGCCGCGCAGCCGCTGGTGCTCGATGGCGAGGAACTGGAAACGCTGAGTGTTGCGGTCGACGGCGAAAAAGTGCCGTTTTCCGCGACACCGAATACGCTGACCATCGCCGACGTTCCCGATGCCTTCACGCTGCAGACCGTCGTCCGCATCGAACCCGACGCGAACACCGGCCTGTCCGGCCTCTACCGTTCCCACGACGGCTATTTCACGCAGTGCGAGGCGCAGGGATTCCGCCGCATCACCTGGTTTCTCGACCGGCCGGACGTGATGTCCACGTACAGCGTGACGCTGCACGCCGACAAGGTGAAGTTCCCGGTGCTGCTCGCCAACGGTAATCCGGTCGCTGCCGGCGAAGAGGCTGACGGCCGGCATTGGACTAAATGGGAAGATCCGTTCAGGAAGCCGGCCTACCTGTTCGCTGTCGTCGCTGGCAAGCTCGATGTGTTGCGCGACAGTTTCCATACCGCTTCCGGGCGCGATGTGCAGCTCGCCATCTACGTCGAGCCGGGCAAGCTCGACCAGTGCCCGCATGCGATGGAAGCGCTGAAGAAATCGATGCGCTGGGACGAGGACCGCTTCGGCCTCGAATGCGATCTCGACCACTACATGATCGTCGCCGTTGGCGATTTCAACATGGGCGCGATGGAAAACAAGGGTCTCAACATCTTCAACACGAAGTATGTGCTGGCGCGCAGCGACGTCGCCACCGACGTCGATTTCGAGAACATCGACCGCGTCGTCGCCCACGAGTATTTCCACAACTGGACCGGCAACCGCGTCACCTGCCGCGACTGGTTCCAGCTTTCGCTGAAGGAAGGCCTGACCGTCTTCCGCGATCAGGAATTCGGCGCCGACCTGCATAACCGCTCGATCGCCCGCATCCGCGAGGTACGCGGCCTGCGCGCCGCCCAGTTCCCGGAAGATGCCGGACCGATGGCGCACCCGATCCGCCCGGCCAGCTTCGTCGAAATCAACAATTTCTACACGGCGACCGTCTATGAAAAGGGCGCCGAAGTCATCCGCATGATCCAGACCCTGATCGGCCGTGAGGCTTTTCGTGCCGGCATGGACGAATACTTCCGCCGTCACGACGGCCAGGCCGTGACCTGCGAGGATTTCGTTGCCGCGATGAGCGCCGCCAGTGGTTTCGATTTCAGTCAGTTCATGCGCTGGTACAACCAACCCGGGACGCCGCATGTTGCGGTCGACGGCTATTTCGATGCCGAATCGAAAACCTATACGCTGACCTGCACGCAAGCCAACCGCCGCGCTTCGGACGATGCCCCTTACCTTATCCCGATTCGCGTCGCGCTGTTCACCGAAGCCGGCGAACTGATCGCCGGCAGAGAACGTCTGCTGCACCTGACCGCAACGACGCAATCCTTCGTTTTCAACGACCTCGTCTCCGAGCCTATCCCCTCGCTGCTACGCGATTTCTCGGCGCCGGTGATCCTCGATTTCGACTACACACCGGCCCAGCTGGCCGTGCTGCTCGCCCACGAAAGCGACCCGTTCAACGCCTGGGAGGCCGGGCAACGTCTGGCTACGCAACTGATCCTCGACGCTACCGCGGCCATCGCCGCCGGCGAGACACCGCTCTGGCCAGCCGATTTTATCGACGCCATACGCCGCCTGTTGCAGGCGCAAGCCGCCCGCGGCGCTGCCTTCGTCGCCGAAGCGCTCAGCCTGCCCGGCGAATCGACGCTCGCCGAAATGCTCGACATCGTCGACCCGGACGCCCTGCACGCCGCCCGCAACGGCCTGCGCCACCACTTGGCTGAACAACTGGAAAAGGAGTTTTTTGGCCTGTATTCGGCGTTGACCGTCAGCGAGCCTTATGCGCCGAGCAGCGAACAGGCCGGCCGCCGGGCGCTGCGTAACTTGTGCCTTTCTTACCTGCTCGAACTCGATACGCCGGCGGTCCGCGCCCTGGCGCTCAAGCAATTCGAGTCGGCCGACAACATGACCGACCAGTTCGCAGCGCTGGCCGCACTGGCCAACGTCAATGCTGCCGACTGCCCGGAACGCTCCACGGCGCTGGCCGAATTCTACGCCCGCTGGCAGGGTGAAGCTCTCGTCGTCGACAAGTGGCTGGCCGTGCAATCGACCAGCCGGCGTCCCGAAACGCTGGCCACGGTCAAGACACTAACCACGCACCCGGCCTTTGACCTCGCCAATCCGAACAAGATTTATGCGCTGATCCGCGCCTTCGGCGCCAATCTGGTGCGCTTCAACGCTGCCGACGGCAGCGGCTATGCCTTCATGGCCGAGCAGATTCTGGCGCTGCACGACCGCAATCCGCAGGTTGCCTCGCGCCTGGCCCGCTGCTTCGACCGCTGGCAAAAGTTCGATGCCAACCGGCAGGCACATGCCAGAGTGGCGCTGGAACGCATTCGCGACCACGACGGCCTGTCGCGCGATGTGCTGGAGGTGGTGAGCCGGGCACTCGTCTGATCGCTAACGGGGCAGTCAGCCCGCCCCGTTATTGCTCAAGTTTGTGGAATGATCGCCATTGGATCGATGGTCGTTTTCATGGCGCCTGCAAGCGAGTGGGATCAAACAATGCCTTGAGCCAGCATGGCTTCGGCGACCTTGACGAACCCGGCGATATTCGCGCCGTTTACGTAACTCACTTTCCCGTTCTCGCCACGGCCATAATTCAGGCAGGCGTCATGGATACTGACCATGATTTCGTGCAATCGGGTATCGACTTCCTCCGGCGGCCACGACAAACGCATGGCATTCTGGCTCATCTCCAGCCCCGAGGTGGCTACGCCACCCGCGTTGCTGGCCTTGCCCGGCGCGTAAAGCACGTCGTTGCTCTCGAAAATGCGGACCGCTTCGGCAGTCGACGGCATGTTGGCGCCCTCGGCCACGCAAATGACGCCATTGCGCAGCAAGGTTGCGGCATCGGCGCCATCGATCTCGTTCTGCGTCGCACACGGCAGAGCCACGTCAACCGGCACCTGCCAGGGGCGAGCGCCAGCCAGGAAATGAGCCCCCACACGCTGGGCGTAGTCGCTGACCCGGCCGTACAGATGGTTTTTCACTTCCATCAATTCCGCCAGCTTCTCGCGCGTAAAGCCGTCTTCATCTACCACCGTTCCCGACGAATCGGACACGGTAATGACCTTCGCGCCAAGCGCCATGGCCTTCTCGATAGCAAACTGGGCAACGTTGCCGGCCCCGGAGATGCTGACGCGCAGTCCCTCGAAGTTCCGTCCGCGCTGCTTGAGCATCTGCTCGGCAAAATAGATCGTGCCGTAGCCGGTAGCCTCGGGACGAATCAGCGAACCACCGAAACTCAGACCCTTGCCGGTAAAGACGCAATCGGCACGATTCGAAAGTTTCTTCATCATGCCGGCCATGTAGCCAATCTCCCGGCCACCAACGCCGATATCGCCCGCCGGAACATCGGTATCCGAGCCAATATGGCGAAACAGTTCGCTGACGAATGCCTGGCAAAACCGCATGACCTCCCCCGGACTCTTGCCCTTGGGGTCGAAATTGGAACCGCCCTTGCCGCCACCCATGGGCAGCGTGGTCAGCGCATTCTTGAAGGTTTGCTCAAAAGCCAGAAACTTCAGGATGGAGAGATCGACCGAAGGGTGGAAACGAATCCCGCCCTTGAACGGCCCGATCACCGAAGAATGCTGAATCCGGTAGCCGCGATTGACCTGAACATCTCCGTGATCATTGACCCAGGACACGCGGAACATGATGACCCGCTCCGGCTCGACCAGACGATCCAGCAAGCCATGTTCCACATAGCGCGGGTGCTTCTCGATGAATGGCCAGACGCTTTCGATGACTTCCGCTACCGCCTGCAGGAACTCCGGCTGGCCGGGGTTACGCAACGCGACATGGGCAATGAATTCTTCATACGAACGATACTCCATGATCAAAACTCCGTAGGTGCTAGGCAGGGCGCCGGGCGGCATTATGACGCTGCCCGGCGGTGTAAGCCTGGTGCGCCACAGACCGCCCGGGCATATTGCCTTCCGGATAGCTCACGTCCAGCACCAGCAGGCGGCGCAAGCTGGCATCGGGAAATTCCCAGTCGATCTCCTGACCGATTGCCAGGCCAATCAGTGCCGCGCCGACCGGCGCCAGCACCGATACCCGTCCGCGAGAGGCGTCTGCGTCCTCCGGGAACACGATCTCGACTTCGCGACTCTGACCGGTTTGCTGATCGCGGTAACACACCCGGGATTGCATGGTAACAACCCCCGGGATCATTGATTCCGCAGGAAAGACAATCGCGCACTCCAACACCGCCCGGAGTTCGGGCGGCGTTGGCATGGCCATCAGTCTCACAAAATCCACATCGCTCAGCATAAGATTCACGTTTTCCATCTTCACCTTTCTTGGGATCAAAGGAGTACTCGGCCTTCCCCAACCCGACGAGACGATGATAGACAGCCCGATGCCAGTTGATAAGCCCAGCGAATTGAATAAAACTGTTTCCTATATTGAAACAATAAAGCGTGGCCATGTACGATATCAAAGACATGCTGATCTTTGCCCAGGTGGTCAAGGCAAAAAGCTTTTCCGGCGCGGCGCGACGCCTGGACACATCGAAATCCAGTGTCAGCAAGGCCGTTTCGCGGCTGGAAGCGGCACTGGGAGTCCGCTTGTTGCACCGAAGCACACGTCGGCTCGGCCTGACTGAAATCGGCGAAGCCTATTTCGAGCACTGCGATCGCATTCTTGACGAGTTGGCGCTCGCCGACAGCACCATCCATCGCCTGCACATGGAACCGCGCGGCACACTAAAAATCAGTGCCCCGGTGGCCTTCAGCACGCTGCATGTCGCCCCCGCCCTGCCCGACTTCATGGCGCAATATCCGGATCTTTGTGTCGACCTGGCGATTGGCGACCGCTTCGTCGACCTGGTTGACGAAGGCTATGACCTCGCGCTGCGCATTACCGCCGAACCGGGACAAAACCTGGTGGCGCGACGCCTGGCCCCGATTCGTCGAAAAATCTGTGGCAGCCGCGAATACCTGGCCCGGCGCGGCATGCCGCAAACCCCTCAGGATCTCGTCAATCACAACTGCCTGGATTACACTTTCATGAATACTCAGGGGCTCTGGCACCTGCGGGGGCCGGAAGACGCGACTGCCATCCCGGTCAGCGGCACGCTGCGCATCAACGATGATGAAGCGCTTTCGCAGGCAGTTCTGGGCGGGCTGGGGCTGGCCCTGCTCCCCACCTTTATCGTTGGCCAGGCCTTGCAGACCGGCCATCTTCTTGAAGTCCTGCCCGGCTATGTCCCTCTGGAGCGCTTCCTCTACGCCGTTCACCTGCCCAATCAACACCTGCCGTTAAAAACAAGGGCATTCATCGAATTTCTGGTCGGGCGTTTTGGTATCGAGCCTTACTGGGATCAGGCCAAAGACGAAACCGCTGCGCCATTTCCCTTCTTCCAAACGCCTCCGGCACTGGGTGGTGGCTGATTCAGGCGCCGATCGTCGCCGCCTTGGCCGGGGCCCACTGGCGGCGGCTGACCGGCAACTTGTCCGGGACACCGCGCAGCAAGGCCCAGCCGTAGGCCTCGGCATCGTCGCCGGCAGCCTTCTCGAAGCCGGCGAGCGCCATTCTCGCCACCAGCACCGCACGGTGCAGGCGAATGAAGCGCTCGGCATATTCGCTTTCGAGATGGGTCAGCGCCTCGTCGAGCAGGTATTCGCGGTCGACCGTGCGCGCCGCGACATACTTGAGGTCGGCCTTGAAGTAGAGAACTTCAGCGACCGGCAAGAGCAGCAGGCGGCCGCGTTCGAGGCACGACAGGTGGGTGCGCCCGCCACCACGCACGGCGCGCCCGACGCTGGCAAGCAGTTCCGGATCGGCCGGTTGTGCGGTTTGCACCTTTTGCAAGGCAACAAGCAGGCGCTGGGCGCGGACCGGCTTGAGCAGGTAGTCGACGGCGTTGAGGTCAAAAGCCTGCACCGCATAATTGTCGTAGGCGGTGGTAAAGATCACCGCCGGCGGCGCCGGAAAGGCGCCGAGATGGCCGGCCAGTTCGATGCCGTCCATGCGCGGCATGCGGATGTCGGCAAGCACGACATCGACCGGGTGGTCGCGCAGGAATTCGAGCGCCGCGACGCCGTTGCCTGCCTCGCCGACGACTGTGGACGGGAACTGGATGGCAATGTCGACGAGCAGTTCGCGCAGACGGGCGCGCGCCAGCGGCTCGTCATCGACGACCAGGATTTTCAGGGGTTCGGCGTGCGGCATGGCAGGATGATGCGGACCTCGTAGAATTGCTCGCTGGCGTCGATTTCCAGACGTGCCTCGAGATCGTAATACAGGGCGAGGCGTTCGCGGATGTTGGCGACGGCGATGTGGTTGCCGGCCGCATGTTGCGACTGACTGGTGTTCGGGTTGGCGATGGCGATCCGCAGTTCGTCGCCGCCCTGCTCGATCGTAATGCGTACCGTACCACCCTCGGGTGACGGCTCGATGCCGTGATACACGGCATTTTCCAGCAGCGGCTGCAGCATCAGCGGCGGAATCGGCAGGCTCATGGAAACCGCCCCGATTTTCCAGTCGACCGTGAGACGCTCCCCGAGACGCAGCCTTTCGAGTTCGAAGTACTGCTTGCCGAGCGCGATCTCGTCGGCTAGGCTGATCATTTCACCAGGGTCGCGCATCGCGGCGCGGAACAGGTCGGACAGCGACTCCAGCGCCGCCTCGGCCTGCTGCGGCCGGGCGCGGATCAACGACAGCACGGCATTGAGCGAGTTGAACAAAAAATGCGGGCGGATGCGTGCGTTCAAGGCCGCCAGACGCGCTTCGGCCTGGGCCGGCGAAAAGGCGCGGGCGCGCAATTCGAAGTAACCGAGCATCACGACGGTCGCCGCCATCGTCAGCATGACCGGGCGCAACGCGTTGCCGCCGTCGCCGAAACCGAGCGACTGCCAGAAGAGATTCTGGGTATACGCCAGTCCGCCCGCCAGGATGAACACGACCAGTTGCCCGAGGCGCAGCGGCAGGCTCCGCAGCGGATCGCGCAATGCCGCCAGCAGCCCGAGCGCGAGAAGGAGCAATGGTTCGACCAGCGCCGCCATCTCGACATAGCGCGCCATCCAGTCGGCCAACCCGGGTGACTGGATGAAGGCAACGGCCAGCGCCAGCAGGTTGACCCCGAGCAGCACGCGCAACATAACCCCGAAATTACGCCAGTCGGGTAGCGGATGCGTTGCCGGAAAGTACCGTATACTTGCCATTCCTGATGCCTGATCGCCTTGACCGCCCTATTCTATGACTTCCAGCGCCGCGCAATACACCTGGGCCGGACGATTCTCGGAACCGGTCTCCGATCTCGTCAAGCGCTACACCGCCTCGGTCGACTTCGACCGGCGCATGTGGCAACAGGATATTCGCGGCTCGCTGGCGCATGCGAGGATGCTGGCCCGCCAGGGGATCATCGGCAAGGGCGATCTGATCGACATCGAGCGCGGCATGGAAGCCGTGCAGCACGAGATCGAATCCGGCAAGTTCGAGTGGTCGCTCGACTTCGAGGATGTGCACCTCAACATCGAAAAACGCCTCACCGCACTCATTGGCGATGCCGGCAAGCGCCTGCACACCGGCCGCTCGCGCAACGATCAGGTCGCCACCGACATCCGCCTTTATCTGCGCGACGCCATCGACGACATCCAAATGCTGCTCAAGGCCTTCCGCAGCGCGCTGATCGACCTCGCCGAAAAGGAAGCGGCAACGGCCATGCCCGGTTTCACCCATCTGCAGGTCGCGCAGCCGGTGACTTTCGGCCACCACATGCTGGCCTACTTCGAAATGTTCGGCCGCGACGCCGAGCGTTTCGCCGATGCCCGCAAGCGCGTCAACCGCTTGCCGCTCGGCGCCGCCGCGCTGGCTGGCACGACCTACCCGATCGACCGCGAATTCGTCGCTGCCGAGCTCGGCTTCGAGGGCGTCTGCGAGAATTCGCTCGATGCCGTGTCGGATCGCGACTTCGCCATCGAGTTCACCGCTGCCTGCGCGCTGCTGATGATGCACATCAGCCGCCTCTCCGAAGAACTGGTGATGTGGATGAGCCCGCGCGTCGGTTTCATCCAGATCGCCGACCGCTTCTGCACCGGCTCGTCGATCATGCCGCAGAAGAAGAACCCGGACGTGCCGGAACTGGCGCGCGGCAAGACTGGCCGCGTCTATGGCCAGCTGATGAGCCTGCTGACCCTGATGAAATCGCAACCGCTGGCCTACAACAAGGACAACCAGGAAGACAAGGAACCGCTGTTCGATGCCGTCGACACCGTGACCGACACGCTGCGCATCTTCGCCGACATGGCCGGCGGCATCACCGTGCGCGCCGACAACATGACGGCGGCGCTGACCCAGGGCTTCGCCACCGCCACCGACCTCGCCGACTACCTCACCAAAAAGGGCCTACCCTTCCGTGACGCCCATGAAGCGGTCGGCCTCGCCGTCAAGGCCGCCGAGGCAAAAGGCGTCGACCTGCCGCAACTGACGCTCGACGAACTGAGAGCCTTCTGCCCGCAAGTGGAAAATGACGTTTTTTCGGTGTTGACCGTGGCGGGTTCGCTCGCTTCGCGCAACCACATCGGCGGCACTGCCCCGGCCCAGGTCAGAGCGGCCATCACCAGGGCGCGCAGCCGCCTCTGAACGATGAAGAAAAATCTCGGCAAATACGAACTGGTCAAGAAACTCGCGGACGGCGCGACGAGCACCGTCTATCTCGGGCGCGACCCGTTCGCCCGGCGCGATGTAGCGATCAAGGTCGCCAGTCCGGAAATCCTGCGCGACCCGGAAAAGGGCAAGCTGTATACCAGCCTGTTCCTCAACGAAGCATCACTGATCGGCAAGCTCAACCACCCGCACATCGTCCAGATCTACGATGCCGTGGTCGCCGAGGATCTCTGCTACATCGTCATGGAGTACGTCGCCGGCGGCACCCTCGAGCCGCACGCCCAACCCGGCAGTCTCTTGCCGGTCGACCGCGTCGTCGAGCTTGTTTTCAAATGCACGCGGGCTCTCGATTTCGCCTACCGCCTCGGCATCACCCACCGCGACCTCAAACCCGCCAACATCCTGCTCGTCGGCGGCTCGGACATCAAGATCTCCGACTTCGGCGCCGCCATCATCAAACACGCCAGCATCGAACGCACCCAGGTCACCGGCATCGGGTCGCCGGCCTACATGTCACCGCAACAGATTCAGGAACAGTTTCTCGACCACCGCACCGACATCTATTCGCTGGGCGTCGTACTGCACCAGTTGCTGACCGGTGAGTTACCCTACGCGGCATCCAGCAACTTCAGCATGGTGTACCAGATCGTGCATGGCGAACCGTCCAAGCCTTCAACACAACGCCCGGGCTTGCCGCCAGTGCTCGACGAAATTGTCGGGCGCGCCATGGCCAAGGACCTCGGCGCCCGCTATCAGACCTGGCAGGCATTTGGCCATGACCTGGCCCAGGCTGTCCGCAACCGCCAACTCAAGGCGTCACGCAGCGACTTCCCGGATACCGAGAAGTTTGCCACCTTGCGCGCCCTGCCCTTCTTCACGGATTTTACCGATGTCGAAATCTGGGAAGCTTTGCGCTTCGCCGACTGGCGGCAGGTTGCTCCCGGCACCGCGATCATGCGCGACGGCGATCCCGGCAATTTCTTCTGCTTCGTCGCCGACGGCGAACTCGTGGTGAGCAAGAACGGCACCCGGCTCACCACGCTGAGCGGCGGCGAATGCTTCGGCGAGATGGCGATCATCCGCCGCCATAGCCACATCCGCAGCGCCGATGTCGTCGCCGAAACTGTAGCGAACATCGTCACCATTCGTGGTGAAGCCCTGGAAAAGGCCTCCGAATCGTGCCGGATGCACTTTTACCAGGGTTTTCTCGACGTTCTCGCGAACCGGCTGTCGCTCTCCAACCAGCGCCTGGCGACGAACTAGCTAGCGTCAGCGGCTGGCAGCGAAGCCTTGGCCTCGCTCGCCGATTCGTAGATCTGTGGGGCCAGCTTGCCCTTCGCGAGCGCTTCGCCGAGCTTGACGCGCAGGAAGGTGTTCGAGGTGTAGCGCGTCACGTCGTGGTAGTGGCGCTCGACGACGCCCTTGACCATGGCAATGTAGTCTTCGACCAGTTCCGGCAGGATCGAGAAACGATCGTAATTGACGATGGCGAAGACCTTGTGTCCGACGGGTTTCAGGCACCCATCGACGGCCTGCTCGATGCGCGCGATATCATCATGGCTGCGGATGTTCAGCCCCTCGAAATTCAGGAAGAAGAGGTTTTTGTCAGCATCGTAGGTCAGACGTTCGGGCATCGGGATCTCCAACATCTGCGGACGCATCTTCATCGGTTCGTCGCGGAAGATGCGGCTGTCCATCAGGGCTGGCGGCGAATGCATGATTGGGACGAAGTCCATCTGGTCGAGAATGTCTTTTTGCAAATTAACGCCGGGGGCGATTTCGATCAGTTCGAGACCTTCCGGACAGAGCCTGAAGACACAGCGCTCGGTCACGTAGAGCACCGGCTTGCCCCATTTGGCTGCCTGCACCCCGCTGAAGGTGCGGTGCTCGACTTCCTCGACAAATTTCCTCGCCTTGCCGTCCTCGAAAATCCGCAGTTTTCCGGCGTCGACCGCAACATCCAGATGACCGGCGGTGAAGGTACCGACAAAAACCACTTTTTTTGCATTCTGCGAAATGTTGATAAAGCCACCGGCGCCCGCCAGACGCGGCCCGAATTTCGAGACGTTCAGGTTACCTTGGCGATCTGCCTGAGCCAGGCCGAGAAAGGCGATGTCGAGGCCGCCGCCGTCGTAGAAATCGAACTGGCTGGGCTGGTCGATGATCGCCTGGGCATTGGTCGCCGCGCCGAAACTCAGGCCACCGGCCGGTACGCCGCCGATGACGCCCGGCTCGGCGGTCAGCGTCATCAGGTCGATGATCTGCTCTTCCGCCGCCACATTGGCGACTCCCTCCGGCATGCCGATACCGAGATTGACCACCGCGTTGGCCTTCAACTCGAGCGCTGCCCGACGCGCGATGATCTTGCGCTCGCTCATCGGCATCGCGGCGATCGCCGACATCGGCACCTTGATTTCACCGGCGAAAGCGGCACTGTAGGGTTCGCTGAAGGTCTGCATATGGTATTCGGGCTTTTCGGCGACCACGACGCAGTCGACCAGAATGCCGGGAATCTTCACCTGACGCGGATTGAGCGTGCCGCGCTCGGCAATGCGCTCGACCTGGACGATGACGGTGCCGCCCGAATTGCGGGTGGCCATCGCGATGGCCTGCGCCTCGAGCGTCAGCGCTTCCTTCTCCATCGTGATGTTGCCGTCCGGGTCGGCGGTCGTTCCGCGGATGATACCGACGTTGATCGGCAAGGCCTTGTAGAAAAGATATTCCTCGCCATCGATCTCCATCAGGCGCACGACATCCTTCGTGGTCTTCTCGTTCAGCTTGCCGCCGCCGAAGCGCGGATCGACGAAGGTGCCGAGGCCGACCCGCGTGATGGTCCCCGGCTTACCGGCGGCGATGTCGCGAAAAAGATGGGTGATGACGCCTTGCGGCAGGTTGTAGGCCTCGATGCGATTGGCAACGGCCAGTTGCTGCAGCTTCGGCACCAAGCCCCAGTGGCCGCCGAGCACCCGAGCGACCAAGCCGTCGTGCCCGAGGTGGTTGAGACCACGCTCCTTGCCGTCACCCTGACCGGCGGCATAAACGAGCGTCAGATTGCGCGGGCTACCGAGGCCGTGCACATCGGCCTCTTCACCCTCCAAAAAAAGATTCTCGAGGGCGACGGCGATATTTTCGGCGAAGCCGATACCGACGAAGCCGCCGGTCGCAACCGTATCGCCGTCGCGGATCAGGCGAACCGCGTCACGGGCCGAAACGACCTTTCCGGTATCCGAAGCGCGGAGTGATGAGGCCATCGGGTGTTTGGCGAGAGGCATGTCTTGTCTCCTTGGTGGCTTATCCGGCGCTCAAACGATGCCGGTGAGGTAATAGGTGCCGATCACCACGAACACCGCCAATGTTTTGATAATCGTGATCGTGAAAATGTCCTTGTACGACTGGCGATGGGTGAGGCCGGTGACGGCCAGCAGCGTGATCACCGCGCCGTTGTGCGGCAAGGTATCCATGCCACCGGAAGCCATCGAGGCAACGCGGTGGAAAACCTCCAGCGGAATTCCTGCCGCCGCGGCATTCTGGATGAAGGTTTCCGACATGGCCGCGAGCGCGATACCCATGCCGCCCGAGGCAGAACCGGTGATCCCGGCGAGGACGGTGACGGTGATCGCCTCATTGACCAGTGGGTTCGGGATGGCGCGCAAGGCATCGGCGATGAATAGAAAGCCGGGCAAGGCGGCGATGACCGCCCCAAAGCCATACTCGGAAGCGGTATTCATGGTCGCCAGCAGGGCGCCGCCGATCGCTGTCTTGGTTCCCTCGGCGAATTTCTCCATGACCGTCTTTCCGGCAAAGACGAAGACGGTGGCGATGCCCACCAGAAGCGCGCCTTCGACCGCCCAGATGGCGGCGATGGCCTTGGTCTGCTGGACCACCGGCGCTGCCTTGCCGATCACCGCCGGAATGAAGGAAGTCGATTCACCATAAATTTGCGGAATCACCACCGTGAATACCTTGTTCATGACCCCGACCATGACCAGCGGCAAGATGGCGATCAGCGGATGCGCCAGCTTTTCGTGCTCGAAAGGTTCCGGCTCGTTAATCAGGACGGTGCCGTAACCCTCGTTATTGGCCGCCGCCTTGCGCCGCTGCCATTCAAGGTAGCTCATGCCGACGATGAAAATGAAGACCGCGCCGATGATTCCGAGCATCGGTGCAGCATAAATGTTGGTCTTGAAGAAGGTGGTCGGGATGATGTTCTGGATCTGCGGCGTTCCCGGCAGCGCATCCATCGTGAACGTAAAGGCGCCGAGGGCGATGGTCCCCGGAATCAGCCGTTTGGGAATACCGCTGGCCTTGAACATCTCGGCAGCGAACGGATAAACGGCAAAGACCACGACAAACAGCGAAACCCCGCCGTAAGTCAGGATGGCGCAAACCAGCACGATCGAAAGCATGGCGCGCTGGCGGCCGATCAGATTGATCACCGACGCCACGATGGCCTTGGAAAATCCCGAAAGTTCGATGACCTTGCCGAATACCGCACCGAGCAGGAAGACCGGGAAGTAGTTCTTGACGAAGACCACCATCTTGTCCATGAAGAGGCCGGTAAACATCGGCGCCACCAGGGATGGATCGGTAAAGAACACTGCGCCGAGCGCGGCAATCGGCGCAAAAAGAATCACGCTGTAGCCGCGATAGGCTACGAACATCAGGAAGCACAGGGCTCCCAGAACGATCACGAAATCCATTGCCCTGTCTCCTTATTATTGGTGAGGAAATCGGGCGGCGCTGCCGGAGCATGACGCCAGAATTCCATGCATTCAGACGATTGCCGAACCTCAAACACGCTTATGATTTGCCCGTGGCAGCGGCGCTTTCACGGGCAGGCGCAGTTTGCATCAACAATACGGAATAAAGCAAGTTCCGGCTGTTCTGCCGGAAAACATCCGAGCCGGCCTTGTGCAGCCATTCGGAGGCAACCATCTCGCGCGAGAAGATGCGGCACCCTCCTGGCGCAGACGTACCACCGCCAGCCTGATCTTCCGGCCGCCGCGAGCAACCCGCCTCGGCTTCCACAAGGACCTTCTTGCCCAAGGCCGGCAGATCAAGCGCTGTCTGTAGGACGCCCGGGTCGGCAGTCGTCCCGGACATGACGCCAAGATTGATCGGGAAGATCTTGTAGAAGGGGTACTCCTCGCCGTCGATCTCCATCAGGCGAAAGGCATCTTGTGTGGCTTTTTCGTTCAGCTTGCCACCGCCAAAACACGGAGCGACGAAGGTGCCGAGGCCGACGAAGCCGCGTCATGGGCCGATATGGCCTTTCCGGTATCCGAGGCGCGGAATGAGGAGGCTTTGGGGCGTCTTGCAAGCCGCTTGCGGAAGTCTCGCGGAAATTCAGTTCGCGTCAGGATCGTTCTTACAAGGCCAGCGGCGCAATCGCTGGCGATCATAACAAACACCGCCAGCGGGAGGAAGGGCGGGAAAATCCGCCCTTCCTGATAACCATCTCAGCCGCTCAGAACTTTTCCGGCACGACCTTGTACGGGTAATCCGGCTCCTTGTACTTGCCCGGCGCCTGGCGCTTGGGCAAGACGATCTTGCCGCGCTTGATCTCCTCGTAGGGTATCTTGCTCAGCAGGTGCGTGATGATGTTGAGGCGCACCCGCTTCTTGTCGTTGGACTGCGCCACATACCATGGCGCCAACAGCGTGTCGGTTTTCTCGAACATCTCGTCGCGTGCTCGCGAGTAGTCGTACCAGCGGCTGTAGGACTTGAGGTCCATCGGCGACAGCTTCCAGATCTTGCGGCCGTCGTCGATGCGCTGTTCGAGGCGCCTTGTCTGCTCCTCGGGGCTGACTTCGAGCCAGTACTTGATCAGGATGATGCCCGATTCGATCATCAGTTTCTCGAAATTGGGCACGATATCCAGGAAGCGGCTGGCCTGCTCGTCGCTGCAAAAGCCCATGACCCGTTCGACGCCGGCGCGGTTGTACCAGCTGCGGTCGAAGATGACGACTTCGCCGGCTGCCGGTAAATGCGGCATGTAGCGCTGCGCATACATCTGGGTCTTTTCGCGCTCGCTCGGCGCGGGTAAGGCGATAACCCGGAACGCACGCGGACTGACGCGCTCGGTGATCGCCTTGATCGTACCGCCCTTTCCGGCACCATCGCGACCTTCGAAGACGACGCAGACCTTCAATCCCTTGGCGACGACCCATTCCTGCAGTTTGACCAGCTCGACGTGCAGTTTCTCGAGTTCCTGTTCGTATGCCTTGGCTCCGAGTTTCTCGCCAACGGGTGCCGCCTGCTTTTTTCTTGCCTTCTTCTTGCCCATCTCGATCTCCTTGAATAGATCCCTGGCATGGCGCCAGCGGTTCCATCATAGGCCGCTAGCCGATGGTCGGCAATCTGCACCCACCGATTCCGCCGTGCTATCCTGCGCCGGTCAGCTTTTGGTCTGATGTCCGAGGAGAACTCCATGAAAACAATCCGATCCTTCGTGCTTTGGTGGCTGGCCGCCAGCGTGCTGCTGGTTTCGGCAGTCCGCGCACAGGACAATGCGGCACCCGCCGGCGCGCCGGCGGCGCCACCGCCGTTCACGGCGCAGGAACTCGATTCCATTCTGGCACCGATCGCCCTCTACCCCGACAGTCTCCTGTCGCAGGTTCTGATGGCCTCGACCTATCCGCTCGAGGTGGTACAGGCAGCGCGGTGGTCCAAGGCCAATCCGAAACTCAGCGGGGACGAAGCGGTCAAGAAGGTCGGGAACGAAAGCTGGGACGTCAGCGTGATGTCGCTGGTCGCCTTCCCCAATATCCTCGAAATGATGAACGAGAAGCTCGACTGGACACAGAAGCTCGGTGACGCCTTTCTCGGCCAACAGGGGGACGTCATGGCTTCGATCCAGCGCCTGCGCCACCTCGCCCAGAACGCCGGCAATCTGCAATCCAACGAGCAGCAGGTCGTGCGCAGCGAGGCGCAGGTCATCATCATTGAGCCGGCCCAGCCACAGACCATCTACGTGCCCGCCTACAATCCAACGGTGGTCTATGGCGCCTGGCCCTACCCTGCTTATCCGCCCTATTACTATCCAGGTGTCGCCATGTGGTACCCGGGGGCAGCACTGGTTCGCGGCTTTGCCTGGGGTGTCGGGTTCGCGGCCGCCGGCGCAATATTCGGCAACTGCAACTGGGGCAGGGGAAACGTGAATGTCAATGTCAACCGTGCCACGAATATCAACCGCAACTACAACCGCACCAGTGTCGGGGGCGGCGGCAACTGGCAGCACAATCCGCAGCATCGCGGCAACGTCGGCTACCGAGACCAGGGTTCTCGCGAACGCTACGGCGACGGTCGTGGATCAGGTGCAGACAGCCGGCGTGACTACCGCGGTCGTGATGGCGAGCGCGGCGGTAATCGCGAAGGAATCGGCGGCGACCGGGGCGGGAACCGCGATGGAATCGGTGGCGGTGATCGTGGCGGCATCGGTGGCGGTGATCGTGGCGGCATCGGTGGCGGTGATCGCGGTGGCGTCGGTGGCGGTGATCGCGGTGGCGTCGGTGGCGGTGATCGCGGCGGCATCGGTGGCGGCCAGCATGACCGTCAGCCTGGCGCCAGCGACCGCATGAGCAACCGCGGAAGCGGCAGCGGCAACCGGGCGAACGCCTTCGAGGGGGTGAACAGCGGCTCCAGGGATCACGACCGCGGCCGTGCCAGTACCGGGCAGATGGGTCACCAGGGTGGTGGTCACAGCTTTGGTGGCGGTGGTGGGGGGGCACGTCAGATGCCCAGCGGCGGCGGTGGCGCCCGGATGGGTGGCGGCGGTGGCGGGGGTGGCGCCCGGATGGGCGGTGGTGGTGGCGGGGGTGGCGCCCGGATGGGCGGTGGTGGTGGCGGTCGCGGTGGTGGTGGCGGTCGGCGTTAAGGAGAACAGACATGAACATGAACAAACTCAAGCGCTTTCTGACGGCAGCTCTCTGCGCCGGCACCCTCGCACTGCCGGCGACAGCGGCAAATGCGGCGCCGACGACGGCCTTCAAGTCGCCCGAAGCGGCGATGGAGGCATTCGGCGCGGCGATCATCGACAACGATCATGCGGCGAAAACGGCTCTCCTCGGCGGAAATTACCAGTCGGTCATTCCGCCCATCGACACAGAAGCCCGTTACCGCTTCCTCGAGGGTTGGGCGAAGTCGCACAAGGTCGAAATGGATGGTGACTCGGTCGCCCGGATCGCCGTTGGCGACAAGGGCTGGACGCTGCCGATCCCGCTCGTGAAGACCTCGGCCGGCTGGCGCTTCGACATGAAGGCCGGTGTCGCCGAAATGCAGCTGCGCCAGATCGGTCGCAATGAACTGGCGGCGATCAAGGTCGCCCAAGCCTACGCCGATGCCCAGATGGAGTATGCGCAGAAGGATCGCAACAGTGACAGCATACTCGAGTACGCGAGCAAGATCGTCAGTTCTCCCGGCAAGACCGACGGCCTCTACTGGCCGGCCAAGGTTGCTGCCGAGGAAAGCCCACTCGGCCCACAACTGGCCCGCGCGGCTGCCGAACATGGCCTCAAGCAGCCAGGCAGCTACCACGGTTACCGTTACCGCATCCTTACCGCACAAGGTCCGGATGCACGGGGCGGGGCGCGTAATTACATTGCCGATGGCCGCATGACAGACGGCTTCGGGCTGATTCTCTGGCCGGCCCGTTATGGCGAGACCGGAATCATGACTTTCATGATCAACCAGGATGGCCAGGTCTTCGAAAAGAATCTCGGCCCCGATACGGCAACCCAGGCCGCGCGACTGAAGACTTTCAACCCGGACGCAACATGGCGGAAGGTCGAGGACAATCAGTGAGAAAAATCGCGAACTTTTGAACTACAATACGTCGTCTAATTTTTTTGACAGGGAATCTCTCATGATCAATTACGCCAAGAAATCTCTTCTTGTGGCGCTGCTGGCCGGTATCGGCTTCGGCGCCACCGTCGCTCAGGCTCAAGAGCGCGTTTATGTCATCGACCAGCGCGACGTCGTCGCCCTGAGCGGCTTCGGCCTCTGCTGGCGCACCGGCTACTGGACTCCGGCGGCTGCCGCCAAGGATCCGGCTGGCTGCCAGTGCGACAAGGACCTGCTGCCGAAGGAAGTCTGCGAGCCGCCTGCTCCCGCTCCTGCCGTCGGCGTCAAGCCCACTGCCGAGAAGATCACCGTCGCCGCCGACGCCCTCTTCGACTTCGACAAGGCGACGCTGCGTCCGGAAGGCAAGGCCAAGCTCGACGAACTGGTCTCCAAGGCCAAGGCCATCAACCTCGAAGTGATCCTCGTCGTCGGCCACACTGACCGCATCGGTTCGGCTGCCTACAACCAGAAGCTGTCTGACCGTCGCGCTGCCGCCGTCAAGACCTATCTGGTCTCCAAGGGTATCGAGACCAACCGTGTCTATACCGAAGGCAAGGGTAAGACCCAGCCGGTCACCGGCGACAAGTGCAAGGGCAATGTCAAGTCCAAGGCCCTCATCCAGTGCCTGCAGCCGGATCGCCGCGCCGACATCGAAGTCATCGGCACCAAGTAAGACGCCGCGCTTCAGCAAAAACCCCGCTCGCGCGGGGTTTTTTTTGTTCATGTGATCGGGGTAAGCTGCCATGATCCAGTTCGTTCGTCTTGTTGCCAGCTCCGCCCTGTCCTTGGTCTTGAGCACGTCAGCCATCGCCGACGCCGGGCGCCCTAAAATCGGACTCGTACTCGGCGGGGGTGGCGCCCGCGGGGCGGCACATATCGGGGTTCTCGAAGTGCTCGAAGAACTGAAGGTGCCGGTCGACTGCATCGCCGGCACCAGCATGGGCGCCCTGATTGCCGGTGCCTATGCCTCAGGTCTGACACCGGCGATGATGCGCAAGGCAATGGCCGAGGCCGACTGGAGTGACATGTTTACCGACATCCCGGATTACTCGGATGTCAATTTTCGCTACAAGCAAACGCTGCAGGAATTCATTCCCGGCTCCGAGCTGGGCGTCACCAGCGACGGCATCCGCATCCCGCCCGGCGTCATCGATGGCGTCAAGATCAAGCTTTTCTTTAACCGCCTGGTCAGCGCTGGCAAGGATGAGCGGATCATCGAGAGACTGCCGATACCGATATCAATCATCGCCACCGATATCGGCAACGGTCGGCGCGTCGTCCTGCGCGAAGGCAACCTGGCTTCAGCGATGCGTGCCAGCATGTCGGTACCCGGACTGCTGTCGCCGATTGTATTGAATGGCAAAAAACTGGTCGACGGCGGACTCGTCGACAACGTGCCGATTGAGGAAGCACGCGAGCGCTGCAACGCAGATATTGTCATCGCGGTCAACGTCGGGTCGCCGCTATTGGACCCCAGCCAGGTCGGCTCTTTGCTCACTATTTCGGCGCAGATGGTCAACATTTTGACCGAGCAAAACGTGACTCGCTCGCTGGCCATGCTTAAGCCGACCGATATCCTCATTCAGCCTGATCTCGGCACGATCACCGCATCAAATTTCAGCCGCAACGCCGAAGCTGCGGATCGTGGAAAAGCGGCGGCCAACGCGGCACGCGGGCAACTGGCCAAACTCGGCGTCGACGCAGAAAAGTACGCCCTGTGGCGCGAACCGATCAACCGGCGCAACAAGCAACCACCGATCGTCAACGAAATCGAAGTCGCCGGCCTGGTCGGCGTCAACCCGGCCATGGTCGACCGTCAATTGACGGTCACGCCAGGCGAACCGCTGTACGGCTCGAATATTGACAACGACATCCTGCGCATCTACGGCGACGGATTTTATCAGGGCGTCGACTATCAACTGGTCAATTTCCGCGACCGTAACATTCTGCGCATCCTCCCTGTCGAAAAAAGCTGGGGGCCGGATTACCTGCGCTTTGCACTGAACCTGGACACCGATTCGAGCCAGGGATCCAGCTTCACCTTGCGCGCCGGCTACCAAAAGACGCTGATCAATGACCTCGGCGCCGAGATGCTGGCAGCCGTCAGCATCGGCAATACGATGGGGGCCGCACTGAACTACTATCAACCGCTCGATCCGGCACAGCGCTTCTTCGTCGAAAGCAACCTGAGTCATGCGCGTAGCTCGCTGGATATCTACGAGAACAACAAGCGTATCGCGCAATACACTACTTCAGCTACCGTGCTCGCCCTATGGGCAGGGACGAATATCGGCATCAAGGGTCAGGCACGCCTTGGACTGATAGCGCAAAAACGTTCGTTCGATCGGGATATCGGCAACCCCCTGTTGCCCAATTTCGATACAACTTATACCGGCTGGATAGCGTCACTTGCCCTCGACCAGATGAACCGCCTTTATTTCGCCACCCGTGGCTGGTCGACAAAACTCGACTATTTCGATTCGAGCGATGCCGGGTTCTCGCGCGTCGACGCCGACATTCGGGCTGCCTATTCGCGGGACAACACAGTGTTCACCGGGCGCGTAAATTATGTCGGGTCACCACGCGGGGAACTGCCTTTCTACAATCCCGGCAAACTTGGTGGCTTCCTGAACATGAGTGCTTTCGCCCGCGGGCAAATTCTCGGCGACAACATCACCTATGCCGGCATCCGCGCCGAGCAGATCATCGGCACTTTCCCGGTCGGCCTGCGCGGCGACATACGGCTCGGTTTCGCCCTTGAAGGTGCGCATGTCGGCACCTACTACACGGAGACGAATCTCAGCGGCACCAAAATCCTCAATTCGGCCGCCCTCTATCTCGGTGGCGAAACGCCTTTCGGCCCAGCCTATCTTGGCTTTGGCTATTCCACCAACGGCGCCTCCAACCTGTTCCTTTCGATCGGCATTCCCTGAGCGGCGCATCAGGACCGTTCACTGGCATAATCTGGTTTTCCCCCAAGGAGAGACACCCCATGAAGAACCGTTCCATCCTGCTCGCGGCGCTGATTGCCGCAGTTCCGGTCCTGGCTTCGGCCCAGCAGGCCGCGAAGGCCGCCACCATCATTGAGAAGGAAAAGGGCGCCGTTACCGTTGCTGACGCCGTCGAGCTGCAAGTGGTGGTGACCGCCCTCGACAAGAACACGCGGGCGGTCACCGTCCAGGAGCCTAACGGAAAAGTGATGACCTTCACTGCCGGGCCACAGATCAAGAACTTCAGCAAGATCAAGATCGGCGACCTGGTAACACTGAGTTATATCGCAGCGCTTGGTCTCGAACTGAAAAAGGGCGGCGGCAGGCTGCGCGAGAGCATCGAATCCGAGCAGACGGCCCGCGCCAAGCCCGGCGACAAGCCGAGTGGCAGCATGAACCGCACGGTCAAGGTCATCGCCGATGTCACCGCGGTGGATGCCGGTGCCGGCACGATCACCTTGCGCGGCCCGCAGCGCAGCGTCGATCTCGTCGTCAAGGACAAGGATCTGCTGAAGGACGTCCGTGCCGGTGACCAGGTTTTCGCAACCTACGAGGAATTGACAGTCCTGTCCATCACCCCGACCCCACCTCCCGCGCCTGAACCGCCGCCCGCCTCCGCGCCGGCAGCGCAGTAGTCTCGCCAACCGACCATGTCGGTTTGACCAATCGCCTGACCCTCTGCGCCACCACCCGCCTCGCCCAGGTGCTGCGCGGGGAGGCGCCGGAGGGTGTCACCGTCTGGCAAACGCGCCAGGCGCTGACCATCGCGCAATGGCTGGGCAACCTTGCCGACGAAGCCTTGCTTGGCGGCAGCGCCGACCTGCCAGCCGTACTCGACCCGTTTGCCGAGCGCCTGCTTTGGGAGCAGATCATCGCCGCCTCGCTGACCGACGCGGCTCCGCTCTTCGACCTTCAGGGCATGGCGACATCGGCAGTCGAAGCGCACGCCCTGTCGCGCCTGTGGAATATCCGGCCGACCGGCGCACTGTTTGCCGACGAAGCCAGGCTATTCGCCGGCTGGCAGCGGGAATTCGACAAACGCTGCAAGGTCGCCGGCTGGTGCGATGCGACCCGCTTCCAGCAGCAAGTGATCGGCCTTATCGCGGCCGGCCATTTCGCCTTGCCATCGGTCGTGGCTTTCGCCGGTTTCGACCGCCTGACCCCGCTCGACGAAGCGCTGATCGCGGCGCTGACTGATCGCGGCGTCAATATAGAAAATGTGGCCGATTCCGCCGTCGACCGCGACAGCGTGCAAAAAATGCTTCCCTGCGCCGATATCGCCGCCGAGTGCGCCGCCATCGCGTCATGGGCCAGCGCAAAGCTCGCCAGCAATCCGGAGAGCCGGCTCGGTATCGTCGCCCCCGATCTGGCCAGCGTGCGCGACCGCCTGGAGTTCGTGCTCGACGACGCGCTGCATCCGGCGCTGATTCGTCCCGATGGCGCCGAAATGCCGCGCTGTTTCAACTTTTCGCTTGGCCGGGCGCTGGCCGATCTCCCCCTGATCCGGATCGCCCTCGACCTGCTGGCGCTCGGCAGCGGGCGGGCCAAGGTCGAACAAAGCCGTTTCTCCGCGCTACTGCTGGACGGCGGCTGGGGGGCTGGCGAAGCGGAAGCCGACGGCCGCGCCCGGCTCGATGCCGCGCTGCGCCGCGACCTGCCCTATTTCACGAGCTTGCCGGCGCTGATCCGGCTCGCCGGGCGCCTGGCCGAAGACGGCGCGGCGCTCTGCCCGAAAACGGCGGCGGCGTTGCAGGGCTTGCTCGACACACTGGCGACCGCACCCAAAAAATTATTGCCGGGAAAATGGGCGCCCGTTTTGCGCAAGGCACTGCAAGCGTCCGGCTGGCCTGGTGACCGCGTGCTGTCGAGCCACGAGTTCCAGACCCGTCGCGCCTTCGGCGAAATGCTCGACGGCCTCGGCCGGCTCGACATCCTGCTCGGCCCACTGTCCCTCAACCACGCCGTACGCCGTCTTGGCGAACTTTGCCGGCAGCGTATCTTCCAGCCGGAAACCCGTGGCCGGCCAGCCATCCAGGTACTCGGCGTGCTCGAAAGCGCCGGTCTTGAGTTCGATGCGCTTTGGGTGATGGGCATGAACGACGACCAGTGGCCGCCTCCGCCGCGCCCCAACCCGCTGTTGCCGGCCGAACTGCAGCGCGCGGCGGGCGCCGCGCATGCCAGCGCCGAGATCGAACTCGATTTCGCGCAGCGCGTGCAGGCGCGCCTGCTGCGGGCGGCGCCGGAAGTGAGCCTTTCGTATTCGCTGGCCGATGGCAACCGGGTGCTGCGACCGAGTCCGCTACTCGCCGGAATTTCCAAACGCGAGCCAGCGCCGGGCGCATTCCTGACGCTGGCCCGGCAACTGGCCGACCAATCAAACCCGGTGCTCGCTGCGATCGACGATGCCGTCGCACCGGCGGTCGCCGAAGGCGAAAAGGTCGGGGGCGGTACCTGGCTTTTGCGCGCCCAGGCGATCTGCCCGGCCTGGGCGTTTTACCAATACCGGCTCGGCGCGGAGGTGCTGGGTAAGCCTGTCGAAGGCCTCGATCCGGCTGCCCGCGGCACGCTGGTACATGAGGCGCTGGAGGCTTTCTGGACGGCGGCACGCTCATCGGCGAACCTCGCTGCGCTGGGTGAAGGAGAGCGCCGGCAGGCAATTGCCGGCGCCGTCGCCAACGGCGTGGAGGCGTTCGAGCGCAAGCGCCACATTTCGCTCCCCGCCCGTTTCCGCAAACTCGAAGCGGTGCGCCTGGAAAAACTGCTTGACCTCTGGTTGGCCCTCGAAATCCGACGCCGCCAAGCTTTCGACGTTATCGCCTGCGAGCAGCGGGAGGCGGTCGAGATCGAGGGCATCAGGGTCAGCATGGTCGTCGACCGTATCGACCAGTTGGCCGATGGCCGGCAGGTCATCATCGACTACAAGACCGGCGCCGTCATCGATACCAAAAACTGGGCTGCGCAGCGCATTACCGAGCCGCAGTTACCAATCTACGCCGCGCTGGTCAACGATGAGGTGGCGGCCGTGGTTTTTGCCAAGGTACTGCTCGACAAGCCGGGTTTTGCCGGGGTTGCCGACGAGAAGGACATCCTGCCCGGCGTCCAGGGTATTGGCGATGACAAGCAGAAAATCTTCGATCCCGCCGAATTCCCGGACTGGGTAGCCGTCATCACCCATTGGCGTGAACGACTGCACGCCATCGCCCGTGAAGTCAAAGAGGGGCAGGCCGGTGTCGTCTTCGCCGATGAAAAGGCGCTGCAGTACTGCGAGGTTTTGCCACTGCTGCGCTTGCCGGAGCACCGTCGCCTACTGGCGACCGCACTGGCCGGGAGGCCGGCATGAGCATGGCACCCGACCGCCTCGCAGAAGACGAAGCCGCCCGCAAGCGGGCGCTCGATGTCGCCTCCTTCATCGTCGAAGCACCGGCCGGGGCCGGCAAGACCGAACTGCTGACCCAGCGTTACCTGTGCCTGCTGGCGGTGGTCGAGCATCCGGAGGAGGTGCTGGCGCTGACCTTCACCAACAAGGCGGCGACCGAGATGCGCGACCGCATTCTCGGCAGTCTGGAGCGGGCGGCGCGCGGCGAAATGCCGAAAGAGGCGCACAAACAATTGACTTTCGGGCTGGCCAAGGCAGTGCTCGCCCACGATGCCGAACGCGGCTGGCTGTTGCTCGGCCACCCCGGCCGGCTGCGCATCACGACGCTCGATGCGCTGTGTGCCAGCCTCGCCCGGCAGATGCCCTATCTCTCCCGTTTTGGTAGCCAGCCCGGCGTCGCCGAGGATGCCGAGGCGCACTACGCGACGGCGGCGCGGCGCACTCTGGAAATGGTCGAAAGCGATGGCGATGACGCCGAGGTGGTCGCTGCGGCGCTGGCTTTCATGGACAACAATGCTAGCCGGCTGGAAAAGCTGCTGGTGACCATGCTTGGCCGCCGCGACCAGTGGCTGCAGCATGCCTCGCGGATCGAAAGCGGGGCGCTGAAGGCCGAGGTCGAGGCTGGCTTCGCGGCACTGATCGAGCGCGATCTGGCGGCGGTCGAGCAGTTGGTCGACGGGCGAATCCAGCACCTGCTGATGCCGCTAGCCCGCTTTGCAGCGGCCAATGTGTCGGGCGTGTACGAGGCGATTTTTGGCTGGAATTCGCCGTTGACCGCAACAATCGCCGATCTGGCGCCATGGCAGGCGGTCGCCGGGCTGCTGCTGACCAGCAGCGGCACGCTGCGCAAGACGGTCGACAAACGCCTCGGCTTTCCGGCCGACAAGGAATTCGCCGACCAGAAAAAAGCCATGCTCGAACTGCTTGCCGACTTGCGCGTTGTGGCCGGGCTGGAAGCGGCGCTGGCCATGCTGGTCAAGCTGCCACAGCCCGAGTTGACCGAGGCTGAGTGGGCCACCGTCGAGTGTTTCTCGCGCCTGCTGCGCCTTGCCGCCGGACAGCTGTGGCTGGCTTTTCAGGAGGCCGGTGAGGTCGATTTCATCGAGATTGCCGCACGCGCCGGCTTGGCGCTGGGCGACGATGAGGCACCGACTGACCTCGCCCAGGCGCTCGATTACCGCATCCGCCACCTGCTGGTCGACGAATTCCAGGACACCAGCCCGAGTCAGGTCGGCCTGATCGAGAAACTGACACGCGGCTGGATGCCGGATGACGGCCGCACCCTGTTCGTCGTCGGCGACCCGATGCAGTCGATCTACCGTTTTCGCAAGGCCGACGTCGGGCTCTTCCTGCGCGTGCGCGAGCGCGGCATCGGTGACATTCGGCTCGGCCACCTGCGCCTGTTTCGCAACAACCGCTCGTATCCGGGTATCGTCGATTGGGTGAATGGCGCCTTCCCGAGCATCTTTCCGCCAGACGACAGCCCGGAAGCCGGCGCCGTGCGTTATGCCGAATCGGCCGCTACCCGGCCAGCCCGTGACGACAGCGGCGTCATCGTCCATCCGGTCATCGAGCGCGAAGGCGGCGATGGCGCCGTGGAGGAAGCCTGTCGCGTACTGGAGATCATCCGTCAGTCGCGCGCCGCCGCGCCGGATGAAAAAATCGCGGTGCTGGTCCGCGCCCGTAGCCATCTCGATGCGCTGGTCGCCGAAATCCGCCGCAGCGCCCCGGACCTGCGCTTTCAGGCGGTCGATATCGAAGGACTGGATGGCCGCCAGCATGTTCAGGACTTGCTGACCCTGTTCCGCGCCCTGCATCACCGTGCCGACCGGGTGCATTGGCTGGCGCTCTTGCGCGCCCCGTGGTGTGGCCTGGTGCTGGCCGACCTGCACGCGCTGGCGGCCGACGATAAGCAATCGACAATCTGGCAACTGATGCACGATGCGGCCCGGATCGCTCGCCTCTCGGAAGACGGCCAAAAACGCCTTTGGCATGTGCGCGACGTGCTGCACATCGCGTTTGCCCAGCGCGACCGCCAGCACTCGCGACGCTGGCTGGAAGGCATCTGGCTGATGCTCGGCGGGCCGTGCTGTCTGGAAGCGCCGGAAGCCCTGAGCGATGTCGAAACCTTCTTCGCGCTGGTCGACAGCCTGGTCGCCGCCGGCAAGCTGGATGCCGACACCCTGGCTACCCACGCCGGCGAACTGTACGCGCCAACCGACCCGCTCGGCGGTGCGCTGCAGATGATGACCATTCACAAGGCCAAGGGTCTTGAGTTCGATACCGTGATCGTCCCCGGCCTGCACCGCGTGACCGGCGGCAACGACAGCAGCCTGCTGCTGTGGGACGAAGTGGCCGGGGCCGATGGACGCCAGCATCTGCTGGTCGCACCAATGAAGCAGAAAGGCGCCGACAACGGCGAACCGGCAGCTTACGATTACCTGAAAAAGCTCGAAGCCGAGCGCGCCGCGCACGAGGATGAACGCCTGCTTTACGTCGCCGCGACGCGCGCCATCCGCAAGCTGCATCTGCTTGGCGTGGCGGTCGCCGACGACACCAAGGACGATGGCCTCAAGCCGCCGGCCAGCGGCACGCTGCTCAAGCTGCTGTGGCCCGGCGTTACCCAGGCAGCGTTTGCTGCCGCGCTGGCCGAAACCCCGGCAACGGATATGCCGCCGCCGGCCATCGACCCAGCATGCTTCGTGCCGCCACTGCTGCGTCTCGCCCGACCCGAAGTGCCCGAGGCTCTACAGCAACTTCCCGAGGGCATCCTGGCGGCCGACAACCCGCTCGAAGTCGATGTGTCCGAGCAAGGTTTGTCGCTCGAAGCCTCGGTCGGCACGCTGGTCCATCGCTGCCTGGAACTGATTGCAAAAAATGGCCTGAAAACGGCGTCGACCGCGACGATTGCTTCCATGCAGCCCATCTACCGGCGCTGGCTGCTGGCGCAGGGCCATGCAGAAGCGGAGGTGGCGCAGGGCAGCACCGAAGTCGTTGCCGCGCTGACCCGCACGCTGGAATGCCAAGCCGGCCGCTGGCTGCTGGCCGATCACCCCGAGGCCGGTGCCGAACAGGCTTGGTCAAGCCGCGACGAGCAGGGGCGCGCGGTCAACCATGTTATCGACCGGACTTTCATCGACGATGGCTGCCGTTGGATCATCGACTACAAGACGGCTCGCTTGCCAGAGGCCGAGTTGCCACGGCACGCCGAGCAATACCGGGCGCAACTCGAACGCTACGCCGCGCTGTTTTTCAACGATCCCCTGCCGCTCAGGATGGCGATCTTCTTCCCTCTGCACGGCGCCCTCGTCGAACTCCCCCGAAACTAGCCGCGGTCGCGCCGGATCGACTTGACGGGTCAAGCTTGGGATATACTGCGGCGAAAATACCAACAACATGATTTGATGTCGCCTCGACCGTGGAACATTCTAGCCGGCTTGTTCGTGGTCGCCTGCCTTGCCGCAGCGACGGCGGCTCACCCGGCTGCGGCCACTCTGCAGATCGCCGTGCTTGAAAACTCGCCACCGATATCCTTTCGCGACAGCGATGGCCGATTGACAGGTTTCGACGTCGAGCTGGCGCGAGCACTGTGCGCGGAAATGAAAGTCCAGTGCGAGTTTCAGGTGATGGTACTGGATCGCGTGGTTGACGCGGTGGCCGGCGGCGAAATTGACATCGCCGCGGTCTGTCTGCTCGATACGCCCGAGCGGCGCCGCCGGATCCTCCTTGCCAAGCCCCACTTCCGGTCGATCACCCTGTGGCTTGCCAAATCCGGCGTGGAACCGGGCCAGCGCGGCCTGCGTGTCGCCGTCGTCAAGGGTTCCGCGCAGGAAACCTATGCCCGCAAGCAGGGATGGAATACCGTCGGCGTGCTGACGAACAGCGAAATCGGCGCACCGCTGCTTGCCGGTATTGCCCAGGCGGCTATCGTGTCGATGAATACCAGCCTGCATCTACAGGGCGACAAGGCCTTTCAGGAGCTGGGCCTCGCCACGACGGTCATGAAGGTTCCCGAACTGGTCGGCAATGCGTCATTCGGCATCAACCCGCGCCGCCCCGAACTCAAGACCGCGGTAGACGAGGCGCTCGAACGTATCAATCGCAACGGGGTCTACGAACGGGTCAACACGCAGTTCTTACCTTTCCGGGTGCATTGATGCCGGCATTTCGATCCCTCTTTCTGGTTGCCGCCCTGTTGTCAGGAGCCCTGCATGCAGCCGATCTGCGGGTGGCGGTTCTGGTCCAGGATGTGGCGCAGGTCTCGTCGCAGGGCAATCTTGTCCCGAGCGGCACGCCCAAGGCAGACGAGGTGGCTTTCACCGACGAACTGGCCCGGGAGATCTGTCGCCGTATCCGTTCCCGCTGTGCCTTTTCCTACGTGACCTTCGGCGAAATCCTGCCCGGTGTCGAGGACGGGCGCTTCGATCTCGGCTGCGGCAACTTCTTGCGCTCGCCCGAGCGCGAGGAACGTGTCGCGTTCAGCGAACCGATCTTTCGTTCCGCATCACGCCTGATCGGATCGCCGGCCACCGCCCGCGCGTTTGCCGGCAAGATCGGCCACGAAGTCAATACCGGCAACCTGCGCGGCGCGCGAGTGGCGGTGATGGAAGGTACACAACAACAGGCATTCCTGAACGCCATCGCCGCCGAGCGCGATCTGACTGTCGTGGCCACGGCGACAAAGGCCGCTGCCTTCGACGCGCTGCGCGATGGCGGCGCCGACTTTGCGTTGCTGCCGGTACGCGCCGGTTATGCCCTGATCAGCCATCAAGAGACGGGGCGCTTCGGTTTTGTCGGCCCCGCCGTTGCCGATCATGGCCTTGGCGACACTGTCCACATCATCCTGCCAAAACAGGAAAACGCATTGCGCCGCTCGGTCAACCAGGCAATCGCGGAAATTCGCGCCGACGGAACGGGGCATCGCATCGTACGCCGACACTTCCCGGTAAACCTGGACTAAAGCGCGATGCCGACTCGCCCCAAACGTTACTCCGCGAACCGGGTTTTCGCCCTGCTGGCGGCAGCTTTCACGCTGCTGTTCGCCCTCGTCGTCATTTTTCTGGCTATTGACCAGAAACGTGTTCACGAATCATCAGCACGCCTGCAAAAGAAGACCGTGCCGGAGATCATCCGTTATCAGCGCCTGGCGCGCAATCTCGATCTATTGCGCCAGGAAGGCGAACAGGTCTTTTCTTCGGACACGCCCGAAGACCGCCAGCAGTCGCTGTACCTCGTCATGCTGGTAGCCAGTCATCCGAGCATTCTCGAACATCCGCGGGCGGCAGCGGCCGCCCGCGACACCGAGGCTTTCCTCGTCAAGACCGGCCATCTGGCCACACAGAACCCGGCCATGCTCAAGGTGCAGTATGCGGAATGGCAACAGCTTTCCAGGCGCCTGAACCTGCTGGCGGATGACATCCTGGTCGAGGGCGCCAATCTGGCGACCGCTGATCTCGACGACGTTGCCGCCGCCATGCGCCTCACCAGATACAAGCTGATGGGGGCTACGGCGCTGATCGGCAGCTTTCTCCTGGTGCTGCTGATCCTGCTCAGACAGCAGCTGCTGCGCCCGTTGCAGAAAATCGACCGCGCTCTGTCGTCTCTCAGCGTCGACCAGCCGGCACCGGAATTTCCCGGTGTCCGCCTGGCCGAGATTCATGCTGTCGAGGAAGCGACCAGACGCCTGCACGACGCGATGGTCAGCAATGATGCTGCGCGCCGCGAGCTGCAACTGTTGGCCAACCGGGACGGCCTGACCGGACTGATGAACCGGCGGCACTTCATGGAATCGGCCGCGGCCGAATTGCGGCGCGCCCAGCGCTATGGCCGGCCCGCTGCCGTCGCCCTCGGCGACCTCGATTTTTTCAAGAGTCTCAACGACACCTATGGTCACGGCGCCGGCGACGCCGTGTTGCGCACCTTCGCCGAACTGCTCGCCGAGAGTCTGCGCCAGTCCGATCTCGTCTGCCGCTACGGCGGCGAGGAGTTCGCTTTCCTGTTTCCCGAGAGCACGGTCGAGCAGGCACGCATTCTGGTCGAGCGTTTTCGCGAACGCTGTGCCGCGCACGAGATCCGGCTGCCCGACGGCCTGCTCATTCGTGTCACGCTCAGCATCGGGCTGGCGGACGCCACCCGCTGTCCGATCGACGTTGCCTTGCAACGCGCGGACCTTGCGCTCTACGAGGCCAAGCGACTGGGGCGCAACCGCATAGTCGTTGCGGCGGAGGCCGGCTGATGCATATCCTGATCGTCGAGGACGACCGGGTGATTGCTGAAAACCTCTATGATTTCCCCGAAGCCTGCGGACATCGCTGCGATTTCGCACCCTCTCTGGCATCCGCGGACGCCCTGCTCGGGCGCCATGAATTCGACGCGCTGGTTCTCGACCGCGGACTGCCCGACGGTGACGGTGCGCTACTGGCCGGTCGACTGCGCGCCGCCGGGAAATCACTGGCGATTCTGATGTTGACCGCACGCGATACGCTCGACGACAAACTGGCCAGCTTCGGCGGCGGCACCGACGACTACCTCGCCAAACCCTTTGCCCTGAAGGAAGTGGAGACGCGATTGCAGGCCCTGCTGCGCCGTTCGGGCGGCCAGCCGCCAGCACGGCAGTTGGCGTTCGGGGCGCTGTCCTGCGATCCGGCGGAACGGTCGGTGACGCTGGCCGGCCAGCCGCTCATCCTGCCGCCCAAGGCACTGCGCCTGGTCGAGGTGCTGCTACGGCAGCCACAACATGTCTTTTCGCGGCGCGAGCTGGAAATGGCAATCTGGGGGCGGGAACAGGAAGCGAGCGACAATCTGCGCAGCGTCCTGCATACCGTACGCCGGGCTCTGACCGATGCCGCTCCGGTCAAGATCGTCAATGTCCACGGCCTCGGCTACAAGCTCGTCAGCCGCTAGACGCGGGCCGAGCATGCGCCTGCGCATCGCACTGGCGCTGGGCGCACTGTCGCTCCTCGTGATCCTGGCACAGTCGCTGGCGATGCTCGCAGTATTCGACGAGACCGAAGAAGCGTTCATCGACCAGATCCTCACCCAGCAGATCGCCCACAGCATGGCCGTCTGGAAGACCGCGCCGGGATCGGCATTTCCCAACACCCCCGCCATGCAACTCTACCGGATCGACGGCGCAACGGCGCCATCCGCAGGGTTGCCCGCCCAAGTCCTGGCGCTGCCGGTCGACAACCATGAGATCCACCTCGGCGGTCGCGAAGCTCACGTGGCGGTCCGCCAAGATGGCGGCGCGCGCTACATCCTCGTGTACGACGCCGAAGAACACGAGGAGCGACTGCGCAGCCTGACGCTTCTCACGCTGAGTGCCGGCGCATTGCTCACACTGATCGTGCGGCTCGCGTCGGCGAGCCGGACGGCGCACCGCTGGCCGAGCCCGGGATGGAGCGCGAGATCCTGGCAATCGCCGGGGCGCTCGACCGCTACCGCCAGCGCCAGCACGAAGCGCTCGACCAGGAACGGGAATTTGCCGCGAACCTCTCCCACGAATTGCGCACGCCCCTGACCGCAATCCGCACCGATGCCGAACTGCTGGCGGCCCTCCCGGACGCCCCGGAATCGGTCCGGCGCCGCGCGAATCGCATGATTCAGGGGGTCGACCGTATCAACGCCCTCGGCAGCAGCCTCCTGCTCCTGAGCCGCGAGGCGGGACCCGCACTGCTCGGGGAAATCCGTCTTCGCGCCGCCGTATCGGCGGTCTGGGAATCGCTTTCGCACTCCTCGGGCAAGCCCGTCAGCCTGCGCCTGATGGTGCTGGAAGCGACTATCGTCAGCGCGGATCCGGCCCTGCTGGACCTGGCATTGCGCAACGTGCTCGACAATGCGCTGCGCCACAGCGACCGGGGTGAAATAGTCTGCGCGCTGGAAGGCAGTCGGCTGATCTTCTCCGACTGCGGCCCGGGGTTTGCAGAGGCCGAACTGCCGCGCGTATTCGACCGTTTTTTTAGTGGACTGCGAGGCCGGCACGGCCTCAGCCTCGCGCTGGTGCGACACGTCTGCCGCGCCAGCGGCTGGCAGGTCGGCGCCGGAAACGCGGCAACGGGTGGGGGAAGGGTCACCATCGATCTTGGCGAGAGCCTGCGGTCGAACTGACCCTGCCATTTTCTCCCGATTCGCTCACCCTGACCTCGCACGCAGTCGCGCATCCCGGCGCAACTCGAACAGTTCGCTGGCAATCACCAAGTCGCCAAGTTTTGCATAGCCAAAATTGTGCGGATCGAACGCCAACCAGTTCTTGTTCATGTGAGATCCGACGCCAGCAAGCGCCGCCCAACCCTTTTCATCGGAAACCGCTTCGACGGCGCTGCGGAGGTGGATAATGCCAGCGAGTCATCGACGATGACCGCATCGCTGCCGCAGTTGCCGCAGCAATGCCAACACTCCGGGGATCCCGGGACTTTTACTACAATGGTGGCCATGCTGTGATCAGCCGGGCTTGCCGTCTAGCCGCGCGCGCGACAGCACCAGCCAGTAGCGAATCGCGCAGATCGCGAAAGCGAGCGACCAGCAGATTCCAGAGCCGACGATCGTGCTCGCGTAGGCATCGGGCAAAAGCATCCCGCCGAAGACTCTGATCAGCACGGCGCACAGAATGAGCAGGAAAGTCATGACCTCAAAGCGGTCGGCGACCAGCGGACGGCCGGTGTGACCGCGCGCGGTGCGAGTCATCATGCCGAGGGTCATGCCGCCAATGGTGCCTATGGTCAGCGCGTGAAGCGCCAAGGGCTCGGCAACAGCGCCGAGCGCCGCCAGGGCACGCAGCACGAGATGGACGACCAGCCAGCCGTAAGCCACATGCAGCACCCACACCAACGGTGTTCGCAGCGTCCGCCAGGGTTGCCAGAGATAGAGTCGGGCGGCGTGCGCCAACGCAGCGGCCAGCGCAATGGCGGCGATCAGCGCCGCCGGCAACACCAGAATGTCCGCGATCAACAACAGCAGTACACTGCCCAGGGCAAGTTTTTCGATCAGCGGACGGCGAGTGGCTTGCGCACCGGGAATGCCGTTGTTGGTGAACATGGGAATGACCCGACCGCCCATCACCGCGATCACGAAGAGCACGACATCGAGCCCGGCTTGCAAGCCCGCTTGTGCGGGCCAGGCGATTACGCCGAGCCAGGAAAGATGCATCGCCAGCACCACCGCACCGAGTAGCACGAGCAGCGCGACGAAAAAATAGTTGCGTTGGTTGCGGCTCTTCCACAGCGGGATGGCGAAGGCGATTGCCACCGCCACTGGGAAAGCTGTATTCACCACCGCTGCGGCGAGCGCATAGGGGGTCAGCATCAGGACCCGCCCAGCAACCCAGAGCAAGGCAAATGCCATCAACACGCCACCGGTCGGCGTTGGCTGCCCGGTCCAGTTGCGGCCCGCCGTGAACAGGAAGCCGGTAATCACCGCCAGGGTGTAGCCGAACAGCATCTCGTGGCCGTGCCAGGCCGGGATGTGCGTCATCCCGGCCGGCAGGTAGCCGGCGTACTGCGCCACCCAGAGCGGAATCGACAGCGCGGCAAAGATGCTGGCCAGTAGATAGAACGGTCGAAAGCCCAGCACCCAGAGTGCGAAATGCCCGCCTGGTGCGTCGCTTCGTGCTTGTCGCTCCGCGACGATGAGCAGTTTTGCCATCGTGTTCTCCATTCTCAAGAAGTCAGTATCCAGCAATCTGGCTGAATTCGAGGCCGAAAGCTCTTTCGTTTCAGTACCTGTGCGCCAGACTTGGCGATGCCCGCGGTCCGCGCCAGGCAATTGTCCGCACTCGGCATGAGATCGCCTCGCCAACGCCTGCCTTCAGGCGGCGCGCGCCTCGCCGGCCTCTTCGTAGGTCCGACCATCCCGGATATGGTAGAGGCGCTTGAAGGTCGGGATGATTTTCTCGTCGTGCGTGACGACAATGATCGCCGCCTGGAAGCGCTGCGCCATTTCGTTGAGGATGCGAATCACGGTCAGCGCGCGCACGCTGTCGAGCGGTGCCGTCGGCTCGTCGGCGAGAACGATCGGCGGCTGGTTGACCAGCGCGCGCGCGATCGAAACCCGTTGTTGCTCGCCGCCGGAAAGTTGCCGTATCTGCGCCTCCGCCCGGTGTCCGACGTCGAGTGCCGCGAGCATCTGGCGCGCCCGCTCGCGCGCCTGGTCATTCGGCACACCGGCGAGCATCGGCAGCAAGGCGACGTTGTCGGTCACGTCGAGGAAGGGAATCAGGTAAGGCGCCTGGAAGACGAAGCCAATGCGGTCGCGGCGCAGCGCGCGCAGGTCGCTGACCTTCCAGCCATTGTCGTAGATCGCTTCGCCGGCCAGAGCGATCCGGCCCGAAGTCGGTTCGATCACCGCCCCGAGGCACTTCAGCAGCGTGCTCTTGCCCGAGCCACTGGGGCCGATCAGCCCGACCACCTCACCGGGCTGGATCGCCATGTCCACCCCCTTGAGCGCGTAGACTGCTGCATCGCCCTCGCCGTAACGCTTGCTCAGACCGCTGATTTCGATTGCCGGCTGGACCATGTCAACCGCCGATCGCCGCAGCCGGATCGACGCGCAGGGCGGCGCGAATAGCGACGACGCTGGCCAGCGCGCAGATCAACAACACCAGCAGCGCGCCGCGCAGCGCGTCGCCGGGGAGCAGCAGCACGTACTTGGGAAAGATCGGCGCCCACAGCGCTGCGGCGCTGCGCCCGACGACGAAGCCGATCACGCCGAGGCCCAGCGCCTGCTGTAGGATCATCAGCGCAATCGTCCGGTTGCGGGCGCCAATCAGCTTGAGCACCGCGATCTCGCGGACCTTGTTCAAGGTCATGGTGTAGATGATGAAGGCGACGATCGCCGCGCTGACCACCGAGAGGATGACCAGAAACATGAAAATCTGCCGCGCCGACGTAGCGATCAGCTTGGCGACCAGGATCTCGTCCATGTCGGCACGCGTATAGGCCTCGAGATGTTTCCAGCGTCTGATCTGCTCGGCGACCTGCGTTTCGTCGGCGTCCGGCGCAAGTCGCAGCAGTACGACATTGACCTGATGGCTGTTGGCCTGGCTGGCCTGCACCGCTTCGAGCAGCCCCGGGACACCCGGGCGGTTGAACGCCGGATTGGCGGCGGTACGCGCGCGCTCGTTTACCAGCGCGTCGTTGTCCTTGAGAAACTGCACCTCCTGCGCGTCCTTGAGCGGCACGAAGAGCATCGGGTCGCCGCCCGACGAGACCATGCGCCGGGTCAGGCCGACCACCGTGTATTCGTGACGGCGGATGCGGATGCGCTCGTTCAGGGCGAGCCCGCTGCGCACGTCGGCGATCGCCTCGTAGTGCGAGCGCGTGATTGGACGCCCGGCGACGAGGTAGCCGGGTTCGCCGGGGTGCCCGGGTTCGAAGCCGACGAGCATCACCCGTACTTCGCCACGTGTGTGCTCGATCTGCATCGTCAGATAGGTCACGTTGCCGGCAGCGGCGACACCGGGGATGCCGAGCAGGCTGCGGTAGACGTCGTCGCGAACGCTCGACGGCTCGGCGTACGGCCCCAGCGTATCACGCTGGACGACCCATAAATCGGCACCGCCAATGGCCAGTAAGGCTTTGCCGTCGTCGACCAGACCGCGGTAGATGCCGGCCATCGACAGCGTCACACCGATCAGCAGTCCGAGGCCGACGCCGGTAAACACGAACTTGCCCCATCCATGCAGGATGTCGCGCGCCGCGAGGTTGATCATGGCGTCGAACCGACGATCGCGGTGACGACTTTCACCCTGCTGTCCGGTCTCAATTCCTGCGCGCTGTGCACGACCAGCTGGTCATCCGCAGCGAGTCCATCGAGGATCTGGCTACGCCCGTCGAGCGTCGTGATGCCGACCGTGACCGGCTGGAAGGCGACGCGCCCCTCGTCAAGCCGCCACACCCCTTGCCGACCGTCGACCCGCTTCACCGCTGCCGCCGGCAGCCAACGCGCATTGGCCAGCGCGGCAACCGTGATCGTCACTTCAACCAGCTCGCCGACTGAGATCGCTTCCGGGCGTACAGCGAAGCCGACATTGACGATGCGTTCTTCGCTTACTGCGTCGCTGACCAGATCGACGCGCTGTACTTCACCGCGGTAGCTGCGCTGCGGGTCCGAACGCAGCACGATCTCTGCCGGCTGGCCGACGCGGACACTGCCTGCCTGGCCCTGGTCGATCCGCGTCCGTACCCACAGGCTTGTCGGGTCGATGACCTGCACCACTGCCTGGCCGCCGACGACCGTCGTTGCCGGTTCGACCAGGCGCGCGCTGACCACCCCATCGACCGAGCTCACCAGTCGACCCTGCGCCTGCAGCTTGCCAGTTCCGGCGACGTCCGCCTGCGCGCGTTCACGGTCACGCTGGGCCGCCGCGACCAGCGCTGTGGCGCCGGCGACGGCCGCCTTGGCGGCGTTGGCTTCGTACACCTTGGCGTCGACCGCCTGCTGGCTGACGAAGCCCTTGCCTTGCAACTCGTGATAACGGCGGGCCTCGGTGGTCGCCACCAGAGCGCGGCCTTGAGCCTCCGCCAGCGCCGCCTCGGCAGCCAGGATCGTGCTTGCAGCGCGCGCCACCGCCAGCTCGCCACTGAGCACACGCTCGCCGAGATCGACCGGATCGAGTTCGGCGACGAGCTGCCCGGCCTTGACTACATCGCCCTGATCGACCAGCACGCGCAGAACGCGACTGGCTTGTGTCGGCCCGAGCGCGTAGGCGCGGCGCGCCTCAACCGTGCCGATGCCGAAGGTGCTGGCGCTGAGCGGGCCATCCGTCGGCGTGGCGAGCGTCACCTTGATCGGCGCCAGCGGTCCCTGACTGACAATCAGCCAGCCGAGGACTATCGCCAGACCGATCGCGGCAGCGATCAGTCCTGCGCTACGGCTTAGGTGAAGCTTGGCCAACAGGCTCGTACGCATGTTCACCGTCCCCTTTGCCCGCGATAAGCGTCAAGCAGCAGTGGCCACAGCTTCTGCGCTGCACCGACCATTTCTCCTTCGTTGTCGGCGAGCGATGCCTGAATGACCAGGCCCTGCACGGCGCCGATCAGCAATACAGGTGCCAGTGCCTGGTCAAGCGCAGCCGGCAGTTCGCCGGCCGCCTTCGCCTCGGCAAAGAGTTGGCTCAGTCTCTGGCGATACCTGCTGATCATCGCGCGCACTTCGAGGCGCGCCGGCGAATCGCCCGGGTATTGCAACTCGTGGAAGAGGACACGCGGCACACCGGGGTTGCCTGCAATGAAAGCCACATGCGCGAGAAACACTTGCTGAATCTTGGTCAGCGGCGAGGCCACCTCGTCGGTCGCCGCCGCCAACGCGGCACCAAGCGCTTCACGTACCCAGCCGAAGACCGCCAGCCAGATCGCCTGCTTGTCGGGAAAGTGCCGGAATATCGCCCCCTGAGTGACGCCCATATGGTCGGCAATCGCCTGGGTCGTGATCGCGTCCGGTCCACGTTGGCGGGCCAGGAAGAGAACCGTCGTGACAATCTCACGCTGCCGCTGTTCGGTGGTCAAGCGCTGGCGTGACGGTATTTGGGAGGTAGTTGAAGCAGTCATGGCACCGTTACACCTACATTCCGAATAGTAATTAGATACTAGCCTACTCGCACAACGCCTGTTTGGCAACCGTCGAGTCGCCCGATTTATTGGGTACTAACGGAAATCCTTGTAGAGAGAAAACCAAGGGGAATCACGGGCCGCTCGCTGGTGGCCAAATACCAGCGAAGCACTGCCAACTTTGATGTGAAGCGGGTTGGACCCGCGCGGGGTATGCCTGATTAGCTCAAGGGGAAGAAGCCATTCCCGACTAACGAAAGAGGCCCCCGCGCATGTCCTTCATCAGGGTCTGGGCAAGAAGCCCGACGCGCCCCATGGGAAGTCCCCTTGGAGGATGACCGGTTGTAGTACCGCAGTCCTTCACCTTCTTTACTTCAACATAGCAGACCAGATGGGCAGGCAGATCATTGAGGCAGAACAACGATGAGACAGTAAAAATCAGAAAACCGTTTGCTAAATATGGAGAAGCTCTTGTAGTTTGAGCTTAGGGGCCGGCGGAGGGCGAAGCCCGGAGCGAACCTGCAAGCGCAGCTTGCAGGTGGTCCCCACAAACGAATGGTTGGGCCTCATTCAGGGAAAACTCCTTGAGCATGCAACTCGTCGGCATGCTTCCACAAACCGTAGCCGCTTGGAGGAAGCGCCAGAAGTTCCAAAACATCTCGTGATGAAAGAAGTCGCTCAAAGATCAGCAGGAATCGCTGGTCAATAATGTCCTTGTATAACTCGGAAACCTCCTCCAAAGTGAATTCGCAGGCGTGAACCCAGCCAAGTTTGTAGAACTGAGGGGCGGTTGGGCCATCGGCCGTAATCGTACGTAACTGACCTGTCCTTGAGCAGTATGAAAGAACCGCAATGGCGTCCTCTCCGAGAACGCAGGACTCTGGATATGGTGCAAGAACTTCGGTCATGAGTTGCTGCCGTTTCAACAGCTGAAAGAGAACGCCAGTTGGTGTGGCAAGGCCAACAATGGCTACTTCGGATGTGTATGAATGGAATCGAAAGAGCTGAACGCGGCTCCCCAAATGCTGCTTGCGACACACGCGGACCACGACGGAGACATTCCCGCAGTCGTGGCTGTGTGCGAGTCTGTGCAGTTGTCCGCGTGATTCCGCCACCTCCAAGACTCGTTCCCCAACTTCCAGAGTGAGTTCGGCGTCTATGGCCAGAATGCCAAGGTAGGGCTCGACTCCGTTAACGAAAATTGTGGAAAGCTGCACGAGCGCGGGCTCCAGTCCGTCATCCTCGTGGGCAGTGCCCATCTGTTGTGCCACGGCCTTGATGAGGTATTCGTGCGTAAGGGGCTTGCCAAGGACGACCAGCGCCTCTCCTTCCTTGATCACGGCACGAAGCGAGTGGTTGCCGGGGACTAGCCGTGGATCTCCTTTTCCTGCACGGAAGATTGGGACAATCATGAATTCCAGGCCGCGTACAAGAGGATGGTCTTGCTTTAGCTTTCCAGGTAAATGAAGCGCTACCAGATCACCGACTTTCAGTTCATCGGTTAATCGCCAGAGAAGGCCTTCAGTCCCGCTGGACCTGCACACGAGTGTTCTCAGTTCCGCGGCGATTACCTTAAGATGACTCTTACTGTCGCGCAACTTATGCAGGTGCTGGCGCAGCAATTACATGTGCGCGTCCAAGTCCAACAGCTTCTGCTCAATCGATTTCGCGTTTCGGTTGGAGGACACGGCAAAAACCCTCTAAGAGGCCCAACGAAGGGGTAGAAAAACTCGCTCAGCAAAATTGAGGGGCAATTTTGAGGAATGATTTATGTCTCCCGAAACCGAGATCGTCGATTCTGGAGCGATTGTGGAAGCCGCAAATTTCTGGTACGAGGGCATTTTTCGCGAAAACGGGATTTTCTACAGCTTCAATGTTTGAATTCACCGGACTTGCGCAGCTCTATCCGCAGGGTCTGGTGGAATGATAGGTTGGGCCTCATGTCATTGGGCGACCGGGAAGCAAGGAGCTCAGAGATGGCGCACTTCATCTGGTAAATTTCCTCATTCGTTATTTTGTCCATCAGCATATCTGATCGGTGCCGCAATAAGTTCCTGCGGAATTGCGTTGTCTAACGATGCAAGTTGAACCGCCACGTAGTGCCCACCAATCTGCTCTACGTACCCACGTGCAAACGAGCGCACGCCGCAATGTCGACAGAAAAGATGGTGTCCGACTTTTTGTCCGAATTGGTAGTCGTTCAATGCGCCTTCATCCGAAAGTAGCCGAAAAGCGTCGGGCTTAATAATCGCGTTCCAGTTTCTTGTTTTTGTGCAAATTGAACAATTGCATTTGTTAGTTCCAACGCTCAAGTTGATGTCGGCCTCGAAGCCTACTGCGCCACAGTGGCAACTTCCCTGGTAAGTTTTCAACATGCTAAAACTCCTCATGTGACAAAGCTAGCTCATTGGCGCGTCTGAGGCCCAATGTTGGAGTTAGGCGTCTGCGTGTAATTTGAGTTCATTGCGTTCCTGTCAACAGCATTTCCGCCAAGTCTGTCGTCGGAACCCAAATGCCTTCTGTACCCTGTAGGTATAGCGGTGTTTTCCATGGCTGGCGGATCGAGTTGGCTATTTCTTGTCAAGGAGTTGCTTCAGGAAGCGGCCCGTGTGGCTGGCCTTGCATTTGGCGATCTGTTCGGGCGTCCCGGCGACAAGAATCCGTCCACCGCCGTCGCCGCCTTCCGGGCCGAGGTCGACGATCCAGTCGGCGGTTTTTATGACGTCAAGGTTGTGCTCGATGATGACGATGGTGTTGCCGTTGGCGGCCAGCCGCTGCAGCACGCTGAGCAGCATTTCGATGTCCTGGAAATGCAGGCCGGTGGTCGGTTCGTCGAGGATGTACAGGGTGCGGCCAGTGTCGCGTTTGGAGAGTTCAAGCGCCAGCTTGACGCGCTGCGCTTCGCCGCCGGACAGCGTGGTGGCGCTCTGGCCCAGCGTGATGTAGCTGAGGCCGACGTCGACCAGCGTTTGCAGCTTGCGGGCGACGACCGGCACGGCGCCGAAGAACTCGCGGGCCTGCTCGACGGTCATGCCGAGCACGTCGTGAATGGTTTTACCCTTGTACTGCACTTCCAGCGTTTCGCGGTTGTAGCGCTTGCCGTGGCAGACGTCGCAGGGGACGTAGATGTCGGGCAGGAAGTGCATTTCGACCTTGATCATGCCATCGCCCTGACAGGCTTCGCAGCGGCCGCCCTTGACGTTGAAGCTGAAGCGCCCCGGTCCATAGCCGCGGACGCGCGATTCCGGCACCTGCGAAAACAGTTCGCGGATCGGCGTCAGCAGGCCGGTGTAGGTCGCCGGGTTGGAGCGCGGCGTGCGGCCGATCGGCGCCTGGTCGACGTTGATCACCTTGTCGAACAGTTCGAGTCCGGAAATTTCCTTGTACGGTGCCGGTTCGGTCGACGAGCCGTAGAGGTGTTTGGCGGCCGCGGCGTAGAGTGTGTCGTTGATCAGCGTCGATTTGCCGGAGCCGGATACGCCGGTGATGCAGGAGAACAGGCCCACCGGCAGTTCGAGCGTGACATCCTTCAGGTTGTTGCCACAGGCGCCGGTCACCAGGATACGTCTGCCAGCCTGGCGCGGTCGACGCGTTTTTGGGGTCGGAATTGCCTTGCGCCCGGAAAGATAATCGCCAGTCATCGAGGCTGGGTTGGCCGCCACTTCAGCCGGCGTCCCTTCGGCAACGATGAAGCCGCCGTGGATACCGGCGCCGGGGCCGATGTCGATCACGTAGTCGGCTGACCGAATCGCATCCTCGTCGTGTTCGACAACGAGCACCGAGTTACCCATGTCACGCAGGTTTTTCAGCGTTTGCAGCAGGCGGTCGTTGTCGCGCTGGTGCAGGCCAATCGATGGCTCATCGAGGACGTACATGACTCCGGTCAGCCCCGAGCCGATCTGCGAGGCCAGCCGGATGCGTTGTGATTCGCCGCCGGACAGCGTTTCGGCCGAGCGTTCGAGGCACAGGTAATCGAGGCCGACGTTGATCAGGAAGGAGAGGCGGGCGGTGATTTCCTTGAGAATCTTGTCGGCCACCTGCGCCTTGGCGCCGGTAAGCGTCAGGCAGCTGAAGTAGTTGCGCGCTTCGCCGAGCGGCAGGCGGCTGATTTCATGCAGCGTCCTGGTGCCGACACGCACGTGCCGCGCCTCGATGCGCAGGCGGGTACCGGCGCACTGCGGACACCCGGTATTGCTGATGTATTTGGAAAGCTCCTCGCGCACCGCCTGCGAGTCGCTGCCCCGGTAGCGCCGCTCCAGATTGGGGATGATGCCCTCGAAGGTGTGGCTACGGTCGAAGCGTGTGCCCCTTTCGTTGAGGTAGTGGAAATTGATCTCGGTGCGCCCGGAGCCATAAAGAATCACCTGGCGGAATTCCTCGGGCAGTTCGCCGAACGGCGTATCGACCGAGAAGCCGTAATGCGCGCCCAGCGATTCGATGATCTGGAAGTAGAACTGGTTCTTCCTGTCCCAACCGCGAATTGCCCCACCCGCCAGCGACAGTGCCGGGTTGCCGACCACGCGCCGCGGGTCGAAAAACTGGATCACCCCGAGGCCGTCGCATTTCGGACACGCGCCCATCGGGTTGTTGAAGGAAAAGAGGCGCGGCTCCAGTTCCTGCAGGGCGTATGAGCAGACCGGGCAGGCGAACTTGGCCGAGAACAGGTGTTCCTTGCCGCTGTCCATCTCCAGCGCAATCGCCCGGCCGTCGGCATGACGCAAGGCAGTTTCGAAGGATTCGGCCAGGCGCTGGCGCATGTCGTCGCGCACCTTCAGACGATCGACCACGACGTCGACATTGTGCTTCTGCGACTTGGTCAGCTTGGGCACCGCGTCAAGTTCATGCACCGCGCCGTCGACCCGCACCCGGGCGAATCCCTGGGCGCGTAGCTCAGCGAAGAGATCGACCTGCTCGCCCTTGCGGTTGGCAACCACCGGCGCGAGAATCATCAGCCGCGTTTCTTCGGGCAGCGCCAGTACGTGGTCGACCATCTGCGATACGGTCTGCGCTTTCAGCGGCTGGTTGTGGTCGGGACAATACGGCGTCCCGGCGCGGGCAAAGAGCAGGCGCAGATAGTCGTGGATTTCGGTAACGGTGCCGACGGTCGACCGCGGGTTGTGCGAAGTCGCCTTCTGCTCGATCGAAATTGCCGGCGAGAGTCCCTCGATCAGGTCGACGTCGGGTTTCTCCATCAACTGCAGGAACTGCCGCGCGTAAGCCGACAACGATTCGACATAACGCCGCTGTCCCTCGGCGTAGAGGGTGTCGAAGGCCAGCGAGGACTTGCCCGACCCGGACAGCCCGGTAATCACGATCAGCCGGTTGCGCGGCAGATCGAGATTGATGTTCTTCAGATTATGGGTGCGCGCACCGCGAATGCGGATGGTTTCCATGATGCCGACGTCGTTTCGGATTAGAGCAACCGCTAACTATACGCAAGTTCTTGCGCTGAACCGCCGCCGAACAGCAAGCCGCGCCGGCGATCAGCCCGCCGGTGCGTCCTTCAGGGACAGCGTCACGTGGACCGTGCCATCCACGATCCGCTTCTTCATGGGCCAGCCAACGGCGGAGAACACCCTGAGCATGGCTGCGTTGGTGACGAGGACTTCCGCGATGAAGTGCGAAATTCCCCGATCGCGGGCGATCCGGCCGAGGTGCATGAGCAACCGCCGGGCAATGCCCAGGCCATGCATGTCTTCCTCAACGACGAAGGCGACTTCCGCCATGTCGTCCCCACAGCGCGCATAGCTCGAAGACGCAATCACAACCTCCCGGCCTGCCACCATATGGGTGACGATCAGAGCAACCCGGTTGTCGAAATCCATCTCCCGTATCAGGCGGTAGTCCGCCTCGTTCAGCTTGCGCTTGAAACTGAAGAAGCGCGAATAGATGGATTCCGGATCGAGGTTGCTGAACGCCTCGGCTATCCGCTCGCCATCGTCGGGACGCAACGCCCGGATGCAGACTTCCATGCCATTGCGCAAGGTCTCCCTGACATAGTAACTACGCGCATCGATCACCCGACTACCCTCCCACGACATACAATCTTTTTTTCGCCCGAAAACCCCTGGTCATGCCTGCTCCAACCCGGGGCAACACCCAGTACAGCCACCCGCGCAGACTGCCAGAAATCGGCGGCCAACTCCAGAGGCGCGGGCCGCAAGCCGGTTCTGCTAGCGCACGACCTTGCGCCACTCCTGCTCGAAGTAGCGGACCAGCACCTGATTGTTCAGGCGATTGACCTCGGCCGGTACGCGCGCCATGTCGGCCGGAAAGCGGAACAGGTCGGGAACGATTTCCGGGGTCAAAAATCGCGTTTTTTCCGGGTCGACCGCAACGGGCGAAAAATCCTGGCGGCCGGCGATGATGAATCCCCATTCGCCGAACGAGGGCACCAGCGCGTGGTAGGGCGCCGTCTTGAAGCCGACATCCTCGAGCGTCGTCACTACACTCCAGAACGACTGCCGCGCATAAAGTGGCGAAGTTGACTGGACGACAATCAGGCCGCGTGCTGCCAGGCGCTTTTCCAGCAGCCGGTAGAAGGCCGAGGTATAGAGTTTGCCGAGCGCGAAATTGGCCGGGTCGGGAAAATCGACGACGATGAAGTCGAAATAGTCGTCGCTCCCCTCCAGCCATTGCAGCGCATCGGCGTTCACCACCTTGACGCGCTCCGACTTGAGCGACCCGGCATTCAGCGCCACCAGTTGTGGCGCCGTTGCGAACAGTTCGGTCATCGCCGGATCGAGATCGACCAGCGTTACCGCCTCGACATTCGGATACTTCAGGATTTCGCGCACCGCCAGTCCGTCGCCGCCACCGAGCACCAGCACGCGCCGGGCACCAGGCAGCGCGGCCAGCCCCGGATGAACCAGCGCCTCGTGGTAGCGGTATTCGTCGTGCGACGAGAACTGCAGGTTGTTGTTGAGGAACAGGCGCAGATCATCGCGCCAGCGGGTGACGACGATGCGCTGATAAGGCGTCGTTTCGGCATGGACGATTTCGTCGGCGTAAAGATGGCTTTCGGCGAAAGTCGTCAACTGGCCAGCACCGGCAAAGCCGGCGGCCAGCAGCCCGAAGACCGTCCAGCTTTGCACGGCCAGCGCACGCCGGGCCGGTAACTGGTCGCGAAACAGGTGCAAGGCCCACAACGCGACCGCGACGTTGAGTACGCCGAACAGCAGCCCGGTGCGCACCATGCCGAGTTGCGGCGCCAGTACCAGCGGGAAAAGAATGGATACGGCCAGCGCGCCGAGATAATCGAAAGTGAGCACTTGCGACACCAGATCCTTGAACGCCAGCTCGCGCTTCAGGATACGCATCACCAGCGGTATCTCCAGACCAACGAGAACGCCGACGCCGAATACCATCAGATAGAGCACCAGCTTGAACGGCGCTGCCAGCCACGTGAACACGACGAACAGCCCAACTGCCGAAAAGCCGCCGAGCAGCCCGACCATCAGCTCGATCTGGATGAAGCGCCCGATCAGGTCACGCGTGATGTATTTTGACAGCCACGACCCGACACCCATGGCGAACAGGTAGGTGCCGATCACCGTCGAGAACTGCGTCACCGAGTCGCCGAGCAGGTAGGACGACAGCGCGCCGGCGATCAGTTCGTAGGCCAGCCCGCAGGAAGCGATGACGAAAACGGAAAAGAGGAGGGCGTGCCGCATGGGCATGGATGCTAACCCGAATCGAAGACTCGGTGACTTTGCTCGAGCACCTAAGCCTGCCGCTGCGGGCCTCCTGACACCGTGAAGCAAGCCTCACTCGGCGAATAGTTGGTGGGCGCCAGTTCCACCGCCCGGTTGACTGCCACCACCAACGTGCTCACACCGCGCGGGTGCGCCTGGCGGTCAGGGCAGCGTCACTCCCAGCGTCCACATCACGCCCGAGGTACCGATCAACACCATCTCGCCACATATGCGATTAAAGCAGTAGCCGACGGAGCCAATGGCTGCCGGTGCAAAACCGGTGCTGTTGAAGGGAATCTTGTCCTGGTATTCGCCTTTGTAACCGTGCAACACGCCGGCGGCAACCCTGGCGTAGGCTGCCGGTACCGAGTCGAACGGCCGCCACAACAGCCCCCCGAAGACGAACTGCGACGGCTGGTAGAAGGAGTTGGAGAAGGCCGCTGCGCCGACCAGCACCTGCCCACCGAGCCAGCGCTCCTGCAGACGCCATTCACCGTAGACCAGTTTCTGATTGTTGTTGTGTTTGTCCGACGGATTCCAATGCACTGTCGCCAGGCTGGTCTGGAAGTAGAAGCGATCGGTGCGCCAGGGCTCGGGGGCGTCCCACACCGAATTCGTCACCTCCGGCGTTCCCTCGGATCCCGTGGCAGTGCCGGCGGACTGCGCCATCGCCGGTGCGGCACCCAAAAAACACGCCGCGGCGAGCAGAAGCGCCGGCACGCGGCACGCCGACGCGGGCGAAACCCGGAAGACGATGGCGGACAGGGAAGGGAGCGCCCATGCGCCCAAGGTACAACTAGAGAGGGAAGACATGGCAGCTCACAAAAAAGAAGGCCCGTCGCAGGGCAAGTCGCGCAGTATATTTTCTGCGATCAACTGCGGTCAATGCCGGCCAAGGTGATTTTGGCTCCGGAATACCAAATTGACAGCGTCTTTCAGGCACGTGATACTTCGTCGGGTGGCATTGCAACGCCTATCCCGTTTCCTTGACCCGGACGATTCCCCAACCAAGGCGCCCGACTTTCCGACCAGACCTGGATGACGCTCCGTACGGCAAGCCTGGACATCGGGAGTTGCCGCAACATCCGCGACGGTTTCCGGCCCCCCGAGTCCAACGGCCTATTACCGGGGTGTGATGCGACGGGGAACATCTTGCTGACTTCTTCATTCACCGGAATCCTTCGTGACCCTTGACATCGCCGAACCGGACCTGTCGGTGATCGTCACCGGGCAAGGCTCCTTTTCCCAGCGCCAGGACTTCGGCGAGCAGTTGCTCGAGATTGCGCGCGGAGCGGGGCATTCCGCCGAGTTGATCGTCGCCGAGACGCGGCCGACAGCAGCGGATGAAGAAAAAGGCATCGTTCGCGCTGTCAGCAGGGCTCGTGGAAAGTTCGTGGCCTTCTGCGACCCGGCGTCGGGCCTCGCGCCGGAGACGCTGATAGCGCTGGTGGCACCACTCGCGGACGATCTTCACGACCTCGCCATCGTCGTGCGCGACGAGAAACAGTCTGGCGCGGCGCTGACAACGCTCGCAACCCGGTTCAAGGCGTTGCTCGCAAGACTGATTCTCTGGCCAGTCGCGCAAACACGCGATCCGTGGTCGCGATGGTACGCGCTGCGCCGCGATCAACTCCTTCGACTTGCGCCGCCGGACCGTGCATCCGCGGCGCCTCTTCACTCGCTGCTGCTTGGCGGACCCGAGATGCGCATCGTCGACGTTTCAGCACGGCCCGGCCCGAATGCTTGCCTACCGCCAGAATTACCCACGCTGCGCGAGATTCTGGCCAGGCTGCGCCGGGGCATGTTCGCACCGGAGGGGGCGGCGCCCATGGGCGGGAAGGCCCGGTTTGCCGCCACCGTCGGAATCACGGTTGACCTGGTTGTCACCTTGGCGCTCCTCACCTGGGGATGGTTGCCTGGGGCATCGAACCTCGCCGGATTCGTCATGGGTGCTGCTGCTTTTCTGGGGGCACGCGTTCTGTGGCCGGCAGGCTCGCGCCCGGCGGGGGGCTGGCAACTGGTCGCCGCCGCGCTTGCGCTGTGCCTGCGCGGTGGCGCGATCGCCACCGCACTGGCTTACGGGTTGCCGCCATGGATGGCCGCGATGGTCGGCGTCGGTATCGCCTGGAGTGCCGGCGCGGTTGGTAACGCGTTCGCCCCACGGTCCGCGCCACAACCGTCGGTCTCCATGGCACGGCGCTGGAGCATGGCGGCGACGGGCATCGTGGTCAGCGTTTTGTTGCTGCACCTGCTCTATCTCAAGGTGTTTCCGCTGACCCCCGAAGAAGCCTATTACTGGAACTACTCGATGCGGCTCGACTTCGGCTACCTCGACCACCCACCCATGGTGGCCTGGCTGATCGCGCTCGTCGAAGCACTTTTCGGGCACGGCGAGGCCAGCATCCGCCTCGCCTCGCTCGCCTGCACGGCGGTGATGATGGTCTTTGTCTACCGCTTGGCCCTGCGCCTCGTTGACCGGCCGGCCGCCCTGGTGGCGGCCGCGTTCGCGGTCCTGATCCCCTACGGCTTCTTCATCGCGGGATTTATGATTTCGCCGGATGCGCCGCTGGCGGCGGCATGGGGTGCCGGCCTTTATTTCCTGCACCGCGCACTGGTCGGGGACGAGCGCCGGGCCTGGTACGGCGTCGGTATTGCGCTGGGGCTGGGCCTGCTTTCCAAATACACGATCGCCTTGCTGGGTCCGGCCGCCCTGGCTTTCTGCCTCGTGGACCGACGCTCGCGCGCCTGGTTCCTGCGCCCGCAGCCCTACTTCGCGGTGCTGATTGCCGCCGCCCTGTTCGCGCCCGTAATCTACTGGAACTTCGCCAATGACTGGGCGTCGTTCCGCTTCCAGGGGGGCGAGCGCTTCGGCGAGGAACAACAGTTCAGCCTGCACTACATGCTGATGAACATGATCCTTGTCGCCACCCCGCTGCCGCTCATGGTTCTGCCGCTGCTCTTCTCCCGACGGTGGACGCGGGACGCCACGCGCTTTCCCGAGCCCGCGCACGCCGAGGCACGCAACCGGCTGTTCGTGGCCTGTTTCGTCTTTGTCCCGCTCGCGGTCTTCGCCTGGAGCGCGCTCAAGCATGTTCCGCGCCTCAACTGGACCGGCCCGATCTGGCTCGCCACCCTGCCGCTGCTTGGCTGGACGATCGTCCATGCCAGCGCGCTGCGCTGGCATGGACTCGGTACCGCAATGCGTCTGACGGCGGGCAAGGTCATCGGCGCGTTGCTGGTCATCTATGCATTTGTCAATTACCACCTGGTCCTGGGAATTCCTAAAGTTCCCTATTCACCGTCGTTCGCCAAAGCGATCGGCTGGCCGGTGGCCACCCGGGAACTTCAGAGGGTGCATGACCGAATTGCGCAGGAAACCGGTGCCACGCCGGTAATCGTCGGGATGGACAAGTACAACACCGCGAGCCAGATCGCCTTTTACGGTGCCCGACCGTTCGCCTTGCCGAGGCAGGTGCCGCTGAAAGCGACAGCGATTGAGGCATTCACCGGGAATTCCCTGATGTTCAACTACTGGGATCCGCCCGGCCAGTTCCGGGGTCGTACGCTAATCATGGTGGCGCGCAACCAGCAAACGCTGGCGACCGATCTGCTCGAGCCGTACTTCGGCGAACTTGATGCGACGATTCATGCGCTACGACTGGCAAACACCGGACCTGGCGGTGACGGTCGGCGCATCGCTGACTACTTCTACCGGATCGGTTACGACTACCGACCCGTGCCGGGCGAACGCTGATCGGGCGCGAAGGACGCCGCCAGGAAGCAAGTCTGCGCGGGCGTCGCCGTCTACCGGCCTCATGCCGCATGACGGCGTTCTGCATGGCAGCGAATGGTTCAACGAGGAACAGCCGATTACGGTCTAGAGCGTGCTCGTCATGCCCAGCGAGGCGAGGCGTGGCAGATGCACCTCGACACCGTGCTAAAGTCATGTGCCGCCCGCGTGTTTCTGCGAAAATGTCTCCCCCGTTTACGAAGTTTCCGGATTTCCATGCCTCCCCATCCCGCCATTGCTCCCACCGCTGAAATCGTCGCCGAACTGAAGGCGGGCCGCATGGTCGTCCTCGTCGATGAAGAAGAGCGCGAGAACGAAGGCGATCTCGTCATGGCCGCCGAGCACATCACGCCGGAGGCCATCAACTTCATGGCCAGGTACGGGCGCGGATTGATCTGCCTTACCCTGACCGAAGAGCGCTGCCACAAGCTGGGCTTGGTGCAGATGGCGCGCAACAACCGGACGCAGTACGGCACTGCATTCACGGTTTCCATCGAGGCCGCCGAGGGGGTCACCACAGGCATTTCCGCCGCTGACCGCGCGCGCACGATCCAGGTCGCCGTCGCCAGGACTGCGACTGCTGACGACATCGTCCAGCCCGGCCATGTCTTCCCGATCACCGCGCGCCCCGGCGGCGTGCTGGTCCGCGCCGGGCATACCGAAGCCGGTTGCGATCTGGCCGACATGGCAGGCCTGGAACCGGCTTCGGTGATCTGCGAGATCATGAACGACGACGGCACGATGGCCCGCCTGCCCGAACTGATCGATTTTGCCCGCGAACACGGCCTCAAGATCGGCACCATCACCGACCTCATCCACTACCGCGCCGCCTCCGAAACGCTGGTCGAGCGTGTCACCAGCAAGACGATCCAGACCGCCCACGGCGAATTTACGCTGCACGCCTATGTCGACCGCGCCGGCGGCGCGACGCACCTGGCGCTGGTCAAGGGCAAGATCCCACCCGGCGAGGAAACACTGGTGCGCGTTCATGAACCACTCTCGGTACTTGACTTCATCGACCCCGGCAGCAAACCGCAATCGTTCTCGATCGACGAGGCGCAGGCCGCTCTTGCCAGGAACGGGCATGGTGTCATCGTCCTGATGCACCGCCCCGAGGATGGCGAAGCGCTACTCACCCGCCTGACCAGCGACCCGCCGCGCGCCCGGACCAAGTGGGATCCACGAACCTACGGTATCGGCGCCCAGATTCTGCGCGATCTCGGCGTCGGCAAGATGCGCCTGCTCTCAAGTCCGCGCCGGATGCCCTCCATGACCGGCTTCAGCCTCGAAGTCACCGGTTTCATCACTTCTCCTGCGGAGCTCTGAGCCATGTCCCGTTTCGACGACATCCATGAATATGACAATTCTCTCGCCGGCGCCGGCCTGCGTATCGGTATCGTCATGAGCCGCTTCAACCTGCCGGTCTGCGAGGGTCTGCTTTCGGCCTGTGTCGCCGAACTAAAACGCCTCGGCGTCGCCGCTGGCGACATGGCGATCGCCAACGTGCCGGGTGCGCTGGAAATTCCGCTGGCGCTGCAGACCATGGCGCAAAGCGGCCGCTACGACGCCCTGGTCGCTCTCGGCGCGGTGATTCGCGGCGAGACTTACCATTTCGAGGTGGTTTCCAACGATTCCTGCCGTGGCGTGATGGACGTGCAACTTGATACCGGCATCCCGATCGCCAACGGCATCCTGACCTGCGAAAGCGACGAACAGGCCGAAGTCCGCACGCAGGAGAAGGGCGGCGATTGTGCCCAGGCCGCCGTCGAAATGGCCAACCTGCAGAAGGCGCTCACCCAATGACCACTTTCGCCAGCGATACCGAGCAACCGCAGGAATCCAAGGCGCCACCCAGATCGGCCCGTCGCCGCGCCCGCGAGTTCGTGCTGCAGGGGCTTTACCAGTGGCGGGTCGGCGGCGCCGACGAAGCCACCATCGAAGCCCAGATTCCCGAGATGGAAGATTTCGCCAGGGCGGACAACGACTTCTTTCTCGCCACCCTGCGCGGCGTCATCGCTCAGCAGGACAAATTCACGGCACTGGTCGCCACCCACATCGACCGCGCGTTCAGGGAGTTGTCGCCGATCGAGGCCTGCGTTCTGCTGATGGGCACGTGCGAACTGGTAGACAACCCGGAAACCCCCTACCGCGTGATCATCAACGAGGCTATCGAGCTGACCAAGGCGTTCGGCGGCACCGACGGCCACAAGTACGTCAATGGTGTGCTCGACAAGGTTGCGGCCGAAGTACGACCGGCCGAAGTGGAAGCCAAGAAAAAAGGCCGTTGATGCCCGGGGAGTTCGCCCTCATCGACAAATATTTCTCGCGCCTCACGCCGACGGCTATTCTCGGTCCCGGCGACGACTGCGCCCTGCTGCAGCCGACGCCGGGCAAGCAACTGGCGATCACCACCGACATGCTGGTCGCTGGCACACATTTCCGGCCCGATACCGACCCCAAGAACCTTGGCTGGAAGGCGCTGGCGGTCAACCTTTCCGACCTCGCCGCCATGGGCGCCACGCCGCGCTGGGCGCTGCTCGCCGGCAGCCTGCCTGCGGTTGACGAGGCTTGGATCGCGGCTTTCAGCGTAGGCCTCTTCGCCTGCGCCGCCGAATATGGCGTCGATGTCGTCGGCGGCGATACGACACGCGGACCGCTCAATCTGTGCATCACCGCACTCGGCGAATACGAACCGGGCCAAGCGCTGCGCCGTGATGGCGCGCAGGCCGGCGATCTGATCTGGGTTTCCGGACGCCCCGGCCTGGCCAGCCTCGGATTGGTGCAACTGCAGGGCCGGGTCAACCTGCCCGAACCGTGGCGCCGTCTGTGCATCGCCGCGCTGGAACAGCCGCGCCCGCGCGTCGCGCTCGGCCAGGCGCTGGTCGGTGTCGCCTCGGCCGCCATCGACGTCTCCGACGGCCTGCTCGCCGATCTCGGCCACATCGGCGAGCGCTCGGGTCTGGCCGCCGCCGTGCACCTGGTGCAACTTCCGCATCTGCCCAAAGGTGAGCGCTACGATGCCGACCTGCGGCGTATCGCCCTTGAGTGCCAGCTAAGCGGCGGCGACGACTACGAACTCTGCTTCACGACACCGCTTGCACAGGCGCAAGCCATCGCCGGAATCGCTGCGCGTCTCGAACTGCCGCTCTGGTGCATCGGTAGCATGGGCGAAGGCCAGGCCGGCGCGGTGACGGTCTTCGACCCCGACCGCAAACCGATCGAGTTCGCGCAGCGAGGCTACGACCACTTTGGCTGAATCTTCGAAAGGCGCGCCCAGCCTCAAATTCCTCTTCGCCCACCCGGCGCATTTTTTCGCCTGCGGTTGCGGCAGCGGCCTGGCCCCGCGGGCGCCCGGCACCTTTGGTACGCTGTTCGCGTGGCTGAGCTTCAACCTGTTTCACTCCTACTTCACCGATTTCGCGCTGCTCGGCCTGTTTGCCGCGGCCTACGTGTTCGGCATCTGGGCCATCGACATGGCCGGCCGGGCGCTCGGCGACCCTGATCATGGCAGCATCGTCTGGGACGAAATCGTTCCCTTCTGGCTGGTGCTGCTGATGACCCCGGACACATTGCTCTGGCAAGCCGCCGCCTTCGGGCTGTTCCGCTTTTTCGACATCACCAAGCCGCAACCCGCCCGTTACTTCGACGAGCACGTCAAGAACGGCTTCGGCGTCATGGCCGATGACCTGGTTGCCGCCGGCTATACCCTGGTCTGCCTGGCGCTGCTGAAATTCATCCTTTTTTGACGGTCGACCGCAACATTCGAGCAGTTCCACTGGCGAGCGACAGGCATAAAATGGTGGCACGAATTTTGGGAGTATCACCATGAGCCACAAGCATGCACACTTGATGCGCAGCATCTTTCAGGATCCGCCGAGCGCCAACATTCACTGGCGCGAAATCGAATCACTGCTCCATCATCTCGGCGCCGAGGTCGAATCCGCGCACGGCGCACGCTTCAAAATCACGCTGAACAAGGTTGAGGCTTTCATGCATCATCCGCACAACAGCAACACCTGCAGCAAGACCGATATCAAGCAGTTGCGCGAGGTGCTGACCCACGCTGGAATCACGCTGTCCTCATACGAGTCCACCTGAAGGTCGAGCTTTCAGCTTTCCCCGGGGGCGCCGAGCACCAACGCGACTGCGGCATCGGCCAGTTGATCGACCGTCAGTTGCCCGTCGGGGCGATACCAGTGGCCGGACCAGTTGAGCATGCCGAACAGCAGCAGGCGTAGCGGCGGGCCAGCGGAGCGGATTTTCCCCTGTTGCTCGAGTTCGTCGAGCGTCGCCTGCCACGGCACCTGATAGCGGTCGAATGCAGCGGCGATCTCGGCGCGTTCAGCGACACCCAGCGAACGGGTTTCGCTGAGCAGCATTGGCGCTGCGCTATCGGCTTCGAGCACGGTCGCCAGATGAGTGCGAACCAGAACCCGCAGGCGCTGCTCGGGATCGGCGATATCGGCGATCTCTGTCATGAGTCGTGCGCGGCCGGTTTCGAGACCGTCGATCATCGCCTCCTTGAGCAACTCCTGCTTGCTGCGGAAATGATAGAACGGGCTGCCCGAGCGCATGCCGACCGCTTCGGCGATGTCGCGCGTTGTCGTGGCAGCAAAACCTTTGTCGACAAAAAGGCGCGCCGCGGCGCGTAGCAGTTCTGCACGGCGGTTGGGCTCGCTCCCGGCTTCGGCTTTGCGGCGCGACATGACTAGAGGCTGGCCGCGACGCGCGTGCCCTGCTCGATGGCGCGCTTGGCATCGAGTTCCGCCGCGATATCGGCGCCGCCGATCAGCGTAAACGGAATGCCTGCCGCTTCCAGCGGTGCCTGCAGTTCGCGACGCGGATCCTGGCCGGCGCAGATGACGATGGTATCAACCGCCAGGGTCTGCGCCTCGCCATTGATGGTAACGTGCAACCCTGCATCGTCGATACGCTCGTAATTGACGCCGGCGATCATCTGCACGCCGCGCTTCTTGAGCAGGGTACGGCGAATCCAGCCGGTGGTCTTGGCCAGCCCCTCGCCAACCTTGGACGATTTGCGCTGTAACAGAAATACGCGGCGCGGTGCCTCTTCGCTGACCGGCGCTTTGAGTCCGCCGCGGTTGGTGTAACCGGGATCGATGCCCCACTCGTCGTTGAAGCGCTCGGCCTCGCTCTTGTCATCATGGGCATGGGTCAGGAACTCGCCGACATCGAAACCGATACCGCCGGCACCGATGATCGCCACCGTCTTGCCGGCTGCTTTGCGTCCCTCAATGATGTCGAGATAGCTCGCCACCTTGTCGTTTTCGATACCTGGGATCGGCGGTTTGCGCGGCACGATGCCGGTTGCCAGAACGATATGATCGAAGGCCCCAGCCTTAAGTAACCCGGCGTCGACGCGCTGGTTCAACTGCAGCGTGACACCGCTGGTTTCGATCAGCCGCCCGAAGTAACGCAGCGTGTCGGCGAAGTCTTCCTTGCCCGGAATCTGCTTGGCGATATTGAACTGGCCGCCGATGCGGTCCGCAGAGTCGAACAGCGTGACCTGATGACCGCACTCGGCGGCCGTTGTGGCACAGGCCAGGCCGGCGGGGCCGGCACCGACGACGGCAATTTTCTTTGGCGCCGAGGTCTTTTCGATGACCAGTTCGGTTTCGTGACAGGCACGCGGATTGACCAGGCAGGATGTCAGCTTGCCGGCGAAGATGTGATCGAGACAGGCCTGGTTGCAGGCGATGCAGGTATTGATCTCGTCCGCCCGATTGGCCGCGGCCTTGTTCACGAAATCGGCATCGGCAAGGAAAGGTCGGGCCATCGAGACCATGTCGGCGCAACCCGAGGCGAGAACATCCTCGGCAACTTCCGGCGTATTGATGCGGTTGGTCGTGATCAGCGGAATCTTGACGGAACCCTTGAGCCGTTTGGTTACCCACACAAAAGCGGCGCGTGGCACCATCGTCGCGATGGTCGGGATGCGCGCCTCGTGCCAGCCGATGCCGGTATTGATGATCGTCGCTCCCGCCGCCTCAATCGCCTTGGCCAGCGCGACCACCTCGTCCCAGGTGCTGCCGCCTTCGACCAGGTCAAGCATCGAGAGGCGGAAAATGATAATGAAATTGGGTCCGACCCTGGCGCGTGTTGTGCGTACCGTTTCGACGGCGAGGCGGATGCGATTCTCGAAACTACCGCCCCATTCGTCGGTTCGCTTGTTGGTTTGCAGCGCGATGAACTGGTTGATCAGATAGCCTTCTGAACCCATGATCTCGACGCCGTCGTAGCCGGCCTGCTGTGCCAGCTGGGCGCAGCGCGCGTAATCGCTGATGGTCTTGCGGATGCCCCAGCGCGTCAGCGCACGCGGTGTGAAGCGGTTGATCGGTGCGCGCAGTTTCGACGGCGCGACATTGAGCGGATGATAGCCATAGCGCCCGGTATGCAGGATCTGCAGGGCGATCTTGCCGCCTGCGGCGTGGACCGCATCGGTGATGATGTGGTGTTTGCCGACCTGCCACGAAAAACTGAGCTGCGACGCCTTGGGGTAGCCACGGCCGGCAAGATTCGGCGAAAAACCGCCGGTGACGATCAGGGCGACGCCACCGCGGGCGCGCTCGGCATAGAACGCAGCCATACGCTCGAAACCATTTTTCTCTTCTTCCAGCCCGGTGTGCATCGACCCCATCAGGGTGCGATTGCGCAGCGTCGTGAAGCCGAGATCGAGCGGGGCGAGAAGGTGTGGATAAGGCGACTGTATCGAGGTCTGATTCATGAACTGCTCTCCGGAATATCTGATTAGCAATTAAGCAAGCAAGCGCTTGATTATTTTCAGGCCGAAGCAAGGGAATTGCAAGCGCCGGGGAAATCCTCTGGATGTGAGCGCAGTGTCCAAAACAGAACAGTGGCAAGGAGTCGCCGCGAGGCTTATCCCGATTTGGGCTTTTTCCAGGTGTAGACCGCGGTAACCGCGTAGTTCCAGACCGCGCCGACGAGCACGCCGGCAACCGCCGAGAGCAGCCAGTAGGCGCGCTGATCGAAGAGGTAGGCCGCAATCCCCACATTCGCCAGCGCCCCGACGCTGCAGGCCAGCGAGAAGGACAGCCAGCCGCTCAGAAGTTTCCAGCCCTGCAGTTGCATGTCACGGTAGGTCAGCACATTGTTGACCGCGAAGTTGAACGTCATGGCAACGAGCGTCGCCGCGGTTTGCGCTACGATGAACGAAGCTCCGAATCCCCGGAAAAGAATTGCCAGGATGGAAAGGTGAACCCCGAGGCCGAGCAGACCGACCAGCGAAAAGGCGATGAAACGGATGGGAACGACGCGACCCAGATAGTGGTCGAGCAGCATGATGAAAAACTCCCATGCCACCATTGCGTCAAGTTTGCTCTTTCCCGAGAAACGATTGCGGAACTCGTAAGGCAGTTCGCGACAGCGGAGCGGCTCGGGCGAGGTAGCGAAGAGATCCAGCAGTATCTTGAAGCCGACGCCGGACATGCCGGCCCTGACACAGCGCTCGACGGCCGTGCGCCGAATCATGAAGAATCCGCTCATGGTGTCCTGCAGATCCGCCTTGAGCACCAGACGGCTGAGTCGCGTGGCGAACTGGCTGGTGGCCACGCGGGTGCGATTCCAGCCCTCCATGCTGCCACCTTCCGTGTACCTGCTGCCGACCACAACGTCCAGGTCGTCACCGCGCAACGCGTCGAACATGGCTGGCAGCAGCCGCTCGTCGTGCTGCAGGTCGGCATCGATGACCGCGACGATGGGCGCCGATGAAGCCATCATTCCTTCAATACACGCCGATGACAACCCGCGCCTGCCGATACGCTGGATGCAGCGGACCCGGCTATCGTGCTGCGCCAGTTGCCGCACCGTTGCCGCTGTACCGTCCGGAGAATCGTCATCGACATAGATCATCTCCCAGTCGACCTCCGGCAGCGCGACGGCTACCCGATTCCTGAGTTCAACGATGTTCCCGGCCTCGTTGAAGGTCGGCACGACTATGGACAACTGGGGCATGAAAAACGTTCTCCTGAACGGTACGGGACGCAAAATGGCGTTAGTTTAGCGCATCCTCTTTGCCGCGCCGAGGCCGCCCCTTGTAGTTCGTCGCCTGATAGATCTCGATGCGGCGAACGACCTTTCCGGAAGAGGTCGTCTCGACGACATCAACCGGGGTGACCGCGTCGAAATACGGCTTGAGGCGCTCAAGATCGAGTTTCGACTGTGCCTGGTCGGTAATGACAAGTATCCCGGTCGCTCCCCGCAGGTCGCGATCAGCCGGAAAATAATCGTACTCGAGCGCCTTTTCGCCGTAGATGTCCTGAGCGTAGGTGCGCTGTTGCCCGGAGCGGTGGAACCAGATCAGCGAACTTGTCTTGTAGTACGGTGAGAATACGAAGCTGTCCTTCCCCTCGGCCCTGATCGCCGCCTCCAGTCGATCGACCCGCGCCGCTGCTTCCCGGAAGCCACTCCAACTGTTGAGATCGCCTGGAATCGGCAGGTTCGGAACCGTTGAAATGGCGGCGCCGACGACAAGCACCGCCGCCGACGATGCCAGGCCCCAGACCATGCGCCGCTCCCTGTCGCTCCGTGCAAGCAGGTGGCGGATACCCAGAACGATCAACGGCCAGAAGGCAGGCGCCAGCCAGTTGATCTTGACGATGGAGCGGAAACTAATCCCGGTGAACAGCAGCAGGGGAACAGCGGCACTGATCAGCAACAGGCGAACCGAATCGTCGATGCCCCGGGTGAGCCATCCCCGGAACTCGCGGACCAGGGAGGCGATCGAGACGATGAACAGATAGGGGGTAACGATCAAAAACTGCTGGACAACCAGCATCAGGAAGTAGCGTGGCTTGAAGCCGCTCATCTCGTTCAGCCGGCGACTGCTCTGGAATGTGAGCGAAGCCCAGTCGTGCTGAACATTCCAGATCAGCACCGGGGAGAAGACGACGATCGCCAGAAGGAAGGCCAGGTAGGGATGCGGCCTCGCCAACCAGAAGCGTTGCCGCGGCGACGTGAGCAAATAGAGCAGCACGATCGGGCCGAGCAACGCGCCGGAATACTTGCCCAGCCAGGAGAGCCCCATGAAGGCGCCGGCGACGAACCACCAGCGTCCTTCGGCCGTGGCGCTCAGACGCCACACTGCCCAGATCGTCCCGACCCACGCAAACAGCAGGGGCCCGTCAGGCGTCGGGCCAAACCCCAGGACCTCGTAGACGATGGTCAGGTTTAGCGCCAGCAGTGACCAGAAAGCCAGTTTGCGGTCACCGAACATGTCGAGTATCAGCCGGGCCCAAAGAATGTTCCAGCCGATCGACCAGAGCACCGCCGCCGACTTGATGCCAAATGCCGTCTGCCCGAACACCGCCGTCGTCAGCGCAATGCTGTAGCTGGCCAGAGGCGGGTGGTCGAAATACGACCAGTCCGGAATGCGGCTCCACGTCCAGTAATACGCCTCCTGCGGCAACAGCGGTACGATCGCCGCCAATGCGAAGCGCAGCAGCGAGAAGCCGATGATGAGAAACGCCACTGCCCGTGATTGCTCGGGAAACGAGCGCCAGGTACCGCCGGAAATGTGGGATGTTCGAGTCATCGGGTGAATCTTACCGGTTGATCGAACGCCCTGCCACAGGAGAATTCCGAACCGATACGATATGTCAAATTCTCCGAAAATCAGTCCGGCCAAGTTTAGCGAGGGCGCCGTAAGGGTATTGTGAGGAAGCCTCGCCACCGTTCGCGCTGAGCGCGCTTTCTTAGCGCGATACTTTTCGGGGGATCACCGGTTGCGGCCATCAACCCGGCTTTGGCGCGGGCCAAGGCCACACCGGATGCGAGCCACCGGGCAGGATGCCACCAGCCGCGGCAAGCAAAGTGACGCAATCCGGATTCGGGTTTTCCTTGGACTGTCGTGGGGATTAGACTGCATCCTTGAAGCAATGAGAGACGAACATGCTGAAGCTTTACGGATTTCGCGTCAGCAATTACGTGAATATGGTCAATCTGGCGCTGCGGGCGAAATGGCTTCCCCTCGACTACGTGCTGACCATCCTCGACCAGAGCCCGGAATTCCTTTCCAAGAGTCCGCACGACAAGGTTCCCCGCCTGGAAACGGAGCACGGGTGTATCAGCGAAGCCTGTGTCATCCTTGAATATCTTGAGGTGTCCGGCGCGGGGCGCGCGATAAAATCGTGACCCGGAACCGCCAGATCGTCCTCGACAACCGCCCGACTGGCGCAGCCAGCTTCAGCAGCGTCATTCCTCCGTTGCGGGATGGGCAGGTACCCGCGCGCGACCACCGCCGGAACCTCGACCCCCGCATGCGCGGACACATGAACAACACCAGGAGCAGGAACTTGGGCAAGTGGTTGGTCAGGCGATCCGGGCAATATGCAAAGCCGATCCACCCCGCGATCGCTGACGGCGATGATGGCTCCGCTCGAATGCACAGGGCATGACGGTCTCGACCTGGCTGCCCTGATCCGACGCGGCGAGGTGGGTTCGGTGAAATTCCTGGATGCGGCGATCGCGCAGATCGAGCGGCACAACCGAACCGCGAGCGCCGTCATTCGCAAACGCTACGAACAGGCACGAAGCGAATCCGCGCGGGTGAGCACCAACGCGCCGTCTGCCGGCGTCCCCTTCCTGCTGAAGGACCTGATCGCCAGCATCGCCAGCGAGCCGACCCGGTGCGGCAACCGCCTGCTCGCCGCGCTGCCCGTGCCGCGCGACAGCGAACTGGTGCGCCGCTTCCGTGCCGCCGGCCTAGTCATCATTGGCCGCACGGACACACAGGAATTCGGTCTGACGCCCTATACCGAGCCCGACGCCTTCGGTCCGACCCGCAACCCGTGGTTGCTTCGGTACTCGTCGGGAGGCTCCGGCGGCGGCTCGGCGGCGGCGGTAGCTGCGCACATGGTGCCGATGGCCAGCGGCGGCTCGATCAGGATTCCCGCATCGTGCTGCGGCCTGTTCGGCTTCAAGCCGAACCGCGGCATGACATCGACCGGACCCGAATTCGGCGAACTCTGGCGCGGCTATGCTATCGAACACGAGATCACCCGCTCGGTTCGCGACAGCGCCACCATGCTTGACGCCACCACAAGGGTCGAGCATGGCGCCCATTATGCCGCACTCGGGCCGATCCGACCCTCCCTTTACGAGATCGGAAACACACCGGGTCCGCTGCGCGTCGCGTTTGCCGGCAAACCCCTCCTTGGCGGACATCCCGTCCATCCCGATTGCCTGGCCACCATGGAAGCGAGCGCCAGGCTGCTCGCGTCACTAGGGGGCACCACGTCGAAGAAGCCGCCCCACCGCTTGACTGCGAGGCTTGCGCCTTGGCCTTCATCACCGTCATCGCTCGCGAACTGCGGGCCGAGTTCGAGAACTTCGCGCGGCCTGCCGGGCGCTCGCTTCATGCCGGTCAATTCGAGACGGTAACCTGGAGACTTGCCCTTATCGGTCATACCGTCAAGGCCGCCACTTATGTGAATGCCGTCCGCACGCTGCAACTTGCGGCACGGTCGCTGGCGCCCTTTTTCGATCAGTACGACGTGCTGCTGACACCCACTTTGGCAACACCGCCGACGGTGATCGGCTCGCTCCAGCCGTCGGCCGGCGAGAGTCGCCTCCTCCGCATCGTCAATCGACTCAACGCCGGCTGGCTGTTGCATGCGCTCGGTGTTCTTCGCTCGGTCGCGGACAAGACGTTCGATTACGTTCCGTTTACGCCGCTGTTCAACGCCACTGGACTGCCAGCGATGTCGGTGCCATTGCAGTGGAATGGCGACGGATTGCCGGTTGGGGTGCAGTTCGTCACCAAGTTCGGCAGCGACGCGACGTTGTTTCGACTGGCCGGGCAACTGGCACGAGCGCAACGGTGGTTTGAGCGCGCGCCTGCCGGGTATCCGGGGCGGCTGGATGGCGCGTGAATACATTCCGTACACGACATCAACATATCGTTGCATTCCGTCACTTGAATTTCCCGGCATGCGCCCCTATCTTCTACGTATGCGCTGATGATTCAGCCTGGCGGCCCACCTCCCCCTCCCCCTCCTTCAGGTGGCCGTCTTGGAAGCCTCGGACTCCCCCGGTCCGGGGCTTTCATCCTTTCAGGCTGCATCAAGCCGGCATGCCGAACACGCGGGTTCGCTTTTAGAACCCCCTGTCAAGACGCGGCTTCATGATCGGTCTAGGATGGTCGCGCTTCTCCTTCCCTGACTGCTCCCATGCCCCTCTCCATTTCAGGCATCACCCGCGGGATGAACCGTCGCACGGCCAATTCGCGCATCGGCCAGCGCGTCTTGCGGACTTTGCCGGTCCCCGCGGACCTCGGGGCGGTGACCGATGTCGACCGGATCGGTGAACTCGCTCCCGGGTCGGTCGGGATGACGCAGGATGATGTCGGCGCGATCTGGTCCCGCGCCGAGGATCTCTACTGCACCGGCTACTACCCGGCGCTGATGCTCTGTATTCGCCGACACGGCAAGATCGTGCTGAACCGGGCAATAGGTCATGCCCGCGGCTTCGGCGAACCGGGTGGTCCGGACATTCCGGAGCCGGTCAGCACCGGAACGCCAGCCTGCCTGTACTCGGCGAGCAAGGCGATAACCGCCATCCTGATCCACAAACTGGCCGACGACGGCCACGTCAACCTGCTCGACCCGGTCGCCCATTACCTTCCCGAGTTCGCCAAGCACGGCAAGGACAGATTGACCATCCTGCAGATTCTCTCGCACCGCGGTGGTGTTCCCGGTATCCGGTGCGAAATTTCGCTTGAGAAACTGGTTCACCACGAGACCCTGCTCAAACTGGTCTGCGAAGCCGAACCGACGGATGTTCATGGTCGCAAGCAGGCCTACCATGCCATCACCGGTGGGACCATCCTGCAGGCCATCCTCGAGCGCGTGACCGGACACTCTATCCGCAGCTACTGGCATGACAATTTCAAGAAGCCGATGCAGTTCCGGTATTTCGACTATGGTGCCACGCCCAAGGAATTCGACCTGATGGCGCGCGACCGGTTTGCCGGCGCCAGGGTTCCGCAGCCATTCCGCACCTATTTCCGTCAGTTCCTCGGCCTGGACGTCGAAAATGACCGTGATTTCGTCAACAACTACGCTTTCTTCTCCGAACCGGTTCCGGCCAGCAACATGATCGCCACTGCCGAGGAGACCGGGCGTTTCTTCCAGATGCTGCTCGATGACGGCCGCCACGGGGAACGGCAGATCATCGGCAAACTGGCTGCCCACCGGGCGACGTGGGAAACCTCACCGCATCAACTGGACAACACGTTGAAGGTGCCCCTGCGTTACTCGGCGGGGATGATGCTCGGCGGCGAGCCGTTCGGTCTTTTCGGCCCGCACACGGGCAACGCCTTCGGACATCTCGGGTTGATCAACATTTTGGCCTGGGCTGATCCCGATCGCGACATCGCGGTCGCCCTGCTCAGCACCGGAAAGCCTCTGCTGGCGCACAATGCGTTCTGCCTGATCCAGTTGTTGCGCGAGATCAACAACCGGATTCCCCGCAAGCAGCGTTCGCTGTCCTAGGGTGTGTTGACAATCACGTGAGCCAGATGAAAGCTGCGGCGAGGGCGACGAAGGAAGCGAAGCGTTCGGCGAGTTTGTCATAGCGCGTGGCGATGCGTCGGAACTGCTTGATCCGGCAGAAGAAGCGTTCTACCAGGTTGCGATTTTTGTAAAGGTGCTGATCGAAACTACGCTGGACAATACGATTGCTTTTGGGAGGGATGACCGCTTGAATCTCATTCGCAGCAAGATGCTCGATGATCGCGTCTGTGTCGTAGGCTTTGTCCGCACTCAGCGAGTCGGGCAACAGATCGCCCAACAGGGGCAGCGCTTGAGGGCTGTCACCGGCTTCTCCACCGGTGAGACGAAAGCGGGCGAGTGACCCCAAGCCTTCAACCAGGGCGTGAATCTTGGTGCTCAGTCCGCCCCGTGATCGCCCAAGCGCCTGGCCACCGTTTTTTTTGGTGCACCGGCGGCATGTTGATGGGCGCGAACGATGGTGCTGTCGATGAACACCTCTTCGAAATCTGCGTCCTGCGCCAACTGGGTGAAGATGCGATGCCAGACACCACGCCGCGACCAGCGAGCAAATCGTTGATAGACACTATTCCACGGCCCGAATGGGCATGGCAGGTCACGCCACGGACTACCCGTGCGAGCAATCCACAAAACCGCTTCAACGAACTGTCGATTATCGGCCGCCGTGCACCCCGGGTCGCTGGCTTTACCCGGCAACAGGGACGCTATCCGCTCAAACTGATCATCACGCAACCACAAACGTACCATCATCCTGACGCCACCCAAAAGTCAGGATATGACCCTATATCAACCTCTGTGAACAGCCCCCTTGTAACTCATTGACTGTAAACGAGGATTTCGCCGATCAATGCCATGGTCATCTATCGGAGTGATTGTCAACACACCCTAGGCGAGAGGCCGCCCGTTTTCCGGGATCGCCGCCGCGGCCACCCTCTTGCGGATCATTTCTTCATTGCCCCCGACACTGCGCGCTTCGAGGCGATATTGGAACTCAAACGGTACCCCTCGGTCGGGCCGCGACCAGTCGTGAGGTTCCGGTCCGACATGCATCATGGTCAGGACCCGTCCCGGGAAATCATTGCCCTCAGTCGGCTTCGGCATACAATGATCGTTCAAGGAAGAATTCCCGGAGAAGGTCATGAAGTTGAAGACTGGACTTCTTTGCGTCACCCTCGCGGGGATCCTCTCCGCCTGCGCAACCCCCAATGGCGACAGGGGGACGCTCAATGTCCCGTTGCGGCCGGGCCAGCAAAATCTTGGGGCAGTCGCCCAGGCCACCCTGGTGGCGCGGGGCAAGGTAACCGATGTCAGAATCTTCCTCAGCGGTCCCCTCCCGCTCGGGGTTTCGCGGATGCCACAGCTTTTTGCCTTCATCTACCCCGGATTTTGCGGCAGTCAGGGATCCCGACCGGCCTTCGAGATGAACAGCACGGTGACCACCTTCTCCGAAATAGGAGGCTGGAGGCTGAGAAGGACAGCAGCGACGCCGCTGGAAGCGCTGCGCAGCGGCGACTATTCGATCGTCGTCCGCACCAGCCCGCAGGACCGGAACATCGACATCTTCTGCGGCGACATCCGGTAAGAAACGACCGGTCCGCGCTCTGGCCAATGGAGGCATCATTTTCGTTTCCGGTCCGCAGTGCCCGGAACTTCACCCTTTCCTCACCGCACTCGGCCGTGGCGCCACATATTTCGTCCATGGCGCGATGTAATCGCTGTGAGCAGCCGCAACCCTGCCGTCCACGCGTCCGTCATCGATCGTTCCACGGCATTCTCGAACTCGGCATGCCCGGTATCGGCATTCCCGCCGCCGTCGGCGCCGAGTTCGGCGACCCGGCGTGCGAGGGTGTGATGGTCACGGTCGTCATCATGGCGACTTCACGGTGTCCAAATCGATCCTCGGGCGCTTCTTCGAGGTTTACTTCGGCCCGAGCGCCTGGATTGCGATATAACCCTGCCTTGACCGACAACAGTTGCGGTCGACGGCGGGAAAGTCGCGAAAACGGAATTATGGGAGCAAGGGCATGAAGCAGCTGAGCGGGTCGGACAACCTCTTCCTGGTACAGGAGGACAAGAACGTCTCAACCACGTCGCGAGTCTCACCATATATGACGTTTCGACCGCGCCTGGAGGCAAGGTCCGCTACAAGGACATTCTCAAGCACTTCGCTGATCGCATGTCGATCGACCCGATCTTTCGCCAGCGCCTGGTCGCCCCACCGCTCGGCATTGATCGCCCCTACTGGGTCGAGGAAAGCGAGGTAGACCTCGAATTTCACGTCCGCCACATTGCGCTGCCCAAGCCGGGGGACTGGCGTCAGCTGATGATTCAGGTGGCACGCCTGCATTCACGTCCGCTCGATCGCTCGCGCCCGATGTGGGAGGCCTACGTGATCGAGGGACTGGACAACATTCCCAAGCTGCCGCCCGGATCCTTTGCAATGTTCATGAAGTTCCATCATGCCTCACTCGATGGCATGGCCGGCATCCGTCTCGGAACGCGGATGCATTCGGAAACGCCGGCCACCGACATGTCGGACACCGAAACCGGAACAGTCTATGCCGATCGTGATCCGTCGGCGGTCGAGTTGGCCTCGCGCGCCGTGATCAACGGAATCAATCGCGTGGTGACGGCCGGCAAACTATCCGTCGAGATCGCGGCCAAGGTTGCCGTACATGGGCGCGGGGCCGTTGGCGACTTGCTGCGGGTAGCGAAGGGAGATTCACGCGGCGGTAACGGCTTTATCCTGGCGCCGGCGCCGAAGACACGCTTCAATCAAGCCGTATCCGCCCACCGCGTGGTTGACGGTTTCGGGATGCCCCTCTCCCGGATCAAGCGCGTCCGCGCCAGAGTGCGGGGCGCCACGCTCAACGACATCTTTCTGGCGGTCGCTGGCGGAGCGGTGCGCAAATACCTGCTGAGCAAGAACGAGTTGCCCGAGCGCTCGCTCGCCTGTCTGATGCCGATGGCTCTGCACAGCGACGGGTCAGCCGGTGGAAATGCGGTCAGCGCGGCAGCCGTCAAGGTCCGTTCCGACATCGCCGACCCGCTGGCACGGCTGAAGGCCGCGCACCATGAGGCACAGGCCGGCAAGGAGCAGGCCGAACTGCTCGGCCCGGAAATGCTCAAGAATCTCCTGGATACCCTGCCGTCAGCCGTCGGCAGCCTGATCGTCAACCGGGTACTGATTCCGACACTGAACATGACCGTCTCGAACGTCCGCGGTCCGGAAAGGCCGCTGTACATGGCCGGCGCCAAGGCCATGTGCTACTACCCGGTGAGCATACCGACCGACGGCGTGGGGCTCAACATTACCGGCGTCAGCTACAACGGTGTCATGTGGGTTTCCGTCGTCTCGTGCCGCAGCATGCTCCCCGATCCGGACTTCTTCACCGCCTGCATGCAGGATGCCTGGGAGGAAATCCTCGCTGCTGCCGACGCCCTGCCGGAAGAGCCGGCGGCAGCCACGGCAAAGTCCCGGACAACGCGGGCGACGACAACGAGAAAACCGGTTGCGGCAAGAAAAACAGCCCCTGAAAAGACCGCGCTGCCTGAAAAGCCAGCACGAGCCCGACCCATGCGGACGCCGGCAAACCCCGTCGCAGATACCGCAAAGCCGGCAGCAAGAAAGCGGACGGGGTCGCCAGCAACCACAATGCTGACGGAAGGCGACGAGAAAAAGGCCGGATAGACTACCGGCAGGATTCTACAGGCAGGTCCGGTGACCCATCTTCTGGGGCATCCGGCCTGCCTTTCCGCATCCTTTCAAAGCGCCCACTATCGCTTGAATTGCGTGACTCGACGACGTGGTCATCGGATTGACGCGTCTCGGCACCCTCACCGCACTACCTGGGCGCGCATGCGGACATCCGCCACCCTTCTCACACTTCTTCAAATCGCGTCTTCCAGATCTCCTGAAACAACTCCGCCGGCGTCGTTCGCCACCCACTGGAGAAAGATGGAAGCCCGACAGATCACTTGCCACAAGTCCGGACAGATTGTTTGTTCCCTGCGGACGGAATCGACGTTATTGCACGATACGATTTTCATTCTACAATGCAAAAAATAACTAGGTGTAAATACGGGTTTGCGATTCGGACCCGACGCGACACAATTGGCGTTAAAGTTGTCGTGCGCAACAGGCATGACATGACCGAAACCGACTTTGGAGACGAACAATGGCCGACCAGCAAAATCCACAGCCCGCCCCCATGGATGCAGACCCCCAGGAAACCAGTGAATGGATGGAGGCACTGGAAGGCGTCATCGCACAAGAAGGTGCCGATCGTGCCCATTTTCTGATCGAGAAGCTGATCGGGCAGGCGCGCGAGGACGGTATCGATATTCCGTATTCGGCCAATACCGAATACATCAACACCATTCCGGCCGAGCATCAGCCCAAGTACCCGGGCAACGCGGACATGGAAATCAAGATTCACTCCTACATCCGCTGGAACGCCATGGCGATGGTCGTTCGCGCCAACAAGGACACCAACGTCGGCGGCCACATCGCCTCCTTCGCCTCGGCTGCTGCACTATACGACGTCGGTTTTTCGCATTTCTGGCGCAGCATCAATGACCCGTCCGGCGGCGACCTGATCTTCTTCCAGGGCCACTCCATACCGGGTGTTTACTCGCGCGCTTTCATGCTCGGCCGCCTGACCGAGGAGCAGATGGATCACTTCCGCCAGGAAACCGGCGGCAAGGGCATTTCGTCCTATCCGCATCCGTGGCTGATGCCGGATTTCTGGCAGTTCCCGACCGTCTCCATGGGCCTTGGCCCGATCCAGGCCATCTACCAGGCCCGCTTCATGAAGTACCTCGACTCGCGCGGACTGGCCAAGGCCGGTGATCGCAAGGTCTGGGCCTTCCTCGGCGATGGCGAGACCGACGAGGTTGAATCGCTCGGCGCGATCGGCATGGCTGGCCGCGAAAAGCTGGACAACCTGATTTTCGTCATCAACTGCAACCTGCAGCGCCTGGACGGCCCGGTGCGCGGCAACGGCAAGATCATCCAGGAAATGGAATCCGAATTCCGCGGGGCCGGCTGGAACGTTATCAAGCTGATCTGGGGCACCCACTGGGATGCGCTGTTCTCCCGCGACAAGAAGAGCATCCTGAAGCGCCGCATGATGGAATGCGTCGATGGCGAATACCAGACTTTCAAGGCCAAGAACGGTGCCTACGTGCGCGAGCACTTCTTCAATACGCCGGAACTGCGTGAACTAGTTGCCGACTGGACCGACGACGAAGTCTGGCAACTGAACCGCGGCGGCCACGACATCTTCAAAATCTTTGCTGCCTATGACCGCGCCATCAAGACCAAGGGCGCGCCGACCCTGATCCTGGCCAAGACCATCAAGGGCTTCGGCATGGGCCAGGCCGGCGAGGCGATGAACATCTCACACCAACAGAAAAAGCTCGACACTCAGCAGGTCGGCCGCTTCCGCGATCGCTTCAGCCTGCCGGTAGCGGACGATCAACTGGAAAAGCTGCCCTACCTGACCTTCCCGGAAGACTCCGAGGAATACAAGTACATGCGCCAGCGCCGCATGGACCTCGGCGGCTTCCTGCCACAACGCCGCCGCAAGGCCGAGGCGCTGGCCATTCCGCCGCTCGAGACCTTTGCCGCACTGCTCAAGGCCTCCGGTGAAGGCCGCGAATTGTCGACGACGATGGCCATCGTCCGCATCATGAACATGCTGCTCAAGGACAAGCAGATTGGTCGCCATGTCGTGCCCATCGTGCCGGACGAATCACGCACCTTCGGCATGGAAGGCATGTTCCGCTCGGTCGGGATCTGGAACCAGCAAGGCCAGAACTATGTGCCGGAAGACCATGACCAGCTGATGTTCTACAAGGAGTCGAAGACCGGCCAGGTACTCCAGGAGGGGATCAACGAAGCCGGTGCGATGAGCGACTGGATCGCCGCCGCGACGGCTTATTCCGTGCATAACGTACAGACCATTCCGTTCTACATCTGCTACTCGATGTTCGGCCTGCAGCGCACCCTGGACCTGTGCTGGGCGGCCGGCGACCAGCGCTCCCGCGGCTTCCTGATCGGCGGGACCGCCGGGCGCACGACGCTGAACGGCGAAGGCCTGCAACATGAGGACGGGCACAGCCTGATCCTCGCCAATCTGATCCCGAACTGCGTTTCCTACGACCCGACCTTCCAGTACGAAGTCGCCGTCATCGCCCAGGATGGCATGCGCCGCATGCACGTCGAGCAGGAAGACGTTTTCTACTACATTACCGTGATGAACGAGAATTACGAGCATCCGGAAATGCCGGTGGGTGCCGAAGCCGACATCATCAAGGGGATGTATTCCTTCCGGAAGGGGAGCGACGCCGCCGGCCCGCGCGTGCAGTTGCTCGGTTCCGGCACCATCTTCCGTGAAGTCATCGCCGCCGCCGAACTGCTCAAGCAGGACTGGGGCGTCGAGGCTGATCTCTGGGGCTGCCCGGGTTTCAACGAACTGGTGCGCAATGGCCAGGATGTGCACCGCTGGAACATGCTGCACCCGCTGGAAGCGCCGAAGCTGTCGCACGTCGAGCAAAAATTGGCGGGCGCCAAGGGTCCGGTCGTCGCCGCCACCGACTACATCAAGCTGTACTCCGAGCAGATCCGCCCCTTCGTCAAGGCACCGTATGTGACGCTCGGCACCGACGGCTTCGGCCGCTCCGACACGCGCGAGAAGCTGCGCCATTTCTTCGAGGTCGATCGTCACTGGGTGACGCTGGCTGCCCTGAAGGCATTGGCCGATAGCGGCGAAATTGCCCGTGAGAAAGTTGCCGCTGCCTTGGTCAAGTACAAGCTTGACCCGAACAAGCCCAACCCGCTGTCGGTTTGAGGGGGAGAGACGACATGAGCCAGATCATTGAAGTCAAGGTTCCCGATATCGGCGATTTCCCGGAAGTCCCGGTCATCGAACTGTTTGTCAAGGTCGGCGACAGCATTGCGGTCGATGATGCGATCGTCACGCTGGAATCCGACAAGGCGACGATGGATGTGCCGTCCACTGTCGCCGGCGTGGTCAAGGAAGTCCTCGTCCAACTCGGTTCCAAGGTCGGCGAAGGCAGTGTGCTGATCAAGGTGGAAACGGGGGCTGCGGTTGCCGCCACTGTTGCGGTCAACCCGGAAAATGCGCCAAAAACACCGTCGGCTGCTGCGGTCGCTGCTCCGGTGGGCGGCGCGCTTGTTGAAGTCACGGTACCGGATATTGGCGACTTTTCCGACGTGCCGGTCATCGATCTGTTCGTCAAGGTTGGCGACAATATCAGGGTGGACGACGCCATTGCCACGCTGGAATCCGACAAGGCGACGATGGATGTGCCCTCCACCGTTTCCGGTGTCGTCAAGGAAGTCCTGATCCAGCTCGGCTCCAAGGTCAGCGAAGGTGCCGTGCTGATCAAGGTCGAAACAGGTGCCCCGGCGGCCGCAGCGCAAGCCGCCGCTGCAGTTCCCGGTGCAGCAGCGCCGGTCGCCGCACCTGTTGCAGCCGCTCCGGCTGCGCTGGCGCCGGCCCTGCCGGCCGGCAGCAAGGTCCATGCTTCGCCATCGGTCCGCGCCTATGCCCGCCAACTTGGGGTCGACCTCTCGAAGGTAAGCGCCAGCGGCCCGAAGAACCGCATCGTCAAGGAAGACCTGACCAAGTACGTCAAGGGCGTGATGACTGGTGCGATTTCCGGGCCGGTTGCCTCGGCGACTGGCGGCGTGGTCGGTGGCGGAGTCCTCGATCTGCTGCCGTGGCCAAAGGTCGATTTCGCCAGGTTCGGTGAGGTCGAAATCAAGCCGCTGTCACGGATCAAGAAGATTTCCGGCCAGAACCTGTCGCGCAACTGGGTGATGATCCCGGCCGTGACTTATCACGAAGATGCCGACATCACCGACCTCGAAGCTTTCCGCGTGTTGCTCAACAAGGAAAACGAGAAGACCGGCAACAAGCTGACCATGCTCGCCTTCCTGATCAAGGCCTGCGTCAAGGCGATGCAGCGTTATCCGGAATTCAACGCTTCGCTTGATGGCGACAATCTGGTGCTGAAAAAGTATTTCAACATCGGCTTCGCCGCCGACACGCCGAATGGCCTCGTCGTCCCGGTTGTCAAGAATGCCGACCAGAAGGGCGTTTTCGAGATTGCTCGGGAAACCGGCGAACTGGCCAGGCAAGCACGCGACGGCAAGCTCAAGCCTGCCGACATGTCCGGTGCCTGCTTCACGATTTCCAGTGTCGGCGGCATCGGCGGCACCTACTTCGCGCCGATCGTCAATGCGCCGGAAGTCGCCATCCTCGGGGTTAATCGTTCGGCGATGAAGCCGGTCTGGGACGGCAAGCAATTCGTGCCGCGCCTGACCCTGCCGCTATCGCTGACCGCCGACCACCGCGTCATCGACGGCGCGCTGGCCACCCGCTTCAATGTCTATGTCGCCGAACTGCTGGCCGACATGCGTCGCATGATCGTCTGAGGGGAACGCGATGAGTCAACTTATTGAAGTCAAAGTCCCCGACATCGGCGATTTCTCCGAAGTGCCGGTCATCGATCTGTTCGTCAAGGCCGGCGATGCGATCAAGGTGGACGACGCCATTGCCACACTGGAATCCGACAAGGCGACGATGGATGTGCCGTCGACGGTCGACGGCGTGGTCAGGGAGGTTTTGATCCAGGTAGGGTCCAAGGTCAGCGAAGGTGTAGTGCTGATCAAGGTGGAAGCTGGAGCGGCTGTCACGGTCAACGTGGAAAATGCACCAAAAACCGAGTCGACCGCAGCACCAGCGCCGGTTGCCGCCAGCCACGCCGGCGGTGCCGACCTCGAGTGCGAGATGCTCGTCCTCGGCGCCGGCCCCGGTGGCTATTCCGCCGCCTTCCGTTCAGCCGACCTCGGCATGAAGACGATCATCGTCGAGCGTTACGCGACGCTCGGCGGCGTTTGTCTGAACGTCGGCTGCATTCCGTCCAAGGCGCTGCTGCATGTCGCGGCAGTCATCGAGGAAGCCGTGCACGCCAACGATCTCGGCGTCACTTTTGCCGCACCGCAGGTCGATATCGACAAGCTGCGCGCCCACAAGGACAAGGTGGTCGGCAAGCTGACCGGCGGTCTGGCCGGCATGGCCAAGGGCCGCAAGGTCGACATCGTGCGCGGCTATGGTTCTTTCATCGACCCACGCCACATCGAAGTCGAAGAAACCACTGGCAGCAGCCAGGAAAAGACCGGCGTCAAGAAGATAATCAAGTTCCAGAAGTGCATCATTGCTGCCGGTTCGGCCGCCATGCACCTGCCCTTCATCCCGAAGGACCCGCGCATCGTCGATTCTACCGGCGCGCTGGAACTGCGCTTCGTACCGAAAAAAATGCTGGTCATCGGCGGTGGCATCATCGGCCTGGAAATGGCCACGGTCTATTCGACTCTGGGTGCCAAAGTGGACGTCGTCGAAATGATGGACGGCCTGATGCAAGGGCCGGACCGCGATGCGGTCAAGGTCTGGGAAAAGCAGAACACCAGCCGCTTCGACAAGATCATGCTGAAGACCAAAACGGTTGCCGTCGATGCCAAGGAAGATGGCCTGTGGGTCAAATTTGAAGGCGAAGCTGCGCCGAATGCCGACGCCGTGCGTTACGACATGATCCTGCAAGCCGCCGGCCGGACGCCGAACGGCAACAAGATCGGCGCCGAAAAAGCTGGCGTGATGGTCACCGACCGTGGTTTCATCAACGTCGATGCGCAGATGCGGACCAACGTGCCGCACATCTTTGCCATCGGCGACCTCGTCGGCCAGCCCATGCTGGCGCATAAGGCCGTCCATGAAGCGCACGTCGCCGCCGAAGTCGCCGCCGGTCACAAGGCGGCCTTCGATGCCAGCGTGATCCCGAGCGTCGCGTATACCCACCCCGAAGTGGCGTGGGTTGGCGTCACCGAAGATCAGGCTAAGAAGGAAGGGCGCGAGATCGAAGTCGCCAAATTTCCGTGGGCTGCTTCCGGCCGAGCCATCGCCAACGGTGCCGACTACGGCTTTACCAAGCTGATTTTCGATGCGGAAACGCATCGCGTGATCGCTGGCGCGATTGTCGGCCCCAATGCCGGTGACATGATCGGCGAAGTCTGTCTGGCCATCGAAATGGGCTGCGACGCGGTCGATATCGGCAAAACCATCCACCCGCATCCGACGCTGGGTGAAACGATCGGCATGGCGGCCGAAGTGGCGCACGGCACCTGTACGGATGTGCCGCCGCCGCGCAGGAAGTAGCTTGTGGGGTTAAACTGACGAAGGGCGGCGGTTATCCCGCCGCCCTTTTTCATGTTGCTGGAATTCCATGACCGCTGCCAACTCCTTGCCCCGCCGATCCACGCAAGAACAGGTGCGCCTCGAAGAGGTTCTGCGCGACATGTTCGAGCACCGGATTTGTTTCAACGAAGTAATCGGCTTTCACGTCGAATCGTTCGACCCGGCCGCCGCTTCCCTTTCCTTCGCCATGCGTCCTGATCTGGTTGGCCACTACCTGCATGGCCGCCTGCATGGCGGAGTCATATCCGCGGCGCTCGATACGGTTGGCGGGTTTGCCGCAACCGTCGGAATCGGCGAGAAATTCTCGAGCGAAACGGCCGTTCAGGTCGCCAGTCGCTTCGGACGTCTCGGCACCATCGACCTGCGGGTCGATTACCTGCACCAAGGCAACGGCACCCGATTCACGGCCACCGGACGGGTCACCCGTCTCGGCGGCCGCATCGCTTCGGTGCAGATGACGCTGGAAAACGAAACCGGGCTGCTGATCGCAACCGGCTGCGGCTCCTATATCATAAGTTGAACGTCAGGTTTTGGCGGGACGCCTTGCCCGCGACGACAGTAAACCGCCTACCGTACCCGACGATCCATAACTCGACCGCCAGCCGCCGCCGGCGCTGCAACCATCCTTCTCGGCAGCGCGGCCGCTTGATCGCCCCAGGCAACTGGATCACATGCCGGATTGGGGAAGGTGCCTATTCGAGCAGTTCAGCGGGAATAACCGCCCGCAGCACTGTCTGTGTTTCACCACCGCGGGTGCGGTTGCTCAACCACCAGAGAGCACCCTTCTTGATCGTCCATTCGGCTTCCTGACCTGCAAGAAGAAGTGCCGCCAAACGCCCGAGAACAGGCTGGTGACCCACGACAAGCACGGCGCCACTGGCGTCCGGCCAGCCGCATGCCGAAATCAAGTCGGTAACCCCGGCATCGGGGCCGATCGTGCGTATGGTCTCGAACGGCAGCTTCAACGCCGCCACCGTCTGCTGCGTTCGCACCGCAGGACTGGCGATGATGCGCAGATCCCTCGGCTGGTGTTCGCCTATCCACTTCGCCATGATCCGCGCCTGCTTGCGGCCGCGCTCGGTCAGGCGCCTCTTGAGATCATCTTCGCCTTCCTCCGCCTCGGCGTGTCGCCACAATAGCAAGTCCATCATCTACCCCCAAGAAATACCGTTATTCATGCTGAGATGTTACCGCAGTTCCCAACCATAATCTTGTCAGTGATTTCAGCCGAAGCCAGACACCAATTCCAGGCATCGACATCGCACCGGGCTACGACCACATCACCAGCGGCATCATCACCTACAAGCTCGCCGCCCACTCCGCCGCCCTCGCTAAAGGCCGCCCCGGGGCGCAGATTCACAATAACGCATTGAGCGAGGCGCGTGAATTCCACGACGAAACCCTGCCCAAGGAATCAGCCAAGGTCGCCCACTTCTGCTCGATGTGTGGCCCGCACTTCTGTTCGATAAGGACCACCCAGGATGTACGTGAATTTGCGGCACAGCGAGGCATCGCCGAAGCCGAGGCGCTGGAGAAGGGCAGCTACGCGGCTGCCCTTCTTTTTTTGCCAAATTCTGCGGTCGACCGTAAAAAATCACCAGTTTTTTAGCAAGATGTGCTGCAAACCGGGCGTTTGTGCGACGCGTCCTCGCAGAATATTTTTCCCGCAGCCACATTGCCGTTAAACTGCATGGCAGGCGTCCCAGCCGCCGGCTGGTGCAATTTTCTCCCCTCCTCGCGACCCCTGAAAACGCCAATCCATATTGATGCCTCGATTTGAACGGCTGCGCCAATATACGCTGCACCTGCTTGATCGAGCGGAGCATCGCGTCGGCCAGGCACAAGTTTATGTGCGCGCCAATCAAACCTACCTTCTTGCCCAGGGGCGCCTGTGGGTTGGGCGGGCTGTTTTCTGGCTGGCGGCGGTCGCCGTGGGTCTGGCGGCGGTCGGGTTTGCACTGCTGTCGGAGGATGCGAAGCATTTCTTTTCCAAATGGGTTGCCGAATACCCGTGGCTACCCTTTATTCTGACGCCCGCCGCCGGCGCTGGCCTGCTCTGGGTGACGCGCACCTATTTTCCGGGGGCGGAAGGTTCCGGCATTCCGCAGGTGATGGCGGAACTGAAGCGGCCAAAGACTTTGGCATGGCGCCCGCTGGTTTCCTTGCGCATTGCCTTCGGCAAGGTGCTTGTCGGCATCGCTGCTGTCGGTTCGGGTTTTTCCTTTGGCCGGGAAGGCCCAACCGTGCAGGTAGGAGCTTGTCTGATGTCCTTTGTCGGGCGTCTTCTGCCGACGACCCTGCGTATCCAGCAGCATCACCTGCTGGTTGCCGGCGGCGCTGCCGGAATTGCCGCGGCGTTCAATACGCCCCTGGCCGGAATTGTCTTTGCGATTGAAGAGTTGTCGCGCAGCGTCGAGTCGCGCATGTCCGGCGTGGTCATTACGGCGATTGTGCTGGCCGGCGTAGTGGCACAGGCTTTTCTCGGCAACCACAATTATTTCGGTTACGTGACGGTGCTCGGTGAAACGCCGGATCTGCTCCAGACGATTCTGCTGTGCGCGCTGGTCAGCGGCATGGCCGGTGGAACCTTCGCGCGCATGCTGGTCCTGGCGGCGACTGGTTGGACCGGTCGTGTGGCCGAGTTCAAAAAAGTCAGTCCCTACCGTTTTGCCGCGCTGCTCGGCTTGCTCATCGCCGGTGTGGGCTGGGCCAGCGGCGGCCTGACCTGGGGGAGCGGCTACGCGGAAACGCGCGCGGTGCTGGCGTCGTATGAGTCGGTACCCTGGTATTTCGGGCCGGCCAAGTTCATCGCAACCGTGGCCGCCTACCTGACCGGGTTGCCTGGCGGCATTTTTGCACCGTCACTGGCCATCGGTGCCGGAATCGGACGTGATCTGGCTCCTCTCCTGAGTGGACAGGCCATCGCGCCGACGGTCATCGTGTTGTGCATGGTCGGCTTTATGGCAGCGGCGACGCAGGCGCCGATCACCTCGTTCATTATTGTCATGGAAATGGTCAATGGCTACAGCCTGGTCATGGACCTGATGGCCACCGCGCTGATTGCTTCAACGGTTTCCCGCCTCATCTCGCGTCCGCTTTATCTGACCTTGGCAGAAAACATGATTGCACAGCAAGAGGCCGCTACCGCTGCTTCCCGTCCGCCCACTTCCTCCGAAAAAATATCCTGAGCCCGCCACGATGGAGTGTCGCCCCTACTGCGCAGCTTGCTGTATTTCGCCGTCGATTTCCTCGCTCGGCAAGGCGGCCGGCACACTCTGCCGATATCTGGACGCCCGGTTGCGCTGCACGGTTTTTGACCAACCTGAACGGCCAGCCTGTTGTGCGGGCCTGCAGCCTTCGTTTGAGATGTGCGGTGCGTCGCGCGAGCATGCCCTGCGCTGGCTGAGCGATCTTGAGGCGCGCACCCGGCCAGAATAGTAGAATGCGGCCTCGCATTCTAGGCTACATACCATGGACCCGATTCTCCTGCTCAAAGCCCTCATCCTCGGCATCGTCGAGGGGCTGACCGAGTTCCTGCCGATTTCCTCGACCGGCCATCTGATTCTTGCCGGCGACCTGCTGAATTTCAATGACGATCGCGGCAAGCTGTTCGAGATCGTCATCCAATCGGGAGCGATCCTGGCTGTCGTCTGGGAGTATCGGACGCGGATTGTCGGGGTTTTTCGCGGTCTGGGCCACGACCGGTTGGCGAATCGGCTGGTGCTCAACCTCGCCATCGCCTTCATGCCACTCGCTGTACTCGGACTGCTTTTCAAGAAGGCAATCGAGGCCCATCTGTTCAAGCCGGTACCGGTGGCGCTCGCCTTCATCGTCGGCGCCTTCGTAATTATTTGGGCCGAGCGGCGAACGCATGCCATCCGCGTCGAAACCGTTGACGACATGACCTCGCTCGACGCGCTCAAACTGGGGCTGGCGCAGGCCTGCGCGCTAATTCCGGGCACCTCGCGTTCCGGCGCGACGATCATCGGCGGCCTGCTGTTCGGGCTTTCACGCAAGGCGGCGACCGAGTTTTCATTCTTCCTCGCCATTCCGACCCTGTTCGCAGCGACCGCTTACCAGTTGTACAAGGAACGCGCCCTGCTCAGCCTTGACGACCTCGGCATGTGGGTGGTCGGCTTCGTTTCCGCCTTTATTTCGGCATTCCTCTGCGTGCGCTGGTTGCTTCGTTACATATCCAGCCATGATTTCACGGTCTTTGCGTGGTATCGCATCGTGTTTGGTATCGTCGTGCTGGCGACTGCACATTTCGGCTGGGTTGAATGGACCGTCAACTGATCCTTTACCTGCACGGCTTCTGCTCGTCGCCGGCCTCGGCCAAATCGCGGCTACTCGGCGACTACATGGCCGGGCGCGGACTGGCCGATCGCTTCGTCTGTCCGCAACTGTCCACGGTGCCTGACGAGGTGATCGCCAATATCAGCACCTTGATCGAGGTGGCTGACGGACCAGTGACGCTGGTCGGCTCGTCGCTAGGCGGGCACTACGCCAACCATCTGGCGGAGAAGTTCGGTCTGAACGCGGTGCTGATCAACCCGGCTGTGGTCCACCGGCTGGAGCCGGAGGCGTTCGTCGGCGAGCACGCCAATTTCCACACTGGCGAGCGCTTCATCTTCACCACCCAGCACGCAGAGCAACTGGCGGCCCAGGTCGTTCGCCCGACCCCCGGGCGTTACTGGCTGCTGTGCGAGACCGGCGACGAGGTTCTCGACTGGCAGCAGGCGGCCGAATTTTATGCCGGCTGCCGCCAGACAGTGCTGCCAGGGGGCGACCACAGCTTCACGCGGTTTGCCGAGTTCATGCCGCAAATCATTGAATTCTCGGGGTTATAATCCACCGATGAATGTATTGTTCGAAGAAGATGGCGGCTTCAAGGCCGGCAGTATCATGGCCGACAACGATAGCTCCTTGCAGGTCGAAATGCCGACCGGCAAGCGCAGCAAGATCAAGGCCGCGACGGTATTGCTGCGTTTCGACAAGCCAGCGGCGGGCAACCTGCTGGAACAGGCGACGCCGCTCGCCGAAGAGATCGAGCCGGATTTCCTGTGGGAATGCGTCAATGACGGCGAGTTCTCGTTTCTCGATTTCGCCCGCGATTACTACGGCCACGATCCGGCGCCGGTCGAAGCGACTGCGGTGCTGCTGGCTGTGCACGCGGCGCCCGTCTATTTTCACCGCAAAGGCAAAGGCCGCTTCCGCAAGGCGCCGCCCGAGATTCTCACGGCGGCGCTGGCCAGTCTGGAAAAGAAGCGCCAGCAGGCGCTGGCGATGGATGCCTGGATCGCCGAACTCAAGGAATTTCGGCTGCCGCCGGAAATTGGCACGCTGACCGACGCCCTGCTCTACGCGCCGGACCGCAACAAGCCGGAAACCAAGGCTTTCGAGACGGCCTGCGGCGAAACCGGTCTGACGGCGGCGCAACTGCTGTTCAAATGCGGCGCCATCAAGTCGGCCTATCATCTGCATTTCAAGCGCTTTCTGCACGAGCAGTTTCCTAAGGGCATCGCCTTCCCGGCGCTCGAAGCGCCGACGCTGCCGCGCGATCTGCCGCGTGCCGATGTCCGCGCCTTCTCGATCGACGACGCCAGCACCACCGAAATCGACGATGCGCTGTCGGTCGTCAAACTGCCCGGTATCGGCTCGCGCATCGGTATTCATATCGCCGCGCCTGGCATGGCTATCGAACACGGCTCGCCGCTCGATGGCGTCTCGCGTGCCCGGCTGTCGACGGTTTACATGCCCGGCAACAAGATCACCATGCTGCCCGATGCCGTGGTGCAGAACTACACGCTGACCGGCGGCGTCGATTGCCCGGCGGTCTCGCTCTATCTGACGGTCAACGACGTTTTCGAGCTGATTTCCCACGAATCGCGACTGGAGATGGTGCATATCGCCACCAACCTGCGCCATCACGATGTTGAGCCCTGGTTCAACACAGAAACGGTCAACGGGCCACTGCCCGAGATGCCGTTCAAGGATGAGTTGGTTCATCTGTGGCATTTCGCCAATGCCTGCGAAGGCCGGCGCGGCAAACCTTCGGCGACGCAGGGCATCAACGACTACAACTTCGAGATTATTGGCGACCTGGCCGATCCCGATGCCTGCACGGTCGAGATCAGCGAACGTAAGCGTGGCAGCCCGCTCGACAAGCTGGTTGCCGAACTGATGATCGTCGCCAACTCGATTTGGGGCGGCCTGCTCGCCGATAAGAACATTGCCTGCCTGTATCGTGCACAGACGCAGGGCAAGGCGCGCATGACCACCTCGCCATTGCCGCATGAAGGCCTGGGCGTGGCGCAATATGCCTGGATGACCTCGCCGCTACGCCGCTATTGCGATCTGGTCAATCAATGGCAGCTGATTGCCTGCCTGAAGGGCGAAACACCACCGTTTTCCCAGAAATCGGCCGAACTGTTTGGCACGATGCGCGATTTCGAGGCAACTTATGGCGCCTATGCCGATTTCCAGCGCCTGATAGAGCGTTACTGGTGCCTGCGCTGGCTGCAGCAGCACGGTATCAGCGAAATCGACGCGACGGTACGCCGCGAGCAACTGGTCAAGCTCGCTCATTTGCCACTGGTGCTGCGCATACCGTCGCTGCCGGCTGATATCGGGCAGGGTCGGCGGGTTCGCCTGTCAGTCGAGACCATCGACCTGCTTGGCCCGGAGCTCACTTGCCGCTATCTTTCCGTCATGGATGAAGCCTTGGCCGAATCGATAGAGGAGGAGGTTCAGTGAGCGTGGCAACGCTTTCATGGCAGCCCGTGGTACCCGGCAACCGCCGGTTGTTGCTGGCGATCAGTATTTCGCTGGCGGTCCACGCACTGCTGTTGACCCTGCACTTCAGTTTTCCGGACGCCTCGAAGGCGATGCGCGAAAAGGCGCTCGACATCGTCCTGGTCAATGCCAAGTCCGCCAGGAAGCCGACCGATCCGCAGGCGCTGGCCCAGGCCAATCTTGACGGCGGCGGCAATACCGACGAGAACCGCAGACTCAAGACACCATTGCCGCCGACCCCGCAGCAGACTACGGGCACTGAAATCGAGCGCATGCAGCGCCGGTTTCGTGAACTCGAAGTCGCCCAGCAGAAGATGCTGACCGAAGCCAAAACGGCGCGCGCCGTCGCCGCCGCGCGCAATGCCGCGGAGCAGCCAAAACCCGTGACCAGCGTCAGCGGCCTCGATCTTGCCGAATCGGCGCGGGCGATGGCGCGACTGGAAGGCGAAATCAACAAGAGCGTCGATGAGTACAACAAGCGTCCGCGCAAGAAGTTCATCGGGGCAAGGACAGAGGAATATCGCTTTGCCCAGTACATCGAGGACTGGCGCCGCAAGGTCGAACGCATAGGTACCATGAACTACCCCGCAGCCGCGCGCGGCAAGCTCTACGGTTCGCTGGTGCTGACCGTTTCGATCAATTATGACGGCAGCCTCAATCGTGTGGACATCAACCGTTCTTCCGGTTACCGCGTGCTCGACGATGCGGCAAAGCGGATCGTCCAGATGGCATCGCCCTACTCCCCGTTCCCTCCGGACATACGGCGTGACACCGACATTCTTGAGATCACCCGGACCTGGTATTTCACTCAGGGCGACCAGGTCTCGGCAAAATGACCGATCGCTATTGCGTGATCGGGAATCCGGTTGCCCATTCCCGGTCGCCGGCCATTCATGCCCGGTTCGCGGCGCAGTGCCATCAGGACCTGAGCTACGAAGCGATTCTCGTCCCGCTTGATGGATTCGCCGCGGCGGTTGGCGACTTCGCCGCCGCCGGCGGCAAGGGGGCGAATGTCACTCTCCCCTTCAAGGAGGAGGCCTTCGGTCTGTGCAGCCGCCGCAGCGCGCGCGCGGAGCGGGCGGGAGCGGTCAACACACTCGCTTTTGGGAGGAATGAAATTTTCGGCGACAACACCGACGGTGCCGGCCTGGTCCGCGACATCGAGGTCAATCTGGGATTTCCGCTGGCCGGCCGGCGTGTTCTGCTGCTCGGGGCCGGCGGCGCCGCACGCGGCGTCATCGCGCCGCTTCTCGAGCGCCAGCCGACCGGTCTGTTCATTGCCAACCGCAGCGGCGACAAGGCGGAGACGCTGGCAGGACAGTTTTCCGACCTTGCCACGGTCAACGCCGGAAACTTTGCCAAAACCGCTAGCCGAACATTCGATGTCGTCATCAACGCCACCTCGGCCAGCCTCTCCGGGGCGACGCTGCCTTTGCCGGCCGGCATCTTCGCTTCCGGCAGCCTCGCCTACGACATGATGTACGGCAAGGGTGAGACGCCATTTCTCGCGCTGGCCCGCGAACAGGGCGCTGCCCGTCTGGCTGATGGTCTCGGCATACTGGTCGAGCAGGCGGCCGAGGCTTTTTTCGTCTGGCGCGGGGTGCGGCCGGACAGCGCGCAGGTACTCGCGGAACTTCGCGAACAACTGCCGGCATGAGCCGGCTGGGCCGCTGGTTCAAGTGGGCATTGCTCGGCCTGATCGGCGTCTTCCTCATCTGGCAGTTGTGGCTGCTCGGCTGGGTGCTGCTGTGGAAATGGGTTGACCCGGGCACGACGCGCTTTATGGAAATTCGCTTGGGCGAGTTGCGCGAGAAGAATCCCGACGCCCGTTTGAAGAAGCAGTGGGTCGCCTATGAGCGGATTTCGCCTCATCTCAAACGCGCCATCATCGCCTCGGAAGACGCCAGGTTCGTCGATCATGAAGGCTTCGACTGGGAAGGCATCCAGAAGGCCATGGAGAAGAATCAGAAGCGCGGGCGGACCGTTGCCGGGGGGTCGACCATCAGCCAGCAACTGGCGAAGAACCTCTTCCTGACGCCGACAAAATCCTATTTCCGCAAGGCCGAAGAAGCCGTCATCACGCTGATGCTCGAAAACCTGTGGAGCAAGCGCCGGATTTTCGAGGTCTATCTGAACGTCATCGAGTGGGGCAACGGCGTTTTTGGCGCCGAAGCGGCCGCCCGCCACTACTACGGCATCGGTGCTGGCCAGCTTGGTCCGGAGCAGGCTGCCCGGCTGGCGGGGATCGTGCCGAATCCCCGCTTCTACGACCGCAATCGCAATGCACCCGGCCTCGGGCGCAAGACCGCGATCATTCTCGCGCGCATGCCGGCGGCCGAAATTCCCTGACCGGCACCTCGCTGGTCGCACTTGCGACAACAGCGAATCGCGTCAGAATTTCCGCGTTCACACGCCGTCGATCAACCATTTCCGGCAATGTTTACACCTAATTTATGCGGAGAGTGGGAAACTGCCTGCCGCTCGACACCACTGGCCGGATTCCATGTCCTTCGCAGTCACGCTGCAGTCCGCATCGACCCGCCGCGCCGCCGATTACATGGCGGCCGTCGCGGCCTGTTGCCTGACGGCGGCCGTCGCGTTCCCCTTGCGGGATCACCTCGATCTGCCCGACATTGTGATGCTCTTCCTGCTCACGGTGTTTCTTGTTGCCACTTTTCTCGGTCGCGGACCCGCCGTCGTCGCCTCGTTCCTGAGCGTCGCGCTGTTCGACTACTACTTCGACTCGCCGCATCACTTCCTATTCTTCGGCGATGCCGAGCATGTGCTGACCTTTGTGATCATGCTCGCAGTCGGCCTGGTGACGGCTCAGCTCGTTTCACGGGCTGCCGCGAAGACCCATGAGGCCCGGGCGCGCGAGCGGGAGACTCGCCAACTCTACGAGGCGGCGAGGGACATGGCCGGCGCCCATGACGTCACCCAGATTCTCGAGGCAATGCAGCGTTACCTGAGCAATCGCGGCCTGAGTGGAAATCTCCTTGACGTCGGCGACGATGATCGCCTCGCCGACCACGCCGGAGCCGGCATCACCTGTTTTCCACTGCGCACCGTGACGCGGGTTCGCGGCGTACTTGCCGTGACGCCGCTGGACGACCATGCCCCGCTTGCCGACGAGCAGCACAAGGCGGTCGAGGCTCTGACGTCTCTCGCGGCACTCGCACTCGAGCGTCTTCACTACGCCGAGGCCGCGCAGAAGGCCGAACTCATGGTCGCTGACGAACGCCTGCGCACGTCCGTGCTCTCATCGCTGTCACACGACCTGCGCACACCCCTGACCACTCTGGTCGGTCTTGCCGACACCCTCGCCCAGCAGCGCGAGACGCTGCCGGCCGACGCCACCGAAACGGCCGGCATCATCCGTGACCAGGCACGGGCCATGCACAAGCTGCTCTCCAACCTGCTCGACATGGCGCGGCTGAAAAGCGGCAGCACCCCGTTGCGCCGGGAATGGCAGCCGTTCGAGGATGTCGTCGGCAGCAGCCTGCGACTGTCCGAGAGTGTCGCACCCGACCGCCACGTGACTGCTGAACTGGCCCCCAACCTGCCGCTGATGTTCTTCGACGCCGTACTGATCGAGCGGGTCCTCTGCAATCTGCTCGACAACGCCTTCAAGTATGCGCGAGCGGGCGCGTGCATCTCGCTGGCGGCGCGGCAATCGTCCACGCATCTCGAGGTCTCGGTGTGCAACGACGGTTCCGGGTTCCCGGCGGGACGCATCGAGTCGATGTTCGATCTCTTCGTGCGTGGAACGAACGAATCCTGCATTCCGGGTGCCGGACTCGGACTCGCCATCTGCAAGGCCATCGTCGATGCGCATGATGGAAGCATCCGAGCCGAGAACAGCGTCAGCGGCGCCTGCGTGCGGTTCACGCTGCCGTGCCTGACGCCGCCGGTCACGATCGAGGACGAAACTTGAACACGCTGTCACCCCTCGCCGTGGTCGTCGAAGACGAGCCGCAGATCCGGCGCTTCGTCTGCAGCGCCCTCCGCGATGAATCGTGCCGGGCGTGCGAGGCCGGATCGGTCGCCCAGGGTCTCGACCTGGCAGCGCGCGAGCGCCCGGACCTGGTGGTTCTCGACCTCGGGCTCCCGGACCGCGACGGCGTCGACTTCATCCGGGAGCTGCGCGTGTGGTCGACCGTTCCCATCCTCGTCCTCTCGGCGCGCTCCGACGAGTCGGACAAGATTGCCGCCCTCGATGCCGGCGCCGACGATTACCTGACCAAGCCGTTCGGTGTCGGCGAACTGCGCGCCCGCGTGCGGGCGATGTTGCGCCGCAACCAGATACGCGGCAATGCAGGCGCCCTACATGCCTTCGGCGATGTCGAGGCGGACCTTGCGCGACACGTTATCCAGCGCGCGGGAGCGGAGGTTCATCTGACGCTGCGGGAGTACAATCTGCTCGTCCAGCTATTGAGTAATCCGGGCCGCGTGTTGACGCACGGTTTCCTGATTGACAAGGTCTGGGGGCCGGCTAACCGTGAGAAGAACCACTACCTCAGGATCTATGTCGGGCGTCTCCGGCAGAAGCTCGAGACCGATCCGACCCGCCCGCGCCATATCCTGACGGAAACCGGCGTCGGCTACCGTTTCCAACCGTAACCTGCAATCGCGCGGATCGATTGCCAGATAAGGAACAAAGAGGATTTCGATCATGACCCAGCAAGACCACCTGAACGACGCCAGTCCAAATGCCGACGAAGATCTGACCGACGCCAAAGAAGTCAAGGACGACCTCGCCCAGGTTAATGGTTTGGTCGCCAAGGCTCGTTTTTACGACGAGGAAACCCGGAACCAGGAGGGCCCCCGCCAGGAACTGCTGGATGTCCTCCATCGCGAACAGCAGTTCCGGCTGCGAACCTTCCTCGCCACCATGCCGACCGTGGCGATCGCCGTCGTCCTCAGCGCCTTGCCGGAAGACGATCGCGCGATAGCCTGGAAGGAGATCGCCGAGGATCGCCTCGACGGCATTCTCGACCTGCTGGCCGAGGACGTCGCCGAGGAACTGATCGGCGACGGCCAGCACACCAGCAGCAAGGTGATGGTCAACGCCTTCGAACTTCAGAACGGCCGGCTGCGCCAGGTAACTGTCGATCGTCCGGCCCTGCTTGCCAACATCAAGCCGATCTGGGTCGACCTGGTGGCGCCGACGGCGCGCGTGCGCAGCTGGGTCAGCAAGCACTATGGACTGGAAATCCCGGACCCGGAAGACCTGAACGACCTCGAATCGAGTGCGCGCTACTACGTCGAGGACAACGGCGAGGTCCACCTGCGTTCCGACTTTCTCCTCGATCTCGACGCGGGGTCACGCAACGTGGCGGTTGGCTTCATCGTGCACAACGACATCCTTTTTTCGGTGCGCAGTGAGGAACTGCCAGTCTTCCGCCTGCAAAGACTGCGCGCCCGCAGTCAGCCGGGTTATGTGAAGTCTGGCACGGACGTCCTGCTCGACCTCTACGCCGCCGACGTGGAGTACTCGGCGAACGCCCTCGAGGGCGTCTATGGCGAACTGGAGCGAGTCGGCACGCAGGTACTCAGGTCAGCGATTACCGATGTCGAAGCGTCACAGATACTGGCCGGCGCCGCCGAGGCCGAGGACATCAACGGACGCACCCGCCGCAGCGTGCTGGATACCCGGCGCGCCCTGTCCTTCCTGATGCGCGGCAAGTTGCTGTCGAAGGTTCAGCTTTCGGATGTGCGCGAGATTCTGCGCGACATCGAGTCCCTCGATGGGCACACGGCCTTCCTGTTCAACAAGATCAACTTCCTGATGGATGCCACGGACAGTGCGATCAACATCAACGCGAACAGGAAGATCGAGCGGCTGACGGTACTCAGCGTCGTCTTCATGCCGATCAACGTTCTCGCTGGCATGGGCGGCATGTCCGAGTTTTCGACGATGGCGCAGGCGTTCGAGTTGCCGATGTGGTTTGCCTACGAACTCTTTACGGTCTTCGTGATCCTGGTCGGAGCCTTAATGTTCTTTGGCCTGCGCTATTTCGAGAAACGGCAGCCCAAACGCCCGCGAGCCGTCGCCACCAAGAGTGCCTGATCGTCGTTCCAAAAAATGCTACCGCCGGGTTGCTGCTCAGCTCGGGGTGGATCAATGGCTCGCGGCCGGAGGCCGTCACAACGCTCCGGGCGCAGCCTGTGCTCAGTTGAGACTGGCGAAATAGTCGGCGGCGGCGACGACGGTCGCCGCGATGTCGGCATCCGAATGCGCGGCGGAAACGAAACCGGCTTCGAAAGCCGACGGCGCGAAATAATGGCCGGCGTCGAGCATGGCGTGGAAGAAGCGGTTGAAGGCCTCCTTGTCGCAGGCCAGCACTTCGTCGTAGGTCGTCGGGCAGTTTTCGGAGAAATAAAGGCCGAACATGCCGCCGATGTTCTGCGCGGCAAAGGCGACGCCATGTTCTTTGGCTGCGGCGACCAGACCGTCGCACAGCGCTTTGGTCCTGGTGGTCAGATTTTCATAGAAGCCGGAGGCCTGGATCAGCTTCAGCGTCGCCAGCCCGGCGGCCGTGGCGACCGGATTGCCGGACAGGGTGCCGGCCTGGTAGACCGGGCCGAGCGGAGCGATCTGTTCCATGATTTCGCGCTTGCCGCCGAAAGCGCCGAGCGGCATGCCGCCACCGACCACCTTGCCGAATGTGGACAGGTCAGGCGTGATGCCGAACAGCCCCTGGGCGCTATTGAGGTCGACGCGGAAGCCAGTCATTACTTCGTCGAAAATCAGCACGACGCCGTGTTTTGTACACTGCTCGCGCATGGCTTTCAGGAATTCCGGCGTCGGTGCGATCAGGTTCATGTTGCCGACCACCGGCTCGACGATGACAGCGGCGATCTTGTCGCCATGTTTCGCAAAGGCGTCTACCAATTCCTGCGGATTATTGTAGGCCAGCACCATGGTGTGCCGCGCCAGATCGGCCGGCACGCCGCTGGAAGATGGGTTGCCGAAGGTCAGTGCGCCGGAACCGGCCTTGACCAGCAGGCTGTCAGAATGACCGTGGTAACAGCCTTCGAACTTGATCAGCACGTCGCGGCCGGTATGGCCGCGTGCCAGGCGGATGGCGCTCATCGTCGCCTCGGTGCCCGAGGAGACCAGGCGCACCATATCCATCGACGGCACCAGTTCGCACAGCAGATCAGCGATTTCGACCTCGCGCTCGGTCGGCGCGCCGAAGGTCAGGCCGTCGACGACGGCAGCCTGGACGGCGGCGATGACTTCCGGGTGGGCATGGCCGAGGATCAGCGGACCCCAAGAGCCGACGTAATCGGTGTACCACTTGCCATCGGCATCCTGCACTTTCGCGCCGACACCCTTCTGGAAGAAACAGGGCGTGCCGCCGACCGAACGGAAAGCGCGCACCGGCGAATTGACGCCGCCGGGAATGTGGCGCTGGGCGCGTGCGAAAAGCTGCTCGTTGCGTGTGCTCATGGTTGTACTTCCTCGAATAGGCGTTGATAGGCAGCGGCACGAGCCGCGATGTCCGGTGCGCCAAACAGGTCGCTGATGACGGCGAGCAGGTCGGTGCCAGCGGCGACCAGGGCTGGCGCATTGGCGAGCGTGATGCCGCCGATGGCGCAGCTTGCCACGGTCAACGTGGTTTTGGCCCGAGAAAACAGGTCGACCGCGGCAGACACGGCATTTGGCTTAGTGAGCGATGGAAAAATGGCGCCAAACGCGACGTAATCGGCTCCGGCAGCGGCGGCCTTGCGCGCCACCGCGAAGTCGGCATAGCACGACGCGCCGAGGAGCCTTTCCGACCCAAGAATGGCACGAGCCGCGACCAGGTTGCCATCGTCCCGGCCGAGGTGGATACCATCGGCCTTGACCAGAACGGTCAAGGCCATGTCGTCATTGATCAGGAGCCTGGCGTTGAAATCCAGCGTAAGCCGGCGCAGGGCATGTGCCCGGGCCACGCGCTCGGGGGCAGCGCTGGCCTTGTCGCGGTACTGCACGAAGCGGCAGCCACCACGCAACGCGGCTTCGACGTCGGCCAGCAGGCGGTTGCGATCGCTGCATTCCGGCGTAATCGCGTAGAGTCCGCGCAACTTATCGGCCATCGCCATCATCTCCACCTTGGCTCATCGCAACCTTATCGCCTTCGCTGCGGGCCCGGAAGAAGCGGTCCGGGATGAACTGGCCCCCGCCGGGCCGGAAACCGTGGACCAGTGTCTGCCAGGTGTAGTCCTGCGCATAGCGCACGGCATCGTCGATGCTGGCGCCCCCGGCGAGGTGGCCAGCGATTGCCGATGCCAGGGTGCACCCCGAGCCGTGATAACTCCCGGGCAGGCGCTCCCAGCGATCCTGGCGCATCACGCCGCCCGGGCCATACAGGGTATTGATGACCTCCGGGGTCACTTCGTGCGTTCCCGTGATCAGGACGTATTGCGCGCCCATCGCGATCAGGCGTTGCGCGCAGAGTTCGATTCCGGGTTCGTCTTCGTCGTCCTGGTATTTGGCAAGCCGTCTCGCCTCCGGGGCGTTTGGAGTCAGTAACGTGGTCCGCGGCAACAGGAATTCGCGCATCGCGGCAATGATCGCTTCGCCAGAGAAATCGTCGCCGCGCCCCGAGGCCAGCACCGGGTCGAAGACAACGGGAATGTCGGGATGATCGGCCAGGATTCCGGCAACGGCGACGACGTTTTCTACGCTGCCGAGTACGCCGATCTTGAAGACCGCCACTTGCATGTCGTCGAGCAGCGTTCGCGCCTGGCGCTCCAGGAGGTCGGCGGCAACGGCATGCACGCCTTTGACGCCGACGGTGTCCTGGACCGTCAATGCGGTCAGCGCTGACAGGGGATGGCAACCGAGGCTGGCCAGGGTCAGGGAGTCCGCCTGAACGCCGGCACCAGCAGTGGGATCGCTGGCGGCAAATGCCAGGACAAGCGGGGGAATTGGAGTTGCGGTAGTCATGAATTGCCGCGGACATGGCGCGCAAGGCGGCGATTGGGTAAGATTGAGCGGATTTTATCCGAATCCGGCTGCCATCGAACGCCACCAAATGAACAACGAAACAAATAGCAAAACATGGATGTGTCTGATCTGCGGTTTCATTTATGATGAGGCATTGGGTATCCCGGCGGAAGGAATTCCGCCGGGAACCCGCTGGGGGGATGTCCCGATGAACTGGGTTTGTCCCGAATGCGGGGCGCGGAAATTCGATTTTGAAATGATGGAGTTTTGAAGTCGGCGTAGTATGATGCTGCGCTGGGAAGGCTCCCTGACGAGGAGCAAGGGGACTCGATTGGCTGATCTATCTAAACTGCGCGACGTCAAGGTAATGGTGATTGACGACAGCAACACAATCCGGAGGAGCGCGGAGATATTCCTCGTTCAGGCCGGATGTCAGGTCGTGCTTGCGGAAGACGGATTCGACGCACTGGCCAAGATCGCCGACCACCAGCCCAGGTTGATCTTCTGCGACATCATGATGCCTCGTCTCGACGGATACCAGACCTGTTCCCTGATCAAGAAGAATCCGCGTTTCAAAGCAACGCCGGTGATCATGCTGTCCTCGAAGGACGGACTTTTCGATCGGGCGAGGGGACGCATGGTCGGCTCCGATCATTACCTGACCAAGCCTTTTACCAAGGATAGCCTGTTGCAGACCGTTGCCACCTTCGCCCTGCCGTCCGCCCCGGAAGCTTCTTAGTATTCATGGAGAAATAATGCCCGTCAAAAATATACTCGTCGTTGACGACTCTCCGACCGAAAGGTACTTTTCGGTGGACTTTCTGACCAAGGCCGGCTATCACGTGACCACTGCCGAGAACGGCGAAGAAGGAATTGCCAAGGCCAAGGCGACGAAGCCGGACCTGATCCTGATGGATATCGTGATGCCGGGACTCAACGGCTTTCAGGCAACCCGCACACTGACGCGTGATGAGGAAACGCGGCATATTCCAGTCATCGTGTGTACCTCCAAGGGGCAGGAAACCGACAAGATATGGGGATTGCGGCAGGGTGCTGCCGACTATGTCGTGAAGCCGGTCAATCCGGAAGAGTTGCTCAAGAAGATTGCCGAGCTTCCCTGATCCAGATGGCAGGAAAAACCAGTCTTCGCGATTTTCAGGAATACCTTTCGGGGCGCCTCACCGGCGCCGCGCACGGACGCAGCACATCTTCGTGGCTGGGAGTGCTGGTCGGTGACGAAAACTGGCTCGTCGACCTGTCCGACGGCGGCGAGATTGTCCAGGCGCTGAAACTGACCCCCGTTCCGCTGACACAACCATGGTTTGCCGGTATCGGCAATATCCGCGGGAGCCTCTACGCAGTGGCTGATTTCTCGGTCTTTTGCGGGGGTACGCCGACGCCGCAGAACAGCAGTACGCGCCTGCTTCTGGTTGGCAGCAAGTACGGGGCGAACGTGGCATTACTGGTCAATCGTATGCTGGGCCTGAAAAATCCCGAAGACTTCGTCGGCGAATCGGTCGATTCGGCAGCACCGGCCTGGGGTGCGGCACGCTTTTCTGACAGCCAGGGTCAAATCTGGCGAAAACTCTCGGTGCGCGACCTGCTTGCCGATAACGATTTCATGAACATCGGGGTTTGATTGTCCGTGACCCAGAGCAGAGGATAGAGATGGCGTTGAGCTCGAAGAACCCTGGTCATGGTGGCAAGGAAGGTGCGGACGCGCCCAGGAAGGCAGCTAAGGCTTCTGCGGCGACATCGGCTGGTGGGTTGTCCTGGCTACCGGGATCGTTCGCACAGCAACCCGTCATCAAGCAGATGAAGACTCTGGGCGGCATATTCGTTGTGTTGCTGCTCGCGATCGCCATTCTAGTCATTTTCAACAATCGCAGTTTGACGTACGACACCGCTTACGTCGCGGCATCGGGCGAAATGCGCATGCTCTCGCAACGTCTGGCCAAGGCATCAACCCTGGCCTTGCAGGGAAATCCGGCCGCCTTCGCGCAACTGAAGGATTCACGGGAGACATTCAGCCGTCTGCTGGATCGGTTGACTTCGGGCGGCGAGATTGCCGGTACGGACGTGCCGCCTTCGCCGGCTGCCGTGCAAGCGCAGCTTGAGACGCTGACCAGGATCTGGGCGGAAACCGAGAAGGACGCGATGACGGTTATCGAGCAGGAGGCAAACCTGATTGCACTGGGCAAGAGCGTGACCACCATCGACAACGAAAACCCGGCGATGCTGGAACTGTCCGAGCAGGTTGCCGCCCTCAAGCTGCAAGCTGGCGCCGGAGCGCGGGAAATTGCGTCAGCAAACCAGTTGGTCATGTTGACGCAACGGATCGCCAAAAACGCGTCGGCACTGCTGGTCGGTGACGAAATCAATCCGGAAGTGGCCTTCCTGCTGGGCAAGGATACCAATGCCTTCCGCGATATCCTTCAGGGGCTGCACAAGGGTGGCGGCGACTCGGATACACGCGAGAAGCTGGTGGAACTCGACAATGCCTTCAAGTCCTATCAGGCAGCGATCGGTGGGATTCTCGACAACATGCAGCCGCTGGTTCTGTCCAAACAGGCGGGTGCTCGCATCTTCCGTGGCAGCGAGGAGTTGCTGAAGGCGACCGACGATCTGGCTGCCGGCTTTCAGCAGGAGCTCTCCGAGCGCTGGTTCTTCATCGTTCTGCTGATTGTCCTGGCGGCATTGGCGGTGGCTGTCCTCTCCTTGCTGGCCAAGGTCTATCTCGATGACGCGCGGCGCCGTACCGAGGATGCGGAATTGCAGCGTCAGGTTTCTGAGCGAACCAACCGCGAGAACCAGGACGCCATTTTGCAACTAATGAACGAGCTAGGTGATCTGGCCGACGGCGACCTGACAACCAACGCGACGGTGAGCGAGGACATCACGGGCGCCATTGCCGACTCAATCAACTACACCATTGAGGAACTTCGTCTGCTGGTCGGCCGCATCAACGATGCGGCGAACCGAGTGACGACGGCGACCGAGATCGCCCGCCAGACTTCCATCGAACTGTTGACTGCCGCCGAAAAGCAATCTCGCGAAATTCAGGATGCCGGCCAGTCGGCGCTCGAAATGGCGCGTTCGATGAGTGAGGTCTCGAGCAGCGCGACCCAATCGGCCCAAGTCGCTCGCCAATCGCTGGCTGCTGCCGAGAAGGGTACGAGGGCCGTTGAGGACTCGATCAAGGGCATGAACGAAATCCGTAACCAGATCCAGGAGACCTCGAAGCGGATCAAGCGCCTCGGGGAAAGTTCCCAGGAGATCGGCGAAATCGTTGAACTGATTTCCGACATTACGGAGCAGACCAATGTGCTGGCCCTGAATGCCGCGATCCAGGCCGCTTCGGCGGGCGAGGCGGGTCGCGGCTTCACGGTGGTGGCCGAGGAAGTGCAGCGGCTGGCGGAGCGGTCGGCCGAGGCAACCAAGCAGATTGCCGCGATCGTCAAAACTATTCAAACCGATACGCAGGACGCTGTATCGGCCATGGAGAAATCGACCCAAGGGGTGGTGGAAGGTGCGAAATTGTCGGATGCGGCCGGTCAGGCGCTGACCGAGATCGGCCTGGTGTCGCACAACCTTTCGGATCTAATCGACAGGATCTCGGCGTCGACCCAGGACCAGGCCACATCGGCGACCGATGTCGCCAAGCTGATGCAGGCGATCCTGAGCGTCACCGAGCAGACTACCGCCGGCACGGAACGTACTGCGGCGGCGGTCGAAGAACTTAGTTCCCTGGCATCCGAACTGAAGGGCTCGGTCGCGGGCTTCAAGGTCAGTTGAGCGAGATTCGCGAGAGCTTATGAACGCGGCAACCGAATTCGATCTGGGCCCCTTGACTTGGGTCAAAGGTGAGATCGACCTGGCACTTGATCGTGCCGTCGAAGCGCTTGGTCAGCATGAATTGAGCGGTGATGCGACACAACTGAGGTTCTGCCGCACCCATATCCACCAGGTTCATGGTGCCCTGTCGATTGTTGGCCTTGACGGCGTGACACAGGTTATCGAATCGCTCGAAGGCTTGACCGGTGCTCTGGAAAACAAGCGGCTGCAATCGACAGCCGAGGTTTTCGCCACGCTGGCGGACGCCATTGAGGCGATCCGCGGATACCTGGACGATCTGATCGCCGGCGAGCCGAATCAGCCTTTGCGGCTGTTTCCCACTTATTCGGCGCTGGCGAAGGCTCGCGGGATCGAGGCATGCAACCCCACTGACCTGTTCTATCCGGACATCACACGTCGGCCACCCCGGTATGCGGTACCGGTTGCGCCTCTCACGCCGGAACAGTTGCTCACTCTGCTCAAGTCCGAGCGTGCGCGCTTTCAGAAGGGGCTGCTCGCCTGGTTGAAACACACGGCAGATCCGCATGTTGCGCTCGAACACATGCGAACGGCGCTGGACAATATCGAGGCGACCCAAGAGTCGCCATCAACCCGTGCTTTCTGGTGGGTTTCGCTGGCCTTCGTCGAGTCACTGTTCGATCATCGGGGTGAGGCCGACGCCGAATCCCGGCAGTTGCTGGCCCGCATCGACACGCAGATACGCCGTCTGCTCCAGGGTTCGCGAAGCGTTGCCGAGCGTCTGATGCGTGACGTCCTCCACGCGGTAGCGCGGGCCCCGGCCGAATCGAGTCCTGGGGTTGCCGAGGTGCAGTGGGTTTTCGGGCTGAAGGCACTGATACCGGCTATTTCGGTGGGACATGGAACGACACAACCGCAGGAGATCGCGCTACGCCGCTTGCGTGATTCCCTCGCCGCCACAGAGGAATTGTGGAATAAGTTCTGTACCGGCAGCGCATCCGCGCTCCCCACATTCGAAAAGCAGGCGCAGACCTGCGCGGCTCTGACAAACGAAATCGGGCACACGGATCTCAAGCGCCTCGGCCAAGGCTTTGGTGCTTTGGCGAGTTGGCTTGCAGAATCACCCGCTCGCCACAATGACGCGGTAGCGATGGAGGTGGCGACGGCTATCCTGCTGTTGCAGAATGCCCAGGAGAATTTCCGGCGCTTGGGTATGGACTTCGCAAAGCAGGTCGACCTGATGGTTGCCCGTCTGTACGCCTGCATCGCCGGCAATCCGCTTGGCGGCAACGAGGAATTGCCGTTGCTCGACGAGATGACCCGCCGGGCTCAAGAAAAGCTGCTGGTCGGGCAGGTGGCTCGCGAAATCCAGAACAATCTGGCCCAGGTCGAACAAACGCTCGACGCCTTTTTCAGAAATCCCGAAAAGAAAAAGGACCTCGCGTTACTCGATGCCCCGGTCAGGCAAACCGCCGGCGCGTTGGCCATGCTGGGCCACATGCCAGCCGTTACGCTCGTGCGGGGTTGCGGTGCGAAAATTCAGGATTTCGCCCGTCCCGACTATGCTCCGCTGGCAAGTGACTTCGAAGCCGTGGCGCAACAACTCTCGACGCTCGGGTTCTTCGTCGATGCACTGCAGCATGGCGAAAGCGATTTCGATGTCTTCCTGCGGCGACTGCATGGGGCACCTGCGCCCGAGACAGGTGAAGATGCCGGGGACGATCTGTCTGCCGTGCAAACCGTCGAAGATCAACTCGAACAGCACAAGCACGAGACCCAATCGCTGTTCGAGGCGTTCAAGGACGCTCCCGGCGACGAACGAGTTCGCACGGAGCTGAAGCATAATCTGCAGACTTTGCAGAAGGATGCCGATCTGCTCGCAAATTCCGAACTGGGGAACACCGCGAAGACGGTCCTCAAGGCGCTTGAGAGCGGGAAGGCTTTGCGGCCCGAGATCGATGCTGCCGTCTCGTCGTTGGTGGGGACGTCAGTCGCGGCAGCGGCGCCTTCGACGGAGACTCTGGAGCTTGCCCAGTCGAGCCACGAGGCAATCGATGCCGAACTCTTGGCAATCTTCCTCGAGGAAGCACATGAGGTACTCGCCACCATCGGTGAGCAGGAAAGATTGTTGGCGGCCAACGCAAACGACGGCGAGGCACTGACGACGATCCGCCGTTCGGCGCATACACTCAAGGGCAGCGGCCGAATGGTCGGGCTGACGGACATGGGCGAGGCCGCTTGGGCGCTCGAGCAGACCCTCAACATTTGGCTACGTCAGGACATGGTCGCCACGCCAGCGCTTCTGGATTTGATCACCGATGCCCATCAACTGTTCTCGCGCTGGGTCGCAGCCCTCGAACACGGCAGCGAGGCCATTCCTGATCCAGTCGCCATGGTCGCAGCGGCAGAATTGCTGCGCGGCGAGGAGCCGCTCTTGCCGGTGCCCGCCGACAGGCCCGCTAGCGTCGTCGAGTCAACGGAATCGCCGTTGACCGAGACCGCCGAAGCGGCATCGTTTGTCCTGGATCTCGCGGCCGACACGCACGCCGTCCCCGAATTCGAATCTGCCGCCGTCGCGGAAGTGCAAGAGATACTGGAGTCCGAGATCAGTTTTGATGGGGTCAGCGAACCCGATGTTGCCTTTGCAACCGAAGCGGCAGAGCAGTTGCACGACATGATTGATGCCTTCGCCGACCTTCTTGCAGAGGAAGCCGGTGGTCTTCCGCCGCCGGCGGAAGCACCAGCCGCAGCACCAACTCTTTACGACATCTTCTATGAAGAGGCACGCGGACACCTTGAAACCCTGGTCGCTTCCTATGTTGCCCTGGAAGCCGACCCAACTGCCCCGACCGCATTCGACATGACGCGTGCCGCCCACACTCTGGGCGGCATTGCGGCCACGGTTGGCCTGATGCCCCTGCACCATCTGGCGGTCGCGCTGGAACACGCACTGTTGCGTCGTGACAGTTCGGGCCGCCTGGCCAGCATCGAGGGACTTGAAACGATCCGTCAGGGGATCATTACCCTCGAGAGCATGTTTACGGCACTGGCATGCCAGGAGGCGCCCGAGGAGCAGTTCCAGCTAATTGGAGCGCTTGCGGACATCTACCTTCCCAAAGCGCAACCCGAACCCGCGGCAGTCGAGCAGACCAGCGTTTCGGACGAGGAGGCTCCGGGTGTGCAGGAACCGGTCGCGCCGCCTGCCGGCGAAGTCGTTGCACAAGAAGCACCCGGCCCTGTTGTCGCAAGGCTCAAGGATGACCTCGACGAGCATTTGCTGCTCGTCTTTCTTGAAGAGGCTCAGGACCATCTGCGCGAACTGACCGTGCAGCTTCGCTTGTGGCGCGGTGATCCAGCCAGCGATGCCCAGCCACACGCCATCGCCCGTCTGTTGCATACCTTCAAGGGGAATGCGCGGATGGCGGGCGCGATGAACCTCGGTGAGTTCACCCACTTGCTTGAAGCGCGCGTCGAGGACGTTCTCCGCGCCGAGGCGGCAACTCCCGCATTCATCGACGAAATCGAGAGCGGCTGCGACATGCTGGCTCAGGCGGCAGAGCGCCTGCGCTCCGGCGGGGGCCCCGAGATCGATGCTGGCAGCATGGTCTCGGGCGCGGCTGTTGGCGAAGCGGCTTCCGCAATCGCCCAGGCGCCGGATGTCGACCGCGACCATGATGTCGAGACGGGTGCGCAGCGCGCAACCCTCCGCGTCAGGGCCGACCTGATCGACCGGCTGGTCAACGAGGCGGGCGAGCTGTCCATCGCCCGGGCGCGGATCGAGGGTGAAATGCGCAGCCTCAAGGGGTCGCTGCTCGATCTGACTGAAAACGTCATCCGTCTGCGGCGACAGTTGCGCGAGATAGAAATCCAGGCCGAAGGCCAGATCCAGACGCGTGTCACCCAGGCCCACGACGGCCAGACGGACTTCGACCCGCTTGAACTCGACCGCTTTACCCGCTTCCAGGAACTGACACGCTTCATGGCCGAGTCGGTCAATGACGTCGCGACGGTACAGCAGAACCTGCTCAAGAACCTCGATGATGCCAATGCCGCCATCGTCGCGCAGGCACGACTCAATCGCGGACTTCAGCAGGAACTGATGGGCGTCCGTATGATGCCTTTCGCCAGTCAGGCCGAAAGGCTATTCCGTATCGTGCGTCAGAGCTCCAAGGAACTCGGCAAGCGGGCCAACTTCGACATCGTCGGCGGTCAGGTGGAACTCGACCGCTCGGTGCTCGACAAGATGATGGCGCCGCTCGAGCACATGCTGCGCAACGCCGTGGCGCACGGTATCGAACCGCGCGCCGAACGGGTCGCTGCGGACAAACCGGAAATGGGCGACATCACGGTCTCGCTGGCGCAGGAAGGAAACGAAATCATCCTTTCGATGACCGACGATGGCCGCGGACTCAACCACGATCGAATCCGCGCCCGGGCGGAAGCTCTGGGGCTTCTTGAACCGGACCAGGAGATTGACGAAGCCCACCTCTACGACTTCATATTCCTTCCCGGGTTTTCGACTGCGGGAGAGGTCAGCCAACTTGCCGGTCGCGGCGTCGGCATGGACGTGGTTAAGACCGAAGTCGCGGAACTCGGCGGGCGCATCGAAACTGCCTCCCGCCTTGGCCACGGAACCACCTTCCGCATCTATCTGCCGCTTACGCTGGCTGTTACCCAGACGCTACTGGCACGGGCCGGCACGATTCTTTATGCCGTTCCATCGACGATGATCGAACAGGTGCTCGATCTCAAGGAAGAACCGCTCGCCGAACTTCGCGCGCAGGGCGAAGTAGAATGGCTGGGCAACCACTACCCGTTCCACTACCTCCCACATTTGCTCGGCGACACCACGGCGGTGCCGGAGGCACAGCGCCAGTACTGGATCCTTCTCTTGCGTTCCGGCTCGCAACGCGTGGCGGTACAGGTCGACGAACTCAGGGGCAATCAGGAAGTCGTCGTCAAGAATATCGGCGCCCAGCTCTCACGGGTGGTCGGCATCGCCGGCGCCACTGTCCTTGGCGATGGTCAGGTCGTCCTGATACTCAACCCGGTCGCGCTGGCCAGCCGCAAGCCCGCAGCGAGCATCCAGAACGCAGTTCCGGTGTCGGCGGCGCCAGTCGTGACGACCGCAGCCACTCTGCCCACCGTGATGGTGGTCGACGATTCGCTGACCGTGCGCAAGATAACGAGCCGCCTCCTTGCCCGCGAGGGTTATCACGTAGCGCTGGCCAAGGATGGCGTCGATGCTCTCGAACAACTGCTCGAGTTGGTGCCTGATGTCGTGATTTCCGATATCGAAATGCCGCGCATGGATGGCTTCGATCTCATACGCAACATTCGCGCCGACAAGCGGCTTAGCAAATTGCCGATCATCATGATTACCTCGCGTACCGCCGAGAAGCATCGCCGCCACGCGCTCGAAATCGGTGCCAGCGATTACCTTGGCAAGCCTTACGACGAGGACGAACTGCTGACCCTGATTGCCGGCTATATCAAGGCCAAGCAGGCTTCCTGATCACCGAGTAACGGGCCAGGGTATCCGCTCTCGCTCGGGCATGGTCTACCATCGGCAACGGATAGTCACGACCGATGATCACTCCGGCCGCTTCCTGCTCGCTTCGTGATATCAGCCACGGGCTGTGGATATACCTGTTCGCCACACCGGTCAGCTCCGGCACATAGCGGCGGATGAACTTGCCTTCCGGATCAAACTTCTCCGATTGGGTAACCGGGTTGAAGATGCGAAAGTAGGGCTGCGCATCACAGCCTGTCGATGCCGCCCATTGCCAGCCACCGTTGTTGGCCGAGAGGTCAAAGTCGTTGAGCTGCTCGGCAAAATGCCTTTCACCCAGTCGCCAGTCGATACCGAGATCCTTGGTCAGGAATGAAGCGACGACCATGCGCAGGCGATTATGCATCCAGCCGCAGTGTGTCAATTGGCGCATGGCGGCATCGACCAGAGGGTAGCCGGTACGACCCTCTCGCCACGCAGCCAGGCCTTCCGGCCAGTTCTCCCAGGCAATGGCATCGTATTCGGGCTTGAAGGCGTGACCGACGACGCGTGGGAAGTGGTCGAGGATCATGAAATAGAAGTCGCGCCAGATCAGCTCGCTGAGCCAGGTATCGGCCCCATTTTCGCGAGCAGTGCGGACCAGTTCGCGGATGCCGATCGTGCCGAAGCGCAGGTGCACCGAGAGGTATGAAACGCCTTTCACGGCAGGGAAATCGCGCATGGCGCCATAACGCGAGATGCGCTCCTCGCGGAACTCGTCCCAAAGCGCGCGGGCGCCCGACATGCCCGGCTGGATGCCGAGTTCGACAAGGTCGGTGCTCGCGAAGCCGATTTCATCGAGGCTGGGCACTCGCGCATGCTCCCGCTGGGCCAGAGTGCCGTGACAGTGGCAGGCAGCACAGTCTGCTGCGGTCAACCGCTTCAACCAGGCGTTTTTGTAGGGAGTGAAGACTGAGAACGGTTTGCCAGCCAAGGTCAGAACCTCCTCCCGGTCGAAGATGGTCTGATCCTTGAAACGGTGAAACTCGATGCCCGAGTCACACAAGCTTGCGCTGATCGCGTTGTCGCGCCGCTTCGCGGCCGGCTCGTAATCACGATTCGCGTACACAGCGGCCACGCCAAGTTCGCGGGCCAGTTCGGGAATCTCTTCGGTCGCCCGACCATGACGCACGATCAATCCACCACCCCTGGCGCGCAGCGCGGCGTCGAGTTCGCAAAGCGATTCACGGATAAAATGCACGCGCCGGTCGCGCTTCGACGGCAGCACATCAAGAATCTCGCGGTCGAAAACGAAGGCGCAATAGACCTCCCCCGCCTCGGCCAGTGCCGCGCTCAGGGCTCCGTGGTCATGGTCGCGCAGGTCGCGACGGAACCAGACAAGTGCTTTTTCTATCTTCATGGTTGGTTTGTACCCCGGTGGCGATTAAAATTCCAGCATGAACAGCGTTAATCTCACCGACAATTTCCTGATTGCCATGCCGAGCCTGGAAGATCTGTATTTCTCCCGTGCGCTTGTCTATATCTGCGAGCACAACGAGAACGGAGCGCTGGGGATTATCGTCAACCGGCCAATCGACATGACATTGGCGGGGCTGTTCGAAAAGATCGACATCAAGCTGGATGCGGAAAATTTGAACAATCTGCCCGTCTATTTCGGCGGTCCGGTACAACTTGACCGCGGATTCGTGCTACATCGTCCGGTGGGACAGTGGCAGTCGACACTGACCGTGAATGACGAGGTCGGCTTGACCAGTTCGCGCGACGTCCTGACTTCGGTCGGGAGCGCGGGCTTCCCTTCCGAAATTATCGTGACGCTCGGTTACTCCGGCTGGGATGCCGGACAACTGGAAGCCGAACTGGCCCAAAATTCATGGCTAACGGTGCCCGCGAAGAACAGCATTCTTTTCGATCTGCCGCCGGAAGAGCGTTTGCCGGCGGCAATGCAGAAACTCGGCATCAGTTTCACACAGCTTTCCGACGTCGCCGGGCATGCCTGAAGGCACCGTACTGGCGTTCGATTTTGGCGAAAAGCGCATCGGAGTTGCCACTGGGGAGACCCTGCTCGGCAGCGCCCATCCGTTGACGGTGATCCATGCCGAATCGAACGATGACCGCTTCGCTGCCATCGGCAAGCTCGTTGCCGAATGGCGGCCGGTCCAACTGGTGGTCGGTCTGTCAACCCATGCCGATGGCACGCCGCACGAGATGACGCGACTGGCACAGAAGTTCGCCGAACGCCTGCGCCGCCGTTTCAACCTGCCGGTCGGCCTGGCCGACGAGCGCCTGACCTCGCTCGATGCCGAAGCCCGGCTTCGGGAAGCCGGCCATAACAGTAAGTCCGCCAGGCCGCTGCTCGATGCCGTGGCGGCCCAACTCATTCTTCAAACCTGGTTCGAAAGCCCGCACCATGCCGCCCCTGCCCAGCCCCCTGCCTGACGCCGAGATCCAGTGCCGTCAACTGGCCGAACAGATTCGCCCGCACCTGCATCGCCAGCCCGCGCTTATAGGCATCTTCAGCGGCGGGGCCTGGATTGCCGGGCGACTCAAGGAACTCCTCGGTCTTCCCGGGGATATCGGGTTGATCGACGTCTCCTTCTACCGCGATGATTTCGCCGCGAAAGGCCTGCATCCGCAGGTCAAGCCGACGGTCATCCCCTTCACTGTCGAAGGTCGTCACCTGATTCTGGTCGATGATGTGCTCTACACCGGGCGCACCACCCGCGCTGCGCTTAACGAACTGTTCGACTATGGTCGCCCGGCGTCGGTGGCGCTGGCGGTACTGGCCGACCGTGGCGGCCGGGAACTGCCGATCGGAGCCGCCTACTGCGTCTGGGATGTGTCCCTGAGCGACGGCGAAAGCCTGGAACTGAGCAAGCGGGACGATGGCCGGCTGACCTGGAGGCTCGCGAATGCATAATCCACAGTTGAACCGAACCGGCGAACTGATCCACCTGTTGTCGATCGAGGGCTTGCCGCAGCCCGTTATTGCCCAGATTCTCGACACCGCCGCCTCGTTCATGGAAGTCTCGGCACGCGATGTCAAGAAAGTGCCCCTGCTGCGCGGCAAGAGCGTCTTCAACCTGTTCTTCGAAAACTCGACACGCACGCGAACGACTTTCGATATCGCCGCCAAGCGCCTCTCGGCCGACGTCATCAATCTCGACATCAATCGTTCGTCGACCGCCAAGGGCGAGACGCTGCTCGATACCATCGACAACCTGTGTGCCATGCACGCCAATCTCTTTGTCGTCCGTCATGCGTCGAGCGGCGCTCCCTACCTAATCGCCGAGCATCTGCAGCGTATCGGCCGTGACGACGTCCACATCATCAACGCCGGCGACGGCCGCCATGCGCACCCAACGCAGGGCCTGCTCGACATGTACACGATCCGTCACTACAAAAAGGACTTCACCCGGTTGCGCGTAGCCATCGTCGGCGACATTCTGCATTCGCGCGTCGCGCGCTCGGACATCCAGGCCCTGACGACGCTGGGTGTGCCGGAAGTTCGCGCCATCGGGCCGGAAACGCTGCTGCCCAAGCATCTTGACAAGCTCGGCGTGCAGGTTTTCCACGACATGAACGAGGGCCTCAGGGATTGCGATGTCATTATCATGCTGCGCCTGCAGAACGAGCGCATGGCCGGCGCGCTGCTGCCGTCGGCAGGCGAATACTTCCGCCACTACGGCCTGACGCCACAGAACTTGGCGCTCGCCAGACCCGACGCCATCGTCATGCACCCGGGGCCGATGAACCGCGGCGTCGAGATTCACTCGGCCGTGGCCGACGGACCGCAGGCGGTGATCCTGCCCCAGGTCACCTTCGGCATCGCGGTGCGCATGGCCGTCATGAGCATCGTTGCGGGGAATTGACATGAATATCGCTATTGAAAATGGCCGCGTAATCGACCCGAAAAACGCTGTCGACCGCAACGCTTCTCTGTATATTGCCGACGGCAAGGTGGCGGGCGTCGGCGAGGCGCCGGCCGGCTTCGTCGCCGAGCGCACTGTCGACGCGACCCGGTGCGTCGTTTGCCCCGGGCTGATCGACCTCGGTGCCCGTCTCAACAGCATCGAGGCCGAACTGGCCGCCGCCGTCGCCGGAGGTGTGACTACCGTCGTCGTGCCCCCCGATGCCGTCCCACCCCTCGACGAACCGGAACTGGCAGATCGCCTGATCCACCGCGCCAAGGATATCGGCAAGGCCCGGGTGCTGCCGCTCGGCGCGCTGACCATAGGTCTGCAAGGAGAACGCTTGGCCGAACTGGCCGGCCTGAAAAAGGCGGGCTGTATCGCCTTCTCGCAGGCCAAGGCCCCGGTCGTTGATACCGAGGCGCTGTTGCGGGCCATGGAGTACGCCGCGACCTTCAGCTTTCCGGTCTGGCTTCAGCCACAGGATTACTGGTTGTCGCGCAACGGCATCGCCCACGAAGGCGCGGTGGCCAGCCGACTTGGCCTGGCCGGGATCCCGGTCGCCGCCGAGACCATTGCCATCGCCACCATCCTGCAACTGGTACGCGACACGGGTTGTCGGGTGCATTTCACGCGTCTGTCCTCGGCAGCCGGTACGGTGTTGATCGGTGCGGCCCGCGACGAAGGACTGCCCATCACCTGCGACATCGGCGTCCATCACTTGCTGCTGACCGACTACGACATCGGCTATTTCAACCCGCACGCCCGTTTCGTTCCGCCTCTGCGTACCGAGCGCGACCGCCAGGCGCTGTCGGCAGCGGCGGTCGCCGGGTTGGCGGCAATCTGTTCCGACCATACGCCGGTCGACGCCGACGAAAAGCTGCTGCCGTTTGGCGAGGCCAAGGCGGGCGCGACCGGCCTCGAAGTCCTGTTGCCGCTGACCCTGAGGTGGGCGGAAGCAGCGGGAGTGGCGTTACCCGCGGCACTAGCCCGGATCACAGCGGCGCCGGCCGAGGTGCTCGGGCTGCAAAGCGGGCAGCTTGCCGTGGGGGCGACGGCGGATGTCTGTATTTTCGATCCGGCGGCGATCTGGCAATTGACCCCGGATACCCTCAAGAGCAGAGGCAAGAATTCACCGTGGACCGGCTACCTGATGAGTGGCAAGGTCAAGGCAACCCTGGTTGGCGGGCGGGTTGTTTACCAGGCATAAGGCGGTTTGCCACAACGGAAACTGTGGGAGCCAGCCCGCCGTTTTGCGTAAACATTTCATCCCTTGAGATATGCAACGCTTGCTGATGCAGGTGTTTGTGCAGATATATTCCTGAACTGGGGGGCGGCGTTGGCGACAAACCACACACCCGTGCGTCCACCAACAGTTTTCAGGTTGAACCGTCATCGTCCCGCAAGAGGGGGCTCAAGCTTCGTGGCTGGACTCTGGGATGCCCGGAATGAAAGCCACGCACAGCCGATGGCCGCGGCATAGGGTAAAGCCTGCAGGCTCAGCGCCAGGATCCATCCCTTCAGCGCGGCACTCGGATCGCCAGGCGCGAAACCGAGCGCGGCAATGCACAGCAACAGGCCCAGTAGCAGGACGGATTCCTCGCGAACCGAAGCGAACGCACCCGGTTGCTGAAGGGGTGGCGCTTCCGGATTGTCGCTGGTCTTACCCTTGCGGGTCACATCGAAAACAGCACGTCGGCCAGACAATCCGGCGATGACGCCGCGGGCGATGCTGTGCGAGAGCCCCATGCCGGCCAACGCCGCGCCAGCAACATCGGCTGCCGGACAGGGTACCCGACGGCTATAGAGTAGTGGGACCAGCGCCAGCCGCGTGACAAAAAATACCGCCAGCGGCACCACAAAAAGCGCTATCGGCAAGCCGAAGATCTGCGGCGCAGCGAGCACACCCAGGGTCCAGCTAATGGCCGCAACGCTGAAGAATAGATGTAAGGTGTCGCCCAGCCAGGGCAGCCAGCCGGCGATGAAATGGTAGCGTTGGGCCGGCTGCAGCCGAGATTCACCGAACAAGATCGCCCAATGGCGCCGCAGGATCTGCATTGCGCCCTGCGCCCAGCGCCGGCGCTGGCGCTGATAGGCGGCAAAATCGGTCGGTACCAGGCCGGTGCCCAGTACTTGGTCGACGTAAATCAACCGGAAACCCGCTTGCATCAGGCGCAGGCCCAGTTCGGTGTCTTCACAGACGCAGTCGACATCCCATCCGCCGACGTCGCGTAGCGCTGCGGCCCGGATAAGCGTCATGGTGCCATGCTGGATCGCTGCGTCACGTTCCTGGCGGTGGTGCATGCCGATACGGAAAAAGCCGTCGTACTCCCAGTTCATCATGCGGCGCAGGCGCGTGTCCGACCAGTCGCGATGGGCTTGCGGCGACTGCACGACGCCTACCGCCATGTCGGCGAAATAGCCGGCGAGCGCCCGCAGCCACTCCGGCTTTACCAAGTAGTCGGCGTCGACTACGGCAACCCATTCGGCGCGCGGATCGGTGTGCTCGAGCGCAAAGTTCAACGCTCCGGCCTTGTAGCCAGGCCAGTGTGGTAGATGAAAAAAACTCAGGCTTGGGCCGGACGCCGCAGTGTCAGATCCCTTGTCCGCTGCCGCCAGACGGGCGCGAACATGCGCTTCGACCGGTTTCCACAGCGCTTGATTACCCGTGTTGTTGTCCACCACCAGGACCTCGAAAGCCGGCCATTCCAGCGTCAGCAGGCTGTCGATCGCGGCGATTACCATCGCTGGCGGCTCATTGCTGCAGGCCAGATGAATGCTGACGAAAGGGGTCCGCATGCCGGCAGCGAGCGGGTACGGTGCCGCCTGGTGGCGTAGGCTACCCGGCCAGAACAGCTCGGCGAACTCAAGGACTTGCACCAGTAGAATCGCGGCGATCATCGCCAGTGCAGGCACCAATAAGGCTAGCGGTACGATGTCGAAGGGGCGCAGATAGTGCAGGAGGGGCACCGTCGCCAGGAGTACGGCGAACGAAGCCGTCGCCTGCAGGCTCAGAGCAAGAGTTATGCGACCGGCCAGCCGCATCGGTGAAAAAAAGAACAGCAAGGGCAGCATCGCCAGCAAGCCCAACGCCGCCGAGGTGAGTGCTTTCTCTGACCAGAACGGGTCAGCCCGCACCGGGCCGGTGAAGGCGAACTTCGCCTGCCGCGCTGCGTCGAGCAGTCCCCAGTGAGCGCCGGCAGTCCCCTCGCTGGCGTGCTTCCACGGTTGGTCAACCGCCTCCATCAGGAAATAATCGAGGTCTCGCCCGGCGACACGCTCGAGAAAGGTACGCACGAACACCGCCTGACGATCGGGCGTGGCTTGCGCCGCCGCCACGCGCTCGCCGTTGCTCGGCCAGCCGATTTCACCGATCACCACCGGCTTGCCCGGAAAACGCTCGCGCACTTCGGCGTAGCGCTGCAGCGCGTAATCGACCGCGAGCTCAACGGGTACCCCTTCCCAGTAAGGCAACAGATGTACGGTGATGAAATCCACATGCTCGGCCAGCGCTGGCTGGCTCAACCACACATGCCAGGGCTCGGCGGTGGATACCGGCACTGACAAGGTGGCACGCAGGCGATCGAGATAGCCGTACAGCTCGATCGGATCAAGCTTGCTGCGCAACTGGGTTTCATTACCGGCGATCACTCGTTCGATGCCTGGGTGCCGGGAAACTGCTTCGACGATGGCGGTGATTTCGCGCTCATTGTTCGGGTGGCGGTGGTCAAGCCAGACCCCGGCGCTTAGTTGCAAGCCAGCTTGCGCAGCCAGCGTCGGCAACGTTGGCAGTTCGCTCGCGCTGTAGGTACGCAGGCGAGTGGTCAGGCCGGCCAGCTTGTGCAGGTCGCCAGCGAGCTCCGCATCGCTTGGAAAGCGCCCGGTGAACGGGCTTTCCCAACGCTGGAAGCCGCTGTAAGCCAACCCGGTGACCCGCATTGGCACATCGGGCGCCACCACAGACGGATTGAAGGCCCGCCAGATCAGCAGGTTGATAAGTGCCACGAACGCTGCAATGAGCAGCGCGCCGGCCCAGCGTACGGCAGTGCCTCGCCCGGGGTCGGGCCGGTCCGGCGTTGCGCCGTTCGCTCCAACTGCCCCTGCGCGACGCGGCAAACTGCCGGTATCCCCCACTTTCTGCGCTACGATTGTGCAATCGTCACCAATGCCCTGATCCACATGCCGGGTTTCTCGCTGCGCTGCTACGGCTTGCTGATATGAACGCGACCTGTTCACGACAAGCCCCTGCGCCCTGGCGTCAAGCGACGGTGTTGGCGGGGCTTGTGCTGAGCGTCCTCGGGCTGCTCGCCTGGGCCGTTGCACAGGGTCGGCCCGTGCCCTTGCCCGATGCCGTCGACCTGCGCGTGCCTTGCGTGTCTTATGCGCCCTTTCGCCGACCGAACCACAACCCCTTCGACCCGACATTGCACCTCGAGCGGGCTCAGATTGAAGCCGATTTGCGTCTGCTGCGCGAGATGACCTCCTGCGTGCGCATCTACGGTGTGGACCACGGACTCGATGCGGTACCGGCGATCGCGCGGGCGCTGGGCATGCGGGTGGTGCTGGGCGCATGGATCGATGGCGATGCGGCGGCCAACACAGTCCAGCTCGAGCGGGTGTTGGCGCTTGGCCGTGAATATGCAGATGTGGTCGACTTGCTGGTGGTCGGCAACGAGGTGTTGCTGCGCGGTGAACAGACCCCGGAGGCGCTGGCCGCGCTGCTCGCGCGGGCTCACCGCGAATCTTCCGTGCCGATCGCCTATGCCGATGTCTGGGCCTTCTGGCTGCGCCACGCCGACGTGCTGCGCGATCACGTCGATGTCGTCGCTATCCATGTTCTGCCCTACTGGGAAGACGAGCCGGTTGCCGTAGCCCAGGCAGTCGAGCATGTTGTTGCGGTCAACGCCCAAATGCGTGCGTTTTTTGCACCATTGCCGATATTCGTCGGCGAAACCGGCTGGCCGGCGGCAGGCCGCCAGCGCGGACCGGCCGTGCCCGGAAGGCTGGAGCAGACACGTTTTGTACGTGAACTGCTCGCTTTTAACGCCCGTGCCCCGCTCGGGTCCCAGGTAGTCGCTGGGCCGGGAATTAACCTGATCGAGGGCTTCGACCAGCCGTGGAAACGCCGGCTGGAGGGCGCGATGGGCGGCTATTGGGGCATGTTCGACGCCGACGGCCGGCCACGGGTTACCCTGCGCGGTGCGGTCGTTGGCGACCCGCAATGGTGGCGCGTGCCGCTGGGAATGGTCATCGGGAGCGTCGCCGGGTGGCTGTGGGCGCGGGGTCACGGCACTCCGCGCAGCGCAGCTGGCGGGGCTGGGCTGCGCCGCCGTTTGCTCATTACCTGCTCGGCGATGGGCCTCGCCGGGGCAGGCATCGTCGCGCTCGCGCTGTTGCAGTGGCAGATGCTGCTCGAGTGGAGTCGCGGCCCGCTCGACTGGGCCTTGGGCGTCAGCGCCGCGGCGACCGCCGGGCTCTGTGCGCTTGCCGCTGCGGGGCGTCTCGCCCGCATCCTCGGCGGCACAAGCTCGGCAGGCTCCCGCCCGGGTGTGCTCGCCGCGTTGCGCACCGCCAGCGCCCGGGGAACACAGGCACTGGCGTTCGCACAGGCGGTGCTGCTCTGCAGCGTCTTGCTGATCGCCAAGGGGCTGCTGTTCGACGCCCGCTACCGCCCGCTTTTCTGGCCCCTGTTCGCTGCACCGGCAGTCTTGTTCCTTGCCCTGACCGTGCTCGGTGATCGGCTCGACCGAGGCGCGTGGCTCGAGCGCGCCTTGGCCGCCGTTTGTGCGATATCCGCAGTGGTGCTGGTCGCGCAGGAAGGTCTGGTCAACACGCAGGCGTTGGGTCTCGCACTGATTTGGCTGGCTCTGGCTGTTGCTGTCGGCTGGCCTCAAAGTTTCGTCTCCGCCAGCGGGACCGAGGCCGCCGGCTGATCAGCGTCCGGCGCCGAGAAAGCGTGCAGCAGCAGCCCGGTCAGGGCATGCAGCGGCCCCAGTGACTTTCGCGGCGGCTCCAGTCCATGGTGAAAACCCTGCTCGACGAAGCGTGCCAGCAGTTTGCTGTCGCGCGAGACAATGTAGACCGGAACATCCCAGGAAGCGTCGTCGCCTGTGATATTGGCCGCCGGCTGATGATCGCCTATCAACACATAGATGGCCTCGCGCGGCTCCGGTTGACGCAGATAGGCGCCCAGCCATTGGTAGGTGTAGCTGACCATCCGTACAAAGTCGGGGAACATGTCCAGCCAGTTCGGTCGCTCGGCCAGGGCGCGGTGGACTTCGGAGTCGTCAAAGGGCTGCGCACCAAGTACCCGGGGCCAGTCCGGCTGAAAGGGCGGTATCGGGCTGAACGGCAGATGGCAGGTGATGGTAGGGAAAAAAACCAGGCGCGGCGGGGCATTGCCAGCGCGCGGGAACAACTGCTCGAAGCGCGCTGCCGTGAACTGATCGGGAATCTCCCAGTACCCCATGGCCGGCCCCGCATAACCCAGATCGCGCCGGGTCAGGAGGACATCGAAGCCGTAAAACGCACGTTCAGGCCACTCCCAATCCAGCGCCGAATAGACGCCGAAGATCTGATAGCCCTGCGCCCGGAACAGCGAGTTCAGCGTTGGCCGCTGCGTGGTCAGCAGCACGTCATAACGCATGGGGTCGCTGAGGTCGATGCCCGACAGCAGGCCGAGATGCGCCAGATCCGAGCCGCCGGCAAAAGTCGGCGAACGGAAGAAAGCTGACACGACCTGACGGCCACTGGCAGCGATATCGGTGGCGAAGCGCTCGCGGCTGGCCCGCAGGACTTTTTCGGCGCGCGGGTTGTCATAAACCACCGCACCCAGCGACTCGAGCATGATCAGGTAAACATCGCGCCCGCCGAGCGCAGCCAATGCGCTCCCCGGTGCAGCGGCCATCGCGGCGTCGACCGCAGTCGCGGCGGGCAACAAGTCCACCTGACGCTGTGGCAAGAACGCAGTCGCCAGCAGTTGCATTTGTCGCCAATAGGTTGGAATGACCGGCTTGGAGACCAGTGGCCAGGTGGCGCTCGCCCCAGCCAGATTGCCCGCCGCCAGGACCACGGCCGCTGCGGTAAGGCCCCATGCCCATCGGCTTCGCAGCGCATAGGGGACGGCATCACGGGCGGCTATCGCGATTGCCAAGCGCAGCAGGCGAAACAGACTCCAGAGCAGCAGGCCGACGCCTGCCACCAGAGCAGTGCTTTGCCACCACGCCAGCTTTTGCGCCGACACCCACAGAAAACGTGGAATCTGCGCACCATCCCAATAAAGGTTGATCGGACGCCCGAACAGGCTGGGAACGGTCACGTCGCCGTAGCGCCCAAGCACCAGCAGAAAATAGGTGAGTGCGAACACGGAGAGTGCGCGCGATGAGAGTTTGCCGCGCCATGCCACCATCGCCAGCAGCGCCAACCAGAGCCAGACGAACTCGGGTGCCAGTCGGTGGTCGGGCAAGATGCCGGGGGTCGGCCACCAGTCCCTGAAACTGAGCATGCCGTTGAGGAAGAGAAGCGCCAGTATTGCGACGGCGATCCGCCGCCAGGAACGGTGCTCGAGAAGTGTGGCCGAGGGCAAGGCGGGCGTGCTCATCCGGGGTTCTTGATACGCTCGGGCACTCGCCCGGATGCGAGGTAACCCATGCCAAACTGCGTGGGTACCAGCCGCCAATCCGTCAATCTTGACGCCATGCGATCCCAAGGCGAGGCCAATTCACCCGGGGCGCCGTTGTAACCATGGTTCTTGAAATAGACCCATACATTCAGTGGTGCCAGCCACAGCGGGAAATACTTGATTCCGGCAATCGCCACTGTCGCGCCAGGGCATGCCGAAGCGAGCAGCCGATCGATGGCGGCTGGCGAACGCAGGATGTCATGGGTGTAGTGAAACAGCAGCGCGTTCACGGTTTCGGGCAGCACCAGTGTTTGCGCCGGAGTCTCCAACAGCTCGACGTTACGCCAGCCAGCGGCTTCGGCACGGCCGCGCGCCAAAGCCAGCATCTCGGGACTCTGATCAAAGCCATAGACTCTGCCAGTTTCGCCCACGGCAGCACGCAATAGCGACAGGCTCAGCCCGGTACCGCAACCGACATCGAGCACCACTTGCCCAGGCTGCAGTTGCAGGGCGCTGACCGCCCGCTCCCTGATCGGCCAGGTAGGACCGCAGGTTTTGTCATAAGCCGCAGCGCGCTGGCGATACTTCGCCAGCGAACGGGCGCTCACAACTTCGTCGGACAGGCGATTTGCTGGCACGCTCATCGAATAAGATGGGAATTGGAATTTCACGGCGGGCGTCGTCCGCAGAGACAGTTGGTCTGGCCTCATCCCGGCTGACGTCAGCATCATACCTTACTGACCCGCGACTTCTTGATCAGCTATCTGCCGCGTGTTCCAGTCAGATTCCGCTATTTTTGATCTTGACGTGCCCACGCGTTGCGGCGCCGGCAGCGCGGGCGTGCCTGACGTGAGAGCGTATCCGTCGCCCGGATCAAAACCTGGCCCACCGATCTTATTGAGCGCTGCCGCATGAGCAAGTGGTTGCTGCTTTGTCAAATCGGGAACGGATCGCCGGCCTTGTTCGACACTTTGCAACGATCAATTCCCATCACGCGTTGCCAGCGCGCTGCCCAGTTTCAGCAGTGCCCTATTTCGATAAAAGGCCGGCGACGACACTTGCCTCGGCGCCACTTACTTCCAGCACCTTGCGTCGCGAATTGTGGCCGCTTTTCAGGTTGACCGCAGCGTTCGGCAAACTCAGGGTTTCGGCGACGAACTTGACCAACGCCGCGTTTGCCTTGCCGTCGACCGGCGGTGCCGCAAGGCGGATTTTCAGCGCGTCGCCATGCAGCCCGGCGAATTCGGTCTTTTTGGCCCCGGGCTGAATGTGCAGGGTGAGTGTGATACGGCCATCGCTGGCAATGCGAAACCAGTCGGCCAAGGTGGCCTCAGAGATAACTGAGGAGAAGTTGCAGCAGCAAAATGACGATCAGCGGCGAAAGATCGATGCCGGAGATCAACGGAACAAAGCGGCGGATCGGGTCGAGTAGTGGCCGGGTCAGTTGCTGCGCTGGGGCCGATAGCGATGAGTAGGGATTGATCCAGGACAACACGGCTTGCAGGATCAAGGCGCCTATCATGATGTAGACGGCAAGACGGAGCAGGCCGCGCACGGCCAACCAGAGAATCATCGGGGCCAGACTGGCTAGGTCGGCTTCGGCCAGATGACTGGATAGCCCGACAATCAGGCCGGCCTGCACCAGTTGCAAGGCGAGCGCGGCAAAGAGGCTAGACCAGTCCAGCCCGCCGACGCCGGGGATGAGCCGGCGCAGCGGTTTGACCGCCCAGTTGGTCAGTGCCACAACAAAATCACCGAGTTGGCCGGCAAAAGAAACGCGCATCGCCTGCATCATGAAGCGGAGCAAAAACAGGCTACAGAAGAAACTGATGACGGCGTCGAGCAGGAAGACGATAGGCTGCATCAACCCGCTCCCAGCAGTTTGCCAAGCTCCCGACCGCGTGCTTCGGCAGCCTTGATGCCGGCGATGATGCCTTCCTTGACCCCTTTGTCGGCCATCGTCTGCAACGCGGCCTCGGTCGTGCCGCCCTTGGAGGTGACCCGTTCGCGCAGCGTTGCCGCTGACTCGGGTGATTGCGCAGCCAGTGCTGCAGCGCCCTGAACCGTCTCGATGGCCAGTCGGCGCCCCTGTTCGGACATGAGGCCGAGGTCGGCAGCGGCTTGCTGCATGGCTTCGATAAACAGGAAGACATAAGCCGGGCCGCTGCCGGAAACCGCGGTGACGGCATCCATCCTCGCCTCGTCGGCGATCCAGACGGTCGCGCCGACCGAGCGCAGCACACGATCGGCGGCGGAACGTTCATCGTCACTCACTTCCGGCAGCGCGCACAACCCGGTAATGCCGGCGCCGATCAGCGCCGGCGTGTTCGGCATGCAGCGAACGATCCTGCGGTGCCCGCCCAGCCAGCGTGAAAGTGTTGCCATGTCAAGTCCGGCGGCAATGCTCACCACGACGGCATCGCCCAGCCTGCCGGCCAGCGGAGTGACGGCCTCCTTCATCTGCTGCGGCTTGACGGCCAGAACGAGCAGATCGCCGACGTCCTCCAGCATGTCGGCCGATTCCACGCAGCTTACCGCATAAGTCGCGGCCAGCCTGACACGGGCATCGGCGACGGGATCGATAACGCCGATGTCGGAGGCGGCAAAACCCTGTTTCAACATGCCGCCGATCAGCGCATTCGCCATATTGCCGCCGCCGAGGAAGGAGATTTTCATGCGTGACCTCGCTCACCAAAAATTGCCGTGCCGATGCGGACAATGGTCGCACCTTCGGCCACAGCCGCTTCAAGATCGTGGGACATTCCCATGGAAAGGGTATCGAGTGGCAGGCCGGCGGCGCAAATTTTCTCGCGAAGCTCGCGCAACTGGCGGAATGGCGCCCGCTGGGCCGCGAAATCGTCTGCCGCTTCAGGAATCGCCATCAAACCACGCAGCTTCAGTCTGGGCAGGCCCGAAACTGCCAGACAAAGCGCCAACGCCTCATCGGGTGCGCAACCGCTCTTGCTTGCAGCACCCGAAACATTGACCTCGATGCAGACGGAAAGCGGCGGCAGGTGCTCCGGACGCTGCGCGGAGAGCCGTTCGGCCACTTTCAGACGTTCGATCGAGTGCACCCACGAAAAATGCCCGGCGACCAGCCGCGTCTTGTTGCTCTGCAACGGACCGATGAAATGCCAATCGAGACCCTGGCCCGCCGTCGCGAGCACCTTGGCGATACCTTCCTGCACGTAGTTCTCGCCAAATGACCGCTGTCCCGCTCTGCTCGCCTCGGTCACGCAATCCACCGACCAAGTCTTGCTGACCGCCAGAAGACCTATTTCTTGTGGCGAACGGCCGAAATCCCGTGCCGCCCTGGCGATACGTTCTCTGACTGCTTGCAGGCTGGAGGCGATTGCGCTCATAATTGTTTGGAATTCTCTCTGGTTTCAGTATACACGCGCCCTAAGGACGATCCGTATGGACATCACAGAACTGCTGGCCTTTGGAGTCAAGAACAAGGCTTCCGACCTTCACCTCTCGGCAGGCGTGCCACCGATGATCCGCGTCCATGGCGATGTGCGCCGCATCAACCTGCCGGCGATGGAGCATAAGGACGTGCACAGCATGGTGTACGACATCATGACCGATACCCAGCGGAAGATCTATGAAGAGACGCTGGAGTGCGACTTCTCGTTCGAAATCCCCAACCTGGCCCGTTTCCGCGTCAATGCCTTCAATCAGCAGCGCGGCGCCGGCGCAGTTTTCCGGACCATCCCCTCGAAGATCCTGTCACTTGACGACCTGAATTGCCCCAAGATTTTCAAAGCCATTTCCGAATACCCGCGCGGTATCGTGCTCGTGACCGGGCCGACCGGTTCCGGCAAATCGACAACGCTGGCGGCGATGGTCAATCACGTCAACGAAAACGAATACGCACATATCCTGACCGTCGAGGATCCGATCGAATTTGTGCATGAGTCCAAGAAGTGCCTGATCAATCAGCGCGAGGTCGGCCCGCATACGCTGTCCTTCGCCAACGCACTGCGCTCGGCGCTGCGCGAAGATCCGGACGTAGTTCTGGTCGGTGAGATGCGTGACCTCGAAACCATTCGCCTTGCGCTGACCGCAGCCGAAACCGGCCACCTGGTTTTCGCCACGCTGCATACCTCGTCGGCAGCCAAGACCATCGACCGCATCGTCGACGTCTTCCCGGCGGCGGAAAAGGAAATGGTTCGCTCAATGCTGTCCGAATCGCTGAGAGCCGTCATTTCGCAGACGCTGCTCAAGACCAAGGATGGCAATGGTCGCGTCGCGGCGCATGAAATCATGATCGGCACCCCGGCGATCCGTAACCTGATCCGCGAGAACAAGGTCGCACAGATGTATTCGGCGATCCAGACCGGCCAGAATTTCGGCATGCAGACGCTCGACCAGAACCTGCTCGAATTGGTACGGCGCAACGTGGTGTCCAATGCCGAGGCGCGTTCGCGGGCCACCAACAAGGACAATTTCCCCGGCTGAGCCGGAATAAATTAGGGAAAAAGGAAATTTATGGAACGCGATCAGGCAATGAAATTCATGCACGATCTGCTGCGCCTGATGGTGCAGAAAAAAGGATCGGACTTGTTCATTACAGCCAATTTTCCACCCGCCATCAAGGTGGACGGCAAGATCATGCCGGTCTCCAACCAGATACTGACGCCGTCACACACAGCCGAACTTGCCCGCTCGATCATGAACGATCGGCAGGCGGCGGAGTTCGAGGCGACCAAGGAATGCAACTTCGCCATTTCGCCGGCCGGCATCGGTCGCTTCCGGACCAACGCCTTCATTCAGCAGGGGCGCGTCGGCGTCGTCTGCCGAACCATCAACCAGACGATCCCGACCCTTGACGGACTCGAAATGCCGCCCGTTCTCAAGGACGTCGCAATGACCAAGCTCGGTCTCGTCATCTTCGTCGGTGGTACCGGTACCGGCAAGACGACTTCGCTGGCCGCTCTCGTCGATTACCGCAACCAGAACAGCTTCGGCCACATCATCACGGTCGAGGATCCTATCGAATACGTTCACGAGCACAAGAACTGCATCATCACGCAGCGCGAGATTGGCGTCGATACCAACGACTGGAAGCCAGCCCTGAAAAATACGCTGCGCCAGGCGCCGGATGTCATCCTCATGGGTGAAATCCGTGACCGCGACACGATGGATTACGCCATCGCCTTTGCCGAAACGGGTCACCTGGCGTTGGCGACGCTGCACGCCAACAGCACGAATACGGCGATTGACCGCATCATCAACTTCTTCCCCGAAGACCGCCGTTCGCAGTTACTGATGGACCTCTCCCTCAACCTGCGCGCCATGGTGTCGCAGCGCTTGATTGCCAAAAAGGACGGCAAGGGGCGCGTGGCGGCTATCGAGGTCTTGCTCAACTCGCCGCTGATTTCCGACCTCATCTTCAAGGGTGAGGTGAGCGAGATCAAGGAAATCATGAAGAAATCGCGCGAACTCGGGATGCAGACCTTCGACCAATCGCTTTTCGAACTGTACGAAGCCGGCAAGATCAGCTACGAGGATGCGTTGCGCAACGCGGATTCGTTGAACGATCTGCGCTTGCAGATCAAGCTGTACGGAAAGGAATCCAAGGATCGCGACCTGACCAGCGGCATTAGTCACCTCGACATCGTCTGACCAACCCCGGGAGCCTTCGTGCCAATACTGAAAAAATCAATTTTCACCGCTTTTTTGACGTTGACCATCGCCATTGCCCAGGCGGCCGGGCTCGATGCCATTTCGGCCGGCGATGCCAGTGCCGGGGTCAAGGCCGCCTTGAGCAAGGGCGCCGACTACGCCGTGTCAACGCTGGGCAAGGAAAACGGCTTTCTGGACAACAGCAAGGTCAAGATTCCCTTGCCGGGTTACCTGCAGACTGCGGAAAAAGGCCTGCGCATGTTCGGCATGGGCAAACAGGCTGATGAGCTGATCGACACGATGAACCACGCGGCCGAAAAAGCCGTGGCCCAAGCCGGGCCGATCCTGAGCGACTCGATCAAGAAAATGAGTGTTCAAGATGCCAAGGGTATTCTGACCGGTGGCGAGGACAGCGTGACGCAATACTTCAAGCGCACCTCTACCGATCAGCTCACCGCCAAGTTCACGCCCATTGTCAAGGATTCAACCAAAAAGCTGCAACTGGCCGAGCAGTACAACCAGTTTGCCGGCAAGGCGGCGAGCAGCGGCCTGATCAACAAGAAGGACGCCGATATTGACGGTTATGTGACGCAAAAGGCTATTGACGGACTGTTTGTGATGATTGCCGAGGAGGAGAAGAAGCTACGCTCCAACCCGCTCGGCGCCGGCAGTGATCTGCTGAAAAAGGTGTTCGGCGCACTTTAGCCTCAAGCGGGAGTGCTTCTGTACCGTTACTGGCATAAGGAGCCCGCCCGATGAAACTCCATCGCCTCGATCAAGCACGCAGCACCCGACGCCCGATTTGGGTGAACGGGCGCGGCAAGTAGCCGACGAGAAGTCGGCCGGGTCCAGATGATGTAGGGCGTCGAAGGCGATCGCCCGCGCTCGCTACAGCAGGAAATCGATGCTTTTGACCCGCGAGGCCATCGCACTGTTTGGAGGCCGGGAACAGGGGCTCGAAGACGCTCGTCGGGTGGCAGCCCAACTCACGCGGCATGGCAGCAATGTGGACGGACTGGTCAAACTGCAGGCGCTCAGCCTGTCCTTGCCGCGGGTCGAAGATGCGATCTGAAGGCGTCATCGGTTAAAATCGCCGGCCCTGATCTTGCGCGCCTTTTTGCCGGCACGCCCTTAGCCCTTCATGTCCGGCCTTAATCCCCAGCAACGCGAAGCGATCCATTACCTTGACGGTCCGCTGCTGGTGCTGGCCGGCGCCGGCTCGGGCAAGACCCGGGTAATCACGCAGAAGATTGCCTACCTCGTTCGGGACTGCGGCTTTCAGCCACGCAACGTGGCGGCCATCACCTTCACCAACAAGGCGGCCAAGGAAATGCAGGAGCGTGTCGCCAAGCTGCTGTCGCGGTCGACGGCGGAAGATCTGCAAATTTCCACTTTCCACTCACTCGGCGTGCGCATCCTGCGTGAGGAGGCGAAGGCCCTCGGCTATAAGCCGCGCTTCTCGATTTTCGATGCCGCCGATTGCGCCGGCATCATCGGCGATATTGCCAAGACCGTCGACAAAGGCACGTTGCGCCATCTGCAGTCGATCATCTCCAACTGGAAGAACGCGCTGGTTACGCCCGAAGCCGCTCGCCAGTTGGCCGGCAACGAGCACGAGGCGCTGGCGGCGCACGCCTACCTGTCCTACGAAGCGACGCTGAAGGCCTATCAGGCGGTCGATTTCGATGACCTGATCGGTCTGCCGGTCGTGCTCTTCCAGCAGCACCCGGAGATCGTCGAGAAGTGGCAGAATCGCCTGCGCTACCTGCTGGTCGATGAATACCAGGATACCAACGCCTGCCAGTACCAGCTGCTCAAGTTGCTGACCGGCGTGCGCGCCCAGTTTACGGCGGTGGGCGATGATGACCAGGCAATTTACGGCTGGCGTGGCGCCGATATCGAGAACCTGAAGAAGCTGCCGAATGAGTTTCCGGCGCTGAGGGTCATCAAATTGGAGCAAAATTACCGGTCGACCGTAAGAATCCTCAAGGCCGCCAACAACGTCATTTCGCACAACGAGAAACTGTTCGACAAGAAGCTGTGGTCCGAACTCGGCCACGGCGATCAGATCACCGTGACAGCGTGCAAGGACAACGAGGTCGAGGCGGAAAGCGTGGTGATGAAGCTGCAGGCGCACCGCTTCGAGCATCGTGGCAAGTTCCGTGACTACGCCATTCTCTACCGCTCCAACCATCTGGCGCGCGGCTTTGAGCAGCATTTGCGCAGCCACAAGATTCCTTACCAGTTGTCCGGCGGTAAATCGTTTTTCGACAAGGCCGAAATCAAGGACATTATCGCCTACCTGCGGCTGCTGACCAACGAGGACGACGACCCGGCCTTTATCCGCGCGGCGACGACACCGAAGCGTGGCATCGGTGCGGCGACGCTGCAGGCCCTTGGCCAGTACGCCGGCGAGCGCCATGTCTCGCTCTTTCATGCCGCCGATGAGGAGGGTTTCGCGCATCGGGTGCAGACACGCCAGCTTGAGCCACTCCTTGTGTTCTGCCTGTTCATCGGCCGTCTGCGGCAACGAGCGGGGTGCGAGCCGGCGCATCGGGTTCTGCCCGACCTGCTGAAGGCGATTGATTACCAAACCTATCTCCACGATCACGAGGAAAATCGGGTCGCCCAGACGCGCTGGGGCAACGTCTGCGAATTCGCTGAGTGGCTGAACAGGAAAGGCGAGGAAGATGGCAAGACCTTGATCGAACTTACGCAGAACATCGCGCTGATCAACCTGCTCGACAAGCAGGCTTCCGAAGACAATGACGCCGTGCAGCTGTCGACCCTGCATGCGGCCAAGGGCCTGGAATACAGGCACGTCTTCCTGGTTGGCATCGAGGAGGGCATCCTCCCGCACCGCGAATCCCTCGACCCGGCGAAGCTTGAAGAAGAACGCCGACTGATGTATGTCGGCATTACTCGTGCCCAGCGCTCGCTGCACCTGTCCTACTGCGAGCGCCGCAAGCAGGCGCGCGACTTCATCCCCAGCGAGCCCTCGCGCTTCATCGCCGAAATGGGTAAGGAGGATATCCGGTTCTCCGGCGGCAAAGAGTCCGTCACGCCGGACAAGGCGACTGGCAGCGCCCGGCTTGAATCCCTGAAGTCCATGCTGGCCGGCAACAAGCGGTAGCAACCGGGTCACGACCCGTCACATACGGGTACCTTTCTTATGACATCGGCGCGACCACCGTCCGCGTTATTCGGCACAAGGCAGCGCGATTCCGCAAAGCCCGATGAACCCGGACAAATCACTCAAGGAGATTGAAAATGACCAAGCAACTCATTGCCCTCGCCCTCGCCGCCGCTTTCGGTATTGCTCACGCTGCTGATGTCAAGCCGGCTGCGGAAGTCAAACCCGCCGCCACGCCGGCTACCGTCGTCAAGACCGAAGCGCCCAAGCCGGAAGCCAAGGCGCCGGAAGCCAAACCGGCTGTTGCCGCACCCGAGGTGCAGGCACCCACGAACGGCGGCAAGCACGGGCACGCCAAGAAGGCCGCGCCGAAGACCCCGGCAACCCATGCCACCGAAGTACCTAAGGCAGAGGCGGATAAGGGGGCCGAACCGATGAAGAAGTGAACGTCCTTGCGAGAACCTGAAACGGCCGACCAGAAGCCGGCCTGAGCAGGGCGCCCACGAGGCGCCCTGCTTCCGTCAACGAAAAAGGGAGGCCGCAGCCTCCCGTTTCACTTTTCCTGACAATTACTTGGCCAGCTCCACCATGTGATTGACCGCGCCCTTGATCTCATCATCGGACAGATCGGCCGCACCACCCTTCGGGGGCATTGCATTCTTGCCAAAGATTGCGCTCTTGTAAAGAGTGTCGTTACCCTGAGCGATGCGTGGCGCCCAGGCCGCCTTGTCGCCCGCCTTGGGTGCGCCGGCGACGCCGGTATTGTGGCAGGCGCCGCAAACCGTATTGAAAACGGTTGCGCCGTCTTTCGGGCCAGCGGCAGCGGCCGGAACGGCCTTGGCCAGTTCGAACCTGGCCACCGGTTGGATACGACTATCGGCCTGATCCGCACTGCTGGCGTCGGCAGCGGATTTCTCAGGCCTCATGGAGAAGGGAACTACAACTGCAGTCAGGATAATGGCCACGACGATGGTTGCGACCATGATGCCTTTGGAGGAATATTGCTCGGCCATGCTGATTACCTCAATCCGCGAAAATTCAGATATGCGATTATAGCGGCTTGTGGGCAAACCAAATGGTGGATCTCTGATATCCGCACCAGATACCGCCAGCGGCGGGACTGATGGCATAAAAAAACCCCGCCGTGCGGCGGGGTCGAAGTTCTCGAAAGGGGGTTTCGAGAGGAGGGGTTCAGTGCATGAGTGCACTTTATGAAATTCCATCGGTCATGTCTGTCGTGCTTGCGTAGCTTTGTGTAACCAGATGTTGCGGGGTATTTGGCTGCATCACGTAGTGACAGCGCTCGACGAGCGCGATGGCCTGCTCTTACGAGCATACTGGCGCCATCAATCCATCGAAGTCCCGCATCAAGGTCTTCAATTTCGAACATGAAGGCCGCAAGGCGCCCTACACCTGCGCGCACTACGCCGATGCCTGGCGCATGAATGCCTGCCCGGTCGACGCCATTGTCATCGATACCGCGACCGGCGCCAAGGTGGTCCGCGATGCGACCTGTGTCGGTTACAAGGTATGCACTATCGCTTGACCACCTGGCGCCGCTCCTGAAGACCGAAGCTGGCAAGACCGGCCCGGTCAAGGGTCTGGTCAACGGTATCGACAAGATGCGGCCGGAGTATTACAAGGCGCATGACTGGACCCTGGAAGACGCGCCCGAAAGTTCGATGCTCGAACGCCTCGGGCTCTAGCGCTATGCAGGAATGGGGCGGGGTCGCGGTGGTCGTCGCGGCCCCGCCCTTCTTTCACAACCGGAGAACAGGCATGAAGTACATCATTCTCGCCAATGGTCCGGCCGGTGTCGTCCATTTGGAAACACTGCGCCGTGTGGCGTCGGGTGATGACATTCTGCTCGTCAGCAGCGAGGATGCGCCGCAATATTCACGGATGGCCATCTCCTATCTGCTGGAAGGAAATATCAACGAGCGCAGCACCTATCTGCGCAAGACGGACGACCATTCCACCAAACGGCGTATTGCGCAGCGCCGCGGGCGGGCCGTTGCGGTCAACAGCGAAAAACACACGGTTTTGTTCGATGACGGTTAGTTCGAGAAGTACGATCGCCTGCTGATTGCCACCGGTTCGCACCCGGTCCGGCCACCGATTCCCGGCATCAATCTGCCGCAGGTGCATACCTGCTGGACGCTCGACGATGCGCGCGCTATCGCGCAGTTGGCCAGGCCCGGCGCGTGGGTGCTGCAGCTGGCGGCGGGCTTCATCGGCTGCACAATAATGGAAGCCTTGGTCAGACGTGCCGTGCAACTGACGGTTGTGGAGATGGGCGATCGCATGGTGCCGCGCATGATGACGCCTGAGGCCGGCGCGATGATCAAGCGCCGGGTCAAAACGCAGGGCGTGTGCGTGGTGACCAAGGCTGGCGTCGAGCGCATCGAAAATGGCGGGAATTCGCCGTTGACCGTGACGCTGTCGAGGGCGACCGGATTGATTGCGAACCACTGATCGCCGCCGCCGGGGTCGCACCCAACGTCACCTTTATCGAAGCCACGCGGGTGCATGTCGCCAAGGGTGTGCTGGTTGATGACACGATGCAGACCTCGGTGCCCGGCATCTACGCAACGGGCGATGTGGCGGAGGCTCCCAATCTGTTCTCTGGCCACCATCTGGTTGCTGCGATCCAGCCCAATGCCGCCGACCAGGCGCGCATTGCGTCGCTCAACATGGCAGGCGGAGCGGGCAACAGCGCGGCGCGCCTGAACGGCGTGCTGGCAATCAACGTACTCGATTCGCTGTGCATGATCTCGTCGTCGTTCGGCGAGTGGCAGGGTGTTACCGGCGGCGAGGACGTCGAACGCGCCGATGAGGCGAATGGCCGCTACATCAGCCTGCAATTCGACGACGACGTTCTGGTCGAGGCGACGGCAATCGCCGGTGGCTGACGGGCCGTTTCCGTGGAGCGGGAGGTGGGTCCGGGTAATGAGCAGTACCCTGGATGCGTTTCGCCGGAGCCTGTCAAAGGCCTTCAGTGATGCGGTGACCGAGGAGGTGACCGGGTTACTGGTTACGGAGGCCTGGGTGAGTCTTCATTTCGCCTTAATTGGCGAAACCCCGCAGCGCGTTGGTGCGTTGCAGCTTTGCACCCTGCGGACCGAAATCACGGTTCGCCAAGGCGACGTGCAGGCGGCAAACGAACTGCTCGCCCGGATTGACCGGGCGACCCAGCGTGGTGGCGGCTAGTTGGTCAGCCGGCGATCCGAACGATCTCGACAGCCCGCAGCGGAACCTGATAATCCGCCGCCAGTTGGGCTTTCGCGAGTTCCTCGACAGCCTGACCCTCAGGCACGACGAAGTGGCGGGCGCCAGTATAATCCATCGGAATGCCCGCGCGATCCTGGGAGATACTATAGTAGATCTTGAGTTTCATTGCTGTTTCCTTATATGACTTCACCTGCGCAGGCAGTATAGTCAGTTCTTGCTGCACTGCAATATGAAATATTTCACACTTGGCATCAGATGGTCCGGCGAATGTGGATGACCGCCGCTGTTGCAATATTGCGGATGACGGCGCAGCAATGATCCTATTTTCCTCAGTCAGCCGGCTGCAAGCGGCGGCGAAGTGGCTATCGTGACCGCTGGCAGTGCATAGACTTTCTCTGTCGCTGCGATGATCTGAGCGACGATGTAGCGAACAAGCGCCGCCCAGCGTTCAGTCTTGGTCAACTGAGGCGCAGTCGCTCGAACGGTGTCCAAGCCCTTGCGTACATTAGCAATCATCGCCTTGACCTGATCGCTGGCGGCGTGGGTAATCGTCAGCAGCAAGCGCGACTGGCCGGCATGTTGGGTCAGGCGAGCGACTCCCGCCAGCAGCAAGGGGCGCGACGTGATGGCCTCCAGCCGGGTTTTGGGATGCGCCAGGCGCACATACCAACTCCACCAGTTGTAAATCAGTGCCACGGCACGGGCTGACAGATTGCAGCGTTCCATATCCCGCGTGGTGTAGCCGCCCCAGCCCCATTGGTTTTTCAGCTCATCAAAACCATTCTCACAATCGGCTCGATCCCGATACAACTGGCCAATGGCGCCGAGGTCGTAGTCGGCGTTGCTGACCAACACCGTGTATTCCCAGAGTTTGACCGGTTGCAGCGGTTCGGCAAACCGCAAGCGCTTCTGCCGTTTCTCGCGTGGGCCGGTCTTTTGCTCAGCCACCAGCGAATCCTTGGCCGCACGGCGTAAGACGACAACGCGACGGGCGCGCGTCCAACTCGTCAGCGCGAGTTCCGCCTCGACCGCCTGGAATCCCTGGCCCACATCGCGCCAGTCGTGCCGTGACCACTGACGCTCAATCAGTTGCCTGACGCCCGTCGTCTGGCGCAACTTGAACAGGTACGGCTGCTCAATGGCTTCGAGCTTGGCCATCACCGGTTCATTGCCAAAGGCGTTGTCGCCCCGCACCAGTCGCGGACGTTGCTCGGCGGGTAATTCGATGAGGATCTGGATCAGGCGCGGCAGACTGTACCTGGCCGCCGTGGCGGTACCCTCCTGTACTTCGGCGTCGAGCACCAGTCGGACGTTGGCGATCCAGTAGGTGTGGATGGTGTGACTGGGGCGCCCCGGTTTGGTCGGGTTGTAGCCAATTTCAGCACCGGCCTGATGGCCGTAGAGTACTTTGACGGTAGTATCGCAATCCAGTATCCAGCCGCTACCGAGGGCTTCCCAGATGCTGTCCTTGAGCGCGCCATCCATCCAGGCGGTGCTACGGGCCATCTGAGCTTCATGCTTGCCTCGCTCCTCGTCCGAGCGAGCAGGGGGCCAGATGCTTGAGCGCACGCCGCAGGCTTTCGTCGCTGATGATTTTCGTCATGCCCAGTATCTCAGGGGCGACGCCATCCCCGCGCAGTCCGGTGATGTGCGCATAGCGGTGCTGGCCATCGAGAATCGAGAGCAGCCAGGTGCCCAGGACGTCTCGTACTTCGGGGGCGTTGTTGCTGGTGTAACTCATGGGACAACTGGCAGCCCACCGCTCGAACAATCCACTGACGTCAAGAAACTCGGCAAAGAAGGCCAACTGCCCAAGCGCGCTGGCGCTGCCGTTCTCGTCCCAGCGCACTTGAAAGCGCCCGCCCGGGGTGCTGACGCAAAGGTCACCGCCGCCTCCGCTGCGTTCGACGAGCGCGGTAGCCACCGCTTTGACCATCACCGTTTGCTCAAATGTCATTTCACCCATCGGGTGACCCTCCCGATCCGTTGCAAACCCTTGCCAAGTCACAGTTTGCCTCAGTTTTGTTGGGGGCTACTGAGGAAAATAGGATGATGCAGATTCTCTTTGGCGGTCGATCGGGTGGCGGCAAGGCAAGCCTCCCCGGCTCGAGCCAGGTGAGAACGGTCTCAACCGATCGCTGGGCGCAGATTGATGCGGTGCCACGACACCCGAATTCGACTACCAACGGGACGCCGCGCCGAATTCCGCTCCGTGGCCCTCCGCCCCCAATCAGGCGACAGGCTGTTCGGCGACGTCAGCCGCAATGTCGACCGTATCGATCTGCTCCGGTTTCATGAAGCGCTCGGCATACTCGCGATAAACGCCGCTACGCAGGAAGAGGTCGAACAGGTCGGGGTCGATATGCTGGTCCTTCTTCATGAGCGACATGATGCGGATCGCTTCCGAGAGCGTCTTGCCCTTCTTGTAGGGGCGGTCGACGGCGGTCAGTGCCTCAAAAATGTCGGCGATCGCCATCATGCGCGCGACCGGGCTCATCTCGCCCCTGGTCAACCGGCGTGGATAGCCCGTGCCGTCCATCTTCTCGTGGTGGCCGGCGGCAATTTCCGGAACCTCGCGCAGATGTTTCGGGAAAGGCAGTTGCTTCAGCATGATCAGCGTCTGGACGATGTGCTCGTTGATCTTGTAGCGCTCTTCTTCGGACAAGGTGCCGCGGGCGACGCTCAGGTTGTACAACTCGCCCTTGTTGTACAGCGCCTCGGGAACCGTCATGCGGAAGCCCCACTTGTTGTCGGCTGGCATCCGGTCGCGCGCGCCACGTTCGAAAATATGCTCGGGGCGGTCGGCGAGCAGCGTTTCGCGCACTGGCAAAGACGGCGCCAAGGTGCGCGCCTTGCGCTCCCTCTCTTCGTGGGAGATGCCGATCCGGTCGTCGAGTGTCCGGGTCCAGGTCCGCGCCGCAACCTGGGCGAGTCGTTCCATTTTTTCCGGCGCCATGAATTCGCCGCCTTCATTGCAACCGGCGACGAAGGCATAGTCGTCGTCGAGTTCGGCCAGCTTCTGCGCAAGTTCGGCTCGCGCCTCGACTTCCGGGTGGCCCTCGGCGATGGCCTTCAGGCAATCAATTTCGGCATCGCGCTTCAACACCTCGAAACGCATGCGGATTTCGTGAATGCGGTCGTACAGGGTTTCAAGCTTGGTCGCCTTGTCGACGACGTATTCGGGAGTCGTTACCTTGCCACAGTCATGCAGCCAGGCGGCGACGTGCACCGCTTCCCACTCATCTTCGCCGAGCTGAAAATCCTTGTACGGGCCGCTGGTTTCAGCACAGGCGGCGCGCGCCAGCATCTTGGTCAGCTCCGGCACGCGGGCGCAGTGGCCTCCGGTGTAAGGGCTCTTGGCGTCGATGGCGCCGGCGATCAGCTGGATGAAGGCTTCGAACAGCAGCTTCTGGGCCTTGATCAGTTCCTTACTTTCGAGCGAGACGGCGACCGATCCGGAGAGCGCCGCGATAAAGCTGAGGCGCGCCGGGTCGGTATCGTCATGACGCAACAGCAGCATGGCGCCGACCAGATTGTGCTGGCGGTTGAGCAGCGGAACGGCAATCGCGTCGCTAGCTTCGCAGCTTTCGATGATCCGCTCCAGGCCGAGGATACGCACGTCGACATCCGTCAAACGCGCGGCATGTGCCGTGCCGGCGCTCAGCGCCGCCGCGAGCAGCCGGCCGGCGCTTGGCGTGGAAACCGCCAAGGCACCGGCCGGCAAAGGCGTTCCGTCAGCGTTGAAGGCGGCGGCCGGTAACAGTTTGTCACCGTCAACCAGATAAAGAATGCCGGCATCGGCATCGGCAGCCGAGAGGGTTTCGGTCAGCAGACGCGGCAGCAGCTTGTCGAAATCGTTCTCGGCGGCGACTGCCATGCTGATGTCGAGGAAGCGCCTGATCGTTCGTTTCATGCTGTCCATGGTCACGGTCAGGTCATTGACTTCGAGGACCAGTGAATTGACCTTGATCGGCTGCGAAAATTCGAAGTGACGAATCGCCTCGGCCTCGCCGGCCAGTTGGCGCAGCGGCCCGGAAATGTTGCGCGCCAGAATCCAGGTAACCGGAATCGCCAGCAGGATGACCAGTACCGTGGCGATCAGCGCATGGCGCATCAACTCCCGGGCAGCAGCCATCAGTTCGGCATCGGGAATTGCCGTGATCAGGAACAGCGGAGCAGCACCTTCCAACTTGACCGGGCGCAGCGCGGCATGCCAATTAGCGCCGTCAACGCTGAGCGTGAGGTCGCGACCGCTGGTCTCGTCCACGCTCTGCAGCAGTGGTTCCAGTTGCCTGAGAACCGGAATGCCGAGTTCGCCAAGGCGTGCCAGTCCCGGCTTGTCGTCGGTTATTTTGATAGCCTGCGCAAAATTTTCGTAGGCGATGGTCAGGCCCTGCCGGTTTGCCAGCACCACTTTGCTGCCCGGCGTGACCTTTTGTCGGTCCAGTGTGTCGCTTAGGGTTTCGAGCAGGATGTCGGCACCAACCACTGCGTCAGCCTGGCTGGCGCGATTGGCGAGGGTCATGCCGACCTTGCGGCTGGAGAAGAATAGATAGGGCGCCGTCTTGATCTGTCCGCTGGCAGCCTTTGCTGCGGTGTACCAACTGCGGGTGCGCGGGTCGTAGGCCGACGCATAGTCGGGCAGGTCATCGCTGCGCAACTGCTTCAACGCCGCATCGAAGAAGGTGAAGCTGCCGCGTGGTGTATCGCCAGCGCGTTCGATGCTCTGCACCATGTAGACAGCCGTGGGCGGTGCGTTGAAGGTTTCGCCTTCGGCCGGGTTACGGAAACGACGAACCATGAAGAAATCGCCGTTGGCATAGCCGATGTAGAGCGAGGTCAGTGCCGCCGAGTTGTTCAGCGCCTCGCGCATGAAGCCCAGATTTTTCAGGCGCTCGGCCAGCGAGCCGGCTTGGGAGATGCCGTCGTAACTGAGGAGGCGGACCGCCATTTCGGCCGGGCCGATAAGGTTGGTGAATTCGCCGAGGGTTTCGCGGCTGATGCGGGTGTTCAGTTCACCGGCGGTCGCCTGAAGAATTTTCTGGCTGTTGTTATAGCCGAGTCCGCCGATGATGGCGCCGACCAAAAGGATCAGCGCGATGAACAGGGTCGAGATATGAACATGAAGCGGGAAGCGGCGAGTCATGGCAAAGCCTCGGACGATCGGGACAATGCATGTTACGCCCAACGGCACCAGGCATAAACTGGCGGGCCGTTCCTGCACGGACTGCTGGAAAATACTCCAGTCCATCAGCTTCATCACCCTCGGAGTCGGCGACCTCGCCGTCAGTCGGGCTTTTTACGCGGCGCTTGGCTAGCGGGAGTCGTCAGGCAGCCAGCCGGGGATTGCCTTCTTCAACGCCGGCGGCGTCGCCCTCGCGCTACTGCAAGGTGGCATGCCACGACCGAAGCGAGCGCTGCGCAACCGCGCCAATGCGACACGGGAGCGTGAGGCGCAGATTCTTGATGAGGTTCTGGAGGGCGCGATGCGCGGTGGGGGGGTGGTCGTTGCGCCGATCAAGGACAAAATTGGCGAGCAACTCGGCAAACAGGTGGCGCTCTCGACAATCTACCGGATGTTGGCGCGTAATGGTTGGCGCAAGTTGGCCCCGGATACCGCCCACCCCAAGGGCAATACTGCCGTTCGCGAGGACTGGAACAAAAACTCCAGGGGAAGTTTGATCAAATCATAGCGACCTGGGGCGAGGCCCGACCGCTGCGGCTGATGTTCCAGGACGAGGCCCGGTTTGGGCGCATCTCGGATACCCGCTACTGCTGGTGCCGTCGCCCGGCCAGGCCGCTGGTCAGTGCCATGGTGACCCAGCAATACACCTACGCTTACGGCGCCGTGAGCCCGCGGGACGGCCGCTTCGACAGTCTGATACTGCCGCAGGTGAATTCCCGCTGCATGCAGATATTCTTTGATGAGATTGTCAATCGCTATCCGGACGACAACGTGGTCATGGTGCTCGATGGTGCTGGCTGGCATAAGAGCAACGATTTCCACTTGCTCGACAATCTACGCCTACCATTCCTGCCGCCGTATTCACCCGAACAGAACCCGCAGGAACACCTTTGGGACGCGTTGCGCGAAAAGTACTTCCATAACCGTGTCTTCGATAGCATCGACGCCCTCGAAGACCATCTGGTCGTCGCCCTGCGCGATCTCGAAAACTCACCCAAGCGCGTCAAAAGCATCGCTGCATGAGACTGGATTATTAATGTGCTTTCTAATGCGAATTCGAATCACAGCCTCCACCCCTGAATCGTTGAAAGGCTGGTGGGCTGCTCGCGCTTCACCGACCACTGCTATCGTGCCGTCGACTGGGTCGACCTGGGCTTGAGCACGGGTCGTGGTCTTCAGGATCGCGAGCACCGGCAGCACGGCTCCGCACCGAAGAAGCGGGTTCTACTATGTCCGCTAAGACACGATACACGGCAGCCCCTGCTCAATTTCTCAAAATGAGAATTGCTGGGTCATACCGGTGATGGTAGGCAATATCAACCAACCTTGATCTAGATCATTTCCCGCACGATGCTCCCAAGTTAACTTACTCGGGTTACTAGGGGTTAGGCACGGGGTCTGTTTCGATGAGCAAGCAAGGGCAAGGGTTGGCGGTGTTGATTGTCAGCACGCTGGCGTTTACTGTGTGCTTCATGGTGTGGATGATGTTTGCCGTGATCGGCATCCCGATCAGGACAACACTCGGTCTCAATGCCACGGAGTTTGGGTTGCTGACGGCCACCCCAGTGCTGACCGGCTCCCTGATTCGCGTCCCCTTGGGCATGTGGACCGATAAATTCGGCGGTCGTATCGTTATGTTCGTTCTGATGCTACTGTGCGTCGTGCCAATTTTCCTGATCTCCTACGCGACGGCGTACTGGCACTTTCTGGTTCTGGGCCTGTTCGTGGGCCTGGCTGGCGGCTCATTCTCGGTCGGGACACCTTACGTGGCGCGCTGGTTCAGCAGGGAGCGACAGGGATTTGCCATGGGCATCTTCGGTGCCGGCAACTCTGGTGCCGCAGTCAACAAGTTCGTCGCCCCCGTGCTCATCGTCGCCTTCGGTTGGACGGCCGTTCCCCAAGTCTATTCAGGGGTCATGCTCACTACCGCACTGCTCTTCTGGTTCTTCAGCCATTCCAATCCGGCCCATCTCGTCGATTCGAAGATCACTTGGCGCGAGCAGTTGCTGGCGCTCAAGGATCCCAAGGTCTGGAAGCTCTGTCAGTACTACTCGATCGTTTTTGGCGGTTACGTTGCGATGAGTCTGTGGATGGTCCAGTACTACGTCGGCGAATTCGGTCTGAGTATCACCACCGCAGCCTTGCTGGCCGCGTGCTTTTCGCTGCCCGGTGGCGTCCTGCGCGCAGCTGGGGGCTGGTTTTCTGATCGCTATGGAGCACATGCAGTGACCTGGTGGGTGTTGTGGCTCAGTTGGGTCTGCCTATTCCTGCTGAGCTACCCACAGACCGACTTCACTATCCTGACGGTTGGCGGCCCGAAGTCGTTTCACATCGGGCTCAACGTCTACCTCTTTACCGCTCTGTTGTTCGTGCTAGGCGTTGGCTGGGCCTTCGGCAAGGCTTCGGTATTCAAATATATATCCGACGAATATCCCGCCAACATCGGCGTCATTTCCGGCGTCGTCGGATTAGCCGGCGGCCTAGGTGGATTCGTGCTGCCGATCATGTTCGGCGCGCTGATGGATCTTACCGGAATCCGCTCAAGTGCATTCATGTTGATGTATGGCGTTGTCTGGGTTTCCCTGATCTGGATGTATCTCACCGAAGTCCGTACCACTCATCTCATGGGCAAGAGCACCCAAGCGCCGTAAGACGACTCAAGCCATACCCTCTATTAATCGGAGCCTTTATGCAAAGTACCTCACCTGCTGCCTCCCCCGCGCGCGCAAGTTCGGCCGATGTCAGCGACTGGCGACCCGAGGACGAAGCCTTCTGGGAAAGTACCGGCAAGAAGGTCGCCTACCGCAACCTGTGGATCTCGATTCCCGCGCTGCTGTGCGGCTTCGCGGTGTGGGGCATGTGGGGCATCATCACCGTGCAGATGCTCAACCTGGGTTTCCCGTTCACACAGGCCGAGTTGTTCACGCTGACCGCGATCGCCGGCATCGCCGGTGCGACGATGCGCATTCCAGCATCGTTCCTGATCCGTCTGGCCGGCGGTCGCAACGTCATCTTCCTGACCACGGCGATGCTGCTGGCGCCGGCCATCGGCACCGGCATCGTGCTGCAGCACAAGGACTGGCCGTTGTGGGCCTTCCAGCTGATGGCTCTGTGGTCTGGGGTCGGCGGCGGCAACTTTGCCAGTTCGATGTCCAACATCAGCACCTTCTTTCCTAAGCGCCTCCAGGGCACTGGGCTGGGCCTGAACGCCGGCCTGGGCAACTTCGGCGTGACGACGATGCAAATCGTTATCCCGCTGGTGATGACGGTAGGACTGTTCGGTTCCTTCGGCGGCTCGCCCGAAATCCTGATCAAGGAAAGCGGCTGGATCTTCGGCAAGATCGCCGCCGGCACGCCGACCTGGATCCAGAACGCCGGCTTCGCCTGGGTGCTGTCGCTGGTGCCGCTGTCGATCCTGTGCTGGTTCGGCATGAACAACCTGAAGACGATCTCGCCGAACACCGGCAACCCCCTCGTCGCCTTCTCGAAGATTACCTACCTGTACACGCTGGCTTTCATGCCGTCGATCTTCATGCTCTGGCTGTACCTGCCGGCGCCAACGGGCCTGGGGCTGCTCAACGTCTGGGTGGCGATTCCGCTGGACATCATGCTCATGCTGACGGTGATGAAGCTTGCCGCCTTCGGCCCGATGAAGGAGGGCGTGGCCAAGCAGTTCGAGATCTTCCGCAACAAGCACACTTGGGCGATGACGGTCCTGTACATCGTCACCTTCGGTTCATTCATCGGCTTCTCGATGGCGCTGCCGCTGGCGATGAAGGTCATCTTCGACGTCGTCCACGTGCCCGACGCGAATGGTGTGATGACGCACACGAAGGGCAATCCGAATGCGCTGCCGGTGCTGGCCTATGCCTGGATCGGCCCCTTCGTCGGCGCGGCGACGCGCCCGCTGGGCGGCTGGATCTCCGACAAGGTCGGCGGATCGATCGTCACGCAATGGGTGTGCGTGGTGATGGCGCTGGCGGCGATAGCGGTCGGCTACGTGATGATGCTGGCCTACCACTCGGCCACACCCGAGCAGTACTTCTTCCTATTCCTGGCGCTGTTCATGGTGCTCTTCGCTGCCACTGGCATCGGCAACGGCTCAACCTTCCGCTCGATCGGCTTCATCTTCGACCGCCAGCAGGCCGGCCCGGTGCTGGGGTGGACTTCGGCGGTGGCCGCCTACGGCGCCTTCGCCGCACCGGTGGTCATCGGCGAGCAGATCAAGGCCGGCACGCCGCAGGCGGCGATGTACGGCTTCGCCGTTTTCTACGCCTTGTGCCTGATCCTGAACTGGTGGTTCTACCTGCGTGCGAATGCGTACGTAAAGAACCCCTGATCTCCCCGACCCCTTAGTTCCCAAGGAATCTACATGAGCCATTTCTTAGACCGACTGAGCTACTTCTACACCCCGAAAGAAGCATTCTCCAATGACCATGGCCGGGTCACCGGGGAAGACCGCACTTGGGAAGATGCCTACCGCAATCGTTGGGCGCACGACAAGATCGTGCGCTCTACGCATGGCGTAAATTGCACAGGTTCGTGCTCGTGGAAGATTTACGTCAAGGGCGGCATCGTCACTTGGGAGACCCAGCAAACCGACTATCCCCGCACGCGCTGGGATATGCCCAACCACGAACCGCGCGGATGCGCGCGCGGGGCGAGCTACAGCTGGTACCTATACAGCGCCAACCGCGTCAAACACCCGATGGTGCGCGGGCGCCTGCTCAAGAGCTGGCGCGCAGCGCGCTTGGCGTATGATCCGGTAGCCGCGTGGGTGTCGATTGTCGAGTCCGACAGCAAGCGCCGCGACTACCAGAGCGTGCGTGGTCTCGGCGGCTTCGTCCGTTCGAGTTGGGACGAGGTCAACGAAATCGTGGCCGCAGCAAACGTCTACACGATCAAGAAATACGGCGCTGATCGGGTGATGGGATTCTCGCCGATTCCCGCCATGTCGATGATCAGCTACGCAGCCGGCAGTCGCTATCTGAGCCTGATCGGCGGGGTATGTTTGAGCTTCTACGACTGGTACTGCGATCTGCCGCCGTCCAGCCCGCAGGTCTGGGGCGAGCAGACTGACGTTCCCGAGTCAGCCGACTGGTACAACTCCACCTTCATCATCGCCTGGGGATCGAACGTACCGCAAACGCGAACGCCCGATGCACATTTCTTCACCGAGGTGCGTTACAAGGGGGCCAAAACGGTGGCTGTGACCCCCGATTATTCGGAAGTCGCAAAGCTCGCCGATCTGTGGATCCACCCAAAGCAAGGCACTGATTCTGCAGTAGCCATGGCGATGGGGCATGTGATCCTGAAAGAATTTTATTTTGATAAGCGCAGCGAGTATTTCGACGACTATGCGCGCCGCTACACGGATCTACCCCTGCTGGTGATACTCAAGGAACATACCATCTCCACAGGCGAGACGCTGATGGTCCCGGATCGCTACGTCCGCGCCTCCGACTTCGACGGAAAGTTCAGCCAGGGTAACAACCCCGAGTGGAAAACCGTGGCTTTCGACGAGACCGGCAAGGCCGTGCTACCGAATGGCTCGATCGGCTTCCGTTGGGGCGCTGAAGGACGTGCTGACGAAGGTAAGTGGAATCTCGAAGCACGCGAGGCAGTCGCTGGCGACAAGGTAAAGCTCAAGCTGTCCCTGCTCGAAGGGACGTCCCCGGCACCCGACACGGCGCAGGTGGGCTTCCCGTATTTCGGCGGCATTGAGAGCGAACACTTTCCCAACAATTCGCAAAGCGACGTGCTGGTGCGCATCGTTCCGGTTCAGCGCATCACGTTGGTCGGCGAAGGTGGCGCGCACGAAGCGCTGGTGGCCACGGTGTTCGACTTGCAGGTCGCCAACTATGGCATTGCCCGTGGCTTGCCCGGTGAGTCGGCGGCCTCCAGCTACGACGACAACGTGCCCTACACTCCTGCGTGGCAGGAGCGTATCACCGGCGTACCGCGCGACCAGATCATTACGGTTGCCCGTCAGTTCGCGGATAACGCCGACAAGACGCACGGCAAGTCAATGGTCATCATCGGCGCGGCGATGAACCACTGGTACCACTGCGACATGAATTACCGCGGGGTCATCAACATGCTGATGCTATGCGGCTGTATCGGCCAGAGCGGCGGCGGTTGGTCGCATTACGTGGGCCAAGAGAAATTGCGTCCGCAGACCGGCTGGACCGCACTGGCGTTCGCGCTCGACTGGATTCGTCCACCGCGCCAGATGAACTCCACCAGCTTCTTCTACGCCCACACCGATCAGTGGCGGTACGAGAAACTTGACATGGAAGAGGTGCTCTCGCCACTCGCGGATAAGACAAAGTACGCCGGTAGCATGATCGACTACAACGTGCGAGCCGAGCGGATGGGATGGTTGCCTTCGGCTCCGCAACTGCAGACCAATCCCATGCAGGTAGTGCGCGATGCACAGGCTGCCGGTCTGGAAGCCAAGGACTATCTCGTCAAGGCGCTGAAAGATGGCTCGCTGAAGATGAGTTGTACGGATCCTGACCACCCAAGCAACTGGCCGCGCAACATGTTCGTGTGGCGCTCCAACCTGCTTGGCTCGTCGGGTAAGGGGCATGAATACTTCCTCAAGCACCTGCTAGGTACCAGCAACGGCGTGCAGGGCAAGGATCTGGGCGCAGAGCAAGCGAAACCGACGGAAGTCGTCTGGCATGAAAAAGGGCCAGAAGGCAAGCTTGATCTATTGGTAACCCTTGATTTTCGCATGAGCACCACCTGCCTCTACTCCGATATCGTGCTACCAACGGCGACTTGGTACGAGAAAAACGACCTCAACACGAGTGACATGCATCCCTTCATTCACCCGCTCTCAGCGGCAGTAGACCCGGCCTGGCAGGCACGGAGTGACTGGGAAATCTACAAGGGATTCGCGAAGAAGTTTAGCGAAGTCTGTGTCGGCCATCTGGGTGTGGAACGTGAAGTCGTGCTCACGCCGATGATGCACGATACCGCAGGAGAACTGGCGCAGCCATTTGACGTGAAGGACTGGAAGCGCGGCGAGGTTGATCTGATTCCCGGCAAGACCGCGCCGCAGGTACAGGTAGTCGAACGCGACTACCCGAACGTCTTCAAACGCTTTACCGCCCTGGGTCCGCTGATGAGCAAGCTGGGCAATGGCGGCAAGGGAATCGGCTGGGATACGCAAGACGAGGTGAGACAACTGGGCGAACTCAGCGGCCTCGTCCTGTCTGAAGGCGCTTCTTGCGGCATGCCGAAGATCGACAGCGATATCGACGCCTGTGAAGTGGTTCTTCAACTCGCGCCCGAAACCAACGGCCATGTAGCGGTCAAGGCATGGAAAGCGCTTGGCAAGCAGACCGGACTGGATCACATTCACTTGGCGCTGTACCGCGAGGACGAAAAGATTCGTTTCCGCGATATCCAGGCGCAACCGCGCAAGATCATCAGCTCACCCACCTGGAGTGGCATCGAAAGCGAGACGGTTTCCTACAACGCCGGCTACACCAACGTGCACGAGTTGATTCCCTGGCGCACACTGACCGGCCGCCAGCAGTTCTATCTTGACCACCCTTGGATGATCGCCTTCGGTGAAGGCTTAGCGAGCTATCGCCCACCGGTGGATCTGAAGACCACCGCCGGCATTCACAAAATCAGGAGCAATGGCAACCCGGAAATCCTGTTGAACTTCATCACGCCACACCAGAAGTGGGGAATTCACTCGACCTATACCGACAACCTGATGATGCTGACGCTTAGCCGTGGCGGGCCGATTATCTGGTTGAGTGAAGACGATGCAAAGAAGGCCGGCATCGTCGACAACGACTGGGTCGAACTCTTCAATATCAATGGAGCCATCGCGGCGCGGGCGGTTGTGAGTCAACGCGTCAAGCCGGGTATGGTGATGATGTATCACGCTCAGGAAAAAATCGTGAACACCCCCGGCGCCGAGATCACGGGCGTCCGCGGTGGCATTCACAACTCGGTGACGCGCATCGTGCTCAAGCCAACCCACATGATTGGAGGTTACGCTCAGTTCTCGTATGGCTTCAATTACTACGGGACCGTCGGCACGAACCGTGACGAGTTCGTGGTGGTACGCAAGATGAACAAGATCGACTGGCTCGACACGCCGGTCGGGGCCGAGCGCATCGCGCTCGTGCAGGCGCAAGGAGAAAACGCATGAAAGTCCGTGCACAGATCGGTATGGTGCTCAACCTTGACAAGTGCATTGGTTGTCACACTTGCTCGGTGACCTGCAAGAACGTCTGGACCAGCCGGCCGGGAGTGGAGTACGCCTGGTTCAACAACGTCGAGACCAAGCCCGGCATCGGCTACCCCAAGGAATGGGAGAACCAGGATAAATGGAACGGCGGCTGGGTGCGCAAGGCGGATGGCTCGATCGAGCCGCGGCAGGGCGGTAAGTGGAAGCTGCTGATGAAGATCTTCGCCAACCCCAACCTGCCGGAGATCGACGACTACTACGAGCCTTTCACTTTCGACTACGACCACCTGCAAAGCGCACCGGAGATGAAGGCCAGTCCGACGGCGCGGCCGCGTAGTCTGATCACCGGCATGCAAATGGACAAGATTGTCTGGGGTCCGAACTGGGAAGAGATCTTGGGCGGCGAGTTCAGCAAGCGCAGCGCCGACAAGAACTTCGACGGCTTCGAGGCAACGCAGAAGGCGATGGTTGGCGAGTTCGAGAACACTTTCATGATGTACCTGCCGCGGCTTTGCGAGCACTGCCTGAACCCGACCTGTGTCGCGAGTTGCCCGTCGGGCTCAATCTACAAACGCGAGGAAGACGGCATTGTTCTGATCGACCAGGACAAGTGCCGCGGCTGGCGCATGTGCGTCAGCGGCTGTCCGTACAAAAAGATCTACTACAACTGGAAGAGCGGCAAGGCTGAAAAGTGCATCTTCTGCTACCCAAGAATCGAGTCCGGGCAACCGACGGTCTGTTCGGAAACCTGCGTCGGCAGAATCCGTTACCTTGGCGTGTTGCTATATGACGCAGACCGTATTCAGGAAGCCTCCAGCGTCGAACATGATCGCAACCTGTACCCGTCGCAACTGCAAATCTTCCTCGACCCGAACGATCCCCAAGTGATCGCCCAGGCGCGCATCGACGGCATCCCCGATGCCTGGATGGAGGCCGCGCGCAAGAGTCCAGTGTACAAAATGGCGGTTGACTGGAAGGTGGCCTTGCCCCTGCATCCCGAGTACCGAACCCTGCCGATGGTCTGGTACGTGCCGCCGCTATCGCCGATCACCGCTGCGGCCAATGCCGGCCATTTGGGGAGCAACGGGGAGATCCCGGATGTTAACTCGCTACGCATCCCCGTCAAGTATCTGGCCAACCTGCTGACCGCCGGCGACACGGCGCCGGTGGTGCGCGCGCTCGAGCGCATGCTTGCCATGCGCACCTATCAACGTGCGAAGCATGTCGAAGGCCGCATCAACTTGGACGTGCTCAAGCAGGTACAGATGACCCAGGCAGAAGTCGAAGAGATGTATCGCGTGATGGCCATCGCCAACTACGAGGACCGCTTTGTGATCCCGACCACCCATCGCGAGTACGCCGAGAACACCTTTAACGTGCGCGGTGGCTGTGGCTTCTCGTTCGGCAACGGCTGCTCCGAAGGGATGGGCGAGACGAGCCTGTTCGGCAGCGAGAAGAAGCGCACGATTCCTATCAAAGCGGAGGTCTGACCGATGCTTTTGCCCAAGACCCCAGCCATGGCGATCACGCTACGTGTTCTCGCCCGGCTGCTGAGCTACCCCGATGCCAAACTGCGCCAGCACCTTGACGAGTTGCGCGATGCTCTGCAACGCGAACAGGCGCTCGACGCGGCGCGACTGGCTGAACTCGATGCGCTGATCGCGAGCATCCAGCGCCAGACCGACATCGACGCTGAAGCCGATTATGTGCAACTCTTCGATAGCGGGCGAAGCACCGCGCTGCACCTCTTCGAACATGTGCACGGGGATTCGCGCGAGCGTGGCCCGGCGATGATCGACCTGGCGCAGACCTTTGAGAAGGCCGGCTTGTACCTTACCGAAGGCGCGATGCCCGATTACCTGCCGGTGGTGCTGGAATACGCCTCGACGCAACCACCACGCGAGGCACGCGCTTTCCTCAACGAGATCGTGGACATCCTGAATGTCATCTTCAACGGACTCGACAAGCGCAGCAGCCGCTACGCCAGCGCGTTGGGGGCCTTGCTCGAACTGGCCGGCGGCAAGGTGCGGCCAGTAAACATTCCCGATGACGAGCCACTCGACGACAGTTGGGTCGAGCCGGCTGCTTTCGATGGCTGTGTCGCACACGGACAGCAACGTCCCAACCTCGCGCAGCCGATCCACGTCGTCCGCTCCAACGCCACTCAAGGAGTGCTTCCATGAATGCCTTTCAAGCCTACCTCCACAACTTTTTCTTCAACATTTACCCGTACGTGTGTTTGGCAGTCTTCTTCATGGGTAGCTTGGCACGTTTCGACCGTGACCAGTACACCTGGAAGAGTGATTCATCGCAACTGCTACGCTCCGGAACGCTCCGCTGGGGCAGCAACCTGTTCCACGTCGGCATCCTGTTCCTCTTGATGGGTCATACGGTCGGCCTGCTTACGCCACACTGGCTTTACGAGTCCTTCATTACGCCGGAGCGCAAGCAGGCGGTGGCGGTGGTGGCCGGTGGTATTGCCGGCGTGGTGTGCTTTGTCGGGCTGACGCTGCTGCTGCACCGGCGCCTGTCCGACCCACGCATTCGTCTCACCAGCCACCGCACCGACCTGGCGATCCTGATCATCCTGTGGGTACAACTGACCATCGGATTGATCACGCTACCCTACTCTTTCGGCCATGAGGACGCCAGCGTGATGCTCGCACTGTCGGACTGGGCACAGCGCATCGTCACCTTCCGGCCCGACGCCGCCGGGCTGGTCGCGCTGGCCTGGCCGTACCAGATCCATCTGGTGCTGGGAATGACAATTTTCCTGCTGCTGCCATTCAGCCGGTTGGTGCACGTGTGGAGCGGCTTTGCGTCGATTGCTTACGTGTTCCGCCCCTACCAATTGATACGCGCCCGTCGGCTCAACCTGCCGGTTGGCCACAACACGCCGCCGGCCGGCAACTGAAAGGGAGTCGAGGTGACCAACGCTGCGCCCAACACGGCGCCCGCCATCGCTCGCATCAACGGCGTCGCGCTGCACGCGGCCGGTGAATTGCCGGGCGCCAAAGCGCTGCGCCAGCGCGCTTGCAGCGAGTTGTTAAGACAGGCGGCGCAGACCACAGGCCTGCTGGATGAAAGTGATCAGCCAGCGCCCGACGGCGTGGTCAGCGAAGCGGCGGCGAGCGCCATTGAAGCACTGCTCGAACGCACCGTGAAGGTCCCGGATCCATCCGACGACGAGTGTCGGCGCCACTATGCGGCGCACGTCAGCGCTTACCGGATCGGCGAACAAGTCCGGCTTCGGCACATTCTCTTTGCGGTGACGCCGGGCGTAAATGTGGTCGCCTTAAGGAAGCGCGCAGAAGCTGCGCTGCTTGATGTCCGCTGCCACGACGATCACGAACTCGACCACTTTGGCGAAGCGGCGCGGGCCTTGTCGAACTGTCCCAGTGGTGCTGAGGGCGGCGATCTCGGATGGCTGACTGCGGTCGATTGTGCTCCCGAGCTCGCACGGGAGGTATTCAACCATGTCGAAGTGGGCGTCCTGCCGCGGCTGGTGCACAGCCGTTTTGGCCTGCACGTGATCGAAGTGCTGGAACGCAAGCCCGGCGTGACGCAGCCCTTCGAAGTGGTACGCGCCGCGGTAACGCTGTCACTGCGTCAGCAGACCTACGTGACCGCGCTCCGCCAGTACCTGAACGTGCTGGCCGGACAAGCCGCACTCGAAGGCGTCGACCTGGACACGGTGGTGGCACCTGCAATTTGTGGCTGATTCCGTATCGTCATCCTCAATCGTGACCACCACTCATCCTTCCACGCTTCAGGCATAAATTTCCACCGCCGGCATGTCCGCCAGAACAGCGCGTGCCTCATCGAGACTCCCCGGCACGCTGTGCACGATCGCACTTGGAATATTCAAGTTCAAACTCCCTTGTCTGACCACCTACCAGCGGTGTGCGTCATAGCGGACGACACGATCCTGACCCCGGAGCGCTCATTCTGGTGATTTGAGTCAACTCTCCCCGGCTTTGACGGGCTTCCAGTACTACTGCACGATGGACCATTGGTTCTGTCGAACTATTCTTGTCACCAGTAGCGGTCCATAGTTAATGACTATGAAAGCGATGCCCCGATTCAATTAGCTCAATGACCGGAGGCGATCTATCATTAGCTCGTTGTCGTCAACCTCAACCAAGGAGAAAACCCCATGTCGCTGATCAATACTGAAGTCCAGCCGTTCAAAACCCAAGCCTTCCACAATGGCAAGTTCGTCGAAGTCACTGAAGCCAGCCTTAAGGGCAAGTGGTCGGTCCTCATCTTCATGCCCGCGGCCTTTACCTTTAACTGCCCGACCGAAATCGAGGACGCCGCCGACAACTACGCCGAGTTCCAGAAGGCCGGCGCCGAGGTGTACATCGTCACCACTGACACTCACTTCTCCCACAAGGTCTGGCACGAAACCTCGCCGGCCGTCGGCAAGGCCCAATTCCCGCTGGTCGGCGACCCGACCCACGCGCTGACCAACGCCTTCGGCGTGCACATTCCGGAAGCAGGTCTGGCGCTGCGCGGCACATTCGTCATCGACCCCAATGGCATCATCAAGACCATGGAAGTCCATGACAACGCCATCGCTCGCGACGTCAAGGAAACTCTGCGCAAGCTGAAGGCTGCCCAGTACGTGGCCGCGCACCCGAACGAAGTCTGCCCCGCCAAGTGGCAGGAAGGCGCCAAGACCCTGGCACCGTCCATCGACCTGGTCGGCAAGATCTAAGACCCAGCGCGAATCACCAATCCGCTCCCGGAACGGGAGCGGCGAGGATTTCAGTAAAAAAGGGGCCGCCGAGCCCCTTTTTTACTGAAATCCTCAATTACGGGAGAACAGCATGCTCGACGCAAACATCAAGAACCAACTCAAGGTCTACCTCGAAAAGCTGCGGACGCCGATCGAACTCGTTGCCTCGCTCGACGACAGCCCGGCGGCGCGCGAAATGCACGGTCTGCTGACCGACATCGCCGGACTGTCCGACAAGGTGAGCCTGCGCGACAACGGCGACTCCGCGCGGCGGCCCTCGTTCGCCATCGGCCGTCCCGGCGAAGCGGCAAGCATCGCCTTTGCCGGCCTGCCGATGGGCCACGAATTCACCTCGCTGATCCTCGCCCTGTTACAGACAGGAGGCCACCCGCCCAAGGTCGACGCCGAAGTGATCGAACAGATCAAGGCGCTGCCCGGCAATTTCCGCTTCGAGACCTACATTTCGCTTTCCTGCCACAATTGCCCGGATGTCGTGCAGGCGCTCAACCTGATGGCCGTACTCAACCCCGGCGTCAGCCATACGATGATCGACGGTGCGCTGTTCCAGGCCGAAGTCGAGCGACTCCAGATCATGGCGGTGCCAACCGTCTTCCTCAACGGGGAGGAATTCGGCGCCGGGCGGATGAGCGTCGAGGAAATAATCGCCAGGGTCGATACCGGTGCCGCCGCCCGCGATGCCGCCAAGCTCAACGCCAGGGAAGCCTTCGACGTGCTCGTTGTCGGCGGCGGACCGGCCGGTGCCGCGGCAGCGATCTACGCCGCGCGCAAGGGCATCCGCACCGGCCTGCTGGCCGAGCGTTTCGGCGGTCAGGTAATGGATACGCTGGCAATCGAGAACTTCATCTCGGTCAAGGAGACCGACGGCCCCAAAATGGTCATGGGACTGGAAGAACACGTCAAGGAATACGACGTCGACATCATGAACCTGCAGCGCGCCAACAAATTAGTGGCGGGCGACCTGATCGAACTGACACTGGAAAACGGCGCCGTGCTGAAAAGCAAGTCAGTCATTCTGGCTACCGGCGCGCGCTGGCGCGAAATGAACGTACCCGGCGAGCAGGAATATCGCGGCAAGGGCGTCGCCTACTGCCCGCACTGCGACGGCCCGCTGTTCAAGGGTAAGCGCGTCGCGGTCATCGGCGGCGGCAACTCCGGGGTCGAGGCAGCGATCGATCTCGCCGGTATCGTCGGCCATGTCACGCTGCTCGAATTCGCAAGCAAGCTGTGTGCCGACGCGGTCCTTCAGCGCAAGCTGGCCAGCCTGGCCAACGTCGAAGTGCACACCAGTGCGCTGACGACCGAAGTGACCGGCAACGGCAGCAAGGTGAATGGCCTGCTCTACAAGGACCGCAACACCGACGAGATCAGGCGCATCGACCTCGAAGGCGTCTTCGTCCAGATCGGCCTGCTGCCGAATACCGACTGGCTGAAAGGCACGGTCAACCTGACAAGATTTGGTGAAATCGCGATCGATGCCAAGGGCCAGACCTCGGTGCCCGGCGTCTTTGCAGCCGGCGACTGCACGACGGTCCCTTACAAACAGATCGTCATCGCCATGGGCGCCGGGGCTACCGCTTCGCTCGCCGCATTCGATCACCTGATCCGCACGTCGGCGCCTGCCTAATTACCGGGTTCGCGAAAATTGCCCGCTGCGACCAGTCGACCGCAGCGGGCCTTTTGCGCCCGGTTCTCGCCGCGATCACGATTCGGACCCCCCACCGACTTTGGCCAGCTATCCAAACAGACAAAATGAAGCCCGGCTGCAAACCGGAAAGCGGTGCATGAAAGGGCACGGCAGGCGCAAGCCGACTGCCTTCCCGGCACTCCTGATGAACGTGGGAACCGGACACGCTCCCGCAAGTATATTTTTCCGCCAAGCAATTGACCTTGTCGCGACCAGACGGACGTCATCTGGGAAGACCTGCTCGACTCGAAGACCGTCGAACTGACGGCAAACGACAGCACGGTCTACAGCTTCATCTGGCTCGACACCAAAAAGGGACCGCTGGTGGTCGAGATTCCACCCAAGGTGCTGGGGCTGATCGACGACTTCTGGTACAAGTGGGTGACTGATGTCGGCATCACCGGTGCCGACAAGGGGCAAGGCGGCAAGTACCTGGTGCTGCCACCGGGCTACAAGGGCGAGGTGCCGGCGGGCTATCACGTTGTACGGTCCGCTACCTACGGCACCTGGCTGGCCTTCCGCTCCTTCCTCGTCGATGGCTCGACCAAGCCTGGGGTCGAGTCGGTCAAAAAGAACCTCAAGATCTACCAGCTTGCCGATGCCGCCGACCCGCCGCCGATGAAGTTCGCCAACGCCTCGGGCATCCCGGCGACCTTCGTTGCGCTGGGCGATTACTCGTTCTGGAGTCTCTTGAACCAGGTGATTCAGGAAGAACCTGCCGAGGGGTCCGATCCAACGACCCTGGGCCTGTTCGCTTCGATCGGCATCGTCAAGGGCCAGCCGTTCAATCCCGATGCGCGGATGAACTAGATCCTTGCCGATGCCGCCAATATCGGCGCCGTCACCGCCCGCGCCATCGCCATCGCCATCGCCATCGCCATCGCCATCGCCATCGCCATCGCCTTCAAGATGCGCGAGAAGGACGCCTACTTCTACCCGAACAGTTCGTGGCGCCTGCCCTTCTTCGGCGGCTACAAGTTCGAGGTGGCGCCGGGTGTTGCCAACCTCGACGGTGCCGCCTTCTTCTATTACTTCGCGACCGGCGTGACACCCGCGATGGCCGAGAAGTTGGTCGGTAAAGGGTCGCAGTACCCGTGGGCATCCCTGGACTCCAAGGGCAATCCCTTCGACGGCGACAAGACCTACAGGCTGCGCCTGCCGCCGAATATCCCGGTCAAGGACTTCTGGTCGGTCATTGTGCACGACAACCAGACACGCTCGATGCTGCAGACCGATCAGGCCGCGCCAAGCGTCAGCAGCCAGAACAAGGGGGGCAAGACCAATGCCGACGGCTCGGTGGATGTCTGGTTCGGACCCAAGGCTCCGGCTGGGTTCGAGAACAACTGGGTGCAGACGATTCCCGGCAAGGGCTGGTTCATAATCCTGCGCCTCTATGGCCCGCTGGAGTCGTGGTTCGACAAGACCTGGCGGCCGGGCGAGATCGAGCTGCAAAAATAGGCTGCCCCACCAATCTCCATCCGGACTGAACAATGGGCGCTACGGCGCCCATTGCATTTCCGGAAGCGACGATGTGAAGATCGCCTCTACACCGCGCTGGGGCGGGCGCCTGCCAAGTGCATGTATTGAGTAACCGGCATTGGCAGTGACGGCTCAGGACCGACAACGGGCGCGAGCCTCCCGGGAGGACGCGGGGCAAGCGCACGAGCCGTACAGTTCGATGGCATGGTTTCCACTCGACCTTTGAACCACTTCCAGTTCATTGACTGGCCACACCCAACCGCCACAGCGAGGTCACTTCGGCAGACCGCGCGGCATGCAGCGGATCGTTGCGGTCACTGGCCCTGGAATGCCGCGGACGGGTATCGATGCGGTCGCGCACCTGTAAGTCGCCATCCGCGATCCAGCCGTGCAGCTCATTGCGCGAGCGCAGGCCAAGGTGCTCGGCCAGATCGGAAATGATCAGCCAGCCCTCGCCGCCCGGCGCCAGATGCGCCGCCAGCCCGCCGAGAAAGCCACGCAGCATCCGCGAGTCGGGATCGTAGACGGCGTATTCGATGGGCGAACTCGGTTGTGCCGGAACCCAGGGTGGGTTGCACACTACCAGCGGCGCCCGGCCCGTCGGGAAGAGATCGGCCTCGATCACCTCGATTGCTGCGGTCAACCCCAGATTTCGGGCATTTTCCGAGGCGCATGCCAGCGCCCGCGGATCCTGATCGGTGGCGACCACGCGCTTGATGCCACGCCGCGCCAGCACGGCCGCCAGAATGGCGGAGCCGGTGCCAATATCGAACGCCAGTTCGCAACCCGCCGGCAACGAGGCTCCGGCCACCAGATCAACATACTCGCCGCGTACCGGCGAAAAGACACCGTAATGCGGATGGATGCGGCCCTCGATCGCCGGCACCGGGATACCCTTCCTGCGCCATTCGTGGGCGCTGACCACGGCGAGCAATTCGCGCAGCGCAATGACTGACGCATCGCCCGACGGCGGCCCCCAGGCTTCGATACAGGCCTGGCGGACATCCTGCGCCCGGCGCAGCGATACCCGGTAATCCGCATCGACCGGCACGAGCAAACGGGCAAGCAGCACGGCACGCCAGCGCTGCCGTTCACGGTGACGGGCAAAGGCCGCAGCCGGGGTCGCCGGCGGTTTGTCGCGCGGCAAGCCAGAAAGGCGGTCGGCCCGGCGCGTCAGAGCCTGCATCAGGTGGCGGACGTTGACCCAGTCGCCATTCCAGAGCAGCGCCGTGCCACCCTCCATCAGACCCCAGGCGGCGTCTGCGGAAATGCGGTCGTCGACGACGTCGACCGCGGCGGGCGGCACCAGGCCGGCCTCCGAGCGCCAGCGTGCGCCGCGGCCCACGCCGCCTTCCTGCCATTTCACGATCGAAGTCATGCCAGGATTGTAGGTGGAAAGCTGGCCGATAAGCCGGGTTCTGTTCCCCCCTCGCGGGGTTCGGCAATCATTCCTCTAGGCCTGCCGTCACCGACAGGCTCAAGCAACCTACCCGGAAGCAGCGCGGGCCACGCCCATGCTTCCCTATTTGGTCTTGCTCCGGATGGGGTTTACCGTGCCGTCCGCCGTTACCGTGGACGCGGTGAGCTCTTACCTCGCCGTTTCACCCTTGCCGTTTCAGGCGAACCTGAACTTAGGCGGTCTGTTCTCTGTTGCACTTTCCGTTGCCTTGGGTCTTGCGACTTACTGCACCCAGCCGTTAGCTGGCATCCTGCCCTGCGGAGCCCGGACTTTCCTCCCGATACTCGCGTATCCAGCGATTGCCTGGCCGACTTTCCGGGAGGGATTATCGCACGCCTCGGCGGTACCGATGCATCTCCGATCGTCTTCCGGCTTGCTTCGCCGGGCCAAGCCACGTAAAATTCTCCCGCGCGTTGCGCTGGACCGCCCGACGCCGCCGTTCTGCCCGGCGTAAATGCCCTTCTCCAGTCTGCACCTTCGCCCCGCGAACCGCCGGCAAACTGAACTGAACATTTCACCTGCGCAAAGCGCCGTTTGACCGGTGGCCCGACCACGCCCGGGTTTGGCTCGCCGTCGAGCCTTAGCGCTCGCCGCCTACGCGACGCGGTATTGTTCCCGAACTGATATTTGTTGTACCGACTGGAGAAAAACTACTTGGCAAAAGAAGAACTGCTCGAAATGCAAGGCGTCGTCAATGACGTCCTCCCTGACACCCGCTTCCGGGTCAAGCTGGAAAACGGTCACGAACTCATCGCCTACACTTCCGGCAAGATGAAGAAGAACCACATCCGCATTCTGGTCGGCGACAAGGTCACGCTTGAACTCTCGCCCTACGACCTGAGCAAGGGCCGCATCACCTTCCGCCACATCGAAGCCCGCGGCAATACGCCGCCGCCGCAGCGCCGCCGCTACTGAAACTAGCCGGCGGCAACCGGCACGGCGGTCTTGTCGACCACCCGCCGCAGCACGAAGCTCGAATGCACGCCGGTCACGCCGGGAATGCGCGTGATGCGGTTGAGCAGAAGTTCCTGGTAGGCGTCCATGTCGCGTACCACGACCTTCAGCTGGTAGTCGGCGTCCTGCCCGGTAATCAGCAGGCATTCCAGCACTTCGGGATTCTCGGCGACCCGCGCCTCGAAGTTGGCGAAGCGCTCTGGCGTGTGCTGGTCCATCGAGATATGGATCAGCGCCATTAGCGACAACCCGAGCTTCCGGGCGTCCAGCAGCGCGCGGTAGCCGGTGACCAGCCCCGAATCCTCGAGCGCGCGCACCCGGCGCAGGCAGGGCGACGGTGACAGGCCGATGCGGTCGGCGAGATCCTGGTTGCTGATCCGCCCTTCCTGCTGCAGGATTTCAAGAATATGTCGGTCGTAGCGATCGAGCTGCATGCATTGCTCCGGAGCGGATCATTCAATAGTCATCTTGCGCTACGACAAATCTTTGAGCAACTACCCACGTCACAAATATCAATTGGCACAACAATAATCAACCATCTTCCTGGCTTCGCGGAACCGACTGAGTTTGGTAAGGAACACGGCTGATGCGGCACGCCGATTCTGCGGACACCACGTTGAAAGTGGCGCAATAAAGGGTGAGATCAATCTGGGCGCCCTGAACGCCCATCCCCGGCGAGGTCCACCGTTCACCCGGAAGACATACTGCGCGTCCACCACGAAATTGGCGGCACCATTGACCGTGAACTGGTAGGCAAACTCCACCCCCTGCGTATTGCTCGTGGGCGACTGAACTCTGTTGCTAGGCTTGCCATAGAACCCGCCAATCGACACGATGTCGGGACAGCTTGCGAGCCGACCCAGATGCCTCGCGCCCGTAGCGGCGAAAATTGGTGGACGATTGACGTTCTCGTTGCTGCCATAGGCGACGCTAATCCAGTTCGTCAGGCCTTGCGCCCTTCCCGTACCGCCTGGTGGAGCGAGCTATTGCTACGCCATTAAATAAACGCCCCGATTGCTTCTCTCCAACGCCGGCGTCCCATCGATAGTCGGAAACTGCTTGCCGTCCGAGAAGCCGCCAATGCCGTATTGACCTGGCATGTCAGCATCTCTCGTACCCTGATTTCGAAGCCAGTGGATCTGCGCGATAGTAAACGCACCTCTGTTGCCAGCGCGCCAGCCCCTGTCGAGGTCGTGGTGCTTGCCGGCTGGTGAATTCGGATTGTTGTTGAAGACCCAAGCACCACCTCCATGACCTGCGTTGGGGGGTAGAGCAGCTGGATGCCCAACTGTGAACCCGGCGGCGGCCGCGCGAAGACCGGGTGGGTGACGAAGGTCGCACCGAGACCAGGACTGCCGGCAGCGATCTTGAGGTCGCCGCTGGCAAGATTCTATTGCAGATAGAATTGACCGAACCAGGCGCCGGTAGAGCCGAATGTGGAAATGCCGCCCCGCGCTGCCAAATTTCGGCGCAAATTACTTGAATCCCCAAGTAGGGTGCGCTCGAAGGCGGGCTCGACGGCATAGCACTCGAAGTGGCGACCACGCGGGCTCTCCGGCTTGGGAAAGGGTTTGCGGCGAGATGCCGCTGGCCCCCGCTCTCCTGGCCAATGGTTGTTCCCGCCAGCGCGAACCAGAGCGACTCCCCGACCGTCGCCAGCCAGAGCCAGTTCAGCCTGACACCACCAAGAACCCCCAGATTCCCAGACCATAGAAAAGCAACGCTGCCCACGAGTCCGCCCCCAGACCCAAGTATCGCCGGGGCATTCGCAGCATGATGCCGAAGACGTAGATTGCCGTCATTCCCAACCCGATCATGCCGATCCACGCATTGGCACGTCCCTCGTGCGTCAGAACCGGTTGCCCCGCCAACAGGTCGGCGAGCACGAACAGGATGAGCTGAAAGGCGTTGCCGCCGAAGATGTCGCCAAAGACCAGTGTGTAGCTCTTCATCCGCACAGCGGTAATCGCCGTACTTATTTCGGGCAAGGCCGAGGCCAGCGCCAGAAACGTCGCGCCGAACAACACGCCATTGATGCCCATGAGGTCGGCAAGGCGACCGCCGCTCTGCTCGAGCAAGACACCGGCCACGAGCGTAACCATTGACGCTCCTACGAAGATCGTGACTGACTTGGCAGTGCTCGCGCCGCTCAGGCCGTCGCCCTTGTCGTGGAGATTCCCGCCTGTGGCCGCGGACGCGGCGGAGCTATCGGCAGGGATGACCAGATTCAGGTCCTTCCTGTCGCGACAGCGTCCCAGCACAAGCATGCCGACTAGCCAGGCGACGAATATGGCTATGCTGCCCGCTCCCAGCGGACCCACGGCAGCGGAAGCAGGAAGGAGGCCGCTCATCACGGTTATCGCGATTACGATGATGACCAGCACCCCCTCAAGCGCCGGCATGAGCGAGGCTGCGACGGTCGAAAGGGGCAACGAAGAACCGTGAACGAAGCGGTCGGCAATGACGAGGACGAGCGTCTGGACAGCGACTCCGCCAATCAGATTGCCTGCCGCAATGCCGAGATGACCGCTTGTCACGGCACTCACCGTGATGGCGAGTTCGGGAAGACCCCCGGTAACCGACAGAAGGAGCATTCCCCCTATGGTCTGGCCGAGGCCAAAGCGATCATCAATAACGTCGGTGGCCTTCGCCAGCCAGACGCCGGCAACCCATATTGCTATGCCCGCGCCGACGAAAACCAGCAGAAGGGCTGGTATTCCGAGCTCTTTCATTTCTCCGTACCCTCGTTGCGGCGTGTCAGTCAAGACCCTTCATGCGGCTCTGAGAACAAGGCGCGTGAGTGAGATCCAGTCAGTTTCGAGTTCCCCGGAAGAATCATATTTGTATTGACTGCATTGCGCAATTGCCGGGGACACGGCACCGCCTGGGTGCCGGATATCTCAACCAGAAATCAATTTCTGGACCAGAATTTTTATAAACCTACTATTTGCGCAATTTAATTGCTTATTTCCTCGATTATTGATCGAACAACGCAAGCACCTGCCAGCGCCATTTCCCTAAAATCTCGTTCACCAATACTGTTTCCAGGAGCGGCACCATGTTGCACAACCCAAGCACCAAATACCACGCTTTTGCCCCAGTCCGCCTCGTCGACCGCAACTGGCCTGGCCAGACCATCACCCGGCCACCACTGTGGATGAGCACCGATCTGCGCGACGGTAACCAGGCACTTTTCGAACCGATGAATGGCGAGAAGAAGATGCGCATGTTCCGGACGCTCTGCGCCATCGGCTTCAAGGAAATCGAGGTCGCCTTCCCGTCGGCGTCGCAGACCGAATTCGACTTCGTGCGCGGCCTCATCGAAGGTGGCCACATCCCCGCCGACGTCAGTATCGAGGTGCTGACCCAGGCACGCGAACATCTCATCCGGCGCACGATGGAATCGATCCGGGGCGCGCGAAAGGCCATCGTCCACGTCTATAACGCCACCTCGAAGACTTTCCGCGACCACGTCTTCGGCATGAGCAAGACCGAGGTCGTGAGCATGGCGGTCGACGCCGTCAGGCTCATCAGGGAGTTTGCCGCCGGAATGCCGGAAACCGAGATCACGCTCGAATACAGCCCGGAACTCTTCACCGCCACCGAACTCGATTTCGCCAAGGAAGTCTGCGACGCGGTGACCGAAGCCTGGGGCGCGACGCCCGAGCGCAAGGTCATCCTCAACCTCCCGACCACGGTCGAGATCGCGACGCCCAACATCTACGCCGACCAGATCGAGTGGATGCACAAGAACCTCGCCCGCCGCGACAGCGTCATCATCAGCCTTCACCCGCACAACGACCGCGGCACCGCCGTCGCCGCTGCCGAACTCGGCCTCATGGCCGGTGCCGACCGCGTCGAGGGCTGTCTCTTCGGCAACGGCGAGCGCACCGGCAACGTCGATCTCGTCACCCTCGCCCTCAACATGTACACGCAGGGCGTCCATCCCGGCCTCGACTTTTCCGACATCAACGCCGTCGCCCGCAGCTTCGAGCACTGCACCCAGTTGCCGATCCACCCGCGTCACCCCTACGTCGGTGATCTCGTATTCACGGCCTTCTCCGGCTCCCACCAGGACGCCATCAAGAAGGGGTTCTCCGCTCAGGAGGCGGAACAGCCGTGGAACGTGCCCTACCTGCCTATAGATCCGGCCGACGTCGGGCGCAGCTACGACTCCGTGATCCGCGTCAACAGCCAGTCGGGCAAGGGCGGTATCGCCTACCTCATGGAAACCGAGAACGGCATCGTCATGCCGCGCCGCCTCCAGGTCGAATTCTCGGGGGTCGTCCAGCGCCACGCCGAGGAACTTGGCGGCGAAGTGAGCGCTGACGACATCTGGGACCTCTTCGCGCGAACCTACCTCGATAACGCCGCCCCGATCGCTTACCGTGGGCACCACCTCTATGAGCACGGCAGCGTCCAGGGCATCCGCCTCAGCGTCGATATCGAAGGCGCGCCGCACATCCTCAGCGGTGAAGGAAACGGCCCGATCAATGCCGCAGTCCACGCCTTCCAGAGCGCCGGTATCAGGGTCCAGGTCCGCGGCTACGAAGAGCGCTCGCTGCTGCCGGGCAGCGACGATGGAAATGCCCAAGCCTGTGCCTTCATGGAGATTGCCGGCAGCGGTAATGGCGATTTCTACGGTGTCGGCATCGACGGCAACATTGTCACCGCATCGATCAAGGCGCTGGTCAGCGGCATCAACCGCATGGGCATCGCCAGCCAGGTCCAGCGCGTCGAGCAGGCGGCGTGAACCGCGCCGGCCCGACCAATGCGCCCGATGCGGAATCTTTCGCCGCCTCCGGGCACGGTCAGCTTACTTGGGGAACATGAACTGCACCTGAAAACGGATCTGCCAGTTTGCCGCGTCGTCCGGTTTGACGACGTTGTAGTAGGCGGACAACTGGCTATTCACCGGTAACTTGCCAATATGGAAAATCTTGCCGACCCCGCCACCGAGCGGCACCGTCCACCGCTGGTCACTGTCCGCCTTCCAGTTGGCGGTGATGACCGGCGCGCTGGTCAGGTAGAAGCCCCCTGGGAAGTTGTAGTTCGCGAAGATCTGGATCAGGCCATTGTTGTAGGAGCCGCCCTGCTGGCTGTCGGAGAGCGACCAGATGTTGTTGACGAGAACGCCGTACACCCAGGGATCACCCTTCTCGAGGTGGAGCACGACCGCCTGTGGACCTAAGCCCCAATTGTCGTTGCCAAGGCCATTGGTGTTGGTCGGCGCCTGCAGGATCGTACCCGCGCCCCATATCCAGGCACCCGGTTTGGCTGGCGACAGCATCGCGGAAAACTGCAGGTCGCCGATGCCGTTGGCCCGATCGTCGTCAGGGTAAAGCGCCGGCTGCGAAATCACCGGCAGGATCGTCCGCGTGATGACGTTCCAGTCGTCATTGACCGAAATCGGGATCACCGGCTGGATGTTGAGGATGTTCTGCGTGCCCTTCCCGGGCCCGACGTTGAGATTGGTGTTGTTCTGGAATGGCACACTGATCAGCGCGCCGACCGGGTTCTGGGCGATCTTCGCCAGTTCCTCGGCGCTCAGTTCGGCCTGCGCGGAGGCGCTAATCGTGGCGCCAAGAACGGCAACGGCGGCGATCAGCCCGAAATAACGATCTGGCAAACCCATGGCGATGCCCTCTCCTGCGTTGAAGTGACGTCAAACCGCATTCTAGCAGCCTGTCGGACTTAACCAGAAATATGATATGATCATATCCACTATTTCAACGGGCACGGTAATGGCCTTTCAACCGATAGATCGAGATACGGACTACCTACTCCCACCTTCGGTGCAGGATTGGTTACCCAAGGCGCACTTGGCACGGTACGTTGTGGATGTGGTCGAAGGGCTGGACCTCTCGGCGCTGGAGCGGGCCTATGCGGGCAGAGGCAGTGAGGCCTACCCTCCGGCGACGCTGCTGTCGTTGCTGATCTACGGTTACGCCACGGGCACGTTCTCCAGTCGCAAGATCGAACGGGCAACGTACGACTCGCTGGCGTTCCGGTACATTGCCTGCAACCGGCATCCGGATCACGACACCCTGGCGACGTTCAGGACGCGCTTTGGCCAGGAATTTGAATCGGCGTTTGTTCAAGTGCTACAGGTGGCCCGAGAGAACCAACTCTCGCGCTTTGGCACGGTAAGCCTGGATGGCACCAAGATTCACGCCAATGCTAGCCGGCACAGCGCCTTGTCGTACGGGCATTGCGAGAAGATCGAAGCCCATCTGAAGGCCGAAGTGCAGGAACTGTTAGCGCTGGCCGCAGCGGCCGACCAGTCGGTCGTGCCGGACGGGGTCAGCATTCCCGAGGAGATCACCCGCCGGGAAGATCGCTTGGCCGCGATTGCGGCGGCCAAGGTCAAGATCGAAGCGCGAGCCCAGGAGCGGTTCGCGGGGGAACAGGCCGAGTACGAGGCCAAGATGTCGGCTCGTGTGGCCAAGGAAGCAAAGACGGGCAAGAAGCCCCGTGGCAAGGAGCCGGAGCCTCCCGAGCCGGGCCCGCGAGCCAACGACCCGATCAACCTGACCGACGAAGAATCGCGGATCATGAAGGTGGCTGGTGGCGGCTTTGAGCAGTGCTATAACGCGCAGGCGGTCGTTGACACCGAATCGATGCTCATCCTCGCCACGCATGTTACTCAAGCCACGAACGACAAAGAACAGGTTGAGCCCATGCTGGCGAAAGTTCAGGCTAACCCCGAAGGGCTAAATCAGCCCAAGACCTGGCTGGCCGACACCGGCTATTACAGCGCGAAGAACGTCGCGGCGTGTCTCGCCGCCAACAGTGAGCCGCTGATTGCCGTCCAGCGCGACGAGCACCATCCGGACTGGCGGGAACGTTTTACCGAGCCGCTGCTGCTGGCGGGCGACGCCTCGCCGGTCGAGATCATGAAACACACGCTCAAGACACGAACGGGGCGTGCCGCCTATGCGCTACGCAAACAGACGGTTGACCCGGTGTTCGGCATCATCAAGTCGGTGATGGGCTTGCGCCAGTTTCTGCTCCGCGGTCTTTCTAACGTCAAGAACGAATGGACGCTGGTTTGCCTCGCGTGGAATTTGAAGCGCATGGCCGTATTGCGTCCGCAGTGAGAAAATAGAACAGGAGCATTGCAATTCCATGAAAAAACAACCCGATTTCGCCCCAAAAGGTGTCAATTCGTCCCGGATTATGAAATCGCGCCATCGGTCGAACTCAAGCCCGACAGGCTGCTAGGGTATCAAGCATCACATTTGCTTGACATATCGCGACACCGCGGCGTAACGGTTGCGGTCAACTGCTTGCGCGGCCGGTATTCCGGGCATGCGTCCGGCGCCACTCGCTGGGCACCACGCCGCGCCAGCCGCGAAAAGCGCGGGTGAATACGCCAGCCTCGGCATAGTCGAGCACCGACGCAATCTCGCCCAGCGTCATATCGGTATCGAGCATCAGGCGCTCGGCCAGGGCACACGACTCCTCCTGGGAAATCTGGTGGTAAGTCGTTCCCTGGCGCTCGAGTTTGCGGTTGATGCGTCGACGATTCATCGCGAACATGGCAGCGACCTCGTCGAGCGTGCAGCGGCGAACCGCCACCAGGCCGCGGACGACGCGGCGAACCTGGTCGGCAAAATCCAGATCGCTCTGCCTGTCGACCGTCTTCAGTCGTTCCGAGAGCAAGGCATACATTTCGTGATCAGCGCCGGCAATCCGCCGCCTGAGGTTTCCGGCGGGAAAGATCAGCACGGCGCGATCGGCGGCGAAGTCCGGCGAACAGCCCAAGACCTCTTCGTACGGGCGCACATCGCGCGGCCGGTGGCGCGGCAGCAGAACTTTCCGCGGATTCCACTGCGGACCGCACAACTGGCGCATCAGCGCCACGCCGACGGCGATGGCCACGTCATAGATCTGGTCGGCTCCGGGAACCGCTGTATCGAACAAGGCGTAGCCGAGCGACGCTTCCCTGCCGGCGACCGTCCGGGTAACCAGCGCGCCGCGGTCATGCAGATGAAATTGCTGATGAATATGGGCAATCGCCGTCCCGACGTCGGCGCAGTGCTGCATGACCTCACTGAGCAGGCCGAACGGATTGCCGACGGCGCCGGCACCCAGCAGCAGGCCGAAGTGCGCGCAACCGGTCGCCACCACGCAGCGCTCGAGCAAGTCTCCGACCGCGGGAAACGAAATCGTGTTTTCGGGATTCGCGAACAGCCCGGCGGAGATACCGGCAGGGGCAAAAACCCGTTCCGGGTCGGCGCCCAGTTCGCCGATCATCCGGGCGATATGCATGATCGGCTGGACACGCAGGCAGCCACCCTCAACGTTGCCGAAGCTTCTAGCTTCCGACGAATTCGCGGCACAAGTCACGGACATCAGGAGATCCAAAACAATTACGTCGTAAATTATCAAGCAAGGCGAAGAATTTTGGAAGAGAATCATGTGGCGCCGTGATGGTCGCGCCGGGATCCTTGATTTTGCGCGCCAGGGAGCGCGTGCACGCAAGGCATCAATGCCGGAATTCATCGGTGAGAGGACATCCGTGGAGGCCATGAACATCGCTGAACAGGCTTTTTTCGCTCTGGATTTCAAGTACGGCAAGCAGATCATTGCCGCCCTGCTGCCGATGTGCCTGACCGTCATTTTTCACGGCGCCGGCATTGAGATGGTGCATCGCTTCTTCAGGCGCTTTGGGCGACCCGTCATGCACGGAGCGCACCGGTCCGCGCGCACCGCAGTCATCATCAGCGTGGTCGCCATCCTGCTCATAACGCATTTTGGCGGCGTCGCCATCTGGGCCACCTTCTATTACTTGAGTGACCTGATCAAGGACATATCGCATGCGATGAACTACTCGTTCAACTCCTACACGACCATGGGCGCCAGCGCCATCGTTCTTCCCAAAGGCTGGATCGGCTTCGGAAACTTCGAGGCGATGACGGGCATGCTGATGTTCGGATGGTCGACTGCGGTCCTCGCCGACATCATCGGGAGACTTCATAATATCGATGACTGACATCAGGAAATATCTCGTGGCGCCCGCTCACTCCAGGGAATGGAGATTCGAACGAAAGCCGCGCATCGGAATTCAAATCACCTTGATTCGCGAGGAGCAGAAATAATGTCAAAGGCCAGACCAACCATCGGTAACAATGGACAAGCACTTCCCCTCCTGCCGCCGGAGCGTGATCCGCGGCTGTGGACGCGGCTCGTCCGGGTCATGTTCTTCACGCCCGGCTTCGTCGCCTTGCTCCTGATAAAGGCCGGCGAACCGGCGGCCTTCGGCGTCACGGTCGAACTGCTGATGCTGTCGTGCGCCACCGCCGTCGTCGGCGGATTGTTCATCGCCTCGCAGTCATCGGGCGCCGGGGCCGATTCGGCCTCCGAGGTCAGCCTGTGGTCCGGCGCCCTGATCATCGAATTCCTATCGGTCGTTCCCTTCCTCTGCGCATTGCCACCGCTATTCCACCAGCTGGCAAACAGCACCCTGCTGCACAGCAAGGCTCTGGACGCCGTCGACCTCAGTCTTGGCGCCTCCGAACTCATCCCGGCCGCCGCCATCCTGCCATTCATGCTCTACCAGCTTTCGGGATTCGGGACCCTGGGCTACATCGTGTCGAGAACGACCAACTGGGTGCTCAACATTGTCATTTTCGCGACGATCATCGTCGCCTATATCGCCAACCGCACCGCCAATTTTTCCGCCGAGAAAGCCCTCGATGGCTTCCTGGTCGCACTTCTGACACTCGTGGTCTTCTACGGCGTGCTCAAACTCAAGCGCCTGCAGGCTGTCCATGACGCGCACGCACCCGCCAAGCAGCCCAAGGAAGCAAAGGAGCCCAAGGAAGCAAAGGAGCCCAAGGAAGCAAAGGAGCCCAAGGCTGCGGAAGCGCACGCCCCGGAAACCCCGCAATCAACCTGAACAAACAACAACATTCAACGGAGGTTTCATGTCGTCACGCTCGCTGATCGTGATGCCCGACGATACGGGCAAGCCGCTTGTGGACGCCATCGACGGCGCCCTGAAGTCGATTCGCATCAAGATGTTCCTGTTTTCCGACCCGTCGCTGCTTGCCGCGGTGATCGCCGCCCACCAGCGCGGGGTCAAGGTTCGTGTCATGCTCAATCCCGCCCGTCGCGGCGGCGAACCCGAAAACGAGGCGACGCGCAAGGCGCTCGAAGAGGTCGGCATCGAAATAACCGATACCAATCCGGCAATCGACCTGACCCACGAAAAATCAATGGTTGTCGACGATGATACCGCCTTCATCCAGTCGCTTAACTGGGAGACCAGGAACCTCACGGTAACGCGCGACTACGCGGTGGTCACCTCGCACCGCCACGAGGTATGCGAAGTCAGCGCCTGCTTCGATGCCGACTGGGAGCGCAGGGAATTCGATCCGGGCCCGGACTGCCACCTGATCTGGTGCAACATCAATGGGCGCAACCGGGTGGCCCATTTCATCGACCAGGCGACCGAGTCGCTGTTCCTGCAGAACGAGCGTTACCAGGATGAGGTAATCATCGAGCGCTTGGTGCGCGCGGCGACGCGTGGGGTCAAGATCCACATCCTGGCGCGACCGGCGCACAACTTGAAAAAGGGCAAGCTGGTCGAGGGCGTCGAGGGCCTGCGCATTCTCCAGGACCTCGGCGCCAAGGTGCACAAGCTCAAGGGATTGAAACTGCACGCCAAGATGATGTTGGCCGACGGCGCGCGCGCCCTGATCGGCTCGATCAACTTGGCGCCCGGCAGTTTCGACAGCCGGCGCGAACTGGCGATCGTCGTCCATGACGAGGCGGTGGTGAAACGGCTCGAACAGGTCGTCCATCACGACTGGTCGCATTCGGTTTCTCTGGATCTCTCCGACGAAGGCCTGCTCGCCGACCTCGCCGAGATCGCGGAGGACGCCGCCGCCGAACTTGCCCTCGATATTCATCACAAGAACCACCATCATCAGTGAAGCCGGGGCACGGGTACGGCCCGGCATTTCCAACTCACAATGGAGATCGAGTCGTGAAGACTTCCGTCCTGTCCGCCGCAACCCTGCTCGCCACCCCGGCCGTTGCCGGGTGCGCCACGCCGCCGGTGTAGATCCTCGACAGCATGCAGCCGACGGCTGTCAATACCACCCTGCAGCGCGGGCGCTTCGAACTCAACTGTCCGGGTGCTCAGGAGGCCGCGCTGCTGTCCCGGAAACTGATGCAGCCAGCCATCGAAACGTTACGTTTCCACGGCATCCAGCGCGGTTCGTTCACCATCGGCATCAGCGGCTGTGGCCAGCGCAAGACTTATCAGATCATCTGCCCTTAGGGCGGAGATGGCTGTTTCTCGGCCGATACGCTGGGAAATCTCCGTTAGGCGCACGAGTCCTGAGCCTTGCGGAAGCAAAAAGTTGATACCATGGGCAACGCGCACCTCCGGACACCTCCGGACCGCAGTCGCAAATATCCATTAATTCCTCTCAAGGAGCACAACATGAACCAGAGAATCTCATCCTATATTTCCGCCATGGCACTTGCGCTGACCCTTGCCGCCTGCGCGGCGCCGGGCGGAGGGCCGGGCGAAATGGAGATTCGCAGCGGAACCATCGAGCAGATCGCGCCGGTTCAAATCCAGAGCAATCAGCATACCGGCGTCGGCGCCGTGGTCGGCGGCCTGGCCGGTCTCGGCATCGGCAGCCTGATCGGCGCTGGCACCGGACGCGATGTCGCCATGGTTATCGGCGCGGTCGGCGGCGCGGTCGCCGGCCACAAGGTGCAGCAGAAGTATGAGAAGCCGGTCATGGGCCAGCAAATCATTGTCCGGACCAACTCGGGCGTCCTGGTCTCGGTGACCCAGCCGACCAACCCCGACCTGCGTCAGGGCCAGAAGGTCTACGTCGAGGGCAGCGGCGAAGACGCACGCGTCGTTCTGCGCTGAGCCATCTGAATGACCGGTTGCGGGCGCAAAAATGGCGCCTGCAACCGGTCGACCACAACAAGGATGCACCATGCCCTTTTTTGACCGCGCCGCCTGGCGCATCGCCAGCGCTCGGGAATGCCGCCACCACCTTACTGCGTTCAGCATCGCGTTGTCGCTCGGAGTTGCCGGCTGTGCTCCCGACGCCATCCGCCCCGAACGCCCTTACGACGCCTTTCTTAACCGTGTGCAGAACAATTGCGGAGAGCTCCCACTAGGACTGGACGTGATTGACACGCGAGTTCGTCAGCAGGATCCCTACTTCCTTGACCTGACCTCACGCTACTTCAATGGGCTAGTCTCGCGGCAGAATTTCGTCGAAGGACTGGAGAGCTTCTATAACGCCCCACCCGACTCGCCGAGCATTCGCTGTATTCTCCAGCAGATGCCAGCGCCAGGGTCGCCGCCCCCACTGTCCGTTCCGCCGATCATCCGGTAGCGATCCGCGGCGCGCGGCCATCCCTCCGACTTTCGTTTTTCCCGCCACATCGGCACCATCCAACCCCTGGAGATCACTCATGAAAACTGTAATAAATGCCACCCTGCTTGCCCTGACTCTTGCGTTCGGTTCTGCCTACGCCGCCGACGCCAAGCCCATCACCTCCGATACCGGCACGCCGGGAATGATCGCCGGCGACGTCGCCAACGCCGAAGCCGAAGTTATCGGGATCGACAAGAAGACGCGCACGGCGACGCTCAAGGGCGCGGATGGCAACGTCTTCGACGTCGTTGTCGGCAAGGAGGCCAAGAACTTCAAGCAGGTCAAGGTCGGCGACCGCGTGATCGCCGAGCACATGGAAGTGCTCACCATGGAACTGAAGAAGGGCGGCGGCGTGCGCGAAACGGTCGAGCGGGATATCAACGAAACGGCAAAGCCGGGCCAGAAGCCGGGTGCGATCAGGGGACGCGAGGTCAACTTCGTGGCAGACGTCCAATCTGTCGATGCCAAGGCCAGCACGGTCACGATCCTGGGCGCCAAGGGCCGGACTTTCAAGCTGCATGTCAAGGATCCGAAGGTCATGGCCGAGGTCAAGGCAGGCGACCAGGTCAAGGGCACCTATGTCGCGGCAACGAGTATTGTCGTTGTCGCGCCCAAGGCCAAGGTCGCGAAGTAAGTCACTGCCGCATCGATAAAAGGCTGCCCGAAACGGCGGCCTTTTTTGTTTCACCGCTACTGCCGATCACGGCATCGCTTGCGGATTTGCACATCAGGCGCGCCGCCCCGACCGGAACTGCCAGTGATCGTCGTAGTAGGACGCAACCTCGCTGTCCGGATTGACGCCGGGAATGCCCAGCACCGGCAAGGGCTGGAAGTCACGCGGCCGGGTATAGCAGCCATTAGCGAAATCTGCCGCCAGCAGGGCGTCGACCGCGGCAGCCTGTTCGGCGACGGGCATGCCCGGCCAGCCGTCATCAACCTCGTGCAGGATCGCCTTGGCCGTCAAGCCGCGAAAAGGGTTGAGCAGGCTTTCGTAGGTGGCATGGCCAAAGACGACGAAACGCATGGCACGCATTACTTCCGCCCGCCGCTCGACGAACAGCGGCTTCCACTTGAAGTCGCGCAATAGGGCCAGCAGTTCGGGTTTGCTCGACAGCACGACGATCCCGCACTCGTCGAAATGGGTCAGCGCGTCGCGTGTGCTGCCCCGCGCCGTGCCGGCCGGCGCCATCGCCTGCGCGTGACGCGCGCTGATGGCCAGTTTGGTCTGCGGAAAAGTCAGCCAGACCAGTGCATTGAAGAAATCATGCCAGTTGCTGGGCCGCGTCGCGACCTCGCCGGTATCCAGGATGCGACATTCATAGACGAGACCATCCGCCCGCGGCGGAACAAAGCGGATGCGCCCACCACCGGGCACAAGGATCGGAAACCGCTCGCCCAGCGCGGCGGCCGCCACTGTATCTGGGCCCGGCGGCAACTGGTCAAGCCAGCGACGCAACGGTTCGTAGAGCGGCGATGCGTATGGGGCCGGAGTAATCACCGGGCAAGCCGGCGCCGGCTCAGCGCATCTTCCAGGACAGCGTTTCGCCGGCCCTCAAGGGGACGATCGTGTCGTCACCGATGTAAGGGTATGCGGCGGGCACCGTCCACTTTTCCTTGACCAGCATCACCGTGCCGCTGTTACGCGGCAGGTCGTACCAGTCCGGGCCATGGAAACTGGCAAAGGCTTCCAGTCTGTCGAGCGCCCCGGCCTGCTCGAAGGCCTCGGCGTACAGTTCGAGCGCGGCGTAGGCCGTGTAACAGCCGGCGCAACCGCAGGCGGATTCCTTGGTCAACTTCGCGTGCGGCGCCGAATCGGTGCCGAGGAAGAACTTGGGATTGCCGGAAATCGCCGCGGCGACCAGCGCTTCGCGGTGCGTCTCGCGCTTGAGGACTGGCAGGCAGTACCAGTGCGGACGAAGGCCACCGAGGAAGATAGCGCTACGGTTGTAGAGCAGGTGGTGGGCCGTAATCGTGGCCGCCACGGTCGACGGCGAATTTTGCACAAATTCCGCAGCGTCACGGGTCGTGATGTGCTCCATGACCACCCTGAGTTTCGGGAAGCGTTGCGTCAGCGGCAGCAGGACGGTGTCGATGAAGGCCTTTTCGCGGTCGAACAAATCGATCACCGGATCGGTCACCTCGCCATGCACGAGCAACGGCAGGTCGATCCGTTCCATTTCGGCCAGCGTATCGTACGCCTTGGCGATATCGGTCAGGCCCGCATCGGAGTTGGTCGTCGCCCCCGCCGGATAGAGTTTCACCGCCTTGACGAAACCGGAAGCGGCGGCCCTGGCAACCTGCGCCGGCGGGGTGTTGTCGGTCAGATACAACGTCATCAGCGGCTCGAAACTGGCGCCGGCTGGTAAGGCGGCGACGATGCGGCTACGGTAGGCGGCAGCCTGGTCGACGGTCGTCACCGACGGCTTCAGGTTGGGCATGACGATGGCGCGGGCGAACTGGGCGGCGGTGTGAGCCAGCACGGCAGCCAGCGCTTCGCCGTCGCGCAGGTGCAGGTGCCAGTCGTCGGGGCGGGTCAGTGTAATCTGCATGGTCTGTCTCCGATCAGTTTCGGCAATTCTACCAAGGTGCTCGAATACCACGCTGCAATTGCTGAAAGACTGGCATCGATGCCGCAGGGTCGGTCGGGAATTGGTATCGCGAGCACGATGGAGCCAATGCGCCCGAGGTCGTTGCAAGACCTGAAAGGAAGGTCTGGTGGTTCGAGCGCTTGCTGGGAAGGGCCTGATGCATGTGCTTCCCGCATCCATGCTGGCATGGCGCGGATTGCGCCCGATCCGCGCGTTTCGCGGCCGGTTCCGGGAAATGCGGCCGCCTGAATCAGGTCGGGCAGTGACCTACGGCTAAAAGAGTGCTGTCAATAATGAGCTAGCCCCTGACCAAGGCTTAAGTCAGGTCGAGATGGCGGCCTGATCGGCGAGTTCTCTGTTGCGATTTGCCTCAGCTTCTGCTGGCGGGATATATGGTGCTTATTCGGAGACCCCGCCCCTCGGCAAAATCAAGAGCAAGGCCGGAACGAGCCGAGCATTTCCGCAAGCTGCGGAGCCTGGCCCTTGACCTTCGAAAGCGTGGCTATTCATACCGGGAAATTGCCAAGCGCACCGGCTTGAGCCGGAGCGCCACCCACAATTACGCCCGCAAGGTCAAAATTGCCGAACTGCAAGGGAGCGCTTGGCTGGGATTGAGTGAGGTCCGCCCGAAGGAATGGAAAAAGCTCCTAATGGCCCAAACCAGTGGCCCCTTTATGCATCGGCTCCAAACCCTCACATCCTGACGAAGAAATCCTAGCCGGGTGCCAACCGCCCTTGGCCATAAGCTTGGCCACCATGAGGCGATACTTTTCTGGCGATAGGTCGGTGGACCGCGCATGCCTCTTAGAATTGCACCAATAACAGGCCGCTACAATATTCGAAGAAGATACACCACCACCATTTTTGTGGGGTGTTAGATGCTCACCGTTACATTGGAGCCACTTCGCTTGCTTGGCTGATATTCGATGCGCCTGAGTGAACTGTTGAATATCACGCTGGCACATTGGCTGGCCGCAGTAGAAGCAGCGGCCATTCTGCCTGTCAAAGGCAACTGCACGTGGTTTGATAAGAGATTTTCGACGCAAGGCCATGTGAGAAACTCCTGAGGTTAAGGAATAACCCACGCCTGACATTACGTCACGCTAATGGCACTGACCCGAAGCACTCGAGGCAGCCAAACCAGCATCAGCGAATTACTCGCCGTGACCGAGGTCTCTATGCAAGATGACCTAACCCGGATGTTTCATAAACCCGCCGCGCGATGTCAATGTCGTGCCATTCCAGCCGTGATGCGAGTCAGCTTGCTGCGAATTTTGCTGGCAACCCGCCACGATCGGCCAAATACCCCAACTTTTGGGCATCACACCCTGCCGCCATCGATCCCTGGACAGAGCGCTGGCGAGACCTCACCTCCGCTCAAGCGGATTCGAGTCGGCAGCATGAGACGGCGTCGCCGAGTCGATCAGGCCGGCGCCGGCGGGCGCGGGACGAGGTAAAGCAACTCGGTCACCCGCGCCAGCACCCCCTTCATCGGACACGACGTAGGCAAGGACAGCTTGATCCGATCCTTGTACTGCACCACGCGCACCGCCAACTTAAAGAGTTTCAGGATAATCGACAGCGGTTGCGCCTTGGCCAGTTCCGTATGCACCAGCGTGTTCTCGCGCAAGCCGTGAATCAACCCATACGCCGCACACGAATAGAACAGCCGCAGGTGATTGGCGAGGAAGGCATGATCGGAGGTCCGGTCACTGGCCAAGTCGTTCTTCACCGCCTTGATGAAGTTCTCGTCCTGCCCTCGAGCACAGTACAGCTCTTTGTAAAGCACATCAGGCGTCGGGTCGGACAGCGAGGTCACCACGTACCGCGGGTTGTCACCCAAGGCCATCACCTCGGCCTTGACCACCACGCGGTAAGCCTTGGGCCACGAGCCCGCCTGATACTCGATATCGTCGTACAGTCGTGTCGCCGCAGGCTCGGCGTTCCCCAGGCGCTGGGCGTTGGCGCTGTGTCTGGTGCAGCGCACGGGCTTTCTTCAGCAGCGGCTCGGCCTTGGGCGAGAGCACCTGGTTGCCGGCCAGGCCGAAGAGGAAGTCCAGATGCGGATCGGACGCGCACAAGGCCATCAGTTCGGGATTCGAGAAGTGGCCATCCCCGCGCAGAATGATGTGGGTCTCGGGCCAAGCCTGGCGGAGCAAGCGCAGCACGCGCTTGATGATGGCCGCGTTCTCCTTGCCAGTCGGGCGTTTGCCCGGACGCAGGACGGCAGTAATGAACTTCCCGGAAAGTCCTTCGAAGAGAAACAGCGGCAGGTAGCAGTGATTCCCGTAGTGGGGGTTATAGAACGCCAGTTCCTGCTGCCCGTGAGTGGCATCCTCCGAGTGATCCATATCGAGCACGATCACGGCAGGCGCCTGGGCGTAGCTGGCGATGAAGGCGTCGACGAAGCTTTTGGCCAGGCGGTAAATGTCTTTGCGCGATACGCTGTTTTCGAGCCGGGAGAGCGTGGGGCCGGAGGCCAGGTCATTTCCCTCGTCCAGCGGGGCACGACCGACCGCCAGTTTGAACAGCGGATCGCGCCGCAGCGTGTTGGCGTCATTACCGTCGGCGTAACCGCTGGCGGTCTGGAATATCCGCTGGCGGAGCAGGTCGGCCAGGGGATGGTCAATGTACGAGGCGTGGCGTTTGTCGTGAATCGCGCTGACCAGGCGGGGAATCAGGCCGATTTGCAGGTCGATGCCACGCAACAGGAGTGCGCCAAAGTCGGAGGACATCGCCCCGCCGTCAAAATCTGCCCGGATCGTAAATCCGGCGCTGGCGGGAAAGCGAAGCTGGGTTGGGATAGAATAGTCCATAGGCGGTCTCGTTTAGGCTTCTTACAAAGCGTTATTGGCGTAACCCCAATTATATCAATGGGTTAAACGAGATTCGCCTGCTTTTATGAAAAATTCGGGCTAAATGCAATTTTAAGACCAAAACGCCCGAAACGCATAGGGGGGCAAACCCCCGAGGCCGCTTTTCTTTGGGGCCATTGATGAAATCCGCTTACAAAGTGCTTACGTGGATTTCAGAAAGCAAAAAGCCCCGGCTTATGACTGGGGCTAAGTGCTTGATTTTTTGGTGGCCAATCGCGGAATCGAACCACGGACACGCGGATTTTCAATCCCTGATTTATGCTATTTATTGACGTTGAGCGCCATTTTCGGAAAATTAATAATTGCAATTAATCAATGCATTAAATGTATAGCCAATAATCCGCACGTTGAAAAATGTTGATTGACATCCTATAATTTGGCTACATGGTGGCTACACAGCCAAAAAGAGGCCGGATTATGGAACGCGTAAGACTCACCCTAGTACGAATAGCAGACCTCACCTGTCCGGCAGAAAAACGGCAGTCATTCCTCTGGGATACAGAAGCGCCGGGGCTGGCCGTGCGGGTTACAGCAACTGGGGCGAAGTCGTTCATTTTCGAGAGCAAGCTAAACCGGCAAACTATCCGCATTACTCTGGGTGACGTTCGCGCCTGGATGCTCAGGTCTGTGTGGAAAGATGGCAAGGAAATTCAGCGAGGCGCACGGGAAGAGGCTAACCGCCTTAAAACGCTAATCGACCAAGGCAAAGACCCGCGCCAAGTGGCAGCCGATGAAGTGAAGGCCGTACAGGCCGAACGGGACGAGAAAGCCGCCGCCGTGCTGGAAGCTGAACAGGCAGTCCACCGCAATCAAATCACTGTTGGCGAGGTGTGGAGCGCCTACATTGAAGCCCGCCGCGCCAAGTGGAGCGAACGCCACCTATTCGACCATTACAAGCTAATGAATCCCGAGCGCACCAAGGGCGAAGGCGAGACAGCCCGCACCCTGACCGCTGGCGTGCTTGCCTCTCTGTCACCGCTGCCACTCTCGGGCCTTACTTCTGAGCGCGTGATTTCATGGTTGGAAGTTGAAACCCCGAAACGAGGGACACAAGCCGCCTTAGCATTTCGGTTGCTTCGGGCCTTCGTCAATTGGTGCGAAACCAAGCCAAGGGAAAGCGAAACGGATTATCGAGGCATTGCCGACCCGCTGGCCTGCGCCAAATCAGTAAGCAAGGAGCGCGTTAAATCAGGGACAGCCAAAAAAGACAGTTTGCAACGTGAGCAGCTTCGCCTCTGGTTTGAGGCTGTGCAACTCATTCCGAACCCGACCATTGCTGCCTATCTGCAAGGACTGCTAATCACTGGAGCGCGTCGTAATGAACTGACCGCTCTGCGCTGGCAGGATGTGGATTTTCAGTGGAACAGCCTAACCATACGCGACAAGGTGGAAGGTGAGCGCACCATCCCATTAACACCATACCTTTCCAGTCTGTTACGTGACCTTTATCGACGAAACGAAACCGCCCCCACCGTTCGCCGCCTCAAAACATTGAAGGGGCATGGTAGGGAGTGGGAGCCTTCGCCTTGGGTATTCAGTAGCCCAACATCTGCAACGGGGCGCCTTGAAGAGCCGAGCATTGCCCACCGCAAGGCAATCGCCGCCGCTGGCCTGCCTGCACTCTCCCTGCACGGCCTGCGCCGCTCTTTTGGCAGTCTTTCCGAATGGTGCGAGGTGCCGGTAGGCGTGGTGGCTCAAATCATGGGACACAAGCCAAGCGCAACGGCTGAAAAGCATTACCGCGAGCGTCCGCTTGATTTGCTTCGCATGTGGCACACCAGAATTGAAACGTGGATTCTTGAGCAGGCAGGCATTGAACAGCCGAGCGAAGAAGCCAAGCCGGGATTGAAGGTGGTTGCCTGATTGCAATTTAATAGCACGTGAGCTATATTCACTATGGAATACACCCTTGAGTTTTACAGCGAATCTGTTCAAGTAGAAATTCTTGCTTGGCCGGATGGCATCCAAGCCAGTTTCACCCGGATTGCAGAACGGATGGCGGAGTATGGCCCCAACTTGGGCATGCCCTACACCCGGCCATTTGGAGACGGCCTGTTCGAGGTTCGCGCCAAGGGTAGAGAAGGAATTGGCCGTGCTTTCTTCTGCACCTTGGTGGGCCGTCGTGTCGTTATCCTGCACGGCTTCATCAAGAAGACAGAGCAGACACCAGCCAAGGAATTGAAGACCGCCCGCCAGCGATTGAAGGAGGTACAGAATGGATAAGTTCACCCCGGTAGCTTTTGACCCCAAGGCCCATGCCGCCAAGAAGCGAGAGGATAGCCCTGCGTTTCGTGATGCCTACGATGCACTGGATGATGAATTCGCCGCCCTTGCCGTACTGCTCAAAGCCAGAAAGGAAGCGGGCCTGACTCAAGCGGAAGTCGCCTCAATCATGGGTGTTTCTCAGCCCGTACTGGCACGCATTGAGTCCAGCTTGGGCAACCGTAAACATGCCCCATCTCTCTCCACACTTCGCAAATACGCCAGCGCTTGCGGTAAGCGGCTGGTCATTCAGATGCAGTAGGTGAGCGATAGCCGCCTGAATTGTTACGCGGCAGCGGGGGGCGATGTGGCGCTGCCACTCGCGTTGCATCGAATTCATTCACGTTGAAATAAATGCTGGCGGGTCAGCCAAAATACGCGCATTGAAATAATGTTCGAGGCGCGAAATGGAATACGAGCAGAAGACCGAAGGCCACCCGGAAGGTGAGCGTTGCATTGAATTAGCGGCAATGGATACGCTGATGTTTCGCCACTGGGAAGAATTGACGGGGATAGGAATCTGCAAAGGCGGGTCATATATTGTCGGCCAGTCAGGCGTCCATCCGGAACAATACAGCGACGACGATTTACGATTGCTAACCACTGAAGAGCGCCGACTCCTTCTTGAACGGGCCGATCGTCCGCCGCTGATATTCCCCTGCACGCCCGCTCAACTTCTCCAGTTTGTCGATGGCGACCTGCTGGGCGACTTTGACTTGCCGGACGATTTTCGGGCGGCAGTCGAGAAACCTGCACCGGAGGCTGCGGAGCCGACTGAGAAAGCTGCCATCCAAGCCGACAAATATCAGGAAAATTGGCCGCTCTGTACCAAGCGAGAAATAGTCGACGGGTTTCAATTGACAGGTAAGAACTGGAGCGACTATTTAAGCCGCCCCAACAAAGAGGCTGCCAAATTCAAGGAAGCGTTAAAGGAGATCGGGGGAAGGGGTGTGGGGAAAGAAGCCCGATGGAGTCCAATAATCTTTGCACGGCTTTTGGTTTCAACCGACACATTGAATGTCGGTCAAGTGAAATCCCGGTTCGTCAAAGTTGAAAACTGGAAAAAATGGGAACCTGAGATGCTTTCCGAAATCGGGGAAATCGGGGAAATCGGGGAAATTTGACCCCCGTTAAATTGGGGAAAACAGCCGGAAACCCGTACTAGCCATAGAAGTAAATCGGGATTTAAATCGGGAAAAATCACCCCGAATTCATGCTTCGCACGTCAATCACAGCCAATGAGTTTAAGACGATGCCAAGCAATATCAACACCCCAAAACTATCTACCGAAGAATTAGCCGCATTCGGTAAGGTTGTCCCTCAATCAATCAGGGCCGCCGTTTGCCGCAATGGGCATTGGATGGGCCTGCGCCCGATAAAGTTGCCAAACCGCCGCCTACTCTGGGACGCTGCCGAGGCTGCCCGCGTGTTGAATGGCGAGGTGGTCGGAGCGCCTGACACCCTGGCATCGGCATAGGGGGCGACCATGACCGACAAGAAAAAGCCGCACACGGCAGGCACCGGCACGGCCTCAAAAACTACATTCGATAGCCGCAATCATACCAAAACCGACCCGCTGACAGGCTGGTTAAATCTGGCAAAACCTTCGCGTGATCGTCAGCAAAAACGCACATGGAAGCGCAATAGTCGAGGCCGGATTGATCCGACGATGGCGGCGGATATTGTTTTGCTGGCGATAGCTGCCCTGCTGATTCTGGGGGTGATCCATGCTTAACGCTATCGGGCAGTTCCGTGATGCAATCCAATCGGCGGGACTTGTTCCACCGTCTGATATTGAACCTGATGGCAAGTTGCGCCGCTTTTCCAGCAACGGCAAGAAAGCCGACGACGCGGGCTGGTATTTGCTGCACGACGAGGGCATTCCAGCCGGGAGCTTTGGCGATTGGCGCACCGGCATCATGCAGACCTGGCGGGCCGACATAGGGCGCACCCTGACCCATGCCGAAGAAACGGCACACCGGGCCAAGGTGGAAGCCATGCGGCGCGAACGTGAAGCCGAGGAAGCCCGGCGCAAGTCGGAAGCCAAGACCAAAGCAGCAGCGATCTGGCAGACGGGCGAACCCGCCCCCGGCGATCACCCCTATCTGACCCGTAAAGGCATCAAGGCCAACGGGGCGAAGCTATACAACGATGCGCTGCTGATCCCTATGCGGGCCGATGGCGATATTCATTCGCTGCAATTCATCGGGCCAGATGGTGAAAAGCGCTTTCTCACTGGCGGACGAGTCAAGGGCTGTTACTTCAGTATTGGCAACCCCAAGGGCGCAGCGGCGTTGTGCATTGCCGAGGGCTTCGCAACCGGCGCAACGATTCACGAGACGACGGGCTACCCCGTCGCTGTGGCGTTCAATGCCGGGAACGTGGGCGCAGTTGCCAAGGCCATGCGCGACAAGTTTCCTGACCTGCCTTTGATCCTGTGCGCCGATGATGATACCAAGACCGAAGGCAACCCCGGATTAACCGCAGCAACCGAAGCGGCGCGATCCGTGGGCGGCTTGCTGACACTGCCTGACTTTGGCATGGATCGGCCAGCGGGGGCGACTGACTTCAACGACATGGCGGCACTGTGCGGGCAGGATCCGGTACGGCAGGCAATTACCGGGCTGGTTGAAGCCAATAACGAGGAATTGAAAGAAACAGAGGTATCACAGGTATCAGGGGTGCAAGCCAGTAACGACGGGCTTCCTGCTGATACCCCACAAGAAAGCGGGGAGGTATCAGAGGTATCAGGCGCAACGGAAAACCCCATTCCTGCCGAGATCGAGCGCCCGGCCTATCGTGTCTTTGATGACTGGCTGGAACACGGCGGGGCGAAGTATCGGGCCGGGGTTTGGTTTTTCAGCACCGACAAGGACGGCAACCCCGTTCAATTCTGGGTTTGCTCTCCGGTGCGTGTTGAAGCAGTGACCTTTGACGGCAGCGACAACAATTTCGGGCGGCTGCTACGTTTCAAAAACACCTTGGGCCGCTGGCGCGAATGGGCTATGCCTATGGATTTGCTCAGAGGGGCAGGCGACGACATGCGCGGCGAACTGTTGAGCATGGGCGTGGAAATCGACCCCTCACCCAAGGCGCGGAACCTGTTGGCATCCTACCTGCAAGCCAAGCCGCCAAAACGTCGGATGCGCTGCGCCCTGCAAGTCGGCTGGTGCGACGGTTCGTTTGTTCTGCCGGATGCGGTGATCGGGCCGAAGGCTTCAGGCGTGATTTTCCAGAGCGGCGAACGTGGGCACGACGAACATACGACGGGCGGCACGCTGGCAGGGTGGAAGTCCGATATAGCGGCGCTAGCTGTGGGCAACCCGCTTTTGCTGTTGGCGCTGTCGGCATCCTTTGCCGGGCCGATGCTGGCGCGATGCAACGCTGAAGGCGGTGGCGTGCATTTCGTGGGCGACTCGTCCACCGGCAAAACGACCTTGTTAGAGGCTGGTTGCTCTGTCTGGGGCGGGCCGAATTATCGGCGCAGTTGGCGAGCCACGGCGAACGGCATGGAAGGCGCGGCGTCACTGTTCAATGATTGCCTGCTGGCCCTGGATGAAATCAGCGAATGCGATCCGCGAGAGGTGGGCGCTATCGTTTATAGCCTGGGCAACGGGCGCGGCAAGCAGCGGGCCGGGCGATCCGGCAATGCACGGGCGGTTTCGCGTTGGCGCTGTTTCATCCTGTCGAGTGGCGAACGCAGCATTGCCACCACGATGCTCGAAGGCGGGCACCGGGCCAAGGCCGGGCAAGCGGTGCGGCTGCTGGATATAGCGGCGGCGCGGACGTTTGGTGCATGGGACAACCTGCACGACTTGCCGAGCGGCACGGCCTTTTCGGATGCGATCAAGCGGGCATCGGTGACTCATTACGGATACGCCGGGCGGGCCTTCCTTGAAAAGCTGACCCGAGACAATCGGGACTTTTGCGCCTTGCTGGAAAGGATCAAGGCTTTGCCGACGCTATCAGGTGAAGGTGGCGAAGGGCAGGACAAACGCGCAGCGGGCCGGTTCGCACTGTTGGCGCTGGCTGGCGAAGTAGCGACCGAGTACGGCATTGCCGGCTGGCCGGAAGGCGAAGCGATCAAAGCGGCGGCGGAAGGTTTCAGGGTATGGCGTGCGATGCGCGGCAAGGGCAACGACGAACGGCGGCAAATTCTCGAAAGGGTTTCGGGCTTCATCGAGCGGCACGGCAGCGGGCGATTCTCCGACGCTGACGCAACCAGCGAGGCACCGATACGCGACCGGTCAGGATGGTGGAAGGAAAGTAACGATTGCCGGGAATATCTCTTTACGGCGGAAGGGATGCGCGAAGCATTGAAGGGCTTTGACTTCAACCGGGCGCTGGATGTTCTACAGGAAGCCGGGGCATTGCCTGTGCCTGGCGCTGATGGCAAGCGGGCGAAGTTCTACCGGATTTTCGGACACGGAATGAAGCTGTACCCCGTTCAGGCTGAAAAGCTCGGGGGCGATCATGGCGCTTGATGACCTGCTGTTGAAACTGGAAGGCCGGGCGGCTGATACCCCTGATACCCCATGCAACCCGCTAGAGATATCAGCGAAACCCTTGCAGGATAAGGCTTGCACCCTTGATACCCCTGATACCTCACAAAATATCAGTGCGGAAGATTGGGCGCTGTTCAACGCCTGGTTGTTTCACTTCGCCGACAGTGACGATTTGCCGGTTACGTTCGCGCCTGCAGTGGATCATGCGGCGGCGCTGGCCTATTACCCTGACGCAGTTGCAGCGGAACCCTTTACCCCGACCATGCGGCAACCATCGGCACCCATGACCGCCAGCGAGGTAACGGCAATCCGCGCCTGGCTGGCACTGATCGAGGAAACCGACCCGGCGACCATTGCGGAAGTGATCGAGCAATGCCAGCGGGACTTGGATGCGCGGGACGACTTCACCGGGCGGGCAGCGGCGGAACTGCCGAAGCCTGATCCATTCTCCGATGACCGGCACACTTGTTCGCAATGCCTGAATCTACGGGGGGGAGCCTGCGCGATTGCCAAGCCCGGCGGGCTGGTATCGGCCAATCTGGGCTATCGGCCTGCGACTGCTACTTTGCAACGATGCACGGGCTATCTGCCGAACGTGACTGACACCAATCAACAACCGGGCGGCGAACGCTGACCGGGCATCTGAAAGGAAATGACCATGCGAATCATTGAAGCCGAAACCATCAACGAGGCGGCACTGATAACCCGCGACGATTCCGCACCCGTAGCGCCGACAGGAAACTATGAGCCGGTGCGCTTCAACGCCATGAAGCACGGGATTCTTTCGCGGCTGGTTGTCCTGGCCCACGAAGATCATGCCGAGTTTGCCGACCTGCAGGCGGCGCTGATCGACGAACACCGACCCGCGGGCATGACCGAGCGACACCTGATCGAAGAATTGGCGACGATCATCTGGCGCAAGCGCCGTGTATTGCTGGCCGAAGGCGCGAAGATCAACGAGGGGTTGAAAGGTGCGGTCAACAGTGCAAAGTCGGTGATTACCTCAGCCGCACCGTTTCAACGTGGCCTCGCGAGCGAGAATGCCGACCTGCGCGAATTCATGGACGAAACACCGGAAGAGATAGCCGAGCGGCAGCGGGGCGCGGCGCTTGATCTGGCGGCAACCCGGAAGGCGGCGGCGATACTTCGCAAGGGTGGGCCGAATGCCTACACCAAAGCGCGGCGGGCGCTGATTCAAGAATCACGCGACTGGTGGGATGACAATATCGGCGAAGCAGAAGGAAAATACCCGGCGACCGCCGAAGGACTGGCCAAGTTCATCCGCGATTCAATGGAACCGATTTGTTTCCAGATGGCGCGGGAAGCCCAGTTCACACCGGCGATCAAGGCGCAAACCTTGGGCGAAGGGCTGCGGGCGCACGTGTTGGAGAAACTCAACCGCTACGAAACGCATCTTGACCGCAAATTTGAGCGGACACTGGCGATGATTTTGAAGCTGAAAGACCTTCGTGGTGCATGAAATGGAACACCATCAAAACTGGCCAAATGCTCGGCGTAGCAAGGCACACGGCCAAATTCAGCAAAAACGATACTGCAAACTTTCCAAATGATTTAGGCAAATCTTGAAAGGAAAAAATCATGAGCGGCTTTGGTAGCGGACGGCGGGGTGGAAAAGACACGACCGACGATATGCGACCGCTGGATATTCGGAAGCTGCAACGCGATGGCCTGCTGACACCGGGTCGGACCTTCAGCTGGCAATGGACGGTCAACGGCAAAGAGGTGGCCTCAATTCAGGCGCGAACGGACACCGACCGCGTGATCCTGAGCTATCAAAATCGAAGCAACGGCGGCGAATGGCAGGCGATGGAATACCCGGTTTATCTGGAATGGACGGATTGCACCCTTGGCGGGCGGCGGGCGTGGTTTCTCTGTCCGGGGCAAGGATGCGGGCGGCGCGTGGCAATTCTCTACAGCGGTCGCGTGTTTGCCTGTCGGCACTGTCACAAGCTGAATTACCAGTGCCAGCGGGAAACCGACGGTGATCGAGCAATGCGGCGGGCGGATACCATCCGGCGGCGGCTTGGGTGGAAAGTTGGGATAGCGAATCTGGAAGGCGGCAAACCCAAGGGGATGCACTGGCGCACCTTCTGGCGATTGAAAGCTGAGTACAACGCTTTCGCGATGGCTTCATGGGCCGGGGTGGCGCAACGGCTGGGGATGGTGAATCGGCGGCTAGATGCCTTGGGCCTTGATCTTGGTAACATGAACCGCAATGGTTGAATCTGTTTCGCAAAATTCGGTATCGAGCCGAGGAGTGTCGTTTCATCCGTCGCGAGTCAGCATCCGGCCATTTTTTGCCGTTCGTCATTGCCCAAAACCGGTCATTTGAGAGGCCGATTCATTCAGAAACCTGCCGGACAGCTTACACATTTAACTCGGCTTGAGCGATTACATATCTCGAATGCTTGGGAGTTCAACTCCAATCCTCTTGACTTAGCGATTTGTCATCCAGTTCGGGTAACTTCGCAATCTGGCTGTGGTAGGATACAATATAACCTGTAACTAATTGATATAAATAGGCTTTATATGACGGCCTAAATATGCCAATATCGTTTCTCGGCTGACGGACTACATTCACGGTGCTGATTTCCTTGCCGCCGTCCGACGCGAGCCTCGGTTTTTCACCCGAAACCGTGAGTTGCCATTCACGAATCTGATCGCATTCCTGCTCACCGGTATTCGCGGCGCAGTTCAGGCTGAGCTCGATTCCTTCTTTGCCCTGCTTGCCGGAAGAACCCGTCTGTGTCGGGTGATCACGGCCAGTGCCTTCTCGAAGGCGCGTCGCCATCTGGTCGCCAATCCCTTCGATCCGCTCAATGCGGAACTGTTGCGTCTGGTCGATGAGGTCATTCCTCAGCAGCCGGACTGGCAAGGCTTGCGGGTCTTGGCGGCGGATGCATCGAAGGTTCGCCTGACCTTGCTTGACCCAGAAGGGCGACGCCATATTCGGGAGGCGGTGATCTTCGGTTTGTTTCGACCAGGGATCGAGTTGTTCGACTCGCTGATTTTGCACAGTTCGCTGGTCGGCGAACGTCAGATGTTGTTTGAGCGGCTTGACCGGCTCGGCGCCCAGGACATGCTGGTGCTTGATCGGGGATATCCGGGGGCCTGGCTGGTCGCTGCGCTGCTGCATCGGGGTATCCCCTTTTGCATGCGCTGTGATTCGTCCGCTTCTTTTTCCGCCATCACCCAGTTCATGCGATCCGAACTCGATGAGGCGCAGGTGACATTGCCGCCACCCCACCGTCAGGATGCCATCGACTATGAGTGTCCGCGGCAGCCTTCTACGGTTCGTCTGATTCGTCAGGTGACGCCGACTGGTCAGGTACGGGTGTTGATGACGTCTTTGCTTGATACCTCGCGGTATCCGGCCACAGACTTTTCGGCGCTTTATCACAGTCGTTGGCGTATCGAAGAGGCGTTCAAGCGCATCAAGCACCGGCTCAATCTGGAGCACACGTCCGGGCTGACTTGGCTGGCCGCCTGCCAGGATGTCGGTGCCAAGATGGTGGGTGACAATCTCAATGCCTTGGCCTCCTATTTGGCTGCCGAGGAGCGGCTGCCCGGCGATTCGCAATGGCGAGTGAATCGGACGCTGGCCTTCAATACCGTACGTCGTATCTTGCCTCGAGTCTTGGCAGGGGTGCAGAAAATCACCACCAGGGTCACCAGGGAAATCTTCTCGGAAATCGTCAAAAACCTCCAGAAATTCATCCCTGATCGATGCCGACCTCGCCCAAATCAGCGGAAAACTCACTTGTCCCATGCTTATAAACCTGCCGTATGACCTCGTGCTAAGTTGAGAGGATTGAGTTCAACTCCCAGTCAGTTACCGGCCATTCCTTGCAGTTCAGTCACGAACTGTACGGCGAGCATCTAGACCTACACCATACTTAAAAACAGCTACTATACTTTCGAAATCAGACAACAATCACATTCGCACCTGTCGAGGACAACCACAACTATGCTAGAGAGAATCAGCGCGACAAATTACCGTAGTTTCCAGCACTTTGATATCTCATTAGCGCCAATTACATTATTTGTTGGCCCTAATAACTCAGGAAAATCATCAGCACTATCAATTATTAGACTGCTCAGTCAAACTCTAGAAAGTAACGATCCTAACGTACGACTTTTGTTAAATGGTGCCAAAGGTGATTTTGGTACATATAAAGATCTAATACATGGCGGGATAACCAGGAAGCACCTAGAAATAAAATTCTCATTACGAATCGATGACCGTCATATGCGATTGATTCCAACCGATGAGCTTATCACATACGATCTTCACTACAAATATAGGTCTTCACTTAAAGAGATAATCTTAAAAAAGTTGGAGTGCTTTGCAAATAACGAACCACTGCTAATCGCCGAATTCAATGAGGATTCTGAGCGTTTTCAATTACGTCGCGTTGGGAGGAGCGAGATTTCACCCACACTCCGTTCAGAGTTAACTCTAAGAGCTCTCGAAGTCCGAAACTTCCTACCTCGAGCGGGCTTCGCAAACTTTCAAGAAAAAGGGAACGAACTGTCAAAGTTGATTGCCGAGAAAGTTCGCAGAGCTAGCCGTAATTCAGTTTATGCAGTCCGTAGCTTGCAGTCCATTGAATACGTTGGTGCAATGAGGATCCCGCCCTCAAGAACCTATCTCTTCTCTGGAGAGCGACGTCTCAAGGTTGGCGCCAATGGTGAACACGCCATAACAATGCTGGCTATGGACTCCATGCGACGAGGCAGAAAGTCTCGAGGAATTAGACAAAACGTAGTGAATTGGCTGCAAATCGCTGGGATTGCGTCAGACATTAAGATCGTCCACTTGTCTGATCGTTATTTTGAGGTTCATATCCAGCACCCAATAACAAAAGAGTACGCAAATTTTGCTGATGTCGGTTATGGCAACAGCCAAGTAATTCCTGTATTGGTTGCCGGGTTAAATGCAGAAGGTGGAGACACTTTTATCGTTGAGGAACCGGAAATCCATCTTCATCCCAAAGCCCAGGCTGAACTAGGGGATTTCTTCTTAGACCAATTCAAGCGCGGCGTTCAGTCAGTTATCGAAACCCACAGCGAACATATGATTGTTCGCCTACAGCGCCATATCGCACAAGGAAACCTTCAGCCGAAAGACGTGCGCATCTATTACGTTCATCCAACGAGCTCTGGAAAAGAATTAATTCCACTCGAACTCAATGCTCAAGGAATATTCACAGCTGAATGGCCGGGAGGATTTTTCCCCGAAAGACTTGCCGAAGCCAAAGAACTCGCTATCGCGCGAGCCAATCAAAATGGCTTCGAACCTGAAAGGCCTGACGCTTTCGGAAAACATAAAGAGAAAATAAAACAATCAGACGTAACTCGGGGCTCGGAAAAATGATTGTGGATGCTAATGTTTTCAAGGGGTACTACGAAGCAGTGTTAGGAAGGCGACACTCTCTATGCGGATGCCCACAGGCGCTCATATCAAGCGCAACATCACAATTCCCCATTTTCCATGATCTCGATGGAATCGTCGAAGCAGAATGGAGGCAAGTTGTAGACTATGAATGGTTTGATGCTTGGCTATCCGATAACCTTCAACGCGGGAATATTCAGTATGCCAATCCAATCAAGGACCGGGCGCTAGAGAAATCTCTGAAAAGTCACGGATTCCCTACTGGTCGCGACATTGTTTACGTGCGACTTGGTCTTGCTAACGTTAGTGTAATCGGAAATGCATGTAATTTCTATACTGAAGACATTGACTTTTACGATCCTGCGCTCAAGAACAGTTGCTCAAAAACTCGTCTTAAATTAATTAGTTCTTCAGGCGGCCCGATCCCGAAGGTCCTAAAAAAGAGAAAAATCATTGCGCAGTGCGTTCCGTAAATTGCAACGCAACCTTATAGCGTTCCTTAGTCGGTCCTGCAAAATTCAGCTGAGCACCCCGTTCAAGCGGAAATTCTGATTGCTCGAATTGAATCGTGAATGCTCGTCGTTGATGAGCAGCATCAGCGCCAATAAAGGTGGGCGCAAAAAAGCAGCCTTCAGGCCCAAACGGAGCATGTCCCACAGCAACCAGCGCAAGTTGTAACCGGCGGCACACAGGACTGCATGCAAGGCATCGCCCAATTGCCCCTGGAGCCAGCAGCGATCCATCCTGTGGTCTGACTTGAGGTGGCCAATCGCCGGTTCCACCGCCTGTCGTCGCTTGAGCCAGCGACGCTGCTGCCTAGTCAGTGACTTGTACTCCCGAGTTCGACAGTTACCACCCCCGCGACAACATCTCCTTCATGCTGAACCCATTCAGCACTGACGAACAGGTTTCCCAGTCGGCGTCTTCCACCTTGCTGTATTTCGCGTCGAATGGATTGCGTGTTGCCGTGGTCCGGTCGATGAGTTGATTGGCGGCTTGTTCGTCGTTCATTGCCACCTGCACCCACACATCTTCCAGCGTGTCGGGGATCTGACCGAAGAGGTCGTGTATTGCTTCGAGGCGATCAGCCAGTACCTGATGAACGCGGTCCTCGACGGAACCTCGGTAGCGCAGATTGGCGATCCAGATTTCATTGCGTGCCTGCCCAATCCGCTGGATGCGGCCTTTGCGCTGTTCCAGGCGAGTTGGGTTCCACGGCAAGTCGATATTGATGAGGGTGCCAAGACGCTGAAGGTTCAAGCCCTCGGAGGCCGCATCGGTTCCCAGCAGAAGTTTTAGGTCGCCCGAGCGAACGCGGGCTTTCAGGTCATTGCGGTCGCAACGCTGGAACCTGCCGTTGCGCCATAAGCCGGAGCGGTTGCTGCCGGCGTAAAGGCCAATATCCATGCCGGTGAATTCGGCACGTTTGGCCAGTTCATCACCCACCCAGCGCACGGTGTCGTAATACTGTGAAAATAGAATGCAGCCCAGATCGAGCCAGCTTCGAGTGACACCGGGGTAGGTCCCGCGCAGATATCCGATCAACGCATCCAACTTCGGGTCGTTATTGCCGCCTTCACGCAGCAGTTGGAGGCAACGCTCGAGCGATGTCCGCTCTGCGTCGGTGAAGTTCTTGAAGTCGCTGACGGCCTGCGGTGGCCGCCCGACCTGGACCGGCACTTCTTCCTCGGCGTCGTCTTCATCCTCGTCACTCGTGTCGTCCGGCTCTTCGCCGAGCAGCTTGGCTACCGTGCGGCGGCCCGCCTCCATTGAACTGCCCAGGCGGCGCAGAAGCAAGGTTTTGAAAAACCCGGCGCCCCTTACCCGTTGCTGGAGCAGTTGCGAAAAATTCTCGGCCTCCTGATATGCATCGCGCAGATAGCTGCCCAGATTCAATGCGCCTTGGTCGTCCTCGCCGAACAGCTTCACCGTAACCTTGGGCAGAAAATACCCGCCGGTGGCTGGATTGATGGTCGCTTCCAGATATGCCCGGGTACGGCGCACAATACAGCGCAGCAGCGGATTGAAATTTTCGCCATAGTGCGGCAACAGGCCGTTCTTGAGCTGAACGCGCTGGATCGCCGTCGAGAGCTGATTCAGGCTCTCCGGGTTGAATTGCCAGCGGGTATCACTGGCACCGAGCGTGCGACGAATGCGCTCGAAAGCTGGGTCTTCAAACCGGGACGGCAAGGGGTCGCGCACGTATTGCCAGCCATCATGCACGTTGGCAGTCGGAACCGCTGCATCGCCGGTGGCGATCTCCAGACAATGGCTCGGCCGAAACCATGGGCTGGTTTGCGTCCAGCCACCCAACACGCTTTCGTTGCCGTGGGACAGAATATGTAGCAGGTCCCACGCCTCGACCGGGTGCAGTTGCACCGGCGTTGCCGTCGCCAGCAGCATGCTCTTGGTTTTCGGGCCGATCTCGCGCAAAAAAGCCATCAGCTTGTTGGGGTCGGCTTTTTCGTTGATTTCGTCGGCATTGGCATCCACCTTGGGCACCTTGCGGCGACGGGCGCGGTGCGCTTCATCGACGATCACGCAAGTATAGCGGCGGCTCAACAATTGATTCACCGCCTCGCTCAAGCCGCGCACCACCAAGCCCTGCGACACCAGTCCGATCCGGCGCGGACACTTGCCGAGCGACTTCGCGCCCTCCGACGGATATTCCAGATCGTTCTCATCCACCCAAGCTTTGCCATTCCAGCGCGCCGAGGGCAGCAACAGCAGTTCCATCAATTCATCCTGCCATTGTTGCAACAGCGGCTTGGGCGCCAGCACCAGAATCGGTCCGCCGTCGGGGTCGTCCAACGCCATCAGCAGCGCCGCCATGGCCAACTGCACCGTCTTGCCCAGCCCGACCTGATCGGCCAGGACCAGCCGCGCGCCACCCAGCCGATGCCGCTCCAACGCTAAGCGGGCGAAATACTTTTGATGCGGCCAAAGACCCTGTTCGCGGCGATAGACCGGTGTTTCCACCGCAGCCGCAGCGGCTGCCGCTGTCGGATCAGTAATAGCCGGCAAGTCCGCCGGTTCGATCACCCGGCGCGAAATAATTCGCTGCACGTCCTGCACGATGAACGGGCAGCACGCCAGATCCACTGCGCGCGGGTCGTTCCACAAAGCAGCGAATTCTTCCTGCACCCAAGCAATCGTTGCCGGGTCGCTGTCTTCCCACAGCAACTCGTAATTTAGTTTCCATGCTGAGGCGCTTTCATTCACGCTACCGAGAAAAGCCGTGGCCGAACCATCGGCGCGACGCACCACTCCAGCTTTGCCGTGAATCAACCCGAAGGCTGAATCGGGCAGCACCCGCACTTCCATTTTCTTGCTGGTCAGGGCCTCAAAGAGTGCGCGGTAGCGCGGCAGAGCCAGCGCTGGCGCATCCTCCGGGCGACCAGCGCACCAGCTTCGGCGCAACGCGGCCTGGGCGGCGGCGGCGGTGATGAGGTCTTGCGGGTCGAGGTCCGAGTTGCAAATGATGCGCACCGGTCCGGCAACTTTGGAGATCGCTTCCGCCGCTACTTCAAACAGGCTCGACCGGAAATAACCCGCAATGCGGTCGTAGGACACGGCACCATCCAGGCGCTGCGCCAGAACCGTTTGGTCGAGGCGATTACGTCGACTGGAATGGCGCTCCAGCATCAGGCGTGATCGTTCCGCAAGCGTCCGGCCAGAATGCGGGCGGCTTCGGAATCGGTGATCCACTCGTTCATGCCTTCGGCGTTGCCCAGTGCGGCGAGCCATTCGAGCAGGAAAACGAAGCCCTCGCGCTTGCCCCAATAGCCCTGGCCGAAGGTGTCGCGCAGGTATTGGCGACCCGGTTCGGGGCTGTTGTCGGCGACGGCGGTTTCGCGGATGGCGAACAGCAGATGACGCAGGGAGGATGCTGCAAAGGGGTGCGGCGCAGACGAAGAGGCACGGCCACGTCCAGCAGGCAGGTTGTCTCTGGTGGCTTCACCGATGGGTGCGAGTCCGGCGGCAGCAAAACCGCTCGGGGTATGCATGCGGGCGCCGTTGGCTTTATCGCTCTTGAGCAGCGGCTTGATGCTAGTGACGCCGAAGCCGCGCGCCAGTTCCTCATACATGCCTTGACGGCGCTCGCCCCTGCTTTCGATGTCCAGCGCCCGTAAGTAGTAGCGTTCGACCAGCAATAGCTCGCGCCATGAGTTGTCGAGACCACGAGGGATGAGGGTGTTGCAGGCGATGCCCAATGCGCGTTCGATGACGACCTGGAAATCACTCTTCTGATTTTTGTCACGCACGGCAAATACTTCGTGCTCCACATCGCGGCCGTCGAGGTTGCCGTATTGGGTCAGCACCTTGAGCGCGGCAGCGTAAGCGGCGAGCTGGTAATCGGCGTCGTTGAAGTTGGGTTCGCCGTCCTCGTCCAGCGCCTGCATCGAGGCGATCTGGCGTTTCACTTCGTCTTCCACCAGCGGATAGACCTCGTCGAGAAAGCCGGGATCGTTGCCGATGCGCTTGCGCAGGACGAGACAGACGGTACCTTGCACGTAGTTGCCTTTCTTGATGCCTGCTGCTTCGGTCTCGGTACTGATGGTCCAGGCGGCGGTGGCCTTGAGTCCCGCCGCCCAGAGGATCATGCCGAGGTCGGCCCAGACCGCCGGGTCTTGATGGGTGAACATGACCATCTGCACGCCATTGTCTGGCATGTGCCGGGTGAGGTTCTGGTAAATCTCAACCATGGAGCGACGGAAGTCTTCGCCGTCACCGCGCACGGCCAATTCGGCACGGGCGTCGGGCGTCCACTCGGGGAATGCCTTGCCAAGTTGCTTGTCATACCACGCGAGGAAGAAATCGCCGAGTTCGTGGTAGTTCACCGCATCGGCGTAGGGCGGGTCGGTGATCCAGAGGTCACAGTCTTCGCTGAGGTCTCGGGCATCTGAAACGTTGCTGGAGTACTTTCCAACGAGGAGCGGAGAATGCTTCTCCATAATCCGCCATGAGACGCGCAAAGGCCCAAGAGGACGACAGCAGTAATTGAATAGCGTATTTAGCGCTTGATTGCTGAAAACATCTTCACCCTTATCGTGCGCAAGGCCAGTGTGCCAACGACAAAGTCTGGAGCTCCAGTTAGACAGGCGGCCGATGCCTAGCAGATTAGCCACCATGCAATGTTTATCGCTTGACAGGCTGACTGACTTCTCCGCCAGAAGCCCAATAATCAACAACTGCCTCGGCGTAAACAAATGATGCCAGTGGGTCCAGCCGCGCGTGCGAATCGGCTCGTCGGTCTTGTCGCCATTTTCAGGCATCGCCTTCGACGGAATAAAGCCCTCGCGTTGCCACTCGGTGAAGCGCTCGCGCAGCAGGGCGAGCACATTGGCTTCGCGGGCGAGATCGGCGGCATCGGGCGCGGCGTAGCGACGAATTTCCTTGGGCTTGCCATTCCTTCCGATTACAGTCTTTACCCAGCGAATGCAGTAAAGCCGCTCTTGAAATACGTCGCCCGTTCGGGGCACGACATCCTCATTGCTCCAATGACGCAAGCCATCGGGTCCGCGTAAAGCTTCAACCGCCCATGTGCGAGTCGGATCGAAGGGATCGAGTACTCTGCTGTCATCCACTGACGCATTCTTGGCAAGAATTTTTCGTTTCGAGTCACCTTTCCAGGCACCAAGCTCATCGTCTGAAACAATTTCGATTTCAGGTTGGAGTTGCTCGGCATTTGGACGACGCTGCCATTTGATGACAGCATTGACTTTTTCGCCTACCAGCCAACTGGGTGCGAGTGGGATGAAGTATTCGCAACCTTCTGGCTTGACCTCCACGCAGTAGAGGTAGGCATCAGCGCGTTCGCCGCGCTCGTTGTGTTCGATGCCCCACTCGGTGACCTGGCGGTCGGTCGCTTGCAAGGCTCCGGCCTGTACCCGCATCACTTCTTCCTGCACGTTTTTGCCACCGCCAAGCAGATTGAGGCTGGCCCAGGTGAGCAACCCGGCGACGGGGTTGAGATCGGAGCCAAATGCATCGCAGCCGATGCGGGCAGCCTCGAACGGAATCGAGCCGCCGCCGCAGAAGCTGTCGCCGACGCGGGGCGTGTGGCCGAAACTGCGCTGGCCAAGTTGTTCAATCAACTCCGGCAAACTGGTTGCGGTAGTGCCCAGATGCGCGTTGATTTCCGCCCATGATGATTCAGTTGGCCCTTGAACGTTTTCCGGTCGATCACAACGCGCAATCCGCCCGACATAGGGCTGCCGATTGAACACCTTCTTTTGAAGCTCATCAATGTAGCCATTAAGCTCCGAACCCAAGGCTTCCACTTCAGCCACGGCGGCGTCAATGGCGGCGATTGCGGCGGCCTTTGCCCTTTCGTCGCCCTTCGGAACGTCTTTTGACTGGTTGCGGACGTCTTTGACCTTTTCCTGTGCTAATTCGCAACGTCCATCCAATTCATTCCAATACTCGCGTTCAGCCGGTAACGAGCGCACCCCCAGTTCCGCTATGCTAAATCGCTCGCTTCGCTTCCATCGTTCAAATGTCCCGACATCGTCCATGGTAAGAATCTTGAGAAAAATCTCGCGGTCTCTTCTTGCATCGCTCGATGCTGGCATCAACATCCCAAGAATAGACGCCCTTACCAAGATCAGCGGCTTGCGGCCCCACCATTTGCCGAGACGCGTGAGCGTCTGCCCGTTGTTCGCCTTGCGCTCCTTGTAAGACTCAGCCGAGAGGCGGGCGATGGGAAATTGCGTTTCGATGAAGGCGGGCATGGTCTTTACAAGCTCAGGCTGAGTTGCGAATGGCCCAGCAACTCGCGGCGGGCTTTAGGCGAGAGTCCTTCGCCTTTGACGAAGGGGTTGTCGGCTATGGCGGCACGCAGCGCCTTGCGCCAGCCCACGCCCTTTTGCATGGCCTGGCCGGTGGTGGCGACAGTCATGGTGTACAACCACCAGCGCTCTTCCGGGGCCAGGGCTTCCCAGTTGTGCAGGGCGTTGGGAATGTCGTCCGGCGAGGCCTCTTCCACAGCCCAGCACAGGATGCAAAGCTCCTTGCCGAGCGAAGGATGCACCGGCACCGGCTTGCCGGGGTTCTTCTGGAACTTGGCCGCTGGCAGGCCGTTGGCGCGCAGGCGGCGGTTGGCTTCGTCCCAGAAAGCCGGGGCGAGCGCCAGCCAGCGGGTGCGGTCGATCAGGACACGTAGTGAGTGGTCGGTGGGTGATGGCGATTCCACAGTGCGTGCTCCCAGATGATCGAGATCGGCACCGCGATGTTCGGTGATGCAGATCATCTCGCTGGCAGCGCTGCCTTTCGGAATGTCGATCAAAAAACCATGGCGGGCTTCCTCGGGCAAAAAGCCGAGGCCGACGACCTTGCGGGTGTTGGCGGATACGGTTGTGCGCGCCATCGCTTATTGGCTTACTTGCTGTTTGACGTTGGCCGCATCGAATTGCTGGTTGGTCGCCCTGAGCCAGTCGAGCAAAGCCTGGCCGCTGGGGAAAGCGAGACTCCCCACGTTCATGCGCAGGCTGCCAGTGCTGACGATAGCCTGCAATTGCTCGGCCACAACCTTGGCGGCGGCGGCATCGTAGCCGCTCTCCAGCGCACCGGAATACTCGACGTTCTGCATGCCATCAGCGCTTTCGGCGGTGAGACTGATGTCGTGGGCGACAACACCCGAAGCCAGTTCCAGTCGTTGCAGGAAATCCCACACCGCGCTGGCATCATCGAGCCGAGCCTGCCGGCTCCAGCGGGCGGGCTGGATCAGATCGATCAGCGGGCGCGCCTCCTGCCCTCGTTGCGGAATGGTGATACGGACGACCTCAGAACTCAATTCATAGGCAGCGCAGACAGCCATGGCGCAGACGATGCGGCAAGTGGCCGGCACCCGGAAGGGACCGTCGTAGGTGGTCGCGCCGGCATTGGTAGGCGAGGAGCCATCGGTGGTGGTGCGAATGACGATGCCGTTGGCCCTGGGCAGGGCTAGCAGTTCGATCTCGTAGTGATCGCCCCGGTTGTGCAACTGATACTTGAGCCGCAGCTTTGCCGTCCATTCCTTGACCGGACTGACCCGCACCATGTCGGTGGGATCGTAGGCAAGAAAGCGGTAGCGCAGAGCGCTGGCTTCAAAGCGGGTGGGCGTCGGCACCGGGCTGGAGGCGCTGGTGGGATCGGCATCGCCTGTTTCAAAGACGAGGGCTGGCGCGTGCAGCGGTTCGATTTTCAGATAGGTATATCCGTCGCCGTCTTCCTGCACGGAGAGTTCGCGTATCGCAACCTCGGGCACGGGTGGTGGAAAGGGACCACGACGAACGTGATTGCCCTCTTCGCGCCAGAGTCCGCGACGCAGGCATTCGGCCTTGAGATCATCCAGCGCCAACAGCTTATGCAGCGGCCAGTTGGTGTTGACCGCAGCGGCCCGCTTGAAGTCGGACCAGAGGACGACCTTGGTGTCCGCCGAACCAAAGAGGCGGGCTTCGGCACGGGTGCGGAAGCTGTCGTCGTCGATCTTGGTGGTGAATTTCTGCGCACCTTCAAGCGTATGGCGCAGGGTGGCTTCGCCGTTCTGGTTGCCGGCAAAGGCAAGATCGGTGCCGGTGGCGCGCAGGGCCGCGTTGATCGATGGATAGACGATCTGGTCAAACGCTTCCTTGAGTGCGGCGGTGAATTGAAGACCGACGCGGTCGCGCAGGGCATCGAGCGCCCGCCACTGCGGATCGTCGGCAGGCGTGTTATCGGAGCGCAGTTCGTCGTCGATACTTTGCAGGGCGCGCGTCTGACGGGCCGAATCGAGTACCTTCTGGAAGGTGTCGCGCGAGCCGGTGAGAAAAAGGACGCGGTTCTTGTACTGCTGCTGCTCCCACCAGCCTTGCCAATCGGCCGAGATGGGCAACTGGTTCGCCTGAGCCCCAGGGCGCACAATAACCAGCGTGGTCTTTTCCTGCTCGACCTGAACTTCGTCGGGCGGCGGCAGCACCTTGACCACCTGGTAGCAATCACGCAGCGACGCGGAAAAATAGGACTCCAGATGTTCGCGCAACATCCGATCCACCGTTTCGGAGTGGAGCGAGAGCGCCGTCGAGCGCAGTTTGGCAGCCAGGTTCTGCTGATTCTTGAAGTACAGGCGACCATCAGTGGAGTTGTGCAGATACCAGGCGCGGGTCGCCAGTTTGTCGAGAACGTTGGTCTTGAAGGTGGAGAGGTCGCGGCCGGGACGTTGTAGGCAATCGACGAGCTGGTATTCGCGCAAACCGTGAATGGCGCCGGGCGTAGTGGATAGGGAGGCAACGAGAATCAGCTTGGCCGCGTCCGAGGCGTCGGAGTTGCCATTGACGAGATCGATCTGTTCGACTTCTGCATCCCCGCCGTGGGCAATGTCGTGGGCGATGGCGGAACTCAACGAGGGGTTGATGGTGCGAACTTCGGACGCCAGTTCATCCAGATTGAGATCGAGATCGTAGGGGTGAATCAGGTCAATGCTTTCCGCTTTCTTGGAACTCCAAAGATGGGAGACCACCATCTGCATCAGACGGATAACGCCGCGCGTTTGCTGAAAGCCTTCGTTCTCCTTGAATTTCGCCATCAATTCGCCCAGGTCCGGATGGAACGGGTAGGCATCGGTCACGCGGGCAAAGAGGGTTTCCGGCGAGGTCGTGGTCAGGTTCATTTGCACGGCTTCACGCAGGGCTTCACGGTATGCGCCTGCCACCTGCTGAATCTCTGATTCCGGCGCAACCTGCTCAAAAAGCCGTTTGCGCAGGATGTGATAGAGATCGTCGCCGTTGGGATTGACCGGCGTGATCGGTACGGCGATACGCCTAGCTTCCCCCGTGAGGCCCTGAACCGCGCGATTGAAGGCGGCCTCAAGGGCTGCCTGGCCACCGCTGAAATTTGATCCGGCCAGATCGGACAGCACCAGGCACACGTTATCCATGTCGGCAACCGCGACAAACAGGTTGGCCAACGCAGCGGTGGTTACCACGCCGAGATCGGCATTGCCGACCGGCACGGCGACCGCGTATTCGAGATAGGGTGGCAGCTCGTCAAGAAATAGCACCAGCGGATCACCGCCGAGCAACTGCTTCCATGCTTCTGGGCCGGGCGCACTGAGCAGGGGCGAGACGTAGCGGCCAAACTGTTCTGCCTTGCCGAGTTGATCAGCGATTGAGCCCCAGATGCCGCCAGGGGCATCGGTGCTTCGACCATTGAAGCCGGCGACACGACAGCGACCGAGATTCGGTGCTGGGTTTTGATCTCCACTGAGTACCTTTTTCCGCAACGCGGGATCACGCGCCAACAGCCCCAGTGCGATCATGCTGTGCGTTTTGCCGCCGCCCATCGCCTGGGAAAGCAGAAAGACCGAAGAACCTGCGCCGGCGCCACCCAGATGCCGGAATGCCCGATCCACCAGCGTGAGCATGCCGTTGGTGAAGTAGTTTTCCTCGAAGAATTCCGAACCATTGACCTGCCCTTTGAGGAAGGTATCGAGGTTGAGAACCGTGGCACGGCGATCCGCAGCGAATACGGATTGGCGAGGCTTGCAGAGGGAGTGGAGGCTCATGGTCGATTCGGGCGGAATAGGTTGATGGCGGTTATCGGATTTGTGTTCGTGCAAGTCCGTCATTGTCCGACAAAACCCGTGGAAGAGTGAGGGCAAGTATGCAAACTGCGATTTTTTGACGGCGATTCATCGACCAGGATTTGTCTTTGCGCGAAAGAACGCCATTTTCCCGTGTCAGAGGCGCCCCCGGTGAGCCAGCGGCAAGACTCGATCTGGCCTCTGCATCCGCCGGCAATTGTTTTTTCTGGGGTAGCGCCGCGCTGTAAAAGTTGTGACTTGGTCTGACACCGGTTGTCAGAATAAACGTCGCGGTTCGGCCGAAGTTGTTGAAAAACTCGTTTCCGTCGAAAAGGTTGGTTAGATAGAGAAAACCGACGTCCACAATCGCGCCATATTCCACGATCTCACCTCAAGGAATATAGTGACATACCCTAAAAAAATTCGATGTGGAGTTTTCCAACACAATCGGCCATGAGCCGACCCTCGCGGGCCTCGGAAATCGCGAGATGAACGTCAGCAGCACCCCGAAAAGTTGCCGTTCGTAGAGTAAGCTTTCGGCCTGCGCCGCCCGGCAGCGAAACACCAAAAAAACCCTTATGGCCATCAAGAAATCCGACCTCTACTCATCCCTCTGGGCTTCATGCGATGAACTGCGCGGCGGCATGGATGCCAGCCAGTACAAGGACTATGTCTTGTTCATGCTGTTCATCAAATTCATCTCCGACAAATGCAGAGACTACGATGGTTTTGAGCCACCCGTCACCATCCCACCGTGGGCCGGTTTCAAGGACATGATTGCACGTAAGGGCAGCGGTGCGAAAACACTCGGCGTTGCGAAGGTTGGCCTGCATGGAGGGCCTGCATGAAGCCCGACGTCCCGAAACACGACCCCGGAGGCAAGGTCCGCCCCGCTTGGCCGGCGGACTCGACCGTCACCGCCGTCTTTTCAAAGTGCCAGAAGTACCGTTACCAGCTTCGAGAGGTCTGGGACACGGCCAGGCCGCTCGTCCTTTGGCTGCTAATGAACCCCAGCGTGGCCTGCACGGATTACAGTGATCCAACTCTCCGCAAGACGGGGAAGTTTGCCCGCTCCTGGGGCTACGGCGGGCAGCTAGTCGGCAACGTCCACGCCTACCGTGCCACCGACAAAAACAGACTGCTGGAAGTAGCCGATCCCGTCGGCCCGGAGAACGACAGGATGATCCTTGAAATGGCGGCTGAGGCCCTGACTGTCGTTCTGGCCTACGGTCAGCCTCCGAAGGCCCTACGCCAACGGGGCGAGGAAATCGCCACCCTCCTCAGCCACCACCAAGGCCTCTGCCACCTGCGGCTTGCCCAGGACGGCACTCCGGTCCACCCCCTCTACCTGCCAGAAACCCTCATCCCTCAACCCTCCCGGATGAAGGCATGATCCAGGAACTCCTCACCGGAAGAAGACGACTGCTATGAGAATCTCCACAATCCTCGACCACATCGACAGTGGCCACATGGCCCTGCCCGAGTTCCAGCGCGGCTATGTATGGAACAGCGAGCAAGTGCGTAAGCTGTTCCGCTCGCTTTACCTCCGGCGACCCGTGGGTGGGCTGTTGGTTTGGGCCACTGAATCCAAGACTGCGACGCATCGAGGGGACGGACCACTGGCCGCCGGCGTGGTGAAGCTCCTCCTCGACGGCCAGCAACGCATGACCTCGCTTTATGGCGTCGTTCGCGGCCGGCCGCCCAAGTTCTTCGACGGCAACGCCAAGGCATTTACGGGGCTGCGCTTTCATCTTGATACCGAGGCGTTCGAGTTCTATCAGCCGGTCAAAATGAAAGACGAACCGCTGTGGATTGATGTCACGGAGTTGATGAAGAAGGGAACAGCCGGATTGGGAGAGTTCGTAACCCGTCTGAGCGCGCAGCCCATCCTGGTGACGAAGGTTGGCGATTACGTCGGTCGGCTCAGTCGGCTGCTCGGCATCACCGATGTTGATCTTCACGTCGAGGAAGTCACCGGAGCAGACAAGACGCTGGATGTGGTCGTGGACATCTTCAACCAGGTCAATAGCGGAGGCACGAAGCTCTCCAAAGGCGATCTGGCGCTGGCCAAGATTTGCGCCGATTGGCCCGAGGCCCGCGATACAATGAAGGCCAAGCTCAAAGAGTGGGCCAAGGCGGATTATCATTTCAACCTCGACTGGCTTTTGCGCTCGGTGAATACGGCGCTGACCGGGGAAGCGAAGTTCCAGTTTCTCCACGAGAAGAGCGCGGCTGAGATTCAAGACGGTCTCAAACGTGCCACGAAGCATGTGGATACCAGCCTTAACCTGATCGGCGGGCGTCTGGGACTCGATCACGACCAAGTTTTCTTCGGCCGGTTTGGCGTGCCGGTGATGGTGCGCTACCTCGACCAGCGCAGCGGGCCGATGGATGTGAAGGAGCGCGACAAGCTGCTGTTCTGGTTCGTGCAGGCAGGCATGTGGGGCCGCTTCTCGGGCTCGACAGAGTCGTTTATCGATCAGGATCTGGCGGCACTTGAGGGGCCTGACGGGGGGCTTGAAAAGCTACTTGAGCAATTGCGGTTGTGGCATGGCGGCCTGCGCGCCGAGCCAGGACATTTTACGGGTTGGAGCCTCGGCGCACGCTTTTATCCGGTGCTGTATCTGCTGACGCGCATGGGCGAATCACGGGACTGGGGGACTGGCCTTCCGCTCAAGTCCAACCTCCTCGGCAAGATGAGCCGGCTGGAAGTGCATCACATCTTTCCCAAGGCGCAACTCTACAAGCGAGAATTCAAGCGACCCGAGGTGAATGCGCTGGGCAATTTCTGTTTTCTCACAAAGGACACGAATCTCGACATTAGCGACCGCCTGCCGGAGGAGTATTTCCGCGAAGTCGAGAAGACCCACCCCGGAGCGTTGGCGTCGCAGTGGATTCCCACTGATCCGGTGCTGTGGAAGGTCGAGAATTTCCTGGCGTTCCTCGAAGCCCGTAAGGTGCTCCTTGCCGCTGAATTGAATCGCCGCATGGAAGACCTGCTGCACGGTGATACCCGCTGGCTGGCCGGTCCAGCCGCCGCCGTTCCCGTAGTCGCTGCCGCGAGCGGCGGCATTGCCAGCGAGGAAGAAGAACAGCAGCTCGAAGCCGTGAATGATTGGATAAAAGCACAGGGGCTTCCGGCCGGGATATTGAGTTACGACTTCGCCGACGCCGCCACCGGTGAGCAGAAAGCGGTGTTCGACCTAGCCTGGCCGAACGGCCTCCAGGAGGAATTGAGCCAGCCCGTGACGCTCTTGCTGAATGAGGGCACGGAGACCATCGGCATCGCCAGTCAGGCGGGCTTCCGATGCTTCACTTCGGTCTCTGATTTTCAGCGTTATGTGCAGACGGAAGTCTTGGCAGAAGCCCTTCCGGCATGAACGATATGGGCAACCCAGCGCGAGAAACCCATGATGGCGCCCTCAAACAGGGCCAGATGCAGGAACTGCTCACCGGGAGAATCCGCCTCGTATGAAAATCGAGCGCATCCACGGAAAGGATTACCGGCTTCCGGGAAACCTGAGCAGCTTTCAGGAAGGTTTGTATGTCCACCTGATTAACTGGAAGTGGAAGCACATCACAACCGAACCAGGTCACTCCAGAGGCATCGCATACGACGCCATCCTGCCCGATGAGCACATGCGGCAGGAGGCAATGCCGCACCTGCACTCATCGTTATTGGGCAATCTGTCCGTGCACCGACAGCGAAACCGTTTTCGCATCCACTCGCATTTCTATCACATGGCGAGTTCGCAGGCGGCGAACATCAATCTATTCCTGCCCGTGCTGCACCACACGGCAGCCAGTGACATCCTGATTCATGTCAAGCCGGACTTCGCGTCACTAGCGACGGACCAGCTTGACCACGGTTATTGTCTGGAATTCTGGGGCGGGAATTTCGGATCTGATGCGGCCGACCGTGGCCCGTTGGGTGACAAGTCAGGGAGCCACGGAACAGACTCAGATATTGCCATTGCCTACCGCAACCGGGAGGGTGAGCTCTGCCTTTGGTTGATCGAGCACAAGCTTACGGAAAAAGAGTTTACGCCATGCAGCGGACCCAGGAGCAAGGACCGCGACAAAGCGCGGCATAACTGCGAGAGCAGTTTTGCCGACATTCTGCGGGACAAGCGAACCTGTTTTCATCACGATTTTGGCAAGCGGAAGTATTGGGACATCACCGAACGCAACCGCAGCATCTTCGTCAATCATGCCAACCATGCCCAATGCCCGTTTCAAGGCGGAATGAACCAGCTCTGGCGCAACCTGCTGCTGGCCTTGGCGATGGAGCAGGATGAAGGACAGCCGTACGCCCACGCATCATTCTCGGTCGTTAAACATCCGGCGAATCCGCATCTGGACGAATCCCTCGATGCCTTCAAGGGCCTGATTGGTGACTCCCCGAAATTCTCCGTCTTCGACTCGGATGCTCTGTTGCGGGCGGCGGAGGCGGTTCAAGACGACGCTCTCAACCAATGGACGCATTGGTATCGAGAGCTCTACATGCTATGACCTCACGAGTGCTGACCCACATAGATGCGGAATTGCCCCTGCTTACCTATTGGCTGGCCAAGAACAGGGCGTTCATTCAAAGAATGTTGCATGATCGCTTCGTCGTGAGGGCGTGACTCTCATAACTCCGACTACCAAATCAAATATGCCACCTCCCTACCAAATTCCTCACTGGAATGTCTTCGCTGCCATCGCACACGCTCCCGCTGGGCCGATTGGATACATCCCGGCAACTTGGGTTGCAAATAGAGGCTTGGCCGGGGTGCCTGCGGGCACGATCCCGCTGCCGACACATCGTCTGGATCGCGCCGCAGTGCGTGCCATCTGCCAGAATCCGGCGAACCCGGTATTGTTTGGCTATGCGTGCGCGATGGCATGGGGCAGTCAAGGTGCTCGACCGGGCGGCGCTAACCATGTCGCGGCGGCGTGGAATGCGAATGCGGCAATAGCCAATAGGCTAAGCGCGCTGCGTGCAGGTGGCCTGCCGCGATGTGCCGCCTATAACTTGTTTCTCGGCGCTGGGGCGGTGCCAGGTCTCGGACCAGCTTATTTCACCAAACTGCTTTACTTTTTTAGTCCCGATCCGGATTTCTACATCATGGACCAGTGGACGGGAAAATCGATGAATCTGTTGACCGGCAAGCGGATTGTTCGGATGAGTGGGGTTGCGGTATCGAATCTGAATACATGCGGAAGTTATCAGGCATATTGCGAGGAAATTGACGCGATGGCGGCTATGTTAGGTGTCATGGGTGATCAGATTGAAGAGATGATGATGTCCAAGGGAGGACGCCATCCTTGTCCTTGGCGAGCGCACGTGCGCGCCAATTGGCCACACAATGCACCAACAGCACGTTACAACCGCCCTGCAATGTACGCAGCTTATCCCCATATTCCCTTAACCTGTTTCTAAAACTCATGCTCGAACAACCCCGTTCCGAACGCCGCACGCAGAATCGCGTTATCGCCCTGTTCACCGATCCGGCGCGTCCCGACTGCCTCGGCTACCGTTACCTCGGTGAGTGGAACAGGTGTGAGGACAACCGCAATATCGAGACGGCGCTACTGCGGGACAACTTGAAAAGGCGCGGCTATTCCGACGCCCACATTTCTGCCGCCCTGCAAAAGCTATCGGCCGCAGCGGATGCTACCGGCGTCACGCTGTATCAGGCCAATCTGCGCACCTACCAATTGTTGGCATTACTGCCCGCGACGATCAATCAGACGAATCCCGGCGTCTCCTGAATAGTTTTGCGGGCCTGAACGCCCCAGTTTTCATTTCGCCGGGAATCGCTTCAACGACTTCACGGTCATCCAGTCGCCGCCGGAAACTCGACTTGTCCAGTCGATGGCCGAGCAGCGCCTCACAGCAGGATTGAAGTTCCCCAAGCGTAAATTGCTCTGGCAGGAAACCGAACGGCAACTGCAACTCGTCAATTTCCCGCCGCGTTGCGTCGACCGCCGTCTGTATCAGCGCTGCGTGATCGAACGCTAGGGTTTTGTCAGTCGCAGCCTCATCGGCAATTCGCCATTGCAGTGCCTCTATGCGCTTGCCAGCCGCTGGGGCGATCGACTCGACCGGCACCATCGCGCGAAAGGCAATACTCAAAGCCCAAGGCGCCCGCGGGTCTCGGTCCTTGCTGCCGACCGCCGTCAATTGACGCAGGAAAGGAAGCTTCGTACCCAATCGTTCCATCGCCACCCGTTGCGCTGCATCGTCAAGATCCCGATCCCGGTCAATACGCAACACCCCGCCGGGCAGCGCCCATTGCCCGACATGCGGTTCCCCGGTGCGCTTGCCGAGCAAGGCCGACAGCCTCCCGTCGACGATGGACAGGACGACCAGTTCGATGCGCACAAAGGGCATCGGGTAGATCGGCGCAACAGTCGTTGCCCCTGATGCGGATATTTTGTTCGACATAGTTGTATATAGCCACGAAGTAAATTATAGTTCGTAGTGTAATGCAACGAAGTTACGGAGGCAATTCATGGACTACGACATCATCGCCGATATACACGGGCAGATCGGCAAGTTGGAAGCGCTGCTCAAGAAGCTGGGCTACCGGATCAAAGACGGCACCTGGTGTCACCCGCAGGGGCGCATGGCGCTCTTTCTTGGTGACCTGATCGATCGCGGGCCGGGGCAAGTCGAGGTGCTGACCATTGTCCGCAACATGACCGAGGCCGGCAGTGGTCGGACGATTCTGGGCAACCACGAATGGAACGCCATCGGCTTTGCCACCCGTGATCCGGAAAACGGCGACTGGTTGCGGCCACGTACCGAAAACAAGGTCAAGGAGCATAGGGAGTTTCTGGCTCAGGTCGGTTGTGACTCGGATCTCCATAAGGAGCTGGTCGACTGGTTCAAGACCCTGCCGCCCTTCATTGACCTCGGCAACATCCGGGTCTGCCATGCCTGGTGGAATCCGGAGAGTATCGCCAAGGTTGGTGAAGCAATGGATGCCACGGGCAGGCTGGACGAGTCGTTCATGATCGAGTCCTTCCGCAAAGGTAGTGAGCCATGGAAAGCCATGGAAGCGGTGACCAAGGGCTACGAGATCAGGCTGCCAGATGACTGCTTCTTCCTTGACCACAACGGTGCGCCGCGCAAGGATATTCGGGTGCGCTGGTGGGATGACAGTGCGACGGGATACCGGGCAGCGGCGCTCGTACCGGAAGGAGAGCGCGAGCGGATACCCGACATCCTGCTGCCAGACGACGTCAAGCTCGGCGCGGTGGACAACGTGCCGACCTTCGTCGGCCACTACTGGCTGACCGGGACGCCCGGCGTGCAGAGTCCGACGGTGGCGGTGCTTGACTTCGGTGCCGGCAAGGCCGGGCCACTGGTGGCTTACCGGTGGTCGGGCGAGTCAGAGTTGAGTAATGAGCGGTTGGTCTGGGTAGCCTGAGCAAAGTCGCTTCGCGGATCGGAATTGCCACTATGACGACGATGAAGCCGGAAAGTATTGCCCTGATCAGCGGCGGGCGCCCCGAAAATCTCGGGAAGACCGTCTTCGTCGTCGGTTACCCAGATGACCCGCGCCTGCCATGCCTGGGTGGAAAGGGCGTCCGGTGGGATGTGCAGATGCTCGCCATGCCGCTGCTTGGTGCCGACGGCGAGGAATACCTTCGCGGGGCGATTGGCGAGCGATGCCTGACACTGCTCGATGTGCCGGAGGATCAGGCGATGGCGATGCGGGAAAAGGCGTTGGCGAAGCTGTTCGAGCGAATAGTGGAGGAATTGCTTCAAGAGGATTTCGGGGATGATGACGCTGTCGACCAAGGAAAACTGCCATGAGCAAACTGACCCATCCCAACTTTCCCCAGGAAGTGACCGAGAAATGCGCCGTCGATGAAATCATTCCCAGACTGGGCTTCGTGGGCAAGAACGACGTTCATCTCCGGGAATTCGATGGAATCCAGTTTTCGATCGGTACCTGGATCGGGTGCTACATGCTGTCCCGAGACGGGCGGGTTGAGAAGAACACCGCGACACCGCCCCATGAGACTCTTGTGTTCTCGCCTACTTCGCCCATCGAGTTGATGGCGACGATCTATCGTCTCTGGACCGAAGTTTTCGGGGATAGGGAACCGCAAGACTCCTGTCTTCGTTTGGGTAAGCAGTGGCTCGATTACCAGGGCGAACTCAAGCGGCTCATTCCACCACCGCCAACACTGTGGGCAGAAAGGGAGTTCCTGCGGCACAGCCTGAACTACATCGACAAGCAGCACGATTGGGCGGAAGAAGATTACTTGGTGAAGTTTTCCAGTCTGCCGGGGCAGCTACGGATTGTTGCCAAGGAGACCGAACTGTTTTGCCCGGCGCGTGGAAACTGGATTGGCGAGGTCAGCATTTCCGCGAAGGAACTGTTCCGGAATCTGACCAAACGCTTTATTGGGCCGGCGGTGATGCTCCAGATCGAAGCCGACAAGTTGCGCATCGACAATCGGGTGCTGCGGGCAAAATGGGGGGAACCCTGAGCGAACGAAGGCAACTAGGAAAGCATGAAATGAATTGCTGAAAACTGGACTTGATCTGGCAATCATTGTCAGATGAGTCACAACTTCCGCACTTGATGACCTGAGCCGCGAGGGTTAAGTCTGTTTCGTGAAATCGGAAAGTCGGCGCTGGCCGCACCGAGACGTCAAGCCAACCAATCCAGAAATGCCAGCGTCGCCCGATAGATACCCGGCCGCTTGCATTCGCGCGGACCGGCGACGTTGAGAATCCCAATGTGGTGATCGCGCAGCCAGTCCCGCACGCGGCCTACGGCATCGCATGGACTTGAGCCGCGTTTTCGTTCTGGTCCTGCCTGAGCATCGATAGGCATTGACAGAAATTGGCTACATGGTGGCTACACGGAAGCCAGAAAGCAAAAAGCCCACTCAGGAAAGTGGGCTAAGTGCTTGAATATTTGGTGGCCAATCGCGGAATCGAACCACGGACACGCGGATTTTCAATCCGCTGCTCTACCAACTGAGCTAATTGGCCTCGGGAGGAAGGATTATAGCGAGGTGACCGCCTAGCCGCAATACAGGCTGTTAAAAACGTGAGGTCAGGTTCCGATCGGCGGCGATTGCCGGTAGAGTTCGGAGAAGTCATCGGGAATCGGCATCGGTGGCGGCGGCGGCTGCCACGTATGGAATGCCACCCGGGCAACGGTTCCCTGGCCCGAAGGATTGGGACGCAGCCGGGCCGTGGCATCATGCTGGGTGGCAATTTCCCGAACGATGGCCAGCCCCAGTCCGCTGCCTTCGCCCGCCGCATTGTCGATCCGGAAGAAACGCTCGAACGCCATCTCGGCCTGTTCCTCGGTAATGCCGATGCCGTCGTCCTCCACCTCGAGAACAGTCACATTCCCCGTCGCCATGACCCTGCACGTTACATGGCCACCTTCCGGGGTATATCTCAGCGCGTTATCGAGCAGATTTTTGGCCAGTTCCTTTAACAGGAGAGGGTTTCCGCTGACCATCGTGACATCCTGCGCCTCGAAGCCAAGGTCGATCCTTTTTTCGAGCGCGATGGCGACCCACTCCTCGACAACATCTCGCATCAGCCGCGCAAGATCGAGCGGTGCGTGGCTCTGCTGGACTGTCTCCAGACCTTCTGTTCTGGCCAGAGTAAGCAATTGGTTGACGAGTCGGGTGGCCCGGTCGACACCGACCGCTATCTGGCGCAAGCCATGACGCAGGGCGGCCGGATCCGCCTCGCGAATGGCAAACTGGGCCTGCGTCTTGAGGCCGGTGAGCGGCGTGCGCAGCTGGTGGGCAGCATCGGCAACGAAACGCTGCTGCACCTCGACGTTGCGCTTCATGCGCTCCAGCATCTCGTTGAAGGCTTCGACCAGCGGCTCGAGCTCGTCGGGAACGCCGTGCGTGGCAATCGGCGAAAGATCGGCCGCATCGCGCGCTTCGATCGTCTTGCGCAGACGGTTCAAGGGCCGCAGTCCCCGCGACAGTCCGAACCAAACCAGCATGACCGCTAGCGGGATGATGACGAATTGCGGAAGGATGACGCTGGCGACGATCTTGTTGGTCAGTTGCGTACGCTTCTCCATCGTCTCGCCGACCTCGACCAGCACCCAGCGGTCGCGCGGCATATTCCCGTCAGCAACATAGGAGTATGCAACCCGGACATCCTGCCCCTTGAGTTCCAGGTCGCGAAAATAGATATCTCCCGGCAGCGCGGCCGGATCGGCCCCTGCATCAGGCGGCGGCAGATCGGCGTCTCCCGCCAGCAGCTTGCCGTCGTGGGTGATGACGTGAAAATACACGCTGTCCGTCTCGTCCGCTCGCAACATCGCCCGTGCCGGCGCAGGCAGACTCAGCACGGGCTTGCCGTCGACAAGCTTGACCTGACGAGCAATGGCATTCACGTGCTGGCGCAGCGCCTGATCATAGGGGAAATTGGCAACGTTGTTGGCGAAGTAGTGAGTAAACGCGATGCTCAGTGGCCAGACAAAGAGCAGGGGCGCCAACATCCAGTCGAGGATCTCGCCAAAAAGCGAGCGCTCGCTCTCGGAAGTCGGCGGGCTATTCGGGCCGGGGGCGTTCAAGGCAGTAGCCCAGCCCACGTACTGTCGCTATCTTGACCCCGCCCGCCTCCAGTTTCTTGCGCAGACGGTGAACGTATACCTCGATGGCGTTATGGCTGACTTCCTCACCCCAGCCACACAACTTGTCGACCAGTTGATCCTTGCTGACAAGGCGGCCCATACGCGTCAGAAGCACCTCGAGGAGACCGATTTCCCGTGCCGAGAGATCGAGTGCCTGACCATCGATCTGCGCCACCCGACCAACCTGATCGTAGACCAGCGCTCCGCATTGAATGGTTGGCGCCGTGCCCGCCGAGCGTCGGCACAACGCGCGAACCCGCGCCTCGAGTTCCGCCAGGTCGAAGGGTTTGGCCATATAGTCGTCGGCCCCGAGATCAAGTCCCTTGACACGGTCGCCGGAGCCGTCGAGCGCGGTCAGGATCAGCACCGGCAGCGAAGAGTTGCGCGCGCGCAGACGCTTCAGAACTTCCATTCCCGACAACCTGGGCAACCCGAGGTCGAGGATCAGCAGGTCATAGGCAACAGTCAACAGAGCCGCGTCCGCGTCAAGCCCGTTGGATGCCCAGTCCACCGCGCAGCCACCTTGACGAAGCGACCGGGAAAGGCCGTCAGCGATGATCGCATCGTCTTCGGCAATAAGAATTCGCATTTAAGCCTAAAAGTCCATTCCAGCGTAAGAATCCTGTAAGGCACGCACCCTATTCTACGCCTGCTGTTCTCCTTTTATGGTCTTGGGAGTCGGCGGCTTCGGCCGCGACTCAGGGGGTTAGCCCGATCCTGCACTGGGCGCCCCCTACCATTTTTCACACCAGAACCCAACAAGTCTAACAAAACGTGGCTTCGCGATTGGCGCGATTCACCAACACGTCCGTGGATGGCACGGAGGCTGTTGCGCTCCAGGGCGCGCCAACGGGGACCTGCTCCATTGCTTCATGCCAATGCGGTCGACCGCGAAAATTGCTCGAATATGGACGTAAAAAAGCCCGAGGGTTGCCACCCGGGCTTTTTGCTGGGACTTACGCTGTCTGCTTAGTGGCCGGAAGCGCCGGCGGCACCGAGGCCGGTTTCCGAACGCAACTGCTGCGCCGGGAACAGGGCACGCTCCTTTTTGGCCTGAGCCGAGTTGTCCAGAATGGAAACCAGCCAGATCGTGAAGAACGCGGCAGACATCGAGAAGATGGCGGCGGAGTTGTAAGGGAACCAGGCGGAGCCCTTCGGGTTGTGCAGCACGTGTTCCCAGACGCTGGCGGAACCGATGGTCAGGATCACCGCCAAGGCAAGGCCAACGAAGCCACCAACCACGGCACCGCGGGTTGTGCAGTTCTTCCACAGCACCGACATGAAGAGCACCGGGAAGTTGCCCGAGCAGGCGATGACGAAGGCCAGCATCACCATGTAAGCGACGTTTTCCTTCTCGAAGGCGATACCGAGAACCACCGCCAGAATGCCGAGGCAGATCGTGGTGATCTTGGAAACGCGCAGTTCGGCATCCGAGGAAACCTGGCCCTTCCTGATCACGGAGGCGTACAGGTCGTGCGACACGGCGGAAGCGCCGGACAGGGTCAGACCGGCAACCACGGCGAGGATAGTGGCGAAGGCCACGGCCGAGATGAAGCCGAGGAACAGGTTACCACCGACCGCCTGCGCCAGATGCACGGCAGCCATGTTGCCACCGCCCCGCAGTCCGTCCCACAACGGCTTGCCGTCGGCGCCGATTTCCTGGATGCCGTTAACTAGTTTCGGCACATAGTAAGCAGCCGGATCCTGAATCAGATTGGTGATGGCGCCGAAACCGATAATGAAGGTCAGGATGTAGAAATAGCCGATCCAGGTGGTTGCCCAGGCAACCGACTTGCGGGCTTCCTTGGCGTTCGGCACGGTGAAGAAGCGCATCAGGATGTGCGGCAGACCCGCGGTACCGAACATCAGGGCCATGCCGACCGAGATCGCGGAGACCGGATCCTTGATCAAGGCACCCGGCGCCATGATGGCGTCGTGCTTGGAGTGCACTTCAACCGCCTTGGCGAACAGCGCGTTTGGCGAAAAGCCGAACTGCCAGAGCACAGCACCGGCCATGAAGGTGGCACCGAAAAGCAGCATGCCGGCCTTGATGATCTGCACCCAGGTGGTGGCGGTCATGCCGCCGAACAGTACGTACATCATCATGATCGAACCGACCAGAATCACCGCGTAGATATATTCCAGGCCGAACAGCACCTTGATCAACTGACCGGCGCCGACCATTTGCGCGATCATGTAGAACGCGACGACAACCAGCGTCGAGGTCGCGGCAAAGATGCGTACCGGGGTCTGGGCAAAGCGGTAGGAGGCGACGTCGGCGAAGGTGAATTTGCCGAGATTGCGCAGACGCTCCGCCATCAGGAAGGTGATGATGGGCCAGCCGACCAGCCAGCCGATCGAGAAGATCAGGCCGTCGAAGCCGTTGGCGAACACCAGGCCGGAAATTCCGAGGAAAGAGGCGGCGGACATGTAGTCGCCGGCAATCGCCAGGCCGTTCTGGAAACCGGTGATACCGCCACCGGCAGTGTAGAAGTCGGCCACCGTCTTGGTCTTGGAAGCCGCCCACTTGGTGATAAAGAGCGTACCGACGACAAAGATGGCGAACATCGCAATGGCCGTCCAGTTGGTGGCCTGCTTGGTGGTGTTGCCGAGGTCGGCGCCGGCAGCGATGGCGCCTCCGGCAACGGCCAGCGCGGCGACCGCCGCGAGTAGATGTTTGATAGTCATGTTATTTCCGCGCCTCCGCAATAAGCCTCGCGTTGGTTTCGTCGAATTCGCCGTTGGCGCGACGCACGTAGATCCAGGTCAGGATGATGGTAAAGACGATGACGCCGACGCCGATCGGCACGCCGATGCTGGTAGTCATGCCCGGCCCCATCTTGGTGCCCAGCCAAGGGCCCTCGAAGGCGACCAGAAGAATGAAGCCGTAGTAGGCGGCGGCACTGACGATGGTCATGATGACCGAGTAGCGGTTGCGCACGGCAACGAACTCGAGGAATTTTGGGTTTGCTTTAACCCGGTCGATAACGTCTTGCATTGATTTGCTCCTCAAATATTGGTTATGGAGGCATTGCTGCGGAGCGTAATGTAGGTCGGACTACTTACAGCAAACTTACGGAGCGTTACAAAAGTCACACTCAAGGCCGCCCCTGAAATCCGGGGATTTTTCCCGGTTGACCGCGGAAAGCAAAAAGCCCCGCCAAAGCGGGGCTTTTCTCAAACGGCAAGATCTGGGCAGGGGAATTACATGCCCATGCCGCCCATACCACCCATGCCGCCCATACCACCCATGTCCGGCATGCCGCCACCCGGTTTGTCTTCAGCCAGTTCGGCCACCATACATTCGGTGGTGAGCATCAAGCCGGCCACTGAAGCGGCATTCTGTAGCGCGGTGCGCGTGACCTTGGTCGGATCGAGCACACCCATTTCAACCATGTCGCCATACTCGCCGGTGGTGGCGTTGTAACCGAAGTTACCCTTGCCACGCTGCACCTTGTCGACAACCACCGAGGGCTCGTCACCGGCGTTGGCGACGATTTCACGCAGCGGCTGCTCGAGGGCGCGGAGAACGATCTTGATGCCGGCGTCCTGGTCGTGGTTGTCACCCTTCAGCTTGCCAACGGCAGCACGAGCGCGGATCAGGGCAACGCCGCCGCCAGCGACGACACCTTCTTCCACGGCGGCGCGGGTCGCGTGCAGGGCGTCTTCAACGCGCGCCTTCTTTTCCTTCATTTCGACTTCGGTCGCGGCGCCGACCTTGATGACGGCAACGCCACCAGCCAGCTTGGCAACACGCTCCTGCAGCTTTTCCTTGTCGTAATCCGAGGTAGCTTCCTCAATCTGGATGCGGACCTGCTTGACGCGGGCTTCGATGGAAGCTGCTTCGCCGGCACCATCGATGATGATGGTGTTTTCCTTGGAGACTTCGATGCGCTTGGCCTGGCCCAGATCCTTGAGGACGGCCTTTTCGAGGGAAAGACCGGTCTCCTCGGAGATCACGGTGCCGCCGGTCAGGATGGCGATGTCCTCGAGCATGGCCTTGCGCCGGTCGCCGAAGCCCGGAGCCTTGACGGCAACGGTCTTCAGAATGCCGCGGATGTTGTTGACCACCAGGGTGGCCAGTGCTTCGCCATCGACGTCTTCGGCGATGATCAGCAACGGACGGCCGGCCTTGGCAACCTGCTCGAGGATCGGCAGCAGGTCGCGGATGTTGGAAATCTTCTTGTCGAAGAGCAGGACAAACGGATTTTCCATCAGGGCTTGCTGCTTGTCGCCGTTGTTGATGAAGTACGGGGAGAGATAGCCACGATCGAACTGCATGCCTTCGACGACATCAAGTTCGTTGGCCAGCGACTTGCCGTCCTCAACAGTAATGACGCCTTCCTTGCCAACCTTTTCCATGGCATTGGCGATGATTTCGCCGATGTCAGCATCGGAATTGGCGGAAATGGAACCTACCTGGGCGATTTCCTTGGACGTCGTACACGGCTTGGAAAACGCCTGCAGTTCGGAAACGGTAGCGACGACCGCCTTGTCGATGCCGCGCTTCAGATCCATCGGGTTCATGCCGGCGGCAACATACTTCATGCCTTCGCGGACAATCGCCTGGGCCAGCACGGTGGCAGTAGTGGTGCCGTCACCGGCGATATCGGAGGTCTTGGAAGCAACTTCCTTGACCATCTGGGCGCCCATGTTGGCGAACTTGTCTTTCAGTTCGATTTCCTTGGCGACCGAAACGCCGTCCTTGGTGATGGTCGGGGCGCCGTAGGAGCGCTCAATTACGACATTGCGGCCTTTCGGGCCAAGGGTAATCTTGACCGCGTCGGCCAGGATATTGATGCCCTCGACCATGCGGGCGCGGGCGGAATCACCGAATTTGACTTCTTTTGCAGCCATTGAATTCTCCTAATTTGAACAGTGGTTGGGGACGAACGGCGCTTAAGCGACCACAACGCCCATGATGTCTTCTTCACGCATGACCAGAACTTCCTCGCCATCGACCTTGACCGCCTGGCCGGCATACTTGCCGAACAGAACCCGGTCGCCCACCTTGACGTCCGGGGCGTTCAACTTGCCGCTGTCGTCGCGCTTGCCCGGGCCGACCGCCAGAACTTCGCCCTGATCGGGCTTCTCGCCGGCAGAATCAGGAATAACGATGCCGGAAGCGGTGGTGCGCTCGGCTTCGACGCGCTTGACAATGACGCGGTCGTGCAAAGGACGGATATTCATAGAGATGGCTCCTTGTAGTTCAGACAATAAAAATGGGCCGGGGTAAAGCCCGGGAACGCGCAAGGCTATTTATTAGCACTCGTCACCGTTGAGTGCTAATAATAGGGGCGGATCATCGGGATTTCAAGTCTCCTGTTCAAAGATTGTCGTTAGTAGTCGCCGCGGGCTTCCATCATGACTTTCCTAAAGCTATTTACGAGTTTGTATGATTCACCACCCGGATAGCCTTTAGTAGTAAAGCCCTTTACATTTTAAGCGGCAGGTTACGGGAGGGAGATTTCCCATGGCGATCTACTCAAGCGTAGCGTTGTCATATCAACAATGAATAAAATAGCATGGATATGCTGCTATGCAGCATAAAAGCACGCGGCCAAATAATTTGTACACAACGGCCAAATAATTTCTACAAATCGGCCAAATAATTTCTACACTCCTACCGGCAGATCTCCGGGCTTCCCATCCGGCGGGCCGTTCAAAGTTTTGCGGATGGGTCGTCCCTGATGGCTCCTCTGATTGACAGATGCCTGGCCGACCAGCGACACTAGGATTAAGATTTTCAGTTCTGGCCACGATGACCGCCGCTACCCCTCACCATGACCTGATCGTTTTCGGCGCGACGAGCTTTGTCGGGAAGATCCTGACCCGCCGCCTCTTCGAGCAGTTCGGCGCGCATGGTGATCTCAATTGGGCGGCGGCCGGCCGCTCGGTCGCCAGGCTCGAGGAACTGCGCGCTTCGCTCGGTCCGAACGCGGCGAAATTACCGTTGCTCGTCGCCGACGCTGCCGACGAAGCCGCGCTCCGCACGATGTGTCTCGGGACGAAAGCCGTCGTGTCGACCGTCGGTCCGTACGCGCTATACGGCGAAACACTGGTCAAGGTTTGCGCGGAAACCGGGACGGACTACTGCGACCTGACCGGCGAGGCGCAATGGATCCGCCGCATGCTGAGCCGATACGAAGACGAGGCACGCAAGTCAGGGGCGCGCATCGTCCACTCGTGCGGCTTCGATTCGATCCCGTCCGACCTCGGCGTGCATTTCCTGCAGCAAGAGGCGATCCGGCGCTTCGGCCAGCCTTGCTGCCGCGTCAAGATGCGGGTCAAGGCGATGCGTGGCGGATTCTCCGGAGGGACTGTCGCCAGCATCATGAACGTCCTCAAGGAAGCCGCCGCCGATCCGCAACTGCGCAAGGAACTCGCCAATCCCTACTCGCTCTGTCCGGAGGGCTACGCGCCGCAGGTCCGCCAGCCCGATGTCAGATTTGCCGAATACGACGATGATTTCAAGGCCTGGCTGGCGCCGTTTGTCATGAGTGCGATCAACACCCGTATCGTGCAGCGCACCAACGCCCTGACGAAGCAAGCCTACGGCGCCGGGTTCCGCTATGACGAGGCAATGTTGGCGGGCCCCGGGCTCAAGGGCCGGATGACGGCACTGGGGATAACCGCCGGACTAGCCGGCTTCATGGTTGCGGGCGCCATCGGCCCAGCGCGCTGGGCCCTCGAGCGCTTCGTGCTGCCGGCGCCGGGCTCGGGCCCGAGCCCGGAAGCACGGCAGCGAGGCTTCTACGATCTGCGCTTCCTTGGCCACACTGACGATGGCCGCAGCATCATGGTCAAGGTGACCGGCGACCGCGACGCCGGTTACGGGTCGACGTCGAAGATGCTCGCGCAAGCCGCAGCATTCCTCGCCCGCGACCTGCCCAAGGCAGAGAAACCCGGCGGCTTCTGGACGCCGGCGACCCTCTTTGGCGACCGCCTGATCGAGCGCCTGAAGAAATATTCTGGGATCGCCTTCACAGTGGTCGACAGCGGAAGCTAAACCTGATTGTCGATTCGCTGCGCCAAGCGAAAAGTCAGTACTTGCCAGGCGGGTTACAGATTTCAGGACGCCCATCGCAGCAGTTGTCGGTCAGGAAACCGATCAGCACGTTGATCCTGCTCATCTCGGCCTGACAACGAACGAAGCGACCTTCCTGCTTGGTCGTGACGAGGCCGGCGTGGCTCAATGTCTTCAGGTGGAAGGACAGCGTCGGTGCCGGCAACTCGAGTTGCTCGCCGATCAAACCTACGGTCAGACCTGCAGGCGCATTCTGAATGAGCAGCCGGACAATGGCGAGGCGGCTGTCCTGGGCCAGCGCGGCCAGCGCAGTGACGGCATCGGTGTTGTTCATGTTTCCAAAGATACCGAAATATCGCCGACCTCGCAAAACTTTTGCACCCAGTTCCGACAATCACAATTCTCCAGCCAATCGTCAAATCGAGGTGCCTCGATTTTTTCCGTAGCCGGCGAGCGCGAGGGGTTTACTTATTTTTAGATTTCCAGCAATATGGAATTGTTAGTCAGGCAAGGTCGCCTGTGGCGTTCAAACGATCTTGCTCGCTGGGCATCCAAGCGAGCGCCACTCACCAACTGGAGGAAAGAGAAATGACTGTCAGGGTCGGCATCAACGGTTTCGGTCGCATGGGCAGGCTGGCGCTGCGCGCCGGATGGGACTGCCCGGATATCGAGTTCGTGCATATCAACGAACCGGCCGGGCCGGTGGAGTCCGCCGCCCATCTGCTCGAATTCGACTCGGTGCATGGCCGCTGGCGGCACGAAATCGGGACGAGTGGCGGGCGCCTGCTGGTCGACGGGAAGGCGATCGGCTACAGCTCCTCCCGGGATATAGCGGAAGCGACGTGGCGTGCTGCCAGGGTGGACATCGTTCTCGAAGCCAGCGGCAAGTGGAAGACAGTCGAGGAACTGTCGCCCTATCTGGCGGCGGGAGTGAAGAAGGTGATCGTCGCCGCACCGGTCAAGGGTGGCGATACGCTGAACATCGTCATGGGGGTCAACGACCACCTTTACGACCCGGCCCGGCATGACATCGTGACTGCGGCATCGTGCACGACCAACTGCCTGGCGCCGGTAGTCAAGGTTGTCCATGAGGCAATCGGCATCGCACACGGCCAGATCACGACCGTCCACAGTTCGACCAACACCCAGAGCGTGCACGACCAGATGCACAAGGATCTGCGCCGCGCGCGTGCTTCAGGCCTGTCACTGGTGCCGACGACGACCGGTTCGGCGACCGCAATCGCGCTGATTTTCCCGGAACTGAAAGGCAAGCTCGATGGCCACGCGGTGCGTGTACCCCTGCTCAACGCGTCGATTACCGATTGCGTATTCGAGATGCAGCGTCCGACGACGGTCGACGAGGTCAATGGCCTGCTCAAGGCTGCTGCCGCAGGGCCGCTCAAGGGAATTCTCGGTTACGAGGAGCGGCCGCTGGTGTCGATCGACTACTGCGGCGATCCGCGCTCGGCTATCGTAGATGCGGCGCACACCCTGGTGACCAACGGCACGATGGTCAAGATCTACGCTTGGTACGACAACGAGTGGGGCTACGTGAACCGTTACGTCGAACTCGCGCGCAAGGTCGCCGCGTCACTCCAGGGCGCACTTCCCTGATTTGCCGCCTTTTTGGCCGTCGACCGCAACTGGCGGGCGACGGCCTGCAGGGCACCGATATCCCAATGGAGGAACAGCATGAGTGACTCATCCGCAGCTGCGAACAGTTCCACGCGGGCCGGCCTGCGCAACTACGTGCTGGTTACCGCAGCCTACTGGTCCGATACCGTCACCGACGGCGCCACCCGCATGCTGGTGCTGTTCTACTTCTACAACCTCGGCTACACGCCGCTTGCGGTGGCTTCGCTGTTCATCTTTTACGAAGTATTCGGGATCATCACCAATCTGTTCGGCGGCTACATCGGCGCCCGCTTCGGGCTCAAGACCACGCTGTTCATCGGCCTCGGCACCCAGATTGTGGCGCTGTCGATGCTCGCTTTCGCACCGCAGGGCTGGCTGGTCGTCGCCTGGGTCATGGCCTCGCAGGCCTTGAGCGGCATCGCCAAGGACATGACGAAGATGAGTTCGAAGAGCGCGGTCAAGCTGATCGTTCCCGAAAATGCCTCGGCGACGCTCTACCGCTGGGTCTCGCTACTCACAGGGTCGAAGAATGCCCTCAAGGGCGTCGGCTTTTTCATCGGCGGCCTGCTGCTGACCGTGCTCGACTTCCAGACCGCGCTCAAACTGCTTGTCGCGCTGGTCGGCGGCACCATGATCCTCGCCGCGCTCCTGATGCGCGGCGGCCTCGGGCAGGCCAACAAGAAGGCCAAGTTCGGCCAGATGTTTTCCCGCAACGGCGTAGTCAACAAGCTCGCCGCGGCGCGCATCTTCCTTTTCGGCGCCCGTGACGTCTGGTTCGTCGTCGGTCTGCCGGTCTTCCTGTCAAGCGTTCTCGGATGGACCTTCTGGCAGTCCGGGGGCTTTCTGGCGGTATGGGTCATTGGCTACGGCATCGTCCAGGCGGCGACGCCGGGCCTGCTGCGCAGCCGCGTCGAGGGACGACACGAACCCGACGGGCGGACGGCGACGATCCTCGCCTTCGTCCTCGCCGCCTTGCCGGCCGGCATCGCCCTCAGCCTGAGCGCCAGCATTGCGCCGAGCATCGTCGTGGTCGCCGGCCTGATCGCCTTCGGCGTTGTCTTTGCGCTGAATTCGGCGGTGCATTCCTTCCTGATCCTGGCTTATACCGACAGCGACAAGGTGGCAATGAACGTCGGCTTCTACTACATGGCGAATGCCGCCGGCCGCCTTGCCGGCACCGTTCTCTCGGGAGCGCTGTATCAGTGGGGCGTGCAAAGCGGGCCGAACAATGGCCTGATCGCCTGCCTCTGGGCATCCACGGCCTTTGTTCTGGTCGCCGGCCTGCTGTCGCTGCTCTTGCCGCGCAACCCTGGTCGGCGCACCAAGCCGATCCGGCTCGACGATATGGGCGAGTAAATTCCCGAGTTGGAAATTCGCAGACAGTAGCGTTCGCTCTGATGTGCTTTGAGGTTGCCGATCCCCGAATGTGGCCGGCGTACCCGTATCGCACAGAGAATAAATGCGGCATGGCTTGCGATGAATCAAATGCCGGGTTGCGCCGCTTCGTATAATGGCGAGTTTCGTATTGCTGATCGAGGAGTCGTCATGGCTGCAGTCATGCCCGTACCGGCCGCCAGCCGGGTTCTGATGTCTGGTAACGAAGCAGTCGCCCGTGCCGTCTGGGAAGCAGGTGTCAAGGTTGCCGCCGCCTATCCGGGCACGCCATCGACCGAGATGATGGAAGAGATTTCGACCTATCCGGATCTCTATGCAGAGTGGTCAGTCAATGAAAAAGTCTCGCTGGAAGTCGCCATCGGCGCCGCTTACGCCGGCTCGCGCGCCTTCAGCTGCATGAAGCATGTCGGCATGAATGTCGCTTCCGATGCGCTGATGACGCTGACCCTGACCGGCGTGATCGGCGGTCTGGTCATTGCGATTGCCGACGACGTCGGGCTGTCCTCGTCGCAGAACGAGCAGGATTCGCGCTACTGGGGTCGCTTCGCGCATGTCCCGGTACTCGAGCCGGCCGATTCGCAGGAAGCCTACGCGATGACGCTGTACGCTTACGAATTGTCCGAGCGTTTCCAGGTGCCGGTCATCCTGCGCATGACGACACGCATCAACCATGTCAAGGGTCTGGTTACCGTTGGCGAGCGCAGCGAGAAGGCTTCGGCGGGTTTCAAGAAGGACCCGGCACGCTGGGTCATGACGCCAACCGGCGCCGGCAAGCGGATTCCGCTGATGTTCGCGCGCGCCGAAGCCTTGCGCGATGCGGCCGAAGCCTCCGAGCTGAACTTCATCGAGCCGGGCAGCGACCGTCGTGTCGGCTTCATCGCCTCCGGTCCGGCCTACATGCACGTCAAGGAATCCTTCCCGGACGCACCAGTACTCAAACTCGGCTTCTCGTGCCCCGTACCGGTCGCGAAGTGCCGGCAACTGGCGGCGCTGGTCGATCAGGTCGTCGTCGTCGAGGAAGTCGAACCGCTGGTCGAGAACGAACTCAAAGCTCAGGGGCTGAAAGTCATCGGCAAGGAAATCCTGCCGCTGCAGGGCGAACTGTCCCCCAACGTGCTGCGCCCGGCAATCGCCCGCCTGCTCGGCGAGGAGGTGCCGGAAAGTGGCCAATTCGGGCTGTCGACCGCACCAATGAAGGTTTTTCCGCGGCCGCCGACGATGTGTGTCGCCTGCCCGCACCTCGGCGTCTATTACACGCTGTCGCAGGTGCGCAACCTGACCATTTCCGGCGATATCGGCTGTTACACGCTGGGCGCCGGCCATCCGTGGAACGCGCTCGACACCTGCATCTCGATGGGCGCCTCGATGGGCATCGCGCTCGGCCTCGACAAGGGCCGCGGCGAAGCCGACAAGGACAAGCGCATCCTTGCCGTGATCGGTGACTCGACCTTCCTGCACATGGGCATGCAGGGCCTGCTCGACATCGTCTACAACAAAGGCAATGTCACGGTGCTGCTGCTCGACAACCGCGCCGTCGGCATGACCGGCGGCCAGGACAATCCGGGCAACGGCCGCGACATCTACGGCGAAGAGGCGTCACGCGTTGATTTCGCCAAACTGGTGGCGGCGCTGGGCGTCAAGGAAGAGCGCATTCATACCGTCAACCCGTATGAACTGCCGGTTTTGTTCAAGACCATCCGTGACGAAGTGAAAGTACCCGAAGTCTCGGTCATCATCACCGACCAGCCGTGCGTGCTGATCAAGGATTATCACAAGCTGAAACCCTTCGAGGTTATCGACGACAAGTGCACCGGTTGCGGCAACTGCATCGACGTCGGCTGTCCGGCCATCCACGTGACGCGGCGCGGCAAGGAAATCAAGCCGAACGGCCGCGAAGTCGATCTCGCCTTCGTGCGCATCGAAACCTCGGTGTGTACTGGCTGCACCCTGTGCGTGCAGCCCTGTGCACCGGGAGCCATCGTCCATCACGTACCGGTTTCGCCGATCACGCTGGTCAAGGGTTGCGGAGTCTGAGATGAGCGAAAACACCAATATTCTCGTCGTCGGCATTGGCGGCCAGGGTGTCATGACGGCCACTGAAATTCTCGCCGAAGCCGCTATCGCGATGGGCCACGACGCCAAGAAAACCGAAGTTGCCGGCATGGCGCAGCGCGGTGGGGTCGTCTCCTCGCACCTGCGTTTTGGCGAACGCGTGCTGTCGCCGCAGATCACGCCGGGTACCGCCGACGTGCTGCTCGGTTTCGAGTCGGCCGAGACGATGCGCTGGCAACACATGCTGCGCCCGGACGGCATTACCCTGATGAATACCGCGCGTCTGGTGCCGCCGGTCGTCGAGCTTGGCCTCTTCGACTACCCCGACGATCCTCTGGCCGAGATCAAGAAGAGCGGGCGCAAAATCGTCGCTTTCGATGCGACGTCGATCGCCCAGGAACTTGGCGATATTCGCCTCGGCAACACCGTCATGCTCGGCGCCATTGCCGACCACCTGCCGTTTCCGGCCGAAACGCTGCTCGACTGCGTGCTCAAGCGCTTCCAGCGCAAGGGCGAAAAGCTTGTCGAACTGAACCGGAAGGCGTTCGCGGCCGGTCGCGCGGCGGTCGGCGCTGCGGAAGCCGCATTCGCGTAATCTGCTAAAATACGCGCCAATTCAAAGGGAAAGGCCACCGCCTTTCCCCTTTTTCATTTCTGTTGGATGCGACGATGACGGCACAAGTAATCGACGGCAAGGCCCTGGCTGAAGAATTGCGCCAGGGCTTCAAGGCGCGCGTGGAAGCGCTGGCCGCCAAGGGGCAGCGACCCGGCCTGGTGGTCATCCTGGTCGGCGCCGATCCGGCATCTGAAGTCTATGTCCGCAACAAGGTCAATGGCTGCCTGGCGATCGGCATGCATTCCGAGAAGATTACCTACGATGCTGCGGTCGACCCGGAAATCGTGCTGAAAAAGATCGCCGAGCTGAATGTCGATCCGGCCATCCACGGCATCCTCGTACAACTGCCTTTGCCGAAGCATTTCGACGAGGCAGCCGTCCTCGAAGCGATTGCCGTAGAGAAGGATGTCGATGGCTTCCACGCCGAGAACGTCGGCGCACTGGCCCAGGGCAATCCGCGCTTCATTCCGTGCACGCCGTATGGCGTCATGAAGATGTTCGAGAAGGGCAATATCGACCTCAACGGCAAGGAAGCCGTCGTCATCGGCCGCTCCAACATCGTCGGCAAGCCGATGGCGCTGCTGCTGATCAACGCCGGCGCCACCGTCACCGTCTGCAACTCGCGCACCAGGGATCTGGCCGGCCACACCCGCCGTGCCGACATTCTGGTCGCCGCCGTTGGCAAGCCGCGCTTCGTCACCGCCGACATGATCAAGCCGGGCGCCGTCGTCATCGACGTCGGCATCAACCGCTTGCCGGACGGCAAGCTGTGCGGCGACGTCGATTTCGCCGGCTGCAAGGAAGTTGCCGGCCAGATCACGCCAGTGCCGGGCGGCGTCGGCCCGATGACCATCACCATGCTGCTCGCCAACACCATCGAAGCCGCGGAGAGAAAGGCCGCCGAGAACTGAAACGCCGGACTGCTGACAAAGGCCTGGCTGGTGCGTTTCCGCATGGCCCGAGCCAGGATTGTCCCCCTTGGAAATTCACAGATCATCATCTTTTGAAGGAAGGCAAGGCATGAGCAATACAGCATTGGTGGGTATCATCATGGGTTCGGACAGCGACTGGCCGGTAATGCGGGTAGCCGCCGAGACCCTCAGAAACTTCGACATCCCCTACGATGCCAGGGTATTGTCGGCCCATCGCACACCCGACGCCGCCCTCGATTACGCGGCAACCGCCAGCGAGCGCGGCATCAAGATCCTGATCGGCGCGGCCGGTGGTGCCGCCCATCTGGCCGGCGTGCTGGCGGCCAAGACGCAGATTCCCGTGCTCGGCGTGCCCATGCCTTCGAAGCACCTGCAGGGCCTCGATTCGCTGCTGTCCATGGTGCAGATGCCCGGCGGTATTCCTGTCGCCACCTTCGCGGTCGGCGAGGCGGGAGCGCTCAATGCGGCCCTGTTTGCCGTCTCCATCCTGGCGCTGGAAGACCCCGAGGTTGCCACCCGGCTGGCAAATTTCCGCCAGCGCCAGACCGAGAAGGTGCTGTCGAAGACGCTTCCCGATCTGCCTTGAACGCAGCTGACGACAACTCCTGCCCATGAGCCCGGATTTGGCGCACGCAGTCGATCTGCTGCGCGCAGGCCAACTCGTTGCCTTCCCGACCGAGACGGTCTACGGCCTCGGGGCGGATGCCACCAACGCACAGGCGGTTGCCAGAATCTTCGCCGCCAAGGGCCGCCCCACCGATCATCCGCTGATCGTGCATCTCGGCGGGCATGACGCGGTCGACCGCTGGGCCGAGCAGGTTCCGGCGGTGGCGTGGGAACTGATGGAAGCGTTCTGGCCGGGCCCGCTGACGCTGATTCTGAAAAAGCAGGCCTGGGTGCCGTCGACCGTGACCGGGGGTCAGAATACCGTCGGCTTGCGCGTTCCCGGCCACCCGGTCGCGCTCGAACTGCTACGCCGCTTCGCCGCCGGCGGCGGGCCAGGCGGTATCGCCGCGCCGTCGGCCAATCGTTTTGGCCATATCAGCCCGACCACAGCCGAGCATGTCCGCGAGGAACTTGGCGACCGCGTGGCGCTTATTCTCGACGGCGGCCCATGCACGGTCGGCATCGAATCGACCATTGTCGACTGCTCGCGCGGCATGCCGGTCATCCTGCGCCCAGGCCACATTTCGGCGGCCCATCTGGAGGCCGTCACCGGAATTCAGCCGCGCCAGGGCGCCGCCGGCGCACCACGTGTTCCTGGTGCGCTGGAGGCGCACTACGCGCCGCGGACGCCCATGCGCATGGTTGCTGGCGACCGCCTGCTCGACTTTCTCCATACACAGCGGCACAAGAATAGCATGTGCTGTGCGGTTATTACCCACAGCCAGCAACCACTGGCCGCCATGCCGCATCTTGGGCGCCGGATTGCCGCCGATCCAGTCGCCTACGCACACGATCTGTACGCAGCGCTGCGCGAGATGGATCACGCCGGCGCCGACCTGATCGTCGTCGAAGTGCTGCCAGACCGGCCTGACTGGGAGGCCGTTGCCGACCGCCTGCGGCGCGCGGCCGCCGGGTCCGGCAGCGACTGATCAGGGCGAGAAGAGGTGCACTCTGTTGACGGTGACTTTCCACCGAAAAGAAAATATCAAACGCTTGGCCCGGTCTGCACGACCGGGCTTTGGCTTTTCTGACACCGGGTTTATTGGGCCTGATGGTGGTTGGTGGGTTGGTATTGTCATGCGGTAGTTTTTCGCCCAGCGCCGGTATCGGAGTCAGCCACCCTTCGCCGCTTGCGCAGGGTGACGGTATAGCACGGGAGGTACGAGATACCTTCCTTAAGGGCAGTTGAATTGCTATCCTTGCGCCGTCCCCGTTCGGGGCGTGTGGCGCCTGACATGCGCTTACGGCTACCGGGGAAGCGCTCAGAGCAATTTGAAAGGCAAGTGTCTTGACAAATCCGGTTGTAATTTGGCGCGTTATCGATGGAAAGCGTGGCCACGAGCGACAAACCGAGGGACTTGTACAGGCACTGGCACAATTGATCCCGCTGGAGGTAAGTGAGATTCCCGCTTTGCCCCGCGGACAAGCTTTCTGGCATTGGTTGACCGGGCGTTTTGCCAGCGGCGACCGGCGCCCTCCGGCACTCATCATCGGTGCCGGGCATGGAACGCACTTCACCATGCTGGCCGCGCGACGTGCCCGCGGCGGAAAGACGATTGTGCTGATGAATCCCGGTTTGCCGAAGCGCTGTTTCGATCTCTGCCTGATTCCCGAGCATGATGGCGTCAGCGAAGGGCGCAATGTGCTGCTCACCAAGGGAGCAATCAATGGAATCCGGCCCTCCCATGAACTGCAGGCGAATGCAGGGCTGATGCTGCTGGGTGGACTATCGGCCCATTACCGATGGGATGACCGCGCTGTGGTCGAACAGGCGCGGAAGCTGGCGTCGGCGCGCGGCGACGTGAACTGGCGGCTTACCACTTCCCCACGTACCCCTGACGGCACGTTGCGCATGTTGCGCGAGGCGTTGCCAGGCAATGTCGACATCGTTCCATTCAAGGCGGCTCCACTCGACTGGCTACCAGGGCAGTTGCGCCAGGCCGGGCAGGTCTGGGTGACGCCGGACAGTGTCTCAATGCTTTATGAGGCGCTGACTGCCGGCGCAGCGGTGGGCATCTTCGATCTGCAACGAATCGGCGATGGGCGCGTGGCACGTGGCGTCGAGCAGTTGCTTGGAGAGGGTAAAGTGCTTAGCTTTGCCCGGTGGCAGGCAGGCCAGCCGCTCCCTGTGCCGCAGCAGGAATTCAATGAGGCCGCACGGTGCGCGCGCTGGATCAGGCAGACATGGCTTCCCGGTCAATAGCCGTGCTGCAGGTTCTTCCCGCCCTGGAAAGCGGCGGTGTGGAACGCGGGACCCTTGAAGTGGGGCGGCATCTGGTCGAACATGGCCACCGCTCGCTGGTGATGTCGGCAGGCGGGCGCCTGGTTGGGCAGCTTGCTGGGGAGGGGTCGCGGCACTTCTGCTGGCCGATCGGCGAGAAGTCGCTGCGGACACTGGGTCTGGTGCGAAAACTGCGGCGTTTCCTGGTCGAGCAGCAAGTGGACATCCTGCACGTTCGTTCGCGCCTTCCCGCATGGGTCGGCTACCTGGCATGGAGAGGAATGAACCCGGCGACGCGACCGCGTCTGGTGAGTACGTTTCACGGCTTCTACTCGGTCAATTCGTACAGTGCGGTCATGGCGAAGGCCGAACACATCATTGCCGTCTCGGATTGCATTGCCGATCATGTCGCGAAAGAATACGGGCCGCATGCGCCGGTAACGACAATCCATCGTGGAATCGACCCGGGGGAGTATTCCGGCGGCTTTCGTCCTGACGCCCTTTGGCGGAGGCGATGGGGCGAGGAGTATCCTCGTCTGCAGGGGAAGCGCCTCGTCACCTTGCCCGGAAGGATCACCCGACTGAAGGGGCACCACGACTTCATCGAGATCATTGGCCGCTTGAAAGCGATGATGCCGGACGTTCACGGACTGATTGTCGGGGGGTATGAGCCGAGGCGGAGCAGGTACTTTGCGGAACTTGAGGAAACGATTCATCGTCGGGGTCTTTCTTCGGACATTACATTCACCGGCAATCGCGGCGATCTGAAAGAAATCATGAGTATTTCCGCGCTGGTTCTTTCTTTGTCTTCCCAGCCGGAATCCTTCGGCAGAACCGTTCTCGAGGCGCTTGCCCTGGGCATTCCGGTGGTCGCTTACGACCACGGCGGGGCAAGCGAGATCCTCGGCGCAATGCTACCTGCCGGGCTGGTCGGATTGAAGGATCTGCCACAGTTGATCGAGGTATCCATCGCATTCTTGCGGCAAGCGCCCGCCATCGGGAAACTGCCGGAAAAGTTTATGCTGGCAACCATGTTGTCGGGTACTCTCGGCGTTTATTGCAACCTGCTTGGTGAGCCTTGTGCAAGACCGATCGTTTCTTGAAGGATCTGTCGATTCGATGCGTGTGATGCAGATCATCGGGAGCAAGGGCGGCGGTGGCGCCGAGGGCTTTTTCGTGCGTCTGACCAATGCGCTTCACGACAGCGGGGGACAATTGCTTGCCGTTACGCTACCAGGGAGTCAGGCATCAACCGGGCTGAAGTCGGGGTTGCCTCAACGGCATATTGCGATGCGCGGCGTCTGGGATATTTGGGCAAGATGGAAGATTTCCCGCGCCATCAGCGAGTTCCGGCCTCATATCGTCCAGACATGGATGGGCCGGGCCACCAGGCTGGTATCGCTCGGACAGGGCCGGCTGCCGATTCACGTTGCGAGACTTGGCGGCTATTACAAGCTGCACAGCTACCGGCATGTCCATGCCTGGATCGGAAATACCGCGGGAATCTGCGACTATCTGCGAAGGAGCGGTTTTCCTCCCGAACGAGTGTTCCATATCGGCAATTTCGTCGAGCTGGCACCCGTGACCGATCAGGTAAGCATCATCGAATCCCGGCGGCGCTTCGGCATCCCCGAGGATGCACTGCTGATAACATCCGCAGGACGCCTGCACCCCGTCAAGGGATTCTCTGACCTCTTGCAGGCGTTCTCCGCCCTGCCCTCAGCCATTGCCGGCCGTCCCTTGCATCTGCTCATCGCGGGAGACGGGGAACTCGCATCGTCATTGTGCGATCAGGCGGTCAGTCTCGGCATCTGCGGTCGTGTCTGCTGGGCGGGCTGGCAACGGGATATCGGCCCACTGCTCGACATGTCGGATGTCTTCGCCTGTCCCTCGCGCGAGGAAGCGCTCGGCAACATCATTCTTGAAGCCTGGGCGCATGGCAAGCCGGTCGTTTCCACTGCAACTCACGGTGCTCTCGAGATAATGTCGCATGAACAGGACGGATTGATTGTCCCTTGCGCGGAGCCCGAAAATCTGGCTAATGCCTTGCGCGAACTTCTGACGTCCGAAGCGAAGACCCTCTCCCTGCTTGGCGAAGCGGGCCGGTCAACACTCCTGCGGGAACACGGCAAGGAACGCGTCATTCAGCAATATCAGGAACTCTATCAACAACTCGTACATGAGGTTGAAGGCAATGGCTGAACCTCTCCCCCACGCCCTGATGGTCTTCGAGGAGTCGGGTCTGGCGCAGGAGATCGCCTCGGTCCACGACCTGCCTTCCCACGATGATATCCGGCGCATTCTGATCATCAAATGGGGGGGCATGGGCGACGTCGTGATCAGTACCGCCATCATCGAGGATGTCTTCAGGGCGTTTCCCGGACGGGAGATTCATCTCAACGCGATGCCGCCGTGGAATTCGCTCTTTGCCGATGATCCGCGATTTTCGCGCGTCTGGATGGTGGATCTGCGAAATCGGGAGCGCAACGTCAAAGGGATGTGGCGCTGGGTCAAGACCGCCCGCGCCGGCAACTATGATCTGATAATCGACCTTCAATGCAACGACCGGACGCGCCTGTTGCTTTCGGCCCTGCTTTTCTCGGGGTGCCGGATTCCATGGAGAATCGGCAACAGACCCGGATTTCCATACAACATCTCGCACCCGAAACTACCGGTCAGTACTCACGTCTTTCAGCGCATGCGCGCTTCATTGCTCGCCGCAGGTATTCCTGCCAACACGGAGCGGCCACTATTGCATGGCTCCGAGGCACAAAGGAAACGCGCCTCGGCGATCCTTGACGAGAGCGGCCTCGAGGACGGAAGATTTGCCGTGTTTCTTCCCGGAAGCCACGCAGCTGGACTTACCAAGCGCTGGGGAGTGCACAACTATCGGCGGCTTGCCCTGTTGTTGAAGGGCGTCGGCCTGACCAATGTCGTCTTGCTGGGTGGCCCGGATGAGGTTGAAGAGTGCGCAGCCATCGCCGAGGGTGACAGCGGCTACGTCGTCAACCTGTGCGGCAAGACGCAACTGCTGGAACTGCCGCCGATCTTCGAGCGCGCGGCGCTGATCGTTGCCAATGACACGGGTACCGCACACCTGGCCGCGGCGAGCAATCAACGCATGATTGTCATCTGCGGCCCGACTGACCCACGGCGGGTGAAACCGGTTGGAAATGGAATTATAGCGATCCAGGCCGACTTATCATGCAAGAATTGCTATCGAAAGACCTGCGATCATCACTCGTGCATGAAATTCGTTACGCCTGAGCAGGTAATGGATCTGGCGGGTTCCATGGTGGACTGGCATCTCCCGGCGTCACCAGCAGGCGATCTGTCCACTGTGTCCCACAAATAGACCGATGCAAGCCGCCAACATGAAAAGAGGATACTCCTTTCCCGTGCCACGCGAGGTGGAAGAACTACTTTGCATGACAAATTCTGGCTGGACCGGGAATCGATGAATCAAGCGAGCGCTCGTCGCGGAGTACTGGTCATCCAGCCGCTTCCCGGTATCGGCGACATGGTCTGGCACCTTCCTCACCTGTTGTCGATCGCTCGTCACGAGGTGGAAGGGCGGGTTTCGGTGCTGACCAAGCCGCGTTCGCTTTCGGACCAACTGCTGGCCAGCCTGCCCGAGGTTGCCGAGGTGCTGTGGGTGCAGCGCAAGCCGGGTCCGCACGACGGGCTGCGGGGGTTTTTCCGGCTGGTATCTGAATTACGTCACAAACGCTACCGCAAGGTGTGGATTCTGCACGATAGCAGCCGTTACCTTGTTGCCGCCTGGCTGGCGGGCATCCCTCGCCGCGCGGGAATTGCGTCGGGATGGCAGCGGATGCTGCTTACCGATCTACCCGTAGTCCCAGTGCCGAACACGCTCCATACCGTGGAGCGCGCCGATTATCTGCTACGCGGCCTGGCGGTCGATCTCGACCGACCGGTCCCGCTGATCGCTGCACAAGCCTCCTCCAGATCTGTCATTCGCGCCCGTTTCGCGGCATGTCCCCGCCCATGGTTTGTCCTCGGGATCGGCAGCAGCGAAGCCTACAAACAATGGGGAGCGAGCAATTTTTCCGCCCTCGCGAACTCCTTGCTGCAAAGCTACGGGGGAAGCTGTTTCCTGCTCGGTGGCAATCCGGAACAAGTGATGGCCGATGGCATCAGCCAGGAACTCGGCAATCCTGACAATCTGGTCTCGCTCATCCAGATGCCTCTTCAGGAGGTCGTCGCCCTGCTGGCGGAAACGCAACTCTTTCTCGGCAACGATACCGGCATGCTCAATTTGAGCGCGGCCTGCGGGACACACAGCATCGGCTTCTTCGGGCATCCGGTTTCGGCCTGGGTGGCGAACAGTTCTCCCCGAATTCATCCGATATATCCCGAAGCCGGACTGTCAAGCAACGGAGTCAGGCAAATTCGACCATCCGATGTACTTCAGGCGGTCAATCATCTGGAATTAATTCATGAGCCTGAAGCAGGTAGCTGAACTGGTTCGCAGTCACTTCTTTCGCTGGGGCTGGCTGATTCCCGCATTCCTGCCGTTGACAAGTGTCGCCGGGCGCGGTGCGTTCAACATCGCGAGCGCGATATACTTCCTTTGGGCGCTGGCCAGCGTGTTGCTCACGTCGGGCAAGACGAGCGCCATCTGGCAACAGCGCTGGTTCCTGGCTTTCTACGGCCTGATGCTCCTGATCTGGGGTCTCAGTCTGACGCAGTCTGCCGATCCGCGGAATGGCGGATATCAATTGTTGCGCTACTTGCAATTCAGCCTTACGGGGGTTTTTACGCCGGTAGCCCTGCAGCAAATGCCCTTTCAGCTTCCTCGCCTGATGCGTGCCATGGCGTGGGGATCCCTGACACTCATTCTTGTGCTATACCTTCAGCTTCCATATTTTCTGCTGGCTGTCGAATTCATTCCCACACAGCAACTTCACGAAGACGACCTCCCGTGGTTGCTGCCATTTCTGCTGCTTGCGATTCTCTCTCAATCACGTCGCCGCTGGTTGTTGCCTTGCGCGATCGTCGCCTTCGCCGTCTACATCGGGTTGTCGCAAGGGCGCGCGGCGCTGCTTGCCATGATGGCCGCGCTGGCGGTGTTCTCGTTTCTAGGGCTGCACTTGCGCAAGCGACATTGGCTGGCAGCCGGTGTGGCCGTGGTGGCTTTAGGTATCGTCTTCGGCCAGCGTTTCTTCCGCGGTGTCTCCAATATTTCCTTCGACTTTGCCACCATGGATCGTTTTACCAATGGCAGAGCGACCATCTGGTGGCAGGCGCTGAATTCCCCTCCCGAAAACCATTGGCTGGGAGTTGGTTTCGGCAATATCGCCAGCCGTGTCGACGTACTGCGTATCGCTGACTTGGCGGGAATTGGTGAGGTAACGGTAAGGCATCTGCATAACTTTATCCTTGATGCCTGGTTTGAAACCGGCATTCTCGGCCTCTCCACTTTCCTGGCGATGCTCGGCGTGGTGCTCGCACGCGTTCTTCGCGCTTGGCCGGGGCTCGGCCAAGATCATCGACGCATCGCCGCCGCGGCGCTGGCCGGTGTTGTTGCCTTGCTGACAGCAGGGCTGCTCAGCTTTTCCTACACCTCCAAGCAGTTTGCGCTCTATCTTTACCTGCTGCTCGCCGTATTGCTGGCGCTGCCCCAGAACGCATGGGCTGAGGGTGGCCTCCCGAGAAATCACAAGGATGGGTGACGGTTGTCTATCTATCCAGGGCTCGCCCGGTGCATTTCGGCAACAATTTCCTCTCGGGTTTTGCCACCCCATGTGGTTAGGCCTGCAGGAACGACATAGGCAGCGAGCAAAGGGGAGATTGCCGGTGAACGGCTCCGCTACGTTACGGCAGGAAGCATGCTTTCAGGATGGCCAGTGGTCGAAAACATCTTCTACTCCGGGTTGACCGCAGAAGGCGCCACCGGCGGCTGGACGTCGTGAAATTCCGGCAGCGGCAGGCGCCCACAGTGCCATAACTGGTATCGGTAGGAGCATACTTGCTGAACGCAGGGTTTTTGCACTCAAAACTATTTCAGCGCCGAAAGAGTCAGAGCCATTTGGCTTTCTGAGCCAATAGATTTTCTGCGCGGAACTTCTGTCAGCCGGCCAAGGCTGCCTGTCGAATAGCTTCGGTCGCCCATTGATTGAGGCTCTGACCGTGAGCCGCCGCAGCGATGGCGGCGGCTTCGTGTGTGGCGGGATCGACCCGCAGGGAAAACTTGCCGGAGAAGTGCTTGCGCGGTTTGACGCCATCTTCGGTGCAGGCGTCGAGAAATACCCGAAGGGAAACCTCCCCCTCGCGCCGCAGGCCATCCACATCTTTTGCGTAGAAGTCGGCGCCGCCATTCAGTCCAACAAACTCACCCCGGAACATCTGAATATCCGGGTCAAATGCGATGACCGCCTGATAACCTTTGATCGTCATGGTGTTCATGGTTTTACTCCGTTTCCGTCAAGCCACTTGCGGACCGCCTCGACCGCACCTTTATCCGTTGTCGGCTCGGAGTGTGGACGATGGAATACCCGCCTGTCGTTGAACAATCGCACCAGCACACGTGAACCTTCACGCTCGGCAAGTTGTCCACCCAATTCTTCGAACAGCGCCTCAATGTCGGCCCAGCGCACATTGGCCGAGACTGGCCGAGCGAAGATCAGTTCCAGGGTACGCTGATGCTTTCGTTTCACGGCTGAATGGTAGCAAAATACGGTATCAATCGACAAGTGCGAATTCCGACCCAAACTGGACAGTCATTCCGACGGAACCTGGACACTGATTCCGAGGCAAACTGGACACCGATTCCGACGGAATCTGGACAGCCCAAAGTCATATCGTAGCACGCGGGATAACCGTGGCACCCTCGGCGCATTTGCCGAGGGCCACATGGCGAATAGCAGGTTATCCATGCGCAAGATTTTTGAAGTATTACGGCTATCCGTTGCGGACGGTCGCAGCCACCGCGAGATTACCCGGGCAATCGATTCCTCGCCGACGACGGTGGGCGAAATTCTCCGCCGAGCGAAATTGGCGGGGCTCACTTATCCGTTGCCGGCGGGCATGACCGAAGCAGGCGTCGAGGCACTACTCTACCCGCCGTCTGCACCTTCATCGACCCGCCGACCGGAACCGGACTGTCCTGGTGTGCAGCGGGAACTGCGCCGCAATGGCGTGACGCTCGACCTGCTCTGGCAGGAGTACAAGAGCGAGCACCCGGACGGCTATCAATACAGCAGCTTCTGCGACCACTACCGAGTTTGGGCTGGGCGTTTGTCGCTCAGTCTGCGCCAGACCCACACACCCGGCGAGAAGTTGTTTGTCGATTACGCCGGCCCGACCGTTCCAGTCACCGACCCGCTGACCGGCGAAATCCGCCAGGCGGCCATCTTCGTTGCCGTCCTCGGCGCCTCGAATTATGACCGAAGGAAATCCCCGTGGGACACCTATTATGACGCCACATGGAGCCAGGCACTGCCGGACTGGATTGGCAGTCATGTCCGAGCACTGGAATTCTTCGGCGGTGTGCCGGCCATGCTGGTGCCCGACAATCTGAAGAGTGGCGTCAACAAAGCCTGCCATTACGACCCCGAGCTCAATCCCAGCTATCGCGACCTGGCCGTCCATTACGCCACCGCCGTCGTGCCGGCCCGGCCGTATCGCCCGAAAGACAAGGCCAAGGTGGAAGCGGGTGTTCTGCTCGTCGAGCGCTGGGTGCTTGCTCGCCTGCGGAATCAGCGATTCTTCAGCCTCAGTGAGCTCAATCGGCACATTGCCGAACTGATGCAGGCCCTGAATCGCCGCCCCTTCAAGAAACTGCCGGGGTCACGGGAAAGTGCCTTTGCCGAGATGGACCGCCCGGCCTTACGCCCGTTGCCGGAATCGCGTTACGAATTCGCCGAATGGAAGGTGGCGACGGTCGGTATCGACTACCACGTTGAAATCGCCGGCCATTACTACTCCGTGCCTTACCGCTTCGCCCGGCAGAAGGTCGATGCCCGTTTCACAAATACAACCGTCGAACTGTTTCATCGCGGGAACCGCATCGCCAGCCATGTGCGGAGTGCGGCGAAGGGGCGGCATACCACCGTCGATGCCCACATGACGCCGGCCCATCAATCCGTTCAGGGCTGGAATGCCCCTCGGCTGCTGGACTGGGCCGGCCGTATTGGACCGCACGTCAAAGCCGTCATCGAACATGTCCTGCATCAACGTCGCCATCCGCAACAGGGTTACCGCAGTTGCCTGGGCATTCTGCGTCTATCGAAGGCCTATGGTGAGGCCCGCCTGGAGGCGGCGTGCGAACGGGCCATCGACATCAATGCGCTGTCCTACGGCAGCCTGAAATCCATCTTGAAGCATGGCCTGGACATCAAGCGCCTGACGGCAACGGCCCAGACCGCTCTCCCCCTGGATCACGCCAACGTGCGTGGTCCGCATTACTACCACTGACCTGAAAGGAAACATCTATGCTCCATCACCCGACCATGGACCAACTGCACCAGCTCCGCCTGACCGGCATGGCCAAGGCTTTAGCCAGCCAAGCACAACAAGCCGACATCAGCCAACTCGCCTTCGAGGAACGCCTTGGCCTTCTGATTGACAGTGAACTGGCCGAGCGCGAATCCCGGCAGAACGCCGCTCGCCTGAAACGGGCCAAATTGAAACAGGCGGCGACACCGGAGGATGTCGATTTCCGCCATCCGCGCGGTCTTGACCGGGCCTTGTTTGCCCGTCTGATGACCGGACGCTGGGTCAGCGACCACCAGAATGTGCTGATTTGCGGGCCGACCGGCGTCGGCAAGACCTTCCATGCCTGCGCCCTGGTCAATCAGGCATGCCGGCAAGGCCGTTCTGCCTTCTATGTGCGCTTGCCACGCCTGTTGCCGGCACTGGCTATCGGCCGTGGGGATGGCAGTTATGCCAAGACGCTGGCGCAGTTAGCCAAAACCGACGTCCTGCTGATTGAACCTAAGCCGGACGAGCCGGAACCAAACAGGTATTACGATAGAAGCCTGACGAATGACCGAGGAGGCGATCATGTTGGCGATGGCTCTGGCGGAACGATACGCGACGAACATGCATGGTGTGCTTTCGTGCTTTGACCGGATCATTATCACCGGCACGCTGCCTGGTGCGTGCTACGCGGCAGGAATGACGAGTTATTTGTACACGCACGGAATTCGGGTATTCGACTACCCGCGATTTGCCGAGCCGCTGCGAGATCGCATTCGTGAGCGTGCGCAGGAGGTGTGTCTGGCGGCGGGTATTGAAATCGAGCACGTCAGCAAAAGCCATATTCGCAAGGAAGAGTTGGTCGCGCGAGTGCTCGCCGGTCGCGGCGACGCACCGGGTTTGGTGCATGTGCTCTCGGCCATGGAAGCCTGTCCGAGCTACAAACCGTGGCATGACAAAGGCAGTGGCAAGACTTACCTGCGCCCCGATCAAGGCAAGTGCCTGCACGACTACTTCTATTTCATCGACGAGGAACTGGGGTTGTGCTACCTGCGTGTGCCGACGTGGGCACCGTTCGGGTTGCAGTTCTACTGTAATGGTCACAGCGCTCTGGCAAGAACTCTGACGCGAGAAAGGATCGACTTCCTCCAGCAGGACAACGCCTTCCTGCGTGTCGCCGACATCGCGCAGGCGCAGGCGCTGGCGGATGCGTTCAGTCCCGACGTACTTCACCCGCGACTGGATCGCTATGCGCAGTGGTTGTGCCCAGTGCTTGACGTCTTTGGATCCTCGTATCACTGGAGCCTGCGCCAAGTCGAATACTCCACCGACCTGATGTTTCGCAGTGAGCAGATATTGGTTCCACTGTATGACGCCATTTCGCGCCAAGCGGTCTTGGCCGCCAACGCAGAACGCGTCTCCAGCTTTCTGGGCAAGAAGGTCACGCCACAACTGGCCCAGGAGATCGGTTCCCGGTTGTCCACCCGTATCGAGGGGCGCTGCATCAAGCACACCATGGGCGCCGCTGGCGTCAAGGTGTATGACAAATTCTCCCGCGTACTGCGGGTCGAAACGACCGTCAATGACGTGAGTTTCTTCAAACACCACCGCAAGGTGGAACACAAGGACAGGCACGCCACCCGAGAATTGGCGCCCCTGAAGAAGACAATCTATAGCCTGATCGACCTGCGCGACATCCTGCTCGGCTGCAACCAACGTTACCTGGCGTTCCTCTCCAGCCTCGATGACCCCAGTGCCGGCGAGCGTGACTTGGAGCGATTGAGCATGCCACGGTTGGGGGCGGCTCCCGGTGTCAAAGGGGTGAACTTCTTTGATCCTGCCGAGAAAGCCTTGCTGCAAACCATGCAACGCGGCGAGTTCAACATTCACGGTTGGCGTCGTGCCGATCTTCTCAGCTATCTGAAGCTCACTCCGTCCGCCATGTCGCGCCAACTTGCCCGACTGCGTACGCTCGGCTTGATCAAGAAAGTCACTCATACCTATCGCTACTACCTCACTCGATTGGGACGTTCAATCGTCGCTGCGGCCTGCTCATTGACCCGCTTCAACATAGTGCCAACCATGGCTTGCGCATCCTGAATTCTTCTCATGATTTGTGATGATTGAGATTGAGTCCCTAAACTGCTGTAAATCGGGTGGCAGGTAGCCACCGCTTCGATTCGGTAAACTGACGTTGCGAGACGATCGATAACCGAAGGAGAGAAGCGATGACTGGGTATGAGGTTAGCGTAGGAACGGACTTGCTGCCAGGGCTTTTAAACGGGCAGGACGGGCTGGCGAAACTGGTGGAAGCGGTGCTCAATCAAGTACTGGAGGCGCAGGTGACGGAAACGCTGGGGGCGACGCGGCACGAGCGCACGGACGAACGGGCCGGCTATCGCAACGGCTACCGGCCACGCACCCTTTACACGCGGGTTGGGCCGGTGACGCTGCTGGTGCCGCAGACGCGGGACGGCAGCTTTTCGACGGACATCTTCAAGCGCTACCAGCGGAGCGAGCAGGCCTTCGTTCTGGCGCTCATGGAAATGGTCGTGCACGGTGTCTCGACGCGCAAGGTCTCGGCGATCACCGAAGAGCTGTGCGGCGCCAGCTTCTCCAAATCGATGGTGAGCGCACTGTGCGCCGGACTGGAACCGCGGGTCAGCGCGTTCAACGAACGGCGGCTGGACGGCGAGTATCCCTTCGTGCTGGTCGATGCCCTGTTCATCAAGAGTCGGCAAGAAGATCGTGTGGTTTCGCGTGCCGTGCTGACCGTCTCAGGCATCCGCTCCGATGGCTTCCGGGAGATTCTGGGCGTGCGGATCGGCGACACCGAGAGCTTCGCCACCTGGGACGAGACCTTCCGCTGGCTCAGAGGGCGCGGCCTCAAGGGCACGCAGTTCATCATCTCGGACGACCACGGCGGCCTGCGTGAAGCGGCAGCGCGGCACTTTCAGGGGGCCAGCTGGCAACGCTGTCAGGTGCATCTGATGCGCAACATTCTGGGCCAATGCAACACCCGCCACCGCGCCGAGGTGGCAGCTGCCGTCAAGCTCGTGCTGCAGGCGCCCGATTTGGTCGAGGCCAAGCGCCGCCTGGCGGAATTCACCGAGCGCTTCGCCAAGAGCGCCCCCAAAGCGGTGGCCTGCCTCGAAGCAGGATTCGAGGATGCCATGGCGGTAATGGTCTTGCCCGAGAAGTATCGCAAGCGGCTACGCACAACGAACATGCAGGAGCGGCTCAACGAGGAAATTCGCCGGCGGGAGCGCGTGATCCGCATCTTCCCCAACGACGAGTCAGCCTTGCGCCTGATCGGCGCTCTGCTGGCCGAACAGAACGAGGCTTGGCAGGAACGGAAGTACCTCGACATGGATGAATTCAAGGAGTGGGCGGCTTCCCGCGCCGCAGCTAGCGAGGGCAACAACGTTGTTGCCCTCGCTAGCTGAAAACCATTCGTCATTCATCGGATCGAAGAGTATTTACAGCAGATTTTGGACTTGACTATGATTGAACTGGTTAGTGATTAAAAACCTGAGTTGCCCCAGTGCAAACTGGCCAGAAGCCGAGCAGACTGTGGTTTTGCGAACGAGATGAGGAGTCACCCAATGGGTGAGTCAAAACTGAAGCAGCAGAAACACGAAGAAAGGCTTTTGTCCTGTTCGGGAGTGCAAACCGTAGCGGGCCGAGTGCAGATGCGCTGGGAAGCCGAAAGCGCAGCCACCCCGCTGGGGCAATTGGCTTACTTCATCGAATTTCTCACACTCACCGGGCTATGGTCGCGTTGGCTGGAAAGCTGTCCACTGACATACACCAGCCCGAATGCGCCGAGCAAAGCGGACGTACTGGGCATCTGGACGCTGTCAGTGCTATCTGGCCACAAGCGCTATGCTCACGTCACCGCCATCCGTTGCGACGGCGTCAACCCAGGCTTACTGGGTATGCGCAAAGTCGTCTCTGAGGAGAATGGCACTTACTTAACATTCAACTCTTTGATGCAAATGATGAAACAGGCTGGATCGACGCGTGATAAGTTGGCGTCGCCAAACACCCAACCCGCCCACGATGAGCCAGCCCAAATGCATCCTATCCGCAGTACACGCGCACAGCAACACCGAACGGTCAAGGCCCACGCTGCCCAGAGCGACGCCTATGCGTTTTTCAACCTGTTGATGGGGCCGGAATTGTTCGATGCCGTGGAATCTGAACTGCCGCCCCACCGAGAAAGGCAATATCCCCCGACGGAGACGTTGTCGATGTTTCTGGCCCAAGCGCTGAGCACCGATCGTTCCTGCCAGAAGGCAGTCAATGACCGTGCGGTCAAATGCCTGGTTGGCGGCCTGGTGCCGGGCAGCACCCACACGGGCGCCTATTGCCGGGCGCGAAAGCGCTTGCCTTTGAAGATGCTCAGTACACTGGCGTGCCACGTGGGGCAAAGAGTCGCCACGCAGGCGCCGACAGCTTGGCATTGGCGGGGTCGTCCCGTCCGTCTGGTGGACGGGACGACCGTCGTAATGCCCGACACCTCAGACAATCAGGTCGTCTACCCGCAACCGACGAGCCAGAAGCCGGGGCTGGGTTTCCCGCAGTGCCGGATCGTTGGGCTCGTTTGTTTGGGTAGCGGGGCGGTCCTCAATGCCGCGACCGGCTCCTGTCGAGGCAAGGGCAGCGATGAGCAGTCGTTGCTGCGTTCGATATTCGATTCTCTGGAGCAGGGTGATTTACTGTTGGGCGACGCCTTCTACGCCACCTATTTTCTCCTCTGCTCATTGCGCGAGCGGTGCATTGATGCGGTGTTTGAACAAAATGGCGCGCGGCAACGCACCACCGATTTTTGCCGAGGTCGGCAGTTGGGGCAGTGCGATCATCTGATCGTGCTGCCAAAACCCGTCAGCAAACCCGACTGGATGCCTCAGGCCGACTACGATCAGGCCCCCGAGAGTCTGACCGTACGCGAGCTTCGGGTCGGCGGCAAGACACGGGTGACGACATTGCTTTGCCCAAAACAAACCGACAAGACTGCCTTGAAATCGCTCTATCGGGATCGCTGGCACGTTGAACTCGATCTGCGCAACATCAAGACCACGCTCGGCATGGAACGACTGAGTTGCCTGACGCCTGCGATGGCGATCAAGGAAATCTGGGTCTATCTCCTCGCCTACAATCTGATTCGCTTAATGATGGCTCAGGCTGCAATGCTCTCCCACAGATTGCCGCGCCAACTGAGCTTCAAGCATACCGTGCAAATCTGGCTCGCCTGGGCACCCTTTGCGAGCCGCAGCCATCACAACATACACAGCGAACTATTCGTTTTAATCGCCCAACAACAGGTCGGTAACCGACCGGGCCGGATCGAGCCTCGCGCCGTCAAACGACGACCTAAACCCTATCCAATGCTCACCAAACCACGTAATCTCGCCAAAGCTATCGTCATGAAAAATGGACATCTCAAAAAGCTTAAGTAAGTGCCATTCATCTCTGAGGACGCACTGCGCAATGCTCTGAAGCGCATCCCGGAAGTCGAAGGCACAGCCTGGCTGGATCGGCACCTTGCCGACAGCGTCGTCCCACTGCTGGATGCTGGCTGGATTCTCGACACCGACGCCACCGTCAAACCGCTCTACGGTCATCAGGAAGGCGCCATCGTTTCCTACAACCCGACAAAGCCGGGCCGCCCCTCTCACAGCTATCACACCTACCTCATGGCAGGTACTCGCCTGGTACTGGGCGTCAAGGTCCATGCCGGCAACGAACACGCAGCCAAACATACTCAGGCGGGGCTGCTGAAGATCCTTGATGACCTGCCTGCGCCGAAGAAGCCGAAGCTGGTGCGGGGCGACTGCGCCTTCGGCAACGATCCACTGATGGCGGCGCTGGAAGAGCGCGAACAGCCTTACCTGTTCAAACTCAAGCTCTCGAAGAACGTCAAACGCCACATCGGGCGCCACATCGGGCGCCTGTTCCGTGAAGCCGGTTGGACAGATGCCGGTCAGGGCTGGGAAGGCAAGGACGGCGAACTGAAGCTCGCCGGCTGGGAGGCCTCAAGGCGCGTGCTGGTTCTGCGCCGCCCACTCAAGGGTGAGATCGTGGTTGCCCAGGAAGACAGCGGCCAGCAACTGCTGGGCTTTGTCGAGGCGAACCGCAAGACCGGCAAACAAATCACCGGCTATGAGTATTCGGTATTGGTCACCAATACCGCCTATGAGATTCTCAGCCTGGGCCAACTCTACCGTGACCGTGCGGATGCCGAAAACACCTTTGACGAACTGAAGAACCAGTGGGGCTGGGGCGGCTTCACCACGCATGACCTGCATCGCTGCCAGCTCTCGTCCCGTGCGGTAGCGCTGATCTACGACCAAAGGAAGTCCCTGGGGACAACTGGTGGAGTCTGTTCGTACGTTTGGCCAATTCCGGAGCGCGCCGCGAAGCCATCACCAGCCGGCCATGGTTGATGTCGTCGGTTGGACGCAAGACCGAGCATGCAGGCCAGACAACGATCACGCTGACCGGTTTGCACGCCCATTTCGGCAAGGCACGGGAAGCTCTGATGCGTGTCTCTGCTTTGCTTCAGGGCTGGGTCACCTCTGCTGCGGAGCAGTTGAATGTGACATCCCTCTGGCAACTCGTCTGCGATCATCTCAAGCGCGTTCTAGCCGGTGTCGGACCACCTCTCGCCCACCAATTTCTTGAGAATCATGCGAATGGAATCGGGTAACTGCGGTTTTTAGGATAAAGCTTACAAAACCAACAGCGTGCCACTACACGACTTTTTGGCAAATCGCCCTCAAACCCGCATGGCTACGCTGCCACCCTGTCAAAAAACGGCATTTTTTGCCTTGAACTGTCGAACTCAAGTGGGCAGTCCCAAGGTTTCGAAGAAGCGTAATGGTAGCGCGAAATCTAATGCCGGCGTCTTCGACAGCCGCCATGGCCCATGCGCTGACTTGCTGGTGTTCCACGCTTCGCGCACGGATACCCCGCGCTTGCGCAGTTCCCGATAGCCGACAGGTCTCCATTGTTTCCAGAGATATCTTCACCTGGCCTGGACACAGCAAGCTGAATAGCGAGGCTCCCAGCCATTGTCGCAATTTTCAACACTTGAGGAACATCGGCAGCGCCGGCGATGTCGATAGGTTGTTCAACAACATTTTCGGAGGCAAGCTATGAAGGCAACTCGTACGCTCCACAATTTCGGCCAAAGCCTATGGCTGGACAACATCACGAGGGATCTCCTCAACAGCGGCACTCTCAAGCGCTATGTTGACGAACTGTCCGTGACCGGACTGACCTCCAATCCGACGATTTTCAACCAGGCGATCAAACATAGCACAGACTATGACGCAGCGATTAGTGCCGGACTCGAAGCGGGGAGGACTGGCGAACAGTTATTCTTTGCCTTGGCATTGGAAGACATCACGCAGGCGGCCGATCTCTTCCTGCCGGTCCATGATCTCAGTTGTGGTGTCGATGGTTGGGTATCACTGGAAGTTTCACCGCTGCTTGCCCGCGACACCAATGCGACGATTGCAGCGGCCAAGGACTTGCATGTACGCGCCCGGCGCAGCAACCTGTTCATCAAGGTGCCCGGTACGCGCGAAGGCATACCGGCGATTGAAGAATTGATCTTCGCCGGCGTTCCGGTCAACGTCACGCTACTGTTTTCCCGCGAACAGTACCTTGCGACTGCCGACGCGTGGCTGCGCGGCATTGAGCGTCGCGTTGCCGCTGGCCTGAAGCCTGACGTTGCCTCGGTGGCATCGCTATTCGTCAGTCGCTGGGATGTGGCGGTCGCAGGCAAGGTTCCCGATGCCCTTATCAATAGGCTCGGTGTCGCAATCGGCCAACGCACTTACGCGGCTTATTACGATCTGCTAGCGACGCCGCGCTACCAGCGTGCCCTCAATGCTGGCGCCCGGCCGCAGCGTCTCTTGATGGCAAGTACAGGCACCAAGGATCCGAAAGCATCCGATGTTCTATACATTGGTGCGCTGGCTGCCCCATTGACGATCAACACCATGACCGAGCCGACATTGAAAGCGTTTGCCGACCACGGCGAACTCGGTGCGGCCATACCAGCGGACGGTGGCGACTGCGAAGCCGTACTCGCCGACTTCGCCAGGGCCGGTGTAGATGTTGATGCGTTAGCCGCCCGCCTGCAGGACGAAGGAGTAGCTTCGTTCATCAAGTCTTGGAACGATCTGATAGGTGCCATCACGTCGAAGAGCGCTGATCTAGAGAAGTCCGTCTAGGCGCCCGAGCAAACCCCCGCGTAAAGTGGAGCCGGCGATCCGGGTTTTGTGGCTATGGGGAGTGTGCAATGAACGTGCTGGTGATCGATGTTGGAGGGACTCACGTAAAGATTCTCGCCGGCGGTCGCATCTTGCCTCGGCAGTTCGATTCGGGTCCGGACTTGACGGCGAAGCAGATGGTCGCGAGTGTCAAGAAGCTGGCGGGGAACTGGAAATACGATGCCGTTGCCATCGGCTATCCGGGACCGGTGCTGCGCAACCGGCCGGTAGCCGAACCCCACAACCTTGCACCGGGTTGGGGCGGCTTCGACTACGAAGCCGCTTTTGGTTGCCCGACCAAGGTGATCAACGATGCCGCCATGCAGGCGCTGGGAAGCTACAAGGGTGGAAAGATGCTCTTCCTCGGCCTGGGTACCGGACTCGGTACCGCGATGATTGTAGACGGCATTATCGAACCGATGGAACTGGGTCACCTGCCTTACAAGAAAGCCACCTACGAAGACTACGTTGGCTTGCATGGCCTCGAACGCCTTGGTCGGAAGAAGTGGCGCAAGCAGGTGGTGGACGTTGTGGAACGCCTCCGCGCCGCGCTTGAGCCTGACGACATCGTCATCGGCGGCGGTAACGCCAAGAAGCTTGCCGAGCTGCCGCCCAACTGCCGCCTCGGCGACAACGCCAATGCATTCCTGGGCGGCTTCCAGCTTTGGCAGCCGGTGGCTTAGTTCCAACGAAATCGAAAGTAATTTCAGGAAAGGACATCGCAATGCAATTGGGAATGATCGGATTGGGCCGCATGGGCGCTAATATGACGCACCGGCTCATCGCGGGAGGGCATGCATGCGTGGTCTTCGATATGTCGCCGCAGGCCATCGACGCGGTGGTGGGCGAAAAGGCGGTTGGGGCCACTTCGCTCGCCGACATGGCAAAGAGGCTGACGCGGCCACGTGCATTCTGGCTGATGGTACCCGCCGCCGTCGTCGACGCGACCATCGCCGATCTACTGCCGCACCTCGATGCCGGCGACATCCTGATCGACGGCGGCAACTCTTACTTTGTCGACGATATCCGTCGGGCCAAGGAACTGGCGCCCAAGGGCATCCACTATGTGGACGTCGGCACTAGCGGCGGTGTCTGGGGGCTGGAACGCGGCTACTGCATGATGATCGGCGGCGAAGTCGATACGGTGCGGCACCTAGATCCGATATTTGCCCGACTGGCACCGGGCATCGGCGAGATTGCACACACGCCCGGCCGCGACAAGCCGACAGGCACGGCCGAACAGGGCTACCTGCATTGCGGCATCAACGGCGCCGGCCACTTCGTCAAGATGGTCCACAACGGCATCGAGTACGGGCTCATGGCCGCTTACGCAGAGGGGCTGAATGTGCTGCGCGCCGCCAACATCGGCAATGAGGCGCACTCAACGGATGCCGAAACGACTCCATTGCGTGATCCAGAACGCTATCAGTACGATCTCAACCTGCCCGATATCGCAGAACTCTGGCGGCGTGGCAGCGTCATTTCGTCGTGGCTGCTTGACCTGACCGCGAGCGCGTTGAGCAAGGACCCGACGCTGTCGCGGTTCGCCGGGCGGGTCTCCGATTCGGGCGAGGGTCGGTGGACCATCAAGGCCGCTATTGATGAAGGCGTACCGGTGCCGGTACTGACGACCGCACTCTACGAGCGATTCAGTTCACGTGGCGCCGCCGAGTTTCAGGACAAGCTGCTCTCGGCGATGCGCTATGAATTCGGCGGACATCACGAAAAGCCAGCGGCGAAGTAGAGCGCAAAGGGAAAGACGATGAACGAACAGCATTCCGACGCGCTGGTCTTCTTTGGCGCTACTGGTGATCTTGCCTACAAGAAGATATTCCCGTCGCTGAACGCCATGGTCCGGCGCGGTCACCTTGACGTGCCGGTAATCTGCGTTGCCCGCGCCGGCTGGACCCTGGACCAATTGAAGACGAGGGCACGCGATAGCATCGAGGCGCACGGCCAGTTTGACATTGCCACTTTCGAGCGCCTTGCCGCGTTGCTCCGCTATGTCGATGGCGATTACGCAAATGCCGCGACTTTCCAGTCGCTGCGCAAGGCGCTCGGACCGGCGCAACGCCCGGCCCACTACTTGGCGATTCCGCCGGCCTTGTTCGGTTCGGTGGTCAAGCAGTTGTGCGACGCCGGCTGCGCCGAAGGTTCGCGGGTCGTGGTCGAGAAACCGTTCGGCCGCGACCTGTCCTCGGCGCGCGAACTTAACCGCATCCTGCTCGCAACTTTCGACGAGAGTCACATCTTTCGCATCGACCACTACCTCGGCAAGCGTCCGGTGCACAACCTGGTTTTTTTCCGGTTCACCAATGCATTTCTCGAGTCGTTCTGGAATCGCCGCTTCGTCAAGAGCGTGCAGATCACCATGGCCGAGGATTTTGGCGTGCAGGGACGCGGGACCTTCTACGACCAGGTTGGCACCATCCGCGACGTCGTCCAGAACCACCTGTTCCAAGTACTGGCGAATCTGGCAATGGAGCCGCCGGCGCGCGCCGATGCTGAATCGATGCGCGACGAGAAGGTGAAAGTACTGAAGTCGATTCCGCCGATTGAAACGAAGCATCTGGTGCGTGGCCAGTTCGTCGGCTATCGTCAGGAGCCCGGCGTTGCGCCCGATTCGCGGAAGGAGACGTTCGCCGCGCTACGCCTGGAAGTTGACTCCTGGCGCTGGGCCGGTGTGCCGTTCTTTATCCGCGCCGGCAAATGCCTGCCGGTGACCTGTACTGAAGTCTTGGTCCGTCTGCATCGGGCGCCGAAGATGTTTCCGAGTTGCGCCGGTGTGCCCAACCATTTCCGCTTCCGCATCAGCCCAGACATGACCATTGCTATCGGCACCACGGTGATGGACCCGGAAGACCGCATGACTGGCCAGCCGGTTGAATTGACCGCCAGCCACCGCGCCGGCGCGCAGGAGATGGATGCCTACGAGCGCGTGTTGAGCGATGCGATGGCCGGCGACCGCGCCCTGTTCGCGCGCGAGGATTACGTCGAGGAAGCCTGGCGCATCGTTGATCCCGTCTTAAAGGCGGATACGCCGATTTATCCGTACGAACCTGATACCTGGGGGCCGGCGCAAGTCAACGGCAGCATGACGCCTCCTGGCGGCTGGCTGGATCCGACAACTTCGGACCCTGTGACGTGAAAATCGAAGTGCTGGCCGATGCCGCTGCGGCGGCGCAGCGTGCCGCCGACGTCATCGCCGCTGATGCACGCACCGGCGTCGCTGAACGCGGACGATTCGTGATGGCGGTCAGCGGCGGTAGCACACCGTGGTTGATGCTACGCGCGTTCGCCGACATGAGCCTGCCGTGGTCCGACGTGCAGATCATGCAAGTGGATGAACGCGTCGCACCTGCCGGAAGCAATGAGCGCAACCTTACCCACATCGAGACAAGCCTGTTGGCACATGCACCGCTAAATTACGACCAGCTCCACCCAATGCCCGTGGACGCGGACGATCTCGACGCGGCGGCCGCCGCCTACGCCAAGGCGGTGCACGCGCTTGCCGGGACGCCGCCAATATTCGATCTCGTGCACCTCGGTCTCGGTTCCGACGGCCACACCGCTTCGCTGATACCCGGCGACCCCGTACTCGATTCGACCGGAGCCGTCGCCCTGGCAAGCCCCTACCATGGTTGCTGGCGCATGACTCTCACTTACCCGACGCTGCTTCGGGCGCGACGTATCCTGTGGCTCGTGACTGGCGCCGAGAAGGCCGCGATGCTGGCCCGTCTTGTCGCAGGCGACAACTCCATCCCGGCTGGCCGGCTGCCGCAGGAGAACGCCCTACTGATCGCGGACGCCACCGCAGCGGCCGGCCTTAGCCAACTACAAGGGCTTCCCCATATTTAGCAAGCGGGTTTCTGATTTTTGCTGTCTCATTGTTGTTCTGCCTCAATGATCTGTCTGCCCATCTGGTCTGCCATGTCGAAGCAAAGAAGGTGAAGGACTGCGGTACTACAACCGGTCATGTTGGGCTTCTTGCCCGGACCCTGATGAAAGACGCGCGCGAGGGCCTCATTCGTTAGTCGGGAATGACTTCTTCCCCTTGAGCTAATCAGGCATACCCCGCGCGGGTCCAAACCGCTTCACATCAACGTTGGCAGTGCTTCGCTGGTATTTGGCCGCCAGCGAGCGGCCTGTGATCCCTTTCCAGATTTTTCCCTATAGACGCTTTTTTCGACTGTTCAGGCGGGTTCCGCGGTCAACCGGAAATCTTCCCCATATTTCATGACGGCCCAGGCCAGCCGCAGATTCTTGGCAGCAATGGCGACCGCCGCTTTCCAGTAGCCGCGTCGTTCAACCAGGGCGCGAGCCCAACGGCTGAAGCGATCTTGCTTGTCACCCAGACCGGCGAGGACAGAGCGGGCACCCATGACGAGCAGGCTGCGCAGGTAGGCGTCACCCGCTTTGGTAATCCTGCCCAATCTTGCTTTGCCGCCGCTGCTGTATTGACCTGGAACCAAGCCGACCCAGGCGGCGAGTTGGCGGCCGTTCTTGAAGTCGTGCCCACCACCCAGACTGGCGACCAGGGCACTGGCAGTGGTCGGCCCGAGGCCGGGCAGTTGCATGAGCTGGCGGCTGCGCCGATCTTGCCGGGCGGCTTCGGCGATGGCGCGGTCGTCCCCCAAGGGGACTTTCTCCGGGGCGTATTCCGTGATGCGTTCGTTGAGACGGTCAGCGTGGGAAAGAAGATCGCCGACACAGCGGTTGGCCCAGCCGGGTAGTTGTTCGAGGTGGGCGCCGATTTCCCGGCGCAGGCGCTCGACTTTCTGCGGCAGGACGATGCCGAACTCGCTGATCAACCCGCGCAGACGGTTGTAGAGGGCGGTGCGCTCTTCGATGAAGCCTTGCCGGGTGCGGTGCAGACAGAGGATGGCTTGCTGGTCGATGTCCTTGATTGGCACGAAGCGCATATTGGGCCGGGTGACGGCTTCGCAGATCGCGGCGGCATCCGCCGCATCATTCTTGCCGCGCTTGCCGCTCATCCGGTACGGCGCCACGAATTTGGGCGCCATCAGTTTGACGGTGTGCCCGAACTGCCGGAACAGTCTTGCCCAGTGATGCGCACCCGAGCAGGCCTCCATACCGATCAGACAAGGCGGTAGATTGGCGACCATCTCCAGCAATTGGCTACGCGCCACCTTCGGTTTGACAAAAACTGCCTGGCCGCTCTGGTCAATGCCATGTAAAGCGAATACATTCTTGGCGAGATCAATGCCGGCGGTGACAATACTCATGGACTTCCCCTTTCGAATGAATGATTCAGTCTGGAAACTCAATCATGGCAGCAATCGCTGCCGGTGGCTTCCGCTGCTACTTCGGGACGGGGAAGTCCCTTTCATTCGTTAGCAACCAAGCGACAGGGGAGTGATCATGCACGCACCACGGACCACTTCTCACCCTACTTGGGCTCATGCTGGCACGGATATGGCAGGCACCAGCCTCGGAAATTCGCGGCTTTAGTTCACGGTCGCCAAGGGTATCGTCATTAAAATTTACTATCCGCGCATAGGCATTTCCCAAATCAAGGATCTGGAGTTCATCATCGCGGATGACCTTGGATTTTGAGTCGAACTGCGTCGCCTTGAGGATTATGAGGTGCGCTTCCCAAAACCTGGGATACCTGCCGTCACTGTTGTTCATCGCCACCCGCGTTTCACCTTCACGCTGGAAATCTGCCTCTCGCAACGGCGTGATACGCTCTTGTTGGGCAGTGCAACGTTTTTTCTGTAAAAGTTCTCAGGCGATTCCATTGGGTTGAACTCAGTCTTTCAAGTTGAGATAAATTTTCCCGGTCATCCAATCCTCATCGCATTCGGCGAGAAAGACTTTATCGATGAAGCCGGCCGCCAGTTTCTCTATCAGTCCTTTCCTCAGGGGCTGGTTAGCCAGGGATCGCCGCTGGCGGGAGTGCTGGAGCCTCCATACTCGCATGACAATTCCCTTGACTCAGATATTTGACATCTCGAAGTGACACGCCATGGAATCGCCGCGACACGACACGACAGTTCGGAGCTTGAATCCTTATAGCTTCAAGGACTGGATTGCATTTTGAAGCACCAGCACCAGTTCATCTTCAAACCAGGGGTTTTTAACAAACCATGGCTGGTTGCGTGGAGAGGGATGCGGTAGCGGGAGATACCCCAGTGGCAAATACTCCTTCCACGCTTCGACGGTATCGCCCAGCTTCGCTTTGCGGCGACTACCGAGATAGTAAGCTTGTGCATACCGGCCTATCAGCAAGGTAAGGGCAATGTTGGGCAAATGGGCAATCAGTTGCTCGTGCCAGCGAGGAGCGCATTCCGGACGCGGCGGCTTGTCGCCGGACGCTGCTTTGCCCGGATAGCAAAAGCCCATCGGGACAATGGAGACTTTCTGCGGGTCATAGAATTGCGCCGGTGTCAGCCCAAGCCAACTACGCAAGCGGTTGCCCGACGGGTCGTCCCACGGAATGCCCGTTTCGTGCACCTTTCGGCCGGGCGCCTGGCCGACAATACATAGCCGTGCCGATTGGTGCACCTGCAAGACGGGGTGGGGGCCGCACGGCAGGTCACCGACGCAATGGGTGCAAGCCCGAATATCCTTCAACAACTGTGACAGTTTTTTTTGCATTTTCAACGAAGTCGAAAAACCGGCTCCAGCAGTGACGCCTGTTCAGGCCGGTGGCTTAATCACGGCCAATCAGTTCCTAAAATTTTGAGGTTCCGGTGAGCACCAACCGGCGCCTTTCCGCTTCTCATACTCGCCAAGCGCAACCTCGATCTGGCTTTTGCAATCCTCATCCATGTGACCCAATACGCCGGTTAATGTTCCAGATTACGTCGGTGGCCACTCAGCTGGTCTTTGCATTCGGCGGCAACGTATACGGATAGCCGCCACCGCCTCCGCATTTCCAGCCTCTTATTGCCTGATAATCGCCATTCTCAAGCATGGTGAAGCAATACTGAACAATCCGTAAGCGTCAATCGACGCTGAGCGACTTGCCGGAATCCCTAAGCCTAATTCGAATTGGCGTTCAAAGTGATACTAATGCTAGAATATTCCTAAGTACAAGATACTTGGGAGGCATTGACATGGCCAGACCGCGGCGAGTAGATCCGAAATTGGTGACGCAGGCCCAAGCGGCCGTGAGAGACGCCGATAATGTTGAGGCCCTGCGCTGTGCGCAGGCGGTGCTGCTACCGGCGCTATTGGGAGCGACGCTGGAGCAGACCGCAGCGGTACTGGGCATAGGTCGAGCCACCGTGCCCAGGCTACAAGCGCGCCTGCGCCGGCTGTTGGCCAAACCGGACGCAATCCGACCGAATTGGGGTGGTCGCCGGCGAGCTTCGCTGCCACTGGAAGAGGAGGATCGTTTCCTGGCCCCTTGGGTGCAGGCCTCCAGTGAAGGGGGAATCCTGGTCGTTTCGCCACTGCGTGCCGCGTTAGCGCAAAAGCTGGGACGTCCTGTGGCCGCCTCTGTCGTGTATCGCCTGTTGGCGCGGCACGGCTGGCGCAAGGTCGCACCCGACACCCGGCATCCGAAGAGTGATCCGCAGATCCAGGAAGCGTGGGAAAAAAACTTCCCGAAACACTGGCAGCCCTCTTGAAACAGGAAGCGATTCGGGGTCGCCGGGTGCGCCTGATGTTTCAGGACGAAGCGCGCTTTGGGCGCATGGTGCGAATTCGTCGCTGCTGGGCACCCAACCCAGCACGGCCAATGGTCTGCAACGGCTACGAGCGGGAGTTCATCTACCTTTATGGCGCCGTCAGCCCCATCGAAGGCGAGTTGGATTGGATGACCTGTCGGCAGATGAACACCGAACAGATGACGGCGTTCCTGGCCCGAGTCAGTACCGCGCATAAAAAGGAGTTCATGCTGATGGTCGTCGACGGTGCCAGCTCACACGTATCGAAAGATCTGCAAGTGCCAGAGAACATTCGTCTGCTGCGCCTGCCACCTTACGCGCCCGAACTCAACCCGCAGGAGCACGTCTGGGATGAGGTGCGGGAGAAGGAGTTTCACAATCGTGTGTTTGCCGACCTCGGTAGTGTCATCCGCCAGTTGGAAACAGGCCTTCCACGTCTGGCAGCAAATACCTCAGGGCTGCGCAGCCTGACCGCATGGCCATGGATCGTTAGTCTCAACTTGAACGCTACTTAGAATTAGAGCCAGAATTTTCCGGACTGCTCGTACTGCCCACCGCTCTGGCGATTCGTAAGTGCCTGCCGCATTGCCGAACGAGGTACGCAGCATGTCCGTATCAATAATTCCGGGATTCAGCGGCACAGCCGCCATTCCCTTGGGCAAATCCTGCGCCAGCGCCTTGGTCAACCCCTCGATCACCCATTTGGTAGCGCAATAAGCTGCAACACCAGCCGATGTGCTCCGTCCCCAGCCCGAACTGAAATTGACAATCACCCCGCGATTTACTTTGACCATCGCGGGTACGAAGTGTCGGATAACGTTCGCGACACCTTTGATATTTACGCTGGTCAGCCCGTCGAATTCACTGGCCTGGATCTCCCAGAGCGGGGAATTCGTGTTCACCACAGCGGCATTGTTGATCAGAAGATCAGGGATGCCGACGATATTGAGTATGTGAACTGCCCAATTGGATACCTGAACATCGTCACTGACATCGACGCTGGCAAAGCGATGGGGTGCAGGATATTCCCGGCGAAGGGTTTCGATGTGCCCGGCATTGCGACCGCATCCAGCTACGGCATGACCGGCGGCCACCAGTTCTTTGAGCATGGCGCGCCCCCAATCCTCTTGACTTAGCGCGTTTGCATATTTTACAGCCGCCGCGATAAGCCGGCCATATCGGGGTAGAATTGGGTCTCGTAACGGATTGATATTTATAGGTTAAATATGCCGTCCTAAATATGTCAATGTGCTTTTCAGGCTTGTGGACTTCATTCAGAGCACAGCCTTTCGCGAAGCGGCTCGCCGTGATTCCCGGAATTTCACGCGCAGCCGTGGATTGCCCTTCACCGATCTGATCGCTTTCCTGCTCAGCGGTGTGCGTGGGGCCGTGCAGGGCGAACTCGATGCGTTCTTCACGCTGCTGGCGCGGCGAACCCGCTTGTCTCGGGTGGTGACCGCCAGTGCGTTCTCGAAGGCGCGTAGCCGCCTCTATGCGAATGTCTTCGATCCGCTCAACACAGAGTTGCTGCGGCTGGTCGATGAAGCCCTTCCCGGTCAGCCGCTCTGGCAGGGATTGCGGGTTCTGGCCGCCGATGCCTCCAAGGTTCGCTTGACCTTGCTCAACGCGGAGGGCAAGCGGTGTGTGCGCGAGGCGACGCTGTTCGGCTTGTTTCGTCCGGGCATCGAGTTGTTCGATTCGCTGATCCTGCACAGCCCCCTGGTTGGTGAGCGGCAGATGCTGTTCGAGCGCCTGGACCGGATTGACCGCCACGACATGCTGCTGCTCGACCGCGGTTACCCGGGCGCGTGGCTGGTGGCCGCCTTGCTGCATCGGGAGATTCCCTTTTGCATGCGCTGCGATTCGTCGTCGACCTTTGCCGCCATCACGCAGTTCATGCGCTCCGGCCAGGACGACACCGTGGTGACCCTGCCACCGCCGAATTGCCGGGATGCCGTCGATTATGAGTGTCCCCGCCAGGCCTCGACCGTGCGCCTGATCCGCCAAGTGACACCCGCCGGTAAGGTGCGCGTGCTCATGACGTCCTTGCTCGACAGTGCGCAGTATCCGGCGCCTGCATTCGCAGATCTCTATCATCGGCGCTGGCGCATCGAAGAGGCCTTCAAGCGCCTCAAGCATCGCCTGTCGCTTGAGCATACGTCTGGCTTGACCTGGCTCGCGGCCTGTCAGGACGTCGGCGCCAAGATGCTCTGCGACAACCTCAATGCGCTGGCGGTCTATCTGGCCACGGAGCACCTCATCGCCCCAGATTCGCCGTGGCGTATCAATCGCACCTTGGCTTTCTCGCATCTGCGCCGTCTGCTGCCCCAAGTGCTCACCGGCCGCCTTCGCTTGACCTCGCGCATCGTCGCCGCACTGTTCTCCGAGATTGTCCTGAACCTTCAAAAATTCATCCCCAACCGAAACCGACCGCGACCTATTCGACCCAAGCCACACAAGTCTCATGCCTACAAAACCGCTCCATGACAAGATGCTAAGTCACGAGGATTGGGCGCGCCCCAACCCCCTGGTAACACCGGTCAAAACCACAATGCGTGGTGTGCCCATTTAGCCAACTCCTCAGGTGTACGAGTATTCTCCTTCAACGGGAGAGGCAACTAAAGTTAGCTCGCAATGTCCCTACTGTAAGGCACCTCGCGGCTGATAAATACTAATCGTTAAGACTGGGATCGAAACATGGACAAATTGAAACTCACCTATTTTGATTTTCCAGGAGGGCGGGCGGAACCGGCGCGACTGGCGTTACACATCGGCGGGATCGAGTTTGAAGACTATCGTTTTGCGTCGAGTGACTTTCCGGAAGTCCGTAAGACGACACCGCTGAATCAGGTGCCGACCCTGCACATCAATGATCTGCAGATCACGCAAAGTGACGCGATCACCCGCTACGTCGGAAAACTGACCGGTTTGTATCCCGAAGATCATTTACAGGCCTTGTTATGTGACGAGGTGATGGGTGCGTTGGAAGACTTGAATATCAAATTGGTGGCGACGTTCGGCATGAAAGGGGATAACTTGAGGAATGCTCGTGAGGCTTTGGTGTCCGGAGCGTTGCCGCAGTACTTGCGATGGCTGCAGCATCAACTTGAAAGCCACGGCAGCGAATATTTTGCGGACAACCGCCTGACCATTGCCGATCTGAAAGTATTCGTCGCGGTGCGCGGACTCAGCTCCGGCCAGTTAGAGCACATTCCTGCCAATTTGATCGAGACCGTGGCACCGAAGCTCAAAACGCATATGCAGCGCATCGGTAGCATTCCAGCGATCGCTCAATATTATTCAGAACTCGGTGTAGCCTGATTCTCGGTCGGCCGGCAACTGTCGGCAACCTCCACTACGACCTGAATAACAAAGGCGTAAAGCGGGTTCCCCCTGACACTAGCAAAGCCGATTCCCTTCTTTAAGGAAAATTTCTTGTTCGGACGAGTGGGGCGCTGCGATGCCATGAGTTGGATCGAATGTCCGATATTTGATGCATGACGGACGGATTACTTCTCCAAGTGGGTTATCGGTAAAGGCCGAGCTTCATGCGTAGACCGTCCGGCAAGTATCAGAAGTAGAGCGGCCGTTCAAATGGCTGCTCTACTGAACAACCAAACGGCCGTTCCTGACTGGTTCCGGCCAGACACCGCGATTGGCCTCCGCCTTTGCCTCTTGCCACAGCGAGGGGGCTTCTGTGAAGACCGGACGCCTCGCTCTTCGCTCCTCCGCAAACGCTTCAGAACTTGCTCAGCCAAGGGCGCCGCTGGCTGCCAGATGTTCTATTTCGGCGGAGCTGTAGCCGGCGGCGGCGAGGATTGCCGCAGTGTGCTGGCCGGCTGCGGGGGCCGACTGGTAGATCGAGAATTCGAACTCGGACATCTTCAGCGGCGGGGCGAACTGGGCCAGGCCGTCTTCCTGAAACACCATGCCGCGCGCCGCGATCTGCTCGTTCTCCAGTGCTTCTTCCGGCGTCAAAATCGGCGTCACACAGCAGTCGACCGCAGCAAACAGGTTCGCCCAGTCGTCTCGTGGTCGCGTTACGAACACGGCGGCCACCTCGGCGCGCAGGCTGGCATCCCATTGCCGCCCGACCCATTCCGGGCGGCTAAGAACCTCGCAACAGAGCTTCCAGAACTTGCCTTCCAGCGCGCCGACCGCCATGTGCCTGCCGTCGGCACAGCGATAGGCGCCGTAACAGGGCAAACCGCCCGCGAGCAGGTCGCTGCCACGCGGAACCGAATGGCCGCTGTCGTTCAGGCGCAGCATCGTAAAATAGGTGTGCGCCAGCACGCTGTCGGTCATCGCTACATCGATGTAGCGCCCCTTGCCGCTGCGCTGCGCTTCGACCACCGCCGCCAGGATGCCGAACGCGGCGGTCAGCGCCCCACCGAGCAGGTCGGCGATCTGGAAATTCGGGATCGCGGGGTTGCTGCCTTCGCAGCCGATCTGGTCGAGGACCCCGGCGTAGCCGAGATAGTTGATGTCGTGGCCGGCCAGATCCTTGTACGGACCATCCTGCCCGTAGCCGCTGATCGAACAGTAGGCGATCCGCGGGTTGAGGGGGGCGATCACGGCATAACCGACGCCGAGTTTGTCCATGACCCCCGGCCGGAAACTTTCGACGATCACATCGGCGGCGCTAGCAAGGCGTTTGAAGACGTCGACGCCTTCCGGCTTCTTTAGATCGAGCCGCAGGCCCAGCTTGTTGCGGTTGATCATCCGGAAGTAGGCGCTGTCCGCGCCCTGCCCGGTGCCCAGCGTGCGGGCATAGTCGCCGACCTGCGGGTCCTCGATTTTGATCACCTCCGCCCCGAGATCAGCCAAGTGCAGCGTGGCGACCGGCCCCGGCAAGAGGCGGGTCAGATCGAGAACGCGGATGCCAGCCAGTGGCCCCGGCCGGCTCATTCTTCGCAACTGCCGAGGAGGTCGGCTTCGAGTTCGATTTCCATGCCTTCTTTCAGATTCGTGTCGATGAACATGCCGCGATAGAGCCGCCCGCCGCTGGCGGCGCGCCTTGCGTGCGGCGTTTCCCATTGTTCAACGCGCAGGCGAACCATTCCCGACTGCACGTCTCGTTCATATTTGCCGGATGACACGCAAGGATAGGCCAGCAGCAGATGGTTGAATTCCTCGCGCGTATACTGCTCGATACTCCTTTCTGGCACCCGCGGGCAAACGGTCAGGCGCCGGGTCTGCACGCCAGCGGCCACGATGCGACCCTTGAAGTAGAAGGTAGCATCCGCCACTTCGGGATTGCTCTCCCGGTAAATCACGCAGCGACCGTTCCGCCAGGCCTCGGGATTGGCCTGAAGCAGCTTTGCCGAAGGTCGCAGTTCGGCGTCGCCAGCTGCGGCAACCGCCACCGCCAGCCCCAGAATTCCTGCTGCGAAGCGCACTGGCAGCAAAATGCGATCAATAGACGCGGCTATCCTCGATCACCTTGCCATCGTTCGCTAGCCCTCCGGGAGCGCAGAAGGCGACCTCGCCGCGCAGCTTGGTGACTTCGCGCAGACTGCCTGCAACCGCCTTGTCCAGCACCTCGCTGACGGCTTCGATTTCGCAGTGCAGGACCATGCGATCCTGACCGTCGGGGTTGTCGACAACCAGGCGCATGCGGTGGATTTCCGGATGGCGCCTGGCCAGGTCGGCAACTTGCTCGGGATGAACGAACATGCCCTTGACCTTGGTCGTCTGATCGGCGCGGCCGAGCCAGCCCTTGAGCCGTACGTTGGTGCGCCCGCAACGCGAACGACCGGGCAGTATGGCGGAAAGGTCGCCAGTGGCAAAGCGGATCAGCGGGTAATCGGCGTCGAAGCCGGTGACCACGACCTCGCCGACCTCGCCCGGCGCTACCGGATCGCCGGTTCCCGGACGGACGATTTCGACCAGCAATTCTTCTTCGACGACGAGGCCGTCCTCGGCATCGGTTTCGTAGGCGATGGCGCCAATGTCGGCGGTGGCGTAACACTGGCGCACGCTGATGCCGCGTTTGCGCAACCAGTCGCGGGTCACGGCGGGCAGCGCTTCGCCGGAAACACAAGCCTTGCGCAGCGAGCTGATATCGATACCCATCTCTTCCGCCCGTTCGACGATGATGCGCAGGAACGAAGGCGTGCCGACGTAAGCTTGGGGTCGCAGGTCGGCGATGGCCTGCACCTGCTGTTCGGTCTGCCCGGTGCCACCGGGGAAAACCGGACAGCCAAGCTTGCGGGCGCCGGCCTCGAATATAAAGGCGCCGGGCGTGAAGTGATACGAAAAGCAGTTGTGAATCAGATCGCCATGGCGAAAACCCGCGGCATAAAGCACACGTGCCATGCGCCACGGGTCGATATCCTTGCCCTGCATTTCGTAAATCGGCCCTGGCGACGCGAATACACGCTTGGCGTCGCGCGGCGCCAGTGAATTCAGCCCGCCGAACGGCGGTGATTTTTTCTGCAGGTCGATCAAGTCACGCTTGCGGGTCAGTGGCAGGCGGGCCAGCGCCTCGCGCGTCACGACACCGAACGGATTGATCCCGGCCAATGCATGAAAATAATGGCTCGTCGTTTCCTTGGCATGCGCCACCTGACGCGCCAGTTTGTCCATCAAATCCCGCTCGCGCTCTTCGGCATCCCGGGTTTCGAGAGGGTCGTAAAAGCTCATTTCATTTTTCTCCATTTTTCCCGGTTGACCGCAACACTTCGATGCCGAACAGCCTGCAGATTGCAAAGAAGGCGCTCAGGGCAAGGCGGAGCGCGGCGCCGTTTACTTCATGCAAACAAGCTGCGCGACAACGCAGCTCTGAGTGCCGCACTGCAATCTACGACAGCCAGCGTTTGCGGCGTCTGTAATGCTTTACGTCCTTGAAGGATTTCCGTCCCGTAGAAGACAAGCCCAAATAGAACTCTTTGACGTCCTCATTCGTTCTGAGATCTTCGGCATCGCCTTCCATGACGACCCGGCCGTTCTCCAAAATGTAGCCGAAATCGGCATAGCGCAGCGCGACCATGGTGTTCTGTTCGGCCAGCAGGAAACTGACCTGCTCGCGCGTATTCAGGTCCTTCACGATCTCGAAGATTTCCTGGACAACCTGTGGTGCCAGACCCATCGACGGCTCGTCGAGCAGGATCATCTCCGGCTTGGCCATCAGAGCGCGACCGATGACGCACATCTGCTGCTCGCCGCCTGAGGTGTAGCCGGCCTGCGAAGTACGTCGCGTCTTGAGGCGCGGGAAATAGTGATAGACCTTCTCCAGGCTGTCCCTGAGTTCTCCGCGGGAAAGCGAGCGGGTATAGGCGCCGGTCAGCAGGTTTTCCTCGATGGTCAGGTGGCCGAAGCAATGGCGGCCCTCCATGACCTGGATGACGCCGCGCTTGACCAGCTCGTTGGGCGTCAGTTGATCGACGCGCTGGCCCTTGTATTCGACCAGACCCTTGGTCACATCGCCGCGTTCGGCGTGCAACAGATTCGAAATCGCCTTCAATGTCGTTGATTTGCCGGCGCCGTTGGCACCGAGCAGGGCGACGATCTTGCCTTTCGGCACGTTCAGCGACACGCCCTTGAGCACCAGGATCACGTGGTCGTAAATGACCTCGATGTTATTGATGTTCAGATAGTTGTCGACCGCAGCAGCAGGTGTGCTCATAGCTGTTCCCGAAGCATGGAAACCGGAAAATGGCGAGGGGCTTCCCCCTCGCCTTTCCGCTCTCTCGCCCTATTTTTCCTTGGTGCAGTCACGCGGTGTGATGCCCTTTTCCTTGGCGTACTGCTTGGCCGACGCCTGGAACAAGGGGTGGATCAGCGACTTGTTGCCCTCGATCCAACCCGATACCGGCACCCATTTGCTGCCATCCCATTGCTGGATCTTCACCTTGCCGGAGCCTGCGTGGTCAGCGCAGGAGGTCTTGACTTCCGGCAACAGGTCGGTCGCACCAATCTGCTTCAGGCGAGCATCGGTGATGTTCAGGTTTTCCAGCGCCCAACGCACTTGCTCGCCGCTCATCGCCTTGCCCTTGCCATATTTTTCCTGCGCCTTGCGGATGGCTTCGACCGACAGCACGGCAGCGGAAACGCCCCGGTTGTAAAGGACGGTGCCGATCTTGCTCGCGTCCTGCAGGTTACCCTTGCCAGCGCCGTAAACGACCTTCTCGATGTCGGCAATCAGCGGCACCTGTTTGCCGGAGACGTTCCAGGTCGCCGCCATGTAGCCCTTGGCGGCGTCGCCGGCCGGGATCACGTCTTCCTCGGAACCGGTCCACCAGGAACCGATCATCCGGTCACGCGGGAAACCGACCTTCTGTGCCGCCTTCAGCGCTGTCTGGTTCATCACGCCCCAACCCCACAAAACGACATAGTCCGGCTTTTCCTGACGAATCCGCAGCCACTGGGCGCCCTGTTCGTTGCCCGGATGAGCAACCGGAATCTGCACCAGTTCGAACTTGTTCAGCTTGGCCTCAACCTCCATGGCGACGATGGCTTCCTTGCCATAGGCGGAGTCGTGATACAGATAAACGATCTTCTTGCCGGCCAAGCTGCCACCTAGCTTCTCCTTAATGAACTTGACGATGGCCGAGGCCTGCACCTGGTAGGTGGTGATCAGCGGAAAAGCGTAAGGGAAAACCGAGCCATCCACCGCATCGGTGCGGCCGTAGCCCATCATGGCGAGCGGCAGCTTGTCCTGGGCGGACTTGTCGATCAGGGCGTAGGAAATGCCAGTGGACATCGTGTGGATCGGGCCGGAGGATTTGGCCGCCTTGCTCTTCAGGCGCTCGTAGCACTCGACGCCCTTGGCGTTGTTGTATTCGGTTTCGCATTCCTCGTAGGTCATCAAAACGCCATTGACGCCCTTCTCTTTCAGGTTAACGTAGTTCAGATAGTCGATGAAGCCACCGTAAAAAGACTGCCCGTTCGAACCGTAGGGGCCAACGCGGTAGTCGATGAGCGGGAAGAATTGCTCCTCGGCGGCTGCGGCAGGCTGCGCCAGCATGGCCAGCGATAGCGCGGCGGCGGCGAGGGCGGGTTTTATATTTCTAATCATTGAATGTCTCCTCCAGGTTTACAAAAACGACGGGGCTGCCGTGGCTTGAACAATCGCCATTCCTAGTGCGGGAACGGCCACAGACGCAGTTTCTCCTTGGCAATCTGCCACAAACGGGCGAGCCCGTGTGGTTCGACGATCAGGAAGAACATGATCAGCGCACCGAATATCGCGATCTGGATGTGCGACACGGTAGCGCTGGCAAAGGGCAGGTCGAACAGGTCGGCGACAAAAGGCAGTGCCACATCGAGAAAGATGGGCAAGAGCAGGATGAAGGCCGCGCCGAGGAAGCTACCCATGATCGACCCGACACCGCCGATGATAATCATGAACAGGATCTTGAACGACATGTCGAGCGAGAAACCATCGGGCTCGACCGAGCCGAGATAGCAGAAGGCATAAAGCGCGCCGGCAACGCCGCAGTAGAACGAACTGACGGCGAAGGCAAGCAGTTTGGTCGGCATCAGGCGGATACCGATCACCGAGGCCGCCACATCCATGTCGCGCACCGCCATCCAGGCGCGCCCGGTAGCTGAACGCACCATGTTCTTGGCAGCCAGCGCCATGACGACGACGATCGACAATACGAGCAGGTATTTCTCGACCGGCGTCGTTAGTTCGTGTCCAAAGATGATCAGCCGCTGCGTCGAGATGACGCCGGAAGACGAGTTGTTCGACAGCCAGGGGAACTTGGTCAGGCACCAGATGATGAAGAATTGCGCGGCCAGCGTCGCCACCGCCAGGTAAAAACCCTTGATGCGCAGCGACGGCAGGCCAAACAGGATACCGACACCGGCTGCGGTCAACCCGGCAAGAATGAAGGAAAGCAGTAGCGGAATGCCCTCGATGCGCAACTCGAAGTTGTAGGCTGCATACGCACCGACCGCCATAAAGGCGGCCGAACCGAGCGACAACTGGCCAGCGTAGCCGGTCAGGATGTTGAGCCCGAGTGCCGCCAGGGCGAAGATCAGGAACGGGATCAGGATCGCCGAGAACCAGTACTCGCTGGCCAGCAACGGCACGCCGACGAACGCGACGGCGAGCAAGGCGACGATGGCGATGCGGTCCTGACGGATCGGGAACAGTTGCTGGTCGGCGGCGTAGGTCGTCTTGAACTGGCCGGCTTCGCGATAAAGCATTTTCTTCTACCCTCTCTTATACGCGGTCGATGTGGCGTTCACCGAACAGCCCTTCGGGGCGAACCAGCAGGAACATGAGTGCCAGCATGTACGGGAACCAGCCCTCGATGCCGCCGAAATTGCCGCCGAACAAATCCTGCATGACCGGCGGGATGTAGATTTCAGCCAGTTTTTCGGAAGCGCCGATGATCAGGCCACCGACGATCGCCCCCGGCACCGAGGTAAAGCCACCGAGGATCAACACCGGCAGCGCCTTCAATGCCGTGAAAGTGAGCGCAAACTGCACACCATTGCGGGCGCCCCACATCATGCCGGCGACCAGCGCCACAAAACCGGCAACGCCCCAGACGATGGCCCAGATGTGCTGCAGCGGTATGCCAATCGACAGCGCCGCTTGATGGTCGTCGGCGACGGCGCGCAAGGCACGGCCGACCCGGGTGTACTGGAAGAACAGAGCCAGCGTCGCCACCAGCAGCGAGGCAACCCCGGCGGCAACCAGATCAAACTTGGAAATAACCATGTTCCAGTTATCGAGGATCCACGGTATCGGCTCGTCGACAATGCCCAGTTCCAGTGCCCGCGGCGCGCTGCCGAAGATCATCGGGGCCACCCCTTCGATAAAAAAGGCAAGCCCGATGGTCGCCATGAACAGCGAGATCGGCGGCTGGTTGACCATTTTGCGCAGCACGAATTTTTCGGTGGCGATACCGAATAGAGTCATGATGCCGAAGGCGAGGATCACCGCCAGCCACAGCGGCGCGCCCCACTCCATGACCCCGACCACGGAGAGCGCCGCCAGATAGACCATCGCCCCCTGGGCAAAGTTGAAAACCCCGGAGGCCTTGTAGATCAGCACGAAACCGAGCGCGACCAGGGAGTACATGACCCCCGAGAGCAGGCCGCCGATCAGGACTTCCAGGAAAAAATTCATGGTTGAAGACCTTTCTTGCCGCAGATTACGCAGATTGGCGCAGATCAAGCTGCAAAAAATCTGCGTTTATTTGCGTCAAAGTATTTTTGTTCATTGTCAGAAGCACCTTCAGTGTCCCGCACCGAGGTAGGCCGTAATGACTTCCTCGTTGTTCTTGACATCTTCCGGCGTGCCGTCACCAATCTTCTTCCCGTAATCAAGGACGACAACGCGGTCGGATATATCCATGACGACCCCCATGTCATGCTCGATCAGCACGATCGTCGTACCGAACTGGTCATTCACGTCGAGGATGAAACGGCACATGTCCTGTTTTTCCTCGACGTTCATGCCGGCCATCGGCTCGTCGAGCAACAGCATGGCCGGCTCGGCGGCCAGCGCGCGGGCGAGTTCGACACGCTTTTGCAGGCCATAGGGCAGACGGCCGACCGGCGTCTTGCGGATGTGCTGGATCTCGAGGAAGTCGATGACCTCTTCCACCTTCTTGCGATGCTCCAGTTCCTCGTTCTTCGCCCGGCCGAACCACAGCGCATGCTCGACGAAACTGGATTTCATCTTGGTGATGCGCCCGGTCATGATGTTGTCGAGCACGCTCATGCCCTTGAACAGCGCGATGTTCTGAAAGGTGCGGGCGATGCTCTGACGGGCCGCCATGTGCGGCTCCATCTTCCGGCGCTCCACGCCGTGCCAGAAAATCCTGCCTTCCTGCGGGTGGTAGACGCCATTGATGACATTGAGCATCGAACTCTTGCCGGCGCCGTTGGGGCCGATGATGGCGCGTATCTCGTGTTCACGGACGTCGAAGGAAATGTCGGTCAGCGCCTTGACGCCGCCGAAGCGCAGCGAAATGTTCTGGAGGTCGAGGATGACGTCGCCGATCTTCTTGCTCATGCTGAAAACCTTTTATTCGACGCAGATTGCACCGATCGATGCAAATTTAAAACCAGACAAAAAGATTTATCTGCGTTTATCGGCAAAATCCGCGTCAAGGTATTTTCGGTTAATATTCCCCGGCTCATCTCAAGCTGCCTTTTTGACGATCGGGAAGGTCTTGGCATCGATGATCCGCAGGTCGGCAGCTACCTTGCCGCGCCGCCCGTCCTCGAACTTGACCTCGGTTTCGATGAACTGCGATGTCCTGCCGTCGTAGAGCGCGTCGATCAGCACCCCGTATTTCTCGGCGACGAAGTTGCGGCGCACCTTGCGCGTCCGAGTCAACTCATCGTCGTCGGGGTCGAGTTCCTTATGCAGAACGAGGAAGCGGTGAACCTGCGAATCCGCCACCATCGCGTCATGGACCAGATCGGCGTTGACCTTTTCGACGCACTCGCGGAGCAGGTCGAGCACTTCCGGCTTGCCCGCCAGATCGGTATACCCCGAATAGGTGATGCCGCGCCGCTCGGCCCAGTTACCGACAGCGCCGACGTCGATGTTGATGAAGGCGCAGACCATCTCGCGCGCGTTGCCGAAACAGACGGCTTCCTTGACGTGTGGGAAGAACTTGAGCTTGTTTTCGATGTAGTTGGGCGCATACATTGCGCCATTGGCGAGCTTGCCGACATCCTTGGCGCGGTCGATGATCTTGAGGTGGCCGTCGGCGTCGAGAAAACCGGCATCGCCGGTCATGAAGTAGCCGTCGGCGTTGATCGACTCGGCTGTGGCGTCCGGCTGCTTGTAGTAACCCTTGAGCAGCATCGGCCCCCTGACCAGAACTTCGCCATTGTCGGCGATCCTGATTTCGACGCCCGGCGCCGGCGCGCCGACGGTATCCGACTTGACCTGGCCGTCGGGCTGCAGGCAGACATAGGCGCAGGTTTCGGTCTGCCCGTAGAGTTGCTTGAGATTGATGCCGATCGAACGGAAGAAACTGAACAGTTCGGGGCCGATCGCCGCGCCGGCGGTATAGGCCACGCGGATGCGGCTCATGCCGAGCACGTTGCGCAACGGCCCGTAAATCAGCACGTTCCCGAGCCAGTACTGCAGGCGATCGCTGGCGCCTACCGGCTTGCCATCGAGAATGGCCCCACCGCAGCGCTTGGCGACGCCCATGAAATGATGGAACAGCCGCTGCTTCAACTTGCCCGCGTCTTCCATGCGGATCATCACGGAAGTCAGCAGTCCTTCGAAGACCCGCGGCGGGGCGAAATAGTAGGTCGGGCCGATCTCGCGCAGGTCGGTCATCACGGTTTCGGCGGACTCCGGGCAGTTGATGGTGAACCCGGCCACCAGTGCCTGGGCATAGGAGAACAGATGATCGCCGACCCACGCCATCGGCAGGTAGGAAAGGATGTCTCCGTCACCGCTCATGTGGTCGACCTGCACGCCTCCCTGCGCGGCGGAGATGAACGCGGTGTGCGTCTGGCAGACGCCTTTCGGCTTTCCGGTCGTCCCGGACGTGTAGAGCATGACCGAAACGTCATCGTGATGACCCTTGCTGACTTCGTTGTCGAAGACGTCGGGATGGTTGCGGTCATGGATCCGCCCCATTTCGATCAGTCCCTGAATGTCGTGCAGGAAGGGCAGGGTGTAGTGCCGCATCCCGCGTGCATCGTCATAGATGATGTGTTCCAGCGTGCCGACCTGCGCCATGATCTCCAGCAACTTGTCGACCTGTTCCTGGTCCTCGACGACCGCGAAGCGGATGCTGGCATCCTGCATCACGAACAGCATCTCGTTGGCCACAGCGTCCTGGTACAGCGGAACCGGCACCCCGCCCAGGGCCTGGGCGGCGCACATCATCATGTAAAGGTGCGGCCGGTTGTCGCCGATGATGGCCAGGTTGTCGCCACGCCTGAATCCGAGCTCGGCGAGACCGCAGGCGAGTGCCCGCACGCGTTCGGCAACCTCAGCCCAGGACAGCGTCTGCCAGATCCCGAGGTACTTTTCACGCATCGCCGGAGCGTCAGGGCGATTCCTCGCGTGATCGAGCAGCAAGCGCGGGAAGGTGTGGAGCCCGCCCGGCGATCCCGAATTTGCCTGTACGGCCATTCTTGTCTCCTCTTCGCCGCGCCGCGCCGGGACACGGTCTGGCGTTCGTCCCGCATTGTGTCCAAAGTGCGTGCCCACGTAAACGTTGCGGTGCACAACTGCAATGAGGCATTGTTCACGCAGAGTCTATGGGTAATCGCCGGCTTATAATTGTCATCCGGCGGACATTTGGGAACAATAATCTTGAAAAGCGCTGAGGAGCTTCTGCGCAACTCTCTTTGGGGCCAAGAACTGACCGAGTCCGAAATGTCGCGGGCGCTGGCCGGAACCTGCGAACGGACATTTGCCGCCGGCGCCTTCATCTGCATGAAGGGGGAATCGGTCGACTACTGGATGGGTATCGTCGATGGCCTGGGCAAGATGGCCAACCACTGGACCACCGGCAAAACCACTTCGCTGATCGGCATCGGTTCCGGCGGCTGGTTCGGCGAGGGTTCGCTGCTCAAGGAGGAAACCCGGCGCTACGATGTCATGGCGCTGCGCGAAACCCGCGTCGCCTTCATGAACCGCAGCACCTTCCTGTGGCTGATGGATCACAGTATTCCCTTCAACCGCTACCTGATCATCCAGTTGAACGAACGCCTCGGACAATTCATCGGCATGATCGAAAACGAGCGCATGCTCGACCCCGATGCGCGCATCGCCCGCTGCCTCGCGGCGCTCTTCAACCCTGTCCTCTACCCGGGAACCAATCGCCTGCTGCGGATTTCCCAGGAAGAACTGGGCTACCTCGCCGGCGTCTCGCGACAGCGGGCAAACCAGGGGCTCAAGGTGCTCGAGGACGCCGGGCTGGTGCGCAGCGAATACGGTGGCATCAATGTGCTTGATGTCGATGGCCTCGGCCGCTACGGCGAATGAACAGAATCCCTAACCGCCACCAACCCGCCAAACTCAATAACAAGGAATGACAATGACCACCACCACCCCGCGCCTGACCTCGCTCTCGCACGGCGGCGGCTGCGGCTGCAAGATTGCGCCCGGCCTGCTGAGCGAAATCCTCAAGGGCGGCAACCGCCTGCCGCTGCCACTGCCGCCGGAACTGCTGGTCGGCATCGAAACCGCCGACGATGCCGCCGTTTACAAACTAAACGACGAACAGGCACTGATCGCCACCACCGATTTCTTCATGCCGATCGTCGATGATCCCTACGACTTCGGGCGCATCGCCGCGACCAACGCCATTTCCGACGTCTATGCCATGGGCGGCAAACCGATCATGGCGCTGGCATTGGTCGGTATGCCGATCAACGTGCTGCCGCCGGAAGTCATCGCGCGCATTCTCGAAGGCGGCGAAGCAGTCTGCCGCGCCGCCGGCATCCCGATCGCCGGCGGCCACAGCATCGATTCCGTCGAGCCGATCTACGGCCTGGTCGCGCTCGGGCTGGTTCACCCAAAGCTGGTCAAGCGCAATGCCGGCGCCCGCGTCGGCGACCGTCTGATCCTCGGCAAGCCGCTCGGTGTCGGCATCCTCTCGGCCGCCTTGAAGAAGGATGCGGTCGACGCCACCGGCTACGCCAAAATGATCGAAATCACGACCCAACTGAACACCCCCGGCCCCGAACTCGCCGCCCTGCCCGGCGTGCACGCGATGACCGACGTCACCGGCTTCGGGCTCGCCGGCCATGCGCTCGAACTGGCACGCGGCGCAGAGTGCAGCCTGAACATCAATTGGTCGCGCGTGCCGCTGATCGACGGTGTGCGCAGTCTGGCGGAAGGAGGCATCGTCACCGGCGCCTCGGGGCGCAACTTCGCATCCTATGGCCACGACATCGCCCTGCCTGAAGGCTTCGCAGCGGCGGATCAGGCCCTGCTGACCGATCCGCAGACCAGCGGCGGCCTGCTGGTTTCCTGCAGCGCGGACAGCGTCGGCGCGGTTCTGGAGATCTTCCGGAAGCACGGCTTTGCGAGCGCAACCGAGATCGGCGAGGCCGGAGCGCGCGGCGAAGCCCTACTGACCATCTGCTAAACAGCCCAGGAATCGCTGTTGACCGTGGATGACCGGTGAACACCGTCTTGCTGCAGGGATTTCCCGGATTCGAGTCCGCTGGCCCTGCAGCGCAGACCGTTCCCGGGAACTACGGGTGACGCCGCTTCATCGTTGCCACCCGCCAGATCATTGGCCAGCGGCTTTGGCGAAAAGCGCCTTTTCGATGTCGTCAGCCCAGGCCGGCTGTTCCCCGCTGGCCGCCCGTGCCGCACCAATCAGCGACAGATTGCGGGCCGTCGTCTCCGGTTCCCAGAGTTCGCGAACGGCGGCGAGCGCGTTGGCGGCTGCATCCTCCGCCGCCCCCTGATCGCGGGACAGGACAGCCAGTTCAAGCAGGGTCGCGTGATCCCAGTAGTCCGGCGTCCCTTTGGCGAGGCGCCGCTTGACGGCATAGGTCACCACTGGCAGCAACTCGCCGCGACGCGGGTCGGGCGGCGATGCCAGTTCCATCAGCGTCACGGCGTTGATTCCCGGATAAGCGTCCCGCCAGTCGCTCTCGAAGCCCTGCAGGTAGGTAGCGATGGCCTTCTTGAGCCAGCCCCGGGCGGCGAAGGCATTGCCGGCCTTCTGCTCGGCCTCCCAGCGATCCTTGTAGACGCGACCTAGCAGCCCATTGGTCTCGCTGCTCGCCCCGCGCACGGCGATTATCTCCTTGAGTACGGCTTCCGCCTCGTCCTTCCGACCCAGGCGATTGAGCGCGAAGCCCTGCTGCTCGCGCACCAGCGTGCTCTGGCCCAAGGGCTTGGGAAAGGCCGCGACCAGATCGACCATCGCCTGCCAGTCGCTGACGGCCCGGTACGAGAGCAGCAGATCGACCAGCACGCCCGCTTCGGCCTGTGAAACATCCCCGAGTTCGGCTGCCGCCGCCCGCACCGCCTCCTTTCCGGCGCGGCGGGCGGCCGTCAGCTTCTCGCGGGTGGCCGCCGCGTAGCGCGCCTGATCGCGAAAGACATCGGTCTTCAGTCGGGCGATATCCGGCGCGACATAGCCTTCGAGCAACTGGAACACCGGGCTGTCCCTGGGTGGCTCGTCCTTGCTGCGGCGCGCCTCGTCGAGGAAGGCGGTGACTCCGGCAGCGCCCGCTGCCGAATCCGCTGGCTTGCCGTCCGCCCCCAACTCGTAGCGGATCGTCCGCAGCGGCGCCACATCGAAAGGCAGCGGCCCCTTCTCGCCAAACAGCATTACCGTCGTCGCCGGCCGCACGCCGTGGCGCAGGCCCAGTTCATAGAAAACGTTGGCATTGGCGCCGGTCAGGTCGGCCACCGCGAAGTCGCAGAGGATCAGGCGCTCGTACATCGGCTTGTGGATCATCCCGCCCACCGCCTCCTCGTCGGCACGTAGCGGCTCCATGCCGGCGGCGGCGATAGCGGGCTGGATCAGCGTGCTGTAGATGGCGTCGAAATCCACCGTCTGGCCGGCGGAGATGTTCTTTTTGCCGAAGGGCATCAGGACAAAGCAAAGAGGTTTCATGTCGTTTCCTCATGACGAAAGAGGTGGGTCAGCGTTCGCCGCATGGCCATATCGCCAATCTCGCGGCTCAGATAGATGGCCTGACGATACATCGATTCGAGTTCCCGCGGTGTCGCGTCCTGCTCAGGCGCGATGGCCTGCCGGTAGCGCTCGTAAGCGTCATCTGCCTGGCCGAGGTGCAGCAGTGCCTCGCCCTCGGTAGCCAGCCGCCATTTGCGGCTGCTGGCGAGTTCGGACGGCGCGGCCTGTGCGCAATAGACCAACACCTGCTCGGCCGTCGCACGGGCGGCCTCGCGTTGCCTGTCGGCGAAGAGCTGAAAGAACGCCACGTTGATGCCGTGGTAGTAGGCCTGGGCAAAATCCCCGGCCGTCAGCGCCAGAGTTAGCGCGTCGGCATATAGCCGGCGGGCCGTCGCGCCGTCGTCGGCGATGCGGTTCAGCAACCAGCGCCGCTTCAGCCGGCCGGCGAGCACGCCCATGGCATCGGTGCCGGAATTGCCATGCTGCTTGAGCAGATCGATGGCATCGTCCTGGCGCCCGACTCCTTCCAGGCTCAGGGCCAGTTGCGTCAACCCCTCGTGATCCAGTTCGGCTGCCCGCGGCTCGAGCAAGGCCACCGCGCGCTGGAATTCGCGCGACTCAATCGCCACCCGGGCCGCATTCCACGGCCCCGCCGGCGCGGCGGCGCCGACCAGCCGGTTGATCACCAGTTGCACGCTCTCCGCTTCGCTGCCGGCAGGCTTGACGATCTCGAGGTGATTGCCGGGTACGACAAAGCGCGCCCCCGGATAATCAGCCTCCGGGAACGGATTCAGCGAGGACTCGTAAGGCACGAACTCGTCGCGCAGGCCACCGACCACAGAAAAGATGAAGGGCCTGCGCTTCTGCGGCGTGAAGCGCTCGTTCCACTCCCGGCGCAACCCGCGAATGAAGGCACCGTCCCGAGCCATGTCGCGCAACTGCGGTTTGAGCAGGCGCACCAGCGAGGCCTTGACCAGCCCGCCGCTGGGTGTCCCGAAGAGAAAGACATGGCTGACCCGCTGGCACAACGCGGGGCTGTCGAGCAAGGCGCGCTGGGTGGCCAGCCCGCCCATGCTGTGGGCGATCAGGGCCAGGCTTCTGTAATCCTTCAGCTCCCCGACGCGAACATCGGTCGTCAGCTTGTCCGCAACTTGCTGCAAATCGGGATCGGCGCTCCACAGCTTGACCACGTCGACCCGCAGATGCGAGTCGTAGCCCAGCGAATAGATGTCCCAGCCGGCAAGCCGGGAGTCGGCGGCGAGAAAGTCAGGAAACGACTGCCAGGTTGCCTGCCAGTCACCGCCGAAGCCGTGGATGAAGACCACGGCGGCGCGATCGGCGACCGCTCCGGGCCGGCGTTGCAGCGCCTTCAGGGTGCTGGCGCTGACCCGCTCCCTGGCATCGCTCATTTCATCCTTTCCCATGTCAGTGCCTCATCAGGCGCCCACCGGGCGCAACAGGCCGACATCACAGCCCGCCCTTTTCATCGATCTGGGCGTCGCGCGATGCACTCCAGTCCAAGTCCCCACGCTCCAGCAGTTCGCGCAGCATGCCGGCGATACTGTGCTGGTCAGCGCCCAGCGTTGCCGCATCACGCAAGAGCAGCCACGCTAGATCACGCGCGAAGACCTTCTGGGCTGCCTCCGGCTCCCCTGATTGAAGCAGACTCATCAGGTAATTCCAGGCACTGACTGACGTATTCGGATGCTCGGCGCCGAGCACGCGGCGACGCGCTGCGAGCACCGTTTCCTGAAGTTGGCGGGCGCCGGCCAGATCGCCCTGGCGGCGGAGCGTGTTGGCCAGGTTGTTCATCGAGATGAGCGTATCCGGATGTTCGGCGCCGAGCAGGCGGCGATGCGCTGCGAGCACCGTTTCCTGAAGTTGGCGGGCGCCGGCCAGATCGCCCTGACTCTGGAGCGTGTTGGCCAGGTTGTTCATCGCAGCGAGCGTATCCGGATGTTCGGCGCCGAGCACGCGGCGACGCGCTGCGAGCACCGTTTCCTGAAGTTGGCGGGCGCCGGCCAGATCGCCCTGATTCCACAGCGTGCTGGCCAGGTTGCTCATCGAAGCGAGCGTATCCGGATGTTCGGCGCCGAGCACGCGGCGATGTGCTGCGAGCACCGTTTCCTCAAGTTGGCGGGCGCCGGCCAGATCGCCCTGACTCTGGAGCGAGATGGCGAGGTTGCTCATCGAGATGAGCGTATCCGGATGTTCGGCGCCGAGCAGGCGGCGATGCGCTGCGAGCACCGTTTCCTCAAGTTGGCGGGCGCCGGCCAGATCGCCTTGACTCTGGAGCGAGATGGCCAGGTTGCTCATCGAGATGAGCGTATCCGGATGTTCGGCGCCGAGCAGGCGGCGATGCGCTGCGAGCACCGTTTCCTCAAGTTGGCGGGCGCCGGCCAGATCGCCCTGGCGGCGGAGCGTGTTGGCCAGGTTTTTCATCGAGATGAGCGTATCCGGATGTTCGGCGCCGAGCAGGCGGCGATGCGCTGCGAGCACCGTTTCCTGAAGTTGGCGGGCGCCGGCCAGATCGCCCTGACTCTGGAGCGTGCTGGCCAGGTTGCTCATCGAAGCGAGCGTATCCGGATGTTCGGCGCCGAGCACGCGGCGACGCGCTTCGAGCACCGTTTCCTCAAGTTGGCGGGCGCCGGCCAGATCGCCTTGCGCTTCAAAGGTGGTGGCCAAGTTGTTCATCGCAGTGAGCGTATCCGGATGTTCGGCGCCGAGCAGGCGGCGACGCGCTTCGAGCACTGATTCCTCAAGTTGGCGAGCGCCGGCCAGATCGCCCTGACTCTCGAGCGTGAGGGCCAGGTTGCTCATCACAGTGAGCGTATCCGGATGTTCGGCGCCGAGCACACGGCGACGCGCTGCGAGCACCGTTTCCTGAAGTTGGCGAGCGCCGGCCAGATCGCCCTGACTGTGGAGCGAGATGGCCAGGTTGCCCATCGAAGCGAGCGTATCCGGATGTTCGGCGCCGAGCACGCGGCGGCGCGCTGCGAACTGACGCTCGTAGCCGGTGCCAGCCGCCCAATAGTCGCCGCGCTCCTGATCATGGCGAGCAACCCAGCCGAGCAGGGTCGCCGTCGGCTCATCCTCCAGGTTGGCGGCCAGCGACCGCGCATGAACCACCCAGTTCTCCAATTTGCCGTGGTTGCGGATGTCGACCACCGCCGGCAGCGCCTCGTTCAGGGCGGCAACAAGCGCATCGCGCAACACCTTGACTCGTGCCTCGTTCTGCTCCCGGAAGCGCAGCGTGCGGGCGATCAGCGTGTGGACCGTCAAGGCGCCGGGCACCGCCTCCTCGGCAAGCGAGTGCCGGAGCACGTCATCGCTGGCGAGATCGGCCTTGTCCTCGGCTGCGCGCTGGTCGACCTTGTCGGCAGCGGCAAAGGCAGCGACCACCAGTTGCCGCGGAATGGGTGCGGCCGCCAGTTGCGCAGCGAGGCGCAGGAAATCCTGCCCCGCGGCACCCAGCAGACGGATGCTCGCCAGGAAGGTGGCGGCGATGTTGCGCTGATGACCGTTGGGCAGGTCTTCGCCAAGTTCGGCGGCAAGTTCGAGGATATCGCGATCCGCGCGCCCGAGACCGTTGACAAAGCCCCGGTAACCCCGGCGCCGGACGAGGCCGGCGGCAACGTCGATGGCCAGCGCGTGGCGGCCAAGTTGCTGGCAGATTTCCCGGGCGGCGGCTTCTTCATCCCCATCCGCCGGTGGCATTGCTTCCGGCTGACCGGCGCGCGTCAGCAAGGCATGGGCCTCGTCGGGGTCGAGTTCGGGGAGTTCGATGCGCGCGATTGCGCTCAGGCTGCGACTCCGCGTGGTGATCAGGCTGCGGCCGAGGGCATGCGGCGCCAGCCAGGGTTTGAGGCCTTCCGGCCCCGGTGCCGAGGGAAAATCATCGATGACCCACAGGAACGGCTGGCCCTGTCGTTCGAAATAGGCATGCAATACTCCTGTTACCGCGGCCGGCTCCAGACCCTTGACCTCGAACCCGAGGTATTGGGCGTAGCTGCGCAGCTGGCTTTCACGGCTGGCGGCGCGCTGCTCCGGACTGAGTTCGACCCCGCCATCGGCATGGCCGTAAGCGCGCAGCCAGAATACCCCACCCGGGTAGGCGGCGCCGAAACGCAGGGCGTATTCTTCGGCCAGCAAGCTCTTGCCGCTGCCACCGGAACCCCGCACCTGGACCACCCCTTGCTTGCCGCCCGTGCCGGTGAGCATGGCGGCATCCCCGGCCAGCAGTCGGCCATGGATTTGCCACATTTCCGCCAGCCGGCCGACAAATCGCGTCGACCCGGTGGCCGGCGCCGGCAGCCAGCGCGGGGGACGCAGCGCCCGGATGGCCCCCAGCGGCCCGGCCACGCCGGCCAGCGCATTGCCGATGCGCTTTGCTGCTGCGGCGATGGCAGCGGGATCGTCAGCCGCTGGCGCCAGCAGGTAGTGTTCGTCTAAAAGTTCCGGCAGGTGGATGTGACCGCTGGCGGCCGCCGGATTGACGACCAGAATGCGCCGCCGCGGGTCGCCTGCGGCCTGGGCGGCGATGTAGCCGGCGGTCAGTTCCCATTGGCAGGCGCGGGATTTCGGGTAATCCGCCGAGTACCAGACGAGCATCGCCTTTGAATTGGCGAGGCCGTTGTCGATGGCTTGCTGGATCGACGAGAACTCCTCGATTTCGCTGGTGTCGCGCCAGATGTGCAGGCCGAGGCTTTCCAGTGCAGCCAGTAGCGGCTGGATGCGCGGGCCGTCAGTACGGCGATAGCTGAGAAAAATGTCGAATTCCGCCGGCGTCGGAGACGGCGATGTGCTGGGCTCGTTCATGCCAACCTCGTGGTTCAACGCGAACTCAGGCTGCTGGAGTCGGGTTATCTGCATGGTAGTCCACAGTCCGTGACGATGCCATCAGAATTGACCTTGATGAATCGCCCGTCCGTTCCCGTTGCCCCGAAAAAAAACGGCGAGGGTCATCGCCTCGCCGTTTATTATTTCCGCGATCCTGCCGGGTTCGCGTTACCGTTCCCGGGATAGCCCTACATGCTGCGCCGATACTGGCCGCCGACTTCGTAGAGCGCACTGCTGATCTGGCCCAGCGAACAGTATTTGACGGCATCGACGAGCACGGCGAAGACGTTGCCATCCTCGATCACCGTCTGCTTGAGCTTTTCCAGCATGGCCGGTGCGGTCGACGCGTTTTTTGCCTGAAAATCGCGCAGGCGCTTGATCTGCGACTGCTTCTCTTCCTCTGTCGAGCGCGCCAGTTCGATTTCCTGCTGCGCCATGCCCTTGGGGTTGATGAAGGTGTTCACACCGATGATCGGGTAGGAGCCGTCGTGCTTCTTGTGCTCGTAATACATCGACTCTTCCTGGATCTTGCCGCGCTGGTAGCCGGTTTCCATGGCGCCCAACACGCCGCCGCGCGAGGCGATGGCTTCGAACTCCTTGAGCACGGCTTCCTCGACGAGGGCGGTCAGTTCGTCGATGATGAAGGCACCCTGGTTCGGGTTTTCGTTCTTGGCAACGCCCCACTCGCGGTTGATGACGAGCTGGATGGCCATCGCACGGCGCACGCTCTCTTCCGTCGGCGTCGTGATCGCCTCGTCGTAGGCGTTGGTGTGCAGTGAGTTGCAATTGTCGTAGATGGCGATCAGCGCCTGCAGCGTGGTGCGGATGTCGTTGAAGTCCATCTCCTGCGCGTGCAGCGAACGGCCGGAAGTCTGGATGTGGTACTTCAGCTTCTGGCTGCGCTCGTTGGCGCCGTACTTGTTCTTCATCGCCACCGCCCAGATGCGGCGGGCAACGCGGCCGATGACCGAGTATTCCGGATCCATGCCGTTGCTGAAGAAGAAGCTGAGGTTCGGCGCGAAATCGTCGATGTGCATGCCGCGCGCCAGGTAGCTCTCGACATAGGTGAAGCCGTTTGACAGCGTGAAGGCAAGCTGGCTGATCGGGTTGGCACCGGCTTCGGCGATGTGATAGCCGGAGATCGACACCGAGTAGAAGTTCTGCACCTGGTTATGGACGAAGAACTCCTGGATGTCGCCCATCATCTTGAGCGCGAATTCGGTGCTGAAGATACAGGTATTCTGGCCCTGGTCTTCCTTCAGGATGTCGGCCTGCACCGTGCCGCGCACGGTCTTCAGCGTCCATTCGCGGATTTTCTCGGCTTCGTCTTCGGTCGGCTGGCGGCCGTTGTCCTGCTTGAACTTGGCCAGTTGCTGGTCGATGGCGGTGTTGAAAAAACAGGCCAGGATGATCGGCGCCGGACCGTTGATCGTCATCGACACCGAGGTCGTCGGGCAGACGAGGTCGAAGCCGCCGTAGAGCACCTTGAGGTCATCAAGCGTGGCGATCGAGACGCCCGAGTTGCCGATCTTGCCGTAGATGTCCGGGCGCTCGTCGGGGTCACAGCCGTACAGCGTTACCGAATCGAAGGCTGTCGACAGGCGGTGCGCCGGCATGCCTTCGGAGACGCGCTTGAAGCGGCGGTTAGTGCGGAAGGCATCACCTTCGCCGGCGAACATCCGCGTCGGGTCTTCACCTTCGCGCTTGAAGGCGAAGACGCCGGCAGTGAACGGGAAGGAACCCGGCACGTTTTCCTTCATCAGGAAGCGCAGGATTTCGCCATCATCTGTGTATTTCGGCAGGATAACCTTGCGGATTTTGGTGCCGGAGAGTGACTCGCTGGTCAGCTGGGTGCGGATTTCCTTGTCGCGGATTTTCACGACATATTCGTCGCCGGAATAGGCCTTGACGGTATCCGGCCACATGTCGAGCAGTTTGCGGGCTTTCGGATCGAGCTGGCCCTCCTTCCAGGCACGCATTTCGGCGAAGTCCGCTGTCGACTTGTCGCAAGCACTGAAAAGGCCGGCGGCGATGCGCAGCGACTGGCGCTCGCGGGCAATCTTCACCTGCTCTTCGGTGTGGGCATGATAGGCGCGCACGCTGTCGGCGATTTCGGCAAGATAGCGGATGCGCTTGGCCGGCACGATGGCGCGCTGGCTTGACGACTGCTTGACGCTGACCAGCGGCAGCTTGCCGGCCTTGAGCTTGAGGCCGCGTTCGCCGAGCACCGGAACCAGCGCCTGATAGAGCGCGGTGACGCCGTCGTCGTTGAAGCGGGCGGCCATGGTGCCGAATACCGGCATTTCGTCGGTTGGCGTCGTGAAGGCTTCACGATTGCGCTGATATTGCTTGCGTACGTCGCGCAGCGCATCCTCGGCGCCCTTGCGGTCGAACTTGTTGATCGCGACAAAATCGGCGAAGTCGAGCATGTCGATCTTCTCGAGCTGCGACGCCGCGCCGAACTCGGGCGTCATGACGTACAGCGAGACATCGACAAAAGGCACAATGGCGGCATTGCCCTGGCCGATACCGGAAGTTTCGACGATAACCAGATCGAAGCCGGACAGCTTGCAGGCGGCGATCACCTCGGGGAGCGCGGCGGAAACTTCGCTGCCGGTGTCGCGGGTGGCCAGCGAACGCATGAAGATGTTCGGATGCTCGATGGCGTTCATGCGGATGCGGTCGCCGAGCAGCGCGCCGCCGGTGCGCTTGCGCGAGGGGTCGATGGAGATCAGGCCAATCCTGACCGTATCGTCCTGGTCGAGGCGGAAGCGGCGCACGAGCTCGTCAGTGAGCGAGGACTTGCCGGCGCCGCCGGTGCCGGTGATTCCGAGTACCGGCACGGCGACGGCTGCCGCGGCCTTGAGCAGCGGCTCCTTCAAGAACGGTGCGGCGCCGTTTTCCAGGACGGTGATGACCCGGGCCAGCAAGCGCCGGTCACCGGCCCTGAGACCGTCCAGGACCTTTTCGGTGGCCGGCAGGCCGTGCGCCGCGACGTCGAAGTCGGACTGCTGGACGAGATCGTTGATCATTCCCTGCAGACCCATGTGCACGCCATCTTCGGGGGCATAGATGCGGCTGACGCCATAAGCGTGCAGTTCCCTGATCTCGGCCGGCACGATGACCCCGCCACCACCGCCGAAGATCTTGATCTCGCCGCCGCCATTGGCCTTCAGCAGGTCCAGCATGTATTTGAAGAATTCGACGTGCCCGCCCTGGTAGGAGGTGATCGCGATGCCCTGGACATCCTCCTGAAGAGCGGCATTGACGATTTCCTGCACCGAACGATTGTGTCCGAGGTGGATCACCTCGGCGCCGGTGGCCTGGATTATGCGGCGCATGATGTTGATCGACGCATCGTGGCCGTCGAACAGCGAGGCTGCGGTAACGAAACGCAGCTTGTTCTTCGGCTTGTAGGGAGCAAGTTTCTTGGCAACGGAAAGGTCGGTCATGGTGCCTGCCTCATTGAGTACGTTAAAGGTCCATCATATTACTGCGCTTTCCTCACGTGGCAATTGTCGGGATTGACGCCCATAATGCAAATCCAGCCAAAATGATAAGCTGTTGCGGTCGACCGTCAAAAATCACCGAAAATGCCTCCGCGCACCATCCGCAGCCCGACTGAAAAAGCACAAGCCACTGTTGCAATAAGTTTTGTGAACGGCATGCTGTCCGGATTGGCGCGCAACGGAATCGATGCCACGCCGCTGCTGTCTGCGGCCGGCATTGACATTGCAGATGCCGCCAGCCGGGTTCCAGTCGATCGCTATGCCGCGCTCTATAACCGGATCAATCACCTGCTCGACGACGAAGGCTTCGGGCTGTTTTCACAGCCGCTGCGCGTCGGCAGTTTCGAGTTTCTCTGCCGGGCTTGCATCAGCGCACGGACACTGGCTGAAGCGCTGCTCCGCGCCGCCCGCTTCCTGCGCATCGTGTTGCCCGACCTGGCCATCGCCCGTCGGGCGCCACCAGGGACACGCAGAACTGCTGATATGCGAGAGCCGGCGCCTGGCCGACAATCCGGATGACGGCGGCCGGGTCTTCGCTTTCGAATGGCTGCTCCGGATGCTGCACGGTCTGTCGTGCTGGCTTGCCGGTCGCGGCCTGGCGTTCGACAGCGTGATCTTTCCCTACCGCCGCCCGGCTCATGCCGCCGACTACGCGCTGATCTTCACCGAGAATTCCCGCTTCGCCCCGACCCTGCCGGATGGCTGCGGCACGCTCGTCGCCAGCTTCAACGCCAACCTGCTCGACCTGCCCATCCGTCGCGACGAGGCAGCACTGGCCAGCTTCCTCGACGGCGCACCCGGCAAGATCACCTCACTCTACCGGCGTGACCGCGAGATGGTCATCCGCGTCCGCGACCTGCTGCGCGCCGCGCTGCCCGCCACACTAGGCCTTGAAGACATCGGCGACCGCCTGCACCTGTCGCCACGCACGATCCACCGCCGCCTGGACGAGGAAGGGTCGAGTTTCCGCGCCATCAAGGATGCGCTGCGCCGCGACATGGCACTGGCCCGCCTGACCAAGACCCGCGATGCAGTCAGCCAGATCGCCGCCGACCTTGGCTACGCCGACCCTTCGGCGTTTTACCGTGCCTTCGTCGAGTGGACCGGCATGGCGCCCATCCATTATCGCAAGCGCTGGGCGGGCGACAGCTGACACGCCGACCCTGGCAGGCACCGTGGCAGCGCAGGGTTCAGGCCTTCCGTTACTGGCACAAATGCGCTACCCTTTGCTGTTCTAGGATTGATACTCCGAGGAGGTTTGGCCTGTCATGAACCGCAAGGACAAGCGCAAGTTGCCGGAGGACCGTCGCATCGAGGATGCGGGGCCGCCCCCCGGTTGGCGCGACCGTCGCAAGGGGGTTGAACGGCGCATACCGGTGACCGAAGAGGTCGATGTGACCGACAGTCAGTGGGCAACTTACTTCGGTCCGCGTTCCTTTGATGCGGCCGAAAACGAGCAAGCCCCGGATAATGCCGGGGGCGCTTTCGATCAGGCCCGCAAGTGATCGAGCCGTTGCCGGGGCCGATTCGCGCCCGACGAATGGATGCAAAAAAGGCCGGATGACTCCGGCCTTTTTGTTTGCCTGGCGCGACGCTTATTCGTCGTCTTCGCGCAACTGGAACTTGCCGGCCATCTGTTGCTGCACGTTGGGCGGAACGGCCGCATAGCGGGCGAACTCGATGGTGTAGCTGCCCTGACCGCCGGTGAGTGACTTCAGGCGTGACTGGTAGTCGCTGATTTCGGCCAGGGGTACTTCGCCGGTAATCGCGGACATCCCGTGACCGCGACCGTCCGTGCCCGTGATGTGGCCACGGCGGCTCGAGAGATCGCCAGTCAGGTCACCGATACAAGCTTCCGGCACAATGATTTCGACGCTGACGATGGGCTCCAGGACGATCGGTCGCGCGGCGCGCACCGCATCGATAACCGCCTTGCGACCAGCGGTGACAAAGGCAACCTCCTTGCCATCGACCGCGTGGGTCTTGCCGTCGAAAACAGTCACTTTCAGGTCGTCGACCGCGTAACCCGCCACCACGCCGCCTTCAAGGCCCTGGAGCACGCCTTTCTCTACCGCCGCCATGAAAACACCTGGGATCACGCCGCCCTTGACCGCATCGACGAACTCGATGCCTTCGCCGCGACCTCTGGGCTCGACGCGCAGGTGTACTTCACCGAACTGCCCGGCGCCGCCACTCTGCTTCTTGTGGCGGTGGATCCCTTCGGCCCCCGCGGTAATCGTTTCACGGTAGGGAATCGTCGGCGGTTTGGTATCGACTTCCAGCTTGTACTGAGCGGCCATCTTTTCCAGCTTGGACTTGAGATGGATTTCGCCGAGGCCGCGGATGACGGTTTCGTTGCTGGTCGGGTGGCGCTCGACGACGAAGGTCGGGTCCTCCACCGCGAGCTTGCCGAGGATGTCGAACAGCCTTTGCTCGTCGCCCTTCTTCCTGGTTTCGACCGCGAGTCCCGACATCGGCCTGGGAAACTCGAGCGGCACGAGGTGGATCTGGTCTTCATCGTGAGAGTCGTGCAGGACGCAGTCGAACTCGATCTCGTCGACCTTGGCGACAGCGCCGATGTCGCCGGGCAGCAGCTCGTCGACCTCCAGCGGATCCTTGCCCTGCAACTGGTAGAGGTGGCCAACCTTGAACGGGCGCTTGCCGTCACCGACGAACAGTTGCATGTCCTTCTTCATCGTGCCCTGATGGACGCGGAAGACGCCAATCTTGCCCAGATACGGGTCGGCGACAACCTTGAAGACGTGCGCCAGAACATGCTTGCCGGCATCGGGTTCTGCGTGGAACGCTTCTGCCGCCATACCCGGTTCGCCCTTGTAGAATGGCGGCGGATTGACTTCGGCCGGATTGGGTGCCAGAGAAGCAAGGACGTGCAGCAGTTCCTTGATGCCGGCGCCGGTCTTCGCCGAGGTGAACAGGATGGGAATCAGGTGGCCTTCGCGCAACGCCTTTTCGAACGGCGCGTGCAAGGCCGCCGCACTGGGGTCGGCGCCGTCCTCGAGATACTGGGCGAGCAGGTCTTCGTCTTCCTCGACGATCTGGTCGATGAGCGCCCGGTGGGCCGCGGCGACCGACGCGAAATCGGCGTCGCCGGCATCGTGCTCGAGCACCTCGACGACATCCGCCGCGTCATGCGCCGGCAGGTCGAGCAGCATGCACTGCTTGCCGAAGCGCTCGCGGATGTCGGCCACCAGCCCGGGCAGATCGAGATTGTCGGCGTCGATCTTGTTGATGACGATCATCCGGCACAGCTTGCGGTCGCCGGCATGGCGCATCATGCGCTCGGTCATCAGCTCGACACCGTTTTGCGCGTTGATAACGATCAGTGCGGTATCGACACCGGCCAGCGCGGCGATCGACTGTCCCGAAAAATCCGGATAGCCCGGCGTGTCGATCAAGTGAATGTGCGTGCCTTCGTGGGCGAAATTGACGATGGCCGAGTTCAACGAGTGGCCGACCTCCTTTTCCTGGGCATCGAAGTCGCAGACGGTGCTGCCTCTCTCGACACTGCCCTTGGCCGGAATTGTCCCGGTCGCGAACAGCATGGCCTCGGCCAGACTGGTTTTTCCGGATGCACCATGGCCGACCAGGGCCATGGCACGAATCGCCTCGGTATTGTATTTGGACATCCTGCTCTCCCTGAGCTTGTAGAAATTCAGCCGAGTATTTTACGCCAGTGTCCAGGCGGTCATAAACATCACTCCTGGGCCTTTTTCGGGCGCGTCCAGCCCAACACCGTTGTCTGGCGGGCACGCGAGATGGTCAAGGCGTCGGGCGGGGCGTCCCTTGTCAACGTCGTTCCCGCCCCCAGCGTCGCCCCGCGTCCGACCGTCACCGGCGCGACAAGCTGCGTGTCGGAACCGATGAACACGTCGTCTTCGATGATCGTCCTGTACTTGTTGGCCCCATCATAGTTGCAGACGATGGTGCCGGCACCGACATTTACCCGCTCGCCTATATCGGCGTCGCCGATATAGGCCAGGTGATTGGCCTTGGAGCGGGCGGCGATCCTGCTCTTCTTGACCTCGACAAAATTGCCGATATGCACCTCGGGCCCGAGTTCGGCTCCCGGGCGCAAGCGGGCGAAGGGGCCGACCACCGCGTCAGGCCCGATCACCGCATCGTCGAAGTGACAGAAGGCCGCGATCCGCGCGCCGGCGCCGACCGTGACATTGTTAAGCACGCAATAGGGGCCAACCTCGACGGCGTCAGCAAGCTCAACCCTGCCCTCGAAGACACAACCGACATCGATGAAGACATCGCGCCCGCAAGTGAGTTCACCGCGCACGTCGATGCGCTCCGGGTCGGCGAGACGCACCCCAGCGACCAGCATGGCATCGGCCAGATTGCGCTGCTGCACGCGCTCCAGTTCGGCCAACTGCACCTTGCTATTGACTCCCAGCACTTCCCATTCCTTATCGGGGTGAGCGGTGCGCACCGGCAACCCTTCGGCGACTGCAAGCGCGACGATATCGGTCAGGTAATACTCGCCCTGCGCATTTCTGTTCGACAGCCGGCCAAGCCAATCCTCGAGGCGGGAAGAGGGAATCGCCATGATGCCGGTATTGACCTCGCAGATCGTCTTTTCCTCGGGTGTCGCGTCTTTCTCCTCGACGATGCGCCGGACATTGCCCGCGGCATCGCGGACGATGCGGCCATATCCCGCGGGGTCGGCCAGTTCCATCGTCAGGATCGACAAGCCGTCCCGGCCGGCATGCAACAGGCGCTTGAGGGTTGAGGCCCTGGTCAGTGGCACGTCGCCATAGAGAACCAGCGTCCGGCCCTCACCGGCAAGGGCTGGCAGCGCCTGGGCAACCGCGTGCCCGGTACCGAGCTGTGGCTCCTGGAGAGCCCAGGAAATATCGTCACCATCGACGGTCGACCGCACCGCTTCACCGCCATGTCCGAAAACCACGACCAGTTTAGCCGGGGCCAGCGAACGCGCGGTGTCGATGACATGCCGCACCAGGGGCTTGCCAGCCACGGGATGCAGGACCTTGGGCAGATTGGAATGCATGCGCTTGCCCTGGCCGGCGGCAAGGATGACCACTTGTAGAGGCGTTTCAGCCATTATTGGACTCCGGAAATGACGAAGGCGACCGCTTGGGCCGCCTCTGCATTATCGCATGATGCTCCCGCTCCTACCGGGGCAGCGTCGAGCTGGCCATCAGGAAAGCATCGACTTCACGCGCGGCCTGACGCCCTTCGCGGATCGCCCAGACGACCAACGACTGACCGCGTCGCACGTCGCCGGCGGCATAGACCTTGGGCACGTTGGTCGCGTAGCAGCCTTCGTCATCCGTCGTGGCCTTGGCATTGTTACGCGCATCCTTGTCGACACCGAAGGCATCAAGCAGGGAGCCGACCGGATTGGTGAAGCCCATGGCCAGAAAGGCATTGTCGCAAGGCAGTTCAAATTCTGAACCGGCGACCTCGCTCATCTTGCCGTCCTTCCATTCAAGGTGAATGGCTTTCAAGGCCTTGACATTGCCCTTGCCGTCATCGACGAAACCTTTGGTCGCCACGGCAAAGTCACGGGTGCAGCCTTCGTCGTGCGACGACGAGGTGCGCAGCTTGTAGGGCCAGTACGGCCAGGTCAGCTCCTTGTTTTCCTGTTCCGGCGGCATCGGCATCAGTTCGAACTGGGTGACCGAGGCAGCGCCGTGACGGTTCGATGTACCAACGCAGTCGGAGCCGGTATCACCGCCGCCGATGACGATGACGTGCTTGCCCTTGACGTTGATCGGATTGGCCTTGCCCTGGTGGACTTCCTTGTTTTGCGGAATCAGGAATTCGAGCGCGGCGTAGATGCCCTTCAATTCGCGTCCCGGCACCGGCAGATCACGCGGCACTTCGGAACCGGCGGCGAGAATCACGGCGTCGAATGTTGCGGTCAACTGCTCGGCAGAGAGGAATTCGGTGGCGTCGTTATTGATATTAGCCGGCAATTCCTTGCTGCCGACGATCACTCCGGTCTTGAAGGTGACGCCTTCGGCTTCCATCTGCGCGACCCGGCGGTCGACAACCGATTTTTCCATCTTGAAGTCGGGAATGCCATAGGTCAGCAGGCCACCGAGACGGTCGCTCTTCTCGAACACCGTCACGTCATGACCGACCCGCGCCAGTTGCTGGGCGGCGGCCAGACCGGCCGGTCCGGAACCGACGACGGCCACCTTCTTATTGGTCTTGCTTGTTGGCGGCTGTGGAACGACCCAGCCCATTTCCCAGCCTTTGTCGATGATGAAATGCTCAATCGACTTGATGCCCACCGGCGCCGCGTTGATGCCCAGCGTGCAAGCGGCCTCGCAGGGGGCCGGGCAGATGCGACCGGTAAAATCCGGGAAATTGTTGGTCGAATGCAGCACTTCCAGCGCCTGTTGCCAGTTGCCCTGGTAAACCAGATCGTTCCAGTCCGGGATGATGTTATTCACCGGACAACCACTGTTGCAGAACGGAATACCGCAGTCCATGCAGCGCGCGCCCTGAATCTTGGCTTCTTCGTCGGACAGGGTATGGACGAATTCCTTGTAGTTCTTCAGGCGCTTTTCGACCGGCTCATAAGCCTCGGAAAGACGTTCAAATTCCATGAATCCAGTCGGCTTGCCCATTATGCGGCCTCCTTCCGTGCAGCAACGGCTATCTCGGTGAGGGCGCGCCGGTATTCGTGCGGAAAGATTTTGACGAACTTCTCACGCCAGGCATCCCAGTTGGCCAGGATGGCTGCCGCGGTCTTGCTGCCGGTGTATTCAGCGTGCCGGGCGACCAGTTCCCTGAGCTGGTTTTCGTCGGCCAGCCCACGATGCAGCGGCTCACCGCCAGCCTGACGACCGGCCGGCAGCACCTTTTCGAGCGCCACCTGGGCCAGATTGCAGCGACCGGCAAAGCTGCCATCCTCGTCCAGCACATAGGCGATGCCGCCCGACATGCCGGCAGCGAAGTTGCGCCCCGTCATGCCGAGCACGACCACGGTACCGCCAGTCATGTATTCGCAGCCATGATCGCCGACACCCTCGACGACTGCCGAGGCGCCCGAGTTGCGAACCGCAAAACGCTCGCCACTGACGCCGGCAAAGAACGCCTGGCCATCGGTCGCGCCATATAGCACGGTGTTGCCGACGATGATGTTGTGCTGTGTATCACCCCGAAAATCCGGGCTCGGCTTGATGATGATGCGACCGCCCGACAAACCTTTGCCGACGTAATCATTACCTTCGCCGGTCAGTTCGAGTGTCACGCCCCTGGCCAGAAAAGCGCCAAAACTCTGGCCGGCGGTACCGCTCAGGCGGATGTAAATGGTGTCGTTCGGCAGGCCAGCGTTACCGTAGCGCCGGGCTACCTCGCCCGACAGCATGGTGCCACAGGTGCGGTTGACGTTGCTGATCCTGGTATCGATCTCGACCTTTTGGCCTTTTTCAAGCGCCGGCATGGCCTGTGCGATCAGCTTGTGATCGAGTGCCTTGTCGAGACCATGATCCTGACTCTCGACATGGCGGCGCGGCACATCGGCCGGGACCGGCGGCTGATAGAAGATCCTGGTGAAATCGAGACCCTTGGCCTTCCAGTGTTCAATGCCCGGACGGGTATCGAGCAGGTCGGCCCGTCCAACCAGATCTTCAAACTTGCGAATACCAAGCCCGGCCATGATTTCGCGGACTTCCTCGGCGACGAAGAAGAAATAATTGACGACATGCTCCGGTTGACCGGAGAAACGCTTGCGCAACTCTGGATCCTGCGTCGCGACACCGACCGGACAGGTATTCAGGTGGCACTTGCGCATCATGATGCAGCCTTCGACGACCAGCGGCGCGGTGGCGAATCCGAATTCATCGGCACCGAGCAAGGCGCCGACGACGACATCGCGCCCCGTCTTAATCTGTCCGTCGACCTGGACGCGGATACGGCTGCGCAGGCGGTTGAGCACCAGTGTCTGCTGCGTTTCCGAGAGCCCGAGTTCCCACGGCGTACCGGCGTGCTTGATCGACGACACCGGTGATGCGCCGGTACCGCCGTCGAAACCAGCGATCACGACATGATCAGCCTTGGCCTTGGCGACGCCGGCGGCGACGGTGCCGACGCCGACTTCGGAAACCAGTTTGACCGAGATCGCGGCGCGCGAATTGGCGTTCTTGAGGTCGTGAATCAGCTGCGCCAGATCCTCGATCGAGTAGATGTCATGGTGCGGCGGCGGCGAAATCAGACCGACACCCGGCACCGAGTGGCGCAGGAAGCCGATGTACTCGGACACCTTGTGCCCCGGCAACTGCCCGCCTTCGCCCGGCTTGGCGCCTTGCGCCATCTTGATCTGGATCTGGTCGGCATTGACCAGGTACTCGGTCGTCACGCCGAAACGGCCGGATGCCACCTGCTTGATCGCCGAGCGCAACGAATCACCCTCTTTCAACTCCAGATCGCGGGCGACGCGGCTCTTGCCGATCACGTCGGAAAGCATCGTGCCGCCCTTGACCGGCGCGTAGCGACTGGCGTCCTCGCCGCCTTCGCCGGTATTCGACTTGCCGCCGATACGATTCATCGCGATCGCCAGCGTCGTGTGCGACTCGGTCGAAATGGCACCAAGAGATATGGCACCGGTAGCAAAGCGCTTGACGATTTCCTTGACCGGCTCGACTTCGTCGAGCGGAATTGCCTCACCTTGCGGCCGAAATTCGAACAGGCCGCGCAGCGTCAGGTGGCGCCTGGTCTGATCGTTGATCAGTTTGGCGTATTCCTTGTAGGTCTCGTACTTGTTCGAGCGCGTCGCATGCTGCAGCTTGGCGATCGAATCCGGTGTCCATACGTGTTCTTCACCACGAATGCGGAAGGCGTATTCACCGCCGGCATCAAGCATGGTGGCCAGCACCGGATCGTCCGAAAAGGCGTCGTGGTGCAGGCGGATGGCTTCCTCCGCCACCTCGAACACGCCGATACCTTCGATGTTGGAAGGAGTTCCGGTGAAGTACTTTTCGACGAACGCCTTCTGCAGGCCGATGGCTTCGAAGATCTGGGCGCCCGTGTACGACATGTAAGTCGAGATACCCATCTTGGACATGACCTTGTTCAGGCCCTTGCCGATCGCCTTGATGTAATTCTTGATGAACTTCTCGGTCTTTTCGGCATCGCCCTTGGCCAGCGCCTCAATGGTTTCGAGTGCCAGATAGGGGTGGACCGCCTCGGCGCCATAACCGCCGAGCAGCGCGAAGTGATGCGTTTCACGTGCCGAACCGGTCTCGACCACAAGGCCGGCGCTGGTACGCAGACCCTTCTTGACCAGATGCTGGTGAATTGCCGAAGTCGCCAGCAGCGCCGGAATGGCGACATGCTCGGCATCGACCTTGCGGTCGGAGACGATCAGGATGTTGGCACCGGAACGCACCGCATCTTCGGCATCGGCGGCCAGCGAAGCGAGCCGGGCTTCGATAGCATTGCTGCCCCAGACCAGCGGATAGCAGATATCCAGTTCGAACGAACGGAGCTTGTTCGACGTGTATTTCCCGATATTGCGCAGTTTCTCCATACGGTCGAAAGACAACACAGGTTGCGATACTTCGAGACGGATCGGCGGATTGATGTCGTGCGTATTCAGAAGATTTGGCTTGGGCCCGACGAAGGACACCAGCGACATGACCAACTCCTCACGTATCGGGTCGATCGGCGGATTGGTCACTTGCGCGAAAAGCTGCTTGAAGTAGTTGTAGAGAGTCTTGTTCCTGTTGGACAGCACCGGCAGGGCGGAGTCCGTGCCCATCGAGCCGGTCGCTTCCTCGCCGTTGTGGACCATCGGCTCGAGGATGACCTTGATGTCTTCCTGGGTGTAGCCGAAGGCCTGCTGGCGATCAAGCATGGAAGCAATCGATACCTCAACCTTTTCAGCCGGTGCCGGCAAGTCGTCGAGCTTTATGCGGATTTTTTCAACCCACTCGCGATAGGGCTTGGCGTTGGCCAGCGCGTCCTTGAGTTCCTTGTCGTCGATGATGCGCCCCTGTTCCATATCGATCAGGAACATCTTGCCCGGCTGCAGACGCCACTTCTTGATAATTTTCTTTTCCGGAATTGGCAGGACGCCGGATTCGGAAGCCATGACCACCATGTCGTCGTCGGTCACCAAGTAGCGGGCCGGACGCAGGCCGTTGCGGTCGAGCGTCGCGCCAATCTGGCGCCCGTCGGTAAACGCCACCGCCGCCGGGCCGTCCCACGGCTCCATCATCGCGGCGTGGTATTCGTAGAAGGCGCGGCGGTTCTCGTCCATCAGTGTGTGCTTTTCCCAGGCTTCGGGAATCAATAGCATGACCGCCTGCGCCATCGAATAGCCACCCATGACGAGCAGCTCGAGCGCGTTGTCGAACGCTGCCGAGTCGGACTGGCCGGGATAGTGCAGCGGCCAGATCTTTTTCAGATCATCGCCGAGGATCGGTGAGGAGATCGCCTGCTCGCGGGCCTTGAACCAGTTCACGTTGCCGCGCATCGTGTTGATCTCGCCGTTGTGGGCAATGTAGCGAAACGGGTGTGCCAGGTCCCAGGTCGGGAAGGTGTTGGTCGAGAAACGCTGGTGCACCAACGCCAGCGCCGAGACAGCCCGCTCATCCCGCAGGTCGAGGTAATAGACGCCAACCTGATGCGCCAGCAGCAAGCCCTTGTAGTTCACCGTACGCGCGGAAAACGACGGGACGTAGAACTCTTGGCCATGCTTCAGTTTGAGCGACATGATGGCATTGGCGGCGCGGCGGCGGATGATATAGAGCTTGCGCTCAAGCGCGTCAGTCACGAAAACGTCGGGGCCGCGCCCAACGAAGACCTGGCAGATCACCGGCTCCTTGTCCCTGACTGTCGGCGACATCGGCATGTCGCGATTGACAGGCACATCGCGCCAGCCAAGAAGGACCTGACCCTCGGCCTTGACCGAACGTTCGATTGCTTCGACACAGGCGTGGCGGGAAGCGGCCTCCTGTGGCAGGAATACCATGCCGACACCGTATTCTCCGGCGGGCGGGAGGATCACGCCCTGCCCGGCCATCTCCTCGCGATAAAACTGGTCGGGGATCTGGATCAGGATGCCGGCGCCATCGCCCTGCAGCGGGTCGGCACCAACGGCGCCCCGGTGGTCGAGATTTTTCAGGATCAACAAACCCTGCTCGACGATACCGTGACTTTTCCATCCCTTGACGTGGGCGACGAAGCCGACTCCGCAGGCGTCGTGCTCGTTGCTCGGGTCATACAATCCCTGCCGCTCGGATACTGCCGGTTCCATCACGTTAATCCTCTAAAACTCGATCAAAGAATACAGCCGCCCAAGGCGGGCGGTCTTACCTCCAATGTGCCAGGCAGCTCGCAGGATATTCGGACAACTTTGGAATATACCGCCAATACCCCGTTGATTCAAGATGCTGCGATGCACCAACGCGGTTCGTCTGCCCTTCTGCGATCCCCTTTCAGGTGCATCGCGCTTCGATGGCAGCACCTATCGTCGCTTCATCAAGGCCTTCCGCAAGGACAGCCATGCCAATCTCCTTCAACAGGACCAGACGCAGACTGCCGTCGCGGACCTTCTTGTCGTGCCGCATCAACTCGATATAGCGCGCCGCACCCAGCGGTGCTCCATGGGATGGCAATCCGGCCCGCTGATAAAGTGACTCGATGCGCTGCACGGACTGAGCCGCAAGCCAGCCCAACCGCCTCGATAGCTCGGAAGCAATAAGTGTGCCAGAGGCGACCGCTTCGCCATGTAGCCATTTGCCGTAGCCGAGACCAGTCTCGATCGCGTGTCCGAAGGTGTGACCGAGATTGAGCAAGGCGCGCTCCCCCGCTTCGCGCTCGTCCGCCGCCACGACCTCGGCCTTGTTGAAACAGGAGCGACGAACGGCGAAAGCCAGCGCCTCCTGGTCCCGCGCCAGCAACTTGTCGAGGTTCGCTTCCAGCCAGACAAAGAAATCGGGATCACGAATCAACCCGTATTTGATGACTTCGGCGAGACCCGCCTTGAGTTCCCTGTCGGGCAAGGTTTCGAGGGTCGAAATATCGGCCAGGACGACTTTGGGCTGGTAGAAGGCACCGATCATGTTCTTGCCCCGCGGATGGTTGATTGCGGTTTTACCGCCCACCGACGAGTCAACCTGGGAAAGCAGCGTCGTCGGGATTTGTATGAAGGGCATACCCCGCTGGTAGCAAGCCGCGGCAAAGCCGCCCATGTCACCGATGACGCCGCCGCCGAGAGCGATCAGCGTGGCATTGCGTTCGCAGTGGCCGCCAATCAGCGCGTCGAAAATGAGATTGAGCGTTTCCCAGGTCTTGTATTTCTCACCATCCGGAAGGATTACGGGCAGGGCAGAAATTCCGCCCTTTTTCAGCGTCGACCGCAACAGTTCGAGATAGAGCGGCGCAACCGTCGTATTGGTAACGACGACCGCCTTCTTCTGGGCCAGATGGGGCGTCAGCAATTCCGGGCGTGACAGCAATCCACTACCGATGTGGATGAGATAGGAACGTTCGGCGAGTTCCACTTTCAGGGTCTGGATCATGGCTTGCATTGGCGGTGAAATTCCCGGAGCAGGTACTGGACGACGCCGGCGGCGACGAGGTGTGATCCGTCGACGACAACATGAGCGGCTTCCCGGTACAGAGGGTCGCGGAGGGCATGAAGTTCCTCCAGCTTGCTCAAAGGGTCAGGGACACGCAGTAACGGGCGATTTCGGTCGTGGCGGGTGCGTTCGAACAGGATGGCCGGCGGGACGTTCAAATAGACGACCCACCCCGTATCACGCAAGCGCTTCCGGTTCTCCGGATCAATCACCACGCCGCCGCCGGTGGCGACAACGCTTGCCGACCCTGAAGTCAGTTCGCCGATCGTCTGCGCTTCGCGACGGCGGAAGCCTTCCTCGCCCTCGATTTCGAAAATGGTCGGAATGGAAACCCCGGTGCGCTCGACGATTTCATGGTCGGAGTCATGAAACCGCCAGCCAAGCCGCCTGGCCAGTTGCCGGCCGATGGTCGTCTTGCCGGCTCCCATCAGGCCAACGAGGTAGATATTGCTGCAATTGTTCACCACGGCATTTTAGCGGACTCGAGGAGTCTGCCACAAAAGACAAGGGCCGGCAAAGCCGGCCCTTGATGCTCTCACACGGACGATCAGTTGATCTGCAATTTATCCGAAATGATGCGTGGCGTGATGAAGAAGAGCAGTTCGCGGCGCTGCCCAGTATCGTTCTGATACTTGAAAAGATAGCCAAAGAACGGGATGTCGCCGAGCAGCGGAACCTTTTCGGTCACATTTTCCTTCTTGGTGACATAGACGCCGCCGATGACAACCGTTCCACCGTTCTCGACAACGACGCTGGTCTCGACCGTGGAGGTCTTGATCGGCGGATTGCCGAGAACAGCACGCGTCCAGTCGGGCTCTTCTTTCTTGACGACCAGCAGCATGCGCACGGTCCCTTCGGGCGTGATCTGCGGCGTCGCTTCCAGCGAGAGCGCGGCGGTCTTGAACGAGACGTTCTGGGTCGCCACGCCACCGCCCGTTGCCGTCGTTACGTACGGGATCTCGGTACCGTCCTGGATCTTTGCCTTGACGTTATTCGCCGTGATGACGCGCGGGCTCGAGACAATCTTGCCGAGACCATCCTGTTCGAGGGCCGCGAGCTCAAGGTTGAGGATGCGGGTCAGTGAGGAATTGAACAGCGCGAACGCCAGCGTGCCGCCGACATTGGTGAAGGATGGCAGATTGACGCCAATGGTCTGGGGGGTAACCTGGCCCGACGGCGAGTACACACCGCCGCCAGCATAAGTTCCGCTGCCGCCAAGCTGGCTTCTTGTAGTGCTCAGGAAGTTCAGGCGGACACCAAGGTCGCGGTTGAAGGTGTCCTGCGCCTCGACCACACGGGCCTCGATCATCACCTGGCGGGAACCGGTGTCGATCGCCTTGATGAACACGCGGATCTCCTCGAGCTTGCTCGGGATGTCGTTGACGAAGAGGACATTGGATTGCGCATCGGCGATCGCATTGCCGCGCTTGCTCAGCAGGCGCTGCGATGCCCCCCCCGGAGTACCACCAACGCCACCAACCCCGGCGAGAAGCTTGGCAACATCACCGGCCTTCTGGTAGTTCAGATTAAATTGCTCGTGCTGGATGGGCTCCAGTTCGCTGATCTGCTGGCGGGCCTCGAAATCCAGCTTCTCGCGGGTAGCGATTTCGTCGCGCGGGGCAATCATCATGATGTTGCCCTTCTTGCGCATGTCCAGGTCCTTCTGCTTGAAGATGATATCGATCACCTGATCGGCCGGCACGTCCTTCAGGACGAGGGTCGTCGTGCCCGTCACGGTGTCGCTGATCACCGCATTCAGGCCAAGTTCCTCAGCCATCAGTTTCAGGAGGGCACGGACGTCGCCGTTCTGGTAGTTGATACTGACGCGTGGTCCCTGGTAACCGGTCTTCGTTCCCTGCACCAGCTTGTTCGGGTCCTCGATAATGCGCTTGACCTCGACGATGAACTGATTGTCGCTCTGATAGGCGTTGTGCTCCCACAGGCCATGCGGCATGATGGTCATCCGTACATTGTCGCCGAGCGGCCTGGTTTCGACGGAAGTCACGGGCGTGCCAAAATCGGTTACATCAAGCTTGCGTCGCAGATTCTCCGGAACGCTGGTCTTCAGAAAGTCGACAATCAGGCTCTTGCCCTGTTGACGGATGTCTATGCCGGTGCCGGCGTCGTTCAGGTCGACGACGATTCGCGCCTCGCCATCCTTGCCGCGACGGAACGCGATATCCTGCAAGGCGTGGCGCTTGCCAATGGAAGTCTCCGCCGTGAATTGCGTGACGCGCTCGGGCAGCGAACCGACCGCCGGGATGGGGGCAAGCAGAACATAAAGCGATTTACCGTCCAGGCGCGTCGTGTAGGTCATGCTCCGCGTCAGATTCAGGACGACGCGTGTGCGACCGCCAACCTCGACAACGTTGGCGCTCTGCAGGTCGCCTTCCTTGAAGGTCACGCTGGTCTTGCCCAGACCATTCGTGGTTGATGGAAAGTCAAATGCGATCTTCGCTGGCTTCGCCACGCTAAATCCTACGGGCGGCGTGGCCAGCGGTTCCTTCAAATCGATCCTTATGGCCAGGTTGTCGCCCTGCGGTGCGGCAACCATCGCCTCGATCGTGTTGGGGACAGCGTTCTGCGCCGACACCGGCCCGGCCAAGGCAAGGCAGGTCGCCGCGATAGCGGCCATCGCGTAGTTGATGACATTCATTTCTTACTTCCCTCCTTGGCCTGCAGATACAAGGAACTGGTGCGTTCACTCCAGTCACCTGCCGAATCCTGAATCAATTCACGCATCACGATTTCCTTGTCGGTAATCTGCGTAACCATGCCGAAATCGAGGCCGACATAATCGCCAACCTTGACCTGCTTTACCTTGTTTTCGACCTGAATAACCGCAATCGGACGGCGGTTGATATTCAGATACCCGATCATCTTGAGTGACTCGACCGGATATTTTTCGAGCAGGCTGTTGCGCAGATCACGCGCCTCGAAGTCCGGCTGGAAAGCACCAGCCTTTCCGGACCCTTGCTTGTTCTTGTTTTCCGGCTCGATCTTGCTTGCCTTGAACGGATCCAACTGGCCTTCGACGTCGTAGGGCACCGCCTGATAGGGCTTGACCTCCGGCAACTTGGGGACATTGCCCCGCATATCCTTCGTATTGTCAACCATCCACCGCTTGAGGTCTTCGTGGTCGTCACCCGAACAGGCTCCCAATGCCCCGCAGAGTACGACGAGGATTAGTCGCTTCACTTCTTCGCTCCTTGCGCTGCCTTCTTCTGTTTGGCAACCTCTTCCTCATCCAGATACCTGAAGGTCTTGGTTGTCGCATCCAGCGAAAGCGTATTGTCCTTGGATGGCACGATCGAAATATTGTTGAGCGTCACAATTCGCGGCAGTTTCGCTATATCGGCGGCAAACGCTCCAAAATCGTGGTACCCGCCGGCGATTTTCACGGCAATCGGCAATTCCGCATAGAAGTCCTTGACCTGTTCGGCTCCCGGCCGGAAAAGATCGAACTGGAGACCGCGTCCAAGACCGGCCTGGTTCACCTCGATCAGCAACGCCTCGACTTCCGACTTGTTCGGAAGTTGCTTGAGCAACGCACCAAACGAGCGGTCAATTTCAGCCAGTTGCTCGATATAGAGATCGAGATTGACGGCCTGCTTCTTTTTTTCGAGGTATTGCTGCTTGAGCGTTGCCTCTTCCTTTTGCTTGACGTCCAGTTCGGCAAGCTGGTCGCTCCAGAAGAACCACCAGCCAGCAAGTACCAGCACTGCAAAGATGGCCAGCAGAACGGCCTTCTTGGGCAGCGGCGGCCAAGCGCCCGGATCGTTTGGATTCAGATCGCGGAACTCGTCGGCGATTGCCTGAAAGTCCATCTTTGGAAGCGAAGCGGACCTGGCTTTCATTTCTTGCCCTTCCCGACGACAGGTGGCTGAGTGCGGGTCAGCAGGAAGTTCATCGCGAACTCGTTGCTGCGGCGCCCGTTGAGAACCACCGCCTTGACCTCGACCAACTGGGGATTCTCCAGCCAGGGAGACGCTTCCAGATTACGCATTAGCGCCGACACGCGCGCGTTGGACTGGGCGTAACCGGTGATATTTACCTTGGCCCCATCCTGTTTCAGCGACTTGAGGTATACACCCTCCGGAACCTGATTGACCAGTTCGCTCAGCAAATAAACGGTTTCGCTGCGGTCACGCTGCAAATCTTCGATGACCTGCTTGCGAGCCAGCAGCGCCTGAGTCTTTTCCTTCAGCAGTTTGATCTCGGCGATCTGCTTGTCGAGAACAGCGATTTCGCGCTTCAGGAAATCGTTGGCGGAGGCTTGACTGGTGATATGCCCGTCAATGATCGTGTAGCCGAGAAAGACAACCAGTCCGGCAAAACAGACCGCTGCGCCAACCATCAGATAAAAATTCTGGCGCTTTGCCTTGCGGGCTTGTTCCCGGTGGGGGAGGAGGTTAATTCTGATCATGATGGGTCGAACCTCCGCAGCGCCAGTCCACACGCCACCATCAGCGACGAGGCATCGGCAAGCAGACTCTTGGCCCGGACCCGATCCGAAAGCACCATGTTGGCAAATGGGTTCGCAATCAGCGTACTGACTTGCGTGCGCGTCGCGACAACCTCGTCGACACCCGGAATCACCGCACAACCGCCGGCCAGAACGATGCTATCGACGTGATTGAATTGGGTCGAGGTGAAGAAGAACTGCAGGGCGCGGGAAATTTCAAGCGCCAGATTGTCCATGAAGGGGGTAAGGAGTTCCCCCTCGTACCCCTCGGGAAGGCTCCCTGAACGCTTCGCGGCTTCCGCTTCCTCATAATTCATCCCGTAATGCCGGGCAATGTCCTGGGTCAGCTGTGCCCCACCGAACGCCTGTTCGCGTGCATACACCTGTTGACTATTGCGCAGCACTGTCAGACTCATCATGCTGGAACCGGCATTGACCAACGCGACAGTCATATTCTTCCCGCCGCCGGGCAACTGCCTTTCGATCAGTTCGAACGCCGAGAGAGCGGCCTGTGTTTCCACATCGACCACAACCGCTGTCAGACCGGCAGCGTCGGCAACCGCGATGCGATCCTCCACCCGCTCTTTCTTGGAAGCGGCGATGAAGACCTCAAGTTCATCTGGCGCCGATGGCGCCGGTCCGATCACCTGAAAGTCGAGATTCACTTCGTCGATGGCGAACGGGATGTACTGATTGGCCTCGGACTCAACCTGGATTTCGAGCTGATCCTCGCGCAATCCAGCGGGCACGATAATCTTCTTGGTGATCACCGCGGATGAAGGCAGCGCCATCGCGACATTGCGCGTCGACGTGCCGAGCCTTTTCCAGGCCCGCTTGACGGCGTCGACGACTCCGTCCATGTTGGCAATATTGCCGTCCGAAACCGCATCCTTCGGCAACACCTCTACAGTGTAGCGCTCGACACGGTAACCCTCTTTCCCGTTGGCAACCAGTTCTACCAGCTTGACAGCCGAGGAACTGATGTCCAGCCCCAACAGGGGGCGCGCCTTGGGATTAAAAAACGCTGAGATATCGAAGCGCACCAGACCCCCAAAAAGTCCTTACAAAATGCGAAGTTAGCTAAATAACCAATAATTCTTTTTCGATGCTAGCAACAAGCACACGGCATGTAAAGGGTTTTCAGGGTGTGTTTCAGGTACGGCGTATAATCCGCGCAACGCCAATCAAACCGACTCACAACCGTGCGCTCTCTACCTCTGGCTATCCGAATTACGTTCTTCCCGCTACTCATGCTGCTCGGCCTGGTGGCAATCGGCATCGCGCTGGCAATGATCATCCTCGCTCTCGCCTATCCGAATCTGCCATCGCTCGAGGTGCTCACGGACTACCGGCCGAAAATTCCGCTGCGCGTCTATACCGCCGATGGCTTCCTGATCGGTGAATTCGGCGAAGAGCGAAGATCGCTCGTAGACATACATCAGGTTCCAGATGTCATGAAACAGGCAATCCTCGCGGCGGAAGACGATCGCTTCTACCAGCATGGCGGAGTCGACTACATTGGCATCCTGCGCGCCGCCGGCGCCAACCTAGTAGGTGGCGGCAAGCGGCAGGGAGCTTCGACCATTACGCAGCAGGTCGCAAAAAACTTCTTTCTATCGGGAGAAAAGACCTATACGCGGAAATTCTACGAGGCGCTCCTGTCGTTCAAGATCGAGAACAGCCTGAGCAAGGACCAGATCCTCGAGCTCTATGTGAACCAGATATTCCTCGGCCAGCGCGCCTACGGCTTTGCCGCTGCCTCGCAAATCTACTACGGCAAACCCCTGAAGGACATCACACTTGCCGAGGCGGCCATGCTGGCTGGCTTGCCAAAGGCACCATCGGCCTACAATCCGATCGCCAATCCCAAGCGTGCCAAGATGCGGCAGCAATACGTGCTGCGGCGAATGCATGAGGTTGGCTATATCAGCGATACGCAGCATGAGTCCGCTCTGCATGAAACCCTCGTGGTCAAACGCGAACTGCGCGATTACCCGGTCCGCGCCGAGCACGCCGCTGAAATGGCAAGGCTGATCGCCACCGAGCGCTTCCCTGAAGATGTGTATTCACGTGGCCTCAAGGTCTACACCACCCTGATCAAGGACGAACAGGAAGCCGCCTACGCCAGCCTGCGTCGTGGCGTCATGGATTATGACCGCCGCCACGGCTACCGGGGAGCCGAGTCCTATCTTGACATGAAGGGCTTTGCCAGTGATCAGGACGAAGCGATCGACGAGGCATTCCAGGATATCGCCGATGCCGGCGATCTGGTTCCTGCCCTGGTGCTGGCGGCGGACGCGAAACAGATTCGCGCCTACCGCAAGGGGGGCGAAGTCGTCACGCTCTCCGGCGATGCCATGAGGTTTGCTGCAAGAATGCTCGACGACAAGGCGCCGCCCAACAAGCGCATCAAGCGCGGGGCGATCATCCGCCTGCTGAAGGACGACAAGGGCGGTTGGCAGATTGCCCAGCTCCCCGAAGTGGAATCGGCGTTTGTCGCGGTCGACCCAAAGGACGGGGCAATTCGCGCCCTGGTAGGCGGTTTCGACTTTAATCGCAACAAGTTCAATCATGTCACGCAGGCCTGGCGGCAGCCCGGCTCCAGTTTCAAACCGTTCATTTACTCGGCCGCGCTTGAGAAGGGCTTCAATCCGGGCACGGTCATCAATGACGAGCCAATTGTGATTTCCGCGAGCCAGACCGGCTCGCAGGCCTGGGAGCCGCACAACTACGACGGCAGGTACGAAGGTCCGATGAAGATGCGCACGGCGCTGGCCAAGTCGAAGAACATGGTTTCGATTCGCATCTTGCAGGCCATCGGCACACGTTATGCGCAGGACTTCGCCACCCGTTTCGGCTTCGACGCCGCAAAGCACCCGCCCTACCTGACCATGGCGCTTGGCGCGGGTTCAGTGACCCCCTGGCAGATGGTCACCGCGTACTCCGTGTTCGCCAATGGCGGCTACCGGATCAGTCCCTACGTCGTAAATGAAATCCGCAACGAGAAGAACGTGTTGCTGGCCCAGGCGGCACCTGTTCCGGCGGGCGAGGGATCGCTCCGCGCGATCGATCCCAGGAACGCTTTCATCATGGACAGCATGCTTCGCGGCGTAACGATCTACGGCACCGCCGCCAAGGCTTCCGTGGCGCTCAAGCGACAGGATCTGGCGGGCAAGACCGGAACCACTAACGAATATGTCGATGCCTGGTTCTGCGGCTATCAGATGACAGTCTCGGCCTGCGCCTGGGTCGGTTTCGACCAGCCACGGAAACTCGGCGACAAGGAAACCGGCGGCGCCGCGGCATTACCGATCTGGATCGGCTACATGGGCCGCGCGCTCAAGAATGTCCCAATCCAGACACCGGAAGCGCCGGAGGGACTGGTTGCCTATGGTAGCGGCCGTGACCGGACCTACATCTATGCCGAAAACGTCCGCGCCGAAGAGCCGCCGGAAGATGATGCCGACGGCACGCCACAACCCGAACCCGACCTGAGCAAACCGCCCAGCGACTAATTAGCTGAGGCTGACCACTTCGCCGGCCTGCTGGCTGGCGAGCGTCGAGAGTTTTTCCAGCAGTTCGGTTCCGTCACGGGTATCGCGCCAGCACTCTCCATTCCAGCGAAAGTGAAAGCCGCCGGCACGCGCCGCGACCCAGATCTCGCGGGCCGCGCCATGGCGATTGACGATGATCTTGCTGCCATCGGCAAATTCGACTTCAAGAACCCCGCCGGCGGCCAACTCGAAGTCGATATCGGCGGCGCTTGCCTCCAGCGCCGCATCGATCCGGGCCAGAATCCGGTCGGCCAGGGCATTGAATTCCTTATCATCCATCGTGTGCTAACATCCCTTTCTTTACTGACTGGCTCGTCATTAATGTCCAGAATCGTTGCCGTGCTCCTGACGCTCTGCCTCGCCGGTTGCGGCCTGAAAGGCCCCTTGGTGCTACCGCCCGGCCCTGCGCCGGCACCGGTTCTCGACAGCCTGAAATGGCCAAGTCCGCCGTCAGATGTTAGCACGGACCAGAAGACCACCACCCCATGAGTCAATTCACCGTCAGAAATGGCGTCCTGCACGCCGAATCCGTCGCCCTTCTCGCGATTGCAGAGCAATTCGGCACGCCGGCCTACGTCTATTCCCGCGCTGCGCTCGAAGCCGCGCTGCAGGAGTTTCTCGACGTCCTCAATGGCCATCCGGCCGGCCAGGGAGCGCTTGTCTGCTACGCGGCCAAGGCCAATTCGAACCTTGCCATCCTCAACCTGTTCTCACGCATGGGGGCCGGCTTCGACATCGTTTCCGGCGGCGAGCTGCGGCGCGCCCTGGCGGCCGGTGCCGATCCGCGGAAGGTCGTCTTCTCGGGTGTGGGCAAGACGGCTGCCGAAATGAAGATGGCGCTCGATGCCGGCATTTTCTGCTTCAACGTCGAATCCGCCCCGGAACTGGAACGCCTGAACGAAATCGCCGGTCAGTGCGGAAAGAGGGCGCCGGTCAGCCTGCGCGTCAATCCCAACGTCGACCCGAAGACCCACCCGTACATCTCGACCGGGCTCAAGGAAGCCAAGTTCGGCGTCGCCTATGAAGGCGCGCTGGCGCTCTACCGCCGCGCCGCCGCCTTGCCGAATATCGAAGTCGCCGGCATCGACTGCCACATCGGTTCGCAACTGCTCGATCCGGCACCTTTCATTGAGGCGCTCGACCGCATTCTGGCGCTGATCGACCAGCTGGCCGCGGAAGGCATCTCTATCCGCCACCTCGACCTCGGCGGCGGTCTCGGCATCAAATACAAGGATAACCAGGTCGAGCCGACAGTGGCTTCCTATCTGACGCCGTTGCTCGACAAACTGGCTGGCCGCAACCTGCGGGTGGTCCTCGAGCCTGGTCGCCGCCTGGTTGGCAATGCCGGCCTGTTGCTGACCCGTGTCGAATACCTCAAACCCGGCGAAGACAAGAATTTTGCGATCATTGACGCTGCGATGAACGACCTGCTGCGCCCCGCGCTCTACGAAGCCTGGCACGACATCGTGCCGGTAACGCCGCGGGCGGGAGCGGGGCGCGCCTACGACGTGGTCGGCCCGGTCTGCGAGTCCGGCGACTTTCTCGGCCTCGCCCGCCCGTTGAACATCCAACCGGGTGACCTGCTCGCCGTGATGTCGGCTGGCGCCTACGGCATGGCGATGAGCTCCAACTACAACACCCGGCCGCGGGCGGTCGAGGTCATGGTCGACGGCGACCGGGTGCACCGGATCCGGCGGCGCGAAGCCGTGGACGACCTCTATGCCGGCGAACAGCTTCTACCGGCATGAAGCGCCGCGTGGTCGTCGTGGCCGCCCTGTTGCTGGCGGCCTGTGGCGACAGGCCGGTCGAGAAGAAGGGCGCGCTGCCGACACTGATTACCATCACGCAGGTCAACACCACCGCCCTTGAAGTCAGCGAGCGGACGCTCGGCACCTTGAGTGCCGTCAGGGACCCGACACTCAGCGCCGAGATCGCCGGCAAGGTCGCCAAGGTCCTGGCGCGCAGCGGCGAACCCGTGAAGAAGGGACAACTCCTCGCCTTTATCGACCCGACCGACGCGCGACATCAGGCCGACGTCGACTCCGGCGAGATTGCCCGTCTCACCGCCCTCCTGGCGCAACAGGAGCGCGTGGTCGCCCGGCAGAGCGAACTGGTGCAGAAGAATTTCATCTCGAAGAACGCGCTCGATGATGCCGTCGCCCAGCGCGACGCGCTTCGCAGCCAGTTGGCAAGCGCCCGCTCGCGCGCCAGCCTGTCGCAACGCAACGTCGGCAAGACCGAGGTGATCGCGCCATTCGATGGTGTCATCGAGATGCAGATCGTGTCGTCTGGCGACTACGTCAAGCTAGGGTGTGTTGACAATCAATCCGATAGATGACCATGGCATTGATCGGCGAAATCCTCGTTTACAGTCAATGAGTTACAAGGAGGCTGTTCACAGAGGTTGATATAGGGTCATATCCTGACTTTTGGGTGGCGTCAGGATGATGGTACGTTTGTGGTTGCGTGATGATCAGTTTGAGCGGATAGCGTCCCTGTTGCCGGGTAAAGCCAGCGACCCGGGGTGCACGGCGGCCGATAATCGACAGTTCGTTGAAGCGGTTTTGTGGATTGCTCGCACGGGTAGTCCGTGGCGTGACCTGCCATGCCCATTCGGGCCGTGGAATAGTGTCTATCAACGATTTGCTCGCTGGTCGCGGTGTGGTGTCTGGCATCGCATCTTCACCCAGTTGGCGCAGGACGCAGATTTCGAAGAGGTGTTCATCGACAGCACCATCGTTCGCGCCCATCAACATGCCGCCGGTGCACCAAAAAAAACGGTGGCCAGGCGCTTGGGCGATCACGGGGCGGACTGAGCACCAAGATTCACGCCCTGGTTGAAGGCTTGGGGTCACTCGCCCGCTTTCGTCTCACCGGTGGAGAAGCCGGTGACAGCCCTCAAGCGCTGCCCCTGTTGGGCGATCTGTTGCCCGACTCGCTGAGTGCGGACAAAGCCTACGACACAGACGCGATCATCGAGCATCTTGCTGCGAATGAGATTCAAGCGGTCATCCCTCCCAAAAGCAATCGTATTGTCCAGCGTAGTTTCGATCAGCACCTTTACAAAAATCGCAACCTGGTAGAACGCTTCTTCTGCCGGATCAAGCAGTTCCGAGGCATCGCCACGCGCTATGACAAACTCGCCGAACGCTTCGCTTCCTTCGTCGCCCTCGCCGCAGCTTTCATCTGGCTCACGTGATTGTCAACACACCCTAGGGAAGTGCTGATTTATTCCTGCTTCGTTTTCCCATGCTGAGCGAGAGTGGTAAAATGCCATTGAGTTAAATGGTAAGGGTGGCGAGCGTGCAGGCAAGTTTTTCCGAACTCGAATATGCGGCGAAGAAGAAGCAGACACGGCGCGACCGGTTTCTTGCCGAGATAGAAGCGATCACGCCGTGGTCGGTATTGGCACAATCGCTTATCCCGTTTTACCCGAAGAGCGGAGGTCGGGGTCGCCCGCCCATTGGTCTGCCCCGGATGCCACCACCCTGCTTGAATTCCGTCACTTGCTCGAACAGCATCAACTGAGCGAATCGATTTTCAACACGACTACCCATCACCTCACCGCCAAAGGCCTGCTGTTGCGTGAAGGCACCATTGTGGATGCGACCCTGATCGCCGCGCCGCCTTCGACCAGGAACAAGGCCGGCAAGCGCGACCCGGAAATGCACCAGGGCAAGAAAGAGTCGCCGCGCCGACAGCGCATTCCACTTCCCGGCAAGCGCGACCCGGAAATGCACCAGGGCAAGAAGGGCAAGCAATGGTACTTCGACATGACAAGCCGAAGGCGAAGGACGCCCGTAGGGCGGTCCCGCGTAGCGGGATGCGGTCACGAGCGAAGCGAGGTCGCACAGGTGGCGCACATTGGTGTGGATGCCCACTCGGGGCTGGTCCATTCCGTGATCGGCACACGTCAGGCAACGTCAGCGACATCTCGCAGGCCGAAGCGTTGTTGCATGGCGAAGAAACGATGGCCTTTGCTGACGCCGGCTATCAGGGCGTTGAAAAACGTCCGGAGAGCCAAGGCGGCGAAGTCGAATAGCAAGTCGCCATGAAACCCAGCAAGCGCAAACAACTGCCGGGAACGGAACTTGGCCGGTTGGTCGAACAGGTGGAATACGCCAAGGCGCGTATTCGTGCCAAGGTGGAGCACCCCTTCCATGTCGTCAAGAATCTCTTCAAGCATAGGAAGACGCGTTACAAGGGCTTGGCCAAGAATACGGCGCAACTGTTTTCGCTGTTTGCTTTTGCCAATCTGGTGCTCGCCCGCCGTTGGTTGTTGGGCGCTGACAGCCAAGTTGCGTCCTGAAGGCCAGAAATGCCATGAAAATCAATGTTTTTCACTTCGGAACGACCTTCAATGTGGCAAGTGACACCGAAAATCGCACAAAGCCCCTCGCAACACTGAATTGATCAGCACTTCCCTAAGACGACCGATGCCATCTCGGCTGCCATGATCTCCTTGCTGATGCCTTTTGCAGCCAGTGTCCATACGCTGACGACCGACAACGGCCGGGAGTTTGCCCAGCATGAGCGGATAGCAAAGAAACTGGATGCGGACTTCTTCTTCGTTCACCCCTTTGCTTCCTGGGAGCGTGGGGCCAACGAGAACATGAACAGACCTATCCGGCAGTTCTTCCCAAAGAAACTGCGCTTCGATTCCATCACCCCCAAGGACATCGCTTTCACCATGCACCGCCTCAATCATCGCCCCAGAAAATACCTCGGCTTCAGAACACCTCACCAGGTCTTCATGGAGCAGTTACACTCGCCTTATAGCACCGTTGCGCTTCAGACTTGAATCCGCCGTTCATAATGCGCCGTTACCCTGACGGTCAATGCTTCAACAGAAAGGATTTGCCATGCATTGGCTCCGCTTGCCCGAACCGCGTCGCGATATTGACCCCGCCTTCAAGGATGCCGAATCTGCCCAAGCCTGGCTTGGCGCGCTGGCATCAACAGATTCACTTGCGCTTTTCTCCACATTGCTCGAACAGATCCACGCGATCGATGGTTCGACCATGCCACCTGCAAACGCAGTGAGCCTGCTCAACCAGTTACGTACCGTCGCCGTTCCGCTTCAGTCCACAATGGAGGAACAGTTCACGCGCAAGGCCCTGCCTATGCTGGCGGGCGAAGAACTTGCCTTTGAAGTTACTCACCGAGTCTGGATGCAATTCGGCATTGCCTACCTGCGTTTCGCCCCGCGGTGCACACCTGCAAATCGCGCCCTGCCATTGCATCGTGCCACCACCGCTTTCCGCCTCACCCAGTACTGCCACTTTCTGGCCGCCCGCACCTGCCCTCCGATATCGGACCATCTACTCCTCTTGGCGCTTGCTGCCGCGGAAGCCAACGGCGTGCTGCGCCGGCCGCTGGCCGACCCGGATTTCCCACAGAACGGCAAGGGAAGCATCTCGGGGCAACTGGCCTGGGCGATCCTGATGCGCACGGCCGATGCCTATCACCTTACCGCCATCCAGCTTCCGGTCGTCAATCGCATCTACAGCCGCTGGCGCGAACTGGCCAGCTTTCAGGCCGAGCCGAACAGGAACACGGAAACCTATGTGGTCGATCTGGCTGCTCTTTTCGACGACGGTTTGCCACAGGGAGTCCTGCGTTTCCTGAACCTGCGCGCGATCGCGGTCAAGCTTGGCCAGCGCATCAAACTGCTCAGGGCGGGCGAGTCGCCTGAGGCGCTCAAGCTCGGGCGCTCGCTTTCAGCCGCCGCAGCCATTCGCCTTCTCCGTGATCTCGAGCAATACCTTCAGCCACCGAGCAGGACAGCACCGCAAAAGAGGGACGAGATCGAACTCGTGTTCGGCAGCGAGGATGCCTATGCGCTGCTAAGAAACCGGATACTCAATCCAGTCGGCGCTCAGAAGTCGGACCAGCCGCTTGTCTATCAGCGAAAGGCAGTCTTCGGTATCGATCAGGCAGCTCCGCTGCACACGAACAAGAGCCGCCAGACGGTGCCCGGGGAACACTGGAAACTCACCGGCAGTTCGGCCACGCTTGCGCCTCGGCCCGACGCAAGCCGCCGGCTGACGCCCTCCCTCATCGCCGCGATTGTCGGTGAGAGTCCCAGCCTCGGCGTCATGACCAGCCTGCAGTGCGACGACGACGGGACTCTCTCGGCACGGCTGAGATGGTATGACGAGAAAGCCGAGGCCTGCAATCTAAAGCGCCTCGCTCCCAAGGGCGATAGGCTGGTGCGGGTTCCGGCCTTCGTCCTGCGGCACCAGTGGGGTATCTCCCTGGTCCTACCCGCGGACGCCGGCGCCCGTCTCAGCGTCAGCCTCGACCTCGCCGATTGCTCGGTCGAGCAAGTAATTCCCACCGAGATTGTCGACCGCGGCAGCAACTTCATACATTACGCATGTAAGCTTCCGTGAACGCACAAGGCCCGTCCGGAGACGGGCCTTGGCGACGCAGTCGACCGTCGGGAACGACCGAATCCCGGGCTATTCGAACTCGATGATGACCTGATCGACCGCCAGGCTTTCGCCGGCGGCAGCAGAGATCTTCTTGACCTTGCAATCCTGGTCTGCCCTCAGGATATTTTCCATTTTCATCGCTTCGATGACCGCCAGTTTCTCACCGGCCTTGACCTCCTGACCGGCCTTGACCGCCACTTCGCGTAGCAGGCCGGGCATCGGGGAGAGCAGGTACTTGGAGAGGTCGGGTGGCAGCTTCTCGGGCATCAGAGCGAGCAGTTCCGCGGCGCGGGCGCTCATAACCATGAAGCTGGCGTGGGCGCCCCAGTGGAAGAGAACGTACCGGGTCTTGCGGCGCTCGACCTGCAGGGTGAATTCCTCACCGTTGCAGGTTCCGTTGAACAGCGACTCGCCCAATTTCCAGTCGGAGCGTATTTCATAGTTCTCACCCTTGTACTCGACATGGTAACCACCCAGGATCGGCCGCGCAATGACCATATGTTTTTCGTTACCACGTCGGTGCAGGCGCACCACACACCACTTGTCGCTGACCATGCGTTCGTGCCCATGCAATTGGCCGGAAACGGAAGCGCCGCGGTCGGTGTAGGCACGATAGACGTAAGCTGCCACGGACACCAGAAGCACCGGGTCATCGTGTGGCACCATCGAGGCATCGAAGCCCTTGGGGTATTCCTCGGCAATGAAGCCAGTGTTGAAATTGCCGGACTGGAAACGTGGATGCTGCATTAGCGCCGCCTGGAACGGGATGTTCGAGGAAATACCGCGGATGACGAAGGCATTCAGTGCGTCACGCATGCGCGAAATCGCCTGCTCGCGGGTGGCGCCATGGACGATCAACTTGGAGATCATCGAGTCGTAGAACATCGAGATTTCGCCGCCCTCATAGACGCCAGTGTCGACCCGCACCTGACCCGGGATTTCCTTCGGTGGCTGGAACTTGATCAGACGACCGGTGGAGGGCAGGAAGCCGCGGAACGGATCTTCGGCATTGATCCGGCATTCCATCGCCCAGCCGTCGAGCCGGACCTCGTCCTGCGTCAGCGGCAGTTTTTCGCCATAAGCAACGCGGATCATCAGTTCGACCAGATCGACGCCGGTAATCAGTTCGGTGACCGGGTGCTCCACCTGCAGGCGAGTGTTCATTTCCAGGAAGTAAAAGTTCTTGTCGGCGCCGACGACGAACTCGACCGTGCCGGCCGACTCGTACTGCACGGCACGGGCCAGGGCCACAGCCTGCTCACCCATGGCCTTGCGCATCACCGGATCGACGAAGGGCGACGGCGCCTCTTCGATGACCTTCTGGTGACGACGCTGGATCGAGCAGTCACGCTCGTTCAGATAAACGTAGTTGCCAAAGGAGTCGCCGAGCACCTGAATTTCGATGTGACGTGGTTCCAGCACGTATTTTTCAATGAAGACGCGGTCATCGCCGAAGGCGTTCTTCGCTTCGTTCACGCAGGAGGTAAAACCTTCGTGCGCTTCCTGGTCGTTGAAAGCGACACGCAGGCCCTTGCCACCACCGCCGGCAGACGCCTTGATCATCACCGGATAGCCGATGCCCTGGGCGATCTTGACCGCTTCATCCGGACCGGCAATGGCTTCGTTGTACCCCGGGATGGTATTGACCCTGGCTTCGAGCGCCAGTTTCTTGGACTCGATCTTGTCGCCCATCTTGCCGACCGAGTAATGCTTCGGGCCGATGAACTTGATGCCTTCTTCCTCAAGGCGGCGCGAGAACTCGGCGTTCTCGGACAGGAAGCCATAACCCGGATGGACCGCCTCCGCGCCGGTCTGCTTGCAGGCGTCGATGATCTTGTCCATGACCAGATAGGATTCTTTCGACGCAGACGGGCCGATGAAGACCGCTTCGTCAGCCAGATCGACATGCAGCGCGTCCTTGTCGGCCTCGGAATAGACAGCGACTGTGGCGATGCCCATATTGTGGGCGGTTTTGATGATGCGGCAGGCGATTTCTCCCCGGTTCGCGATCAGAATTTTCTTGAACATGTTTCTGTTTCTCCCTGAGGCTTACAGCGGAATGTTGCCGTGCTTGCGCCACGGATTCTCGAGCTTTTTGTCGCGCAACATAGCCAGCGAACGGGCGATGCGCTTTCGGGTAGCGTGCGGCATGATCACGTCGTCGATGAAACCGCGCGCCCCGGCGACGAACGGGTTGGCGAACTTTTCCTTGTACTCGGCTTCGCGTCCGGCCAGCTTGGCAACATCGTTCTTTTCCACGCGGAAGATGATCTCGACCGCTCCCTTCGGACCCATGACCGCAATTTCGGCAGACGGCCAGGCGAGGTTGACATCGCCGCGCAGGTGCCTCGACGACATCACATCGTAGGCGCCGCCGTAGGCCTTGCGGGTGATGATCGTCACCTTGGGTACGGTGCATTCGGCGTAGGCGTAGAGCAGCTTGGCGCCATGCTTGATGATGCCGCCGTACTCCTGAGTGGTGCCCGGCATGAAGCCCGGAACGTCCACGAAGGTAACGACCGGTATGTTGAAGGCATCGCAGAAGCGGACGAATCGGGCGGCCTTGATCGACGACTTGATATCGAGACAGCCAGCCAGCACCAGCGGCTGGTTGGCGACGATACCGACCGGGTGACCGTCAATACGGCCGAAGCCGATGATGATGTTCCTGGCGTAGTCGGGCTGCAGTTCGAAAAAATCGTTGTCATCGACGACCTTGATGATCAATTCCTTCATGTCGTACGGCTTGTTGGTGTTATCCGGAACCAGCGTGTCAAGCGAGTAATCCATGCGGACAGCCGGATCGTTGGTCGGCGTATGGGGTGGCTTTTCCCTGTTGTTGGCCGGAATGAAATTCATGAAGCGACGCAGCATGGACAGGGCTTCGACGTCGTTTTCGAATGCCAGATCGGCGACGCCTGATCTGCTGGTGTGGGTGATGGCACCGCCCAGTTCCTCGGCGGTGACGTCTTCATGGGTGACGGTCTTGACCACCTCCGGACCGGTCACAAACATGTACGACGAATCCTTGACCATGAAGATGAAATCGGTCATCGACGGCGAGTAGACCGCACCGCCGGCGCAAGGGCCCATGATCATGGAAATCTGCGGCACGACGCCGGACGCCATCACGTTACGCTGAAAAACGTCCGCATAGCCACCGAGCGAGGCGACACCTTCCTGGATGCGCGCGCCGCCCGAGTCATTGAGGCCGATCACCGGAGCGCCAACTTTCATCGCATGATCCAAGACCTTGCAGATCTTCTCGGCATGGGTCTCGGACAGCGAGCCGCCGAAAACCGTGAAGTCCTGCGAAAAGACGAAGACAAGACGGCCGTTGATGGTGCCGTAGCCGACCACAACACCATCGCCCGGGGTCTTCTCGGCCTTATCCATGCCGAAATCGACGCAGCGGTGTTCCTTGAACATATCCCATTCCTCGAAGGAATCCGGGTCAAGTAGCAGCTCGATACGTTCACGGGCAGTGAGCTTGCCCTTTTTGTGCTGGCTGTCGATACGCTTCTGGCCACCGCCGAGGCGGGCCAGTTCACGCTTTTTTTCCAGCTGGCGGATGATGTCGATCATGGAAAACTCCCTAAGTAGTTCGGGTAATTAGAATCAGTGTTTCAGATAGTCGAGAAGCGCATGGGCCGCCACCGCGGGGGTCGTATGGCCCTGTTCGACGGACCGGATCAATGCCGGCAGGTTTGCCCGCACGCGCGGATGTTGGCGGAAATACTGGCGCAAGCCGGAGTCGATCAGTTGCCACATCCAGCTTAGCGCCTGATGTTGCCGTTTGGCGGCGAACTCGCCAGTCGGCTTCAGGGTGTCCCGGTATTTCTCGATCTGTTCCCAGAACTCGACGATGCCTTCCTTGTGCAGCGCGGACAATGCAATGACCGGCGGCGCCCAGTTGGGCGAGGCCGGGCGCAGCATGTGCAGTGCATTGCGCCACTGGGCGCGTACCACCGCTGTCGCGCGCGGGTCGATGTCGGCCTTGTTGATGACCACCAGATCGGCAATCTCGACGATGCCTTTCTTGATCGCCTGCAGGTCGTCGCCGGCATTCGGCAATTGCAGCAGGCAGAAGATGTCGACCATGCCGGCCACCGTCGTTTCCGACTGGCCAACGCCGACGGTTTCGATGATGATCACGTCGAAGCCGGCCGCCTCACACAGCAACATGGCCTCACGTGTCTTTTCGGCCACACCGCCGAGCGAACCGGCCGATGGGCTGGGGCGAATAAAGGCTTCCTCGCGCTGGCACAACAGTTCCATACGTGTCTTGTCACCAAGGATGGAGCCGCCCGAAACGGATGAAGAAGGATCAACAGCCAGCACGGCCAGTTTCTTGCCCTGCTCGATCAGCCAGACGCCAAGGGCCTCGATGAAGGTCGACTTGCCGGCCCCCGGGGCGCCGGAGATACCGATGCGGATGGCGCCGCCGGTTTGCGGCAGCAGCGTGTTCAAAACCTGCTGCGCCCGCTGCTGGTGATCGGTACGTGTCGACTCAATCAGTGTGATGGCCTTGGCCAGCGCCCGCCGCTGGCCGGCGAGCACTCCGACGACCAGCTTCTGGTCAACGGACGAAAGCGAATGAGCCGACACCGGAACCTCGCTCAACTTCATCCCGGCTTAGCCGCGCGCCTTGCGGATTTCTTCCAGCACCCTGACGGCCGAATCCTCGATCCGCGTGCCGGGCCCGAAAATCGCCTTGGCGCCAGCGTTGTAAAGATAGTCGTAGTCCTGCGCCGGGATGACGCCGCCGGCAAAGACGATGATGTCGTCCGCACCCTGCGCCTGCAGCGATTTGACCAACTCGGGCAGCAACGTCTTGTGGCCGGCGGCCAGCGATGAAACGCCGATGGCGTGCACGTCGTTCTCGATGGCCTGGCGGGCAGCTTCTTCCGGTGTCTGGAAGAGCGGGCCCATGTCAATATCGAAGCCGAGGTCGGCAAACGCGGTAGCGACTACCTTGGCGCCGCGGTCGTGACCGTCCTGGCCGAGCTTGGCGATCATGATGCGCGGCCGGCGGCCTTCTTCCTCGGCAAATTTGGCGATATCGGCCTTGATGGCTTCCCAGCTTTCCAATCCTTCCACAACACCTCCGTACACACCCGAAATGGTCTGGTTATTGGCGCGGAAGCGGCCGAAGACCTTTTCCAACGCATCGGATACTTCACCCACCGTGGCGCGCAGGCGCATCGCCTTGACGGTCAGGTCGAGCAGGTTGCCGTTGCCCAACTCGGCTGCTGCGGTCAACGCGGAAAGTGCGGCAGAAACCGCAGCCGTATCACGCGTCGCCCGGATGTTGTTCAAACGAGCGATTTGCGAATCACGCACGGCATGGTTATCGATATCGAGAATATCGATGGCATCTTCCTTGGCCAGCTTGTACTTGTTGACGCCGACGATGACGTCCTTGCCGGAGTCGATGCGCGCCTGCTTGTCGGCGGCGCAGGTTTCGACCTGCATCTTGGCCCAACCGGACTCGACCGCCTTGGTCATGCCGCCCATCGCCTCGATTTCCTCGATGATGCCCCAGGCCTTGTCGGCCATGTCCTGGGTCAACTTTTCCATCATGTAGGAACCGGCCCACGGATCGACGACGTTGGTGATGTGGGTTTCTTCCTGGATGATCAACTGGGTGTTACGGGCGATGCGCGACGAGAACTCGGTCGGCAGCGCGATGGCTTCGTCGAGCGCATTGGTGTGCAGCGACTGGGTGCCGCCGAAGACTGCAGCCATCGCTTCGATGGTCGTGCGCACGACATTGTTGTACGGGTCCTGCTCGGTCAGTGACCAGCCGGAGGTCTGGCTGTGCGTGCGCAGCACCATCGACTTCGGGCTCTTGGCATTGAAACTGGTCATGATGCGATGCCAAAGTAGGCGGCCGGCACGCATCTTGGCGATTTCCAGATAGAAGTTCATGCCGACGGCCCAGAAGAAGGACAGGCGGCCGGCAAAAGTGTCGACGTCCATGCCGGAAGCGACGCCAGTACGCACGTATTCCATGCCATCAGCCAACGTGAAAGCCAGTTCGATCGCCTGGTTGGCCCCGGCTTCCTGGATGTGATAACCGGAAATCGAGATCGAGTTGAACTTCGGCATGTGCTGCGCCGTGTAGCCGAAAATGTCGGCGATGATCTTCATCGACGGCTTGGGCGGATAGATATAGGTATTCCGCACCATGAATTCTTTAAGGATGTCGTTCTGGATGGTGCCCGACAGCTTGTCCTGCGCCACGCCCTGTTCCTCGGCGGCAACGATGTAACCAGCAAGAATCGGCAGCACGGCGCCATTCATCGTCATCGATACCGAGACCTTGTCGAGCGGGATGCTGTCGAACAGGATCTTCATATCCTCGACCGAATCGATCGCCACACCGGCCTTGCCAACGTCGCCGGTGACGCGGGCGTTATCGGAATCGTAGCCACGGTGCGTCGCCAGATCGAAAGCGACCGAAACACCCTGACCGCCAGCAGCCAGGGCCTTGCGATAGAAGGCATTGGAGGCCTCGGCGGTGGAGAAGCCGGCGTACTGGCGGATGGTCCACGGCTTGACCGCGTACATCGTCGGCTGCGGCCCGCGCAGATACGGGGCAAAACCGGGCAACGTGTCGGCGAACCGCAGGTCTTCAATATCCGCCTTGGTATACAAGGCTTTGACCGCAAGACCCTCGGGGGTATTCCAGTCCAGATTCCTGACGTCGCCGCCCGGCGAGTGCTTTGCCGCCGACTTTTCCCAAGCATCCAGGTTATTGGAATCAAAGAACTTTTCAGACATTACACTCCCTCGCCGATTCGATTTTTTCAAGTCGCTGCTGCCGGATTTCAGATTCTACGCTCTCGGACCCAGCTTGACATACCAAGTCCTGCATAATACTGTATCCATAATTACAGGGGCAAGTCAGCAACACCCACATCACGCGCGCCAAAGCCAGCAGATACATGACCCGCATCGCACCTACCGCGCTCTATCAGGAAGTGGCAGAACGCTTGCAGCAGCGCATTTTCTCGCACGAACTGGCGCCCGGCGACTGGATTGACGAACAGAGGCTAGCCGAGCAGTACGGGATATCGCGCACACCCTTGCGCGAAGCACTGAAGGTTCTGGCGTCAGAGGGGCTGGTCGAACTCAAGCCACGCCGCGGCTGCTACGTCACCGAAATTTCCCGTCAGGATCTCGACGACATCTTCCCCCTGATGGCCTTGCTCGAGGGGCGTTGTGCGGGAGATGCGGTTCGCCGGGCGAACCCCGCCGATATTGCGCAGCTGGGCGATATTCACGCACTCCTCGAATCCGCCGCACGCGACGGGCGAATCGATGCCTTTTTCGAGGCCAACCAGCAATTCCACGAGAAAACACAGGAAGTCGCCGGCAACCGCTGGATGCTTTCGGTCATTCAGGATCTGCGCAAGGCACTCAAGCTCTCGCGTCTGCATTCGCTGTCACTGGAAGGTCGCCTCCAGCAATCCCTCGCCGAACACCGTGCGATCATGGCGGCGATCAAGGCAGGCGATGCCACCATGGCCGAGAAGCTCATGCACGACCACATTCTGCGCGGTCGCGAGGCGCTGGCAAGAATGGAAGCGAGGGCGTCAAGCCCGGCGTAAGAGCCGTCCGGTCAGCACTTACGACGAAGGCTGAAAAACAAAAAAGCCCCGACCGCCAGGCCGGGGCTTTTTCCTTATGGAAAACCTCAGTGCTTGGCTGCTCCCGAGGCACCGAAACCGGTCTGGGCGCGAACATACTGGTCTTCGAAGGCTTCGATCTCCTTGCCGGCGCGAACGCTGTTGTCGGTCTTCGAGAAGATGTAGGCGAGCAGGAAGGCAATCGGCATCGCGAACAGCGCCGGCTGGGTGTAGGGGAAGAGCGCCGCCTTGTTGCCAATGACATCGACCCACACCGACTTCGAGAGCACGACAAAGCCCACCGCCGAGATCAGGCCGCCGTAGCCGCCGAACAGGGCGCCGCGGGTGGTCAGACCTTTCCAGTACATCGAAAGTATGAGCACCGGGAAGTTCGCCGCCGCCGCCACACCGAAGGCCAGACCGACCATGAAGGCGATATTCTGCTTCTCGAACAGAATGCCGAGAACGATGGCGACGAAGCCAAGGCAGATGGTGGCGATCCTGGAAACGCGGATTTCCTTGGCTTCCGTGGCCTTGCCCTTCATGATGACACGGGCGTAGATATCATGCGAGATCGCCGACGCGCCGGCCAGAGCCAGGCCGGAAACGACTGCCAGGATCGTGGCGAAGGCGACAGCCGCCAGGAAGCCAAGCAGCATGTTGCCCCCCACGGCCTTGGCCAGATGCATCGCGACCATGTTGCCGCCACCGATCAACTTGCCACCGACCACCCCGCCCTCGAAGAATTCGGGATTCTGGCCGACGATCAGGATGCCGCAGAGTCCCATCAGGAAGATCACGTTGAAGAAGTAGGCGACGAAGCCTGAAGCGTAAAGCACCGATTTGCGCGCTTCCTTGGCGTCGGACACGGTGAAGAAGCGCATCAGGATGTGCGGCAGGCCGGCGGTACCGAACATCAGGCCGAGGCCCAGCGAAATGGCGGTGACCGGATCGGCCAGCAGGCTGCCCGGATACATCAGCTTGGGGCCGAGCTTGTGCACGGCCGTCGCCTTCTCCATCAGGTTCTGGTAGGAAAAGTCGAACTGGCTGAAAGCCAGAACCATCACCAGCGTGCCCCCCATGAGCAGCATGCAGGCCTTGATGATCTGCACCCAGGTCGTCGCGACCATACCACCGAAGGTCACATAGACCATCATCAGGAGACCAACCGCGAAAATCGCGATGTTGTAGTCGAGACCGAACAGCAGCTTGATCAACTGACCGGCGCCGACCATCTGCGCCAGCAGGTAGAAACAGACAACGGTCAGCGACGAGATCGCGGCCATGGTGCGCACCTTGCCCTGATCGAGGCGGTAGGCGGTGATGTCGGAGAAGGTGAACTTGCCCAGGTTACGCAAGCGTTCGGCCATCAGGAAGAGGATAATCGGCCAGCCGGCAAAGAAGGCCAGCATGTAGACGTAGCCGTCGTAACCCTGGGTGTAGACCATGGCCGTCAGACCGAGCAGCGTGGCGGCCGACATGTAGTCGCCGGCAATCGCCAGACCGTTTTGGAAGCCGGTGATCCCACCGCCGGCGGTATAGAAATCGGCAGTAGTCTTGGTCCGACTGGCAGCCCAGTAGGTAATGCCCATCGTCAGCGTGACGAAGATACAGAACATGATAATGGCGTGCCAGTTGGTCGCCTGCTTTTCGGTCGCTCCGATGGCGTCGGCGGCGATGGCAAGTGCTGAAAAACCAAGCAGTGCGAGCGCGGTGATCATCTTGTGCATTATTTGTTCCCCTTCCAGGCGTCGCGGATAAGGTCTTGGGTCAGCGCGTCGAAGTCACTGTTGGCGCGCCTGACGTAGACGGCGGTCAGCACCCAGAAGAAAATGAACATGAAGAGTTCGACGGCGACCCCCACGGTCAGCATCGATCCCTCGGCAACCGGCCGGCCAAGCGCCGCCGGATTGAAAGCGACCGTCAGCACGAAGCCGTAGAACATGGTCAAAACGATAATGGCCAGCGTCCACGCGAAACGCCCCCGGCGCCTGACCAGTTCCTGAAATTTCGGATTGGTCCGCATATGCTCATACATTGCACTGCTCATGGTTATCCCCCTATCTATCCACTCAGAATGACTTGCCGCGCAATTCTATCGTATGTGGGGGCCGCAAAGCTACAATGTCATTCTCGCAACCCGGAATCCGCTAATGAGCACGGTCGACCTCTCCCGCGACGGCAGAATCGCCATCCTGACCCTGAACAATCCAGGAAAGCTGAACGCCGTCAATCTCGACATGTGGCTGCGGCTCGCCGAGAACATGGCCATTTTGTCGGTGGACCGCGACATCCGCTGCATCGTGGTAAGAGGCGCCGGCCATGATGCCTTTGCCGCCGGGGGCGATCTCGAGGAGTTCGTCACCGCCCGCGCGACACTCGAACAGGCGCTGCACTATCACGGCCAGGTGGCTGCGGCGCTGAATGCCATCGCCGACTGCCCGCATCCGACGGTGGCGCTGATCGAAGGCGCCTGCATCGGCGGTGGCCTGGAAATCGCCGGCGTCTGCGACCTGCGCATCTGCAACGAAAGCGCCCGCTTCGGCGCCCCCATCAACAAGCTCGGCTTCTCGATGTATCCCGGCGAAATGGAAGGGCTGCTCAAACTCGCCGGCGCCGCGGTGATGAAGGAAATTCTCCTCGAAGGGCGAATTCTGACGGCAAGCGAAGCCTACGACAAAGGCCTCGTCACCCGCGTCGTACCTGACCATCAGACGGTCGACGAGGCCTACGCCACGGCCCGCCGCATCTGCGCCGGCGCGCCGCTGGTGGCCGGCTGGCACAAGCAATGGATACGCCACCTGCAAAGCGGTCGCCCATTGAGCGATGACGAGAAGGCAGCCGCGTTCGCCTTTCTCGACACCGAGGACTACCGTGAAGGCCTCGCCGCTTTCATCGAGAAGCGCAAGCCCGCGTTCAAGGCGCGCTGAACAGGTTCCACAGCATCTTTGCGGCAAGCAGGATCAGTAGCCCGGCAAACAACCGTTTCAGCATCGCCACCGGCAGGCGATGCGCCAGCCGGGCGCCAACTGGCGCCGTCAGCACCGTCGCCATTACAAGAATAGCCAGCGTCGGCAGGTAAACGTAACCCAGGCTGCCCGCCGGCAATCCGGCCCGCCCCCAGCCATTGAATACGTAGCCGAGCGTCCCGCCCAAGGCGATCGGTAGGCCGACCGCCGCTGAAGTGCCAATCGCGTTCTGGACACGGACATTGCACCAGGTCAGAAAGGGAACGGTCAGCGAGCCGCCGCCGATGGCGACCAGCGACGACAGCACGCCGATCCCCAGCCCGACGCCGGCAACCCCCAGCGGCCCCGGCAATTCACGCGTCGGTTTGGGTTTGAGGTTCAAGGCCATCTGCAGGGCGACGAAACAGACGAAGAAGGTGAAGAACACGGCGAGTGGGCGGGCCGGCACACTCGACGCGAATAGGGTGCCCAGACCGGTGCCGAGAAGTATTCCTGGTGTTATGGTCTTGACCACATCCCAGAGAATCGCCCCGTGACTGTGGTGCGTCCGTATGCTGGCGATTGCTGTAAAGATGATGCTGGCCATCGAGGTTCCCAGCGCCATGTGCAGGGTTTCCCCAGCCGGAAACCGTCCCTGCGCGGCGAACATCAGCGTCAGCGCGGGGACCAGGACGAGGCCGCCACCAATGCCGAGCATGCCCGCGAAAAATCCGGCAAATGCGCCAAGCGCAAGATATTCCGCAATCCACGGGATGGTCATGGCAGTGTCCTCCAGAAGATCCGGTGCCCATCCCTGGCGACCGCCACCCGCGACTGGAGGGTAATTGTTGGCGCGCACTTGATTCCGACGCAGGTCGGAGATATTGAAAATTGGGGCAAATTGTAGGTCGACCGCGACAGGCGGTGATAATCTCCATCGTCAATGCCATTTGGCCTAAAGTGCCTCTGATTCAACGATCTTCACCCCCGCGTGCTCATCAAGGATGCCGCGGAGCAGCGCGGCGGCGATCGCCTCAGCGCTTACCGCTCGGTAACGGCGTGGAATCAGCGGGCGCAGGACATGGGCGAGAAACAGCCCGACTTGCTCGCCGGGGCGGGCCTCGCTGCGCTCGGTATCGATCAGCGACGGGCGGACGATGGTGGTGCTGGCGAATCCGAGGTCGATGATGCCCTGCTCGGCTTCGGCCTTGGTCCGTAAGTAAAAGCTTCCGCTGGCACTGGCGCCGAGCGACGAGTTCAGCGCATGGCGCGTGGCACCGGCCTGGCGCGCCAGGCGCGCTAGGGCGATTGGCAGATCGCGGTCGATGGCGGCGAAGGCCGCCTGCGAACCCGCGACCTTGATCGTCGTGCCAAGGGTGCACACCACCGCATCGACCTTCCACCACGCTGCCTCTTCTGGAAGCCGCGTGAAGTCGATAACCGGATTCAGTAGCCTGGCGTTACCGGCGAACTCAACTTCCAGCGGACGACGGGTGGGGGCAACGATTCGTGTGATACGCTTCTCGGCCAACGCCTGACGTAGTACCGCCTCCCCCACCGCGCCGGTGGCTCCGACCAGCAGCAAGCTCAATTCCTTCGACATCAGCGCTTGAGCAAGCGGTAGGCCAGCCGCGGGAACAGGCCGCGCGGCAAAATGCGATTGGCGAAGGCGGTCGCCTGATTGGGCAGGCCGGGTACGACCGAAGCATGACCGGCGTCGAGCGCCTTCAGCCCGATCTCGGCCACTGGCCGGCTCTCCATCGACAGCACATCGGGCAATGGCATGGTCTCCTGGCCAGAAACGGCAAGGAAGTTGGTCGCCGTGACCCCAGGGCAGAGCACGGTAACCACGACCCCGCGATCCTTCAGCTCCTCATGCAGGGCTTCGCCGAAACTCAGAACATAGGCCTTGCTCGCCGCGTATGTGGCGTACATAGGCAGCGGCTGGAATCCTCCCAGTGAGCCGACCAGAAGAATCTTGCCGGTGCCGCGCGTGACCATATCGGCGGCAAAGACATGGGTAAGTTCAGTCAGCGCCATGACGTTGAGCTGCAGCATGTTCATCTCGCTCGCCAGCGGCTGATCGACGAAATCACCGAAGACACCGAAGCCGGCGTTGTTGATCAGGACATCGATGGCTACCCGCTTGGCCCTGATCCTGGCATGCAGTTCCGCACCAACGCCGGGGCGGGCGAGATCCATCGTGATGACATGGCAGTGCGTGCCATGCGTCCGCTTGAGTTCGGCGGCGAGTGCCCTCATCGGCTCGCCGCGCCGCACGACCAGCACCAGATTGGCGCCGCGCGCTGCGAGCAGGTGCGCGAAATCGATACCGAAGCCACTGGAAGCGCCAGTCACCAGTGCCCACTGGTCCTGCAGGTCGCGTCGGATTCCTGTCATTGCCGCATCACTACCTGGCCATGGTGGCCGCTTGCGGCGCACGCGTTATCTTCGGCGGAGATGTCAAACGCCGCGGCCTTGTCGTCGCTGGCGCGAACTTCGCGGGAGGAGCGCCCCTGGTCGCCAACCTGAAGGGCTTGTTGTCCCGGGCAATCGTTCCGACAAGCAGTTCGGTGAGCCCTTCCTTGAGGCAGTCGCGTAGTTCGTCCGGATCAGCAACCATTTTGCGGCAGGCGAAGAACAAATCCAGTTGTGCCCCGGCCACGCAAAACAGAACCGCGAGTCCGCGCACACTGGAAATCGTGACATTGCTCAACTTGCCACCGGGCGCGGGCGACGGGTCGAAGATGCCCAATCCGGCGACATGCATGTACTGACTGCCCTGCTCCACGTGCAGAAACAGACTGTCCATTCCCGAGAGCAGCTTCATTTCAACCCCTCTCGAAGAATGGCCCCCGCGAGTGCCGTCAGGCCGGCATCCTGAACCTAGATCCAGTGTGGCTGCTTTCCTCCCGCTTCAGGCGCTCTCGAAGAAGAGAGCGCACAACAGCGGTTTCGTTGGTCCGCAACCGATGCCAATCAACATTGGTCCAAGGAATCTATGGCCTTAACAAACACCGCAGGGGACGCTCGGCGGGCGGCGCCGGGATCAACAGCAACTACAGATCCAGTTGCTGTTGGGGCGCAAGCGCGGTATCGATCCGTGCTCCCATATCGATGATTCTACGCTTCGCGTCGGAAGTATCAATCGTATAGTCGATTTCTTTTTCTGCACTGGCCGGCGCGGTTGATAAATATTCGTGCGCGATGTTGAGCGCTGCCATGACGGCGACGCGTTCGGCGATGGTGCTCTTGGTCCGCTGGGCGATTTCGCGCATCTTGTTGTCGACCAGTTCGACCGCCGCCAGCAGCCCGTCGAGTTCTTCCGGGGTGCAGGCGACGCGGTATTCGCGACCCATGATCTTGACATCGAGGAAGTTCGGCTCGGCACTCATTTCAGGCATCCTCGGGCAACTTGTCGATCAGTCCCTCGAGACGCTCGCGCGCGGCCGTCATCGACTGACGCAGATGCAGACGCTCCGCTTCGGCTTCTGCCATTTGATTTTTCAGCACCTCGTTTTCGGCGCGCAACTGGTGCACCAGGGTAACAACCTGTTCGATTTTAGCTTCGAGCTCTTCGAGATGCTTGTTCATGGCGCGCACTATAGAGGTAAAAATACTGCATGGTCAAGGACTAAGTCTTTATTCTAAAAGTGCTTTATTGATAGCGGCCAGGATAATTTCTGGTGCAACGCAACAAGTCGCATTGTAGAATGCACGTTGTAACAGGTGCCGCGGAAGGTTTCTCCAACTGCGGTTAAACGGGAAAGCGGTGCGTCCCCTCGGACAACGCCGCTGCTGCCCCCGCAACGGTAAGCAAGTGTGGGCGCGCCATGATGCCACTGGGTTTCGACCTGGGAAGGCGGCGCGTCAAGACTTGCAAGCCCGGATACCGGCCTGAGACAACCAGCGGAAGTGCCACGGGGGTGTGGTGCCGGTCCTTGACCTGCGTTCGTTCTCCCGGGATTTCCTTGTTCAGTCATTCCGGTATGCGGGGACGCCTGCCGGGAAAGGGAGAATCATGAATCCACGTCTCACGCCGCTCGCCGCGGCGCTATCCATTGCCTTTACGGCACCGGTACAGGCCCAGATCGCCGAACTCGACTCGATCATCGTCACCGCCACCCGCTTCGCCGAACCCGATTCCAACGTTGCGGCCAACGTCACTGTCATCACCCGCGACGACATCCGCAACACGCCTGCCCGCGATCTGCCCAGCGTCCTCAAGGGAAGCGCCGGCGTCGACGTGCGCGCCCTCTACGGCAGCCTCGGTATCGACTCGACGATCGACATCCGCGGCTTCGGCGAAACGGCCGGCAGCAATACGCTTATCCTGCTCGACGGCCAGCGTCTCAACCCGATCGACACGGGCAGTGTCAGTTGGTCGGCGATCCCGCTCGACAGCGTGCAGCGCATCGAGGTCCTGCGCGGCGCCGGCACTGTTCTTTATGGTGACAAGGCCACTGGCGGTGTCGTCAACATCATCACCGACAAATCCCGGACTCCGCGCGCCGGCCTCACCGTCGGTGTCGGCAGTTACAACACCCAGACCGTCGACGCCAATGCGGCAGCCGGCAACGACGTGGGCTACTTTAACGTCTTCGGTCATTACGCCAACACCGCTGGCTGGCGCGACAACGCCCAAGCCGAGCAATCCGCGTTGAGCGGGCGCGGCGCGCTTTACGCCGGCCAGGGCGAAGTTTTCATCGATTACTCAGTGTACAAAGATCGTTCCGGCCTGCCCGGCCCTTTGCTCAGCGCAGCCTATCAAGCCAACCCGAGGAGCGCATCGACACCGAACGATTCGCAGCACAGCGAGGGCTACCGCCTGCGTCCCGGCATCACGCTACCGGTCACCGACACCCTGCGCTTCGAGGCTGAAGTATCCTACGACCGCAACGACCAGTATGCCAATTACGTCTCGTTCGGCAGCAAAGCCGATCGCACACGCGACAACTGGTCGGTGACCCCGCGCCTGCGCTGGCAGCATGGTCTGGGTAGCCTGAAGAGCGAGACGGTCGCCGGCATCGACTACTATTCCGGCGAGGTCGACGCGACCTACACGACTTCCGCCGCACAGAGCGCCAAGCAGGACAGCACCGGCTTCTACTTCCAGAACATCACTGAATGGGTCGCCGGCCTGTCCAGCACACTCGGCGCGCGCAGCCAGCGCGTCGACCAGTCGGCCTCGCAGGATGCCTACCCGGGCTTCTTCGGCATGCAGCCGGCAATGAACGGCAGCGCCGAATACACGCGCAGCGCCTGGGATCTCGGGCTCACCTATGTCGGTGACGGCTGGAAGGTCTACGGCAAGGGTGGCGCCACTTTCCGCTTCGCCAACACCGACGAACTGTTCGGCTACGATCCGTTTACCGGCAACCCGACATTTTCCGGCGACCTCAAGCCGCAGACCGGCACGCTCGGCGAACTGGGCGGCAGCTTTTCCGCCGGGTCGGTCAAGGGACGGGCAGCCCTCTACCGCATGGACCTTGAAGACGAAATCGCCTACGACGGTTCGCTGTTCGCCAACGTTAATCTCGACAAGACCCGCCGCCAGGGTCTGGAACTCGAAGCTGACTGGCGCATCGTTTCGTCGGTGCTGGCGCGTGTCACCTATACCTACACCGATGCAACCTTCCGCGAGAGGGTGTACGACGGCAATCAGGTTCCGCTGGTGCCGAAGAACATGGCAGCGGCGCGGCTGACCTGGGATGGCGGCAACATCGGCCAATACACTGCAGTCGTCAACTATGTCGGCGAGCGTTACTACAGCGGCGATTTCGCCAACACACTCGACAAGCTGCCCGGCTACACCACGGTCGACTTCATGGCTGGCTGGAATTTCAAGCCGTGGTCGATTTCGGCGCGCCTGCTCAACGCCTTCGACAAGAAGTACTCGCCTTATGCCGGCTACTCGACCTTCCAGTCCGACTATTATTACTACCCCGCCGACGGTCGCACCTTCCTGATGACCGCGAGCCACAACTTCCGCTGATGCCGACCCGCCGCCGCGCCTTCCTGATTCTCGCCACGCTGGCTCTGCTGGCGCTGGCGAGTTTCTGGACGGCGATGGCGGTCGGCAGCATCCCGGTTGCCCCATCCGACATCGTCGCTGCACTACTCGGACAGGCGGCGCCCGGCGCCGACATCGTCCACGAACTACGGCTGCCGCGTGCGCTTGCCGGATTCGCCTGCGGTGGCCTGCTGGCGCTGGCCGGCGCGCTGATGCAGGTCTTGCTGCGCAACCCGCTGGCCGACCCCTACATTCTCGGCATCTCGGGCGGCGCCGGGGTCGGCGCGCTGTTTGCCATCATGATCGGTCTGCCGGTATTTGGCATCAATGGCCTGGCTTTCGCCGGCGCGCTGGGCGCGATGTTTCTCGTCTTCGGGCTGGCGCATGGCGACGGCAGTTGGACCCAGACCCGACTGTTGTTGACCGGCGTCATCGTTGCCGCTGGCTGCGGCGCATTGATCGCGCTGATGCTGGCGATCGCTCCCGACGACCGTCTGCGCGGCATGTTGTTCTGGCTGATGGGCGATCTGTCGCAGGCTGGCAGCGCCTGGTCGCCGCTGCTGGCGCTCGCCGTCGCGCTGGCGCTGGCAATGCCCTTCGCGCGCGAACTCAACCTGGTGGCACGCGGCCTGATGCAGGCGCAGGCGTTGGGCGTTGCGGTCGACCGTCTGCGTTATGCGATTTATCTGCTCGCTTCACTGGCCACCGCCGCGGCAGTGACGACCGCCGGCGCGATCGGCTTCATCGGCCTCGTCGTCCCGCATCTGGTTCGCCTCGCCAGTGGCAACGACCAGCGTCTGCTGCTCCCTGCTTCGGCACTGGCCGGCGGGGCGCTGCTGATGCTCGCCGATACGCTGGCCCGTTCGCTGATCGCCCCGCAGCAACTGCCGGTCGGCGTACTGACGGCGCTGATCGGCGTTCCGGTTTTCCTTTTCTTGCTGTCGAGGCAGCCCAAATGAGTGGCGCCTTGCTCGAAGCGCGGCAACTGGTCGTCGAGATCGGCGGCCGTCGCGTCGTGAATTCCCTTGATCTGGCGGTCAAAAGCGGCGAACGGCTGGCCATCCTCGGGCGCAACGGCGCCGGCAAATCAACACTGCTGTCGACCCTGGCCGGACTGCGAACGCCGGCAAGCGGTAGCGTCGAACTGGGCGGCAGCACCTACGCCGCCCTGACACCGCGTGCGGCGGCATTGCGCCGCGCCTGGCTCGGGCAGGCGCTGGCCGATCCGTTTGCGTCAACCGTCCTTGAAACTGTCCTGACCGGCCGCCACCCGCACCTTGGTCGCTGGGACTGGGAAAGTACGCGCGATGGCGAACTGGCGCGTGCTGCGCTAGCCGCTGTCGGTCTCGCCGGCTTCGAACAGCGCCAGATTCACACGCTATCCGGCGGCGAACGCCAGCGTCTGGCGATTGCCACGCTGCTCGCCCAGGCGGCGCCGCTTTACCTGCTCGACGAACCGCTTGCCCACCTCGACCTCAACCACCAGATGGCCGTTCTCGAACTATTTTCCGGTGCCGCGCACGATTGTGGGGCCGGCGTCGTCATGGTCCTGCACGATCCGGCTCTGGCGCACCGTTTCTGCGACCAGGCGCTACTGATCGACGGCGACGGGCACTGCGAAAGCGGTGCGGTCGACGCCATTCTGACTGCCGAAAAACTCAGTGCCCTCTACGGCTACGACCTGCACGAAGTCTCGTACCAAGGACGGCGCTGCTTCGTTCCCGACTAGCTGGAACAACTGACCTCAAGCCCGTTCGCCCAATCAGGCGGCAGCGCCGCATAGTGCTCGAATTCCGGCTGCTCGGCATACGGGTGGCGCAGGCAGGCAAGCAGATGCTCGATTTCCGAGAAATCCCGTTCCTGCGCCTTGCGAATAGCGCCTTCCGCCAGCCAGTTACGCAGCACGTATTTCGGGTTGGCAGCGCGCATCGCGGCCTGACGGATCGCGTCGTCCCACGGTGTCTGCGCCTGACGGGCCCGCCACTTGACGAGCCAGGCATCGCCGGCGGCGCGATCGACGAACTGGTCGCGCAGCGGATCGTCGATTTTCGGCGACTTTTCCCGGTCGACCGCAACGGCCAGCAGTAACGACAGCGCCCGGAAAAACAGCGTGAAATCGGGCCGCTGCTGCTGCAACATCGCGAAGGTTTCGCCGATCAGGTTTTCGTCATCGGGCAGCGCCTCGCGCAAACCGAGCTTGGCCCGCATCAACTGCTCGAAATGCTGATCGAAGGCATCGCCATAATTTTCGTCGACCAGCGCTCGCACCGTCGCCTGATCGCCGACCAGCGGGCGAAAAGCCTCGGCCAGGCGGTAGAGATTCCATTGCCCGACATGCGGCTGGTTACGATAGGAGTAGCGACCCTGATGATCGGAATGATTGCAGATGTGGCCGGCGTCGAAGGCCTCCATGAAACCGAAGGGACCATAGTCGAGCGTAAGGCCGAGGATCGACATGTTGTCGGTGTTCATGACGCCATGCATGAAGCCGACCGCCATCCAGCGCGCGATCAGCTCGCCAGTGCGGCGGCTGACGTCGGCGAGCAGGGCACCATAGGGATTGGCCGACTCACGGCACTCGGGGCGAAAGGTATCGATCACATAATCAGCAAGCAGACGCAGTTCGTCGTTGCGCCCGTGCGAAGCCCAGTGCTCAAAGGAGCCAAAGCGCACGAAACTCGGCGCGACCCGGGCAACCACGGCGGCGCTCTCGATTTCTTCGCGGCGCACCGGCAGGTCGGCGCCGACAATCGACAGCGCCCGCGTTGTCGGAATGCCAAGCCCGGCCATCGCCTCGGAGCACAGAAATTCGCGGATCGACGAACGCAACACGGCGCGCCCGTCGGCACCGCGCGAATACGGTGTACGTCCCGCGCCCTTGAGCTGGATTTCCCAGTGTCCATGCGCACTGTGCAGGCCGCCCAGTAGATGGGCGCGACCGTCGCCCAGTTGTCCGGCCCAGACGCCGAACTGGTGGCCGGAATAGACGGCAGCCAGCGCATCGCTTCCCGGCGGCAAGCTGTTCCCGGCAAAGGTTTCGCGGAACTCGGGACGTTCGATTTCCCGCGGGTCGAGTCCGACCAGTTCGGCCACCTCGTTGCTGGCGGCAACCAGGTAAGGTGCGGGAAGCCCGTGCGGAGCCAGGCGCGTGTAGAACGCTTCCGGCAAGCCGGCAAAGCTGTTGTCGAATTCGAGGTCTTCGAGGCGAGCCAATCGCCGGTGGTGGTCGGGTGCGTTCATGACATCGTCGGATTGAGTCTTCAAGGATGCCCGTTCCCAAGATCGGGATGATCTCGCGACGGCCGTTGGGTCAGAGTGGAAAATCGTGGGATAGTTCTGCTTGCCCGATCAACAGGGCTATTTCTCCGACCCCCAGTGCCGCATGCCGACCGTCTTTTCCGTCCGAGGCCACGTTATGAACGAGCTCGCCAGCCATGTCTCTTCCGTCGCCCAGGTGATCCAGCTGGCCGTCGCTCCCGTCTTCCTGCTCGCCGGCGTCGGAGCGCTTCTCGGTGTGCTTACCAATCGCCTGGCCAGAGTCGTCGACCGCTTTCATGCACTGGAACGGGAACTCGCCGAAAACCCGTCACCAGACTATCGTCGGAAAGCCCAGACGACAATTACCTCGCTGGCACGTCGGGCCCGGCTGATTCACTGGGCCATCACGCTGTGCACAGTCTGCGACCTGCTGGTCTGCCTGGTCATCGCCGCGCTCTTTGTCGGCGCCGAACTGCATGTCGAACTGCCGAGCACAATTGCCGGACTGTTCGTTGCCGCCATTCTCGCCCTGATTGCCGGGCTCGTATGCTTCCTGAGGGAAATAACCCTGGCGACCAGCGTCATCGAAACCCTCGACCAATCGGTTTCCAGCTTCGACGCCGGTCGCTGATCCACTCTGAGAAAGACAGGGCGCTCGTCGCCGAAGTCCCGAATTAGGCGCTAACGCTTGGCCAGTTCCCGGAAATGGCTGGGCAGGCCGAGAAGCAAGCGGCCGAATTCGTCGAGCAGTTCCTGATCGATCGCACTGGGCTTGATGGTCTGGACTACGCTGCCGAAACGTTCAAGATTGCGCGATTCGAGGATCAGGACAGCATTGGCGAAGTCGGCTTTCCAGCGCGCGCTGACGCCAACCTGGCCACCGATTTCGAATTCGGCGCGCTCGACATAACTGCGTTCGTTCTTGAATTCCTTGCACGTGAACTGCAGGCCGTAATCGAAAAGAACCGTGCGCAGTCGTTCGACCCCCGGGCCATCACGCTTGATGGAAAACCTGAGCGGCGACACGAGTTGGTAGGCAAGGGTAACCAGCTCGACCATCGCCCCCCTGCTCTGCGACTGCGTGCGATAGTCGGCAAAGCCCTCCTGCCAGACGAGGCCACTGAACATCACATCGCCGACCGCAACGTACTCGCGCTCGACAGCCGGCTTGACGATATTGAGTTGCTGCACGAGGTCGTGCAGAAAGAAAAACAGCATCTTGAGGGCATATTCGAGTGTGTCGTTGCTCGCCGAGCGCCCCGCCATCTCGGTGTGCAACTCGCGCTGCCGGAGTTCCGCCCGATGACGCAACTGACCGAGGAAATCGCTACCCCTGACGATCCATTCTGGATCCTCACGGGTCTCTTCATCCTTGCTCCGAAGATCGCGATGCCGGACGGTGCCGGCCGGCACGATCTCGGGAAACACCAGCGACAGATCGCTCATTCCGCCCTGCGTGCTCGCCAGTTGCTCACGCCGTGCCTGGCGCTCCGCCTCGTTCAGGTCGAAAGAATCGATATCGGCCACCAGCGAGGCTTCCAGTTCATCGATATCGCCACCCGACGAAGTTCGGCGTTCCCGCTTGGCGCGGATCGCTTCGAGAATTCGGCTGGGCTCCCCGGCTTTTTCGTCTGTGGTCATGGCGTTGGCAAATTTCTGCTGAAAACAGCCTATGGTGGAACGAATCAATAGCAAATGCAATGCCGCGACCTGCCCATAAGCACGGCGCTTGCATCCGGGAACACGATGTTGAGCACACTCCGGCGCATGAGTCGTCCCGCAAAAACCGACCTACCCGTGCCGCTGACGAATGTCATGCCTAAATGAAACCGCAACAGCTATTTTTCCCAAGCACCCACGCTACCGCGATAGCGACCGGCATGACTGCGAAATACTTCACAGGTACCGAGAAATCGGTGGCCATCGGCCATGTCGCCTGAAAAAGCGCGGCGAACGCGAGTCCATTGCCTCGGTCAAGCCTCCAGGGCGTCGAGCCACGCGCGCACAGTGCCGGCAACCAAAGGCCATTCCTTCTCATGGGTCACGGCATGGCCCATGTCGCGAAAGATATGGACGGGCAGCCCGTAGCTTTGCCCGGTCGATTGCACCAGGAAAGCCGGCACGAGAACGTCATGCTCGGCGCCGAGAATCAGCATCGGTGGCCGACTCATCGCGTGCAGACGGGGCAGGTTGAACATCGACATGTCCCACAGCGCCTGTTGGGACTCCGTCTGCATGTGCCCCAGCCAGATCTTGAGCATCGCCTCGTCAACCTCGCCGGCGAACAGGGCTTCGCGCAGCGTGCTGGTATCGGCATAATCGCCGCCCATGATGCTGTTGAGGTCCATGAACAGATGTGGCTTCTGGAACAGCAGATGGAACTGGGCGGCGATCAGCCCCTGCGGAGGTACCGAGCAGAGCAGCACGGCAGCCGGTGCGGTATGGAGCTCGAGATATTTCTGAATGACGAAGCCACCCATCGAGTGCCCGACCAGGACCGGCTCCCGCCCCAACCAGTCGATGACCCCGGTCACGTCTTCAACGTAATCGGCGACGGAATGCCAGTTGATGCGCTCGCGCCCGTGACTACCGCCGTGGCCACGCAGGGAAACCGCGTGGCAGGGGTAACCGGCCTCAGCGAGAAAAGGCATGAAGGTGTCGACCCACATCCAGCCCCCGGCAAACGCCCCATGAACGAAAAGCAGGGGCGGACGATCCGTAGTGTCCGCGGGCAGGCACGAGATGACCTCGATACCATTGATCATTTCAGTTTTTGTCATCGCTGCTCTAGTGTCCGGTGAAGCGTGGTTAAATGCGGAAAACTCCTGAGATTAGCGCAAGTCGACATGCTGAAGTGGATTCTGACGCTGGTAATTGCCATATTTCTGCTTGGCATCATCGCCCCACACATCGCCCGGTTCATCCGCTTCGGCCGATTGCCAGGCGACATCGCCTTCCGCTTTCGCGGCCGGACCTACTATCTGCCGTTTGCGACGACGATTATCCTGTCAATTTTCATCGTCGTCGTCTCGCGTCTCATCTAGCAGGCGTCTGACGGCAGCGACCCGCGCCGCGTGAATCATCCCGGGAATTTTCGCCTTGTCGGCGCAGGCCACGGCGATGGCCCCGGCATCGACTGTCCGCGCCGCAGCCAGGACCGCCAGCAGCAGGCGGTCACTGTCGTAGGGTCGACCTGCCCAACCGAGGCGGCCATTGAAATCGCACCGGCAGACCTCCAGCAGCCGCTGAAAGCGCTCGGGACGGCGGAGCGCGTCGGTCCGTTCCAGCAGGGCGACCAGAGTCGAAGGACGCAGTTCAGCGGCGCGCGAGATGTCACCGTGGTAACGCGCGGCGAGCAGCGCCAGGTCGCGGCACTCGTTGGGTACCCGGAGCCGCTCGCAGAGCGCGGTCGTCAGGCGCACGCTGCGCGCTTCATGGCCGCGATGACGCGGCAGGAGGTCGGCCGGTGTCGTCGCCTTGCCGAGATCGTGGGTCAGCGCGGCAAAGCGGACCGGTAATGCGTAGTCATGGAGGGCAGATTCGTCGACCACCATCAGCGTGTGCACGCCGGCATCGATTTCCGGATGGTAATCGGCGCGCTGCGGCACGCCGAACAGCGCGTCGACCTCGGGCAGCAACCGCGCCAGCGCGTCGCACTGGCGCAGCACTTCGAACATGCGGGAAGGCGCCGCTTCCATCAGCCCCTTGGCCAGTTCCTGCCAGACGCGTTCGGCAACCAGATGGTCGACCTCACCGCCGGCGACCATGCCGCGCATCAGTTCGATGGTTTCCGGCGCGACCGAAAAATCGGTGAAGCGGGCGGCAAGGCGAGCGAGCCGCAGGATGCGCACCGGGTCTTCGGCGAAGGCCGGACCGACATGACGGAGGATTTTGGCCGAAATATCGCGTTGACCGTGGAAGGGGTCGACCAGCGTGCCGTCGGCCGCCCTGGCCATGGCGTTTATGGTCAGGTCGCGACGTGCGAGATCCTCTTCGAGCGTGACATCGGGCGCCGCATGAAAGCTGAAGCCATGGTAGCCGGGGCCGGTCTTACGCTCGGTGCGGGCAAGCGCATACTCCTCCTGCGTTTCGGGATGGAGAAAAACCGGAAAATCCTTGCCGACCGGACGAAAACCGTGGTTCAGCATGTCCTGCGGACTGGCGCCGACGACCACATAATCGCGGTCGGCATTGGCCCTGCCGAGCAGGTCATCGCGCACCGCGCCGCCAACGATGTAGATCTTCATCGGCGGCCGAGTGACCTACCGTCCGGCCCGGTAGCGGAAGCCGTCGAGCTTGCCCTTCGGCGTGTTGAGGGCAATGTAGGTCGGGGCTATGGATTCCAGTGCCGTCGGCTTCCAGTTCGCCGGCAAGTTGCAGTTGCTGTCGCAAACACTGTCAACCTGCATCGAACGCAGGTTGTCCGGAGACATCAGCGGTTTCGGCGCGAGCCACATCAGGCCGGCCTGCAGGTAGGCAAGGCCCTCGGGCAGAGCGATGATCCGCGCGCTGCTGCCGACCAGCTTCGCGGTGTATTCGACCAGTTCGCGCAGCGTGTAGACCGTCGGGCCGACGAGATCGTAGGCCTGACCGAAGGTTGCCGGATTGTCCAGGCTGGCGACAAAGACATCGGCGACATCGGCTGCCCAAACCGGCTGGAAGCGCGCCTGACCGAAACCGAGCGGGAAGACCGGCAGTTTGCGCAGCACCCCGGCAAACATGGTCAGGAAGGAATCGCCAAGGCCGAAGATGACCGAGGGACGGAAAACGGTCACGTCCAGATCGCCTTGGGCGGCCATCACGATTGCCTCGCCGTCGCCCTTGGAGGAGAGATACTCCGACGGCCCCTTGGGATTGGCGCCGAGCGCGCTCATATGCACCAGACGGCGGACACCAGTCTTCTTGCAGGCAGCGACGATCTTCTTCGGCAGTTCGACGTGTGCCGCGGCGAAATCCTTGCTGTAGGGCAGGACGACATCGCGGCTGTGCAGAATGCCAACCAGGTTGATCACCGTATCCTGGCCTTGCATCAGCTCGACCAACGCTTCTTCGGAGTTGATATTGACTTCCGGCATCAACACGTTCGGCTGGATGATCAGCGCCTTGGTCCGCTCGCGGCGGCGCGTCGGCACGGTCACCTCAATGCCACGTTGCGACAGCCGATTGACGATATAGGTACCGACGTAACCGCTACCCCCCAGCAGCAATACTTTCTTGATGTCCATTTCGAACCCCGGAAACTATTCTTTGAAGCATCGATTTTAAGCCAAATCGCTCAGCCTTGGGGCACTTCCGTGGAACCGGATCGCCGGCGCAGCGCCTGCTCAGCCGCGGTATTGAACAGCGAACTCCGCGAACTGATGCTGGCCCGTCCGTCCCTGAGCTGGCTCTCGGCAATCGCCGGATGCAGCACCACGCCGAAGCCCCAGTCCGGGTTGGCCAGCAACAGCTTGCCCGTGGCCATGCCGATATGACATACACGCCCGCACAGCGCCAGATCATCCGCCAGCCGGAACGTCAGCCAGTCCCCGGTGTGCACCGGTGACTGCCGGGAGCGGCCACGTCGGGCACCCCCGCCGAGATCGAAGATCCTGAGCACCTGGGCTCCCACCCGCAATTCGCTGGACACCGGCACAGCGCCCGCCGCCGGCCTTACCCCGACAGCCTGAGGCGAAGCGTCGCGGATTTCCCCGGCCGCCCTGACCGCCAAAGCGCCACCGCGCATCGCCGCCGTCTGCAGGGCGAAGCAGGTGTCAAGAAACTCGGCACGCGCCGTCTCCGGCACCGAAACCCGCTGCATCCCGCCGGTAAACACCTGCAACATCTGCGGAAGCTGGCGCGCCAGTTGCCTGCGTGCTTCGATATCCACTTTCGGCTGAATGCTCCACAACAGTTTGTCGAGCACCGCCGTGCATTCCTGCCACTCCGGGCCATCTTCTCCGGATTCGATCCAGACCTGGCGCAACACGCGCTGCCAGTGGTCACGGAGAAAATCGGCAATGCGCGGCGGCATGCCGGAAGTCATGCAGAACCGGTCAACCGCCTGATGGCTGCGCAGTTCCGCGAGATCGCTCTGCTCCATGCGCTGCAGCAAGGGGCGATATGCCGAAGCGGCCTGCGCGGCCAGAGTGTCGCGTTCGCTGATCAGCTTGTCGAGTTCGGCCACCTGCTGTGACAGGACCTGCGTGTCGCGGACGAATTCGCTGCGGACACGCGCCGCAACTTTCTGGACACCGGCGCACAGCGGATGCCGGGACGAGACATCGGCCGGCAACCCGACTGCCGCGCGCGCCATCTTGTCCAGTAACTGGCGCGCCGGATGGGCATCGGCAGTGAAGAATCCCGAATCGAGCATGGCGGCGCGCAGTGTCGGAATCTGCAGACTGCCGAGTGCCGACTTGACGGCATCGGGCAAGGTCGGCGAGTCGAAGATTGCCTCGAATATCATCGCCAGCGCATCGATTGCGGCTGCTTCGGGCACCCCGGTCGGCACGCCCAATTCGGTCGCACTCAGCGGGCGGGGCGCACCGGCCTTACCCTCGGAGGCAGGATGACCGGCAGGCTCGAGGTCATCCAGCCTGGCCAGCAAGCGGCCGAACATCGCCTGCGTGACGAGTGACGCCGCCGCTCCTGCCCACGCTGCCTGGCCAGACGGTTGCTGACCAACCGATTGCTGACCGAGCAGGCTCATCTGCAGCGCCACCGCCGGGTCGAGCGCCAGCGCGCCAGGAGGCAGCCCGGATCCACCGGGCGCCGCCGCGTGGTCGACAACATCCGGTGCGGTAACGAGTGTCGGTTGCGCTGCCGACACCTTGCGGCTGACCAGGAAATCATTGAGCGCCAGATAGACCGCCGGCAGGAACTCGGCGAAATGTTCTTCGAGGCGTGTAACCCGGTTCAGCGCTCGGTCACGATTGTCGTCAAGGGCTTTGCACAAGGCCACCAGCCCCGTAGCGACCGCCCTGGGGCCGACCGGATTGTCGCCTGGCGAGAGGTCGGGGCGGCCCAGCAGGGTCACGAAGCGGAGATAGACGCGCCACAGTTCCTTGGCGTTGGCTTCGAGCAACTGCGAAACGAAGCTGCCGAGGCGGATATCGAGCTCCAGATCATCCTCCCCGAGCAGCGATATCCGCGAGGCGGTCAGGCTTCCGAGCTGATCGAAACGGCTGCGCTTCTCTGTGGATACCATGTCGTCGAAATACGCGCCCGTTGCCCTGGCGAAGGCGCTCAGCCGTTCTTCGGGCAGCGGCTCCGCCTCCTGAAGCAGGCGAACCAACTGTTTCAGGAAGAATACCCGGCAGTCTCGCAGGATGTCCCAGGCATCATCGGGAACCCGCAGGATTTCGTTATTGACTGACGGGATCATCGCCGACCTTGTCGTTACGTCGTAATAACATGAATCTTAAGGCAAATCGGAGTCCTTGGGCGCATCGGCGGTGCGCGCCCCGACCACCCCGAGGCGGGCTTTCAGCGAATCCGGGCGGCCGGTAAACTGCATCGAGTAATAGACCGAATTGCTCATCACTTTCTTGACGTAGTCGCGTGTTTCGTTGAACGGGATGGTCTCGGCATAGATCGCACCCTCGAGCGGCCGGTCGGCGCGCCACTTCTTGGCGCGGCCAGGGCCGGCGTTGTAGGCGGCCGAGGTCAGCACCTGGTGGTTGTCGAGATTTTCCATGACCAGCCGCATGTAGCTGGTGCCGAGAAGGACATTCATTTCGGTGTCATTGACGCGACCGTGGTCGTAGTTCCGCAGGCCGATCTTCTTGGCAACCCACTTGGCCGTCGCCGGCATCAACTGCATCAGCCCAGAGGCGCCGACATTCGACTTGGCGCTGGTAATGAAGCGGCTTTCCTGGCGCATCAGACCATAAACCCAGGCATCGTCGAGCGCCTGATCCCGTGCCGCCGGACGCACCTGATCGCCGTAGGGCGCCAGGAAGCGCAGCGTGTAATCGTGCTCGCTTTTGGTGCGGTCGGCGGTATTGATGGCGCGGTCCCACATCTGGTTGCGCTTCGCCAGATCGGCTGCGGCGAGCAGTTCGCGGTCATCCATGTCGCGCAGCGACCAGTTCCATTCGCGGACCGCCTCGGTTCGCATGCCGAGCCGGAAGAAGGCCATGGCACGCCGGATTCCCGGGTTCTCGCGCGCCGCCTGCTGCTCGTCGGCGGACGGCGCCTTGGCTTTCGGCGGCGTCACGATCTGGCGTCCGAGTTCCTCGTCGGCCAGGTTGCCGTAGAAATTGGCCTGACCTGCGACTTTCTCGAACAGCGCATCGGCCTCGCTGGTCAGGCCCCCCGCCTTGTAGGCGCGACCCAGCCAGTAGATCCATTCCGGCTGTGCCGCCAGCGCCGGTGGCATTTCCTTGATCGTCCCCAGCACCGAGCTCCAGTCGTTCACGCGCAGCGCGGCGCGCACCTTCCACTGGTAGCCTTCGTCGGACAACTGGGCCTGGCCGGCCTGCGCAAACCACGCCACGGATTCGGTGGAATAATGCTTTCTGGCGGCTTGCAGGGCGATCTGGCTCCATGCCCAATCGCGTTCGGAAGCCTGCATGCGGTCCTGCAGTTTCTCCAGTTCGGCCGCCGCCGCGCGGGGATCGTTGGCGGCGATGCGCTGGATCGCCAGCGCGGCAAGTTCGCGACCGGTCTGGCTGGCGTTCCAGCTCGCCGGTTGCCGGACGAGAAAGCCCATCGGGCTGGCGATCACCATGTCAAGCGCCTTCGCGTCGGGTGCCTGGCCGGCCGGCAAGGCGGACAGCGTGATCTTGGCCGGACCCGTGCGGTTGGCCTCGAATTGGCGACGGACCCGCGCCCAGACGTCGTTGGTGGTGACCCGGTTGGCGCGAATCAGCGCATCGTGCACCGTGCGACAGGCTTCCACCGGCTCGAGCATGGTCAGCCAGAGTTGTTGTGCATCATCGAATGCCGTCTGGTCGCCACTGGCCAATCGCGCCTGCTGGTACCAGCAGGTGACATCGGGTTCGGGAGCGATCAGCTTCGGATATTCGACAACGATCTCTGCCCAGTTGCCGCGCTTGCCCAGCCAGCGAATCCAGTCGGCGCGCAGTTTCTCGGCGACATACGCACGGTCGAAACGCTCGAAAAAAGCCCGCGGCGCAAGTGTGTCGCCCTGGTCCATGGCCATGCGCAACTGATAGCTTTCGACATAGGGCGCCAGTTCGTGGTTGCCGATCTGCTCGGCGGCACGATCGAGCTTGACGCGGTTGCCGGCGCGGAAGGCGTCGCGGGCCATAAGAAAGGTGCTGTCGCCGCTGTCCTGAGCGAAGAGTGGCAATGAAACGAAGAACGCGAGGAGAAGGGCGGGAAACTTCATGCTAGATTTCACCTATGAATGGTCGTTACGAGGATAACACGGCCCGGCGCCGGGCATTGCGACAGGAAATGGCCGCCAGGCGGGCAGCCCTGAGCGATGGCGAACATGCCGCCCTGTCGGCCCGCATCGTCGCCCATGCGCTGGCAGTCTTGCCACCGCCCGAGGTCGCGGCATTCTGCTGGCCGATCAAAAACGAGCCGGATGTGCGGGCCCTGCTCGCCAGATGGGCGGAGGACGGAGTCCATGCCGCGTTGCCGGTCGTCGTTGCCGAGGACGCACCACTGCGCTTTCGCGAATGGACACCGGATACCCCGCTCACAGCGGATTGTTACGGCATCCCGACACCAACCGCCGGCGACTGGCTGACGCCCGACCTCATCCTGTTGCCGCTCAACGGCTTCGATGGCGCCGGCTATCGCCTCGGCTATGGCGGTGGCTATTTCGACCGCACGCTGGCGGCACTCGCGCCACGGCCGCTGGCGGTCGGCGTCGGCTTTGAGATCAACCGCGTCGCCAGCATCCGCCCTGAGCCGCATGACCAGCGCCTGGACTGGATCATCACCGAAAACGGCGCTTTCAGACCAGCCGCCTGAAGCCATAGACGGCTAGCGCGAGCAGCGCGGAAGCACCACCCGAGAGGACGGCCTGGCGCAAATCGTGGAGTCCGGTACTGGCCGCCAGTTCGAGTGCGAAGCCTTGTTGCAGGGCGAAGATCAACGTCGCGACGGCCAGCGCCAGCCACGAGCGGCGCGCCAGCGCGGGCTGCCCCTTACGCATGCAGCACTCGACCGCCACGGCGGAGGCCAGCGCCTGGGCCAGCAGCGCGATCAGCAAGGCTCCGATGGCCAGCGCGTAAGAACTCATGCCGCCTGACAGGCCCTGGCGAAGCGCTCCAGCGCTTCATCGAGCGTCGCCCGCGTACAGCCGAAATTGAGGCGCAGCCAACCTGGTGCGCCGAAGTCGGCGCCATCGGATAAACCGAGCCCGTGCGCCTCGAAATGCGCTGCCGGATTGCTCAGGCCGAGTTCGCGAACGTCGATCCAGCCCAGATAAGTCGCCTCGACGTGGCACATTTTTGCCCCTTTTTCGGCGTTGACCGCGACCGCAGGGAGTGCAAGACCAGCAGCCAGGCGGTCGCGATTGGCGCGCAGGTAGGCGATCAGTTCGTCGTGCCAGTCGCCGCAATCGCGATAGGCCGCTTCGCAGGCGGTGAGGCCGAGCACATTGACGTGTGGCACGATACCGTCCATGACGCGCAGGAAGCGCCGGCGCAAGGAACCATCGGGAATCACCGCAAAGGAGCAGCCGAGGCCGGGAATGTTGTAGGTTTTCGACGGCGCCAGCAGCGTGATGCTGCGCGCAGCGGCATCGGGCGACAGGCTGGCGAACGGGATGTGGCGTTTGTTCGGGTCGAGGATCAGGCCGCAGTGGATTTCGTCGGAACAGACGATCAGATCGTTTTCTTCGGCGAAGGCGGCGAGATCGCGCAGCTCCGCCTCACTCCAGCAGCGGCCGACCGGGTTGTGTGGGTGGCAGAGCAGGAAGAGTCCGGTCGTTGCGGTCGACGCCGAATTCAGCGCATTTTTGTCCCACTGCCAACGACCATCGACACAGGCCAGCTCGACGCGATTCAGCGTTTTCCCCGAATAGCGCGGCGCCGAAAGGAAAGGCGGATAGATCGGCGTCGCCGTCAGCACCTCGCCGTCGACCGCCCGGCAGGCGATGTTGAGGCCGCTGACCAGACCCGGCAGCCAGACGATCCATTCAGGCTCGATCGCCCAGCCATATTCGCCCTCAAGGTGAGCAAGCACCGACTCCGTGAGCGACGGCCAAGGGTGGCCGTAACCGAAGACGCCATGCGCGATGCGCGCCTGCAGCGCAGCCACCACCTGCGGAGGAGCGGCGAAATCCATGTCCGCCACCCACAGCGGCAGGATATCGCGGCCGGCGTACTTGCCCCACTTGATCGAATCCGAGCCGCGCCGGTCGACAGGCGCGTCGAAGATGCTCAAACCTCGAGGTGCTGATACAAGGCGGTGGACAGGTATCGTTCACCAAATGAAGGAATGATGACGACGATCAGCTTGCCGGCGTTCTCCGGACGCTTCGCCAGATCGAGCGCGGCCCAGGTCGCGGCGCCGGAGGAAATACCGACCAGCAGGCCCTCTTCAGTCGCCATGCGACGGGCGATGGCGAAGGCGTCGTCGTTGGTAACGCGGATCACCTCGTCGTAGATCGCCGTATTCAGGATGGCCGGCACGAAGCCGGCGCCGAGGCCCTGGATCAGGTGCGGCCCCTTGACGCCACCGGAGAGAACCGGTGAGGCATCGGGTTCGACGGCGACGATGTGGACGCCCGGCTTCCTAGTCTTCAGCACTTCGCCGACGCCGGTAATCGTGCCGCCGGTGCCGACGCCGGAAACGAAGATATCGACCTTGCCGTCGGTATCGCCCCAGATTTCCTCGGCCGTCGTGTTGCGGTGGGCCGCCGAATTGGCCGGATTTTCAAACTGCTGTGGGATGAAGTAGCGCGGGTCGGCCTCGGCCATTGCCCTGGCTTTGGCGATCGCACCACCGATGCCGTCCGGGCCCGGCGTCAGGATCAGCTCGGCGCCGTAGGCCTTGAGCAGCAGCTTGCGTTCACGGCTCATGGTTTCCGGCATCGTGAAGGCACACCTGATGCCGCGCGCGGCGCAGACCATGGCGAGGCCGATGCCAGTATTGCCGGAAGTCGGCTCCAGAACGACAGTATCCGGGCCGATCTTGCCGGCTGCCTGCGCGGCGTCGAGCATCGAAACGGCGATGCGATCCTTGACGCTGTGACCGGGGTTAAAGTACTCCAGCTTGGCGACAATGGTCGCGCCGCAGCCGGCGGTGATGCGGTTGAGCTTGACCAGCGGCGTATTGCCGACCAGCTCGGTGACGTTGTTGGCGATTTTCATGTGCGGACTCCAATAGGGGATGAGGAATTGTAGGCGACTCTTTGAGTGCCGTGGGCAGGTCGACAATTGGCCGCGCCGCCCTGCGCGGCGCTGACTTGCTGTCGGCGCTCGATCGCCACGCTGTGGATATCTCTCTTCAGGGCTCTGATCCTCGCCGGCAACGCCACGGTCAACCTGGAGTCGCACACCTGCGCCGGGAGGCTCTTGAACAGCAGCGTCGTGGCGTCACGTTCCAACGTCACACTGGCAAAGCCGGGACGGGTATGGCCGCATTTGCAGATTGGACAGATCATGGCCTTTTCCTTGCAAAGCCCGGTTCCCACAGCGCTGAAAAATTCGCTGTAGCGCATGTTCCCTGAAAATCAGCTTATTCGACATGGTCGGCATGGCTCCGTTCCAGATTCAGCGCCAGCAGACGGCGGAGGATTTCTTCGTCGAGCATCTCCGGGGTGTAGTCGGGCCAGCCGTAGGCGGCGGCGACGGCTTTATCAAGGGCCTGGTGGGCGAGGTCCAGCCAGGCCGGGCGGGCGTTGTAGAGGTTGGTCAGGGTGCGCCTTTTGAGGTCGGCTTCATGGCCGGGTTTGGCCACTGGACGTTGGGGGAAGCCGGCTTTTTCCTCTTCCGGGGTGATCACCCAGTCGACCCACTCCGGCGGGTTGAGCCAGGCCTCGCGCAGTTCGTTGAGGCGGCGGGCGGCGGCAGCGATGTTCCCGGCGGCGACTTCCCCGGCCATGCACGGTGGCGAGGCGTGACCAGGCTTCGGGGCAGTGTCGCGCGGCGTCAGGCCGGGCGGGAAGGGGAAGGTTTCGAAGGTGGTGGTCGGGGTGTAGCGCGGATCGTTGCCGACGCCGAGCCAAGTGCCGAGGCGCAGCGACCAGAGTTCGTGGAAGCGGGAATGCAGGATGCCGAAGGTGGTGTCGTCGGCGCGGGCGATGACGATAACGACGTTTTCCGGGACCACATGCCGATGTTGCCAAACGAAAAAGCGATGCTTGGCAACGAGACAAGTTGCGATATAGCGGGCTTGGTTACCAAAGGCTGCAAACATTTCGGGGCGCGCACGCTCGAAAAGCCACCATTGCTCGTGGTTTTTCGGGGTTCGACTTTCCTGGCGAGTTGGCTTGATGTGTCGGACAGTGTATTCGAAGGGGGCTTCGTAAAGCGCCGCCTCACCTTCGCTCAGCTTGCCGAAATTGATGATCCAATCACCAGATGGGCGCTTGGCGAGATCGGCGCCGTTGATGGAGGGTAAGACCACATCGGAATTTGGTTTGCCGTGGGGTGTCGGTGAGGCCAACAGCCGACGCGCTACGCTGAATGAAATGTCGAATGGCCCGGATTTCGTGACTCCCATGAACGAAACGCCGCCGTTCTCTGTCAATCGTCTAGCCTTGGTAAGGTCCATGCCGACGGCAGCGGTCAAATCAGCGTGAATCCAGGCCACTTCGGCCCCATCCAGCCGACTGCTGCGGTCAACCCCGAAAAATGGCCCAAAACCAAGTAGCGATACGCGCACCGCCGCGCCTTCGTTAACCCATTCCTCGTCACTCCACGCCTCGAAAATACGCGTCGTGGCGACGATGCGTTCGAGCACCTTGCGGTTGGCGCCGCCGCGTATTGAGTTGGTCGAGACGAGGCCGGCGGCTTGCAGTTTTCCGGCGGCGATCTGGGCGCGGGCTTTTTCAAACCAGTAGGTGACGAGGTCGGCGCCGCCAGGGACGCGACCGTCGTAGGTCTGGCGCAGTATCTCGACGTATTCGGCGCCGAGTTCGCGGCGCATGACTTTGTCACCAAGGAAAGGCGGGTTGCCAACGATAACGTCGGCGGTCGGCCACACGGCTTCGCTGGCCCTCACCCCCGGCCCCTCTCCCGCAGGCGGGCGAGGGGAGAAGGTCAACAGGGCATCGCGGTGTTCGATACCGGCGAGCGACTGGAGAATCGGGTTGGTGGCGTGGCGGTAGCCGTTGCGCCGGCACCATTGAATATCGCCGATCCAGACGGTAACGCGGGCAAGTTCGGCGGCGAATTCGTTTATTTCCAGCCCGAGGATGTTGTGCGGGCCGGTCTGCATCGCCAGTTCGGCGCCGAGACCCAGTTCCTGCGCTTCGACGTGGGCGCGCTTCTCGATGTCGCGCAGGGCTTTGAGGGCCAGATAAAGGAAATTGCCGGAACCGCAGGCGGGGTCGAGAATGCGGAAGTGGTTGAGGCGGAGCAGGAAGGCCTGCCAGGCGGCCTTGGCCTTTTTGGGCCGGGCGAGAATTTCGGATTTGGTTCTGGCCCATTCAACGAGCAGCGGCTCGCTGATCAGCGGGTCGATCAGTTTGGTGATGGTGCCGGTGTCGGTGAAGTGGGCGCCGAGCGGGGCGCGCGCGGCGGGGTCGAGGCCGCGCTCGAAGAGGGTGCCGAAGATGGTGGGGTCGATGGCGCGCCAGTCCATGTCGGCGGCGGCGCGGTGCAGGGCTTGCAGGTCGGTTGCGGTCAACGCCGGAATATCGATGATTTTTATGCCTGCCTCGCAGGCGGTATCCCTTGCGGAGAAGAGACCGCCGTTGAACCAGGCGATGTCGTGGTCGCCGTATTCGCCGCCGGACTGCTGCATGGCGGCGAACAGTTTGGCGATGCGCCGGGCGGCCTTGTCGGGGTCGTCGACGGCATGACCGAGGAGGTCGGTGAAGATGTTGGCCGGTAGCAGGTGTTCGTCTTCGGCGAACATGCAGAACAGGCACTGGACGAGGAAATGGGCGATGCGCTGGCCGCCTTCGCCGCGCTTGCGCATTCCGGCGGCGAGTTCGGCGAAGTGCCCGGCGGCTTGGGCGGTGATGGCGGCGGTGGATTTTTCCGGGCGCAGCTTTTCGGGGTCGGTGAACACCCATCTGAGGATTTGCCGCTGCTCGGGGTCGACCAGTTGTTCGATGCGGATTTCGCGCGGCTCGTCCGGGTAGCCGGTGAAGGCGGTGTGGATGACGATGTGCTCGTGGTCGCTGACGACGAGCAGCGGCGGGTTGTCGAGTTGCAGGGTGTAGTCGGTGAGCTGCTTGAGGGCGGCATCAAGGTCGCGGCCGGGTTTCTTGTTTTCCCAGCCGAAACGGCTGCGCATCCAGACATCGGCCCAGCCGTCGCCGCCGCTGGCCTTCCGGGCGCCGCGCTCGAAGCAGTAATTTTCCGGGTCACGCGGCTTGGCGACGCCGAGCAGATCGCAGAGATCGTCGAAATACGCCTGGGCGCCGGCACGTTCAGTCAGCGGGTTGTCTTTCCAGCGGGCGATGAACGCTTCGGGTGTCATCCCGCGCTAGCCGAGGAAGAGCTTGTAAACCGGATTCTTGCTCTCGTCCCAGTGGGCGTAGCCGAGATTCTTGAGGAATTCGCGGAACAGCCCCATTTCACCCGACGGCACCTGCATGCCGACCAGCACCTTGCCGTAGTCGGCGCCGTGATTGCGGTAGTGGAACAGGCTGATGTTCCAGCCGGCGCTCATCTGGGTCAGGAAATTCATCAGCGCGCCCGGCCGCTCGGGAAACTCGAAACGGTAGAGCAGTTCGCTCATGCCATTGTTACAGACCTGCGGCGCGTGGCCGCCGACCATGTGGCGAACGTGGTTCTTGGCCATCTCGTCGTCGGTCAGGTCGAGCGTCGGGTAGCCGTGCTTCTGCAGGCTCTTGACCAGTTTGACCGATTCCTTGCGGTCGACGGTCTGGATACCGACAAAGACGTGTGCCTCTTTCTCGGTGTGGTAGCGATAGTTGAACTCGGTGACGTTGCGCTGCCCGATCAGGCCGAGGAATTTCTTGTAGGCGCCGGGCTTCTCGGGCAGCGTCACGGCGAGCACGGCCTCGCGCCGCTCACCGACCTCGGCGCGTTCGGCGACGAAGCGCAGGCGGTCGAAATTCATGTTGGCGCCCGAGGCAATCGCCACCAGATTCTTGTCCTTCAGCTTGTGCTGGCGGGCGTATTCCTTGGCCCCGGCGACGGCCAGCGCGCCGGCCGGTTCGAGAATCGAGCGGGTGTCCTCGAAGACATCCTTGATCGCCGCGCAGATGGCATCGGTATCGACCTGTATCATTTCATCGACATATTCGCGGCACAGGCGGAAGGTTTCCTCGCCGACGATCTTGACTGCGGCGCCGTCGGCGAACAGCCCGACCTGGTTGAGCCGCACCCGGTGCCCCTTGGCCAGCGACTGGCTCATCGCATCGGCATCCCTGGCTTCGACGCCGATGATCTTGATTTCGGGGCGCAGGCGTTTGACGTAGGCGGCAATGCCGGAGATCAGCCCGCCGCCGCCGACGCAGCAGAAGATGGCGTGGATCGGCCCGTTGTGGCGCGAGTGCTGGCTCAGGATTTCCATGGCGATGGTGCCCTGCCCGGCGATCACATCCGGGTCGTCGAAGGGATGGACGAAGGTCAGCTTCTCAGATTTTTCCAGCACCAGCGCGTGGGCGTAGGAGTCGTCGTAGGAGTCGCCGAACAGCACGACCTGACCGCCGCGCCGCTTGACGGCCTCGACCTTGATGTCCGGTGTCGACACCGGCATGACGATGACCGCCCGGCAGCCAACCTTGGCCGCCGCCAGCGCGACGCCCTGCGCGTGGTTGCCGGCCGAGGCGCAGATGACGCCGCGCTTGAGTTTCTCGGGCGACAGGCTGGCGATCTTGTTGTAGGCGCCGCGCAGCTTGAACGAGAACACTGGCTGCAGATCCTCGCGCTTGAGCAGAATCTTGTTGCCGACCCGCGCCGAAAGGTTGCTGGCCAGATCGAGCGGCGTTTCGCTGGCGACATCGTAGACCTGCGCGTTGAGAATTTTTTCGAGATAATCCGGGTGCATGGCGCGGCTCAATTGGGCAAAAAGGGGGATTCTACGGGTGGAGTGGTTAAACGTCACGGCTGAAGCGGGGCTCGGTGGTCTGTTTCTCGCCAGTTTTCTGGCGTCGACCGTGCTGCCTGTCAGTTCCGAGCCCCTGCTCTGGGGCTTCCTGCAACTGCATCCCGGCGAACTGTGGCCGGCCCTGGCGTTGGCGACGGTCGGCAACACGGCCGGCGGCATGACCTCGTGGTGGTGCGGCCGCTTCCTGCCGCGCTGGCAGCGCCTGGCCACCCTCCCCCACCAGGAAAGCCTGAAACGCTGGGGCAGCCCTGCCCTGCTCCTCTCCTGGCTGCCGCTGATCGGCGACGCGCTGTGCCTCGGTGCCGGCTGGCTCCGTCTGCACTGGCTGCCGTGCTGCCTGTTCATGGCGGCGGGCAAGTTCGCGCGCTACTGGCTGGTCAGCCAGGCAGCGCTGACCAACTGAACCTTGCACGGCCTTTGCTGGTCTACCCGGACAGCGTGCTGCGCTGCAATACGCTAAAATTTACCCCTTGATGGATCCCGGCTACACCGATGACTGCCCGCCTGCGCGAAATCCCCTACAACTACACGTCGTTCTCCGACCGCGAGATCGTCATCCGCCTGCTCGGCGCCGAGAACTGGGCGGTGCTCGACGAACTGCGCAGCGAGCGCGTAACCGGGCGCTCGGCGCGCATGCTTTACGAAGTGCTCGGCGACATCTGGGTGGTGCAGCGCAATCCCTATCTGGAAGATGACCTGCTCGACAACCGCGAGCGGCGTGAAGCGCTGGTCGGTGCGATGCGTCACCGTCTTGGCGAAGTCGAAAAGCGCCGTCAGGCCACCGAGAACGAGGGTCGCGAGCGCTCGGCCAAGGTCAAGCGCCTGGTCGACGCGGCGCAGGCGGCGGTCAACCGCTTTTCCGAGCACTTCGGCAAGACCATCGACCTGCGGCGCAAGGTGCTGAAAATCCTCGGCAAACACACGCGCCGGGACAACATCGCCTTCGACGGACTGGCCCGCGTCTCGCATGTCACCGACGCAACCGACTGGCGCGTCGAATACCCCTTCGTCGTCCTCCACCCGGACACCGAGGAGGAAATCGGCCATCTCGTGCGTGGCTGCATCAAAGCCGGCCTGACCATCATCCCGCGTGGCGGCGGCACCGGCTATACCGGCGGCGCCGTGCCGCTGACGGCCTACTCGGCGGTCATCAACACCGAAAAGCTGATCGATATCGGCCCGGTCGAGGATCTGGTGCTGGCCGGCCATGACACGCCGTATGCGACCATTCGCACCAGCGCCGGCGTCGTCACCGAGAGCGTCTCGCAAGCCGCCTCGGCTGCCGGGCGCGTCTTCGCGGTCGACCCGACCTCGGCCAGTGCCTCGTGCATTGGCGGCAACATCGCCATGAACGCCGGTGGCAAGAAGGCGGTGCTGTGGGGCACCGCTCTCGACAACCTGGCCTGGTGGAAGATGGTCGACCCAGACGGTAACTGGCTGGAAGTCGAGCGCGTCAATCACAACTACGGCAAGATCCACGAGCAGGAAAACGTCGAATTCCGCGTCAAGCGCTTCAACTCGAGCGGCCGCAAGCTGCTCAAGGAAGAAGTGCTGACCATGCCTGGCGCCGCCTGCCGCAAGACCGGGCTGGGCAAGGACGTCACCGACAAATTCCTCGGCGGCATTCCCGGCGTCCAGAAGGAAGGCACCGACGGCATCATCGTCGCCGCGCGCTGGGTGCTGCACAAGATGCCGCCGGTGGCGCGCACCGTCTGCCTCGAATTCTTCGGTCAGGTGCGCGAGGCGGTGCCGGCCATCGTCGAGATCACCGATTACTTCAAGCCGGGCGGTGCCGGGCATGCCGCCGGCGTGCAATTGGCCGGCCTCGAGCATCTCGACGAGCGCTACGTCAAGGCCGTCGGTTACGCGACCAAGGCCAGGCGCCACGGCCGGCCGAAGATGGTGCTGATCGGCGATATCGTCGGCCACGACGAAAGGGCCGTGATGACCGCTGCTTCCGAGGTCGTCCGCATGTGCAACCTGCGCGCCGCCGAGGGATTCATTGCGGTCGACGCCGAAACACGCAGGAAATTCTGGCTCGACCGTTCGCGCACCGCCGCGATCTCGCGCCATACCAACGCTTTCAAGGTCAACGAGGACGTTGTCATCCCGCTGCCGCGCATGGGCGAATATTGCGACGGCATCGAGCGCATCAACATCGAGTTGTCGACGCAAAACAAACTGGCGCTGTGCGACGCGCTGGCCGAATTCCTCCAGGGCGACCTGCCACTGCATTCCGGCGACGCCAACCTCGACAAGGACTTGCTGATCGGCAACCGCCGGCAGGCAGCGCTCGATTACATTGAGGCCGTGCGCCTGCGCTGGAAATGGCTGCTGGAAAACCTCGACCTGCCGCTGGCAGAGGCCGAGTTGCGCTTCGCGTCCCACGGCGTGCAGGCCGGCGAGCTGACCAACAAGGCCGCCAACCCGACGCTGTTCCACCGCCTGCAGGATTACTCGGTGCGCACGTCGTGGAAGCAGGAACTGCACGCCCGCCTGAGCGAGATTTTCGACGGTGGCGTCCATCGCCCTATCGTCGAGCGCATCGCGGCCATCCACAAGGAAGTGCTGCGCGGCCGCGTTTTCGTCGCGCTGCACATGCACGCCGGCGACGGCAACGTGCATACCAACATCCCGGTCAACTCCGACAACTACGAAATGCTGCAGACCGCGCACCATGCGGTCGAGCGCATCATGAAGCTCGCCCGATCGCTCGACGGCGTCATTTCCGGCGAGCACGGCATCGGCATCACCAAGCTGGAATTCCTGACCGAGGAGGAAATCGGCCCCTTCCGCGCCTACAAGCAAAGGGTCGATCCGGAAGGCCGTTTCAACAAAGGCAAGCTGATGCCCGGCGGCGACATGGGCAACGCCTACACGCCGTCGTTCAGCCTGCTCGGCGCCGAGTCGCTGATCATGGAACAGTCCGAGATCGGCAAGATTTCCGACATGATCAAGGACTGCCTGCGCTGCGGCAAGTGCAAGCCAGTGTGCTCGACACATGTTCCGCGCGCCAACCTGCTTTACAGCCCGCGCAACAAGATTCTCGCCACCTCACTGCTGATCGAGGCCTTCCTGTATGAGGAACAGACCCGGCGCGGCATTTCGCTTCAGCATTTTGACGAATTCAACGACGTTGCCGACCACTGTACGATCTGCCACCGCTGCCTCAAGCCGTGCCCGGTCGACATCGATTTCGGCGACGTTTCGGTCGCCATGCGCAACTTCCTGCGCAAGCAGGGCAAGAAGCGCTTCAGTCCGGGCACGCTGACGGCGATGACCTTCCTGAACCTGAAAGACCCGGCGACGATCAAGCTGATGCGCTTGGCCATGATGGATTTCGGTTTCAAGGCGCAACGCCTGGCGCACAAGGCGGCCAAGGCGATCGGCTTGGTCCAGAAGTCACGCGCCCATCCGCCGGCGACGGTCGGCGCGCCAACGATCAAGACGCAGGTCATCCACTTCCTCAACCGGCCGATGCCGGGTAACCTGCCGAAACGCACCTCACGGGCACTGCTCGACATCGAGGACGACAAGGTCATTCCGGTCATCCGCAACCCGAAGAAGACGACCGAGGAATCGGACGCCGTCTTCTATTTCCCTGGCTGCGGCTCGGAGCGCCTGTTCTCGCAGGTGGGCCTGGCGACCCAGGCGATGCTCTACGAGATCGGCGCGACTACCGTGCTGCCGCCGGGCTACCTGTGCTGCGGTTATCCGCAAACCGCCTCCGGGGACGACGACAAGGGCCAGAAGATCACGACCGACAACCGCGTGCTCTTTCATCGCGTCGCCAATACGCTCAATTACCTCGACATCAGAACAGTGATCGTCTCCTGTGGCACCTGCATGGACCAGCTGCAGAAGTACCAGTTCGACAAGATCTTCCCGGGCTGCCGGCTGCTCGACATCCATGAATACCTGATGGAAAAGGGCCTCAAGCTGGAAGGCATCGAAGGTACGCGCTACATGTACCACGACCCCTGCCACACGCCGATGAAAGCCTATGCGCCGCTCGCCGTGACCAAGGCGCTGATGGGCCAGGAGGTGCTGCTGACCGACCGTTGCTGCGGTGACGCCGGTTCCTTCGCCTATGCGCGCCCGGATGTCGCGACCCAGGTGAAATTCCGCAAACAGGAAGACATCACGCAAACGGCGAACAAGCTGCGCGCCGACGGCTTCACCGGCGAGGTCAAGATTCTCACGTCGTGTCCGGCCTGCCTGCAGGGTCTTTCGCGCTACGACGATGACGCCGGGACCCAGGCAGATTACATTGTGGTCGAGATGGCAAAACACCTGCTCGGTGAAAACTGGGCGGCGCAATACGTCGACCGCGCCAACAATGGCGGCATCGAGCGCGTTTTGCTCTGATTTTCGGCTGATTTTGCCGGTCGACCGCAACAATGCGGTCCGGGACGCAGGAAGCACTTGCAGTATTTTTATGCCGGTGCAATCCTTGCAACATTGCGGAAATCGGGGTACGGGAATGGACGGGGATATCTGCGAGTTTTGCGCTGGAACGGGTGGGACGATCCTCTGGGAGTCTTCGGCCTGTCGCGTCGTGCTGGTCGAGGATCCCGATTACCCGGGGTTTTGCCGGGTCGTGTGGACCGGTCACGTTCGCGAGATGACCGATCTCGATCCTGGCGAGCGTGTTTCATTCATGAACGTGGTTTTCAGCGTCGAGAAGGTCGTGCGCTCGCTTTTCGCTCCCGACAAGATGAATCTCGCCAGTCTCGGTAACATGACACCGCATCTGCACTGGCACGTCATCCCGCGCTGGCATGACGATCGCCATTTCCCCGGTCCGATCTGGGGGAGCCCCCAACGCGATTCCCTTTCGCCGCGCCCTGTCGTCAGCGCCGGTACCATGCGCGGGGCGCTGCGCAAACTACTTCATCCTGACGAACATCAAGGCTGACAATCATGAACATGCCATCGCTCGCGCTGAATATCCCCGACCTGCAGGCGGGGTCACACTACCTTTCACAGTTGTCGCTCGCCAACCCGTCGCTCGCCGAGCAGCAAGTCATCGCATTTCTCGATGCGCTGATCGCCAACCCGCCCGATGCCGGGGTTATGCTGTCTCTCCTCGAACAGACCCGGGTTCCGCTCTGCTTCATTGAGGAGGAAATCGCCCGGCGTTACCACAACAAGGCACTGGTTCTCAGCGACGAGCAGGAAGAAAGCTTCCGGCGCGTGGTTTCGGCGTGGCGCCACATGACCACGGCCTATGCGCTGTGCGCGCGCATGCAGCAGCAGGAGCCCGACGATCCCCATTTTTCGAATCTTCTCGCAACCATCCAGCATCGTTGTCTCTATTACACCGGACAGATCATCATCGAGCACTTTCGCGCGCGGCGCGAATTGCCCGCCGGTATCTGGCATGAACTTCACGGCTATTACGAAGCCGCCGAGCGGAGCGGCGTTAGCTGCACCCCGGTCAATGATTCCCTGGAAAACGATCTGCAGGCGACGCACTGCGCGGCTGCCTACGTCACCCTGCTGCTGATCGAGATCGCCAATCCTTACGGCAACGGTGTCCGCGACCTCGCTCTCATCCGCCACTGGGCCAGCATGTGGGCGCCGCTGGTTGCGCTGCATCCGGTCGATGACGAGTACGAAGTCCCACCCTATTTCATCGAGTTCACGAAGGACCAGCCTCTTCACTCGGCCGGCTTGGCCGACAGCATCGGCAGCGATGCGCGCTGGCTCGATACCTCCCGTCTCGGTCTTCAGATCAGCCACATGCTGTCGCAGCTTCAGCAGCGCCTCACGCCCTCACAACTCGGCCTTGGCGAGGAAACACCGGGACATGTTGGAAGGCTGCTCGAGCGTCTCTCACGGCCCTGGACCCAGACGGCATCCCCACGCCGCTTCCGCCGCTTCGTTTCGCATGGCACGGCGCAGGTTGCCGTGGGTTTCGAAGCAATACACTACTTCGTCGGCGGCAAGGAATTCACCCAGGCGGATTCGGGAAGCACCTATGGAAGAGGGCAATTCGACGAGGTTTTCACTTTTCGTGACCGCGTCGCTCCTGGGCAGGCACTGAACATAAGGCCACACATCACTTATTCAACCGATGACTGGGTAGTGATCAATCATTCCGCCAACGGCTTTCGCTTGGGACGCGGCAATGCCGGCGAGCGGATCGCCCACAGCCAGTTGCTGGCGGTCTGTCCGCATGACGGCGAACGCTTTCTTCTCGGGCAGGTGACCTGGCTCATGCAGGAGCACGAAGGGGGCGTCCTCGCCGGCGTGGCGATTCTGCCCGGAATGCCGGAGGCGGTTACCGTGCGTCGCGCCTCGGCCCATTCCGGTCAGGCGGACCGCTTTGTTCGGGCCTTCCTGCTTCCACCCGTGGAGGCAATCCGCCAGGAAAGTTCGCTCGTGCTGCCGACCGGCATTTACCAGACCAGTGGATCGCTCGAACTCGTCGGCGAAGGCAAGTCCTGGACGGTGCGCATGATGCACGCCAGGCAACGGGGCGCCGATTTCGATCGGGTTTCTTACGAGATGCCTTGACCCGGTGGCGAATCAGGCATCACGCAGCCAGACGAAATTGCGAGGCGCCAGCGTCAATTCCTCGCCTTCGCAGTGCAAGGTTTCCTGGGTACTGATGTCCCATGCCGAGCCACGCACGAAGAAGCCTTGCCGCCGCAGCGGTTCCAGTGGCAGCGCCTGCGCGGTGCTGGAAAAATTTGCCGCAACCAGCACGCGCGGGCTGCTGCGCATCGGATCGAAACGCGAATATACGAACATATGCGGGTTGTCGATGGCGTGCAATTCACGATTATTGAGGTCGGCAAAAGCCGGAATCTCCTTGCGCAAGGCGATCAGGTGCCGTAGCGCAGAAAAAATCCGCTGCTCGACCGTCCCCGCAACCCGGCGTTGCTCAGCCTGCTTCCAGTCGAGTCGCGGGCGGTGCATCCAGCGGTTGTCCATGCTCTTGTCGCTTTCCTCGAGATAGGAACAGTCGTTGATCGTCCCTAGCGCATCACCGTAATAGAGCAGAGGGATGCCGCCGAAAGACAGGATCATCGCGTGTAGCTGAATGATGGTGCGGATCGAAAGGTCGATGGCCTCGGCATCGTTGGCCTCAAGCGCCACCTCGAGGCCGGCCAGCGATGCCAGCGCACCGGAAATACGGGCGTCACCGGTGCGCTTGTTGAAGGCAAAGGGCTGGCCTCGCGCCTTCGAGCCGGGAAATTTTCCGGTGTAGTACTCGACCAGAAACTTGCGATGGTCGCGCGGTTCGTAGCCGGCCAGGCGGATATCCTCGTCGGCGAAACCCCAGCCAATATCGTCGTGACAGCGCACATAGTTGAGCCAGGTCGCCCGCTCCAGCTTGTCGGGAATGCTGCGGATGCCGGCATTGAGCAGCACGGCTTTCTCGGTAGCCACCGCATCCCAGAGCAGGGCCATGAAGGTCGCGTTGTAGGCGATCTCGCACTCCTTGGCATTGATCGCATCTTCACCAAAATACTTGACGACTTCGGTCGGCGCAACGATGGCCTCGGCGATGAACAACACCCCGGGCGCCACAACCTGACAGCAATCCTTGAACAACTGGAGGATCAGGTGTGCCTCACGCTCGTTCTGGCAGACACTGCCCAGCCGTTTCCACAGGAAGGCAACCGCATCGAGTCGCAGCACGTCGGCACCCCGGTTGGCCCAATAGAAGATGATGTCCAGCATCTCGATGAACACTGCCGGGTTGCGGTAATTGAGGTCCCACTGGTAATTGTTGAAGACCGTCATGACCCACTTGCCCATCGCCTCGTCCCAGGTGAAGTTTCCGGGGGCCGTTTCGGGGAACACGTCGGGCATTGAAGCCTCGTACATGTCCGGCGTTTCGCGGTCGGGAAAAACGTAGTAATAGTTCTGGTAGGTCTCCTCACCGGTTTGGGCGCGGCGTGCCCATTCATGTTGATCCGAGGTGTGGTTGACCACCACGTCGAGCACCAGCAAAAGTTCGTGCTTGCGCATCCGCTCGCTGAGCCGGGTGAGATCGTCCAGTGTGCCGAGGCGCGGGTCGATCTCGCGAAAATCGCTCACCGCATAGCCGCCATCGCTGACGCCAACCGGGCATTTCATCAACGGCATGATGTGCACGAGGTTGACGCCCAGTTCTAGCAGATAATCGAGACGACTATTGACGCCCGGCAAGTTGCGGGCATAACCATTTGCATACAGCGCCATGCCTACCCAGCGCTGGTCGAGAAACCAGGTGTGTTGGCGCTCACGTTCCAGATCGATGGCCTTGAGGGCATCGGAGCGCCGGATGTAGGCATGCGCCATGGTCTCGACCAAGCGACTCATCTGCTGCCGGAAATCCGCACGCTCGCCGTAAAGCTGGCGGAACAGCGCATGAATGGCGTAGAAATTGGCGCCCAGACGCGTGTAAAAGCGCTGCAACGGCCGATTGCCGATCTCGTCCTTGAGATCGGTCAGGATCGCGTTGAGAAGTGAATGGGCCACCTGCTCATACATGTTCGCGACCCTTTCCGGCCTTGGCCTCGATTGCACTGCCAAATCCGTAATGGCCAATTCCTTCGAGGATTCCGCCGGCGCAACGGGCCGCCGCGAAATAAATCTGATGGCGACCGCGCAACGGCTCCAACTCCGGGCTGTGGTTGCTGACCACGATGCCGAGGGTGTCGCCAGTCAGCATCTCGGCATCGTTACCCGAATCGCCGGCTACCAGAATATGTTCGAGCGGCAGATCCCAGCGGTAGGCGAGGTGGCGCAGGGCATGCCCCTTGGAAGCCCGTGTCGGCAGTACGTCGATGAATTCGCCGTGCGAATAGATAACCTGTGCATGCAGACCCTGGCGCGCAATGCTCCGCCGAATCTCGGCAATGTCCGGCATGGACTGCGGGTTGGCGTAATAGCTCACCTTGAATTCGCGCTGGTTCTCGTCAGGTTGCGGCCAGACCCCAGGAAATACAGCCATGACGATGCGCAATTCCTCGCGCCGCCAGTGATGGCGGATGTGGGCCGCCCAGCGGGTATCGGGCACGGCTGCTGCACCGTAGTAAATTTCGCTGCCGACCGCTGTGATCAGGACATCGGGTACCGGCACCTTCCACTTTTTCAGAACGGCAAGAGCGCTCTCCAGCGAACGGCCGGTCGCAATGCCGAAGCCGATGCCGGGATGGTGGGACTTGAGCCAGGCGATCAGCGAACGCAGACCCTCGGTATCGCCGAGCAGGGTGTTGTCGATGTCGCTGACCAGCAGGTTTTTCATCAATGGCAGGTTGCTCCCACCGCCTGCCCTGAGGATCATCTGCTGTCGTCGGTTGGGCTTGCGATTACGATGCAGTACCCGCTGTACTTCTTTCAGATAGCGCCCGACATGACCCGACCAGCTGAAATGACGCTGGACGCCGGCCAGGCCGTTTGACGCCCACTTGGCCCAGCGTTTGCGATCGTCCAATGCGCCATGCAGTGCTACGGCAATGGCCTCCGACGACAATGTATCGACGATCAGGCCGTTGCGGCAATTGGCGACGATATCGCAAGGCCCGCCATCGTCGGGGGCGATGATCGGCAGGCCGCTGGCTGCCGCCTCGATCAGCGTCAGCCCGAACGGCTCGGTCAGCGCCGGATTGACGAACACGCCACGGCGCCGTGCCGCCAGCCGGAAGAGATCGGGAATTTCATCCTGCGGAATTTCCTTCGGTAACGCTATGCGGCCCCACAGGTCATAGAGATCGGTATCGAGCAACAGATCCTGCAGCACCTTGCGCTGCGCTTCGTCCATGCTGCGCATGTTGTCGCGGGCGCCGGCGACGATCGCCAGATTTGCCTTTTCCTGCAAGGCCTTGTCGCGGCCATAGGCAGCAAGCAAGCCGTTCAGGTTCTTGCGCAAATCGGGACGGGCGATGGCCAGGATCAGCGGCTTGAGCGGATCACTCAGAAAGCGGTCAATTTTCTGTACCAGCTGAACCGACAGGCGCCGGCGTCCCGGCGCGGAAAACCGCTTGGTATCGGTACCTGGCGGAATCACGACGAAATGCTGCCGTTCACAGTTGCGATAGAGTCCGTACTGCTCGTCAATTTCCTGCTGCGTGCTGGTGATGATGCAGGCCGCATGCGCCAGAACATCTTCCTCGGCATCGATGCGCGGTCCGAAATGGAAGCTGCGATCGATCGCCTCCGCGCGCCGGCCACTTGCCAGCAAGCGCGCCCGCTTGGGCCGGCCGAGGGAGTGCCCGGTATGGAATTGCGGGATTCCCAGCAGCAGAGACAACTGGCGCCCCACATAACCGGCATCGGCATAGTGGGAATGGATCAAATCCGGGAGTCGACCGCGCCGGCGAAGCAAATGCAGGCAACGATCAACCATCTGGTCGAGGTACGGCCACATCTGCTCCTTGCGCAGGTAGCGCGCCGGCCCGAACGGCAGGCGAACGATCGATACCTTGTCGGCAAGTAGCTCCTCCGGGCGCGCATAATCGGCAGCCACCTTCGGATCCTCAATCAGGCGCGTCAGCAGATCAACCCGCTCGACGCGCAAATCCTGTCCCAGCGCCCTCGTCAGTTCGAGCGCATAAGTGATCTGGCCGCCGGTATCGGCATCGCGACCGAGTTCAAGATCGTGGCCGCGGATCAATCCATGCACGCTGATCATCAGAATACTGAGTCCAGAGCTTTGGTTAGTTGTGTTCAAGTCGCCATCTCTCTCGGAATCGGCCATAAAACTGCAAACTTTCCGGCACCGGGCCGCGAATGCCGCAAATGGCGGCTGCAAAAGCCGCTGCCCGGTTCAGGGTCGACGGCATATCCCAGTGCAACAGATGTCCGAGAATGCAGATTGCGGAAAACGCATCACCCGCGCCCACGGCATCACCCTCAATGGTGTTGGCTGGAACCGCTGCCACACGCTGCACAAGCTCGCCGCAAAGGCACCAGGCCCCGCGTGCGCCGCATGTCACCACGATCATGTCTATGGCGAAACGTTGTGCCAGTTGCCGGGCAATCGCTTCTCCTTCCATCGCCGCGGGAAGACCAAGCAACGAACCAACGTAGCACAACTCTTCTTCGGAAAGCTTGACGATATTGGCCGCCGTCAGCGACTTTTCCACCACGTCAGCACTGATCCAGGGGGGGCGCAGGTTGAGATCGACGAAGCGGGTGGCCTCGCAGACTGCCAGCAGCGAATCCAACGCTGCCCGCGAAGCGCTGTTGCGCTGGGCGAGCGTACCGAAATAGATCAGCCGTGGTTGGACTTGCCCGCGCGACAGGTCATTGTGCAAAGTCGTGCCGTCAATGAAATCAAAAGCCTGATCCGGCACGATTTCGAAGCGATGCCCGTCTACCGTGGCAATCACATCGACATGACCGCTAGCGTGTTCCGGGTCACGTTGTACAAAGCCTGGATCGATCCCCGAGCGCGCCAGCGCCATCTGCAGAAAGTCACCTAGGCTATCGACACCAAGCCGTGAGACAAGCGCCACCGGAATGCCACAAGCCGCAAGATGACATCCGACACTGAATGGTGCTCCACCCGGCATCCGGCGATCCGGATAAACATCGGCCAGAACTTCGCCGAACAGTAGAATTTCTAATGCACGGCTCCTGGAACTTGGGGCACCAACCTCATGATTGTCTATCTGAGGGGTATACATGGAGTCATTATAGACCTGTTGCTTCAAACCCTCTCAAACCCGGAGGCAAGCAACAGACCCCGACACTTTGACGCAAGGTGTCTGCCGCGGGCGGCGAGTGCGCTAAACTAGCACCTTATCTTTGGAGACTGTTATGGCAGGCATCAAGTCCGACACCCCGATTCCAACCGACATCAGATTGCACAAGAATTCGCGCATCCTCGAGCTCTGCTACGAGGGCGGCGAGCGGTTCGAACTGGGCTGTGAGTTCCTGCGGGTATTCACTCCGTCGGCCGAGGCACGTGGCCATGGCCCCGGCCAGGAAGTTTTGCAGACCGGCAAGAGGCAAGTCGAAATCGAACGCATTGAGCCTGTCGGAACATACGCGGTGCGCCTTGTCTTTTCCGACGGCCACGACAGCGGCCTTTACTCCTGGGATCTCCTGCACAATCTCGGCCGACATCACGATGAACTTTGGCGGGAATACCTGAAGCAAATCGACGCCCAGGGTCTGTCGCGGGATATCGACACCAGTTCACGCCCTATTGGCGGTAGTTGCGGTCAACATCACTGAAACCATGAAAAGCGAAACCACCCACTTCGGCTACGAGACGGTCGAGGAACGCGAAAAGGCGCGGCGAGTCGCCGATGTCTTCGACTCGGTCGCGAGCCGCTACGACCTCATGAACGACCTGATGTCGGGCGGTATGCACCGGCTGTGGAAGGCCTTCACTATCCAGCGCAGCGGAGTTCGCGAAGGCTCGCGGGTGCTTGACGTCGCCGGCGGCACCGGTGACCTGGCGCTTGCCTTTGCCAAAAGCGCCGGCCAGAGCGGCCAGGTGTGGCTGACCGACATCAACAATGCCATGCTGGCCCGCGGTCGGGACCGACTGGCCGACAGAGGCTATATGCTTCCGACTGCGCAATGCGATGCGGAGAAGCTGCCTTTTCCCGACGTCTGGTTCGACTGCGTTGCAGTGGCCTTCGGACTGCGCAACATGACGCACAAGGATACCGCGCTGCGCGAGATGTACCGTGTCCTGAGACCAGGGGGCCGGCTTCTGGTGCTCGAATTTTCGCGCATGTGGAAGCCGCTGGCGCCGGCCTACGACTTCTATTCCTTTCATGTGATCCCGCGCGTCGGCAAGCTGGTCACCAACGACGCCGAAAGCTACCGCTACCTTTCCGAGTCGATCCGGGTCCATCCGGACCAGGGGGAACTCAAGCAGATGATGGAACAGGCAGGATTCGAAAAGGTCGAATATTTCAACATGGCGTTGGGTGTTGTCGCCCTGCACCGTGGCTTCAAGTTCTAGTCCGGAGTGCCGATGCGAAAGTTCTTGTTGATCGCCTGCGCGGGGGTTCTGGCCCTCGGCCTGTCAGGACAGGATGCCGAGGCGAAGCGTCTTGGCTACGGCGCAAGCGACCCGGCGCACCTGGATGGCTGCCACGGCTGGTTGGTCGCCGGCATCGGGCAATTGAACTGATGGCGGCTCTGGTCGATCTGCTGGTTCCTGTCCTGAACCATCTCCTCGCACGCGAGGACTGGGCGCGCCTGCGCCTTGGACCTTACGCCGGGCAGACGTTTCGTATCGAGGGTGGCCCCGCTCCGCTGCCGATGACGGTGACCGAGAGCGGATATCTGCGCCCGGCCAGCGCCGGGGAGTTGCCTTCGGTGACCATCGCCTTCCCTTCCGATGCGATTGTCGGTCTGCTATTCGATGCAGCGAGCATTCCGGCATCGGCAAGACTCAGCGGGGTGGCAAGTTTTGCCGAAACGCTTGCCTTTGTTTTCCGCAATCTGCGTTGGGACTATGAGGCCGACCTCGCCGGGCTATTCGGCGATATTCCCGCCCACAGGATCGCACGGTTGCTTGGCCAGGGGCTGGCCTGGCAGCGCTCGACGCTGCGGAGGCTGGGGAGTAACCTGGCCGAATTCGCAACTGAAGAATCTGCGCTGGTGACACGAGCGCCTGACCTGGCTCAGTTCTGCGGCGAGGTGGATCGCCTGCGCGACGATTTGGCCCGGCTTGAAAAAAGAATTTCCCGGCTGTCGTCCTGACAGAAGCTGGGCGAAAAAATAGAAAAGGCAGCCGAAGCTGCCCTTTTTCGTTGCTGCAATCGTTTAGTGAATCGACTTCCGCAGATGTTGGATTGCCCGCAACTGGGCAATAGCTTGAGCCAGTTCGGCTTCAGCGGAAGCGTAGTTCGTCTCGGACTGGCGATTGGCGAGAGCTTCTTCGGCATGCTTCTTGGCTTCAAGCGCCTTGGCTTCGTCGAGATCGCGCGCGCGGATAGCGGTGTCGGCCAATATGGTTACCATACCAGGCTGAACCTCCAGCATGCCACCGGACACGTAAACCAGCTCGAAATCGCTCTGCCCTTGCACCTTAAGACGAATGGTGCCCGGCTTGATGCGGGTGATCAACGGCGTGTGGTGTGGCAAGATACCCAGTTCGCCGGCTTCGCCGGGAAAAACTCCCAATTCGATCTCGCCGGAAAAGATCGACTCTTCGGCGCTGACGACGTCGCAATGTACGGAAATTGCCATGAATGACTCCTATGCTGGGGACGGCTTACTGTAGCGTCTTGGCCTTTTCGATGACTTCCTCGATACCGCCGACCATGTAGAACGCCTGCTCCGGTAGATGATCGTAGTCGCCAGCACAAATACCCTTGAAACCCTTGATCGTGTCCTTGAGCGGGACGTACTTGCCCGGGGAACCGGTGAAGACTTCAGCGACGTGGAAGGGCTGCGACAGGAAACGCTGAATCTTGCGCGCGCGGGACACCGAGAGCTTGTCTTCCGGAGACAGCTCGTCCATACCCAGAATGGCGATGATGTCGCGCAGTTCCTTGTATTTCTGAAGCGTCATCTGCACGGCACGGGCGACCTCGTAATGCTCTTCACCGACGACCAGCGGATCAAGCTGGCGGGAAGTCGAGTCGAGCGGGTCGACGGCCGGGTAGATGCCCAGTGAAGCGATATCACGCGACAGCACGACCGTCGAGTCGAGGTGACCGAAGGTGGTAGCCGGGGATGGATCGGTCAGGTCATCGGCAGGCACGTAGACGGCCTGGATGGAGGTGATCGAGCCAACCTTGGTCGAGGTAATGCGCTCCTGCAGACGGCCCATTTCCTCGGCCAGCGTCGGCTGATAGCCGACGGCGGAAGGCATGCGACCCAGCAGCGCAGACACTTCGGTACCAGCCAGCGTGAAGCGGTAGATGTTGTCGATGAACAGCAGGATGTCACGGCCATCGTCGCGGAAACGCTCGGCCATCGTCAGACCGGTCAGCGCGACACGCAGACGGTTGCCCGGGGGCTCGTTCATCTGACCGAACACCATCGCCACCTTGTCGAGCACGTTGGAGTCCTTCATCTCGTGGTAGAAGTCGTTGCCCTCGCGGGTACGCTCACCGACGCCGGCAAACACGGACAAGCCGGCGTGCTGTTTGGCGATGTTGTTGATCAGCTCCATCATGTTGACCGTCTTGCCGACGCCGGCGCCACCGAACAGTCCAACCTTGCCGCCCTTGGCGAATGGGCAGATCAGGTCGATAACCTTGATGCCGGTTTCGAGCAGGTCAATCGAGGAGGTCAATTCGTCAAACTTCGGCGCCAATGCATGAATCGGGCGCAATTCGTTGCCTTCGATCGGACCGGCTTCGTCGATCGGGCGACCAAGCACATCCATGATGCGGCCGAGCGTACCCGGACCAACTGGGACCGAAATCGCGGCGCCGGAGTTGTTGACCTTCATGCCGCGACGCAGGCCGTCGGAAGAACCCATGGCGATGGTGCGGACAACGCCATCACCCAGTTGCTGCTGAACCTCGAAGGTCAGGCCAACTTCGGCCATGTCATTGGCTTCGGCGGCATCCAGCCTGAGCGCGTCGTAAATCCTGGGCATCGCGTCGCGCGGGAAGTGGATGTCCACAACGGCGCCGATGCACTGAACGATGGAACCTTGACTCATATTCAAATCCCCAATAGTTAATAGCTTTGCGTTTGCGTCAGACGGCGGCGGCGCCGCCCACGATTTCCGACAGTTCCTTGGTAATCGCGGCCTGACGGGTCTTGTTATAGACCATCTTCAATTCACCGATAACCGTCTTGGCGTTGTCTGAAGCGGACTTCATGGCAACCATCCGGGCGGACTGCTCGGAGGCCATGTTTTCAGCTACTGCCTGATAAATCAGGGCTTCAACATAACGGATCAGCAGATCGTCGATGACGGCTTTGGAGTCCGGTTCGTACACATAATCCCACTTGAACTTGCCCGAGCCGACAGCCTCGCCAGACAGTGGGAGCAACTGCTCGAATACCGGCTCCTGCTTCATCGTGTTGATGAAGCGCGTATAGCCGATATACAGCGCGTCGATCTCGCCCTTCAGGTAGGCATCGAGTTGCACCTTGACCGGTCCGATCAGCTTCTCGAGGTGTGGCGTATCGCCGATACCCGTAATGTGAGAAACGACCTTGCCACCCATGCGCTGCATGAACCCCAAACCCCTGTTGCCGATACAGGTCACCTGATACTTCTTGCCCTGAGCATCGAAGTCCTTCATATGGCCTATGACCAGACGCAGGAGGTTGGAGTTGAGACCGCCGCACAGACCCTTGTCGGAAGTGACCATGATCAGGCCGGCGGTGCGCACCGGGTCGCGCTTGATCAGGAACGGGTGCTTGTACTCGCTGAGGGCATGGGACAGGTTTGCTGCAATGCGCCGGATCTTCTCGCCGTAGGGCCGGGCAGCCCGCATCCGGTCCTGCGCCTTGCGCATTTTGGATGCGGCCACCATTTCCATGGCCTTGGTGATCTTGCACGTGTTTTCGACGCTCTTGATCTTGGTGCGTATTTCCTTGCCGCTAGCCATGGCTTTCTCCTAAATCAGGCCCAGCTGCTCTTGAAAGCGGCGATGCCGGCGGCAAGCTGCTTCTCGGATTCACCATCGAGATCAGCGGTGGACTCCATCTTCTTCATGAGGTCCGCGCAGTGAGTCTTCAGGTACCCGATCATTCCCTTCTCGCACTCCAAGGCCCGCTTGACTTCAACATCGTCGAAGTAACCCTTGTCCGCAGCATAAAGCGTGACGGCCATTTCGGAGATGCTCATCGGCGAATACTGGTACTGTTTCATCAGTTCGGTCACCAGACGACCGCGCTCCAACTGCTTGCGGGTCGCTTCGTCGAGGTCGGAAGCAAACTGCGCAAAGGCAGCCAGTTCCCGGAACTGCGCCAGCGCGAGACGGACGCCGCCACCGAGCTTCTTGATCAGCTTGGTCTGGGCAGCCCCACCAACGCGCGACACCGAAATTCCGGCGTTGATCGCGGGACGGATACCGGCGTTGAAGAGGTCGGTTTCAAGGAAGATCTGGCCGTCAGTGATCGAGATCACGTTGGTCGGGACGAAGGCGGACACGTCACCAGCCTGCGTTTCGATCACCGGCAGAGCGGTCAGCGAGCCAGTCTTGCCCTTGATTTCGCCATTGCTGAGCTTCTCGACCCAGGCTTCGGAAACGCGGGCAGCGCGCTCCAGCAGGCGGGAGTGGAGATAGAACACATCACCCGGGTAGGCTTCGCGGCCCGGCGGACGGCGTAGCAGCAGGGAAACCTGACGGTAACCCCAAGCCTGCTTGGTCAGATCGTCATAGATGATCAGCGCATCCTGACCACGGTCGCGGAAATACTCGCCCATCGTGCACCCGGAGTATGGCGCGATGTATTGCAGCGCAGCAGATTCGGAAGCCGAGGCGGCGACAACGATGGTGTATCCCATCGCGCCATGCTCTTCGAGTTTGCGCACGACGTTGGCGATCGTCGAAGCCTTCTGCCCGATGGCGACATAAACGCAGAACAGGTCCTTGCCCTTCTGGTTGATGATCGTATCGACGGCAACGGCGGTCTTACCGGTCTGGCGGTCACCGATGATCAACTCGCGCTGGCCGCGGCCGATGGGCACCATGGCGTCTACGCACTTAAGCCCGGTCTGCACCGGCTGCGAAACCGACTTGCGCCAGATCACGCCCGGCGCGACCTTCTCGATCTTGTCGGTCAGCTTGGCGTTGATCGGGCCCTTACCATCGATCGGCTGGCCCAGGGAGTTGACCACACGGCCAAGCAGTTCGGGGCCGACGGGGACTTCCAGAATGCGACCCGTCGTCTTGACGATATCGCCTTCGGAGATGTGCTCGTACTCACCAAGAACCACGGAACCGACGGAATCACGCTCGAGGTTGAGCGCCATGCCGAAGGTGTTGCCGGGAAACTCCAGCATTTCACCCTGCATGGCATCCTGCAGGCCGTGAATGCGGCAGATACCGTCGGTGACGGAAACTACCGTGCCCTGCGTGCGCACTTCCGATGCGCCTTGCAGATTCTGGATCTTGCTCTTGATCAGTTCAGAAATTTCGGAAGGATTCAACTGCATGAATTTCTCCTAGTTGTTCAGTGCCGTAGCCATGGCGTCGAGCTTGCCGCGGACAGACGCATCCAGCATCTGGTCGCCGACGATTACCTTGATGCCACCAATCAGTTCGGGATCAACTGAAACCGAAGTCTCGAGTCTCGACTTGAATACTGCCTCGAGTTGGGGAACAAGAGCCTTGACCTGGGAAGCGTCGATCGGGAAGGCCGAGACGATCTCGGCCTGCTTTGTACCTTCTTCAGCCCGCTTGTAGCTTTCGAACAACGTTCCGATCTCGGGCAGCAGGCCAAGCCGGTCATTGTCGGAAAGCAACTGGATAAAATTGGAAAGCTCCGCGTCTACCGCCTTGCCGCAGGCAGCCCGGAACAGGTCGACCAGTTGCTGGGCCGCCACATTGGGATCGCCGATGGCCGTGCGGACCTCGGGATTGGCAGCTACCTCGCCGAGCAGCGAAACTTGCCCGGACCACTTGGCCAGATTGCCGCTTTCCTTGGCCGCTCGAAACAGGGCTTCGGCGTAGGGGCGGGCGATAGTGACGGATTCGGCCATCTGCTTACAGGTCCTGTTTCAGGGCGGCCAGCATGCCGGCATGCACGGACGCGTTGACTTCCTTACGCAGGATCTTTTCGGCACCGGCAACCGCCAGTTCGGCGACGCGCTCACGCAACTGCTGCTTGGCACGTTCGACTTCCTGGTCGATCTCCGCCTTGGCACCGGCAACGACCTTGTCGGCTTCAACCTTGGCATGGCCCTTGGCTTCGTCGACGATCTGCTGCGCACGCTTTTCGGCTTGCACCACGATTTCCGCGGATTTCTCCTTGGCTTGGCGCAGCACATCGGAGGAACGCTTGGCGGCAAGGTCTTGCTCGTGCTTGCCACGTTCGGCCGCTGCCAAGCCTTCGGCGATCTGTGCTTGACGATTTGCCATCGCCTTTTGCAACGGTGGCCAGACGTACTTCATCGTGATCCAGATGAAGACCGCAAACCAGATTGCCTGGCCAATCAGTGTCGCGTTGATATTCACGCTAACCTCCTGGTATTAATGGTTAAAGGCGCGCGGATGATTACTTGACCAGAGCGATGAACGGATTGGCGAAGAGCATGAACAGGGCAATACCGACACCGATCATGGGCACCGCATCAAGCAAACCGGCAACGATGAACATCTTGACCTGCAGCGTCGGGATCATTTCCGGCTGACGGGCAGCACCTTCCAGGAAACGGCCGCCGAGGATACCAAAGCCAATGGCGGTGCCCAGAGCACCGCCGGCGATCAGAATGGCCACGGCAATGGCGGTGTTGGAGAGAACGGTTGCGAGTTCCATGTTTGCTCCTCAGTAAGGTTGAATGTTGCGATTGAAGTCAAAAACTACGGGAAACTGCCAAAAAAACTTAGTGCGATTCCGCAGCCATGGACATGTACACGATGGTCAGCATCATGAACACGAAGGCTTGCAGGGTGATGATCAGGATATGGAACAGAGCCCAGGGCAAGGCCAGGGGAAGCTGCCAGATGCCGAGCAGGGCTATCAGGATGAAGACCATTTCGCCGGCATACATGTTGCCGAAAAGTCGCAGGGCCAGCGAAATCGGCTTGGCGATGTCTTCGACGACCCGGAATATTAAATTGATCGGTGCCAGTTTTAAGCCGAACGGTGCCGAAAATACTTCGTGCAGGAAGCCGCCGATGCCCTTCACCTTCAGATTCATCCAGATCATGATGCAGAAGACCGTGATCGACATCGCGAAGGTTAGGTTGGGGTCGGTGGTCGGCACGAACTTAAAGTAATGGATACCAAAAGCGCTGGCCAGCACCGGCAGGAAGTCGACCGGAATCAGGTCCATGGCGTTCATGACGAACACCCAGATGAAAATGGTAATGGCGAGAGGGGTAACCAGCGCGCTCTTGCCGTGGAAGGTGTCCTTGACCTGCTGATCGACCATACCGACGACCATCTCGATGAAATTCTGCAGACCGCCGGGCACGCCGGAAGTGGCCTTGCTCGCGACCTTGGCCATCATGCCGAAGATGAGCAAGCCGAGAAAACCTGAGACAAGAAGGGTGTCGAGATGGAAGGACCAGAACCCGTGGCAGTGACCCGAGGCATCCCTGGCGGCGTCGGAACAGACGACCAGGTTGGTCAGGTGGTGTTGAATGTATTCTGTTGTGGTCAGTGTGCCGCCATCAGCGCTCATGATTTCTCCAGTCAGCCTAGCGTTGCTTCAAGAGTGCCACCCAGAAGATGACAAAGGTTGATGCATAGCCAAGGAAGAGCGGCAAGGCCGAGACTCCCTTGTACCCCCAAAAAACCAGCGCAAATCCGGCGAAGGTCAGTGCGAACTTCAAGCCCTCCCCGGCCGACTGCGCCCGATACGCCCTGAGCGGGTCATCCCCTGTCGACACCCGCATCGACCGCAGGACATAGCCTGCGTTGGCGATGATGCCGATTGATCCCCCGATCAGAATCGAGACTGCCGCATTGCTACCGACCGATGCCCAGGTGATAACACCCAAGATTACCGTCAGCGCCGCTTGTCGGCTGAGTATCCAGCTCACATGCGAGTGCACGACAGGCCCCGACTGAAAACTCGCTCATTGTAATCAAGCGTTATAGATGAGTCAAATGCTGCGTCGCACAAAAGCATTATTTCTCGGCATTGGCGACGCCTTCCGGATTTCGCCATCGCTCACCCGCGCAGACGCGAAATCAGGCCGTCCAACTGGTCGAGACTGCCGAACTCAATGGTGACCTTGCCCGCGCCTTTCCTGTTGGAATGGATCGCGACACTTGCCCCCAAGCCGTCGGATAGTTCCTCCTGCAAACGCAGAAGATCGCGGTCGACAGCTTTTTCTGGTGCTTTCCGCGGCGGGTTCAGGAGGTGCTGCACCAGCCGCTCGGCCTCGCGCACCGAAAGCCCCTTGTGCACGATGCGCTGGGCCAGCGCGACCTGCTGCGCCCCGGCCAGCGGCAGGAGTGCCCGGGCGTGGCCCATGTCCAGCTTGCTCGACATCAGCATATCCTGGACCGCTGCGGTCAACTGCAACAGGCGGAGTAAATTGGTCGCGGCGGGGCGTGAACGGCCGACTGCATCGGCAGCTTGCTGGTGAGTCAGGCCGAATTCGTCGATCAACCGTTGCAGCCCTTGCGCTTCCTCGAGCGGGTTGAGGTTTTCGCGCTGGATGTTCTCGATCAACGCCATCGCCAGCGCCTGCTCATCCGGAATGTTGCGGATCAGTGCCGGGACCTCTCCCAGACCGGCGAGTTGCGCGGCACGCCAGCGCCGCTCGCCGGCGACGATCTCGTAGCGCTCGGCGCCCGGCGTGCTGTCGACGGCACGCACGAGAATCGGCTGCATGATGCCCTGGGCCTTGATCGACGCCGCCAGTTCTCCCAGCGAAGCTTCATCCATCTGCGTCCGCGGCTGATACTTGCCGGGGCGCAGGCGGTCGACCGGCAGGTTCCGCTGTTCGTCTCCATGCGGCCTGTCGCTGCCCGAGAGCAACGCATCGAGACCGCGGCCGAGTCCTTTCATCTTCATCATGAGGCGACCCTTTCGAGAATTTCCCTGGCGAGCGCGCTGTACGCCTGCGCGCCCTTCGAGCTTTTGTCAAAGGCGATGACCGGCTTGCCGTAGGAGGGCGCCTCGGCGAGCCGGACATTGCGCGGCACGATGGTGCGGTAGACCTTGTTGCCGAAATGGCGCTCCAGTTCGCCGGAAACCTGCCGGGTCAAGGTGCTCTGCGCGTTGTACATGGTACGCAGCAGGCCCTCGATTTCGAGCCGAGAATTGAGATGGGTCCGTACCTTGCGCAGGGTCTCGACGAGATCGGAGAGCCCTTCCAGCGCGTAATACTCGCACTGCATCGGGATTAGAACGCAGTCGGAAGCAACCAGGCCGTTGACCGTCAGCATGTTGAGCGCCGGCGGACAATCGATCAGGATAAAGTCATAACTGGCGTGGCCGGCAAGGAGCGCATTCTTCAGGCGGTATTCGCGCTCCTTGAGACCGATCAGCTCGACTTCGGCTCCGGCAAGTTCGCGATTGGCGGGAATGATGTCGAATGCAAAGTCGGTCCTGATGCTGACCTCGCTCAGCTTGGCGGTGCCGAGCAGCATCTGATAGACGGTGGACAGGGCTTTCTGCTTGGTGATTCCGGCGCCGGTCGTGGCATTGCCCTGCGGATCGAGATCGATCAGCAGGACGCGCTTACCTTCGACGGCTAGCGATGCGGCCAGATTGACCGCCGTCGTCGTCTTGCCGACACCGCCCTTCTGATTGGTAATGGCGACTATTTTCATGACCCGGCTTTCAAAATGATCAAATGTCGTTCAGCATCCAGCCCCGGTACGGAAAGCGGGATGATCGCTTCAACCTCGCTGTCGGCCGGCAGCGCCTTGAGTTCGTCATCGGGCCGTGCCCCCTTCATCGCCAGCCAGCGCCCTCCCGGCGCCATAAGGTGGCAGGTTACGCCAACAAAGCGCGCCAGTTCAGCAAAGGCGCGCGAACTGATCTGGGCGTATTGTCCCCGCATTTCCTCGACCCGGGCATGGTGAACCGCAACATTCTTCAATTCAAGCTCGATCGCGGCCTGCCGCAGGAAGGCGGTTTTCTTTTGCACCGTATCGACCAGCGTGACCGACAGATCGGGACGGGCAATCGCCAGTGGAATACCGGGGAGACCGCCACCACTGCCGACATCGAGCAGGGGGCCGGCGCCGACGTGTGGCAGGATCGCCAGCGCATCGAGCAGGTGATGCGAAATGGCCTGTCGCGGGTCGCGCAGGGCGGTCAGGTTGTAGGTCTTGTTCCACTTGAGCAGCAGGTCGCGGAAGGCGAGCAGTTGCTGCTGCACGGTGTCGGGCAGGGCGAGTCCAAGGGTGGTCAGGCCGGCCGCCAGCGTCATCGTGCTCATGCCGCCCGCGCAAGGCTCAAGCGCTTCAGGTGAATCAGCAGCAACGAGATGGCGGCCGGGGTAATGCCCTGGATTCGCGAGGCCTGGCCGATGGTCTGCGGCCGATGCTGGGCAAGCTTCTGCCTTACCTCGTTGGAGATGCCGGCGACGGCCCCATAATCGAGGCCGGTCGGCAGCGCCATGGTCTCGTAGGCGCCGGAACGAGCGACTTCCTCGGCCTGGCGGTCAATGTAGCCCTGATACTTGGCGGAAATTTCCAGTTGCTCGACGACGGTCTCGTCGATTTCCGGCAACTCCTGCGGTCGACCGTCGATTTCGAGCGAAATCACGTTGCAGTAGGAAATTTCCGGCCGGCGCAGCAACTCGAACAAACTGTATTCATGCTCGATGGCCTTGCCCAGCACGCGCACTGCTTCTTCGGCCGACAGGATTTTCGGATTGACCCAGGTCGATTTCAGGCGCTCCTGCTCGGCAGCGATGGCGTCGCGCTTGCGGCTGAAAGCGGTCCAACGCACATCGTCGACCAGACCAAGTTCGCGGCCCTGTTCGGTCAGGCGCAGGTCGGCATTGTCTTCGCGCAGGCTCAGGCGATACTCGGCGCGGCTGGTGAACATCCGGTAAGGGTCGGAAACGCCGCGCGTGATCAGGTCGTCGACCAGCACCCCGAGGTAGGCCTCGTTGCGTCTCGGGCACCAGCCAGGCTCGCCCTTGAAGTAACGCACCGCATTGATGCCGGCCAGCAGGCCTTGGGCGGCGGCTTCCTCGTAACCGGTCGTACCGTTGATCTGGCCAGCGAAAAAGAGGCCGGCGATGGACTTGGTTTCCAGCGTGTCTTTGAGGGCGCGCGGATCGTAGAAATCGTATTCAATGGCGTAGCCGGGGCGCAGGATGTGGCAATTTTCGAGGCCGCGGATCGAGCGGATCAAGGCTAGTTGGATATCGAAAGGCAGGCTGGTGGACACGCCGTTCGGGTAGATCTCGTGCGTCGTCAGGCCTTCCGGTTCGAGGAAGAGGTTGTGCTGGTTCTTGTCGGCGAAGCGGTGGATCTTGTCTTCGATCGACGGGCAGTAGCGCGGGCCGACGCCTTCGATGACCCCGGTGTACATCGGCGAGCGATCAAGCCCGCTGCGGATGATGTCGTGCGTTTTCTCGTTGGTTTCGGTAATCCAGCACGGCAACTGGCGCGGATGCTGGGCGGCGTTGCCGAGGAACGAGAAGATCGGTAGCGGATCGTCTGAATGCTGCTCTTCCATCACCGAGAAATCGATAGTCTTGCCGTCCAGGCGCGGCGGCGTGCCGGTCTTCAGGCGGCCCTGCGGCAGATTAAGTTCCCTGAGCCGGGCAGCCAGCGACACCGAAGGCGGATCACCCATGCGCCCGCCGGTGTAGTTTTCCAGCCCGACGTGGATTTTGCCGTTGAGGAAGGTGCCGGCGGTCAGCACCACCGCTTCGGCCATGAAACGGATGCCGAGTTGGGTCACGGCGCCACAGACCTTGTCGCCTTCAACGATCAGGTCATCGCAGGCTTCGGCAAAAATGGTTAAATTGGGCTGATTTTCCAGTCGACCGCGGATCGCCTGTTTGTACAGCACGCGGTCGGCTTGGGCGCGCGTGGCGCGCACTGCCGGGCCTTTCGAGGCATTCAGGATGCGGAACTGGATGCCCGCCTCGTCGGTCGCCGCCGCCATCGCCCCGCCCAGCGCGTCAACCTCGCGTACCAGATGCCCCTTGCCGATGCCGCCAATCGACGGATTGCAGCTCATCGCCCCCAGCGTATCGAGGTTGTGCGTCAGCAGCAGCGTATTCGCTCCGGCCCGCGCTGCGGCAAGCGCGGCTTCGGTGCCGGCGTGGCCGCCGCCGACGACGATGACATCGAAACGGGTGGGATAGAGCATGGATACAGGAGGATTGCGGCACAGTAACGGGTGGCGGATTTTACGTCAGAGTGCTGAAAAATAACAGGTTTTCACCTGCCTTCTGCGACCTGTTCCAGGAAAGGCCGAGGCGCCCCGCAACAATCGGTAACAACTTGCCCGGTACCGCCATTCATCCGATCCGGCGCACGCACGTTATTTTAAAGAGCGGCAATCTCTGCCTGCAACCGCTATCGACGGAGTTGATGATGCTTTCCATTATTCGCCATGTCTTCGCACTGATCACCATGATCGCCCTCCTGGCACCCGCGCACGCAGCGATCGACCCCCCGGCCCGTGTCGGTCGCCTGTCCGAGGTCGAGGGCAACGTGACATTCCGCACCAATCAACAGGACGCTGGCGGCCCGGCCCTGGTCAACTGGCCGGTCAGCAGCGGCGCCATCGTTGACACCGAGCAAGGCGCCAGGGCGGAGATCTGGATCGGCTCGACCGCCTTCCGGCTCAGCGACGACAGCGAAGCGGAATTCGCCGCCGTCGACGACCGCGGCGTAAGCCTCCTGCTGCATGGTGGCACGCTGGCCGTCACAATTCACGATCGCGATCAAGCCGACGATCTCGCGGTCACGACGCCTGCGGGGCAGGTTCGGTTTTCCGGGATGGGGCGCTATCGCTTCGAGGTAGCACCTGACCGAACCATCATTGCTGCCCAGTCGGGCTCGGCCGAGATTTACGCCAACGAGCGCCCGGTCACCCTGCGTGCTGGCGAGATGGTCACCATCGACGATCGTGGCGTACTCACCATCGAAGCTGCCCGCTACGGCGACGATTTCGATGCCTGGGTTTCGGCCCGCGACAACCGCGAGAAATCCACACTGGCACGGCGCAACGTGTCGCCCTACATGACCGGCTATGAGGATCTCGACAACCACGGTGACTGGAGCACGGCAGCCGATTACGGCTCGATTTGGTATCCCAGGGCCGTCGCCGCCGACTGGGCACCCTACCGCGATGGCCGCTGGGCCTGGGTCGCACCATGGGGGTGGACCTGGGTCGACGCCGCCCCCTGGGGGTTTGCACCCTTCCACTACGGGCGCTGGGTTCAGGTTCGCGGGCGCTGGGGCTGGGCTCCGGGCACCTATGTCGCGCGCCCGGTCTACGCGCCGGCGCTGGTTGGCTGGGTCGGCAACCCGGGCTGGAGCGCCGGCTTCAGGTCCGGCTCGGCACCGGCGGTCGGCTGGTTCCCGCTGGCTCCGCGTGAAGTCTATGTGCCGGCCTACCGCACTAGTCCGAACTACATCCGCCAGCTCAATGTCACGCACGTCAAGAATGCCGCCGACGTCGATCGCGCGCTGCGGCCCGACTACCGGCCGGACTACGCGTACCACCGACAGCCGCATGCCGTCACCGTCGTGCCGACGAGCACATTCCGCGACGGCAGGCCGATCGACCGGGCTGCCATTCGACCACGTGACCGCCAGGAACTCGGGCAGGCTCCGACGGCCGCGCATGCGCCCGACAGCGGGTGGCTCACACCCGGCCCCGGGGCGTCGCGCACTGCCCGCCAGTCGGAGCGGACGCCGCAACCGGCTGTGCTGGCGCCTCAGGCTGCCCCGGACACGCGGCGAGAGGTAGTACGGCAGCCGTTCCGCATGGGCCCGGACGATAGCCGCAACCTGGAGAACCGCAGCCGCTTTCCTGTTCCGGAGGAGCGTCAGCCGGGCAGGGCGGTGCCGAGCCCGTCAGTGATTCCGGAAGCGCCCCGGGTGGAACAGCGCACCCGCCAGACGCCAGCGATACCCTCTTTGTCACCCGCTCCGGAGCCGTCGCGTCTGGCACCACCATCAATGCGCGATATGCCACACCCCGGCGTCACTGCCCAGGAACCACGGCGTGACAGACTTCGTGAGCAACAGTTACAAGAGCGCCCGGCAGTGCCAATGCCACGCGAGCCTGTCCAGTCGATGCGCATGCCGCCAACTTCCGCTCCGATGCGCGAGATGCCGCGTTCGGCTCCCGCGCCACGCGAACCTCGGCGCGAACCGCCGCCACACGAACGGCCGCCGGCACCGATGGTGCGCGAGGCGCCAAGGCCCATGCCTGCACAGCCAGCCACGATGCGCGAAATGTCGCGACCAGAGGCACGACCGGCGGGACATGGCGATCGGGGAGGCAATCCCGGCCACAACAACCGCCGGGAGGAAAGGGGCATGCAGTAGCCCGACCGCACCGCGCCTCCGCTCCCCGACTGGGGATTCAGCCCTTCTTGTGCCCGAGGCCGAGGTAACTCTCGATGACGCGCGGGTCGGCCGCCAGCTCGCCGCTCGGACCGGCCAGCGATACCTCGCCGGTTTCCAGGACATAGCCGTAATCGGCTATGTGCAAGGCGGCGCGGGCGTTCTGTTCGATCAACAGGATGGCGACACCCGTCTGCCTGAGTTCGGCGATGATGCGGAAAATTTCCTTGATGATCAGCGGGGCCAGCCCGAGGCTCGGTTCATCGAGCATCAGCAGCCGGGGCTTGGCCATCAGCGCACGGCCCATCGCCAGCATCTGGCGCTCGCCTCCGGAAAGCGTGCCGGCAAGCTGGACACGGCGTTCCTCGAGGCGCGGGAAGAGTTCGAACACCTCGTCCATGGTTTCCATGTGGTCGCGGTGACCAGTTCGGTAGCGGTCGAAGGCGCCGAGAACCAGGTTGTCCTCGACGCTCATCTCGGCAAACAGCTCGCGCTTTTCCGGAACCAGCGTCATCCCGTGGCGCACCAGGTCTTCGACCTCCCGCTCGCGACCTTGCGCATGGCCCATATAGACGATGCTGCCGACGGCCGGCAGCAGCCCCATCAATGCCAGCAGCAGCGTCGTCTTGCCGGCACCGTTGGGGCCGATGACGGTAACGATCTCGCCGCGGCCGATGGTCAGGCTGATATCGTGCACGGCCTCGATCTTGCTGTACGAGACCGACAGGTTCTTCTCTTCGAGGATGATTTCGTGCTCGTGCAGGTGGGGATGCCTGGTGACCATCAGTCCACTCCCCCGAGGTAGGCTTCGAGAACTTTCGGGTCGCGCTGGATTTCTTCCGGCCGGCCCTCGGCGATCTTCTCGCCGAACTCCATGACAACGACGCGATCGGCAAGCCCCATGACGAAATCCATGTCGTGCTCGACGAGCAGAATGCCCATGCCTTCGGCGCGCAGTTTGCGCAGCAGTTCGGCGAGCGCCTTTTTTTCCATGTAGCGCAGACCGGCTGCCGGCTCGTCGAGGAGCAGCAGGCAGGGGTCGGAAGCCAGCGCCCGTGCTATTTCAACGATACGCTGCTGACCAAACGACAGGCTGCCGGCGGGATCGAACATGCGCTCGCCAAGGCCGACCCGCTCGATCTGGCGAACCGCCTCGGCGATCAGCCGATGCTCTTCGCCACGATCAAGGCGCAGCGCCGCGGCGATGAAGCCATTGCGGCCACGCAGGTGAGCGCCGATGGCAACATTTTCCAATACCGACATCTGGCCGAGCAGGCGGACGTGTTGAAAGGTGCGGCTCATGCCGCGGCGGGCGATCTCGCGCGCCGCCAGCGCCTCCGTCGACTCGCCGAGGAAGGCGATCTTGCCCGCGGTTGCCGGATTGGCTGCGGAAATGCAGTTGAACATCGCGCTCTTGCCGGCACCATTCGGACCGATCAGCGCCATGACCTCGCCAGCCTTCACAGTCAGCGCCATGTTGTTATTGGCGACCAGGCCGCCAAAACGCTTGGTCACCTCGCTCGCATCGAGAAGCAGGACGCCCGGTGCGGTCGACTCGCGTTTGGGGAGCATTTCCGCCTGCACAATTTCACGGCGCAGGGTACGCACCGGCAGCAGGCGCATGATCAGCGGCCACATCCCGGCGCGCGCTTTTTGCAGGATCAGGATTATGGCGATGCCAAAAACGATGATCTCGAAATTACCGCTCTGGCCAAAAATCTGCGGCAGCCAGTCCTGCAGCCACTGCTTGAGGATGGTGATCAGGCCCGCCCCGAGAACGGCTCCCCAGACGTGGCCGATGCCGCCGACGACTGCCATGAACAGGTATTCGATACCCTGCGTCAGCGAGAACGGGGTCGGATTCACGAAGCGTTGCAGATGGGCGTAGAGCCAGCCTGAACCGCTCGCCAGCAGCGCGGCCAGCAGAAAGATCTTGATCTTGGTGCGCTGGGTATCGACACCCATCGCCTCGGCCATCACGATGCCTCCCGGGAGCGCCCTGATCGCCCGACCTTCGCGCGAATCGAGCAGGTTCCGGATGGCGACGATGGCAAACAGCAGGACGATCCAGATCAGGTAGTAGAACTCGCGCCCCGACTTCAGCTCCCATCCGAACAGCGCCACTGGCGGAATGCCGGTGATCCCCGTGTGGCCGCCGAGGAAATCGACGTTGCCAAACAGAAAGTACAGGCTGATGCCCCAGGCGATGGTGCCCAACGGCAGGTAATGGCCGCCCGTGCGCAGCGTGATAAAGCCGAGGAAAAACGCCACGGCACCGGTGATGGCAAATCCGATGAACAGGGTGATCCACGGCGAAAAGCAGTGCGTCGTCGTCAGCCATGCCGTCGTGTAGGCGCCGAGACCGACGAAAGCCGCCTGCCCGAAGGAGGTGAGGCCGCCGACGCCGGTCAGCAACACCAATCCAACCGCGACGATGGCATAGAGTCCGATGTAGTTGAGCAGGGTGACCGAGAATTCGGGCAGGACTTGGGGAGCAAGCAGCAACAGGCCAGCGAAGGCGGCAAACGGCAGATAGCGGCGCCAGCGGCTGGCAATCCGCGCGTGCCCGGGATCGGCGCTGACAATGTCGGTGTGCTCATCATCGTCCTCGGCGTGGTGCGCGGTCAGCGAGCGCCACAGCAGCACCGGGATGATCAGCGTGAACACGATCACTTCCTTGAAGGCGCTGGCGTAGAACGAAGAATAGGATTCGAGCAGGCCGACCAGCAAGGCACCGAGAGCGGCGACCGGATACGAGGCGAGGCCGCCGATAATGGCGCCGACGAAACCCTTGAGGCCGATCAGGAAACCGGAATCGTAGTAGATGGTCGTGATCGGTGCGATCAGGATGCCCGAGAAGGCGCCGATCGCTGCCGCGAAGGTGAAGCACAGCTTGCCGGCCAGTGCCGCTGGAATCCCCATCAGGCGGGCCCCCGTGCGGTTCATCGCGGTGGCGCGCAGCGCCTTGCCGTAGATGGTGCGCTCGAAGAAGAAATAAAGTCCGATGATCAGAAGGGCCGAGGCGACGACAACCAGAATGGTCTGCCCCTGCAAGGGCGCGTCAGCCAGTTCGAAGTTGATGTCGGTAAATGCCGGCGTCCGCGAGCCCTCGGCACCGAAGAAAAGCAGCCCGAGGCCGATCAGCGTCAGGTGCACGGCCACCGAGACGATCAGCAGGACAAGCACCGAAGCGCTCGCCACCGGCTGGTAGGCCAGGCGATAGATCATCGGACCCAGCGGCACGACCAGCAGCATCGCCATCACGACCTGCGCCGACAGCGGCAGCTGCGTCGCCGGCACGACGAACAGGCCACCGGCAAAGACCAGCGGAATTCCGATGTTGTAGATCAGCAGCGGTGGCAACTTGCGGAAGCGCCCCTCGCGCAGGAGACGGATGCCATCTAAGACAGCTATCGCCGTCCCGAGCACCAGCAACAGCCAGATCGTGCCCGGCACCTTGCCCGCCAGCAGCGAAGCAAGGGTCAGCGCGCCGTAGGCGACGAACTCCCCCTGCGGAATAAAGATGGCGCGGGTGACCGCGAACACCAGCACCAGCACCAGCGCCAGCAGGGCATAGATGGCGCCGTTGGTGATGCCATCCTAGCCAAGGAGAAGGAAGATCTGCAGATCCATGGATCAGCGAATCCGGCTGCGCCGGCGATTCCCGGGGTGCCCCGCCAATCCGGACCGCAAAGAGGTAAAACGCGATGGGGCAATTGGCACGACATTTATTTCCGTCATGCCCAGCGCAAGCGGGCGCTTACTTGAGCAGTTTCCAGGTATTGTTTTCAATGGTCACCATGACCCGCGCGCGCTGGTCGAATCCCTGATGGTCGTTTGCCGTCATGTTGAAGACCCCGAGCGCCGCCGGCAGATCCTGGGTATTTTCCAGCGCATCGCGCAGCGCCTTGCGGAATTCCCTGGTTCCCGGCTCCGCTTTCTTCAGCGCGACCGGAATGGCGTTCTGCAACAGCACGCCGGCATCCCAGGCGTGGCCCCCGAAGGAACTGACGCTGCCCTTGCCGTACACGGCTTCGTACTTCGTCACATACTCCAGCGCCGATTTCCTGAGCGGGTTGTCGTTCGGCAACTGGGCGGCGACAAGCATCGGACCCACCGGCAGGAATGCACCCTCGACATCCTTGCCGCCGATACGCAGGAAATCGCTGTTGGCAACGCCGTGGGTCTGGTAGATCAGACCCTTGTAGCCTTTTTCCTTGAGCGCCTTCTGCGGCAACGCGGCCGGGGTACCGGCGCCGCCGATCAGGACGGCATCGGGCTTGGCGGCGATAACCTTGAGTACCTGACCGGTCACCGAGGTATCGGTGCGCTGAAAGCGCTCGCTGGCGACGATCTTCAACTTGCGCGCTTCGGCGATTCTGGCGAACTGCTGGTACCAGCCTTCCCCATAGGCGTCGGCAAAGCCGATGAAGGCGACGGTTTTGATGTTCTTGTCGGTCATGTGCTGGACGATGGCGGTGACCATGTGGGCATCGTTCTGGGCAGTTTTGAAAACCCAACGACGCTTGGCGTCCATCGGTTCGACGACCATCGCCGAACCGGCCATGGAAATCAACGGTGTTTCATTGTCGACCGCGACATCGATCATCGCCAGCGAATTCGGCGTCGTCGTCGAACCGATAACCACATCGACCCTGTTCTCGCTGATCAGCTTCTTGATGTTCTTCGTCGCCGCCGTCGGGTCGGTGGCATCGTCGAGGACGATGTAATTGACTTTCTGGCCGCCAATGGTCGTCGGCAAGAGAGCGATCGTGTTCCTTTCCGGGATGCCGAGGGAGGCCGCCGGGCCGGTTGCCGAAACTGAGACGCCGACGTTGATGTCGGCGAGGGCAACCGCCGACAGTGTAGCCAGCGCAATCAGGGTCAGTTTCTTCAACACGTCATGTCTCCGGGGAAAGCCAAAACTGCCAGTCTACCACGCGGCACAACTCGCGCCGGGCTGCACCGCGGGTATCGCGACCATCTATTTCAGCAGCTTCCAGTTGCCGTTTTCCACCATGACCATGACCCGGGCGCGCTGGTCAAAGCCGAGATGGTCGGTCGGGCTCATGTTGAAGACGCCATGGGCAGCCGGCAGATTCTTGGTGCCCTCCAGCGCATCGCGCAACGCGGCACGGAACTCCTTGCTGCCCGGCTGCGCCTTCTTCAACGCCACTGGCGCGGCAGTAGCCAGTAGTAGGCCGGCATCCCAGGCATGGGCACCGAAGGTGGGCACCGTGCCCTTGCCCTGGGCGGCTTCGTATTTCGTCACATATTCCATCGCCGATTTCTTGACCGGATGATCGGCCGGCAACTGGGCGGCGAGGATCTTGAGGATCTGGCCGGTGACCGAGGTGTCGGTGCGGTTGAAACGCTCATTGGCGACCAGTTTGATCTTGCGCGCCTCGGCAATCTTCGAGAACTCGTTCCACCAGCCCTCGCCGTAAGCGTCGGAAAAGCCGATATAGGCGACAGTCTTGACGTTGTTGTTGGTCATGTTCTTGACGATGGCGGTCGACATCTGCGCATCGTTCTGCGGTGTCTTGAAGACCCATTTCGTCTTGTCGTCCATCGGTTCGACGATGCGTGCCGAAGCGGCCATCGCGATCACCGGCGTTTCGGTCTCGGCGGCGACGTCGATCATCGCCAGCGAATTGGGCGTCGTCGTCGAGCCGATCAAGACATCGACCTTGTTCTAGCTGATCAGCTTCCGCGCATTCTTGACCGCGGTCGTCGTGTCGGACGCATCGTCAAGGACGATGTAATTGACCTTCTGCCCGCCGATCGTCTTCGGCAACAGGTCGATGGTGTTCTTCTCGGGAATGCCGAGCGAGGCCGCCGGGCCCGTCGCCGAGAGCGTCACGCCGACATTGATGTCGGCCATGACGGTTGCGGCGAGCGCCGAAAGCAGCGTGGCAACGATTGTCTTTTTCATTTGTCTCTCCCTATGGTGAATCGATTACGCAAAAATCAAAACCCTATTACCATCCAGGCTTGAGTGCAAGCAGCACGAACGGGCAGGCGTGTTAGAGTCGCGCTTTTGCCAATGGTGTCTCCCATGTTCTCCGGAATCATTGCCGCGGTCGGCCGCATCACCCACCTGACCGCGCGCGAGGCGGGATTCCGTCTGCACATCGAAGGCGGCAAGCTCGGCCTCGACGACGTCGGCCTCGGTGATTCCATCGCCTGCAACGGGGTCTGCCTGACCGTCGTCGGGAAGGAGGCCAATCACTTCATGGTCGATGTCTCCCCGGAGACGCTATCCTGTACGGTCGGCCTTGATGCGCCGGGAGAGATCAACCTCGAAAAGGCGCTACGCCTGATGGACCGTCTCGGCGGTCATTTGGTATCGGGGCACGTCGACGGCGTCGGCGTGGTGCTGCGCTTCGACCCGGTCGGCGACAACCGCCTGCTGGAAATCCAGGCCCCGGAGGAACTGGCCAGATTTATCGCGCGCAAGGGCTCGATCACCATCAATGGCACAAGCCTGACCACCAACGAGGTCGCCGGCGAAATCTTCACCATCAACCTGATCCCGCACACGCTGGAAAACACGACGCTGCGCGATCTGAAGGTGGGCAGCCGGGTCAATCTGGAAGTCGATCTGATCGCGCGCTATTGCGAAAGACTCCTGGGCAGTCACGATAGCGACTGATATTGGGCGGGCACGGTAAAGCCGCGCATACCCGCTCGTTGTCCCTTCCACCCCAGAGCCATCCTGAATCCATATGCAAAGTGGCGCGATATCCGAATGCGCGCGACTTCAATTTGGCATTTTCGAGGCTTTCAGAGTGTCGACCGCAACAACCCGACAGAGGTCACGGCATCAGCCTGGGGTCGCTGAACTCATCTATGCGCTGTTTCATCAACCACAGGTTTGGTCGCTTTACCCCAGACGCGGTTGATGGCGGTTTTGATCTTGGCTTCGTTCTCGGCAATTTCCTGCTTCAGCTCATCAATACGCTTCTCATGGCTTTCGATTTCCGCGACGATTTCTTGCTGGATGGCGAGGGGCGGGAGCGGGATTGAAAAATCTCTTAGCGATTTCAGCGCCACGGTTTTTTGTGCCATTCCGGTTGCCATTCTTTCGGCCTGCTGCATTACTCCTGATGATTTCAGAAGTTGGAACAGGAATTCGGGTGAGATTTTTTCCGATGATGGCCGGAGCAATGCGATGTGCCGCTGGAAGCAGAATTCCGTTGAGTTTGCAACCAGTACGGGAATTCCGAATGAACCGGTGACCGTGAAGAGAACATCACCAGTTTTGGGTTTTCGTGTCTCTTTGATGGCGTCAAAATACTCTCGTGAAACGCGGAAGGTGTTTTCGAACGAAATCTGATTATCTGTCACGTTGGAGATGGTGATAAACGGCACACCTTCGGAAGATTTTGGCGGAGGTTGATGATCGCCGTCTGAAATTGATTCGCAAACATCGCCAAGTTTGACCATCAAGTGAGGCTGATAGGTAGCTGGATCACCAATACGATATCGGTCGCCGCTGATGTTCCACTCCCCTTTCTCTCCAATCTTCGCCCGCACCACCTTGTGCGTCGTCGCGCCGTTCTCAAATTTCTCCGGCGTGGCAAAAAACGCGTCGAGCAGGCGCTTCGCTTCCGGCAGATCGCTACCGGTCACCGCGCGGCGTTGTGCACCGAGGCCGAAACCGTCATTTGCCACCTTGACGAACAGCACCGAATCGCATGTTTTCGCCAGTCGCTTGTCGAGGATCAGGATCGAAGTCTTGACACCCGAATACGGGTTGAAGACGCCGGCCGGCAGCGAGACGACGGCGACCAGCGAATTCTTGACCAGCATCTCGCGCAGTTTTTTGTAGGCGGTGCCGCTCTGGAAAATGATGCCTTCGGGCACGACGATGGCGGCGCGGCCTTGCGGGCTGAGGTGTTCGGCCATGTAGTCGACGAACAGCACTTCGGAGCGCGTCGCCTGCACCGAGAAGCGCTTGTGCGGCTTAATGCCGCCCTTCGGCGACATGAAGGGCGGGTTGGCGAGGATGACGTCGGCGGTTTCATTCCAGCGTTCCTCGTTGGTCAGGGTGTCATATTCGACAATGTGCGGGTCGCTGAAGCCGTGCAGGTACATATTGACCAGGCTCAGGCGCACCATGTCGGGCGAGATGTCGTAGCCGTGGATGTTGGCGGCGAGGTTGGCGCGCTCTTCGGGCGTGAGCATGTCGCCCACCCTCACCCCCGGCCACACTCCCTGAGGGCGAGGGGTGGTGTTGTGCTTGAGGATGTGCTTCCACGCCGAAATCAGGAAGCCGGCCGTACCGCAGGCGGGGTCGAGAATGCTTTCATTTTTCTTGGGGTCGATTACCTCGACCATGAAGTCGATGATGTGGCGCGGCGTGCGGAACTGGCCGGCGTCGCCCTGGCTGCCGAGCACCGAGAGCAGGTATTCGAAGGCATCGCCGAGGCGTTCGGAATGGTCGTAGGTGAAGCCGTCGATTTCCTTGAGGAAGGCGCGCAGGGTTTCCGGGTCGCGGTAGGGCAGGTAGGCGTTCTTGAAGATGTCGCGGAACAGCGGCGGAATACCGGGGTTCTGGTTCATCCTGCCGATCGCTTCGGAATACAGCGCCAGCACCTCGAAGCCGCCCATGCCGGGCGCCATCAGCCTGGCCCAGCCGAATCTGGCGTGGTCGCCGGTGAAGAAGCTGCGTGCGCCGCCGAGTTCTTCGGCCTCGGCGTCCATGTCGTCCATGAACTTGTAAATCAGCGCGATGGTGATCTGTTCGACCTGCGATTTCGGGTCGGGCACTTTGCCGACGAGAATGTCGCGGCAGGAGTCGATGCGGCGCTTGGTGTCGCTGTCGAGCATGGGGCGTGCGGCTTCCTATTGCATGAACTGGTTTAGGGGCACGTAATCCTTCACGTACTCCGGGATGCGCTCGCGCCATTCCTTGGGCACGGCCTTGAAGTCGGCCATGCTGAACGCGGGATTGACGTTGAGGTCGGTGAGGCGTTTCTTCTCGATGATGTCGCGCAGGCGCCCATCGGTCGCGTAGGCCTTGAAGAAATACTTCATGGCGACGACGGCGTTGGCATGCTTGTTCAGCGCATCGGGCGACTGGTCGAGCAGGAACTTCTGAAATTCGTCTTCGAGCATTTCGTCCTTGCCTTTGAAGTAGGGGATGAGGCCGAAGATTTTTTCCAGAATCTCGCGCAGGGTCAGGCGACGATTGACGCCGGCGGCGCGGCGCAGCTTGTCGAGGGTGTAAAACTCGGCAGGCTTGTCGAACAGATGGGTAGTGACATGGTCAACGGCCTGATCCCATTGCTCGTTGTCGACCTGCCGCTGCAAGACTGGATCGGCCTTGACCGTGTTTTCAAAACCCTCGAAGAACATGCGGTCAATCATCATGCCCTGCGCGCCGACGGCCTGTTCCGCCAACAGCTTCAGGGCGTCATCGCCTCTGTGCTCGTATTGACCCGAAGGCGGCGGGGGCGGCGACTCCGGCCCCTCTCCTCCGGCGCCACGCCGTGGCAGCTTCAAGACTTCGTCGTAGTTGAATTTCTCCTCGAAGTATTCGCAGTTGGCGAAGAAATCGAACAGCTTGTACTTGGCCTTTTCCTGTTTGCCGATCTGCGCCTTCAACTGCTTGTCGAAAAGCTGGTCGAGGAAGTCGTGCTTGCGCGTACCGCGCCCCTTGATCTGCACGAAGTCGGACGGCGAGAAGATCGGCCGCATCAAGCCGAGGTTGAGGATGTCCGGGCAGTCGTAACCGGTGGTCATCATGCCGACTGTGACGCAGACCCGCGCCTTGCTGGTCTTGTAGGCGTCGAGGAAATTGGCCGAGCCGAGCAGATTGTTGTTGGTGAAATTGATCGTGTATTGCTGCGCATCGGAAATCAGCGAAGTGACCTGCACCGCGAAATCGGACTGGTATTTGCCGGGCCAGAGCGTGTCGGCCAACTCGTTGAAGACTTGCGTCAGCTTGGCGGCGTGGCTCTGACTGACGGCGAAGACGATGGCCTTGCCGAGTTCGTGGCTGATCGGATCGCGCAGGGCGTTTTCAAGGAAGGTCTGGCAGAAGAGGCGGTTGGTGGCCTCGGAGAAAAATTTCTTCTCGAAATCTTTCTGGAAAAAGCTTTCCTGCTCGGCGCCATCTTCCGTGACGGTGGCAGCGACGGCATAACCTTTGTCGGAGAGCAGTTGCGTGGTGATGGCGGTGCGGGCATCGACGACCACCGGGTTGATGAGGTAGCCCTCGCGCACGCCGTCGAGCAGCGAATAGCGGTAGGTCGGTTGCCCGGACTCGCAGCCGAAGGTGCGATAGGTGTCGAGCAACAGGCGGCGCTCGGCTTCGCGCGGGTCGCGCGTGCCGGGTTTGCTGGCGTCGAATTTCTTGAGGTAGTCGCGCGGCGTCGCCGTCAGGCCGAGTTTGTAGCCGACGAAATATTCGAACACGGCGCGAGCGTTGCCGCCGATGGAGCGGTGGGCTTCGTCGGAAATCACCAGATCGAAATCGGTCGGCGAAAACAGGCGTCTGTATTTATCGTTGAACAGCAGCGACTGCACGGTGGTGACGACAATCTCGGCCTTGCGCCACTCGTCGCGCCGTTCCTTGTGGATGACCGAGGTGTAATCGTTCCTAAGTTGGGCGATGAAGGCCTTGTTGGCCTGATCTTCAAGTTCCAGCCGATCGACGAGAAAGAGCACCCGGCGGGCGTTGCCGGTACGCAGAAAGAGCTTGATGACGGCGGCGGCGGTCAGGGTCTTGCCGGTGCCGGTGGCCATTTCTAACAGGAAACGGCTGTGGCCTTCGGCGACGGCATCCTGAATCGCGTGGATGGCCCGCTTCTGGTAATCGCGCAGGAAGCGCAGGCGGTTTTTCTGGATGAAGGCTTCGCGCTCGGCGGCATTGTTCCAGCCGGCTTCGGCTGCGTAGCCTGGCATTTGCGTTAGGGCGATGTAGTCCTTGCCGACCTGTTCGCTGATCAGGCGCTGCGGGTTGGGCTGGTAGCGTTGATAACTCTTGATCGAATCGGGCGACGGAAAGCGCGTGATGATGTGTGGGTTGCCCTGCTCCAGATCCCAGAAGTAATGCAGGTTGCCGTTGGAAAGGATGACGAAGCGGCAGTTTTGCGACTTGGCGTATTTGCGCGCCTGCTCCTTGCCAACCAGCGGATTCTTGTCTTCCGATTTGGCTTCGAGCACGACCAGCGGGAAACCTGCCTCGTCGAGCAGCAGGAAGTCGATGAAGCCGTTTGTCGTGTCCTCGAAGTTGTCGCCGAACGCATCAATCAAGGCTTTGGTCAGCTTGACCCTGGGTTCCAGGATGATGTTGGCCTTACCCGTGGCATCATCGAAAAAACGCCAGCCGGAATCTTCCAGCATCTTGTTGATCTTGATTCGCGCTTTGGCTTCCTTGGCCATGTTCGTTGTCTCTTTGGACGCTCACTGGAGGCATCGGAAAAGCTCCGAGCTGCGCCCGGATGGTACTATGTCCCTGGTCTTGCCAGCAGAGGAATCCATGGCTTGTTGCAGCTTGCGCGATGAATAGTCACTCCCCCACACGTGCGGAAGCGCAGGGGCGGGTCGATGACATCCATACCTTCCGGAATGAACTCGCGCGTCTGGCCGACGAAGGTGTTCTGCGGCTGGATGTGGGGCAACAGGCGGCAGTAAGCAAACACCACGAACGCCTGCTCGGCGAATTTGCGACGCTTTTCGACGTTGACCGTGACAGCCGCGCCAAGCAGCTTTCTCTCGGCATGCGCGTCGCCTCCTTCCTTGGCGCGCTGGCGCTGGCGGCCAGCGTGTTCTTTCTCTTCTACCAGTTCTGGGGCCATTTCGGCGAAACGGCACAGGTCGCCATCCTGATCGGCAGTTCGCTCGCCAGCTTTGGCCTGACGATGTGGCTGCAGGGGCGCGATGCCACCGGCTACTTCACCAAGCTTGCCGCATTGGTGGCCTTCGCGTGTTTCGTGCTCAACATCATGATGCTCGGCCAGATCTTCAACATCACACCCTCGGACAAGGCGCTGATTCCCTGGGCGGCGCTGGCCTTCCTGCTCGCCTACACCTGCGATCTTCGCCTGCTGCTGGCGGCCGGCATCTGCTGCGTCATCGCCTGGTTCCAGGCGCGCGTCGGCACCTGGAGCGGCGTCTACTGGCTGCATGCCGGCGAGCGCCCGGAGAATTTCTTCCCCCTTGCCGCGCTGCTCTTCACCTTCCCGCTCATGGTCAGGCACCGGCGCTTTCCCGGCTTCGCCGCCATCTACCGGGTGTTCGGGCTGCTCAGCGTCTTCATCCCGATGCTGATCCTCAGCCATTGGGGGCGGGCGAGCCATCTCGACCTCGACCCCGGCCTGATCGAGGGCGCCTACCAGGTCGCCGGCTTCATCGCCGCCGCACTCGCCATCTGGCTCGGCGCGCACCGCGGCTGGCCGGAAACGGTCAACACCGGCATCGTCTTCTTCGTCATCTTCCTGTACACCAAGTTCTACCAATGGTGGTGGGAGATCATGCCGAAGTATCTGTTCTTCCTGGTGATCGGCCTGGCCGCCGTGCTGATCCTGCTCATCCTCAAGCGACTGCGCCACACGTTCCGGCCACCCGCAGGGAAGGGCGCGCCATGAGGAAATGGACACGCCGCCGCACCCTGGGCCTTGGCATCGGGCTGATCATGCTGACCAACGCCGTGGCGCTGGGCGGCGTCTGGTGGAACCGTTCCGGCACCCCGGAGAGCGCGCTGACCCTGAGCGAGCGGGAACTCGGATTGCCCTGGCGCAGCCTGCGTTTCGCCGAGGACAGCGGTCTCTCGCTCAATTTGAACTGGCGTGTCGTAGACCGCAAGGCGGGAGACCCCTTCAGCGGCGATACGTTCAATGGCGGCACGCCCGAATGGCTCGATGCGGCACACATGGCGGCGCTGGGGTTCGCGTCCGGCGACCTCGATTCCGATAGCGGGCGCCGGCGCTACACCCGGCAGTTGCCGCGCGAGGTGATTCTCGTTCTGGAACTTGCTGGCCAGGCGTGGCAGCAGACGCTCGCAAGCGCCCGCGAAAATGCCGGTCGCCACGCCGCCGCTGCCGCCGCCAACGTCGGCAGCAAGCAGTTCGCCGACCGCGCCAAGCAGGCCAGAGATCAGCTTGCACGCGAGGAGGACTCAAACAGCCGGTTGTTCGTCATCGACGCCGGACTGGACGCCCGGGAATTGCGCGGGAAGTATCCCGACCGCAGCCGTTTCCTGCTGATTCACGGAACCGTGCGGCCAACCCTGCGCGGGCGCGGTGGGAGCGCTGAGGCGGCTGCCGGCTTCGTCTCCCACATCAGCACGGGCCAGATTCATGTGCCCCACGCCCTGCGCCGGCCGCTCGCATCGACGCGCGGCGTTGGCGAACCCGGTGGCGGGGACCGTTTCGAAGCGGAATTTCTGGTCGGTCAGCGCCTCGAACCGTGGATTGCCGATTTGAAACCGGTTCCCAAGGCGGGCGGGAGCCTACCAGCAAACGATCCAGGAGACTCCCGATGAAAGAAGTCATCATCGCCCTGATCTGCGCGCTGCTGATCGCCGGGTGCGCGTCATACGACGGACGCGGACTTATGCCCGGCGTCAGCAACACCAGCGAAGTCATCCAGTTGATGGGGGAACCCGCCATGCGCTGGCAGGAGCCGGATGGCAGCCAAGTGCTGGCCTATCCGCGCGGTCCGGCCGGTGTCCAGACCTACATGGTGCGGATCGACCCCAAGGGCTTCTTCGCGAGCCGGGAGAACGTCCTCGAGTCGAAGCATTTTGCCCGCCTCCGTGAAGGCATGACCCAGGAGGAAGTGTTGCGCGTCATCGGTCCCCCGTTCCCGGGATGGACCCTCTATTTCGCCGCACGCGACGAACTGGTCTGGGAGTGGCGCTGGTGCGACGATTTCAACGAACCGGCGCGCTTCAACGTGTTCTTTGACGGAACGAGCGGCAGGGTCCGCACCACCGCGAGCCTAACCGAGCGCCAGTCGATGCCTTTCGGCCGGGGCGACCGCCGGGATTGGTGCGCCCGCTGAATGAAAGCGGTCGGACAGTTACAAATTGACCACAATTCGACGCGCCAAGTGGATTGAAAGGCGCGATTTAACGCTGTACCATATTGCTCATAGTTGTAATTCCGGCAATCTCGAGGCGTTCTGGACAGGGGTTCGACTCCCCTCATCTCCACCTAAGCGTATCCGGATGCGTTTAGGTGGGGATGTACCGGTTTCGACAGGGCGGGCAAAGGTGCGCAGGCAACTCGTCAGGCGATCGACGTTAATGAAGCAAATCCATAAATGCCAATGATGAGCATTTCGCTATCGCCGCCTAAAAACGGCTAGCCGGGGCTGCTGAAGCCTTGTTACCAAAGACAGCCGGTGGGGACTTCGGTCCCCACCGTCAATTCCGGACCGGCTTTTTCAAGCCCGCTCAACCATCAAACCGGAACACGATCGGCACGATCACCGTCGCCTCGATGGCTTCGTCGCCCCGTCGGGCCGGCACGAAACGCCAGTGCGTGACGACCCGACGGGCGGCCTCGTCCAGCCGCTCAAAATTGCTGCCTTTTTCGAGGTCGACCGTGAGCGGCTGCCCTTGGGCGCTGACGCGAACCCTGAGCAATACCTTGCCTTCCTCGCCCAGACGACGCGACAAGGGCGGATAGGAAGGGCGCGGATTTTGCAGGTAGGCAGCGTCGAAGCGGGCGGCAGTGACGGCTGCCGGAGCCGGCGCGACATCGGCGGTTGGCCGGGCTACCGGCTCGGCGACCACCGGAACGGAGAAATCCGGGGGCGGCGCGGCCGGCGCCGCTGGCATCGCCAGAATGGGGCGCGAAATCTTGGCCCGCGGCTTGGAGACCGCTTTCGGCACCGGTCGCGCTTGCGGGACGGGTTCAGGTTTGGGTACGGCCTGCACCGGCAGTGGTAGCGGCGCGGGTGGCACTACCGTATCGACCAGTCGCACGATGACCACAGCCGGCGGCGGGTTGACGACCTGGCTGCTCGACAAGGTCAGCGGGTAAAGCAGAACCGCCCCATGCAGGCCGAGCGCAATGGCAATGAATTTGCTTATCCGCGACCATTCGGGGCTTTTCGGAGGAAGATCCAGCAATACGCCATTCATCCGTGGATTTTAACTTTTCGGGACAGGCAGCGTCACGCCATCACCGCCCGCAAGCGCGCTGCGGTCGACAGCGAAAAGCCGCCGAATTCATGAATGCTGCGCACGAAACAAAACGCCCCGGCGGCTGCCGGGGCGGTCTTGCCAACAAAAGCGAGTGCCGTGCTCAGAACTTGTAATTGACTCCGGCGTAAATCGAACGACCCATGCCGGGCACCGCGATGCCCCAGGGAATACCATTGATCGACATGGTCGTCCCCTGACCGGTGTAGGCGCCGCCGAGGGGCATGTAGTAGAACTTGTCGAAGAGATTTTCGACGCCGAAATCGATCCGTGCCTGTTTCCAGGAATAGCTGGCGCGCAGGTTGGTCAGGCCGTAACCGGCCGTGGTGATTTCGTTGCGCACCTCGGAAACATCATTCTTGCCCTTCACCAGCACCAGTTCGACGGCATTATCCCAGCCGCCGAACTGCTGCGTCAGCGCCAGCTTGCCGTTGAGCGGCATGATGTTGTAGAGGCCGTCACCGGTATCGCGGTTCTCGCCGTGGGTGTAACTGAGCAGGCCGTTGAATCCGAAATCGCCAACGCCGGTCTTGGCCAGCGGCATACGACCGGAAAGGTCGAGACCATAGAGTTCCGCCTCCTGGTTCGCGTATTGGAGAACGACAAACTGGTTGGTCGTCGTCCGGTTGGCTGCGGTGCAGGAAGCGCCGGCCGGGCAGCGAATGGCATCGATGTAGTCGTTGACGCGCGTGAAATAAGGCGTCGCCTTGATCTCCCAACTGCGGTCGGCGGCATGCCAGTCAAAGGTGGCCGCCAGCGTGTACGCCGTTTCCGGCTTCAGATCGATATTGCCGATGTAACCGTTGCCGTCCCCAACCATGTTGTTCATGACCGCCGCCATTGACCAGGTGGACCACGTGTAGCGCTGGTAGAGATTCGGTGAGCGTACCTTGCGCGCGAAGCCGAACTCGATGTCGCCGTTGACGTTCGGCGTGTAACGGGCCAGCGCCGTCAAATCCCAGTTGTTGTCGGTACGTTGGCGATCTGCCGCGTTGAAGGCGGCGGCATCTGAAAACTGATTGCCCATGGCATTGGGCGCAGTGTTGTAACCCCGCACATCACCGGCATCCGTTTTCACCCGCTCATAGCGCGCCCCGAGCACGGTCTTCCACTCTTGGTTTAGGCGCGACTCCCATTCGCCGAACAGTCCCGCACGGTCGCGTTTGCCGTCGTTGATGTTCTCGAAGGTCCCCGGCCACATCCCGCCACCGGACGGCGGCCACCAGTCGTCGAGCTTGTAGGTCTGGTAGAGGCCGCCGACGCGCAGCAGATCCTTGTCGCTAAGATCGATATCCGCCTTGGCCGTGAAGCCCGTATTCGTACTCTTTGAGTACATCGGCATGCCCGCGGCGCAGGCCATGCTGATCGGCGAGCAGGGCGTGCCGTTGGCCGCCATCGGACCGCCTGATGCCGTCCCGTACCAGTAGCGCTTGTCGGGGCCGAAGTCCATGGAATGGTCGACCTTCTCGTAATAAGCGCGCGCCTCGAACAAGCCCCAGCCGTATTGGCCGAGATAGCGCAGGTTGAAGGTCTGCTGATCGTTGTCGAGCATGTCCATCCGCTGGTTCGGATAGAGTTGTTCGGGGACGTTCTGGAAGCCAAGGCTACCCTCGACGAGATGATCGCCGCTCTTGAAAGCGAAGCCAAGCTTCTGGTTAATGGTCTCGTAGGCCGTCGACCCGACCTCGTCCAGTGGCAGCGTGTGGCCAAGCCGGCCGGTGGCCGTCGTCGTCTTGAAGTTGCCGGCCGCCTTGTAATTGTCTGCCTTCGCATAGGCGCCGGCGTAGGTGATGTTGAAGTTCTCGGTCGCCAGGGTGGCCGCGACATTGCCACCAAAGGAATTGCCGTTGCTGCGGTAGAAGGCGCCGATCTCGCCCTTGGTGAGCAGTTCCTTGCCGGGCGCCGCGAATTCGGGTGCGTACGACTGCGCGATGATCGTCCCGCCGATGCTATCGCCGCCCAGACTGACCGGTGCAATGCCGGAATAAACCTTGAGGCTGCCGACATTGCTCGGATCAATATAGGACAACGCCGGATTCATGTGGTTGGGACAGGAAGCAATCAGGTCCATGCCATCGACCGTCACGCGTAGTCGATCGTCGGCCAGGCCATGGATCGACGGCAGGCTGGAAATGCCGCCTGCACCATAAAGACTGACTCCCGGCACATCGCGCAGCAGGCTCGCGGTATCGCTGGTGGTCGCGCGTAGCGGCGCCAACTGGCTGCTATCGACGGTACCCAGGTTGGCTGACGACCGCGGCCGGTTGGCGTTGACGACCACCTCGTCGAGGACTGGTGCGGTCTCGGCGATTGCCGTTGATGAAAAGGCGACAGCCATGGCGGCCGTCAGCGGGCGGATCCAATACCCCATGAAACTCTCCGGATTGCGTTTGATTTATCAGTGGGCGCTGATTTTCAGCGGATTGATCCGGCTTGGGAATGCGGCAAATTGCCGCGTGACAAATTGCATAGTCCAAAGGAGAGACAGCCACCGGACGAGCGGCTGCGGCAATTTGTCGCAATCGCAGCGGGCATTTTTTTTCTAGAATTCGACTTCTGGATAATCCGGATTAAACAAGTCGGACGCAGACAAAACAAAGGAGGCGACATGAACGGCAATTTGCAGGTTCTGCAGGAAGAGGGCGATGAATTTCCGGCGTTGCTCGTTGGTACGGGCCTCGCCCTGGCATCTCTGATTCTCTTACCGGCACTGGCGCAACGCGTCGGACTCGGCGCCAGCGTGACGATCGCCCTGCGCGGCTTGTTGATGCGTGCCGCCAACCGCGCCTGAACTCTTTATCAGCTTTTCCTTGATTTGCTTCAAGCCGGTAGCGGGCGTTGCCGTGCGAAAATCGCGATCGTCCTCAATGCAACGCTCGCGTATGTCAAGCCGATGTCTCGTCTGAACGCAAAGCTGGTTTTACTGCTTCTCTCCTGTATGCTAATTGCCGCCTGCTCGCCGGCACCGCAGAGCGGCAAACCTGCCGGCGCCGATTTCGTCCTGCAAGGTCCGAACGGTACGGTCGACAGCAAAAATTACCGCGGCAAGCTGATGCTTGTATTCTTTGGCTATGTCCATTGCCCCGATGTCTGCCCGACCTCGCTCGTGGCAATGAACGAAGTGCTGAACGGGATGACACCAGAGGAACGGGAGAATATCCAGCCGATCCTGATTTCCGTCGACCCGGAGCGCGATACGCCGGAAAGCCTGAAGAACTACGCGGCCTATTTCCACCCCAGCCTGATCGGCGTGACCGGCACGCCGGAACAGATTGCGGTGCTGGCAAAGGCCTTCGGCGCCGGTTACATCAAGCAGCCGACGCGATCGGATAGCAGTTACGCGGTCGACCACAGCGCCAATACCTATCTGGTCGGAAAAATCGGCAAGCTGCTCGCTACCTTGCCATACGGCGCGCCGGCCGACGAGCTGCGCGCGGCCATCCGCGCAGCCTTGTGAGGCATTACCCGCGCCCCTCGAACCTGGCCGCGTGGGTCGTCGGCACGCTGCTCGTACTGTTCGGCGCCAGCTTCGTCGACGCCGGGCGCCTTGCCGACAAAAGGGCAGGCGAGCAGGCCGTGCGCACTGCACTGGCTGAAAAACTGCAGTTGACCGATCTCGCCCTGTTCACCGAAGCCCGTTACACCCGTCACCCGTCGCAGGCCGACCTGCACGCCGCTTTCCAGGATCATCCACTGAGTCTGGAGCACTTTCCTTCCGGCAGCCTGATGCCACCCCCGGCTCACCTGAGAAACCATGCGCCTCTGGATCGCGAAACAACGTTACCTGATTGATTTCACGCTGGCTTCGCTGGCGCGCCGCAAAACCAAGAACATCGGCCTGGTGCTGGTGTTCTCGCTGCTCGTCTTCGCGCTGGCCTCGGTCACCCTGCTGACCTCGGCGCTGCGCCAGGAAGCGGCGCGGGTACTCGTGCATTCGCCGGAAGTGCTGCTGCAGCGCATGGTGGCCGGCCGCCATGACCTGATTCCACCCGGCTACATCGAGCGTATCGGCCGCATCCGTGGCGTGCAGCAGGTCGAAGGCCGGCTCTGGGGCTATTACTACGACGCGGTGGTCAAGGCCAACTACACCTTCGAGGTGGTCCGCGACAACCCGCCGCCGGTCGGGCGCATCGTCGTCGGCGCTGGACTGGCGCGCTTTCGCGGCGTCCAGCCAGGCAATGTACTGTCCTTCCGCTCCTATTCCGGCAAACTGTTCACCTTCACGGTCGACGCCGTTTTGCCACCCGAATCCGAGCTGATCAGCGCCGATCTCGTTCTGCTCAACGAGGCCGATTTCCGCGCTTTCTTCGACTACCCGGCCGGCCACTTCACCGATATCGCGCTGAGCGTCGCCAATCCGCAAGAAGTCCGCACTGTCGCGACCAAACTGGCCGCCGCGCTGCCTGATTCGCGGCCGATCCTGCGCGACGAGGTATTGCGCACCTACCAGTCGATTTTCGACTGGCGCGAGGGCATCGCGCTGGCCCTGCTCGCAGCGGCCATCCTCGCTTTCGCCATCCTCGCCTGGGACAAGGCTTCCGGACTGTCGGCCGAAGAAAAGCGGGAAATCGGTATCCTCAAGGCAATCGGTTGGGAGACCGGCGACGTGATCCGGATGAAGCTGTGGGAGAGCATGCTGATCTCGCTCGGCTCCTTCCTGATCGGCTACCTGGCCGCCTACGTTCATGTCTATTATTTTTCGGCAGCCCTCTTCGCGCCGGTGCTCAAGGGCTGGGCGGTGCTTTACCCGAGCTTCAAGCTGGTTCCGGCCATCGATGGCCTGCAGGTCGCGACGCTGCTGTTCTTCACGGTGTTCCCCTACGCCGTCGCCGTCCTGGTGCCGATCTGGCGGGCGGCAATCACCGATCCCGATGCCGTGATGCGAGCCTGAGATGATAGAACTCGACGACATCCACAAAGCCTTCAACCATGGCCAGCCCAATGAATACTGGGCGCTCACCGGCATTCACCTGAAAGTGGCGGCGCAGCAGGTGACTGCGCTTTCCGGTCCCAGCGGTTCGGGCAAGACGACGCTGCTGACCCTGCTCGGCTGCCTGGCGCGCCCGACGCGCGGCCGCGTACACCTGCGCGGCGAGGACGTTTCCGGCCTGCCAGAACGCTTTCTCACCGAAATCCGGCGCCGCACCTTCGGTTTCATCTTTCAGCAATTCAACCTGGTGCGCGGCCTGTCAGCACTCGATAACGTAATGTTGCCGGCCTATCCGCTCGGCCTGCCTTACGGTCAACTGCGCGAAAAGGCCGAAAATCAGCTCGCCGGCCTCGACCTCGGCCACCGCCGCGATGCCCGCGTCGAATGGCTCTCCGGCGGCGAGCAGCAGCGCGTGGCGATTGCCCGGGCGCTGATCAACGATCCCGAAATCATCGTCGCCGACGAGCCGACCGCCAACCTCGACACGGTGCTCTCGCGCCAGTTTCTCGACATCCTGACCCGCCTGATCGACGAAGGGCGCACCGTCGTTCTGACCAGCCACGACCCGCTGGTCGTCGACTCGAGCGTAGTTAACCGGGTCGTCCGCCTGCGCGACGGACACCTGGTCGCCGACGCCGGCTGAACATGCTGTTCCAACCTGCCATCATCGCCCTGCTGCTGGCCGGCGCCGTCAGCCTGCTGGTTCTCGTGGCAGCTGCGCCATTCGCCGTACAGGTGATCCGGCGTTGGGACATGACGAGCGGCAGCGAACTGCAACTGGCGCTGGAACGGCGCACTTACCTGTTTTCGACATTGACTGCCTTCGTCTTCATCACCCAGTTGCTGGCGCTGCTGCTCACCGTGTTCAACGCCGACAAGATGGCGGTGATGTTCGTCGGCGCCATGTGCGCGGTCGGTACGCTCAACGCCAACGCCTGGGGCTTTCCGATGCTCTACGCCCAGATCTTCGTATTTTTCCTCGCCGCCACCTGGCTGACCCTCAACTACGTCGACAATCTGGCGCCCGATTACCCGCTGGTCCGCGTCAAATACGCGCTGCTGCTCCTGCTGCTGCCGGCGCTGGCCGCCGCCTTCGCGCTGCAGCTCAAGTATTTCCTGAACCTGCGCGCCGATGTCATCACCTCGTGCTGCGGCAGCCTGTTTTCCGAACAGGGGCCGACGCTGGCCAGCGAGGCGTCAAGCATGGAGGCAAAGCCGGCGATCCTGCTTTTCTACAGCGTGCTGGGGGCAACCGTCTTCGCCAATGGCCTGCACGTTGGATTGCGTCAGCGCTGGAGTGGCATCCTTGCCGCACTGACCAGCGCCGGCGCTTTCATTGCCTCCATCGTCGGCATCCTGTCCTTCGTCTCGCTCTACGTTTATGAGCATCCGCACCATCATTGCCCGTTCTGTCTGCTAAAACCGGAATACGGCTACCAAGGCTACCTGCTTTATGTGCCACTTTTCGTGTCGACCGCAGCGGGCCTCGGCGCCGGCATCCTGCAACCCTTCGCCAAGGTCGGCAGCCTGCAGCGCCTGATTCCGCAGGCGAGCAGCCGGTTGGCCGCCATCGCGGCAATCGGCTTTGCCCTGTTCGCGGCGGTGGCGACTGGCATGGTGCTCAAATCCAACCTGATCCTGCTAACCTGAGATTCCAATTTTCCAACCCATGCTGAATTTCTCGCTCGCCAAACTCCTGCAACTCGGCCTGACACTGACCGTCGCTAGCCTCTGCCTGAACGCCTGCAACAGCGGCGCACCTGCAGTCCAGCTCAATAGTGGCCAGCCAGCGCCGACTTTCCAGACTTTCGCGCTCGACGGAACGCCAGTTCACTTTCCGGCCGCCTTCGTCGGCAAGCCGCTGGTCATCCGCTTCTGGGCCGACTGGTGCCAGTATTGCGAGGGTGAGATGAAGGCGATCGAGTTGGTCTATCAGCGCCATCGCGACCAAGGCATTCAGGTACTGGCGATCAACACCGGGCAGGACAAGCCGGCTGTCGCCGCCTTCATCAAGAAAATCGGCGTCACCTACCCGGCGCTGCTCGACGAAAAGTCAAAAATCGCCCGTGCCTATGGCGTCGTCGGTTTGCCTACCACCTATTTCGTCGATGGTCAAGGCATCGTCCGCGGCAAGGTCGTCGGCGAGGCCGACGAGGCAACTTTCGAGCGCCAGGTGGTGGAATTGCTCAAATGAGTAACAATGGCAGCTGCGATCTGTGCGGATTGCCCGTCGGCATGCTGGATTTCAGCCTGACGACAGCCGAACGGACATTCCGCTTTTGCTGCGAGGGCTGCAAGGGGATCTACCAGATGCTGAACGATGTCGACGATATCCCGAACCCGCCCGCCAACAATCTTTCCCAAGGAGAAGCCAAATGATACAACCGATGATGAACGAAGCGGCCCGCCAGGCCCCGCAAGTGATGGGTGAATTGATGAAGCCGCTGGTCATGGGCGCCGGCGGCTATGCCGCAGCCCGCGTCCTGACCACCAACCCGGCGCTTTCCTTTCTGCGCACACCGCTAGTGGTTTTTGCCGCCGGTGTCACGACCGGCTACCTCTTGCACAAGTATCGCCGCGAGATTGTTCAGGCGGTGACCAAGGCGGTCGACATGGGCAGGGATTTTGCGTTGCAGCAGAAAGAGTCGCTGGATGATCTGGTCGCCGAAGCCCATGAAGTCAATGAAGCCGAGGCCATGGCCCAAGGCCACGTCGAGGCCGACGCCCCGGCGGCCAAACCAAGGGCCAGGAAAGCCGCGGCGAGCGCCTGACTCATTCCATCCCGTTGATTGTCGCGAGTCTGTCCATGAATGCCCCTTCTGTGAACCCCCTTTCCCGCCAGATTCTGGTCCTGCACAAGAGCGCAGGCCATGTTCGCTTCACCTTGCCTTCGGGGCTCACCAATCCCGGGCCAGCAGCCGTCATCGAGGCGGCGCTGCTGCGCATTCCCGGCGTGCGACTGGTCAAACTCGACCAGGGAACGGCCAAACTGGTTATTCATTATGATCCGATCGCCTGCACCCTGCGCCAGCTTGCACTGGTTCTCAAGAGCAGCCTGGATGCCGCCGCCGCCGCGGCGCAACCGGCCGCTTTCAGAGCGCCGTCGGCACCCCGCTTCGGCGAAATCGGCCGGCAGCTTGCCCAGGGAGTGAGGCAGGCTGAAACGGGGGCCCGGCGCCTCCTGCAAAGTGCCCAAGCACAACTGGTGCCATCGCAACCGGCCGACACAAGCCAAGCGCCAGGCAAGTTGACGCCGCTACGCCGCGCCCTGGACCCGGCGCTCCTCAATGAAAAGGCAGTGATCAATTTTGCCAACGACATCGTCGCCTTCTACCTGATCCGGATTCACTGGAACCTGATTACCCAGCAGTGGATCAAGTCGCCGCTCCGGCATGCGGACGCCTGGCTGACGGTTTTCTACTTCACCTTCCTGCTGGTGCGTTACCGCAAGGGCGCGGTGCGTTCCGCGGCGAAGGCAATCCCGGCACCGCCGGCCGGGGATAAGTTGGCATCGTGAACGCGCCACTCGAAATTCGCCTTGCACACGCGCTCGAGCGACGCATCCGGCTCGTCATCCCGGCCCTGAAGGGCGATCAGGAACGGTTCTACCTGCTCGAAATCCTGTTGCGCAAGCGGCCGCCGATTCGCAAAATTCGTAGCGAGAGCCGGATCGGCTCGCTGACCATTCATTTCGATCCGGCGGCCATCATGCGCAGCGATCTGCTCGCCGCGGTGACGCAGATCGCGGGCGTGCTGGCACGCAGCAATCGCACGCTGAAGCCGATTGCAGCCAGCGTCTCCGAGGGTCCGGTGCAGCGCAGTTCGGTGGCGATCGAAGGAATGACCTGCGCCTCCTGCGCAGCGCTGATCGAGCTGACCTTGCAGCGCGATCCACGGGTCAAAAATGCGGCTGTAAATTTCGCCGCCGCCACCTGCAGCGTCGACGGTCAGCTTGACCGCGATGCGGTATTCGCGCTGGTCGATCGCATCGGCTATACACCACGGCCGATGGACACGCTGGCCCAGCGGCGCTTCCTGGTCGAACGCGAAAGGGTTCTGCGTGACGAAGCACGCAAACGTTTCCTTGCCGCGGCCGTCCTGACTGCCCCGCTGATGGCGCTCGGCATGGCGATGCCACACCATTACGGTCTGCGCCTGCTGCAATTCGTGCTGGCCACCCCGGTCGTCTTTGGTGCCGGCCTGCCATTCTTCGAAAAGGCCGTGAAACTGGCGCGCAACCGCAGCGCCAACATGGACACCCTGATCGCCCTCGGCGCCGGCGCTGCCTATCTCTACAGCCTGCCCGGCCTGCTGCCACACCGGCGCGCGCACTTCCTCTATTTCGAGGCGGCGGCGAGCATCGTCACCTTCGTGCTGCTCGGGCGCTATCTCGAAGAGCGCGCCAAGGGCAAGGCCGGTGAAGCGATCCGTCAGCTTATCGAACTGCAGCCGGCCACGGCGACGGTCCTGCGCGACGGCGTCGAGCTGGTTGTCGATGTCGAAACGATCACTGCCGGCGAAATCCTGCTGGTGCGGCCTGGCGAGCGGGTGCCGAGCGATGGCGAAGTGATCGCCGGCAGTTCGGCGGTCGACGAATCGATGCTGACCGGCGAAAGCCTCCCGGTCAGCAAGATGGTCGGCGACCGCCTGATCGGCGGCTGCATGAACCAGAACGGCGCGCTGACCCTGCGCGCGACCGCGGTCGGTCAGGATACGGTGCTCGCCCATATCGTGCGCATGGTGGACGAGGCGCAGAGCGCCAAATTGCCGGTCCAGAAACTGGCCGACCGGATTTCTTCGGTGTTCGTCCCAAGTGTCATGGGCATCGCCGGACTCACGGCGGGCGGCTGGCTGCTCGCCGGGGCGCCGGCCACGACGGCACTGGCTCATGCCATCGCTGTCGTCCTGATCGCCTGCCCGTGCTCCCTCGGCCTCGCCACGCCGACAGCGATCATGGCCGGCACCGGCGCGGCGGCGCGACGCGGCATTTTTATCCGCCACGGCACGGCGCTGGAAATCGGCGCCAAGGTCACCACCGTCGTCTTCGACAAGACCGGCACGATCACCGAAGGACGCCCGCAGGTCAGCGAGTGGCAAAACCTCAGCAGCCTGCCCGACGAGGAATTGCTCGGCCTGCTCGCCGCTGCCGAAGCCGGCTCGGAACATTATCTGGCCAAGGCCTTGCGCGAGTTCACCCGGCAAACCGCTGCGGTCGACGGCAAAAATGTCGATAATTTCTTGGTCGAACCGGGACACGGCATCGAGGCCGATGTCGATGGCCACCGCGTCGTCATCGGCAATGCCGAATGGCTGAGCGCCCGCGGCATTCAGACGACACCGCTCGGCGCAGCCTGCGCCCGTGCCGGTACGGAAGGGAAGACGCCGGTGCTGGCGGCGCTCGATGGCCAACCGGCGGCTTTCTTCGCCATCGCCGACCTGCCGCGCGCCGATGCAGGCGCGACCATCGCCCGCCTGCACAAGCTCGGCATCAAGACGCTGATGGCGACCGGCGATGTCGAGGCGGCAGCGCAGCACATCGCGGCGCTGGTCGGCATCGACCGCGTCGAGGCGCGCGCCACGCCCGATCGCAAGCTGCAACTGATCCGTGCGCTGCAGGCGTCCGGCGAGGTGGTGGCGATGGTCGGCGACGGCATTAACGACGCGCCGGCACTGGCGGCGGCCGATGTCAGCATGGCCATCGGCGGCAGTACCGACATCGCCATCGAGGCCGCCGACCTGACCCTGGTGCGCGGCGATCTCGGCAAGGCGGCCGAAGCACTGGCGATCTCGCGGCGCACCATGCGCATCATTCGCGAAAACCTGTTCTGGGCGCTCGGCTACAACACCATCGCCATTCCGGTGGCGGCAGCCGGCCGCCTCAATCCGATGATCGCCTCGGCGGCGATGGCGGCCAGCTCGGTCTCGGTCGTCGTCAATTCGCTGCGCCTGCTGAAAAAGGGCTGAGGCCAGCAGTGGATCACTCGCTGCACCAAGCCGTCGCCAGCTTCGGCTATTTCGCCGCCTTCATGACTGGCATCCTGGGCAGCGGCCATTGCCTCGGCATGTGCGGCAGCCTCGTTTGCGGCTATTTCATCCGTGCCCGCGCGGCCGAAGACGGACGGCTCAACATCGCTCCTTATCTTGCCTACCACGGCGCGCGCATCGGTGTTTATGGCGTGGTCGGACTGATCGCCGCCGCAATCGGTGCGGCACTCGTCTCGACCGGGCAGATCGGGCTGGCGCAGGGTGTGCTGCAGATTGTGGCCGGGCTGATCGTCATCCTGCTCGGCCTCGAACTGCTCGGCTTATCGCCGCTCAAGCTGACCGTCGGGTTCGCTCCGGCACGCTGGCTGCGCCGCCAGTTCGCCGGAGCCGCGCAAAAAGGCGCGGTGCGCGGCGCCAGCATCGCCGGCCTGGTCAACGGCCTGATGCCGTGTTCAATGACGATGGCGATGGCGGTCAAGGCGACGACCGTGCCCAGCGTGGCAGAAGGCGGCCTGCTGCTACTCGCGTTCGGCGCCGGGACGCTGCCGTCGATGCTGCTCGCCAGTTTCCTGTTCGGCAAGCTCGGCCCCAGGCTGCGCGGCGCCATGCAGAAGGGTGCTGGCCTGTTCGTCATCGCACTGGGCCTGGCGACCTTGTGGCAGGGCACCACCTATTTCCTCGTAATGCACAGGCTGGTCGGCTGAATTCGCGCCTTAATTCGGTGCGGAATTGCGACAATATGCCGCACGGCAAGCATATCTATAATGGCTAATATGGGCGGAATGCATTCACTGGAGGAAGAAAAGCGATGAAACGCCGCGACATGCTCAAGATTACACTCGCTTCGGGCGGGCTGGCACTGACCGCGCAAGCCAAGGCAGCACCGGCTTGCCCCGGAGACGGGACGCCGAACCAGTTCATTCCCAAGACACCGCCGGACCTGAACCCGCTGGAAAACGAATTCGGGAAATATCCGAAGTGCCCCTACTGCGGCATGGATCGCAAGGAACATAATGCCACTCGTATGCTGGTCCACTATTCGGACAACCTCGCTGACGGAACCTGCTCGATTCATTGCCTGGCGCTCAGCCTCGGTCTCAATGTCGACCGCGAGCCGACGGAAATCTGGGGTCCCGATTTCGCCAGCAGTGCCGATCCGCGCCCGCTGGTTCAGGTAGACAAGCTGACCTATCTGATCGGTGCCGACCTCAAGCACGCGATGACCAAGCGCAGCAAGCATTCTTTCGCCTCGGCAGCAACCGCCAAGGAATTTCAGGCCAAGCACGGCGGCACGCTGGCCAAGTTCGACGATGCGCTGCGTGAATCCTATCTCGACATGGCCACCGACGTGGTGATGATCCGCAAGATCCGCGTCGAAAACCGCAAAAGAATAGCTGAAGGGAAAGCCGGCCGATGACGTTTCCTGGCCGCTTTCCCTGGATCGTCGGCCTGTTCTGGGTTCTGGCCCTCACCTCGGGTGCAAATGGCCAGACGGCGCTCTCGGGGATTCCCAAACCGGCTGCCGGGGATCTTTGCCCGGTCTGCGGCATGATCGTCTCGAAGTATCCGAACTGGACGGCGACGGTGCTTTACAAGGATGGGCATGCCCATCACTTCGACGGCGCCAAGGACATGTTCAAGTACCTGCATGACCTGCCGAAATACGCGCCGGGACACCGCAAGGAAGACATCAAGGCGATCGCCGTCACCGATTTCTACAACCTCGGCAAGGTTGATGCGCGGCGGGCCCATTTCGTCATCGGCTCCGATGTCCTCGGCCCCATGGGCCACGAATTCGTCCCGCTGGCAAGCAAGATGGACGCCGACGACTTTCTCAAGGACCACAAGGGCAAGCGGGCGCTCGCTTTCGATCAAGTGACCGTCCAGCTTGTCGATCAGGTCGACAGCGGCAGGTTCTAGGACTCGGTCGCCGAAGCGTTCAGCCGGTCCAGGGCATCACGCAGTTTGCCCGGTTCATCCAGACGCAGCATGCGGCGGACGGTGGGAGCGAGTACGTTGACGTCAGCCTTCAGCACCCGGCTCTTGACCTTGAGTATCTGCGACGGATGCATCGAGAATATGCGCAGTCCCATGCCGAGCAGCAGGCGCGTCATCTTCGGGTCGCCGGCCATTTCGCCGCATACCGAAACCGGGATGCCAAACTTCTCGGCGCTGGCCAGCGTGTGGGCGATCAGCATCAGCACCGCCGGGTGCAGCGGATCGTAGAGACTGGAAACCTGCTCGTCGGAACGGTCGATGGCCAGCGTGTACTGGATCAGGTCATTGGTACCGATCGACAGGAAATCGAGGCGGCGCAGGAAGAGACCGACAGCAAGGGCCGCCGCCGGTATTTCGATCATGCCGCCAACCTCGATGTTCTCGTCGAAGGGGACCTTTTCGCCGCGCAGGCTTGACTTGGCCTGTTCGAGCGCAGCCAGCGTCTGGTCTATTTCGTGGGCGTGGGCGAGCATTGGGATCAGCAGTTTGATCGGCCCGTATTTCGTGGCGCGCAGGATGGCGCGCAACTGGATCTGGAAAATCTGCGGCTCGGCCAGTGACTGGCGGATGGCGCGGCGACCAAGCGCCGGGTTGGTCTTGACGCGGTCACCGATTTCGTCCGGGTGGATCTCCTTGTCGTTGCCGAGATCGAAGGTGCGGATCGTCACCGGACGGCCTTCCATGCCCTTGACCACCTTCTTGTAGGCCTCGTACTGCTCGCGCTCGTCGGGCATGTCGCCGCGGTCGAGAAAGAGGAATTCCGTGCGAAACAGGCCGATGCCTTCGGCGCCGCCTTCCAGCGCACCCGGAACGTCCCCCGGCAACTCAATGTTGGCGAACAACTGGACGTCGATCCCATCGATGGACTGTGACTTGGCCGTTTTCAGCCGCTTGAGCTTGGAGTTTTCCAGTTCGATCTGGTTCTTGCGCAGCTGATACTCTTCCAGCACACGCTGATCGGGATTGACGATGACGACGCCGCGCGCGCCATCGACGATCAGTTGCTCGCCGTCGCGGATCAGCGAGCGGGCGTTCCCCATCCCGACTACCGACGGAATCGCCAGGCTACGCGCCAGGATGGCGGTATGCGAGGTAGCGCCGCCGACATCCGTGATGAACGACGCGAAACGATGTTCCTTGAAGGCGATCACATCGGCCGGCGAAAGATCATGGGCGACGACGATCAGGGTCTCTTCCTTGACCCCCTTGACCGCCTTCATCAGCGACCGGCCGGGACGACCGAGAAGTTCCTTGACTACCCGCTCGACAACCTGCCTTACATCGTACTTGCGCTCGCGCAGGTAGGGATCGTCGAACTTGCTGAATTCGGCAACCAAGCGCTCCATCTGCTGGACCAGCGCCCACTCGGCGTTGCAGCGCCGCTCCCGAATGATCTCGCGCGGCTTGTCGAACAGTTCCGGGTCGTCGAGGAACATTGTGTGGATGTCGAGGAATGCGCCCAACTCGGCCGGCGCGCTCTCGGCCGACTCCTTCATCACTTCAAGTTCGCGCTTGACCACCTTGACCGCGGATTCAAAGCGGGCAATTTCCCTTTCAACCATGCGCGGCGCGATTGTCAGATGCGACACCTCGAGTGTCGCGTGCGACATCAGCATGGCCCGCCCGATGGCGATGCCGCCGGAAATGCCGAGGCCATGCAGGATGAAGCTCATGCGCTCATTCCCCTTCGCCGAAATAGTCGGCGATCAGGGCAAGCAAGGCATCCATCGCTTCCTGTTCGTCCGGCCCGTCGGTTTCCAGCGTCACCTTCGCGCCCTTGCCGGCAGCCAGCATCATCACGCCCATGATGCTCTTGGCGTTGATCCGGCGCGGCCCCTTGGCCATCCACACCTCGGACTTGTACTTCCCGGCCAGTTGGGTGAGCTTGGCGGAGGCCCGCGCATGCAGGCCCAGCTTGTTGATGATTTCAGTTTCCCTGCTCAGCATGGTCAATGCTCCAACATGTTGAAAACGCCGTCGCGACCACCGTCGCGGGCACGTTGCAGCAGTATCTCCATACCCTTCTCGCGATAGGTCAGGGCACGCAGCAGCATCGGCAGATTGACACCGGTCAAGCCCTCGACGCGCCCCGGTTCCAGAAGCTTGATCGCCAGGTTGGCGGGGCTGGCGCCGAAAATGTCGGTGAGGACCAGCACGCCCTCGCCGTTGTCAACCAATTCGAGCATCCGGAGAGCCAGCGGCAAAAGGTCGAGCGGATCATCCTGCGCTGAAACACCGAGCTGGTTCACCTGGACGGGGCGTTTGTTGAGGACATGGCAGGCATTCTGCACCAGTGCCTCGCCGAAGCTGCCGTGGGTAATAAGGAGGATACCGATCATGTCGGGATTCTAACCCAGACCACCAGCCGTGGACAGCGTGCGGGCGCCGGAATCCACCGCGCCCGGCAATGCTTGTTGCGTGGAGAAAATTCCGCCGATGTTTCCAATCTGATGGGGTCGGCAATCCCAACCGGGCGGCGCTGCCTTCGAAGCGTCCGGAACTGCGCGGCGAACCGGCCATCTTTCAACCGCCGCAAACCCTGCAACGCCTGGAAATGCTGCGTAACCTGGGTCCGACGCAACGCTGGCTGATGTCCCGGCTGTGGACCGAGATCAAGGTGAAGTAAGCGCACGCTTACACGTCAGCGGCGTAAAACCATCAGGATGCCGATCAAGACCAGCCCGGCGCCGGCCATCTGGGCCAACGAAATCGACTCGTCGAGCAGCCACCAGCCAAAACCGATGGTCAGCAATGGTCCGACCATACCGAACAGTGCGGCGCGCCCGGCGCCCAGGCTACGGATCGCCGCGGACAGGGCAAAGACCGGAACGACGGTGGCGAACAAGGCCATCGCCAGACCCCAGCCGTACACCGGCAGGGGCTGGACGAATGCGGTCAACGAGTGGGAACCAGCAAAATGCAGCAGCGTGACTGCGGACGATACAAGCATGGCCAGCGCCGAAAAGCGCATGGCGCCGAGGCGGGCGATCATCGGCCCGCTGCCGGAAAGATAGAGCGCGTAGGAGACGCTCGAGGCGAAGACCAGCGCGCCGCCGATCCACACGCTTCGCGGATCGCCCTGGCCGAGGTCGTGCATGAAGGCGAAGCTGATTCCGATGTAGCAGAGCGCCACGGCAACGCCTTCGCGCTGCGAAAATGGCTTGCCCTGAAAGAGCACGCCAATCAGGATGGTCAGCGTCGGATAGGTGAACAGGATCAACCGCTCGAGGCCGGCGGAGATGTACTGCAGGCCCCAGAAATCGAGGATGCTGGCCCCATAATAGCCGAGGCAGCCGAGCAGGAACAGCCGCCCCCAGTCGCCGCGCGAGAGACTCTCCGCCGCGCGCTGCCGGGACAGCCCGACCCACAGGAAGACTGGCAGCGAAAACCCCATGCGCAGAGAGAGCAGGGTAATGGCGTCGACCCCATAAGGGTAGGCCAGCTTGACGAAGATGGCCTTGAGCGAAAAGCCGAGCGCCGCCAGCAGGGCCAGTCCGATGCCCCAGGCGGGTGAGTTCTTCCACGTGTCCGATCGTCGCACGACGTTTCCCGGTCACTCCGAGTGCTGACATTGAATACGCCGCGCGCGAGCTTGGCAATCGGAATTTCAGCGCAAGTGCGTCATGGACCTCTGTCTGCAAGGGCGAGGGCGGCCGATTACAGCGGTCGCTTAACGGTCAGCGCGCCACGAATCTGGCCTTTGCCGTAGCCCGTGGCGAGATCATGCGGATAGTACCGGACAAGTTCGGCTTTGAGACCAGCATCGAGGCCAGCGGCCGGGCCGTGGCAGTTGAGGCAGACATCACCGACCGGCAGCGCCTTCATGTAGCGGAAGACCTGCTTGCCATCGATGGTGACCACCTCGCTCTTCTCCAGCGCCTCCGGCTTCTCGCCATTGGCGGCGCGAATGTCGAAATCGGCCAATTGACGCGCCTCCCACAGATCCGGGGTTCCTCGCTCGGCGTTGCGCGTCTTCAGGCTGACGCGGCGGATGTCCCAACCCGTTTCCGCGCGCTTTTCCTTGATCAGCGCCGGCGCCAGATCCTTGCAGACTGGAATGGCCCCGGCGACACCCTTCGCGGCGACCGCCTCCTGCATGGCATTGACCACCTTGGGAACGACCGGCAAGACCGTCTTCTTGGTGTCTGCGGTCAACGCGCCAATATCCTGGGCGAATGCAGGCAGGGCAGCGATTAACAGTGGGATTGCGAGGAAGGCTTTCATGACGGACTCCATTATAAATAAGCAAGGGCTTATTCTATTCCAAGCGGACGGGGTTTCGGCAGCTTCGTGCATGCACGAGTTGCGGTCAGGGAGATTCACCGCCGCGAGTTGCACATTTCGGCCGGGCTGAAGATGGCAACCCGACATGCGAGCAATTGTGAGGTATGGGTATGCTGATTGCGGGGCTGCTGCTGTTTCTCGAAGTGCGTTCGTCGCGCGTGTTCGCGGATGGTTTCCGGTCTGATTTCATTGCCGCGCGCGGCGAAAAGATCTGGAAGGGCATTTGCCCAATCCCATCAATCACCGGATTCGTGTTGCTGATCTACAGTTATGGTGAGGCGAGGGGCACTGTCGGGCTGCATTTATGCCGCGCTGGGCGCGCCTGAACTTACGGCTCGTGGGACAACTCCGGGCGCCCCGCGTCACCGGCAAGCATGTGCGCTCTCGCCTCGAAAGCGGCAACCATGCTGATGGCCATCGGCATCACCAGCATCTGAATCACCGGCATCAGGAAAAATGAGTCCGTTTCACAGTCGAGGGTGAAGTCGACATGACAGTGGTTCTCGCCGAGCGGCGCAAACTGCCAGCGGATGTCGAAACGGCAGAACGATCGATCGTTGGAGACGACGGTGATGCCACGTGGGCGATCAAGTTCGGTGCGCGTGCGGAAGCGATGCGTCATGAGACCCAGCGCCAGGCTCTGCTCGGTTTCGTAGGCATCTTCGTGGCGCTTGAAGATTCTCGCCTCGCGGATGAGCGGCAGGAACTCGGGATAGCGCTCGACATCGGCGACGATATCGAAGATCTCTTCAGGTGGCCGCGCAATGGCGCGGCTCTCGCGATGGGTTGCCATTGGATTTCTCCGGCTCTTTGTCGTTTGGCTATGGTAATCGGGATCGAAAAATTGCCGAACGAAAACTGGAATACCGGAACCTGCCGGTTCTCATTACAAATGGCAGGATTTCGCCTCCGGGAAATTGCGCGGCCGCCGCTGGCGGCGGTGGATCAGCAAAAACCCTGAGACAAGGTCGCCGGAGTTCGGAGAATCCCGGCCAGCCGATGCGAATCAGGTGGCTTTGGAGTCAACCTCCTGGTGGAATGCCTCGACCGCCTTCTTGATGGTGGGGTAGAAATGGCGGCGATCTATGGTTTCCAGTAGCCCGTAGCGAATCATCTTATCTTTGACGGGGTCTTTCAGTTCAGCAAAAATCAGGTGTCTGTGGGCCGCGTTAAGCTCTTCGTCCAGATCAACCAGCATGTCGGCCGCCGTCGTATCGACATCGGTTATCGGCTCGGCGGTGATCAATATCCATACCGGGGTAGGGGTGGTTTCTTTGATCAAGTTCCTGATCCATTCCCGGAACAGGTTGGCATTGGCAAAGAAGAGCGGAGCATCCCAGCGTAGTATGAGCAGCCCCGGTATTTGCCGGCCGTGCGGGTAGCGTTTGATGTCCTGGTAGCCAGCCACCTCTTCCGACTTGCCCAGAACCGCCGAATAGGGCTGCCAGGATCTGTAAAAGAATTGCAGGATGGAGAGAACCACCGCAATGACAATCCCATCCAGCACGCCGACAAAGGCCACCCCCAGGATGCAAGTCAGAGCCAGCGCAAACTCGCTCTTGCGAATTGACCAGAGGTGACGCAGTTCGGCCAGATCAAAAAGGCTCAGGGAGGCCGTGATTACCACCGCGGCGAGAACCGGTTGCGGCATATCCTTGACCATCCCCGGCATGAACAGGAGCATAGCCAGCACCAGCGCCGCCGCTACCAATCCGGTCAGTTGGGTCTTGGCCCCGGATTGTTCGGCTACGGCGGTGCGCGAGCTGCTGGTGCTCACCGGAAAGCCCTGAAAGAGACCGGCGAGCAGGTTGGCCGAACCAATGCCGATCAATTCCTGGTTACTGTTGATCTCGTCGCCGCGACGGGCGGCAAAACCGGCCGAGGTGCTGATGGTGTCTCCGACGGTGACCAGCGACATGCCAAAGGCAGCCGCGGCAAGCAGGGGCAGGTCCGACCATGCGATAGCGGGAAACGACGGGCTTGGAAAGCCAACCGGCAAAACCCCAATTACCAAAACGCCCTTGGCCGTCAGGTTGAAAACGATAGACAAAGCAATTGCGGTGACGACGGCAATTAAAATGCCGGGGATGCGGGGCGCCCACTTTTTAAGGCCCACAATAATCACCAGTGAAAGCAGCCCAACCCCCAAAGCCCAGGGCTTGGTCTCATCAAGGTTGCTTACAAAAGCGGCGACTTCATGCACGAGGCCATCGGCGTCTGTGGAAAAACCAAAAAGCTTGGGTAGTTGCCCGACGAAGATGGTGATGGCCAATCCCGTCAAATATCCTACCCGCACCGGCTTGGAGAGCAGGTCGGCCACAAATCCCAGCTTGGCCAATCCCGCAGCTACGTTTATCAGGCCAATCATCAGGGCCAGCATGCCGGCCAGGACAACAGCCTTTTCCGAATTGCCGGCGGCCAGGGGAAGGATGGTGGCCGCAATCATTGGCCCCAAGGAAGAGTCGGGGCCAAGGATCAGGTAGGGTGACGGGCCCACGATAGCATAGGCCACCAGGCAAACCACGGTGGTATACAGCCCGACGATGGCGGGCAAACCGGCCAGCTCGGCGTAAGCCATGCCCTGCGGCACCAGCAGGGTACACAAAACCAGCCCGGCAACCAGATCAGCCGGCAACCATGCGTTTTGATAAGTGCGCAGGACGCGGACGCCGGGCAACCATTTTTCGGCTTGCGTCAGCCAGGATGGCGAGGCTGCTGGACTGGGGAGATCATTCATTGGAGATTTCTCTTTCCATCGGGCAGCAGATAGCCAGAAAAACGCAAGAACTCTGGGACAAGGTCATCGGAGCTTGGTCGAAAAACGTGGTTTGTCCGTTCGCAGTAACAGCAGTAAGTCTAGCGGGTTTAAGTCCCGTCCGGGGAGTTGTCCGTACGCCCCGGTAGCATGAGGAAGCGGCGTCGCGGTAACGCGGGGTCGTGAGTTTCCAAACAGCAAGAGAGCAGGCCGTAACGCAAGTGAACCCATGAGTAGCCTCGTAAACGAAGTGGAGACGCCGACCCTGTGGACAGAAGGGGAAGGCCGTTGGGCGGATGCTGAAATAACGGAAGTGGCATTCGTTGACTCCCGGGGTAGCAGGGTCGGCATGTTTTCGAAGATTTATTGCCCAGTGCTGGAGACCCGTCTGCGGAGGTGGGGAGGCCACCGACTGTTGCGTATAAGGAAACGAAAGCGCAGCGGCCTGAGACGGGAGTCGGAGGGGTTCATAGTACCGACTGAGATCGCGGGACAACACAACCCCGGTCGAGGGAAGGAACCCTGCTTTGTTCATGCAACCGAAGCGCGGAGGATCAGGGGATTGCCATGTCGCTAACCACCCCGGACACGATCAGGACGCTACAGAGGAAGCTCTATGCCAAGGCCAAGCAGGAAAACGCTGATGTTGCTTACTCAAGCATTGAGTGCGCAGGTTCGACCAACTCGGTTGAGCTAGCAAACATGAGTCGAGGAACTGCGCATGCCTTGGTGTGAAGAACATCGGAAAGCCGTGTGCGGGAAAATCGCATGCACGGTTTGATGAGGGAGGGCAGGCGAAAGCCTGTCCTCTACTCTACCTGAGGTTTCCCCTCATAGTTTGGCACTTATTCAATAGGTTGAAGACAAATATTCACGCGGAGAATGAGGAGTAGACTCGTTGCTTTGGGTAAATCGTCAAGGGTTGGCGGATCATGAGTGCGAAGAAGATGATAGTCGGAATGCTGGCGGGGTGTCTGTCCAATCCTCTTGACTTAGCGGTCTGTCATCTAATTTTGGCAACTTTGCCATCTGGCCGCGCCAAGATATAATCGAGCATGTAACCAATTGATATAAATAGGCGTTATATGACGGCCTAAATATGCCAATATCGTTTCACGGCTAACGGACTACATTCATGGCGCCAATTTCCTTGCCGCCGCCCGCCGCGAGCCTCGGTTTTTCACCCGAAACCGTGAATTGCCATTCACGAATCTGATCGCTTTCCTGCTCACCGGCATTCGCGGCGCAGTTCAGGCGGAGCTTGATTCCTGCTTTGCCCTGCTTGCCGGAAGAACCCGCCTTTGTCGGGCGATCACGGCCAGTGCCTTCTCAAAGGCGCGCAGCCATCTGGTCGCCAATCTCTTTGAGCCGCTCAATACAGAATTGCTGCGCCTGGTCGATGAGGTCGTTCCGCAGCAGCCGGACTGGCAAGGCTTGCGGGTCTTGGCGGCGGATGCATCGAAGGTACGTCTGACCTTGCTTGACCTGGAAGGGCGCCGCCATATTCGAGAAGCGGCCATCTTCGGTTTGTTTCGGCCAGGGATCGAATTGTTCGACTCGCTGATTTTGCACAGTTCGCTGGTCGGCGAACGTCAGATGTTGTTTGAGCGGCTTGACCGACTCGGTGCTCAGGACATGCTGGTGCTTGATCGCGGGTATCCGGGTGCCTGGTTGGTCGCGGCGCTGTTGCATCGAGGTATCCCCTTTTGCATACGCTGTGATTCGTCCGCTTCCTTTTCTGCCATCACCCAGTTCATGCGATCCGGAGAAGATGAGGCGCAGGTGACATTGCCGCCACCGCATCGTCAGGATGCCATTGATTACGAGTGTCCGCGTCTGCCTTCTATGGTTCGCCTGATTCGTCAGGTGACGCCGACTGGCAAGGTACGGGTCTTGATGACCTCCTTGCTTGATACCGCGCGGTATCCGGCCACAAGCTTCTCAGCCCTTTATCACAGCCGTTGGCGTATCGAGGAGGCGTTCAAGCGCATCAAACACCGGCTCAATCTGGAGCACACGTCCGGCCTGACTTGGCTGGCCGCCTGCCAGGATGTTGGGGCCAAGATGGTGTGTGACAATCTCAATGCCCTGGCCACCTACCTGGCTGCGGAAGAGCGGCTGCCCAGCGATTCGCCATGGCGAGTGAATCGGACGATGGCCTTCAATACCGTACGTCGTATCTTGCCCCGAGTCTTGGCGGGTGTGCAGCAAATCACCACCCGAGTTACCAAGGAAATCTTCTCGGAAATCGTCAAAAACCTTCAGAAATTTATCCCTGATCGTGCTCGACCTCGGCCAAACCAGCGAAAGCCTCACCTGTCCTTTGCTTACAAACCCGCCGTATGACTATGGACTAAGTTGAGAGGATTGGGTGTCTGTCGAGCCTGCATGTCAAATTGGCCTGTGCGGTTGAGGCGGCTGTAGGCAGTGCGCTGCGAGGTGGTCGCTTGAGCTTGAGTCAGCTTGCGCGGTCTGTGCAGTCGGCGACGTCGATGCGTCATCGAGTCAAGCGCATTGACCGTCTGCTGGGAAATACCTCGTTGCACATCACAAGGACCGAGATTTATCGTGAGGTGGCGTCACGTTGGCTGACCGATCTCGATAATGTGCGGGTGGTGATCGATTGGTCGGACGCCACGACCGATCAACGCTGGCATCTGCTGCGTGCCAGCATCGCCGTCAAGGGCCGCAGTGTGACGCTGTACGAGGAAATTCACGCGCAACGACTGTATGGTAATCAGGCGGTGCATCGTCGGTTTCTGGATTGTTTGGCGAAGCTGCTGCCCGACGGGTGCACTCCGACCCTCATCACCGATGCCGGTTTTCACTCGACCTGGTTCGACTTGGTCACGGAACATCATTGGCCGTGGATCGGACGCATCCGTGGCAAAGACAGGGTCAGTATTACCGAAGGTCCATGGAAGCGCTGCACCGAGGTTTTTCCGGATGCCACGCCGTGCGCCCAAGCCTTCGACAATGCCCGATACGTTCGTAGCCATCCGACAGACTGTCGGTTGGTGCTGGTTAAACGCGAAGCCAAAAGGTGCCACCATTACACGCGGACGGGCAAACATTCTCGCTCCCATAGCTCGATCAAGGCGGCTCGTGGTGCCAGAGAGCCATGGCTGCTGGCCTGTTCTCCAGCATTTCCAAAAGCGAGCCCAGAGACGATTATTGACCAGTACTCCCGACGAATGACCATTGAGGAATCCTTTCGTGATCTCAAGAACGAGCGGCTTGGTCTTGGCTTTAGCGCTTCGCGATCACGCTCGGGCAAGCGACTTGAGATTCTGCTGTTGATTGCTCACTTGACCCACTGGCTGATGCGCCTGATCGGCGAGTGCGCCCAGCAGAGCGGGATACAGAGGTTCTTCCAGAGTGTGCCCGGTCTAAAGCACAAAGAGATTTCAGCCATCACATTGGCTCGTCGAGTCATCGATGCCGGGCCCTCCTGGCTTAACCAAATTCGCCCGAAAGACGCTGTTCCGATTCTCCGGCACCAAGCTCAACAGGCTTCTCATATGGCATTTATATGAGGGGAAACCTCAGGGTTTGTCCCCGATTGCGGTCCCCCAACTCGGGATAGCGTTCGACATCGGCGACGATATCGAAGATCTCTTCAGGCGGCCGCGCAATGGCGCGGCTCTCGCGATGGGTTACCAAAGGCTTGTTCCGGGCTCTTTGTCGTTTGGTTATGGTAGATCGTGATCGGAAAAACCGCACGAAAAACCGGGGCAGCACCGTCCAGATGCTGGTGAAGTCAAATGCACAGCTTAACCCGGCTGATCCTTGTCTTCACTCGGGTGCGCACTCTACTTGAAAAGCACGGTTTGTTTCCCGATCTCTTCCGACTGCCCTCTGCCATTCGCTGCAGGATCTCATTTAAGGTCCCGCCACGCCGCAAGTATTGCTATCCTCAAAGTCAAGGAGGAGTGCAGACATTAAAGGCATTTTCATCAGCTACCGCCGCCAAGACAGTCAAAGTGCCGCCGGGCGGCTGACCGACCATCTTCGGGAACAACTGCACGGCGCGGCGATTTTTCGCGATATCGAGACCATCGACCCGGGTGTCGATTTCGTTGAAGCGATTGATCGGGCTTTGCAGGGCTGCGGTATCCTGCTCGCGCTCATCGGGCCACGCTGGGTGAGTCTGGCGGATGCCAGCGGTCAGCGTCGTCTCGAAGACCCCAATGACTATACCCGCCTGGAAATCGCCACGGCGCTGAAGTGCAGTGACGTGCGGGTGATCCCGGTGCTGGTCGAGGGTGCCGAGATGCCGGGCAGCGACCAACTGCCCGATGACCTCAAGATACTGGCCCGGCGCAACGCCATCGAGCTGACCGACAAACGCTGGGAATTCGACGTCTCAAAGCTGGTCGAAACGCTCAACAAGGCACTCGGCATGGAACCGGCGCCGAAGCCGCAGCCACCAAATCCGGCACCCCCAACGCCAGCACCCGTCCCTTCCTCGTCCGGGGCTTGGAAGAAGTGGGCCTGCGGCATCGGTGTGCTGGTCGTCCTCGGTGCCATCTACAACGCCGAGGAAAACACGAAAGAAGTCGTTCTCCCGGTAGTTCCCGGCCCCGCTCCTCAATATGGCACACCCCAGCAGCCGAGCGTCGCCCAGTCTTCCCTGACGGGGATCTGGCAGGACGGCAAGGGCGGAAGGTATCGAATGCTGCAACAAGGGGGGCAGGTCGCCTTGCAAGGCGCAAGCGCCCACGGCGCAGTAACCGGCTCGGGCATATTGCAGGGCAACCAGCTGGGCTTTACCTACACGGTAAATGGCGCCACTTATCAGGCGGTATTGCAGGTCAGTCCGGATGGCTTGATCTTGCAGGGTCAGTACCGCAACCCGCTTACCGGCGAGAGTGGGCTGGTCGTCCTGCAGCGCATTCAGTAGGCTCCAGGGGATCTCTCCAGGTGGCCGCAATCCTTGGCCCCAAGGAAGAATCGGGGCCAAGGATCAGGTAGGGTGACGGGTCCACGATAGCATAGGCCACCAAGCAAACCACGGTGACAAGAACTCTGGCGCAAGGTCATCGGAGCTTGGTTAAAAACCGTGGTCTGTGCCGAATGGCGCTAAGTTAAGGACGTATTGCGTCCATTTTTGCAGCGACAATGCTGGCGCTGGACATGCGGCACAGCCTTAACTTAGAACATATCCGAAAATAATATTCACTTTCAGTTTAATTTTTCTGAACGCCATGATTGATACGGCCAGGTGGTTGAGCGCCAAGAAACTGCGCTCAAGCTTCTCGTATCGCACCAATAACTTTCGGAAGCGGTTGAACCAGCGGTGGGCCACTTCGACGATCCAGCGCCGGGCTTTCTTCTTGGGGTCACGTTTGAGTTCGCCGGCCTCTTGCCCACGCCCTCTGACATGGGGGATGTAGCCGTGCTTCGTGATGATCGCCAATGCGGGCGCGCCGGTGTAGCCGGCGTCAGCGCAAAGGTGTTTGCTTCGCCGCTTGGGTGGCGACGCTCGCTTGACGACAATGGCCTCAAGCACAGCCGCCACCTGAGAGACGTCGTGCCGATGGGCGCCGGTCACGACGAGCGACAACGGGACGCCACGACCGTCCACCAGCAAATGACGCTTGCTCCCATTTTTTTCCCCGGTCCGTTGGATTGGGTCCAACGCTTGATTGCGCCATCGGGGCCTTCATCATCGCGCCGTCAAGGCTTTGCCAGCGCCAGGCGATACCTTCAAGGTCGTCGTATTCGGCAAGTCCGCGCTTCCATAGGGCTTCAAACACCCCGGCCTTCTCCCACGCCAGAAATCGCGCATGAATCGCACTGGAACTGCCAAAGCGCTCCGCCGGGAGCGCCTTCCACTGGCAACCTGTGCGCAGCCCATAAATAATCGCCTCGAAGACCAGCCTCGGTTCTTTGGGCTTGCGCCCCCGCCAGCCTTACGGACGTAACTCCGATCCGCCAGTCGCTGGCGTATCGGAATCAGTGGCTCAACGCGCTTCCAGAATTCCTCGGTCACTTCCCATGACTTCACTTTTGCCATCATCTCCCCCAACGCAATTCTCGCGCATGGGCAGTGATTATCCACTATTTACGGACAAGTTCTAAGACTAATGGGCGATTGTCCAGCGTGAATCACCGGTAGCGGGTAAGCATCCAGTATCCTGTCACTGACCAACTTCACACCCTCGTCGTCGGTAATGAGTGCCGACAATTCGCATTGGGCAAGCAAGGTCAGTATCCGCTCTTCCGGCTGTTTCAAGCCGATTGGAACGTAAGTCGCCCCGGCCCAGCAGGAACCGAGTAAGGCTACACACGCATCAACGCCACGGGAAGCGAGGATTCCGATATGTGGAGGCTGTCCATCCGGACGCTGCCAGTCAGGAAGCCGTACGAGGCTAGGAGCCTGTCGGACTTAGGAAATGCACGACCGCTACGGAGATTTTCAGAGGTGCTTTGGGCGAAAGCGCGTTCGAAACTGTTGTAAAACTGAAAATTCCGCCTAATTTTTGAGCGTAAATCCCATTTGGCATGGTTTTCCGAGAAAGCCCGACAAGCTGCTAGAGGCCAAGCGAGAAGCCCGTTCGGCCAATTCGCCATAATTGAGGGATCGCCCTTGGCACGCCACGGCGACGGCGTCGGGCGTATCCAGATGATGGCGATAGATCGCACATGCAAGGTTGTAATTATTCGGCATTCTATTGATCCTTCCTAATTGATCAACCCGGAACGTGTCGGGAGATGGGCAAGGTGTGACGCGATGCTGTAAAAAGTCTCCAGTGTCGAGGCGCTCCAATCCGGGCAACCGTCAGGGAACCAGAGACCTACAGGTCTCGTGCAACGCGAAAGCCCAGGTTGACGCATCGACTGCTTGGCGTGTTCCAGTTGCGGAAGGACGAACGAAGCCAAATCGGGAAGCTATTCCAGGCGCCGCCACGCCGCACCTTCAAATTCCCGTTGGGCGGCCCTTGAGGATCGTCGACGGGAGACTCGGAATAGTACGTCGCGCCGTACCAGTCAGCGACCCACTCCCAGACATTTCCATGCATATCATGCAGCCCGAATGAATTTGGAGCTAAGCGCCCCACTGGAACTGGAAACGCGGTCGGGTCGCCAGGAGTGATGACGATTTCCTGTACATGCCCGAATTCGGCATGTCGCGATAGATCAATGGCGCGAGCGGAGATCGGCAACTGGGCCGGATCGTTCGAGTTCGCGTACCGTGTTTGAGTTCCAGCACGATTCGCATATTCCCATTCCGCTTCCGTCGGCAGGCGATAATGCTTGCCTTCCTTCTTGCTGAGCCACTGACAGAAAGCCAAGGCGTCGTTGTAGCTAACGTTGACGACGGGTTGTGCGTCAAGCAGGGGATATCCTGGATTCTGCCAAGTGTATTGCAATTGTCGGCCCTCGCACCGACCCGTTGAAGTGTTGCACCCCCAACTACCGGTACCATCCGACTCCGCTTCGGTTTTGTACCCAGTTTCGGCGGTGAACTGACGAAACTGTGCCACCGTAACCTCGAACTTACCCAGCAAGAACGCCTTGGTAATCCGCACACGGTGCCTTGGGTACTCGTCAGCGAAGTAGTCAGGCGTTTTCCCCGAATTCGGGTACGCTAATACCAATGCTTCCGCCGTTTCCGTGCCACCCATAAAAAACTCACCTGGCGGTATCACAACCAGGGGGATACCAATTTCATCTAAGTTGCTGTTCGTAGGAGCGTTTTGGGGCCGTGCCAAGTGTCCGCAACCGAACGAACCCAGGAACAGAGAAAGGCAAAGAACAATGATCAGAACACTACTGTCCGGAGATGTCCGGGGTGATGAGTTTTAACTGCTTGAAAGAAAGCACATAAACAATGTTCGTAGGTGTTGCCGATTTCAATGTGTTGGAAACTACCGGATTTTTCCGGGGGTGGTTCAATGCATACAGGGAAGCTGGTATTCGCCCAAGTGATGGATCATCTGCCACTGCACACCTTCTGGCGCTGCGTGGCCAAGTACCTTGGCCGTGACCGGACGCTCACTTTCTCTCACCTCGATCAGTTTCTGTGCATGGCCTTCGCGCAACTGACCTACCGGGAAAGCCTGCGCGACATCGAGACCTGCCTGCGTGCCCACGAAGCCAAGCGCTATCATCTGGGCATTCGCGGCGGCATCGCCCGCAGTACCTTGGCGGACGCCAACGAGAACCGCGACTGGCGCATCTATCAGGATTTCGCCCTCAGCCTGATCCAGACGGCGCGCAAACTCTATGCCGAGGACAGCTTCGGCTTGGAATTGACGCATACAGTCTATGCCCTCGACTCGACCACGATCGACTTGTGCCTGGCGCTCTTTCCCTGGGCGCGTTTTCGCCAACGCAAAGGGGCTGTCAAACTCCATACGCTCCTCGATCTGCGGGGCAACATCCCGACTTTCATTCACATCTCGGACGGCAAGCTCCACGATGTCAATATCCTCGATCAGATCATTTTCGAGGCTGGCAGTTTCTACGTCATGGATCGGGGTTATATCGATTTCGCCCGACTCCACGCCCTGCATCTGACCCAAGCTTTCTTTGTCACGCGCGCCAAATCCAACCTTCAATACCGGCGGGTCTATTCGCATCCAGTCGACAAAACGACCGGTCTGCGTTGCGACCAGACCATCATGCTGACCGGGCCACGGCCCAGTCAGGGTTACCCGATCCATTTGCGTCGGGTGAAGTTCTACGATGCCAAGCACGACAAGTTGCTCGTTTTCCTCACCAACAATTTCGACCTTCCTGCCCTGACCATCGCCGAGTTGTACCGCTGTCGCTGGCAGGTGGAACTCTTTTTCAAATGGATCAAGCAGCATCTGCGAATCAAGGCATTTTTCGGGACTTCAGAGAACTCAGTCAAGACTCAGGTCTGGATCGCTATCGCCGTGTATGTGCTCGTCGCCATCCTCAAAAAACGGCTGAAATCCATGGCATCGCTCTACACAATCCTACAGATTCTGAGCCTGACTCTGTTCGAGAAAACACCAATCAATCAACTGATTACAAATATCAAATCCAATCAGGAGGAACCACAAATGACTAACCAATTAAATTTATTCACGAAAATCTCCGGACAGTAGTGTGATCAGAACTCGAATTTGACGCATGAGTTTCCCGAAAAAATAGAGAGTCCAGCGCAATCACCAAAATTATAGGTAGCCTCGTAAACGGCTGCCAATCTACACTCTGGCTCCGGGAGGCAGTGAAAAGGGAGCAAACTTCCGCATCGGTCGGTGCCGAGACGGACTACGATGCACCGATCGAATTCCAACTCCGGCACCGGTTGGGCTTGTGGATTGTACTGCCAGGTCGTAACTTTCGGCATCCGTTCAGCAGTGGCGAACGAATTGGCAGAAGGCGCGGTGGCAAAGTCTGCTCACGTTGGGTCGAACAATGTCGCATCTTTTTTGAGCGCATACCCGTAGCGGGAGCCACATCGGTCAATGAATAATTGCGAGTTTAAAAGACCGAACTTGCCGTCCTTCTTCCCCTCACCAACCAGACATTTCGCGTTGGCAGCCTCCACGAAACCAAAATGTATGCCATCGAGAACTCGGTCAGCGCCCCCCCCCCCCGCAAAGCCTTGTGCAGCAAGGGTTTCAAGATTTGGAACTAAAATTCCGAAGTCAGGGGGTTTTGAGAAAAAGCTCCATAAGAACGCTGTTTCGAGGTGTTTTATGCTTTTGGCGTGAAGTCGAAGTAAGCGACCCGCCAGGAAACTGGATTCAAACTTTCTGCACCAAAAAAATAACCCCTCTACACGCCGGTGTTTGCGGGATTATTAATTAAAACCTCCCTCCCAGAGCACCGTTTTGACTGGCAGCTTTATGATTGTAAAGTCGCCATAGCCCTTGCAAAAGTCATCAGACAGTTGAGGGTCGAATCGGCGTTGGCGCAATATAATGTCATAGTTTGCCGCGTGGCGGGTTTTTGACGAGCGAGAGAGATACAGATGGCAGCAAGAACGAAGATGGACGCAAGCACGGCACAGCCGAAATACCGCTACCGGGTGAAGAACTGGGCGGAATACGACCGTGCGCTGGTCAATCGCGGCAACCTGACGATCTGGTTTGACGAGGACAGCGTGGCCAAGACCTGGAAGCCGCCGCGTCCGGTGGGTCGAGGCAAACCGGGCACGTACTCGGAGGTCGCGATTCAAACCTGCCTGACGCTCAAGACCCTGTTCCGTCTGCCCTATCGGGCGACCGAAGGTCTGCTCAAATCGCTGATGCGCCTGTGTGCGCTGGACCTGCCGGTGCCGGACCACACCCACATGTCGCGCCGGGCGGCGACGCTGGAAGTCAAGATTCCCCGGCGTCCGAGAGTTGGCGCCACGCATGTCGTGGTCGACTCGACCGGGCTGAAGATATTCGGGGAAGGCGAATGGAAGGTTCGCCAACACGGTGTCGGCAAACGCCGCACTTGGCGCAAGATTCACCTGGCCGTCGATGAGACGGCCAAGGACATCATCGGGATTGAAGTGACGACGGCGGACTGGCACGACAGCGAAGTCTTCCCTGATCTGTTGGCACAAGTCGACGGTGACGTCGGTCAAGTCTCGGCGGATGGCGCCTACGACACCGAGGGCACACAACCGAAAACATGATGTATCGGCTCAAGCAATTGGGGGATCGACTCTTCTCCCGTGCGTTTGACCGGCAGGTTGCCGAGAGCCACGTCCGGGTAACCATCATTAACCAGTTCACCTATCTCGGCCTGCCAAAGTCTGTCCGGGCTGGGCAAATTGCGCCTGCGGCATGAATCAGGATGGGGAGAGGGGAAGTTCATGCTGAAAACCGCGAACGTAAGCCATTATTGTATAAGACTATGCTAATAGTGCACCAACGCCAGTCGAATCCGGAAGTAGCAAAAATCGAATAGCCGCCGCTCAGCGAAATTACCGGTTATCGCCCGGTGCCCGGCCGGTAATCCTTCTATTGCGGACCTAGGCGGCGTTTGGTGCCACCGTCCAGTCAGGCCGATCAAGAGTCACCCGCTTGAAATCCTTGAGAGGCGGCTTTGTGTTCAGTAAGTAGCCAAATGGCTTTCCAATGTCATGAGACGGCTGAGGGTCGAATCCGGCCCGATTGCCGAAAAGCATGATGGGCCGCTGACAACCTTGAACCGCCATTGGGAATGCAATATCAGCAGTCTGCAATATGGCGGGTAGCGGCCTCACGTTAGAAAGTCGGCGCTGGCAGGACGGTGATCATGGCATCATTCAGGGGATAATTTCAAAAAGTGTTCCCCTATTTTTTCCCATGATGGAAATCGGAATTTCTAAATCAACGCAACGGCGCGGTTTTGCGCCGTTTCGCTAGCTTCTGCATCGAGTTGGAACCGTTGCCTCCGGGCTTGCTGGCGCTAGTCCTTGCGGCTTTTCTCGCCGGTGGTATCGACGCGGTGGTCGGCGGCGGCGGACTGATCCAGATTCCCGCGCTGTTTGCCATCCATCCCGGAGAACAGGCGGCGACACTCTTCGGGACCAACAAGTGCGCCAGCGTCGTCGGCACGGCCAATGCGACATGGCGCTACGCACGGCGGGTGAACATGCCGTGGCGGACGATCCTGCCGACGGCGCTCGCCGCTTTGGCCTTTTCCTACTTTGGTGCAGCCGCCGTCGCCTGGTTGCCGAGAGATGTGGTGCGTCCGCTGATTCTCGTGATGCTTATCGTTGCTGCAGTCTACACGCTGAAACGCAAGGATTTCGGGCAGGTGCATTGTCCGACATTTGATGGTCATCGCGAACTGCTGTTCGCTCTTCTTCTGGGTGGCGCAATCGGCTTCTACGATGGCTTTTTCGGGCCCGGTACGGGCAGTTTCCTGATCTTCCTGTTCGTTCGCTTCTTTGGCTTCGACTTTCTTCATGCCTCCGCCAGCGCGAAGGTGGTGAATCTCGTGACCAACCTGGCAGCCCTCGCGTATTTTCTGCCCAATGCCTACGTTATGCCTCTTGTGGCGGCGGCCATGGCGGCGGCTAACGTCGGTGGCTCGATGGTTGGTACCTGGCTGGCGCTGAGGTATGGCAGCGGATTGATAAGGCAGATCTTCCTGCTGGTGGTCGGAGTCCTCATCATCCGCTTCGCCTGGGACACCGTCGTGGCGTTGTGACATCCGCTGTGGGTCGGGGACAGGTGTGGCGGAAGGTTATAATCATCACATGAGCAAAGAGGTATCCACGTGTTCCTGAGTCGAATTCATCCGTACACGCGGATTGCGCTGACGGCTGTCGGGGTTCTTCTCCTCACTTCCTGCGCCGGAGCGCCGGGCGGCAATGGGATGACCGATCAGAGCGCCGCCACCCGAGTCTGGTCGACTGCCAGTCTGCGCAGCGGTTTTGCCTGCTGCAACCTGCGTTACAGCGGCGACCAGATCAACAGTTCCAATTACGTCAACTTGCCCTTCATCGCGGCCGGGACGCCGGTGCTGATCAGGGAGATCGACAATGCCCAGGCGATTATCGAGATCAATGGCCAACAGATGCTGTTGCGGCCCGATCCAGCCCAGACCGGTGAAAACCCTGGTCAATGGCTTGACAGGGCTGTCGTGGCCCAGGATCCGCGGCGCCGCCTTGAAAGCTTTCCAGTCGGAGTGCGTTCGGCAATCGAGTTGGGTCGCGTGATGAAGGGCATGACCAGAGAGCAGGTCATCATGTCCATTGGCTATCCGCAGGTAGACGACAGGAAAGGCCTCGAGGCTCCCAGCTGGCGCTACTGGTGGTCAGGGTTCGAGTCCTTCTACGTCCAGTGGACGCGGGACAAGGTGCGAAAGATCGAAGGGGATTCGGCGACCGTGAATAAGGTGATCCATCAATAATCTCCGGTCATCGCGTTCAAGGTCGATTGCGGGAGAGTATTAAGCGGCTCGTTAGCCAGCTTTTTCCAGAGTACGCAGAAAACTTGCGGCTTCCTGAAAGCCAACGACCCGGAGACCCGCGATTTCCTTGCCGCCCGGCGCAAAAAACACGATCCCTGGTGGTCCGAACAGCCCGAAGCGGGCGAGCAGCGCCTTGTCCTCCAGTGCATTGGCAGTGACATCGGCCTTGAGCAAGACGAATCCGGCCAGCCTGGCCTGCACCGCCGGGTCAGCAAAGGTGTAGCGCTCCATCTCCTTGCAGGAAACGCACCAGTCGGCGTAGAAATCGAGCATTACCGGACGGTCGACCGCGGCCAGGCGCGCCTCGAGTTCGGCGACCGAGTGGACCGGCTCGAACACCAGCTTCTTGAACTCGCCGGCGACGGCCGGGGTGCGCAAACCGGCTAGCGGCTGCAACGGATCCCGACTGCCTGAAAGTGCCCCGACCAGAAGCGCGGCCCCGGTCAGCAGCATGATGATACCGATGCCTTTCCAGAAGCGCTGCCAGCCCCTGGCATGCGGCGGCAGCGGGTCGAGCGCGTGCAGGTAGATGGCGGGAATGATCAGCAGCGCCGCCCATGCCAGCATCGGAACGACCGGAGGTACAACCGGTGTCAGCAGCCAGACGGCAGTGGCCAACAGCAGCACGCCGAAGCCCTTCTTGACGCCTTCCATCCACGGGCCGGTCTTCGGTAGCAGCGAGCCGCCGGCGGTGCCGACGGCGATCAGCGGCGCGCCCATCCCGAGCGCCATGACGAACAGCGCCGTGCCGCCGAACACGGCGTCGCCGGTCTGGCCGATGTAGAGCAGCGCGCCAGCCAGCGGCGCGGCGACGCAGGGGCCGACGATCAGCGCCGACAGCGCCCCCATGGCGAAGACACCGATGCCGCGGCCGCCCTGCAGGTGCCCGGATTCTTCCGACAGCTTGCTTTGCAGCGCCGTCGGCAGTTGCAATTCGTAGAAGCCGAACATCGAGAAGGAAAGTACGACGAAGATCAGCGCGAAACCGCCGAGCACCCAGGCGTTCTGCAGGGCTGCCGAGAGCAGCGTTCCGGTCAGCCCGGCGGCGATGCCGGCGGCGGCGTAGGTCACCGCCATGCCGAGAACGTAGGCGAGCGACAGTGCGAAGCCACGGGCGTGGGAATTGCGGTGACCCTGACCGGCGATGATGCCGGAGAGGATGGGGATCATCGGCAGCACGCAGGGGGTCAACGCCAGGCCGAGGCCAGCGATGAAGAAAAAGGCGAGATTGGCCCAGAACCCGGCATTACGGAGGATGCCGGCGATTTTGCCGCTTTCGTCGACGTCGACCCCGGGGCCAGCTGCTGCTTCTGTGGTCGCGGCGGGCGTGGTCGCCGGATCGGGCAGCGTGACGGTCACCGTCTGCGTCTGCGGCGGGTAGCAGACGCCGGCATCGGCGCAACCCTGCGAGGTGACATTGAGCTTGAGCGGGAGCGTGCCCGAGGCATTGCGCTCGACTGGCAGGCGGATGGCGACGCTGTTGTAGAAAACCTCGACCTTACCGAAATTCTCGTCGTCCTTCATCTTGCCCTTGGGGAAAACCGGACTGCCGAGGGTGACTGCTTCGCCTTCGACGGCGAAGCGGAACTTGTCGCGGTAGAGGTAATAGCCCTTGGCGATGGCGAAGGCGACCTCGATGGTCTGCGCGTCGAGAGCGCGCGCGCCGGGCTGAAAGGCGATGGCCGGGTCGAGGAATTCATCGGCGTGGGCGAACGAAACGAGCAAGGCAAAGAGCAAGAGCAAGCGGCGCATGATCATTGGAGTGTTTCTTCAACCACCCAGTTCAGGTAGGCTGGCAGGCCGCGATCGATCGGCAGGGCGATGATTTCCGGAATTTTGTGGGGATGCAGGGCGCGGATTACCTCTTCGAGTGCCGGGTAGCTCGCCGCGGTCGACTTGATCAACAGGGGTATTTCCGTTACCGACTCGATCCCGCCCTGCCAGCGGTAGATAGACTGCACGCGCGGCAGGATATTGACGCAAGCCGCCAGCCTTGCTTCCACGACGGCCAGCGCGATGGCGTTGGCGGTTTCCGCGTCGGGACAGTTGGTGAGGACGAGCAGGGTTTCCATGAGCGGATTCTACTTGAGTAGGCGCCGCCGCGTCAGGTGCAGCGCGACGGTGAAGGCAGCCGCCGTCATTCCGAGCAGCGCTGCGATGCGGGTTGGGGCATCGGCGGGCACTTCTCCCGCGAGCAGCGGCCGCACCAGCCCGATGCCTTGCGCCAGCGGTAGCCAGCCGCCGACCGCGGCGAGCCAGCCGGGAAGCTGGTCGGTCGGGAAAAAGACCCCGGATATCAATGTCATCGGCGTGATGAAGAGCGTGAAGTAGTACATGAAAAAATCGTAGGACGGCGCCAGCGCATTCCAGATCAGGCCGAGCGCAGCGAAAGCGAGGCCGGTGAGGACGATGGCCGGGAGGGCCCAGAGAAGCAGCGGGCCGTGCGTCAGCCCGAGCGCGGTGACGACGACGAGAATCGCAGCACCGGAAAAGAAGGACTTGGTCGCTGCCCAGAACAACTCGCCGGCGACAACGTCGGCGAGGCCGAGCGGTGTGTTGAGAATGGCATCCCAGGTTTTCTGGATGTGCATGCGCGAGAACGCCGAGTACAGGGCTTCGAAGGTTGCGGCGTTCATGGTCGACGAACAGACGATACCGGCGGCCAGGAAGGTGATGTAGGACTGGCCGTCAATAGTAGGGAGCATCCGGCCCAGTCCATAGCCGAGCCCGAGCATGTAGATCAGCGGGTCGGCGAGGTTGCCCAGGATCGATGGCAGGGCGAGCTTTTTCCAGACCAGGAAATTGCGTCGCCATACTGGAAGCCAGCCGAAAATCGCGGGGCGAATGCCGCTCAGCATCACGCCCCGGCTTCCGCTCCGGACCGTGCCCGGTAAGAGCGACCGGAGAGAACCTGCCCTGCCCGGTCGCCGGAGAAACGCCAGGTCATCGGCCGAAGATACCTTTCAGGACGTCACCGACACCCGGCATCGCCGATTCGTTCGCCGACCCGGAGGCGGCGGCGGCTTCCATCCCGAGAAGCGCGCTGTCATGAGCCATAACGCGAACCGTCGCGGACCAGATCAGCGGCTTTTTCTCGCCCGGCTTCTGCGGCGGGAAGGAATACCCCTGGACTGGCCCGTGCGCCGTACCGGTCAACATCGCCATTTCGGCCTTGGCGAAAATACCTTCGGGGATAGTGCATTCGTGCTGACTGGCCGGCAGCATCGGGCTCTTGTTGCGGTTGGCCAGCCAGATCACGATCTCCTTTTCGTCCTTCGCGGCTACCGCCTGCAGGTCGTAGCCGCGGGCACGGGTCAGGGCATCCCAGGCGAGCGGCACCGCCGCCTTGAGATCGCCCGAACGCGCCTTGAGGTTCATCGGTTGGAGAAAGTCGAGAGCCGGCGCCAGGGTGTAACGGATATCGTCCTTCATGAAATTGGTCTTGACGACGTGATCGCCAACCGCCGAGGCGTTCTCCGGAATGCCGTGGTAATTGCTGTCGCCGCCCGGCCAGCCGATGCTGCGCGGCGGCAGCAACACATCGGGTGCACCGCCCTTGCCCTGACTGCGGCTCTGCCGCGCCATGGCCTGGATTTCCGGTGGCAGCTTGCCGGCCATGGTGCGGAAATCGATCACCTCGGGCTGACCCTTGGCCACGGTCGGCGAGCAGCCCCAGTAGATCAGCACGCGGCCGTCAGGATCGCTTTCCTCGCCGTTGCCGCCGGTGGAACGGCGTTCACCGCGCAGCGGGAGCTGCGGACCGATGCCCATGCCTTCCGGCACCGTGTGCGCGGCTTCGTAACTGGCCGGCAGATCGGTCGGCGAGGTCAGGCGCAGATCCATGTGCCGGCTGATGCTGCTGCTCATGCCGCCGGTCATCATGCCGAAGACGCTTGCCATGCCTCCGGCTCCCATGCCTGCGTTAGTCGTCAGCGTCATTTCATAATTGGTTGGCGCCGCGCTCGCCGGGAGCACCACCGCGCCGAGCGTAAAACACAATGCCCGCAGCGCGTTTGGATTGTTTCGGTTTGTCATGGTCAGCCTCCGCAAGTTCAGGGTTAAGGGGTAACGACATTCTAGACCATTGCCATGCCCTGGCGTCCAGCGCGGTCGACGGCGAATTCCAGGCCATTTTCACCGCGCCGGCGTCGCACCGAAGCCCCGTTTCAGTCGCGCAGTTCCCGACCGGTGAGCTTGATGAAGACGTCTTCGAGATTCGAAGCGCGGTGCACGTAGCGCAATCCAGGTGCGTCGGCGAGGCGGGCCAGTAGCGCGCGCTCATCGGAGCAGTAGAAGAAGGCGGTCTCGCCGCTAGTCTCGATCCGCTCGGCGAGATCGCGCATCGCTGCGACAAAGGCTGGCAGGTGACCTCCGGCTTCATCGTAGACTTCGACGACCTGCGGCTCGATGTGCTCAGCGATCAACCGGCGCGGGCTGCCCTCGGCAATCAGCCGCCCGTGGTCGATGACGATCAGCGAATCACACAGGCGCTCGGCCTCGTCCATGAAGTGCGTGGTCAGGATCAGCGTCTTTCCCGCCGACTTGAGCTGTTTCAGGCGCTCCCAGATCAGGTGGCGGGCCTGTGGGTCGAGACCGGTGGTCGGCTCGTCGAGGAAGATGATTTCCGGATCGTTGACCAGCGCCCGAGCCAGTGTCAGCCGGCGCTTCATGCCGCCCGATAGCGTCGCGATGCGGGCATCGGCCTTGCTGCCGAGGCCGGCAAAGTCGAGCAGTTGCGGGATGCGTGCCGTGATTTCGCGGTCGGGAATACTGAAGTAGCGACCGAAGACGAGCAGGTTTTCGGCGCAGGTGAAGTCGGGATCGAGGTTGTCGAATTGTGGCACGACGCCGACCCTTGCCCGCGCCTTCTGCGCAGCAGCGGGAATGGCGTGCCCGTTCAGGCTGATCGTGCCACTGTCTGGCGCGGTCAGCCCGAGGCAGAGGCGCAGCGTCGTCGTCTTGCCGGCGCCGTTCGGCCCGAGCAGGCCAAAACAGGTGCCGGAGTTGACGGCAAACGACAGCCCGGCGACGACCTCCGTGTCGCCATAGGTCTTGCGCAGATTGGCTGCCGCTAGTGCCGCCACGCGCGGGTGACGATGTCGCGGATCAGGTGCAGGCGACGGTGAAAGAAGTGGTCGGCGCCGGGGACGACGATCACCGGCAGGTCGAGCAGCCGCGCCCAGTCTAAGACATTTTCCAGCGGCACCGTCTCGTCGGCCGAGCCGTGGATGACGATGGTGTCGTGCGGTACGGCCTCGGTGTCATAGTGGCGGGCGCCCTCGACGAAGCCGGCGGCGGTGCCGACCAGCACCAGGCGCTGCGCCGGGTAGCCGAGCTCAACCAGGCGCCGGGCCAGACGCGTCTGGCAGAAGGCGCCGAACGAGAAGCCGGCAAGCGCCACCGGCAGGTTGCCGCAGCGGCACTTGGCGTTGTTCAGCACGGCAAGCAAGTCCTCGGTTTCGCCATCGCCCTCGTCGTGGACGCCCTCGCTGGCGCCGACACCGCGAAAGTTGGGGCGGAATGCCGCGTAGCCGAGGCTGACGAAGGTGCGGGCCAGCGTGTAGGCGACCTTGTTGGTGTTGGCGCCGCCGCCGACCGGGTGCGGGTGGGCGACCAGCGCGATGCCGCGCGGCGCGTCGGGGCGCTCCATGATGACTTCGATCTTGCCGGCGGGGCCGTCGACCATGATTTTCTCTTCCGGTGCCCTCATATCTTCAGACGCTCCACGATCCGACCATTGACCAGATGTTCCTGGATGATTTCCTCGACGTCTTCCTTGTCGATATAGGTGTACCAGATGGCTTCCGGATAGACCACCATGACCGGCCCTTCGTCACAGCGGTCCAGGCAGCCGGATTTGTTGATGCGTACCATGCCAGGGCCCTTCATCTTCAGCTCGCCGATGCGGTCTTTGGCATAGGTCTGCATTTCACTGGCGCCGCGTGCGTTGCAGCAGGTTTCCCCCGGCTCGCGCTGGTTGCAGCAGAAAAATACGTGATGCTTGTAATGACTCATTGGCAATCTCCTTGGGACGGCCATTATAGGTGGTCCGCTCTACCTGGAACGCCTGCTGTTCGTCCAGCATTTCTCCAGCGCAATGATCAACGAAGAGCATAGCGCAAAGGCGAAAATCTCGGCCCACTCGACCAGCCCGATCGGTGCCGTCTGGAATGCGGCATTGAGCGGTGCCCAGTAGGTGAGCAGCAGTTGCAGGAAGACCGTGCTGGCGATGCCGCCCCACACCCAGAGGTTGGAGAAAATGCCGAGGGTCCAGAAGCCGCGGGTCAGCGAGCGGCAGTTGAACAGATAGAGCGTTTCGACCATGACGAAGACGTTGACCGCAACGGTGCGTGCCTCGGCCAGCGTATGGCCTTGCCCCAGTTGGCGCAGGTAGAGCCCGAAGGCGCCGGCCAGCAGCAGCAACGAAACCAGCACGATGCGGCGGATCAGGGCGCTGTCGAGCACCGGGGTTTCGATGCGGCGCGGCAAGCGCTGCATGATGCCGCGTTCGATTGGCTCGAAGGCCAGCGTCAGGCCGAGCAGCACGGCGGTGGTCATGTTGATCCAGAGAATCTGCAGCGGCGTGATCGGCAGCGAGCTGCCGGACAGGATGGCGGCGACGATGACCAGTCCCTCGCCGAAATTGGTCGGCAGCGTCCACGTGATGAACTTGACCAAATTGTCCCAGACCCCCCTGCCCTCCTCGACCGCCGCCTCTATGCTGGCGAAATTGTCGTCGGTGAGAACCATGGCCGAGGCTTCCTTGGCCACTTCGGTACCGCCCAGACCCATGGCGATGCCGATATTGGCCTGCTTCAGCGCCGGTGCGTCGTTGACACCGTCGCCGGTCATCGCGACGACCTCGCCGCGCGATTGCAGGGCGCGCACCAGACGCAGCTTCTGCTCGGGTTCGACGCGGGCGAAGACGTCGATTTCGTGGGCGGCCAGTGCCAGGGCATCGTCGTCGAGCAGCGCCAGTTCGCGCCCGGTCAGCGCCTTGTCGGCGGCGAGCCCGATCTGGCGGGCGATGGCCAGTGCCGTGACGGCGTGGTCGCCGGTAATCATCTTGACGCGGATGCCGGCCGAATGGCAGTTGCGGATGGCGCTGATCGCCGCCTTGCGCGGCGGATCGATCATGCCGACCACACCAATCAGGCTCAGCCCGTGCACGCATTCGTCGGACAAATCGCTGTCGTCGGGAAGCACCCGGCGCGCCAGCAGCAGGACGCGCATACCCTGCCCGGCAAAGCCTTCGGCGACGGCTTCGATCTGTCCCCGGTCGAGCACTTCCGGCTGGCCGTCGGCGGCGAGTTGCTCGACGCAGCGCGGCAACAGGCGTTCGAGCGCGCCTTTGACGTAGATGACTTGCTGGCCGTCAGCGGCGTGCGCCGTTGCCATGTATTGCCGGCAGGCGTCGAACGGCAGTTCGTCCTGGCGGGGAAACAGCGCGTTCAGCGTGTGTTCGTCGAGCCCGCCCTTGCGTGCGACAACGAGCAGTGCCGCTTCGGTCGGGTCGCCGGTGATCGTCCAGTGATGGCCACTTTTAGCCAGGCCGGCATCGTTGCACAGGGCACCGGCGACCAGTCCTTCGCGCAGGGCGCCAGCACAGGCCTCTGTTGCCTCGTCATGGTGGATTTCGCCTTGCGGGCTGTAGCCGTGGCCGCTTACCGTGAACTGCCGGTTGCCACAGTAAAGGGCGCGCACAGTCATCGCATTCTCGGTCAGGGTGCCGGTCTTGTCCGAGCAGATCACCGTCGTGCTGCCCAGGGTTTCCACGGCGGCCAGGCGGCGGATGATGGCGCGCCGCTTCGCCATCCGTCCGACGCCGATCGCCAGCGTCACCGTGACGGCGGCCGGCAGTCCTTCGGGGATAGCGCCGACGGCCAGCGCGACGGCGGCCATGAACATGTCGAAAGGCGCCTCGCCGCGCGCCAGCCCGACCGCGACGGTGAGCAGCGCGAGGCCGCCGATGGCCCACAGCAGCCAGTTCGAGAAGGTCGCCATCTTGCGCGTCAGCGGTGTCGCCAATTCGGGGGCACTGGCGATCAGGTCGGCAATGCGCCCGGTTTCGGTGGCATCGCCGGTTGCGATAACCAGCCCGGTACCCTGCCCGGCGACGATGGTGGCGCCCGCGTAGGCCATGTTGCGGCGTTCGGCAAGCGGTGTGTCGTCCGCCATGGTGGCGCTGCTCTTGTCCACCGGCAGTGACTCGCCGGTCAGCAGCGATTCGTCGGCGTGCAGTTCGCGCTGGTGAATCACGCGCAGGTCAGCCGGGACGCGATCACCGGCAGCAAGCAGGACGACATCGCCGGGCACCAGTTGGCCGGCGTCAAGCTTCAGACGCTGGCCATCGCGGCGCACCGTGACCGGGGTGGCGACGCTGCGCGCCAGCGCCGCCAGCGCGCCCTCGGCCTTGGCTTCCTGCCAGTAGCCGATGACGGCATTGACCAGCACGACACCGAAGATCACGCTGGCATCGACCCATTCGCCGAGCGCGCTGGTCACCAGTCCGGCGGCGATCAGCACCAGCACCAGCGGCTGCGCGAGTTGCTCGGCGAAGCGGCGCCAGGCCGGTTTGCCCGGCGTTTCGGTCAGCCGATTGGGGCCATGACGGAGCAGGCGCTCCGCCGCCTCGTTCGCGCTCAGCCCCCGCGTGTGGTCGACGCCGAGCCGGTCGGCGGCGTGGTCCGCGGTCAGCGCGTGCCAGGCTAATGGCGACGTACGGTCAGCAGCAGGAAGGGCATTGTCAGGAAGGGCCATAGTGTTGCTGTCCAGCGTGTCAGTCCGTTGAAGTTGAGAAAGTGGCCTTGCCGCCAGGTCGCCAGGGCCACGGCGGAGTACGGATTGGGTGGGGCTAGATTGACCAGCATCGCTCCGGCCAGCAGCGCCAGCGCCGCCAGCAGCAGCCGGGCGGTTGCCGGCAGGGCGATGGCCACCGCCAGGCCAATGCTGGCGAGAAGCAGGCCGATTTTCGCCCCCGGCGTGAGCCAGGCGAAGGCTTCATTCGGAGTGACCAGAATCGCCGTGGCAACCGTGCGCACGATGAGGCCGAAAAGGATGAACAGCGGCACGGCGACATACGCGAGTGCCTTGCGGGCGCACAACGCGCGGACGATGATTCCCACGGCCAGCGCATTGAGCGCGGTGATGCTCGCCTCGATCAGGACGAAGCTGTGGGCGGCAAAGGGAACAGCGCTGCTCAGTTCGAGTATCTGGCGGAGGTCGCCGGCGCCGAACAAAAGGATCTCCGGCGACAGCGGGATCAGCAGCCAGAGGCCGAGCAGGGTCAGACCGAGTTCGGCATGCGGGATCGGCGCGATCAGGCGCTTCTGCCATGCCGCGAAGCGGACGAAGACGCGCAGCCCGACCAGTTGTGCCAGGATCGCTCCGAGCAGGCTGCCCAGCGTATTGCAGGCAAGATCGACGTTCGATGGAACACGCGAGGGCAGCCAGGTCTGCAAGGTCTCAAGCGTCAGGCTGACCGTCGCCGAGATGAGGACAGCGAGAACCGGGGCGGTAAAGCGACCCGGCAATCCCCGTAGGGCGAGCGTCAGCAGGAAGCCCAAAGGCATGTAGACCGCGACATTGGCGACGAGATCGAATGCTGTCCAGTAGCGCGGCCAGGCGCCTTCGAGGAAAGCGAAGGGCGAGATCCCAGTGTCGCGCCAGCCGGCAAACGGGTGCAGGCTGCCATAGACGACCAGGCCGAGCCAAGCCAGCGCGAGGTAACGGGCGAGAAGAGGCGGGCCGCGGGTTTCCATGCCTCAATTGTATGGACTAAGGCTGCGCCCGTCAGCAGCAGGTCAGTCAATTGGCGCAAAAAGCGGAGGAATGACCCTCAATGACCATGACAAACATTCCCGTGAGCGGCCTGCTCGGGCAACTGGATCAACTCGGCGAGGCGCAGTTGTGCCGCTTGCTGGTCGAGCATCTGACCAAATGGAAGCTCGGCCTGAACTGGAAAGCCAATGCCATCGAACGCGATGCCGCGCTGTCTGTACCGAGCGTATCCGCCGGGCTATTCAGGCTTATCGCGGTCGACCGGGAATTTCAGGCGATTTTGCCCATCTGCAACTCGGCAAAGTAGAAAGCGCCGACGCACCCTTCGCGGCCGACACCGTCCGCTTTCCAGTTGCTCGCCCTGGGCCGCCTCGGCACGGCGCGCCCGCCGTCGCCGGGGTCGGTCAAGTTCCTTGGCCAATCCGGCGATTGTGCGGTGCTGGTCTGCGAACGGGTCGACTGCGAAACCGTTGCGACGCTGGTCGCCTGGCTGCCTATTCACCACAGCCAGCGACACTGGCCGAACAAATCGCGGCGCAAGGCGTCGAGATCAATTGCTACAGCCTGCTCGACGCGTTGCTGCGCAGACAGGCGGGAGGAGGCCAGCCATGAGCGAGCAAAATCGAGCTGTTTTGGCGGTCGACCGTAACATTGCCGAATTCTCTCCACGCCGTGGCGAGAAGCGCTACTCGGCGTGTAGTGAATTCATGTGACGTTGTAGGTAACACCCGAAAATCCGGATGCCGTGGAAAAACCAATGAGCGCGCCCGACATCATCGCCGTCCAGTCCGCCGCCATCGAGCCAGAAAATTTACAGAGCGCGATCATCGAGCACATGGCGGAGGCGCTGCTGTGCCACCCGTCGCCGCCCTGCCTGCTGCGTGCGCCGACCGGCTCGGGCAAGACCTACATATTCGCGCGTGCTGGAAGAGGTCAATGCGGCGCGCCCGACCTTGTGGCTGTGGTTCGTTCCCTTCGTCAATCTGGTGCAGCAGACCGAGGACGCACTGGCTGCCAACTGCATCGGCCTGACGCCGACGGTGATGACGAGGTGCGCACTCTGGCAGCCTTCGTCGCCCGCGCCCCAGTGCACGGGCTGGCGCTCGGCGTGGTGGTCGACGAGGCGCATCTCGGCCTCGATAAACTACCGAATTTGGCAGGTTCGTGCTTTGGCTGGCGGCGGAGCGTGCAGACGGTGGGGGAGTCGAAGCTGGCTCAGTGACGGTGTGGGTGATCCGCCACATGATGGGATTCGGCGGCAGCGCGGTGATGCAGGGCGGCGTGAATGTCCGCGTGCGGCGTCGGGCGGCCCACCCATTGCGGGAGCAGCGAGCCGGCGATCATGCCGAGCATGCTAATTGCCAATCCGATCAGTTGCGGCGGCACCAGACTCGTCTCGCCGATCAGCAATTCGACCAGGATCCAGGCACTGAGGCCGCCGAGTATCGCTGCCAGCGCGCCCTGCGTGGTGGCCCGTTTCCAGAACGCGCCGAAGAACAGCGGCACGAAGGCGCCGGCCAGCGTCACCTTGTAGGCGTTCTCGACCATCTTGAAGATGCTGGAATTGGAGTACAGAGCGAAGGCGAGGACGATGAGGGTAAAGACGACGATGGCGACGCGCATGACGCGCAGGAACTGATGGTCGCCCATGCCGGGAAAGAAGCCGCGCACGATGTTTTCCGAGAAGGCGACCGACGGGGCCAGCAGCGTCGCCGAAGAGCAACTCATGACCGCCGACAGCACGGCGCCGAAGAAGATGGCCTGGGCGAAAACTGGCGTGTGTTGCAGGACCAGCGTCGGCAGGACCAGTTGCGAATCGGTCTGCATCAGCTCGTTGAACAGGTCGGGGTCGATCAAGGTGGCCGCATAGGCGATGAACATCGGCACGAAGGTGAAGCAGAAGTAGATTGAGCCGCCGAGGATCGAGCCCCAGATGGCGATGGTCGCGGTCCTCGCCGAGGTGATGCGCTGGAAGACGTCCTGTTGCGGGATCGAGCCGAGCATCATAGTGATCCAGGCACCGAGGAAAGTCAGCCACTGCCAGGGGTCGGGCGGTGGGAAGAAATCGAGCTTGCCCGCGGTCGACGCGTGATTGATGACCAATTCCACCCCCCCGGTCAGGCCGGAGACGAGGTAGCCGATGTAGAGCATGCCGCCCATGATGACGCCCATCTGGACGAAATCGAGGATGGCGACCGAGAGCATGCCGCCGAAGGTGGTGTAGGTGAGGACAATGGCGGCGCCGAGAATCATGCCGGCGGTCTGGCTGACAAAGCCGTCGGTGACAACGTTGAAGATGAGGCCGAGCGCCTTGATCTGCGCCGACACCCAGCCGAGGTAGGAGGCGACGATGCACAGCGTGGTCAGGACCTCGACCGAACGGTTGTAGCGCATGCGGAAGTAGTCGCCAAGGGTCAGGATGTTCAGCTTGTAGAGTTTTTTTGCGAAGAAGAAGCCGGCGATGATCAGGCACAACGAGGAGCCAAAGGGGTCGGCAACGACGCCGCGCAGGCCGTCCTTGACGAAGGTGGCGGAAACGCCGAACACCGCCTCCGCTCCGAACCAGGTGGCGAACACGGTGGCGGTGACGACCGGCAACGGCAGGTGGCGGCCAGCCACCGCGAAATCCTTGGCGGTGTGCACGCGGGTGGCCACGTAGAGCCCGATGCCGATGGACAGCATCAGGTAGAGGACGACGAACCAGATCAGCATGCCGTGCAGCCGCAACGCAAGATGTTGATATTGCGCGAATTATAGGGTTCCCGAAGGACCACATGGGCGGGTGACGCCCAAGCTGGCCACCCGGCATTGGTTGAAATAGGCGCGAGTTTGATGCCCACGGCAGCGCCAGGCAATACTTGCCATCGACGCCATTTAAATATACTGTATATATGAACAGCTAATTGCGTTGCGCCTGTCGCTGTGCGGCCTGTCAATCGACCGGAAGAGCGAAAGGCGTACCGGGCCCGCGTGGGTTTGGCCGCGCTATCGGGCAGCGTGGCTGTTCGGAGTCTGGTCTTCAGCAATTTCTGTTCCAACTTTGGCCCGTGTGCCATAATTCCATCAATTACCGAGGGTTCGCAATGGACGACAACAAGGCAAAGGCGCTCGCGGCAGCGTTGCAACAGATCGAAAAGCAGTTCGGCAAGGGCTCCATCATGAAGATGGGCGATGCCGAAATCGACGAAGCCATTCAGGTGGTATCCACCGGCTCGCTGGGATTGGACATTGCGCTCGGCGTCGGCGGCCTGCCACGGGGTCGGGTTGTCGAGGTCTATGGCCCGGAGTCTTCCGGAAAGACCACACTCTGCCTGCAGGTCATCGCCGAGATGCAGAAGCTGGGCGGTGTCGCCGCGTTCATCGACGCCGAACATGCCCTTGACCCGCAATATGCGCAGAAACTCGGGGTCAACGTCGGCGAACTGCTCATTTCCCAGCCTGATACCGGCGAACAGGCGCTCGAAATCGCCGACATGCTGGTGCGCTCGGGTTCGGTCGACATCATCGTCATCGACTCGGTTGCCGCGCTCACGCCGCGCGCCGAAATCGAAGGCGAAATGGGCGATCAGATGGTCGGCCTGCACGCCCGCCTGATGAGCCAGGCGCTACGCAAGCTGACCGCCAACATCAAGAAGACCAACACGCTGGTCGTCTTCATCAACCAGATCCGCATGAAAATCGGCGTCATGTTCGGTTCGCCGGAAACGACGACCGGCGGCAACGCACTGAAGTTTTACGCGTCGGTGCGCCTCGATATCCGCCGTATCGGCGCGATCAAGCGGGGCGACGAGGTGATCGGCAGTGAAACCAAGGTCAAGGTGGTCAAGAACAAGGTCGCCCCACCCTTCCGCGAAGCCATTTTCGACATCCTCTATGGCGAGGGCATTTCCCGGCAAGGTGAAATTGTCGAGATGGGCGTCGCCCACAAACTGGTTGACAAGGCGGGCGCCTGGTATTCGTACAAAGGCGAGAAGATTGGCCAAGGCAAGGACAATTCCCGCGAATTCCTGCGCAGCCATCCCGAGATTGCCCGGGAGATCGAAGCCCGTATCCGCGAGGCAGCGAGCAGCACGGTGATCAAGCCGACCAAGTCGGCGCCGGGTAATGCCTGATTCCGGGCATGCGCTGCGGGTTGCCGCGCTGCGGTTGCTTGCCCGGCGGGATCATAGCCGGGCCGAGATGAAGGCTAAACTCGCCGCCGGCGCCGAGTCGGAGGAGGAACTGGATTCGGTGCTCGATGCACTGCAGGCCGAGTGCCTGCTCTCGGATCAACGCTACGCGAACGGGCGTATCGCGACACGTGCCGTGCGCTACGGCAATGTGCGACTGAAGCATGAGTTGCGACAGCACGGCATAAGCGACGATGACATCGCTGCCGCGCTGCCCGAAGGCGGTGATGAAGCGGCGCGCTGCAGGGCCGTATGGGCCCGGAAATTCGGCTGCTTGCCAACGGACGCATCAGAGCGCGGCAGGCAGATGCGCTTTCTGCAATATCGCGGTTTCTCCGGCGAAGCGATTCGCGGCGTCATGCGCGGAGCCGACGAATGAGTGATTTCGCCGTTTCAAGGCTGGCGGCAAGCAATCTGCGCAAGAAATACAAGGCGCGCACAGTGGTCACCGATGTTTCCTTCGAGGTGAAGAGTGGCGAGGTGGTTGGCCTGCTCGGGCCCAATGGCGCGGGTAAGACGACGTGTTTCTACATGATCGTCGGTCTCGCCCCCGCCGATGGCGGGGAGGTCTACATCGACGATGCCCGGCTGACTCACCTGCCAATGCACAGTCGGGCGCGTCAGGGAGTTTCCTATCTGCCGCAGGAGGCTTCGGTCTTCCGCAAGTTGACCGTGGAAGAGAACATCCGGGCGGTCCTTGAATTACTGAATATTTCGGAAACGGAAGTCAATGATCGCCTCGAGGGCCTGCTCGACGAGCTGCATATCGAACATGTCCGCCATATCAACGCGGCTGCGCTGTCTGGCGGCGAGCGACGGCGGGTGGAGATCGCCCGCGCGCTGGCGACCGATCCGCGCTTCATTCTGCTCGACGAACCGTTTGCCGGGGTCGATCCGATTGCCGTGCTCGAAATCCAGAAAATCATCAGGTTTCTCAAGGAACGCCGAATCGGTGTCTTGATTACCGACCACAATGTCCGCGAAACGCTGGGGATCTGCGACCACGCCTACATCATCAACGAGGGGCGCGTCCTCGCTGCCGGACGCTCCGACGAAATTGTCGGCAACGAGAGCGTACGCAAGGTTTACCTGGGAGAGCACTTCAGGCTGTGAAACCCGAACCCGGTAGCAAGGCCTCCGATCGATGAAGCCCGCTCTCCAGCTAAAGCTTTCGCAGCATCTGGCGCTTACCCCCCAGTTGCAGCAGTCGATCAAGCTCCTGCAGTTGTCGACGATCGAGATGCACCAGGAAATCGAAAATTACCTGCTCGAAAACCCGATGCTGGAACGCGATGACGATGGCGGCAACGAGTCGTTCGTATCGGCCCAGCAATTCGATGCGCCGCGCAGTGACGCGGAGAAACGCGCCGATCATGATGAACGCGACGAGCGCGATGCGCGGGACGACCGCGAGATGGCTGCCCCAGGCGCGCCGCCGGACGTCGATGATGACCGCTGGAATTCGGATGCTGGCACGTTTACCGGAGCCGGTCGCGATGACGACGATGACGGCGATGCCCAGGACATTCACGGCAGCACTCCCAGCCTGCGTGATCACCTGACCTGGCAGATGGGTGTCATGCAACTCAGCGAGCGCGACCGCAGTCTCGTGCGTTTCCTGATCGAAGCGCTCGACGACGACGGCTATCTGGCTACACCGCTCGCCGAACTTCTCGAAAGCCTTCCACCGGAGCACGAGATCGAGCTGGAAGATCTGGAAATCGCCCTTTGCCATATCCAGAGTTTTGAACCCACAGGCATCGGCGCGCGCAGTCCGCGGGAGTGTCTCGCGCTGCAACTCAAGGCTCTCCCGAAATCAAGCGCGCGGCAACTGGCGCTGGACATCGTCGAGAAGCATCTTGAACTCCTGGCGGCCCGCGACTTCGCCAGAATCCGGCGCCTAACCGATTGCACCGAGCAGGCGCTAAAGGATGCCCACGCGCTGATCGTCAGCCTTGATCCACGACCGGGATCGCGCTTCGCGCAGATCGAGGCCCGTTACATTACCCCCGATGTCATCGTCAAGAAGCTGAGGGACAAATGGACCGCTTACATCAACCCGGATGCCTACCCGCGGCTGCGCATCAATCGCCTTTACGCCGAGGTACTGGCGCGGCAGCGGCGCGGCAACGGCAATCTGAGCGGCCAGTTGCAGGAGGCGCGCTGGCTGATAAAAAATGTGCAGCAGCGCTTCGAGACCATTCACCGGGTAACACAGGCCATCGTCGATCGCCAGCGGCAGTTTTTCGAACATGGCGAAGTGGCTATGCGTCCGCTGGTCCTGCGCGAGATCGCCGACATTCTCGGTCTGCACGAATCGACCGTGTCGCGGGTGACCAACCAGAAGTACATGGCGACCCCACGCGGAATCTTCGAACTGAAATATTTCTTCGGCAGTCACGTGTCCACCGATAGCGGAGGCGCGTGCTCCGCCACCGCCATTCGCGCGCTGATCAAGCAGCTGGTCGGCGCCGAAGACGGCAAGAAACCCTTGTCGGATAGCCAATTATCCGAAATACTAGGCCAGCAGGGCATTGTTGTGGCCCGTCGTACGGTGGCAAAATACCGTGAGTCGCTCAATATCCCGCCGGTCAATTTACGCAAGACCCTGTAGCAAGAGGAGAAATAAATGAATCTGCAAATCGCTGGTCATCACATTGAAGTTACGCCGGCATTGCGACTGTACGTCGAGAACAAGCTGGATCCCGTCATTCGCCATTTTGACAAGGTCACTGGCGTGAATGTGATTCTGTCGGTTGAAAAGCTGAAGCAAAAAGCCGAGGTCACCGTGCATGTGCCGGGCAAGGACATGCATGTGGAGGAATCCGGGGAAGACCTCTATGCCGCCATCGACGCCCTGTTCGACAAGCTGGACCGCCAGGTTCAGAAATACAAGCAAAAGGTTCAGGACCACCATCGGGGCGACAAGCCAACCCACGAAGTGGCTGGCTGAGTTTTTAACGACCGCTGCGATTTCGCCGCGGTCTTGTCTTTGGTGAAATGATGAATCCACTGAACAATATCCTGCCCGCCGGGCAGGTGCTTCTCGACCTCGAGTCGAGCAGCAAGAAGCGCGTTTTTGAGCAGGTCGGCATGGTTTTCGAAAGCAATCTCGGACTTTCCCGTGCTGTCGTTTTCGACAGTCTGTTCGCTCGGGAGAAGCTCGGTTCCACCGGCCTTGGGCAGGGAGTGGCCATTCCCCACGGCCGTATCAAGGGCCTGAAACAGGCAGCCGGAGCGTTCGTACGGCTAAAGACTCCCGTTCCCTTCGATGCACCGGATGGGCGTGCAGTCAATCTGCTATTTTTCCTGCTCGTTCCGGAGCAGGCGACCGAGCACCATCTGGAAATTCTCTCCGAACTGGCCCAACGCTTCGCCGAAAGGCCGTTCCGCGATGCCTTGGCCGCGGCGCCGGACCCGGCCGCCGTCATCGCCCTCTTCCAGAACTAGTCTCCGGTGCTTCGTCACATCAGTCTGGTTCAGCTTTACGAGGACAATCGCGAAAAGCTGCTGCTGAACTGGGTGATCGGTCAGCGCGTCGACCGGCGGATCGAGATCAAGGCTTCCAGCAACTATGGCGCCGACGTCGTAGGTCATATCAACATCATCCACCCCGAGCGTCTCCAGGTCATGGGCCAGGGAGAATACGATTGGGCCATGCGCATCGGCGAGCGTCGCTTCGCCCATCTGTTTCACGAGTTGCTGCTGGCGAAGCCGCCGGCTGTACTCGTCGCCGACGGTCTGACGGCCCCGGAGGTGCTGATCGAGGCTTGCAAGGCTTCCGATACCCCGGTCATCCTGTCGCCGAAGCCATGTTCCGCCGTCATCGACTTGTTGCGCATTTATCTTTCGGCACGCCTCGCCGACACGGTCAACCTGCATGGGGTCTTCATGGACGTATTCGGCATGGGTGTGCTGATTACCGGGGATTCCGGCGTCGGCAAGTCGGAACTGGCGCTCGAACTGATTTCGCGGGGCCATGGCCTGGTCGCCGACGACGTCGTCGAGATGGGCCGCATCGCGCCGGCGACGGTCGAGGGCCGCTGCCCCGGCATGCTCCGCGACTTCCTCGAAGTGCGCGGCCTCGGACTGCTCAATATCCGGACCATATTCGGCGAGACGGCGTCCCGTCGCAAGATGAAGCTCAAGCTGATCGTCCATCTCCAAAAGTCCGTCAGTGGCGCCGACGCCCCGCGCCTGCCGCTGGATGCCCAGACGCAGGAAGTCCTCGGCGTCCCGATTCGCACCGTCGTCATTCCGGTCGCGGCCGGGCGCAACCTCGCGGTGCTGCTCGAAGCGGCGGTGCGCAATACCATCCTGCACTTGCGCGGGATCGACAGCATGCAGGACTTCATCGACCGCCAGCAACGCATGATGCTTGACGAAGAAGGTTGATTGCCTTGCTGATCGCAGCCTTAGCCGCATCCTTCGTGCATGCCGCCGACGACTACGCGGCCAGAGCCGCCGACAAAAGGCTGGCGGGCGCGGCCAAGGACAGTTTCATGAAGAAGTGCGTGGCTGACGCTCACGCAGCCAACTGATTTCGCTGTCGTTTCCGGCGTCGACCGCAACGGCCACCCTCGGGTGGCCGTTAATGAATTCGCGCTTTCCTAGAGATGTTCGAATTCGGCGCAATCGGCCTTGGGATCTTGGCCCGATGTGCCAAAACATAAGCGGCCACTGCCCTTAAGTTCGATTTCCCCGCGCCGGACCAGGATCTCCTTCTCTGTGCCCAGGCTGACATAGCTTCCGTTGGTGCTGCTATCAATGTAAAAGTAACTGTCTGTCCGCAGTTCGATGCGGCCATGGGTCCGCGAGGCTTTGTGGTCGATAATCAGCAGCTTGTTGCCCGGGCTGCGTCCCAGAGTCAGCAAGGGAGACTTCTCGTCGAGCAGGAACGCATTTCCACGGTAACGGATGCACAGGCGATCGACGTCGGCAAGAAGCTGGCTGGGTGTCGGATCCATGATCAAACCATGTTCCGGATGCTGTTCGTCGTGGGTCTGCCAATCCACTTCGGAAAGATCGAAACTCTTGTCGCCCTCGTTGAGACGCCCCAGATCCGCCATCACTCGGCTGAGGATGGCACTGCGCTTCGGAAGTTCACGGATCAACGGCGAACTGGCGACGATCTGGTCAATGCGTGCCAGCCCGGCAATGTTTCTGGCGCCGGTAACCGCCTTGTTTTTCGCGACGGTAACGATCTTCTCGCTCGGGATGCCACCGCCCCAGTCGATCACCCCGAAATGCAGGCCGATGCGGATGGTGAGCTTGAGTCCGGAAACCGGGGGTAGCTTGGATACGCGCAATTGCATGTTGATGGCCGCCCGACAGGCGTCTTCCGCCGATTCGAAAGCGGCCACAAGTTCGCCGCCCGAGATCTTTAACGTCTGACCGCGGTAGCCCGCAATCGAGCGTTCCATGCGTTTCACGCACCGTTCGACGGCGTAGGCGGCTTCGGTGTCTCCGATGCGCTGGAAAAGACGGGCGCTTCCCGATACGTCGGCGAACATGGCAAACACTTTGCTTTGCGCTTTACTCATCGAAGACAGGATCAATTTCAAAGGCTCGATTATCGCATTATGAGGCGGAGTCGAACAGGGAAGATCAGGAAGGAAGGCATTGCTCGCCGGGTGTGCCATTTTGGAAATCTCCTTTGGTGACTATGGCTGACAGTATCGAGCCTGACCTGGATTCCGGCATGTTAAGTAATTCACGAGTCTTTGAATTTCCGATCAATTCGGGCGGATCGAAGGCGATATCGCCCTCCTCCACCGGTGTCGCCAGAGTGAGGCCGCGGAAATCGAATTGCGCATTGTCGGCCAGATGCGACGGCAGGATGTTCTGCATGGCCGTAAACACCGACTCGGTACGTCCGGGGTAGCGACGATCCCAATCCTCCATCATTTCGCGGATCTTCTGGCGCTGCAAGTTGCCCTGCGAACCGCAGAGGTTGCAGGGAATGATTGGGTACTCCATGCCGCGCGCGAAGCGCGCGATATCCTTCTCCGAGCAATAGGCGAGCGGCCGGATCACGACATGCGCCCCGTCATCGGTGACCAACTTGGGCGGCATCGCTTTCAGCTTGCCGCCGAACAGCATGTTGAGGAACAGTGTGTGCACCATGTCATCCCGGTGATGACCAAGCGCGATCTTGTTCGCACCGAGTTCCTTCGCGGTCCGGTAGATGATCCCGCGGCGCAGTCGCGAGCACAGCGAGCAGGTGGTTTTGCCTGCGGGGATCTTTTCCTTGACGATCGAATAGGTATCGGCCTCGACGATCCGGTAATCGATTCCCAGACCGGCCAGATAGCGCGGCAGGACTTCGGCCGGAAAGCCCGGCTGCTTCTGGTCGAGATTCATGGCGATCAGCCGGAATCCCACGGGCGCCCGCTTCTGCATGGCGAGCAGCATGTCGAGAAGGGTGTATGAGTCCTTGCCGCCGGAGATGCAGACCAGAATGGTGTCGCCGTCCTCGATCATGTTGTAGTCGATGATGGCTTTGCCGACGCGACCTTCAAGAAATTTTCTCAGTTTCTGCAGGGTATTCGAGATTTCCATGGCGGACCTTGTTGAGCCTTCTGCGGTCGACCGCAGAAAAAGGGCGAAGTTTACCCCGATACGCCCGGAATCTTCGGGCAATCGTCTTCATTGCCGGCTAAAATCGGCGCCTTTCCGGAACATCGATGAACCTCCCGTCGCCTTCCCCCGAAGCCTCTGCCCACTCCAGGGAACTGGTCACCGCAATTAGCCGCGAAATAGCCACGCGGGGTGGCTGGATCCCGTTCGTACGCTTCATGGAACTGGCGCTCTACGCGCCGGGCCTTGGCTATTACTCGGCGGGGGCGCGGAAATTCGGGGCGGCCGGCGATTTCGTCACCGCGCCCGAGATGAGCGGATTCTTCGGGCGCACGCTGGCACGCCAAGTCGCTCAGGTGATGGAAGTTTCGCAGCCGCTGCTGCTCGAAGTCGGCGCTGGCTCCGGGCGGCTGGCGGCTGACTTGCTGCTCGAACTCGAGGCGCTCGGAAGGCTGCCGGAGCGTTATGGAATCCTCGATCTGTCCGCCGACCTGCGCGAGCGCCAGCAGGCGACGCTGGCGTCCGCCGCACCGCATCTGCTGTCCCGCGTGCATTGGCTGGACCGTCTTCCGGAAGCTTTCTCGGGAGTCGTCGTGGCCAATGAACTGCTCGACGCGATGCCAGCCCATGTCGTTGCCTGGCGGGAAGATGGCGTCTTTGAGCGCGGTGTCTGTTTGGTCGAGACGGGCGGTTTCGCCTGGCACGAGCGACCGGCGACGGGCGCCCTTCTGGCGGCTGCCGGAGAGATCGGTGCCCAGTGCACCCTGCCGCCGGGTTACGAGAGCGAGATCGGCCTCGCGGCGCGCGCCTGGGTTGCTGAATGGGGCTGTCGCCTGCGCTGCGGCGCGCTGCTGCTGATCGACTACGGATTTCCGCGCCGCGAGTTCTACCATCAGCAGCGGGGGCGCGGAACCCTGATGTGTCATTACCGACATCATTCGCATCCCGATCCATTTTTTCTTCCAGGATTGCAGGACGTCACGGTCCACGTCGATTTCACGGCAATCATTGCCGCCGCCGATTCCAGCGGACTCGATTTGCTCGGGTACACCAGCCAGGGCCGGTTCCTGCTCAACTGCGGCATCCTCGACCTGCTGGCCAGGGAGCAGCCGGGAACTTCCGAATACATCCGCGCCAGCGGTGCCATCAACAAAATGTTGATGCCGCACGAGATGGGTGAGCTGTTCAAGGTCATTGCCATCGGCCGCGGCATCGCCCGTCCGTTGCTCGGGTTTGCCGCCGGCGACCAGAGCCAGCGCCTGTAATGCTACCTCTTCTCTCCTAGCCACATGATGCGCCGCTATCCATTCTCGTTCATCGTTCTCACCGCACTTGGCGTTCTCTGCGCCATCCCCGGACTGATCAGCATCGTTGGCTTCGGAGCAGTCGTGCATCCCGTTCTCGACGACCCGATGGCGGGACTGGCCTTGATCGTCTCGGCCGCCGCGCTGATCGGGTCGGGAGCTTTTCCGCTGGTGATCGAGAAGCTGAAGGAAGACGACGAGCGCTGAGCTTCAGCGCCGTTGTGGCTTTAGTAATACCTTGAGCGCTACGGCCAGCCCGATGATTCCGTCCTTCTGCTGGACCCAGAAATGATCGGCATGTTCGGGTGACGCGAGCGCTGGCGAGTGGACACCGGTGGCCGGCAGACCCGCGCCGAGATACTGGCTGCCGAACAAACGGTCCCAGATCGGGAACAGGATGGCGAAATTGCATCCGTAACGATATTGCCTGCCGGCGGGCAGATCGACGGCGTGGTGCCAGCGGTGGTAACGGGGGCTGACCAGCAGGCGTTCGCCGAGCCAGCCGAAACTCAGGCGAGCATTCACGTGCGAAAGATTTTCAACGATGCGGATCGCTACCATAAGTCCGATGAACTGGCCGGGTGGCACGCCGATGAACAGCGCGATTACCGAAAACCAGGCGCCGCCGATCAGGTCGTCGAGCAGATGGTTGCGGCTGTCTGTCCACAGCGACATCTGGCGCTGACTGTGGTGGATCGCATGCAGCGCCCACCACCAGCGAAGAGTGTGCGACAGGCGATGGCGCCAGTACTCGGCAAAATCGAGGATGCCCAGATAAACGATGAAACTCGCTAGCGGATATGTTTCCAGCGCCGGAAACAAGTCCTCCAACTGGCGCGGCATAATGTCGTGGAAGCGCAGCCAGCCTTCGAGATTCATGATGAAAGGGCTGAGCAGCGCGAAAACGGCCAGCGGAACGACGCCCAGGCGATCGAGAAAGGTGTAGAGCACATCGACGCGTACCGCCTTGCGATCGGGCCAGTCTTCGATCGGCCGGAAATATTCCAGCGGGCGCAGCAGCAGGTAGGCAACGCTCAACTGGAGCACGCCGTAGAGGAAGAATTCGATACCGTCGAAAGCCGGTTCGACAAGACTGCCCAGCCCCAGTAGCAGCAGGGGTGGCTGGACGACATAATCGAGCAGCCACCCCTGGACCCGCACGAAGATGTCGAGGAAACCCTGGAACATGCTTCCTCAGTCAGCTTTACGGGCCGATGCCAGCGTGGCGAAGCAGAAGCCACGGGCTTCGAGTTTGCCGAGCAATTCATCGAGCGCCGGCGCGAAGGGATCCTTGCGCGACCAGATGCCAAGGTGCGCCATGACGATGTCGCCGTCTTTCAGGTTCTTCAGCGCGCGGTCGACCAACAGCGCGTTTGGATAGGTATCCGACGGCAGTTCGTCGCCAAGGAAGCCGGCCGGTGCCCAGCCGACATGGTGGTAACCGCAGGCTTGCGCCGCCTTCAGCGTCAGCGGCGTCGTGCGTCCGCCGGGGGCGCGCCACAGCGGATCCAGGGCGCGTCCGGTAAGTTCCTTGAAACGGCTGTCGGAGTGGCGGATTTCACTGCAGATGGCATCGCCGTCGAGCTGCACGGCCTTGCCATCCATCAGGCGGTACTGGGTCAGCTTGCCCTCATCCTTGCGAAAACTGCCATGGCGCCAGGTGTGGCTGCCGAACGCGTGACCCTCGGCGACGCGCGCCTGCCAATACGGAGCCCAACTCTGATCGAGCGCATAATCGCCGCGCAGCGTCTTTTCATTGGCGACAAAAAAGCTTGCCTTGGCATGGTGCTTCGCCAGCGTCTCGGCAATCAGTTCGGCATGCCGCATGTTGCCGGTATCGAAAGTCAGATACAGGGTGCCGCTGCACGCAGCGTTTGCCGTGCCGCTTGCAACGGCAATGGCAGCAGCGAGCAGGATGCCCGGTGTGAAGAGGATCGCTTTCATTTGCGCGGCGCGTGGTTCAGGAAAAATACCCCGTGCGGCGAACTGCCGACCGGAATCGAAGTCTTTAGCGTTTTGGTCGTCAGGTCGATGACCTGGACGCGCCGGCCGAAGCGTGCCGTCGCCCACAACTCCTTGCCGTCGGCGCGTACTTCCATATCGTCGGGGCCGCCGGGAACGTCGTACTTTTCGACGACGGTCATGGTTTGGGTATCGAGCAGCGAAATACTGCCGCCGCTAACGGCGCGATTGGAAACGAAGTAGTGACGGCCGTCGCCACGTGGATGCAGGTTATGGGCCGCCGTATCGGTGGGAATCTTCTTGACGGTTTTCTGCGTTCGCCAGTCGATAACCTCGACGTAGCCCTCGCCCATGATCGCGACCAACAGGTAGCGGTTGTCGGGCGACATGACGATCCCGGCCGGCGTCGGGCCGACCGGCATCACCCATTCCTTCTTCAGCGTTTTCAGGTTGATTGCCATCACTTCGTTGGAATCCTGCAGCGTGATGAAGACGTAGTCCCCAGCAGCATCGAACGCCATGTGCGAAGGTGTACGCGGCGCGTGCAAGCGAGCCTTGAGCTTGAAGTCCGCAGAGTCGTAGATATCGACCCGGTCGAGGCGCAGCGAGGTTGCGACGAACAGCTTGCGGTCAGGCGAATAGCCGAGCTGGTAGGGGTCGGAGATGTCGCGGATGCGCCGCTGTTCCTTGCCGGTCAGCGGGTCGAAAAACACCAGCTGATTCGACGCCGAGCAGGCGACGATGAGCGACTTGTCGTCCGGCGTCGGCATCAGGTGATGCGGCTCTTTGCATACCGGCGCCTTGCCGATGACCTTGTAGGTCTCCGTATCGATCAGGCTGATTGTGCCGTCGACAGAATTCAGCGCGATCGCCAGGCCGGGTGGCGCGGCGTTGACGCTGGTCGCGGCGAGAAGCAGGGACAGGCCGGCGCATGCAGCAACGTGACGGACTTGGCGGGGAGTATCGGTCAACATGGGTCAGGCCAGATAATGGGTAGGATCGGAAACCCCGGCGCCGGCAAAGCCTTCGGCACGCAGGCGGCAGGAATCGCAGACGCCGCAGGCATGACCTTTGGCGTCGGCCTGGTAGCAGGAAACAGTCAGGCTGTAATCGACGCCCAGGCTGCTACCGAGGCGAATGATCTCGGCCTTGGAGAGTGCCATCAGCGGTGCGTGAATCGATAGCCTGTTACCTTCGACGCCGGCGCGCGTCGCCAGGTTGGCCATCTTCTCGAAGGCGGCGATGTATTCGGGCCGGCAATCGGGATAGCCCGAGTAGTCCACGGCATTGACGCCGACGAAGATATCGCGGCTACCGAGCACTTCGGCCCATGCGAGCGCCAGCGAGAGCATGATGGTGTTGCGCGCCGGCACGTAGGTGACGGGGATGCCCGGCTGCACGCCGGAAGTCGGCACCGCGATGGTGGTGTCGGTCAACGCCGAACCGCCGAACTGGCTGAGCCCGAAATTGATCGTGCGCTGCTCGCTGGCGCCGCAGGCCTTGGCGACCCGCTCGGCGGCCTGCAGTTCGACGCTGTGGCGCTGGCCGTAATCGAAGGACAGGCAGTAGCAGGCAAAGCCCTGGCTACGCGCGAGGGCGAGACAGGTAGCGGAATCGAGTCCGCCGGAAAGGAGGATCACAGCGGGTTTCATGGTTCGCGAATATACTCTAATTTGGCGGTCGACCGCGTCGGTAGGTACTTGTTCCTGCGCTACAATTCTGGCTTTTGCGACTGTCTCGGGAGAATTTGATGTCACGTCGCCTGACTTCCCTTGCCGCCGCTTTGCTGTTTGCCGGTTCCGTTCACGCTGCCGACAAGATCAAGGTCGGTTTCGTTTCGACGCTTTCCGGGCGGGGTGCTGGGCTCGGCGTCGATATCCGCGACGGCTTCAACCTGGCCATCAAGTAGCTCAACGGCGAGCTGGGCGGCCTGCCGGCCGAGGTCATCGTTGCCGACGATCAGCAGAGTCCCGATATCGCCAAGCAGGCGGCCGACAAGTTCCTGAAAAAGGACAAGGTTGATTTCATGACTGGCATCGTCTTTTCCAACATTACGCTGGCGGTCGGCCCGACCGTTTTCGACAACGAGACCTTCTACATTTCAGCTAACGCCGGGCCTTCGCAACTCGCCGGCGAGCAGTGCAATCCCTTCTTCTTCAATGTCGCCTGGCAGAACGACAACCTGCATGAAACCGTCGGCAAGGTCGTCCAGGAAAAGGGCTACAAGGATGTCATGATCGCCACCCCGAACTATCCGGGCGGCAAGGATGCGGTGTCCGGCTTCAAGCGCTATTACAAGGGCTATATCACCGAAGAGATCTATACCAAGCTCGGCCAGCTCGACTATGCCGCCGAACTGGCGCAGATCCGCTCGCTCAAGCCGGATGCGCTGTTCTACTTCCTACCCGGCGGCATGGGCATCAATTTCGTCAAGCAGTTCGTCAGCGCCGGCCTGTCGCGCGATACCCAGCTCTTCGCCCCCGGCTTTTCGGCCGACGAGGATGTGATCAAGGCGGTCGGCGCGCCGATGATCGGCATCTTCAATTCATCGCACTGGGCGTATGACTTGGACAATCCGGAAAACAAGCGCTTCGTCGCTGAATTTCAGAAGGAATACGGCCGCCTGCCTTCGCTCTATGCTTCGCAGGGCTACGATGCCGCCTTGATGATGGACGGCGCCGTGCGCGACGTGAAGGGCAAGGTCGAGGACAAGGCAGCCCTGCGCAAGGCGCTCAAGTCCAAGCATTTCAAGTCGGTGCGCGGTGACTTCAAGTTCAACACCAACCACTACCCGATCCAGAATTACTACCTGCGTGTCATCGGCAAGGACGCCAGCGGCCGCGTCACCAACAAGACGATGGGCACGATCTTCACCAATCACGCGGACGCCTACGTAGCCGCCTGCCAGATGAAGTGACCCAACTGGTTCTCGAGCAGGCCCTCAACGGCCTGCAGTTCGGTCTCATGCTGTTCCTGCTCGCTGCCGGGTTGACGCTCGTCTTCGGCATCATGGACTGCATCAACTTGGCACATGGCTCGCTCTACATGGTGGGCGCTTACTTCGTCGCTGCCGCAGCGCAGGCTGCTGATTCGTTCTGGATTGGCCTCGCCGTCGGGGTGGCCGGAGCGGCCGTGCTCGGGCTGCTGCTCGATCTGTCGCTGTTCCGTCAGCTTTATAAGCGCGATCACCTGTCGCAGGTTCTCGCCACTTTCGCGCTGATCCTGATCGCCAACGAGGCCGTGCGCATGATCTGGGGCGCCCAGCCGTTGATGCTTAATGCGCCGGAGGCGCTATCCGGGCCGGTCGAGATCGGTGGCTTCTTTTATCGGCTCGATTCGCGGGGCGCTCGTTGGCGCACTGATCGTCGGTACGGTCGACACGCTCGGTCGCGCACTTTTGCCGACGCTGCTGCGTGCCGTACTGCCGGCAGATGCAGCAGCAACACTCGGCCCGGCATTGGCGTCGATCATGATCTACCTGCTGATGGCGTCGATCCTGTTCTTCAAGCCGCAAGGCCTGTTTCCGGCGCGCGCCTGATGGCCTTCTACCGCTCTGCTCCCTATCAGAAACCGGTTGCGCTCGGACTGTTGCTGGCGCTCGTCGCCATGCCCTATGCGCTGAATGCAGCGGGCCAGGAGTTCTACATCGGCTTCGCGACGCGCGTCCTGATCTTTGCGCTGGCCGCCACCAGCCTCAATCTGGTGCTCGGTTTCGGCGGCATGTTCTCGCTCGGTCACGCGACATTTTTCGGCGCCGGCGCCTATGTCGCGGCGTTTTGCATGAGCAATGGAATCAGCGAGGCGCTGATCGCCTTTCCGCTGGCGATGATCCTCGCCGGATTGCTGGCGCTGCTCGTCGGTGCCCTCAGCCTACGCACGCGCGGCGTCTATTTCATCATGATCACGCTGGCCTTTGCCCAGATGATTTATTACCTGTTCATCTCGGCACGCGCCCTCGGTGGTGACGACGGCCTGCCGCTGGCCGGCCGCATGACGCTGGCCGGGTTCAGTCTGAGTGGCGACAGCGCGTTGTTTTACGCAGCGCTCGGCTGTCTGGCGCTGGCCCTGATCTTTCTCAGGCGGTTGGCCGATGCCCGCTTCGGGCACACTATTCAGGCTATTCGCGAGAACGAGTCGCGCATGGAAGGGCTCGGCTATCCGGTGTTTCGCTACCGCCTTGTCTGTTTCGCGCTCGGCGGCGCCCTTGCCGGGCTGGCCGGCGCCCTGCTGGCCAACTTGACCGGACTGGCCAGCCCCAACGTGCTGCAGTGAATGCAGTCGGGCACGCTGCTGGTTATGGTCATCATCGGCGGCGTCGGCTATCTGTATGGCGGCGTGGTCGGCGCCGTCGTGCTGCTGACGCTCGAAGAGGTGCTGGTCGGCTTTACGCCGCACTGGCACATTGGTCTCGGCCTGATGCTGATCGGCATCGTGCTGTTTGCCCCGCGCGGGGTCGCAGCGCTGTTCGGAAAACGCGATGCCTGAGGCGCTGCTCGCCGTCCGCGAGCAGCGCGCGCTCGAACTGGCGATGGCGCTGGCCACCCGGCCACAGTTGCTGCTGCTCGACGAGCCGATGGCCGGCACTGGGCTTGAGGAGTCGGCGTGCATGGTCAAACTGATCGAACATCTTGCCCGCCACGTGACGATCCTGCTCGTCGAGCACGACATGGACGCCATATTCCGCCTCGCCGACAGCATTTCGGTGCTGGTCGATGGCTGCCTGATCGCTACCGGAACGCCGGATGAAGTGCGCGCCGATCCTGAGGTGCGCCGTGCCTACCTGAGCGACGGCGCATGAGCGGATTGCTCGAAATCAGCGGACTGGAAGTTGCCTATGGCCAGAGCCAGGTGCTGTTCGGTCTCGATCTGGTGCTGGCCGAGGGCGAAGCGGCGACCCTGCTCGGGCGTAACGGCATGGGCAAGACGACCACGCTGCGCGCCATTTGCGGGTTGCAGCCGGTGTGTGGCGGGAGCATCCGCTTTGCCGGCGAGCGCATCGACGGCTGGCGGCCGGACCGCATCGGCCGCGCCGGGATCGCGCTGGTGCCGGAAGGGCGCCAGTGTTTTCCGAATCTTACGGTCGACGAGCATTTTCTGGCGTTTTTTGCCAATCGCCGGCGTGCCGTGACATCGTGGACGCCTGCCCGCGTCTACGAGCTTTTTTCGCGCCTGCACGAACGCCAGAGAAATCTCGGCAACCAGGTTTCCGGCGGCGAACAGCAGATGCTCGCCATCGATCGCGCGCTGGTTACCAACCCGCGCCTGCTGATCCTCGACGAAGCGAGCGAAGGCTTGGCGCCGCTGGTGCGCGCGGAAATCTGGGGCTGCTTCGCCCGCCTGCGGGCAGAGGGGCAAAGCATCCTGATCGTCGACAAATACGTCGACAAGTTGATCGCGCTGGCCGACTGCCAGACCCTGATCGAGCGCGGCCGCCTCGTCTGGCGGGGCACGTCGGCCGAGCTGGCGGCCGACCACGGCATCTGGCACCGCTATCTGGGCATCTGAAAAGTTGCGGTTGTGCGGGCAGTGCGGATCAGTGGATCAACCCCGCCTTCTGCAGAGCCTCGATGGCGACCTCGGTGAGCGCGGCCACTTGCGCTGTCAGGTCGCCGGCAGATGTCGATGTGGTCGCGTTGCCCGACCAGATGACCGCGCCGCTTGCCAGGTCGACCAGCGAGGTACTGGAACCCAGGCTGCGCGTGGTGGTTGCCCCGCCGACGGGAAACGACAGCCCGATGCCGCCGACGCTGAAACCTCCCCCGCGATAGCCTCCGCCGCTGCCGCCACCAAGCCCGAAACCGACCTGCGGTCCGGGATTGACCACGGCGAAGTCGCTGAGCCTGAGCTGGGTGCTGGCAACTGCCGATGCGCCGTTCTCTCGGCCCGCCATCGCCATCTCTTCAGGGTTGGCCGCCCCGCCCGGCGGAAACCCCGGGAGCGAATAGCTACGTATCCCGGCGACACCGTGCGCTGCAAGACGGGTCGCCCACTGATCTTCACAGACTCGTCTGAGCGTGTCGTCGCCTGCCTGACAAAGAACGAGCATGCGACTTCCCGCAAGCGTGCCACCGAAGGCGGGATCCTTCCACTGCGCAGTCATCTCGGTCGTCGCGCAGCCTGCGATCACGGCAACGAAGACGAGCAGCGGGAGCACTTGAGGTGGGATGTTCTTGCGCGGATGTTTCATCGTTTGACCTCATCTGGACGCGGGCCGGAAGGGCGAAAGCGGAACAAGTTTCATGGACTTGACTGGGTGAAGTCTACCTGCTCCTTGTGTTGCCCCACAGCAACTTGTGCAATTGCATCTGAAAACGGACATTGAGGCCGTCGGCGAGAATCCACTCGGCGAGCGACCGCGGATCGACCAGGCCCTGTGCCGGTGAAAGCAGCACCGGACAATGGCTGTCGAGGCGGTGCTCGCGCAAGCGCTCGCGGGCCCATTCGTAGTCGTTGCGCGAGGCGATGACGATTTTGATTTCATCGCTGTAGGTCAGCAGTTCGAGGTTTTCCCAGCGATTTTTGGCGCATTCGTCGGAGCCCGGCGCCTTGAGATCCATGATTCGCGCAACGCGTGGATCGACCCCGGCGATGTCGAGCGCGCCCGAGGTTTCCAGCGAAACTTCGTAGCCGGCATCGCACAGTGCCGTCAGCAGGGGCAGGCATTCCTTCTGCGCCAGCGGCTCACCGCCTGTAACACAGACCTGACGGACCGGATACTTCGCAACCTCGGCCAGTATCGAGCCGATTGTCGCTGGTTCGCCGCCGGTGAAGCTGTAGGCGGTGTCGCACCAGACGCAGCGCAGCGGGCAGCCGGTCAGCCGCACGAACACCGTCGGCAGACCGGCACGCGAAGCTTCTCCCTGAAGCGAGAAGAAGATCTCGGTAAGGCGCAACGCCAACTACTTCTTCTTCAGGCGATCTCGAGCAGTATCGGCGGCCTGCGAATTTGGGTACTTGGTGACCACGGTTTCCAGCGAGCGCCTGGCTGCCGTCGGGTTGCCCATTTCCTGCTGGCAATTGGCCATCGCCAGCCAGGAATCCGGCGCCTTCGGGCTGTCGGCATGCTTGGTCGTGACCACGCTGTGCGCCTCGATCGCTTTGGTACAGTTGCGCTGGGCGATCCAGGCATTGCCGAGCCAGAACTGGGCATTCGGGGCCAGCGTGCTGTCCGGGTACTTTTTGACGAAGGCCGAGAAGGCCCAGGCCGCCTCCTTGTACTTGGCCGCCTTGAACTGGTTCAAAGCTGCTTCGTACTCCTTGCTTTCGCGGCCCGGATCGACTGCGGCGGGGGGATTTGCCGCGCTGGCCGGGTCGACCGCAGCGCTGCCGCCGCCCGCCTGCGGCTCGAACTTGCGCAGGCGGGTGTCGAGGTCAAGATAGAAATCCTGCTGCCGCTTCTTGGCGGTTTCCAATTCGTAGGTCAGCGTTTCGACCTGGCCGCGCAGACGGGCAATCTCTTCCGACTGACGCTGCAACTGGTTGGCCAGGTCGAGCTGCGCCTTGCCCTGCTGGTCGACGCGCGCCTCGGTCATTATGGCGAGATCCTTGATCTGGCGCCGCGCCTCATCGTCGTCAAACACGCCCGCTTGGGCATGGCCGGTACCCAGGGCAGCGATGAGCAGGGCGATGCGTGCGAGGCGCATGCCTAGAACTCGCCGCGGCCGTCAGGTGCCTTGTAAAGGATGTCGGCGCGGCGGTTCTCGGTCCAGGCGGACTCATCATGGCCCGGATTCTTCGGTTTTTCTTCGCCAAGGCTGACCGACTCGACCTGATCTTCCTTGGCGCCGAGCAACGTCAGCGAACGCTTGACCGCGTCGGAACGCTTCTGGCCGAGCGACAGGTTGTACTCGCGGCTGCCGCGCTCGTCGGTGTTGCCCTGGATCAGGACCTTGAAGCCCTTGTTGGTGACGAGGTACTTGGCGTGGGCGGCGACCAAGTCGCGGTACTCGTCCTTGACCTCGTACTTGTCGAGGTCGAAGTAGATGCTGCGTTGCGACAGCGTGCTCTTGGGGTCGGTCAGTTCGTGCGGCAAGCCGCGTGAGTCGAGACCGCCGGCGGTGACCGGCGCGACACCGGAGCCGCTGCGCGAGTCGACTGGCGCGCCTGAATTCTCATCGACCGGGGTGGAACTGCAACCGACAATCAGGGCGGCCAACAGGGCAGGAATAAGAAGTTTTTTCATGGGTTTCTCCGTTGAGGGTTATTGAGTGAAAGAGCCCCAGGCCGGCTCGCGGACGTCACCGGCCGCGATCGAGAGGCGTTGCTTGATCCGGCCGTCGCTGGAAACAGCCGAGAGGACGCCGCGTCCGCCGATTTCGGTGGCGAACAGAATCATGCGGCTGTTGGGGGCGAAACTCGGGGATTCGTCTTTGTTTGAATCTGTCAGCACTTGCACCTGTTTGCTGGCCAGGTCCATCACGGCAAGCTGGAAGCGACCGTCGCGGCGGCTGATGAAGGCAAGGCTCTTGCCGTCGGGTGACGGCCGCGGCGAAACGTTGTAGCTGCCTTCGAAGCTGATGCGCTGGACGTCACCGCCTTTGGCGCTCATCCGGTAGATCTGTGGGCTGCCACCGCGATCGGAGGTGAAATAGATGCTGCCGCCGTCCGGCGAGTAGCGCGGCTCGGTATCGATTCCGGTCGATTGTGTCAGGCGCTGGACGCCGGTACCGTCGGGATTGACCGAGTAAATCTGCGAGTTGCCGTCTTTCGATAGAACGACAGCCAGGCGGCGACCGTCCGGCGACCACGCCGGAGCTGAGTTCGAGCCCTTGAAATTGGCGACCACCTGACGCTGGCCGGAAGCCAGCGAATGGACGTAGATTACCGGCTTCTTCTTCTCGAATGAAACATACGCCAGCCGTGAGCCGTCCGGCGACCAGACCGGCGAAATGATCGGCTCGTTGGAAGTCAGGGCAGTTGCCGCGCCTTGCCCGTCGGCATCGGCGATCTGCAGGCGGAACTTGGTGCCGGATTTGACGACATAGGCGATGCGTGTCGAGAAGACGCCCTTCTCGCCGGTCAGCTTTTCGTAGATATAGTCGGCGATGCGGTGGCCGGCGGCGCGCAACTGGTCGTTGCCTGTCACGTAGACGGCGCCCCCGAGCGCCACCTGCTTTTGCGTGTCATAGAGGCGAAAGCGCGCTTCCATGCGCCCATTGGCGCCGCGCGCCAGGCTGCCGGTCGCCAGCGCGTCAGCGCCGCGACTCTTCCAGTCGGCGAAGTTGATCTGCGCATTCTCGTCGAGCGTGGCACCGGCCGGATCGACCAGCTTGAACAGTCCGCTGCGTTCGAGGTCGGCGCGAATCGTCGCAGTGACCACCTGGGTGGCGGCGGGATCGCCGGCGAAGTTGGCGATCGCCACCGGGATCCGGTTGGCGCCGGCGCCGGTAATCTCGACGGTTAACTGTGCGTGGGCCAGCGTAGCGGCCAGCAGAGACAGGAGAACGAATATCTTGTGGAAAATCTGGGGCATGGATGTCATCTTCATCAGGGATTCGCGAGATTCTACTCTTCAAATGGCTTGTATTTGATTTCCAGCGTGCGCTGAAACAACGCGGGGTCGGGTGGGGCGGGCAGTGGCGAGGATTTCTTGATGGCGCGCTCGATCGCCGAGTCGAGGGCTGCACTGCCGCTCGAGCGTTTGAGCCTTATGTTGAGTATCTCGCCGCCAGGTAATTGCTCGACACCAAAAATCGCTTCCGGGTTTCCCTGGATGTTGGGCGGCAACACGATATTGCCACGTACCTTGACGCGGATCTTGGCTGCATACTCTTCCATGCCGCGCTTGCTGGCCGCTGCCCGCTGCGCCGCCTCGGCGCCGGCGGCACTGGCCATCTGTTGCGCGCTCGCATTCGGACGACTCTTCAGTTGGGCCGTTTCGCTGGCCAGTTCCTTGCTGAAATCGGGCACCCGGGGCTCGGCCTTCTTTGGCTCCGGCTCGGTTTTCTTCGGCTCCGCCTTTGTTTCCGACTTCTTCGGTTCGGGCTTCTTCGGTTCAGGCTTGGGCTCGGGCTCCGGCTTCTTCGGTTCGGGCTTCTTCGGTTCGGGCTTCTTCGGTTCGGACTTCTTCGGTTCGGGCTTGGGCTCGGGCTCCGGCTTCTTCGGCTCCGGCTTCGGTGGCTTCTTCTCTTCCTTGATCGCGATATCCGGCTTCTTCGGCGGAGGTGGTTCGGGCTTCGGCTCAGCCTTGGGCACCGGTTTCGGCTCGGGTTTCGGCTCAACCTTCGGCTCGGGCTTCGGTTCAGGTTTCGGTTCGGGCTTCGCTTCCGGCCGCGGCGGCGGTGGGGCTGCCTGAACGGCAGGTGTCGGGCGGCTTGAAAACAGTTCGACTTCGACCACATCCGGCTGGCTGCGCTTCCACTGCACGCCGAAGAACAGGAAAGCCAGCAGACCGACGTGCACCAGGATGGTGAACGTCAGCGCGTATTTCCGGCCGGGCTCTTCGGGTCGTTCGAGAATCATTTGCCGGTGGTTTGCACCAGAAGGCCGATTTTCTTGACCTGGGCACGCTGCAATTCATCCATGACGGACAACACCGCTTCATACTTGACGTTCTTGTCACCGGCGATCAGCACCGCTTGCTCCGGATTCTTCTTCTGCGCCGCCAGGATACGGGTTTTCAGTTCGCTGCGGTCGACGCGGAATTCCCTGCCATTTCCGGCGCGGTCGATCAGCGTCATGCTCTGGTCGGCCTTGATCGCCACTTCGAGCGGTGCCGCCGGCACGGTATTGGCCTTGCCGACCGAAGGCACGTCGATGGTCGAGGTGGTCATCATCGGCGCCGTCACCATGAAGATGACGAGCAGCACGAGCATGACGTCGATGTAGGGGACGACGTTGATTTCGTTTTTGAGGCGGCGCTGGCGCATGGCTTAACGCATCTGCCGCTGGAGAATGTTTGAAAACTCTTCCATGAACGACTCGTAGCGCGTCGCCAGGCGGTCGATGTCATGGGCGAAACGGTTGTAGGCGATGACGGCGGGAATCGCCGCGAAGAGGCCGATGGCGGTGGCGACCAGCGCTTCGGCAATGCCTGGCGCTACTGCAGAGAGCGTCGCCTGGCCGACATTGGCGAGGCCGCGAAAGGAATGCATGATACCCCAGACGGTGCCGAACAGGCCGACGTAGGGTGACACTGAGCCGACCGAGGCGAGGAAGGCGAGATGCGCATCCAGCGCATCCATCTCGCGCTGAAAGGTGGCGCGCATGGCGCGGCGCGCGCCGTCGATGACGTCCTTGGAGTCGAGATTTGCCTGCCCCTTGAGCTTGGCGAATTCGCGGAAGCCGGCCTCGAAGATGCGTTCCATCGAGCCGGCGTGGTGGCGGTCGTTAACCGCGCTGTTAAAGAGATTGTTGAGGTCGCCGCCGGACCAGAAATCGCGCTCGAAGGTTTCGGTTTTGGCACGCGCCTGCTTGACCGTGTACCACTTCATGAAGATGTAGTACCAGGACATGAAGGAGACGCCGGCGAGCAGGAGCATGACCGCCTGGACGACGGCGCTGGCGTTGAGGATCAGGTGAAGGATGGAGATATCCTGGGTTACGTTCATTGCATTGCTTCCAGTTTTCTGTGCAGGAATTCGGGGATGGGAGCCGGCGTCATCTTGACGGCGTCGACACAGGCGATCTCGACGACGCCGGTGACCAGCTCGTCGTCCCCGCGGCGGACGTGATGGCGGAAGACGACACGAACCCGGGTCAGTCGCTCGACTTCAAGGCCGACCGTCAACAGATCGTCGAGGCGTGCCGGCTTAAGGTACTCGCAACCGGCCTTGCGCGCGACGAAGACGATGCCGGCATCGGACGCCAGTTGCGACTGGTCATGGCCGATCTGGCGCATCCATTCGGTGCGGCAGCGCTCGAAGAATTTCAGGTAATTGGCGTAATAGACGACGCCGCCGGCATCGGTATCCTCGTAATAGACGCGGACGGGAATAGCGAAGGCGTTCGGCTTCTGCTCATGTTTCATCGTGATATTTTAACCGATTTCGCAAGAGTCGTTTGTAACGGTTTGTTTCCATGCCAATTATGGCGATTTTCCGCCCAGAAAACCGGGAAAAACTAGAGACACACCACGGTTGCAAGCTAAACATTGGTGTTCACGGCGCCAGAGAATCCCGATGGCCCGCCGCCCCCGCGTGATACTCCCCGATTTCCCGTTGCACTTTCCACCACGGCAGGGGTGGGCGCGCTGATGAAGGCTTTGGGGCAGCGCTATATGCAGCACGTAAATCGCACCAATGGCCGATGCGGCACCTTGTGGGAGGGGCGCTTCAGCTCCTGCCTGACGCAGGAGGAAAGTTGTCTGCTGGCCTGCCACCGCTACATCGAGCTGAACCCGATGCGTGGGGATAGTCGGGCACCCTGCGCAATATTGCTGGTCGAGCTATCGCGTCAATACCCAGAGGGATGAGAGCGGGCGGGTGACGCCACATCCGCTCTACCGGGCGCCAGGGGCCGACGGCACAGATCGACAGGCGGCCTACCGGGAGTTGTTCCGCTGCGAGCTGGAAGCGGGCGTGGTGGATGCAATCCGTCAGGCCACGAATAGAAATTTCGCCTTGGGCGACGAGCGTTTTGGCGATCAGATCGCTCAGGCCTGGGGGCGACGGGTCAGGGCCTCCGCACTCGAACATCATAATGCCGGAAATCCCAACATGTTCATGCGTACCTCATCATCCCAGGCTGCCCGCTTGCGCTTCAAGCGCAAGCTGCATTTCTTTTTGTCGGTCTTATCCAGGCGAATGAGATTGAGGACGATCTTCTTGAGCAGGGAGAGGTTTTGTGGCGCATGGTCTTTACGCACCGTACTGCCGTCCTCGCCCATCGTGACATCAAGCATCCAATGAAGTTGGTTCTCGATTCCCCAATGGCTACGGTAAAGCCGCGCGAGATAAATGAGCATCAACAAGCGAGATAAACGACCGTAGAATTTGTTTATCGACAGAAAACAAAATTTACTGTGGGTGGTGCTGTAGGTCAGATTTCGATCACGACTACCGACAATGAAGGCGCAATCCCTTCGATTGATCCATCTCTCAAATAGACCCTGTTGCCGACCGATGCAACCCCTCTAGCCACCTGAATTGATCCATCCGGTAATTCGACGGTCACCCGGCCTATCTCAACGACAGTCACCGTTCCAATCATCAGCCGTGCGCCTGGAGTCAGCGCGCGGAGTGCCTTGTAGAGGTTATAGGACATGGCTTTCCACCGTGATTGTCTGGCGCAGTTTAGGAAAGTCGCTGGCCACCTGGACGCTACGCGTCAGGCCAAGGTGCTGCTGGCCATTTTCGGTATAGCGGACGAGTTTTCCTGGCGGAACGATACCCAGCTCCGAGAGAACCGGCAGGCTGAGCGAGATGAGTTTCTGCCGGCCGGTGTCGCCCAGGACTGCGATACCGCGCTGGCGCCCCGCATCGGCATGCGTGATCAGCGGATCGGCGACCATCGGCGCCACCTTCGCGCCATCGGTTCCGGCGCGGGTGACGTGCGCCATGATCCCCCCAGCCTGCCCAGAGATGAAAACAGCGTTGTAGGCCGGCCGGTCGATCCACTCGATCCCCTCGGTCACGCAGACGTCTTCGGGCAACTGGATATCCGGGGTCAGGCCCGCCCAGGCCCATGGTGCAGCTGGGTAGCGCGGCAGCACGCGCAGGACTTGATCGGTACGGTGCGCCTGGATATAGGCGCCGCCGGCGCCAGCGATGGCGAGACAGGCATCCATCGCGGTGCCGCTGTGTTGCCAGGCGCCAGCTGGGACCAGCCAGTCGGTAATTTGCCAGTCGAGATCCCAGCCGATCGACACCCCATTTTCGGTTAGCGCATCAGCCATCAGCTGCTGCGCGGTCAGCGCCTCGGCATTGGCGCGCGAGACAATATCGGCGTAGGGATCTGCGAGCCAGGCGGCGCGCCCACGGCCGGAGATCGCCAGGGTGGATTGCGCGAAGCGACGGTCGCGCTGGATGCGTTCGACGGCAAAGCGGAAGGCCGTCCCGTTGAGCGTGGCGATGACTTCGACCAGATTCCCGGGCGAGGCCTGCAGCAGTGATAGATAGCTGCCGGGCACATTGGCCGACCAGGACCATACCCAGGAATCGACATCGATGCCCAGGCGCATATTATTGGTCGGGATCGGCTGCCCGGTGCTGTCCAGCACCAGCGTTTGCGTATTGGTGGTCATGTAAACCCTCCGGACGGGAATGATAAGGGTTTCGCCGCTACCTTCACCGGCGGCATGCGGGCAGCGAAAACGGAAATTGAGGCTGGCTTCGGCGGCGAGTTCCCAGAAACGCAGGTTGGCGATGCCGGGGATCGGCTGGTAGCACGACACGTGGGCGGGCGGGGGGACGGTGTAGTCGTGCTGACCATACGCTGGCGTGCTGCCCCGTTGCCAGGGTATGCGGGTGTAGATCAGGATCGGCGCGCCGACGCCGAAATCAGTGACCAGCGCGCGTTGACGGCGCTCGGCTTCTCCCCAGGGCAGGATCAGGCCAGGGCGCGGGCTGCGGTAAAGGTCTTTCCAGCGGTCTTCCTGGTAAGCCGGAAGCGCGGCGGCATCGGTGAATGGCGCGATGAGTTGCGGACGATTGTTGCGCAGTAGTTCCTTGAATGCGGCCGTGCGCTCTGTTGCGCGCCGCAGGCCGGCGACCCAGGGCACGGCGAGGGCGGGGCTATGGACGCGGTCGGCAGTCTGCCAGGTGGTGGCGGTGTCGGCCGGCAGCGAGAGGCCGTCGGCGATGGCCGGTGACGGGTTGGCTTCGGCCTTGGCGGATACGCGGTGGCGGGCGGATACCGATGGATTATTCGGCGCGGCGACTTGCCAGGCAGCGCCAGCCCACAGGTGGGCAGTACGGTTGACGCTGTTGTCGTAGATGGCCCGCAATTCCGGCGCAATTTCGAGGTTGACCGTAACGTCCAGGCTGGCGACATATCCGGTATGTGTTGTCAGGTGCGGATGGGCGCTGACGACCACCGCAGCGGCCATGGTGGCGGTGAATTGCTCGCCACCATGGGTATCTTCGGCCCCGAAGCGCAGCGCGGTGGTGACCGGCTGGTGGGTTTTGAAGTGCAGGTTAGTTGGCGACAATCTGCGCCCCGATCAGCGCCAGGAAGGCCCCGGTGTAGAGCGTGGTCGCTGCCAGGATTACTTCGGCGGTGGCCGGGTCGCTGTCGTGCATAGCCTGGGTGCCGACGGTGTAGTCGGCGATCCAGGTGTCGGCAGCGTCAAACAGGCGCGCCCAGACGGCGCTTCCGCCAGCGGTGATCTGGGCAAAGGCAGTATCAGATAGGGTCAGGATGCCGGCGGATACCGTTCCGACGGGAAAACCCAGGATCACGGCGACCATTGGCGGGCCGCCTGGTGAACCTCCGGCTGTTGGTTTGGCGGTTGAAAAAAACGCCAACCTCGACCCGGCGCCAGCAGCGGCGATCTGCGTGGCTAACCCTAGCATGGCGCCGTTGCGCATGGCGGTGCGGACTGTAGTCGAGACATCCATTACATCGGTATCCCGTACTGGTTGTCAGCAATCACGGCGTTGTATTCCGCCGTGTGATCAAAGGAAACGACGAACCACGGTCCCAGTCGCACATTGTAGAAGGCGTATGCGCCATCCCTGGAACTGATTACGGTGCGCCCCGGGCGGCGGGTGCGCACATCGTATAGCACGACACGCCGCTCTACCATGACATCTGGCGTTCCCGCGATGGCGACGGTTCCTATAACCTTATACGTCCCCCCGTTTTGCTGGTCTTTCTGCGCCAAGGGGCCGCCAAGAAGTAACCTCACGTGCAAGGTGGATAAATTTCTCCTACCAGGCGCGAAGGTTATGACGGTGGCGCCATATAGCGCCGCCGAAGCCATCAGAAATCCCCGAGCTTGAAGGCGAGCACAGCACTGGGATATGTGTACGCTGGTCCGGCGCCGGATACCGCCTGTCCTGCTGACCGAACCATTAAGACAATCCCCTCGGGTACGTTATCAACACCTACCTGCACCTGATACCCAGAGGCGAAGGGAAGATATTCCAATACGTGCAATAGTCCGCGCGCCACGCCCCGAATAGACAGGCCGCTGGCTGTTGACTCGAACAGATAAACGGGTAAAAAGTGGTATCCGTTGTCGCCAAGCGCGGGGGTGGCATATGCCGGCGCGTTGGCGGTCGTACTTACTCCGCGGTTTGCGGATAGCGCCCAGTGGTAAGTTAAATACGAAGTCGCGGACCCCATCGAAGAGGCGGCGCACATTGAGGCTTGATGTATCGGCGTTGCGCCGAATATCTGGGAGTAAGCCCGCGACACAACTCCCTGGTTCGGCGCATATGTGTACGCATCGTTGCAGGATGAATACTGCCCAAAAGCTCCCGGCGCCGCGTTGGCCAAGCCTTGGAGCCGAAAAATTGCGCCGTCGGCAGGGATGGTGGAATTGAAATCCCCAAAGCTATAGAAATCGTATGCCGCGCCGCTATTCCATGCGACGCCGAGGTAAACCGTCTTGTCATCCGCAACAAGCACCCATGGTCGGGCGGTCGCGTCCGTCGTACTGGACTTTTTGAAATAGTTCGTCCCGAAGGCGCTGACTGCAGTTGAGATATCCGTGTAGTCTTCCGCCCCCGTGACAGATGAATACTGACCAACGGTGTCATCAACCTTGATGCACTGTAGCGATGAAAGGCCATTGCCAGAACGGTAGACGCCGAGATTGGTGGCCGAGAAAGGCTTGACCCATCCCGCGGGGGATGCCTTGCATGTGATCGTCCCGGTTGCCGTCTGGTCGGATATTCCGCCCGCAGCGAAAGTAAACGTGTCTGTCGTAACCGAGGCTACGCGGACCTGCCCGTTAATCTCCGCGCAGGCGCCTGTGATGCCTTCCACATCCAGTGCCTGATTGACGATGTAGCCATGCCCTGCCTTGGTCGCCTTGGCCACGTTTGAGGCGATTACCAGGCTGGTAAGCGTGGTCAGATTAAAGCCGTTCTTGAGGCAGGCGTCGAGCACGGCGATCATGGCGCCGACAGTTCCAGAAAGCGCCGGGGCGCCAGCCATACCGCTGGAAAACCATTTTGTCTTGATCGTTGGCATTATTGACTCCGGTTAAGCATCGACATCGCCACGGATGCCGAGGGTGAATTGGTCGGATTGTTGCGTCGGGTTTCCTTGCAGCGCGGTGCGGGCTACCCAGACCGGGTAGTTGGCGGCGACGGTATTCATGCGGATAACGTTGCCAGCCGCCCAACCGGCACCCCATCCTTCCTTGGCGATGCTGAAATACGGCACGGCGGTTTCCGGGTTGAGCGGCGCCAGGTCATTGACGATGGCGTGTCCGGTGACGATCTGGCCGATGGTTTCACCGATGACGTTGATTGTCGTGCTGTTGGTGAATACGATCTCCCAGCGCTCCTGAATCGCTCCGCGGTTGGTGACGATGACCGGGTACTGGGTGCGGTTGTAGGTGCCGGTGGCGGCGCCACCTGAGAGCGTATCGGACCACCCGATGAAAGTCTGCTGGTCGAAAAACACAGAAACGCGGGCGCGCAGGTCGCCCATGAGCAGGGCAGAGCTCACATACGACCCGAGCGGGAAATCGTGGGTAAGCGGCCGGGTAATGGCCAGATCGCCGTTGATCTGGGCATCCGAGCACAGCGCCATATCCTCGATGCGGTGCTCGATGCGCACCGGCTGGCTGTAGCCGGCGACGGCGCTGAAAGTAACGGTCCCGGCGTCGAGGTTGGTGCTGTAGCCGGTGGCGATCGTATTGCCGTCGTTGCCGATGACACGCATGCGAGCGATGCGCTCGCGGCCGAGATTGACCGTCTGGCCGTTACTGACGGTGGCCGGTGAGGTGGTCGCCGTGTGATGCACAACGACGACATCACCCTTGCGCAGAATCGGCACGCGGCCATCGACCGGAAGACGGACTGGATCAAGGCCGAGCACGTCGGCGGAAAGCGGCAGGTTGCTGACGGCGACGGCATTGAAGCGGGCAGTATCGGGGAAGACCATGACTGGGCGAAATATCTGCCCGCCGACCACATTACCTGCGTCGTACCACCATTCTGACTTCTCCGGCGCCGTCAGGCTGGCATCGGACACCCAGGCGCCGAACTGGACGGTGGCGATGCCGATCAGCCAAAGCCAGCAGGCGCGCGACGCGGAGTTGAATACGATCAAGGAACGCAAATCGCTGGCCAGCAACAACCTGGCCGGCGCCACCCTGGAACACAGCCTGGCGACCGAGATGCAGGCGGTGGCGACCCGCTACGACAGCGATATCCACGTCAAGCAGGAAAAGCTGCGGCGGCTCAGGGAAGACCTGGCGAAGGCACAAAAAGAATAGCCGAATGGCCGATGGCGCGCGCCAACCTCGCCGCAACAAGTAAAGCCTTTTACTGAGCTCCTCTCGCGCGCGCAAGGCAATCTGTTTGCATGCGCTGCATTGACTGCCTCCACTACGTCGACTCTATCAAATCCAACGCCCCGCGCTGGGGGTTGGACGATTACGGCTATTGCAATGCGGCGCCCACCCTTGAGACGCGGGCGCGGATTTTCCACGAGAACACCCCGTGCTGGATTGAGCCAAAGCGCTATCTGGCCAAAAATCAAAAGTCTGCCCCCGGGGAGCAAAAGCCGTGAAAAACATCAACGCCGCTGGCCTGTTCTGGATTTTGTACCTTGCTGCCATCGCGTTGGCGGCGATTGCCTGGCGGTTCTGGTCATGATCAGCTACTCCTCGCGCAAGTTCCTGCTGGCGCTGGCTTCGCTGGCCAGTGCCACGGCGCTGGTTTATGGTGGCCAGATCGCCGACGGCGTCTATTCAGCGGTGGTGATTGCCACCGTCGGCGCCTACATCGCCGGCAATGTCACGCAAAAGGCGCTTACCAAGCCATGATCAACCGCCCGCGCTCCGCGCTCGCCGCCCTGGCACTTTCGGCGACTGCCCTGGTGGCGCTGGTAGCCAGCGAGGGCTACAGCGACAAGGCGATTATTCCGGTTCCGGGCGACGTGCCGACGGTCGGTTTCGGCAGCACGACGCGCGATGACGGTTCACCGGTGCAGCTGGCGGACAGGACGACGCCACCGAAGGCTCTTGGCAAGGCGCTACGCGACGTGCAGGCCTACGAGGGCAAGCTCAAGGGCTGCGTGACGGTGCCGCTGACGCAGGGTGAGTACGATGCCTATGTCGACATGGCGTACAACGTGGGTCCGACTGCTTTCTGTGGATCGAACCTGGTCAGGCTGCTGAACGCCGGCGACTATGACGGCGCTTGCGCGCAAATCCTGCGCTGGCGCTTTTTCAAGAATAAAGATTGTTCCCTGCCGGAAAACAAGCGCCTTTGTGGCGGCCTATGGACGCGCCGCCAGGCGGAGAACAAGCAGTGCCTGGGGATGGCGCCATGAAGCATCTGGCCGCCATTCTGTTCTGGCTGCTGCTATTGAGCGGTGCCGCTTGTGTTTTTGCCAATCTGGCGATTCGCCCGGACCAGACGTTGGGGTGTGATCTGGTCATCCAGAGGATACCGTCCGGCACTGCCGGACATAACTTGACGGCGCCCTGTCTATGAACCCGGTCCAGTGGATACAACCCGGAGTTGCCGGATATCAAACCATCCGGGCAATCATTGTCGTGGCCATCGCCGCGCTGCTTTTTTTCGCTGGCTGGGAGGTTAACGGCTGGCGCAAGGATGCTGATATCGCTGACATCAAGTCCGCGCAGGCCAGCGCCAACGAGGCTGCCGCGCGCCAGAACCTCGACGCGCTGGTGGAGGCCGAGCGCCAGGGCGAGATGCTCTCGGCGCGCGCTACGGCGGCCGAAACAGCCCGCGACGCCGCTTTACAGGAGACTCAGAATGCGCTACGCAAAACCACTACTGGCCGCCCTTGCCTTAATCCTGGCACTGTCCGCCTGCTCAACGACGCCACTGGCCTCAAGCATCCAGCATTGCCCGCGCCCGCCGGCGAGCCTGCTCTCGCCGATGCCGGAACTGCCAGCGATACCGACGTCGCTTTCTGGATCGCCTATGCCCGGCGATCCTACGACACCTGCCGTGGGCGAATCGACGCCATAGCTGATTTTTACAAGGTTTCAGGTAGTGAGTGATGAAATTGACCGCGCGCAAGAGCGTGAGGAAGAGATGCGCAGCGATGCTCTGGCCAGTATGGCGCGCCGCGCCGATTGTATGGCGGCGCTGCCGTCGGCTGAATTTTGCGCCATCTGCGAGGAGGCGATCAACGATTTGCGCCGGCGCCTGGTGCAGGGCGTGCAGACGTGCATCGAGTGCCAGCGCGATCTTGAGAGAGCGGGTCATGGAACAAGGGTTTAGCGGCATGGGAATCGACGAGATCAAGCTGTTTGGTGGTCTGCTATTCCAGATGATTAACGCCATTGCGACGGCTGGCGTCTGGCTCTACGTGCGCTACGGCAACCGCAACGACATTATCGACGCCCGGCTCTCCGCCCTGCGCAGTGACATGGACAGCCGCCTTGACAAGCACGAGTCCGACCTATCTGGGATCAAAGGGGGATTGCAGAATTCACCGAAGCACAGCGACCTGATGCGGATTCACACGCGGATCGATGAGGATGCCGGGGCGATGCGGCGCATCGAGGGCGAGTTCTCCTCGACCAGCAAGACCATCGACCTGATTCATAGTTACCTGCTGAATGAAGGAAGACGACAATGAGTTTCGCCGAGTACTTGCGCAAGGATGTGCGCCTGGTGATCCTGCGGGTTCTGGGCGAGATGCCGGCGTACCGGGCGAATAGCTCGGTGCTGGCGAATATGCTCGACCAGTTCGGACATGCGGTGACGCGCGACCAGGCGAAGACCGAACTGTGCTGGCTGCAGGAACAGGGGCTGATCAAGATCGACAAGGCGGGATCGGTGCTGGTGGCGACACTGAGCGAGCGGGGCCAGGATGTGGCCGATGGCCGCGCCAGCGTTGATGGCATTTCCCGGCCGAGGGCTTGAGATGGGCCGCAAATCGACCATCGACAAGCTGCCGCCCGAGGTGCGGGGGCATATCGAGAAGCGCCTGCGGGAAAACCGCCTGACGCTGGACGAACTGTTCGCCGACGTGCGCGGGGCGTTTCCTGATCTGGACACGGCGCCATCGCGCTCGGCGCTCGGGCGCTACCGGATGGGCTTCGAGGAGGTAATGCAGACGCAGCGGGCGATGTCGACGGCGGCTTCGGCACTGGTCGCCGAGTTGGGCGAGGATTTCGACGACAAGTCGGGCGCGCTGTTGGCGCAGGCGGTGACAACACTGGCGACGCGCGCGGCGTTCGACCAGCTTGGGCAGGAGTCGGCCGACATCGGCGACGTGCTCGACCTGGCCAAGGCGGCGAAGGCGGCGCAGGAATCACGTAGCCTGAACCTGCGCGAGCGCCAGGCGGTGGCCAAGATGGCGCGCGACAAGCTGCTCGAGGAGCAGAAGGTCAAGCTCGACGCGATGGGCGTCAAGAGCGGGGTGACCGAAGAGACCAAGCTGGCGATTCGCGCGGCACTGGGGATTATGTAATGGCCGCACGCAAGGGCCGCTGCAAGATCATTCCTGCCAATCCTGAGGCGATCTTTTTGCCGTTCCAGTCGCGCTGGATTCAGGATACTTCGCGCCTCAAGCTGATGGAAAAATCGCGGCAGATCGGCATTAGCTGGGCGACGGCCTACGGCGCAGATGAGCGCGTGGCGGCCCAGGGCGCGCGGCACGATGAGTGGGTGAGCAGCCGCGACGACATTCAGGCGCGGCTTTTTATCGAGGATTGCAAGCTGTGGGCCGGGATCATGAACATGGCGGCGGAGGACCTCGGCGAGGTAGTGATCGACCCCAAGGAAAAGCTGACGGCCTATGTGCTGCAGTTCGCCAGCGGCCGGCGCATCCACAGCATGTCGAGCAACCCGGACGCGCAGGCGGGCAAGCGCGGCAGCCGTATCCTGGATGAGTTCGCGCTGCACCGCGACCAGCGCAAGATGTGGGCGATTGCCTACCCCGGCATCACCTGGGGCGGCTGCATGGAGGTAGTTTCGACGCATCGCGGTTCAAATTCATTCTTCAACGGGCTGATCCGCGAGGCGCGCGAGAAGGCAAATCCGAAGAAGCTGAGCCTGCACCGCGTGACGCTGCAGGATGCCCTCGACCAGGGCTTTCTGTACACACTGCAGCAGGCTCTGCCGGCCGATGCCGAGCAGCAGGACATGGACGAGGCCGAGTATTTCGAGTTCATCCGGCGCGGAGCGGCAGACGAGGAGTCGTTCGACCAGGAATATATGTGCATCCCGGCCGACGATGACAGCAAGTTCATCGAGTACGAGCTGATTACCGGCTGTGAGTACGGCGCCGGCACCGACTGGGAGCGCGAAGCAAGCGATGCGTTCAGCGGGCGTCTGTTCTGCGGCGTGGATATCGGGCGCAAGAAGGATTTGACGGTGTTGTGGGTTGTCGAGCAGCTTGGCGATGTGCTGTACACGCGCAAGGTGATCCCTATGCAGTGTATGCGCAAGAGCGCGCAGGAGGCCATCCTCTATCCGTGGTTCGAAATCTGCGACCGGATTTGCATCGACTCGACGGGCCTCGGTATCGGCTGGGCCGACGATGCGCAGGACAAGTTCGGCGAGCATCGGGTCGAGGCGGTGAATTTTTCCGGCCAGGTCAAGGAGGCGCTGGCTTATCCGCTGAAAGGGGCGATGGAGGATCGCATGTTGCGCATTCCGGACGACCCGGTCATCCGTTCCGACCTGCGCAAGGTGCAGAAGGTGACGACGGCGGCCGGCAATATCCGCTTTGTCGCCGAGAGTACGCCGGACGGACACGCCGACCGTTTCTGGGCGCTGGCGCTGGCAAAGCATGCGGCGAGCGACCAAGCAGCACCGATTGAATTCACGAGCGACGGTCCGCGTGGCTCGACAAGCGAAAGCGCAGGGTTTCTTTATGGTTACTAAACAGTCTAAAGCGGCGGTAATCGCCGGGCCGGAGCTCGATACCGAGGTCGCCAACCGTCTGCGCGATCCGTTCGAAACGAATTACATGGGCGTCCTGCGCAGCAACGATCCTCTGTTGCTGGAGAAGGGCCAGAACATCGAGATTTATCGCGACCTGAAGCGCGATGGCAAGGTGGCGGCGATGCTCGACAAGCGGATCGGCGCGCTGGTCGGACGGGAGTGGACGGTCGAACCGATCACTGAGGGCGGCAAGGCGGACGCCGAGACGCTGACGGCGATCCTCAAGACGATCGGATTCGACCAGGTCTGTCGCGATCTGATGGATGCGCTGATGATGGGCTATGCGGTCAGCGAAATTGTGTGGACGGTGCGCGATGGCCTGGTAGTTCCTGAACGGGTTACCAAGCGGCGTCAACGGCGCTTTGTTTATGTGCAGACCGACGAGAACTCGGATGCCGAACTGCGCCTGCTGACACGGGAAAACATGCTGACCGGCGTACCTATCCGCGAGAGGTGCCTGATCGTGCACCGGGTAAACTCCGAGGATGACAATCCCTACGGAACAGGCCTGGGCCTGCAGTTGTACTGGCCGGTTTTCTTCAAGCGCAAGAGCATCATCTCGTGGAATAAACTGAACGATCGCTTTGGCTCGCCGACGCCGTGGGGCCGCTATCCGAAAAATGCCGGGCCAAAGGAAAAGGGCACACTGTTCGACGCGCTGCGCGCGATCAGCAACGATGGCGTGGTGATGACGCCGGAGGGCATGCAGTTGGAGCTGCTGGAAAGCAAGCTGACCGGCAGCGTGACGACGCAGCAGTCGCTGTGCGAGTACATGGATGACTGGATCGCCGAGGTGATGATTGGCCAGGAGCCGCGGGCCTCAGGTGGCGGCGCGCTGGCGGCGGCGAGCAAGGAACGCCAGTCGACGCGGCTTGACCTGGTGCAGGCCGATGCCGATTTATTGTCGGATACCCTGAACTCGACCTTGATCAAGTGGATTTGCGAATACAACGGCTTTGAGCCGTGCCTGGTCTCGCGCGACATCAGCGAGGAAGAGGACCGGAAGGTCGAGAGCGAGGCCGACAAGAACGTGGCCGACATGGGCTGGGAGCTTTCGGAAGAGGCGGTGCGGGCGAAGTACGGCGATGGGTGGAGCCGGAAGGCTGCGGTGCCGATGCCAGTTATTCCTCCAGTTATGGCGCCCCCTGGCTCTGCACTCCCTAGGGTCGCGGTCGACGGCCAAAAATCGCCAAAAACCGACAAGCCGGCCAGCTTTGCCGAGGCCGGGCCGCTCGGCGTTACCGGGGATGCCATCGACCAGTTGATCGAGGCCGAATCGGCGCACTGGCAGCCGCTGCTCGATCCGATGGTGGCGCCCCTGCAGGAGGCTTTCGACGAGGCCGAGCGCAACGGCGAAACCGCCGCTGAACTGATCGCCCGACTTCCGGCGCTGCTGGCGAAAATGGATGGTACCGCGCTGGCTGAAGCGCTGGCGAAGATGGCGTTTACGGCGCGCTTGGCCGGCCTGGCGGGCATCGCTCCAGATGCAGGGATTGATACCCATGGCTAGGAGCGCCGCCCAGGAGTTCGCTTACCTGTTCAGGCTGCCGCCTCAGCAGGCGATTGACTATCTGCAGGGGCGCGATCAACTGACGCGGACTTATTCCTGGCAGGACCTGTGGCACGATGAACACACGCAGCAGTTCACCGTCAGCCGGCTGGCGCGGATGGACATCCTGAAGGCAATGCAGGACAGCATCACGGCGTCGGTGGGCGGCGATCTGACGCGCCGCGACTGGATACGCGACACCAAGGCTCTGCTGAAAAAAGAGGGCTGGTGGGGCGAGAAAACGCTGATTGATGAGTTTACTGGCGAGGCGGTGACGACCAAGTTCGATTCGGCGCGCCTCAAGCTGATTTTTGATACCAATACGCGCCAGGCCTACGCCGCCGGCTTATGGCAGCGCATCGCTGACAACAAGGCGGCGCGGCCTTACATCCGTTACATCACCCGGCGCGACGGTCGGGTGCGGGCGCAGCATCAGCGCTGGGATAACCTGGTGCTACCGGTTGACGATCCGTTCTGGAAAACCCGCTTTCCGCCGAACGGCTACCGCTGCCGCTGCCATGCGACGGGCGTCTCGCAGGCCGAGTACGACAAGGGTTATTCGGAATACCGGGCAAATTACGAGTTTAACGCGGACGGCACGGTCAAGCGCATCCCGGATGTCGAGCAAATTCCGTTCAATAAAGTGGCGCCGCCGGACGACTTGCAGACTTTTGTCAATCAGCGCACCGGGGATATCAGCGAGGTTCCGGCCGGTGTCATGCCGGGGTTTGATTTCAATCCTGGGATGGCGCGCGCCTATCGCTTGCGCCAGGTGGCTGCGGAGAAGGTCGCTGCGCTGCCGGCGCCGCTGGCTCAGGCGGCTTTGGCGGATGGCGTTTATGGCGGAAATTTACCGGAAGCGCTCGCCAGAGTCGAGACCGAGATTGTCGGAGAACCGCTGGAACACCTGGTGCTGCTCGACAGCAAAGGCACGGAGTTGGCGCGGGCGGTCGGTACCGAGGATATGGTCGAACTCCCGGGCGACATGCTCGCGCAGCTGACGGACGGCGTCTTGATTCATAACCACCCAGGGTCTCCCCAGTCGTTCACGGTTGAGGACATCAAGCTGGCGGTTTGGCATGGGCTCGCAGCAACCCATGTGGTGGATAGTGAATTCCGTTATTCTGCCATTTTCCCGGAAGGGATTCCCAGTGGTCCGGCATACTGGGTGGAAGTGCTGGAGCCCATGGTTTCGCGTATCGAAGCGGATGTCACGCGGCGAGTTAACGACGCCATTGCCGCGGGCCTGATCGGAAAGGATGAAAGCGCGCCCATCATCGACCATATGATCTGGGAAGAAGTGAATGCCGAGGTTAATATCGGCTACCGTCGAATCCGCAGGAAAAACGATGCCGTATGACCAGCCACCAAGCGTGATTGATGGTCCCCGCAATAACCCGTTGCGCTCAGATACGTGCGAGCGCTGTACACATCATCGCGGCTGGAGAATCTGCACGGCGTTTCCCGGGGGCATACCTGATGCGCTGTGGAGTGCCTATCACGGGCATCGTGAGCCATTTCCCGGCGACCACGGCATCCTGTTTGAGTTGGTAAAGCCGGTGACCGGCCCGCTCGAAATCCCTGAGTTCCTGCGCAAGAATCCAGCACAGTCATGAGCCTCGTCGTCACTGTCGATTCCTCCCCGCTACGCGAGGTACTGGATCGGCTCTATACGGTCACCAACGATCTTTCGCCGGTGATGAAGGACGTCGGCGACGAAATGGAAACCCGAATCAGGGGCCGCTTCGAGACGCAGAGCGACCCGCTTGGCGCGGCCTGGATTCCGTGGATGCCTTCGACAGTCAAAACCTACCCGAAGGATGGAAACAAGCGCATGCTCGATCGCCATGGCCATATGCTACGCAGCCTCAGCCATGCGTTCGACGACCACAGCGCCACGGTCGGCTTCGGCCAGCCCTACGCTGCCTATCACGAGTTCGGAATCAAGAAAATGGTACGACGCGGTCTGCTCTTCGCCGACCCCGATGCCGGCACGCTGGCACCAGATGATGAGGCCGCACTACTCGACATAGTGACCAGGTTCCTGGACCAAGCCATTGACTAAACGTTGAGGAAAACATGGGCCGCTCTCACCAGATCACAAAGTTGACGCCTGAGCAGCAGGCCAAAGTATCCGGCATGATTCGGCGCTATCAATATGAACACATTGATCTGATTCGCGATGAATTGGCTGCCTCCGGCATCACCGTTGCCTGCTCTACTTTGTATCGACATGCCCAGAGCCTGAAAAATACTGACGGCGGCTCCAGCGTTATCGCTGGTTTAACTCTGGTCATTGTGATTGACCTTAATAACGGCGCCTCGACGGAAATCCGAACCTCCGCATGCTCATCTCTTGTGGTCAGCGCAGTTGGTGCGCTTGGCCTGGCAGGCTCCTAAAACCGGCTAGGATAGTTGTTTCCTGTCGCTAAAGTAATTTTATTCAGTTCCCGCGATATAGCCCACTAACAAGCGGCATATCCCACAAATATCGCGCTTCCTCCCTGCTGAATATCTCAGTCCCCTTTACTACGGGCCGCTTGGGCCAGTTGCTCAGGCGTCAAAGCCCGCGAGGCAATGTAATACCGTTGCTCCAGCGTCGCCGCCTTGCCGGTGACCTGACGTACCGAGTCAATGCGGCCAATGACGGCGCACTCCGGCCAGTCAGCCAACACCACGACGCCTTCCGCTGGCAGGATCGACGCGATTTGCGCCACCACGCGGCCATGCGATTTCTCGACGTGTTCGTTTCGCCCCGCTGTCTCTCGACGATCAATGAAAGCGCCCTGGATCGCGTTGAACAGCTTGGGTTGATTGCCTTTGACGGCGAGCAGGTAATCCGCTTTTTTGTCAATGATCTTTCGGGCAATGGCGCGCTGGCAGCCCATGGCATCGATACTGACCAGAAAGCCGTCGATCGCAAGCGCTTCAAGCAATTCGGGAATGGCGGTGATTTCGTTGCTCTTGCCGCAGACCTTCTCCTGACCCAGGGCAATGCCCAGTTGGGTGGCGAAGGCGCTAACCAGGTGAATGGCGTCTTCGCCACCATTGCCCGATCCACGCACCGTTTTGCCGTCGACCGCAATCGTTCCTGCCAACGTCGGTACGGCCTGAGTCACCCAGCGCCGGAAGCTGGCTTCGAATTGCCCAGGATCAAGCAGGCGAAAGAGTCGCAGAAAGGTGTCTTCGGACGGCACGCCATTTTTCAGCACCAGAAACCGACGCAACCACTGCTCACGCGATTGCGCCCAGGCAGCAACGTCTTCCACACTGTCGCAATCCGAGAGAACACCGGCGATCGCCATCACGAGCATCTCCCGAAAGTCATGCCGCGTCCCATTGCTGGCCTTCCGGGGATCATCGATTTCGTTCAAGCATTCCATCAAAACCAGACCTTTCGTCGCGCTCATTGGGGACACCCAAAAGACGAGAGCAGACGTGATTTTCGATGGGTTTACAAGATGATGGCATAACGTGCTGAATCTTAACGACTTTTTCTGGGAAATCATGACCAATGGAATTATTCATTCCGAGTGCGGAGGCCCTGGGCGACGGGTGCAGTCGGGAACATCGGGCAGGCCGCGCAAAACGCCAGAACCGGAATCAGTGGGTTTGTTTTGCGATGGGAAAACCGTGGCCTGCTCCCTATTTCCATGGTGTCGGATTTTTTTACACCGCTCCGCGCAAAAGATTATAAGTCATTGATTTTTAATAGTGGCACACATATTGCTTTTGGTAAGTTGTGGTATGATCTATTCAGATAACGATTAGTTAAATTAAGGAGTTTACAAATGAAAGCCCTAAAGACAATACTTGCCGGAACTGCATTGCTGGCCTCGGCGAGCGTTTTTGCGACGCCTGTCACTCTTAACGGTGAAAGCCCGGATCTGCAAACAGTCATTAACAACCTCTATACCGCAGCGGGAACATCTACCACGCTTGCGCCTGACGTTAACACCAATCAGGCGGCTGAGTCTGGTATGTTCCAGATAGAAGCATCCGGTGGCTCAATTGCTACGATGATTATTCAGGTGGCAGGCAACGCACCCTATAATAGCTTTGGTATCTACGATCCGTACAACACTGCGACTACGTTGCAGTTGTTTGGTGGCGGTGCAACTGGCGGATTGCAAAGCCTTTTGAGTGTTACCGATACTTTTCTGTTCACTCAGTTCGGCGGTTCCTCTGCTCAGTTCACGTCAAGCACCTTTGGTTACTACATCCTCGGACCCGGGGGGCTGTTCTTCTCGCAAGCTGGCTTGAACGGTGGTGATGATCATTTGGTCGCTTTTCAGGGTGATGGCGACACGATCAAGTTGCCGACTCGCGCGGCTGGCATCTGGGGTGCTTCAAGCTACATCCTGGGATGGGAGGATGTTGCCTTCAATGCTGGTTCAGACAAGGATTATCAAGATATGGTGATCTATGTTGAGTCCGTAACCCCAACGAATTCGGTTCCGGAACCGGGTTCGTTGGCCTTGCTTGGCCTCGGACTTACGAGCCTTGCGTTTGCGCGTCGTCGCAAGAGTAAATAACGGCTCAATTAGTCCGGAAGTAAGGAAGGCGGTCATGATTGGCCGCCTTCCTCTGTTCTAAGCCAACAGTGCTTGCTTTCCAGGCTCGGTTTACTAGTCGGCCAGCAGATCGCGCACAACGGTACTGTTCGGACCCGCCAGCCCCAAATGCCGATAAATGGCCGGTGTCGCGATGCGACCGCGCAGCGTGCGCTGCAGGTAGCCCTGCTGGATCAGGTAGGGTTCGAGGACGTCCTCGATGGTATCGCGGGCCTCGCCGATTGCCGCGGCCAGGTTGTCGACGCCGACCGGGCCACCGCCGAACTTGTCGATCACTGCCGACAGCAGCTTGCGGTCCATGATGTCGAGGCCGGCCCGGTCGACGTCGAGCATGACCAGCGCGGCATCGGCGACGCCGCGCGTGATGTTGCCGTCGGCCTTGACTTCGGCATAGTCGCGTACCCGGCGCAGCAAGCGGTTGGCAATGCGCGGTGTGCCGCGTGAACGGCGGGCGATTTCCAGCGCGCCTTCGGCGTCGAGCGGTGCGTTGAGCAATGACGCCGAGCGACTGACGATGCTCTTCAGCTCCTCAGCCGTGTAGAACTCGAGGCGGGCGACGATGCCGAAGCGGTCACGCAACGGGTTGGTCAGCATACCGGCGCGCGTCGTCGCACCGACCAGCGTGAACGGCGGCAGGTCGAGCTTGACCGAACGCGCCGCCGGACCTTCGCCGATCATGATGTCGATCTGGAAATCCTCGAGCGCCGGGTAGAGGATTTCCTCGACCACCGGGCTCAGACGGTGGATTTCGTCGATGAACAGCACGTCGTGCGGTTCAAGGTTGGTCAGGATGGCGGCGAGGTCGCCGGCGCGTTCGAGCACCGGGCCGGATGTCGAGCGCAGATTGACGCCCATTTCGGCGGCGACGATGTGGGCCAGCGTCGTCTTGCCCAGCCCCGGTGGGCCGAACAGCAATACATGGTCGAGCGATTCGCTGCGCTGACGGGCGGCCTGGATGAAGATTTCGAGTTGTTCGCGGATCTTGACCTGGCCGGTGTAGTCGGCGAGGCGCCGGGGGCGCAGCGCACGTTCGAGCGCCTCTTCCTGCGCCGATTTCGCCTGTGGCGCGATCAGGCGTTCGGCGCCCCGCAGGACGCCCCCTTGAGGGGCGACCAATTTATCGGTTTCGATCATGCAGCTTTCTCCTCATTGATCCAGCGCGCGAGAAGCATGTGGCCGAGGGCGAGCAGCACCGGACCGAGAAAGATGCCGATGAAGCCGAACACGAGTACGCCGCCGATCACGCCGAGAGCGATGAGCAGTACGGAGATACCGGAGCCGCGGGCGATCAGGAACGGCTTCAGGAAGTTGTCGACGCTGCTGATCACCAGCAGTCCGTAGAAGATCAGAAAGATCGCCCACCCGGTCTCGCCCTTGTCGTGGAGCCACAAGGCCGCGCCACCCCAGACCAGCGGCGGGCCGATCGGGATCATCGACAGGAAGAAGGTGGCAAAGCCGAGCAGAACCGCAGACGGCACGCCGGCGATCATCAAACCGACCATTGCCACGGCGCCCTGGGCGGCGGCGGTGCCGACCAGGCCGAGCATGACCCCGATGACCGTGCCGCGCGTTCGTTCGATCATTTCCTCGCCAAGGTCGCCGCCGAGTTTGCGGGCGCCGGCGTAGAGTGCCTGGGCGATGACCGCGCCGTCGCGATAGAGGAAGAAGATGACGAACAGCGTCAGCGCCAGTTGCAGCAAACCATTGCCGGCAATCTTGCCGGTCGCCAGCGCCAGGCGCTGGGCAGGAGCGGCAAATGCCTTGAGGGCTGCATTGAGTTCCTCACGGTTGCTGGTGATGTTCTTCCAGCTAGTATCGATTTCGCTGCCGATGAGTGGCAGGTCGCTGAGATATTTGGGTGGTTTGGCTGCCAGTGCCTGCTCGATGCGCGGAGCGACCTCTTCGCGCAGGCTGGTAAAACTGCTCGCCAGACTGGTGACAAGGAAAATCATCGGTACCAGCATCACCAGCACCAGCAGCAGTGTCATCAGGCTCGCGCCCAGTGTCCGGCGGCCGCCGATGCGCGGCAGCAAGTGTTCCGCATACGGCTCCCAGGTGCAGATCCACAGCACGAAGGCAAACAGGATGGCGCCGATCAGCGGTAGCAGAACGGCAATGCAGCCGATGATCAGCAGCGCGACGAGCGCGATCTGCGCCAGCCGCTTGGGGTCGTCCGTGTCGATCATCTCCTAGACCTTCGAGAGCAGCTTGAGCGCTTGCCGGATGCCCTCCGAGATGCCGGCATCGGGCGGCAGCTGCTTGAGTGCAGAGGCCGCTTCGCGCTCGTTGTAACCGAGGGCCAACAGCGCGTTCAGAATGTCCTGGCGGGCTGCGTTGACCGGAGCGGTCAGCGTGGCGCCGGTCGTTTCGGCCAGCTTGCCCTTGAGTTCCAGCAGCAGGCGCTGGGCCGTCCTGGCGCCGATGCCCGGAATCCGTATCAGCCGCCCGGCCTCCTGCTGCGCCACGGCCGCCGCCAGGTCACCGACGGAAAGGCCGGAGAGCACCGCCAGCGCCATTCGTGCACCGACGCCGGAGATCTTCAGCAACTGGCGGAAGGCAAAGCGCTCGGCTTCGGTCAGGAAGCCGTAGAGAAACTGGCCATCTTCACGCACGACGAAGTGCGTCAGCAGCGTGACCTTCTCGCCAGCGGCGGGCAGGTTGTAGAAGCTGCTCATCGGCACATCAATCTCGTAGCCGACGCCGTTGACGTCGACTACGATCTGCGGAGGGTTCTTTTCGACCAGCAGGCCGGTCAGTCGTCCAATCATTTCAGCGCAATCTTCCTCGCGGCGGGATACTGTATTTTCACACAGCTTATCATCCTATCAGCCGTCCGCCGCGAATGCGATACCCCGCGGTTGCCATGGCGCCCAGCCCTTGCCCGCCGTGCGCATGGCAAATCGCGCAGGCCAGCGCGTCGGCGGCGTCAGCGGTCGGCGCGCCGGGCAGCTCGAGCAGCCGGATCACCATGTGCTGGACCTGTTCCTTTACCGCCTTGCCCTGCCCGACCACCGCCTGCTTGACCTGCAGCGCCGTGTATTCCGCAACCGGCAGCCCGGCATGAACCAGCGCGCTGAGTGCTGCGCCGCGCGCCTGGCCGAGCAGCAATGTCGATTGCGGATTGACATTTACGAACACCTTTTCCACCGCCGCCTGATCCGGCCCGTAGGTGGCGATGACCTCGCTGATCCCGGCAAACAGTGTCCTGATCCGTTCCGGCAGCGATTGCTTGTCGTTCGACTTGATGCACCCGCTGGCGACATAAACCAGTTGGTTGCCATGCCGCTCGATGACCCCAAAGCCGGTCACCCGCAACCCCGGGTCGATGCCGACGATACGCGGCGCGCTCATTTCGCGCGCGCCACCAGATAGACGCCGCCGACTGCCAGCAACATGCCGAATGTTGCGGTCAACGTCAGTTTTTCGCCAAAAACCGCCCAGGCGATCACTGCTGTGGAAATTGGCGTCAGATAGAACAGGCTGGCCACATTGACCGCGCTACCGCTACGGATCAGCAGGTTGAGCAGGCTGATGGCGCCGAGCGAAAGCACCAGCACCAGCCAGCTGAGGGCGAAGACGAAAGCGGGCGTCCATGAAATGCGGAAATCCTCGAACAGTGCAACGGCCAGCGCGGTGACGATGGCGGTCGGAACGAATTGAATCACCGAACCGGTGCGCAGATCAAACGCCGCGCAGAAACGCTTCTGATAGAGCGTGCCGGCGGTGATGCCGAGCAGCGCGACGAGCGCCGGAATCAGCATCGGCCCGAGCGCCGCTCCGTCGCCGAACTTGCCGGAAACCACTAGCCCGACGCCGACGAAGCCGAGCGCCAGCCCGGCCCACTGGCGGCCGCTGACCGCTTCGCCGAGCAGCCAGCCGGCGCCGAAGGCGGTCAGCAGCGGCTGCATGCCGACGACCAGCGCGGTGACTCCCGCCGGCAACCCGTGCTTGATCGCGACGAAGACGCCACCGAGATAGACTGCATGCACGAGGAGCCCGGAAACCGCGATATGCAGCCATTGAACCGGCTCCCGCGGCCACGGTGCGTGGGTCGCCAGCGCGATCACCGTCATCAGCGCGATGACGAAACCATAGCGGGTCAGCAGGAAGGACAGCGGCTCGGCATACGGCAGCCCGTATTTGGCGCCGATGAAGCCGGTGCTCCACAGGAAGACGAAAAGGAAAGGATAAAAGCGCTGCATCAAAGAAAAAGGCGGCATTCAACGCCGCCCTGCCCTTGCCTGTCGCCGGCTATCACTCGTCCATCACCGCGGTGGTGTAGATGTCCTGAACATCATCCAGGTTTTCCAGCGCATCGAGCAGCTTCTGCATGCGGACGGCGTCGTCGCCGGCGAGGATGGTCTCACCCTCCGGCTTCATCGTCACCTCGCCGAATTCCGGCTTGAAGCCGGCGGCCTCCAGCGCATCCTTGACCGCCATGAAGTCGTTCGCCGCGGTGATGACCTCAATCGAACCGTCGTCGTTGCTCGCCACGTCGTCGGCGCCCGCCTCGATGGCAGCATCCATCAGCGCCGCCTCGTCGGTGCCGGGGGCGAAGATCATCTGGCCGCAGTGTTTGAACTGGAAGGCGACGCAGCCGTCGGTGCCGAGGTTTCCGCCGTACTTGGAGAAGGCGTGACGCACATCGGCCACCGTGCGCACCTTGTTATCGGTCACGCAGTCGACCATGATCGCCGCGCCGCCGATGCCGTAGCCTTCGTAGCGCACCTCGACGTATTCGACGCCTTCCAGTTCGCCGGTGCCCTTCTTGATCGCGTTGTCGATCTTGTCCTTGGGCATGTTGACGCCCTTGGCCTTGTCGACCGCCAGCCGCAGGCGCGGATTGAAGCCGGGATCGCCGCCGCCCATCTTGGCAGCAACGGTAATTTCCTTGGCCATCCGCGAGAATGCGGCGCCGCGCTTTTCATCCTGACGGCCCTTGCGGTGCTGGATATTAGCCCATTTGGAATGTCCGGCCATGCTGCTCTCTCATCGAAAAACGAAAAAAAGATTTTACTCCGCCGCGGGCTTCTTTGCCCGCGCCGGTTTCCTGACAGTTTTCGCGACCTGCCGCGCATGGGCCTGAAGATCGAAGGCGCGCGGGTCGAACTCCGCGCTGATCCAGTTCTTGAAGTCCTCGTGTTCCTCATGGTCGGGGTCGGCCAGGGCGACGAGAAGATCGGCGTAACCCCAGATACCGCCGCAATCCTCCGGCGGGCAAGCGTTTTCGCCGGCAACGAGCTGTGCCGGGGGAGCCTCCGCATCGGCCGGCAGCCGTTTTTCGATGGTGACCGTGTGCCACCAGTCGTCGCCGAAGTCGTACCAGTAGCGGAATTTCTTGTTGTCCTTCAGGAGATCGGAAAGCCGGGTACGACGTTCGGGGATCGTTTCCTCCTGCTCCATGAACATGACGCCGTCGTCGTAGACGGTGCCGACTCGTTGGCGCGCCACCACGAATTCGTGGAGGTGGTCGTCTTCCCAGCCCATGGCCTCCTGGATGACCCGGTGCAACTGGAAGAAAGTCAGGGCGTCGTTGACCTCGACCCGGCGCCAGATTGCCGGCTCGGAGCCTTCAAGGGTGATTTTCAAACGCAGACGGCAGGGGGTGATGATCATGGCAATCTCACAATGACAATATCTTGGTTGATTCTTCCCCGAACTGGCTGACGACGCGCACGGCTATCCGCTTGCCGGCCTTGAACGGGATGGGATGCGAGACAAAGCCGTAGAGGCGGTCGAAGGCCTCGTAGTCGAGTTCGATCTTGAGGGTATTTTCCACCTTTTTACGGGTTTTTGCCTTGGCCAGATCGGAAAGGCCACGCTTCCACTTGTCGAAATCGTCCTTGTCGCCGCCGCAGAAAAACACCTGGCGCACCATGAAGTTCGAGCCGTCGTAATCGTCATCGACCATCCAGTAGGCGATGTCGGCCACCGAGCGCGCCTTGACCTCATCCCTGATCGGGTCGTAGATGTCCAGGCCGCGGATTTCCACGGTGGCGATGTCGCCATCGCGCCGGATGCCGATATCCGGCTCGCCGATGGTGACGAAGGTCGCGGCCTTCTTGTCCTTCTTGGTCAGGCCGGCTTGCAGCAGGTCGTCGTGCATGCGCACCTTGTCGACGCGGAAACTGCCGGCCCGCTGGTTCTGTACCGAGTTCTCGACATCGGACTCGAAGGCAAAGCCGAGAATCAGCAGCCATTGGGCGTCGCCGTGCTTGCGGCAAGCCTTGACGGCATCGTTGACCGCCGCCCGGGTAATCGGCGCGAACTGCGGGCCAAAGTGGATATAAGCCTTCTGTTCGCCGTCGACCGTGTCGTAATAGCCCTCGGCGTGCAAGGCGCTGTCCGGCAGGGCATCGACGCGGGCGAAGACGGCCATTTCGTTGCGCGCGCCGTTTTTCACCCCGGCGGTTTTCAGGTGCTCGAAAACGCGGGACTGGAACTGCTCCATGCGCTCATGGTCGAGGCTGGCCTCGGCCACTGCTTCCGGCGCCAATGGCTCGTAACTTTGCAGGGTTTCCACGGTCAACGGCCCGGCGACGCGCAATTTCTTCCGGTCGATGGCCGGCTGGTCGTAGAGGGTAACTTCTTCCGGTGGCTCGTCGTTGGCCAGCGAACCGAGGGTGACGCGCTGCACCTTTTTGTAGTCGAAGCCATGGCGCACGTCCCAGCTTTCCCGCGGCTGACCGTTCTTTTCGTCCTGCAAGGTGTACCACGGGTAGCTGCCGGTCATCAGCCGGGTCTTGGCAATGGTCAGGGCGACGCGGGACGTGTCGGTGGTGATCCAGCGCCGGCCCCATTGCTCGGCGACATGGGCCGTGGTACCGGACCCGCAGGTCGGGTCGAAAACGAGGTCGCCGGGGTCGGTGGTCATGAGCATGCAGCGCTGGACGATTTTGGCGTTTGTTTGGACAACATATACTTTGTCCATTCCACTACCTGACTGTGTGTCAAACCATAAGTTCGAGATCGGGAGAGCAGGAAAGTCGTCAAGGAGGCGTATGTAAGAAAGTGATTTTCCTTGGATGCCCAAGCGCCCCTTATCTTTTAAGCGTTGAATACCCTCTTGCGTTGTTGTCCAGCCCCGAGTTCCCGGCGGAAAATATTCGGTTCCTTCGAAGTCCACAGGAAAATGCATGGCTGTACCAGGACCAGACGGTCGGCCACTACGCTCGCTATGTAGAACTTGAAACCGAAATGGGCGTAGCCCAGCTTCTAAGGAAGACGGGTTAGATAACTCCTCTTTGGTTAATGCCCGCATTCTTCCGTTAGGAAGAAGAACATTTGTGTAAGCGTCTGCTCCCTCCTCACCTAGGCTTCGTTCTCTATATAGCTGCCGATATTTCACGGCAGCCCGATTCTTCGAGTACCAAATCACGTAATCGGACGTGGCTGCTAAGAATTCCGAAGTTTGGCTAGTTGTCTTTTTGAACGTAATCAGCGAAACAAAATTCTCACTCCCAAACACTTCATCCATCAGGCAGCGCACCAGATGCACGTTCTCGTCACTGATCTGCACAAAGCAGGAGCCGCTTTCGGTCAATAGCTCCTTGGCGACCAGCAGGCGGTCGCGCAGGTAGCTCAGGTAGGAGTGGATGCCCAGTTCCCAGGTGTCGCGGAAGGCCTTGATGACTTCCGGTTCGCCGGAGAGGCTGGCGTCGTCGCCGTCCTTGACGTTGCGGTCATTGAGGCGCATCTGCCAGTTGGAGTTGTACTTGATGCCGTAGGGCGGGTCGATGTAGATCATCTGCACCTTGCCCTTCATCGCCTCGCGTTCGAGCAGGCTGCCCATGACCATCAGGCTGTCGCCCTGGATCAACCGGTTGGCCCAGCGGTCGGCGTGCTTGTAGTAGCTCTGCGGCTTGTCGAGTTCGTCGACGTCCTTGTAATTGCCGAACAGTTCGTCGACAAAGAGATCGTCCTGGTGCGCGGCTTCGCGCTTCAGGGTGTACAGGCGCTGGATCAGTTTTTCCGGGGCGATATGTTCGACGCGGTAGAGCGAGCGGATGTCGAGTTCGAGATCGCGTTGGTCGTCGGCTGCGCCGTACTTGTGCATCCAGTACAACTCCGGGTCCTGGCCGCGAGTGGTGACGGGGTTCAGGGGCAGGTCGGCGCGGTTGGGCTCGTTGTTTTCGTAGCCGGCTTCTTCCTGGCTGGGAATGCGGGCGCGGGTGGCCTTCTTGTGCTTGAGGCTGTCGATTTTCTTGTCGGTCATGCTTGCGTCCAGTCTTCCACGGTCAACCCGGAAACGCGGGCAAATTCGCCGGTGTTGTTGGTCACCACCGGAATGCCGAGGGCGCGGGCATGAGCGGCGATCCACAGGTCATTGGGGCCAATTTTCTTGCCGGCTATTTCCAGGGCGCCGCGGATGGCGCCGTAGTGCGAGCCGACGATTTCGTCGGCGCCGATGACAGGAATAATTTCGCGTACCCGTTTGAGAATTTCCAGCGAGAGTTCCTTGTGCTGCGATTTTTCGACGCCCAGCATCAATTCGCCCCAGGTCACCACCGACATGGCGACATGGCCCGGTGGCAGTGCATCGATGCGCTCGGGTACGCCGGATTTTCCTTTTTTGTAGGCGATGCAAGTATTGGTATCGAGCAGGTAGCGGGGGGTCATTCGAATGGCTCGCGTTGTTCAAATATTGGAGAATCTTCCCGGCCTTCCAGATAGAAGTCGTCGGGCAGACTGGCAAGTAGACGCAGTGCTTCGCCAAGGGTGTCGGGGGCGGCATCGATTTCTTCGACGATACGCTTGATGCTTGCCGTCAGCGTTGGCTTGATGTCTTCGATATCGTCAATTTCCTCGAAATACCACGGGGCCAGCCCAAGCTTGGCGCGGGCGTTATTGACCGCCGGCAGCCAGCGTTCGCGGACAGCCCAGCGTTTCAATTCTTTGTCCTTGTTGAAGCCGGTGATTTCGAGGATCAGGTTGGCGGTGCGCAGCTTGGGGGTGCGGAGCCGGATCAGGTAATCCGGCAGGTAGTCCCTTTCCTTGCCACTGCTGACGTAAGGGATGTGAAAGCCGAGAAAGGCATTCTTGACGTAGCTTTCGACCGCCGGAATTTTTTCCAGTGTCTTGGCGGCAATCTGTTCCCAGGTGTCGGTATCGGCGACGACCAAGTTGATGTGGCTCTTTTTGGTCGGCCAGGTTTTCTTGCTGGTGTGGCCGAAGACGTGGGCGGTGCTGCCCTGCGGGTTGTAGTGGTTGAGGATGGGCAGCACCCGCTCGTGTTCGGCAGTGTGGGCGATGATGCCGCGATTGATGCTTTCGACGATGGGCTGCGGGTCTTCGTAGATGGCCAGGCGCTTGAAGATGGGATCGGCTTCGCCGACAACGGTCAGTGTTTCGTCGTACCAGCGTTGAACGATGACCCTGACTTGCTGAAAGAGGCGCAGATCGGCACGCTGGGCGTCGTCGCCGTGGATGCGACGCAGGTATTCCTTGGTGATTTTGTAGATGACTTGCTGGTCGCGCAGGTCTTCCAGTTTAACGCGCAGGGTTTGTCGGTCTTCGGAGACCGCCGTGCCAAGCGTGGTTTCGACCGGCTGGCGGATGGTGTCCAGGCGGTAATCGGGGACGGCGGTGAAATCAGCGGTGAGTTGCTCGCTGTCGGTTTCTAGACGGTAACCGACCAGATTGGGAAAGCGGATTTCGAGGTTGTCCCGCTCCGACAGAGCGCGCAGGGTGGCGTATTCCGGTGCGGGGCTGATAGCGGTCGTGCCACCCTTGAACAGCTTGAACGGGATGCCGATGATGTGGGCGTATTCGGGCGGGAACTTGCCGGTTTTGGGGTCGATGAAGTAGTGACGACGGCGCAGCGCCCGGCCGGCAACCTGTTCGCAAAGCAGTTGCGAGCCGAAGGCGCGGATGCCCATGACGTGGGTCACGGTATTGGCGTCCCAGCCTTCGGTGAGCATGGAGACCGAGACGACGCAGCGGATATGGGCGCCGAGAGTGTCCGGCTTGCCGACCGTGTTGACCACTTCGCGCAGCAGTTCGGCGTCGGTCAGGTTTTCAAGGCTGCGGTCGGGGTGGCGTAAACGATATTCCCGTTTGTAGCGCTCGATTTCCGGCGCGAAAACCTTCTTGAAACTGTCGTCGATCTGGCCGGAGTATTCGAGGGCATCGCTATCGATCAGCAGGGTCGGCGGTCGGGAGAGAGGTTGGCCGGTGTGCTGGTCGAAGTTGGAGAACAAGGGCAGGCGGCCGGGAACAAAAAAGGTTTGGCCGGTTTCGTCGCTGCGTTCGTAGCCGGCGATTTCCTTGAATACCTCCCGCGATACGGTGGTGTTGCTGCACACGACAATGAAGACCGGCGGTGCGCTGAATAGATCGGAGCGGAGTTCGCCCTTCCTGCGCTGTCCGCGTTCGTATTCCTCGTAATGGGAATAGAACTGATCGAGGGCTGAACGCACCAAGGCCGGCAGGTTGGGGGCGGCTTCGCCCGCAGTGGCGTCGCCCTTGTTTTCCTTGCGTTGGGTGCGCTGCCCCTTTTTCGGCAGCTCGCCCTTGCAGTGCTCGTAAAGGCTTTTCAGAACAGGCTCGTCGATGGCCTGGCTGCTGTCGTCTACCGGCAAGAATGGAATCTTGACCAGACCGGCTTCGATGGCTTCGATCAGCCCGAAATCGGAAACCGTCCACGGAAAGAGCGAATACGCTGGGAAACCGGACCCGGAGAGGTAGTACGGGGTCGCCGACAGATCGTACACGGCGCGCAACTGGAAACGTCTAGCACAGGCGCGCAGACCGGAGAACCAGACGGCAGCGCGTTCGTTTTCAGTTTCTGAGTTATCGAGTTCGGTGTCCTTGCCTTTGGCGCGGGGCAGGTAGCAGTGATGCGCTTCGTCGTTGATGACCAAGAGCCGCCGACCAGGTTTGAAGCTGCCGAGAACCCGCCGCAGCACCTGCGCCTCTTCCTCGCGGCTTTCGACTTTTTTGCCGTCGCCACCCAACTTGCCGTCAAAAGGCGTGCGTTTGTTGCCACTCAGCACCCGCGGCAGGAATTCGTGGAAATTGGTGACGATCAGGCGGTGGGCGAGTTCGCCCAGGGCTTCCTGGTAGGCGGCAGGGATCAGGTAGCGTTGATGGAAGTAGTCGGTGGCTTCGTGGGGGTTGCTGCTACGAATGTCCGGGAAGAGGACATTCAGGCGGTCGCGTATGGTGATACCCGGCGCCAGTACCAGGAAGTAGTCGCAATAGCGAATGTCGTTACGATATTCCCGGCGATTGAGGTAGTGATAAAGAATGAGGCAGGCCATGACGACTGTCTTGCCGGAGCCGGTTGCCATCTTGAAGGCGATGCGTGGTAACTGGTCGGCCACATTGTCGCCGGCGGTAGCCTGGCGCTGGCGTAACTGATTCTGGATATGGGTGCCAGTGTTGGATTTCTCGGCGACCTCGTTGAGCCAGATGGCGGCTTCAACCGCCTCTTGCTGGGCAAAGAACAGTTTCTGGTGGGGGGCGCGTTCGGGGTCGAGAAACCAGTAGTGCAGCAAATCACGGGTCACCCGGCTGGTAACGCCGCGATAGCCAGCTTCCCGCCAGGCATGTAGTTCGTCCCGCAGCTTGTTGATCAGGTGTTCGCCATAGTTGGACTTCAAGTCGTTCAGGTCGAACATGCTGCCCTGGTTCTGCTGACCGATGGGTACCTGCGGAACGTCGGGTGTGAAGATTCGCCGGCCGGGGCGGACATCCTTGTAATTGAGGTTGCCCTGGGCGTCGGTCGCGTAATGCCGCGTTGGCTCGGCATAGGGCGTATTGAGGATGGGATTATCGGCGCTGGCCATGGCCTGGGTAAGCGGCAGGTGAAGCCTGGATTCTAGCGTAACGGGGAAAGCCATTGGCGATGCCTTTTGAATAGCGGGTGTCACGGCGGCATGGCGGCTGTGTTATCGTTTTCGCCTGCCCTATCGATTCCTGGAGAACACTCATGTCCGAACCCCTCTATCTCGCCAAGTCCGAAGATGGCTACCCTGCCCTGCTCCCGCAGATGGCCAACCGCCATGGTCTGATTACCGGCGCTACCGGCACCGGCAAGACGGTGACGCTGCAGTCGATAGCCGAACGCCTTTCCTTTGCCGGCGTGCCGGTCTTCATGGCTGATGTGAAAGGCGATCTCTCCGGCATGGGCGCCGCCGGTGTCGTCACGCCGAAGCTGGAAGCGCGCCTCAAGGATCTTGGCCTCGAAGGCTTTGCCCCCTACGCCAACCCGGTCGCCTTCTGGGACGTCTTCGGCCAGGGTGGCATCCCGGTCCGCGCGACCATTTCCGACATGGGTCCGCTGCTCCTCGCCCGCCTGCTCAACCTGAACGACACCCAGACCGGCGTCCTGCAACTGGTGTTCAAGATCGCCGACGACCAGGGCCTGCTGCTGCTCGATCTCAAGGACCTGCGCGCGATGGTCCAGCACGTCGGCGAACACGCCAAGGAGTTCACCACCGAATACGGCAACGTCGCCCCGGCCTCGATCGGCGCGATCCAGCGCGGGCTGCTGACGCTTGAGGAACAGGGCGGCGACATCTTCTTCGGCGAGCCGATGCTCGATATCAACGACCTGATGAAGGTCGACGAAAACGGTCGCGGCGTCATCAACATCCTTTCGGCCGAAAAGCTTGTCCAGGCCCCGGCCCTCTACTCGACCTTCCTGCTCTGGCTGCTTGCTGAACTGTTCGAGCAACTGCCGGAAGCTGGCGATCTCGACAAGCCCAAACTTGTCTTCTTCTTCGACGAGGCCCATCTGCTGTTCACCGACGCGCCCCAGGCGTTGACCGACAAGGTCGAACAAGTGGTTCGCCTGATTCGCTCCAAGGGCGTCGGCGTCTTCTTCGTTACCCAGAACCCGCTCGACGTCCCGGAAAAGATCCTCGGCCAGCTAGGCAACCGCGTCCAGCATGCCCTGCGCGCCTTCACCCCGCGCGACCAGAAGGCCGTCCAGTCAGCCGCGCAGACCATGCGCGCCAATCCGAAATTCGACGCCGCCACCGTCATCACCGAACTCGGCGTCGGCGAGGCGCTGGTTTCCCTCCTCGATGAAAAAGGCCGTCCCAACGTCGTCGACCGCAGCATGATCTTCCCGCCCGCGTCGCGCCTCGGTCCGCTGACCGCCGACGAACGCCAGGCGCTGATCAAGGCGTCTCCCTTCCATGCCATCTACGACCAGACGATTGACCGCGAATCGGCCTACGAAATCCTGCGCGGTAAACCGGCAGCCGCCGGGCCAGCCCCGGGCGCCATCCCCGCTCCGCCGGCTGGTCGCGCTACGCTAGACGCCAACGACTGGGGCAACCGCGCCGGCCAGCAGGCGCAGCCGCTGCCGCGCCCGGCCCCGCAACCGCGGCAGAGCGCCCCGGCGCCGCAAGAAAGCTCCGGTGGTGGCATCTTCGGCAGCCTCGGTGAAATGCTCGGCGGCACCACCGGCCCGCGCGGCGGCCACCGCGAAGGCGTCCTCGAAGCCGCCGCCAAGAGCGCCGCCCGCGGCATGGCCGGCACGGTCGGCCGCAGCGTTGGCCAGCAGATCCTGCGCGGGGTGCTAGGATCGATACTCGGCGGACGGCGGTAAAGCCCACAAGCCACCGACATCAAAACTGCCTTACGCCTGGCACGCAACCTGTAGGAGCGCATGATGACCAAGACCACGACTGCTCGCTGCGATGTAGCCGAACATCTCCGCATACCCGAGGAAATGGCGGCCTATCTGGAGGCTTGCCTGGAAGAGGCCAATGGCGATGCGGCATTTATTGCCAAGACGCTGGGCGATATTGCTCGCGCCAAAGGCATCTCACAGGTAGCGCGTGATGCTGGTTTATCTCGCGAAAGTCTTTACAAGGCACTTTCAGGAGATCGTAGCCCCGGATTCGACACGATTCTCAAGGTCGTAAGCGCGCTGGGCTTGAAGTTGCATGCCGAAGCGGTAAATAGCTGATGAAAACCGTGGTCTCTCCCGAATGGCACTAAGTTAAGGACGTATTGCGTCCATTCTTGCAGCGATAATGCTAGCGCTGGACATGCTGGACAGCCTTAACTTAGCCCGGATGTTTCATAAACCCGCCGCGCGATGTCAATGTCGTGCCATTCCAGCCGTGATGCGAGTCAGCTTGCTGCGAATTTTGCTGCCAACCCGCCACGATCGGCCAAATACCCCAACTTTTGGGCATCACACCCTGCCGCCATCGATCCCTGGACAGAGCGCTGGCGAGACCTGACCTCCGCTCAAGCGGATTCGAGTCGGTAGCATGAGACGGCGTCGCCGAGTCGATCAGGCCGGTGCCGGCGGGCGCGGGACGAGGTAAAGCAACTCGGTCACCCGCGCCAGCACCCCTTCATCGGACACGACGTAGGCAAGGACAGCTTGATCCGATCCTTGTACTGCACCACGCGCACCGCCAACTTAAAGAGTTTCAGGATAATCGACAGCGGTTGCGCCTTGGCCAGTTCCGTATGCACCAGCGTGTTCTCGCGCAAGCCGTGAATCAACCCATACGCCGCACACGAATAGAACAGCCGCAGGTGATTGGCGAGGAAGGCATGATCGGAGGTCCGGTCACTGGCCAAGTCGTTCTTCACCGCCTTGATGAAGTTCTCGTCCTGCCCTCGAGCACAGTACAGCTCTTTGTAAAGCACATCAGGCGTCGGGTCGGACAGCGAGGTCACCACGTACCGCGGGTTGTCACCCAAGGCCATCACCTCGGCCTTGACCACCACGCGGTAAGCCTTGGGCCACGAGCCCGCCTGATACTCGATATCGTCGTACAGTCGTGTCGCCGCAGGCTCGGCGTTCCCCAGGCGCTGGGCGTTGGCGCTGTGTCTGGTGCAGCGCACGGGCTTTCTTCAGCAGCGGCTCGGCCTTGGGCGAGAGCACCTGGTTGCCGGCCAGGCCGAAGAGAAAGTCCAGATGCGGATCGGACTCGCACAAGGTCATCAGTTCGGGATTCGCGAAGTGACCATCCCCGCGCAGCAGGATGTGGGTCTCGGGCCAGGCCTGGCGGAGCAGGTGCAGCACGCGCTTGATGATGACCGCATTCTCTTTACCGGTGGGACGCTTGCCCGGACGCAGGACGGCGGTGATCAGCTTCCCGGAAAGTCCTTCGAAGAGAAACAGCGGCAGGTAGCAGTGATTCCCGTAGTGGGGGTTATAGAACGCCAGTTCCTGCTGCCCGTGAGTGGCATCCTCCGAGTGATCCATATCGAGCACGATCACGGCAGGCGCCTGGGCGTAGCTGGCGATGAAGGCGTCGACGAAGCTTTTGGCCAGGCGGTAAATGTCTTTGCGCGATACGCTGTTTTCGAGCCGGGAGAGCGTGGGGCCGGAGGCCAGGTCATTTCCCTCGTCCAGCGGGGCACGACCGACCGCCAGTTTGAACAGCGGATCGCGCCGCAGCGTGTTGGCGTCATTACCGTCGGCGTAACCGCTGGCGGTCTGGAATATCCGCTGGCGGAGCAGGTCGGCCAGGGGATGGTCAATGTACGAGGCGTGGCGTTTGTCGTGAATCGCGCTGACCAGGCGGGGAATCAGGCCGATTTGCAGGTCGATGCCACGCAACAGGAGTGCGCCAAAGTCGGAGGACATCGCCCCGCCGTCAAACTCTGCCCGGATCGTAAATCCGGCGCTGGCGGGAAAGTGAAGCTGGGTTGGGATAGAATGGTCCATGGGCGGTCTCGTTTAGGCTTCTTACAAAGCGTTATTGGCGTAACCCCTATTATATCAATGGGTTAAACGAGATTCGCCTGCTTTTATGAAAAATTCGGGTTAGTGCCATTCTGGTCCGTCCCCTATTTTCCGGCAGTTTTGCCCGACGGTCGACCACCGCCGCCTGCGAGTGGGTCAGCAGCGCGGCGAAATCGGCATTCAGTTTTTCACTGTTTTTTCCGGTTGACCGTAGCAATTCGCGCTGCATGCCGCACAGGCGCTTCAGATCGCTGCTCAGGCAAAGGTTTTCGGCGAGTTCGGCAGGGCGGGCGGGTTTCTCTTGTTTCATTCATCGAGACAGCAAATCGGGGCACCGATTTTACCGCGCCACAGCGACACCTCACCGGCGAGAGAAATGGGGTCGTCCATAAAGATGGAACTCCTTGTCGAATAAGTACATCATTCCTTCATGTGAATTGCGATTCAACGTCGAACCGCCACGGCAAGGAGATCGACCATGCATGCTTTCTCACAGGACACAAAGGAAACTCGGGCGAAGGGGCTGGCCGGGGCGAAGCTTCCCGACCATCCGCGGCCCGTAAAAGCGCCGGTGTCGGCGGTAGGCGCGACGCATGATTTCAGGCGCATCGCGATACACCCCGTGATCCAGACAAAACTGTCCGTCGGCAGCCCGGGCGACGAATACGAGCAGCAAGCCGACAATGTTTCGGCGCAAGTGATGCGGATGTCAAATGCCGGTGCTGGCGCGGCAACGGCGCCGGAGCGGGTTTCGACCAAACCCGTCGGGACTGGCCGGGCAGGACAAATGGTGGCGCCGGCGATAGTCAACGACGTTCTGGCCGCCACCGGCCAACCGCTGGACCCGGCAACACGCGGCTTCATGGAACCGCGTTTCGGCCATGACTTCAGCCAGGTCCGGGTCCATAGCGACACCGCAGCCGCCGGATCGGCCGATGCCATGGCGGCGCGAGCCTATACGCTGGGCCACCACGTCGTTTTCGGCAGCGGCGAATACCAGCCCGGGACGGCCGAAGGCCGGCGCTTGCTGGCCCATGAACTGGTGCACGTGACCCAGCAAAATGCATCCGGGGCGCGGCACGAGGGCCTGGTCCAGCGCGACGAAAAGAAGCCGGACCCCAAGGTGGCCGCGCTGAAGGCTACATTGGTGACGACCTACGAGTTGTCGGCAGTGACCGATACAAAAGATGCCGAGTGGAAGGAGCCGGAACTGGAGAAGATGAAACGCGCCCTGGCCCGCATTCCGGCGGCGGAACGGGGGGCGATCAAGGGCGTCGAGTTGAGAAGGGTGGTCACGACGACGGAGTTTGGCAACATTGCTTCGGGGCTGTTCAAACAACAGATCGATATAAAAACGGGAATTCGCGACGACCGCATCGAGATCGCCAACGATGCCTTCAATAGCGACAAGGATTACGACGCCGGCGGAGCCAAAACCACGTTTGGCGGCCAGGAGGTTCAAGGCGCGCCGAGCGAAAGCGTGCTGTCACACGAAGTTGGACACGCCGTCGAGGCGCTGACCCAGCGCCAGGCCGAGGCGGCAAGAATCAAGACCGACACCGCCGACACCACGGCCTTCGGCCAGTTGCAGAAGGCCAGAGCGGCCTACAACGCTGCGGTTCTCAGCGCGGTCAATGTGCCCGGCTGGAACAATGCCAAGGAAAAGGCCTACATGAACGCCATCATCGGCGCCCAGAAAAAGCTCGCCGCGACGCTCGCCGTCACCAAGACATTCCTCGAAACGCCGACAGCAGCAGAAAGCAAGAAGGCTGCAGCGGATTTCAAGAACGCCCTGCCCGCCGCCAAGGCCGCCATTGCCACCCGGAAGGCCGCCAGCAAGGCCTTGCCGGCCAATAGCACCTACGCCCAAACGGCCGACGAGGCCGCGCAGGATGCCTGGATGGCCGCGGCCGAAGCCCTGGTCGCCCCGCTTGAAGCCCGGGCCAGCACGCAGGACAAGGCGGAAGACGCCAATGACGCCGAGGATGCAACGAAAACCACCGTCAAGGTGGCCAGCGGCACGAAAGTCAAGATGACGCGCCGACTGGCCGAGTTCGTCGCCGTCGTCGAAGTCAACAAAATCGATATTGCCAAGTCCGGGCTTGGCAATCACGTCACATCGCACTGGCCGGACAATCCCGAAGAGGCCTATGCCGAGCTGTATGGCCTGAGCCTCGTGGCGCCGGATGGCCTTAAGAATTTCGACAAGGCAGGCGCAATTGCCAGTTACTTCGCCTCCCCGGTTGGCCTGAAAGGGGCGCAACAAGCGTCAGCCAAAGCGTGGCTGGCCAGCCATCAGTGAGCTCCGCCCGCAGAGCCGATTGCTACGGTCAACCGGAAAATTTGCCCAATTTTGAAATGCGGAGAGCGTCCGTCATTTTCGCCCCCACAACGAAAAACGCCGCCCCGAAGGACGGCGTCTGGCCTAGCAATCCGGCGATTACTTCTTGACGCCCATCCACGAGGCGCTCTTGCCGTCGCCGGTCTTTTCGAACAATTGGGGACACCCATTGCCGGTCCATGTCAAGCGAGCAAACAAATCCATGGCGGCGCCAGCCGCCAGTTTTTGCGCAAAAGGGGACAGACCAGAATGGCACTAAGAATTTATCTGTAAATAGTGGATAATCACTGCCCATGCGTGAAAATTGCGTTGGGGGAGATGATGGCAAAAGTGAAGTCATGGGAAGTGACCGAGGAATTCTGGAAGCGCGTTGAGCCACTGATTCCGATACGCCAGCGACTGGCGGATCGGAGTTACGTCCGCAAGGCTGGCGGGGGGCGCAAGCCCAAAGAACCGAGGCTGGTCTTCGAGGCGATTGTTTATGTGCTGCGCACAGGTTGCCAGTGGAAGGCACTCCCGACGGAGCGCTTTGGCAGTTCCAGTGCGATTCATGCCCGATTTCTGGCGTGGGAGAAGGCCGGGGTGTTTGAAGCCCTATGGAAGCGCGGGCTTGCCGAATACGACGACCTTGAAGGCATCGCCTGGCGCTGGCAAAGCCTTGACGGCGCGATGATGAAGGCCCCGATGGCGCAATCAAGCGTTGGACCCAATCCAACGGACCGGGGAAAAAATGGGAGCAAGCGTCATTTGCTGGTGGACGGTCGTGGCGTCCCGTTGTCGCTCGTCGTGACCGGCGCCCATCGGCACGACGTCTCTCAGGTGGCGGCTGTGCTTGAGGCCATTGTCGTCAAGCGACCGTCGCCACCCAAGCGGCGAAGCAAACACCTTTGCGCTGACGCCGGCTACACCGGCGCGCCCGCATTGGCGATCATCACGAAGCACGGCTACATCCCCCATGTCAAAGGGCGTGGGCAAGAGGCCGGCGAACTCAAACGTGACCCCAGGAAGAAAGCCCGGCGCTGGATCGTCGAAGTGGCCCACAGCTGGTTCAACCGCTTCCGAAAGTTGTTGGTGCGATACGAGAAGCTTGAGCGCAGTTTCTTGGTGCTCAACCACCTGGCCGCATCAATCATGGCGTTCAGAAAAATTAAACTGAAAGTGAATATTATTTACGGATGAGCTCTTAGTAGCAATCGCGGTAATCTGGTTAAACTCGCCGCATTGCCGCCCGTGCCCACCAAAAAACCCGCGATCATGAGTGCGTCTGACACGGCTTACATCATTTTCACGTCGGGCACGACGGGCATTCCCAAGGGTGTCATGATCTCTTCGGAGGCCGCTCGTCATTACGTTACGATGATCACCGACTACCTGGGCTTGAAAGCCAGCAACCGCGCCCTGGAAACCTGCGAGTTAAGCTTTGATTTCTCGGTGCACAACATGTTTTCAACCTGGCAGGTCGGGGCCTCACTGTACATTCTGCCCGCCACCACCGTGATGAATGCTGTCAAGTTTGCGCGCAATTCGGGCCTGACCGTGTGGAACTCGGTGCCTTCACTGGGCGGGATGTTGCGCCAATCCTCTTGACTTAGCGGTTTGTCATCTAATTTTGGCAACTTTGCCATCTGGCCGCGCCAAGATATAATCGAGCATGTAACCAATTGATATAAATAGGCTTTATATGACGGCCTAAATATGCCAATATCGTTTCACGGCTAACGGACTACATTCATGGCGCCAATTTCCTTGCCGCCGCCCGCCGCGAGCCTCGGTTTTTCACCCGAAACCGTGAATTGCCATTCACGAATCTGATCGCTTTCCTGCTCACCGGCATTCGCGGCGCAGTTCAGGCGGAGCTTGATTCCTTCTTTGCCCTGCTTGCCGGAAGAACCCGCCTTTGTCGGGCGATCACGGCCAGTGCCTTCTCAAAGGCGCGCAGCCATCTGGTCGCCAATCTCTTTGAGCCGCTCAATACAGAATTGCTGCGCCTGGTCGATGAGGTCGTTCCACAGCAGCCGGACTGGCAAGGCTTGCGGGTCTTGGCGGCGGATGCATCGAAGGTACGTCTGACCTTGCTTGACCTGGAAGGGCGCCGCCATATTCGAGAAGCGGCCATCTTCGGTTTGTTTCGGCCAGGGATCGAATTGTTCGACTCGCTGATTTTGCACAGTTCGCTGGTCGGCGAACGTCAGATGTTGTTTGAGCGGCTTGACCGACTCGGTGCTCAGGACATGCTGGTGCTTGATCGCGGGTATCCGGGTGCCTGGTTGGTCGCGGCGCTGTTGCATCGAGGTATCCCCTTTTGCATACGCTGTGATTCGTCCGCTTCCTTTTCTGCCATCACCCAGTTCATGCGATCCGGAGAAGATGAGGCGCAGGTGACATTGCCGCCACCGCATCGTCAGGATGCCATTGATTACGAGTGTCCGCGTCTGCCTTCTATGGTTCGCCTGATTCGTCAGGTGACGCCGACTGGCAAGGTACGGGTCTTGATGACCTCCTTGCTTGATACCGCGCGGTATCCGGCCACAAGCTTCTCAGCCCTTTATCACAGCCGTTGGCGTATCGAGGAGGCGTTCAAGCGCATCAAACACCGGCTCAATCTGGAGCACACGTCCGGCCTGACTTGGCTGGCCGCCTGCCAGGATGTTGGGGCCAAGATGGTGTGTGACAATCTCAATGCCCTGGCCACCTACCTGGCTGCGGAAGAGCGGCTGCCCAGCGATTCGCCATGGCGAGTGAATCGGACGATGGCCTTCAATACCGTACGTCGTATCTTGCCCCGAGTCTTGGCGGGTGTGCAGCAAATCACCACCCGAGTTACCAAGGAAATCTTCTCGGAAATCGTCAAAAACCTTCAGAAATTTATCCCTGATCGTGCTCGACCTCGGCCAAACCAGCGAAAGCCTCACCTGTCCTTTGCTTACAAACCCGCCGTATGACTATGGGCTAAGTTGAGAGGATTGGATGTTGCGCCAGCTCAAAGCGCTTGCTCCGGATAGCCTCGCTGGTTTGCGCATCACGGTTTTCGGCGGCGAACAGTTGCCTGCCAGTACCGTTGCCGCTTGGCAGGTTGCGGCACCCAACAGCGCCATTGTCAATCTTTACGGCCCGACCGAGGCCACGGTTTTCTCTTTGGGTCAGTGGGTGGGCACTCCGGTGCCACTTACGCCAGGACGTGACGTGGTGGCCATTGGTACGCCGTTAACGGGCAGTGAGGCGGGGGTGATCGACGAGAACGGGCAGTTTGTGACGGATGGGACGCAGGGGGAGCTCGTCATCGCGGGCGATCAACTGGCCGACGGATATCTTGAAGCCGCCGAACTTACGGCCGCGCGCTTTCCTGTGCTGGGCGGCAAACGCTGGTACAAGACTGGAGACATGGCCCTGCGTGAGAGCGACACTCGGTTTCATTGTCTGGGACGGATCGACAATCAGGTCAAGGTGTTGGGCTACCGTGTCGAACTGGAAGAAGTCGATGCCCATTTACGCGTTGTTTCTGGTGCCGATGTGGTGGGATCCGTCGCATGGCCTCTGGCGGATGGCATGGCCCGCGGCATTGTCAGTTTTATCGGAGCATCGACAATCAATGCCGATCAGGTGATCGACGCGCTCAAGGAGCGTGTTCCGCCTTACATGATTCCCAATCAGATCATCGCTCTGGAGATAATGCCGCTCAATTCAAGTGTGAAAGTCGACCGTCGTGCACTTCGGCTGATGTTCGAAACACAGGCAACATGAATCTCGCGACGGTGGGCGGCCCCCAATCAGCCCAAGGCAAGAAAAAGGATCATCTGCGCGATTTTCTGGCCATCGATGAGCGCGAGCACATCGTCGAATGCTCTCAAGGGATGATGGGGAAGCTATTGATCTACGTCATCGCAATTATAGCCGTTGCTACGTATTTCCCTTGGTGGGAGTCGGCTCTGGTTGTCAGCGCGGCAATGGCGGCGGCCTACCGGCCGAATCTTCGCAACCCGATCTTGTTTGCTGCAACGTGGATCGCTGCATTTCTCGAAATCGGACTTTTCGAGAATCAGGCTCTGACGGACATCAGCGTGATACTTCATCACGAACAGATCGCTGGAATTTCCGTGACGGTTATGGCGTTTACATTTCTGTTGGCGGTCATGATCGGGGCCTGGGTGATACTGGCCTTTGTCCGCAAAAATCCGAAAACTTTCTTGGCACGCCGACCGTTGATCACATTGCTGGCCGTCGTAGCGCTGTTGTGTGTGCTGCCTGCTTTGGATGTCATGCAAGGCCTCCCTCGCGCGCTACTTTGGTCGATGCTCATTGTTTTGACACCCTACGTCTGGTTTTTGACCTATGCCATTGCGGATCAGCGCTCGCGAGACCCCAGCGATCCGGTGTTGCAAATGGCAGTATTGCGGCCATTCTGGAGCCCGACCTATCTGCCGTTCGGCAAGGGGGCTGCATTCTTGCGGAAGAACTTGTCGAAAACCCCTAGGGACTTGGCGGTTACGCAACTAAAAGCAATCAAACTTCTTCTCTGGTCGAATGCGCTGCTTGCGATGAAAACGGGCCTGGGTTGGATATTCGAAGATCAAATGGAGGTTCCAGGTTTGGAGGAGGCATTAGATGCATTTCTCCTTGGCCAGCCTTTTCCAATTGCGGTCGCCTGGCTTTCGTTAATTCTGGCGACAGCGAAATACTCGTTGAAAATTGCGCTCTGGGCCGGACTGTTCATTGGTATTGCCCGCTTGGCCGGATACCGGCTGCCGCGTGGCTCTTGGCGACCACTCGAATCCAGAACCCTGATGGAGTATTTCAATCGTTTCCATTATTACTTCAAGGAACTGCTTGTCGATCATTTTTTTGTACCCACTTTTTTCTCGGTGTTTCGTAGTCGGCCGCGTTTAAGAATGTTTTTTGCCACATTCATGGCCGCTGGGGTGGGTAATGCGCTCTGGCATTTTCTTTATGATATTCAGGTGGTGACATCAATGGGCATGGCAAGGGCACTGGAGAGCTTCACGAGCTATGCCTTCTATTGTCTGGCTCTGGCGACCGGCATCGGCCTGTCGCAAGTACGGGCGAGCCGTGGTATTCGGCCGCCTTCGACCCTGTTCGGAAAACTTTATTCCTTTCTTTTTGTTTGGTCGTTCGTTGTCTGTTTGCACATTTTTGGCGATGAGTCACGCAATCATTCGCTGACCGAGCGGTTTTTATTTTTTCTGAGCCTTTTTGGAGTGTCGTGATGGATGCAAACATGAAACAGAAGTTGCGTGAATTTCTAAAGGAAACCCTGGAAAAGCACGGCGATCACAAAGACTTTGCGGATAACGAGTCACTATTTTTCAGCGGTCGCCTGGATTCCTTCTCGATGATGAATCTTGTCATGTATCTTGAAGAAGCATTCGGGCTGGACTTTTCCGATTTCGAGTTTGACGTCAGTCTTGTCGATTCAGCAAAGGACATTGAGACACTTATTAACTCGATGAAGAGGGCTTGAGGCAGCTCATTATACACAACTCACTCATCATAATCTGACCGCCCGATGCGCCCCTGGCAAGTAGTTGACTAAATTTATCTGGTATACCCCTTGCTTGGTCCTTCCCATTTTCATGGGGATCGGGCGATGGCAAACTGGGCGGGAGACGAATTTGGCGGGGCTGAACTTGGGGACGGACGTCTGAAGCTGAGGCTGATCAAACTGGCGACACGCTTTGCCGAGCAGCCGACGGCGAGCATACCGGGCGCCTGCGGGGATTGGGCGGAGACGCTGGCGGCTTACCGCTTCTTCGACCAGGCCAGCGCTGGCAAGCGTGGGCTGACCTGGCAATCGATCCTGCAACCACACATGGATTGCAGCCAAGGGCGCATGGCGCAACACCCAGTCGTGCTGTGCCTTCAGGACACCACCGAACTGGACTTCAACGGCCAAAAGATCGAAGGACTCGGGCCGCTCTCGTATGAAGCCCAGCGCGGCATGTATCTGCATCCGACCTATGCGGTCACGCCGGAACGCGCACCGCTCGGGGTGATCGACGCCTGGATGTGGGCGAGAGAGGCGAAAGCGGCCGACGGAAGCCGGCCGGGCATCAGCGAGAGCACGCGCTGGATCGAAGGCTACGAGCGGGTCGCCGAAACCGCGGCGACGATGCCACAAACGCGGTTGGTCTATGTGGCCGACCGCGAAGCGGACATGGTCGGCCTGATGCACCGCGCCCAGGTGTTGGGGACGCCAGCAGACTGGCTGATTCGCGCCGAGCACAACCGCTGTTTGCCGCAAGGCGGCAAACTGTGGGCGGCAACTCTTGCCGAAGCGCCGCTCGGCGAGATCGAATTCACCCTGGCATCGCGGCACGGGCAGCCGGAACGGATTGTGCGCCAGCAGTTGCGAAGCCAGGCGGTCGACCTTCCCACTCCTGACACGGACGGCCGCCACGTCCGCGTGACCTGTCTGATCGCCACGGAAATCGAAGCGCCTACCGGCTGCAAGCCGGTCGAATGGCGCTTGCTGACCAATCGTGAAGTTGCCGGTCTTGAGGCGGCCGTCGAATTGATCGACTGGTATCGCTGCCGCTGGGAGATCGAAACCTTGTTCCATGTACTCAAGAACGGCTGCCGGGTCGAGGCCTTGCAACTGGGCAGCCAGAGCAAGCTGGAACTGGCGCTGGCGGTCTATCTGGTCGTTTCCTGGCGCCTCGCCCGTCTGATCCGCCTGGGACGCATCCACCCGCAGTGGTCTGCCGATCTGTTCTTCTCCGAAACGGAATGGGCCGGCGCCTTCATCCTCAACAAGAAGAAGCCACCGAAGAAGGTGCCGGCGGTTCGCGAGGTCATCCGCCTGATCGCGCAGCTCGGCGGATTCCTCGCCCGTAAGGGCGACGGCGAACCCGGCGTCAAATCCCTCTGGCTCGGCATTCAGCGCTTGCGCGATTTCGTCTCCGGCGTAGAGCATATGCGCGAGATCCGTCATGTCATGTGAGTTGTATATAAAGGGATGGGCTTGAGGGGGGCGTGGTAGAGGATGGCACGGCCCTAGGGAACGGCCCTGTGGAACGCTCGGGACTTTTTCCATGCACCTTTTGTACGCTCAGTGATTGTTGATTGTGAATGACAGCTTTGCATTTTTCAGTTCGGTTGGCGAATGGCTGCTTCCCATTTTCTTCAATGACGGCTTGGGGGTCGGATACGGAAGTAGCGGAAATCGGATAGCTGGCGCTCGGTACAATTTCCCGGCGACCGGCAGGTAACCATTCCACTGCGGACAAAGTCGGCGTTGAGCGCCACTGACCGCTGAGGCCGATCAAGAGTCACCCGCTTGAAATCCTTGAGAGGCGGCTTTGTGTTCAGTAAGTAGCCAAATGACTTTCCAATGTCATGAGAAGGCTGAGGGTCGATTTCAGCCGGTCAGATTGATGCGATTAGGTGGTCAGCAGGATGCGATTCCGCAGTTGTGCCATGAATGCCGATCTAATGTCCGCCTTGCGCCGGCAACTGGAAGCGTGGGGCGTATCCTTGCTCGAGGCGCGACAGGCGCTATTTAACGACGGCGACCTTCCTTGGTTTCCTGTTTTTCTATGCAATTGGGGTTGCTCTGGAGCATGCCGCGCTTAACCGAGGGTCGGCCGTCGCACGATCCGCGATCAGGCAGAGACCTGGGCCTCCGCCCGATGGGGCCACGCAGGCACTATTAAGCGAACTTGTCGATTCCCTCGGCAATGTCACGCACTTGGTCAAACGAGAGCACCGAAGCCTTGGCGAGCTTTTCATTCAGATCCTTGATGACGCCGCCTGAAAAGGTGTGCCACTGTTGCTCACTGAGAACAAAAACGCTGCCCTTGAAATGCAGATGTGGCACCCGCATTCCGCCTGGAAATGACGGTCGCCGGACGGGCAGCGCAGCCTTTTCCGCTTTTGCCCCGGCAGCGCCGGCCAGTTCGTCGATTTCGTATGGTGACGTGTCGATTGGCTTGAGCCTGTTCTTCTCGACGAACTCGCCGATCATGCCCTCGCGGCGAATCCAGAAATCTACCGGCGGAATTCCTCTGATCCAGATGACCCTATTCAATAGGTCCTGGCGTGACAGTGCGTTCATGGCATACCTCCTTTTCTTGGTTCACTAAGGACTACCTGCTGCGGTTGCATTTCAGTAGCCGATGCTGGCGTTGAAACTCGAAACTCGCTCATTGGGCTTCCATTCCCGGTGCTTCACTCGGCTCATCACCGAGGGCTTGCCCGCCAAGTGGTCGGAGAAAATGCCGGGGCGAAGGGGCTCAAGTCGCTCGTACACGCGCAAGGCTGTCTCTACAGCAGCGCGCTCCGAAGCACACAGAAATGGGCTCATCTGATCGTAGCGGCCGGTCGACAGGAAGTTGGAGCAGCCGCACCAGTTCATGCAGCATTCCTTTATGCCGCATTCTTTACATGGCGTATGCGCCCCGGCAGCCGGATCGGTACAGAAACGGCCTTCATTGTGCGGGGTGAGTCCGTCCTGGATGTTTCCAAGGCAGTGCCGCCCGCCCTTGCCGTCGCCGATCAGTCGCTCACATGGATAGATCGAGCCTTCAGCCGAGAAAGCTATCTCTCTGCTCCCCATCTGACAGCGCTCCGAGCGCTGATATCCCCCTCGCAGCATGACGGCGATCTTGCTGTCGATGAGGCTGATGAAATGAGGATCGTTCTCCAGATGGGCCCGGACATATGCGTTACCAATTCTGCCGTATATGCCGGGCAGCTTGGCTGCATCTTCCTGGCGCCAGGGTGCGGTCACGTCGGGATTGAGATAGATCTGCCGGACCCCGAGCGCCGACAGGAACTCAACCGCTGCGGGTAGGTCGTCCAGCGTTTCAGGACGATAAACCGAATTGACTAAAACCAGCGGCAGGCGTTCCAGCGCGATCTCGATTGTCTTCCGTACCTTGGCTGAGCTTACCCTGCCGTTGCGATACTTCCGGAATCGGTCCTGAACATGCGGCGGTCCGTCACAACTCACGCACAAGACGATCCCGTGCTCCCCAAGATAGTCTGCGATATCCTCTGAGAAGACCGTGCCGTTCGTGACTAGCGAAAGAGTGACTATGTTCCGCTCGAAGCCCGGGTGCGTTTCAATCAAACCAACAATCTTCGTCAGCAAATCGAACTCGAGGAGGGGTTCGCCACCAAAGAACCCGATGTCGATTTCTTCATCGCTCGATGAAGAGGCGAAGATGGACTCGATGATCTTCTCAGCAACCTCGATGGACATCCGGCCTGCGCGTTTGTCGATGTAGCAATAGGTGCACCTGAGATTGCACTGATGCGTAAGACAGAGCGTGTATTTCTTTGCCATCATCGCTCCTTCCGAATTCTCACGACTTACCGCTTTCGCACTACCTGTGTCGTCCTTTTGAGACCTCTAATGCATAAATCCGGCCAGAAATGAATATCGCCTTTATTCAGTCACTTGGAGGGATTCGACAAGAGAAGAGGTAGCGTTATGCGGAAACATTGTTTCCATATTTCCCTTGCCAATGGTTAGCGACCTTCCATTACGGCGAGATGATCTCTTCACCCATCCGTCGCGCCACCCAGCCTTGCCCGAGCGCCAGGCCGCCATCGTTGGGCGGCGCCTGCCGCGCTTCGAGCAAGGTTACGCCCTGCGCTTCCAGATGCCGGCGCAGGGCGGACATCAGCACCGCATTCATGGCGCAGCCACCGCCGACCGCGATTTTCGGCCCTTTTTCCCGGTCGACCGCGCCCCGCAGGATGTGCCCCTGGGGTGCGATAATCGCCCACTCGGCGAGGCCGGCGGCGACGGTGGCGTGGAACAGCGCGGCGCCTTGGCCGGGGTCGCCACACTCGAGCAGAATCGGCAACAGGGGCGAAAAGTCGAGTTCGTTATCCTGGATCATGTACCCGCCAGGCGGCGCAGATTCGGGACCGTGCGCGGCAGCCAGTCCCTCCAACTCCATCGCCGCCTGTCCCTCGTACCGCGATTCGGCGCGCAGCCCGAGCAAGCCCGCGGCCGCGTCGAACCAGCGACCGAGGCTGGAGGTCTGAGGACAACGCAGATCATGAGCGAGCATGGCCAGCAGCGGGCCGGCATCGCGCCCGAGGAAATGCTTTTTCAACCAGCCAGGGACGCGCCCGTCCAGCCCCGCGCCATGCAGGGCGGCTACCGCCATGCGCCATGGTTCGCGGGCAGCGCGATCGCCGCCGGGAAGTCTGAGTGGCCGCAGATGGCCGAGCCGGTCGCACCTGGCGCCGTCGACGCGCAACAGTTCGCCACCCCAGAGGTCGCCATCCGGCCCGAGGCCGACACCGTCGATGGCCAGACCGACCACAGGCTCGTTGACGCCATGTTCGGCGCAGATCGCGGCAACATGTGCGTAATGGTGCGCCACGGCCAGTGTGGGAATGCCGCGCTCGGCCGCCAGCCGCAGCGCCAGATGGGTTGACGCGAAATCCGGATGCAGATCATGCGCGATCAGGTCGGGCCGTACATCGAGGATAGCCAGCAGATGGGCGACGGTTTCCTCGAGAAATCCGATGGCCGCCGCGTTGTCGAGACCACCGATGTGCTGCGAGAGGAAAGCCTCGCGGCCCTTCAACACGCAAACCGTGCTTTTCAGGTAGCCCCCCAGCGCCAGCACGGTCGGGCCGTCGTCGGCGAGTGGTATCGGCACCGGCACATGGCCGCGAGCACGGCGAATGAAGGCGGGACCGGCACGCAGCACGGAATCGTCACAGCGGACGACGATTTCCCGGTCGTGAACCAGAAAGGCATCGGCGATACCGGCCAGTCTTCGTTGCGCCTCGTCGTTGCCGATGACCAGTGGCTCGCCGTGCGGATTGGCGCTGGTCATGACCAGCAGCAGATCGCTGGTCGCGGCGGGCCAGTCGGTGCCCGCCGGACGGCCGGCCACCTCGTGCCAGAGCAGCAGGTGCAGCGGCGTCGCCGGCAGCATGACCCCGAGCCAGGCCAGACCGGGCGCGATACCGGGAAGTTCGGCCCCGGCCTTGGGACAGAGCACGATGGGCGCGGCGGTGCTCTGCAGCAAAGCCAGTTCACCCGCGCCAATCACGGCGTACCTGGCAAGCGATGCGGCGTTCAGCCCCATCACGGCGAAGGGCTTTTCCTCGCGCTGCTTGCGTTGGCGCAACTCGGCGACTGCGGCAGCATTGCGCGCATCACAGGCGAGGTGAAAGCCACCCAGGCCCTTGATGGCGACGATTTTGCCCGTGCCCAGCAGGCGCAGCGTTTCGCCGATCGGATCACCGGGCGCTGGCGTACCGCTGGACTCAAGCAGCCGAAGTTGTGGACCGCAGTCGGGGCAGCAAGTCGTTTCGGCGTGGAAGCGGCGATCGGCTGGCGCCGTGTATTCCGCCCGGCAAGCGGGACAGAGGGGAAAAACGGCGAGGCTGGTCTGAGCGCGGTCGTAGGGAATGCGCCGGCTCACGGTATAGCGCGGTCCGCAGTGCGTGCAGGTGGTAAAGGCGTAGCGCCAGCGACGATTACCGGGTTCGCAGAGTTCGGCGATGCAGTCGAGACAGATCGCCGCGTCGGGACCGATGGCAGTCGAGACGTCACCCGCCATGCTGTCAATGATCGCAAACTCCGCGCCGGACACCTCGGCAGCAATCGCTTCGATGTGGTCGATACGCGCCAGGCGTGGCGCCTCCTCAGGCAGGCGGCTCATGAATTCCGGCACTTTTTGACCGTCGACCGCAATCGTCACCCCGGCCCCGTCGTTTCTCACCCAACCGGTGAGGCCGAGTTCGTTGGCCAGCCGCCAGACATAAGGACGAAAGCCGACGCCCTGGACGAGGCCGCGCACGCGAATCTGCCGGCCAGCCATTGGAATTTATTTCGTGGCCAACTGACGTTCCAGTTCGGCGACACGGCGCCGCAGCCCGTCGACCGTCTCCGAGCGCCTGGCGCGCTGGGCTTGCAGCTCGGCTTCGATCCACGACACCCAGGCTGGAAGCCCATCGCCGCTGGTCGCCGAGACACGGAAGATCGTCAGCTTCGGATTGACTCGGCGCGCGTTAGCTTCCGCCAGATCGGCATCGAAATCGAGGTAGGGCAGCAGGTCGCACTTGTTGAGCAGCATGACGTTGGCGGCACGGAACATGTCGGGATACTTGAGCGGCTTGTCCTCGCCTTCGGTCACCGACAGGATGGCGACCTTGTGCTGCTCGCCGAGATCGAAGGCCGCCGGACAAACCAGATTGCCGACATTCTCGATCAGGAACAGCGATTCGTCGGCTGGCTGCAGGCGCTCCAGCGCATGGCCGACCATGTGGCCGTCCAGATGACAGCCCTTGCCAGTGTTGATCTGCAGCGCGGCAACGCCGGTGGCGCGAATGCGCTCGGCATCGTTGGAAGTCTGCTGGTCGCCCTCGACGACGCTGATCGCCACTTTTCCGTTCAACAATTCGATGGTCCTGACCAGCAGCGCGGTCTTCCCCGAGCCCGGACTCGACACCAGATTCAGCGCCAGGATCCCCCGTTCGTCGAACCACCGGCGATTGGCCGCGGCATAGGCATTGTTTTTGGCAAGAATGTCCTGCTCGATCTGGACCATGCGCGACTGGCTCAGGCCCGGCGCATGGGCGCGGGCCGGGCCGCTGCCGTAATCCAGATCACCAGCGATGCCATGTTCGTGATGATGGGGTTCGTGTCGGTGCTCATGGACGTGTTCGCCATCGTGAGTATGCGCATGGCTGTGCTCGCTACCATCGGCATGGCGATGGGTGTGCGAATGAACATCGAGCGTCTCCTCTCCGTGCTCGTGCGCGTGCTCCAGACCATGCTCATGCGCGTGGCCATGCACTGTGCCGTCCTCATGGACATGGGTGTGTTCATGCGAATCCTCGCGCGCTTCACCCTCGACCTTCGTTTCACCTGCTCCGCAACCGCAAACCGTACACATCGCGTCACCTCCTGTTCACCTACTCGATTTCGATTTCCCTGACCCGCATTTCGGTTCCCCCGGTCGGCTGCAACTGGTAGCTGCCACACCTCGGACAGGCACCGAAAACCTCGTCCATGGCCACCGACTTGCCGCAAGGCATGCACCATCCTGCACCGGGCACATCAACGATCTCCAGCACCGCCCCGTGGGCGATACTGCCATTAACCACGGCCTCGAAACAGAACCTCAGGGCCTCCGGCTCCACTGACGAAAGTCGCCCGATTTCCAGAACGACCAGCTTAACCCGTTGTGCGTTTTCGCGCATCGCCGTTTCCTCAACCAGTTGCAGCACGCCCTCGGCGAGCGACATTTCATGCATCGTTCACCTCCAGCACATAAGGTACGCAAGGGTCAAGGGCCAGCACAGCCAGGTTGATGACCTGCCTGGCCTGAATCGACGAGGCGAAGCAGCGGCCATCGAGCAGCCTGGATAGCGCGCCGGCATCGGCAAAGAAAGCGTCGGTCGGCGCCGCGACCCGATATCGTGTCACCGTGCCTGCCTCCAGGCGCACGGCATGGGTGAGTATGCCACGCGCCGTGACCGTCCGCGCCACGCCCCACCCATTGCTACCCGCCGCCGCGAGCGGATAGGGAGCGCCGCCGGCCAGCGCCCTGGTGGCGCGTTCGACTTCGGCGATACGCCCGCGATACGCCGCGCGAATCGATGGCGGCGAGTTCATCGCCGGCTGGAAATCGGCGCTCTCCCGCCAGCCGGCAAGCCATTCGTCAGTCGTCAGCGCCGCGGGCGCGCAGGGCACATCGCTGTTGCGGTCGACCAGCCTGGCGAGGCATTTTTCAGCGAGGCCGTGGAGAACATCGGTCAGCAACCGGCCGGTCGCTTCCGCACAGCTTGCCCCTTGCCGCGTCGCACGCCAGGTGACGAATGCCGCCTGCTCCGGGGGTAAGCCAAGCGCTGGCGGCCAGTCGAGGAACAGGCGCCAGAGGTTTTCGTGCAACATCTCGATCCACAATCCGGCGGCATCTGCCGGCTGCGGTGCCTCACCTGCCGCGGCCGCCAGCGCCGCCAGCGCCACCGCCCGCTGGGCCTGGGCACAGATCGTGTACAGGCAGGGCACAGTCCCGACCACCGCTTCCGGCGACTGACCGATAAACAACTGCGTCACCGGCGGGCGCCGGAGATCGACATCGACATGCGTCAGACGGCCTTCACCGAAGTCGGCGCGGACTGTCAGCAAGCCGGCCGTCGTCACGCGCCGGCTCCCGGCCGCGTCAAGACAGCCCTCCTCACAATAATTGGTGAAGCAGGCGCGGACGAGTTCTGGGGCACCATGGATCGAAGATCAGCCAACACGAGACACCTATCATACTTGCAGCTCCGACACTGGAACACCGTCCGGACCATTTGCCAATGGTACATAATGCGTGCCAATTCATAACCCCCGAAACCACATGCCCTGTAATTCGTCACCGCCAGCCTCGACGACCCCCTCCGGATGTTTCGGCAGGTCGCATCTCTCGGCAATCTGCCTGACCATTGTCCTGGCAATGGTCGGCGCCACGCCTGCTGGCGCAGCCAATTCGCTGCTCTGGTTCAGCGACGGACGGCCGACCCCCGCCGCGCACAAGGCCGTCGACCTTCTCGCCAGCGCCGCCACGGATGGCCTGGATGCGAACGACTACGGTGGCGAGCTCCTGCGAATTGCCGTCGAAAATGCATCCAGCGGCGCCGTTCCCTCGAACGACGGAATCATTGAACTCGATCGGGCGCTGACTGACGCAACGCGGCGCTATCTCGCCGATCTTCACGGAGGTCGCGTCGACCCGCCACAACTCGAGAAAAACTACAGCGGTGTATACGGGCCGGGATTCGATCCCGATACCCTGCTGATTTCGGCAATTGCCGACAACCGTCTGCCGGAAGCGGCGCGCGATGCGCAACCCCCGCTCGCTCAATATCATGAACTCAGGGAGGCACTTGCCCGCTACCGCCAGTTGGCAGGCAACGCGGCCTGGCACAAGGTATTGCCGGCGCCGAACGGCGGCAAACTCCAGCCGGGGCAGACCTATCCCGGCATCCAGGTCCTGAGCCAGCGGCTGAAGGCACTCGGCGACCTGCCGGCCAATGGCGTGCCGCCGGCACGGTACGAGGGCAGGCTGGTTGATGGGGTCAAGTCGTTTCAGGAGCGCCACGGGCTGACGCCGGATGGCGTTGTCGGCAAGGGAACCCTGGAGCAACTCAATATAACGCCCGCAGCCCGGGTCCGGCAGATCGAACTGGCGCTCGAGCGACTGCGCTGGACACGTCTGCCCCAGGCCGGACGCGCCATCATAGTCAATGTCCCGGAATTCAGGCTGCGCGCCTACGAGATCAGCAACGGCAATTTCGAGATGAAGGTGGCGATGAACGTCATCGTCGGCAATGCCAGCAAGACCCGCACGCCGATCTTCGCGGCCGAAATGCAGTACATCGAATTCAGTCCCTACTGGAACATACCACCGTCGATCGCCAAGGGTGAAACCCTGCCCAAGCTGCGTCGCGACCCGTCCTATTTCGATCAGCAGGGCCTCGAATTCGTCACTCGCGACGGCCAGGCCGTCGGCAACTTCTCCGAGGTAAATCTCGACGCCGTCCAGCGCGGCGAAATGCGTATCCGCCAGAAACCGGGGGCCAAAAATGCGCTGGGCGACATCAAGTTCGTCTTTCCCAACAGCGACAACATCTACCTCCATCACACGCCGACCCCGCAACTCTTCAAGCGCGACCGCCGCGACTTCAGCCACGGCTGCATCCGCGTCGAGGAGCCGGTGGCGCTGGCGAAATTCGTCCTTGCCGACGAGCCGGAATGGACCGAGGAGCGCATCGTTCAGGCAATGACCAGGGGCAGGTCGGCGACACAGCGCCTGCGGGAACCTTTCCCGGTGGTCATTGCCTACACCACCGCCGTCGTCATGGACGGGAGGATTCATTTCTTCCCCGACATCTACGGTCAGGACAAGATCCTGGACGAAGCCCTGCGCCAGAGATCCCAATCTCGAAGCGCTTCCAATCAGATTGCAATTGGCGCAAAATTAAATCGTTAGCTTCTGAGTTGAACCCTATGCCAAATCCGCAAATACACTCACGCCGCCTGTTTCTCAGTCATGCGGCCAGGCTGGCAATGGTGGGTGTTGTCCTGCCGCTCGCGAAACCCGCGCTTGCCTCGCTGCCCAATGCGCGTAGCCTGGAATTCGACCACACCCACACCGGCGAGCGGATTTCGGTCGTCTTCGCTGTCGGCAACCACTATGTTCCCGATGGACTGACCACGCTGAATCGTTTTCTGCGTGACCATTACTCCGGCGAAATCGGCCAGATCGACCCGCATCTGTTCGACCTGCTGTACAGGACACGCCAAGAACTCGATTCCGACCAGCCTTTACAAGTCATTTCGGGCTACCGCTGCGCTGCTACCAATTCGAACCTACGCAACTCGCGCGGCGGCGGTGTCGCCCGCAACAGCCTGCACATGCAGGGCAAGGCCATCGACATCCGCATTCCCGGCATCCCGCTTTCCAGCCTGCGTGACGCGGCCATGTCGCAGAACGGCGGCGGGGTCGGCTTCTATCCGCGCGACAAGTTCGTCCATGTCGACACCGGAAAGGTACGTTACTGGTAAACCCGGCTGGCCGAAGGTGGCGGGAATTTGGCCCGATTTGGCCACTGATCCGTCGGACTAGACCGGTGATCCATCCTTACCCCATCTACGGCTTCGGCGTCCCGCTGCTCCCGGAAGATCACGGCTAGCTGGCCCTTTGCCGACGTGGCATGATTACCTCGCTCAGGCGAATGCGCCTGCCTGAACGAAGGCCATGACGCTGTACACCGCCCCCACGGCGCCGAGCAGAACCATCAGGCCGTAGAAACTGTTGCGCATCCGTTCACCCTTGAGAATCAGGCTGACGGCACCCATCACTAGGCAGATCTGCAGGAAGAAGGTGGCGATGTCGAAGGTATCCCCTGCGGCACCGAGAGCCCTCGCTTCCGCTTCCCATTCCCTGGCCCCCTTGACCTGACCCAGCTTGCCGCCTTCCTCAAGAACCCAGTTCTCCTGCCCGACCGCTTTCGAGCCAAGCAGGATCTCCTTGCGCTCCTTCTCGTAACGGCCAGTCTCGGCGTCGAGACTGGACAGCAGGTTGCCCATCTTGTCCTCGGCTCCGGGCGGAATCACGCGCGACTCCAGCAGTATCCGGAGGAGATCCCGCTGTCCCTCGACCAGTGACTGCTTGATGCCCTTCGCCTGATACCAGTCGAAGGCATTGGCTTTCTGATTGTGGGCGATGATTTCGTCATCGCCATACTTGCCCGCCCCAAGATCGGTGATCGCCAGCACCGCAGCCAGAATCGCAAGTGTCAGGCCGCAGATCATCTCGTATGTGCTGGACTTCTTGGCGTTGGCGCTCATCGTGCATCTCCTCTCGCAATCGAAACGTGAGGGATCCATTCTATCCAAGCAAGGGAATTTCGTGCGCCCAATCCAGTTCCGGCCCGCGAACCCGCTCGGCCCGTCAAGACCGCTCGTGAGCCATGTGACAGTGCCGCGCCATCACCGGCAGGATTCTCGTCCAACGGTCAAACCCGTAAGGCGGGTCGCGGCCAACAGAAGCCATTCAAGAATTTCCTCTATAGCTGCCATTCGTCAAAACGTTCTTGCTTTCGGCATACCAAATGCTCGTTGGTCCGTACTATCATTGCATATACGGACAGTCTGCTGGAGACTGCACACGATGACTCAAGCGGTTGACTTCAATCGGCATGTTTTCCGATTATCAATATGCGGACCGGCGGTCCGTTGATTAACTGTTAAAGGTCATGGACGAACTGTTCGCCGCCATCTGGTTACTGTTTCGCTGGCGACTGCTCCTGAGTGTCGTTGGATCTGCAGCCATCACCCTGATGATATCAAACTTGTTCATAGCCCGAATTTTTCATAAAAGCAGGCGAATCTCGTTTAACCCATTGATATAATTGGGGTTACGCCAATAACGCTTTGTAAGAAGCCTAAACGAGACCGCCTATGGACTATTCTATCCCAACCCAGCTTCGCTTTCCCGCCAGCGCCGGATTTACGATCCGGGCAGATTTTGACGGCGGGGCGATGTCCTCCGACTTTGGCGCACTCCTGTTGCGTGGCATCGACCTGCAAATCGGCCTGATTCCCCGCCTGGTCAGCGCGATTCACGACAAACGCCACGCCTCGTACATTGACCATCCCCTGGCCGACCTGCTCCGCCAGCGGATATTCCAGACCGCCAGCGGTTACGCCGACGGTAATGACGCCAACACGCTGCGGCGCGATCCGCTGTTCAAACTGGCGGTCGGTCGTGCCCCGCTGGACGAGGGAAATGACCTGGCCTCCGGCCCCACGCTCTCCCGGCTCGAAAACAGCGTATCGCGCAAAGACATTTACCGCCTGGCCAAAAGCTTCGTCGACGCCTTCATCGCCAGCTACGCCCAGGCGCCTGCCGTGATCGTGCTCGATATGGATCACTCGGAGGATGCCACTCACGGGCAGCAGGAACTGGCGTTCTATAACCCCCACTACGGGAATCACTGCTACCTGCCGCTGTTTCTCTTCGAAGGACTTTCCGGGAAGTTCATTACTGCCGTCCTGCGTCCGGGCAAACGCCCGACTGGCAAGGAGAACGCGGCCATCATCAAGCGCGTGCTGCGCTTGCTCCGCCAGGCTTGGCCCGAGACCCACATCATTCTGCGCGGGGATGGCCACTTCTCGAATCCCGAACTGATGGCCTTGTGCGCGTCCGATCCGCATCTGGACTTCCTCTTCGGCCTGGCCGGCAACCAGGTGCTCTCGCCCAAGGCCGAGCCGCTGCTGAAGAAAGCCCGTGCGCTGCACCAGACACACAGCGCCAACGCCCAGCGCCTGGGGAACGCCGAGCCTGCGGCGACACGACTGTACGACGATATCGAGTATCAGGCGGGCTCGTGGCCCAAGGCTTACCGCGTGGTGGTCAAGGCCGAGGTGATGGCCTTGGGTGACAACCCGCGGTACGTGGTGACCTCGCTGTCCGACCCGACGCCTGATGTGCTTTACAAAGAGCTGTACTGTGCTCGAGGGCAGGACGAGAACTTCATCAAGGCGGTGAAGAACGACTTGGCCAGTGACCGGACCTCCGATCATGCCTTCCTCGCCAATCACCTGCGGCTGTTCTATTCGTGTGCGGCGTATGGGTTGATTCACGGCTTGCGCGAGAACACGCTGGTGCATACGGAACTGGCCAAGGCGCAACCGCTGTCGATTATCCTGAAACTCTTTAAGTTGGCGGTGCGCGTGGTGCAGTACAAGGATCGGATCAAGCTGTCCTTGCCTACGTCGTGTCCGATGAAGGGGTGCTGGCGCGGGTGACCGAGTTGCTTTACCTCGTCCCGCGCCCGCCGGCGCCGGCCTGATCGACTCGGCGACGCCGTCTCATGCTGCCGACTCGAATCCGCTTGAGCGGAGGTGAGGTCTCGCCAGCGCTCTGTCCAGGGATCGATGGCGGCAGGGTGTGATGCCCAAAAGTTGGGGTATTTGGCCGATCGTGGCGGGTTGCCAGCAAAATTCGCAGCAAGCTGACTCGCATCACGGCTGGAATGGCACGACATTGACATCGCGCGGCGGGTTTATGAAACATCCGGGATAGGGTTTACCGGCGGGTATTGCATCAGTATCGTGATCCTTGGCACGGCATTTGGAATCTATTGGCAGGGTCGAAGTGAGGCCGGGTTTGGTATTGCGACCCAAGTGCCAGAACCCCCGAGTTCCGCAGTTAATTTGATAAGCCATTGATTTATTTGGAAGCGGTTCAAAAGCGCTCCACTACAAAAGCGATAATTGTTGTGAGGCTGCTGGTTTTTTAACGCCGAGTGCCTGAAAGACCTTTGCTTGTTCGTCGGTAATCGTTGAGATACCTTCAACGGGGTTTTCCCCGTTGAGTTGGATACGGTGATGCTGAATACGCCGCAGACTATCGAGTGCTCTCTCGGGTGAAAGTGCGTTTTTTGCTGCCTTCAACTTGAATCGCATGATGCGATAAAGAATCAGCGCCATGAAGCAAATGCTGGCGTGCGCCTTGATGCGCTCAGGTAAGCGATGAAACACCGGGCCAATTTCAATCTCGGATTTCAACACCCGAAAGCCGCGCTCAATATCCGCCAGCGACTTGTAGCGATCGACCACGTTTTTCGGTGATAAATCTGGCGTATTGGTGACCAGCAACAACTTGCCATCCATCAGTTCAGGCAGATCGAGGGCGGCTTCCACCGCGTCGTCTGCCTTGGCTTCTGCTTCCTTAACTCTCACCTTCTCAACAGCCTTCAAGCACCAGTTGCGAATGAAGGCTTGCGCCATTTCCTTTACAGCGGGGGCTGCATCATCGGGGATCGGATCGCCACGCTTCAAGGGCATCGGGGATAGGCCACGCCCGGCCAGCGCCTTGCAATGGTCTCGCCAAGTGCGGGCTTCGGCCAGGGAATAGGTCGGGTATTCGCCTAGCGTGATTTTCTCTTGCTTGGCTCCACGTCCGCCGATGCGGTAGCGAAGTCACCAAACTTTCGCGCCGCCCAGTATGACTTCAAGATGTAGACCGCCTTCGTCGGTTTCGATACATGGCTTTTCGCCTGGCTTGAGATTCCGCAGCTTCGTATCTGATAGCGCCATGATCCACACTCCCCGCCCCGTGTTCCCATGGAAATGGCCTCGATCATGGGAACACATGCCTGAACGCTAGTATTTACGAGGCTTTCAGCCATATTGCACCCGCCTTGTGTTCCCATGAAAACCTGAATTCACCGCCTTTTAGAAAGGCCGTTTGGGAGCACCGGAGCGTCATCATGGGAACACTCTTGGGAACACATATTGCCGGATTCGTGTGGAACATGTAAGCCAAAAGCGGAACAAAAAGCCCGCATTTACACGGGCTATCAATAGGTTATGCGGTATGTTGCGGAACACTCAGGAAGACTTGTTATTTTCCGATGCAGAAACGGCTGAAGATTACCCCGAGCAGATCGTCGGCGGTAAATTCGCCGGTAATCTCGCCGAGCGCCTGTTGCGCCAGCCTGAGTTCTTCGGCAAACAGTTCGAGTGCTGGCAAACGACCTTCGACAAACGTACGCGCTGCGACAATGTGCTGCTGAGCTTCGGTCAACGCCGCCAGGTGGCGCGCGCGCGCGATGAAGACATCCTCTGCCTGGTGCCAGCCGGCGACCGCGAGCAATTCGCGGCGCAACAGGTCGATGCCTGTTCCGACCTTGGCCGAGAGCGAGATCGCAACCGCGTCCCCTTCAGTTTGGCGCTCCGGCGTACCGCCGGCAAGATCGATCTTGTTATGAACGGTGATACGCCGCAGGTTTCCAGGCAGCCGGCCGAGAATTTCACGGTCGGTATCGGTGACACCGGCACAAGCATCGACTAGAAGCAGTACCACGTCCGAGCGCTCGATTTCCCGCCAGCTCCGCTCGATGCCGATACTTTCGACCTCGTCGTCGGTCTCACGCAGGCCCGCGGTATCGATGATGTGCAGCGGAATTCCCTCGATCTGGATGGTCGACCGCAACGCGTCGCGTGTGGTCCCGGCAACTGGCGTCACGATGGCAAGATCATCCCCTGCCAGACAATTCAGCAGCGAGGACTTGCCAACATTCGGCTGTCCAGCAAGCACGACATGCAGTCCGCTTTGCAGCAGCTTGCCCTGCTGCGCCCTATCGAAAACCTCTGCCAGCTTGAGTTGCAGCCGCGACAACCGGCCGAAGGCGTCGGCCTTCCTCAGAAAGTCAATGTCCTCCTCCGGAAAATCCAGAGTCGCCTCAACCAGCATGCGCAGGTCGATCAATTCGTCGGTCAGGCCATGAACGGCTTTCGAGAACTCACCCTGCAGCGAGCGGATCGCCGAACGCGCGGCGCTCGACGTTGCCGCGTCGATCAGGTCGGCTACCGCCTCGGCCTGGGCAAGATCGAGCTTACCGTTCAGGAACGCGCGGCGACTGAACTCACCAGGCTCGGCGAGACGCGCGCCGAGGTCAAGGCAACGCGAAAGCAGCATCTGCATCACCACCGGTCCACCGTGGCCGTGGGCTTCGAGAACGTCCTCGCCGGTAAACGAGCGCGGATCGGGAAAGAAGAGCAACAGACCACTGTCGATCGCGCTGCCATCGTCCGCCAGAAAGTCCGCCATCGTCGCATGGCGGGGCTGCGGCTTCAACCCGCTCAGCGCAAATGCAAAGGGCAGCAAGTTGCTGCCCGAGATGCGGATCACGCCGACGCCGCCACGACCTGAAGCCGTGGCGATGGCGGCAATGGTGTCGGATTTCACACCCTATGCCTTGGCGTCATTGGCCGCCTTGCGACCTCCCTCTATCATGCGCGTGATCTGCCATTGCTGGGCTATGGACAGCACGTTATTGACTACCCAATAGAGCACCAGACCGGCTGGGAACCAGAAGAACATGAAGCCAAAGATCAGCGGCATCATCATCATCATCTTGGCCTGGATTGGGTCCGGCGGTGTCGGATTCAGCTTGGTCTGAATGAACATCGAAACCATCATTATGACCGGCAGGATGTAGAAAGGATCAGGGGCAGCCAGATCATGGATCCACAGGATCCAAGGCGCACCGCGCATTTCGACGGCGCCGAGCAGCACCCAGTAGAGCGCGATGAAAACCGGAATTTGGACGACGATCGGCAGGCAGCCACCCAGCGGATTGACCTTCTCGGTCTGGTACATCTTCATCATTTCTTGGTTCAGGCGCTGCTTGTCGTCGGCGTAACGCTCCTTCAACTGCACAAGGCGCGGCGTCAGCACCCGCATCTTGGCCATCGACTTGTACGACGCAGCGGACAACGGGAAGAAAATGGCCTTGATGATGATGGTCAGTACCACGATCGCCCAGCCCCAGTTTCCGACGATGCCATGAATGGCCTGTAGCGCCCAGAATATCGGCGCAGCGACAACCGTCAGCCATCCATAGTCGACCACCAGATCGAGCCCCGGCGCGACCTGTTTCAATGCGGCTTGCTCCTGCGGCCCGGCATAGAGGCTGATTGAGGTTTCACCCTTGGCGCCCGGCGCGATTTCCGCAACTGGCACGATGACCCCGGCCTGATAGATGTTCTGCTCATCGGCCTTGCGCATGTAGTACTCGCGTTGGGTCTTGTCCTTAGGTACAAAGGCGGATACAAAATAGTGCTGGACCATGGCCAGCCAGCCATTGTCCGCCGTCTTGGCGAACTTGGCCTTGCCGCCCGCAATATCGTCGAATTTGACCTTCTGGTACTTGTCGCCGTCGGTATAAACGGCCGGTCCGGTAAAGGTGGACACCATTTTGCTCTCGCCTTCCGGCGCAATGTCGTCCCGCTGTAACTGATAGTAGGCATGCGTGACCAAGGGCTTGTCGCCGACATTGGTAATTTCCCACGCTACATCGATCAAGTAGGAGCCGCGCTTGAAGGTCAATATCTTGGCGATATGAGCACCGTTCGCTGCCGTTCCCTCAAGCCGGACCTTCAGTTCATCGGCACCTTCAGCCAGTTTTACCGGACCCTCGATACGCCGGAAGGTCGTGCGGTGTGTCGGCATCCCTTCACCGATCAACCCGCTCTGCATCATGTACTGGTGCTTGGTATCAAACAGCGCAAGGGTCATGTCCTTGCCATCCTGTGTTTTGTACTTCAGCAGATCAAGTTCGACGATATCGCCACCGACCATGGAAATCGTGGCTTTCACCAGATCGGTCTGAATCATGAAAGTATCGCCGGCGGCAATGTCAGCCGGCTGTTGCCCGGTGACAGGCGCGGCAGCAACCGCCTGTAACGCCGAGGAGGGCTGCGGCACGGCATTTCCCGCTGGCGCGCCAGCGGAAACACTGGACGGAGGCTTGGGTTGGTTGAATTTCTGCCAGCTTTCCCAGAGCATGAAGCTGGAGAAAGTGAAGATCAGAACCAGAATCAGGCGACGAGTGTCCATGAACAGCCTACGTTATCAAGCATTCGCAAATCAGGGTACCGGATCGTACCCGCCGGGATGCCAGGGGTGACAACGGCCGATGCGCTTAACGCCCAGCCAGCCACCCTTGATGGCACCGTACTTTTCCACCGCTTCCATCGCATATTCCGAACACGTCGGATAATAGCGGCAACTTCGCCCCAGAAAAGGGCTTACCGCGTACTGATAGGCACGGATAAAACCCATCAGTAAACGCTTCATCGTTCCTTCATCGCTGGCCGGGTTTGTTTGAGCTTTTCCAACAGTGCCAAAGCATCGGCGGCCAGCATCTTCCGGTCAATCCGGGGCGACTTGACCATCAGCCTTACCACTACATCGACTGCCGGGAGATCGCCACGCAGACAACGAAACCTCTCCCGTACGACCCGCTTGACTTGATTGCGGTCAACCGCGCGTCTGACAAACTTCTTGCCAATTACGAGTCCGAGTCTGGCTCCATTCTCGCCATCGGGGCGTGGCCGATAGTGCACTGTCAGCAATTTTCCCCGTATTGCTCGCCGGAAATCAAAAACGGATGAAAACTCATCCGTTCTTGTCAGGCGATGCCATCTGGCGAAGGTCTTGTCCACCCCGCCAAACGTCCGGTTAAACGCCCAGACGCTTGCGACCCTTGGCGCGACGGGCAGCAATGACTGCACGGCCACCTTTGGTCCGCATGCGGACCAGGAAGCCATGGGTGCGCTTGCGACGCACGACCGACGGTTGATACGTCCGTTTCATTTGAAAATCCCTTGATGTGCTAAGAAAAACGAGCAATTACACCGCGCATCACGACAGCTTGTCAAGGTCAATTATTTCCGAAAGCTGTGGATAACTTCCGCTCACACAGGTAGAATCTTCGGTTCTCAGGCAATCGGCATTACACTTGGGATTCGTTTTATTCATTCCATAAATCCATTCTAGGGTCTTCCGCCAGAGGCTGCAACCAGGTCTGCGGAGAGGGGGTATTGTTGGCGATGGGCGGTTTTTGGGAATCCTGTTTGCAGCGTTTTGAGCAGGAATTGCCGGTGCAACAGTTCAACACCTGGATCAAGCCGCTGCGACTGGAAGGGGAGAATACCCCCCTTGAAGGACTGCGCCTGATTGCGCCCAACGGATTCATTATGAAATGGGTTCGCGATCGCTACATGAAACGTATCGAGGACCACAGTCGCGGCTTCTACGCGCAGCCAGTTACCATCACCTTGGTCATTGACGGCGTGAGGCCGGGCGACTCTCGCGGAAGCGCACCACAATTTGCTGCAGAAGCAACAAGGAACCTCGCACCAGCGGCGGAGCGGAACGAAAAGCGTAACAGTTCGTACGAAAAGTCACGCCTCTTTGACTCGTTCACATTCGATAATCTGGTCGTTGGCAAGGCAAACGATCTGGCGCGAGCTGCGTCCGTCCAGGTCGCGAACAACCCAGGGGGAGCCTACAATCCCTTGTTTATCTACGGTGGCGCAGGACTTGGCAAGACCCACCTAATCCACGCCATCGGTAACAAAATCTTGGCCGAGACCCCAGACAAGATCGTTCGTTATGTCCACGCCGAGGATTATTATTCTGACGTTGTGCGGGCCTATCAGCAAAAGTCATTCGATAGCTTCAAGCGCACTTATCGCTCACTTGACGTGCTGTTACTCGACGATGTCCAGTTCTTCAACGGCAAGAATCGGTCCCAAGAAGAATTTTTTTTCCTTTTCAATGCGCTGATTGAATCCCGCAAGCAAATCATTATTACCTGCGATACCTACCCAAAGGACATCAATGGCCTTGACGATCGCCTGGTTACACGATTTGACTGGGGTCTGACGGTCCAGATCGAACCACCTGAACTGGAAATGCGGGTCGCAATTCTCAAGCGCAAAGCTGAAGCGGAAGGGATGCAACTTGATGACGAAGTCGCTTTTTTCGTTGCCAAGCATCTGCGTTCGAATGTCCGGGAACTTGAAGGTGCCTTGAAGAAGGTTATGGCGTACGCTTCGTTTCACGGGCGAATCATCGCGATGGATCTAGCGAAGGAAGCGCTCAAGGACCTGATAGGCGCGGTCCGCAATATCGGTATTGACAATATCCAGAGGACGGTGGGCGATTATTACAAGATCAAGGTCGCCGAACTCTTCTCCAAGAAACGGACCCGCGCCATTGCGCGACCGAGGCAGGTCGCAATGTGGCTCTGTCGGGAGGTGACGTCACACAGTTATCCGGAAATTGGCGACGCTTTTGGCGGACGTGACCACACAACAGTCATTCATGCGGTGAGAACCATTGAAGCGCTCCGCTTGAGGGAGAGCGAACTCAATCATGATCTGCACGTATTGCTCCAGGTCCTGAAGGGATGAGCATTGTGGACAAATCTGTTGAAAACCTGTTTGTCGATTGTCAGTTAGTCTGTCATTTCCACTTTGTGGGAAAATTGTCCAGAATCCATCCCCAGGCAACGCAGCGTTTTACGCAGACCCTAATCTGCTTGGTAATGATCTGAAAGTAAAACGTTTTTTTGTGTTTTCCACAGAATTGTTCCCGATATAGTCTTTATAGGTATTTTATTTATGATTCTTATCAAAACCCAAAGAGACACGCTTCTGGCACCATTACAGTCTGTGTCGGGAATTGTTGAACGTCGTCACACGCTGCCAATACTCTCCAATGTTCTTCTGGAAAAGAAAGGTGACCGCCTTACCTTCCTTGCAACCGATATCGAAATACAGATAACGACGGCCGCGCAAGGCAGCGGTGGTGACGGTGATGGCTCGGTAACAACCGGTGCACGCAAGTTGCAGGACATTCTGCGTTCATTGCCGGAGGGATCGGAGGTCAGTCTGATTCTTGAGGACAAACGGTTGCAGGTACGTTCGGGACGGAGTCGTTTTACCCTGCAAACCTTGCCAGCCGATGATTTTCCGCGGATGACGGTGAGCGAAGGCGAGACGAAACAGTTTCAGATTTCGCAAAAGGCCTTCCGTCAGTTGTTGGGCAAGACCCAGTACAGCATGGCTACCCAGGATGTCAGGTATTATCTGAATGGTCTTTTGCTGCTGGTTGATGGCAGGGATTTGCGCGCGGTGGCGACGGATGGTCATCGCTTGGCCTATGGAAGTGCCGAGATCGAAGCCGATTTGCCGCGCCAGGAGATGATTCTTCCACGCAAGACGGTTCTCGAACTGAATCGTCTCCTGATGGAAACCGATGACACGCTTACGGTAACCATGGCGTCGAATCAAGTGCGTTTTTCTTTTGGTTCTGTTGTGCTTGTTTCCAAGGTCATCGACGGCAAGTTCCCTGACTATGAACGGGTGGTTCCGTCGACGTTGAGGAATCACCTGACTGTGGGCCGGCAGGCGCTGGTGCAGGCGATGAACCGGGCCGCGATTCTGACCAATGAAAAGTTCAGGGGTGTGCGGGTTGTTCTGGGTGACAACTGTCTGAATTTGGTCGCCGCCAATGCCGAGCAGGAAGAAGCGGTAGAAGAACTCGAAGTCCAGTACGCAGGCGATGCCATCGACGTCGGTTTCAACGTCGGATATCTGCTTGACGTTCTGAACAATGTTCACAGCAACGAAATTCAATGGAGTTTCAACGACGCCAATTCGAGTTCCCTGATCACTATTCCGGGAGACGAGCGCTTCAAATATGTTGTCATGCCGATGCGTATCTGAATTTTGAAGCAATAGTAGAGTTTCAAATTGGAAAGATTAAATGAGTAATGAAAACGGCCCGCAGGGTGAAGTATCGATCTATGGTGAATCCAGCATTCAGATCCTTGAAGGCCTGGAGGCCGTGCGCAAACGCCCGGGCATGTATATTGGGGATACCTCGGACGGCACCGGCCTGCATCACCTGGTATTTGAAGTTGTAGACAACTCGATTGACGAAGCGCTAGCTGGGCATTGTGACGATATTGTCGTGACAATACACACCGACAACTCAATCAGTGTGACCGATAATGGCCGTGGCATTCCGACCGGCATCAAGATGGATGACAAGCACAAGCCTAGACGGACTGCCGCCGAGATCGCCCTGACCGAATTGCATGCTGGTGGTAAGTTCAACCAGAATTCCTACAAGGTCTCGGGTGGCTTGCATGGGGTCGGCGTCTCCTGTGTCAATGCGCTCTCGAAGTGGTTACGTCTAACTATCCGTCGTGACGGCAAGAAAAACTTCATGGAGTTCTGTCGTGGTCATGCTATCGAGCGCATCATTGAAGTTCGTGACGGTATTGAGGTATCGCCGCTGAAGATACTTGGCAATACGGAAAAGCGTGGGACTGAGGTACATTTCCTTGCTGACGATGAAATTTTCGAACATATCGAGTTTCACTACGAAATTCTCGCCAAGCGCCTACGCGAATTATCATTTCTGAATAATGGCGTCCGTATCCGGTTGATCGACCAACGTAGCGGCAAGGAAGAGGATTTTGCGTTTGCCGGTGGTGTCAAGAGTTTCGTACAGTACATCAACCGGACGAAGACGGTTCTGCACCCGAATGTCTTCTATTCCGCCGGCGAAGCCAAGGTTGGCGATACCGGTGTAACCATCGGTGTTGAAGTCGCGATGCAGTGGAACGATTCCTACCAGGAGCAAGTTCTCTGTTTCACGAACAACATCCCGCAGTCGGATGGTGGCACGCACCTGACTGGGTTACGCATGGCGATGACCCGGGTCATCAACAAGTACATCGACGAAAACGAGATTGCCAAGAAGGCCAAGGTTGAGATTGCCGGCGACGATATGCGGGAGGGACTGGCCTGCGTACTCTCGGTGAAGATGCCTGATCCGAAATTTTCCTCGCAGACAAAGATGAAGCTTGTCTCGTCGGAAGCCAGGCCGGCAGTTGAAGAAGTGGTTGCTCAGAAGCTGGCAGATTTCCTGCTTGAACGGCCGGCTGATGCCAAGGTTATAACGGGAAAGATTGTCGAAGCCTCGCGGGCTCGGGAAGCAGCGCGACGCGCGCGCGAGATGACGCGGCGCAAGGGTGTCCTTGATGGCATTGGGCTACCGGGAAAGCTCGCTGATTGCCAGGAAAAGGATCCAGCGCTATGCGAAATGTACATTGTCGAGGGTGATTCAGCGGGTGGCTCGGCCAAGCAGGGTCGCGACCGCAAGTTCCAAGCAATTCTTCCGCTTCGCGGCAAGGTTCTCAATGTCGAGAAGGCGCGTTTCGACAAACTGATTTCCAGTGACCAGATTGTCACGCTGATCACGGCTCTCGGTACCGGCATTGGTAAGGATGAATTCAAAATTGAGAAACTGCGCTACCACCGCATCATTATCATGACCGATGCCGACGTGGATGGTGCACATATCCGGACACTGCTGCTGACGCTGCTCTACCGGCAGATGCCGGAGTTGATTGAGCGTGGCTATGTGTATATCGCGCAGCCGCCGCTCTATAAGGTAAAGCACGGAAAGACCGAGCGTTATCTCAAGGATGACCAGGAATACCATCAATTCCTGCTGCGCATGGCAATGGACGAGGCAAGTCTTACCGCGAGAGTGGGGACTGAGCCAATCACTGGTTCGGCACTGGAGGAATTGGCGCGTTCATGGCTGTTGACCGAAGCGGTCATCGAGCGCATATCGCATCTGGTCGATCCCGAGGTACTTAAGGCGCTTGTCCAGCATAACCTGAAGGTGGACCTTGGTTCGGAAGAGAGTGCGAAGGCAAGTGCGGAACTGGTAGCCCGGCAGGTTTCAAGCGCAATCCGCATCGTGCCACGGTTTGACGATATCCAGGAGGTGTGGACATTGCGTGTCGAGAAAATTCACCATGGCAACCTCAAGGTGGGTCTGATTGACGATGACTTGCTGCTCTCCGGGGATTACCTGCAACTGCGGCGGACTGCGGAAACCCTTGCCGACCTCTTCGGTCCGGGCGCATTGATGGTGCGCGGTGAAAAAAAACAGGCGGTCAGCAATTTCGGCGATGCCATGAAGTGGCTACTCGCCGATGTCGAACGCGGAATCAGCAAGCAGCGTTACAAGGGGCTTGGCGAAATGAACCCGGAACAGTTGTGGGAAACGACCATGGATCCGAAGGTGCGCCGACTGCTCCGGGTTCAGATCGACGATGCCATTGCTGCCGACGAAATTTTTACCACCCTGATGGGAGAACTTGTCGAACCGCGCCGGGCTTTCATTGAATCCAATGCATTGAAGGCACGGATCGATATATGATCGTCCCATTGCGGCGATTTCCGGTGGCAGTGGGTGGACCGGTACGGCTGTCGGTGCCGTTGTTGGTGGAACGGTCGGCAACATCAAGGGGAAGCAACAATATTAAGCCGGCTCATTGCAAATTGCGGCAAGTAAAATGATGAAGGCCCCGGAACGGGGCCTTCTCTTTTTCGGCGGTGTTAATTGCCAGTGCAGATGACGCAGACTCAGTTCAGATCCGGATCGACCATGTAGACCGCTCCACCATAATTGGCCTGGAGGGCATACCCCTTTTCACTGAGCTGATAGACGGTGATGTATGGATTGGCGGAAATCTGCTCGGCTTTTGTCCCGACAGTCGTCGATGCCATGAGGTCGCCGCCGACCTTGTCGCTGACCTTGAACTGATCAAGCGCCTCCTTCGACTTGAAGACGAAGATCTGATAGAGCTCCTGATAGCCGAGCCCCGGACCAGTACCGACGCGCATGGAAGTCATGAAGGTATGCGTTTTGGTCTTGTTGTCAAAGATCACGCCGGGGCCTTTGGCGCCGACCAGCAGCACGGCATTGATGGTGGTGATGTCGAATACACCGTAGCCCGCCGCCTGTTCGATTTCCTTGCGCACGCCGGGGTTCTGGGCGTAAAGCCTGGTCAATGCCTTGTTGGCCATGTTCAGGATTTTTTCACGCTTCTCGATAATCTGCTTTTGTGTCATGTTCTCGCCTTGCGACATTGGGGTGTCCTGGCAGGCGCCGAGGATGCCGGCAAAGGCGGCAATAATCAGGGGAATTCGCAATTTCATGGTTGGTCCGTGGAAAATTATCTGAATGAATATACAGCAAGGATGGACGGCAAGCGCATCATTCTCCATATCCATCAATTGGCCACACTGGGTGACGCAAAGTGTCAATTACTTTTTAAAATTACTTGGTACCATGTGCAGACTTCCGGTTTGCCGTTGCCGGCGGCGGTTTGCCAGGTAAATCACAAAATTCAGGCCATTCATGGTGGAGGATTGAGGACATGAAACTTTCAGTCAGGAAGATTGCGGCAATTTGCGCTGCAACGGTCGCTAGCGCAGCCCTGCCGCTTTCAGCCACCGCCCAGGAATCAGGGGAGGCGTGGAAGTTCTCGCTGATGCCCTACCTGTGGCTACCGGTTATCAAGACCAACCTGGACTTCGGCCCCGTGGCCTCCACCCATCTGGAAAGTGAGATTTCGGTTGCGCCGAATGAATGGCTGCGAGATCTTAAAATGGCAGCCCTTCTTGCAGGGGAAGCGCGATACGGAAACTGGTTGGTGGGGACTGATTTCGTTTACATGAATTTAGGCGATAGCAAGAGCACGACCAAAGCAAGAAGCTCCGGCGGCGGCCCGGCCCAGATTGTGGATACCTATTCCAACGGTTCGCTGAAATCTTTCATTTGGTCGATGGTGGGCGGCTATTCAGTCGTTGCCGGACCAGCGGCCAATGTGGATCTCATCGCCGGCTTCCGTTATCTCAAGCTCGATGCTAGCGTCGACTGGAACCTCAACGCCGCATTGACCGGGCCGAACGGCAATACCGTACTCCTGCCGCGGTCGGGTAGCGTCGGCAAGTCGCAGAGCGTCACCGCCGGCATTGTTGGGGCCAAGGGCAGGGTCAAACTTGGCGAAGGCAACTGGTTCGCTCCCTTCTATGTCGATGTCGGGGGCGGCGATTCGATAACCACCTGGCAGGCAAGTGCGGGGATCGGCTATGCCTATCCATGGGGCGACGTGCGCCTCGACTATCGTTACATGGCCTTTGAAAATGGCGACAAGCTGATCAAGGATCTCAACATGGGTGGTGCGGCGCTGGGTGTCAATTTCGTTTTCTGAAGGCTGTCCGGAGTTACAGGTGCGACGGCAATAGTGTTGGATGTTTGATGGCAGCAATATTTCGTACGAGGAGACAACAATGATTACCTTACGATCAATATTCAAGGCAACTGGCGTGGTTGCCATTTCACTCGCGATGGTTGGGCCACTCAGGGCGCAGCAGGTTACCGGCACGCTCGGTTCTCCCAGCGCGACGACGACTATCAGCGGCAAGCAATTGCCACGGCCGGAGCCAAAATTCGGTGGCGTCATCAAGAATGACGCGCTGCAATCCAAGCCTTGGTGGGCGCCGCGCGTCGTGCCGCCGAAAATTGCGCCGAACGTACTCCTCATTATTACCGACGATGCCGGCTTCGCGGTACCGAGCACCTTCGGTGGCGTGATCCCGACGCCGGCGATGGACCGCATCGCCAATGAAGGGCTGCGTTACAACCGCATGTTCTCGACCGCGCTGTGCTCGCCGACGCGCGCCGCGCTGATCACCGGGCGCAATCACCATTCGGTCGGCTTCGGCGTGATCGGCGAGCAGTCGACGGGCTTCCCCGGCTACAACAGCGTGATCGGCGTCGACAACGCGACGATCGGCCGCATTCTGCTGGACAACGGCTACAACACCTCGTGGTTCGGCAAGGACCACAACACGCCGGTCTTCCAGGCCAGCCAGTCAGGCCCGTTCAACCAGTGGCCGACCGGTATGGGCTTCGAGTACTTCTACGGTTTCGTCGGCGGCGACGCCAACCAGTGGGAGCCGAACCTGTTTCGCAACACGACGCAGATCTATCCCTTCCTCGGCAAGCCGCCCGGCACCTGGAACCTGATCACTGCAATGGCCGACGAAGCGATCGACTGGACAACGCGGATGCACCAGATCGACCCGGGCAAGCCGATCTTCGTCAAGTACGCGCCGGGTGCGACGCACGCACCGCACCACCCGACCAAGGAATGGGTCGACAAGATCCACGCCATGCACCTGTTCGACGACGGCTACCAGAAGCTGCGCGAACGCATCTTCGAAAACCAGAAGAAGCTCGGCGTGATCCCGGCGGACACCCAACTGTCGCCCTGGCCGGACAAGGTCCTGCCACCGTGGGACTCGCTCAGCGCCGAGGCTAAGAAGCTCTACATCCGCCAGGTCGAGGTCTTCGCCGCCTACGCCGCGTACAATGACCACGAGATCGGCCGCGTCATTCAGTCCTTCCAGGACCTGGGCAAGCTCGACAACACGCTCATCATCTACATCAACGGCGACAACGGCACCAGCGCCGAAGGCGGACCGCTGGGCACGCCCAATGAAGTGGCGTTCTTCAATGGCGTCTCGATTCCGGTGGACGTGCAGATGAAGTGGTACGACGTGTGGGGGACCGACCAAACCTACAACCACATGTCGGCAGGCTGGTCGTGGGCCTTCGACACGCCGTTCGACTGGTTCAAGCAGAACGCTTCGCGCCTCGGCGGCATCAACCAGAACATGGTCGTCTCGTGGCCGGCGCGCATCAAGGACAAGGGCGCCTTGCGCAATCAGTTCATCCACGTCATTGACGTCTTGCCGACCATCCTTGAGGCCGCCGGCATCAAGGCCCCCGAGGTGGTCGACGGCATCAAGCAGAAGCCGATCGAGGGCACAAGCTTTGCCTATACGTTCGACGCGGCGAACGCCAAGACGCCATCGCACCACAAGGTCCAGTACTTCGAGATGATGGGCCAGTGGGCGCTGTATGACGACGGCTGGATGCTCAGCACCAAGGTTGATCGCGCGCCGTGGGAAGCCTTTGGTGCGGCTAACCCCGACCCGCTGAACAATCAGGTGTTCCAGCTTTACAACCTGAACAAGGACTTCAGCCAGTCGCAGGACATCGCGGCGCAACACCCGGAGAAGGTCAAGCAGATGCGCGCAGCGTTCATCGCCGAGGCGAAGAAGCACCAGGTCTTCCCGCTCGACGCGTCGGTCGCGGCACGCATGATCGCATCGCGGCCGAACATCACCGCCGGGCGGAGCGAGTTTGTCTATACGCGGCCGATGGTCGGGCTGCCGCAGGGTGACTCGCCACTGCTGCTGAACACCTCGTACACCATCACCGCGGACATCGACGTGCCGCAAGGCGGCGCCGAAGGCATGCTATTGACCTCGGGCGGGCGCTTCGCCGGCTACGGCTTCTACCTGCTCAAGAGCAAGCCGGTGTACCTGTGGAACATGGTCGACCTGGAGCGGATCAAGTGGGAAGGTGCAGAGGCGCTGACCCCCGGCAAGCACACGGTCGAGTTCGACTTCAAGTACGACGGCCTGGGCGTCGGCACGCTGGTCTTCAACAGCTTCAGCGGCCTCGGCCGGCCCGGTGTCGGCACGCTGAAGGTCGACGGCAAGGTGGTCGACACCAAGAAGATGGAAAAGACCCTGCCGATCATCCTCCAATGGGACGAGAGCTTTGACATCGGTTCGGACACGCTCACCGGCGTGAACGATGCCGACTACAAGCCGCCTTTTGCTTTCACCGGTAATCTCAACAAGCTGACGATCAAGGTGGACCGACCGCAGTTGTCGCCCGCCGACATCAAGACGCTCGAAGCGGCGATGAAGGAAAAGGCGAAGGCCGACTGATTGAAGCCATGCGCTGGCGCCTGCGGGCGCCAGCCATCCATTTTTCGGAGGTTGGCGCGTTCATGATGAAAATTGCCGCATTTTTGCTGTCGACCGCAGCACTCACCGTCAGCCTGATTCCGCTGCCAGCGCAGGCGCGGGTCAAGGCGGAAGCGCCCGCTGCGCAGGCCGATGGTGTGTTCGGCGCCCTGTCGGGGCGCTGGATACGGCCGGATGGCGGTTACGTCATCGACATCCGAAGCATCGACGCCAGGGGCAAGGTCGACGCCTCCTACGCCAATCCGAACCCGCTGCCCTTCGCTCGTGCGGAAGCGACCCGTGAGGGCAAGACGATCAAACTGTTCTTCGAACTGCGTGCCGGCGGCTACAACGGCTCCACCTACACGCTGACCTACGATCCGGCGAGCGACACCCTCAAGGGCGTCTATTTCCAGGCCGTGGCGCAGCAGAAATTCGATATCTATTTCACGCGCACCAAGTGAGTTTGAAATGTGGCGCATCACTGATTCATCCGATTGATTGAAAAGCAAGGAGATCAAAATGGACAAACTGCCCGCGTTCCTCGCTGCTGCCGCCCTGACCGTCGTGGCTGGCGTTGCCCACGCTCAGTATCCGATCATGGATATGGTTGCCGACAAGGTGATCCAGAAATACCAGACGGCGACCTGCCAGCAGTTGTGGGAGGAAAAGGCGGCTGGTCAAGGCCAGCCCAAAACCGAGCGGGAACAGCGCGCCATCGAGATGTTGCGTAACGATCCGCAGATGCGCACTGCATTCTTCAACAAGATCTCGGCGCCCATCGTAAACAAGATGTTCGAATGCGGGATGATTCCATGACCCTTACAAGTAAGCAATTCATGCGCCGCACGGCGATCGCGCTGGCGCTGGCCGTGCTGGCAGCGACCTCCGTTAGCGCCGAGACGACCCAGGCGGCTGCCAAGCCGGCGAAAGCGGCCAAGAAGCAGCCGGTGCCGGAATTCAAGATGGTGCTCGAACCTCGGGCGATGGATCTGCTCAAGGCGACGAGCGCGCGCCTCGCTGCAGCGAAATCGCTGGCCTTTACTGCAACCGTGAGCTACGAATACCCGAGCAAGCTCGGACCGGCAATCGTCTACATCTCGCGCTACGATGTCGCCATGCAGCGCCCGGACAGGCTCCGGGTCATCATGCCCGGCGACGGGCCGGCGTCGGAGTTTTACTACGACGGCAAGACGATGATGGCGTTCGCGCCCGCCGAGAACCTGGTTGCCGTAGCCGATGCGCCACCGACCATCGACGCGATGCTGAAGAAGGCCTTCGAATCCGCCGCCATCTTCTATCCGTTCACCGACCTGGTTGCGGCCGACCCCTTTGCCGCACTGACCGACGGAGCGAAGCTGGCCTTCTACATCGGCCCGTCCGGCATGGTTGGAGGCACGAAGACCGACATGGTCGCCTGGGCCAACAACGATGTCTTCATCCAGATGTGGATCGGCGTCGACGACAAGCTGCCGCGCCGTATCCGCGCAGTCTATAGCGCCGATCCGCTGCGCCTGCGCCACGACATGGAACTGTCCAATTGGCAACTCGACCCGCAAATCGGCCCCGAGATGTTCGCATCGCCGAAGGCGCAAGCCGCGCAGCGGATGACTTTTGTCCATCCGGTCAGCGCGCCCTCAGCGGGCGCCAAGCCATTGACCAAGGCGAAACCAGCCAAGGCGGCCTTGGGTAAATCCCCGGGCAACGCGCAATGAAAGGGCGAAACATCATGAACAGGAATATTACTGGAATGGCGGTATTGCTGGTTACGGCGTTGTGGGCGTCGCAGGCGGGAGCATGGGGTAGCGCCAACCGTTTTGGCGGCCACACGGAGCACGTTGCCGGCATGGGTACCGAGCATACCAACGCCTGGGGCGGCAGTTCCGCGCATGCCTGGGGGGGGGGGACCGAACATACCAATGCCTATGGCGGTACGACGGCGGGCAGGTACGGTGAGGGCGCCTACCACGCGACGCCTTATGGCGCGACCGCCTATCACCCGCCAGGGTACGGTGGGTATCCGGGCTATCGCCCGCCGTATCCTGTCTATCACCCGCCGGTCGTCGTGCCGGCGTATTCGGCCGGTTGCTACGGCTGTGCCGCTGCGGCCGGGGCTATCGTTGGTGTTGCCGCTGGTGCGGCGATCGCTTCGGCCAATACGGCGGCGGCGACCAGCTCGGCTTACAACGCCGGTGTCGCGGTCGGCGCCGCAGGCAGCTACGCGATGGGAGTCAATTACGCGACGCTACCGCCGGGATCCTCTCCGGCGACCGTCGCGGGCGCCACGTACTACATTAAAGGCAATACCTGGTTCACGCCGATGTACGGGGCCAACGGGGTCTATTACCGGGTGGTGCCGACGCCATAGCGACTGGTCTCCCAAGCTTATCGTAGTCAGTGCAATTCCAACATAGCAGCCAGTTCCAAGGATCAAGCCATGAAAACGTCACTATTCACCTTGTCAGCTACGCTTCTGACAATGGCCTTTGCTTCCAGTGCTTATGCGGTGACCTGCGCCGATGGTGTTCGTCGCGCGGAGTGCGAAACATCGAGAGGCGCTGTGGAAGTCCGCAAGCCTGTCGAGCCCGTTCCGGCGCGCGGGGTTGAAGCAGCTCCCGCTCGGGGGGTTGAAGTCGCGCCGGGCAGGGAGGCTCCCGTGGCGCGCGAGGCTGAGGTGCGTGCGTCACCAGAGTGTCGCATGGTCGACGGTCGGCGCGTCTGCCGCTAAGTGGCTTCGGCTCGGGCAGCGCCCGGTCGTTTCGCAGGGCTCCATGCGGGGCCCTTTTCTACTTCATCTCAGGAAAACAAGCATGCGCGTTGTGCTGCAACGGGTTTGCGAGGCCTCTGTCGTCTCCCAGAGGGGAGTGGGCCACGGGCCCCTTTGCCTTCGGGGCGCGGTAGACGGCCAAATTTGCGGAAAAATTGGCCGAGGTCTGCTGGTACTCGCCGCGTTCGAGGATGCAGACGGTGACGGCGATCTCGACTGGATGGCCGGGAAGATCCTCAGGATGCGCTTGTTCGCTGATGATGCCGGGGTGATGAACCGCAGTGTTCAGGAAGTGGACGGAGAGATACTCGCAGTTTCACAGTTCACGCTGTATGCATCGGTGAGGAAGGGCAACCGGCCCTCATGGAGCAGGGCGGCGCGCAGCGAAATCTCGGAACCGCTGTTTCAGCGCTTTGTCGCGAAACTGGCTCAGGAGCTCGGCAAGCCGGTGGCGACCGGGGTGTTTGGCGCCGACATGCTGGTCAGTCTGATGAATGACGGGCCGGTAACGCTGTGCGTCGACTCAAGATCAGTGGAGTGAGTGAGCGCTAACTCCGGAATGGATGTCGGAGCACGATGGATGGGCCGGGTAATCAGTCGGCGACGACGATGACAGGTCGATTACTGTAGAACTCGTGGCGCTTGTCGAGCAGCGGAATCGTCGTGCCCTTGAGCCTGTTTTCGTGGAGCAAGGCCAGGTCAACATCGGCCACGACGATCTGTTCTTCATTGATGACGCCTTCGGCGGCGATCCCGTCACGCGCGAAGTGAAAGTCCGAAGGGGTAATGATCGACGCCTGGCCATAGTGCAGACGTAGTCCGGCGACCGGCAGATTGCCGACGGTGCTGGTCATCGCGACATAGACCTGATTCTCGATGGCGCGGGCGTGGCAACAGTAGCGGACGCGCAGGAAGCCCTGACGGTCGTCGGTGCATGAGGGCACGAAGACTATCTCGGCGCCTTCCTCGGCGGCGCACCGCGCCAGTTCGGGGAATTCGATGTCGTAGCAGATGAGGATGGCGATCTTGCCGTGCGGCGTCTCGAAGACCTTGAGGACGTCGCCATGGTCGCTGTTCCACTTCTCCTTCTCCCAGCGCGTGCGGTGAATCTTGTCCTGGAGATGCACGGCACCTCCCGGGGTGAACAGAAAGGCAGTGTTGAGCAACTGGCCGTCACGGATGTTCGGGTGCGTGCCGCCGATCAGATAGTAGCCGTGGCGCACCGCATGCCCGCGGAGCAGTTCGATGTAGGGGGTCGTGTATTCGGACAGCCCGCGCACGGCACTGGGCACATCGTCGTTGTCCATGAAGGACAGCAGTTGCGTGGTGAACAGCTCGGGTAGCAGGACGAACTGCGGGCCGTAGTCGGCGGCGGCGTTGAGGACGAAATCGACCTGCCGGGCAAAGCCGTCCCAGTCCTCGATATGGCGTAACTGGTACTGGATCGACGCGATTCGAACCTTCATGGGTAATCCTTTCCTGGCAGTTGAGTGGGCCGTGACGGATCATATTCCCGGTTGAGCCAGACGATCAGGCTGGCGTTGCCGAGCGATTCCTCGTCTGTTGGCAAGTATCCGTGCAGGATGCCGCAATAGTCGAAACCCTCGTCGAGTTGAAAACGCAGCGCCGGATCGTAGAACTCCCCCCAGATGACACGCTTGGCGTATTCCCCCGCTGTCATCTTGGTGGCGTGCCTGGCGTAGCCGGGCAGACGACCGCCGGCGATGATGCGTTTGAGGTTCATTGCGCGGCACAGCGCGCGCCGTGCTTCGTAAAGCACATGGCCGATGCCGTGGCCGCGCTCGTTGGGGCTGACGCAGACCTCCGCGCCATAGAGTGTGTGGCCAAAGTCGGGGTTGTGCGTGTCGAAAGTGCCGTCGTTGGTAATGCTGGCCCAAGTGTGGTGCAAGCTGTAGTGCTCCCAAACGATGACCAACGAAACGGCGATTCCGACGAGTCGCTCATCCAGAACCGCAGCGAACTGGCCACGCGGGAAGAATTCCAGCAGGTTTGCAAACTGGTCCTCGCGAAAAGGCGGAATCGTCGGATAGACGCGGCTCTGGAGGGCAACGGCCGATTCGATGTCGCGGGGGAGCAGGTTTCGGATAGTTAGCATCGGAGTTGAAGAGTGCCGGCCTCGTCGGGTTTCCTGGATAGACACGATAGCTAGTTTAACCTGCGTCGTAGAGGTACGCACGTCAAAAATGGGCGAATCCGGGAATGGCGACCTGCTGATTGAGGGGCCGGGCTCTACGGCACGATAATGACGTTCGGATGTTTCCCGACGAACTCCAGCCGGGTGTTGAGGGCTTCGGTGACGTAAATGCGACTGTCGCGGTCGACCCGCAAAACCAGGCCAATTTCCATCTTCCTCGCCATTTCCCGCCAGCCGTCGGGGCCGGCGATGAAAATCGGCTTCGACGAGGCATCCGATAGCGTACCGGCCTTGGCGCCGGCCGGAATCAGCACCGTGACGGCCTGGGTGTGATCGACTGGATAGCCTGTCCGCGGGTCGAGCAGATGTGGGTAACGCTTCCCGTCAACCTCGAAAAAGCGCTGATAGTCTCCGGATGTACCGATCGCTTCGCCGTCGGCGAGTTCGACCGTGGCCATCGGGCCGGGCTGGCGCGGGTGCTGGATACCGACCCGCCACTTCCGGCCGTGTTTGCTGCCCAGGGCCATGACGTTGCCACCGATGTTGATCAGCGCATCGTCGATGCCTTGGCTGCGCAGGATTAGGGCGGCCCGGTCAAGTGCGACGCCTTTGAGGTAGCCGCCAAAATCGAGAGCAACCCGGGAATTTCGGCTGCTAATTGTCTCGCCGGTAATGCTGACGTCGGCGATGCTCGGTCTTGCCGCCAACCACGCTTCAATATCCACGGCTGGCGGAATCTCGGCCTTGAATTCGTCGGCGTGGAAGCCCCACATCTTGACGAGCTGGCCGATACCGGGATCGAAGAGGTGCTCACCCTGTTGCGACAATACCTGGGCTTCGCGGGCCAATTCGGCCAGCTCCGGCCTGACCTGATGCGGTCGACCGAAAAGTATGGCCCGATTCAGATCGGTCAGTTCCGATTCCTGCCAGGCGTGATAAGCGCGGTGCAGCCGGTCGAACTCGCGCAGGACACTGGTGATGGCCTTGCGTCCTCGTTCAGGGTCGGTGCTGACGACGATAACCTCAACCCGGGTGCCAAACACGTAGGCCTGCTGTTCCTGCAAGGGTGCGCGGCCGCAGGCGACCATGAGCAGCGTGCACGCCAGAATCAGGAAATGGCGCATTCCCGCTCGATGGCCGCGACGAAGGCTGCCGCCGAATCGAAGCCCGTCTGCTGCCGGATTTCGACCATGCAGGTCGGGCTGGTGACGTTGATTTCGGTGAGGTGGTTGCCGATGACGTCGATGCCGACCAACAGCAGACCGCGATCGAACAGGATCGGGCCGAGTGCTTCGGCGATTTCGCGGTCACGTGCCGTCAGCGCCTGCGCGACGCCGGTGCCGCCAGCGGCGAGATTGCCCCGGGTTTCGCCGGCCTTGGGGATACGCGCCAGACAATAGGGCACCGGCTCGCCGGCGATGAGCAGGATGCGCTTGTCGCCGGCGACGATTTCCGGGAGATGGCGCTGAGCCATGATGGTGCGTTCGCCTTCGTGGGTCAGCGTCTCGATGATCACGTTGCGGTTCGGGTCAGCACGCTGGACCCGGAAGATCTGGCTGCCACCCATGCCGTCGAGCGGCTTGAGAATCACGTCGCCATACTCGTCGATGAACTGCTGCAACTGTTCGACGTCGCGGCAGATCAGCGTCTCCGGCGCAAATTGCGGGAATTCCGCAATCGCTACCTTTTCCGAGTGGTCGCGCAATGCGCGCGGCCGGTTGAAGACCCGCACTCCGTCAGCCTCGGCGCGTTCGAGCAGCCACGTCGCGGTGAGGTACTCGTTGTCGAAGGGTGGATCCCGACGCATGATGATAGCGTCGAAATTGGTGAGCGGTATCCGGTCACGGCCGATCTCGCGGAACCAGTCGTGGTCGTCTGGCTGCATGTGCAATTGCACCGCAACGCCGGAGACGCCACCCGGTTGCGCCGATTTCGGCCAACGCCAGGCCAGCGTGGCGCAGTCGATGGCGAAGACCGCGTGGCTGCAGGTCGCCGCGGCGCGCATCATGGCGATCGACGAGTCCTTGCTGGCCTTCAGTTCCGGGAGAGGATCGAGGACGAAGGCGAGGTTCAATGGGCGGCGCCCGATCGCGGGACGTTCATGATTCATGGTCTGGTTAGTCGCTGCCGGGGTCCACGGACGTGCGTTCGAGTTCGAGCGCGGCGGCCAGGCAGGCGAGACGACCGACGACGCCATAGGCGTAGAAACGGTTCGGCGGTGAATCGGGGTTGCCGGATGCGTGGTCCGGCAGGTTGCAGCCAGTTTCGAAAGCCAGCGGCTCGAAGTGCATGCCTGGCGCATTGAGGTTCTCATCCTTGCCGCGACCCGTATGCACGCGGTAGAAGCCGCCGACCACATAGCGGTCGATCATGTAGATCACCGGCTCGGCCACCGCCTCGTTCAGTGTTTCGAAGGAATGGACCCCCTCCTGGACGATGACCTCGCTGACCTCCAGCCCTTCCTTCCCGACGCTCATCTTGTTACGCTGCCTGCGGTTCAGCGCAATGACCTCGTCGGCATTGCGCACCGTCATCACACCCATGCCATAGGTGCCGGCATCGGCCTTGACGACGACGTAGGGTGTCTCGATGATTTCGTATTCACGGTATTTTTCGCGTATCAGATCGAGCACGGCGGTGATATTGGCAGCCAGACACTCCTCGCCCTGCCGCTCGTGGAAATTGATGCTGCGGCAGACGGAAAAGGCCGGATTGATGCGCCAAGGGTCGATGCCGACATCCCTGGCAAAGTTGCCGGCAACTTCGTCATAGGCGGCAAAATGATTGGACTTCCGGCGCACGGCCCAGCCGGCGTTGAGCGGTGGGAGGATGAACTGCTCGTTCAGGTTGCGCAGGATTGCCGGGATTCCGGCGGAGAGATCGTTGTTGAGCAGGATGGCGCAGGGGTCGAAGCCGTCGAGCCCAAGCCGGTATTGTGAGCGGACCAGCGGTTCAAGCAAAAGGTGCTGGCCATTTTCGAGTTGGACGGGCGTTGGTCCAGTGATGTCCGGGAGCAGCGAGCCGAGCCTGACGTTCAGGCCGGTCCGGCGCAGGATGGCGACGATCTGGGCGACGTTTTGCAGGTAGAACTGGTTGCGTGTGTGGTTTTCGGGGATCAGCAGCAGATTGCGCGCATCCGGGCAGATCTTTTCGATTGCCACCATCGCCGCCTGCACGCAGAGGGGCAGGAAGGCCGGGTTCAGGTTGTTAAAACCGCCGGGGAAGAGGTTGGTGTCGACCGGAGCCAGCTTGAAGCCGGAGTTGCGCAGGTCACAGGACGAATAGAAGGGCGGTGTGTGCTCCTGCCAGCGCCCGCGCAGCCAGTGCTCGATCTGTGTGCTGCTGTCGAGGAAGCGGCGCTCGAGTTCGAGCAGGGGGCCGGTGAGGGCGGTCGTTAGATGTGGAACCATGGGCTGTATCGGTGCCAGCAAGGCGCGTAACTGTCGGGGTGAATGTTACACCGCAGGGCATTGGCGCGGGGCTCCGATTCGCGGTCAACTCCTTGAAAGCAGGTAAAATCCAGCACTTCGTCCTACATCCAACCAGCAGATCGGAATCGCCGTGCTTGTCGCCGCCAACATTGCCCTGCAGTTCGGGGCCAAACCCCTGTTCGAGAACGTCAACGTCAAGTTCGGCGAAGGCTACCGCTATGGCCTGATTGGCGCCAATGGGGCGGGCAAGTCGACTTTCATGAAGATCCTGTACGGCGCGCTGGAGGCGTCGGCGGGCAATGTCTCGAAGGAGAAGCATGAGCGCATGGCGTATCTCCGGCAGGACCAGTTCGCGTACGAGGACGTTCGCGTTCTCGACGTCGTGCTGATGGGCCACGAGGAAATGTGGGCGTGCATGAGCGAGAAGGATGCGATCTACGCCAGCCCGGAGGCGTCCGAAGACGATTACATGCACGCCGCCGAGCTCGAAGCCAGGTTCGCCGAGTACGATGGCTATACCGCTGAATCACGCGCCGGCGAACTCCTGATGGGGGCCGGCATTCCGATCGGGCAGCACAACGGTCCGATGCGCGAAGTCGCGCCGGGCTGGAAGCTGCGCGTCCTGCTGTGTCAGGCGCTGTTTGCCAATCCGGACATCCTGCTGCTCGACGAGCCGACCAACAACCTCGATATCAACACAATTCGCTGGCTGGAGGATATTCTGAACAATCGCGAGTCGACGATGATCATCATCTCGCACGACCGCCACTTTCTGAATCAGGTCTGCACTCACATGGCCGACCTCGATTACGGCAGGATCACCGTCTACCCTGGAAATTACGACGACTTCATGGAAGCGTCGACCCAGGCACGCGAACGCCAGTCGAGTGCCAATGCGAAGGCCAAGGAACGCATCGCGGAACTGCAGACCTTCGTCCGCCGCTTTTCGGCCAATGCCTCGAAGGCGAAGCAGGCGACAAGCCGCGTCAAGCTGATCGACAAGCTGAAGCCGGAAGACGTCAAGCCATCATCCCGCCAGTACCCGTGGATCCGCTTTGACTTCGACGACAAGGACAAGCTTCACCGGCAGGCGGTCGAGGTCGAAAGGGTCTCCTTCGCCTATGAGGGAGCGCCGCGCAAGATTTTCAGCAATCTTGGTTTCACGATCAACGCAGGCGAAAAGGTTGCCGTTATTGGTGAGAACGGGGTCGGCAAGACGACCCTGCTGCGGCTGCTGGTGGGCGAGCTGCAACCGCAGTTCGGCGCGTTCAAGTGGGCGGAGAAGGCGAGGCTCGGTTACTACCCGCAGGATCACTCGGCGCTGTTCAGCTCCGAAACGAGTCTGACGCAGTGGATTTCCGGCTATGTCCGCGCCGGTGGCTACGATGGTGGCGACGTCGAGACGCTGATTCGCGGCACGCTGGGGCGTCTACTTTTCTCGGGGGACGAGGTGAAGAAGCCGGTCAACGTGATTTCCGGCGGCGAGCAGGGGCGCATGCTGTTCGGCAAGCTGATGCTGCTCCATTCGAACGTGCTGATCATGGATGAACCGACCAACCACCTCGACATGGAATCGATCGAATCGCTCAACACCGGGCTTGAGAAATTTCCCGGAACTCTGGTCTTCGTCTCGCACGACCGGGAATTCGTGTCCTCGCTGGCGACCCGTGTCTTTGAGGTCAAGGGCGATGGCAAGATCGTCGATTACCTTGGCGGTTACGAAGACTACCTGGCAAGCCTGGGCGTGAACTGACTATTGCGGCATGCCGCCTGCGGCAAAGGTGCGGATCAGCTGCACGCAGTCCACGGCGGACTGATGGTAGGCGGACTTGACGTATTCGATGTAGGCGCAGTCTTCCGAATCCGGTCCGCTGGCCAGCGTCGTCTGGTAGGTAAAGCGCAGGAAGAGGAATGCCGGTTCAGGCTCCTCGATTGTGATGGTCAGGCTGCCGCCGGGGTGGGTAGGCGACGGCTGGATTTCGAAACGGACCCAGTGTGCATCGACCAGCGTGACGCGATCCTGAATTACCGCCGGGCCGAAATCGAGCTGGCGCAGCAGAGCGTGGGCACGGCGTTCGATGATGACGCATGATTCCAGCCCTGGCAGGAAGGGAACGGAGTCTTCGACACGGTGGAGCAGACCCTGCCAGACCTGCTGACGGCTGAGCGGCGGGATCAGGGGGTTTTGCGGATCGTTGACCTGGATCAGATGCTCGAATTTCACGCGTCAATGCTAACATCGACGCCATGCAACTTGATCGAATCCTCCAGAAGCATGGATTCGGCACCCGCAAGGAATGCCGGGCGCTCTGCTGGGACGGGCGAGTCGCGGTCAATGGACTGCCCCACGGAGATCCCTTCACCGATATCGATTGCGCCGGGCTGGTGCTAACCGTCGATGGCATCGACTGGCCCTACGCCGAGTTTGTCACCCTGATGCTTCACAAGCCGCTCGGCTACGAGTGCTCGCGCAAGCCACAGCATCATCCGAGCGTCCTTTACCTGTTGCCGCCCCCTCTCCGGGAGCGTGGCGTACAGCCTATCGGGCGGCTCGACGCGGATACGAGCGGCCTGTTGCTGGTCACTGACGACGGCCAACTGAACCACGCCATTTCTTCCGCCAAACGCAAGGTGCCGAAGGTCTATCTGGCCTCGACGAAGCACCCGGTCGACCAGGAGCAGATCGGCCGCCTGCTCTCCGGTGTGCTTTTGAACGACGAACCCGAGCCGATTGCGGCAGCAGCCTGCGAAAAGGCCGGTGCAAATTTGCTGCGCCTGACCCTGACTAGCGGCAAGTATCATCAGGTTAAGCGCATGGTCGCGGCAGCCGGCAATCGTGTCGAGGCACTGCATCGGGAGGCGGTCGGCGAGCTTTCGCTACCTACCAGCCTGCAACCCGGTGAATGGCGCTGGCTTGTTGCGGTCGACCTCGAAAAACTGGGATATTCGCGATGACCCTGACGGAAATGCGTTACATCGTCTCGCTCGCCCGCGAGCGTCATTTCGGGAGGGCCGCCGAGGCCTGCCATGTCAGCCAGCCGACTCTCTCCGTGGCATTGAAGAAGGTCGAGGGACAACTCGGGGCCGCGCTGTTCGAGCGGACTGTTTCCGATGTCCGGATCACCGCTCTCGGCGAGCGCATCGTCGCGCAGGCGCGGCGCGTTCTGGAAGAGGCGGTACGCCTGGAGGAGATCGCCGAGGCGACGGGGGATCCGATGAGCGGGCAGTTGCGTGTTGGCATCATCTATACCATTGCGCCCTATCTACTGCCGCAACTGATTCCGGCATTGCACCGGCAGGCGCCGAAGATGCCACTGTTCCTCAAGGAGGATTTTACGGCGAGCCTGATTCCGGCGCTGAAGGCCGGCGAGCTGGACGTCATCGTCATCGCCTTGCCGTTCGCCGAACCCGGCCTGGTGGCCCAGCCGGTCTACACCGAGCCGTTCCGTATCGTCGTTCCGGCAGGACATTCCTGGGTTCCACGGATGTCCATCGCACCGGACGAACTGGATGGCGAGAATCTGCTGCTGCTCGGCCAAGGGAACTGCTTTCGCGACCAGGTGCTGGAGTCCTGCCCGCGACTGAGCGGACCCGATGCGCTCGAGCACTCGCTGGAGGGTGGCTCGCTGGAAACGATCCGCTACATGGTGGCGAGTGGCGCCGGGGTGGCAGTTATGCCGAGCACGGCGGCTGATCCGCTCGTGGACAGGGAGTCGATGGTCAGAGTGCTGCCATTTTCGGGAGAGTCCCCCTCGCGGACGGTCGGACTCGTCTGGCGGGTGACCTTTCCGCGGCCGCAGGCGATCGACGCCGTCCGTGCTGCGCTGTTGTCCTGCCAGTTGCCGGGAGCGACGGCTGTCCGTTGATTAGGTTTCACGTGGAACGGAGAGCCAACCACGACGACGTCCGTCGATCGCTCATGCGATGAATCAAGTACTCGATTTCATCACAGCGGGTTTTTTGACCGGCGCCTTCTTCTCGAACTCGAAGCCGACCTTGCCTTCCTGAACGATGAGGTAGGCTGAGAACTTGCGGCGCGTACGGTTGGAAATAAAGCCTCTCAGCAGATCGGTCCTGCCCTCGGCCAGAAGTTTCGTCATCTGCTCGGAATCGATGGGTTGCTGCAGAATGATCTTGCCCGAGCGGAAGTCGCAGGTCTTGGCCGCCCCGACCGATTTTTCGCAGACATAGGCAGTCCCATGCTCGAAGACGCCCGCGGCGCACTTGGGGCACTTGCCCAGGCTCTGCTCCGCTGGGAAGTCGATTGTTTCCGCTTCGTCGTTCTCTCCCGCTCGGGGTTGTCCGAAGTCGAATTCGGGCTCCATGTTGCCGTTCAGCCTGATGGCGGCAGTGAAGGCGCGCCCCATTCTGTTGCGGAAACCGCTCAGTGGGCCGATCTCCTTCTCGGTGATCAGGGTGTCGATCTCAGCCGGCTCGAACTGGCGGCCGGCAACGATTTTCCACAAGGAATAGTCGCAGCCGCCGCACTGAAACTTCTTGTAGGTCTCGCGAATCTGGCCGCCGCAGCGCGGGCAGGGTGCGGTCAACACGCCGAAGTCGCCGGGGATGGTATCGGCTTCGTAACTCTTCGCGCGCTCGACCATGTGCCGGGTCATCTCGGCGATCTCGCGCATGAATTCGATGCGCGTGAATTCCCCCTTCTCGATGCGGCCAAGCTTCCATTCCCAGTCGCCGGTCAGTTCGGGCTGGGTCAATTCGTTGATTCCTAGACCGGTGAGGAGTGTCATCAGCGAGAAGGCTTTGGCTGTCGGGATCAACTCGCGGCCTTCACGATGCATGTACTGCTCACCGATCAGGTTTTCGATGATCTGGGCACGGGTGGCTGGTGTGCCGAGGCCACGGCCGGCCATCGCCGCCTTCAGTTCCTCGTCGTCGACCATTTTGCCGGCACCTTCCATGGCCGACAGCAGCGTCGCTTCGGAGTAGCGTGGGGGCGGTTTGGTTTCGTTGGCCTTGACGGTGACTTCCTCGGTTTTTACCTTTTCTTCGGCGTCGACCGCAACCAGGTTGCCTTCGCCGCCTTCCTGCGCCTCCTTACCGTGCACAGCGAGCCAACCCGGATTGACCAGCACCTTGCCCTCGGTCTTGAAGGGATGGCCTTCGACGCGGGTGATGCGGGTAGTGACGAGAAACTCAGCGGCCGGGAAGAAGACCGACAGGAAACGCCTGACGACAAAATCGTAGAGTTTCTGTTCAAGTTCGTTCAGATTTTTCGGCGCCTGCGGCGTCGGGATGATGGCGAAGTGGTCGCTAATCTTGGCATTGTTGAAGATGCGTTTATTCGGATGGACCCAGTTGCGGGCCAGGATCTGGTGTGCGAACGGTGCGTAAAGGGCGAGCAGAACCTCGTCGTGGCCCTTGCCGGCGCCTTGGCCGGTCAATACTGCCAGCGTCTCTTTGACCGTCGGTATATAGTCTTCCGGCAGGCAGCGCGCATCGGTCCGCGGATAAGTCAGGACCTTGTGCTTTTCGTAGAGCGACTGGGCCAGCGATAACGTGGTTTTGGCCGAGAAGCCGAAGCGACTGTTGGCTTCACGCTGCAGGCTGGTCAGGTCGAAAAGCAGGGGTGAAAGCCGGGTTTCCGGCTTGGCTTCCTCGCTGACGATACCCGACTTGCCTAGTGTGGCAGCGCGAATGGCTTCGGCCCGGGTTTGTTCCCACAGGCGGTCGGCGCGCGCGTGTTCGTCTTCGTCCTTACCCTTGTAAGTTTCGTCGAACCACTTGCCGGCATAGTTGCCGGCTTTGGCGGCGAATTCCGCCTCGACTTCCCAATAGGCGCGTGGTATGAATTTGCGAATTTTACGTTCGCGTTCGACGACGATAGCCAGCGTCGGCGTCTGGACGCGGCCGACGGTGGTCAGGTGGAAGCCGCCAGTCTTGGAGTTGAAGGCGGTCATCGCCCGCGTGCCGTTGATGCCGACCAGCCAGTCGGATTCCGAACGGCAGACGGCGGCATCGCCGAGGCCCTGCATTTCCTGACCATTGCGCAAGCGTGAAAAACCGTCACGAATGGCGCCCTGGGTCATCGACTGCAACCAAAGGCGCTGAACCGGCTTGGTGGTTTTTGAGTTTTGTGCGATGTAATTGAAGATCAATTCTCCTTCCCGCCCCGCGTCACAGGCATTGATCAGGCCATCGACATCCTTACGCTTGATCAGTCTGTTGAGAAGCTTGAGCCGCGACTCGGTCTTCTCGATTGGCGACAGGGCGAAGTGAGGCGGGATCACCGGCAGGTGGGAGAACGACCACTTGCCGCGCTTGACCTCGAATTCCTCCGGGCAGGCAAGTTCCAGCAAGTGGCCGATGGCCGAGGAGAGCACGTGCGAATCGCTCTCGAAATAGTCGTCGTGCTTGATAAAGCCCCCCAGCGCCTTGGCGATATCGGCGGCGACGGAGGGTTTTTCAGCGATGATCAGTCTTTTTGTCATGTACTCGGCCTGTTGGATTCCGGCGCATGATAAGTGCCTCGTGCGCGGCTTGGCAAGACGTCTCTATTAATGGAATCAGGTGAGGCGCTGGTAGCGGTTGCCGGGAAGGGTGGCGACCAGGCCATCGAGCTCCAGCGTCAGTAAGTCGCCGAGCAACTGGTCGGCGCTGATTCCGGTACGGTCAACCAGGTCGTCCAGCGCGCAGGGGTCGTGGCCGAGTGCCTGGAGAATGTCGCTGTCGCCTGCTGTTGCCGCGACCTCGGGGACGTGGGGAGACCCTGGATGACCACCGAGTTCTTCGAGAATGTCCTGAGCCGTTTCGACCAGTTTGGCGCCCTGCCTGATCAGTCTGTGACAACCGCGGGCGACCGGGGAATGGATCGACCCGGGAATCGCAAAGACTTCGCGCCCCTGTTCGGCGGCAAGACGAGCGGTGATCAGCGAGCCGCTCTCCAGTGCAGCCTCGACAACCAGCACACCTCGTGCCAAGCCCGAGATGATGCGGTTGCGACGCGGAAAGTTGGCGGCGATGGCGGGCGTGCCGAGCGGAAATTCGGACACGATGGTCCCTTGCTGCGCAATCGCCATTGCGAGTTCCTTGTTGCGCGCGGGGTAGACGCGGTCGGCGCCGGTCCCGATGACGGCGATGGTGCCACCTTCAGCGGCGAGGGCGCCACGATGGGCGGCGGCGTCGATCCCGAGGGCAAGACCGCTGACGATCACCAGACCTCTGGCGGCAAGCGTTCTGGCAAATATCTCGGCCGTCCGCAGGCCTTGGGGCGTTGCGTTGCGGCTGCCGACGATGGCGAGGCCACGGTTATGGAGCAGGGCGGGATTGCCGCGAACATAGAGGATGCTGGGCGGATCGGGAATCTCCAGCAGCGATTCTGGATAGATTGAGTCCGCGAGGGTCAGGATGTGCTGGCCGGGCTGGCTGGCCCAAGCGAGGCTACGGTCGACGGCTTCTCCTGGGTCAAAATTGAAGAGCAGGTCGGCGCGGTCGCCGATGACGTCGCGTGCCGCCAGGCGCCCGGCGGTGAAGACGGCCTCGGGTAGACCGAAAGCGGCGAGAAGCTTGCGCTGCGTCTCGCCGCCGATACCGGGTATCAGGGTCAGTCGCAACCAGGCGGCCAACCCCTGCTTGTCAATCACGGGTTCCGTGCAAAATCACCTATGGTCACGGGCTTGGACGACTCGAGGACGAGCGCGTAGGAAACCCCGTTGAAAACCCGGAAGACGAATACCAGCGCGTAACGCTCTTCCGGAATCGGCGTATCGACACGTTGCATCGAGTCCTGATCGATCGCCTGGGAAATACGATTGCGGAACAAGGCGAGAACATGGCCGATTTCAAGCCCGTCGTTCCTGCCGCGGTTGAGGGTGACGATCGAGGCCCTACCACCTTCGCTGACTCCGCCATAGATCGTCATGACCCGTGCCGAAACCTGGTGATCCGGGCGATGCGGCACATAGGAAACAATATTGGCGGGCGGCGACGGCAACAGGCGGTCGCCGCGCATGATCTCCTCCTTGGCCACGGTAATCTCGAGGACCGCTGGTTCCCCTGGTTGCACCAGATTGGCATTGCCGAGGAAAAAGGCTTCGTAGCCGATGACGTTGCCGGTATCCGGATCGGTGAGCGGCTTGCCGGGACGGAAAACGTTCCAGCGTAACACGCTGGCATCGGGAATCCCGGTGGCAAAGGCTGGATCGCCATTACCCATCATGCCGCGGTATTCGGGCCCGGCGACAATGCGTGGCCCGCCATCGAGTTGGCCTTCCTCGACGACGAGTGGCTGGGACAGGAAGGGTTCGATCTGGTTTGGCGGGATGCTCGGGATCGCCTGCTGCGACGAGTCGGAGTAGATTTGAGGTTCGAGCTTGGTCGTCCCGATGCGGGACTTGACTGGCTTGCCGAGGCGCAGGCGCGGGGTTTTGCCTGACCGATCCAGGTAGACCACCTGTCCGGGATAGATCAGATGCGGATTCTTGATTTCCTCGCGGTTCATGTTCCAGATTTCGGGCCAGCGCCACGGCTCCTTGAGGAACATGCCAGAGATTCCCCATAGCGTATCGCCACGTACGACGACGTGGCGGTCTGGGGGGTTTTCGACGAGCTTAAGGGGCTCGGCGGCCGATGCACAAACGGCCGTCACGGCCAGGATGAGCGCGGATATAATGCGTACCATAGTCGTAACCTCGTGTGCCGACGGAACGCGGCGCAGCTTGCATGGTCTCATCCACGTCAGGCGAACCGGTTCCCTATCTCTGGAATTGCTTGAGATTCTGCACGTAATAACTTAAGCGGGCAAGCTTTTTTCGGTATATCCCATGGCTCTACTACCCATTTTGCGTTTCCCCGATCCGCGCTTGAAGAAGATCGCGGCGCCGGTGGTCGACATAGATGATTCTGTCCGGCGTTTGATCGCCGACATGGCCGAAACCATGTACGAGGCCCCGGGCATCGGCTTGGCGGCAACACAGGTCGACGTTCACAATCAGATCGTCGTGATTGACATTTCGGAAGGAAGGAATGAACTGCTCGCCCTGATCAATCCGCACATCAGTGACCTGCAAGGGCAACAGGAGGGCGAGGAGGGCTGCCTGTCGGTGCCCGGGATCTATGAAAAGGTCGAACGTGCCGAGCGGGTGAGCGTCCACTTTCAGGACGGCGAGGGCCAGCATCAGACCCTGGTTGCCGAAGGCCTGCTCGCTGTTTGCATCCAGCATGAGCTGGATCATCTGAATGGAACGGTTTTCGTCGATCATCTGTCGCAGTTGAAGCAGACACGCATCAGGAACAAGCTCGCCAAACAGGCCCGGATCACCGCATGAGAGTGGTCTTCGCCGGGACCCCCGGTTTTTCCGCGTTGGCAATGCAGGCAATCCTGGCGGCGGGACACGAGGTATGCCTGGTCCTAACCCAGCCAGACCGGCCGGCGGGGCGGGGCATGAGCCTGCGGCCTTCGGCTGTCAAGCGGCTGGCCGTGGAGCGTGGCATCGAGGTGTTTCAGCCGCTGACATTGAAGGAGGCTGGGGCGCAGGCGAGGCTCGCCGCCGATCTGCCGGACGTTATGGTGGTCGCTGCCTACGGTCTCATCTTGCCGCAGGCCGTGCTCGACACTCCGCGCTTCGGCTGCATCAATATCCATGCCTCGCTGCTGCCGCGCTGGCGCGGGGCGGCGCCAATCCAGCGCGCGCTGCTTGCCGGCGATCGAGAAACGGGTGTCTGCATCATGCAGATGGAGTCGGGCCTCGATACCGGGCCGCTTCTGCTACAGAGTGCCTGTGCGATCGAACCTGGCGACACGTGTGGGACGTTGCACGACCGTCTCGCTAACCTTGGTGCGCGACTGGTGGTCGAGGCTCTGGCCGGATTGCCCTTGCCGGCGGCTGCGCAAGCCACGGAGGGCATGACCTACGCACTCAAGGTCGAGAAGTCGGAGGCGCTTGTCGACTGGTCGAAGAATGCGTGGGATGTGGATCGCCAACTCCGTGCCTTCAATCCGTTTCCCGGGGCCCAGGCCAGCCTCGGTGGACAGGCTGTGAAGCTGTGGCATGCCATATCGGTTGGTGGTTCGGGTGAAACTGGGCGGATATTGAGTGTCGACCGCAACAGCATTGTCGTTGCCTGCGGCAGCGGTGCATTGGCGATCAGCGAATTGCAGAAGGCGGGAGGCAAGCGCTTGGCAGTTCGTGAGTTTCTGGCCGGACATCCCCTCAAGGCGGGTGACCGCTTCGATCCGCCGGCTTGAAAATTGCCGTGGCACCAATATCTATCGGCTGACGCGCTTGCTTCAAGGAGGGTTCACGATGTTCAACTGGGTCAAGACAACGATGCTGATGGCCGCGATCATGGCGCTGTTTGGCGTGGTAGGCGGCATGATCGGCGGCAAATCGGGCATGTTGCTGGCGCTCGTTTTCGGCGGCGCGATGAATGTCTTCTCCTACTAGTTCTCCGACAAGATGGTGTTGAAGATGTACAACGCCCAGGAAGTCGACGAGACGAGCGCGCCCCAGTTTTACGGCATGGTGCGCGAACTGGCGCAGCGGGCCGGTCTGCCGATGCCACGGGTTTATTTGATCGATGAGGATCAGCCGAATGCCTTCGCCACAGGCCGCAATCCGGACCATGCCGCTGTCGCGGCGACGACCGGCATCCTGCAACTGTTGTCGGCGCGCGAGCTGCGCGGCGTCATGGCCCATGAACTGGCGCACGTTGCCCATCGCGACATTCTGATTTTGACAGTCTCGGCGATCATGGCCGGGACGATTTCAGCGCTCGCCAATTTCACGATGTTTTTCGGCGGGCGCGGCGAGGACGGGCGTCCCGCCAGCCCGCTGGCCGGCATTGCCGTTGCCCTGTTGGCGCCGCTGGCCTGATCCAGATGGCAATCTCGCGTGCCCGCGAGTACGAAGCCGACCGCGGCGGCACGGAAGTCAGCGGCGACCCGCATGCCTTGGCCGACGCGCTGGCGAAGATTCAGATGTACGCGGAGGGCCGGATTCCGATGGCGCCGGCGGAGGCGCATCCGGAAACGGCGCAAATGATGATCCTCAACCCCCTTTCAGGCGGCGGGATCAGTAGCCTGTTTTCGACGCACCCACCGACCGAGGAAAGGATTACACGCCTGCGGGCGATGGCGCGCTAGGGTCGGGGAGCGCCTGCAGGCAGCCCCTCGCGATCTCTTTCGTTTCCAGCCGTCCCGGGGAGAAGGCTGCGATGATGTCGGTGAACAGCGCGTGGGCGCGACTACTGTTGTCGGCACTGAAGTTGCAGACATAGACGTCGAGTGTTACGCCGGCGATTTCCGGCCAAGTATGGACCGCCAGGTGCGATTCAGCCAGCACGACGGTGCCGGTGACACCCGCAGGATTGCCCGCCGAATCACGGAAAGCGTGGAAGAGGCGACCGACGACCGTCAGCCCATTTCTCGAGCATGCCGCCACACAAAAGGCTTCAAGTGGCAGGGCGGCGAACAGGAAGTCGGCCGGGCAGCGGCAGTCAAGGAGGTCGGCGATCAGGTGCAGGCCATTCATGGCGTGATTCTATTGCGTTTCACGTGAAACGCGAGCGCTGATGCTCGCCTCGAGCAGCCATCCGAGCCGGTAGCCGGCGTCGACCAGGCGCCGTTCCGCAATTGCGCGCGCCTGTTGGTCGAAGTCTTCGGTGATGATTGGCAGGATGCTGCCAATGGCGTCCGGGTAAGCCGAAGCCAGCAGGCGGTTGCTCTCTTCCCGCCACAGGGCAACCTTGCCCTGGCGCGGCGGGGGATATTTGGCGATCAGGCGCTGCGCCTTTTCTTCCAGTCGCTGGCCGCGTAGCCAGGGCGGGCCGGGTAGGTCGTCCCAGTAAATGTGCAGGTTAGTAAAGGGGAGGCGCTTGTTGAACGGGTTCTCGATCTTGATCGCGGTTCCGCCTTCGTCATCGGCGCGGCCGACGTGCAGTGGCTGGTGGATGTCGGCTATCAGATGTATTAGCCAGGGGAGAGCATGGGAAATTTCGCCAATTTTCGTAGTCGACCGCAACAGGTGACCGAGACGGTCGATTTGCCGGTCCACCTCTCCCCTTGCGGGCTTTCCCCGATCGTCGACATCGACATAATGCCAGTTCTTGTGACGCGCGCTGTCGGGAAAGCCGGGGAGCCGTGGGGAGGCGTCGTCCTCCCGCCCGTCGTGAAAACGTGGATCGTTGCGGATGTCATCGGGCCAGGTCGCGGCCTCGAAGAAAATCTTCGCGGGCTCGGCTGAACGCGCCTTGCGGACCCAGCGTTCATGGTCCGGGTGGCGGCGGAGAGCCAGCGTAACGAAATCGCGGCTGGGTGGCGAGAGCTGTTGCCAGGCAATAGCCGCCACCAACCGATGACCGGCAGCGTTCCACGCTTGGGCAAAGTGCGGAAAAAGCAGGAAAAGCAGGGCGATGAGATACGGACGCATCGCGCCATTATGCCGCGTGCGATAATTGCCGCCAATGTCCGATCTGCCCGTCACCTCTCTGGGCTTCGCTTTCGTCCAAGCAGCCCGCGTCAACTCCGCTGTCTTCGCGGGGCAGAGCCTCGCCAGCGGACTGCTCGCGCGCGTCGATGCCGTCGCTCGCCCGGCGGTGCAGGACCTCGTTTATGGCAGCCTGCGCTGTTATGGGCGCGGTGACTTCTTCCTGAGCCAACTTCTTGCCAGTCCGCTGGCGGCCGACGAGATTCGGGCGCTGCTGTTGGTTGCGCTCTATCGACTCGAATCACGGCCAGACGCGGTCCACATGGTTGTCGATCAGGCCGTTGCGGCAGCCGGTGAAATGGCGGAGGGGCGTTTTCGTGGGCTGGTCAATGGCGTGCTGCGCAATTTCCTACGCCAACAGGAAGCATTGCATGCAGCGTTGGCGACCGATGCCGCGGCGCAGGCGCAGCATCCAGACTGGTGGCTCGCGCGGCTTCAGAAGGCGTGGCCCGGGGATTGGCAGGCCATCGTTGCCGCCGGCAATGCGCCGCCGCCGATGGCCTTGCGGGTCAATCGCCGTCGCATTACGCGTGAAGAATACCTGGAACGGCTGGCGGCGGATGGGATCGTCGCGACGCCGGTTGGCGAAGTGGGGCTCGCGCTCGCCAAGCCGCGCCCTGTCGAGCGGCTGCCCGGCTTCGCGGCCGGTCTGGTTTCGATACAGGATCCTGGGGCGCAACTGGCGGCGATCTTGCTCGACCCGTTACCTGGAAGCCGTGTTCTCGACGCCTGTGCCGCACCGGGCGGCAAGACGGCGCATCTACTGGAGCGGACCGATCTCGATCTGCTGGCGCTCGACGTGAAGTCTTCGCGATGCCGGCGCGTCGCCGAGAATCTTTCACGGCTCGGCCTGCATGCCTCGCTCCAGGCCGCCGACTGTGCGCGACTCGACACATGGTGGGATGGTCGCTCCTTCGACGCGGTGCTCGCCGATGTCGCCTGTACTGCCAGCGGCGTCGTGCGCCGCAACCCGGATATCAAATGGTTGCGCCGCGAGGCCGACATCGCGAGCTTCGCGGCTGCCCAGTCGCGTATTCTCGATTCACTGTGGCGGGTCGTGCGGCGCGGGGGTAAACTGCTATATGTGACCTGCTCCGTTTTCCCCGAGGAGAACGGCGAGCAGATCAATCGCTTCGTTGCCAACCATCCGGATGCCCGTCGCGCCCACGAGGAACAGATTCTGCCTGCAGCCGCCCATGATGGCTTCTACTATTGCCTCCTCGAAAAGCATGCTTGAGCGATTCCGGACTTGGCTGGTCGCTTTTCTGGCTTTGCTGCCGGTGCTGGTGCTGGCGGTCGAGATCGAGATTGCCAATCCGCAGATTGCGGCGAGCGAGGACGGCTACGTCGTCTCCGCGGATTTCAGCTTCGAATTGAACGAGCGGCTCGAGGAGGCGGTGACCAGAGGTGTCGTCCTCTACTTCGTGACCGAATTTGAAATGACGCGACCGCGCTGGTACTGGCTGGACGAGAAAGTGGTCAGTCGAAATCAGACCCATCGTCTGTCGTTCCACGCGCTGACGCGCCAGTATCGCCTGTCGACAGGCGGCCTCCATCAGTCCTTCGATACCCTTTCGGAGGCGTTGCGTATCCTCTCGCGCCTGCGCAACTGGGTGGTCATCGAGGTGCGGGCCGAGAAACCCGTTGTCCAGGCCGGAGATACCTACACGGCCGCATTGCGCATGCGTCTCGACATCAACCAGTTGCCACGCCCCTTCCAGATTTCCGCCCTCGGCAACAAGGACTGGAGACTGGCATCTGAATGGACTGTCTGGCAGGCCACCTTGCCGGTGGAGGCAAGGTGAAGCGTTTCGTAGCTACAGGCGGGGCCCTGGCAGGAGCGCTGGGCGCTATCCTCTGGTTCCTCCTGCTGATGTCCACGGCGGCCGACACCGCCATCTTCACGCGACACTATCCGCTGCTAATCGGCTTAAACGTCATCCTCGCGCTCGCCATGGTTGGACTGGTCAGCTGGCAGCTACGCTCCTTGTGGCGCGACTATCGCGCCCAGGTATTCGGGGCCCGGCTGAAATTGCGCCTGATGATGATGTTCGGGGTCATCGCCGTGTTGCCCGGAGCGCTTGTCTATGGTGTCTCGGTGCAGTTTGTTACGCGCTCGATCGAGAGCTGGTTTGATGTCCGTGTCGAAAAGGCGCTGGAGTCGGGCCTCCGTCTCGGCCGCTCGGCGCTCGATTCGCTGCTGGCGGATCTGACCGATAAGGCCCGCGGGATGGCCAACGAGCTTTCGGATCTCAGGGAATCAGGCCGCCGCTCGGCGCTGTTGCGCCTGCGTGAGGAGCGGGGGGTGCAATCGGCGGCGTTGTTTTCGGTCGGCGGCCAACTGCTCTCCACTGCTAGTAGCGAGATCAGCGAGCCCTTGCCCGACCTGCCGACGCAAACCCAGCTCAAGCAGGCACGCAGCACGCAGGCCGTCACCACCATCGACGGCGAGGGCGGACGCCTCAATCTGCGCGTGCTGGTGCCGGTTGCGGCACGCACCGTGTTCGAGGAGCCGCGGATCCTGCAAGTGATCCAGCCCGTTCCGCCGTCGCTCGCCTATGATGCAGACGCCGTCGAGGGGGTGTACCGCGATTATCAGGAACTGCAGCTTGCACGCCAAGGGCTGACGCGGATCTATGCCTTGACCCTCACGTTGACCTTACTTGTTGCACTGTTCGGTGCCTTTGCGCTGGCGTTCGTCATGGCGCGCCGCCTGTCCGCGCCGCTGTCAATTCTCGCCGAGGGTACGCAGGCGGTCGCCGAAGGCGACTTCTCGCCGCGCCAGGCGGTGTATAGCCGTGACGAACTAGGCATCCTGACCCAGTCCTTCAATCGCATGACACGCCAGCTCGACGATGCCCGCCGCGAAACCGAGCGCAACCGCGCCGAACTGGAGTCGGCACGCGGCTACCTGGAATCGATCCTCGCCAATCTATCGGCCGGTGTTCTGGTCTTCGATCGCCATTCCGTCCTGCGGACGGTGAACGAGGGTGCACGCAATACGCTGGCCGACGATTTCACATGCCTGATCGACGAGGAGATTGCACACTGGCCCCGGCAGAATGAATTCGGCAAGTTCATTCGCGACAACTTCGCCCGGGTCAAGGATGTTGAATGGCAAACCCAGGTCGAACTCGAACGGGCGAATGGGATGCCCCAGATGCTGCTGTTGCGCGGTTCGCGCCTGCCGGAAGCGAGTGGCGGCGGCGAGGTGGTGGTCTTCGACGACGTGACGCGCATCGTCGCCGCACAGCGCAGTGCCGCCTGGGGCGAGGTGGCACGTCGCCTGGCGCACGAGATCAAGAATCCGCTGACCCCGATCCAGCTATCCGCCGAACGGCTTCAGTTCAAGCTGGCAGGAAAGCTGATGAATGGCGACAAGGATCTGCTGGCTCGCGGAACGCAAACGATCATCAATCAGGTCCAGGCGATGAAGCGTATGGTCGACGATTTCCGCGACTATGCCCGCTTGCCGCTACCGGAGGTTGCCGCCCTCGATCTGAACGCGCTGATCGGCGAAGTGCTGGGTCTCTACGAGAGTTCGCTGGCGGCTATTGAAACCAGTTTCGCCGGTGATCTGCCCCCGGTACTCGGGGACTCGACGCAGTTGCGGCAGATCATCCACAATCTTTTGCGCAACTCGGAGGATGCTCTTGAGGGACGTGATCGTGGAATCGTCCGCATCGCCACCGAGCGCGCCGGCCACCATGCGCGGCTGCTTATATCGGACAACGGTCCGGGATTTCCGCTCGACCTGTTGCCGCGCATCTTCGAGCCCTACGTCACCACCAAGGCCCGCGGTACCGGACTGGGTCTGCCCATCGTCGGGAAGATCGTCGATGAACATCAGGGCACCATAGAAATTAGCAATGCACCGGAGGGTGGCGCGCGGATCGACATCCGCCTGCCCTTGGTAATCGAGGAGGAGGACAAGTATGTCAATCATTCTGGTCGTTGATGATGAGGTCGGCATCCGCGAGCTGCTCTCCGAGATACTTATCGACGAGGGATACGATGTCCGCCTGGCCGAGCATGCCACCGCGGCGCGGCGGATACGTAGCGAGATGCGCCCTGACCTCGTCTTGCTCGACATCTGGATGCCCGATACCGACGGCATTTCGTTGCTCAAGGAGTGGCACGCCGCAGGCCATCTCAACATGCCGGTCGTGATGATGTCCGGACACGGAACGATCGATACGGCGGTCGAGGCTACCCGCTTCGGCGCCTTCGATTTCCTCGAGAAACCGATTGCGCTGCAGAAGTTGCTGGCGACCGTACAGAAGGCGATCAAGCATGACAACCTGTCACAGCGTCCGCCGCTGACCCTGGATGTATTTACCCGCTCGTCGATGGCCAAGGAATTCAGGCGGCGGCTGGAGCAGGCTGCCGCCAAGGCGCAGTTGCTACTGATCAAGGGAGCGACGGGTGGCATGGCGGAAATCTGCGCCCGAACATTGCAGGCGCCACGCTCGCCCTGGCTTGACCTGTCGGGGCTGAGCAGCGCCCTGACCACGGAAATGCTGGAAAAAGTCAGCGGCGGGACGCTATTCGTTCCCGACCTGGCGGCACTCGGCAAGATGCAGCAGATGAATCTGGCGTTCGCGATCGACCGTCTGGAAAGAATGAATCTGCGGCTGATCGCGGCCACCGCCACGCCGCTGGCGGCGCTTGCCGACGCTGGCTGGGACAACAAGTTGCTGACGCGGCTCGGCGACATCTGGGTCGCCATGCCGTCGTTGGTCGGGCATGGCGACGAATTGCCGGAAATCGCCGGTTTGCTGCTGACCAACTTTATCGAGCGCAGGGAGGTGCAGCCTCGCCGATTTTCGACTGGCGCGCTCAATGCCTTGCGCACGGTGTCCTGGAGCAGTGTTCCCGATTCGCACTGGAACGAGCTTTTTGCCCTGGTCCGCAACCTGGCGCTGACCGCACTCGACGCGGAAATTTCTGCGGAAGATGTCAGCCGGGTGGCGCCGCAGGAAGAGGAGGGCAGTCGGGAACTGGCGTCTTTGCTGCCACTGCTCGACCAGCCGTTGCGCGAGGCGCGCGACGCCTTCGAGAAGCTCTATTTTGAACACCATTTGCGGCTCGAAGCCGGCAACATGACCAAGCTGGCCGAGCGGTCGGGACTCGAGCGAACCCATCTCTACCGCAAGCTCAAGCAGCTGGATGTCAGGCTCGGCAAGCGTGGAGACGAATAAGCAAGCGAATTTCCAGAAACGAAATAAGGGGGGATCATGAAAATCATCATTCTTGGCGCGGGCCAGGTCGGTGCCAGCGTTGCCGAAGGTCTGGTTTCGGAAAAGAACGACATTACAATAGTCGATTACGACCGCGAGCGTCTCGCCCAGTTGCAGGATCGTCTCGACCTGCGCACGGTGGTAGGCAACGCGGCGGCACCCTCGGTGCTGCGCAACGCCGGTGCCGAAGATGCCGACCTGCTGATCGCGGTGACGCAGAGCGACCAGGCGAATCTTGTCGCCTGCAAGCTGGCGCATACCGTTTTCAACGTGCCAACCCGTCTTGCGCGCCTGCGTTCCCTCGACTTTCTGGATGACGCCGAACTGCTGTCGACCGCGAACTTCGCCGTGGACTTCGCGCTGTGTCCGGAACAGGTTATTACTGAATACATCGGGCGCCTAATCGAGTTCCCGGAGGCGCTGCAGGTTCTCAACTTTGCCTCCGGGCGAGTCAGCCTCGTTGCCGTGCGTGCCATCGAGGGCGGAGCGCTGGTCGGCAAGCCGATCAAGGATCTGCGCAAGCTCCTGCCGCTCGAGATGGACGCCCGGATTGCGGCAATTTTCCGCCGCGATCAGCCCGTGGTGCCGGAAGGCGGCACGGTAGTCGAAGTCGACGACGAGGTTTTCGTCCTTGCTGCCGCCGAACATATCCGTCCTGTACTGCGTCAGTTGCGACGGATGGTTACCCCGGTGAGGCGGATCATGATCGCTGGCGGCGGCAATATCGGCTTGCGCGTCGCCAAGTCGCTGGAAAAGCGCTACGACGTCAAGGTCATCGACAATGACCCGCGACGTGCCGAACTTGTTGCCGGTGAGCTGAACAAGGCACTGGTCTTGCTCGGCGACGCGACGGATGAGGATCTGCTGATTCAGGAAAACATCTCCGACATGGACCTCTTCATTGCCGTGACCAACGACGAGGAAGATAACATCATGTCGGGGAGTCTGGCCAAGCGCCTGGGCTGCAAGCGTGTTGTGGCGCTGATCAACCGTCGCGCCTACGCCGAGATGATCGAGGGTGGACCGATAGATATCGGGATTTCGCCGGCTCACGTCTCGATCGGCAGCTTGCTGGCCCATGTCCGGCAGGGCGACGTCGCCGAGGTGCACTCGCTGCGCCGCGGCGCAGCGGAGGCCCTGGAAATCGTCGCGCATGGGGACGCCAAGACCTCGAAGGTGGTCGACAAGCGGATCGATCAGATCGACTGGCCGCCGGGAGTAACGGTGGCTGCGCTGGTGCGCAACCTCGACAAGTTCGTGACTGTCGGCCAGAGCGAAAGCTGGACCGCGGTCACGCAGAAAGGCGAGGTGGTAATCCCGCACCACGATACGGTAATCAACCCGGAAGATCATGTGATCGTCTTCTGCACCGAAAAGACGGCGGTCAGGAAGGTCGAGAAGCTTTTCCAGGTCGGCTTCCATTTCTTCTGAGAGGCCGACGATGACCCGCTTTGCCGCTGTTTTCCGGGCGCTGGGCATGATAATCATGCTTTTCGGGCTCACCATGCTGGCGCCGCTAATTCTTTCCTATGTCACCGATGACGGGGCACAGTCCGCCTATGACGAGGGCTTCGCGCTGACCATGCTGCTCGGTGCCTTCCTCTGGGTTCGCTACCGCAAATGCACCCGCGAACTGAGTATTCGCGATGGCTTCCTGATGGTGGTCCTGGTGTGGTCGGTGCTGCCCGCCTTTGCTTCCATTCCTTTGATGATCCAGCTTGGCATCAGCTTTACCGATGGCTATTTCGAGGCAATGTCTGGGCTGACGACGACCGGTGCGACGGTCCTTTCCAATCTCGACACGCTGCCGATGTCGATCAATCTGTGGCGTCATCTTCTGGTGTGGATCGGCGGCATGGGCCTGATCGTTCTGGCGATCGCCATTCTTCCGTTACTCGGTATCGGTGGTCGACAGATGTTCAAGGCGGAAACGCCGGGGCCGATGAAGGACTCGAAGTTGACGCCGCGTATCGCCGAGACGGCCAAGGGACTTTGGCTGGTCTATGTCATCGTTACGGTGGCCTGTGTCCTTTGCTACTACTGGGCGGGCATGTCCTGGTTCGATGCCTTCTGCCATACGTTCTCGACGATGGGGCTGGGCGGCTTCTCGACACATGATTCCAGCTTCGGGTTTTTCGACTCTCCGGAAATCGAGTTGGTCGCCATTATCTTCATGCTGATCGCCGGCATGAACTTCGGCACGCTGTTCCTCGCCGCGCACGCGCGGTCGCTGCGCCCCTACCTGAAAGATCCCGAGGCCCCTTGGTTTCTCGTCGTCACCCTGACGAGCATCCTTCTTGTAGCGGCGTACATCTTTGAAGCGGGAACCTATCCCGAGTTTCTCACCGCGCTGCGCTTCTCGGCGTTCAATCTTGTCTCGATCGCCACCACGACGGGCTATGCGAATACGGACTATGCGCTGTGGCCGATGTTTGCACCACTGTGGATGTTATTTCTCTGCAGTTTCGTGACTAGCGCCGGGTCGACCGGCGGCGGCATCAAGATGATGCGCGCCCTGCTGCTGTACAAGCAGGTCTATCGTGAATTGATACGCGCCATGCACCCGAACGCGGTCTACAACGTCCGCATCGGCGGTCATGTCGCGCCGCAGCCGATACTGTTCGCGGTGCTCGCTTTTTCTTTCATGTACATGGTCAGCGTGGTATCGATGACGCTGATCCTGGTCTTTTCGGGTCTTGACATCCTCTCATCGTTTACCGCAGTAGTGGCGACCATCAACAATACGGGACCGGGGCTCGGCGTCGTCGGGCCGTCGACGACCTACGAGGTGCTGACCGACTTCCAGACCTGGGTATGCACTTTTAACATGCTGCTCGGCCGGCTCGAGATCTTCACCTTGCTGGTCGTCCTGACGCCCGCTTTCTGGCGTCAGTGACCGGGAGGCCGGAAAGGCGGATAATTCCGTCTTTCCGATTTTCCGGCGGAGTCCTCCGTGAGCCGACCCAAGAACGATACCTTCCTGCGCGCCCTGCTCAAGGAGCCGACTGAATACACGCCGCTGTGGCTGATGCGCCAAGCCGGCCGTTATCTGCCGGAATACTGCGAAACGCGCAAACGCGCCGGCAATTTCCTGAACCTGTGCAAGGCGCCGTCGCTGGCCTGCGAAGTGACGCTGCAGCCACTGGCGCGCTACGATCTCGATGCCGCCATCCTGTTCTCCGACATCCTGACCGTACCTGACGCCATGGGACTCGGACTGTATTTCGAAGACGGCGAGGGCCCCAGGTTCGAGAGGCCGTTGCGCGACGAATGGGAGATCAATGACCTCACCGCTCCCGATCCCTACGACCATCTGCGCTACGTGATGGATGGCGTTTCCGAAATTCGTCGTGCGCTGGACAATTCGGTGCCGCTGATCGGTTTCTCCGGCAGCCCCTACACGCTGGCCTGCTACATGGTCGAAGGGCAGGGTTCGAGCGATTTCCGCCACATCAAGGGCATGCTCTACAACCGACCAGATCTGCTCCATCGCATCCTGTCGGTGACCGCCGATTCGGTGGCGACCTATCTAAATGCCCAGATCGATAGCGGCGCCCAGGCCGTGATGATCTTCGATACCTGGGGCGGTTCGCTGTCGGCTGCGGCCTACGAAGAATTTTCACTGCAATACATGCGACGCATCGTCGCTGGACTGAAGAAGGAAAAGGACGGCCAACGCATTCCGAGCATCGTGTTCACCAAGAACGGCGGGCTGTGGCTGGAAAAGATCGCCGCCATCGGCTGCGATGCGGTCGGCCTCGACTGGACCATCGACATCGGCGAGGCCCGGCGCCGCATTGGCGACAAGGTGACGCTGCAGGGCAATCTCGATCCCAACGTGCTGTTCGCCGCACCGGATATCGTCGCCACCGAGGCGAAAAAGGTGCTCGACAGCTTTGGTCCGGGAAATACCGGTCACGTTTTCAATCTGGGCCACGGAATATCCCAATTCACGCCGCCAGAGAGCGTAACCGCGCTGGTCGAAGCGGTACATTCCCATAGTCGAGCATTGCGCGCCTAGTGGTCTCCGGCGGCGAATGTAACGCATTACTTATGCACAGATTTCACCAGATCAAGCAAGTTCTTGACGAAAGCGCTTGACAAGCATTGGGGTTTTTAAATTATTGAATTTGTGCGATTTGTTGAATTGACAAATTTTTCATCAAAGCACGAAAGTACCCAAGATTTTGCCACTTGGCGCGATCATCCGAAAGCAATCCACAGAGTTATCCACAGTTTTAGCGCGCCAGTCCACAGTCCCGGTTTTCGAACGGGTTCATCAAGTACTCCGAGAAGCCGGTCATGCCCGTCCTTCGTGTTGCACTCGACCTGCCGTTGCATCGCCTGTTCGACTATTTGGCCGCGTCGGCATCGCCTGCCGATGTCGGGTGCCGGGTTTGCGTGCCGTTCGGGAAAGGTGAACGGATCGGCGTCATAGCCGAGGTTGCCGACGATAGCGCCTGGCCGCCGGCGCAGCTCAAGGTAGCGGGTGAGATCCTGCGCGATTTGCCGCCGCTTCCCAAGGAATTACTGGATCTCTGCGAGTTTGCCAGCACTTACTATCAGGCTGCCTTCGGCGCGGCGCTCATGCAGGCGCTTCCAGGCGGGCTAAAGCGGGTCGCCACGCCGAAGCGGCGCAAAGGGCACGCAGAGACTGCTACGACCTTGGTTGCGCCAGCCCCGAACCTGACCGCGGAGCAGAGTGCGGCCCTCGGCGCCATCGACCCGCAGGCAGGGTTTTCCGCGCACCTGCTGCATGGCGTCACCGGCAGTGGCAAGACCGAAGTGTATCTTCGTCTGATCGAGCGGGTGCTAACGATCGGCAGGCAGGTTCTGTTGCTCGTACCGGAAATCAACCTGACGCCGCAGTTGGAGGGGCATGTCCGGTCGCGTTTTCCGGAAAGCACCGTCGTTTCCCTGCACAGTGAGCTGGCTGAAGCCGCACGCGAGCGCAACTGGCGTGCTGCATTTGCCGGCGAAGCAGGTATCGTTCTCGGTACGCGTCTGGCGATATTTACTCCGATGCCGCGGCTTGGGCTGATCGTGGTCGACGAGGAGCATGATGTTTCGTTCAAACAGCAGGACGGGATGCGCTATTCGGCACGCGATGTCGCGGTCTTTCGGGCGCGCCAGCATGGCATTCCGGTCGTTCTGGGATCAGCAACGCCGTCGCTGGAATCCTGGGCCAATGCCCAGAGCCGGCGCTATAGCTTGCTGACGCTGCGTGAGCGGGCCAATCCGGAGGCGAGGCTGCCGGTGGTCTGCCTTCTCGACACCCGAAAGATGGTTTTGCGGGATGGACTCAGCGAACTGCTGATCGCCGCGATCAAGGCGCGGCTGGAGCGCGGCGAGCAAAGCCTGGTATTTCTCAATCGACGCGGCTATGCACCGGTTCTGGCATGCGCGGCGTGCGGCTGGGTTTCGCGTTGCCAGCGTTGTGCTGCGAATCTCGTGCTGCACCTGGCCGACCGTTGTCTGCGCTGCCACCACTGCGGATTCGAGATTCGCGTGCCGAAGGCCTGCCCGACCTGCGGTAATCAGGACATCCATCCGTTTGGGCGCGGCACGCAGCGGCTCGAAGTCTCGCTGAAGGAGCTTTTTCCGGACGCGCGCATCGCGCGCGTGGACCGCGACTCGGTCAAAAGCCGGAAGCAATGGGAGATGGTGCTTGAGCGCATTCACGGCGGGGATGCGGACATTCTGGTTGGTACGCAAATGCTGGCCAAGGGCCATGACTTCCCAAAACTGACCCTGGTCGGCGTTCTTGGTGCCGACGCCGCGCTGTTCGCTGCCGACTGGCGGGCACCCGAACGCCTGTTTGCCCAATTGATGCAGGTGTCGGGACGGGCAGGGCGTGCCGACCTCGAGGGTGAGGTGCTGATCCAGACCCAATACCCTGATCATCCGCTGTATGCGGCGCTGGCCACTCATGACTACCCGGGCTTTGCCACTTCGCTGCTTCGAGAACGGGAGCAGGCGGGCTTCCCGCCTTATGCCTTCCAGGCCGTGCTGCGTGCCGAGGCTACGGAGATGGCGGCAGCCCTCGCCTTCCTGACCACCGCCTGCGCCTTGCCGGTCGTCCGTGATCACGGCAGCGTTGTCCTTTACGATCCGGTACCCATGAAGCTCTCGCGGCTGGCCAATTTCGAGCGCGGCCAGTTGCTCGCCGAGTCACACTCGCGCCCGGCGCTTCAGGCCTTCCTGCCGCGCTGGCGGGAAGCCATCGAAGCGATCAGGGCTCCGGCGAAATTGCGCTGGCACCTCGAGGTAGACCCGCTGGAGTTCTGAGCAGCCGATCAATCGCCTGGCGGTTTCACGTGGAACGTGGTCGGTTTGGGCGCCGGCTGATCGGGATTATTTTCCAGCCAGATGGCGCGCTGGATGATCTTGCGTTGCCAGTTCGAAGCGATCCCGGGGAGTGCCGCCAGTCCACGCAAGGCTTGCGCGGTTGGCCGGTGCGCGTGCCAGAGATCCATCGATGCGGCGAGACTGGGCGCACCAGCAGCGGCGACGGCGACTTCCAGCGCATCGTCGGGACTGACATTGCCCGGCTGCAACACACGGAAATACCAGCCGGTCAGCCGGTGTTCGGCAATGAAGACTACGATCCCGGCTTCGCCGAAGCGGGCATCGATTTTCCAGCACGGGGTGCGTGGCTGGCAAACCTGGATTCGGGCTTCGCCGAGCTGAAACACATCGCCGATCCGCACCTGCGATTCGTCGAGATGTGGGCTGGAAATGTTCTCGCCAAGGCTGCCCGGCACGAAAAGGCCAGCAATTTCCGGGAAAGCCCGGGCCAGGCGTGCGTAGTGATTGGCCGGGTAGAGATGGACCGCCTTCTCAGGGCCGCCATGAACGCTGCGGTCCGCCTGCTCGTCGCCTAGGAAGCCGGTGCTGGCGAGGAATACGCTGGTGGTGACCCGGTTTTTAAAAATACCTGTCGGGCGTCCGCTGTCGGGCAGCGCGGTGATCCTACCGATGAAGAGGGAAACATTGCTCAAGGTTGAAATTCTGCCCTCAATTCCACAGCCACGCGGCGCCACGCACTCCCGACGAGTCGCCATGTGCCGGCGGCACGAAGCGTGTGCAAAAAACATCGGAAAAAACGTGTGGACCGCAACAGGCTGGCAGGTTGCGATAAAGCCGTTCCAGATTCGACAAGCCGCCGCCCAGGACGATGACCTGTGGATCGAGGATGTTGATGATCCCGGCCAGCGCCCGGCCGAGGCGTGCTTCGTAGCGGCGTAGCGTAGCCTCGCAGGCGGCATCTCCAGCTTGCGCACGATTTGCGATTTCCGGTGGCATTAGAAATTCTCCGCCGTGTGCGCTGTGGTCACGCCATAGTCCCGGGCCGCTCAGGTAGGTTTCGATACAGCCGACGCGGCCGCAATAGCAGGCGGGCAACGGGAGATCGTCGAGACCAGGCAGCGGTAGAGGGTTGTGACCCCATTCACCGGCGATGGCATTGGCGCCGCTCAGGACATCGCCGCCAACGACGATGCCGCCGCCGACGCCGGTACCGAGGATGACACCGAACACGACTTCGGCACCCCGGCCGGCGCCGTCACTGGCTTCGGAAAGCGCAAAGCAGTTGGCATCGTTGGCCAGGCGCACCTCGCGTCCCAGAACGGCTTCGAGGTCGAGGCGCAGCCGCCGGCCGTTCAGCCAGGTCGAGTTGGCGTTCTTGATCCGCCCATCGCCAAGGGATTCTGCCCCCGGAATGCCGATACCCACAGTCCCGCGCTGGCCGAGTTCATTCTCGACCGCGTCGACCAGCGTGGCGACAGCCTGCAACGTCGCAGAGTAGTCTCCTTGCGGGGTGGCAACGCGGCGCCGCAGCAATTCCACACCGTTGCCGCTCAGCGCAATGATCTCGATCTTCGTGCCACCAAGGTCGATGCCGATGCGCAGTCGGTTCACACGCGGACCGCCACACCTTTCACATTGCCGTGGGTGGTGGTCATCGTGCGGAGAACGCTGGCACCCGCTTCCAGCAACAGCATGAAGAGGTTGCGCTCGCTGTAAAGACACACCGCACCTTCAATTCCATACCTTTCAGCAATGGCCGGGGCGAGCGGGGCATAGCGTTGTTCGACGCGCAGATCGAAATCGGTGTAGTCGCTGCCTAGCTCCGAATGCAGACCCAAAATCGAAACGAAGAGCTTGCCGCCGATGCGTAACTTGAGCAGAAGCTGGCGCACAACCTTGGCTGCCTCCGCGTAAGGCAGGCCGCAGAGACCGTGCGGCACGACGATGATATCGAAAGGCTCACCGGCCGAACCTTCCGGCAGGGCGGTCAAGTTGCCGGTTGAAAACTCGATCTGCTTGCGGAATCCGCTCGTCAGGACGAAGTGTTCAAAGTCCGGCATTCTCGATGCCGAGTCGCAGGCGACAACGCAGGCGCCGCACCGGGCAAACTTGATCACCATTTCGCAACTGTCCACCGGAATGACAAGAACCGAGGGGCTGTAGCCGGTCCGCTGTCGCCTGTAGCACTCCTCGAGCGCATAGCGCTCGAGTTCGTCGCTCCCTGTCTCCAGTGGATTGGCTGTAATATGTGTCGTCATGTCAAGTTGTACCCCCGGTGGCTATTCTGCATGAAGCGCGGGCGGTCTGACAACCGCCGTGAGGAACACATTCGAGGAGTTATTCAGATGTTGGTCAAATTCGTATCAAGTGAAACCGGCGAGCTTATGATGTTCGCCGAAATGGCCGGGACGCTGTTGCGTGCTGCCGGCAAGGAAACCGGCCGGCGCGGCACCTTTACGCGTGATGAAATGTTGCCGGCGGCGACCCTTCTGCGCGAAGCCGTCGCGCGCGGCGAAGCGAGCGACAACAAGCCGGAAGTTGACGATGAAGGCGCGGAGCAGGGCGTTGCGCTCGGTCCTCGTGCCTGGCCGCTGATCGACATGCTGGAGCGCACTGCCAAGGGCGGGCCGCAGGCCAATATCCTGTGGGAAGCTGCGGCGGATTTCTGATTCACGCTTGTTCTCGCTGTTCAATTGCGTGGACCCGCCTGTTGCGTAGGCTGGTGATGCGTTATCTCATGGGCGGATTTGCCGGCTTTTTGCTGTCGACCGCGACGATTGCTGGCGCGCCGCGAGTAGCAGTCGATGTCGGCCATACGCTGGCCGTACCGGGGGCGACCAGCGCGCGTGGGCGCAGCGAGTTTGACTTTAATCGGCAACTGGCGGCACAACTGGTATTAGCTTTGCAGGTACGCGGTTTCGCAGTGCGTGAAATTAATGCGTCCGGCACCATCGGCAGTCTCGCCGAGCGACCGGAACAGGCGCGCGGCAGTGATTTCTTCGTGTCGATTCATCATGATTCGATCGCTGCCGAGTACCTGCAAGAATGGGACTGGGACGGTAGCGAAACGAGCTACACGACGCTCAAGCGCGGTTTCGGAATATTCGTTTCGCGCCGCAACCCGGACCTTGTAGCCAGTCTGCGCTGCGCTTCGGCGATGGGCGCCACGCTGCGCCGCGCCGGACTCGAGCCGACGCCGTGGCATGGCCGCAAGCACCAGCCGGCTGATGCCGAAAACGGTGTCTGGTATTACGACAATCTGGTGGTTCTGCACAAATCAACATTTCCTGCCGTACTATTCGAGGCCGGCGTCATCAAGCATCGCGAAGAAGAACTCGAACTACTCGATGGCGAGCGCCAGATACGCATGGCCGATGCGCTGGCAACCGGCATCGCCGGCTGTCTGGCGGTCAGAGGAAAATCGGCTCCGGACTAAGGTCGATGCCGAAGCGGGCACGGACATCGGTCTGAACCGCCGCCATCGTCCGGCGCACATCGGCGCCATTTGCACTACCGCGATTGACCAGCACCAGCGCCTGCTTTTCATACATGCCGACCGGGCCGAGGTTCCTGCCTTTCCAGCCGGCCTGTTCGATCAGCCAGCCGGCTGCCAGCTTGACCCGGCCATCGGGTTGCGGGTAGCGTGGCAGGCGAGGGTGCGCGGTACCGAGTTTGTCGGCGATAGCACGGTCGACCACCGGGTTGTGAAAGAAACTGCCCGCGTTTGGAATCCGGGTCGGATCGGGCAGCTTGCGCTGGCGTACGGCGATGATGGCGGCGGCTATGTCCTTGGGGGCCGGTGATTCGATGATTTGGGCAGCCAGTTCCTGCGCCACATCGGCATAACGCGTGTTCGGCTGCCAGACTTTGGGCAGGCGAAAAATGACCGAGGTAATCGCCACGCGCCCATCCAGATGCCAACCGCGTTGCTTGAACACGCTATCCCGGTAGGCGAAGTGGCAATTGTCACGGTCGACAGCAAAAAACGCCCGATTTTCAAAATCCCAGGCCTTGACCGAGTGCACCATCTGGCCCACTTCCAGCCCATAAGCGCCAATATTCTGGATCGGCGCGGCGCCGACCGTGCCGGGAATCAGCGACAGGTTCTCCAGCCCCGGCCAGCCCTGCGCCAGCGACCATTGCACGAAATCATGCCAGTTCTCACCGGCGCCGGCTTCGATGTAGAAGGCTTCGCTATCCTCCTTCACCAGCCGTTTTCCGGGAATGGCCATATGCAGTACCAGCCCGTCGAAGTCGCCGGTCAGCACCAGGTTGCTGCCGCCGCCGAGGATGAAGTGCGGGGTTTGGGCAAGTATTGGGTCGGCAAGTTGTCCGGCCTCCTCGACACGAGCAAAGAGCGCCGCCGAACCTGGGAGGGCCAGCGTGTTGAAGGTCAGGAGCTCGACGTCCTTGTGAACGATTACAACAGCGGTGCGAGCCAGTATTCCGCCTCCTTGACCGACATGCTCTTGCGCTTCGCCCAGTCTTCCACCTGGTCGCGGCCGATCTTCGGAATGGCGAAGTAGGTAGCGGCCGGGTGACCGATATAAAAGCCGGAAACGGCCGCCGCCGGCATCATCGCACAGGATTCGGTCAGCTCCATGCCGGCATTGGCCGGGGCGTCGAGCAGGGCGAACAGTTCGCGCTTGGCAGTGTGATCGGGGCAGGCCGCGTAACCGGGGGCAGGGCGGATGCCGGTGTATTTTTCCGAAATCAGGGCGTCGTTAGTGAGCGCTTCCTCTTCGGCATATCCCCAGTACTTGGTGCGCACCTGAAGGTGCAACCACTCGGCAGCGGCTTCGGCAAGGCGATCGGCCAGTGACTTGAGCATGATTGCCGAGTAGTCGTCGTGGGTCGCCTCGAACTCGGCGACCCGGGCCTCGATGCCGAGGCCGGCGGTGACGGCGAAGGCACCGGCGTAGTCGCGTTCGCCGACATAGTCGGCCAGTCCCACGTTGAAGCGGCCTTTCGGCTGCTTGTGCTGCTGGCGCAAGCCGACCCAGCGCGTCAGTTCGGTGGTCCGGCTTTCGTCGCTATAGATGATGATGTCTTCATTATCGCCGCGCGCCGGGTAGAGGCCGAAGACGGCTCTTGCAGTCAACCACTTTTCTCCAACGATTTTGGACAGCATGGCCTTGGCATCGGCGAACAACTGGCGGGCGGTTTCGCCGACCACGTCATTTTCCAGAATGGCGGGGTAGCGGCCGGCCAGATCCCAGCTCCGGAAGAAAGGCGACCAGTCGATGAAGAGGGCGATGTCCTCCAGTTTCATGGTGATGGCTTGCAGGCCGAGCTCGTTCGGAATGGTGGGGGTGAAGTGTTCGTTCCACGTGAAACGGTTGGCGCGCGCCTCTTCCAGCGTGACCAACGTAGCGCCCTTGCGGCCGGCGTGTTCGGCGCGGACGGCTTCGTATTCGGCAACGATTTCGGCCATGTAGGCGTCGCGCTGCTCGGTGGACAAAAGTTTGGTGGCGACGCCAACAGCGCGCGAGGCATCCGGCACGTAGACCACGGTGCCTTCGGTTTTGGGTACGATCTTGATCGCGGTGTGGGCGCGGCTGGTCGTCGCGCCACCGATCAGTAACGGCTGTTTCATGTTCAGGCGCTGCATTTCGCTGGCGACGTGCGCCATTTCTTCGAGAGACGGGGTGATCAGGCCGGACAGGCCGATGATGTCCACCCGATGTTCGAGCGCCGCCTTCAGGATGTTGTCGCAACTGACCATGACCCCGAGGTCGACGACATCGTAGCCGTTACAGCCCAGTACGACGCCGACGATATTTTTGCCGATGTCGTGCACGTCGCCCTTAACGGTGGCCATCAGGATCTTGCCCTTGCTGCCCAGGCCGGTGCGTGATTTTTCAGCCTCGATGAAAGGCAGCAGGTGGGCGACTGCCTGCTTCATGACGCGAGCCGATTTGACGACCTGTGGCAGGAACATCTTGCCGGCGCCGAACAGATCGCCGACATGGTTCATGCCCGCCATCAACGGGCCTTCGATAACGGAGAGCGGCGGCTTGCCAGCAGCTTCGAGCTGGGCGCGGACCTCCTCGGTGTCAGCCACGACGAAATCGGTAATGCCCTTGATCAGCGCGTGTTCAAGGCGCTTTTCCACCGACTGTTCGCGCCAGGAAAGATCCGGCCCGGTGTCCTTGGCCTTGCCTTCCTTGACGGTGATGGCGAAATCGACCAGTGCCTCGCCGGCGCCCGGGTGGCGGTTGAGCACCACGTCTTCGACCTTGTCGCGCAGCACCGGCTCCAGATCGTCGTAGATGCCGAGCATGCCGGCATTGACGATGCCCATTGTCATGCCGGCCTTGATGGCGTGGTAGAGGAAGACGGTGTGGATGGCTTCGCGCACGGCGTCATTGCCGCGGAAGCTGAAGGAGACGTTGGAAACGCCGCCGGAAATGTGGGCGTGTGGCAGGTTCTGCTTGATCCAGCGCACCGAATTGATGAAATCGACGGCGTAGTTGTCGTGTTCCGCAATGCCGGTGGCGATGGCGAAAATGTTCGGGTCAAAGATGATGTCTTCGGCCGGGAAACCGATGCTCAACAGCAGTTCATAGGCGCGCTTGGAAATCTCGGTCTTGCGGGCGAAAGTATCGGCCTGGCCCTTCTCGTCGAAGGCCATGACGATGACCGCCGCGCCATAGCGGCGGGCGAGTCTGGCCTGCTCGATGAACTTGGCTTCGCCTTCCTTCATCGAGATGGAATTGACGATGCCCTTGCCCTGGATGCACTTGAGGCCGGCCTCGATCACTTCCCATTTTGACGAGTCGATCATGATCGGCACGCGCGAGATGTCCGGTTCGGAGGCGATCAGTTTGATGAATTTGTCCATGGCGGCGAGCGAGTCGAGCATCGCCTCGTCCATGTTGATGTCGATGACCTGCGCGCCGCTTTCGACCTGCTGCCGGGCGACGGCCAGCGCATCGTCGAAGCGGCCTTCAAGAATCATCCGCGCGAAAGCTTTCGAGCCGGTAACGTTGGTCCGTTCGCCGACATTGACGTACAGCGAATCGACACCGACGTTGAACGCTTCCAGCCCGGACAGGCGCAGTTTTTTCTCGATTTTTGGCGCTTTTCGCGGGTTGACCGCAGCAACCCGCTGGCCAATGACCTGGATGTGCTCGGGCGTGGTGCCGCAGCAGCCACCGACGATATTAACGATGCCGTCAATGGCCCAGCGCTCGATCTCGTCGGCCAGTTGCTCCGGCGTTTCGTCATAGCCGCCGAAGGCATTGGGCAGGCCGGCGTTGGGGTGGGCCGAAACAGCGCAGTCGCAAATGCGCGACAGTTCCTCGACGTACTGGCGCAATTCCTTGGCGCCGAGCGCGCAGTTGAGGCCGAAGGAGAGCGGCTGGATGTGGTTCAGCGAATTCCAGAAGGCCTCGGCGGTCTGCCCGGACAGCGTGCGGCCGGAAGCGTCGGTGATGGTGCCGGAGACCATTACCGGCCAGCGCCGCCCGGCATTGTCGAAGAAGGTTTCGATGGCGAACAGCGCGGCCTTGGCGTTGAGCGTGTCGAAGATGGTTTCGACGAGCAGGATATCAGTGCCGCCCTCGACCAGACCGCTGATCGCTTCGGTGTAGTTGGCTACCAGTTCGTCGAAAGTGACGTTGCGGTAACCGGGGTCGTTGACGTCCGGCGATATCGAAGCGGTGCGGCTGGTCGGGCCGAGGACGCCGGCGACGAAACGCGGCTTGTCCGGATTGGCGGCGGTGAATTCGTCGCACAATTCGCGGGCGAGTTTGGCGCCTTCGAAATTCAGTTCGTAGACGATCTCGGTCAAGTTGTAATCGGCTTGCGAAACGGCGGTCGAGTTGAAGGTGCAGGTTTCGAAAATGTCGGCGCCGGCTTCAAGATAGGCGCGGTGGATGCCACCGATGATCTCCGGTCGGGTCAGCACCAGCAGGTCGTTGTTGCCTTTGAGGTCGTGCGGATGATCCTTGAACCGCTCGCCGCGATAATCCGCCTCCTGCAGGTTGTGACGCTGGATCATCGTGCCCATCGCACCGTCGAGGACGAGCAGGCGTTGGGCGAGGAGGGCAGAAAGTTCTGAAGTGCGGTCGGGTTGCATCGAGGCTTCCGTGAACGGGATAACCCCGAATTATATCAAGCAGATGAGATCAGCCCCGGACCTCAACGCGCTTGCCGGCCTTCTTGAGCAGACCGCTTCCGGTATCGAAATAGACATTGAAATAGGTCAGCTCGTTGTGCGGCATGCCTTCGATATGCCATTCCCAGACTTCCTCGTGAAGGTTGTCGAAGACCATCTTGTTGGCGGGCTTCCCGAGCAGGCGGCGAACCTGGTCGCGGCTCATCCCCTCGCGAGCCTTGGCATAATTGCTATCGTTCAGGACCTGCTCAAGTTTCTGGACGACCTGATCCGCACTCAGGGTAATCATGTAGCAATGAACGCCTGCCGGCTGCCGGGTATATTCCCAAGTCACGGTGCCGTCATTGTTTCGGAATTCGAAGCCCGGATTGCCCATTTTTGCGCGCACCTCGACACCCGTGGTGATGCCCGGCTTGATCTCCGGCAGCACGACGATGTCACATGCTGGCAGAATGGCGCCTGCAATCGCCGCGAGCGCGGCCGCAACCCAGTTGGTCTTCTTCATGTGACCAGTTTATCCTGTTCCTGCGCCGGCTTCATAATATCGGCGACTTCAAATTCAATGGAAACCCCAATGCAGAACCTTGATCCGGTTGCCGCCCATAATTTCCTGCAAGCAAATCCCGAGGCCTTGCTGGTCGATTGCCGCACCGAGATCGAGTACATGTATGTCGGCCATCCGAAAGGCGCCGAACACATCGCCTGGCAGGAGTCGCCGGACTGGGAGATCGATCCGCATTTCGCGGACAAGGTCAAGCATCTTGTCGAAGGGGACATGTCGCGACCGGTCTTGCTCATCTGCCGCAGCGGAATCCGCTCACGCGATGCCGGGGAGGCACTCGAAGCCGCTGGTTTCATCAACGTGATCAATGTCGCCGAAGGATTCGAAGGCTCGCTCGACGATAACTATCATCGCGGGACGCTCGGCGGCTGGCGCTTTCACGGGCTACCCTGGCAGCAGAATTGAGCGCAGGTAGAGCAGGGCAGCCAAGGATCCGAGAACGAGGAAACCGGCCATGGCGAGCGCCAGGCTCAGCGTCGACCCCCAGACCGCTGGCGCGACGGCTGCCGCGACAACGCTGTTGAATCCAGACTGCATGAATGTTTGACACGAAGCGGCCATCCCCCGGTTGTCGGGGAATGGGTCGAGGGCGAACAGCGTCAAGTTGGGCATGGCCAGTGACATGCCCAGCGTGTACAGGAACAAAGGTAAGACGATCCACGGCAGGCTGGGCGGCAAGATCAGATTCAGGACGACATTGATCAACGCGGCAACGGCCATGACAGCATATCCCAGCTTCACCGTCGCCCCAGGCGAGCGCCTTCCGGCGAAGCGTCCCGCCAGCCATGAACCCAGCATCAACCCACCCATGGCCGGGCCAAAGAGCCAGAGGAAACTGGTCTCCGAGACGCCGAGGTGGTTCATCAGAAACACCGGCGCCGACAGTACGTAGACAAAGAATCCGACGAAATTCAGCGACAGCGCGCCGCTGGCGAACAGGAACGGCGGCGAGGTCAGCACGCTCCAATACGCTTTGCCGAGGTAGGCCGGGTGGAGTGACTGACGCCTCTCTAGCGGCAATGTCTCGGGCAGGAGCTTCCAGCAGGCGATCCAGAGTGTTGCGGTCGACAGCACCAGAAAGGCAAAAACCGAACGCCAGCCGAACCATGTCTGCAACCAGCCGCCGATCACCGGCGCGATCGCCGGGGCCAGCGCGAACATCATCGTGATCTGCGCTATCAGGCGTTGCGCCGGCGGGCCATCGAACAGATCGCGGACGATGGCGCGTGAGACCACCATGCCGGCGCCGGCGGTCATTCCCTGCAGCCCACGCCACAACCAGAGCTGCTCGATCGAGGTCGCAAAGGCGCAGCCTACCGAGGCGGCGCCGAACAGCGCAAGCGCAACGAGGATGACGCGGCGCCGGCCGAAGCGGTCGGACAGCGCGCCATGCCAGAGCGTCATCACGGCGAAGGCCAGCAGGTAGACCGAGAGCGTCTGCTGGACCTCGATGGGGGTCGCCCTCAGGCTCTGACCGATGTCGTGAAACGAGGGCAAGTAGGTGTCGATCGAGAACGGGCCGAGCGCCGCCATGCTGGCCAGCAGAAAAGCAATGGCGCGGGTGGAGCGCCCCTGTTCAGCCAACGGACAGGCGCCGATACTGAATTGCCTCGGCCACATGCGGGGCGTGTATCGATGCACTCCCTGCGAGATCGGCAATGGTTCGCGCGACCTTGAGAATGCGGTGCCAGGCGCGCGCCGAGAGATCGAGACGCTGGCTGGCGTGCTTGAGCAGGCTGGTACCGGCCGCGTCGGGCGCACACAGGGTTTCGACTTCGCCCGGGTTGAGGCGCGAATTCGGCTTGTGCTGGCGCGCGTGCTGGCAGGCCAGCGCCGCCGTGACCCGCTCACGCACGGTGGCCGATGATTCACCATCGGCTTTGCCGCCGAGCGCTTCGACGGGTAGGGCGGGAACTTCGATCAGGAGGTCGATCCGGTCGAGGAAGGGGCCGGACAGCTTGCCGCGGTAGCGCGCAATCTGGTCCGGAGTGCACCGGCATTTTCCGTTCCTGTGGCCGCTGAATCCGCAAGGACAAGGATTCATCGCGGCGATCACCTGGAACTCGGCCGGGAATTCGGCGTGGCGGGCGGCGCGGGCGATGTGGATGCGCCCGGATTCGAGCGGCTCGCGCAGGGACTCCAGCACCTTGCGGTCGAACTCGGGAAGTTCGTCGAGGAATATCACGCCTTGATGAGCCAGCGAAATCTCGCCCGGGCGCGGCGGGTTGCCGCCGCCGACCAGGGCGACGGCAGAGGCGGTATGGTGCGGCGCACGATAGGGGCGCTGGGCGAAACGCTCGGGGCGGAACTGGCCGACCAGCGACAGCACGGCGGCCGATGCTTTGGCGGCATCAAGGCCGAGCGCCGGCATCAGTCCGGGCAGGCGGGCGGCGAGCATCGATTTCCCGGAACCCGGCGGGCCGACCATCAACAGCGAATGGTTGCCGGCGGCGGCAATTTCCAGTGCCCGCTTGGCCTGACTCTGGCCGCGCACTTCGCTGAGATCAGGAAAAATCGGCTGGTTTTCGAGGTCGACCGCAAGCGGCCTGGTCAGCGCCGTCTGACCACTCAAGTGAGCGCACACTTCGAGCAATGAGCGCGCCGCGAAGACGTTTTCGCAACCAGTCAATGCCGCTTCGCGGGCGCTGTCGTGGGGCAAGATGAAGGATTTTCCGGTGTCGGCCATTTGCAGAGCCATGGCCAGTGCGCCGCGTATCGGGCGCAGTTCGCCTGATAGGGAAAGCTCGCCGGCGAACTCGTATTCGGCGAGCGGCAGGGTCGGAATCTGGCCGCTGGCGGCCAGAATGCCGAGGGCGATCGGCAGATCGAAGCGGCCCGATTCCTTGGGCAGGTCAGCCGGGGCGAGGTTGACGGTGATGCGCTTGTTCGGGAAGTCGAAGCCGGAATTGACGATGGCGGCGCGCACGCGGTCCCGTGCTTCCTTGACCTCGGTATCCGGCAGGCCGACCAGCGTGAAAGTCGGCAAGCCGCCGGCTAGATGCACTTCCACGGTTACCGGTGGCGCACTCAGGCCATCGAGCCCCCGACTGTGAGCGATGGCGAGCGCCATCGTCGCCTACTGTGCCGACTGCACTTTTTCCAGCGCCTCGACGCGCGCTTCGAGTTCTTTGAGCTTCTCGCGCGTGCGTGCCAGCACCTGCGACTGGATATCGAATTCCTCGCGGGTGACCACGTCAAGCTTGGCCAGTAGGCCGCTGACTGCTGCCCTGGCGTTCTTCTCGAGATCCCTGGCTGGCGAATTGGCGAGCAAAGCGTTCATCTTGTTGCCGATTTCTTCGAGTGTTTTCGGGTCGAGCATGGCAGTCCTCCGTGTTGGGAAAGTGTAACACAGCACCCGCTCGTTGATTCCGGGCGCCCTGCCAGTCCGTGGTGCGCCAGCCATTCAGCGCGCACCAGATTGGGGCTTCAGGCAGTAATCCCGGGCAGTGACAGGCGAAAATCCCTTGATATTCATCAAAAATTAATTCTGGCACGGGTCGTGCTAATGCTGTACTGCACAAATTCATTTTCACTTTCACAGCAGGAGAAACATTATGAACAAGTCTCTGGTCGCCCTTGCTCTGGCCGGCGCCTTTGCTCTTCCCGCCCTCGCCCAGACGGCTTCGTCGGAACGCGGCGAGGCACCGTCGGCTGAAGAGGAAGCCAGCCCACACACAATTACCGGCAACATGACCATTGCAACCGATTACCGGTTCCGCGGCATTTCCCAGACCTTTGGCAAGCCGGCAATTCAGGGTGGCGTCGATTACCTGCATGAGAGCGGCATCTATGTCGGCAACTGGAACTCCAATGTGAATGAGGCGACCGGCTTTTCCGGTGGCAGCGTCGAAATGGACTTCTATGGTGGCTGGAAGAAGTCGTTTGACGACTTCGGTGTCGATATCGGGGTGCTGTATTACTACTATCCCGGAACCAGTACCGGTTTCTACTCGCCGTGCAATTTCAAGACGGTCCCTTTTTCGTGTGCCACCGGTCGTGTGGACAACACCGAGATCTACCTGGGCCTGAGTTGGAAGACTCTTTCGTTCAAGTGGTCGCATGCGCTGTCCGATTACTTCAGCATTCCTGACACCTCGGGTACCAACTACTTCGACCTTTCCGGCAGTTACGACTTCGGGGAAGGCTGGGGCATCAATGCCCATGTCGGCTACACCGATTTGCGCGATTTCCGGAGCTTTACCGGCAACGACGGCAAGTACACTGACTGGAAGATTGGCGTGACAAAGGACATCAGCGGCTGGGTCATCGGTCTGGCCTATGTCGACACCAATGCGAAGGGCTCGGCCCTCGGTGATCCCTACCGCTACGTCAACACCAACGGGAAAGAGCTTGATGCCGGCAAGGCGATCGCTGTCCTCTCGGTCTCCAAGACCTTCTGATCCAGCTTCCAACTTCCCCGCCGGTGACTTGACTGACGCCGGCGGGGAAACGCCAACTTCAATTTTTTCGGGGAATACTCATGAAATTCGTAACCGCCATCATCAAGCCGTTCAAGCTTGACGAAGTGCGTGAGGCGCTGTCCGCCATCGGCGTGCAGGGTGTCACGGTCACTGAAGTGAAAGGCTTCGGCCGGCAGAAAGGGCACACCGAGTTGTACCGGGGCGCCGAATATGTCGTTGATTTCCTGCCCAAGGTCAAGATCGAGGCTGCTGTCCGGACCGATCAGGTCGAGCAAGTCATCGAAGCCATCGAGAAATCGGCCAGCACCGGCAAGATCGGTGACGGCAAGATCTTTGTTTTCGACCTCGAACAGGTCGTTCGCATCCGTACCGGCGAAACCGGTGACGATGCACTCTAAGGAGCGAATCATGAAACGCGTATTCGCATTGCTGGCACTGGTCGGCGCCGTCGCTTTCGGTGCCCCGGCCTTTGCCGAAGAAACAGCGGTTGCTCCGGCGTTGGGCGCTGTTGCCGCCACGGTGGGAATGTCCAGCATGGCCGGAATAAGCGGCATGGCTGCCGAGGCTGTACCGGCCGCAGTAGCCGCAGCACCGGTTCTCAAGGTCGACAAGGGTGACAACGCCTGGTTGATGGTCTGCGCCGCCTTGGTCATCTTGATGTCGATTCCCGGCCTCGCTTTGTTCTATGGCGGCCTGGTCCGTTCCAAGAACATGCTCTCGGTGCTGATGCAGGTGTTCACGATCTTCTCGCTGATCACCGTGCTCTGGGTGGTTTACGGCTACTCGGCGGCGTTTACCGAGGGCAACGCGTTCTTCGGCGTGCTCGACAAGCTCTTTCTGAAAGGTGTGACGCCGGATTCCATAGGCGCAACCTTCACCAAGGGTGTCGGCGTCTCCGAACTGGCCTTCGTGATTTTCCAGGGGGCATTTGCGGCGATTACCTGCGGCCTGATCGTCGGCGCCTTCGCCGAACGCGCCAAGTTCTCCGCGATCCTGGTCTTCATGGTGATCTGGTTCACGCTGTCCTACATCCCGATGGCCCACATGGTCTGGTACTGGGCTGGCCCGGACGCCTACACCGATGCAGCGGCGGCCGAAGCGGCTGGCAAAACGGCCGGCTTCCTGTTCCAGAAGGGCGCGCTCGATTTCGCCGGCGGTACCGTGGTGCATATCAATGCGGCGATCGCCGGCCTGGTCGGTGCCTACATGATCGGCAAGCGCAGCGGTCTGGGTAATGTCTCGATGGCCCCGCACTCGCTGACCTTCACGATGATCGGCGCTTCCCTGCTGTGGTTCGGCTGGTTTGGATTCAACGCCGGTTCGGCGCTCGAAGCCTCGGGCGGTGCCGCGCTGGCCATGGTCAATACCTGGGTTGCCACGGCTTGCGCCGCGCTGTCCTGGATGTTTGCCGAATGGATGATCAAGGGCAAGCCTTCGATGCTCGGTGCCGCTTCCGGCGCCGTTGCCGGTCTTGTGGCGATCACCCCGGCCGCCGGATTCGTCGGTGTCATGGGCGCCATCATCATCGGCCTGCTGGCCGGAGCGGTCTGCCTGTGGGGTGTCAATGGTCTGAAGAAGCTCCTCGGTGTGGATGACTCGCTCGACGTCTTCGGCATCCACGGAATCGGCGGCATCCTCGGTGCCACTCTGACCGGTGTCTTCGTCGACCCGGCGCTTGGCGGTACGGGCGTCTATGACTACGTGGCCAACAAGGTCGGTGACTTCGACATGGCCACGCAGGTGATCAGCCAGTTGTGGGGGGTCGGCACCGTCATCGTCTGGTCCGGCGTAGTCTCGATCGTCGCCTACAAGCTGGTCGACATCGTCATCGGGCTGCGGGTGCCGGCAGACGAGGAGCGCGAAGGTCTCGACCTGACCTCCCACGGCGAATCGGCATACCACCACTAAACGCACGAGTTTCCAGTCTCTCTCCCTTCGGGCACCTTCGGGTGCCCATTTTTTTCCTGGTGTCCAATGTATTCGAAGCTGTAGTGATTCGTTCCGGGTGGTGATTTATGTCACAATCTACAATAGATTTTGCCGACAAATTGTGATCAGCCTCGCATTGCCATGGAATACTGAGATGAACTTGACTAAACCCTCTGCGCGCATCGGCGCGCTTTTTTTTGTCGTCGCCGGTGGTGCTGGCGCTTCACTGGCTCAAGCCGCTCCTTCAAGAACTGCCGATTGTCATGGTATTGCCGCAAACATGGAGCGCCTGGCCTGCTATGACGCGGCCAGCGGCCGGGCCGGAGATGCGCCCAGGGAAGCTGCAACAGCAACGACAGCAGCTGCCGCCAGCGGTCCAGCGCTAGCTTCCAGTGATGTAAATCAAGCAACAAGCAGCGGTGGAACGACACCCACGACGGTTTCGATGATCGACAATGCCTGGGGTTTCGATCCTTCTTCGCCACGCTACGATATTCGCTTCCACAACGCGAACTATCTGCTCTTCGGGCGCTACACGGATAACGTCAACACTGCGCCGTTCTCGCCTCTGTTCCAGGGCAATGGTCAACGACAGCAGGACCTGAGCAGTACCGAGGCGAAATTTCAGATCAGCTTCAAGGCGCGCGTGTGGGCCACCGATGACCGGCGCTGGGGCCTGTGGGCGGCCTACACTCAGCAGAGTCAATGGCAGGTTTACAACGGCGACACGTCGCGCCCGTTCCGCGAGAACAACTACATGCCCGAGCTGTTCGTCAGTTACCGGCCCGACGTGGACCTCGGCGGCGGCTTCAACTGGAAACTCCTGAATGCTGGCTACAACCACCAGTCTAACGGGCGCTCCGATTTGATCACCAACGGGACCACCAACGGATTGTCGAGGAGTTGGAACAGACTCTTCGCCGAGTTCGGCGTCGAGCGCGAAGACCTCGCCTTGTTCGGCACGGTCTGGTATCGCCTGCCGGAAAGCTCGACCAAGGACGACAATCCTGACATTACCGATTACTATGGCCATGGCAAGCTCAGCGCGCTCTACCGCTGGCGTGGCAACACATTCTCGGGCTCGGTCCGCGGCAACCTGAGCACCGGCAAGGGCGCTGTCGAGGCCGGCTGGTTCTCGCCACCGCTCCTTGGACCACTGCGCGGTTACGTGCAGGTCTTCTCGGGGTACGGTGAAAGCCTGATCGACTACAACTGGAACCAGACCACGATTGGCGTCGGTGTCGCATTGAGCGACGGGCTCTAGGCGCGCGCCCACGACCGCATGCGTCTCGACGCTGCTGGTATTTGCGACGACGGCAGGGGCGACTACCGGTTTTCAGGCAAGGGATAAGTACGGTTTCGTCCGGCGGCCTTGGCCTGATAGAGCGCGTCGTCGGCATACCCAGCGGCGATGTCGAGGGCGTCTTCGCCCGGGAGGCAGCGAGCAATGCCGATGCTGACCGAGAGCCTGCAGAGGCCGCGATGACTGCGCACGATAATTTTGTTCACTTCCGACCGGATGCGTTCGGCGACCAGTTGGGCACCCGCGAGTGAGGTGTCCGGCAACAGCAGGCGGAACTCGTCGCCACCGGCCCGCGCGAAGATGTCCTGTTCGCGCAGGCTCTCGTGGACTACCGATACGAACTGCTTGAGTGCATTGTCACCGGCGGCGTGGCCCAGGCTGTCATTGATGCCCTTGAAGTGATCGATGTCGATCACGACCAGCGCCAGTTCACCACCGTTGCGGGCCTGGCGCGACACCTCGTGGCGGGCGAGTTCGTAAAAAGTGCGCAGGTTGTAGACGCCAGTCAGGAAATCGGTCGCGGCGAGCACTCCCAGACGGCGCTCGAGCGCCTTGCGCTCGGAAATGTCGAGCATCGCACCGACGATGCCGTCCGGCTCCCCGGCGAGATCGGGGTAGATTGCCTTGTGGAAGATCACGTCATGACGGCTGCCGTCGACGTGATGGACCTGCGATTCATAAGACTGCGTTCCCCCCTGCGCAAGGAGCTCCATATCCGCCCGATCGTAGATGCGCGCCAGATCTTCGGGGGCGACGTCAAAGACGGTCTTGCCGACAATTTCGCTGGCCGAAAGGCCGAAATATTCCGTGAAAGCCTTGTTGCTGGCAGTGTAGCGCCGGTTACGATCCTTGATGAAGATGGGAATCGGCAGGGTATCCACGGCCCGCAGGCTCAGCTCGTGGGCCAGCCCGGAGGCCGCGACCGATTGCAGCGTGGCCGCGCGCGGCTGGTGTTCAAGACGGGTGAGCGCCAGCTCGATACGCTCGAGATCGTCCATGGCGCAGCAGTCGGCTGCGTCGCCCTGGACGATGCGACGCGCTAGCGCCGGGTTCCAGGGATCGAGCATAGCGACGTGCGGAAAGCCACTCGGGCACATCGGGTGAAATCGCTGCCGCCACTCCGCATAGGCTGGTTCTCCGTCGATGGCCACGAGGACGGCCAGCGCCGTGCTGGCCTCGTCGCAGTCACCGGTGGCGGGGTTGGGGTTGACGACAACGAGGCCCGGCAATGCGGGCGGGGGGGCGCGCTTGCCGATGCGCAAGTCGAGGAGCAGCACGCGGCAGGCGGGTTGTAGGGCGTCGGGCATGGGTTCGATCCAGATTTGAATGCTTTCAGTCTGCAACCCGGCGTCCGGCCGGGACAGGAAATATTCCACACTTGCGGAGGAACATTCGGGACGATTTCTCGTTCGCCGTGAAATATGTTGCGGATTGCAACGTACGGGAACGTGCGATGGCTCATCGCCCGGGCAGCTCTTCTCGCCGGGTGATTCCCAAGGGAAAGGAAAGTGATTGCGCAGCGCTGGCAAGAGCGCCTGCCGTCCAAGGTTGCTTGGGCGGCTCGCATCCGTCCGTTGTGCGGCAGCTGGTCTAGCGGAAGACCACGGTCTTGTTGCCATGCACCAGCACCCGGTCTTCCAGGTGGTAGCGCAGGCCGCGGGCGAGAACGGTCTTTTCGATATCCTTGCCGTAGCGCACCATGTCGTCCGGCGAGTCGGAATGGTCGATGCGGATGACATCCTGCTCGATGATCGGGCCGGCGTCGAGTTCGCTGGTTACATAGTGACAGGTCGCTCCAATCAGCTTGACACCGCGCTGGTGGGCCTGGTGGTAGGGTCTGGCGCCGGCGAAGCTGGGCAGGAACGAATGATGGATATTGATGATGCGGCCGGCCAGCGCGGCACACAATTCCGGCGAGAGTATCTGCATGTACCGGGCGAGGACCATCGAATCGCCGCGCACGTCGTCGAAGATGCGCCGGATCTCGGCATCGACAGCCCGCTTGTTGTCTCCGGATATCGGAAGATGGAGAAAGGGGATGCCATGCCACTCGACAAAGCCGCGAAACGTGTCGTGGTTCGAAATGACGCAGGGGATCTCGATGTCAAGCTCCCTGGCCTGCCAGCGCGCCAACAGGTCATAGAGGCAATGCTCCTGCTTGGAAACGAGAACGACGACGCGTCGCTTGACGGCACTGTCGTTGATCCGCCATTCCATTTGCAGTGGCTCGGCAACCTCGGTGGCGAACCGCTCGCGGAACTCGGCAAGAAGGAAGGGCAGCGTATCGGCCTTGATCTCGATGCGCATGAAATAGCGGCCGGTCACGGCATCGGCGTGGAAGCTGGATTCGAGAATCCAGCCACCCTTGTCGGCGATGAAGCCGGAAACCCTGGCGATGATGCCTACCTGGTCGGGGCAGGAGGCGGAGAGCGTGAAGAAGCGGTCGCGATGCATGTTTGTGGAGTCAGGCGACTTTGGCGAAAGCTTTATCGATTTCGCGGCGCATGTCGTCGTAATTGAGCACTACCGGGTATTGCGGAAACTCACGGATGACGCTTTCCGGCGGATGGAACAGGATGCCGCCGTGAGCCTCGCCGAGCATCGCCGTGTCGTTGTAAGAATCGCCGGCGGCGACGATGGTGAAGTTCAGTTCCTTGAAGCGCTTGACCGCTTCGCGCTTCTGGTCCGGCATGCGCAACTGGTAGGCGACCAGCATGCCATCCTGGTCGGCCTGTAGCGAATGGCAGAACAGCGTCGGCCAGCCGAGCTGGCGCATCAGCGGGTGGGCGAACTCGTAAAAGGTGTCGGACAGGATGACGACCTGGTAATCCTCGCGCAGCTTGTCGAGAAAGGCGCGGGCACCGTCCATCGGGCCCATTTCGGCGATCACCTTCTGGATATCCGGCAAGCCAAGCTTGTGCTCGCGCAGGATGTTCAGGCGGTAGGTCATCAGCTTGTCGTAATCCGGCTCGTCGCGGGTCGTGCGCTTGAGTTCGGGAATGCCCGCGCGCTTGGAGAATTCGATCCAGATTTCGGGGACGAGGACCCCTTCGAGGTCCAGGCAGACGATGTGCACGGTCGGGCTCCCAGCGGGCGTATTCGGAAAGGCGCGATTCTAACTTATGAGAGGTGGTTTTCGGGCTGTTTTGGGTGTTGACCGCGGCGATGAAACGGTTCCACGTTTGCGGGGCGGCCGGGGATTTCCGCGCCTCACTACACGAAAGCGAACGAAAAGAAGGCGGCCGGAGATTGTCGCCAGGCTCCCCGCGTTACCTCGGTCCGCACGTGGGAACCCGATCGTCCATCGGGCCTGGACTGTCCAGAACCCAGGACTCGTTGATCTTGCGCGACGGCCTTTTCACGCGCGGTTCAAAGCACTGGCTCGACCGATCGTACAGCGTGAAATCCTACACTGTCGCTCCTTGGGGGTGGCGCGATAGTCAACTCAAGCCATGGCGATACCTTGACGGCACGAGCTGGTTGGCGCACATAAATGAGGTATGTAATGAGGTTTGCGAAGAACAAGCGCTCAGGCAAGGATCGCCGCAACGAGGAAAAGGGGCCGCCGGCCGGATGGAGCGAGCGCCGACATACTGTAGAGCGTCACAAGCCCGAGGTACGGAAAATTTCCTTTGCCGAGTGGATTGCCTCACTGCGCCAGCAGTCCTGTGACATCAGGTGATCCGCGCTCCGATTCCCGGCCGTCAAGCTGCCAGCGGATTCTTACGATACCGCGGTTGACCGGCTAGAAAGCCACAATCGACCTCTCCCAAATTGTCGCGCTTGCGCGCCGGTCACAGCCAGTTAACGAGAATCGGTCGACCCTTGTTCAACCGGTGTGGCCTTGGCGTCTTCCGCAGTCGCGGCCGGTGCCTGTGTCGGACTGGCTGGCCCGGACTTTTCGACCAGCCCAGGATGGACCTTGAGGGGACCGGACTGCTCGATTTCCCGGTTGATCAACGCGTCAGGGCTGGTGGCACAGGCAGCGAGCAGCGAGCAAAGCAAAAGAGCTGGAGGGGCAGAGAAGCGCATGACTTTTATATTGGCAAGGTTTGTAAGCTCGCATGATAGCCCCTCGGAATCCTGGCGAACAGGCCCGCACCTGCCTGTCCGACCAATACCTTGCCCTGAAGCCCAGGGGAGGGTTCAGGCATTTGTGGACGGCGCAAGAAAAATGACCGAGTCGGCGGCGATCCGCCCGTATCTCGTGTGCCACTGCTCACCGTGAGGCATTCTCGGGGGCGCTGCGGGCGCGGACGAGAGCGACACGGGAAAAGGGTGCCTCCTCGGCGCCGGTACTGGGCACAGAAGCGCCGGGTTGATCGTGCCATGTCGCGGGCCTTTATCGGTCGCTCGGCTTCAATCGATGTCGGGCAGCCCTTCCAGTGCTTCGTGCACCTCCAGCCAGCGCATCTCCGCCGCATCGATCCGTTCGCCGAGAAGTGCCGCCTGGCGGTGAATTTCCTCGCTTTTTTGCCGGTCGACCGTGACATAGAAGTCGGGGTCGGCGAATCGCCCTTCAAGCGCGGCCTTCTCCGCGTTCCACCCGGCCAGCCTCCTTTCGATCTGTTCGATTTCCTTCACCAGTGGCCGCCGCTTCGCGAGCAGAGCCTGGCGGCTGCTCCTGGTGTCGGCGCGTTGTTGCAGGCGCTCGCTCTTTTCGACCCCAGCGTCCGGTTCGGGCGCCTTTTCGGCAGTTCTCCGAACAGCCAGCCACGCCGCATAGTCGTCGAGGTCGCCATCGAATTCGCTGGCCTTGCCGTCCGCGACGAGCAACAGTTCGTCGGCGCAGGTACGCAGCAGATGGCGGTCATGCGAAACGAAAACCATGCCGCCTTCGTAATCCTGCAACGCGAAGGTCAGCGCCTCGCGCATTTCGAGGTCGAGGTGGTTGGTCGGCTCGTCGAGCAGCAGCAGGTTGGGCTTGGTGCGGATCAGCAGGGCCAGTGCCAGGCGCGATTTCTCGCCGCCGGAAAAGGGTTCGATGGCACGGCTCGCCATGTCGCCGCGGAAATCGAAACCGCCCAGGTAGTCGCGTAGTTCCTGTTCCGGTGTGGTTGGCTCCAGGCGGGCCAGGTGTTGCAGCGGCGATTCGTCCGGGCGCAGTTGTTCAAGCTGGTGCTGGGCGAAGTAGCCAAGGTTGAGGGCCTTGGCTTCCTTGCGCTGGCCGCCTTGTTGCTCGATGGCGCCGGCCAGAAGCTTGATCAGCGTCGATTTGCCGGCGCCGTTGCGGCCGAGCAGGCCGATCCGGCAACCGGGGCGCAAGGTCAGCGTGATGTTTTCGAGAATGTTGCGGTCGACGTAGCCGGCAGAGGCTTTTTCGATGGTCAACAACGGGTCGGGCAGGGCGTTTGACTGGCGGAAGGAAAAGTGAAACGGTGAATCGACGTGGGCGGCGGCCACCGTTTTCATGCGTTCGAGCATCTTGATCCGGCTCTGCGCCTGACGAGCCTTGGTGGCCTTGGCGCGGAAGCAGTCGATGAAGCTGTTGAGGTGGGCGATTTCGCGCTGCTGCGCCTCGTAAGCTGACTGCTGGTTGGCCAGGCGGGCGGCGCGCGCCCGCTCGTAGTCGGAATAGCCGCCACTGGTCAGCGTCAGGCGCTGGAGGTCGATGGACAGGATCTGGCCGACTACCGCATCGAGAAAGTCGCGATCGTGCGAAATCAGCAGCAGTGTGGCCGGTGTGTTTTTCAGCCATTGTTCCAGCCAGAAAACCGCGTCGAGATCGAGGTGATTGGTCGGCTCGTCGAGCAGCAGCAGATCGGCGCGGCAGGAGAGCGCGCGCGCCAGATTGAGGCGTACCCGCCAGCCGCCGGAAAATTCGGAAACCGGGCGCCGGAAGTCGGCATCCGCAAAGCCGAGCCCGTGCAGCACTTCGGCAACGCGCGCCTTGGCGGAATAGCCTTCGATCTCGCCATAGCGCGCGTGCAAATGGCCGATCGCCTCACCGTCACCGACAGCTTCGGCAACAGCCAGTTCGCGCTCGACCCGACGCAATTCGGTGTCGCCGTCAAGGACAAAGTCGATCGCCGAATCCGGCAGCGCCGGCGTCTCCTGGGCAACGCGGGCGATACGCCAAGACGCCGGCATGTAGACATCGCCGGATTCGGCGTGCAGTTCGTTGGCGAGCAGCGCGAACAAGCTGGATTTTCCGCTGCCGTTGGCACCGACGACGCCGACCTTCCAGCCGGCATGAATCTGAACCGAGGCGGCGATGACAAGCGGCCGGCCGACGCGGGCGAAGGTGACTTGGCGGAGGGCAATCATGAGGCCGCCGATTATAGCTGCCTGCTGCTAAAATCCGCCCACCTGGTCACCCTTCATAATGGTCGTTCCTTCATGTACCGAGGCCCCTTGCTCCCTGTTCGTTCGTTGAAAGCCGCCTGCCTGCTTCTCGGTGGGATGATGGTTGGTGTCGCCTGGAGCGCCGACCAGGCACCGCCAACCGCACAAGAGGTCGACTGGGAACAGCGCCTCGAGCGTGCCGCCGAATTGCAGCGTGACTCCGCGACGAGCAAGGCGGCGGCGGAAAAACTCCTGGACGAGAAATCAACGAGCTGCTACCGGAAGTTCCTGGTCAACCGTTGCCTGGACGAAGCTCACGAGGAATATCGTGAAACGGTGAAGGATGCCCGACGCCTGGAAAACGAGGGCAAGGCGATCGAGCGCCAGGTCAAGAAGGAACAGTTCAGCGCGCGCGAGGTGAGGTGGGCGACAGAAATGCCCACGCGCGAGGCCGGATTACGGGCGCGCGCGACCGAAACAGCGGCGGCGCGCGCGGAAGCCGAGGCGACCGAGGCGGCCACGCGCGCAAGCAAGGCGCGCAAAGCCGAGGAGGGGGCCCAGCGCAAGGCCGAGGACGCCGAACGCCTGCGCCGGAAGCAAGCTGACCATGAGGCGCGGGTCGCCGCCCAGGTCGAAAAGGCGAATGCCAAGGCGGCCGCGAGCGCACCCACAACACCTTGACCGTCAGCCTGTATTGCTCGCCATCCGCTCGATCAGCTTCCTGATCGGCGCCGGGACACCGGCCGTTGCGGCTGCTCCGAGCGGCAACCAGGTCAGCCCCCGCTCGCCAACGCCAGACTGGGGTTGGACGAGACAGAACACCGGCTCGAGCGTCAGCCGGAAATGGGTAAAGGCATGCCTGACCGGTGCCAGGGGCTGCTGGCGCTCGACGACCAGTCCGAGGCGCGCGAGCACTGCCGCCGTTTGACCCTCGGGCGGAACCAGCAGTCCGCCCCACAACCCGCTTGGCGGACGCCGCTCGAGCAGTAGGCGCTGGCCATCACTGATCAGCACGAAGGTGGCGCGGCGTTCGGGGAGCTTCACCCGTGGGCGCGGCGTCGGTAATTCGCCCTGGCGGCCTTCCCGCCGCGCCAGGCACGATCCGTACAGCGGACAGTCGCCACAGCGAGGACGGCTGCGCGTGCACACCGTGGCGCCGAGATCCATCAGGCCCTGCGTGTAGGCTTCAGTGTCACTTTCCGGCAGCAGGCGCTCGGCGAGAATCCACAATTCACGATCCACCGCAGCCAGGCCCGAAAAGCCTTCCACGCCGAAATGGCGACACAGGACGCGCTTCACGTTGCCGTCGAGAATGGCGGCGCGACCACCAAAGGCGAAGACGGCAATCGCCGCCGCCGTCGACCGGCCAATGCCGGGCAGGGCGCTCAGCTCGGCGACGGATTCGGGGAATTTTTCGGCGTAGACCGCGACAATCCGCCGTGCGCAGCGATGCAGGTTGCGCGCCCGGGCGTAGTAGCCGAGTCCCGCCCAGTGCTCGCTGACGACATCGGGCGACGTCTCGGCCAGCGCCTGAAGGGTGGGAAAGCGTGCCAGGAAGCGCTGGAAGTACGGAATCACCGTGGCGACCTGGGTCTGCTGCAACATGATTTCGGAAAGCCAGATCCGGTATGGGTCGCGTGTGTCCTGCCACGGCAGGTCGTGGCGCCCAGCGGCCTTCTGCCAGGCGACCAGGCGTTCGGCAAAATCGGGAATGGCGGACAAATCAGCCTCGACGCGCGGATGCGGAGCACGGATAATAGGACGTTTTTCCGCCGGCACTACTTGATGATCGAGAATGACGATGGCAGCCGCAGCTTGCGCAACGCTCTGGGATGTTTCGCGACCGGGGTGACCATCGTCACGGCGATCGATCCGGACGGGCATCCGATCGGGCTGACGGTCAATTCGTTTTCGGCGGTGTCGTTGAATCCGCCGCTAGTGCTCTGGTGCCTTGACAATACCTCGCACAACCTCGCCGCCTTCCGCCATGCCAGCCACCACGCTATCAACGTTCTGGCGGCTGGCCAGCTCGATCTATCCAACCGCTTCGCCACGTGGCCGGTCGACCGCTTCGTCGGATTGCACTGGCATCCCGGCGCCGCTGGTGTACCGCTGCTGCCGGGCTGCTGCGCCAGTTTCGAAGTCACCAACGAAGCCGCTCATCCCGGCGGCGACCACACCATCTTCGTCGGCCGTGTTGAAAGATTCAGCGAGGCATCGGGAATGGCGCCGCTTGTTTTCCATGCGGGACAATATCGCGCCTTGATCGAGGATTGAACAGAATAGCCGCTGCGCTTAGAATACAGGCTCCAGCCCAAGAGCGGGCGTCGTATAATGGTAATACCCAAGCTTCCCAAGCTTGTGCCGTGAGTTCGATTCTCATCGCCCGCTCCACATTCCTCACGCATGTATGTCACGTGAGGCTGGAAACATAATTTTGGAGTTGTTGCAACGATATCGTGTCGCTATTCTTGGCACGGCAAAGCCCACCAGATTTTAAGGTGGGCTTTTGTTATTGGAGTTAGCACTGGGCCAATCGATACGAGTTTTCAAGGTCTCCACATTGGTTTTATGTCGAGCGCTACATAAGGCCGACGAGTCGCCAATGACCACAGTCTGTTGATCGGCCTTTGCGGTCACTCGTCCCTTTGGTTGAAATGACCGCAAACAGCAATAAAACGACCGTCGTGTACCCTTCGGTTACGACCAGTAGGACAGTTAGTTTCGACGCGCAGTCAAATTCGTCATAGCGCTGCCGCAGCCAAATTAAGCTATATTGTGAGCGACAATACATACACACATCAAACATTACTGCATCTAAAATATAGCCATGAAGCCCGTAGGTTTAAGCGCTACCTCTCGAAGCCAACTCAGTCGGCTGCTACGCGATAGTCCATCAATCGTAACGCCTAGCGAGGCCGCGGTGATACTCGGACTGACACCGGCAGTTGCCGCGCACAAGCTAGCCGCGTGGGCGCGTGCGGGATGGTTGGCGCGTGTTCGCAGGGGCGCCTACGTGCCAGTCCCCATCGAGGCCGAGTCGTCCGATATCGCGCTCGATGATTCTTGGACCGCCGCAGCCGCCATGTATTCGCCCTGCTACATCGGCGGTTGGTCTGCAGCGGAGCATTGGGGCCTCACCGAACAGATTTTCGGCTCGCTCTGCGTGATGACTACGATGCGTCCGCGCAACCGCCAACCATTGCTGCGTAAGGCGCGCTTCGAACTTCACACCACACCGGCCGCTCGATTCGTTGGTCTCAAGAGCGTCTGGCGCGGCGGCACACGCGTGCAAGTTTCCGATCCCGCCCGCACGCTGATCGACATGCTGGCCAATCCGGCGCTAGGCGGCGGCATCCGCCACGTAACGGAAATGCTGGCGACGCTGCTGCGCGAGCAGTCCAAAGAAGTGCCCAAACTCGCCGACTACGCGAAGAAGCTCGGCATTGGCGCCATCCACAAACGCCTGGGGTTCCTGCTACAACGAGATCATTCGGACCAGACGGCACTGATCGAGGCCTGCCGCGAAAATCTCTCCGCTGGCTACGCCAAGCTCGATCCGGCATTGCCGGCCGATCGTCTGATAACCACCTGGCGCGTCTGGGTGCCGGCAAGTGAACTGCGCGAGGCCAGGCCATGATCCCCAAGCAGGAAATCATGGCGCTCGCCGCCGAGCTTCAGCTTCAGGCGCATGTCGTCGAGAAGGACTACGCGCTCGGCTGGTTCCTCGCCGGTATCGCCGCGCACCCGGTCATTGGTCCGCGTTGGGTGTTCAAGGGCGGCACCTGCCTGAAGAAGTGCTATTTCGAGACCTACCGTTTTTCCGAAGACCTCGACTTCACCTTGCAGGATGCCGAGCACCTCGACGAAACATTCCTCGCCGAAGTGTTCGCGGAGATCAGCGATTGGGTCTACGACGCCTGCGGCCTGCAGCTCCCGCCCGAGGCGCGCAAGTTCGAAGTCTTCACCAATCCGCGCGGCAGCACGTCGGCGCAGGGTCGCGTCGGATATCGCGGCCCCCTTGGTCGTGCCGGCGATCCACCGCGCATCAAGCTGGATCTGGCGACCGATGAAGTGCTTGTCCTCTCGCCAGTGCAGAGGCCGGTCCACCACCCCCACAGCGATCTTCCGGAGGGCGGCATTCACGTCCTGAGCTACTCCTTCGAGGAAGTGTTCGCCGAGAAGATGCGCGCCCTGGCCGAACGTCAGCGTCCGCGTGACCTCTACGACGTCGTTCATCTGTATCGCCGGCAAGACCTGCAGCCCGATCGCGCGCTCGTACGCAGCACGCTGGCGCGCAAGTGCGAGTTCAAGGGTATTCCGGTCCCGACCTATGCCGCGCTCACCGACCGCCCAGAGCGTGTGGCCATCGAAGTGGAGTGGGAGCAGATGCTCGCCCATCAGCTTCCTGTCTGCCCTCCGTTCGACGAGTTCTGGCAGGAGCTTCCTGCGGTCTTCGACTGGTTGAACGAGCAGGCCGCTGCGCCGGTATTGGCAGCAATCCCCTCCGGCCGCACGGCAATCGATAACGGCTGGCGGCCGCCTGCCATGGTGCAAGCCTGGGGCGCCCAGGCCGGCTCGCTAGAGACAATCCGCTTTGCGGCGGCGAATCATCTGTGTGTGCAGATCGACTACACCAGGGAGAACGGCGAACGCAGCGCCCCGACCATCGAACCCTACTCGGTGCGGCGCACGAGTGCTGGCGATCTGTTGCTCTTCGGGGTCAAGACAAATTCAGGCGAATCGCGGAGCTACCGCCTCGATCGCATCCGGTCGGCCACCGTCACGCGCCAAGCCTTCCATCCGCGCTTTGCCGTCGAATTGACCGCCTCGGGGCCGCTGGCTGTTATGCCCGGCCGCGTCGGCTTCCACAAGTGAACAATCGAAACCCGTCCGGCCACTGACTTCCAGAACTTATAACCAATGAACCTCGACCAACTCCTCGGCACCCTCCAATCACCCATCGTCATCCGCCCGACGCGGCGCATGACGCAAGGCGAGTTCGAAAGCTATCTCGACACCGCCGCCAATATCCTGCGCGGCAACGCCGACCATTCCGAATTTCGCGGCTATGTCTTCGCGCTGCTGTTCTACAAACGCATCAGCGACTACTTCGATGAAGAAGTTCGCACCCATGCGGTGACCCTGGCAAACGCCGGCATGCCAATGGAACAAGCGCAGTTACTGGCCCGCGACCCGCAAAACCACCACTTCATCGTGCCTGATGCGGCTGCGTGGAACACCGTGGCGCGCACCGCCAAGGGCCAGCTCGGCCAGGCGCTCAACGACGCCATGCTCGCCATCGAGCGCGCCAATGCCCACCGGCAAAACAACTTCGACGGCATCCTCACTGGCAAGATCGACTTCAACAAGCAGGACGAATTGCCACGCGACAAACTGGTCAACCTGATCAATCACTTCGGCAGCCAGACCTTCGACCGCGCCCACGTTTCCGACGACCTGTTCGGCGACGCCTACGAATACCTAATCCGCAACTTCGCCAGCAAGGCGGGCAAGTCCAGCGGCGAGTTCTACACCCCGGCCGAGGTCGGTTTCCTCATGGCCGAAGTGCTGCAACCCAAGGCCGGTCTATCGATCTGCGACTGGGCCAGCGGTTCTGGGGGCCTGCTCTTGCAGTGCATCCGCCATGTGAACCAGCACGGCGGCGATGTGCGCCAGTTGCAGTTGCACGGCCAGGAATCCAACGTCGTCACCTACAACATCTCGCGTATCAACATGATCCTGCACGGCATCCCGGTGTGGGAGCACAAGCAGGGTGACAGCCTGCGCGACCCGCGCCACCTCACCGCCGACAACCGCCTCAAACAGTTTGACCGCGTCATCATGAACCCGCCGTTTTCGCTGGAGGACTGGGGCTATGACACCGTGGCGGCGGGCGACAAGTTCGGCCGACTGTCATTCGGCATGCCGCCGACCAGCAATGGCGACTGGGCCTGGTTGCAGCAGATCGTCAAATCCCTGAAGGATGCTGATCCTGAAACTGGCGTCGGTGGTCAGGGCATGGTCGTCATGTCGCAGGGCGTGCTGTTCCGCGGGCAGCCCGCGCAGACCGAAGCCGAGGATGGCCAGAACCAGAAGGCCGATGCCGAATACGTCATCCGGCGCGGCTTCATCGAGGCGGACCTGATCGAAGCCATCATCGTGCTGCCGGGCAAGCTGTTCTATGGCAACAACGTGCCCGGCTGCCTCGTCCTGCTCAACAAAGCCAAGGCGGCGGCGCGCAGGGACAAGATCCTGATGATCTGGGCCTCGCGCCATTTCCAGAAGGGCAATCCGCAGAACCTGCTGCGCCCCTCGGACCTGATGCGCATTCTCGTGCCTTGGCGCGCCTTTGGCGATCTCAAAGCCGCCCGTCGTCGGGTGGCCGAGCATGAAGCGCAATTGATCCGCGAAGTCGAGGTGCAGCGCGATACCCGGTTGGCGGACATCGAGGATGCCTACGGCCCGGTGCTGGAGCCCTTGTCGCGGCTGGAAGCCGAACAGGCAACCCTGGACGCGCTGGATTTGAAGCTGCCGGCCGTGAAAGACGCCATCTCGCCCGAGCATCCCTATTTCCATCCGCTGACCCCCTTGCAGGCCGAGGTCGCGCGCATCGAAAACGAAATCGCGGCTGCCGGCCGTGCTGAAAAGTCGGCGCTGGCGGGACGGCGCGCCACGGCGAAAACGGAGTTCGAAGCGGCGCGCAAGAAACTGATCGACGCCATCAAGGCACGACACAAGCAAGTCACCAAGGCGGTCAAGGAACTGGGCAAGCTCAAGGAGGAGCGTGATGCCCGCGAGCAGGAAGTGAAGCTTGCCGCCGAGCGCGAGACCACGCACCTGCGCGAAGCCGCCGCCGATCTATTGCGCATCTGTGGCGATGAGGAAGAGGCGCGCCGTTACTTCACCGTGGTCAATCGTGGCGAGATCGAGGAAAACGAGTTCAATCTCAATCTGCCGCGCTACGTCGATACGTTCGAGCCGGAAAAGGTGCTTCCACTCGCACAAGCAACAACACAACTAACGGATGCGACGGCAGCCGCCCAAACCGCCCAGCACGCCCTGCAATCTCTGCTTTCCAGCATCAGCGGAAGACGCGGCGGATGCTGACCCACCGAGCCAAAACCATCCTCGGCGATATTCCATCAGACTGGCAGGCCAAGTCGGTCCGGGAACTGACTGCTGAGCATTTTGCTGGTGATTGGGGCGACGACGATGGCGAACAAGCCGTATCGGTGATGCGCTCAACGAATTTCACCAATGACGGCCAGCTCGATATGAGCGACGTCGCGGTGCGCTATTTCGCCAAGGAAAAAGCTGAGCAGTTCGGCATGAAGAAAGGCGATCTGCTGGTCGAGCGTTCGGGCGGCGGCCCGGAGCAGCCAGTGGGACGCATCGGCTTCATCGAGAAGGATATGCCGGGGGCCACGGTTTCAAACTTCGTGCAGGTATTGAGGCCAGACCCGGAAATGGTCGATCCCGTGTTCCTCGGCTGGGCACTCTTTGAGTTGCAGCGCACCGGCATCGTCGAGCGTGCTCAACAGCAGTCTACGCAGATGCGCAACCTCAACTGGCGGGATTATCAGCGCCTACTGCTGCCGTGGCCTGAACTTGATGAGCAACGCCGCATCGCAGCCACCCTGAAACTGGCCGACGACGCCATCAACAAGGCGCGGGCTGAACTGGACGCAACGCGCGATCTGAAGCGTTCGTTGGAAGCCGGACTGATAAGCGGTCAACTTGACCGCAAGCAACGCAGCAAGGTCGTAACCAAGGTTGGGGCGTTGCCGAATGATTGGACAGTGTTGCCCCTCAAGGATCTTGCCGACATTGGATCGGGTGTCACATTGAATCAGGACAGAGCGCCCAAGGAAAACGGCTGTCGCTATCTCACCGTTGCTCATGTGCAGCGCGGAACGATTTCCAACGAAGACGCACGCTACCTCGAACTCTCCGACGAAGAGCGAAGAACACGCCTTCTGGAAACCGGTGACATCTTGGTAATTGAGGGCCATGCAAATTCGATGGAGATCGGCCGCGCGGCAATATTTGAAGATCAAGGCGTGGCGACCACGTTCCAGAACCATCTGTTCAGAGTGCGTGCGGATGGTGAGCAGATACTTCCGAAATTCCTTCTGTATGTATTGAACTCGGACCGTGTACAACGCCACTGGAATGCGACCTGCAATACCAGTAGCGGCCTGAACACGATTAACCGCCGCAGTCTCCGGCGAGTTTGGATTCAGCGCCCAAATGTTGATGAGCAGCGTGACATCGTCGAAACCCTGGATGCTGCGGAGGACAATGTGGCTTCGATGCAGCAGAAGGTCACTGCACTCGAAGACGTGAAGCGCTCCCTCCTGCAAAACCTGCTCACCGGCAAGATTCGCATCCCCGAAGGAGTGGTCCATGCCTGAAATGATGGAAGCGCCGCCGTCCTATACGGTGCGCATGCTGTTTAACGAGGAAACGACCGTCGAGCGCGAGATCATCGAGCATCTCAGGGCAACCAAGCTGGGTTGGACCTGGCGCTCGCGTGAGCAACTGCGCGAATACCGCCCCGACGAGCGCGAGGTGCTGCTTCTGCCGCTGCTGCGCCAGAAGCTCAAAGCACTGAACCCTGCGGTGCTGACCGACGACGCTCGAGTCGAGGCGATCGTCACCAAGCTGCGCGGTTGCCGCGACAATAAGCAATGGCTGGCGTGGCTGAAGGGCGGCGTGAATTACCAGTTCGATGCCGCCGAGAACGCGCAGGATGTGCGCCTGATCGACTACGAGAACCTGGATGCCAACGACTGGTGGGTGACCAACCAGTTCCCGGTGGAAGGCCGCTCGCCGCGCCGCCCGGACATCGTGCTGCTGATCAATGGCATTCCCATCATCGTGATCGAGGCCAAGACCGCCAGCAGAGCCAAGCCCGATTGGCGCGAGGGCGCCAAGCAACTCGGCATGTATGCCGAGGAGATCGACCAGCTTTTCTATACCAATGCCTACGGCGTCGGCGTGAACGAAACCCGGATGATGTACGGCGTGCCGGGACGTCGCTTGCAATTCTGGTTGCAATGGCGCGACCCATGGCCGCACGAGATCGACGAGTACGACGAGATGAAGGTCTCGCTCTACGGGCTGTTCGACCGCAGCAATCTGCTCGACTTCATCCGCCACTTCATCGTCTTCGTTACCCGGGACGGCAAGACCGAGAAGGCGGTGGTGCGCTACCAGCAATATCTGGCGGTGAAGGACATCCTCAACCGGGCCACCGATCTGACGCTGCCGGCCGAGAAGCGGCGCGGCCTGATCTGGCACACGCAGGGTTCGGGCAAGACGCTGACGATGATCTACGCCGCGCGCAACCTGTGGGAATCGCCGGAACTGAAGCAGCCAACCGTCATCCTGCTGGTGGACCGCGAACAACTTGGCGACCAGATGGATCGCGAGTTGAATTCCACCGGCACCGACAACGTACACGTCGCCGCCAGCAAGCGCGATCTGGAAGCGAAGCTCTCCGGTGACTATCGCGGCGTGATTTTGACCACGGTGCATTTGTTCGAGGGCATGCCAAAACAGGTCACCAAACAGCGCGCCAACGTGATCGTGATGGCCGATGAGGCGCATCGTTCGCAAGAGCGCGACCTGGGCACCTACATGCGCTCGGCGGTCGAGGGGGCATCGATGTTCGGCTTCACCGGCACCCCCATCGAAAACGACGACCACAACACGCCCAAGGCCTGGGGCTATGTCAAGGACGACGGCAAGATTGAGCGCTACATGGGTCGCCCTTACACGGTGACCGATGCTTTGCGCGACGGCGTGGTGAAGCCGATTCACTGGCAGCCGCGCGTGACCGACTGGCAACTGCACGGCACCAAGCTGGATCTGGCCTTCAAGCGCGAATTCGGCCATCTGCCGCAGGAAGAGCAGAACAGGCTGACCACGGACAGCGCGCGACTGGACGCCTTGCTGTTTCACCCGACTCGTATCGCCCAGATTGCCGATGACGTGGTTTCACACTTCACCGAACACGTTCGTCCCAATGGCTTCAAGGGCATGCTGGTATGCAAGGACAAGCAGGCGGTCAAGTTGTACGCGGCGGCCCTGCGCGAGCGACTGGGTAACGAGGCAGTCACCGCCGTCATCTCCGAGGCACCACAAAATGATCCTGAAGAGATTCAGGCGCTGTATCTCGGCGAGGCGAAGCGGAAGAAGCTGCTCAACGAGTTCCTGATCCCGGCACGCTCGGAGCAGGACGAGCACCGCGACAAGCCCTATCGCAAGGTCGAGATGCTGGTCGTGTGCGACATGCTGTTGACCGGTTTCGATGCGCCGATCCTGCAAGCGCTATATCTCGACAAAAAGCTGCTGAACCACTCGCTGCTGCAAACCATCGCGCGGGTGAACCGGCCTTACAACGAGATGAAGGGTCATGGTCTGGTACTGGATTACTACGGCATCTTCGACCACCTGAACGAGGCGCTGAACTACAAGCCCGAGGAACTGGGCGATGTGGCCTTTCCGTTCGACACCATCCGCGAACACTTTCGCAAGACCTTCCAGCAAGTCTGGGCATTGTTTCCCGAGGACACGGTGCCGCGCGATGGTTCGCACGACGCCTTTATCACGGCAATGAAGATACTGCGTGATGTCGATGGCAGCGAAAAGCAGTTCGATACTGGCTACCGCAACCTGCGCGTGCTGTACGAGGCGCTGCAACCTGACGAGCAATTGCGCGATTTCGTCCGTCCCTACGCCTGGCTAACCAAGCTCTACATGCTGTACCGGAAGAAGTTTTACCCCGATGCCAGCAAGAGCATTGAGGCAACCGAAGAAGATGCCGCTCGCACCCGCGAGTTGATTCGCGAGCATATCGACGTCGACGAACTGGAAACCGAATTCCCGACCTACGTGCTGGACGAGCATTTTCTGACCAAACTGAAGGACAAGAAACCGGATGCCAAGGCGCTCGACATTGAGGCCATGCTGTCGGCCGAGTTGCGGATTCGGCTGGATCAGGATGAAGCATTCCAGCCGCTCTCTGAGAAATTGCAACGCTTGATCGACGAGAAGCGTGCGGGCACCTTGGCCGGCATCGCGCTGATAGAGGAGCTGGAAAACCTCATCGAAGCGGTTCGCGCTGCGGTCGAGGAGGCCAACCGCCCCATTGCCCAGCAGTTGGCATTGAAGGCCAAGGCGCGCAACGCTGCGATCACCGATGTGTTGGCTGCCGAGATCGCCGCCGCCACGTTGGCCGAGGCCGACAAGCACTGCTTCCCCGGGTGGTGGAGTAGCAGCACGGTGGACCCGGAATTGTCACGCGGGCTGCTGTTCATGATCGCCACCCGATTCTCGGCGGCGGGTTTATTGACCGATGACGCGATGGGCTTTATCGGTAGCATGGTGCAGGTGTTGAAACGGCGGCACTATAAGCCGGGTGCCGCTGCGGGCGTGAATGACGCGGATGCGTGAAGTTGCTTGCCATGCTGAACTGGTCTTGCCCGATGGGCGAACCATTGACTATGCGATTCAGACTTCGGCCAAGGCGCGCTCACTGCGCCTGAAACTCAGCGCTCGCGAGGGCCTGGTGGTCGTGGCGCCACAGAACCTGGATCGCCAGAGACTAGCGGCTTTGGTGGCGGGGAAAGCCGAGTGGATTGCAGAGCGTCTTACAGGTTTCGACGCCGTGCGCCACCTGATCGGTAAGGGGCCTGTTGCGCGCCCCCAGGCATTCGACCTGCCGGCCCTGGCAGAATCCTGGCGCGTGGAATACAAGCCAACGCGCAGCCGCACGGTCGGCGCGCGTACCGATCAACCGGGGCGCATCGTTGTGGCTGGAACGGTGGACGATGTCGATGCATGTCACGCCGCGCTACGACGCTGGCTGGCCCGTCACGCCACCAGTGCGCTGTCGCCGTGGCTGGCGAATCTGGCTGAACCTGCTGGTTTGCGTTATGCAGATCTGGCCATCAAGAACCAGCGTACGCGCTGGGGCAGTTGCGCGACGAGTGGACGCATCAGTCTGAACTGCAAACTGCTATTCCTGCCGCGCGAGTTGGTGTGCTATGTGATGACGCACGAACTCTGCCACCTGCTGGAGGCAAACCACTCCGAGCGTTTCTGGGGGCACCTACGTCAATTTGAGCCGGCCGCAGATTTACTGCATGGCCGGATGAGAGATGCCTGGAGATTCGTCCCTACGTGGGCCCAAAGGGGAGACGGGACGATGCTATGAAGCGAGAGACATTGGCGAATGAGCGATTAGCGCCAATAAGCAGGCGTTCCCGAGTAACGGATTGAATGACCGATCAGGCCGATCAACAGTCTTCCATTTTTGTCGATACTGAGCAAGTTTGATGCTGATACTCTTCAATAACCTCACGAACAGTATGCCTTGTCTCCGGATCGGCAAATGTGAGCCCCTCATTCTCTAGCGCTGCCCAGATCTTCCTCCGGCTGATAGGGCGATGCCCATCAAATATTTTCGTGATGATAGCTCTTGCGCGCTTATTCCTGGAGGCACGGTTTGCTGCTGTGAGGATGGCAACTGCCTGTTTGTGCTTATCTGAGATGGCCCGGGCCAGCTCAGAGAAATGCTGGTTTAGCAAACGACGCTTGACTCCGAGTGTGGTTGCGACCGCGAGTTGAGTTGGAGAATCAGGGCCAGCCAGAATTGCTTCTAGTTGTACACGCCGCCCTTGCCGACCGTGGCGTCGGGAATGGCGCAGCAGATTGACCCAAGACTGGCTGCAGACAATCACTGTCCGTTTCCCGGCCCGAATTCCCATTAGAATCTCTGTCGGCAGGCCGTACCCCGTGCTTGCATGAGAGGTGGTGAGAGCCTTGATCGACATTTCCGGCTGGTTTGTTCCTTTGGCGCAGCGCCTGCTCTATGCCTGGGTGCGCACGACGGTATTTGCCGAGGCGGCTGCGGACATCGATCCGGCACGACCCGTCTGCTATGTTCTGCAGGACCGTCATCTATCGAACCTGCTTGTCCTTTTCGAAGAGTCGCGACGCGCAGGCCTGCCTCCGGCCGAGGCGCCTTTCGCGCTCGGCGGCGTCAGGGCGAAGCGTTCGCTGTTCTTCCTCAACCGGCGTCGCCAGGGCTCCGCGTCGGGAACTTCCCGCCTGCTGGTCGACCAACTGGGGGCGGTGGTGGCGGACCCGACCCTCGATGTGCAGTTGGTGCCGGTGGTGGTGCTCTGGGGTCGCAGCCCCGACAAGCAGGAATCCATCCTCAAGGCGCTGCTCGCCGAGACCTGGCGCTCGCCGGGCCGGCTGCGCCAGTTTCTTGCGGTGCTGTTGCACGGGCGGCAGACACTGGTGCGCTTCAACCGGCCATTGTCCTTGCGCGAACTGGTCCAGCGCAGGGCCACCCCGCTCGACGCCGCAGCGGCCCTGCGCAAGGTGTCGCGTGTGCTGCGCGTGCATTTCCGGCGGCAGCGGGAAATGGCCATCGGCCCCGACCTTTCCCACCGCAACACGCAGATCGAGATGTTGCTGGCCAGCGATCCGGTGCGCACGGCGATCAGTGAGGAGTCGACCCGTCTCGGGGTCCCGCTGGGCGAGGCGCAGGCCAAGGCGAACAGGTTCGCGCTGGAGATTGCCTCCGACTACTCCTATGGCGTCCTGCGCGCGGCGGAACTCCTGCTCACCTGGCTGCTGGAGCATCTTTATGACGGCATCGAGGCGCACAACCTCGAAGCGCTGACGGACATCGCGCCGGGCAACGGTATCGTCTATGTGCCTTGCCATCGTAGCCATGTCGACTATCTGCTGCTCTCGTACCTGATCCTCCGCCATGGCCTGACGCCGCCGCATATCGCCGCCGGCATCAATCTGAACATGCCTCTGGTGGGCCCGCTGCTGCGCCGTGGCGGCGCTTTTTTCCTGCGCCGCAGCTTCAAGGGCGAACCGCTCTATGCGGCGGTTTTCGACGAGTATCTGCACCTGATGCTGGCGCGCGGCTTTCCGATCGAGTATTTCATCGAGGGTGGACGCAGTCGCACCGGCCGCACGCTGGCACCGAAGGCCGGAATCCTCGGCATGACCATCCGCAGCTTCGTCCGCAGCCACAGCCGGCCGCTGGTTTTCGTCCCGGTCTACATCGGTTACGAACGTTTGATCGAGGGGCAGACCTATGTGCGCGAGCTGTCCGGGCGCCCGAAGCAGGGAGAATCACTATGGACCCTGCTGACGAGCGTGCGCAGCATTCGCCGCATCTATGGCAAGGTGCATGTGAACTTCGGCGAACCGCTGCCGTTAGGCGGATTTCTCGACGGGCAGCGCGCCGACTGGCGTGCGGCGCGCGACGAAGTGAACGGCGAATGGCTGCGCATGGCGACGCGCGAGGCGGCCAGCGAGCTTGCCACGCGGATCAATGCGGCGGCGGTGCTCAATCCGGTCAGCCTGGTCGCGCTGGCGCTGCTGGCGACGCCGCGTTGCACCGCCGATGCGCTCGGCCTGCGGCGAATGATCGCGCACTTCCAGGCGCTCGATGCCGCGGCGCCCTATTCGCCACAACGCATTGCCTGCATTCTCGATCCTCTACAGGTCATAGCGCATGCCGAACGACTCGGTATCGTCGAGCAGGTCCCGCATCCGTTCGGCAATCTGGTTCGCGTCGTGGACGCGCAGGTCAAGCAGCTTCCCTATTTCCGCAACAACGTCCTGCACCTGTTCGCGGTCCCGGCGCTGATCGCCTGCCTGCTTGGCAACAATCGCCGACTCGATGTGCAACGGCTCAGCGACGCCGTTGTAGGTATCTACGGCATCCTGCGCTCTGCTCTCTTTCTGCGCTGGTCTGAAGACGAACTGCTGCGCGAGATCCAGCGCACCATCGGCATTTTCGCCGGGCGCGGCCTGCTGCGTCGTGCCGAAGCCGACGGCTGGCTGCTGGCGCCGGAAGCGAACAGCCTGGAGTTTCCCGAACTGCAGATAATCGGCGAGACCCTGCGACCGATGCTGGGCCGCCATTTTCTGGCGCTAGCGCTGTTGCAGCAGCGCGGGTCAGCCAAGCTGACGCGCGCGGTGCTCGAGAAGGACTGCGTGCTTCTTGCGCAACGCCTGGCTCTGCTCCATGGCTTCAGTGAGACCGAAACCGCCGACAAGTCCGATTTCGCCAATCTCGTTACTAGTCTGCTCGATGCCGAACTGCTCGACGAAGACCAGGAGGGCCTGCTGCGCTTCGATGAGCATCTGCTGGAGCCGTTGGCCTACGCCGAGCTGGTATTGCCCGCCGATGCCCGCCAGTCAATCCGGCGGATCGCCGAGCAGCCAGCGGCCTGAGAGCGGTTGCGGGTCGCTCTGGCTAGGCCAGAAGGCGCGCAGCCAGCCCAAGGCCGGCACAGGCCGCGATGACGAGGATCACGTTGGCCTTGAAACGGAACAGCGCCACGGCGGCGCCCAGCGCGATGACAGCCGCCACGAAATCGAGACCGCCTGAAAACCCTGTCGGCCACAGCACGGGGTAGCCAAAGAAGACCGCCAGGTTGGCGATGACGCCGACGACGGCGGCCGTGATCGCAGTCAGCGGTGCGGTGAACTTGAGATCGCCGTGCGTGCTCTCGACCAGCGGCCCGCCGGCGAAAATGAACAGAAATGAGGGCAGAAAGGTGAACCAGGTGACCAGCGCGGCTGCCAGCACGCCGGCAAGAAGGAGGGCATCAGGCCCCAATGGCGCCTTGCCCCAGGCGCCGACAAAGGCGACGAAGGAAACGATCATGATCAGCGGCCCGGGCGTCGATTCACCCAGGGCCAGGCCGTCCATCATCTGCGAACTGGTCAGCCAGCCGAAGTCCGTGACGGCGCCCTGATAGATGTAAGGGAGCACCGCATAGGCGCCGCCGAAGCTGAGCAGGGCCGCCTTGGTGAAAAACCAGCCCATCCGGGTCAGGGTATGATCCCAGCCCAGGAATACGACAAGCAAGCCCATCGTTAGCGCCCACAGGGCTGCGCCGATGGTTGCAACCTCAAGCAGCCGCCGGGTGGTGAAGCGGGCGTGGGCGGGAGTCGGCGTATCGTCGTCGATCACCGCCGGCACGGCCGATGCAGCCGTGCTGTCATGCCCGCCGCCAGCGGCGAAGCGACCGGGAGCGAGGCGGCCGCCAATGATACCGACCAGGGCGGCGCCAAGAACGATGGCCGGGAATGGCAGGTTGAAGGCGAAAATGGCGACGAAGGCCGCAGCGGCGATCGCCCACAGGAAGCCGTTGTGCAGCGTGCGGCTGCCGATGCGATAGGCGGCGTGGAAGACGATGGCAGTGACGGCTGGCTTGATGCCATAGAACAGCCCGACGACCAGTGACGTCTGGCCAAAGGTCATGTACAGCCAGGAGAGCGCGATGAGGATGAGTAGCGACGGCAGCACGAACAGCACGCCGGCGATGATGCCGCCGCGCGTGCGATGCAGCAGCCAGCCGAGATAGGTGGCCAGTTGCTGCGCTTCGGGACCGGGGAGCAGCATGCAGTAGTTGAGGGCATGCAGAAAACGCCGCTCGGAAATCCAGCGCCGCTTGTCGACCAGCTCATCGTGCATTATCGCGATTTGGCCGGCTGGTCCGCCGAAGCTGATGAAGCCCAGTTTCAGCCAGAAGCGCATGGCTTCCAGGAGGCTGGGGAGACGTGGGGAAGTGGTCATGATTCGCCGGTTTCAATCCAGCAGCTTGCGCTGATCGAGAAATTTCTCGAGGATCTCGAGGCGAGAAATGGGGTCTTCGAGTTCCAGCAGTTTCTGCTTGGCCAGGTTCTGCACCGGCAGGATTTCGGTGATGCGGTAGCCGACCCATTCCGCATCGTCGTAGTGGTGCGGCTCGGGAATACGGGCGGAGCCGATGTCGCTGGCGACTCTCCGCAACAGAGGCAGCAGGCGCTCGTGTTGAGTGGGAAAGGGCAGGGGACCATCGTTGGCGATGATTTCGACCCCGGCCCGCCACAGGTTGTTGGGGCCGACTGCCTTGTCGACGATGCGAAAGCGCTGTCCGCCGCGTGTCGTCACCTGCAAGATGCCGAGCTGCTCCATCTCCCAGTCGGTGATGCGAGCCAGCGTGCCGACCGGATGCGGTTCGGCGACGCCGCCTGCCTCCTCGCCGGCGACGATCAGGCAGATGCCGAAGGGAAGATCATCCTTCATGCAGGCGGCGGCCATGTCGAGATAGCGCTGCTCGAAGATCCTGAGTGGCAGCAAGCCGCCCGGGAAGAGCACGGCATTGAGCGGAAACAGCGGAATTTCCATCCGCGGGGAAGCGCCGTCGTCCCGCCGCTGGCTTGCAAAGCCCAGCCAGCCCATCATTCGCCCCAGCGCTGCATCAGCGCGTGCGGGATGGCAAGCTGGTCGAGAACCCGGGCGACGACGAAATCGATCACCTCCGCCACGCTTTGCGGGTGGTGGTAGAAACCCGGGCTGGGCGGCAGGATGACGGCGCCGGCTCGCGCCAGGCGCAGCATGTTCTCGAGATGGATGACCGAAAGCGGTGTTTCCCGCGGAACCAGGATCAGTTTGCGGCCTTCCTTGAGGACGACGTCGGCGGCGCGCTCGATCAGCTTGTCGGCCAGCCCTTGGGCGATGGCGGCCAACGTGCCCATCGAGCAGGGACAGACGATCATCGCGTCCGGTGGGTTGGACCCGGAGGCCACCGGGGCGAACCATTCCTCACGACCGAAAATCACCAGTTTTTCCGGGTCGACCGCGCCAAGGCGGGCCAATAGGGCGGCCTTGGCTTCGCCGGGACGTGATGGCAGTTCGAGATCCACTTCCTGGCGTGCGACCACCTGCGCGGCCTGCGAATACAGCAGCTGCACGCGGCAGCCGGCCGCCAGCAGGCAATCCAGCAAACGCAAGCCGTAGGGCATGCCGGAAGCGCCAGTCAGGGCGAGGCAGATTGTCTTGTTCATCGGACAGGGTTCGCAACGGGGATTTCTGCCAGCAGTCTAGCCGCAATCAGCCCGTTGATGGTGCCGAACACCAGCGCGGCGGCGGCGAAAACCGGGGTCAGCAAAAAAACGCCGTCATGCGGGATCAGCCACAGGCGGGCGAGCAGCAACTGGCCGCCGATGTGGGCGAAGGCGGCGAGGATGCTCAGGCTGACCGGCCCGAACCAGCGTTCCGGCAGATGGCGGGCGAGGCCGAGCGTGAGCAGGCTGAACGTCGTTCCGGTCAGTGCCAGGAAGAAGCCGGGGGCGAGAAAGTAGCCGAGCAGCAGGCTGCCGGCGAGCACGCGCAATCCACTGACCCAGACGGCGGTCGCCCAGCCGTGACGGATCAGGACGACCAGCGTGACGATGTTGGCGAGGCCCGGCTTGACCCCTGGCAGCGGGCTGGGGATTGCCGCATCAACCAGCGACAAGGCGACCGCCGCGGTGGCCAGCCAGGCGACGCGCCGATCCTCGGCGGTGACGGTCAGCTCAGTAACTGAGGCTGTCATAGGCGCGGGTGCGTCCGGCGATCTGGACGCTGACGCGGTTGGGGGCACAGATGGCGATCTCCCCGGGGCGTGCCAGCCAGCCCTGACGCACGCAGTACTGGCGCGGCCCGGGATCGGCGATGACGCGGGCGCGCCCCGGCTCTACAGAAACCAGCGTGGCGCCGAGGGGGCCGGGGACGGTGACTTCGCGCCGGCTGCCGAGATCGATCTCGGCGAAGATCCGTCCATCCTGGCGGATGATCGCGCGCTCGGCAAAGCCACCTTGCCAGAGCAAGGGGAGGGTGAATGCAACCACTGCCGCGCCGCTGGCGATGACCAGCCAGTCGCCTGCCCGCAGGTAGGCGAGCCAGCGCATCAACTGCCGGCCAGCGTGCGGTGGCGGATCAGGACGCTGGCCTCTTCTTGGAACTTGTGACCGAGCCATTCCGCGCAATAGACCGACCGGTGCTGGCCGCCGGTGCAGCCGATGGCCACGGTCAGATAGTTGCGGTTGTCGCGAACGTATGCCGGCAGCCAGGTGGCGATGAAGCGGGCGATGTCGTCGCGCATGCGGATGACCTCGGGCTCGCTCTCGAGGAAATCGATGACCGCCTGGTCCTTGCCGGTCAGCGGACGCAACTCGGGATCGTAATGCGGGTTGGGCAGGCAGCGCACGTCGAAGACGAGATCGGCATCCAGTGGAATGCCATGCTTGAAGCCGAACGATTCGAACATCAGCGTCAGTCCGCGTCCCGGTTCGTGGTCGATGAATTGGTGAATCCATTCACGCAGCGCGTTGGCCTTGAGCCCGCTGGTATCGATGCGGTGGCCGAGCGTCGAGATCGGTTCGAGCAATTTGCGTTCGGCGCGGATCGCTTCGGCCAGGGTCTGCCCGTCGGCGGCACGCGGATGGCGCCGGCGCGATTCGGAATAGCGCTTGAGCAAAGTTTCTTCGTCGGCGTGAAGGAAGAGGAAGTTCTGTTGCGTTCCCTCCTCCTCCAGCATGCGCAGCTTTCGCGGGAGCAGTTCGATACCTATCCCCGAACGCGCGTCGATCGCTACCGCCACCTTGCTGATTCCCTCCTCCTTGAGCATGCGGACGAGAACCGTGAGCATGATCACCGGCAGATTGTCCACGCAGTAATACCCTGCATCTTCGAGAAGATGCAGGGCGACCGACTTGCCAGACCCGGAAAGGCCGCTGATGAGAACGAGTTGCATACTGCGGAGCATAATGAAGGCAGCGTCGACAAGCAACCCGAGGTAACAGATGGGGAACAATTGTTAGACAAAACATATGGAAAGTAGTGCTTTTTTCCCTGGCCTTGCTCAATCGCAGGCTGCGTAGTAGCCGATGCCAAGGCCAACTTGGGGTGCTATCTGGATTTCTGCAACACCCGCCGACCGCACCAAACCCTTGACGGCAAAACGCCGGATGCGTTCTACTGCCAGCACCTGCCCAAAGAGAAGTTCACAGTATGACCACAGCGTTACCCACCGCGCCGTCAGCTTTCGGTCTCAACGGACCTTCGGTCGCTGTTACCGTGGATTACGCCACCACGCAGGGCTCCGCTTGTCTTGGTGGAAAAAATGTCCAAACCAACGGGGCCAGCTCTGTTCTGCATCCCGGACGCGATTGGGCTGCAAGATGCAAGGATCGAAATGAAACGACTGATGATATCGCGGGTGATGTGCGTACTTTCCTGGCGTCGATGAGCTTTCCTGAGTCCAGCCGCCTCGTTATCGTGGATAGTTGAGGCGCTCATTGCTCCCATTCGCGGGAATGGGAGTAGCAAGGAGACAACCATGAACATTCCCGAGCTGCCATTTCTTGCCGAATTGTCGGCGCTGCGCCGCGACATTCACGCGCACCCGGAACTGGCCTTTGACGAGAACCGTACCGCTGAAGTGGTGGCCCACGAGCTCGAGCGCTACGGGCTCGAGGTTCATCGCGGTATCGCCCGGACCGGGGTCGTCGGCGTCCTGCGGGCCGGGACGTCGCGGCGCATGATCGGCCTGCGCGCCGACATGGATGCCTTGCCGCTGGCCGAGCTAAACGAGTTTCCGCACCACTCGCGCTACCATGGAAAGATGCACGCCTGCGGCCATGACGGTCATACCGCGATCCTTCTCGGGGCGGCGCGCCACCTGGCGGCGAACCCGGATTTCGACGGCAGCGTGGCATTCATCTTCCAGCCGGCAGAGGAATCGGATGGTGGCGCTGCCGTGATGATCGAGGATGGATTGTTCGAGCGCTTTCCGGTCGAGGCCGTATTCGGCCTGCACAACTGGCCGGGTATTCCTGTCGGCGAGATGGCGGTGATGCCCGGGGCGGTGATGGCCGGCACCTGCGCCTTCGAGATCAGCGTACGCGGCCATGGCTGCCATGCGGCGATGCCGCACCAGGGAGTCGACTCGATCGTTGCCGGCGCGCAACTGGTTCAGGCCTTGCAGACCGTGGTCAGCCGCACGCTGCACCCGTGCGATGCGGCGGTGGTCAGCGTCACCCAGTTCCATGGTGGCGAGGCATGGAACATCATTCCCGAGGAAGTCGTACTGCGCGGCACCATCCGCAGCTTCAAGCCCGAGGTCCAGGAAACCGTCGAGCGTGCCGTCGAGCGCCTGTGCAGCGGTGTCGCGGCGGCGAACGGGGCGCAGATCGGCGTTCATTTCGACCATCGCTACCCGCCGACCGTCAACAGCGCGGCGGAGACGGAATTCTGCCGCGGCGTTGCCGCCGAGGTGCTGGGGAGTGAGCGAGTGCTCACTGACTTGCTGCCGTCGATGGGCGCGGAGGACTTCGCCTACATGCTGCGCGAGAAGCCGGGTTGTTACGTGTGGTTGGGCAACGGGCCGGGGACTGGCGGCTGCACCCTGCACAACCCGCATTACGATTTCAACGACGAGATTCTGGCGCCCGGCATTGCCTACTGGACGCGATTGGTCCAGCGCGCCCTGCCGGCCGCCTAGCCTGCCACCAGAAAACCGTCCTCGCGGCGCAGGGCATTGACCAGCAGCAGTTCGTTCTCGATGCGCGCGACAAGCCGATCTTCCGGCAGGTTCAGGTAGCGGTTGTTGATGCTGATGGCGAAGGGCAGGCCAAGCACGAATGCCGGAAAGTCCTTGGCCGGCAGCCGGCCTCTTTCCAGCATGGCAAAGGAAATCACGACCTTGATGGCATGCCAGGCCAGCTTGTCGATGTCGGCGGCGAAGCTGTCCACTCGCCGGAAGGCCCGCTCGAAAGCGGCGTCAACCCCGGCGAACGGGCTGCCATGTCCGGGAATGACGATGTCGATCGGCAGGCGCGAGAGCATTTCGAGGGTGGCGCGGGTGACGGCTATGCCATCGGCCTCACCGAGAATCTCGGAAAAGATCACACCAAAGCCGCTTTCCCAGAGAGCGTCGCCCGAGATCAGGATACGCCGTTCCGGGTTGTAGAAGGCGAGCGCCTCCATGTCATGTCCGGGAACGGCCAGCGCCTGCCAGTTGAGGTCTCCCATCGAAATGTCATCGCCGGCTTGGATCAGGTGGTCGTGCTGGAAGCGCGCCCCCTGCTGGCCGAGCGGCGAGAGGAGCAGCGCGTTTTCGTCCCACTCGGCGATGGTAGCGTGGAGGCCGGCAGGGACGATGATCTCGCAACCAAAACGCGCTTGCAGCGCTGCGTTGCCACCGATGTGGTCGGAGTGCGAATGGGTATTTATGAGCCTTTTCAGGCGTCGACCGTGGAGGGCATGATCAACCAACTCGACCGTCCGGGCAGCGTGCGTGACGTAACCGCTATCAACCACCGTGGCGTGGTCACCCTCGAAGCACATGATGCTGTTGGCCGATAGCCAGCCGCGCTCGATAACGAGCAGCGCGTCCGGGAGCCGGATGCTCATTCCGGGTTGTCCGGATCGCTGGTTGTCGGTCGTGGCGTTCTTATCAAGGTGACGATCTCGGCGACGACCTCCGGCGCGTCGAGGGGCGGCCGGCCGCAACCCAGGCAGTAGCCCGAATCGGGGTCTACCATGCAGATGCCGACGCAGAGATATTGATCCTCGTTATCCATGCCGGTCGCAGTCGCCGCGCAGGTCGCCTTCCCAGGGGTCATGCTCCTGCCGGCGTTTGGCGATGGCGGCGAGGATGCCCAGGCGGCGGGAGTCGTCGATCCCTGCCCAAACGGCGATCTCGTCAATGGTCCGAAAGCAGCCCGAACACAGGCCGGTCAGTTCGTCCATCTGGCACACGTTGATGCAGGGCGAGGTGACCATCAGATGATCATGTACCGGTGGCGCTGGTCCTGCACAAGATCCACCGCCGCCTGCGCTTCGTCGCGCCGGATGCGGGTGAGCATCGCCATGTAGCTACGCTTGTCGCGGCCACGAATTTCGGAAAACTTCAGTGTATGCAAATTCAAATTGTCACCAGGCTGCTCACTGACGATGCCGAGACGGTCCACCGTGATGCTGACCGGCGACAGGCCGAGGGAGACTTCGGGCTCGCGCAGGTTATCGGCGAGCGCCGCCAGCAATTGGTTGGGCATCAGCGAGGTGGCCATTTTGCGCAACTGCGTATCGAGCTCCATCAGATGTCGCGTGTGTGTTTCGAACTCCGGGCTCGGCGACTTATTGCGCAACACGGCCAGCTGCGCGCGTTCCATCGAGGCATCGGCGCGCAATCCATCGCGCTCACTGCGCAGAGCCTCTACGTGATCATGAAAAGTCTTGAGGAGGCTTTCCAGACTTCGGCACCGCAGGTTTTCGAGAGTAACCTCAAGGTCGCAATGCGGTTCGACGAGCGTCTGGCTGGAAAAATAGACGACGACCTGCGGTACATCGTTACACAGCACGTCGCCCTGCTGGCCGATGCCCATTTGCTTCCTTTCCTGGCGACGGGCGGCGAACATCGCGTAGAGATACTCGCTTTCCCAGCACTGGGGTTCCGCCAGAAAGTCGCGGACAGCCTGACTGCGGCCCAGCATCTGATCAATGTCATCTGCCGTGGCGAACAGCGCATGCACCAGCGGATCGCTGGAAAAGGCGGCACGGTTTATGTCGATCGGGCCGGGCAGCCCGGCGACCAATCCCTCGCAATAACCCAGCACGTAATCCATTGCTGGCGCGAGATCGCGCTCGAATCCGGAGGCCGAGTTGAGCATCGGATCGACTATTGTGCCGACCAGTTCCAGCGCCCTCCTTACCTTGGGTGAGGGTGCAGGCGTCGGCTTGAGGAAATCGGCAATGGAGGAAATCAGGCTCATTGGGCAGTCCTCGCGCAAATTGCCCGACCGGCCTTGGCGCCGTTCGGGCGGTTGATGGTACTGGAAATCCAGTTGCCGATGGCTGCAAGTTTAGCGAGATCGACGCCAGTTTCAATCCCCAGACCGTGCATCAGGTAAACGACATCCTCGGTCGCGACATTGCCCGAGGCTCCCCGGGCATACGGACAACCGCCCAGTCCGGCCACCGAGCTGTCGAAAATAGCCATACCCATCTGTAGCGAAGCGTAGATATTGGCGATCGCCATGCCGTAGGTGTCGTGGTAGTGTCCGGCCAGTTTCTCGATGGGAACCACTCTGGCGCAGGCCTCGATCAGGCGCTGGATTGACGCCGGGTTGCCGACGCCGATGGTGTCACCGAGCGAGACCTCGTAGCAGCCCATGTCGAACAGTGATTTCGCCACGCCGGCCGCCTGCGCCGGCGCGATGTCTCCCTCGTAGGGACAGCCGACGACGCAGGAAACGTAGCCGCGTACCGGAATTTCAAGGGCGCTGGCAGCCGAAAGGATCGGCTCGAAGCGTTTCAGGCTCTCGACAATCGAGCAGTTGATATTTTTCTGCGAAAACGACTCCGAAGCAGCGCCGAAAATCGCCACCTCGGTCGCGCCGGCCTGCAGCGCCGCATCGAAGCCGTGCAAATTGGGCGTCAAAACCGGGTAGACCGCAGCAGGGTGGCGTTTGATGCCCTGCATGACCGCCGCGTTGTCGCCCATTTGCGGCACCCATTTCGGTGACACGAAAGCCGTCGCCTCGATGACGCGCAGCCCCGCTTCGGCCAGACGGTCGATCAGCTCGATCTTGATGGCGGTCGGCACGACCTGCGCTTCATTCTGCAGCCCGTCGCGCGGGCCGACTTCGATGATGTTTACTTTGGTGGGAAGCATGGGCGGAGTGGTGAGTAGAAAGTTGTTTGAAAGACAGAAATCAAGCCAAGGTGGTCCGTGATGTTTATGAAAAACGGCCGCTCAACGTTTGACTTAACCGGCTCGCCGAAGGCGAGTCCGGTTGAAGGAAGGGTTGAACGAAGCCGCTACGCGGAGAAGACCCCAATCTGCTGCCTCCGAATTATCCTGCATGTTGGTTCCTTCGTTTTGATGGGACCGATTCTGCAACATTTCGTGAGGACAAACCAGCATGACGAACGATTTCCCCGAGCCTTTTGCCCGGCAGTACGACAGCCACTTGAAACACCTGAAGCTGAAGGGCCTGCAACCCAAGACCATCGACGCTTACGCCCGCGCCATCCGGCGCCTCGGCGGGTATTTCGATTACCGCATCGACGCCTTGTCGGAAGCCCAACTCACCGAGTACTTCAGCGACCTGATCGGCACCCACTCGTGGAGCGCGGTGAAGCTCGATCTCTACGGCCTCAAATTCTTCACCACCCATATCCTGAAACAGCCTTGGGCGATGCCGAACCTGATCAAGCCGCCCAGGACCCAGCGCCTGCCGGACATTGTCACGGTCGACGAAGCGCAGCGCCTGTTTCTGGCGACGCGGGTGCTCAGCTACCGGGTGTTCTACTTCACCCTCTACAGCCTTGGGCTACGGCTGGGTGAAGGGCTGGCGCTCAAGGTCGGTGACATCGATGCCGCCCGCCTGCGCGTCCAGGTGCGCGACGCCAAGGGCAACCGGGATCGCCTCGTGCCCCTGCCGCAGGCCACGCTCTCGGTGCTGCGCCGTTTCTGGCAAACGCATCGCCATCCCGAACTCCTGTTTCCCAACCGCCACGCCGGCCTGAAAGGCGCGCATCTGGCGACTTCACCGCTCGATCGCGGTGGCGTGCAAATCACCCTGCGCAAAGTCGTGGCCGACTGCGGCTTAATCGCTGGGATACCGTCTGCGGCGAGGACGCCGCAGACATAAAAAAAGATCACCCCGCACAGCCTGCGCCACAGCTATGCCACGCACCTGATCGAGCACGGTGTCGATCTGCTGGAAGTCCAGAAGATCCTCGGTCACCACTCCATCCTGACCACCGCCCGCTACACGCACCTCACCAGCCATACCAACGAATCGGCCCGGACCCGCATCGATGCCCTGATGCAGGGCTTTGTCCTCGACTGGCGAAACATCCGATGATCCCGCTCGCCGAGATCATCCGCCAGCATGAGGGCGACTACCGCGCCTGCTACGGCCAGCAGCTCACCCCGGAGCGGGGGCAGGCGCTCCAAGCGATGCAGCACTGTCGCAGCACGATGGCCTCGCACCTGCTCGCCGCCTGCCCGGACTGCGCCGAACGGCGGCTCATTCCACATTCCTGCGGGCATCGGCTTTGCCCGCACTGCCAGCACCACGAGAGCGAACGCTGGCTGGAACGTCAGCGCCGCCTGCAAGTGCCGGCCGAGTACTTTCTGCTCACCTTCACCTTGCCGGCCGAACTGCGGCCCTTGGCTTTCCGGCAAGCACGCGCCGTCTATGCTGCGTTGTTCGCCGCCGCCTGGGCGACGGTGCAGGCCTTCTGCCGTAACGACCGGAAACTCAAGGGCGAAGCCGGGGCGGTGGCGGTGCTGCACACCCACTCGCGCCGGCTCGACCTGCACCCGCATGTCCATCTCGCCATGCCGGCGGCCACCCTTGATCCAAAAACGCGGCGCTGGCGGACCAAGACCGGCTACCTGTTCAACCACCAGGCGCTGGCCAAGGTGTTTCGCGGCAAACTGCTCGCCGCGTTGAAACAGGAAGGGCTGAGCTTGCCCAGCCAACTGCCAAAGAAATGGGTGGCCGATTGCAAAAGTGTCGGCAACGGCGAGAAGGCGCTGGTCTATCTCGGGCGCTACCTCTATCGCGGGGTGATCCGGGAATCCGACATCCTGTCCTGCGAGAACGGCCAAGTCAGCTTTCGTTACCGGGACAGCCAGAGCGGCGAAATGAAGGTGCGCACCGAAAGTGCCGCCGACTTCCTGCGCCTGATCCTGCAACACGTCCTGCCCAAGGGTTTCCGGCGGGCGCGGAACTACGGCTTTCTGCACCCTAACCGCAAAAGCCTGATTGCCTTGCTGCACCTCGTGCTCAGGATCGCGCCACGCACACCGCCCATCGAGAAACCCCGGCCGGCGTTTCTTTGTCCTTGCTGCGGCACACCGATGCAGATCATCCGGCGGCGGATTCCGGCCAGCACGGTCAGGCGACGAAGTTCGGCACTGATGGCGGAGACGGCCGTGTAAGTCACGGCCACAGGAAAGGCGGTGCGCCGACCGGCGCCACGGCGGCGCTCGGCCTGAAAATGCCGGAAAACGGGGTGTCAGCCGCCGAATTTGCTAGATCGGCCCGGTTCAAGCGCTGATTCAGGCACCGCCCGATCACCGAACCGGGCAACCCTCCCACCTTCGGGCAGGGAGTCAAAAAGCTATTTGCAGGGAACCCGGAACCGGGCTTGTTCAACAACCGGTTCAGATCGTGGCTCGCTCCGCGATCACGATCTAACCTTAATCGTTAGCAGTCGGCTCACCAAACATACATGCTCGATTCTTTGCCCATGATCTTGAGATTCAGCGCCTCTGAACATCGCCTTTGGGCCGCCCCGTAACACACGTGAAGCGGGAGCAAATGCTCTTCCCGAGGATGACAGAACCGAGCACCCGGCGCCTCAATCCAGTGGATCAGCCTTTTCATTCTTTCGGCTTCCGAGCAGGACGTGCTACTGCATGTATCCCGCAACCACCACTCAAAATCTCGGTTCATCTGACGCGATGAGGCATTGTCAGTAGCAAAAAACGCCTTCAAATTGTGAAACGAGAACCCAGAGCCTATTAGCCATACATTCTCACGGCCCAAGCCACGCAGTGCCTTACCGACGGCGATATGACTCGATGGATCAAGCGAATTTAGCAGCGATAATTGAACACAGGGCACATTGGCCTCGGGCCACATGATTTTCAGCGGAACAAATACGCCGTGGTCAAGACCTCGCTCCCCATCCAGAGCCACATCGATCGCTGCAGCTTCTAACAGACTGTGTAGTTCCTGAGCCAGAGTTGGCTCGCCTCTGCAGGGATAAGTGATTGCATACGATTCTTCTGGAAATCCGTAGTAGTCATAAATCAGCGAAGGATTTTCAGAGGCAGTAATGGTGGCAACTTTCTCCTCCCAATGAGCGCTCACTACAACGACGGCATTAGGGCGAGCAAGTTTTGCAGCCAAGCCTTTCAGGCAGTCGACCATCTCAGTGTGCCCGGGGTCGCCAAGGAGCGGCATCGGGCCACCGCCGTGGGAGACAAATACTGGTGTTAGGCGGTTTGCCATCATGTGCCCTCCCGACTGCTAACGTTTGAATTCACCGGCCTGCGCGGCTTCATGCGCAAGGTCCGGTGGAATGATGGGTTGGGCATTGGCGCACGCTGTCTTGACCTTCTGACCAAGCGCAGCAGCGGCTTCTCGTGACCAACCACGCGAAAGGTGCGAAACCGGTATAACTTGGGCCGACAACTTCATCTGCTGTAGGTAAGCCACCGCATCATCGCCATGCGCAACGATGATGTTTGGCCTGAGCGCAGCTAGCAAGAAATCAAACGGGGTCGTGACGCGGCAATGGAACGCCAAATCAGCTGCCTGTTCGGTTGGGGCCGAATAGATGTTGGTTTCGAGGCAACGGATTGGCGAGGCTGCCTCTGACATCCAGTCGAGGACTCGCCGAGTGGTGCTTATGAGATTGCGCCGCTTCTGTTTTGGCCTTAACGGACGGTCTTGTCGATCTTTCTTATACGCCTCCAGCCATGCCGCTTTGTCAAAGCCGTAATCTGTACGCCAAAACTCCCAGAAATCTGCTGACAGGGTCGTAGCTGGGTTGAAACCAACGATGAATGCTTGGCACTCAAGAGGGGAGCCGTCACAAACGAACGGGCGTAGACCAGTCGGCCTTCCGATGAGAGCCGCCAACTCCTTTTCAAAGCTCGTGAGAGTGACCATGTTTCTTCAATGCCCAACGTAGAAGTGAGTGGCGCGGCGGTTTCTTCGCCGCGTCCGACTCGACTGCCGGGTGTGCGCCCAGCATGGGCGCGATGTAATGGGGTGGAAGTCCCCTGTGGGAGCACCGACATGGATTCATCACGAGTCAATGATAACCACTAGCCGAAGGCAAGGGCAAGCTCGCGAGGGCTTGTCTGGAGGAAGCCGGAGTGCAAACGTGCGAGGCGACGGACAGAAACTGCATAGAAGGCCGAGAGGGTCGAGGCGAGTCGGCACAGGACGACGAAGCCCACCGGTACGACCCTTACGGTAAATGCGGCGCTTGTGCGCGGAAACATCGCGTTCTTACCTGGGGAGATCTGCCGCGCGAGCGGTGACGTAGGCTGAACGAAAGGTGGCCGGGTTGAGCCAGTCCCAATCAACCAGCGCCGATGTGGGCTGTCACGCATCAAGGGCGATCGAACGGGCAGCAACGTTCAGTAACCGTAACAGCGCAGCGGTCAGCAATGGCTGATGTGAAGCGGCAGAAGTCAGCAGAGATCATAGTAGTCGTGCAAGTTGTGGCGCGGCGAAGGATCGAACAACGAACCACAAGGAGCAGACGGAGCGATCTTGGCGTAGCCGAAGTATCCCCAGGCGGGGAAGGCGAGCCGGCGAACAACCCGAACCGAGCCTTGAAACAAGACGAGACGAAAAGCAGTGGAAACAACCGAGTTAATGGCAGCAGTACTCTCCAGCGGCAACCTGCGCACCGCGTGGGGGCGCGTGAAAGCCAACAAGGGGGCGCCGGGTATCGACGGCATCACCATCGAGGGCTTTCCCGCCTACCTGCGGGCGCACTGGGGAGACATCCGAAGCCAACTCGAAACCGGGCACTATCGCCCCAGTGCCGTCCGTCGGGTCGAAATACCCAAGGAGGACGGCAGCAAGCGGCTGCTGGGGATTCCGATCCTCATGGATCGGGTCATCCAGCAGGCTATCGCCCAAGTGCTCACGCCGATCTTCGATCCCCGCTTCTCGGGATCGAGCTTCGGCTTTCGACCGGGCCGCAATGCACACCAAGCGATCAGACAGGTACAACGGCATGTGAAGGACGGCTACGCCATGGCCGTGGATATTGACCTCGCCAAATTCTTCGACACGGTCAATCACGACGTGTTGATGAATATCCTCGGGCGAACGATCCGCGACAAGGCGTTGTTGAATCTGATCGGACGTTACCTGCGCGCCGGGGTGCTGGTCGGTGAGCACGTCGAGCCCAGCGACATCGGCACGCCCCAGGGTGGGCCGCTGTCGCCGCTCTTGGCCAACATTCTGCTCAACGAACTGGATCATGAACTCGAACGGCGTGGGCATCGTTTTGCGCGATACGCCGACGACATGGTGGTGCTGGTCAAAAGTCCGCGAGCAGGAAACCGAGTCATGCAAAGTTTGACGCAATATCTGGAAGGTCGTCTGAAGCTCAAAATCAACCCGGTCAAAAGCAAGGTGGCGAAGATAAGTGAATGCGGTTTTCTGGGCTTCACGATAGTTCGGGGCAAAATCCGCTGGCTGGAGAAAAAGCTGGCGGCGTTCAAGTACCGCGTGAAGGAACTCACCGGCAGGAGCTGGGGAGTATCAATGGAGTTCCGGCTGCGCAAGCTGGGACAGTACGTGCGGGGGTGGATGGGGTACTTTGGCATCAGCGAGTACTACCGACCGATCCCGGGACTGGACGAGTGGATCAGACGGCGCATCCGAATGGGCTATTGGAAACAATGGCGCTGGCCGCGCACGAAGATCAAGCACTTGCTGGCGTTGGGCGTGAGCCTGAAAACAGCGATCCAGCATGGCGTCAGCAGCAAGAGCTACTGGCACATGGCACGTACTCCGGCGATGCAACAAGCGTTGAGCAATGACTGGCTCAAGACCAAAGGGTTGCTGAGCATCAAGACGTTATGGTGCAAGGCGCAGGGTTATTCGTCTTAGTCGAGCGCGTCAACTCGTTGAACCGCCCACTGCGGACCCGCATGGTGGGTGGTGTGGGGAGGGCCGGTTAGAAGCCGGTCCTTACCCGATTAGCCAACATGTTGCTCGGCGTACAAAATGACGTCGTCCATCAGTTCTATGACTTTTACTCGTGTGAGAAATCCTGCCATCGGCAATTCGCTACCATCCATGGCGGCAGTAAGTGTAAGACCAGACCAAGTGATTGGTAGCAGTTTCAAGTCATGCTCCTTGTATCGTAGCCAATAGTCATGGGAGAGGCTGTTGCTTATCATGCGCAAGAACTGGTACCACGGTGCCGCTCTCAGAAGTTTTATTTGGTTTGTCTCTAGGCCATACACCTTCACCAGCTCAAACATTTCCTTGAGGCAATTTCTGAGCACGGACTTTCGTAACTGATTCGTAGCGAGCGCCAACAATTCATCACTTTCGAAGACGTAACGAATATAGCCAAACTTCTTTGCTTCTGGATGAGCTGAGACTACGGCGAAATATTCGTCAAATTTCGTGACGGCGTCGGGCTGAGCCAAGAACATGATTCCAGCCTGAACAAGCGCGTAGTTGTTCTTGATTGTCTGCAACTGACCACGGAGTTCCGCTGGACTCATATGTTGGCTAACGAATAGCGTTTATCCGCCGACGCGGACGCGGTTGAAGGGAGCAGAAATTCATATCGGCGGATAAACCTTGTTGGACTGGACCGCCGGACGGGCGGTGGTTATGGGGATTGTAAGGTGGCGTCGGCCGAAGTCAATCGAGCGGCATAATGCAACAACCCCGAGCAACAGCCTGACACGGTCTGGCGCAGAGCAATCCAGCCTGATTTGGCGCCAACCCAGGGCCAAGTGCTGGTCTGGAACACCAACGCTCGGCGTACGGACGAGCGCCACCACGAACGGTCTCCCTGCTCGATGTAACGCTTTGCCAGGGGGCAAATCCGTAGTTCAAGGTGGCCCCCGTGAATGAACTGCATGACGCTGCGGCAGGATGGTTGCGGTGAAACACAACGGGCCGCCGCAGTGCGGGCAGCACAACTGCGCGAAACGCGCTACCCGGCGCAGGAAGTCCGCCACGGATTCGATCACGGCGGGTTCCGCTGGCGGCATGCCCAGGGCGGCCCGTGCGGCCGCCAGCCCGGCCGTCTTTCTGGCTGGTGAAAGCAAGCCGTAATGCCGGATGCGCTTGAATCCTGCCGGTAACACATGCAACAAAAAGCGCCCGATGAACTCAACACCCGGCAAGCGCAAGACCCGCTTCTTCCCATCGTTGTCGGCGCGCACCCGGAAAGCCACATCGTTGCCGACGATCCCAACAATGCGCTCATTGGAAATCGCTACCCGGTGCGTATAGCGACCCAGATACTCCAGTACTGCCTCGGGGCCGCCCAAGGGCTGTTTGGCATAGACCACCCAGTCATGTGCGAACAAGGCCGGCTTGAGGCGTGGCCAGTCCGCCTGTTCGGGCAATCGTTTCGTTTGTGACAATGCCTCAAGTCCAGCCACGAACTTGCCGCGAAACACCTTCGATAACGCCCGTACCGGAAACAGGAAGCCCTTCTTCGGCCGGAGCCACGTGCCCGTCTGAGCCAAGGCGCCACCAGCGACCAGGGCGTGCAGATGCACATGCCGCCCGAGATCCTGTTTCCAGGTATGCAACACCAGCGAGAAGGCCGGCATGCCCCCGAGATGGCGTGGGCTCTGCGCAAATTCGGTGAGTGTCGCCGAGACGGCAGCGAACAGATTCTCGTAGACCAGGCGTGGTGCCGCACCGATCAACGCATTGAGATCGTGCGGCAGGGTAAACACCAGATGGAAGTACGGCACCGGCAGCACTTCGCGCCGCCGCGCCGCGATCCACGCCTCTTTGGTTCGGGTCTGGCAGGTCGGGCAATGCCGGTTGCGGCAGGAATGATAGACATGGCGGGTCATCCCGCAGTCCGGGCAGGATTCGACATGACCACCAAGCGCCGCCGTGCGGCAAGCCACAATGGCCCGCCAGACCTTGGCCGCACCCCGTGGCAAAGGACGAGCGGCGAGATAGGTCTGGCCGAAGGTGGCGAGCACCTCGGCCAGACCACCCGATGGCATGCGCCCTCAGTCGGTCAGTAGTTCAAGCGGCGAGGTGGTCCCGGTCAGGTGGGTTTGCGCCAAGTGGAAGTAACGCATGGTGGTGCCGACATGACCGTGACCGAGCAGGCGCTGGATGGTGTGGATATCGACGCCGGCTTCCAGCAGGTGCGTCGCGAAAGCGTGGCGCAAGGTATGAATGCCGCCGCCGCGCTCGATGCCGGCGGCACTGCGAGCAGCGTGATAGATGCGCTGAGCCGTCTGATCGTAAAGTGGGCCGTTGCCAGTGCGGTTGGGAAACAGCCAATGGCTGGGGCGAGCGACGCGCCAGTAAAGACGCAACGTGGCGAGAAGACGGGGCGAGAGCAAGGTATATCGATCCTTGCTGCCTTTACCTTGGCGAACCTTGAGGCACATGCGCTCGGGCGAGGATTCGATGTCGGCCAGTTGGAGATTGCAGACTTCGGAAAGGCGCAGACCGGCGGCGTAGGTGGTGGTCAGCAAGGTACGGGCACGGATGTCACGGCCGTGGGCGAGCAGGCGGCTGATTTCCTCGCGGGTGAGGATTTGCGGTAGTCGTTTGGGGACCTTGGCCATCGGAATATCGAAGGCGACTTCCCGTTGCCCAAGGACGACGGCAAAGAGAAAGCGAATGGCGCAGACGGCCTGATTGACGCTGGAATAGGCAAGTTTCCGCTCGCTGATCAGGTGCAGCAGATAGCCCTGGATCGCCGCAGCATCAAGGGTGTCAGGGGATCGTCCGTAGTGCTTTGCCAAGCCACTGACGCAGGCCAGATAGGTTTCCTTGGTGCGCTCGGCGACGCCCCGTAACACCATCGCCTCGTTCATCCGCTGCCTGAGTGTGCTCATCTCGTTCTCCTCTTTCAACTTGGGAACATTCCCAGGAAAAAGGATCGCCGTGCTTGAGCTCGCTTACCACCGCGTTAGCGGTTTAGTTCAACTTTGTTATCGGGAGCATTTTTGCTGCATAACTATGGCGCTTGCTCCCTAACTCGGCGTCGTTTGTTGCGTTGAAAGTCACTTGCTGTATTGCTTTCCGGTAATTATACTGTGTTCTTATCCAGTATTAAATAACCATGAAAAGCAGCACTGCACCGCTGCCGCCTCTTCAGTCTGTGAAAGTGCTCGATCAACTGCGTGAGCGTATCCGTTATTTGCATTACAGCATACGTACTGAGGATGCTTATGTCTATTGGGTTCGCAGACAACCCGGCGCAGACAAGCCGGGACAGACCAGAATGGCGCTAAGTTAAGGCCGTCCAGCATGCTCATCGCCAGCATTGTGGCTGAAAAAGCGGACGCAATAAGTCATTAACTTAGCGCCAGTCGAGACAGACCACGGTTTTTGGCTGCCTGGTGATGCCCTGCATGACCGCCGCGTTGTCGCCCATCTGCGGTACCCACTTCGGCGAGACGAACGAAGTCGCCTCGATGACGTGCAAGCCCGTATCGGCCAGACGGTTGATCAGCTCGATCTTCATGGGGCAGTCGGCACGACCTGCGCTTCATTCTGCAGACCGTCGCGCGGGCCGACTTCGACGATTTGTGCCTTGGCAGAAGAGGCCATGGCTTTCCTCTCTGGAGTAGTGCGGATCAGGCGTGCGTCTCGTCCTGAAGGTTGAGTTCCTGCCTCATCTGCTGGCGGATCTTGAATTTCTGGATCTTGCCGGTGATGGTCATCGGGAAATTATCGACGAAACGCAGGTAGCGTGGCACCTTGTAATGGGCGATCTGGCCTTGGCAGAAGTCGCGGATTTCCTGCTCGCTACAACGCTGACCGTTTTTGAGGATGATCAAGGCGCAGAGCTCTTCGCCGTACTTGTGATCGGGTACGCCAACAACCTGCACATCCTGGATTTTCGGGTGGCGGTAGAGGAATTCCTCGATCTCGCGCGGATAAATGTTTTCGCCGCCGCGAATCACCATGTCCTTGAGGCGGCCGACGATATTGCAGTAGCCGCCGTCGTCGATCACGGCGAGGTCGCCGGTGTGCATCCAGCCGGCCCGGTCGATGGCCTCGCTTGTCTGGGCCGCGTCGTCCCAGTAGCCGAGCATGACCGAATAGCCACGCGTCAGCAGCTCGCCGGGCTGGCCACGCGGCACGATGCGGCCGTCGATGTCGACGATCTTGACCTCGACGTGCGGTTGCACGCGACCAACCGTGGATACCCGACGATCGAGCGGATCGTCGGTCGAACTCTGGAAGGAAACCGGCGAGGTTTCGGTCATGCCGTAGGCGATGGTGACCTGCTCCATGTGCATTTCACTGATGACGCGCTTCATGACCTCGATCGGGCAGGGACTGCCGGCCATGATGCCGGTGCGCAGGCTCGACAGGTCGAAGGACTTGAAATCAGGATAATCCAGGGCGGCGATGAACATGGTCGGCACGCCATGCAGGGCCGTGCATTTCTCTTCGGCAACGCTTTGCAGGGTAGACAGCGGATCGAAGCCTTCGGCCGGAATGATCATGCTTGAGCCATGGGTCAGGGCGGCCAGGTTACCGAGCACCATGCCGAAGCAGTGGTAGAAGGGAACCGGGATGCACAGGCGGTCTTCCGCGGTCAGGCGCATGGCCTCGCCGATGAAAAAGCCGTTGTTGAGCACATTGTGATGGGTCAGCGTTGCACCTTTCGGGGCGCCGGTGGTGCCCGATGTGAACTGGATATTGATGGCGTCGTCGAACTGTAATTGCTGGCCGGTTTCGGCAAGCTGGTTGAGTTCTGGCCGGCTGGCCGGGTGGCACAGTTCGCTGAAATTGAGCATGCCCGGGGTTCGCTCGTCGCCGAGCCTGATGGCCCAGCGCAACTCAGGCAGGCGCGCGCTCTGCAGCTGTCCGGGCGGGGTGTTGGCCAGTTCCGGCGCCAGATCCTGAAGCATTTCCAGATAGTTGCTGGTCTTGAAACTGGGGGCCAGGATCAGTCCCTTGCAGCCCACCTTGTTCAGGGCGAATTCCAGTTCGGAACGCCGATAGGCTGGATTGATGTTGACCTGGACCAGACCCGCCTTTGCTGTTGCGAACTGAGTGAGTACCCATTCAAGATTATTGGGTGACCAGATACCGACGCGGTCGCCTGCTTGAAGGCCGAGGCGGCGCAGGCCGCAGGCGACGTTGTCGACGACTTCCTTGAGCTGGGCGTAGGTCATCCGCACGTTTTGGTGGCGGACGATCAGCGCCTGACGGTTGGCGTAGCGCGTGCAGATGTTGTCGAAATGATCGCCGATGGTTTCACCGATCAGCGGTTTCTCGCTGGCGCCGTGGACGTAGCTGTACTGTTCTTGCATGGTTTGTCTCCTCTGATCCTCTTCCGGGATCAGTCGCGGGTAGTAGAAATGATGCCCCCGGCGACGCCGGGGGCGGAAAATGAATCAGTTGCTGGCTTCAGCTTCGAACTCGACCAACTCCGCGCCGTCACTGACCTGTTCGCCGGCGGCGTAGCAGAAGGCCTTGACAATGCCGGCGGCAGGGGCGGTGATGGTGTGTTCCATTTTCATCGCTTCGAGGATGAGCAGTGGCGTGCCCTTGGCGACCTTCTGGCCGGGCTGGGCGAGCAGCGCGACGACCTTGCCGGGCATCGGTGCGGTCAGGCCGCCGCCGTGGCTCTCACCAGCATCGACACGGTGCAATGGGTCATCGCGCAGGAGTGAGTACGTGCTTCCCTGCAAAAATACGGTTCTTTTCTCGTCGACCGAAACAACGCTGGCAACCAGGCGGCGGTCGTCGATTTCGACGGCAAAGCGGTCACCTTCGAGCTTCTTGCCGCGCGCCAGCGTGGATTTGCCGTTGAGGGTCAGTTCCCACTGGCCGTCGCCATAGCGCACCCGAACATCGATCAGGGTGTCGCCGTCCTTGAAGCTGATCGTGCGCGCCGCCGTCAGGTTCATGCGCCAGCCGTCGCGGGCATGCCAGGGCGACCATGGATCGCCGCTGCTTTTGGCGGCTTGGCGGGCGGCGTACTGCTCCCAGAGCAACTCACCGACGGTGGCGACGAGCAGCGCATCGCGCGGCACGGGTTGAGCCTCGGGGAACAGAAAGCTCTTCTGGCGTTCGATCAGGCCGGTATCGAGATCGGCACCGGCAAAGGCCGGGCAGGCCACCAGGCGGGACAGGAAATCGATGTTGGTGGTCACCCCGGCTACCTGATAATCGGCCAGCGCCTTGCGCATGCGGGCCAGTGCGGCGTCGCGGGAGTTTTCGCGACTCTCGTCCCAGACGATCAGCTTGGCGATCATCGGGTCGTAGTAAGGCGTGATTTCGTCACCTTCCTCGACGCCGGTATCGACGCGCACATTGAGCGACTCGGCAGGCGGTACCAGCCGGATCAGCGTGCCGGTGGCGGGCAGGAAACCCTTGCTGGCGTCCTCGGCGTAAATGCGCGCTTCCAGCGCATGGCCGCGTAGCTCGAGCTGATCCTGACGCAAGGGCAGCGGCTCGCCGGCGGCGACACGTAATTGCCATTCGACGAGGTCCTGGCCGCTGATCATTTCGGTGACTGGGTGCTCGACCTGCAGCCGGGTGTTCATTTCCATGAAGTAGAAGCTGCCATCCTGATTGGCGATGAACTCGACGGTGCCGGCGCCGACATAGCCGACGGCCTGCGCCGCGGCAACGGCGGCTTCGCCCATCTGGCGGCGGCGTTCGGGTGTCATGCCGGGAGCGGGTGCTTCTTCCAACACCTTCTGGTGGCGGCGCTGTACCGAGCAGTCGCGCTCGAACAGGTAAACGCAGTTGCCCTGGGTGTCGGCAAAGACCTGGATTTCGATGTGGCGCGGCCGGGTGATGTATTTCTCGATCAGCACATGGTCATTGCCGAAGCTGGAAGTTGCCTCGCGCTTGCACGAGGCGAGAGCATCGGGGAAGTCAGGCGATTGTTCGACCAGGCGCATGCCCTTGCCACCACCGCCGGCGGCGGCCTTGATCAGCACCGGATAGCCGATCTGGTCGGCTTCGGTGTGCAGCAGCGCCGGCCCCTGGTCGTCACCGTGATAGCCCGGGGTCAGTGGCACGCTGGCCGCACCCATCAGCTTCTTGGCTTCGGATTTCGAGCCCATGGCGCGAATCGCCGAAGCCGGCGGGCCAATGAAGGTGATGCCGTTGGCGGCCAGTGCATCGGCGAAACCGGCATTCTCGGAAAGAAAGCCGTAGCCGGGGTGCACGGCCTGGGCGCTGGTACGCTTGCAGGCATCGATGATCTTGTCGGCGACGAGGTAAGACTCGCGGGCCGCCGCCGGGCCGAGCAGCACGGCTTCGTCGGCCAGCCGGACGTGGCGGGCGTTGGCATCGGCCTCGGAATAGACGGCAACGGTGCGGATTCCCATGCGGCGGGCGGTCTTGATGACGCGGCAGGCGATCTCGCCCCTATTTGCAATCAGAATTTTGGTGAACATGGCTTAGTCCCCAATCCATGCCGGTGAGCGTTTTTCGAGGAAAGCAGCGATACCTTCTCTGGCTTCCGGCGTTGCGCGCAGATGGGCGATGCGATGAGCGGTGTCTTCGACCAGGTTGTCGTTGATCGGCTGGTTATCGACGGCACGGATAAGATCCTTGGCGGCGGCCTGGGCGAGCGGGGCGCCCTGAATCAGGGCATTGACGATTTCCTGCACCTTGGCGTCAAGTTGCTCCGGGGCGACCGCTTCATGGACGAGGCCCAGCTCGTGGGCGCGGGTGGCGTCGATGCGTTCGGCCGACTGGAAGTAACGGTAGGCCTGGCGGGCGCCGATGGCGCGCATGACGTAAGGACTGATCGCCGACGGGATGATGCCGAACTTGACTTCGGACGTCGCGAAAAAGGCCTTGCTCGAGGCGACGGCAATGTCGCAGGCGGCGGTCAGACCGGTGCCGCCGCCGAGTGCGGCACCGTGCACGCGGGCAATCGTCGGTTTCTTCATTTCGGCCAGCACGCGCAGCATGCGGGCCAGGGCGCGAGCGTCATTGAGGTTTTCGTCGACGCCATTGTTGGCGGCGTGCTTCATCCAGTTCAGGTCGGCACCGGCCGAGAAACTCTTGCCGCGCCCGGCGAGGACGACGACGCGAGCATCCTTGTCCTCATCCAGCGCGATGCAGGCGGCGGTCAGTTCGGCGATCAGTATTTCGTCGAAGGCATTGTGCAGGTCGGGCCGGTTCATCCAGATCGTGGCAACCGGGCCGTTCAGTTCGATTTCAAGGCTTACAAACATCTGTCTCACTCCTGTGTTGTCGCTGGCGGATCAGGCCGGCCATCGGGTCGCCAGCCTTTTCCAGCACGGCGATCAGGCTGGCCCGGTTTTCGGGCGGCTGGTTCTGGCTGACTTTCCATTTGCCGAGCAGGCGGGTGATGCTGATTTCGATACCGACGATGGCGCCGAGCATCATTTTGATGTAATCGGCCGGCGCATCGCTCACTGCCCAGGGTTGCGACAGTGGGTCTTCGTGGGTTGCGGTCAACGCCGAAATTTGCCCAAAAATCCAGGCCGGATCATCGATGACCCGCAGTTCGCCGTAGGCGTGCACCGCCGCGTAATTCCAGGTTGGCACGACCTTGCCGTGCTCGACCTTGGTCGCATAGCCGGACGGGCTGATATAGCTTTCGTCACCGTGGAAAATCACCAGCACTTCGCCGGTCACCTTGCCTTCTTGCCACAGCGGGTTGGCGCGGGCGACATGGCCCTGCAGCTTGCCGTCGGTCAGCAGCAACGGGATGTGGTTGGCGTTCAGGCCATCCGGCCCATGGCTGACCAGCGTGGCGAGCGGCTTGGCCCGCATCAGCGCGTGCATCTCGGTGATGTCGGTTTCGGCAAAGTGCTTGGGCAGATACACGATTTACATCCGGAAAATACCGAACTTCGTCTCTTCGGCCGGCGCATTCATCGACGCCGACAGCCCCAGACCCAACACCCGCCGGGTATCGGCCGGATCAATGATGCCGTCGTCCCACAGCCGGGCCGAGGCGTAGTAGGGGTGGCCCTGCGTTTCGTACTGTTGGCGGATCGGTGCCTTGAAAGCTTCTTCCTCGTCGGCGCTCCACTGCCCGCCCCGAGCTTCGATGCCATCGCGCTTGACGGTGGCCAGCACGCCGGCCGCCTGTTCGCCGCCCATCACCGAAATGCGGGCATTGGGCCACATCCACAGGAAGCGGGGGCTGTAGGCGCGGCCGCACATGCCGTAGTTGCCGGCGCCAAAGCTGCCGCCGATGACGACGGTGAATTTCGGCACCTTGGCGGTGGCTACTGCCGTCACCATCTTGGCACCGTCGCGGGCGATGCCGCCGTTTTCGTACTTGCGGCCGACCATGAAGCCGGTGATGTTCTGCAAAAAAACGAGCGGGATGCCGCGCTGGGTGCACAGTTCGATGAAATGCGCGCCTTTCAGTGCCGATTCGCTGAACAGGATGCCGCTGTTGGCGACGATGCCGACCGGGTAACCCCAGATGCGGGCAAAGCCGCAAACCAGCGTTGTGCCGTAGCGTGCCTTGAATTCGTCGAAATTTGAGTCGTCGACGATGCGGGCGATGATCTCGCGGACGTCAAAGGGCTTCTTGCTGTCGGTCGGGATGACGCCGTAGAGTTCCTGCGCCGGATAGCGTGGTTCGACCGGTGCGGTCAACGCCACTGGCGGTGCCTTTTTCCAGTTCAGATCCTTGACGATGCGCCGCGCAATGGCCAGCGCATGAGCGTCGTTTTCAGCCAGATGATCGACGACGCCGGAAATGCGCGTATGCACATCGGCACCGCCGAGGTCTTCAGCGGTGACCACTTCACCGGTCGCTGCCTTGACCAGCGGCGGACCGCCGAGAAAAATAGTGCCCTGGTCCTTGACGATGATCGACTCGTCGCACATCGCTGGCACGTACGCGCCGCCGGCCGTGCACGAGCCGAGCACAGCGGCGATCTGCGGAATGCCTCGCGCCGACAGGTTGGCCTGGTTGAAGAAAATGCGGCCGAAGTGTTCCTTATCCGGGAAGACTTCATCCTGCATCGGCAAAAAGGCACCGCCGGAATCAACCAGATAGACGCAGGGCAAGCGATTTTCCAGCGCGATTTCCTGCGCCCGCAGGTGCTTTTTCACCGTCAGCGGGTAATAGGTGCCGCCCTTTACCGTGGCGTCGTTGGCGACGATCATGCATTCGATGCCTTCGACGCGGCCGATGCCGACGATCACCGAAGCCGCCGGCACATCCCCACCATACATATCGTAGGCGGCGAACTGGGCGATTTCGAGAAAGGGCGTGCCGGGGTCGAGCAGAGCGCCGACCCGTTCGCGCGGCAGTAGTTTGCCGCGTGCCAGATGCTTCTGGCGTGCTGCCTCGGGGCCGCCGAGGGCGATCTTGTCGACTTTTTCATGCAGATCGGCAACCACCGCCTGCATCGCTGCCGCGTTGGCCAGAAAGTCCGCGCTGCGCGGGTTGAGTTGGGATTTAAGGATGGTCATGTTTCCTCACTATTTGTGAGTGAATTAGAGGTTGCTTACGGCGAGGATGGTTTTTATCAGTTGTATCGCTTGAGGAGAAAGTCGAATGCTTTGGCTTTTCTTGCCAGGGAGTTGCCGATTTGGTGAGCCATAGGGAGACGCTGATTTATTCCAGAATTGTCATTCCGGCGAAGGCCGGAATCCAGGAAAATCAACGGCTTGGACCCCGGCCTTCGTCCGGGTGACGAATAAATCAGCGCTTCCATAGGTGTCGAGTTGCAAGTGCCGAATTTCTTGTACATCAGTCACGATGTCGTAGGTGCAATTAACGTTGGTGTGTTGAGAACTGGTCTGCAACGTTTGGTGGGTAATATTGGAAACGAGTGCCATGATTGTCCTCCAAAATTACAACTGCTTTTCTTCCTTCAGCCACTTGCTGACCGGCTCGGGGCGGTAAGCGGCCATCACCGCGAGCAGGCTCTCGATGTCGCCTGCGGCTAGCGCCATCGCCCGGTTCTCATCACGCAGGAAGCCTTCCGCGACCGCGCGCTCGAAGAGGGCGAGCAGCGGATCGTAGAAGCCATTGATGTTGAGCAGGCCCATCGGCTTGACATGGAATCCGAGCTGGCCCCAGGTGAGGATTTCGCAGAACTCCTCGAAGGTTCCGAAGCCGCCGGGCAAAGCGATGAAACCATCGGCAAGCTCGGCCATGCGCGCCTTGCGGATGTGCATCGAAGCGACAACCTCGAGGCGGGTAAGGCCCCGGTGATCGACGACGCGGCCCGCCACCTCCTTGCCGATCAGTGCCTCGGGAATGACACCGATGACCGTGCCGCCGGCGGCCAGGCAGGCGTCGGCGATGACTCCCATGAGACCGACATTGCCGCCGCCGTAGACCAGTTCGATGCCGCGCCCGGCAAGCAGGCCGCCGAGGCGTTCCGCCTCGGCGCGGTAGCGCGGATCGTGGCCAACGTTGGAGCCGCAGAAAACACAGATGCATTTCATGGCTGTCTCAGAATCCTCCGCTTTCGAGCCACTTCTCGATTTGCGGCAGGCGGTCGGCACCGAAGAAGGCCTCGCCGTCGACGATCACGTGCGGCGAGCCGAAGACGCCGATGGCCAGCGCCTTGCCGACTTCGTCCTTGAGACGGTCCTTGATTTCCTGGCCTTGCAGCGCGGTTTCCAGGCTGCTGCGGTCGACGCCGAGATTTGCCGCAATTTCGAGGATGGTGTCGGCAGCCGAGACGTCGCGGTCGTCGACGAAGAGGGCGCGATAGGCGGCATGGGCGAAGCGCCGGGCCAGCGCGCAGTCCTGACCGTGCAGCCAGTAGTAGGTGCGGGCAGCAGTCTGGGTCGCCAGCGGAAAGCGTGTCGGGTGGTGGTAGGGAATGCCCATGAAGCGCGCCGAGCGCGCGAAGTCGAGCAGCGAGTACGCTGCCTTGGCGGGGTTCTGCAAGGTCAGCGGTGCGCTGCCGGTAGCCTTGAAAACGATGCCGAGCAGGACCGGATGCCAGCGCACCTTGCGCCCGAACCGGGCAGCCACCTCGTCGATGCGTTCGCTCAGCAGGTAGCCGTAGGGGCTGGAAAAATCGAACCAGAAATCGATGGGCTCGGACACGGTTGTCTCCTTCTGCTTGTATTTGTGGGACCAGAAGCTAGAATGTGTATCTTAAAGTCAATGGATGTGTATCGTGCGAACAAATATTGTGATTGATGATGCTTTGATGCGGGCTGCTCTGCAGGTCACCGGCCTGAAGACCAAGAGGGAAGCCGTTGAGCAAGGACTGAAAACCCTGCTGCACCTCGCGCACCAGGAAGAAATCCGTAGCTTTCGTGGCCGGCTGGATTGGCAGGGCGATCTGGAGGCGATGAGGCAGGATCGATGATCTTGGTCGATTCGAGTGTCTGGATTGACTATTTTCGTGGCGACGTGACGCCGCAGGGTGATCGTCTCGATCAATTGCTCTCCAGCGAGTTGCTGCTGATCGGCGATCTGATCCTCGCCGAAGTGCTGCAGGGGTTTGTCAGCGAACACGATTTCAATCAGGCGAAAACACTGCTCACCGCGCTGCCCGTCGTTCCGCTGGTGGGTCCGGATGTAGCTTTGCAGTCCGCTCGCAATTTCCGCCATCTGCGTACGCTCGGAGTGACCGTCAGGAAGACGATTGATACTCTGATTGCTACGAGTTGCATCGAAAATGGCTACACTTTGCTCTACAGTGATGGCGATTTCGATCCCTTCGTTGAGCATCTCGGTTTGGTGTCTGCATGGCCGGGGCGTTGAGATTGCCGTCATCATTTAGTGATCTTCACTGTTTTTGCTGCCTTGCGGCGAACGTAGATAACTTTGGAATTCGTGCCGGCTACCTCACGTTCCTCGACTGTGAAGACGTGAGGTTTCGATTTGACAAGGTCGCTGAGTTTCTTGAATCCGTAGAGGCGCGGGTCGAAATCGGGCTGCAGCTTGGTCAGATAGCCACCAAATGTACCTAGGTTGGCCCAGCCGGTGTCATCGCAGGCTTGGTCCAACGCTTGCAGGACGAACTGGAGGGGCAGGGCTTTCTTGGGCGCTGCCGGCGGAGGGGATGACGCTGGGCTTGGTGCGAGCGCTGGCTTTTCTGGAACAGACAGCACAACCGTTGTGTCGGGAATTGTGCTCGATGGCAGCGGGCGCAGGACTTCGGTGAAGATGAACTTGTGGCAGGCGTTCCTGAATGCATCGGGCGTCTTCTCTTCGCCAAACCCGAACACGCTCAGTCCCTCTTCACGGATGCGTAGGGCGAGCCCGGTGAAGTCACTGTCGCTGGAAACCAGGCAAAAGCCATCGAAACGGCGGGTGTAAAGCAGGTCCATCGCATCGATGATCATCGTGCTGTCGGTCGCATTTTTGCCGGTGGTGTAGGCGAATTGCTGCACCGGTTTGATGGCAAATTGATTGAGGACCTTTTTCCACTGGGCGCTGTTCGGAGAAGTGAAATCGCCATAGATCCTTCTCACGCTGGCCTCGCCGAAGCGGGCGATTTCAGCCAAGAGACTCTCGATGACCGATGCCTGTGCATTGTCAGCATCAATCAGAACAGCCAGGTGAAGCGAGCGCTCCTCAAAATCGAGCTTACCGTTGATGTTTGATAGGCCCATTGCTTCCTCCTGAATGCTTGCCTCAACCAGCAGCCACGGCGCGACCGATCACCAGGCGCTGGATGTCGTTGGCGCCTTCGTAGATCTGGCAGACGCGCACGTCGCGGTAGATGCGCTCGACCGGGAAGTCGCTGACATAACCGTAGCCACCGTGAATCTGGATGGCGTCGGAGCAGACCTTTTCGGCCATTTCGGAGGCGAACATCTTGGCCATTGAGGCTTCGGTCAGGCAGGGGCGGCCGGCATCCTTCAGAGAAGCGGCGCGCCAGACCATCAGGCGGGCAGCGTCGAGCTGGGTGGCCATGTCGGCGAGACGGAAGTTGACCGCCTGGTGCTCGATAATGGGCACACCGAAGGTGACGCGCTCCTTGGCGTAGCGCACGGCCGCCTCGAGAGCGGCACGCGCCATGCCAACCGACTGGGCGGCGATGCCGATGCGCCCGGCTTCGAGGTTTGACAGCGCGATCCGGTAGCCATCGCCCTCCTTGCCAAGCAGGGCCGAAGCCGGCACGCGACAGTTCTCGAACAGGATCTGCGCGGTATCGGAGGCATGCTGGCCCATCTTTTCCTCGATACGGGCGACGATGTAGCCCGGCGTCGCCGTCGGCACGAGAAAGCAGGAGATGCCCTTCTTGCCGGCGGCCTTGTCGGTGACGGCAAAGACGATCGCGACATCGGCATACTTGCCGGTGGTGATGAACTGCTTGACGCCGTTGATGACGAAATGGTCGCCGTCGCGGTCGGCACGGGTGGTGATCGCCGCGGCGTCGGAGCCGGTGTGCGGCTCGGTCAGGCAAAAACAGCCGAGACTGTCGCCACGCGCCAGCGGCTTGAGCCAGGTTTCCTTCTGCTCGACACTGCCGTATTTCATCGTTATGCCGCAGGCCAGCGAATTCTGGACGCTGACGATGGTCGACGTGGCGCCGTCGCCAGCGGCGATTTCTTCCAGCGTCAGGACCAGTGACATGTAGTCCATGCCGGCGCCGTCCCATTCCTCCGGAACGACCATGCCGAGCGCGCCGAGGGCGCCGAGCTCCTTCAGGGCGTCGGCGGGGAAGGTGTGATTGCGATCCCACTCGCCGGCGAAGGGGGCGAGGCGCTCCTGCGCGAAGCCGCGCATCGAGTCGCGGATCATTTCCTGTTCCTGGGTAAGAATCATGCTGTTTTCTCCGAAAGGTTGGCGGTCATCCAGACACCGGCAATGACTAGCAGGCCACCACCGAGAACGGATAATCCGAGGCGTTCGTCGAGCAGGATGGCTGCCTGCAGGACGGCAAATACCGGGACGAGGTTGACGAACGCGGATGCCCGGGCGGCGCCGAGGCGCTTGACGCCATCGGCGAACCAGGTGAAGGCGAGGGCGGTGCCGCCGACCGCCAGAAAGACGACACTGGCCCAGACGCGCCATGACCAGGCGGTAATGTCGTTGCCGCCTAGGAGCAGGGCGGTGATGCCGATCAGCGCGGCCCCGATCAGGCTGGCCCACAGAGTTGCCGCCAGCGGCGAAAGCGTCTTTGTCGCGCGCCGGCCGATGAAGGTATAGGCCGTCCAGCACATGACGCAGCCGAGGATCAGCCATTCGCCGATGCCGGCCGCGCCGTGCAGCAGGGCGAGCGGATTGCCGTTGCCGATGACCGTCAGGCAGCCGGCCATGGCGATCGCGACACCGGCCAGCTTGAGCGCGTTCATCCGCTCCCTGCCGAGGAACCAGGCGGTCAGGACAACAACGACTGGGGTGAGGGCGACGACCAGCGCGCCGCGCCCGGCAGTGATGTGTTTGAGGCCGTAAAAGAAGCACAGGGCGTAGAGGAAGATCCCGGTCATCGCCAGGCCGCTGACCATCCCCCATTCGCTGCCCGTCTGCGGGCGCGGAATCCGCCCCTCGGTCACCAGCGCAAAGGCGGCCAGCCCCAGCCCGGCGAGCAGGAAACGGATGGCGGGAACGCCCAGCGGCGCGGTCAGTTCCTGCGCCACGACACGGCCCGCGATCCAGGTTCCGCCCCACATGAACATGGCGCCGATCAGCTTGAGGTAGGTAATCGATTCGACCGGCTGCGGCACTTACAGCATTTCCACCGCGAGCGCCGTCGCTTCTCCGCCGCCGATGCACAGGCTGGCGACGCCGCGCCTGCCGCCGGTCTTTTTCAGCGCACCGAGCAGGGTCACCAGAATGCGGGCGCCGGAAGCGCCGATCGGGTGGCCCAGCGCACAGGCGCCGCCGTGGATGTTGACCTTCTCGGCCGGCAGCTTGAGATCGTGCAGGGCGGCCATGGTGACGACAGCGAAAGCCTCGTTGATTTCGTAGAGATCGACGCCTTCTGCGGTCCACCCGGTTTTGGCGAACAATTTCTGCATGGCGCTGATTGGTGCGGTCGGGAACAGCGCCGGCGCTTGGGCGTGGGTGGTGTGGGCGACGATACGGGCGATCGCTGCCAGCCCCAGCTTCTCAGCCTGCGACGCGCGCATCAGCACCATGGCGGCGGCGCCGTCGGAGATTGACGACGAGTTGGCCGGGGTCACGGTGCCATCCTTGCGGAAGGCAGGCTTCAAAGTCGGGACTTTTTCGATGTTGACCGCGAATGGCCCTTCGTCCCTGGCGACGACAACATCGCCCCGGCGCCCGGCGACGGTGACCGGGGCGATCTCCCAGGCGAAGCTGCCGTCGTCGTTGGCCTGTTTGGCGCGGTTGGTCGAACGGATGGCGAATTCATCCTGCGCTGCGCGGCTGAAGCTGTAGTTGGCGGCGCAGTCCTCGGCGAAGGTCCCCATCAGGCGTCCGCGGTTCTCGGACGAGTAGGCATCCTCTAGCCCGTCCATGAACATGTGGTCGATGATCTGGCCGTGACCAAGACGATAGCCGCCGCGCGCCTTGGGCAGCAGGTAGGGAGCGTTGGTCATCGACTCCATGCCGCCGACCACAACCACACCACACGAACCGGCGAGAATGCTGTCGTGGCCGACCATGGTGGCCTTCATGCCGGAGCCGCAGACCTTGCTGATCATCGCGCAACCGGTCGACAGCGGCAGGCCGGCGAGCAGGGCAGCCTGACGAACTGGCGCCTGGCCAAGACCAGCCGGCAGGACACAGCCGAAAAGAACTTCCTCGACCAGCGCGGCGTCAATGCCGGCGCGCCCGACGGCAGCCTCGATCGCGGCGGCGCCGAGTTGCGGTGCGCTCACACTGCCGAAGACGCCCTGAAAACTTCCCATTGGGGTGCGGGCTGCGGAAACGATAACGATGGGGTCATTCATGACGGGTTCTCCTTGATGAAAGGTAAGCTCATGCTTCCAGCGCCTTGAGCGCGGCGTCGTAGCGCGATTGCAAATTCTCGGGTTGATGCACGGTGATGCCGAGGTCGTGCACCAGCCCGTCCTTGAGGCCGTAGATCCAGCCATGGACTGTCAGTGGCTGGTCGCGCTGCCAGGCATCCTGGACCACGAAGGTCTGGCAGACGTTGACCACTTGCTCCAGCACGTTCAACTCGCAGAGGCGGTCGTAGCGTCTTTCGGGCGGCAGGCGGTCGACGTCGGGCTGGTGCTTGGCATGGACGTCCTGGACGTGGCGCAACCAGATATCGACGAGGCCGACACGCTCCTTTTTGAGTGCGGCTCCGACGCCGCCGCAGCCGTAGTGGCCGACGACCATGATGTGCTTGACCTTGAGCGCATCGACGGCGAACTGGATGACCGAAAGGCAGTTGAGGTCGGTATGGACGACGACGTTGGCGACGTTGCGATGAACGAAGACCTCGCCGGGCAGCAGGCCGACGATCTGGTTGGCCGGAACGCGCGAGTCGGAACAACCTATCCACAGGAATTGCGGCGACTGCAGCTTGGCCAGCTTGTTGAAATACTCGGGATCGACTTCCTGCATCTGGCGCGCCCAAGCGCGGTTGAAGTCGAACAAGTGCGACAGGTTTTCACTGCGGAATTCTTTCTCCGACCAGTTCTCTAGATCGAGAGCGAGAAACATGGTGCCTTCGCTCGGCGTCGGGTAGTAGGCCGGGGCTTCGGTGAAGCCGAGTTCCCGGTATAGCTTCACGGCCATGCGCATACTGGGCAGCGTGTCGAGCATCAGCTTGCGGTAGCCGGATTCCCTGGCAGCGGTAATGGCTGCCAGCGACAGCATGCGTCCGACCGACTGGCCACGAAACCGTGGATCGACATAGAGCCGCTTCATTTCACAGACCCCTTCGCTGTCGGGCAAGGGGCGGACACCGACGCAGCCGGCGGGAAGGCCATCGATCTCGGCGAAGAACAGGCGCCCCTGTGGCGCCGAATAGGTGCCGGGTAGCGAGGCCATTTCCTGGTCGAAATTCTGGTAGGAGAGGTCGACGCCGAGCCAGGCCGCATAATTGCGGAAAAACTGGCGAACCTGCTCGATGGCGGCGGTATCGTCGGCGGTAAGAGTACGCAGGGTAACGGTCATGCGATATTGCTTCTGGGTTACGGCACCCCGGTCTGGGGGCGCCGGCGGGAGCATGTCAAGAGGTTTCGGCGAAGAGTTCGCGACCAATCAGCATTCTACGGATTTCCGAGGTGCCTGCCCCGATCTCGTAGAGCTTGGCGTCGCGCCACAGGCGGCCGACCGGGTACTCGTTGGTATAGCCGACGCCGCCCAGCGTCTGGATCGCCTCGCCGGCCATCCAGGTCGCCTTTTCGGCCGAGTATAGAATGGCACCGGCCGCATCCTTCCTGAGCGTCCGCGAATGATCGCCGGCATCGCAGGCGCGGCCGACAGCATAGACGTAAGCGCGGGTCGCCTGCCAGGTCGAATAGAGGTCGGCGACCTTGCCCTGCATCAACTGGAATTCACCGATCGCCTGACCGAACTGCTTGCGCTCGTGGATGAAAGGCACGACCGCGTCCATGCAGGCGGCCATGATGCCGAGCGGCCCACCGCACAGCACGGTGCGCTCGTAATCGAGGCCGGACATTAACACTCTGGTGCCGTTACCGACGCCACCCAGCACGTTTTCTTCCGGCACTTCGCAGTCGTCGAAAAATAGCGGAAAGGTGTTGGAGCCGCGCATGCCCAGCTTGTCGAGATGGGTTCCGTGGCTGAAACCCTTCATGCCTTTCTCGACGATGAAGGCGGTCATTCCCTTCGCGCCAGCATTGGGATCGGTCTTGGCGTAGACGACCAGGGTGTCGGCATCGCCACCATTGGTGATCCACATCTTGGAACCGTTCAGGACGTAACGATCATCCTTTTTCTTGGCTTTCAGCTTCATCGACACGACATCGGAACCGGCATTCGCCTCGGACATGGCCAGCGCGCCGACGTGTTCTCCGGAAATCAACTTCGGCAGGTATTTTTGGCGCTGCGCCTCGGAGGCGTTGCGCCGGATCTGGTTGACGCACAGGTTGGAATGGGCGCCGTAGGAGAGGCCGACCGACGCGGAGGCGCGGGAGATTTCTTCCAGCGCGACGATGTGCGCCAGATAGCCCATGTCGGTGCCGCCGTATTCCTCGCCGGCGGTCATGCCGAGCAGGCCCATGTCGCCGAATTTCGTCCACAAATCGGCGGGGAACTCGTTGACGCGGTCGATTTCCGCGGCGCGCGGGGCGATCTCGGCGTCGGCGAAGGCTTTCACCGCGTCGCGCAGCATGTTGATGTCTTGGCCGAGGCCGAAATCGAGGCTGGGGATGTTCATGGTCATTCTCCCTGAAGTTTTTCGGATTTGCCGTGCATGACCATGATGGTCTGCTGCATCAGCGCGCATTGTGTTTCCTGGCCGTCCTTGACCGCGAAGACCTCGGCTTGGGTGACGATCAGCGTGCGTCCTGCCCTGACCACCTTGCCACGGGCGACCAGGTGGTCACCATCGGCAGGCGCCATCAGATTCATCTTGTATTCCACGGTCAACACCGATGCCGTCGGCGAAACCATGGTCATCGCCGCGTAACCCGCCGCCGAGTCGGCGATCATCCCGACCACGCCGCCATGGACGAAGCCGTGCTGCTGCTCGACGCCGGACCAGTGCGGCAGATGGATCTCGGTACGCCCATGCTCGACGACCGGCACCGTCGCCCGGATCAGGCTCATCGCGTGCTGTAGCGCAAAGCTGGCGCGGACGCGTTCGGCAAGGTGGGGGTCGGCGATGTGGAACATGGCTATATTGTATTCACGTTGACGTAAACGTCAACATGTCTTTTGGTATCGATCATCGGGAATTCCGGCGCAGAAGTTCCTGCTCGCATTGCCGCTCGAACTGCGTGATGTCCGCCAGCATCGCTTCGATGTCTTCACGCTGCTGCTCGAGGGCCTCGCGTCGCTTGGACATGACGCGCAGGCATTCGATCAGTTGCGGGGTTTCATCCTCGGTGCCCGAGTACATGCCGATCAGGTCCTTGATTTCGGCCAGCGACAGTCCGAGCCGCTTGCCGCGCAAGGCCATCTTGAGGCGGGCGCGGTCGCGGCGAGTAAAAACTCGGTTGCGGCCCTCGCGGTCCGGTGCCAGGATGCCCTGATCCTCCCAGAAGCGGATCGTTCGCGGGGTGATACCAAACTCGCGGGCAAGGTCGGAAATAGCGAATCTGGCGACGGTCAGGATCAATTCGGGTTCCTCGATTCAGGGAGCCAAGTAAATCAGAACCAGATTGTTTTATCAATCCGGCTTCGGCGCAGCGGCTTCCGCGCTTGCCGACCGGCGGTGGCGCGCCCATGGCCGAAGGCGGGGCGGGCGCAACCGAACGGATCCTCGGCAATTTCGGCGTGCGGACCGTGCTCACTAGGGCGCCACCGGGGCTCTGTGTTAATTTCCAACATCTTGTGTCAAGGATATCCCATGCCCCTGCATTATCCCCATGCTCACCCGCCCGCTACCGGCGAGAAGATCGAAGTCGCGCCCGGTGTCTTCTGGCTGCGCATGCCGCTGCCTTTCCAGCTCGACCATATCAACCTGTGGCTACTCCGTGATGGCGACGGGTGGACGATAGTCGACACCGGGTTCGCGACCGATGGCGTGCGCGAAGCCTGGCTGAAAGTTCTGGCGGGACTAGACGCGCCGGTGCGACGCCTGATCGTCACCCATTTTCATCCTGACCACCTCGGCCTGGCGTCATGGCTGATGAGCGAGACGGGGGCGGACCTGTGGATGACGACCGGCGAGTTCCTGACTGCCCATGCAGTCTGGAATGAATTCGGCGGGCATGGCGCGCGTTTCATGGTCGATCAGTTCCGGCAGCACGGGCTCGATGGCGATCGCCTGGCCAGGTTCGAAAGGCGGGGTTCGGGATATCGCATGGCGGTGCCGGAATTGCCCGAGTACTACCATCGCTTGAAAGCTGGCGACGCGGTCACGGTCAACGGAAGAAAGTGGAGTATTTTTATTGGCCACGGGCATTCACCAGAGCATATGGCGCTTTACTGCGCAGAGCTCGACGTGTTAATTTCCGGTGATATGCTTTTGCCTAAAATTTCCACCAATATCAGTGTACTCGCGGCGACCCCGGAAGCCGATTCATTGGGCTGGTTCCTGGAATCGCTGGGAGAACTGGCTCGGGAAATTCCGGAAAGAACCCAGGTTTTACCTTCGCACGGGCTGCCCTTCACCGGGGTTCGGGTGCGGGTCCAGGAGTTGCGCGCGCACCATGAAGATCGGTTGCGCGCGCTTGAGGAGGCTTGTGAAGATGCGCCGAAGAGCGCAGCCGGGTTGCTCGAGACCTTGTTTCAGCGAGCACTCGATACACATCAGACGATGTTCGGTATGGGCGAGGCGATCGCCCACCTGAATTACCTTCGACAAGCTGGCCGGCTGTCTTGCGGCACCGACGCCGATGGTGTAATTCGATTCTTGCGGTCCCGGCATTGACCGGCCGCGCACTGAGAGAGGGAGTTTGAGTATGTCGCAGCAAACCGTCGATAAGGCAGCCAATCTGCCCAATCCGGCCGAAATGGCCAAAGCCTATGCGGAAGTCGCCCAGCGTGCCTCCCGGATGATAGCGAAGTTCATGGAAAAGAAAGCCAAGGATGGCGCTTCCGCTCCGACCGATGAACTCGGCGTCGCCAAGGCCTTCATGGACCTGTCGTCCCGCCTGTTGGCCAATCCGTACAAGATGGCCCAGACCCAGATGAACATGATGTGGGACTACTTCTCGCTGTGGCAGAACACCTCGATGAAGATGCTCGGCATGCCCGCGCAGTCGCCGGTCGCCGCACCGAAGAAGGGCGACAACCGCTTCAAGGACGGGGAATGGGAAGAGCATTTCCTCTTCGACTTTATCAAGCAGTCCTATCTGATTACCGCTCGCCACCTGCATGACACCGTTGCCGGAGCCGAGGGACTGGACGAAGCGACCCAGTTGAAGGTCAACTTCTTCACCCGCCAGTATATTGACGCCCTGTCACCGTCCAACTTCGCCCTGACCAACCCGGAAGTCTTCCGTGAAACCGTCAAGAGTCAGGGCCAGAACCTGATCAAGGGTCTCAACAACCTGCTGAATGACATAGAGGCTGGCGACGGCGAACTGCGCATCCGCATGACCGACACTTCGGCCTTCGAAATGGGCAAGAACGTCGCCACGACGCCGGGCAAGGTGGTTTTCCAGAACGAGTTGTTTCAGCTGATCCAGTACGATCCGGCGACGCCTGACCAGTACAAGAGACCTTTCCTGATCGTTCCGCCATGGATCAACAAGTATTACATTCTCGACCTGCGCGAAAAGAACTCGATGGTCAAATGGGCGACCGACCAGGGCCGCACCACATTCATCGTGTCATGGATCAACCCGGACGAGAAACTCGCCCAAAAGAGCTTTGAGGATTACCTGCTCTCAGGTTCCATGGAAGCCATCAGTCAGGTTTGCGCCCAGACCGGCGAGGACAGCGTCGATATGGCTGGCTACTGTCTCGGTGGCACGCTGGTCATGACCACGCTGGCGTACATGGCTGCCAAGAAGGACAAGCGCGGCAATTCAGGCACCTTCTTCACGACCATGCTCGATTTCTCCGAGCCCGGCGAACTGCGTGTCTTCCTCGATGAAGCAACGGTTGTCGGCCTCGAGAAGAAAATGTTCGAACGCGGCTACCACGAAGGTGCCCAGATGGCCGGCACCTTCAACATGCTGCGCGCCAACGACCTGATCTGGTCCTTCGTCATCAACAACTATCTGCTGGGCAAGGATCCGTTCCCCTTCGACCTGCTCTTCTGGAACTCCGATTCAACCCGGATGCCGGCGGCAATGCACAGCTATTATTTGCGCAACATGTACCTCGAGAACAATCTGGTCAAGCCTGGCTACCTGACGCTGGGTGGCGTCAAGATCGATCTGCGCAAGGTCAAGGTTCCGTGCTACTTCGTCTCCACGCTTGAAGACCACATCGCCCCCTGGAAGAGCACCTACATGGGCGCGCTGCTACCGACCGGCGCCACCAAGTTCGTCCTCGGCGGCTCCGGTCACATCGCCGGCATCGTCAATCCGCCGGTGGCCAACAAGTATGGTTACTGGACTAATGACGCGACCGACGGCAACCTGCCGGAAGATCCTCAGGACTTCCTGGCCGGCGCGACGCAGAATTCCGGCTCCTGGTGGACGCACTGGAACCAATGGCTGACCAGCCTGCCGGGTGGCAGCGCCAAGGTCAAGGCACGCAACGCCGAAGACGGAGCCCTCGCGGTCATCGAGCCTGCGCCTGGCTCCTACGTCAAGTTCCGTCTGGATACGCAGAAGAAGGCCAAATAGGCTCGGCTGCTTGCGACAAGTGACGGGAGGCTGCGGCCTCCCGTTTTTCGTGAACTTCCCGAACCGGTGCTGTCAAAACCACATACTCGAAAGGAGGTGTGTCATGTTGAAGAGCGAAACTCCCGTCGTCTCGGTCCGCATTCCCCCCATCCTGCGCCCTCTTGTCGAAGGCCGTGACGAAATCATGGCCAGCGGCGAGACCGTCGGCCAAATCCTCGAGGCGCTCGGTCATGCCTGCCCGGCGCTGGGCGAAGCGCTGCTTTGCGCCGACGGCAGCCTGGCCGATGGTCTGGCGGTCTATTTTGGCGGCGCCGTGTTGCATGGACGAGAAAGCCTGGCGATGCCGGTCGATCAGGAGGAAGTGCTCAGCATCGTTGCCGTTGCCAGCCCGAGTTGTCCAGTCGGCCTCGTTCACACGGCTACCGAGCGTGCCGTGTTGGGTGGCCAGGATGAGGCCGTGATCTCCGTGGGCAACTGAAAATCACCCGGATTTTGCGGTCGACCGCAACAAACGCTTTGGAAATTGCGCTTGGGTAGAAGAGACACATACGCAAGAGCTTTATCTCTGACGTGTCGTAAAGTCATATTTCTTCGTCATCAAGCGCCGACCACCCGAGGTGCGCGAGATAGTCAACCGCCAGCACGGAAGGATGGCCATTTCAGCGGTCAACCTCGCGGAACTGGTACTCGGTGCCGGGAAAAGCCAGTTCCCGGCCCGCAATCTCGATGTCGGCGAAGATTTCTGCAGCCGCTTGACGATATTGCCCTACACCCCCGAGGCCGCCTATCACTATGCCAGCATCAGCGCCACACTGGAACGCTCGGGATAGCCAATCGGCGTAAACGACCTCCACATCGCCGCTCATCCCCGTAGCGCCGGCCTGGCGCTGGTGACCAACAATCTCTCCGAATTCGACCGGCTAGTGAATCTCAATTTCCCGATAGTGCTCTGACCTAAGTCAACAGACATTCGTCATCCGAGGCGCATGATGCTCTCGGATCAATGCGAAGCAGGCTTCACCGGAAGCTAGGGCTGCTCAAAGTGGCCATTGAATGTAACAAGTCAGAGGATGGTTTGAGAATCGAACATTGGGGCATGGCCGATCTTCTGCTATCGGGGTTGCTAATGGCGCCGCTCGTGGTCAGCGGATCCAGTCTGGATCTATGTGAGTACGGCCGCCGCCAGTCGCCGATCGATATTATTTCCCCAGTTCGGCAAGTGCTGCCACCCATCGAATTCCACTACCTGGATGCACCACTCAAGATTGCCAATGACGGCCATACGGTGCGTGTTCGCTTTGCCAACGGCAACCACGTCGTTGTTGGCAAAGAGACATATGTCCTGCAACAGTTTCATTTTCATACGCCTGGAGGGGATCGAGTTGCAGGTGAGGAGTTCGGCATGGCCGCCCATCTCGTCCATAAGAGCAAAACCGGCGGGTTGGTGGTTATCGTGATTCTCTTTCGCAAGGGTGCAGAAAACCCGATGCTAGCCATGTTGTTGCCTAAGGTACCCCCGCAGGCCGATGGAGACCATGCTATGCCAAGTGTTCGCATCAGTCCGCGTGGCTTGGTGCCGCGCGAGCGCGGCTACTATTCCTATGACGGCTCGCTTACTGGGCCGCCCTGTACCGAGGGCGTTACCTGGCTGGTGATGAAACAGCCGCTGGAATTGTCGGCCGACCAGTTGGCTCGCTATAAGGGCATATTTTCCGATAATGCCAGACCTGTACAACCGCTGAATGGACGCATCGTCAGAGAGAGCCGTTGACTTGAGTTGAACTGCGTGGTGCCAGCCGATGCGGTACGGGCGGCGTGTGTGATGAAGCGATCAGGTGAGCCAGTGGCAAGCCGGAACTACGAGGAAGATTTGATGAATGATTCGAATGGATGGTTCACTCTGGGTAGAGCGTCTCTGGCGTTTGTCCTTGGGCTGGGGTTTGCCGTGAAGTGCGTCGCATCCCCCTTGCTGCCGGCAGCGACCGACAAGTCGAAAACGCCGGGCCGGGACGTGGAGGTTACGGCGGAAATGACGGGCGCCGGCATGGTGTCGAGTGGGGCCATCCTGCCACCCATTCCTCCCGTAACAGGGAATCGCAAAAAGCCAGTCCCTTCCTGGGGCAAACCCCTGCCCTATCCGATTGTTATTGCCGACCGACGCAACAACAGGCTGATCGAGGTGGCGCCGGACAAGAGTATCGTCTGGGAGTTTCCCTCACCGAGCCTGAAGATCTACCGGGGTAACGAAGACGTCAATTTCTCGCACGATGGCCGACAGTTGGCGGTGAGCGAGGAAGATAACTTCGATGTCCATATCGTCGATTACGAAAAACGCGCGATCATCTGGACCTACGGCGTGCCCGATACACGGGGCAGCACCGACGGATTGCTGAATTATCCGGACGACGCCCATCTGCTGGAGGATGGCCAGTTCCTGACGGCGGATATTCGTAACTGCCGGGTCATCATCGTCGACCCCAAGGATAATCGGATCACGACTCAGTGGGGCAAGGCGGGAAACTGTAAACACAACCCGCCGCATACCTTGGGGCATCCCAACGGCGCGACGCCGCTGGAGAACGGAGACATTCTCGTCACCGAGATCAGCGAGGCGTGGATATCGCGCATCACGCGCGAAGGCAAGGTTCTGTGGAGCGTCAAGGCACCGAATATCAAATACCCGTCAGATGCCTTCCCTACCGTGGATGGCAAGCAGGTTATCGTGGCCGATTTCTGGAAGCCGGGGCGCGTGGTCATTTTCGATCCGGCGACGCGCAAGATCGCCTGGGAATACTTCGTCAAGGAAGGCGAGAAGATGCTCGATCATTCGTCCATCGCCCGCGAGTTGCCTGATACCGGCGACATTCTGGTAGTGGACGACCTCAATGACCGTGTGATTGTCATCGATCGCAAGACCAAGGAAATTATCTGGCAATACGGCGAGTTGAAAAAGAAAGGCTACAGCCCCCGTCTGCTCAACTATCCGGATGGCGTCGACCTCGACGTCTTCAGGGACTGGAAGGCGGCGCTAAAGAAGAAGTAAGTGCGAACAAAATTTCACTCGGCATATTTCCAAGACTCGCTCACCAGTTCCAGGGCTGGAGCATCAAATTTTGCGCAGTTGAAGGGCGGTGGTCAGATAAGCTGGATTGTAGGCGGCGGTCTTGGGTTTTCTGGGGAAACTGATCGAGCGGGACTTGTTGGGGCGAAAGAGATTCAAGGTGAGGTGACAGGGTTTCCGGGGAGCCAAAGGGGTCAGTGACAATTGTCCGATTACGCGTGAGATCAGCGTGACGGCAGCGGCAGTCGGGGCAGGCTGGGCCACTCGACGGCATCGAGCATGTTCTTGACGATCAGGCCGAGTTCGGTGTCGCCGTTGATTTCGAGTTCGCGGTTGAAGAACAGCGTGTCGGGGACTTTCTGACGGGCGAGGAGTTGCAGGTAGGCAGATAGGTGGGCGGCGAAGGCGAGGTCAGGTTCGCGTTCGATGCGTAAGGGCGGGCGGAAAAGGCCGTTGTGATAGGTGAAGTGGGCGATCCCGCCGGCATCCCGGACGCGCACGCGGAAGAGTTTGCCTTCGAGCGCGGTCAACTCGCTTTCGGGCAGCAATTTCATCTTGAGCGCGGCATTGAGGCCGACTTGGGTGTGGTGCTGGCGGATGCCGGTGTTGCCGAACCAGTAGCCGTCAACCTCTCGTCGGGGGCGAGCCGTGCCTGAGGCCACTCGAGCGGCAACCTTCATTCGCCCAAGTGGCTTCAGGTCCTGACAACCGGCTTGCAGGGCGGGCTTTCAGGGGCGCTCAGGAGTTTTCGGCACAAAATCCGCGATTGACGCAGACGGAAATTGGAGAGAAGCATTCTGAAACTCCTGTCCTTCTCAAATTGCTCGACAGCGGCGAAGAAACGCATCAAACTATCACAGAACTATGCAGGCGGCTTGAGCAATTGAATCGGGGCGCAGAACACCAGTGCGACGAGGTTCTTAACCCGGCCCATGATGGGCTCCATCAATCTCGCCAATACCGCCTGTATTGGCGTTGTGGCAAGGCTGTCTATTAAAGGACCACCTTAGTAGTATTTTTAAAAATTCTTTCAGTCAAAATCGGAGTGTGTCATGACAAATCGCGACCTTCAGTTGATTATCAAGGATCAGGACCCTGTAACGCTGGGATCGACCGCAACCGTTCAGCAAGCTTGTCAGCGCATGTGGGAACGCCGCGTGGGTGCAGTGCTGGTGGTCGATAACGGACGCCTCGTCGGCATCTTCACCGGTCGTGACGCCGTTCACACCCTCGCCGATGGGCGGAACCCGGTCGACACTACCCTTTCTGACGTAATGACCTGCAATCCGAATACGATTGCGCCGACTGCCAAAGCCATTGATGCTCTGCGCCAGATGTGCGATTGTGGCTTTCGGCATTTGCCTATCGTCGATAACGAAAAGGTCATCGGTATCGTTTCCCGCGGTGATTTCAAGGGCCTTGAACTCGACCGTCTTGAGGAAGAGATCGGCTTTTGGGAACGGATTTGTTGACGCGTACCAGAATCAACCCAAAGAGGTCAATGACAATTGTCTGATTGCGCGTAAGATCAGCGTGACGGCAACGGCAGTCGGGGCAGGCTGGGCCACTCGACGGCATCGAGCATGTTCTTGACGATCAAGCCAAGTTCGGTGTCGCCGGTGATTTCGAGTTCGCGGTTGAAGAACAGCGTGTCGGGGTCTTCCTGGCGGGCGAGGAGTTGCAGGTAGGCGGAGAGGTGGGCGGCGAAGGCGAGGTCGGGTTCGCGTTCGATGTGGAAGAGTGGGCGGAAAAGGCCGTTGCGATAGGTGAAGTGGGCGACCCCGCCTGTGTCGTGGACGCGCACGCGGAAGAGTTTGTCTTCGAGCGCGGTCAACTCGCTTACGGGCAGCAATTTCATCTTCAGCGCGGCATTGAGGGAGGCGACCAAGGCGAGGCCGTTTGGCCATTGCGGCAGTTTCTGACCAATGGCGGCGACGAAGCCGGGCAGGCGGAATTTCGGGATCGTAAAATCACTCATGTGGTGGCTCCCAGTTGGGCGAGGGCTCGCGTGTCGTGCTGGCGGATGCCGGCGTCGCCGAACCAGTAGCCGTCGATCTGGCCGCTCGCGGCCCAGTCTGTGGTATCAGCTAACGGGATCGTCCCTCGGCGGGCCGCGTCGAAGGCGGCAATGATTTCGCCGATCCGCGCCTGTTGTGGGCTGATACGGACGATGTCGATGCCCATTGCCAGCATGTCGGGGATTTCGTGCAACAGGTTGTAGGTCTGCGCCGACATGGTCTGGATGCCGTTGATGGTCAGGAAATCCTGGCCCTCGCGGGTTTTAAGGAGCAGGCCCTCGGCATGATCCAGGCACTTGAACTGGCAGTCGTCCTTGTTCAGGTCGTAGTGGCGGGCGGTAAAGCAGCGCGCCGAGAAGGCGAGGGGAATTTTGCCGTAGACGAAAACCTCGGTTTCGATTTCCGGGGCCTTGTTCCGGTGCAGGGTTTCGACCAGCGTCCGTGTGCCTTCGAGCGGCGGCACCCAGCGTTTGAGTCCGTAGCGTGCGTAGGTGGCGAGGGTCGCTTCGTTGTAGATGTTGAGGTGCGGACCGGCGACGAATTTCCGGCCATTTACGAGGTTGACCGCACCAAGGTCGTTGGCCTCAATCATGCAGCCGGGGTTTTCCGACAACTCGTCGATCAGTCGGCGCAGCGTCTTTAGGTCGCTCTCCGATTCGAGCAGCGCCTGCGCCGAGATGACAACCTCCTTGCCGGCATCGCTGAGGTCACGTACCAAGCCGATCCAGTCGGTGGTGCGCAGTTGCTGGCGGCGCGAACAGACGACTTCGCCGACGTAGATTATGTCGAGCGCCGGGTTCTCCGCCATTTCGGCATAAAACTCCAGCACTTCGGCCTTCGGCCAGAACCAGAGCAGCGGTCCGAGTGACAGTTTCATGCGTGATCCTTCAGCGCCACGGCCGGCTGTAGGCACCGAGCGTCGCCTGGCTGCCTTCGGAAACCTTGGCGAGTTCGGCCTGCCAGGCAGGCTTGACGTAGTAGTGCTCGCTGCTGCCCTTCAGCGAGTCGAGCGCGGCGCGTAGGTTGCGCGTGACTTGCGCGACGTAGGTTGGACTGCGCTGACGACCTTCGACCTTGATGGCCCTGACGCCGATCTTGAGAATTTCCGGCAAGATTTCCAGCACATTGAGGCTGACCGGTTCTTCCAGCGCGTAATAGATTTCACCCTGAACCTCGAAGCGGCCCTTGCACAGTGTCGGGTAGCCGGCCGGCTCGTCGTCGGTGAAACGGTCGATCAGGATCCCGTTGAGCCGTGTTTCCATGGCGCCCGGCTGTTTGACCCACTTGACGTACTTGGCCGGCGAGCAGGCGCCAACCGTGTTTGGCGATTCACCGCAGGCGTAGGAAGAAAGCCAGCAGCGCCCTTCGTTCATGACGCACAGGCTGCCGAAACCGAAGACCTCGATTTCGACGGCGGTGTTCTTGATGACATGCTCGACCTGGGCCAGCGTCAGCACGCGCGGCAGCACGGCACGCCGGATGCCGAATTCGCGCTGGCAGAAGTTGATGGCCTCGTAGCTGGTCGCCGAGCCCTGCACCGACAGGTGCAGGCGCTGCGCCGGGTGGCGGCGGGCCGCGTAGTCAAGGAGGCCGACATCGGCCAGGATGATGGCGTCGACGCCTTGGTCGACAGCGGCATCGACCGCCTTTTCCCAATCACCGACCCGCCCGACCTGGGCGAAGGTATTGATGGCGAGCAGGATTTGACGCCCCTTGCCGTGGGCGTAACGGATGCCTTCGGCCATGGTTTTCTGGTCGAAATTCAGGCCGGCGAAATTGCGCGCATTGGTGTCGTTCCTGAAGCCGAGATAGACGGCATCGGCACCGTTATCGACGGCAGCCTTGAGGGCTGGCAGGCTGCCAGCCGGACAAATGAGTTCGGGCAGGGTGCTCATGGCTTTGCTGACGGTAAACTGAACCTTGAAGTATAGCCGGCGCATCCGGCACGCCATTGATTCCGGTCAAACGACGATCAGTTTGTGTCGCGCCACCATTAGCGGATGACGATTGTCGGCCGCGAGCCCAGTGCAACGCGAATTTTCTCGGCGACCTGATCGGCATCAGCGCGGTTGGCGTAGGGGCCGAGCTGCAGACGATGGATGCCACCGCCGGCGTCAATGCGCATCGGCTCGGTCAGCCAGTCCAGCTCGCGGGCGAGGTGGATCTTGAGGTTGTCGGCGTTGTCAGCGCTGGAGAAGGCTCCAAGTTGCAGATAGACACCTTTCGGCCGGATACTGTCGCTGCCCTTGCCGACCATGGCCGCCGTCTGAACCGCTCGCTCCTCGAGCGCCATGCGCCTCGCCAGTATCTCGATCTCATCCACTTCCACCGTTGCCGGACGGGGCGGAGGCGTTACCTGCGCATAGGCGGTGGTGGTCGGCTCGCCCGGAATGATCGCCTCGACTTCGACCTGGCCGCTGCCACCGTTAATCAGGCCGAGCTTGTAGGCGGCGGTGTAGGAGAGGTCGATCACGCGGTCGGCATGAAACGGTCCGCGATCGGTGATGCGGACGACCACCACTCTGCCGGTCTGCACGCCGGTGACGCGGACGTAGGAAGGAAGCGCCAGCGTCGGATGGGCGGCAGTCATGGCGAACATGTCGTAGGGCTCGCCGATCGAAGTCTTCTGGCCGTGGAACTTCTTGCCGTACCAGGAAGCGATGCCGCGTACCCTGTAGGACTTGACTGCGGTGTTGGGCACATACTCCTTGCCGAGAACGACATAGGGGCGGGTCGCCGGCTTGTGCAGCGGCTCCCATTTCGGCTGGGCGTCGGGAATGTCGTCGAGACCGTCCGGGATATCGTCTGCCGGGCCGTCATCCTTGTAGAAACCGCCGCCCCTCTTGAGGGTGGCAGTTGGCTTTCGGGTCGGCGTCTTGGAAATCGGCCCCTTTTTCCCGTCGACCGCAACATCCTTTGGCGCGCTTCCGCAGGCCGCCACCAGCAGCGCGGCGAGCGCGCAGGCAATCAGTCGGCAGCTCATTTTTTGACCAGCATGCGGTGCGACTGGATCGACATCAGGATGCCGAGGCCAAGGAACAGGGTGACCAGCGCGGTACCGCCGTAGCTCATGAACGGCAGTGGAACGCCGACCACCGGCAGGATGCCGCTGACCATGCCCATGTTGATGAAGGCATAGGTGAAGAAGCCAAGGGTGATCGATCCGGCCAGCAGGCGCGTGAACGTCGTCGGGGCGGCCATCGCGATGATCAAGCCGCGACCGATGAGCAGAGTGTAAAGAAAGACCAGCAAGGAATTGCCGAGCAGTCCCCACTCCTCGGAATAGACGGCGAAGATGAAGTCGGTGTGCTTCTCCGGAATGAACTCGAGATGAGTCTGGGTGCCCTTCAGGTAGCCCTTGCCGAAAGGGCCGCCGGAGCCGATGGCGATGGTCGACTGGATGATGTGGTAGCCGGCACCGAGCGGGTCGGTGGTCGGGTCGATCAGGGTCAGGATGCGCTTACGCTGATAGTTGTGCATCATGCCCCAGATGAACGGTGCGGCAGCGCCGGCGACGGCAATCAGGCCGACGATGACCTTCCACGGCAGGCCGGCGAAGAAGATCACGAAAAAGCCGGCGCCACCGACCAGCAGGGCGGTGCCGAGATCCGGTTGCTTGGCGATGAGGCCGAAGGGCACCGCCAGCAGGATGACCGCGACGATGAAATGGCGGGCGCGCAGTGTCGCTTCGTACTTGTGGAAATACCAGGCGAGCATCAGCGGCATGGCGATCTTCATGATTTCCGACGGCTGGATACGCGTGAAGCCCAGAGAAAGCCAGCGCCTGGCGCCATTGACCTTGACTCCGAACAGGAAGACGGCGACCAGCAGCAGCAGCCCGATGATGTAGAGTGGCACGGCGAAACGCATCAGCTTCTGCGGCGGCAGACGGGCGACGAGCCACATGACGACCAGTGCGACACCCATGTTCCCGGCCTGCGACAGCAGGCGATTGTTGCCGTCGAAGGTGGCGGAGTGAACGGTTGCCAGTCCGACCACCATGATCGCGAGGGTGATCAGCAGCAGCGGAAAGTCGATCGGGGCGATCAGCCCGCGCCCGCCACGTTTCAGGATTCCGATGACGTCAATCATTCTTCGATGTCATCTTCCACGGGGACGGACTCTTCCCTGGCGGCACCCGCCGGCAGCTTACCCAGCAGATGGTAGTCGAGCACCATGCGGGCGATCGGCGCCGCCGACTGGGCGCCGAAGCCACCGTTTTCTACCAGTACCGCCAAGGCGATGGTCGGCTTGTCGGCCGGCGCGAAGGCGATGAAAAGTGCGTGGTCGCGCAACTCCTTTTTAATGCTGTGCCCCTTGTACTCGGCACCCTTCAGCGAGAATACCTGCGCCGTTCCCGTCTTGCCGGCCACCTCGTAGGGCACGCCGGCAAAGGCACGGGCGCCGGTACCTTCCTTGTTGACGCCGACCATTGCTCGGCGGATGAAGTCCACGTTCTGCTGTTTGAACTTCAGGTCGCGAACCGGCTGCGGCTCGACCGGCCGCTTCTCGCCGGTCTGGGCGTCGATGATCTGATTGACCAGGTGCGGACGGAACATGACGCCCCTATTGGCGACCACCGCAGTCGCTTGAGCGAGCTGAATCGGCGTGTAGGCGTTGTAGCCCTGGCCAATGCCGATCGAGATTGTCTCGCCGGCGTACCACTTCTGCTGCTCGGGCTTCCTGAAGCGCTGCTTTTTCCATTCCTGTGACGGCAGCACGCCCTTTGACTCACTCTCGGATTCGCCGTCCTTGTCTTTCTTGCCGAGGTCTATGTTGGTGCGCCTTCCGAGACCGAGGCTGCCCATGAACCTTGCGATATTGTCGATCCCCATGTCGTTGGCCAGCATGTAGTAATAGGTGTCGCAGGACTGGACGATCGATTTGTACATGTCCACGCTGCCGTGCCCGCCCTTTTTGTCGTCGCGGAAGGTGTGGTTGCCGAAGTTAAAGAAGCCGGGGTCGCTGATCGCCTGATTCGGTGTGCGCTTGCCAAGCTCCAGTGCCGCAAGCGCCATGAATGGTTTGAAAGTTGACCCCGGAGGATAGGCGCCGTTGATCGCGCGGTTGACCATCGGCTTGCTCGGGTTATCGTTCAATTCCCTCCAGTTGTCAGGAGTGATGCCATCGACGAACAGGTTGGGGTCATAGGTTGGGTTGGAGACCAGCGCCAGAATGCCGCCAGTGTTGGGATCGATGGCGACCAGTGCGCCCTTGCGGTCACCGAAGGCCTGCTCGGTGATTTCCTGTAGCCGGGAATCCAGGGTCAACTGCAAATTGTTGCCGGAAACCGGCGGAATCCGCTTTAGGCTGCGCAGGGCGCGGCCACCGGAGTCGATCTCGACTTCCTCGTATCCGGTCTCGCCGTGTAGCTCGAACTCGTAGTACTGCTCGAGGCCGGTCTTGCCTATGTGATCGGTGCCCTTGTAGTTCGCCTGCTTGTCCGCTTCCTCGATCCACAGCAGATCGCGGTCGGTTATGCGCCCGATGTACCCGATCGCGTGCGAAGCGATGGGTCCGAGTGGGTACTGGCGAAAGAGACGGGCCCTGACGTCGACACCTGGGAAGCGGTAGCGCTGGGCGACAAAGGTTGCCACCTCGGTATCGGTCAGGCGGGTGCGAATCGGGACCGACTCGAAATTCTTGGCCTCGTCGAGCAGGCGCTTGAAGCGCTTGCGGTCCTTGGGCTGGATATCGATCAACTCGCCCAGCGTGTCGATGGTCGCCTCGAGGTCGCCGGCCAGCGAAGGCGTGATTTCCAGCGTATAGGCCGAGTAGTTGCGCGCCAGAACGACGCCGTTGCGGTCGGTGATGACCCCCCGGTTGGGAACGATGGGAATCAGCGCTATGCGGTTGTCTTCAGCACGGGTGCGATAGAAGTCGTGTTGCAGAACCTGAAGCCAGACGAAGCGCCCGATCAGGGTGCCGAAGGCGAGGAGCACGATGAGCGCGGCGATCCCGATCCGGAATCGGAAGCGGTCGAGATCGCCTTCGGAGTTGTAAAAGTCGCCCATGGCCCGGAATTCCGTCAGATCGGCCGATCTGGATTCGGCTCGGCTGGCTGGTACTGCGGCAGAAGCAGGACAAAGGTCAGCGGAATCCACAGCAGACCGGCGAGCAGGGGGCCGATGAAATAAGCCCAGCCCGGAAAATCTCCGCCCACCGCGAGCCGCATCAGCGTCTGGATTACCTGGGTCATGAGCAGTAAGGGCAGAACCTGCAACGCCTGTTCGATGAGGGGAAACCAGAGCAGGCGCCGGGACAGCGAGGACGCCGCGAAGGTGAGCAGCACGTAGGCTAAGGAATGCTGACCGAGCACCGAGCCATCGGCGACATCCATCAGCAAGCCGAGAATGAACGCCCAGCCCATGCCGATCCGGCGGAATTCGCGGACGCTCCAGAAGCACAGCACCAGCGCGACCCAGTCAGGCATGCCCGGCCAGTGGGCGGTTGGCAGAAAATTCAGGAGCAGGGCGACGATCAGGCTCAGGTAAATGAACCACGGGCGGACCGGAAGCAGGATGCGCGAGGAAGGGAAGTTCGGTTGCATCAGTTCCCTTTCGCCTTGCGTTGTTTCTTCGGGCGCAGGCCGGGCTTGTCGCCACCGTCACCGCTTCGTCCCTTGGCCACCGGCGGTGCTGGTGGCAGCGGCTGGCGCGGGTCGAGGATCATGACCTCGCCGAAGTTCTCGACACCGGCAATCGGCGCGGCAAGTATGCGGGCGAAGGAATAGGCGCCGTCGCGGTCAATGCTGACCACCCTGGCAACCGGGTAGCCCTGAAGATAGATGCTGTCGAGGCCCGAGGTCACGAGGGTGTCACCGACCTCGACGTCGGCATTGGCGGGCATGTAGCGCAGTTCGAGTTGCCCGGTCCCGAGGCCGAAGACGACCGAGCGCTGGCCGCTGCGTGCGATCTGGACGGGTACCGCCTGATCCTTGTCGGTAATCAGCGTGATCTCGGCCGAAAAGGGAAAGACACGGGTGACCTGGCCGACGACCCCCGCCTCGTCAATGGCTGGCTGACCAGCGACAATCGCCGATTGCTGGCCCTTGTCGACGATCACCTTGCGTGAAAACGGGTCGCGCGCGGTGTAGAGAATCTGGGCAACCTGCCCCTTGGCATTCTCGCGTTCCTTGACCACCAGCAAGTTGCGCAGGCGTTCGTTCTCGGCTTCAAGTTGCTCCAGACGCAGCAGATTCGGCGCCGTGGTCAGCTTAGCATGGCGCAGTTCTTCGTTTTCGCGTTGCAGCAGATACATGCCCTCCAGATAACTGCGCGCGTGGTCGACCAGGCTGCCGGGCGTCTGTGCTACCCGCTGTACCGGGTCAACCACCAGCGCCACGGTCTGCCTGAGCAGATCGAGGCTGTGAACGCGCAAATCGATGACGAATACCGCCAGTGAAATCAGGGCGTAAAAAGTCAGAAGGGCCAGCGGTGCTGGCCCTCGCTTGAAGAAAGGCGGCGGCGCGTGGTCGAGACCCGCCACGAAAGGCGTCTCGCCTTACTCGGAGGCGAAAATCGAACCGAGCTTGTCCACTTTTTCCAGCGCCAGGCCCGAACCGCGGGCAACGCAGATGAGTGGCTCGTCGGCGACAATGACCGGTAGCCCCGTTTCTTCCATCAGCAGACGGTCGATGTCGCGCAGCAATGCTCCGCCCCCGGTGATAACCAAGCCACGTTCAGCGATGTCGGCGCCGAGTTCGGGCGGGGTCTTTTCCAGTGCCGACTTGACCGCTGAGACGATCTGGTTGAGCGGGTCGGTCAGCGCTTCAAGGATTTCGTTCGAGGAAATCGTGAACTTGCGCGGGATACCTTCGGCCTTGTTGATGCCGGAAACTTCCATTTCCTTTACCTCGTTGCCCGGGAAGGCGGAGCCGATGTTTTTCTTGATCTTTTCAGCGGTGTTTTCACCGATCATCATGCCGTAATTGCGGCTGATGTAATTCATGATTGCTTCGTCCATTTTGTCGCCGCCGACCCGAACCGAGCCGGCATAGACCAGACCGCCGAGCGAAATGACCCCGACCTCGGTGGTGCCGCCGCCGATATCGACGACCATCGAACCCGTTGGGTCGGAAACTGGCAGGCCAGCGCCGATCGCGGCCGCCATCGGCTCCTCGATCAGATACACCTGGCTGGCGCCAGCGCCGATCGCTGATTCGCGGATGGCACGGCGTTCGACCTGGGTCGACCCGGAGGGCACGCAGATGATAATGCGCGGGCTCGGGCTGAACAGGCGCGAATCGTGGACCTTCTTGATGAACTGCTTGAGCATCTGTTCGGTGACGGTGAAGTCGGCGATCACGCCGTCCTTCATCGGGCGGATGACGGTGAGGCTGCCCGGGGCCTTGCCAAGCATGTCCTTGGCTGCCTTGCCGACCGCCTGGATGGATCTTTTGGCGTTGGGGCCGCCTTCGACGCGGATGGCGACGACCGACGGCTCATCGAGGACGATGCCGCGACCGCGCACATAGATGAGCGTGTTGGCCGTGCCGAGGTCGATGGCGAGATCGTTGGAAAAGTACTTGGTGAGAAAACCAAACATCTGTATCTCCACTGCTGGGGTGCGGTAGGGAAAACTTTTATGATACCTTATATCGCTTTCCATTTTAAGACTTTGTGCACTGCAAAAAGTCTTTGCCCGCCATGTCGCTTTCACTTGAACAGGTCCGGCGCATCGCCCATCTCGCGCGCATCGAGATCAGCGAATCCGAAGCCATCACCACGCAGGGGCACCTCAACGGCATCTTCGAGCTGATCGAGCAGATGCAGGCGGTTGACACGCGCGGCGTCGAGCCGATGGCTCACGCCCAGGAAGTCAGCCAGCGCCTGCGCAATGACGTCGTCAGCGAAGGCGATCGCCGTGCCGCCTATCAGGCGGTGGCGCCGGAAATCGAAGCCGACCTCTACCTCGTGCCGAAGGTGATCGAATGATCGACTCCAGCCTCAAGCAACTGTCGCAAGCGCTGGCCGCGAAGCAAATTTCCAGCGTCGAGATGACCCGGCTCTTCCTCGGACGCATCGAGCGCTTGAATCCTGCGCTTAACGCCTTCGTTACGGTCGACGCCGAAAAAAGCCTGAAATACGCGCGCGCCGCTGATGCCCGGATTGCCGCTGGCACGGCTGGTCTGCTGACCGGTATCCCGATCGCCCAGAAGGACATTTTCTGTGCCGACGGCTGGCGCACGACCTGCGGTTCGAAAATGCTGGCCAATTTCGTTTCGCCTTACGACGCGACGGTGATCCACAAGATGGAAAGCGAAGCCGGCCTCGTTTCGCTGGGCAAGACCAACATGGACGAGTTCGCGATGGGTTCGTCCAGTGAAACTTCGTTCTTTGGCCCGGTACGCAATCCGTGGGATCGGCAGCGCGTTCCGGGTGGCTCGTCCGGCGGCTCGGCGGCAGCCGTGGCGGCGCGCCTGGCGCCGGCGGCGACCGGCACCGATACCGGCGGTTCGATCCGCCAGCCGGCGGCCTTGTGCAATTTGACCGGCCTCAAGCCGACTTACGGCGTCGTTTCGCGCTACGGCATGATTGCCTTCGCCTCGTCGCTCGATCAGGGCGGCCCAATGGCGAAGAGCGCCGAGGATTGTGCGCTGCTGCTCAATACGATGGCTGGTTTTGACGAGCGCGATTCGACTTCGCTCGACCGTCCGCCCGAAGACTACGCCCGCGACCTGGAAAAGCCGCTGGCCGGCCTGCGTATCGGCCTGCCCAAGGAGTTTTTCGGCGAAGGCTGTGATGCCGATGTGATGGCCGCGGTGCAGGAGGCGCTTGATGAATACCGGAAACTGGGGGCGACCACGGTCGAAGTATCGCTGCCCAACTCGCATCTATCGGTAGCGGCCTACTACGTGATCGCGCCGGCTGAAGCCAGTTCAAACCTGTCGCGCTTTGATGGCGTGCGCTACGGCTATCGCGCCCCGGAATACGGCAATCTCGAAGACATGTACCAGAAGACCCGCGCCCAGGGTTTCGGCGCCGAGGTCAAGCGGCGCATCCTGATCGGCACCTATGTGCTGTCGCATGGTTATTACGACGCCTACTATCTTCAGGCACAACGAATTCGCCGGCTGATCGCCAACGATTTCGTCGTGACGTTCAAGCAGTGCGACGTGATCATGGGCCCGACCTCGCCGACCACCGCCTTCAAGCTGGGCGAAAAAGCTGCCGATCCGGTGCGGATGTACCTGTCGGACATCTACACGATCGCCGTCAATCTCGCCGGTCTGCCCGGCATGTCGATTCCCTGCGGTTTCGCCGACGGCCTGCCGGTCGGGCTGCAACTGATTGGCAACTATTTTGCCGAGGCGCAACTGCTCAACGTGGCGCATCGCTACCAGCAGGCGAGTGACTGGCACCTGCGGCGGCCGGACGGGCTGGCGTGAAACCGATGTGGGCAGTCTGGCTACTTGCGCTCCTGCTGGTGGCCGGTTGTGCCGAAACTGGGAAGCAGGCGGAATTTGGTTCGGCCGGCGGGTCGACCGCAACCGGCGAACAGAAGATCGAATCGCAGCCCCTCAAGTACCTGAAGAATCGCACCATCAAGCCGCAGGCGACGCGCCCGCTCAATGCGCGCGCGAAGTGCTCGACCAAGGACGCAATCGGGACGACCAGGCGTCTCGACCTTCTGGTTAAGGAGTCCAGCGTGCAAACTTTCAACGCCCAGATGACGATGAAGGGGCACGGCGCCTGTCACTTCGACCTGCGCGAATTCGAGCAGGTCGAGAAGATGCCGCAGGCACTACTCAGGCACCGTCAGGAAACCGAATGCACGGTGATCATGTGGGAACAGGGAAACAATGTGACGATTGCCTTTAACAACTGCCCGAAATCCTGCGGCGGCGATGCTTTCAGCTATCTGTGGCCGTTGATTGTCGAGGGCAAATCGGGGCGTTGTTAAGAAACGGAATGAAATGATGAATCAGTGGGAAGTGGTGATCGGTATCGAAACGCACGCGCAACTGGCGACGGTTTCGAAAATTTTCTCGGGTGCCGCAACGGCTTTCGGCGCGCAACCAAACACGCAGGCTTGCGCGGTCGACCTCGCCTTGCCCGGTGTTTTGCCGGTGCTCAACCGGAAGGCGGTGGAATGTGCCATTCGCTTCGGCCTGGCGATCGGTGCCGAGGTGGCGAAGAGATCGGTTTTCGCACGCAAGAATTATTTCTATCCGGACCTGCCGAAAGGCTACCAGATCAGCCAGATGGACCTGCCGATCGTCGTCGGTGGCAATATCACGCTGCAAATCGGCCACGGGGACAAGGCTTACGAGAAGGTCGTCCGCCTGACCCGTGCCCATCTCGAGGAAGATGCCGGTAAGTCAATTCATGGGTATTTTGCCGAAAAATATGTAGAAGATGATTACGTTGAGGGGCCTTCTAGCGATCATACCGGCATCGACCTCAACCGGGCCGGTACGCCGCTGCTCGAAATCGTTTCCGAGCCGGACATGCGCTCGTCGGACGAGGCGGTCGCCTACGCCAAGACACTGCACGCGCTGGTCCGCTGGATCGGCATCTGCGACGGCAACATGCAGGAAGGCTCGTTCCGCTGCGACGCCAACGTCTCGGTGCGTCCGAAGGGTCAGGCCGAATTCGGCACGCGGCGCGAGATCAAGAATCTGAATTCCTTCCGCTTCCTCAAGGAAGCCATCGATTACGAAGTCCAGTGGCAGATCAACGAAATCGACGAAGGGCGCAAGATCCAGCAAGCTACCGTGCTGTTCGACCCGGACAGCGGTGAAACGCGGATGATGCGGAGCAAGGAAGACGCGCACGATTATCGCTATTTCCCCGATCCCGATCTGCTGCCGCTGGCGATTTCCGCGGACTGGATTGCCCGCGTCAAAAACGGGTTGCCAGAACTGCCGCAGCAGATGCGTGGGCGCTTCATCAACGATCTGGGACTCTCGGCCTACGACGCGACAACGCTGACCGCCAGCCAGGAAATGGCTCAATATTTCGAGTCGACCGTAGCGCTTGCCGGTGCGGTCAATGCCAAGCTGTGCGCTAACTGGGTCATGGTCGATCTGGCCGCGCGCCTGAACAAGGAGGGCAAGGAACTCGGTGAGTCGCCGGTTTCCGCGGCACATCTCGCCGGCCTGGTGCAGCGCATCGCCGACAACACCATTTCCAACAACATTGCCAAGAAGGTGTTCGACGCCTTGTGGCATGGCGAGGGGGCGACGGCCGACGAAGTGATTGAGCGCCAGGGATTGAAGCAGATTACCGACAGTGGCGCCATCGCGACGCTGGTCGACGAGGTGCTGGCTACCAACGCCGCCAGCGTCGCTGAATTCCGCGCGGGCAAGGAAAAGGCCTTTAACTCACTGGTCGGCCAAGTCATGAAGGCGGCCAAGGGCAAGGCCAATCCGCAACAGGTCAACGACCTGCTGCGGCAAAAACTTGCGGGCTGATCAGCGCGTCTGCGGTGCTTTTGGCGCGTTCGGATTTGCGGGGGCTACGGACGCCGCCTACTGCCCGGTCAGTTCGGTATAGCGCTTGCGGTCAGCATCGTACTTGGCCTGGATGCTGGCCAAGTCCTTCCTTTTGACGTCGAGGAGTTCCTGCTGCGTCTTGATTTCGTGGCCGGAATCGCGCAACCCCTTGGCTATGTCCTGCGGCAGAGACTTCTTCTTGTAGAACTCGGCCTCATCCTCGAACTTCTTGCGCTGCTGGCGCGCTGACGCAATCCTTTCCTCGGCACCCTTGATCGCGGCGCCCACCTCCAGTTCTGCGCGGGCTTGTGAGCGGTCGATATCCTGCGCGCTGGTATAGGTCTGGAGCAGTGCCTGGTCCTGGCGCCGCTGCTCCCTGGCTTGCTCCTCGAGTTCCCTCTTGCGCAGCGCCTCGGCGGCGGCCTCGGCCTTCTGCTGTGCAGTCAGTGGCGCCGGCTCTTCCCGGATCAGGTTGCCCTTACCGTCAAGGATGCTGTAGGCCTTGCCTCTGCAGCGTTCGGGAAACGTGTCGGCGCAGATGCGCCCACCTTCGCAGCAAAACATCTTGTTGCTGGCCGGGTCGTTGCTGGCGGCGGCGGCATGAGCCGGAAAGGCCGCGAACAGAACGATCGCACTGACCACAAATTTATTGACTGACACCATACTGCTCCCTGTAACGTTCGACGGCTGCCTTGTGAGACGAAAATTGCGGATGATATTCGAGATAGGCCATCAGGTCCCGCAGACTGGCGACGGCAACTACCGGGATGCCATGGTCACGCTGGACTTCCTCGACCGCCGAGAGATCTCCCTGCCCCCGCTCCTGACGGTCAAGTGCGATAAGGACGCCCGCCGGGGTGGCGCCGGCGGCGCGGATCAAGTTGACCGACTCGCGCACCGATGTGCCTGCGGAAATGACATCGTCGAGGATCAGCACGCGGCCCGCGAGCGGCGCGCCGACGATGCTGCCACCCTCGCCATGATCCTTGGCTTCCTTGCGGTTGAAGGCGAAGGGAAAGTTCCGGCCCCGTTGCGCCAGCGCGACTGCGATCGCGGCAACCAGCGGAATGCCCTTGTAGGCCGGCCCGAACAGCATGTCGAAGTCGATGCCGCCGGCTTCGGCTGCTTTGGCGTAGAATCCGGCCAGTTGGCCCAGCGACTGCCCATCGTTGAACAGCCCGGCGTTGAAGAAATATGGCGAAAGCCGCCCAGCCTTGGTCGTGAATTCGCCAAAGCGCAGAACCTTGCAACCAAGAGCGAATTCAATGAATTCCTGACGAAAGTCCATCCTCTTCCATTCCTGCATGCGCCATCAGCACCACGCAAAAAAGGCCAATGTTACGCATCATCTCCCTGAATCTCAATGGTATCCGCAGCGCTTGGAGCAAGAATGTGCTGCCGTGGGTGGTCGCGCGGGCGCCGGATTTCGTCTGCCTCCAGGAACTCAAGGCACAGTTGCCGGACCTCGCCCCGGAAATGCTGGCCCCGGATGACATGCATGCTTTCTATCATGCGGCGGAAAAGAAGGGTTACAGCGGGGTCGGTATCTGGTGCAGGCGGAAGCCCGAAGCAGTGCTTGAAGGTTTCGGAAATGGCGAGTTCGATGCCGAAGGGCGCTATATCCGCGCTGATTTAGGGAAGTTGTCGGTCATTTCGCTTTACCTGCCGTCAGGCTCCTCGTCGCCCGATCGTCAGGAAGCCAAGTTCCGCTTTCTCGACGCCTTCCTCCCGCATCTTGCCGCCTTGCGCGCCGAGGGGCGCGAGATTGTCCTGTGCGGCGACTGGAACATTGCCCACAAGGAAATCGATCTGAAGAACTGGAGATCCAACCAGAAGAATTCCGGCTTCCTGCCCGAGGAGCGAGCCTGGATGACCCACGTGTTCGACGACCACGGCTGGGTCGATGTCTATCGCCGCCTGCATCCCGAGGCAACCGGAGATTCCTACACCTGGTGGAGTAATCGCGGCCAGGCCTGGGCGAAGAATGTCGGCTGGCGGATCGACTACCAGGTCGCCACGCCGGGAGTCGCGGTTGGTGCGCGACGTGCTGAAGTCTATAAGGGCGAACGGTTCTCCGATCATGCGCCGCTGGTGATCGATTACGAATGGACTTTGTGAATTGCTTTCGTCGCCCGAAGGGGATAATCTGCGATTGTGAACAATTCAAAACTAGGAGAATGAAATGTCCGACGAAATGAGTGTTGCCAGCAAGGAAAAGCTGGTCTCCGATCTGAAGGTCGTGGTGTCCGATACCGAGGAACTGTTGCGCAGCACCGCTGGCGTTGCCGGTGAGAAGGCTGGTGAGTTGCGCGAGCGCATCGCCATTCGTCTGCGCGACGCCAAGGAACGCCTGGCCGATGCCGATGCCGCGCTGCGCGACAAGACAAAGGCGGCCGCGCGCGCTACCGACGACTTTGTCCATGAGCGTCCGTGGCAGGCCATTGGCGTGGCTGCCGCTCTCGGCCTGGCTCTCGGCGTCCTGATCGGCCGCCGTTAAGACCATGCCAGCCAGATCGCGAGGCGAAGCGAGCCGCGAAAGGTTGTTCGTTTCCCTGAAGAACCTGATCCTGACGCTGCTCGCGATCGGCAAGACGCGCGCGGAACTCCTCGTAACCGAAGTCGAGGAAGAAAAACTGCGCCTCATGTCACTGTGGGCCAAGGCGGTTGGGGCGCTGTTTCTCTTCGCGGTCGGTCTGATGATGCTGGTCGCCTTCATCGCTCTCATCTTCTGGGAGCAGCGCATCCTGGTCTTCGGCATGGCGGCGGGGCTCTTTCTGGTAACGGGCCTGCTTCTCGTTTCCGCCCTGCGCCGCCAGATTGCCCAGCCAAGCAAGCTTTTCCGCGCCAGTCTCACCGAACTGGAAACCGATATGGCGCAGTTGCGGCAGGCCACGGACAAGCAGTGAGTGATCGCACGCATGAGCTGACCCTGCGCCAGGGCGAGTTGCGGGCGCGCATCGCGATCCAGCGTGATGCGCTGGCGGAACATTCGGCCGGTCTCGAAAGGGTTCTTGGCATCGCCGACAAGGCGCTGGCCGGTGTGGACTGGGTGAAGGCGCATCCGGAGGTAGTTGGCGTCACGGTTGCCGTTGTTGTCGTGGTCAGTCCGGCGCGTACCTGGCGGTGGGGCAGACGTGCGTTTTTTGTCTGGCGTGGCTGGCGGTCGGTTCGCAATTCGCTCCTCGGAACGCGTTGACCGCAACAGGCGTTCCCGTCGCCTGGCGGAAGTCAGGCTAATCCAGGCCCGTTTCCCGTGTGTTCCACGGGGCGACCTTGAACAACAGGAGCATGCCGGGAACGGCCAGCGCGGCGCACAGCCAGAAAAAACTGGTCCAGCCGAGCATTTCCACCAGCCAGCCGGCCGAAGCATTGACGAAAGTGCGCGGCACCGCTGCCAGGCTGGTGAATAGCGCCATCTGTGTTGCCGTATAGGCCGGATGCGTCGAGCGGGCGATATAGGCGACGAACGCCGCCGTGCCGAGCCCGACCCCGAGTGCTTCGAGTCCGATGACGAAGGCCAGCGCCAGACGCTCGCCGGCGCCGATACTGGCGAAATGACCGTGTGCGGACAGCCAGACGAAGCCGAAGATCGACACCAGTTGCACGACACCGAACAGCCACAGGGCGCGGTTGATACCGAGTCGGACCATCCACAGGCCGCCGAGCAGAGCGCCGATCACCGCCGGCCATAGCCCGGCATGCTTGGCGATCAGGCCGATATCGGTCTTGGTGAAGCCCATGTCGAGGTAGAACGGCGTCGCCAGCGCGGTACTCAGGCTGTCGCCGAGCTTGTAGAGAAAAATGAAACCGAGCACCAGCAGGGCACCGTGCCAGCCTTGGCGGTCGACGAATTCGTGGAACGGTTCGGTCACCGCCTGACGCAGGGTCTTGGGCACGCCTTTGACCAGCGGTTCGCTGACCAGCCAGGCCATGACCATGCCGGGAATCATGAAGGCGCTGGTGATCCAGAATACTTCGTTCCACGGCAGGCGGTCGGCGAGGATCAGCGATAGCGAGCCGGGAACCAGGCCGGCGATGCGGTAGGCGTTGACGTGCACCGCGTTGCCGAGGCCGAGTTCGTTGTCGCATAGAATTTCGCGGCGAAAAGCGTCGACCGCGATGTCCTGCGTCCCGGAAAGAAAGGAGAGCAGCGTGGCCAGCCACAGGATCGGCCAGATGTTTTCCTTCGGGTCGAGTCCGCCCATCAAGCCTATGGTCAGCAGCAGGCCGATCTGGGTCATTAACATCCAGCCGCGCCGGCGCCCGAAACCGGGAACGCTGAAGCGGTCAAGCAGCGGCGACCAGAGGAATTTCCAGGTGTAGGGAAACTGGATCAGTGCAAAGAAGCCAATCGTCTTGAGGTCGACGCCCTCGCTGCGCAACCAGGCCGGCATCAGGTTGAGCAACAGATAGAGTGGCAAGCCCGATGAAAAGCCGGTGAAGACGCAGATCAGCATCTTCCGCGTCAGCAGCGCTGCAAGCCAGGCCGGCATCAGCGCTTCAGCGTCAGTCGATAGACGGCCAGGCTGCCGAGAAAATTGACTTCGCCCTCGACCAGATTGCCTTCCTCGTCAAGAACGTGGCGCTCGCGGATGACCAGCCCCATCTTGGCGCACAGCGCCTCGAAATCGAGCAGCGTGAAGAAACGCACGTTAGGCGAGTCGTACCACTGGTAGGGAAGGTCCTCGGAGACCGGCATGCGCCCGTCGAGCACCGATCGCAGGTTCTTCCAGTAGGCGAAGTTGGGGAAGGAGACGACCGCCTCGCGCCCGACGCGCAGCATCTCGCGCAGGATGCCTTCGGTGTGGCGCACTGTTTGCAAGGTGCGCGACAGCACGACATGGTCGAAAGCCTGGTCGGCGAATTCGTCGAGCGGACGTTCCAGGTTGCCTTGGATGACGTTGATCCCATTTTTGATCGCGGCGAGGATGTTCGCATCGTCGATTTCGACTCCACAGCCGCGCACCCCGCGCGTGTCGATCAGGTGGCGCAACAGCGTGCCGTCGCCACAACCGAGGTCGAGCACGCGGTCGCCGGGTTCGATCAGGGCGGTGATGAGGTCGAAGTCGGCGCGGCCCAGGGTATGTGTCATAGCTTGATATTCCGCAGGAAGGCATCGATAACGCCGTGGTAGTGCGCATCGTCCATCAGGAAGGAGTCATGGCCAAAATTGAGGCTGATTTCCGCATACGAGACGTCGCGTCCGTTGGCAAGCAGGGCGGCCACCATCTCCTTCGAGCGCGCCGGCGAAAAACGCCAGTCAGTGGAAAACGAGATGATCAGAAAGTTGGCCTGGCTGCGCGCCATGGTCGCGATCAGGTTGCCGCTGTCCTCGCGCGCCGGGTCGAAATAGTCGAGCGCCTTGGTCATCAGCAGGTAGGTGTTGGCGTCGAAATTGCCGGCGAACTTGTCACCCTGGTAGCGCAGATAGGACTCGATTTCGAATTCCACGTCGAAACCGAAGGAAAAGGCGCCATTGCGCAACTCGCGGCCGAACTTCTCGCCCATCTGGTCGTCGGACAGGTAGGTGATGTGGCCGAGCATGCGTGCCAGGCGCAACCCGCGCAGCGGCCGCGTGTTGTGTTCGTAGTAATTGCCACCGTGAAAGTCCGGGTCGGTCAGGATTGCCTGCCGCGCGACATCGTTGAAGGCGATGTTCTGCGCCGACAGCTTGGGTGCGGCGGCGATGACGATAGCGTTGCGTACCCGATCGGGGTAAGTGATGCTCCAGCGTAGCGCCTGCATGCCACCGAGGCTGCCGCCCATGATCACCGCCCAACTGTCGATGCCAAGCAGGTCGGCGAGGCGCGCCTGAGCGTGTACCCAGTCGATGACGGCGACCATCGGGAAATCGGCGCCCCATGGCTTGCCGGTTGCCGGGTTCGGTGAGGATGGTCCGGTCGACCCGTGGCAGCCACCCAAATTATTTAGGCCAACGATGAAGAATTTGTCGGTATCGAGCGGCCGACCGGGGCCGATGATGTTGTCCCACCAGCCGATATTGTCCGGCTGGTCGGCGTAGTGTCCGGCGACGTGGTGATTGCCCGAGAGCGCATGGCAGACGAGGATCGCGTTCGATTTGGCCGCGTTCAGCGTGCCGTAGGTTTCATAGACCAGATCGTAGGCAGGCAACACAGCGCCGCTGCGCAATTGCAGGGGCTGTTCGAAATGGGCGTTCTGTGCTGCGACGACGCCGACGGATTGTCCTGGCATGCTGATCCTGAAAACAAAAAGCCCAGTTGGCCAACAAACGCGAACTGGGCGGTTCCCGTTTTAGCTGAATTTGTAGAGCGCCCGCAAGCAGAGCTCAAATCGGCGCGGCTGGCTTGCCAGCGTGCTGCGGACGATACCTAGCGGGGTGTGAAAAGTCAATCCGGGGTCAGCGCCCCCACGTCGGAGTAACCGGGTATTCATCCAGTATCTCGACGAGTTGCGCGGTGACTTTCTCCAGCGGCGTCGCGAAGGCGAATTTCTTGATGAACTGGCCGTCGGAGCCCAGCAAAATTATGCCAGAGGAGTGGTCGACCGCATAATTGTCGGAACCGGGCTCGCGCACCGTGGGGTAGCGCAACCTGAATTTGTCGGCGGCGCGGGCAGGCAATGCAGGCACTGCCAGCAGTGCGGCGGCGAAGGGGGAAAGGACAAATATGATGGAGTATCTCCTCTGTTCAGGCAGCCGATTAGAGCGAGCGAGCGAGCTGGCGATGACCCTCCTTCAGATTGCTTCCCGAAAGGTGGCAGCCAGGTGGCGTGTCAAGCCGGAGAGTCGGCGTCGCGGACCACCGGTAGGCCGATCTGCTGCCATGACAGCATGCCGCCGCGCAGGTTGGCGACACGCGGGAAGCCGGCCTGGCGCAGGATCACCGTGGCCTGACCCGAACGCATCCCGGCGTGGCACACAGGGATCACCGGCCGGTCCCTCGGAATCTCGTCCAGGCGGTCCTTGAGTTCATTCAACGGAACATGTTGGGCGCCGGCGATGCGGCCCAGCCGCTCGTCCAGTTCGTCGTTCTGCCGGACATCGAGAACGTGCACCGCACCAAGATGTTCGGCGACCCACTCCGGGTCGATCTCGTACAGTCCCGCATAACTCTGGCGTACCGGTCCCCAGTCCGCAGGGCGCGGTGTCTCGCCGTCGTCGGGCCGGCCCGAGCGAAGGTTGGCAGGCACGGCGACGGCAATCTGCTTGGGGTGTGGGAGGTTGAGGTTCTCCATGAAGCCAACGAAGTCGCGTTCGTCTGCGCCGCCGCCGATGCGCGGGTTATGGGCCCGCTCCTCACCGACCGCGGTGACGGTACGGCCGTTGTAGTCGTGCCCGGGAAAGATCAGGCAGTCGTCGGGCAGGCTGAATATCTGCCCGGTGATCGAGCGAAAGAGCGTAACGGCATTGCCCTGCTGGAAATCACAGCGCCCGGCGCCCCGGATCAGTAGGCAATCGCCGGTGAAGGCCAGGCGATGGTCGTCGGTCACATAGGTCAGACAGCCATCGGTGTGCCCCGGGGTGGCGCGCACTTCCAGGGATCGCTTTCCGAAAGCCACGCGATCGCCATGATCGAGGCGCAGATCGGCTCCCTGCAACGCATCGCCGTAACGCGCGGATATCCCGATCTTGCAGCCGGTGGACTGTTGCATCAGCCAGGCGCCGGTCACATGATCGGCGTGGCAGTGCGTGTCGAGGACGGCAATCAGCCGGAGCCCGAGTTCCTCGACCAGCGCGTGGTCACGCAGGTGCTGCTCGAAGACCGTGTCGATGAGCACGGCCTCGCGGGATTGCGGGTCGGCCAGCAGGTAGGTATAAGTCGATGACGCCGCGTCGAAGAGTTGCCGGAAGATTAGTTCGCCGAACATCGGTGCTTTCCTTTGGTGATCAAACCATCAACGGTCAATCTAGTTGAAGTGTGAGGGTGGAGCAAGCGGATTTCCCTATCCGGGCGCTGCCAGCAGATCTATGGACTGGCAGCCGCCTTCGCTTGGAGATTGATCACCGGTCGTCGATGTTCAGGATGTCGAGCAGCAGCGGCAGGCCTTCGGTGATCGCCACCGGCCCCGGGGTCAGGATGATGGCCGACTTGATTTCGTGCATCTTTCCGCTGTTGACCGCGGGAATCGCCTCCCAGCCCGGTCGGGCGACGACGCGTTCGGGGCGGAAGTGCTTGCCGCACCAGGAGCCGATGATGATGTCCGGCGCCGCGGCGATGACTTCGTCGCTGCTTGGCATGCGTCCCCGGGCCAGGGGCGAATGGGAGCGCCCGGCAAAAACATCCTCGCCGCCAGCGATTTCGATCAGCTCGGAGGCCCAGCGGATGCTGCTGATCATGGGTTCGTCCCATTCCTCGAAATAGACGCGAGGTCGCTTGCCGCGCCGGGCGTTGCGTTCGCTGGCCACGGCGCGGGTCCTGGCGATCTGCGCTTCGAGCTCGGCGATGATTTCCAGCGCCCGGCCTTCGGCGCCGATCAGCCGGCCGAGCGTTTCGACCATGCCGAGAATGTCCTCGACGCTACGCGTGTTGAAGGCATAAACCGGCACGCCAGCCTTGATCAGGTCGCGCGAGATGTCGGCCTGCAGGTCGGAGAAGGTGAGCACCAGATCGGGCCGGGTGGTGAGAATCTTGTCGATGTCACCGCTGCTGAAGGCGAAGACCTTGGGCTTTTCCTTGCGTGCCTGGGGCGGACGCACGGTGTAGCCGGAAATGCCGACGATGCGCTCCTGCTCGCCCAGCGCGTAGAGCACCTCGACGGTTTCGGTAGTCAGACAGACGATGCGTTGCGGCGTGCGGCTCATTACGGTCTCCGGCTGCGCGCCGTATCGAGCAGGCGGCAGAGCTTTTCGGTGCCGTCGAGAATGCGCGGCGTGTGGCGTTGCATGATGTCCGGATTGATATGGAAAAGGTTGCCACGGTTGACGGCGGTCATGCGTGTCCATTTGTCCCAGTCATGCAGCCATTCCGGGCGAGCGTCGCCCATGCCGGTGGCGACGATGGCTTCCGGGTTGGCTTCGAGAACAGCTTCGACACTGACCGTCGGAGCCATCTGGCTGAGCTGGCCGAAGACGTTCTCACCGCCGCACAGGCGAATGGCGTCGGTGATGATCTGCTGGCCACCGACGGTCATCAACGGTGCTTTCCAGATCTGGTAGAAGACGCGCACCGTCGGCTTGCCGGCATTGGCCTTGCGCAATTCGGCCAGGCGCTCCCGAAAACGCTCGGCGGCGGCGTGCGCGGTGGCATCGGTCGCGGCCAGCTTGCCCAGTTGTTCGAGATGGGTGGCGATGTCTTCCATCCGGTTCGGCTGGGTAATGAAGACGGTGAGGCCGAGCTTTTCCAGCTTGTCGACCTGTGCCGATGCGTTGCCACTTTGCCAGGCAATGACCAGATCGGGCTTGAGGGCAGCAATCGCTTCGAGATCGACGCGCGAATAAGCGCCGATGCGCGGCACCTTCTTTGCCTCCGGCGGGTAATCACTGTAGTCAACGGTGCCGACCAGATAGGCACCGGCGCCGGCGGCGTAGAGACTTTCGGCCGAATGGGGGGCGAGTGTGACGATGCGCCGGGCTGGCCCCTTAAGGTGTACGTCACGGCCGCTATCGTCGCGGACGACCAGATCCGCCAGCGCACTGCCGGCGAGCAGGAATGCTGCGGTCAACCCAATAAAATGGCGGATTTTCATAAAGTACTCCATGCGTTCAGAGCCGTTGCCAGACGTTGCCACGCCGCTTCGTTGGCCGGCAGGCCGAAGCCGACCAGCGGGTGAAAGCGGCGCGTCTCGCCGAGCACCCAGTCAAGCAGCACGGCGACCCGCGCGGCCAGAGGCATCGAAAACAGAGCGGGGTCGAGGTTCATTCTGGAGAACGGTCGTCCTGCGGGTGGGTGCTTTCAAAGCGCCGGTTAGCGATGGAAAAGGCAAGAGAAACGACGCTAAGTGAGGCGCCATGCACTGGCAAGTTGCCGCCGCTCTCAGCCATGCCTGGCCGGGTTGCGCAGCGCATTGGTGAGCAGCAGGACGCACAGCAGGTTGATTGCGAAGATGCCCGACTTGATCCAGGTCACGCCTTGCAGCAGTTCGTAAATTTCGATGGGCAGATAGATGGCGCCGCTCAGTGCGCCCAGCCATTCGGCCCAGCGCCGTTGCCCCCACAGGCCCCAGGCTTCGATCAGACGTAGGCTGGCATAGGCAGATGCCGCTGCGGACATCAGCCATAAATAGCTGCTGTCGAATTGAGTCAGGCTGTCGATGAAGATTTTCGGGTAATGACTCGCCGGATTCAGGTGGAAATGGCGAACGATGGATTCGGCGCTGTGCTGCAAGTCGTGATGCACGAGTTCCAGCAGGCCAAACCCGGCGAGCAGGACCAGGCTGCCCTTGCCCGCTTCGATCAGGGCAATCAGCCGAATGCCAGCCTGGCTCGGCCTAGTTGCCAGCATCGTCTGCTGCGCCATTGCGCGTCGGGTGCTCCCGGTCAAACTGACGTTCGGCCTGACTCAGATGGCTGATCAGCAGGTGCGACATCATGTTGATCCCGACACCGGCAAACAGGGCCGGCAAAAGATAGAGGGCCAGCGAAAGTTCCGAACTGAACAGCGCATTGTCGATCAGCGATGATGTCAGTTCCGCCTGGCCCTTCAACTTTTGCAGCAAGAGAATGTCGATGCCGGCAAGCACGATCAGCACAATCGCCAGAAAAAACACGGTTTTCCGTGAAATGGCCCGTTTCCACATCATGTACGCGTAGATGGCAAGCGGCACGACCAGAGAAAACAAAATCAGCAGGAAAAATTCCGTTCTGATGAAAACACTTTGCTGCATGGTGGCCGGTCTCCGGTTATGCACCTGATGGGTCATTTTGCCGCAAGGCTGGGTTAGAAAACGTAATCGATTGTATCGGCGATAACTCCCGACTATTCCGATCCGGGGTTCGTCGTGTCCGCATATTCCCTGATGCTTTAAGGCACCACGTCGGATGCCAGCAAAACGAAGCTGGTGGCTGCGCTGTGCCGCATCCAGCAACGTCGCGGTGTGCGCGCCGCCCCTTCAAGCCGCAGAACATGGCGCTCAATTCGGCGGTGATGGTGAACGGCGGCGAATTTTAACGGGCACAGGCTCTGCAGGCGCCGGCATGGCCTGATTTTCGATGCCGAGGACGCCATCACGACTGCTACGGTCGACAGCAAAAAAGCCGCGAAAATTAAAGTGATTCCCCCGGCTTACCCCTGGGTTTCCTACCACAACGACCTCGATCCGCCGCGTCTGCATCCGGAAATCGATTTTCGCTGGATCGGACCGGGTGAAGCGCCACCGGCTGCCGATTTGATCGTCCTGCCCGGCAGCAGCCCGGGGCTGGGCATTCTGGATTGCGTGACGACGCTGAAAAGCGAGAAGCAGTTGCATAACGTCAGTGGTCAACCGGCGCTACCCGGTCAGCCGGCAATGACCGGCTATGAAATTCATCTTGGCGTAAGGTGTGGCGATGGTTTGGCGCAGCCGGCGGTGCATCTCTTCGATGGCCGCAGCGAGGGCATCATCTCGGACGATGACCAGGTTTTCGCCACCCATTGCCACGGCAATTTTGGCCATCCCGAGGCGTTGACCACGCTGCTCGCCTGGGCCGGGCTGAAAGCCGCCGAGCGGATCAATTTTGCCGCCTGCCGCGAAGCCGCTCTGGATCGCCTGGCCGATTCGGTCGACGCCGCGCTCGACCGGGAAAAACTCAGGCCCCTGTTGCCGGGGATTTGAGGCTCAGCGGCAGGCCGGCGGCGACCAGCGTCACCTGATCGCAGCGCGCTGCCACGCGCTGGTTGAGTCGCCCCTGCTCGTCGGCGAACAGCCGCGAAACCGGGTGCATCGGCACGATGCCGCAGCCGACTTCGTTGGAAACGAGAATAACGTGGCCCGGCAGGTCGGGCAGGATGGCCAGCAGCGCGGCGACCTGCTCGCGCAACAGCGGGCAGTCGAGGGGCAACCCGGCTTCGGCTTGCCGAGCAGCCTGGCCGGCGAAGAACAGGTTGGACAGCCACAGGGTCAGGCAGTCGACGAGTATGCAGGTTGCCGGGGCCGCCAGATCGCGCAGGGCGTCGGCAAGCCGGATCGGCTCTTCGACACAATGCCAGTCGGCCGGGCGGCGGGCGCGGTGGTGGGCGATGCGAGCGGCCATTTCAGGGTCGCCCGGGGTGGCGGTGGCGACGTAGATGACCTTGCATGCCGTGGCGGTGGCGCGGCTTTCGGCCAGCGCGCTCTTGCCCGAACGCGTGCCGCCAAGGATCAGTTCTTTCATGGGGATGCTGTGGCTCCAAATAGCTTATGGAAATTGTATTTCACCGGGACACTTTTTATGCGTTACATATTTACATCAAAACTGATTTAAAGCAGAATTGCTGTACAAAAATCTTGCTGTGGAGATTTCCATGAAGATCAGTGTCGGTAATCCGGTTGAAGGTGACGATTTCTTTGACCGGGAACAGGAACAGCGACGTGCATGGCGCAAGCTGGAGGGTAGCCATCTCTTGATGCTCGCGCCACGCCGCATCGGCAAGACCTCTCTGATTCTCCGTTTGTGTGCGACGGCTCGTCAGCACTCCCGTTGGGCCGTGCATTGCAGTTTCGCCAAATGCGAAAGCGAAAGTGATTGCGTTCGCGAGCTGTTCAGTGCGCTCGCCACCCAGCAAACCATCAGCCAGCGCACCAAAGCGCTGTTCGCCCGCATCAAGAGCGTAAAGCTCGGAGAACTCGGCATCGAATGGCATGCAGTCAACGCCGAAAAATGGCGTGACGCTGGCGAAGAACTGGGCAAGGCTCTCTCGGAAGGCGAGGATGACTGGCTGATCTGTGTCGATGAACTGCCCGTCTTCGTCATCAACCTGCTGCAACAAGGTGATGAAGGGAGGCGCAAGGTGCGCGCATTTCTGTATTGGCTGCGCGACCTCCGCCAGACCCATTATCGTCGTGTCAAGTGGCTGCTCGCCGGCTCCATTGGGCTGGATACGTTGGCCGCACGCTTGGGCTTGAGTGACACCATCAACGATCTTGAGCCATTTCCTCTGGATGCATTCAATGAGGAATCCGCCAAGCGCTTTCTCGGCGAACTGGCGAGCAGCTACGGCATCGTGGTGGACGAAAGTTTACGCAGTGTCATCGTGCAACGAGTCGGCTGGCCGGTTCCCTACTACCTGCAACTGATGTTCGAGCACTTACGGGAGGAAAGCCTGGAGAGCGGACGAGCGCCGGATGCAGAGATGGTCGAACTGGTTTTCGAAAAGCTGCTCGGCATGGGTTATCGCAGCCACTTCGATTACTGGCGGCAGCGGCTGGATGAAGAACTTGGCCAGCCTGAAGCCGGGCAGGCCGCGTTGCTTTTGAGCCGGATTTGCCGGTCGACCGCAGGCGAAAGCCGGGACAACCTGGCACAGGTACTAGGCACAACGATCCGAGATGCCGACGAGCGCGACAAACTGCTCAATTACCTGCTCGATGTTCTGGTCAGCGACGGCTACCTGATCGAGCGCCAGAGGCGCTTTGCCTTTCGTCTTGAATGGCTGCGCGTCTATTGGCAACGGCGGTTTACCGCATGAGCCACGATACCGCGTTGAAGCGCCCTGCGCTTTACAATCCGGCGCTGTGGAGTCGCGATGAGGTGCGCACTTATTACATCGCCCGTCACAATCTGCTCGCCCGCTTTCTTGACGACTTTCGCCGGGAAAAGCCGGGTACCCGGCCCCAGCATCGATTGATTCTCGGTCAGCGGGGAATGGGTAAGTCGACCTTGCTGCGCCGCCTTGCCATCGGCGTTGAGGATGATGCTGAACTGGCCGCGCAGTGGCTGCCGCTGACCTTTCCCGAAGAGCAATACAACGTCGCCACGCTGGCTGATTTCTGGCTCAACTGTCTCGATGCCCTGGGTGATTTTCTCGAAGCGCGCGGTGATGTCGCCAAAGTGAAAGCCATCGACGCCGAAGTCGAACGTCTGGACCGCAAGGATGGTGAGTGCGCGCTGCAGGCCCTGTTGCGGATGGCAAAAAAGCTGGATCGTCGCCTGTTGCTGCTGGTCGATAACATCGACCTCGTTCTGGAGCGGATCAAGGACAAGGACTGGGTCCTGCGCGAAGCCTTGCAGCAACACCCGGAACTCCTCCTCGTCGGCGCCAGCAGCCGGGCGCTTGAAAGCACCTACGACTACGGCGCGGCCTTCTACGACTTTTTCCGGATCGACGAATTGCGAGGACTGACTGAGGACGAGATGCGCGATACCATCGTTGCCCTCGCACGTGAAAGAGGCGCCGACGACGTGGTGAACCGCGTCGAATCCGACCCCGGCCGACTGCGCGTGCTGCACACGCTGACCGGGGGCAATCCACGTACCGCGGTGCTGCTCTACGGCGTATTGCTGAAGGGCGTCGATGGGGACGTGCGTTCCGATCTGGAGGGCCTGCTCGACGAAGTGACGCCGCTTTACAAGGCCCGTTTCGACGAGCTGCCGACCCAGGCCCAGCAACTGCTCGACAAACTCGCCTTGCACTGGGATCCGATGAGTGCCCGCCAGGCCGCCGATGCGCTGGGGTGGACGGTCAACCTCGCTTCTGCTCAACTCGATCGCCTGGTGCAGAGCGGTGTTGCCGAAAAGGTCAAGGCCGGTAGTGGCAAGCGGATGGCCTTCCAGGTCGCCGAGCGCTTCTTCAACATCTGGTATCTGATGCGCGCCAGTCGCCGGGTGAGACGCAAATTGATGTGGTTGGTCGAGTTCTTGCGGGTGTTTTTCAGCTCGAAAGAGTTGCAGCGTCTGGCGCACGAAAGCTTGCAGGCCCCTTCTGCAGACGCACGTAGAGCCGAATACATGCTGGCGCTGTGTCGGGCGATTGGTCCGATGCCGGTCGTGCACGCATTGGAGACGCGGGCGCTGGAAGTCATTCTTTCGAGGCGCGGGACGATGCTGGAGGAAATCTTCGATATGTCGGGCGACGACAGCGATCTGGCGAGCAAGGCCGAGCGGATTAGGGCAAGAAAGGCGGCAAGGACAGTTCTGGAGAGGATGTTTGCGGGAGAGGAAGACAAGGGCGTGATTGAGCAGGTGTTGGGACTGCCATTGCCTTCACAGATATTGCTGAAGTTGATTGGTGCCTTTGACGGAACCCTACCTACGGATCGCGAGAGCCTTCAACAATTTGTCAAACAAGCAATGCAGATTGGCACTACAACATTTGGCACGCTTGGCACCTCCCAACTTTCTTCGGCGATCGCGAACGGATACATGGAGAGTCCAAGGGACGTCGAGGGTGGGGAGGCTGCTGCATTGAGGTTTGAATATCCCTTGCTGGGGATTGTGCCAAGGCTATTCAACCAACCCAAGAATGTGCAAGAAGGTGCGGAACATGAGCGTCTGGCCCGCGATGCGATTGAGGTTGATCCCAGTGGCGCGTTGTACTGGATTTGCCTGGCGGAAGCGTTGATCAAGCAGGACAAGATCGACGGTGCGCTGGATGCCGCGCGCAAGGCGAGGGAGATTGCGCCGGAGGATCCTCCCGTCCTGCTTCTCGTGGGAGGCGTCTTCGAGAAATCACCGGAAACCCGTGAAGAGGCCGAAGCTGTCTATCGCAAAGCCTTGGCCGTCGAGCCTGAAAATTGGAAGGGTTTGCGGAGCTTGAGCCTACTATTGGTTCAGGATGTATCGAGCCGTCCCGAAGCCACCTCCCTTGCACGAAAATTGTGCGCCATGGAGCCAAATGCCGCTGAGAACTGGTTGCTCTTGGCCGCATCGCTGTCGGATCAGCAAGAAACCGAGGATGAGTGTGTGGCGGCAGTTATACGAGCGACAGAACTTGCGCCAGACGATGTGGCAACGCTTGCGACAGCGGCTACGGTGCTATTTGCGATCAAGCGACTGGATGAGGCCGAAATTGCTACACGGACTCTATTCAGTTTGCTGGCTGCGAAAGATCACTTGCAGGATCAGGAAGCGGGAAGTTTGATTGAGGTCCTTGCTATTGGCTGTTTGAGAGGGGCGGCACCGCTACTGCTGCGGGAGTTGGACGCCACCGATGCCGCTCAGCGTTTTCGCCCCGCACGAGAGGCCTTGGCTGCGACGGTGGCCGGATCGGCAGAGATGCTGAATGGCGTTGCTCCCGAGGTCCGCAAACCGGCACTCGAAATTCTGGCGATCATCGCACCCAAGCTGACGAATCCGGAAATGCTTGCCGCTCCGATATAATCCAACGCGATTCGATAGACGGAACACGGTGAAATTCCGTGGCGGGCCCGCCGCTGTAATCGGGGACGGATGTCGCGAAGACCACTGGCGAATGCCGGGAAGGTGCGACGATCCGGCTGATCCGAAAGCCAGAAGACGTATCGGATTGTGGGGCTGGAAGCCTGTGGACAGGGTTTCGCTGCGGTGTTCCTTTGAACGCCGCGGCGAGGCCCTTTTGGTTTTTTGGACAGGAAAAATCGGATGCATTCAAGTTTTAATATCGTCGCCCCGGAGCAGGGCCTGGGCGCTGCACTGCAGCAGAAGATCGACCAGAAAACCAAGCCGCTTGGCGCGCTCGGCCAACTGGAAGCCTTGGCCATGAAGATCGGCCTCATCCAGCAAAGCTTGGCTCCGCAACTGACGCAGCCGCACATGCTGGTGTTCGCCGGCGACCACGGTGCGGCCAAGGCCGGCATTTCTGCCTACCCGCAGGACGTCACCTGGCAGATGGTGGAGAATTTTCTGGCCGGTGGCGCGGCGATTAACGTCTTCGCCCGCCAGAACGGATTGAACCTGACCGTAATCGACGCCGGTGTGGCGCATGACTTCGGACCGCGCCCGGGCTTGATCGATGCCAAGGTGGCGTCAGGTACGGCGAACTGTATCGAGCAGCCGGCGATGACGCCCGAGCAATGCACCGAGGCGATCGCGCGTGGCGCCGGACTTGTCCGCAACCTCGCCGCCAATGGCTGCAACGTTGTAGGCTTCGGCGAAATGGGGATCGGCAACACGGCGTCAGCCGCGCTGCTTACCCACTGCCTGACCGGTACTCCGCTGGCCGAGTGTGTAGGGCGTGGCACCGGGCTCGACGATGCCGGGCTGGCACGCAAGCAGGCGCTGCTCGCCAAGGCGCTGGCTCGCTACCGCGGCGCGGGCGGCGCCGATGATCCGCTGAACGTGCTGGCCGAATTCGGCGGCTACGAGATCGCGATGATGGTTGGCGCGATGCTGGCGGCGGCGGAAGCCAGGATGCTACTTCTGATCGACGGCTTTATCGTCGGTTCGGCGGTGTTGACCGCAGCGCGCCTGTTCCCGGCGTTGGCCGCGTATTGCATCTTCTGCCATCGCTCGGCCGAACCCGGGCATGGCGCGCAGCTTCGGGCTCTGGATGCCGAGCCGTTACTCGACCTCGGGCTGCGCCTCGGCGAAGGCACTGGTGCCGCGCTGGCCTGGCCGCTCGTCCAGGCGGCGGCCGGTTTTCTCAACGAGATGGCCAGTTTCGCGTCGGCCGGCGTGTCGGACAAGGCATGATCCGTCGCGAGCTGGAATATTTCTTCGGCGCGGTGCGTTTCTTCACGCGCTTGCCGGTGCCGGCCTGGGTCGGCCATTCGAGCGAGGCGCTAAACCGTTCGGCGCGTTATTTTCCGGCGGTCGGCCTGCTGATCGGCGGTATCGGTGCGCTGGTCTATCTCGGGGCGGCGTACTTCTGGCCACAGCCGGTTGCCGTGCTGCTGTCGCTAGCGGCAACCATCTACGCCACCGGCGCCTTCCACGAGGATGGCTTGGCCGATACTGTCGACGGCCTCGGCGGCGGCTGGGAAAAGCTGCGCATCCTCGAAATCATGAAGGACTCGCGGGTCGGCAGCTACGGCGTCGTCGCCATGGTGCTGGCTCTGCTCGGCAAGTTCACGCTGCTGAATTCGCTGGATGGCGCGCTGGTTCCCTTCGCGCTGCTTGCCGGCCACGCCGTGTCGCGCTTCTGTTCGACCGTGTTGCTGGCGACCATGGACTATGTGCGTGAGGATCTGCTGGCCAAGGCGAAACCCTTGGCAACCCGGATTTCCGGCGGTGAGATGCTGGTTGCGCTGCTCTTCGTTCTGGTCGTACTCACCTTGTTGCCGACCGAGAAAGCTGTTGCCGGCTGTGTTCTGGCCGCCCTCGCCACGCTCTGGCTGGCCGGAAAGTTCCGGCGCTGGCTCGGTGGCTACACCGGCGACTGTCTGGGTGCGACGCAGCAGGTTAGCGAAATTGCCTTCTACCTCGGCCTGCTTGCCCGCTGGCCGAACTGAAGGCGGCTTTCGATGCCGGCCAGCGTTAAGGTGGGTGTCTTCCGGTAAACTGCCGCCCATGGAAAAGCCCCACGCCCCCGCCTGCGAGAGGAACAGCGAGCCAATTCTCGATGTGCTGCGCGACCACTTCGGCGACCGTCGCTCCGTGCTGGAAATTGGTAGCGGCACCGGCCAGCACGCGATCTTCTTCGCCGCCCGTCTGCCGCATCTGGTCTGGCAAGCCTCCGACCGTGAGGAAAACTTGCCGGGAATCAATGCGTGGCTGGACGAGGCCGGTCTCCCCAACACCCCGCCAGCGGTCGAACTGGACGTCACTGCGAGCTGGCCGACGGGGCGCTACGATGCGGTCTTCAGCGCCAATACCTTGCACATCATGGCGTGGGCCGCCGTCGAGCGACTCTTTGCGGGATTGCCCGGCGTTCTCGCCGACCAGGCCAAGGTCGCCATTTACGGCCCCTTCAACTATGGCGGTCGCTTCACCAGCGAGAGCAACGCGGCCTTCGATCTCCGGCTCAGGGAAGATGCGCCGCACCAGGGAATTCGTGACTTCGAGAAGGTGAACGGACTTGCCGAAATGGCAGGGCTCGAACTGGTCGAGGACCGCGCCATGCCGTCCAACAACCGCTGTCTGATCTGGCGCAGGTCCTGCGGTTCGAGAACCACCTGACGGGACGCCCCGCGCTTGCAGAAGGGGTTGCTCGTCGGCTGGAAGGGGCGATAGCCACGGCGGGCCGGAGTCGCTAGTTCGCATTAACCCGGCAATGCCAATCCCGGCGTCAGCCTTCAGCCCGCCGGCTCATGCCGTATGATTGGCGGATTCACCCGTCCTTTCCAGGTTGACCAGGATGCGTCCAATCCTCCTTCCGTTGCCCGTCGCCGGTGTCGTCGTCTTGCCCGGCGCATGATTCTCCATCTCGTTCGCCACCCCGAACCGGTGGTCGCGCCGAGCATCTGCTACGGTCGACTCGATATTCCGGCCAAAAATGCCGGCGCCGTCGCGGCGCGCTTGCGGGCCAGGCTGGCGGGCGGGTTGCCGGTGTGGAGCAGCCCTTTGCGGCGTTGCCGGGAACTGGCGGAACTGCTGCTGCCGCAGGCGGCGATCGACGACCGCCTGGTCGAGATGAATTTCGGCGTTTGGGAAGGCCAACCGTGGGATGCCATTCCGCGCGTTGAACTCGATGCCTGGGCAGCCAATGTGGGCGGCTATGCGCCACCGGGCGGGGAGTCGCCGTTGGCGCTGCAGCGCCGCGCGCTCGATTTCGTCGCCGGGCTCGACGCCCCGGAGTCAGTCATCGTCACCCATGCCGGGGTCATCCGCGTCCTGCTCGCGCATTGGCGCGGGTTGCCGCCCGGCGAATGGCCGCAACTCGCTTTCGCCCACGGGTCGCTGACCACCGTCGCCATCGGTCGCTGATCCTGCGGAGCCGAACGCCACCATCAGCGGTGAGCGTCGGAGTCGCCGGGCGGGCGGGTATAATCCGCCCCTTAACTTTGCCCTTCAGGGATCTGCATGGCCCGAGACATGACCAGTAGTCGTGCGCTGTATTCCCGGCTGTTGACCTATGTCAGGCCGTACTGGCAGGTCTTTCTGGCGGCAATGCTGTGCATGGGCCTGTCGTCCCTGGCCGAGCCGGTCTTTCCGGCGATGATGAAGTACATGCTCGATGATGGTTTCGCCAAGACTCAGGGCGGCTGGGCCTGGCTGATCTATCCGCTCATCATTCTGGCGATTTTCCTGGTCCGCGCGATTTTCGGTTTTCTCGGCGAATACGCCATGAGCTGGGTCGCGAACAATGTCATCACCGAGTTGCGCCAGGCCATGTTCACCCGCATCGTCCACCTGCCGATGCGCTACTACAGCGACAATCTTTCCGGCCACCTGATGTCGCGCGTCATGTACGACGTCACCAACGTGACCGGCGCGGCGACGACAGCGATCACCTCGCTGATCAGGGATTCACTCTCGATCATCGCGCTGATGGGCTGGCTGTTCTATCTCAACTGGCAACTGACGCTGATCACGCTCGTCATGGCGCCGCCGATCGCGGTCGCCGTGCGCTTCTTCAGTCGCCGGCTGCGCACGGTCTCGCGTGGTTTGCAGCAGGCGATGGGCAAGATTACTCAGGTCCTGCAGGAAACGATCGAGGGCTACAAGGTGGTGCGGATCTTCGGCGGCCAGACCTACGAAAGGGAACGTTTTCGCCAGGCTGTCCGCGAACAGCGCGGCCTGGCGATGCGAGCGACGCTCGCTTCCGCTGGCCAGAGCCCGATAGTCCATTTCTTTGCCGCGGTCGCTCTCGCCATCATCATCGGCGTCGCGCTCAGGCAGGCGGCGGATGACCAGACGACGGTCGGCAACTTCGTCTCCTTCATCACCGCCATGCTGATGCTCCTGCCGGCGCTGCGGCGGTTGACCGACGTCAATGCGCCGATCCAGCGCGGGCTTGCCGCAGCCGAAAGCGTCTTCGCGCTGATCGACGAAGCGGCCGAGGAGGATACCGGGAATGTCGAACTCGGACGCGCCCGGGGCCATGTCGACTTCGAGCATGTCACCTTCATCTATCCTGGTGCCGAGCGTCCCGCGCTCAACGACTTGTCGCTGACGGTGCGGCCAGGCGAGTACTTGGCACTGGTCGGCGCCTCGGGCAGCGGCAAGACAACGGTCGCCAACCTGCTGCCGCGCTTCCATGATGTCGAAGTGGGGGAGATCCGGATCGACGGGCATCGCCTGTCCGAGATCCAGCTGGAAAGCCTGCGCGCAAACATCGCGCTGGTGAGTCAGGATGTGGTTCTGTTCAACGACACCATCGCCGCCAACATTGCCTATGGAACGAAACGGGGAGCCTTGCGCGAGCAGATTCGCGCCGCCGCCGGCGCCGCCCATGCCCTCGAGTTCATCGACGTGCTGCCGGATGGAATCGACACGATGATCGGCGAAAACGGCGTCAAGCTCTCCGGGGGGCAGCGCCAGCGTCTCGCCATCGCCCGGGCGATCCTCAAGGACGCTCCGATCCTGATCCTCGACGAGGCGACGTCGGCGCTCGACACCGAATCCGAACGCCACGTGCAGGCGGCGCTCGACGAACTGATGCGCGGGCGCACGACACTGGTCATCGCCCACCGCCTGTCCACCATCGAGAATGCCGATCGCATCGTTGTCCTGCACGAAGGCAGGCTGAGCGAATCCGGCAGGCATGCCGATCTCCTGGCGCTGAACGGCGCCTACGCCCGCTTGCACAGCCTGCAGGTACAGGCCGAGAAATCGGCGGGCGACTGAAAACCCCGGCCGGTGGCGAGGCTAGTGCGCCGCCTCCCAGTTCGGTCCGATGCCGACCTCGACGACCAGCGGCACCTTGAGTGTCGCCACATTTCCCATCAGCCGCGGCAGGTGGGTGCGAACTTCCATCAGTTCGTCGTCGGGCGCTTCCAGCACCAGTTCGTCGTGCACCTGCAGGACGAGGCGGGATTTCCGCGCCGGGTCTTCCAGCCAGTTGTTGACGGCGATCATCGCCATCTTGATCAGGTCGGCGGCCGTTCCCTGCATCGGCGCGTTGATCGCGGCGCGCTCCGCCCCCTGACGGCGGTTGCCGTTGCTCGAGCGGATCTCCGGGAAGTACAGGCGGCGGCCGAAGGCGGTTTCGACGTAACCGTGCTGGCGCGCCGATTCCCGCGCCTCCTCCATGTAGCGGGCGACGCCGGGGTAGCGCGCGAAGTAGCGGTCGATGTAGGTCTGCGCCGCGCTGCGTTCCAGCCCGAGCTGGCGGGCGAGGCCGAAGGCGCTCATGCCGTAGATCAGGCCGAAGTTGATGCTCTTGGCGACGCGACGCTGGTCGGGGCCGACTTCGAGCGGGGTGACGCCGAAGATCTCGCCGGCCGTTGCCCGGTGCACGTCCTCGCCGTGCGCGAAGGCGTCGAGCAGGCGCTCGTCACCCGAGAGGTGGGCCATGATGCGCAGTTCGACCTGCGAATAATCGGCCGAAACAATGCTGCTGCCCGGTGGGGCGATGAAGGCGGTGCGGATCTTGCGGCCTTCCTCACTGCGCACCGGGATGTTCTGCAGGTTGGGGTCGCTCGAGGCGAGGCGGCCGGTGACTACCGACGCTTGCGAGAAGTGAGTATGCACTCTCCCGGTATCCCGGTTGATCATCCGCGGCAGCTTGTCAGTATAGGTGCCCTTGAGCTTGGCCAGACTGCGGTGTTCGAGCAGCAGCTTGGGCAGCGGGTAGTCGAGGGCCAGTTCGGAGAGCACCTCCTCGTCGGTCGATGGGCCACCGGACGGCGTCTTTTTCTTGATCGGCAGTCCCAGCTTTTCGAACAGAATGTCGGCCAGTTGCTTCGGTGACGCCAGGTTGAACGGCTGGCCGGCCAGTTCATGGGCCTGCGCTTCAAGCGCCATGATCTTCCGGCCGATTTCATGACTCTGGCGCGTCAGTATCGCGGCGTCGATCAGGATGCCGGTGCGCTCCATCTGCCAGATGACCTGGCGGGCCGGCATCTCGAGGTCGTGGTAGATGTAGGAAAGCCCCTCTTCTTTGGTGAACCGCGGGTGCAACGCCTGGTGGACGCGCAGCGTGACATCGGCATCCTCGGCGGCGTAGCTCGCGGCGCGCTCGATGTCGACCTGGTCGAAGCCGATCTGCCGCGCGCCCTTGCCGCACAGGTCTACGTAAGCAATGGTGTCCAGCCCGAGGTGGCGGGTGCACAACTGGCCGAGGTCGTGGCCCTTGTCGGATTCGATGACATAGCTTTGCAGCATGGTGTCATGTTCGATACCGGCCAGTGCGATGCCGTGGTTGGCGAAAACGTGCTGGTCATATTTCGCGTTTTGCAGCACTTTTTTCCGGTCGACCGCGACCAGCCAGGGTTTCAGCTTTTCCAGAACTTCGTCGCGCGGCAACTGTTCGGGGACGCCGGGGGCGGTGTGGGCGAGCGGAATGTAGCAGGCCTCGCCCGGCGTCACGGATAGCGAAATGCCGACGATGCGGGCGGCAAACGAATCGAGGCTGGTCGTTTCGGTATCGAGCGCGGTCAGCTCAGCCGCCTCGATTTTGGCCAGCCAGGCGTCGAATTGCGCCCAGGTGAAGACGGTTTCGTAATGGACGGTGATGGCGGTCGCTGCAGGCTTCGCGTCAGCCGGTGTCGATACCCGAGCCGGCACGGCGGCCGCTGCTTCGGGACCATCAATTTCGCCGAGCCAGGTACGGAACTGGTAGCGGGTATAGAGTTCGCGCAGGGTGTCGATATCCCGTTCCGTTACGGTCAACGCCGTCGGAGCGGGCAAATTGGTGAGGTCGCGGGCGACGGTGACCAGCTTCTTGCCGAGCGGCAGGAATTCCAGATGGTCGCGCAGGTTCTGGCCGACGGCGCCGCTTATTTCGTCGGCATGGGTAACGATTCCGTCGAGTGAACCGTATTGCGCCAGCCATTTGAGCGCCGTTTTCGGGCCGCACTTGGCAACGCCGGGCACGCCGTCGACGGTGTCGCCGACCAGCGCCAGATAATCGACGATCATTTTCGGCGGCACGCCGAATTTGGCCTCGACGCCGGCTTCGTCGAGCAGTTCGTTGCTCATTGTGTTGTACCAGCGGACGAGCGGGTTCACGAGCTGAGTCAGATCCTTGTCACCGGTCGAAATCAGCGTATTTATCCCGTCGACCGTAGCCTTCGTTGCCAGCGTGCCGATCACGTCGTCGGCCTCGACGCCGTCGACCATCAGCAGTGGCCAGCCGGCCGCCTTGATCGCCGCGTGCAGCGGTTCAATCTGGTGCACCAAATCGTCCGGCATCGGCGGCCGGTGCGCCTTGTATTCCGGATACCAATCGTCGCGGAAGGTCTTGCCCTTGGCATCGAAGACGACGGCCTTGTAGTCCGCCTTGTGGTCGCTTTCCAGCCGGCGTAGCATGTTGAGAACGCCGTATAAGGCGCCGGTCGGCTCGCCGGCGTTGTTGCGCAGGTCGGGCAGGGCGTGAAAAGCGCGGTAGAGGTAGGACGAGCCGTCCACCAACAACAAGAGAGGCATGAGAAGTGACGGAAAGCGAAAAACTGGTGATGGGCGTCGAATCCGAGGCCTTGTTGCATACTGCCTCGGCCCGGGAATCGTGGCGAATTTTCGGCATTATGTCAGAGTTCGTCGAGGCCACCGAGCGTCTGGCGGCGATCAAGCCGGCGGTCACCATCTTCGGCAGCGCCCGCGTGGCGCCCGGCTCGCCGTACTACGATCTTACCGAGAAGACAACGCGCCTGCTATCCGATTCCGGCTTTTCGGTGATCTCGGGCGGCGGACCCGGCATCATGGAGGCCGCCAACAAGGGCGCCTATTTTGGCAAGTCGCCGTCGGTCGGGTTGAACATCCAGTTGCCGCACGAGCAGCAGTCCAATCGCTATCAGGACATTTCGCAGACCTTCCGCCACTTCTTCGCGCGCAAGTACATGTTCGTGCGTTTCGCCAGTGCCTACGTGGTGATGCCCGGCGGTTTCGGTACGCTCGACGAGCTGATGGAAGCGCTCACTCTCATCCAGACCGGCAAGGCGAGAAAGATTCCGCTGATTCTTGTCTGTTCGGACTTCTGGCGGGGAATGATCGACTGGTTCAAGGAAAAACTTGTCGAGGAACAAATGGTTAACTCCAAGGACATGGATCTGATCCAGTTGATCGATGAGCCGCAGCAGGTCGTCGAGGCGATTTTCAAACACTACGAGGCGCGGCCGTTCGGTCCGCTGCCCGGCGAACGTGAGTTGATGCTCAACCTGTAATAGAATCAGCGGCAGATTTTCGAGGATCACACCATGCGCCACCTAATTCCCGTCATCCTGCTGGCATCGCTGCCGGCTTTCGCACAACAGAACAATCTTCAGCCGCTGCCCGCCGTTCCGCCGCCACCGCCGGGCATGGAAGCCTTCGACGCGGCGCTCGAGCCACAGGTCACGATCGTCAAGACCGAAACCGAGACCCGCGAGGAGTTCCGTCAGAACGGCAGGCTCTACATGGTCAAGGTGACTCCGGCGGTGGGCCCCGTGTACTATCTCGTCGATCAGCAGGGCGACGGCAACTTCGTCCAGCAGGACAACCCGGGAACCATGGTGACGCCGGCCATGTGGAGAATTTTCAGCTGGTAGCCGCTTGTCAGTCTACACGACGGTCGAGCCCGACGAGTTAGCGCTCTGGTTCGCGCCGCTCGGGCTAGGTGCTCCGGGCACGCTGACCGGCATTGCCGCCGGCATGCAAAATTCGAATTACTTCGTTACGGCGAGCGGCCGGCGCTGGGTCTTGACCATCTTTGAGCACCTGGCGCCCCGCGATCTCGATTTCTGCCTGGCTCTCCAGGAGCATCTGGCGGCGCGCGGGATTCCCTGTCCGCGACCGCTGGCTGCCGCCGACGGGCGCTTCTGGCGGCCGCTGGCCGGCAAGCCGGCGGCTCTTTTCACCTGTCTGCCCGGTGATTGCATCGAAGCGGCAACCGTAGCGCACTGCCGGACGCTGGGGACAATGCTGGCGTGCCTGCATCTGGCCGGCGTCGATTTTCCTTCGCCCTTACCCAATCCCTGCGGCCACGAATGGCGCGAACGGACCGGTCGGCGGCTGGCGCCGGCGCTGTCCGCCGACGAACGCGGTCGACTCCTCGTCGAACTCGATTTCCAGGCGGCGCAGGATTATTCAGGTCTGCCGCACGGCATCGTCCATGGCGACCTGTTCCGGGACAATGTCCTGTGGCAGGACAACGAAGAGCTTTCCGGCGTGCTCGACTTCTATTTCGCCGGCGCCGACAGCCTGCTGTTCGATCTGGCGGTGGTGGCCAACGACTGGTGCCCCGAGGCCGATCAGCTCGCCGCCCTGATTGCCGGATACAGCGCGTTGCGGCCGCTGACGTCGGGCGAAGAGGCCGCGTGGCCGGCGCTGCGCCGTGCCGCAGCGCTTCGTTTCTGGCTATTGCGACTCGATGCGCGGCAGCACCCGCGTCCCGGCGCTGTGGTAACGATCAAGGATCCGGACCATTTCGGACAACTTCTGCGGCGTCTTTGCCTTGCTCAGGAAGGCTCGCGCCGTTAGCATCCCAGTATGGAAGAAAGTACGCAAATTCAAGTGGTCCTCCCGCCAGCCTTCACCGGCGCCAGCCGGGAAGTCGATCCCGCAGCCTCTTTCGAGTGGCTGCGTCGGGGGTGGGTGCTGTTCATCGCCAATCCCGGTACGTGGATTGGCAGCTCGGTGCTGATGATGGTGATCGTGCTCGGGGTGCAGATCGTTCCCGTCTTCGGCCAGATCGCGGTGAGCGTCCTGCTGCCGGTCTTCGCCGGCGGCTGGCTGCTCATGAGCCGGAACCAGTATACGGACGGGAGTGCAGAAATCGCCGATCTGTTCGCCGGCTTCCGCCACAACGCCGGCGGTCTGGTGATGATCGGCGTCTTTTTTGCGACAGGCATTTTCGGCATCGCTTTCCTCGCCTTCCTGCTGGTCAGCGGTGGCCTCCTTGGCGGTGTAATCACCGGACGCGTCGCCGGATTCGGAATCGCCCTCGGAGGTGCCATGATCGCCAGCCTGCTGGCGTTCATCCTGTCGATCCCGGTGATCATGGCGACCTGGTTTGCTCCGGCACTGGTATTTTTCCACGACATGCAACCGCTGCCGGCGATGAAGGCCAGCCTTGCCGCCGGGGTCAAGAACTGGCTGGCGATGGTCGTCTTTGCGCTGCTCCTGGCTGTCGCCATGTTCTTCGCCGCGCTGCCGTTCTTCATCGGCTACCTGTTGCTGATCCCGTTGTTCACCGGCGCGATATACGCTTCCTATCTCGACATTTTCGAGGGAGCCTGACCATGCACGCGCAAAAACTTCCGGCGGCCGCCGGCTGGCGCTGGCTCGATGCCGGCTTTGCGATTTTCCGGCGTAACCCGCCACTGTTGTCGATGCTGGTGGTCAGCTACTGGCTGACCGTGATCTTTCTCAACCTGGTTCCCATTATCGGCGCCGTGGCGGCGTCGATGATCATTCCCGGCCTGACGGTCGGCCTGATGCAGGCGGCGCGCGATCTCGAACAGGGCAAGCCGATCAGTGTGCAGACGCTGTTCGGCGGAATCAAGCAGAATCCCCGCGTGCTGCTGGCCCTCGGCGCGCTTTATCTATTCTGCACGCTGGTGATTCTGTTTCTTTCGGCGCTGCTCGACGGCGGCGATCTCCTGCGCCTCATCCTGTCAAGCGAGCCCGCCGACCGCGAGGTGCTCGAGAGTGGCAGTTTCTTCCTGCCGTCGGTATTCGTCATGACCCTGATGACACCGGTCCTGATGGCCTGGTGGTTCGCCCCGGTGCTGGCGGCCTGGCATGGACAGAGCGTCGGCAAGTCACTGTTCTTCAGCTTTGTCGCCTGCTGGATCAACTGGCGCGCCTTTCTCACCTTTGGCGCCGCGCTGGTGATCTTCGCCGGCATCCTGCCGGGGCTGGCTTTCGCCATGCTCGCCGGCGTGTTCGCCGGGGGCGAGGGCAGCTTCATCGCCAGCTTCATCATCCTGCCGCTGATGGTCGTGATCGCGCTGTGCGTGTTCTCGACGGTCTATGCCAGCTTCTACGCCAGCTACCGCGACATCTTCGTCAAATCCGAAATTGTCTGAAGCGCTCGGCGTTTTCGGCGGCACTTTCGACCCCGTTCATTTCGGTCACCTGCGGCTGGCCGAGGAGGCGATTGACAACCTTGGCCTCGGCGGGGTGCGCTGGATTCCCGCCGGGCAGCCGCCGCATCGCGGCGCGCCGGAGGTAACCGCGCAACAGCGGCTCGAGATGGTGCTGCGGTCGACCGCGGAAAACGACCGTTTTTCGGTGGATGCCGGCGAGGTCGAGGCCGCCGCCCCGAGCTACACCGTGCATACCCTTGAACGCCTGCGTGGCGAACTCGGCGCCGGGCAATCGCTGGTCCTGCTTGTCGGCGCTGATGCCTTTGCCGGCCTGACGACCTGGCACCGCTGGCGCGACATCTTCGCGCTGGCCCATGTTGCCGTCGCGCACCGCCCCGGGTTTCCGGTCGGGGTCGCCAGCCTGCCGCACGATCTGGCGACCGAATTCGGCGACCGCCGCCTGCCCGATGCCGCTGGCCTGCGGGCGAAGCCGGCTGGCGGCATTGCCACCTTCGCGATGACCCAGCTCGCGATTTCGGCGACCCGGATCCGCAATCTGCTGGCCGCCGGGCACTCGCCCCGCTATTTGCTGCCCGATGGCGTTCTCGACTACATTAGGCTTCACCAACTCTACAGAGACAGGTCCTAACCCCGATGGAAATGCGCAAGCTGCAAAAACTCGTTGTCTCCGCCCTCGAAGACATCAAGGGCAAGAATATCGAAGTCATCGACACCATCGGGCTCAGCTCGATGTTCGATTCCATGATCATCGCCACCGGCGACTCCAACCGCCAAGTCCGGGCACTCGCCCGCAACGTCAAGGAAAAGGCCGGCGAAGCGGGGGCCGAGGTACTGTCGATCGAAGGCGAGGAAACCGGCGAGTGGGTGCTGGTCGACCTCGGCGACCTGATCGTTCATGTCATGCAGCCGACGGTGCGCCAGTACTACAACCTCGAGGAACTGTGGAAGACGACGCCGGTGCAGCGGCGCAAGGCCATGGAGCAGACCGCCACCAAATGAAGCTGAACGTGCTCGCCGTCGGCCATCGCCAGCCCGACTGGGTGAGCGCCGGCTGCGCCGAGTACCTCAAGCGCATGCCGCGCGAACTGCCCGCCGCCGTTACCGAAATCAAGCCGGAACCGCGCGGTTCGAAAACCCGCGAACAGTTGCTCGCTGCCGAGAGGGGCCGTATCCGCGATGCGCTGCCTTCTGCCTGCCGCATCGTCGTCCTCGATGAAAAGGGTGACGACTTGACCACGCTGAAACTGGCCCAAAGGCTTGAGGCCTGGATGCAGGATGGTCGCGACGTCGCGCTGCTGATTGGCGGCACCGACGGACTCGACGAGGAATTCAAGCGCCAGGCCGACGACCGCTTGCGCCTGTCGAGCCTGACCCTGCCGCACGGCCTCGCCCGCCTGGTGCTGTGCGAACAGCTTTACCGCGCGGTCAGCGTTCTCAAGAACCACCCCTATCACCGGGAAGGCTAGATTCCATCATGCGTCTCTACCTCGCCTCGCGCAGCCCGCGCCGTCGTGAACTCCTCACCCAGATGGGGGTGGCGTTCGACACCATCATCTTCCGTGGCGGCCTGCGCACCGACCTGCAGGTAGATGAAGGCGTGCATGCCGGCGAAACGGCGTTTGCCTATGTCGAGCGCGTCACCCGCGCCAAGGCCGAGCACGGCCTCGATCTTCTCCTCAAGCGGCGCCTGCTGCTGCGCCCGGTGTTGGCGGCCGACACGACGCTGGAACTGGCCGGCGAGATCATCGGCAAGCCGGTCGACGAGGCCGATGCGGCGGCAATACTGCGCCACCTCTCCGGCCAGACCCACAGCGTCCTGACTGGCGTCGCCGTCACCCACGAAGGGCGGACCGAATACGTGCAGTCGGTCAGCGAAGTGCGTTTCCGCCACATCGATGACGAAGAAATCCGTCGCTACGTGCTCAGCGGCGAGCCGATGGACAAGGCAGGCGCCTACGGTATTCAGGGACGCGCCGGGCTGTTCATCGAATTTATTGCCGGCAGCTATACCGGCATCATGGGCCTGCCAATCTGCGAGACTGGCGAACTGCTCAAGCGCTTCGGCTGGCGTTTCTGATCGCCGGCGGTGAACCCGACAGTGGCGAGGTCAATCCTTCGGGAAGACCTTCCGCAGGTAGTGCACCCAATATCCGTGCCGCCGCCTCGGCGGCGCCGGTTGCCGCCGGTCGTGGCAGCGGCGGCTGCCGCCAGAGCGCGCGCAGGCTCTCCGCCAGCCCACCGTCGAGCAGGCAGTCGGCCGCAATCTCCAGGCAGCGGGCGTTGCCCCGCAGCCAGTCGATCAGGCAGTCCTGCTCCGGCCAATCGTCGCGCCGCTGGTAGAGTACCGCCGTGCCGTTGCAGGCGGCTTCGGTGAAGGTGCCGTAGCCGGGCTTGGTGATGACGGCGTCGACCGAGCACAGAAGGTCGGTGAAACTCAGGCCAAACGATTCGAGAGCGATGGTGTCCGGGTGCGCGCATTGCCAGTCGGCGGCGACCAGCCAGCGGATGCCGGGCAGCCGTGGCCAATTTTCGACCGGCAGCCGATGGTCGATGCCGCCCATGGCGATCAGCACGGCCTTGTTGCCGTTCAGCCCGAGATCATGGTGTTGACCGATGGCCGCAATCGGGCCGACGGCGTCGAGGTTGCGGAGTTCGTGCATCGGCATGCCGGGGGTGACGCGCAAGAAAGTCCGGGCGCTGCGGTAGGCGGCGAGCATCGCGTCGTGGATCGGCGCCGCCCAGGGTTCATGGCCGAAGAAATGGGCGAAGAGGTCGGCCCAGTTGAGCGAGCACAGGCTGAGTGCGGGGATGCCGAGCCGTGCCGCGCCGGCCAGCGGCAGATAGGCGACGTTGGTGATGACCAGATCCGGCTTGAGCACGGCAAGCCATGCGGCCTCACGCGCAACCGTGGCCGGCCAGTCGGCATGGGCGTGGCGATAGGCGGCGGCGCTGGCCGCGAGATTGATGCGTGTTGCGTCGATCATCACGTAGCCGAAATCGCTGCTGCCGGCAATCAGGGTGAAGGGCGGCCGGATGCGCTGTGCCAGCTTCTGCCGGGGGAGGCCGCTGCGTATGGTCAACCGGAAGTCCGGGGCCATTTCGGCCAGCGCATTCAGCACCGGCGCCGCGATGGCGAGGTGCCCGAAGCCGTGGCTGGAGATATCGACGAAGAGATGCAAGTTACCCTCTGCTCAGGTACGATTGATTGGGTCGTTGCGGCCGAAGTACGGTTTTCCGCCGCCTACATTGTGCCGGTTCAGTGCTTGTTGTCATTCTTGCGCCATGCGACTATCTATGGAAACGCTTATCTATTCGTCACCCTAGCGAAGGCCGGGGTCCAGGCCGTTCATTTTTCCGGATTCCGTCCTTCGCCGGAATGGCAATTCTCGAATAAATCAGTGTCTCCCTATCAACCTCGAATAACCCATGAACCAAAATGACAAAATATTTCACGCCCCTGGCGCTTTCCACAGCGCTCATCTTCTCCTTTGCTCTTGGTCCGGTACGGGCTGCCGATGCTACCAAGTCGGCCGCCGCGCCGGTTGCGCCGAATGTCGTCACGAACTGGCAGGCGCCGGATATCGAGAAACTGCCGAACGATGCCTATGGCGAACTGGCGCGTTACGGCCTGGCGCTGACGAACGACACCTCGGTGTATCTCGGGCCGAACGCCAAAAACAAGAAGATGCGCTACGCCGGCAATAACCTGAGTTGCCAGTCCTGCCATGAAAATGGCGCGACCAAGCCTTATGCCATGCCTTGGGTCGGCGTGAGTGCCAAATACCCGATCTACCGGGCCCGTGACAATGCCATCGGTACGATCGAGGATCGTGTCAATGACTGCATGGAGCGCAGCATGGCCGGCAAGGCGATTCCTGTGAATAGCCGGGAGATGAAGGCCTTCGTCACTTACATGCACTTCCTGTCCACCGGCATCCCGGTTGGCAGCCATGTCGAAGGTGCTGGCACGATGAAGTTCACCCCGCCGGACCGCAAGGCCGACCTGCCTGCCGGCAAGGTCATTTTCGAGCGTGAATGTGCCAGTTGCCACAAGCCGGATGGCTCAGGCACGCCCAAAGGCCAGCTTGGCGATGGCACCGGCTATATCTTCCCGGCGCTGTGGGGCAAGGACAGTTTCGACAAGGGCGCCGGCATGGGCCGCCTGCTGACGGCATCCGCCTTCATCAAGGCCAACATGCCGCTCGGCCGCACCATGGAAACCGCGTTGTTGTCCGACGACGAAGCCTATGATGTGGCCGCCTACGTGCTGAGCCATTCGCGTCCGGTCAAGCCGAATCTGGAAAAGGATTACCCGCTTGGCTACAACAAGCCGGTGGATTCAGCCTATCCTCCGTACTACGGCGGCGGCATCCCGGAGCAGCACAAATACGGGCCGTTCAAACCGCTGCAAGAAGCGGTTGCCAAGCTCAAGCCGGCCAAGTAGTCATTTTTGGCCGGATTTTCCGGTTGACCGTGATCTTCGGATAGCGGTCATGAGTAGAAATCGTGCTCTGTTCGTTCGCAGTAACAGCAGTAAATCTAGCGGGTTGAAGTCCCGTCCGGGGAGTTGTCCGTACGCCCCGGTAGCATGAGGAAGCGGCGTCGCGGTAACGCGGGGTCGTGAGTTTCCAAACAGCAAGAGAGCAGGCCGTAACGTAAGTGAACCCATGAGTAGCCTCGTAAACGAAGTGGAGACGCCGACCCTGTGGACAGAAGGGGAAGGCCGTTGGGTGGATGCTGAAATAACGGAAGTGGCATTCGTTGACTCCCGGGGTAGCAGGGTCGGCATGTTTTCGAAGATTTATTGCCCAGTGCTGGAGACCCGTCTGCGGAGGTGGGGAGGCCACCGACTGTTGCGTATAAGGAAACGAAAGCGCAGCGGCCTGAGACGGGAGTCGGAGGGGTTCATAGTACCGACTGAGATCGCGGGACAACACAACCCCGGTCGAGGGAAGGAACCCTGCTTTGTTCATGCAACCGAAGCGCGGAGGATCAGGGGATTGCCATGTCGCTAACCACCCCGGATACGATCAGGACGCTACAGAGGAAGCTCTATGCCAAGGCCAAGCAAGAGACGGCCTACCGCTTTTACGCGCTCTACGACAAGATCAGCTGGGAGGATGTCCTCCATCACGCCTGGCGTCTTGTCCGTGCCAACCGAGGCAGTTCCGGCATTGATGGGATCAGCTTCGAAGCCATAGAGAACGGAATCGGGGTAGAAACGTTGCTGCGGGAATTGGCCCGTGATCTGAAAGACAAAACCTACCAGGCTCAACCCGTGCGGCGCGCCATGATCCCCAAAGCGGACGGCAGTCAGCGTCCACTGGGCATCCCGACGATTCGCGACCGGGTCGCGCAAATGGCGGTGAAACTCATCATCGAACCGATCTTTGAAGCCGACTTCTGTGCGCACTCGTACGGATTCCGGCCCAAGAAATCGGCCCACGATGCCGTGGATGACATCGCCAACACGCTGTGGGCCGGATACACCCAAGTCATAGACGCCGACCTGTCGAAATACTTTGACAGCATACCGCACGACAAACTGATGGCCGTGGTGGCCGAGCGCATTGTCGATGGGGGGGTATTGCACCTCATCAAGCAATGGCTCAAAGCCCCGGTTATCGGTGAAGAAGGCGGCGTAAAGAAGACCGTAGGCGGCGGGAAAGCCAACCGGAAAGGCACCCCGCAAGGCGGCGTGATCTCACCGTTACTGGCCAACTGCTACCTGCACTTGCTTGACCGGTTATGGCAACGGCGAAACCTCAAGGGTAAGCTGCAAGCGCACCTCGTGCGTTACGCGGACGACTTTGTTGTGATGTGCCGAAAGGATGTAGAGGAACCGCTGAACGTGGTGCGTCATGTGCTGGAACGCTTGGGCCTCAGTCTCAACGAAGCCAAGACCCACATCATGGACGCCACCGAAGCCAGCTTCAACTTCTTGGGTTTTACGCTACAGATGAGTCGAGGGGCGAAAACTGGAAAGCCGTACCCGAATGTCAGACCGGCAGACAAATCGCTGAAGAAGATCAAGGCGAGACTGACGGAACTGACCCAGAGGAACCTGACCGCCATCCCCTTGGGCGACATTGTGGGAAATGTGAACCGCAGCCTGCGAGGCTGGGCGAACTACTTTCACTACCGGAACTCAAGTCTGGCGATGAGCAAAGTCAGGCAGCATGCGGAAGACCGACTGCGAACGCACTTGATGAGGCGCCACAAGGTCAAGGACAGGAAAGCGGCCTTGTGTCGATTTCCACGTCGCGACCTCTACGAGCGTCACGGGCTATACAAGATTTCCGGGGTGGCGGGCTGGCGCTCGGCGCATGTCTCGGCATGAAGAACATCGGAAAGCCGTGTGCGGGAAAACCGCATGCACGGTTTGATGAGGGAGGGCAGGCGAAAGCCTATTCTCTACTCTACCGAATGGCGCTAAGTTAAGCCACTTTTGCATGATAGCGGCTTCGATGTGGGATTTCGCAGATCTGGTGCCGCGGCGCAGTGAGAAGCGCGAAAGGTTTGGGTCGTCGTTTCACGCATCGAGGCTCCCTTCGTCCCGGTCGATGAGGTACAAGATGTCCGGCGATTGAAGATCGAAGCGCCCCCATCAATCGCCGTTGTTCCCTCGGGTCGTTCGTTCTGCTGAACAAGGGTTCCCACTGGCGCAATGCTTGAATGCTGGCTTTGAAGCTCAGTCGGCGTGGCGCCTGATCGACCTCGGTCGCCGCTTCGACCATCAGCAAGCGGATGGCGTTGTAAGCAATGAAATGCATCAGGATTTCCTTCTCCACCATTTCCGGAGAACGACAGCGCAGCACGTCCATACCCAAGGTGGTCTTGATATCGCGAAAGAACAGTTCGACATCCCAGCGTTGGAAATACAGATCCGCCAGTTCAGAGGCCGCGTAGCGTGATGCATCGCTCAGGGTCGTCACGAGATAGAAGGACTCGCTGCGCCTGCCCGGCACCGTGATCGTGACCTTGATCTGGCGTAGCGTGAGAGCGTCGGGAAGCGTCCGCCATTCTTCATGGGAATAGCTCAGGTTCTTGTTCCAGACGGGCTTGGGCCACGTGATCAGCAAGTCGTCCGGCCCCAGCACGTCGCTCGCCGCCCCCGCTTCGACCGGTGTCCGCCGCGCCAGGGTCATCACCGTGTCCACGCCCCTTTGCTGGAATTTCCAGACGTCGTAATAGCTGCAAAACCCCTTGTCACCCATCATGATGTCGCCGGGCTTGAACTCTCCCCATTGCTGGCGCAGAAGAGTCAATTCGCCGTCCCTGAGGGAACTGACCCGATGACTCAACAATGTGCCGGTTTGTCGACAGAAGCAGGCACAGATCTGGGCCTGTGGGAATCCACATCCCGGCTTCTGGCTTCCCGGCTGGGGCCACGCCTCTTGATTGGCCGGGGTGTCGGGCATGCTCACTGCCGTTCCATCGACTACCACGACGCGCCGATCTTTCCATCGGCGATGCTGTCCCCGCTGCTGCAACTGTTCGGCGCTGTGCTTCAGGATGCGTTTCAGTCCGCCGCTCTCCAGTTTGCTTCGGGCCTGACAGTACGCCGAGGTCGATGCGCAGGGCACCGGCATCGAACGAGAAGCCGCAAACGCCTGAACTTTGCGAACCACTTCCCGGCAACCGCCGTCGGCGTCGAGAATCTGGGTGAAAAACCCCCAGAAGGTGTTCTCCTTGCTGAATATCCGACGCCGACTGAAATTACCCACCTTCTCCTTCCCCAGTTCGCGGGTCGGAATGAAGGAACCAAAACACTCCCCCAGTTGGCTGATCGTATGCCGGCGAATCCGAATCTTTTCGTCAGCCAGCTTTTGCGCGCCAGAGCGTGGCTTGCGGCGCAGCGTCGATAGGTGAAATCCAGGGAGATAGAGCGTGCCAATTTTCATGCCAAATTATCTCATTTATCTCTATGGCATGAACGGCTTTTCCACTGAATGGGCTTAACTTAGCGCCATTCTGGTCTGTCCCCTATCTATTTCTTAGGACTTATTGTCTTTTGCACTCGGGAATATTCTAGCGTTAGTATCATCTTGAACGCTAATTGGAATTAATAAGTCCCCCTTCGACCGAGAGCCGATTGATGAAAATATCTTCAACGTTGCCGTAAATCGGGTAATCGGCCTTCCTGCTGCAGATCAGCAGCCAGCTGCTGAGCGCCATATACACTGAGATGGCTGCCGTCGGAATAGAGAAAATGACCCTGAGCATCCGCCACCGGGCAATGAGCCTCTCTACAAAGCCCAGGCCGCAATGGCAAGAAGTGAACCCCAGGTACGCGTCCGGCCACTTGCGCCAGCCGGTCATTGGTATCGTCGTTCGGTTCAGTTTGAGGCAAGGTCGTTGGGCATCGTAGCCAATCGCCAACGCGCAGCCTTTTTGCGGAGCATGCAGCATCATATCCCCGTACTTCTGGCACGCGAGGAAGCAGCCACACCTGATGCCCGCGCGCCGTAAGGCTGTACAAGTGTGCTTCTAGGCGTTCCCAAACACGAGGATCTCTCTGGGCGTAGCCCGCCCAAGCCCCGCCGATAATCAACAACCGGAAGTCCTCAGCTCGCGCCAATACCTGGCGCATGCCTTCTTCGCACGCGGCTAATCTGCTATCGCTGACCACGCCGGCCAATGGCCCCGGCAGAGCCGGACAACTGCCCAAAGCAACTGAGCGCACACGCACGCCCTGAATCTCCGCAGCACTGCGGATTAGAGGGGCGAATTGCGCTGCATGGGAATCCCCAAGCAGCATCACTTGGGTGGATTCGTTGCCGCCCCCAAACTCGCAGCTAGGATCGGTCAGGGTCTTGGCGTTGAGGACGTGCTGTTGGCATACCCAGTCCAAATGGTGCACGGGGCGTGTGAAATTCTCGAGCTCTGCCCAGCCTTGCAGTTGAGCCGCAGGGTACAGAGGAAGGCCCCACCGCTCACCCCGTGCAATCATTAGAGCCATGACCCCCAAGAGTGCCACGGGCATAAGGAAGTACAGGCTGAGTGTTCGCCCCCAACTGCCACTGTCGCGCCGCGCCGGCTCTTCAATCCAGCGCTGGCTGACACCGGCAAGTAGCAGGATTAGGGCGAGCAGGCCCAAGCCCTCCCCCCCACCCGGTTGCCCCCAAAGGTAACGCCACCACGCCAGTACAGGCCAGTGCCAGAGATAGGCGGAGTAACTGCAGCGCCCCAACCAGATTGATGCTGGGTGGCATAGTGGTCGGAGCCAAAAGCTACCCAACCCCACATGACCAGCCGCAATGAGCGACACCGCTCCGAGCGTGGGCAGCAGGGCGCGCCAACCGGGGAAGGGTTCGTGCTCACTTAGCCAGAAAACGCTGACCACGAGTAGCCCCCAGCCCAATACTGCGGCCCCATCACCGAAGACTCGCCAAGACCGGACAAGTTCCGCCAGCTGCGGCCAAGCCAACGCAAGCGCCGCGCCAACAGCTAGCTCGCCTGCTCGAGCAGGGAGCATGTAGTAGGCAAAGCGGATTTCCTGTGCGGCGATCAACCATTCAGCAAACAAAGTCGAACAACAAACCAGTGCCACCGCTAGAGCAGCGGCTAATGCCCGCGGCCTTCGGCGCCAAAGCGTCCAGGTAACCATTAGGGCCAGTGGCCACAACACGTAGAACTGCTCTTCGACGCCTAGCGACCACAAGTGCAGGAATGGCATCTGCGCCGACTGCGGTGCGAAGTAATCGGTAGTGACCTCGCGCCAGAAATAGACGTTGGCCATCGCAAGAATGGACCACATGGCGGACTTGGCCATCGCCTCGGCGTCGGCAGGCAGCATTAACCAAAAGCTGATGGGCAAGCACACCAGCAGCAGGGCCCACAGAGCGGGCAGGATGCGACGTATACGGCGCTCGTAAAACGCCTTGATGGTAAAGCGGCCTTCCTGCAGTTCCTTGGCTACGATACCAGTAATCAAGTACCCCGAGATAACGAAGAACACGTCCACCCCGACAAAACCGCCGGGCAGCCAATGCGGATTAATGTGGAACAGGATAACGGCCAAAACGGCCACGGCGCGCAAGCCATCAATGTCAGGACGGTACATGCCAGCATGAGGAATAATTGGCTCTATTTCCAGGGAGCGGGGCAGATGTAGGGTCATTAAGCGCCTGACAACGCTGAAGAGAAAGGTTCTTTAGCCGTTAGATGTAGGTGTGCTTGGAAAGCATGAAATTCGCTCAAGTTGTCCCACGCAAATTCGGCTCCGTTGGCCAGTTCAAGACGTGACGGTTAAAGAGCCTAAAGAAACTATAAACGCATGGTGATGGAATCTGAATTGCATAGCAACCACGAACTTTGGCTATTGGCCGATTGTGTTGAAAAACTTGAAAACAAATTTTTTCAGGGTGTGCCGCGACATTCCTTGAGGTGAGATCGTCGAGTATGGAGCGATAACAGGGGACAAACAACGGTTTTTGGCTGTTTTTCGCGGTTGACCGTGGCAATGAGTGGAAATCGTGGCCTGTCGTCCCCCGATTCTGCTCGCTTGAGGAAAATGTAGGTGGATTCGCTTGGGTGCAGATCGTTTCAATCGGTCAGCCAACTTTCATTGGTGCGATCGCTTGGCTGGTTTCCGGGGCGAATAACTGGCTGCTTAATGACGGTCGGTCAGTAATACAATGGCATGGTTTCTGCGCTTTACGAAGGTCGCCAGCAGAAGCACAAAACACGCTGAAGCGTTGCCAAAGAAAATCAAAGCCATAACAGGATCACCTACACAAAAAACTGCATAGGCAACGGTGGCCAGGTGGGATAGAAAAAAGAGCGCCCAGGTACTATACGAAATGGCCGATGCGCCGTTTTCGTCTTTTGTGACTTTGATGATCTGGGGCAGATAGGCAAAGATGCGAATGGAGTTCATGAACGTGAATAAGGCGAACACCAACGGGGAAACCCAATCGTGTTGAATCTCGACTTGCCCCTTGAACAATACAACCAAGCCTCTCAACTCTTGTAGCAAACCAAAAATGTCGTCCATATTCACTTTCCCCCTGAATCGAATCGGAAGAACCGCAAGCGAATCGGAAAAACCGGAAGAACCGGGGACAGGAAGAACCGTGGACAGACCAGAATGGCGCTAAGTTAAGGACGTATTGCGTCCATTTTTGCAGCGACAATGCTGGCGCTGGACATGCTGGACAGCCTTAACTTAGCGCCATTCTGGACAGACCCTGAGGTTTCCCCTCATATAAATGCCAAATGAGAAGCCTGTTGAGCTTGGTGCCGGAGAATCGGAACAGCGTCTTTCGGGCGAATTTGGTTAAGCCAGGAGGGCCCGGCATCGATGACTCGACGAGCCAATGTGATGGCTGAAATCTCTTTGTGCTTTAGACCGGGCACACTCTGGAAGAACCTCTGTATCCCGCTCTGCTGGGCGCACTCGCCGATCAGGCGCATCAGCCAGTGGGTCAAGTGAGCAATCAACAGCAGAATCTCAAGTCGCTTGCCCGAGCGTGATCGCGAAGCGCTAAAGCCAAGACCAAGCCGCTCGTTCTTGAGATCACGAAAGGATTCCTCAATGGTCATTCGTCGGGAGTACTGGTCAATAATCGTCTCTGGTCCGAATGGCACTTACTTAAGCTTTTTTGGGTGCCCATGGCGCTGGATATCCTCCCGTGCCATAGGGCGTGGTCTCATCAATAATGGGTAGGCATTGCGGCGTCGCTTGAGGGCACGAGGCTCGATGCGGCCTGGGCGATTGCCGACGGTTTGCTGGGCAATGAGGGCGAAGAGTTGGCTGGGGTGTGCGATGCCACCATGATAGGCATGAGGCGCCCAGGCGAGCCAGACTTGCACGGCATGCTTGAAGCTCAACTGACGGGGCAAGAGGCCGCTTTGTAGCGCCGCTTGAGCCATCATCAAGCGGATCAAATTGTAGGCGAGCAGATAGACCCAGATTTCCTTCACGGCCATGGCTGGCGTTTGGCAGCCCAGTTGCTCCATGCCCAAGGTGGTCTTGATGTTGCGCAGATCAAGTTCAACATGCCAGCGATCCCGATACAGGCGTTTGATGGCCTCCTTGGATGTTTGCTTTGGACACAGAAAGGTCGTGACGAGTGTCTTGCCCCCCGCCCGAAGCTCGCGAACCGTGACACTGGCCGGTGCCTGCGCGTAATCCTCCTGAGACATCCAGTCTGGCTTGATGCCTGGTTTGGATAAAACCAGCAGGTGGTCACGCTCCCCAGTCGCTGGCCGAGGCAATAATCGGTGGTGCGTTGGCGTGATCCGTGTTGTTCAAAGACGGCATCAACCCCTCGCTCGATCAGCGCGCAGAGCAGGAAGTAGGTGGCAAAGAACGCATCGCCCACCAGCACATCGCCGCGCACCAAGGTGTCGATCTGGCGGCGCAGCAAGGACTGCTCGTCGCTGCCTTTGCCGCGACAGGCGCTGATCGCGGCATTGAGCACAGCACCGCTGCCCAGGCAGATCAGGCCGACGATCCGGCATTGCGGGAATCCCAATCCAGCCTTCTGGCTACCGGGCTGCGGGAAGTCGGCCTGATTGGCGTCAGTATCGGGCATGATCACCGTGGCCCCATCCACCAATCGTACCGGACGCCCCCGCCAGTGCCATGCCGCCGGGGCATGGGCCGTTAGCCATTGCCCGGTCTGATGGGTCAAGGTACTGACCATCGACGTCGGCACGCGTTGGCGAGCCCGGCAGTAGGCGCCGGTATGGGAGCTGCAGGGCGTGAGTCCGGCGATCAGGCGCTTGATCGCCCCTTCATTGACGGCGCGTTGGCAGGAGCGGTCGGCGCTGAGGGCTTGCGCCAAAAACATCGATAGCGTTTCAGTGGGCGGAAACAGTCGCTCTCGGTGCGGCGGCAAGGCCAACTCCACGGCATCGAAGAGTTCCGGCCCAGTCAATAGATCGAAAAACGCGTGGGCATCTACGCTGTTGGCCTTCGCCGAAATCGCGTGACGTTGCCGGGTGATGGCTTTGTGAGTAGCATGCATTGGGGCTGATTCCTCGGGTGACAGTCGGGTGTTTGGCGACTCCAACTTATCACGCGTCGATTCAGCCTGCTTTATCAATTACATCAGTATGTTGGGGCTTAAGTAAGTGCCATTCGTCTCTGGGCTCGCTTTTGGAAATGCTGGAGAACAGGCCAGCAGCCATGGCTCTCTGGCACCACGAGCCGCCTTGATCGAGCTATGGGAGCGAGAATGTTTGCCCGTCCGCGTGTAATGGTGGCACCTTTTGGCTTCGCGTTTAACCAGCACCAACCGACAGTCTGTCGGATGGCTACGAACGTATCGGGCATTGTCGAAGGCTTGGGCGCACGGCGTGGCATCCGGAAAAACCTCGGTGCAGCGCTTCCATGGACCTTCGGTAATACTGACCCTGTCTTTGCCACGGATGCGTCCGATCCACGGCCAATGATGTTCCGTGACCAAGTCGAACCAGGTCGAGTGAAAACCGGCATCGGTGATGAGGGTCGGAGTGCACCCGTCGGGCAGCAGCTTCGCCAAACAATCCAGAAACCGACGATGCACCGCCTGATTACCATACAGTCGTTGCGCGTGAATTTCCTCGTACAGCGTCACACTGCGGCCCTTGACGGCGATGCTGGCACGCAGCAGATGCCAGCGTTGATCGGTCGTGGCGTCCGACCAATCGATCACCACCCGCACATTATCGAGATCGGTCAGCCAACGTGACGCCACCTCACGATAAATCTCGGTCCTTGTGATGTGCAACGAGGTATTTCCCAGCAGACGGTCAATGCGCTTGACTCGATGACGCATCGACGTCGCCGACTGCACAGACCGCGCAAGCTGACTCAAGCTCAAGCGACCACCTCGCAGCGCACTGCCTACCGCCGCCTCAACCGCACAGGCCAATTTGACATGCAGGCTCGACAGACACCCCGCCAGCATTCCGACTATCATCTTCTTCGCACTCATGATCCGCCAGCCCTTGACGATTTACCCAAAGCAACGAGTCTACTCCTCATTCTCCGCGTGAATATTTGTCTTCAACCTATTGAATAAGTGCCAAACTATGAGGGAAAACCTCAGGGACAGACCACAGTTTCCATGTGATCACTTCCCAACCTTTTCAAACGCCGGCCTGCGAGGCATGCAGCTTGATGCCCAAGGCGTGCACGACCTTGAGAATAGTTGAAAAACTTGGGTTTCCTTCGCCGGAGAGAGCTTTGTAGAGGCTTTCCCTTCCAAGACCGGTTTCTTTGGCGAGTTGGGTCATGCCCTTGGCGCGGGCAATCGTGCCGAGGGCTTTGGCAATGAATGCGGCGTCATCCCCGGCTTCTTCCATGCAGGCTTCGAGATAGGCCGCCATGTCCTCGTCGCTTCTCAGGTGTTCAGCGCTATCCCATTTTTTCAGTTTGATGCTGCCCATGATCGTCTCCTAAAGGGCGCGCGCAATTTCCAGCGCCGCCTTGATATCCTTTGACTGGGTGGATTTATTCCCGCCAGCCAGCAACACAACCACCTCAATGCTCCGCTTTACAAAATAGACGCGGTAGCCGGGCCCGACGTGAATGCGCATTTCCGAGGCGCCTTCGCCGACTGGTTCGCAGTCGCCAAAATTGCCATCTTCAGCCCGATCAATTCTGGCTTGAATACGCCTGACCGCCTGTTTGTCGCGAAGCGCTATGAATCACGCGTCAAAAATCTCAGTGGTGAAGATGGTGTTCATGGTTAAATTGTATCCCAAAGGATACTTAAATTGACAAGAATCCTGGATATCAACAGGGGAGGTCACGATGCTTATGGCCTGCCCACAATTTGAATGCCGCGCTGCTTGGGCCTTTGCTGCGGTCAACCGAAAATCCCGGTTGATTTTGAAATCCCAGCTAATCAGCGGTTCCTGAAGTTCGCCTTGCGCTTCTCGACGAAGGCGGCCATGCCTTCCATCTGGTCTTCGAGGCCGAAGCTGGCGTGGAAGGCGCGGCGCTCGAAGAGGAGGCCTTCGTTGAGCGACGACTCGAAGGCGCGATTGACTGATTCCTTGACCATCATGACCACCGGCAGCGAGAAACCGGCAATGGTGGCGGCGGCCTTCAGCGTTTCCTCGAGCAACTGGTCGGCGGGAATGATGCGGGCGACCAGGCCGGACTTTTCGGCTTCGGCGGCGTCCATCATGCGCGCGGTCAGACACATGTCCATCGCCTTCGCTTTGCCCACCGCGCGCGGCAGGCGTTGCGTGCCGCCAGCGCCGGGCAGGGTGCCGAGGCGAATTTCCGGCTGGCCGAATTTGGCGGTGTCGGCGGCGTAGATCATGTCGCACATCATCGCCATTTCACAGCCACCGCCCAGCGCAAAGCCGGCTACCGCCGCGATGACCGGCTTACGCGTCGTCTTGATGCGCTCCCAGTTGCGGGTGATGAAGTCGGTCTGGTAGGCGTGCATGTAGTCGAAATCCTTCATGAAGCCGATGTCGGCACCGGCGGCGAAGGCTTTTTCGTTGCCGGTGATGACGATGCAACCGATGTTGTCGTCGGCTTCAAAGGCGTCGATGGCGGCGCCGATGCCGTCGACGACGTCGTTGTTCAGCGCATTCATCGCTTCCGGGCGGTTGATGCGGATCAGGCCCACTTTGCCGTGGGTTTCAACCAGTACTGCCTGTGTCATGTCTCTTCTCCAAAGTAACGGTCGCTTGGGGTGTGGCTCGTGTTGAAACTGCATTTTGACGCAGATTGCGCTGATTTCCACAGATCAAGGGATCGTGGCTTCCTATCCGCGTTCATCCGCGCGTTCTGCGTCAAAAATCCCCTGCCAGGGCCGGGTGATGTCAGCGTTCGTCGAAGCTGATCGTCAGTTGTTTGCTGGTGGCGCGGGCCTGGCAGGCGAGGACGAAGCCCTCATCCATCTCCGCCGCTTCCAGGGTGAAGTTCTTGTCCATCATCACTTCGCCGCACAGCACCTTGGCCTTGCAGGTGCAGCAGACGCCGGCTTTGCACGAGAAGGGCAGGTCAAGGCCGGCGTTCAGCGCGGCGTCGAGTACATGCTCATCGGGCCCGATGTGCAGTTCGTGCTGCTTGCCGTCGAGCACGATGGTCAGTGTGATGTCTTTGGCGGCGGCCGTGCGGCTTGGGGCGGCATCGGTGTCGGCCTGAATCTTCGCGGCCTGCGCCGGGCCGCTGGTGAAGCGTTCGGTATAGACGCGGCTTTCCGGGACGCCGGCGGCGACCAAGGCCTTTTCAGTTGCTTCGATCATCGCTTCCCGGCCGCAGACGAAGACTTCATCCATGCTGCCGACCGGCAACAGCGCCTTGATGATCGCCCGCACCTTGTCGCCGTCGATGCGGCCTTGCAGCAGGTCAACTTCCTGCGCCTGGCGCGAGAGGATGTGGATCAACGTCAGGCGGTTTGTGTAGTTGCGGCGCACTTCCTGGCCATCGACCCTGGCGCGCAGCGTCAGGAACTGGCCAGGCTCGAAGGCGAAGGTGTTGCGGGCGTCGGGCGGGATGGCGAAGGTGGCCGAGCGCGATCGCGCCGCCGTTGGGGTTCACCTGCGGCGCATTGTCGGCCAGACCGAGATCACGCAAGACCGCCAATGCCTGGGCGGCGAAGGCTTCGTTCATTTCGATGACATCCATCTGCGCCAGCGTCAGTCCGGTCAGCGCCAGCACCTTGCGCACCGTCGGGGCCGGGTCCATGCCCATGATCCGTGGTGGCACGCCGGCGGTGGCCATGCCGACGACGCGGGCCAGCGGCTGCAGGCCGTAGCGGCGAGCGGCGGCTTCGGAAGCGAGCAGCAGCGCGCAGGCGCCGTCGTTGACGCGGGACGCATTGCCGGCGGTGACGCTCAGTTCCGGGCCGTTGATTCCCTTGAGGCCGGCCAGCATGGTCAGCGTTGTTTCGGGGCGCGGGTGTTCGTCACGATCAACCCGCTTTGGGTCGCCTTTTTCTGCGCGACGAAGACCGCTACCAGCTCGTCGGCGAAACGACAGGCGGCGTCGGCGGCGGCCCAGCGCTGCTGCGAGCGCAGTGCGAAGGCATCCTGATCGGCGCGCGCGATGGCGAAGTCGGCGGCCACGTTGTCGGCCGTCTGCGGCATCGAGTGCGTGTCGTACAGCGTCTTCATCGCCGGGTTGACGAAGCGCCAGCCGATGGTCGTGTCGAAAATGGCGGCATTGCGCGCCAAGGCCGATTCCGCCTTGCCCACGACGAAAGGGGCGCGTGACATGCTCTCGACGCCGCCGGCGATCATCAGCGTGGCTTCGCCGGCCTTGATCGAACGCGCGTCGAGGCCGACCGCGTCCATGCCGGAACCGCACAGGCGGTTGATCGTGGTCCCCGGCACGTCGACCGGCAGCCCGGCAAGCAGCCCGGCCATGCGCGCGACGTTGCGGTTGTCCTCGCCGGCTTGGTTGGCACAGCCGAGGACGATGTCGTCGACGGCACTCCAGTGGACCCGCGGGTTGCGCTCCATCAGCGCCCTGAGCGGGATGGCGCGGCGCCGAGGTCGTCGGCGCGCACGCCGGAGAGCGCGCCGCCGTAGCGGCCGATGGGAGTGCGGATGGCGTCGCAGATAAATGCTTCGGTCACCGGCTGTTTCTCACTTCTGCTTTTGGCGCTTGTCAAGCACACGGCGGGCCTTGCCGACCTGCGTGCGCGGAATCGTGTCGAACTCCATGACGCTGACCAGCGTCGACACGCCGACATGACTCTTGATCCGGTGCCGCAGTTCCTTGGCGATGGCCTGGATGTCGGCCTTGCGCAACTGGCCGGAAAGCTCGCGCTGAACTTCGCAGCGCACTTCCAGGTTGTCGAGATGCTTGTCGCGGGTGACGACGACCTGATAATTGCCCGAGAGGCGTCGGTCGCGCAGAATCTGCTCCTCGATCTGGGTCGGGAAGACATTGGTTCCGCGGATGATCAGCATGTCGTCGGAACGTCCGGTGATCTTGCCCATGCGGCGAAACGCGCGCGCGGTCGGCGGCAGCAGCCGGGTCAGGTCGCGCGTGCGGTAACGGATGACCGGGAAGGCTTCCTTGGTCAGTGAGGTGAACACCAGTTCGCCGACCTCGCCGTCGGGTAGCACCGCGCCGCTTTCCGGGTCAATGATTTCGGGGTAGAAATGGTCTTCCCAGATCACCGGGCCGTCCTTGGTCTCGATGCACTCGCTGGCGACGCCGGGGCCGATCACCTCGGTCAGGCCGTAGATGTCAATGGCGTCGATGCCGAGCTTGCGCTCGATTTCGGAGCGCATGCCTTCGCCCCAGGGCTCGGCGCCGAAGAGGCCGACGGTTAGCGAAATCTCTCCGGGCTTGATGCCGAGGCGCTCGAATTCCTCGGCGATCACCAGCGAGTAAGACGGCGTGACGATGATGATTTCGGGCTGGAAATCCATGATCTGCTGCACCTGCTTTTCGGTCTGGCCGCCGGACATCGGCACGGCGATGCAACCGAGGCGCTCGACACCGTAGTGGGCGCCGAGGCCGCCGGTAAACATGCCGTAGCCGTAGGCAATGTGCACCATGTCCCCGGCGCGTCCGCCGGCGGCGCGCAGCGAGCGGGCGACGAGGTCGGCCCAGTGGTCGAGGTCGTTCCGCGTGTAGCCGACGACGATCGACCTGCCGGTTGTCCCGCTCGATGCGTGCAGGCGGCGCAACTCCTGGCGCGGTACGGCGAAGAGGCCGAACGGGTAGTTGTCGCGCAGGTCGGCCTTAGTCATGAAGGGGAAGCGGGCGAGATCGGCGAGCGTCTTCAGGTCATCGGGATGGACGTCGCTGGCCGCACACTTCTGCCGATAAGGGGCGACGTTGTCCCAGGTGTGGCGCAGCGACCACTTCAGGCGCGCCAGTTGCAGCGCCGAAATCTCGTCGCGGCTGGCGGTCTCGATCGGCTCGAGATCGCCGGGCAGGGGTTTCTTGACGGTCATGGCTGTTCTTCCTGATTACGGTAAGCGGGGCTCGTCGGCATGCTGCAGGCCGGCGATGACCTCGCCGTTGATGCGGTAGGACTTGCCGCGAAAGAGGGCGACGACCTTGCCGCTACGCGTCCGGATGGTGACATCGTACACGCCGGTGCGCCCCGACAGTGACTGTTCGACGGCCTCCGCCTCGAGGATGTCGCCCTCCTTGGCCGGTGCGAGGAAGTCGATGTGACAGGCGGAGGCGACAGTGTTCTTGTTGTAGCTGTTGCAGGCGTAGGCAAAGGCACTGTCGGCGAGGGTGAAGATCAGCCCGCCGTGGCAGATGTGGTGGCCGTTGACCATGTCCGGGCGGACCGTCATCAGCATCCGCGAATAGCCCCGGCGGATGGTCAGGATGCGCAGGCCGAGCAACTGGCTGGCGTGGTCGCGCGGCCACATGGCGCGGGCGACTTCCTCGGCGACAACTTCAGGGGAGTCCTTGGCGATCACATCGTCAATCATGGAATTTCTTTCTGGCGAAAACCATCTGGTGGAAGAGGGGAGAGGTCCGGTAGCGATCCTCGCCATAGGCGGCGCCGAGGTTGGCCAGCACGTCGCGGACGGCGGGCAGGCCGACAGGCTAGCGGCCCCCGCGGATAATTGACACCGAGGCACATGGCGACGTCAACGGCGGCGGCGATGGCGATCCGGGTGGCCGTACCGAAGTCGAGCGCGAGGTCGATCAGCACCGTGTCCGAGCAGCCGGATTCGGCGGCGCGGCGGGTGGCGCTGCGGCCATCGGTAACGTAGAGCACGGCGCCGTCGGCCTCGGCGATGCGGCCGTCGCTTGCGGCCGGGCGCTCGCAGGCAATGCCGGTGGCGGCGAGGTGGGCGGCGAGGGCAATGGTTGCGGTCGACTCGCCGAAAAGGGCAATTTTCGCGGGGGCGGGTTGCGCGGGTTCGCTGTTCGGCACTGGCCGCGCAGCGCCGTCGCGGTAGTCATAAAAGCCACGCCCGCTCTTGCGGCCCAAGTGCCCGGCGTCGACCAGTTCCTGCTGGAGCAGCGAGGGCAGGAAGCGCTGGTCGTGGAAGAAGGCGCGCCAGACCGAGTGGGTCACGGCGAAATTGACGTCGTGGCCAATCATGTCCATCAGCTCGAACGGCCCCATGCGGAAGCCGCCGGCCTCGCGCATAACGGCATCGATGGTTGCGCAGTCGGCGGCACCCTCCTGCGCCAGGCGCAGCGCCTCGGCGTAGTAGGGGCGGGCGACGCGATTGACGATGAACCCTGGCGACGACTTGGCATGGACCGGGGTCTTGCCCCAGGCGGCGGCGGTGGTGAACAGTGTCGTGGCAACCGCCGGGTCGGTGGCGAGACCGGAGAAACGACCTCGACCAGCACCATCAGCGGCGCCGGGTTGAAGAAATGCAGGCCGGCCAGGCGTTCGGGGTGGCGCAGCGCGGCGCCAATGGTGGTGACCGAAATCGACGAGGTGTTGGTGCACAGAATGCAGTCACGGCCGACAATGTCTTCGAGATCGGCAAAGAGTGCCCGCTTCTCCGCCAGATCCTCGACAATGGCCTCGACGACCAGACGGGCAGCGGCGAGGTCGGCGATCTCGTGGGCAGGGATCAGCCGCATCCCGGCAGCGGCGGCGCGGGGGGCGACATCGGGCCGGTTGTCGAGCAGCCTGACACGGTGGCCGGCGACTGCCGCGACCTGGGCGATCCCGGCGCCCATCGCCCCGGCGCCGACGACGGCGATCAGCGTATCCCTGGCGAGGGCGCCCACCGCTCAGTCGCCGGTGAAATTGGGCGCGCGCTTTTCCGTGAAGGCCTTGACGCCCTCGGCGTAGTCGGGGCTCCAGCCGAGTTCGCGCATGAAGCCGCCCTCGAAGGAAAGTTGCTGTTCGAGCGTGTGGCCGGGGGCCGCGTGCATCGCCTGACGGGTACGTACCAGCGCCTTGGTCGGCATCCTGGCGAGTCGTGCGGCGAGGGCGTCGATCGTCGCCGCGAAATCGGCATCCTCGACGCACTGCCAGATCAGTCCCCACTCGGCTGCCTTCTCTGCCGGTAGCTTTTCGGCGAGCAGGGCGAGGCCCATGGCACGCGCCATACCGACGCGCTGCGGCAGGAACCATGTGCCGCCGGTGTCGGGGATCAGGCCGAGCTTGCTGAACGCCTGCAGGAAGGCGGCGGATTTCTTAGCGACGACCAGGTCGCAGCACAGCGCCACCGAGCAGCCGGCGCCGGCGGCAATGCCGTTGACGGCGGCGATGGTCGGCACGCGCAGATTTTGCAGACGCAGCGCCAGCGGCTTGTAGTTGGCCTCGACGACATTGCCGACGTCGGGCATCCTTCCGGCCTCGATCTGCATGGCGCGGTCGCCGAGATCCTGCCCGGCCGAGAAGCCGCGCCCGGCGCCGGTCAGCACCAGGACGCGGGCGTCCCGCGTTTCCTGGATGTGGTCGAGGGCGACGCTCAGTTCGGCATGCATGGCGTCGTTGAAGCTGTTGAGCCTGTCGGGACGGTTCAGGGTCAGGCGGGCGATGCCGTCGTTGACCGCAAGGGTGATGTTTTCGAAATTCATTTCTTGTTCCTTAAGGAGACACTGATTTATTCGTCACCCCGGCGAAAGCCGGGGTTCAGTTCGTTGATTTTCCTGGATTCCGGCTTGCGCCGGAATGACGTGGCCTCGGGCTATGACAGATTTGAATTCAATCAGCACTTCCTTAGACGTGATAGCGGCGCTGGACGACCCGGAAGCGGTTGGCGACGAAGGCCGAATCGGAATGGGAGGCGTTGGCCGCCGGGTTGCCGCCGGTGCCATGGTAATCGGAGTAGGCGGCCGACTGGTTCACGAAAACGCCGCCGGTCAGGTCGATCGACAGCGCGGCCTTGGAACGCCAGGTGGCGGCGGTCATTGCGTCGATGACTTCGGCCCTGGTCGAGTACACGCCGGCGGTCAGCGCGCCGTGGGTGGCGATAATGCGTTCGGAGAGCGCGATGGCAGCGGCGGTATCAGCGACCTTGACGATGAAGCTGATGGGGCCGAAACGCTCCTCCATGTAGGCAGATTCGTCGTCGGCGTCACAGGCGAGCAGAACCGGCGTGCGCACCTCGGCATTCGGGAAATCCGGGTTCACGAGTTTCGTCGGGGCGAGGATGACCGCGCCCAGCTTGCCGGCGCCGGCTTCCTCAATGCGCTGGAGCGTATCGGCGGACTGGATGGCGCCGAGCACGGCATGAGCGACTTCCGGCTTGGCCAGGAAGCCGGTGATGGCGCGGGCGAGGTCGTGCACATCTGGCCCGAATACAGCGCCAGCGTGAAGGCGAGGTTGCCCAGCATGCGCTTGTAGGCGTCGGTCGAATCGATGACGATGTTGTTGACGCCGGCCAGCTCGGCATAGACCTGTGCCTGGCGGCAGTGGTCGAGCAACCACTGGCCGAAGACGTTGCCGCCAGTGAAATCGACCGACTTGACCGCCGGGGGGTGACCAGCTTCTGCGTCGTCTCGCGCTCGGCCGGCACGCACAGCGTGACCAGGTCGGCGTCGATGCCATTCTCGGCGAGCACGGCGCGGATCGTGCGCACGGTGATCGCTGCGGGCAGGATGGCATTTTCGTGTGGCTTGACGATCACCGCGTTGCCGGTCGCCAGCGCCGCGAACAGTCCGGGGTAGGTGTTCCAGGTCGGGAAGGTGCCGCAGCCGACAACGACGCCGACGCCACGGCCGACGATCTCGAAGTGCTTTTTCAGCACCAGCGGCGGGTTCTTGCACTGCGGCTTTTCCCAGGTCGCCTCGTGCAGCACGAAGCGCTGCTCGCGGTAAGCGTAGGCGACGGCTTCGAGGCCGCGTTCCAGAGCGTGCGGCGCGCCGGCCTGAAAGGCCATCATCCAGCCCTGGCCGGCGGCCTGCCAGCCGGGCATCGCTTTCCCGCCGGCGGCGATCAGGGCGTCGATGTCGCATACGGATAGGTCACGTTCAGTTCGATGCCGTAGGGCGACTCCCCGCCGCCACGCCAGCCGGTCTGGCCGGACTGGCACAGCGCGAACTCCTCGCCGACGTGGGCCTCAAAGGCCAGCTTGCCGTCCTCGGCAGCGGTTTCGCCATAGGCCTTGGGGCTGGGCATTTTATTGTAGGCCGACCAGTAACCGCGGGTAGCGATGGCGTGCAGCGCGCCTTCGAGCGTGGTGCGGTGCTTTTCGAGCAGGGGATGGGACATGTCTTTCTCCAGGGATTCTTGTTCGGATGCGGCCGGCGCGCCAGTGTAGTGATAGATTTTTGAAGGAACATTTCAACATCACACGTCATTCCCGCGAAGGCGGGAATCCAGCGCCTTTACTACAAAGTCACGGAGTCCCCGCCTTCGCGGGGACGACAAACCACGGTTTAATAAGTCTCTATTAGAGCGCACTACTACACTAGCGATCGATTCCGCCCATGAATGGAGAATGTATCATTGCCCGATGCCTGACCCCAAGGCATTGAATGCCGTCGCGGCGATGAACCCGCCGCTCGTCTACCGTCCGCCGCGACCCGCCCGCCGACCCCGGCTTCGCCGAGCGCTTCCCCCAGCGACCCGCTGGCGGCGATGTCGCTGTAGGGCGCCACCTGAAAACTAGCTGTTTTTCGGGGTCGACCGCGACATCGCCGGGTTCCTGGTATCTTGACACCGTTCCTTATCTCAATTGCCCCGTGATGGGGCAGCGAAGGGTTAGCCAGAAATGGAATTCCGCGATGGCATTTACGATCAGGTGCTGACAGAAGCGGCTTTTGCCGCGCTTGCAGACAAGGTTTCCGATCAGTCGCGAAGTGTCGCTGAGCTGACGACTGATGATTCGGCAGCACGCCTGGCTGATGCGCTCGCGACGCAGCTTGTTCGTATCCTCGATGATCTCGATGGCAAGGGGGCGGACAAGATTCGGCGCCAGCTTGATCTGGTCAACTCCATTCTCGTCGCGACCCGTCAGAGGCTCGGCAGAACAGGACACGATATCGATGCGTTCCATGATCCCCTACAGGTCCTTCAGGCTATCCATCGTACGGGTTCTGCTCCTGCCTATCCAGATACTGGCCTCGCGAACCCGTGGCTGTTCACCGCGGGGAGAGGATCGCCGTCGCTGTTGGCCGAGTTGCGCCGCGAGCTTTCGGCATGCGAACAGGTCGATATCTTGGTCAGCTTTATCACCTATTCAGGTGTCCGAAAACTGATCGACGTTCTTCAATCGGCTACCGCATTTGGGGCAAACCAGAAGCCGAGAACTAGGATCCGGATACTGACGACGACGTATACGGGTGCGACCGAGATTCGCGCACTCGATGAATTGGCGACCCTTCCCGGAAGCGAAATCCGCATCTCTTTGGATGGCCGGCGCACGAGATTGCACGCTAAGGCTTGGATTTTTCAGAGGGCGACGGGGTTCGGTTCGGCCTATGTGGGGAGCGCCAATCTTTCAGGCGCCGCGCTTTTGGGTGGGCTGGAATGGACCGTCAAGTTTACTGAGAGGGGACAGTCCGACCTCTTCGAGCGAGCGAAGGCCCACTTCGAGACGCTTTGGGAGGACAACGAGTTTCAGGTCTATGACCGCAACAATGAGAGCCATCGCCAGGCGCTCGGTGAGGCACTTCGTAGAGAAGCAGGGGGTGACCTCGTTGTGCGGCAGACCTTCTTCGATTTGGAGCCGAAGGCGTATCAACAGGACATGCTCGATTCGCTACAAGCAGAGCGCGACCACGGACGTCGACGCAGTCTTGTGGTGGCCGCGACCGGAACCGGGAAGACGGTGGTTGCCGCTTTCGATTACCGCAGCCTGTGTTTCATTGACGGAGGGCGGCCGCGGTTGTTGTTTGTCGCTCACCGCGAGGAAATCTTGCGGCAGTCAATGCGCACGTATCGGGAAGTGCTGCGCGATAACACGTTCGGCAGTCTGCTGGCTGGCGGCTACGAGCCGGAATCCTACGACCATCTATTTGCCACGATTGATAGCGTTGACGCACGTGGACTGCTTGATCGGTTCCCCGAAAGCCATTGGCACACGGTGGTGGTTGATGAATGCCACCGACTTGCCGCCGACCGCTTCGACCGGTTTGTTACTCGAATCAGGCCGCGCTACTTGCTCGGTCTTACGGCTACTCCTGAACGCAGTGACGGGAGGTCGATCCTGGGCTATTTCGAGAATCGCCCTGACGGGGCCCCGGCCGTCGAGCTTCGTCTCTGGCACGCTCTTGACCAACAGTTGTTGTGCCCCTTCGAATACTTCGCCTGCGATGACGAGACAGATTTTTCGCAGGTGCCGTGGGCACAGCCGGGCGAGCTTGCCGCAATGGACGCTTTGGTTACAGGAAACGACGTTCGTGCCCGACTGGTGATCAACGAGTGGCGGCGCCTTGCCGACAACACTTCGAAAGGACGGGCGCTGGTTTTCTGCGTTTCGGTGGCACATGCGGAGTTCATGGCGACCTGCTTCAATCAGGCGGGTATCGCGGCCATGTGCGTTGTCGGTGCGACGCCACCGGATGAACGTAGGAGGGCGCCGGAGCGTTTGGCTGCCGGAGACGTACAGGCGCTGGTGACCTGTGATCTTTTTAACGAGGGTGTGGACATCCCGGCTGTCGACACCTTGCTCCTGTTGAGGCCGACCCAAAGCCCGGTTCTCTTTCAGCAGCAGCTCGGCCGCGGACTTCGCCTGTCAAAGGGCAAGGAAAGCTGTCTTGTGCTCGATTTTGTCGGGCGTCATCGCCAAGATTTTCGCTTCGACAGGCTCTTGTCGACGATTACCGGACTGCCTCGCGGTCAACTCGCAAATGCGGTCGAAAATGGCTTTGGGTCATTGCCGCCGGGCTGCCATATTCAGCTTCAACGCCAAGCGAAGGATCAGGTTCTCAAGAGCCTCCGGCAACTGGAGCATCACAACTGGCGCCGATTGCAGGCTGAGTTAAGTGCCTACATTGCCTTGCGCGGACGTACAGACATTCGCTTGGCTGTCTTTCTGCGTGAGCAAGCGATCGATGTGGAAGATCTCTATCGGCCGCAAGGCCGATCATCCGGTTGGGCGAATCTGAAGCGCGATACCGGGCTGCCCGTAGAAGATTCGGGAGAAGAGGGAGACTACTTCGGTCGTCGTTTCTCGGGATTGCTGCACATTGATGATCCGCTTCGCCTTGCAATCATGCATAAGCTTGGAGAGCCTGAAGCACAATACATCCCAATCAATCCAGAGGAGACGTCGCTGCTCCAGATGCTTGCTTACCAAGTTGATGGACAGTCAGGGCGAGTTGGGAGTGCGGAAGGATTTGCAAGGCGGTTACGGGCGTCCCCGGCGCAACGCGTGGAGTTGGGCGAGCTGGCTGAGGTCCTTGAGGCGCGAACGACGTTGCAGATTCGCCGCGTTCCGGGGCTGATGGACACACCTTTGTGCCTCCACGGCTCGTACGGGGTTCGGGAAATTCTGACTGCGGTCGGCTGGCTCACCGCTGAAAGACGAGTTCCGTTCCAAGCGGGGGTGTTGTCGCTGCCGGATCGCAAGACAGAATTGCTGTTTGTCACACTGGACAAGCGGGAGGGCTATCACGAGCGGATCGCGTATCACGACTATGCGATCAGTTCCGAACTCTTCCATTGGCAATCGCAGAACAATGCTCGTCCGGACACGACGGCTGGTCGGCGTTATCTGGAAAGCCCATCCAATGGCTGGACATTTCAGTTATTTGTTCGGCTAAACCGAAATTCGCCTTATCGTGCATGTGGTCCCGTTACGCGGGAGCGAGCGGAGGGCGAGAAACCTATGACCCTCTACTGGAAGCTGTCGGTTCCTTTGCCGACGCGGATGTTCCAAGAGTTCAGCATCCTGCGCGGGTGACCTTTGGCTTCTCTAGGTTCCGGCCCAGCGCTTCCTCAACTCCTTGCCCTGATGAGCGACCACTCCCCAACCTACCAGCCCCCGCCCGACGAAGGGCTGGACATTCGCTACATCGACGACGACCTGCTCGTCGTCGACAAGCCGGCCGGACTGCTGTCCGTGCCCGGGCGGGGGCCGGGCAAGCAGGATTGCCTGAGTGCCCGCGTCCAAGCCCGCTACCCGGAGGCACTGCCGGTGCATCGCCTCGATCTCGGCACGTCGGGCTTGCTGGTCCTGGCGCGCAGCCCGGACATGCTCCGGGCGCTCAGCCGGCTGTTCGAGACGCGTCGGGTGGAAAAGCGCTACGTGGCGCTGGTGGCCGGGTGCATGGCGGCGGGCGAGCGCGTGATCGAACTGCCGCTGATCGCCGATTGGCCCAACCGCCCGCGCCAGATGGTGGACTACGCCATCGGCAAGCCCTCGCGCACCCGGTTGCGCGTGGCGGGCTACGAGCCGGCGCTGGATGCGACGCGGGTCGATCTCTTCCCCGAAACCGGGCGCTCGCACCAGTTGCGCGTGCACCTGCAGGCCATCGGCCACCCCATCCTCGGTGACGAGCTCTATGCGCCGCCCGAGGTCTTCGCCCGCGCCCCGCGCCTGCTGCTGCACGCTGCGTTTTTGGGCTTTTTTCACCCGTTGACCGCAACCGAGCTTCGTGTGGAGAGCGGGGCACCGTTCTGATTTGGCGCTATCACGTCCAACCCGAGAAGTTTGTGATGCCGCCCGGCATGGACCGCCATACTCGAGCAGTCAGGTATTACCGATCCTCGCGCGTATGCCAGATGCGAAGGACGTAAATGACTTGGTCCTGGATTTCGTAGCGCAGTTCGTAATTGCCAACGAGGATTCGGCGCACTTCGCGCGGATCGAACTCCCCAAGGCGCTCGCCGATACGCGGCTTGGCCGCCGGGCCCGACGGCGCAGCCGCCAGCGACTGGACCACGCGCGCGGCGGCGGCCGGATTGACTGGTGCCAGAAAATCATGCAGCCGAGCCAGGTCGGACAGACCCTTGTTGGTCCACTTCAATTCCATCAACGCGGCGCTGGCAGTGGCTCGAGTGTGTTCAAGCTGTCGGCCCAAGCCTGGACCGTCTGATGATCGATGACCCGGCCGGCGTCGACATCGTCCATCGCCTCCCGGGTCAGGCGGCTGCGTTCCTCTTCCTGATCGATCCAGGCAGATAGCGCCTGCTTGACGATCCAGCCTCGCGGGCGCTCCAGGCGCGCGGCCATCTGGTCGACCTTTTCAGCGAGCGGCAGCGGAACATGGGCGGTGAGAACCTTGGTTGCGACGCGGGGCATGGTTGGCTCCAATCAGAATTAATCAGGTTCAATCGTAGTGGCGCCGAAGGGAACTGGCAAGCGCCGGCTTGAGGGGTGTGGGCTTGAGCGGGGTTCCTGGCTCGGGAGGGACGGTGTCCCGCCTGATGTTCGACGATAACGTCGTCCCTTGGTACCCGAGATTCTGCTCGCCTTGGCCGGGCGCTCGGCGGCGGGCGAGCGCGTGATCGAACTGCCGCTGATCGCCGATTGGCCCAACCGCCCGCGCCAGATGGTGGACCACGCCATCGGCAAGCCCTCGCGCACCCGGTTGCGCGTGGCGGGCTGCGAGCCGGCGCTGGATGCGACGCGGGTCGACCTCTTCCCGGAAACCGGGCGCTCGCACCAGGTGCGGGTGCACCTGCAGGCTATCGGCCACCCCATCCTCGGCGACGAGCTCTATGCGCCGCCCGAGGTCTTCGCCCCCGCCCCGCGCCTCTTTCTGCACGCCGCGTTTTTGGGCTTTATTACCCCGTCGACCGCCGCCATCGTCGGCAAGCTGTTCGGCATCCGCTACCTCGCCACCCTGTTCGGACTCACCCTGCTGAGCCACCAGATCGGCGGTTTTCTCGGCGCCTACGTGGGCGGCTTGGTGATTAGCCGCTTCGGCGACTTCGGCTGGATGTGGTACGCCGACATGGCGCTCGCCGCCGCTGCCGCTATCATCAACCTGCCGATTCGCGAAGCGCCGGTGGCCCGAGCGCTGGCCCCGGCCTGACAAAAGGAGAATCAAGAATGAGCATATTACGCCCCGGGATTTCGATCGAGGTTCTTAACGAGCGCGGCAGCGAATACCTGCCGGGCTATCTGGGCATCGAGATGATCGAACTGGCCCCCAATTCGCTGCGCAGCCGGATGCCGGTGAAAAAACTGCATGTCGCGCCCAACGACTTTCTGCATGCTGCCAGTATCGTCGCCCTGGCCGACACGACCTGCGGCTACGCGACAATCGCCCATCTGCCGGAAGGTGCCGAGTCGTTCACCACCATCGAACTCAAGAGCAACCATCTCGGCACGGTCAGGGAAGGCGGCATCGCCTGTGTGGCGACGGCGCAGCATCTCGGGCGCACCACCCAGGTCTGGGATGCCGTGGTTACCGACGAGGCCAGCGGCCGCAAGCTCGCGCTGTTTCGCTGTACGCAGATGATCCTGTGGCCGAAGCAGTGAACTCCATGCACGGGTTTCCGGTTGGGTGATTGCTTGTCAGTCTTGAGCCGGTCGCAGTCTGTTCATTTGTGGCACGTTGTGGCATTTCGCCAATGGCCGACCGGGCTTGATTGAAATCGGCTTGGCGTTCTGCTCCGTCTGTTGGCTTTGGGAAGGCAGACATTCGCAAGGTTGCCATGGGTGGCTGTCCGTTCAGTGGCTCATGGCCGCCCGATGATGCTCGTTGCCGCGCGCCTCCTTGCAGCACTTCCCGGTATCCCGTGGCGATTCGAGATGCATGGTCAGCATCAATGAGCGCTCGCAATTCGCAAGTTCGTGGACCTTTACAGCGAGCTACGGCAAAAGAACCAGTTCAACCCGGTGCGCCATTTTTGAACAGTCGATCGATTTGCAGTTGGCCGGAATCCTGTCCTTGATGACGCTGTGCGGGCGAAACAGGCGAGGGGAAACCCCGTAGGACTTGAGCAGCTTTCTGACCGACAGAATCCTTTGCTCGGCGATTGCCAGGTTGAAGCTTCTGCTTCCTGAATCACCGGTGTGCCCAACCAGTGTCAATTTCTTCTTCGGGTTCATTTTCAGATAGTCAGCATGTCTGCGCAGTTTTACTTGCCCAGCTATGTCGACCTCGGTATCGCCTGGGTTGAAAAAAATGTTGAATTCGTCGATCGTCGCGGTATCGGTCGTTTCGTCAGTTGGCCGAGGCTTCTCGGCTGCATTGGGCTGCGAGGAAGCGGCCAGACCGGATTCTACCTTCGACGCCGCCTGCGTATTGTTGTCTTGTGGTTGGTTGTTGGCGCATCCGGCGAGCGATAGGACGAGGATGAGCAACCCGTGCCTGAATTGGATCAAAAAAGTTCTTGCCAGCGAGTTGCTCCCTTTCATGCTTCATTTTCCCAAGATAGAGTGATAGAGCAGATGTCACCGATCACACTGAACCTTGTGGAGTTTAACGATGCCGCTCTTGCCCGCGCGTAGCCATTTTGTAACCGCGACGACCAGAGAGCACGTCAATTTTCGGCGGAGCGCAAGATGTCATTCGCCCGGTCTCGGCTGCTTGCGGTAAAGTTCGCCCATCAATTTGCGGTAACGCTCGAACAATATGGCAAACGCGTCTTTTTTAAATTGGCTACGGGAGTTCGGCGCCGATGTGGCAGGCATGGCGATCTGCATTTCACTGGTAATCGCTTACTACGGCGTTCATCGGATACGCGTCAGGCGCGATCCGACGTATTCGATTCACCATGTGAATGACACGGCCCGGCGCATCTGGGTCGAACATGTCATGAGCAATTCGGGAAAAGACATAATGGCCGTGCAGACGTTACGGAATTTCATGATGTATCCGATCCTCATGGTGTCCACTTGCGCGCTGTTGATTATCGGCACCTTGACCTTGTCCGGCCAGACCGAAACCATGAGCCGTAGCTGGCATGCAATCAATTTCGGCGGTTCGCACGCAGCCGAGTTGTGGATAGTCAAGTTGATGTTTCTGCTGGTCGATTTTCTTGTCGCTTTATTCGCTTACGTCATTGCCATCCGCCTGGCAAATCATGTCCTGTTCATGATCAACATTCCGCGTGAGGCACGGTCGGAATATGACGTATTGTCGCCGTCGAACGTCGCCGACCGCCTGATTCTGGCCGGGAAAATGGTGGCCCTGGGAATGCGGACGCTTATTTTCGCCATTCCGCTCGGCTTCTGGCTGTTCGGGCCGCTTTACCTGGTAATTGGCAGCGTTGGCGTAGTCTGGTTCCTATCGCGCCTCGACCGACATCGGCGCGGGCTCTGATCAGAGACGGGATGGTTGGCCAAGACCGACCGCAGGGCCGGAACGACGATGTTCGCAGCGCGCTCTTCGTCAAGCTGCGGGAAGGGGTGACCCGCAACGCCGTACCGATCGAGTGGGTCAGGAGCTAGATCCGGGGCAACACCACGCGGCGCCGTGTGCCGGCGAGGGCCAGGGTCCGACACAACATTTTCCTGGATGCGATCTTGGGGCTACGGCTTGCTCAATTGACAAGCGAAAGGCGAAGGGGACTGGAGCGGGCGCCAGCCCCCTTCGCCCGCGATCTGTTCTAGCCCAGATCGACCGGAATAAAGATTCTGGCGTTGCCGCGGTCGACCAGGACAGCGATGCGCTTGCCGGCCTGGCTGATCAGGCTACGCAACTGCTCCGTACTGGAAATCGCCTCGCCGTTGACCGCGATGACGATGTCGCCCGGCTGAATGCCGGCCCTGGCGGCCGCGCCGGCCACATCCTGGACCACGACGCCGTTGCTGACATCGGATCGGCGCTGCTCTTCCGGTGTCAGCGGACGGACCACCACACCCAGACGACCCTTTGCGGCCTCGGGGGCATCATTGCTGGCCAGCTTCTCGTCCCCGAATTTGCCGACTTCGACATTGATAGGGCGTGTTCCGCCCTTGCGCCACACCTGCAGCTTCGCCTGCTCGCCGGGCTTCATGGAAGAGACGATCGCCGGCAGTTCATTGGACGAGGCGATCTCCTTACCGTTGATGGAAAGAATGACATCGCCCGGCTCGAGGCCAGCCTTCGCCGCGGGACTATCCTTCTCCACCGATCCGACCAATGCGCCGGCGGGCTTCTTGAGACCGAAGGTGTCGGCGAGCGACTGGTTGACCTCCTGGATTCCGACGCCGAGCCTGCCGCGCTGGACCTTGCCATGGGTGACGATCTGCTTTTCCACATTCATCGCGACCTCGATCGGTATCGCGAAGGAAAGCCCCTGATAGCCGCCGCTGCGCGAGTAGATCTGCGAGTTGATGCCGATCACCTCGCCCGCCATGTTGAACAGCGGTCCGCCCGAATTTCCGGGGTTAACGGCAACATCGGTCTGGATGAAGGGAACGTAGCTGCCGTCGGGCAGGGATCGCGAGAAAGCCGAGACAATGCCGGCACTGGCGCTGCTCTCGAAACCGAAGGGCGAGCCAATCGCCAGCACCCATTCACCGACACGGGTGTTGGCGACGTTGCCGATCCTGACCGCCGGCAGATCCGTCGCGTCGATCTTCAGGACGGCGACATCGCTGGCGGTATCGAGGCCGAGAACCTTGGCCTTGAATTCGCGCTTGTCGGTCAGTTTGACGATGACTTCCTCGGCGCCATCGACGACGTGGGCATTGGTCAGAATCGTGCCATCGGGACTGATGATGAAGCCCGACCCCAGACCGTGTGCAGGAGCCTCCCCCCGGTTCTGCGGAGCGCCGAAACGGCGGAGAAAGTCCGGGACGGAATCATCATCGTCAAATTGCGGCAATTTCTGTCCGCGCGAGCCTGCCTTGCGCGTGCCGGATACGCTGATGTTGACCACCGAGGGGCTGTTGCGCGCGACGATACCGCTCATGCCCGGCAGTGCCGCGGCGGCGCCTGAGATCGGCTGGGCCATCGTGGCGGGAGCAGGGACTTGCGACGCAGGGGCTTGCAACGCGGGGGCTTGCGACGCGGGGGAGTTGGCGTGGCCGAGAGTGTAGGCGCCGGTCAGCGCCGCCACAACGGCGGCGGCACCCGCGGTCAGCTTGAGCGTGTTCGTGTTCATGGAGTTCTCCTGAGTGAATGCTGGGCAGGCCCGGTGCCTGCCGACGGAGAAAGAATGCCTCGGCGAAACTTAAGCCTGACTTAAGATCATTGAGATCGGGTGTCGCCGGCATGATGATGGACGCACCCGTGAACCCCGCGTGGTCAAGGAGCCGGGTGGGCGCCGGGAAACTCGATCCGGACGGTGAGTCCGCCCCCTGCGCTGTCATTGAGACGGATTTCGGCCTTGTGCCGCTGTGCAATGCTATGAACGATTGCCAGACCGAGGCCGCTGCCACTGGTGGTCTGCCCGCTGCGCCGATAGAAGCGGTCGAACACGCGTTCGCGTTCCTCCGCGGGGATCCCGGGGCCGTTGTCCACGACCTCCAGCCAGACCCTGCCGGCGTCGCTCCCGCAACTGACGTCGACCTTCCCGGTGGCCGGGGTATGGCACACGGCATTGGCAACCAGGTTGGCGAGCAGGGTGCGCATTGCATTGCCGTCACCCGTGATGGTCGCTTCCGGGTCGAATGCGCTGACGCCAAGGTCGATCGCCTTGGCATCGGCAAGCGCCGTATGGTCGGCGACGACCTCGCGCAACACCTCGGCGAGGGAGAACTCGGCGAACGCGCTCGCTCTTGCACCGGCTTCGTTGCGCGCCAGCGCGAGCAGTTGCTGCACGGTATGGATCGCCCGCTCGAGCCCCGCCTTGAGATCACCCAGGGCCTCGGAACGCTCGACCTCGATCGTCGCACGTTCGAGTAGCCCCACCTGAAGTTGCAGGGCGGCCAGTGGGGTGCGCAACTCATGCGCCGCATCGGCAATGAAATCGCGCTGTACCTGAAGCGCCGCACGCAGGCGTCCGAGCAGTTCATTGAGCGAGACGACCAGCGGGCGCGCTTCGTCGGGAACGCCGCTTTCCGTGAACGGATCAAGCGCCTCGGGTGTCCGGGTCCTCACCGAACGGGCAAGATCGGTCAGCGGTCGGAGTTCCCTGCTGACGATCAGCCAGATCAGCAGTGCGATGAGGGGTAACAAAACCATGAACGGGGTCAGCGTGCGCAATGCCGCCTTCGCCGCCAGTCTCGCGCGCACGCTGGTCGGCTGAGCGACGGCAATGGTCTCGCCGCGGTATTGCAGGGCATAGACACGCCAGGCCTCCTCGCTGGTTCGTTCCGTGGCGAAGCCAAGGCGGGCGATCTCGGGCAGGGGCCGGTGCGGACGCGATGAGTAGATGGTGAGTCCGTTGCGATCCCAGACGCGGATGACGAAATCGAAACTTGTCTCGCCTGCCAGCGCCTCCGTTGAGCCCTGAAACGTCTGGTTGCGCAGCGCCAGGGCAATCTGTTGAAGGTGGTAATCGAAAATGGTGTTGGCTTCTTCCTTTGCCGCGCTGAAGGTCGCCCAGGCGCCAAGGAGCATGACGACTGTCATCGCCGCGGTGAGGGCCAGCACCAGCTTGCTGCGGATGGAATTCATGCTTGTTTCGGCACCATGTAGCCCACCCCACGGACGTTGCGGATCATTTCGCCGCCGATCTTGCGGCGCAGGGCATGAATGTGCACTTCGATCGCGTTGCTGCCGATTTCCTCTTCCCATCCGTAAAGCCTGTCTTCAAGCTGGCTGCGCGAAAGCGGTACGCCGGGAGCCTGGAGCAGGGCGTGCAGCAGCGCGAACTCGCGGCCCGAGAGCTTGACTTCGGTGCCGTTAAGACTCACTTCGTGGGTTGCCGGGTCGAGATGCAGTGGCCCATGCTCGATCACCGGGGTCGCCCTTCCGGAACGGCGGCGCAGCAGTGCCCGCAAACGCGCGGCAAGCTCGTTCAAATCGAAAGGCTTGACAAGGTAGTCGTCGGCGCCAGTATCGAGACCGGCAATCCGGTCTTCCACCGCGTCCCTGGCGGTGATGATCAGAATCGGCACCGTGTTCCTCTTCTGGCGCCATTGCGCGAGAAGTTCCAGCCCGCTCCTGCCGGGGAGCCCCAGGTCGAGCAGGATCGCATCGTATGCGTTGGTCGCAACGGCCAGTTCAGCAGAATTGCCGTCACGTACCCAATCTGCCGTGTAGCCGTCCTGGCGAAGGCCGGTACGAATGCCGGCGCCAATCATGGGGTCATCTTCAACGATCAGGATACGCATCGCGAATTACGCTGGGTTGGCACGCTGACGGCTGTACCTGTGAAAATTCTTTGCCATCGCGGCTAGCTGAATGTGCATGGGGGCATTGTAGCGACATCGCCGCAATGGAGCGACCGTGAGGGGAAGCCTGTTTCACAGCCTTTCGGATTCTCGATCTTCGCCGTCCCGTGCCGGATGGCGCAGATCAGTTTAGCGAGGGACTGAACTGATTGGTCAGAATGTCTGTCGAAAAGCAAAGAAAGCAATTCGCGCAGCAGCATCTCCTGTTTCTAGTAGTTGAAGCAGAAAGGAGGACTTGCATGGGCTCTCTGGGTATTCAAAAACTCAAGGTCATAGCGTTGGCTGTTGCGGATCTGCCGCGCGCAATGCGCTTCTACGGCGAAACACTAGGCCTGCCTCCGGCATTCGAGGGCGCGCGTCAGGTTGGCTTCAGTCTGGGCAGTGCCATCGTGATGCTGAAGTCCAGGGATGACGGCTGGTATGCGCTTCCCACGGATCAACTCAACCCGCGCATCACCCTGGCAACCGATCATGCGCCCGATATGGAGCGCGAGCTCAAGGTGCGCGGCGTGACCATTGCCAATCCCGTGCAGCCGTACCCCGCGGAAGGTTTCCACGTAGGGAGCTTTCTTGACAGCGAGGGCAACAGGATCTGGTTCTGCTCGCCGATCGAAGGCGCGGTAACGGATCAACCATGACGGTTCAGCCGGCGTTTTCGGGACCGTCGCCGGCCTGTTAGCTGTCTGAGGTTCCGTTTGTCATGAGGAGATCGATCATGGGTACTTACATTGCACTGATGAACTTCACGGATCAGGGTATCCGTAACGTCAAGGACTCCACGAAACGCGCCGAAGCCGTGATGGAGGCGGCAAAAAAGTTCGGCGTCAGCATGCCCCAGATCTACTGGACACTTGGGCAATTTGATCTGGTTGCCGTCATCGAAGCGCAAAATGACGAGTCGGCAACCGCGTTCGCGCTGACGATCGGCGCCGCGGGCAATGTCCGCGGGCAGACCCTGCGAGCCTTTTCCAAGGACGAAATGAACGGGATTTTCGGCAAGATGGCATAGAGACCATGCCGGTCCGACCCACCGGTCGGCCGGTAGTCAATGAATCGGGAAGCAGGACTCTGGCGCTCACGTCAAGCATCGAAACAGAACCGGAGAAAATTCGATGATTCACGAGCTGCTCCTGAACGCGCTGATGGCTGAAGCGGGATATTGCTGCAGATCAGCCAGATTCAACCGAGACGAGGAGACAAGATGAAATTCGCCCTCACTTGGTGGGAGGGCCCCGGTGGCAATCCTCTTGACTTAGCGCGTTTGCATATTTTACAGCCGCCGCGATAAGCCGGCCATATCGTGGTAGAATTGGGTCTCGTAACGGATTGATATTTATAGGTTAAATATGCCGTCCTAAATATGTCAATGTGCTTTTCAGGCTTGCGGACTTCATTCAGAGCACAGCCTTTCGCGAAGCGGCTCGCCGTGATTCCCGGAATTTCACGCGCAGCCGTGGATTGCCCTTCACCGATCTGATCGCTTTCCTGCTCAGCGGTGTGCGTGGGGCCGTGCAGGGCGAACTCGATGCGTTCTTCACGCTGCTGGCGCGGCGAACCCGCTTGTCTCGGGTGGTGACCGCCAGTGCGTTCTCGAAGGCGCGTAGCCGCCTCTATGCGAATGTCTTCGATCCGCTCAACACAGAGTTGCTGCGGCTGGTCGATGAAGCCCTTCCCGGTCAGCCGCTCTGGCAGGGATTGCGGGTTCTGGCCGCCGATGCCTCCAAGGTTCGCTTGACCTTGCTCAACGCGGAGGGCAAGCGGTGTGTGCGCGAGGCGACGCTGTTCGGCTTGTTTCGTCCGGGCATCGAGTTGTTCGATTCGCTGATCCTGCACAGCCCCCTGGTTGGTGAGCGGCAGATGCTGTTCGAGCGCCTGGACCGGATTGACCGCCACGACATGCTGCTGCTCGACCGCGGTTACCCGGGCGCGTGGCTGGTGGCCGCCTTGCTGCATCGGGAGATTCCCTTTTGCATGCGCTGCGATTCGTCGTCGACCTTTGCCGCCATCACGCAGTTCATGCGCTCCGGCCAGGACGACACCGTGGTGACCCTGCCACCGCCGAATTGCCGGGATGCCGTCGATTATGAGTGTCCCCGCCAGGCCTCGACCGTGCGCCTGATCCGCCAAGTGACACCCGCCGGTAAGGTGCGCGTGCTCATGACGTCCTTGCTCGACAGTGCGCAGTATCCGGCGCCTGCATTCGCAGATCTCTATCATCGGCGCTGGCGCATCGAAGAGGCCTTCAAGCGCCTCAAGCATCGCCTGTCGCTTGAGCATACGTCTGGCTTGACCTGGCTCGCGGCCTGTCAGGACGTCGGCGCCAAGATGCTCTGCGACAACCTCAATGCGCTGGCGGTCTATCTGGCCACGGAGCACCTCATCGCCCCAGATTCGCCGTGGCGTATCAATCGCACCTTGGCTTTCTCGCATCTGCGCCGTCTGCTGCCCCAAGTGCTCACCGGCCGCCTTCGCTTGACCTCGCGCATCGTCGCCGCACTGTTCTCCGAGATTGTCCTGAACCTTCAAAAATTCATCCCCAACCGAAACCGACCGCGACCTATTCGACCCAAGCCACACAAGTCTCATGCCTACAAAACCGCTCCATGACAAGATGCTAAGTCACGAGGATTGGCCCCGGTGGATCCCAAGTGGACTACGAGGCAGCGCAGAAAAGGGTCTTCGATTGTCTTTTAGAACTGGCAGATGCCCTCGAGCCTGAACTTCCACCAGTTTCTTGTGCGCATCGGGAAGTTCGGTGGCTCCGCGGTGATCGAAACCGACAAGCCATCCGATGTGCACAAATTGACCACTGCGTTCGCGGTCTTCAATTTCCGTCTCGAGCCTGTTCTCGTTGTGGCGGATGCTGTGGCGGCAGAATCAGAATCAGAATCAGAATCAGAATCAGAATCAGAATCAGAATCAGAATCAGAATCAGAATCAGAATCAGAATCAGAAGCGATCGCGTGGTGGGATTCAACGGCAGCGTGAACGAGTTTCCAGCGCTGAGTGCCTGCCGGGCGTCGACGACATTCCAGACACAACAAACCCGCCGAATTGGTCCTCTGCCGGTGTTGCCGAATTGCCGTATGCGGCAAGTTCTTTCTGCTGCCGACGTAGCGTTGCGGGAGAGCAGGTTTCCCGACTACATTGATGATGCGCGTTCCCCAAGTTTCAGTTGACAAACTCAGCCGTTTAGACCCAAATCGGTTTGCCAGATCAATACCGTATTGATACGTATCGTTTGCGGTGTCATCAAATCTGCGCCGTTGTCTCCCTTGATGACTGAAGAATGCAGATTAAATTGCCTGGCGTTTCGCGTTTGATCCAAAAGCAAACAGGAGGAGTCAAGAAAACAATCTCAAAAATGAAATTGGCGATGGTGGCGGTCGGCGTCAGCGTGGTTGTGTGCGGCGGCGCACAGGCCGAAGGAAAAGCCGCAGCAGGCATCGCGATCAGGAATTACCCGCCAAACACCCCGCCTACGGAAAGGGATGACGCCCTCAAGCTCGAGGGCCACAGCAAGGCTGGTCATAAATACTACACAGCCTACTGCGAAGCCTGCCACCTGTCGAGCGGCGCCGGCAATCGTGACGGCAGCATCCCGCAACTGGCGGGCCAACACCAGACCGTGTTGGTCAAACAGCTCGCCGACATTCGCTCCGGGGTGCGTTACAACCCGACCATGTATCCGTTTGCCAGGAAGCTTCCCAATGCCCAGGCGCTGGCCGACGTCGCGGCCTATATCGAGACCCTGTGCTTACCTCATGATTCAGGCAAGTATGAAGGGCCAGATGCGGCCAGACAGATTGCCGACGGTAAGCCACTCTTCGACAACCAGTGCGCCAAGTGCCACCAGCCCAACGGCGGGGGCAGCAAGGAAGCGCTCTACCCCGTCTTGGCGGGCCAGCACTACAAGTATCTGCTACGTCAGATGACTGACGTCCGCGATGGAAGGCGCGTCGATGTCCCCACCGAAATGTTCGATGCCATCACGAAATACGATAATGCCCAACTGGTCGCCGTCGCCGCATATCAGGCAAGCCTGAAGACTCCGGGGTTGTTGCTGTGCAGAAACCCGACGGACAAGGCCAAGATGTAGACTTGCGTCTGCCGCTTTCGTGGTGACGTGCGTGGAGTGTGCCCTGCCGCTTCGGCTTGACCAATGATGGACGAGGCGAGGCTGGATCGGCATCGGGCATGACGCTTCGCGCCAACCTGGATGTTTCGCAATCATGGGGTCGGTGCAGGCTCTATAGCCGCGAGTGCAGAACTGACACCCGCGAACCGACACGACATGTCAGTTCACGTCACGACTCCTGAAAGTCTGGCCTTGCCTGACGCAAGACCAAGCGCGGCGGCGATTCGCCCGCTGGTCGCAGGTTTCTCGACACAGCGGTAGAAAAGCATGGCGACCGCGATGCTCGCTGCCCATGCCAGCATCACGAAGGCCAGTGCGGCTCCCGGTGCGCTCAGGCCGAGGTGGACAAAGAGCGCGTTGGCAAGCAGGCAGACCGGGAAGTGGACGAGGAACAGTGAGTACGAAATGCGTCCGAGGAAGGCGAGGACCGGCCACTCCGGCCGGCGCTCCAAGAGGCCGCTGTGCTGGGCGAAACCGAGGCCCAGCGCGACCGCCAGCGCCAGTGCGATGCGCAGGCGGAAGTCGACGACCAGCGCGAGGATGCCGACGGCGGCGATGACGCTCAGCCAGGTCGCCAGGCGCCCGTGCTGGGTCGCCCACCAGGCGGCGGCGCCGAGGCCGTAGGCGCCGAAAAAATAAAGCGCCCAGTTGTCCCACGCCGCGTCACGATTGAACCAGAGCAGCGACGTGACGGCCAGCGCGCAGACCAGGGCGGCTGCCAGATGACGCATCCCGCCGAGCAGGCGGCCGGCCTTGCCCGCCCAGAGCAGCAGGGCCATCAGTGCGAAGAGCTGGAAATCGATGGCGACGTACCAGGCGCCGGCTGAAAGCGATTCGAAGCCGAGCACGCCGTGCAGCAGGAAGAGGTGGGCGAACCATTGCGCCCGCGTGGCGCGCGCCGGAATGGAATCGTCGTCCATCCAGCGATCGGCAACCGCAGAGCAGACGATGGCCAGCATGATGGCCACCATGAAGGGGACGATCAGCCTGGCATAGCGCTTCCAGATCAGCCCGAACGGCTCGCCGGAGAGGCCGTCGCCCTGCGCCGAGAGGCCGCGTGCGGCAAGAAATCCGCCGATAACCAGAAACACCTGCACCGCCATCCGCGCATAGTCGTAGAACCAGCCGACCAGGCCCGGCGCGGCCGGCTGCAGTGCGGCAGACAGCGGCCCGTAGGCGGACAAGTGATGCAGCACGATGAGTTGCGACGCGATGGCTTTCAGCGCGTCGATCAGTGGCATGCGGGTGGGTGCTTTGCTCATGATCCTGATGTTACCTGCGAATGGTGCATTGCAAAAAATTTGTCGTCTTGTTTTTACGAGGATGTTTCCTAAACGAAGCGGGCCACGAAAGCGTTGACACGATCTTCCGGTAAATCGACCCAGACCCGGTGTCCGCTGCCCGGCGCGACCGTGATTGCTTCACCGGCTGCGTTTTCCATGTGCTCGACCAGCCAGGCGTGATTGCCGGCCGGATGCACGCTTTCGAGGCGGTCGCCGATGGTGAACCTGTTCTTGACCTCGATTTCCATCAGTCTGCGCGCCGGGTCGAAACGCACGGCGTCGCCGACGTAGAGGCTGCGCTCGGATTCCGAATGGCCTTTCAGGTAGTTCTGGTAGTCGGCGTCATGGTGACGCTGGTAGAAGCCGTCGGTGTAGCCGCGATTGGCCAGACCGTCCAGTTCGCGCAGCAGTTCGGGGGCGAGTGGGCGACCGGCCACGGCATCGTCGATCGCCTGACGGTAGGACTGGCAGGTACGCGCCACGTAGTAGGGGCTCTTGGTGCGCCCTTCGATCTTCAACGAATCGATGCCAATTTCGACCAGGCGCTGCACGTGCTCGATGGCGCGCAGATCTTTCGAGTTCATGATGTAGGTGCCATGCTCGTCTTCCTCGATCGGCATCAACTCGCCCGGGCGCTCCTTTTCCTCGAGCAGGATTTCTTGCTCGCCGGGCGTGTGCACCTTGTAATCCCAGCGACAGGAATTGGTGCAGCTGCCCTGGTTCGGATCGCGATGGTTGAAATAGCCGGACAGCAGGCAGCGGCCGGAATAGGCGATGCACAGCGCACCATGCACGAATACTTCGAGCTCGATGTCCGGACATTGCTGGCGGATTTCGGCGACTTCGTCGAGCGACAGTTCGCGCGAGAGAATGATGCGGTCGACGCCGATTTTTTGCCAAAAACGCACGGCCGCCCAATTTACCGTATTGGCCTGCACCGAAAGATGGATCACCTGATCGGGCCAGGCCTCGCGCACCATGTCGATGAGGCCGGGATCGGACATGATCAGTGCATCGGGCTTGAGGGCGACCACCGGCGCCATGTCGGCGAGATAGGTGGTGAGCTTGGCGTTGTGCGGGAAGATGTTGCTGACCACGAAGAACTGCTTGCCCTGGGTGTGGGCCTCGGCGATGCCCGTGCCGAGTTTGTCGAGGTCGCCGAACTCGTTGTTGCGCACGCGTAGGCTGTAGCGCGGCTGCCCGGCATAGATCGCATCGGCACCAAAGGCGAAAGCTGTACGCATCATCGCCAGCGAGCCAGCGGGAGCGAGGAGTTCTGGGGCTGGGGCCATAGTAGAATGAGGCAAAACCGAGCATTCTATTCCCCATGAACGAAGAAATACTGATCAATTTCACCCCGCAGGAGACCCGCGTTGCCGTCATGCAACAGGGCGTCGTCCAGGAACTGCACATTGAGCGTAGCGCCAGTCGCGGGCTGGTCGGCAATGTCTATCTGGGGCGCGTCTGCCGCATTCTGCCCGGCATGCAGTCGGCTTTCATCGATGTCGGGCTGGAACGCACCGCCTTCCTGCATGTCGCCGACATCTGGCAGGCGCGCGAAGCGGCGACCGAGCGGCCGATCGAGCGGGTGCTGGCCGAGGGGCAGAGCATCGTCGTTCAGGTCGCCAAGGACCCGATCGGCACCAAGGGGGCGCGGCTATCGACACAGATTTCGATCGCCGGCCGCATGCTGGTTCATCTGCCGCAGGAAAAGCATATCGGCATTTCGCAGCGTATCGAGGCCGAAGCGGAACGCGAGGCGCTGCGCGAGCGGATCACGCATCTCGTACCCGCCGACGAGCCCGGCGGCTTCATCGTCCGCACGATGGCCGGAAATGCCAGCGACGCCGAATTCGCCACCGACATAGCCTATCTGCGCAAGATCTCGGCAGACATCCGCGACAAGGCGCGCGTTTCCGCGCCGCCGACCGTGCTCTATCAGGATCTTTCGCTCGGCCAGCGGGTGCTGCGCGACTTCGTCAATCCCGATACCAGCCGCATCCTGGTCGACTCCCGCGAAAACTTTCAGCGCCTCACCAGCTTTGCCGAGGAATACACGCCGGCGGTCAAGCCGCTGCTCGAGCATTACCTCGGCCAGCGCCCGCTGTTCGACCTGCACGGCGTCGAAGACGAAATCCAGAAAGCGCTGGCGCGCCGCGTCGATCTGAAATCCGGCGGCTACCTGATCCTCGACCAGACCGAGGCGATGACGACCATCGACGTCAATACCGGCGGTTTTGTCGGTGTGCGCAATTTCGACGACACCATTTTCAAGACCAATCTCGAAGCCGCGCTGACCATTGCCCGCCAGCTCCGGCTGCGGAACCTCGGCGGCATCATCATTGTCGATTTCATCGACATGGAAAGCGAGGAACACCGGAAGGCCGTGCTCGAGGAGTTCAACAAGGCGCTGGCCCGCGACCACACGCGGCTGACGGTCAATGGCTTCACCGCGCTCGGTCTGGTCGAGATGACGCGCAAGCGCACCCGGGAGTCGCTGGCGCACGTGCTGTGCCACCCATGCCCGACCTGCGGCGGGCGGGGAGAGGTCAAGACCGCACGCACCGTCGCATACGAGATCCTTCGCGAACTGCTGCGCGAGGCGCGCCAGTTCAATGCCCGCGAATACCGCGTTCTGGCCGGGCCTGCCGTGGTCGACCTCTTTCTCGACGAGGAATCGCAGGCGTTGGCCATGTTGTCGGATTTCATTGAAAAGCCCGTTTCGTTGCAGTCGGAGCCAAGCTATTCGCCTGAGCAATACGACATCGTTCTTATGTAGTTACAATAAAGGAGGACATTCATGACCCCCAATCCCGCATTCGATAGTCTCGTTCCCGCGCGGTCGTTTACCCGTCGCGGCTTCCTCGTAACCAGCCTGGGCGCCGGGTTCGCACTTACCGTACAGCCGGTAATGGGGCAGACGGCGATCAGGACCAACGACACAGGTCTGCTTGCCGGAGAAATCAAGGTGCCGGTCAAGGATGGCGAGATGGTCGCCTATCGCGCGTTGCCCAAGGGCGTGGCCAGGCCGCCGGTCGTCCTCGTGGTTTCCGAAATCTTCGGGGCCCATGAGTACATCCAGGATGTTTGCCGTCGCCTGGCCAAGCTTGGCTATTGCGCCATCGCGCCCGAACTCTTTGCGCGTCAGGGCGACCCGCGGAAAATCAGCAACATTCAGGAAATCCTCACCACCATCACCAGCAGGACGCCAGATGCCCAAGTAATGAGCGATCTCGATGCGACCGTCGCCTGGGCCGCGTCCAAAGGTGCCGACACGGACCGGCTGGCGATCACCGGCTTCTGTTGGGGTGGCCGCATCACATGGCTCTATTGCGCCCACAATCCGCAGGTCAAGGCCGGCGTCGCCTGGTACGGACAGTTGGTCGGCGAGGTCAACGAAGTCACGCCACGCCACCCGATCAACATCGCCGCCGACCTCAAGGCGCCAGTGCTTGGCCTGTATGGCGGCCTTGATACGGGCAACCCGCTGGAGACCGTCGAGAAGATGGAAATGGCGCTGAAGGAAGGCAGCAAGGCTGCCCGACTCTCGCGGATTCACGTCTATGCCAACGCGCCGCATGCCTTCCACGCCGATTATCGCCCGAGTTTCCGCAAGGAGGAGGCCGAGGATGGCTGGAAGAGAATGCAGGCCTGGTTCAAGAAGATCGACAAGACCTGAGCGGGCTTCAGCGCAGCGTCGCTTCGTGCTACGCTTCGTTGCTCGCAAGGAACCCACTCCCAGATGACCGAAGCCGCCCAGAAACCCAATTCGTCCGTCGACGCGCGCGCCCTGCTCAAGGATCTGCAGGGCCGCTTCGATGTGTTCCGTAATTTCAGCCCGCTGGCGATCGGCATCGACAAGCAACTCATCGCGCAAGAACCGGAGTTGAACCGTCGGGCGTTGCGCTTGGCACTGCGCAGTCACACCATGTCGACGCGCTACCTCAAGGAAATGCAGACGGCAAGCGCGCGCCTCAACCTTGACGGATCGGCAGCCGGCGAAGTCACCGAGGAGGCGCGCACCCATTCGGGAGATCTGCTGCGCGAACGCTTTAAAAAGCAGGCCGAGCAGCGCAAGGCGGAACAGGAGACAGCCAGAGCCGCGCAGGAGGCCGCCCAAGCCGAACAGCGCCGCCTCGAAAAACTCAACCAGCTAACCGAGAAGTTTGGCCGCAAGGCGAACTGAGCCAGCCCTTCTGTCTGCCCTGAAAACTGAAAAGGCTTGCGCCTGAGCGCAAGCCTTCAAGTTCCTGGTGGGGCGCCAGAGATTCGAACTCTGGACCTACGGATTAAGAGTCCGCTGCTCTACCAACTGAGCTAGCGCCCCGGGGTTTCCCTGAATACTGGTGGGTCGGCCGAGATTCGAACTCGGGACCAGCGGATTAAAAGTCCGATGCTCTACCAGCTGAGCTACCGACCCGGCCATGGGAGCGCGGATTATATGGATGCACGGGATTGCTGTCAACGCAGGTGGCGGCAAACCAGGCGCTGGGGGCGCGTAAGATTCGCGGCAATGACGCCCGGCTACTTGCGTCATTTCCTGAAATGTCTTCTAGAATACGGGGAGTACGACGAAGCCTTATCTGGGCTCGGCGTTTTTCCCCCTTCTGACGGAGAAAACTAAATGAACAAGGAAGATATTTCACACTGGCAGGACCTCATTCTGACCACCGCTACCGAGGTGGGCATCAAGGTGCTGGCGGCCGTCGCATTCTGGGTGATCGGCCGCTGGCTGATCGGTTTCGTTGTCAACATGGTTCGCGCGTCGCTGGAGCGCCAGAAACTCGATCCGACCGTTCTCCGCTACGTCGGCTCGATCGTCACGGTGACTTTGAACGTCTTGCTGGTGATTGGCATTCTTGGCTACTTCGGCATCCAGACGACGACCTTCGCCGCCCTGATCGCGGCGGGCGGCGTTGCCGTCGGCTTAGCGTGGTCGGGCTTGCTGGCCCACTTCGCGGCGGGCGCATTCCTGGTCGTGTTACGGCCGATGAAGGTCGGCGATTTCGTCACAGTGGGCGGCATTACGGGAACGGTGACCGAACTGGGATTGTTTGCCACGACCATCAACACGCCGGACAACGTCCTGACGATCATCGGCAACAACAAGGTGTTCAGCGACACGATCCAGAATTACTCGCACAATGCCTTCCGCCGCGTCGATCTCAAATGCCAGCTTTCGGGCGCCGCCGATCATCAGGCAGCAATGGTCCTGCTGCGCGAAAAAATCGCGACGATTCCGAATGTGCTAGCGGAACCCAAGGTGGATGTCGAAATCCTCGATTTCACGCTGGTCGGCCCGGTGTTGGCGGTGCGCCCCTACTGCCACACCGACCATTACTGGCAGGTCTATTTCGATACCAACCGGATGATCCGCGAAGCGCTGGGCGAAGCCGGCTTCCCGGCGCCGATGCCGGCGCAGAACGTGATCGTGACTCAGGCTGCCTGAGTCCTGATCGGTCGCACAAGAAAAAGCCCGCAAAAAGCGGGCTTTTTTGCTGTTGACCGTAGCAATCGCAACTCAGCCGAGCCGCCGGCAGATTTCCGGGATCAGTGCCGACTGGTTCATGCGGGTCTTCTACAGATCAATGGAGCGTGGCTTTTCCTTCGTCGTTCGGGCGCTCTTTCAGGAAATGCGAAAAGCGGCCCCCGACTTCGGTGAAATACTGGAACTTTGGCGAATCGATGGTTCGTTTCTTTTTCGAAATGCCCTTCGGCTTGATTTCACACTGCGCCATCCACACGCCGTAGCGGGTTTCCAGGGCAAACGACACGACATCGACACGATATGGGCTGGCGCCGATCGAGCCGTATTTGTCCAGGACGGCTTCCATCTGGGCCATCTTGTCCTTGCGCAAGGACCAGGCGTCCATGATCACAAAGACGAAATCAGCCTCCAGCGTGTCGGCCGCGATGCGGATCGCCAGCGCCGAGCGGTCCTTTTCTTCTTCACCCGCGCTGTTCAGCAAGATCGGGATCATCTTGCCCGTGGCAAAACTTCCAACGAATGCGATCGGTGCGAGTTGCTCACCCCTCTCCAGAAAGCCACGCGCGGTATCAATCAATGGATTGATGATTTTCAGGTAGCTTTCCGGGGGGTTGGTGTACTGGCCGTCCATCATTTTTTCTTCATGGCGAGGGCGACCCCGTATTCGCGATCCAGGCTACTGCCGCTGTCGTCACCGGGTTCGCCCTCAATACCCCCACTCCTGATGCGCCAGCGGCAGGCTGTTCAGCATCTCCCGGTACTGCCGCCATTGCGGCATGTGGGCATCCATCAGCGTCGTGAAGCGGTCGTTGTGATGGCGCTCCAGCAGGTGGATGGCGTTGCCGCGCTGGTTGGACAGGCGCGGCTTCACCCCAAAGTCGAAAGCAATATCCGCCACCACCCGATCCATGCGCGACTTCGAGCTAAGCACGTGCTGCATGGTGCCCCACTGCTCGCGCAGGGCGGCTTTCTGCCAGTCGTTCAGGCCCTTGGTTTTGGCCTCAAACCAGGCGTCGACCCTGGCACTTGAGCCGAGATGCTGGTCAATGTCCCGTGCTTCATAAACGAGATCGAGGATGACTTTATCCTCAACCGTTTCGCTGAACTTGTAGGTGTGGATGTAGCCGCCGAACACTTCAAGGCTGGTCTGCCTGTCCTGCTTGAGGAGCGGCGTGCCGGTAAAGCCGACAAAGACCGCAGTGGGCATCAGCGCCTTCATCGTGCGGTGCAGCTTGCCGCTCTGCGTGCGGTGGCATCATCGACAAATACAAAAAGCTCGCCAACCGTCGGGCAGGGTTGCGATTCGAGTTCCTTGATGAACTCCTCAAAATCATCGACGTCACGCCGACCAAACTTGTGCACCAGCGAGCAGAGCAGGCGCGGCGTCGCCTGTCCGAGCCGGGTCATCAAGTCGCGCCCACTGTTGGCGCGAGTCATCGGATAACCGGCGGCGAGGAAAACGCCTTCGATCTGCTTGTCGAGTTCGTCGCGGTCGGTGACGATCACGACGCGGGCGTTGGGATTGTTCTCCAGAATCCACTTGGCCAGCAGCACCATGACGATGCTCTTGCCGCTGCCCTGCGTGTGCCAGATGATGCCGCCCTCGCGGCGATGGACATGCGCCTGCGCTGCCTTGATGCCGAAATACTGGTGCACACGCGGCAGTTTCTTGATGCCGCCATCGAAGAGCACGAAATCGTGCATCAATTCGATCAGCCGCGCCTTGTTGCACATCTTCAGCAGGTACTTGTCGAGCTTGAAGCGGCTGTTGTCCGCCTCGTCTTCTTTCCAGTTCAGGAAATACTTTTCTTCGGTCTTGATGGTGCCGTATTGCAGCCCCTCGGAATCGTTACCGGCGAAGACGAACTGCACGGTGCTGAACAACCAGGCATTGAATTCCGGCTGCTGGTTGGAAATGTTCTGGCGGATGCCGTTGCCGATGGAAACACGGCTGTTCTTCAATTCCACCACGGCGACGGCGATCCCGTTGATGTAGAGCACCAGGTCGGGCCGACGCACATGATTGCCATGGAGAGTGACTTCCTCGGCAATCGCGAAATCGTTTTGCGTCGGGTCGTTCCAGTCGATCAGCCAGACCGTTTCGGTATTTTCGCCCGCTGCCGCCTGCACCTGCACGCCGTAGCGCAGCAGGCTGTACACCGCCTTGTTGTTGTCGTAGAGGCTGCGATCCGGGTTGCCAGCTTCGCTGCGCAGCCGATCTAGAGAGCGGCCGATCTGCGCCGCGCTGTAACCGCGCTTTGCCAGCCAAGCCGAGAGCAGATCGATTTCGATGTTGCTGTTGTTCGGGCGGTCGGTCCAGTCGCCGAGTGTGCGATAGCCTAGCTCGTCGCGGAACAGGGCAATGACGCGGTTTTGCGTAGCGCGTTCTGACTGGCCGATGAGGGCCATTTCATGAACACCGGATTGCGCTGCCAATCGCGATCGTTGACTCCTTGGCGCCCGCTGTCATTGGTCGGCGGCATCCAATCGATCCAGAACGCTCAGGGCCTGACGTACATCGCCGGTTGCGGCCATGGCGCGGAAGTGATTTTCGGTGTCCCAAGCGGACAGCGCATGGGCGCTGAGTTGTTCAACCAGCTTGTTCATGCTCAAGCCACGGCTCTGCGCCAATGCTTTCAGGCGCTCTGCGGTGTCATCGGGTAAACGGATGGTCAAGGTACTCATTTCCATTCCTCCAAACATTGCGCGGGAGTGAGTACCCGCAGATTGCCAAGGCGCAATTCGCCGCCTCTGATGTCACGTAGATTGTGCGTAACGATGGCCGCAGCCCCACCTGCCAACGCAAGTTCTATCAGGTGGTTGTCGGCCTCATCCGGCAAATTGGGCCGCCAGCCGTAATACACCGTGACCCAACGCCCTTGTTTTGCCAGCGCCGCCAATACCTGAAGGCGCTCGGCAGGCGTGGTGGCATCCCCCCAAACCGGGCGACCGAGCAAGTCCTGGTATTCCAGCCACAGCGCATTGCCGAAAAGGGGCTGAAATCTTCCTTCCAGCGCGCGGCGCAATACCGCCCGCGACGCACCGCCGGCCGAGCGCAAGCCCGCGATGAACACATTGGTATCGATAACGATAGAAATCATAGTGACAGCATATATGCTGCCATGAATTTTGCAATACCTGACCTTGCACAAGCCGGATACCTGGATATTTGTTGATGAAAACAGGCGGCGACCCACGAGGAATTAGCGCGAGCAACCATGAAAATCATCGCAGGCGGATCAGGTAGCAGTCATCCTGCATCGTCGTCGCCCAGTAATCCATCAGGTGCTGATAGACGGCGTATTTGTCGATCAGCAGTTTGCCGGTGTAATGGGCGAGCAGGTCTTCGGCCAGTTCATGGATGACGGTCTTGGGCTGGCAGCCAGCTTGCAAGGCTTTGAGCGTTTGGGCGCTGCGCTGCTGCCAGCCGGCAAACAGGGCGCTCATGCTGTCGATGAAGCTGACGAATTCCGGGTGCTCGTAGATGGTGGGCTTGATGGCCTGCTTGCCGACGGCGAGATCGAGATAGCCAGCCCTCACCCCCAGCCCAGGGCCTCCGCACTCGAACATCATAATGCCGGAAATCCCAACATGTTCATGCGTACCTCATCATCCCAGGCTGCCCGCTTGCGCTTCAAGCGCAAGCTGCATTTCTTTTTGTCGGTCTTATCCAGGCGAATGAGATTGAGGACGATCTTCTTGAGCAGGGAGAGGTTTTGTGGCGCATGGTCTTTACGCACCGTACTGCCGTCCTCGCCCATCGTGACATCAAGCATCCAATGAAGTTGGTTCTCGATTCCCCAATGGCTACGGGCCGCTTGGGCCAGTTGCTCAGGCGTCAAAGCCCGCGAGGCAATGTAATACCGTTGCTCCAGCGTCGCCGCCTTGCCGGTGACCTGACGTACCGAGTCAATGCGGCCAATGACGGCGCACTCCGGCCAGTCAGCCAACACCACGACGCCTTCCGCTGGCAGGATCGACGCGATTTGCGCCACCACGCGGCCATGCGATTTCTCGACGTGTTCGTTTCGCCCCGCTGTCTCTCGACGATCAATGAAAGCGCCCTGGATCGCGTTGAACAGCTTGGGTTGATTGCCTTTGACGGCGAGCAGGTAATCCGCTTTTTTGTCAATGATCTTTCGGGCAATGGCGCGCTGGCAGCCCATGGCATCGATACTGACCAGAAAGCCGTCGATCGCAAGCGCTTCAAGCAATTCGGGAATGGCGGTGATTTCGTTGCTCTTGCCGCAGACCTTCTCCTGACCCAGGGCAATGCCCAGTTGGGTGGCGAAGGCGCTAACCAGGTGAATGGCGTCTTCGCCACCATTGCCCGATCCACGCACCGTTTTGCCGTCGACCGCAATCGTTCCTGCCAACGTCGGTACGGCCTGAGTCACCCAGCGCCGGAAGCTGGCTTCGAATTGCCCAGGATCAAGCAGGCGAAAGAGTCGCAGAAAGGTGTCTTCGGACGGCACGCCATTTTTCAGCACCAGAAACCGACGCAACCACTGCTCACGCGATTGCGCCCAGGCAGCAGCGTCTTCCACACTGTCGCAATCCGAGAGAACACCGGCGATCGCCATCACGAGCATCTCCCGAAAGTCATGCCGCGTCCCATTGCTGGCCTTTCGGGGATCATCGATTTCGTTCAAGCATTCCATCAAAACCAGACCTTTCGTCGCGCTCATTGGGGACACCCAAAAGACGAGAGCAGACGTGATTTTCGATGGGTTTGCAAGATGATGGCGTAACGTGCTGAATGTTAACGACTTTTTCAGGGAGATAATGACAAATGGAATTATTCATTCCGAGTGCGGAGGCCCTGACCCCCAGCCCCTCTCCCTGAGGGCGAGGGGAGAAAAGCGTTTGCCGTAGCTGCGGGCAGACATGCCAGTACGCCTGCAAGGCATCGACGTCGGTACTGGGGATGCCGCCTTTCAGGTGGCCTTCGATGTCCTGAATGTCTTCGGCCTGCTGGCTGTCGATGTAGCGCGGGATATTGAGGTTGAAGTCGTTCTTCTCGATTTCTTCGATGCCGACCATGCGCGAATACTTGGGGTCGCTGTCGTCGCGGCGGTTGAAGGTATCGACGATCTTGTGAATGTCGCAGTCGCGCAGGCGGTTCTTGGGGCCATCCTTCATGTATCCGGCGCTGGCGTCGATCATAAAGATGCCCTTGCGGGTGTGGGCGTTTTCCTTGTCGATGACGACGATGCAGGCGGGAATGCCGGTGCCGTAGAACAGGTTGGCCGGTAGCCCGATGATGCCCTTGATGTAGCCCTTGCGAATCAGGTTGCGGCGAATGTCGGCTTCAGCGTTGCCGCGAAACAGAACGCCGTGCGGCAGGATGCAGGCAGCTTTGCCGGCGCTGCGCAGCGAGCGAACGATATGCAGCAGGTAGGCGAAATCGCCCTGTTTGGCTGGCGGCGTGCCGAAATGCTTGAATCGCCCGTGCGGATCATTGAGTGGATCAAGGCCGGTGCTCCAACGCTTATCGCTGAACGGCGGATTGGCAACGACGAAGTCGAAAGTCTTGAGCTGGCCATCGTCACTGGTGAAACGTGGATTGTCCAGTGTGTTGCCCTGCTTGATCTCCGCCGTCGGGTTGTTGTGCAGGATCATGTTCATCCGCGCCAGACCGGAAGTGGCGGCATCTTTTTCCTGGCCGTAGAGCGTGACCTTGGCGTGGGCTTCGTCGCCCACTTTCAAGAGCAGTGAACCTGAACCACAAGTCGGGTCATACACGGTGGTGTTGTTGGTGGTGACAGCCTCGTGGATGCCAATGATTCGCGCCATGATGCGGCTGACTTCGGCAGGCGTGTAGAACTGGCCTTTGCTCTTGCCGCTCTCGGCGGCAAAGTGGCGCATCAGGTATTCGTAGGCGTCGCCGAGAATGTCGTCGCCGTCCGCGCGGTTCTTGCTGAAGTCGAGCGCCTTGTTTTCGAAGATCGAAATCAGGTTGGTGAGACGGTCGACAATCTCTTGGCCGCTGCCCAGCTTGCCCGGATCGTTGAAATCCGGCATGTCGGACAGCTTGTTGGCGTTGGCCAGCGGGCCGATGATCTTCTTGTTGATCTGGTCGCCGATGTCCGGCTTGCCCTTGAGGGCGACCATGTCCTTGAAGCTGGCACCGTCAGGGATGGTGATCGGCGCATACGGCACGCCGGCGTATTTGTCGGAAACGTATTTGACGAACAGCAGGACAAGAACGTAGTCCTTGTACTGGCTGGCATCCATGCCACCACGCAGTTCGTCGCAGGAGGCCCAGAGGGAGGAATAGAGTTCGGATTTCTTGATCGCCATGGGCTGGTTTCTTGTCGATTTGGTGCCAGGCACCGGAAGGCGATTACTTTAGCGCATGGCGCGCCAGTGCTTTCAGCCGAGTCGTTTGCAAATCTCCATCGTCAGCGCCGACTGGTTCATGCTGTAAAAGTGCAGGCCGGGGGCGCCGCCCTTGAGCAGGCGTTCGCACAGTTCGCTGACGACATCGAGGCCAAAGGCGCGGATCGAGTCGGCATCGTCGCCGAAACTCTCGAATTTCTTGCGCATCCAGCGCGGGATGTTGGCGCCGCAGGCGTCCGAGAAGCGGGCCAGCTTGCTGAAGCCGGCGATCGGCATGATGCCGGGCACGATGGGGATCTCGACTCCGAGCGCCCGGGCTTTGTCGACGAAATGGAAATAGGCGTCGGCGTTGTAGAAATACTGGGTGATCGCCGAGTTGGCGCCAGCCCTGACCTTGCGCGCGAAAGCCGCGAGATCGTCCCTTGGGCTGCGCGCCTGCGGGTGCCATTCCGGGTAGGCGGCGACTTCGATGGTGAACCAGTCGTCGGTTTCGCCGCGGATGAATTCGACCAGTTCGTTGGCGTGGCGGAATTCGCCGGCCTCAGCCATGCCCGAGGGCAGGTCGCCGCGCAGGGCGACGGTGCGCCGGATGCCGGCCGCCTTGTAATCCGCCAGGATTTCGCGAATGTTGTCGCGGGTCGAACCGATGCACGACAGATGGGGGGCGGCGGTAAAGCCCCCGGCGGCGATTTCCTTGACCACGGCGATGGTGCGCTCGCGTGTCGAGCCACCGGCGCCGTAAGTGACCGAGAAAAATGCGGGTTTCAACTCGGCCAGCCGTGCCCAGGTGGCGCGCAGCTTTTCCATGCCTTCCGGCGTCTGCGGGGGAAAGAATTCGATGGAGATTTCAGTTTTCATTTGTTCAACCAGATGAAGAATTCGCGGTTGCCGTCGCCGCCGGTAATCGGACTGGCGAACCAGGCACGGACTGCGAGGCCGAGGCTGGCAGCGCATTGGCGCAACTTGTTTTCGACTTCGCCATAGAGGCTCGGGTCGCGCACGATGCCGCCCTTGCCGATGTTGCCGGAACCGACTTCGAACTGCGGCTTGACCAGCAGCAGCAGGTCGCCGCCGGCGGCCAGCAGTGGCGGGAGTTGCGGCAGGACGAGCGTCAGCGAGATGAAGGACAGATCGCCGACGATCAGGTCGAATCCCTTGTTCGGCAAGGCGCTGCCGAGATCGGCGGCGACCAGCGACCGGCAGTTGATGCCCTCGATCGCGGTGACGCGGGAATCGGCCAGCAGCCGGGAGTGAAGCTGTCCGTGTCCGACATCGAGACCGACGACGTGCCGGGCACCGGCCTGCAGCAGGCAGTCGGTGAAGCCGCCGGTGGACTGCCCGACATCGAGGCAGGTTCGGCCCGCGACATCGATACCGGAGGCGGCCAGCGCGCCGGCCAGTTTCAGTCCGCCGCGCGAGACGAAACGGTCTTCCGGGTCGGCTGTCACGGTCAACAGCGTTTCAGGGGCTAAATCCAGTGCTGCCTTGGCGACGATGCCGCCCGGCCAGTTGACCCGACCAGCGGCAATCATGCGCTGGGCAGCGGTGCGCGAGGCCGCAAGTCCGGATGCGACGAGCAACTGGTCGGCCCTTGGCATTTAGCTGGACTTTTGCGAGAAAACCAGCGCGTGCAGCGCCCACGAGATCACGCTGTAGCCGATCGACCCGAACAGCGCCGACCAGAAGCCGCCGACCTCGAAACCGCTGACCAGATGGCCGGCCATCTGAAAGAGGAGGGCGTTGATGACGAAGATGAATAGCCCGAGCGTCAGCAGCGTCACCGGCAGTGTTAGCAGAACGAGCAGCGGACGCAACAAGGTGTTGATCAGGCCGAGGACGAGCGCCACCAGCAGCGCCGTCCCGAAACTCGCGACGTGAATCGACGAGAAGACGTAGGGCAAGGCCAGCAATGCCAGGGCATTGATGACCCAGATCACGATGAGTTGCAGCATTTATGCCTCTCAGTAGCGGTAGTGCTCGGCCTTGTATGGGCCGTCGGTGGAAACGCCGATGTAGCCAGCCTGCGCGTCGGTCAGCTTGCTCAGTTGCGCGTTCAGTTTTTTCAGTTGCAGGCGGGCGACCTTCTCGTCGAGATGCTTGGGCAGCGTATAGACGCCGACCGGATAGTCGGCGGTGCGCGTGAACAGCTCGATCTGGGCGATGGTCTGGTTGGCGAACGAAGACGACATGACATAGGACGGATGCCCGGTGCCACAGCCGAGGTTCACCAGACGGCCCTTGGCCAGCATGATGATGCGCTTGCCATCGGGGAAGATGATGTGATCGACCTGCGGCTTGATTTCTTCCCACTGGTATTTCTCGACCGAAGCGACGTCGATTTCGTTGTCGAAGTGGCCGATGTTGCAGACGATGGCCTGATCCTTCATCGCCGCCATGTGATCATGGGTGATGACGTGATAGTTGCCGGTGGCGGTGACGAAGATGTCGGCCTTGTCGGCAGCGTATTCCATGGTGACGACGCGGTAGCCTTCCATGGCGGCTTGCAGCGCACAGATTGGGTCGATCTCGGTGACCCAGACCTGGGCCGACAGCGCGCGCATGGCCTGCGCCGAACCCTTGCCGACATCGCCGTAACCGGCGATCAGGGCGACCTTGCCGGCGATCATGACGTCAGTGGCGCGTTTGACGCTGTCGACCAGCGATTCGCGGCAACCATAGAGGTTGTCGAACTTGGACTTGGTGACCGAGTCGTTGACGTTGATCGCCGGGAACTTGAGTTCGCCGCGCTCGTGCATCTGGTACAGGCGATGGACGCCGGTCGTCGTTTCCTCGGTGACGCCCTTGATCTGGGCGAGGCGCACGGAGTACCAGGTCGGATCAACGGCCAGTTTGGCCTTGATCGCGGCGAAGAGGATGGTTTCTTCCTCGGAACCCGGCTTGGCCAGCACGGAAATGTCCTTTTCGGTGCGGGCGCCGAGGTGCAGGAGCAGTGTCGCATCGCCGCCGTCGTCGAGGATCATGTTGGAGTAGCCGCCGTCGGCCCATTCGAAGATGCGGTGGGTGTAATCCCAGTAATCGGCGAGCGACTCGCCCTTGACGGCGAAGACCGGGATGTTTTGCGCAGCGATCGCGGCGGCGGCGTGGTCCTGGGTCGAGAAGATGTTGCACGACGCCCAGCGGACTTCGGCGCCGAGCGCCGTTAGCGTTTCGATCAGCACGGCGGTCTGGATGGTCATGTGCAGCGACCCGGTGATGCGCGCGCCCTTGAGCGGTTGCGTTTTCGCGAATTCCTCGCGAATGGCCATCAGGCCGGGCATTTCGGTTTCGGCAATGCGGATTTCCTTGCGACCCCAGTCGGCAAGGTTGATGTCAGCGATAACGCAGTCTTTGAATTCAGCCACAGTAAGCTCCTGAATAACTGTGGCCGGGAGGGATGCTCACCCGGCATCCCGTGCCCGGCACGGGGTTTAATGGGTGAGCGCCGTTCAAAACCGAGCCTGAGAGAGACATCCCCTGCAGCGCTCCTCGGTAGGTGGCGGATTATAAACCGATTTGTCCGTGCCCAAACAGGCTGTTGCGGTCGACTGCGGAAAATGCCGAAATATGGTGGTCGACCGCGACAGGCTTGCTGGTCGGCGTCCGTATCCAACAACCATCATGGGCGAGCACCGTCCACTACCAGTGATCGATCTCGAGCGGGTCGTCGTTGAAATCAGGCAGGTCGAAGCCAGCGCCAGCCGCTCAAGTTGCCGATAATCGTGCCGGAATTTTGTCGCTCACTATGCGCGGTGCGCGAATTGCCGCAGAATAAGCCCGGTCGGGATCATGATGTACCCGCTTTTCGCGATAACCACAATGAGGAGGCAATTCCCATGTCCGTTCCGCCAGATCCAACCAAGGATGTCTTTCAGCAGATGATGCAGGCCGGCCAGTCGATGACCCAGGCCTATATGGACTTTCTTACCAAGCAGCAGTCGGGGTCGCCCGCAGCGGGCAGCCCCCCTGCGCTGCCGGCGATGCCGATGCCCGATCTTGAACCGTTTGCCAAGATGCAGCAGGAGTTCGCCGCGCAGCACGCCCAGTTGTGGCAGTCGATGCTGCAGCGCAAGCAGGGCGAGGCCGCCGAGCCACTGGTGAAGCCGGAGCCGGGCGATCGCCGCTTCAACGCGCCGGAGTGGGCCGAAAACCCGTTTTTCGATTATCTGCGCCAGGCTTACCTGCTCAACTCCGCTTTCCTGACCAAGGCTGCCGAGACGGCGCCGATCGAAGAGGGGCCCAACAAGACGCGGATGCAGTTCGTGACCCGCTTGCTGGTGGAGGCCATGGCGCCATCCAACTTTGCCGCGACCAACCCGGAATTCATGAAGATTGCGGCCGAGACCAAGGGTGAGAGCATTACCAACGGCCTCAAGAACATGCTGGAGGACCTGCAGAAGGGCCGCATTTCGATGACCGACGAGGCAGCGTTCGAGATCGGCAAGAACATCGCGACCACGCCCGGCACCGTCGTCTATGAGAATGAACTGATCCAGTTGATCCAGTACACCCCGACCACCGCCAAGGTGGCGGAACGGCCGCTGCTGATCTTCCCGCCGTTCATCAACAAGTATTACCTGATGGACCTGCAACCGGACAATTCGTTTGTCGGTTATATCGTCGAGCAGGGCTTCACCGTGTTCCTCGTTTCGTGGCGCAGCGCCACCGAGGAGCAAGCGAAGATCACCTGGGAGGATTACCTGGAGATGGGCCCGCTGACGGCGCTGCGCATCGTGCCCGAGATCACCGGCGTGGCCAAGCCCAACGTGCTCGGCTTCTGCATCGGCGGTCCGCTGATCTGCTCGGCGCTGGCCTTGCTCAGGGCGCGCGGCGAGGATCCGGTGGAGAGCCTGACCCTGATGACGTCCCTGCTCGACTATTCCGAACCGGGCGAAATCGGCTCACTGGTGACCGAGGCCGGTGTCGCGGCGTACGAGGCCAAGATCGGCAAGGGCGGCGTCATGCACGGCCGTGACCTGGCTGCGGTGTTCTCGGCGTTGCGTTCCAACGACCTGATCTGGCAATACGTCGTCGGCAACTATCTGAAGGGCGACAAGCCGAAGCCGTTCGATCTGCTCTACTGGAACTCGGACAGCACCAACCTGCCGGGGCCGTGCTTCACCTGGTATCTGCGCAACATGTACCTGGCCAACAACCTGCGCGTACCGGGCAAACTGGAGATGCTGGGTCAGAAGATCGATCTCGGCAAGATCAACGTTCCGTCTTACATCATGGCAGCGCGCGAGGATCATCTGGTGCTGTGGCATGCCGCGTACCTGTCGCGCAAGATACTGGGTGGCTCGAGCACCTTCGCGTTGGCCGCCAGTGGCCACATTGCCGGTTCGATCAACCCGGCGTCGAAGAACCGTCGCAGCTACTGGGTGAACGACAGCGAGGAAGCGCTGACTGCCGAAGAGTGGGTAGCCGGAGCCACCGAGCAGAAGGGTAGCTGGTGGCCGAACTGGGCCGAATGGCTTGGTCAGCGTAGCGGCAAGAAGATTGCCGCACCGAAGAAGCCGGGCAACGCGACCTACCAGGAGATCGAGCCGGCGCCGGGGCGCTACGTCAAGGCAAAAGCCACCTGATCGGCAGTAACTGATGGTGTGATGCGAGGGCGATCCGCAGGCGGGTCGCCCTTTTCGCGTGGCCGGGTGCCCGGGCTGGCGAGCAGTCGGTTCCCATTTGATCTGTTCATTCAGATCTAATCGATTCGTCATATATGGCGAATATGATTCACCTGATCGTTTAATTCGCCGAAAGTGACGCATTATGAAGATTACCGACACGTTGAGCAATGAGTCCATTCTTCGTGAGCTGGGTGAACGACTGACGCAAGCACGGCTGGAGCGCAACCTGACTCAGGCGGCGCTGGCCGAGGAGGCGGGTCTTGGCAAACGGACGGTCGAGCGGCTGGAATCTGGCCAGGTGGCAACGCAGCTATCGGGGTTTGTCCGGGTCTGCCGGGCGCTCGGCCTGCTGGAGCGGCTCGATGCGCTCGTCCCTGAAGGAGTGGCGGGTCCGATCGCCCAACTGAAGCTGCAGGGTCGCAAGCGACAGCGGGCCACGGGCCGCAAGCTGGCGTCCGCGGAGACGAAGAAATGGACCTGGGGTGACGGGACATGATCGCCAGGGTCCGGCTCTGGGGGCGAACCATTGGGGCGGTCGCGCTGGAGGAGGGGCGCGACCATGCCGCCTTTCAGTACGCCCTGGGATTCGCCGCCAGCGGTATCGAGCTTTCGCCGCTGGTCATGCCCCTGAGCGACCGTGTCTATGAGTTCCCCGCGCTGTCGCGCAACACCTTTCACGGCCTGCCGGGGTTGCTGGCGGATTCGCTGCCGGACAAGTTCGGCAATTCCCTGATCGATGCCTGGCTGGCAACGCAGGGGCGCACGCCGGAAAGCTTCGGCGCCATCGAGCGCCTGTGCTATACCGGAACGCGCGGCATGGGAGCGCTGGAGTTTGCGCCGGTGCTGGGGCCGCGCCCGCGCACGGCGACCAAGGTCAGGATCGATGCCCTGGTGCGCCTGGCGTCCGATGTCCTGACGCATCGCGATGAGATGCAGGCGACCTTTGCCGGACCCGTGCGCGAGAAAGCGCTGAACGACATTCTCAGGGTCGGCACCTCCGCCGGCGGCGCGCGGGCCAAGGCGGTGATCGCCTGGAACCGCGAGACGAACGAGGTGCGTTCCGGGCAGATCGCAGCAGGCGAGGGGTTCGAGTACTGGCTGCTGAAATTCGACGGCGTCACCGGCAACCGGGACAAGGAACTCGAGGATCCGAAAGGCTATGGCGCCATCGAGTACGCCTACCACCTGATGGCGAAGGCGGCCGGCGTCACGATGACCGAGTGCCGGTTGCTCGAGGAAGGCGGACGCCGCCATTTCATGACCCGCCGTTTCGACCGGCTGGCCGGCGGTGAAAAGCTGCACATGCAGTCGCTTTGCGCGCTGGCACATTTCGATTTCAACCACGCGGGGGCGTACGCCTACGAACAGGCGCTGCTGACGATCCGCAGGCTCGGCCTGCCGATGGCGGCGGTCGAGGAGCAGTTCCGGCGCATGGTCTTCAACATCGTCGCCCGCAATCAGGACGACCATGTGAAGAACATTGCCTTCCTGATGGACAGGCAGGGCCGCTGGTCGTTGGCGCCGGCGTTCGATGTGACCTACGGCTACAACCCGTCGGGCGCGTGGACTTCGACCCACCAGATGACGCTGAACGGAAAGCGCGACGGCTTCACGCTGGAGGATTTCCGAGCGTGTGCGGGGTCCGCGCTGATGAAACGTGGCCGTGCCGAGAGCATCATCCAGGAAGTCACGGCGGCCGTGTTGCGCTGGCCGGAGTTCGCTGCGGCAGCGGGGCTTGGGGACAACTGGCGGGCCAGGATACACAAGAGCCACCGGTTGAACCTTGCATCCGGATGACCCGGGTGAACGGCGCCGTCCGCCTCAGGTGGGGTTCAGTGTCGCTGCCAGGGGAATCCAGGCCAGCCCCAGCCATTCATGCAGCGCATAATAAGAGGTCTGCATCGCCTTGGCTTGCGGAAGAAAGTCGGAGACGGCAAGTGGTCCCTCGTTTACGCCCTTGAAGTCGGTGGGAGCCGGGATGACTTCGAGGCCGTTTGCTTCGAAAAGCTTACGCGCGCGGGGCATGTGGAAGGCCTGGGTGACCAGCACCACGCGTCGGACGCCGGCCGGCTTGAGAATCTCGGCGGACATTCTGGCGTTATCCACCGTGTCCTTGGATTCACGCTCTTTCCAGCGGACCGGGACCGCGAATTCCCTTTCGGCAATCGCCGCCATCACATCGGCTTCGGAACGGCTGGCGTGCAGCGGAACGCCGCCGGCGATCAGGACGGGAAGTTGCAGCCGGCGCGCCAGAGTGGCGCCGTAGCGCAGGCGGACGAGGCTGCGTTCATTGACGGTATCGTTGCCGTATTCGGGAGCCTCGCGCCTGAGGCCGCTACCGAGCACGACGATTGCTTGGGCTCCCTGGGCGGAAACGAACACGTCGCCGGCCGGCGCTTCCAGGGGGGCGATGAGACTGCTGGCGACGAAGGGCAGGCTTTGCAGAAACAGCAGGGTACCACCGACCAGCGCCACGCCAAATGCCCAGCGCCGCCGCCGGAAAAGGGCCGCGAGCAGAAGCAAAAGCAGGCCATTGGCCGGCGGGAGCAGGAGGGTTCCAAGAAGGCTTTTGAAGAGGAAGGCGCTGGACATGGTGAGCCGGGATCTTGTTCCGTCGTCCAGCGGGTATGGCCGGTGCGGCAGATGGACGGAGTGTGCCGCCTGTTGCGACGCCGGTCAATCATGGCCTTGCTCCTGGTCGCCACGCCTCTTCAGTTCCACGAGCGGGATCACGTCCGGCATGTGAATGCGCGGGCGGTCGGGTTCGGCGGCGCCGAGCGGATCGCATTCGACCATCGTCGCCAGGCAGCGCCGGGTGAGCTCCTGGTAGGTGCGGGTTCCCTCGACCTTCCAGGCGATTTCGTCTTCCGCGAGGGCACGGATGACCCTGGCCGGCATGCCGGCGGCAAGGCTGCGCGGAGGTATCTCGACGCCGGCCTTGACAAAGGCGCAGGCGGCGACGATAGCCGATTCGCCGATCACGGCGTTGTCCATGATCACCGCATTCATGCCGACCAGCGCGTTCCTGCGCACCTGGCAGCCGTGCAGCACGGCGCCGTGGCCGATATGCCCATCCTCGCCGACGATGGTATCGGTACCGGGAAATCCGTGCATGACGCAGGTATCCTGCAGGTTGGCGCCGCGCTCAAGGAGCAGCCGGCCGAAGTCGCCGCGCAGGCTGGCGCAGGGGCCGACATAACAGCCAGGGCCGACGATCACGTCGCCGATCAGAACGGCGCTTGGGTGAACGAAGGCCGACGGGTCGACCACGGGGACGATGCCGTCGATCGCATAGACGCGCAGGGTATTCATTCGCAACTCCTGACAGGTGATGAGCGGATTCTATAAAATGGCAGCGGTTTTCGCTTCGAGTATGCTCGGGAATTGCCTGGAGCAAGGAACTGGACGGCCGGCAAGAGCTTGGGTTACCGCCGAAGTCGGCAGGGTTGTTTGGTTTGCCATTGTCAACGGGAAGCGGTTGCTGGCATTGTGCTCACCGTCCCGCCCGCATCATCCTGAAATCACCGTGCTGAACAAGGTGAACGTCGCGCACCCTGGCATCTAGAGGAGTTCCACCCATGAGCAAGCAATTCGCTTCGATCGCCGACCTCGAGGTCAAGAAGACGACCTTCGAACAACTTTCCGCGCACTGCTGGGCTTACACCGCCGAGGGCGACCCCAATACCGGCATTGTCATCGGCGAGGACGCCGTGCTGATCTGCGACGCGTTGGCGACGCCGGTGATGGCGCGGAACCTCATCGCCGAGATCCGCAAGATCACCGACAAGCCGATCAAGTATGTCGTGCTCTCGCACTACCATGCCGTGCGCGTCCTCGGCGCTTCCGGCTACCAAGCCGAGGGCATGCAGGAGATCATCGCCAGCCAGGGCACGTGGGAGATGATCGTCGAGCGCGGTCAACAGGACATGATGTCCGAATACGAGCGCTTCCCGCGCCTGTTCGAAAACTTCGAATCAATACCCGGACTGACCTGGCCGACCCTCGTCTTCAGGAACGAGATGACCCTGTGGCTGGGCAAGGGCCTGGACGTAAAGATCATGCACGTCGGCATGGGCCACACCACGGGCGACACCATCGTCTGGATCCCATCCGAGAAGGTCCTGTTCTCCGGCGACCTGGTCGAGGCCGACGCCGCCTGTAACACCGGTGACGCCCAGCTCGCGGAATGGCCGGCGACGCTCGACGCGCTGGCCGCCTTCAGCGCCGAAAAGCTGGTGCCCGGCCGTGGTCCGGTGCTGGTTGGCACGGCCCGCGTGGCCGAGGGCCTGGCCTACACCCGCGATTTCGTCAGCACGCTGCTGAACTCCGCGAAGGAAGCCGTCGCCCAGGACATGAACCTGAAGCAGGCGATGGCGCATGCGCGCAAAGCCATGGATCCGAAGTTCGGCCACGTCTTCATCTACGAGCATTGCCTCCCCTTCGATGTCGCGCGTGCGGTGGATGAGGCGAGCGGCATCAAGCATCCGCGGATCTGGACGGCCGAGCGCGACAGGGAAATGTGGCACGGGCTGCAGGAGGGCTGATGTTCTGGGCCGGCACTTGCCGGAACAGCTAGCAGCCTGTCGGGCTTGAGTTCGACCGATGGCGCGATTTCATAATCCGGGACGAATTGACACCTTTTGGGGCGAAATCGGGTTGTTTTTTCATGGAATTGCAATGCTCCTGTTCTATTTTCTCACTGCGGACGCAATACGGCCATGCGCTTCAAATTCCACGCGAGGCAAACCAGCGTCCATTCGTTCTTGACGTTAGAAAGACCGCGGAGCAGAAACTGGCGCAAGCCCATCACCGACTTGATGATGCCGAACACCGGGTCAACCGTCTGTTTGCGTAGCGCATAGGCGGCACGCCCCGTTCGTGTCTTGAGCGTGTGTTTCATGATCTCGACCGGCGAGGCGTCGCCCGCCAGCAGCAGCGGCTCGGTAAAACGTTCCCGCCAGTCCGGATGGTGCTCGTCGCGCTGGACGGCAATCAGCGGCTCACTGTTGGCGGCGAGACACGCCGCGACGTTCTTCGCGCTGTAATAGCCGGTGTCGGCCAGCCAGGTCTTGGGCTGATTTAGCCCTTCGGGGTTAGCCTGAACTTTCGCCAGCATGGGCTCAACCTGTTCTTTGTCGTTCGTGGCTTGAGTAACATGCGTGGCGAGGATGAGCATCGATTCGGTGTCAACGACCGCCTGCGCGTTATAGCACTGCTCAAAGCCGCCACCAGCCACCTTCATGATCCGCGATTCTTCGTCGGTCAGGTTGATCGGGTCGTTGGCTCGCGGGCCCGGCTCGGGAGGCTCCGGCTCCTTGCTACGGGGCTTCTTGCCCGTCTTTGCTTCCTTGGCCACACGAGCCGACATCTTGGCCTCGTACTCGGCCTGTTCCCCCGCGAACCGCTCCTGGGCTCGCGCTTCGATCTTGACCTTGGCCGCCGCAATCGCGGCCAAGCGATCTTCCCGGCGGGTGATCTCCTCGGGAATGCTGACCCCGTCCGGCACGACCGACTGGTCGGCCGCTGCGGCCAGCGCTAACAGTTCCTGCACTTCGGCCTTCAGATGGGCTTCGATCTTCTCGCAATGCCCGTACGACAAGGCGCTGTGCCGGCTAGCATTGGCGTGAATCTTGGTGCCATCCAGGCTTACCGTGCCAAAGCGCGAGAGTTGGTTCTCTCGGGCCACCTGTAGCACTTGAACAAACGCCGATTCAAATTCCTGGCCAAAGCGCGTCCTGAACGTCGCCAGGGTGTCGTGATCCGGATGCCGGTTGCAGGCAATGTACCGGAACGCCAGCGAGTCGTACGTTGCCCGTTCGATCTTGCGACTGGAGAACGTGCCCGTGGCGTAACCGTAGATCAGCAACGACAGCAGCGTCGCCGGAGGGTAGGCCTCACTGCCTCTGCCCGCATAGGCCCGCTCCAGCGCCGAGAGGTCCAGCCCTTCGACCACATCCACAACGTACCGTGCCAAGTGCGCCTTGGGTAACCAATCCTGCACCGAAGGTGGGAGTAGGTAATCCGTATCTCGATCTATCGATTGAAAGGCCATTACCGTGCCCGTTGAAATAGTGGATATGATTATATCATATTTCTGGTTAAGTCCGACAGGCTGCTAGCGGAAACCATGGATGTTGAGCGCCTACCAATACCCCAATCCTCTCAACTTAGTCCATAGTCATACGGCGGGTTTGTAAGCAAAGGACAGGTGAGGCTTTCGCTGGTTTGGCCGAGGTCGAGCACGATCAGGGATAAATTTCTGAAGGTTTTTGACGATTTCCGAGAAGATTTCCTTGGTAACTCGGGTGGTGATTTGCTGCACACCCGCCAAGACTCGGGGCAAGATACGACGTACGGTATTGAAGGCCATCGTCCGATTCACTCGCCATGGCGAATCGCTGGGCAGCCGCTCTTCCGCAGCCAGGTAGGTGGCCAGGGCATTGAGATTGTCACACACCATCTTGGCCCCAACATCCTGGCAGGCGGCCAGCCAAGTCAGGCCGGACGTGTGCTCCAGATTGAGCCGGTGTTTGATGCGCTTGAACGCCTCCTCGATACGCCAACGGCTGTGATAAAGGGCTGAGAAGCTTGTGGCCGGATACCGCGCGGTATCAAGCAAGGAGGTCATCAAGACCCGTACCTTGCCAGTCGGCGTCACCTGACGAATCAGGCGAACCATAGAAGGCAGACGCGGACACTCGTAATCAATGGCATCCTGACGATGCGGTGGCGGCAATGTCACCTGCGCCTCATCTTCTCCGGATCGCATGAACTGGGTGATGGCAGAAAAGGAAGCGGACGAATCACAGCGTATGCAAAAGGGGATACCTCGATGCAACAGCGCCGCGACCAACCAGGCACCCGGATACCCGCGATCAAGCACCAGCATGTCCTGAGCACCGAGTCGGTCAAGCCGCTCAAACAACATCTGACGTTCGCCGACCAGCGAACTGTGCAAAATCAGCGAGTCGAACAATTCGATCCCTGGCCGAAACAAACCGAAGATGGCCGCTTCTCGAATATGGCGGCGCCCTTCCAGGTCAAGCAAGGTCAGACGTACCTTCGATGCATCCGCCGCCAAGACCCGCAAGCCTTGCCAGTCCGGCTGCTGCGGAACGACCTCATCGACCAGGCGCAGCAATTCTGTATTGAGCGGCTCAAAGAGATTGGCGACCAGATGGCTGCGCGCCTTTGAGAAGGCACTGGCCGTGATCGCCCGACAAAGGCGGGTTCTTCCGGCAAGCAGGGCAAAGCAGGAATCAAGCTCCGCCTGAACTGCGCCGCGAATGCCGGTGAGCAGGAAAGCGATCAGATTCGTGAATGGCAATTCACGGTTTCGGGTGAAAAACCGAGGCTCGCGGCGGGCGGCGGCAAGGAAATTGGCGCCATGAATGTAGTCCGTTAGCCGTGAAACGATATTGGCATATTTAGGCCGTCATATAACGCCTATTTATATCAATTGGTTACATGCTCGATTATATCTTGGCGCGGCCAGATGGCAAAGTTGCCAAAATTAGATGACAGACCGCTAAGTCAAGAGGATTGGGTCGGCTCCGCAGCCTCCGGTGCGGGTTGCTCGACTGCCGCCCGAAAATCGTCCGGCAAGTCAAAGTCGCCCAGCAGGTCGCCATCGACAAACTGGAGAAGTTGAGCGGGCGTGCAGGGCAATCCTCTTGACTTAGCGCGTTTGCATATTTTACAGCCGCCGCGATAAGCCGGCCATATCGGGGTAGAATTGGGTCTCGTAACGGATTGATATTTATAGGTTAAATATGCCGTCCTAAATATGTCAATGTGCTTTTCAGGCTTGCGGACTTCATTCAGAGCACAGCCTTTCGCGAAGCGGCTCGCCGTGATTCCCGGAATTTCACGCGCAGCCGTGGATTGCCCTTCACCGATCTGATCGCTTTCCTGCTCAGCGGTGTGCGTGGGGCCGTGCAGGGCGAACTCGATGCGTTCTTCACGCTGCTGGCGCGGCGAACCCGCTTGTCTCGGGTGGTGACCGCCAGTGCGTTCTCGAAGGCGCGTAGCCGCCTCTATGCGAATGTCTTCGATCCGCTCAACACAGAGTTGCTGCGGCTGGTCGATGAAGCCCTTCCCGGTCAGCCGCTCTGGCAGGGATTGCGGGTTCTGGCCGCCGATGCCTCCAAGGTTCGCTTGACCTTGCTCAACGCGGAGGGCAAGCGGTGTGTGCGCGAGGCGACGCTGTTCGGCTTGTTTCGTCCGGGCATCGAGTTGTTCGATTCGCTGATCCTGCACAGCCCCCTGGTTGGTGAGCGGCAGATGCTGTTCGAGCGCCTGGACCGGATTGACCGCCACGACATGCTGCTGCTCGACCGCGGTTACCCGGGCGCGTGGCTGGTGGCCGCCTTGCTGCATCGGGAGATTCCCTTTTGCATGCGCTGCGATTCGTCGTCGACCTTTGCCGCCATCACGCAGTTCATGCGCTCCGGCCAGGACGACACCGTGGTGACCCTGCCACCGCCGAATTGCCGGGATGCCGTCGATTATGAGTGTCCCCGCCAGGCCTCGACCGTGCGCCTGATCCGCCAAGTGACACCCGCCGGTAAGGTGCGCGTGCTCATGACGTCCTTGCTCGACAGTGCGCAGTATCCGGCGCCTGCATTCGCAGATCTCTATCATCGGCGCTGGCGCATCGAAGAGGCCTTCAAGCGCCTCAAGCATCGCCTGTCGCTTGAGCATACGTCTGGCTTGACCTGGCTCGCGGCCTGTCAGGACGTCGGCGCCAAGATGCTCTGCGACAACCTCAATGCGCTGGCGGTCTATCTGGCCACGGAGCACCTCATCGCCCCAGATTCGCCGTGGCGTATCAATCGCACCTTGGCTTTCTCGCATCTGCGCCGTCTGCTGCCCCAAGTGCTCACCGGCCGCCTTCGCTTGACCTCGCGCATCGTCGCCGCACTGTTCTCCGAGATTGTCCTGAACCTTCAAAAATTCATCCCCAACCGAAACCGACCGCGACCTATTCGACCCAAGCCACACAAGTCTCATGCATACAAAACCGCTCCATGACAAGATGCTAAGTCACGAGGATTGACCAATACCCTAAGCCGGACGAGCCGGAACCAAACAGGTATTACGATAGAAGCCTGACGAATGACCGAGGAGGCGATCATGTTGGCGATGGCTCTGGCGGAACGATACGCGACGAACATGCATGGCGTGCTTTCGTGCTTTGACCGGATCATTATCACCGGCACGCTGCCTGGTGCGTGCTACGCGGCAGGAATGACGAGTTATTTGTACACGCACGGAATTCGGGTATTCGACTACCCGCGATTTGCCGAGCCGCTGCGAGATCGCATTCGTGAGCGTGCGCAGGAGGTGTGTCTGGCGGCGGGTATTGAAATCGAGCACGTCAGCAAAAGCCATATTCGCAAGGAAGAGTTGGTCGCGCGAGTGCTCGCCGGTCGCGGCGACGCACCGGGTTTGGTGCATGTGCTCTCGGCCATGGAAGCCTGTCCGAGCTACAAACCGTGGCATGACAAAGGCAGTGGCAAGACTTACCTGCGCCCCGATCAAGGCAAGTGCCTGCACTACTACTTCTATTTCATCGACGAGGAACTGGGGTTGTGCTACCTGCGTGTGCCGACGTGGGCACCGTTCGGGTTGCAGTTCTACTGTAATGGTCACAGCGCTCTGGCAAGAACTCTGACGCGAGAAAGGATCGACTTCCTCCAGCAGGACAACGCCTTCCTGCGTGTCGCCGACATCGCGCAGGCGCAGGCGCTGGCGGATGCGTTCAGTCCCGACGTACTTCACCCGCGACTGGATCGCTATGCGCAGTGGTTGTGCCCAGTGCTTGACGTCTTTGGATCCTCGTATCACTGGAGCTTGCGCCAAGTCGAATACTCCACCGACCTGATGTTTCGCAGTGAGCAGATATTGGTTCCACTGTATGACGCCATTTCGCGCCAAGCGGTCTTGGCCGCCAACGCAGAACGCGTCTCCAGCTTTCTGGGCAAGAAGGTCACGCCACAACTGGCCCAGGAGATCGGTTCCCGGTTGTCCACCCGTATCGAGGGGCGCTGCATCAAGCACACCATGGGCGCCGCTGGCGTCAAGGTGTATGACAAATTCTCCCGCGTACTGCGGGTCGAAACGACCGTCAATGACGTGAGTTTCTTCAAACACCACCGCAAGGTGGAACACAAGGACAGGCACGCCACCCGAGAATTGGCGCCCCTGAAGAAGACAATCTATAGCCTGATCGACCTGCGCGACATCCTGCTCGGCTGCAACCAACGTTACCTGGCGTTCCTCTCCAGCCTCGATGACCCCAGTGCCGGCGAGCGTGACTTGGAGCGATTGAGCATGCCACGGTTGGGGGCGGCTCCCGGTGTCAAAGGGGTGAACTTCTTTGATCCTGCCGAGAAAGCCTTGCTGCAAACCATGCAACGCGGCGAGTTCAACATTCACGGTTGGCGTCGTGCCGATCTTCTCAGCTATCTGAAGCTCACTCCGTCCGCCATGTCGCGCCAACTTGCCCGACTGCGTACGCTCGGCTTGATCAAGAAAGTCACTCATACCTATCGCTACTACCTCACTCGATTGGGACGTTCAGTCGTCGCTGCGGCCTGCTCATTGACCCGCTTCAACATAGTGCCAACCATGGCTTGCGCATCCTGAATTCTTCTCATGATTTGTGATGATTGAACTGGTTAGTGACTAAGTACGAGTACGTCACTCCGCCCGAAATCAGGAGCGCTGAATCGGGGGGCTATCCGGTGTTAGTGGTCGGCGCCGGACCGGTCGGCCTGGCGGCGGCGATCGATCTGGCGCAGTCGGGCGTGCCGGTCGTCGTCCTCGACGATGACGATACCGTTTCGGTTGGCTCGCGCGGCGTTTGCTATGCCAAGCGCGCGCTCGAGATACTCGACCGCCTCGGCGTCGGCGATGCCTGCGTGGACAAGGGCGTGAGCTGGAACGTCGGCCGTACCTTCTTTCGCGAGGATGATGTCTACAACTTCAACCTGCTGCCGCAGTCCGACCACAAGCGTCCGGGAATGATCAACCTGCAGCAATACTACCTCGAGGAATTCCTGGTCCGGCGCGCCCGCGAATTGCCCGATCTCGATCTGCGCTTCGGGAACAAGGTGGTTTCGGTTTCGCTGGCGGAAAACGGAGCGACACTCGAGATCGAAACGCCGGATGGCACCTACACGCTCACTGCCGACTGGCTGATCGTCGCCGACGGCGCGCGCAGCGCGATCCGGCGCATGATGAACCTGGACAGCGAAGGCAGGGTCTTTCCCGACCGTTTCCTGATCGCCGACGTGGTGATGAAGGCCGAATTTCCCGCCGAGCGCTGGTTCTGGTTCGATCCGCCCTTCCATCCGGGGCAGTCGGTGCTCCTGCACCGCCAGGCCGACAACGTCTACCGCATCGATTTCCAGCTCGGCTGGCAGGCGGACCCTGAGGAGGAGAAGAAGCCGGAAAAGGTCATTCCCCGGATCAGGGCCATGCTCGGTGGCGGCCGCGAATTCGATCTTGAATGGGTAAGCGTCTACACCTTCCAGTGCCGCCGCATGCAGCAGTTCCGCCACGGCCTGGTCCTTTTCGTCGGCGCGCGCGGCGCCAACTCGGGAATCCAGGACAGCGACAACCTGTGCTGGAAGCTCAAGCTGGTCCTTGACGGCAAGGCGCCGGACAGCCTGCTCGACAGCTATTCCGAGGAGCGTGTCTTCGCCGCCGACGAGAACATCATGAACTCGACGCGGTCGACCGACTTCATTACGCCGAAATCCCGGAACTCGCTGAACTTCCGCAACGCAGTGCTGACGCTGGCCCGTGACCATGCCTTCGCCCGCGCGCTGGTCAATTCGGGCCGCCTTTCGGTGCCATCCTTCCTGACCAAGTCGCACCTCAACACGCCGGACGATGACACCTTCGCCGGCGACATGACGCCCGGCGCGCCGCTGGACGATGTGCCGATGCGGGAAGAAGGCACTGACTTCTGGCTGCTCGACCGCGTCGGCAACCGGTTCACGGTGCTGGTCCATGTTGCAGACCCTGCTGCGGTCGACGCCGATTTGACCCGGAAATTCAGATCGTTGGCCCACGGATCGATCCCGCTCGAGATCGTGCTCGTTTCTGGGAAGCCAGCCAAGGTGCCGGCAGAGCTGCGCGTCTTCACGGATTACAAGGGGCGACTTGTCGAACGCTACGACAGCGCACCGGGCACCGTCTACCTGATCCGTCCCGACCAGCACGTCGCCGCCCGCTGGCGCGCCTTCGACGCTGGCCGTGTCAAGGCCGCGCTGGCCCGTGCCACCGGCAACAACCATTGAGGAGCCGGCCATGTCACTGATCCTGACCCCCAATTTCAACGAACCTGGAAAAAGTTACTCCCGCGCCTTCTCGCCGGGCGACGACTTCTACGAAGCGCTGATCGAAACCCATTGTGATCTCAGCGACGTGCAGAGCGCGTTGCTCAACGCCAGGCTGGTGCTCCTGCTTTCCAACCATATTGGCGACATCAACGTGCTGCGCGAAGCGATGAAGATCGCCCGCGAAGGCGTCTGAGGAGAAGACCCCGATGAAGATCCAGAGAATTCACCACGTCGCCTACCGCTGCAAGAACGCCAGGGAAACCGTCGAGTGGTACGGGAAGTACCTGAACATGGGCTTCGTTCTGGCGATTGCCGAGAACGAGGTGCCGTCGACCCGGGAGCTGGACCCGTACATGCACATCTTCCTCGATGCCGGCAATGGCAACATCCTCGCCTTCTTCGAGTTGCCGACCAAGCCGCCGATGGGCCGCGACCCGAACACGCCGGCGTGGACCCAGCACATCGCCTTCGAAGTCGAATCGATCGAAGCCCTTCTCGAAGCCAAGGCCAAACTGGAAGCCGACGGCATCGAGGTGGTCGGGCCGACCGATCACACCATCTTCAAGTCGATCTACTTCTTCGACCCGAGTGGTCACCGCCTCGAACTGGCGGTGAACACCGGCACCCCGAAGATGGCGCGGATGCTCGACGAGTGGGCGCTGACGAAGAAGGCGCCGCAGCACGCGCGCTGGATGCATGACGGCAGCTACGCCGCGGAGTAGGAGATGAAACTCGCCACCCTGAAGTGCGACGGCCGCGATGGCACATTGGTCGTCGTCAACCGTAGCCTGACCCATTGTCGTGTCGTGCCGCACATCGCCTGCACGCTGCAGGCGGCGCTCGACGACTGGGAGGCGGTCGCGCCAAAGTTGCGCAAGGTCTACGCGGCGCTCAACGGCGGCGCCTTCAGCGACTCCGTTGCCTTCGACCCGGTTGCCTGCCATTCGCCGCTGCCGCGCGCCTACCAGTGGGCCGACGGCTCGGCCTACGTGAACCACGTCGAGTTGGTGCGCCGCGCTCGTGGTGCCGAGCTGCCGCTCGAGTTCTGGAGCGATCCGCTGATGTACCAGGGCGGCTCCGACTCCTTCGTCGGGCCGTGCGATCCGGTTTACGCACTGGCGGAAGAGTGGGGCATCGACCTGGAAGCCGAGGTCGCCGTCATCACCGGCGATGTAAACATGGGCGCGACGTCGGCCGCGGCCGGCTAGGCCATCCGCCTGCTGCTGCTGGTCAATGACGTGTCGCTGCGCAACCTGATTCCCGGCGAACTGGCGAAGGGCTTCGGCTTCCTCCAGTCCAAGCCGGCCTCGGCCTTCAGCCCGGTGGCGGTGACGCCCGACGAACTGGGGGACGATTGGCGCGACGGCCGCGTCCACCGCCCGCTGACGGTGCATCTGAACGGTGCGTTATTCGGCAATCCCGATGCCGGCTCCGACATGGTCTTCAATTTCCCGCAACTCGTCGCACATCTGGCGAAAACCCGGGAGGTGGGAGCCGGCTCGATCATCGGTTCCGGCACGGTATCGAACAAACAGGGCGGCCTGCACGGATCGACCATCGCCAATGGTGGTGTCGGTTACTGCTGTCTGGCCGAGCTACGAATGTACGAAATCATCGAGACCGGCAAGCCGCGGACCACCTTCCTGAAGTTCGGCGACGCGGTGCGGATCGAGATGTTCGACCGCAACGGCGCCAGTATCTTCGGCGCCATCGACCAGCGGGTCGAGCGGTATCCGGGGTGAGGTCCCGCCCAGCCGGCGGGTTGTCGCAACCGGCGCCGATGCGCCACAATGCGGGTTGAGAATACGGAGTCACCATGCTCAGGCTCTACACCTATTTCCGCAGTTCTGCCGCCTATCGGGTGCGCATCGCGCTCAACCTGAAGGGCCTGGCGTATGAGGCGCTACCGGTGCATTTGGTGCGCGATGGCGGCCAGCAAAACCACGCTGCCTATCGGGCGCTCAGCCCGCTGGGTACGGTGCCGACCTTGGAAACCGATTCCGGCACCTTCACCCAGTCGCTGGCGATCATCGAATATCTCGACGAAATCCATCCGCTGCCGCCGCTGCTGCCGGAGTCGGCCGCGGGCAGGGCGCGGGTCAGGGCGCGGGTCAGGGCGCTGGCGCAGACCGTCGCCTGCGATATCCATCCCGTCAACAACCTGCGCGTCCTGCAATACCTTGGCAAGCATTTCGCGGCGACCCAGGAGCAGAAGGAGGCCTGGTATCGCCACTGGGTAAGCGCGGGCCTGCTCGCCGTCGAGCAGTTGCTTGCCGGCCACCCGGCCACCGGCGCCTTCTGCCACGGCGAAGTACCGACGCTGGCCGACTGTTGCCTGGTGCCGCAGGTCTTCAATGCGCGTCGCTTCGACTGTCCGTTCGACGCAATGCCGACCATCCGCCGTATCACCGCCGCCTGCGAGTCGCTGCCGGCTTTTTGCAACGCCGCTCCGGCCATGCAGCCGGACGCTGAATGAGATCACGGGAGACAACATGACCTACGCCATCGCCGAAACACCCTTGTGGAAACCCGATCCGGCCACCGTCGGCGACACCCGCATGGCGATGTTCATGCAGGCGACCGACCACGGGTACTATGGCGATCTCTGGCAATGGTCGGTCGACCAGCCCGAGGCGTTCTGGTCGACGCTGTGGGATTTCTGCGGTGCCGTCGGTGAAAAGGGCTCGGAAATTCTTGTCGACCGTGACAGGATGCCTGGTGCACGCTGGTTCCCACAGGCCCGTCTCAACTATGCGGAAAACCTTCTGAAGAATCGCGATGACGGCGAGGCGCTGGTTTTCTGGGGCGAGGACAAGGTCAAGCGCCGCATGTCGCGCGCTGAACTCTACGCCGAAGTCGCCCGCTTCCAGCGCTTCCTGATCGAAGCCGGCGTCGGCGAGGGTGATCGTGTCGCCGGCTACCTGCCCAACCTGCCGGAAGCCTTGGTCGCCATGCTCGCCACCACCTCGCTCGGCGCCATCTGGTCGTCGGCGTCGCCCGACTTCGGCGTCCAGGGTGTGCTAGACCGTTTCGGCCAGATCGAGCCCAAGGTGCTAGTCTGCGTCGATGGCTACTGGTACAACGGCAAGGCAGTTGATTGCCTCGAAAAGAACGCCGAGGTCGTCGCGCAAATGCCGTCGCTGCTGAAGACGGTGGTCGTCTCCTACCTCGCTGCCGTGCCCGACGTCGGCAGGATTGCCAACGCCGTGCGCTGGGACGACATTGCTACAACCATGGAATCAACGGCTGGCCCTAGGGTCGACGGCGAAAATAGGGTCATTTTCAAACGCGTCGCCTTCGAGCACCCATTGTTCATCATGTTTTCCAGCGGCACCACCGGCGTGCCGAAATGCATCGTCCATTGCCACGGCGGCGTGTTGCTCCAGCACCTGAAGGAGCATCAGCTGCACAGCGACGTCCGTCCTGGCGACCGGCTGTTCTACTTCACCACCTGCGGCTGGATGATGTGGAACTGGCTGGTTTCCGGCCTGGCCTGCGGCGCCACGCTGCTGCTCTACGACGGGTCGCCATTCGCCGCCAAGGGCAAGGTGCTGTTCGACTACGCGGCCGCCGAGAAGATGACGCATTTAGGCACCTCGGCCAAGTTCATCGATGCCGCCGCCAAGCTCGGCCTGACACCGGGCAAGACGCATGACCTGTCTGCCCTGCGCGCCATGTTTTCGACTGGCAGCCCGCTCTCGCCGGAAGGCTTCGACTGGGTCTATCGCGAGATCAAGCAGGACATCCTGCTCGCCTCGATTTCCGGCGGCACCGATATCGTCTCCTGCTTCGTACTCGGCAACCCGGTGCTGCCGGTCTATCGTGGAGAGATCCAGTGTCGCGGGCTGGGTATGGCCGTCGACGTGTTCGACGATGCCGGCCAGCCGGTGCGCTCCGAAAAGGGCGAACTGGTGTGCACCATGCCATTCCCCGTCATGCCGGTCGGTTTCTGGAACGATGTGGACGGCAAAAAATACCATGCCGCCTACTTCGAACGCTTCGATAATATCTGGTGTCACGGCGATTTCTCGGAGCTAACCGCCCACGACGGCATCATCATTTATGGTCGTTCCGACGCGACGCTCAACCCCGGCGGCGTGCGTATCGGCACGGCGGAAATCTATCGCCAGGTCGAGCAACTGCCGGAAATCCTCGAATCGTTGGTCATTGGCCAGGATTGGCCGCCGGGCAAGAACGACGACGTGCGCGTCGTGTTGTTCGTCAAACTGCAGGAAGGCCATACGCTGGATGCGGGTCTGGTCGAGCGCGTCAAAAAGCAGATCCGCGACAACACCACGCCGCGCCATGTACCGGCCAAGGTCGTTCAGGTGGCTGATATCCCGCGCACCAAGTCGGGCAAGATCGTCGAGCTGGCCGTGCGCAACGTAGTGCACGACCAGCCAGTCAAGAACGTCGAGGCGCTGGCCAATCCGGAAGCCCTCGAATATTTCCGCAGCCGTCACGAACTCGCCGACTAGGCGAGCCGAGTCGGGTATGCTCTTCTCGCCATGGATGCGCCCATTTTTAGGTCGGCTATGGCAAGGCCCTACAGGCCTGCGTCGCCACGCAGCAGCGCTGCACGATCCGTACTTTCCCACGTAAATTCCGGCTCGTCGCGGCCGAAATGGCCGTAGGCGGCGGTCTTCTGGTAAATCGGGCGCAGCAGGTCGAGCATGTTGACGATGCCTTTCGGACGCAGGTCGAAATGCTTCTTGACCAGTTCGGTCAGGGTTTCGTTGCTGACGCGGCCGGTGCCGAAGGTGTCGATCATGACCGAGGTCGGCTCGGCGACGCCAATGGCGTAGGAAATCTGCACCAGGCAGCGCGCGGCGAGGCCGGCGGCGACGATGTTCTTGGCGACGTAGCGGCCGGCGTAGGCGGCGGACCGGTCGACCTTCGACGGGTCCTTGCCGGAAAACGCGCCGCCGCCGTGCGGGGCAGCGCCGCCGTAGGTATCGACGATGATCTTGCGCCCGGTCAGGCCGCAGTCGCCCTGCGGGCCGCCGACGACGAAACGGCCAGTCGGGTTGACCAGATACTTGATGTCGCCCTTGATCAGTTCCTGCGGCAGCACTGGCTTGATGATCAGCTCGACCGTTGCTTCGCGCAGGTCTTCGAGGCTGATGTCCGGCGAGTGCTGGGTGGACAGCACGACGGTGTCGATCGAATCCGGCCGGCCATCGACGTAGCGGATGGTGACCTGCGACTTGGCATCCGGGCGCGCCCAGGGCAGGCGGCCGTCCTTGCGCAGCATGGCCTGGCGCTCGACGAGCCGGTGCGAAAGATAGATCGGCAGCGGCATCAGCGAGTCGGTTTCGTCGCAGGCGTAGCCGAACATCAGGCCCTGGTCGCCGGCGCCCTGACCAAGGTTGTCGTCATAGGCGGCGTTGACGCCCTGGGCAATGTCCGGGCTCTGCTTGTCGTAGGCGACGAGCACGGCACAGCCCTTGTAGTCGATGCCATACTCGGTGTTGTCGTAGCCGATGCGCTTGATCGTGTCGCGGGCGACCTGGATGTAGTCGACGTTGGCGTTGGTGGTGATTTCGCCGGCCAGAACGACGAGGCCGGTATTGCACAGTGTTTCGGCGGCGACGCGCGAATACTTGTCCTGAGCCAGGATGGCGTCGAGGATGGCGTCGGAAATCTGGTCGGAAACCTTGTCGGGATGGCCTTCGCCAACCGATTCCGAGGTAAAGAGATGCTCGCTCATGTAAATGCTCCAGTGGTCCTTCGATCCGGCGTTACCAGCTTCGGACCACGAGCGGTGACGCTTTAGCAGTATTTCTGAATCGCCCTGCAAGTTGTCTGTTTAACTCGGCGAGTTGATAATGATAGTCTTTTTGCGGCGGGATTCAAGCCCCGGAGTGTCATGGTTTTTCTTTTTCGCGTCCTTTCCTTGCTGCCGCTGGGTGTGCTGCACACGTTGGGAGGGTGGCTCGGTCGCCTAATCTATTGGTTGTCGCCGACCTATCGTCGTCACCTGCGGGACAACCTTGCCCAGGCTGGTCTCAATCCCTCGCTGCGGGGTGCCGTGGCAGCCGAGGCGGGCAAGCAGATGCTTGAACTGTCGCGCATCTGGATGCGGACGCTGGAAGAGGCCGTTACCCAGGTAGTGGAGGTGACCGGCTGGAACCATGTCGAAGCCGCACAGGCCGCCGGCAAGGGCATTGTCTTTCTGACGCCCCATCTGGGCTGTTTCGAGATCACGGCACAATATCTGTCGGCACATTTTCCGATAACGGTACTTTATCGACCGCCGAAGCGCACTTCGCTGCAGCAGTTGATCGAAATGGGGCGCCAGCGAGCCCAGTTGCACCTGGCGCCCGCCGACCTGACCGGCGTCCGCTCGCTGATCAAGGCCCTCAAGCGCGGTCAGGCAATTGGGCTTCTCCCCGACCAGGCGCCGAAATCGGGAGAAGGGGTCTGGCTCGACTTCTTCGGCCGCCCGGCTTACACGATGACGCTGGCTGCCCGGCTGACCGAAACGGGCGCCAGCACGCTGATGACCTGGGGTGAGCGGCTACCCGGCGGGCGCGGCTACAGGGTGCACTTTTCTCCGCTGCGGGTAACGCTGGAGGGCAATACGATCGAACGCGCGCAACGGATCAACCATGAAGTCGAGCATCTGGTTCATCGATGCCCGGCCCAGTATCTGTGGGGCTACAACCGTTACAAGCGCCCGGCCGGCGCCGAACCGCCACCGGCGAGCGGGCGCGCAGCATGAAAACGGCGGCTTCGCACCTCCTTGTCGCCTTCCTCTGGCTGCTCCACTGGCTACCCTTGCCCGTCCTGCGCGCGCTCGGCTGGGGGCTCGGAAGGCTGCTCTTCGTCCTGGCGCGCGCCCGGCGCGAGATCACGCTGACCAACCTGCGCCTATGCTTTCCGGAAATGCCGCAGGCCGAACGCGAAAAGCTGGCGCGGGCGCATTTCGTCGCCTTCAGCCGTGCGGTGCTCGACCGCACGCTCGGCTGGTGGGCATCCAGGGAGCGCCTCGAGCGCATCATCCGCGTCACGGGCGTCGAGCGCCTGAAGGATCCCGATGGTCGTCCGGTGATCATGCTCTGTCCGCATTTTGTCGGGCTCGATGCCGGCGCCACGCGTCTTTCCATGTTCGTGACGGCGTGCAGTGTCTATTCGAACCAGAAGAATCCCGTTTTCAACAAGTTGCTTTATGATGGTCGCAAGCGTTTCAGCGATACGGTCCTCCTGTCCCGGCAGGAAGGAATGCGCAGGATTCTCAAGGCATTGAAGGATGGCTATCAGTTCTACTATCTGCCGGACATGGATTTCGGGCGCAAGGAGTCGATTTTCGTGCCCTTTTTCGGGGTCCAGGCGGCGACCATTCCCGCCCTCTCGCGACTGGTGCGGCTGACTGGCGCCCGGGTGGTGCCGTGCATTGCGCGCCAGGTGCCGGACGGCTATGAGGTGGAAGTCATGCAATCATGGGAGAATTACCCCGGCGAGAGTGTCGAGGCCGATACCGCGTTCGTCAACCGTTTCATCGAAGGCCAGGTACTGCGTATGCCGGAGCAGTATTTCTGGTTGCACAAGCGTTTCAAGACCCGGCCACCTGGAGAGCAGAGGTTATACAAATGACAGAAAGCCTGAAAATCGAAATCCACCACATTACTCCGCCGGACGTGCCCGCCATCTCGGCGCTGGCCCGCGAAATCTGGCAGGCCGCCTACCCGGGCATCATCACCCAGGAGCAGATCGACTTCATGCTTGAGCAGCGCTATGGCCACGAGCGGCTCTACGATGATCTCGAGGATGCCGACAAGTGGCTCGATCAGGCATTTCTCGACGGGCGGCGGGTCGGTTTTGCCTTCAGTGAGATCTACAAGGGTGAATTCAAGCTCGACAAGCTCTATATCCACCCAGACGTACAACGCCGCGGGGTCGGCGGCCAGTTGATCGAACACGTGGCGGTCCGCGCCCGGAAACTCGGTTATCCGTGCGTGATCCTCGCGGTCAACAAACGCAACACCAAGGCCATCGGCTCCTACGAGAAATACGGTTTCGTCGTCCGTGAGTCGATCGTCGACGACATCGGTCGCGGCTTCGTCATGGATGATTACGTGATGGAGAAGAAGCTTTAATAAACTGGGATAAGCTTCTGTCTCTGCCATTTTTTCGAATCCTGCTGTGGGGCCCGTTGTGAAACTCGAATTCGTCAAAATGCACGGTCTGGGTAACGACTTCGTTGTCATCAACGGCATCCGCCAGCCGGTTTTGCTTACACCGGAACAACTGCGCTACATCTCGCACCGCCATTTCGGCGTCGGCTGCGACCAGATCCTGCTGGTCGAGGCAGCGCGGCAACCGGATGTCGATTTCCGCTATCGCATTTTCAACGCGGATGGTGGCGAGGTCGAACAGTGCGGCAATGGCGCGCGCTGCTTTGCGCGTTTTGTGCATGAACAGGGGCTGACCGACAAGCGCGAGATTCGCGTCGAGACTTTGGGCGGAATCATTACCCCACGCCTCGAGGGAGACGGCAATGTCACGGTCAACATGGGAATCCCTCGCTTTCTGCCGAGCGAGATTCCCTTCATCCATGACGAAGACGTAGTGATCTACTCTCTCGACGTCGCCGATGAAACGCTGGACATCAGCGTCGTCTCGCTGGGCAATCCGCATGCCGTGCAGGTCGTCGCCAGCGTGGACAGCGCACCGGTCAATACGCATGGCCCCCTGATCGAATGGCATGAGCGCTTCCCGCAGCGGGCCAATGCCGGCTTCATGCAAGTGGTCGATCGCCACGCGATCAGGCTACGCGTCCATGAACGCGGCGCGGGTGAAACGCTGGCCTGCGGCACGGGCGCTTGCGCGGCTGCGGTGACCGGCATCCGGCGCGGCCTGCTAGACTCGCCGGTGCGGGTGGCAACACGCGGCGGCGATCTCAACATTGCCTGGGGTGGCCCGGGTCGCCCCGTGCTGATGACCGGCCCGGCAGTTACCGTTTTCACTGGAGAAATAGAACTATGAGCGCGCCCTTTCCCGAAGATGTAGCCGATTACCTGAAGAACAATCCCGGATTCTTCGAGCAGTATGCCGACCTGATGGCGCAGATCTTCGTTCCACACCCTCATGATGGGCGGGCGGTTTCGCTGGCCGAGCGGCAGATGCTGACGCTGCGCGACAAGAACCGCGAAACCGAGAGCAAACTAGCCGAGCTGATCGCCTTCGGAGAAGAAAATGACCAGATCGGCGAGAAGGTGCATCGACTTGCGGTCGGCCTGATTGCGGTCGAGACTTTTTCAGCGGTCATCCATCTGCTGCGATTTCATCTGCGCGACGATTTTTCGGTTCCGCATGTCACCCTGCGCCTGTGGAAAAAACCCGAAGGAATCAATGACCTCCCGGAATTTGTTGCGGTCTCGGAAGAACTGCAGGTTTTCGCCGACACGCTGACGCATCCATACTGCGGTTCGACCTCCGGCTTTGGCACTGGCGCCTGGTTTGGCGGACAGGCGGCGCACCTGCGCTCGCAGGCGCTGGTCGCCCTCTGCGACGGCGGCGCGACGATCGGCATGCTGGCGCTCGGCAGCGAGGACGGCAAGCGCTTCTATCATGAGATGGGTACGCTCTATCTCGAGCGCATAGGCGAGATGGTTTCGGCCGCGCTGACTCGCGTTGCCTAGCTCGCCAAGTGATTTCGCCGGCGACGGTTGACGAATATCTGGCCGAACTGGCCGAGCAGCGCCGGCTGTCGCCGCATACCGTCCGCAACTACCGGCGCGACCTGACGCGACTGCTGGCGCTGGCCGGTGGTGTCCGACCGGTCGAACTCCAGGTGCAGCAGATCCGCCGCTTCGTCGCTCAGCTTCACGCACAGGGTCTCTCCGGGCGCTCGCTTGCGCGCATGCTGTCGGCCTGGCGCGGCTACTTTGGCTGGCTCGGCCAGCACGGTGCGCTGACCGCCAATCCGTGCGACGGGGTACGTCCGCCGAAGTCGCCACGGCACCTGCCGAACGCGCTATCGGTCGATGAGGCCGCGGCGCTGCTGGTGCCCGTGGCAGACGACGATCCCGTGCTTGAGGCACGCGACGCGGCGATGTTCGAGTTGTTCTATTCCTCGGGGTTGCGCCTTGCCGAACTCGCCGCCCTCGATTGCACCGCCCTGGAATCGCTGCTGCTTGATGGCGAGGTCAGGGTGCTGGGGAAGCGCAACAAGGCGCGGATCGTTCCGGTCGGCGCCAAGGCGCGCGAGGCGCTGGCGGCGTGGCAGGTGCTGCGGGTTCAGATTGCCGCTGACGACGAGCGTGCACTGTTCGTCAGCCGGCGTGGAGCGCGCCTGAGTCACCGGGCGATCCAGGACCGGCTCGGACGCCAGGCGTTGCGCGCCGGACTGCCACGCCACGTCCATCCGCACATGCTGCGCCACTCCTTCGCCTCGCACGTGCTGCAGTCGTCGGGTGACCTGCGGGCGGTGCAGGAGATGCTCGGTCACGCCAGCATTGCCTCGACACAGGTTTATACGCATCTCGATTTCCAGCATCTGGCCAAGGTCTACGACGCGGCCCATCCACGCGCCAAGCGCTAGCGACTTGCCGCGCCCCAAGTGTGCCTGAGCCACCGGCGCCCAGCCTGCGGGGCACGGTCGACCGGCGGAAAAGCCGGAAAATCAGGCTTCAATTGACCTTTTGTGGGCCAGCCCTTATGATGGGTCGTTTCGAAAAATCGCCGGATTCAAGGAGTTAGTCATGGCCATCAACCGTACCCGCCGTTCTTCCCTGGAGCGCCGCTGCGTTTCCAAGTCCAGCAAGCGCCTGTTCAAGGGCACCGGCAAGACCTTGTTCAAGGTCATCTACGCCGCCGAATGTCACGCCCGCAACCGCAAGGCACTGGGCGGCTAGGGCGCTGCCGGGTTTTCCGGGCCCCGGTTGCCGCGAGGTGACCGGGGTTTCTTGCTTTTGAGATCGAAAAAATATGGCTCAGCTCATTCTCCTGCCGGGCAAGGAGCGTTCCGCGTTCAAGCTGCACCATCCGTGGCTGTTTGCCGGCGCGGTCGGGCGTCTTGAAGGCCGGGCGCGGCCGGGCGATACCGTCGAGGTGCTGGCCGACAACCTGCGGCCGCTGGGTCGGGCCGCCTACAGCCCACGGTCGCAGATTCGCGCGCGTTTCTGGACCTTCGACCCCGAGGAGTCGGTCGACGATGCCTTCTTCAAGCGCAGCATCGCCGCCGCCGTGGCGCGCCGTCAAGCCTTGCCCGAACTGCGTGGTCAGTCGGGACTGCGTCTGATCCATGCCGAATCCGACGGGCTGCCTGGCGTCATCGCCGACCGGTATGGCGACACGGTTGTCGTACAACTGACCTCGGCGGGCGCCGACAAGTGGCGCAATGCCATTGTCGCAGGTCTCGTCAAGGCGACCGACTGCGCGCGCATCTACGAGCGTTCCGACTCCGAGGTCCGTGGCCTCGAAGGCCTGGAGCCGACGACCGGCTGGCTGCATGGCGCGGCGCCGGATGCGCTGCTGAACATTGAGGAAAACGGCGTCCGGCTGGCGGTCGACATCGTGGGTGGGCACAAAACCGGCTTCTATCTCGACCAGCGCGACAACCGCGCTCTGATCAGCCGACTGACGGCTGGCAGGGAAGTTCTGAACTGTTTCTGCTACTCCGGCGGATTTTCGCTGCAGGCGCTGGCAGGCGGGGCGGCGAGCGTACTCTCCATCGACTCGTCCGGCCCGGCGCTCGAGCAGGCGCGGAAGAGTCTGGCGCTCAATCCGCAGTTGCCGGCGGAACGCGCAGAATGGCTCGAGGCCGATGTCTTCCTCGCCTTGCGCGAATTCCGCAAGGAGGGCCGGCTGTTCGACCTGATCGTCCTCGATCCGCCCAAGTTCGCGCCGTCCGCCGCCCATGCCGAGCGCGCCGCGCGAGCCTACAAGGACATCAACCTGCTCGGCCTGCGTCTGTTAAAAGCGGGCGGTCTGCTGATGACCTATTCGTGTTCCGGCGGCATCGGCCTTGAACTGTTCCAGAAGATCGTCGCCGGCGCGGCGCTCGATGCCGGCCGCGAGGCGCGCATCGTCCGTCGCCTTACGGGGTCCGCCGACCATCCGGTGGCCCTCAATTTCCCGGAAGGCGAGTATCTCAAGGGTCTGCTGCTCCAGGTGGACTGAGTCCGCGCCGCGCGTAGGCGCCTGGTCCGGAAGGCTGTTGGTTCCGTCCCTTTGGCGAATTATCCTGTCAAGGCGAATTGTCGCTGGACCCCACGGAGTGCTGCGTTTACACTTCGTTTAGGCTGCGTTTACGCCGCGTTTGCACCAATATCAAATCGGCCTGCACGCACATTGATTGAGGGGAATCAAGATGCATATCAACGTAGATACCCAGCCGCTCACGGCGAACACTTATGACGCGAGGAAGAAGCGGCTGGTCGAAACCATAGACCGACTGTATCACCGCGACGCTCGCGGATCACTGCAGAAAATGATGGCGCGGATTCACCCCGCCGACATGGCGGCGATTCTCGACGCACTTCCGCCCGAACACGCGGTGGACATCTTCCATGTGCTCGGCGACAAGGAACTGGCGGCCGAAGTCTTCAACCAGATGCCTACCGGCTTGCACACGCGGGTGATGACCGAGTCGAGCGCCAGTCAACTGGCCAGCCTGCTCGAACGCCTGCCCCCGGACGACCTCGCCGACCTCATCCGTGATCTGCCGGAGGAGCAGCGCGCCGAACTGATGGCCCTGCTTGGCCGCGACAGCAAGTCGGAACTCGAAAGCCTGCTCAAGTACGCCTCAGACAGCGCCGGCGGCATCATGACCACCGACATCTTCTCGCTGCTGCACAGCCTTACCGTCGAGCAGGCGATCGAGAGCATTCGCGGTCGTGATGCCGTCGAGATGGTCTTCTACCTCTACCTGACCGACGAGGAAGGACGACTGGCGGGTGTTGTCTCGCTCCGGCAACTGCTGTTGTCGCGGCCGAGTACCGTGCTCCACAACATCATGAACCGGCGCGTGATGAGTGTGACGACCGACGCTGACCAGACCACCGTCGCCCTGCTGGTCGACAAGTATCGCCTGCTTGCCGTCCCCGTGGTCGATGCGGACAATGTCCTGGTCGGCATGGTCACGGTCGATGACGTGATCGACGTCATCGAGGAGGAGACGACCCGGGACATGCTGAAGATGGCGGGTACCAGCGAGTCGGAGACGCTGACCCACTCGGCGTTCAAGATCGCCGGGATCCGTCTGCCCTGGCTGCTTGCGGCTTTCATTGGCGGCCTGGCGGCGACAGTGGTGATTGAGCAATACAAGGAGATTCTCGGCCAGGTGCTGGTGCTCAGCGCCTTTTTACCGGTGGTCATGGGCATGGCTGGCAACGTTGGCGTGCAGTCGGCCACCGTTGCCGTGCGCGGCCTGGCGACCGGCGCCATCGACGTTCGCGACACCGTGCCGCTGGTGCTCAAGGAATTGCGCGTCGGCCTCGTGCTGGGCACGTTCTATGGCGTGATCATCGCCGTCGTCGGTTACCTGATGCACGACAGCATCCAGCTAGGGCAGGTCGTCGGCCTGACCGTACTCGGCAACATGACGGGCGCGGCCTTGCTGGCTGTGCTGTTGCCGATGATCTTCCAGCGCCTGAAGGTTGATCCGGCGGTCGCCACCGGACCGTTCGTGACCACCGCCATCGACATTTTCGGGGTCCTCAACTACTTCGTGATCGCGAGCTGGATCTACAAGTTTTAAATACCGGGCGCCGCAAGTTGGGGCGGACGTTCGGCCGCAGCCAGTCATCGGGATCGGTGCGTTGTCCGCAGCGTGCTTTGCGCTGCGGAACCAGGGGCTGATGATCGGAGTTGGAATCCCGGCAGATTCTCGGGTTGACCGGAGCGAACGGGGACGGCAAGAGCACCGCGCTTGCGGCGCCGGCCGGGCGCATGTATCTTCCGGAGTGCTGAAAAGACGCCCCCGGCTGCGTCTGGTGCCGCAGACACAGGATGTCCCGCCCAGTCGCCAGCCAGCCCCGCTCAGCAGGTGCGAATTGCCGGCACTGGCCGAACGCGCTGCCCGGTCTGGCCGGAACCGGTGCCGGACTCGTCGCGGTCAGCCACGATCATGAATTCGTCGAGGCGTTTTGCGGTCGGGTCATCACCCGGTACGGATTGCGGGCCCGGACCGTCGTCCTCGGCTTCGACCCCGTCGTCGCGCTGACGCTGGCGCTCAAGCTCGATCAGCCTTTCAGCCCGATCTTCGCCTTGCTGCTGATTGCCGTGGGGTTGATCATTGCATGACATCGTGGGGCATGCTAAAAGAGCACTTCCGCATTTGAGGTAAGTATGGTTTTTTCGTTCTTCAAGAAGAAAGCTCAGAAGGTTCCGCAGGGCGAGATCATGCGTCCGAAGCCAGCGTTTGCTCCGACCGGTGAGCAGTCCGTGCTGCCGGAGGCGCCGGAAAAGGCCGCGAAGATCCCGGAGCCGCTGCCCGACCTTGAATTCACGCCCGGAGCGCATTCGGTTTCCAGCGCGAAGCAGTCGGCCGGGAAGCCAGGGGCGCCGAAGACCCAGGCCGAGATGGATCATATGCTTTCGGAATTCGATCGCGAATTCACCGATTCGAGCGTCATGGGGATCAATGTCGACCATGGCGCCGACTCGATCCAGGCCGATGTCGAGCAGGTTGCCGTGTTGTATGCCAACGGTCAGGACGCCGTCGTCCGTCCACTGCTTGAGTCTCTGCTCGGCGCCTATCCCGGCACCGAGGGCCTGCGGCTGTGGCAGATGCTGTTCGATTTCCTGCGACTGACGGGTGATCGGGATGCTTTCGACAAGCTGGCCGCGGATTTCGTGGACGCTTGTGAAATGTCGCCGCCGGCCTGGACAGATCTTCAGGTGGCGCCCAAAGTGGCTGCGGTCGGACCCGCCGTAGCGGTTTGCGAGCTGCAGGGCCTGCTGACCGCGGACGACATCAGTGCGCTGACACCTCTGACCGATGCGCTCAGGGCAAAAAGGCCGCTCAGGGTGGATTGCAGCAGGCTGATCGGCTGTGATGACGAAATTGGCGGCCGCCTGGCCGACCTGCTGATGAGCGCCCGCCGTCAGGGGGCGGTGATCGTCCTCGACCAGATCGAGGGCATCATGCCGAGCCTGCGCCGTCGCCTGACTGTGGGCGAGGCCCAGAATGCCCGGACATGGCTGCTGGTGCTGGAACTGCTACAGCGCTTCGGCACACAGGAAGACTTCGAACAGGTCGCCATCGACTTCGCCGTCACCTTCGAACGTTCGCCACCATCATGGGAAGCTGTTCCGGTAGCGAGCCTCCCCAAGGCAAAGCCGGTCAAGCGCGCGGACAATGCGCATTACCTGAGCGGCGAGATCAGGAACAGCCGCTTCGACGACCTGATTCACGTCCTCAACCAGACGGACAATGTTGTTATCGATTTTTCGGGTGTACGCCGGCTCGACTTTTTTTCTGCTGGGCAACTGGTCAATCGCCTGTCCCCCTTCAAGGCCAGCGGGTCGGAAGTTATCGTTCGCAGCCCGAATCATCTGGTGGCGGAACTGATGGCCGTCGTCGGCCTCAACAAGTTCGCCCGCATCATCGTCCCCAAGTCCTAAGATCAGGGAGAAATATGGAGCAATATCACGGCACGACGATCCTGTCGGTGCGCCGCGGCAGTTCGGTCGCCATGGGCGGCGACGGCCAGGTCACGCTGGGCAATGTCGTCATCAAGGCCACCGCGAAAAAAGTCCGCAGGCTGTATCAGGGCCGCATCCTCGCGGGGTTCGCTGGAGGCACCGCCGATGCCTTCACGCTGTTCGAGCGTTTCGAGGCCAAACTGGAAAAGTACCAGGGTAACCTGTTGCGCTCGGCGGTCGAACTGGCCAAGGACTGGCGTTCCGACCGCGCGCTGCGCCGCCTGGAAGCCATGTTGTCAGTCGCCGACAAGGAAGTTTCGCTGATCGTCACCGGCAACGGCGACGTCCTCGAGCCCGAGCAGGGCATCGTCGCCATTGGTTCCGGAGGTTCGTATGCGCAGAGCGCGGCGCGCGCCCTGCTCGAAAATACCGAATTGGGGCCACGCGAAATCGTTACCAAGTCGCTGGAAATCGCTGGCGACATTTGCATCTATACCAACCGCAATTTCACGATCGAGGTGCTGGAATGAGTGGCGGCGCCGGGATGACCCCGCAGGAAATCGTCCACGAACTGGACAAGCACATCGTTGGCCAGAAGAATGCCAAGAAGGCGGTCGCCATCGCGCTGCGCAACCGCTGGCGGCGGGCGCAGGTGGCCGAGCCGCTGCGTCAGGAAATCACCCCCAAGAACATCCTGATGATCGGCCCGACCGGCGTCGGCAAGACCGAAATTGCCAGGCGCCTGGCGCGGCTCGCGGATGCCCCGTTCATCAAGATCGAGGCCACCAAATTCACCGAGGTCGGTTATGTCGGCCGCGATGTCGAGACGATCATTCGCGATCTGGTCGAAATGGCCATCAAGTCACAGCGCGAGCGGGCGATGAAGCAGATGCGCGCGCGCGCCGAGGATGCCGCCGAGGACCGGGTTCTCGACGTTCTGCTGCCACCGGCGCGCGGCCCCGGATTTTTTGCCGAAAACAGCGAGTCGACCGCAACGGACAGTACCACCCGCCAGAAATTCCGCAAAAAGCTACGCGAGGGCGCGCTTGACGACAAGGAAATCGAGATCGAAGTCGCTTCTCCAGGAATGCAGGCCGAGATCTTTGCGCCGCCCGGCATGGAAGAACTGACGCAGCAGATCCAGGGTATGTTCCAGAACCTTGGTGGCGGCAAGAAAAAGTCGCGCAAGCTGAAGATTACCGAAGCTCTGAAGCTTCTGACCGATGAGGAAGCGGCCAAGCTGGTCAACGACGAGGATGTCAAGCTTGAGGCGGTCAAGGCTGTCGAGCAGAACGGCATCGTCTTCCTCGACGAACTCGACAAGATCGCCAGCCGTTCGGAAATGCAGGGTGCCGACGTCTCGCGCCAGGGCGTCCAGCGCGATCTGCTGCCGCTGGTCGAGGGAACGACGGTGTCGACCAAGTACGGCATGATCAAGACCGATCACATCCTGTTCATCGCCTCCGGCGCCTTTCATCTGGCGAAGCCGTCCGACCTGATTCCCGAACTGCAGGGTCGCTTTCCGATCCGTGTCGAGCTCGACTCGCTGTCGGTCAGCGACTTCGAATCGATCCTGACCCAGACCGATGCCTGTCTGACAAGGCAGTATGAGGCTCTGCTCGAAACCGAGGGAGTACGGCTCGAATTCGCCGCTGGCGGCATCCGGCGGCTGGCCGAAATCGCCTTCCAGGTCAACGAGAAGACCGAAAACATCGGTGCCCGCCGTCTGCACACGGTCATGGAAAAGCTGCTCGAGGAGGTTTCCTTCGATGCCGGCAAGGCTGGGCTGGAAACGGTTGCCATCGACGCCGACTACGTAAATCAGCGCTTGGCTGAACTGGCGGCCGACGAGGATCTTTCGCGCTACGTCTTGTGAGCGGCGAAGGCCTCGCCTTTCGTCTGCTTGGCATCCTTTTCCCGATCTTCGGGATCGTCGCCGCGGGTTATTTCTACGCGCGCCGTCACAAGCCGGAAATGGCGTCCGCCAACCGTCTCAACATGGATGTGTTTGTCCCGGCGCTGGTATTTGCGGCGATGGCCGGAAAGTCGTTCGATCTCGCGGCATACGCGCCGCTGGCGCTCGGCGCCCTGCTGGTACTGGCAACTTGCGGATTGCTGGCCTGGCCGCTGGCGAAACTGATCGGTGCCCAGCCAAAAACATTGGTGCCGCCGATGATGTTCAACAATTCAGGCAACATCGGCCTGCCGCTCGCCGTGCTGGCCTGGGGTGAGGACGCGTTACCGGCAGCGGTGATCCTGTTCATGGTCGAGAACACGTTGCACTTTACTTTCGGTGCCCGCCTGCTCGACCCGACGGCGCGCCTGCTGACCCTGTGGCGGGTGCCGGTGGTTTTTGCCGCAATTGCCGGGTTGACCGTGGCAATGCTGAAAATTTCCATCTGGCAGCCGCTACTGACCTCCATCAAGCTGCTCGGCGACGTTTCGGTGCCGCTGTTGCTCTTCTCGCTCGGCGTGCGGATGACCGACGTTTCGTTTCGCGAATGGAAGCTGGCGACCGGTAGCGCGCTGCTGCGCCCGCTGGCGGGAATGGCAGTCGCATGGTGCTTGATCAACCTGCTCGGTCTCCAAGGGCGCGACGCGGCGATGCTGCTGGTTTTCGGCGCGTTGCCGCCAGCCGTACTCAATTTCCTCTTCGCCGAACGCTATCGGCAGGAACCGGAACGCGTCGCCTCGATTGTGCTGATCGGCAACCTGGCTGCGCTGATTTTCCTGCCGCTGGCACTGGTGCTGGTCCTCGAATAACGCTCCCACCCCAGGGCTGCTTGAGCACCGCTCCTATCGATGGCTCCAGCCCGCGGAGCGAAAATCAGCTGAGAAAGTGATCATTTTCCGCTTGCTCGACGAGATCTCAGGCCAGCATGTCGGCCCAGATGTTTTTCGCCCAGCCCATTGCCGCCTTGCCTTCGATTTCATTGCGGGCGGCCGAAACGCCCCCCGCCCCCTTGACCGGCTGCATCGTCCTGGTTGCAGCATCGTAGCTGTGAACCGATGCAACATGGATGGCATTCCTGGTATCGACATAGCTGTAGCTGGTGTTCATGACCAGCGGTGTCGCGCTCGGAGCATCGCCGGCCAGCATGTTGAGAATCGCCGCAGCGCCGAGCTTGGCTTGCTGGTTGGCGATGTGCCCCGACTTCGGCATGCTCGGCGCCGGAAAGATGGCATCGCCCAGAACATGCACGCCAGGCGCGCCGGTCGATTCCATCGACAGCCAGTTGATGTCGACCCAGCGTCTGTTGATCAGCTTGAGGCCCGACTTGGCGGCAATGTCGCCGGCACGCTGTGGCGGAATCACGTTCAGCACATCCGCCTTGACCTTGGCGAATTCGAGGATTGCGGTATTGGTGGCGACATCGACATCCTTGAGCTCGTTGTTGGGACGGTACTCAACGATATCCTTGTAAAGGTCGGCCCACGCCTTGGCGAACAAGCCTTTCTTGGAGACGATATCCTCGTTGGCGTCGAGAATGATGACCCTGGATTTCGGCTTGCTCTGCTTAAAGTAGTTGGCCACCAGGCAGGCGCGCTCGTAGGGTCCGGGCGGGCAGCGGTAGGGCGCCTTGGGAATCGAAATGGCGTAGATGCCACCGTCCTTCATGCCCTCGAGTTGCTTGCGCAGGGCGACGGTCTGCGGGCCGGCCTTCCAGGCGTGGAGGATCTTGCCCTGGGCGGCAGCATTGTTGAGGCCAGGCACCAGGTCGAACATGAAATCGACACCGGGTGAGAGCACCAGGCGGTCGTAAGTCATGGAGCCGCCCTTGGCCAGCGAAATCGAGCGTTTTGCCGCGTCGACCGCAACCACGTCGTCCTGGATGAGGCGGACGCCCCATCTGTTCTTCAAGCCGTCGTAGCTGACCGTGATGTCCTCCATGGTCTTGGTGCCACCGATGACCAGGTTCGAGATTGGGCACGAAATGAAGGTCGGGTTGCGCTCGATCAGCGTCACCTGGACGCTGCCTTCGCTCCACATGCGCAGGTGCTTGGCCATCGTGGCGCCACCGAAGCCGCCACCGACCACGACCACATGGCCACTGGCCTTGCTGCCGCCGGCGCAGCCATAAAGGGAAGCCAGAGCGCCCGCAGCCGTGCCGGCTTTCAGGAAATCACGTCTTATCATGAGCATTGCCCCCTATCTTTGAGCGGCGAAGTAGGTGGCGATCAGATCGAGCTGCTCGTCGGTATAACCCTTCGATATCTGATGCATGATCGACGCGGGCTTGGCGCCACTCTTGAAGTCCGCCAGTTTCTGCAGGGTCTTGGCCTTCTCCATGCCGGCCAGCACGTCGATCCCGGCACCCGGGACAGCCCTGCCGTTGGTGCCGTGGCAGTTGGCACAGGTTGCGGCGAGGTTGCGGGCCAGATTTGGGTCGGCGGCTTGCACCGCGCTCACTGCTGCAAGCATGCCCATTGCAGTGGCGACGGCAGGTAGAAGTTTCATCGGGACATCTCCTGTGAGGGGTATTTAAATACAATTCGGCCGATTTCTCGACCGTCTGAATGTCAACGGAAAGGTTATAGGGCCTTCGCGCAAAATGCATGCCGCATCGCACAAAAATAAACCATTTTCGACATGGGTATGCGTATCTTGGCCTGGCGAAAAGAGGCGGCTACACGGCCCGCCATGGCCTCGTCGGTCCGGCTTGCAACGAAGTTCAGGCGCGCCAAACGGACAATCTAAGGACGATGACGCGACAACACTTGTAGAGTGGATTGTGTTTGGCGCGACGTAATTAACTTTTGAGAGGAGCGGATTTCAACAACCAACGTCGCAATGCATCGAAATCCGGCTCGGGCGCGGCTTTCTTGGGCGCGCTTGTCGCCGCCGGCATCATCAAGCCGGGGATGGCGTTGGCCGACTGGAACAAGGCCGCCTTCGAGACAAAGAACCCGCCCCATACGCAGTCTGGCATGGCGATTCCCGGCAAGTGTGTTGCAGCCACCGCCAATGTTCTCGCTCGCAATCGCCATAGGTCCCACACTGGCTGGCCCTGCCGGCTGGTTCAGATGCCTGATCGCGCGCTTTGCCGACGATCGATAAAGCTCTCGACCAGCGAATAGACCGCGGGGACGACGACCAGTGTCAGCAGGGTCGACGAGATCATGCCGCCGATGACGGCGATCGACAGCGGCTGGTTGGTTTCGGCGCCGGCGCCGAAGCCGAGCGCGGCGGGGAGCAGGGCAAGGACGACGGTGGCCGAGGTCATCAGCACCGGCCGCATGCGGGTCGGGCAGGCGTTCCTCAGGGCATCGTCAATGCCCATGCCGTTAGCGCGGCGGTAGTTGGTCAGGTCGACGAGGAGGATCGAATTCTTGGCCACCAAACCGATGAGCAGGACGAGGCCGATCATCGAATAGATGTTGATTGTCTGGCCGCTGGCCCACAGTGCGGCGACGCCGCCAACAATGGCCAGCGGTTGGGCAAGCATGACGATGAACGGTTGCAGGAACGAGTCGAACTGGCTGGCCAGCACCATGTAGCGCAGGACCATCGCCAGCACGAAGGCGAAAGCCATGTACTGCGTGGTCTTGGCGAACTCCTCGGCCTGGCCGATCAGCTTGATCTGGTACCCCGGCGGCAGGTCGGCACCGAGCGCTCGCAGCTTCTCCACCGCCTCGCCGAGCGGCATGGTCGGTGTGGCATAGAAGGTCGCCGAGTACTGGAGGTCGAAACGCCCGATCACCGCAGGCCCGAGCGTTTCCCTGAAGGTGGCGACCGAATCGAGGCGCACCAGCGTGCCTTCGCGGTTGCGCAGATAGATTTTCGCGAGGTCGGCTGGCTGCAGGAATTCACCCTCGCGGCCCTTGACGCGGATGTCGTAGCGCTGGCCGTCGCCCGGCTCATCGTTGTATTTGGCAATATCGACGCCGCCGGTCAGCATGTTGATCGCCAACGCAACATCGGCGGTGGTCAGCCCGGACGCGGCGATGCGCAGGCGGTCGGGGAGGAAGACGAGTTGCGGCAGATCGAGCTGCAGGTCGGTGTCGATTCGGCCGCCGAGGCCGGGTTCGGCGGCCAACTTGCCCTGCAGTTCGCGCCCAAGGCGGCCGATCTCGGCCAGTTTTTCGCCGGTGAGGACGAACTGCAGCGGCTCGCTACGCTGACCCTGGACCATCGGGTAGGGGGCGGCAAAGACGCGTGCGCCGGGAATCTCGGCCAGTTCCTTGCGCAGGATGGGCAGGATTTCCTGCTGCGTCATCTTGCGCTCGTTGCGTGGCGCCATGCGCGTCACGACCGTACCCTGATTGACCTGCCCGGCGGAACCGAGGCCGATTAACTATAGTGGTCCCCATTTTCAAGACAGTGGTTTAAGCTGTGCGCTGTCATGAGGGATGAGAAGTGATGCAAGAAGTGAAGAAGAGGAAGGTCCATTCGCCCGAATTCAAGGCGAAGGTAGGGCTGGAGGCCGTGCGAGGGATGAAGACGATCAATGAGATTGGTCAGGAGTACGGTGTTCATCCGGTGCAGGTCGGGCAGTGGAAGAAGGAGATTCAGGAACAAGCCAAGACATTGTTTGAAGGCAAACGAGGCCCGAAGCCGCTGGCCGCTCACCGGGAGCCGGAATTGCTGTACAGCGAAATTGGCAAACTGAAGATGGAGTTGGATTGGCTCAAAAAAGTCCGGGATGAGCCTGTCATGATGCGGCAATCGTGGATTGGCAAAGGGGATGAGGCCACCGTGGTCCAGCAGTGTGTTCTGGCGGGCGTATCCCGCGCCACGGTTTATGCGCAGAAAAAGCCCAAGCCGGTCGATGAAAGCGATCTGCTGCTCGGTCGTCTGATCGATGAGGAGTACACACGGCGGCCGTTCAAAGAAGAATTTCAGCCCGGTGATTGCGGCATTGAGCGAAACGGGCGATATGCCGTGATCGACCAGGCGCAACTGGTAGCGTCGCAGGTCTTCGATGGTCGCGGTGTCCGGCGAGCGACCCAGGAAACCGGCGAATTGCCGAACGGCGCGAATATAGTGAGTCTGGGTCTTGTCGCATAGCTTGCGCATCCGCATGTCGTCGATCATGCGTTGACGCAACGGGCTGATGCTTTGGGTCGTGATGGTCATGGCGCTGCTCCTGTCGAGTAACGAGGCGGATTGCCTCTGTTCTCAACATAGGAAACAGCACGCCAATCTCAAAGATACTCAGCAGCTTATGCGCAGCCTCTACCGCGCGAGCGGTTTAGTCCTCTGGGTCGGATCCGGAAGTAGCGGAAATTGGATAACCTCCGCTCGGCGAAATTGCCCGACGTCGGGCCGGTAACCGCCGCATTGCGGAACTGTTGGGCCAAAAGCTTACCGTCCGTTCAGCGAAGTCCGGAACCTCATCGCGGAGAATCGGGCGGCAGGTTTCCGATCAGTTACCCGCCGTTCGGCCCACCTCGTTTTTGAGCACTCGAATTGCCGCAACCGATTGCTGCCTGATAGCTATTAAATTTGCATCTGGAACTTGTTGGCTGCATGGCCGTCCACTCTCCGGTCGAGGCCTTGTGGTAGCGACCATATGTCCCTCGTTGTCGCCATCATTGATGCCCATAAACCCTCGCCAGTTAGCTGGTCCACAGACGAACTCGCTGCAATCGGGAAGTCGTCTTCCATGCTGAGTTCGCCCAAGGCAGCACACGTCTGATTATTTCTATTCCAGTCAATCTATCTATCGGAGCCCAAAATGACCAAAGCCTATGCCGCCCAAACTGCACGCAGTCCGCTGACTCCATTTGAGATCGAACGTCGCGCGCCAGGTGTTGAAGACGTCCAGATCGAAATCCTCTTTTGCGGCGTTTGCCATTCCGACTTGCATACCGCGCGAAACGAATGGAAAAACACGCTCTATCCCTCGGTGCCGGGCCATGAGATTGTTGGCCGGGTGGTTGCTGTCGGGAACAAGGTGACGGGATTCAAGGTTGGCGATCTGGCCGGAGTCGGCTGCATGGTCGATAGCTGCGGGCATTGCCCGGCCTGTGGGGAAGGTGAGGAGCAATACTGCGACAACGGGTTTACAGGCACCTACAACGGCCCGGTCTTCGGCGGCGAGAATACATATGGCGGATACTCGCAGAGCATCGTGGTCAAGGAGTCGTTCGTGCTCCAGATCAAGCATGACGAACAGGATCTGGCGGCTGTGGCGCCGCTGCTGTGCGCCGGCATCACTACTTACTCGCCGCTACGTCACTGGCGGGTCGGACCTGGGATGAAGGTCGGCATCGTCGGCCTCGGCGGTCTAGGCCATATGGGGGTCAAGATCGCCGCGGCGATGGGCGCCCATGTCGTGCTGTTCACCACGTCCTCCGGCAAAATTGAGGACGGGAAGCTACTCGGAGCCCACGAGGTTTGCGTATCCACCGATCCCGAGCAGATGGCAGCCCGGCTCGGGTCGCTCGATTTCATTCTGAATACTGTTGCGGCCCCTCACTCGCTTGATGCCTACCTGCAACTTCTGAAGCGTGACGGAACCATGACCCTGGTTGGCGCACCGGCCGAGCCGCATCCCTCTCCGGAAGTCTTCAGCCTGATCTTCAAGCGCCGCCAGCTCGCCGGTTCCCTGATCGGCGGTATTCGCGAGACACAGGAAATGCTCGATTTCTGTGCCAAACATGGAATCGTTTCCGACATCGAGATGATTCCCATGAACTACATCAATACGGCCTATGAGCGGATGCTGAAAAGTGATGTGAAGTTTCGTTTTGTCATCGACATGGCGACGATCTGAGCGTCGGCCGACCGAACCCCTGCGAAGGACGCACCAGGCCCGGCTCGCGGCAAGTTCAATCCACCTCCCAACCCGCCACCGTATACGGTCCCTGTTCCCCAAGGTGCGGATGCGGCATGCCTCATCCCCCGTCATGCGCACTCTGGCGACCGAACAGGTCGCTCTTCGCCGAAGCCAGATCGGCCAGCGACAGCAGGATAGCTTCCGGCGTCATCGGCTTGCGCAGCCCGAGTTCCGGTGGCGCTTTCGTTGCATTGATGGCGTGCAGGAGCGATTGCAGCATCGCGCGCGACAGCCTGTTCTTCAACGACAGATGTATTTCGCCAATCCAGAAGGCCACCGTCGGCTTGTGACTCACCAGGCGGCCCCAGTCAGACAGGCGGTTTACCTGCCCCGGCTCCATCACATAGTCGTCGCTCTTGCCGGCATCGTGGAGCAGCGCCGCAGTCAGCGCCAGCGAATGATGCGCGGAACAGAACTTGGGGAACAGCGAGGCGACCGCCTCTGCCGTCTCCACGGGGCATGACGAAGGTTTTCCCTGGCTTCACTGTGATGGCCTTTGCATGAGCTTGGCGCCCGGCAGAAACGCTCGAAGCGCTCACCCTCCCAGAAGATCGCGTTGACTGCCGCCCGCGTGGAGTTAGAAACGATGGATCGGCTATGCAATCTTTTCGACTGCACGGTCGGTGAGCTTTTTGAGCGTAAATCGTAATTCTAAGTAGCGTTCAAGTTGAGACTAACAATCCATGGCCATGCGGTCAGGCTGCGCAGCCCTGAGGTATTTGCTGCCAGACGGGGAAGGCCTGCTTCCAACTGGCGGATGACACTACCGAGGTCGGCAAACACACGATTGGGAAACTCCTTCTCCCGCACCTCATCCCAGACGTGCTCCTGCGGGTTGAGTTCGGGCGCGTAAGGTGGCAGGCGCAGCAGACGAATGTTCTCTGGCACTTGCAGATCCTTCGATACGTGTGAGCTGGCGCCGTCGACGACCATCAGCATGAACTCCTTTTCATGCGCGGTACTGACTTGGGCCAGGAACGCCGTCATCTGTTCGGTGTTCATCTGCCGACAGGTCATCCAATCCAACTCGCCTTCGATGGGGCTGACGGCGCCATAAACGTAGATGAACTCCCGCTCGTAGCCGTTGCAGACCATTGGCCGTGCTGGGTTGGGTGCCCAGCAGCGACGAATTCGCACCATGCGCCCAAAGCGCGCTTCGTCCTGAAACATCAGGCGCACCCGGCGACCCCGAACCTCTTCCTGTTTCAAGAGGGCTGCCAGTGTTTCAGGAAGTTTTTTCCACGCTTCCTGGATCGGCGGATCACTCTTCGGATGCCGGATGCCGGATGCCGGATGCCGGGTGTCGGGTGCGACCTTGCGCCAGCCGTGCCGCGCCAACAGGCGATACACGACAGAGGCGGCCACAGGACGTCCCAGCTTTTGCGCTAACGCGGCACGCAGTGGCGAAACGACCAGGATTCCCCCTTCACTGGAGGCCTGCACCCAAGGGGCCAGGAAACGATCCTCCTCTTCCAGTGGCAGCGAAGCTCGCCGGCGACCACCCCAATTCGGTCGGATTGCGTCCGGTTTGGCCAACAGCCGGCGCAGGCGCGCTTGTAGCCTGGGCACGGTGGCTCGACCTATGCCCAGTACCGCTGCGGTCTGCTCCAGCGTCGCTCCCAATAGCGCCGGTAGCAGCACCGCCTGCGCACAGCGCAGGGCCTCAACATTATCGGCGTCTCTCACGGCCGCTTGGGCCTGCGTCACCAATTTCGGATCTACTCGCCGCGGTCTGGCCATGTCAATGCCTCCCAAGTATCTTGTACTTAGGAATATTCTAGCATTAGTATCATCTTGAACGCTAATTTGAATAAGCACGGACCGAGAAGGGCGAGTTGCCTGACGCCGGGTGGCAAGAAGCGCTATCAGCAGCGCTGATCATTCGCAGCCGCCTGCGAACTGAACGGCAACACATCAATTTCAGCTATCGCGAAACTCGTTCAACTGGCGCCGGTCGCGCTTGGTCGGACGGCCTTTATTCTCGGACAGCGGGGTCGGTGCGATCTTGCGCAGTTCTGCCTGACGGGTTCGTTCCTGGATACTTTCCGGAGTTTCCTGATAGAGTTGCTGCGCTTCGGGTGCCGGGCGGCGTTGTTCAGAGAATCCAGCCAAGCTCACAACCCATAGCTGATCTCCAGAACGGATTTGCAACTGGTTACCGAGCTTTACTTCCTTGGCGGGTTTGACGGTATCACCGTTCAACTTCACTCTGCCGCCATCGATAGCCGTGCTCGCCAGGCTGCGAGTCTTGTAGAAACGGGCGGTCCACAGCCATTTGTCGAGACGCATCAGCGGAATTCCGTTTCGATTGAATTAGCAGTTAGGAACACCGCTCCTGATTTCAGACTCATGGGCACTGAGAACAGGTGTCAAAATTCACTTCCTGTGACTTGCAATTAGTAAATGCTGGGCACGAAGCAGGCGCGCAGTAGGCGCGGGATGGGCACGGAAAACTTTGGGTAATATGCAACGACTACTACCTCTTGGCATCGAATTGAGTTTTAGCACCACCCCAAACGACCCTTATCGTCCTCATTAAGTTTTCAAGAAAGCATGGTAGAGATGGATGGCCGGATAAGGCCGAATCGATTGCAGCAGAAGGATTGGCGCGCCTGAGACGATTCGAACGTCCGACCCCTGCCTTCGGAGGGCAGTACTCTATCCAACTGAGCTACAGGCGCTTTTTGCCACATTGCGCGGCGGAGAGCAGTCATCATTTTAACGCACCAAAACCAAATGACGACTACCTTCGGAGGGCAGTACTCTATCCAACTGAGCTACGGGCGCGCGGGAGCGCCGATTTTACAGTCTGCGCTGGTCGGCGTCCAATCTATCGACGCCGCGACGGCATCAGTCGAAAAAGGTGCGCGCGGCTTCGTAACGCTGGGTGTAGTAGCGGTCATTCAGGCGGTCGATACGTACGCGCCCGTTAGTCGCCGGTGCGTGAACGAATCGTGAATCGCCAAGATAGATGCCGACATGGGAAAACGGCTGGTTGCGGGTGTTGAAGAAAACCAGGTCGCCGGGCCGCAGTGATTCTGGCTCGATCGGCCGACTGCTGCGGGCAATGTCGGCGGCGCTGCCCTTGATCTTGAGGCCGGCCGCCTGACCATAGATAAAGCTGACCATGCCGCTGCAATCGAGGCCGGCTTCGGGGTTCTTGCCACCGAAACGATAGCCGGTGTCAATCAGCCCCAGGGCGTAGAGAGCGACCTCGTTGCCCTTCTCGCTCACGGGCAGCGGTTGCGCTATAGTTCCGCCAAATCTGACGGTTCGTGGCGTCGGGCTGCCGCAGGCAGCGAGCAGCGATACGATCAGCAGAGCAGGGAAGAGGGCGGGAAAGCGCATTTCTTGAGTCGTTTTCTGCAAACACTTTGTAAGTTAGCGTTTTTACAGGATTTTTCAAGGTCATGCACGTTCAAAATCAGGCATTGTTGCGGTCGACAGTCTTTTTGGCCGGAAATTGGATCACTGCCGACAACGGAGCGCGCATCGCAGTGCGTGATCCGGCTGACGGTTCGCTTCTGGCTGAGGTAGCGAACTGCGGCGCCCCGGAAGCACAACGCGCCATTGCCGCCGCCGACGCGGCGCTGTCCGCTTGGCGCGGACAGACCGCGAAGCAACGTTCGCAGTTTCTGCAACGCTGGTTCGCACTGATCAACCAGAACGCCGAGGACCTCGCGCGACTGATTACCGCCGAGGGCGGCAAGCCGCTGTCCGAGGCGCGGGGCGAAGTGGCCTATGGCGCTTCGTTCGTTGAGTGGTTCGCCGAAGAGGGCAAGCGTGTCTATGGCGAGACGATTCCGGCGACGCTCGCGGACAAGCGCCTGGTTGTCATCAAGCAGGCGATTGGGGTCTGCGCGGCGATCACGCCATGGAATTTTCCGCTGGCGATGATCACGCGCAAAGTCGCGCCGGCGCTGGCCGCCGGGTGCACCGTGGTGGTCAAGCCGGCCGAGCAGACGCCGCTGACCGCGCTGGCGCTGGCCGTGCTGGCCGAAGAAGCAGGCTTCCCGGCTGGCGTTTTCAACGTGCTGACCGGCGACCCGGTGGCGATCGGCGGCGAACTGACGGCCAGCCCGATCGTGCGCAAGCTGTCCTTCACCGGATCGACCGAAGTCGGCCGTCTGTTGATGGCGCAATGCGCCCCGACCATCAAGAAGCTGTCGCTCGAACTGGGTGGCAACGCGCCCTTCATCGTTTTCGACGATGCCGATGTCGATGCCGCGGTCAACGGCGCCCTGATCGCCAAGTACCGGAACACTGGCCAGACCTGCGTGTGCGCCAACCGCATCCTGGTGCAGTCCGGCGTTTATGAGGAATTCGCGCACAAGTTGGCGGCGCGCGTTGCCGAATTGAAGGTCGGCGCCGGAAGTGAGGAAGGCGTCATGCAGGGGCCGCTGATCAACGACTCGGGGCTGGCCAAGGTCGAAGCGCATGTCGCCGATGCGCTGGCCAAAGGTGCTCGTGTGCTGTGCGGTGGCGCCCGCCACGCGCGCGGTGGCAACTTCTATCAGCCGACGGTGCTGGCCGATGTGACGCCGGCGATGCGCGTCGCCCGCGAGGAAACCTTCGGCCCGGTGGCGCCACTATTCCGTTTCGAGACCGAAGCCGAGGCGGTGACGATGGCCAATGCCACTGAGTTCGGTCTCGCCGCCTATTTCTATTCGCGCGATGTTGCCCGCTGCTGGCGCGTCGGTGAGGCGCTCGAATACGGCATGGTCGGGGTCAATACCGGCCTGATTTCGAACGAGGTAGCGCCATTCGGCGGCATCAAGCAGTCCGGCATCGGGCGTGAAGGGTCGAAATACGGAATCGAGGACTATCTCGAAATCAAGTATCTGTGCTTCGACGTCAGCGCTTGACCAACGGCAGCGCCGATCACTTGTGATAGACGCGGCTGCTACCGGTGCCGCCCTTGGCCGGATTGGCGACGTTGTCGAACAGGCTCCAGCCTTGGTACTGCGCGTAAACGAAGAGCAGCAGCGCGAGGATTCCGGTTGCCAGATTGAATTTGCCGAACATCAGTCGTCCCCGTCCGAATCGTTGCTGCTCGCCACCGGCGCGTGGTCGCTCTCGGCCCAGCGGCCAGTCTCGAAAGCAGCATGGCGGATATGCGCGAAAATCGGGAAAAGGGCAAGTGCCAGCATAATCATGATGAAATTCGACCAGCCGGAACCTCCGCTGGAAACCTCGATAGCATCGTGCACCGGCACCTGTTTTTCCGGTGCGATTTCCGGGTCGACCGTCAGATAGTAGGTGCCGGGCGGGATGTCGCGGAACACTACCGCGTCGTCACGGCTGCCTTCCGACCAGCTTTCGCCGCCATCCCGGCCATAGTAGTAGGCCAGTTCGCGCGTCACCGGCCAGGCCTCGCCGGTCGTCTTGTTGACCAGCATCAGGTCGAGTCCGATCCAGCTGTTGTCGAGCGACGTCGAGTTACGCACCGTCAGCTTGCGCGGCTTGCCCTTGACCTCGAATTCACGCGTAACCAGCGTCTCGTCGCCGGCCTGCGGGGAGAAGGCCAATTCCTGGCGCAATAGCGTCTTGCCGCCACCAATTAAGGCAAAGAGCACCTGCAGGACGACTGCCGCCAGCGCCAGTTTCCAGAACAGGCCCCACGCGCGACGCCGGGATTCCGCCCACGGATTGGGCTGGTTGGCATAGACACCGACCGGCGCGACCATCCGCCCCGACAGCTTGAAGGCGCTGGCAATCGCCTCGGGGGCGACATAGGTGCCGAGCGACCAGTTGAGGTCGTTGTCTGTCGATTCGCGCGACAGCATCAGTGGCGGTGCCACGTAGTCGACGACGCGGCTGGTTTCGCCGCGCCGGACGCGCCACGTGAATTCGCCGGTGACCTGGATCACCTCGGCAGCCGGTGCCGTCGAGAAATGCCTGAACGACTGACCGCCAAACTGAACCGCGCTCAGCTCCCGCGCGCCACTGCCCGTCGGCGGATTGGAGAGCACGTCGACGACATTCCAGTGCCCGTTGTATTCGGTGAGCCAGCGGTAGGTTCCGCGACTCTGCGGACCGTCGCCGGCGAGCAGGTATTCGCGCCAATCGTAATCGATACCGTCGACGGTGCTGCGCTTGACCAGAAAGCCGATGACCTCGATCGGGTTTCCCTCCAGCACGCCCTTGCTGCCAAGCGCAATCCGTGGTGTGTATTGCTCGCCGTTACTGCTCAGCGCCTTCGACAGCAGTCTGTAGTTCTGGTCGGCGGTGTCGACGACGGCACCGCAAGCCGAGCAACCAACCGCAACGACATCCCGCGAACGGGATTGCAGCGGAGCACCGCAGCTCGGGCAGCGAAAAACCTGCGCCACAATGGTCGCCGTCGGAATCGGCATGCCCTCACGCAGGCCGCTCATCTTCAGCGAAGCGAAAGCGACCGGCTCGCCGACAAAAAGCAGCGGCGGCGTTTCCGAATAATCCAGCGTGGCAAAATTGGTGCCGTTTCTGAGGTCGACCGTAGCAACCGGATAACCGGCGCCGACCTTGAACGGCAACTCGCCCTGCCCGGCCACGCACTCGGCATTCTCGAGATTGCTTACCGTCCACGGCTGGCTGGCCAGCACGAAGCGCTGGCCGATCTTCAGATCTTCGAACCTCGGTAGCAGCTCCTGCACATGTTCGACGAAGGTGAGCACATACTCACCGCCAGCTTCCGAAAGCCAGCCGGTGCGCATGTCGTCGAACAGCAGGTGCCACTCATTCCAGTAGCCTTGGCTGTACCTGATCTGGATGCGCCCGATCAGCGCGAAATGGACGCCCGTGTAGCTGCCTTCCGCCCCCAGTTGCAGCGGCGAGCGGTCCTCGACCAGCGCCGCCATCTTGCCGATGTCTTCCAGCGCCTGGTCGTGGCGAACCAGCGTGCTCTGGCAATAGTCGCAGACGGCGAAGATCGACGCCGCCGACTTGAAAACGACCGGCGCGCCGCAGGACGGACAAGAAGCAGTCACCGCCACTTTGTTGCGGTCAACTCAGTTTTTTGAGCAATTCCGCCTTTTTGGCCTCGAACTCCGCCTGGCTCAGGATGCCCTTTTCGACCAACCCGTGCAGTTTTTCCAGCGTTGCCACGACCTCGTCGGCAGAAACTGTCGCAGCCGCTACCGGCGCCGCTGCGGAAGGCGCGGCCGGTGCGGTTCCCGGTTGCATCGCCGAAGCCATCGCCTGTCCCATGACCTGCCCCATGCCGACGCCGGCACCCATGCCGACCCCCATGCCAGCCATGCCGCCCTCGTTCCTCGCCGCCTCGGGAATTGCGTTGGCAACCTGATACTGCGTGAAGCGACTCATATCACCGATGATGTTCATGCCGATCTTCTGGTCGAGCACCTTCTGCAACTCTTCGGGGAGCGAGACGTTCTGCACGACCAGCGAATCAAGGGTCAGGCCGAACTCGGCGAACATCGGCGCCATCTTGGACTTCATCGCCTGGCCGAACTCGTCCTGGTTGCCTGCCATATCGACAAAGGAAACCCCGGATTCACCGAAGAGATCGGTCAGGCCGGCGACCATCGTATTGCGCAACTGGCCTTCCATCTCTTCGCGGGCATAGCTGGCACGGGTGCCGGAAATCTTCTGATAGAAGACCTTGGCATCGCTCAGATGATACGAATAGATGCCAAATGCCCGCATGCGGACGATGCCGAATTCCTTGTCGCGGATGGTGATCGGATTCGGCGTGCCCCACTTCTGGTCGAGCTGGGTGCGCGTCGAGAAGAAGTAGAGGTCAGACTTGAACGGCGACTCGAACAGCTTGTCCCAGTTCTTCAGGTAGGTCAGGACCGGCAGCGTCTGCGTCGTCAGCTTGTACATGCCGGAAGTGAAGATGTCGGCGACCGTGCCCTCATTGACGAAAAGCGCCAGTTGCGAATCGCGCACCGTCAGGCTGGCGCCGTTCTGGATTTCCATTTCCTGCATCGGGAAGCGCCAGGCCAGCGTGCCGTCGCTTTCCTCCGTCCATTGCAGGATGTCGATAAATTGTTTCTTGATGAAATCCATCAACGCCATGACGCACTCCTTGAATGATCAGACGATGCAGCCGGCGTTGAGAATACCGACGCCGATTGCCAGTGAAGCGAGGAAAATCCCCGAGGCCAGCTTGCCCTGGGGGATGCTTTCGTTGAGGCGCGGCAAGGTTAGGCGCGCCACGATGAAGGTGAGCAATTGCGCGACGGAGGCGACGACGCCCCAGCCGATCATTGCGTAGAGGTTGTGGCTGACGGCGACGGAAACCGAAATCGGCAAGGCGAAACCGATGACCGCTCCGCCGAGGCTGACCGCGGCGGCCTCGTTGCCGGCACGGATCAAGGCCAGTTCGTTGTAGGGAGTGATCTTCAGGTAGATGGCGAGAAACGCCAGCATCAGGATGATGGCCGTCACGAAAAAGCTGGCGAAGGCGGGCAGGCTGTTGATGACCGTATCAAACATGAGGCCTCCGTTAAGGAGTCGAATTGGCGTCAATTGTCGCCGCTAAGGGGGCAATCTTCAACTGCTGATTTGGCCGCCGGCATGCCATGCGGGCAAATCTCTGGCGAGCCGCAGCAGACCTTCGAGTACCAGATTGTCGACGCGCCGATGCGGAATCTCGAGATGCTCGCCGATGGTAATGGCCGCCCCGCCGGAAAGCAGGCATGTGGCGCCGTTGCCCAGCCTGGCAAAGGCGCGTTCGATGGCGCCGATCTGAGCCTCGATGCAGCCGGAAATAATCGCGTCGTCGGTGCCGCGCGGATAGGCGGAATAGGCGCCGGCAGCCAGTGGCAGCGCTGCCGTGTCGCGCGCCAGCGAACGCCGCATCAGGTCGAGACCGGGCAGAATCAGGCCGCCGAGAAAACGGCCATCGCCGTCCAGGGTGTCGATCGTCGTCGCCGTGCCGGCCATCAACACAAGACAGGGGGCCGATGTCAGGCCGCGCGCACCGATCAGGGCACTCCAGCGGTCGACGCCGAGACGACCCGGAACCTGGTACAAATTGACGACGCCCCCGGCATCGGAAGCGGACTTCACTTCGTGCAATGCAGGCCGGCATGGCGTTAGCGCCTGACGGATGCTGGCCAGCGCCGCATCACCCGCTACGTTGGCCAGAATGACCCGCGTCTCCTGCGGCAAGCGGCGCGCCAGCGATGTGAGTCGATCAACATCGGCATGCGCGACGAAGCCGACTTCAAGCCAGCGCCCCGCGTCGTGCACGCCCCACTTGATGCGGCTGTTGCCGCTGTCGATACAGAGGATCACGCGCGGCGCAGGGCACTTCCTGCGGGGCGGAGGCTGACGTCGCCGGAAAAGATGCGCCGCACGCCGGCGGCTGTCGCGAGCAGCAGCGCGCCGTCGTCGTCGACACCCTCACAGATGCCATCGACCGCCGTTCCGTCGTCAGCGACAAGGTGAACCGCGAGACCCTGCCAGGCATGGCGCTGTTGCCAGTCAATTTTTGCCCCGGAAAAGCCGTCGACCGCGAAAGCCTCGAGAACCCGGCCCAGTTCCCTGAGAATCGCCGCCAGCACGAGATGCCGGTCGGGCAAGGGCATCAGTGCCCGATTGAGTCCGGTCGCCGGTTGCGGCAGATCGTCGCCGGGCGCCTGCAGGTTCACGCCAATCCCGATGATCGCCTGAGTACCCTGGTAGTCAGTCACGAGTTCAACGAGGATGCCGGCCAGCTTGGCGAATTCCCCGGCAGATTCGAGGAGGACATCGTTCGGCCACTTGAGGCGGACCCCCTGGGTACCGAGGCTCTCGAGGCCCCTGGCCAGCGCCACGCCGACGGCCAGTGAAAGGCCCGAGAGCTTCCCCGACGGCCCGTGGAAGTGCCAGAGCAGCGAAAACGTCAGGCTGGCCGCCGGCGCCGACAGCCAGGTTCGCCCCCGCCGGCCGCGTCCGGCGCTTTGGTGATCCGCAACCACAACGGTTCCGTCCGGCGCTCCCTGGTCGGCACGGCGCATCAATTCGCTGCTCGTCGAATCACACTCATCCAGGGCGATGATGGCGAGGCGTCCGGCCGCCGGGCCGAGCGTGGATTCAAGCAGGACAGGGTCGATCAGTGGCATGAGGCGGATTCTACTCCGCTGCCGTTTGCCTGCCCCCTTCGATGCCCAGTTCCGCGATCTTGCGCGTGATCGTGTTGCGCCCGATGCCGAGCGCCAGCGCGGCCTCGATCCGGCGCCCTCCGGTTCGTGCCAGCGCGCGGGAAATCAGGATGCGTTCGAAGGAATGAGCGAGGCGGCCGTGGACATTGTCGACGCCGGCGGCGAGCAGACGATCGACCTCGCCGGCAAGCCCACTTTCCCAGTCGGTCGCCAGGGCAATCGGTTCACCCTCGCGCAGTTCGGCCGGCAGGTCGCCGATCTCGACCAGTTGACCGGGGGCCATGACGGTCAGCCAGTGGCACAGGTTTTCCAGTTGCCGGACGTTGCCCTGGAAATCGAGTCCTCTCAGGTTGGCCATGACGGCATCGGACAGGCGCTTGGCCTCGACGCCGAGTTCGCGGGCGCTCTTCTGCATGAAATGACGGGTCAGGAGCGGAATATCCTCGCGCCGCTCGCGCAACGCCGGGATGCGGATACGGATGACGTTGAGGCGATGAAAGAGATCCTCACGAAACAGACCTTCCTTGACCCGCGTTTCCAGGTTCTGGTGCGTAGCGGCAATCACGCGGACGCTGGCCTTGATCGGCGAATGACCGCCGACCCGGTAATAGTGCCCATCGGAAAGGACCCGCAGCAACCGCGTCTGCAACTCGGACGGCATGTCGCCAATTTCGTCGAGAAACAGCGTGCCGCCCTCGGCCTGTTCGAAGCGTCCCCGCCGCTGCGTCTGCGCTCCCGTAAATGACCCGCGCTCGTGGCCGAAGAGTTCGGACTCCAGCAGATCCTTCGGAATCGCCGCGGTGTTGATCGCGACGAAGGACTTGTCGGCGCGCGGACTGTGCCGGTGCAGCGCGCGTGCGACAAGTTCCTTGCCGCTGCCCGAATCGCCGGTGATCAGCACGGTGGCGTGCGACATGGCGAGGCGGCCGATGGCCCGGAAGACCTCCTGCATCGCCGGGGCCTGCCCGAGAATCTCCGGTACCAGCGACTCTTCCTGGAATGCACCAGCCTGGTGCATTGACTCGTCAATCGCCCGCTGGATCAGCTCGACGGCCTGATCGACATCGAAGGGTTTGGGCAGGTACTCGAAGGCACCGCCCTGAAAAGCGGAAACCGCGCTTTCGAGATCCGAATAAGCGGTCATGATGATGACCGGCACGGCCGGGAAGCGGTTCTTCATTTCCTGGAGTAACTCCAGCCCCGACTGCCCGGGCATGCGGATGTCGGAAAGCAGCACCTGCGGCGGCTCGGCGCCCTGCTCGAGCCGGGAAATAGCTTCGCTGGCCGAAGCGAAACTCTTGAACGAGATGCCCTCGCGCGTCAGGGTCTTTTCGAGGACCCAGCGGATTGAGCGATCGTCATCGACGATCCAGACCGGTTTCATGATTTTCTTGCCCACCTGATTGTTAGCTGTGGAATGCAACAAGCAAGACTCAGGCCTGCTCCACCGGCAGCCGAATGATGAACACCGTCTCGCCTGGCCGACTCGAGCAATCGATGGTGCCGTGATGATGCTGGACGAAATTCTGGGCGATCGTCAGGCCCAGTCCGCTGCCCCCTTCACGTCCCGAAACCAGCGGATAGAACATGCTTTCGCGAACCGCTTCGGGAATCCCCGGTCCATTGTCGATGACCTTGATCTCGAGGGCGAGGCGGTAGCGTTTCTTGGCCAGCGTAGCCTGGCGCAGGATCCGCGTGCGCAACACGATTTCGCCATCGCCGCGCATCGCCTGCGCCGCATTGCGCGCGACGTTGAGAAACGCCTGGATCAGTTGCTCACGATCGCCCACGAGTTCCGGCAGGCTGGTGTCGTAATCGCGGCGTATTACCAGCGAGCCCTGGAATTCGGAGGTGAGCAGACTACGGACGCGCTCGAGGATTTCGTGGATATTGACCGTGGTCGGAAGCATCGTCCGATGCGATGTCAGCAGACGCTTCATCAGGTTCTGCAGACGGTCGGCCTCTTTAATGATGACCTGGGTGTATTCCTTCAGCGAAGGGTTGTTCAGTTCGTGCTCAAGCAACTGTGCGGCACCCCGGATGCCGCCCAGCGGGTTCTTGATTTCGTGCGCCAGATTGCGGATCAACTCCCGGCTCGCCTTTTGCTGTTCGATGAGATGCTCTTCGCGGGTCGCCGCCAGTTGGTGCTCGATTCGCTGCAATTCCACCAGCAATCGCACATCTTCCGCCATGTCCTGACGCAGTGCCGTCACCGTGCAGTTGACGTGGAGCAGTTCGCCGTCGCTGCGCTTCAGTTTGATGTTCTGCCCGGTATAACCCCAATTGCTGTTCAGCGCATTGTCAAACGCGGCCTGCAGGGTTGCCGGACAGGCGCACACCGCCGCCAACGGCTTGCCTGCCACCGTGCGCAGGCTGACGGCAAGCAGGTTCTCTCCAGCCGGATTGACATAGCGCACGGCCAACTCCTCGTCGAGCAGCAGCACGGTCGAGGCAAGGAGGTCAAGTCCGGCTAATGATCCGAATGTGTCATTCATGTCCGCCATTGTAGCGATTCAAGCGGTGCCACGCCGAAGCCGTTGCTTTACTCAGGGCAATCGCATGAATGCCACTGTCGTAGACCCTCAAAAATAGTCGTTGACGATCAAGGGCTTACGAAGGAGCTGTTCACAGCTCTCTGATTTGTGTAGTTTTCTGTCTTTTTGGAGTCTTTCCATGGCGACAGGAAACACGGTTCGGCTGTTGGATATCTGGGTCGGTGTGGGTGATCCGCGACAGATGAAGAAGGTCGAACACAAGCGGGTGGAATTGCTGGTAATTGCCGTCTGTGCCGTGCTTTCAGGGGCGGATACCTTCGTCGAGATCGAAGCCTGGGCGAATGAGAAGGAAGCCTGGCTACGCCAGCATCTGACGCTTGAATACGGTATTCCCAGCCATGACACCTTCGGTCGGCTTTTTGCGGCGATTGATCCCGATCAGTTCAGCGCTGCCTTTGTGCGCTGGATCAGCCAGGTCTTGCCGACACTGACGAACGGCGAAGTCATCGCCATTGATGGCAAGACCAGCCGTTGCTCGGGAGGCGTCGACGCCACGCCCCTGCCTCTGGTCAGCGCCTTTGCCGCGGGCGCTGGCTTGGTACTCGGACAACGGGCAACCCCCGCCAAGTCGAACGAGAAGACGGCGATTCCCGAACTGCTGGCGACGCTGGCGCTGGAAGGCTGCGTCGCGACCAATGACGCCATGGGGACGCAAGCGACGATTGCACAAGCCATTTGGGCGCGGGGAGTGGACTATGTTCTGGCAGTCAAGGACAATCAGCCGATGCTGGCCGAATCGATCAAGGATTTCTGGCAGGCCTTTGAGACGGCGCCGGACAAGACAGCGCATCAGGCTCACGACGTTGTCGAAAAGGATCATGGTCGCCTGGAGGTGTGTCGCTGCACGGTATTCAATCAACTGGACTGCTTGCATGCCCCTGAGCGTTGGCCGGATCTGCAGTCGTTTGCGGTCATCACCACCGAGCGCACGGTCCGTGGAAAAACCTCGTATGAGCGGCGTTGCTACCTGAGCAGTCTGGCGCCGGATGCGGCCCGTCTGAATCTCGCTGTCCGTCAGCACTGGCGTGTCGAGAACAGCCTGCATTGGTGCATGGACGTCGTCTTTGGCGATGATCAGATGCGCGCTCGCACGGATCATGCCGCGCACAATCTGGCCGTCCTTCGCCAATTCGTCCTGAATCTGCTTCGCCTCGCCCCGGTTAAACGCAAAGGCGGACTCAAGGTGCAGCGCCTCATCGCCGCTTCTTCCGATGCCTTTCGCGAACAACTCCTCGGTCTTGTATAAGATTCATGCGATTGCCCTGTTGCTTTACTAACCACATGTTCATTATGATTGGGGGATTTCGCTTCGCGCCTTCCCGATGCCTCCCTGCAAACTTGTGCCACCGGCTGTCGCGCTCTGCATCGCCATCGTCCTGAGCGGCTGCGGCAGCACGGAACCGCCAGTGCCAGCGGTCACCAGCGTTCTGGTTCAGCCCGCTGGCGTCAGGGACGCCGGGCATGCCATCTATACCGGCGAGATTCGGGCGCGACACGAGGCTGACCTGTCGTTCCGGGTCGGCGGAAAGATTGCCTCCCGCCTGGTCGACGCCGGCATGGCCGTTAACGCGGGCCAGGCGCTGGCCCGCCTTGATCCAGCCGACCTGCAGCTTTCCAGGCAAGCCGCGCTGGCGCAGGTGGCTGCCGCGGAAAGCGAATTCACCACCACCAGCAGCGAACGCACCCGCTACGCCGACCTTCTGGCCAAGCGGTTCGTCAGCCAGGCCGCCTTCGACGCCAAGGAAAACGCCTTCCGCGGTGCCCAGGCGCGATTGGAACAGGCGCGCGCCCAGAGCCAGATCAGCGGCAACCAGGCCGATTACGGCACCCTCCTGGCCGATCATGATGGCGTGATCACTGCCGTGCTCGCCGACGCCGGCCAGGTTGTCGGCGCCGGCCAGCCGGTTTTACGCCTGGCACGCCCGGAAGAAAAGGAGGTGGCGATCGCGATTCCTGAAGGCCGTCTCGCGGAATTCAAGGCGGCGCGGGAGATCGCGGTCAATCTATGGGCCCAGCCGGACGTGCTCATGAAAGGCAAGGTCCGCGAACTCGCCGCGGCCGCCGACCCGGCTTCCCGCACCTACGCAGCCCGGATCCGCATTGTCGACCCGCTGCCGGTGGTGCAGCTCGGGATGACGGCCCGCGTCGTTCTGGGTTCATCGTCGGATGCGGCCATCGTCGTCCCGCTGACGGCGATTGTCGACGCCGGCAAGGGGCCGCGGGTATGGGTCGTCAACGAAGGCAAGGCAACGCTGCGGACGGTCGAAATTGGCGCTTTCCGTGAAGATGGTGCGGCCATCGCCAGCGGACTGGAATCCGGCGATCTGGTTATCCTGACGGGGCAGCAGCGGCTCGTCGACGGGCAGGTGGTGCAGACCCAGCCCGCCGCACCCCCCGCACGGCAGCGCTGAATCGTGACCCAGCGCTTCAATCTGTCCGACTGGACACTGCATAACCGGACCCTGGTTGGAATGGCACTTACTTAAGCTTTTTGGGATGTCCATTTTTCATGACGATAGCTTTGGCGAGATTACGTGGTTTGGTGAGCATTGGATAGGGTTTAGGTCGTCGTTTGACGGCGCGAGGCTCGATCCGGCCCGGTCGGTTACCGACCTGTTGTTGGGCGATTAAAACGAATAGTTCGCTGTGTATGTTGTGATGGCTGCGGCTCGCAAAGGGTGCCCAGGCGAGCCAGATTTGCACGGTATGCTTGAAGCTCAGTTGGCGCGGCAATCTGTGGGAGAGCATTGCAGCCTGAGCCATCATTAACCGAATCAGATTGTAGGCGAGGAGATAGACCCAGATTTCCTTGATCGCCATCGCAGGCGTCAGGCAACTCAGTCGTTCCATGCCGAGCGTGGTCTTGATGTTGCGCAGATCGAGTTCAACGTGCCAGCGATCCCGATAGAGCGATTTCAAGGCAGTCTTGTCGGTTTGTTTTGGGCAAAGCAATGTCGTCACCCGTGTCTTGCCACCGACCCGAAGCTCGCGTACGGTCAGACTCTCGGGGGCCTGATCGTAGTCGGCCTGAGGCATCCAGTCGGGTTTGCTGACGGGTTTTGGCAGCACGATCAGATGATCGCACTGCCCCAACTGCCGACCTCGGCAAAAATCGGTGGTGCGTTGCCGCGCGCCATTTTGTTCAAACACCGCATCAATGCACCGCTCGCGTAATGAGCAGAGGAGAAAATAGGTGGCGTAGAAGGCGTCGCCCAACAGTAAATCACCCTGCTCCAGGGAATCGAATATCGAACGCAGCAACGACTGCTCATCGCTGCCCTTGCCCCGACAGGAGCCGGTCGTGGCATTGAGTACCGCCCCGCTACCCAAACAAACGAGCCCAACGATCCGGCACTGCGGGAAACCCAGTCCCGGCTTCTGGCTCGTCGGTTGCGGGTAGACGACCTGATTGTCTGAGGTGTCGGGCATTACGACGGTCGTCCCGTCCACCAGACGGACGGGACGACCCCGCCAATGCCAAGCTGTCGGCGCCTGCGTGGCGACTCTTTGCCCCACGTGGCACGCCAGTGTACTGAGCATCTTCAAAGGCAAGCGCTTTCGCGCCCGGCAATAGGCGCCCGTGTGGGTGCTGCCCGGCACCAGGCCGCCAACCAGGCATTTGACCGCACGGTCATTGACTGCCTTCTGGCAGGAACGATCGGTGCTCAGCGCTTGGGCCAGAAACATCGACAACGTCTCCGTCGGGGGATATTGCCTTTCTCGGTGGGGCGGCAGTTCAGATTCCACGGCATCGAACAATTCCGGCCCCATCAACAGGTTGAAAAACGCATAGGCGTCGCTCTGGGCAGCGTGGGCCTTGACCGTTCGGTGTTGCTGTGCGCGTGTACTGCGGATAGGATGCATTTGGGCTGGCTCATCGTGGGCGGGTTGGGTGTTTGGCGACGCCAACTTATCACGCGTCGATCCAGCCTGTTTCATCATTTGCATCAAAGAGTTGAACGTTAAGTAAGTGCCATTCGACCCTGGTTGGTTTTTTTATGCTCGCCATCGCGCTGATGGGTGTCGTCTCCTACGGCCGGCTGAGTCAGGCCGAAGACCCGCCGTTCACCTTCAGGGTGATGGTGATCCGCACGCTGTGGCCGGGTGCGACGGCGCTCCAGGTCGAGCAGCAACTTACCGACAAGATCGAGAAGAAGCTGCAGGAGATGCCGCACATCGACCGCATTCAGAGTTTCTCCCGGCCCGGCGAGTCGACGGTTCTGTTTTTCGCCAGGTATGGCGTACCGGGGAGCCTTGTTCCGGATATCTTCTATCAGGTTCGCAAGAAGGTCGGCGACATCCGGCACACCCTGCCGACCGGCATTCAGGGCCCGTTTTTCAATGACGAATACGGCGACGTCTTCGGCAACATTTACGCGCTGACCGCCGAAGGCCTCGATTACCCCCAGCTCAAGGACATCGCCGAGCGCATTCGCGACCAACTCCTGCGCATCCCTGGCACCGGCAAGGTGGAGATCTTCGGCATTCAGGACGAAAAGATCTTTATCGAACTCGCGAACGCCAAGCTGGCGACGCTGGGCATCGATCAATCCACCATCATCTAGGCACTGAGTCAGCAGAATTCGGTCACCGGCGCTGGCTTTTCCGAGCTCGATGATGAGCGCATACAGATCCGGCCGGGCGGCGCCTTCGACACCGTTCAGGCGGTGTCCGACACGCTGGTCCGTAGCGGCGGTCGCAGCTTCCGCCTTGGCGACATCGCCACCGTGAGGCGCGGCATCAGTGACCCGCCGACAACCGAAGTGCGCTTCGGGGGAAAGAGGGCGTTGGCCATCGGCGTTTCACTGGCGCGCGACGCCGACATCATCGATCTCGGCAATGCCCTCGAGGCGCAGATCGCGAAGGTTCGCGGCGGTCTACCGCTGGGTGTCGAAATTACCGAGGTTCTCAGCGCCCCCAACGCCGTCCGCAAGTCGATCACGGTATTCGTCCGGGCGCTGGCCGAGGCGGTTGCCGTCGTTCTGCTCGTCACCTTCACCAGTCTCGGAATGCGCACCGGAATGGTCGTCGCCGTCTCGATTCCGCTGGTTCTCGCCGCCACATTCCTGGCGATGGATCTGTTCAACGTTGGGCTGCACAAGGTATCGCTCGGCGCGCTGGTACTGGCGCTCGGCTTGCTGGTCGATGACGCGATCATCGCCGTCGAAATGATGTGGGTGAAAATGGAGCAGGGCTGGGAACGTACCCGTGCCGCATCGTTTACCTATACCAGCACGGCCGGTCCGATGCTCTCAGGCACGCTGGTCACCGTCGCCGGTTTCATTCCGATTGCCATCGCCAAGTCATCCACCAGCGAATATGCCTTCGCCTTCTTCCAGGTCAACGCGATTGCCCTGCTCATTTCATGGGTCGCCGCCGTCGTCGCGATTCCCTGGCTCGGCTACAAGCTGCTGCCAGATCCGCGGGCGCCGAGACAACCCGGCCTGATCCAGCGCCGCTGGCCCTGGCTGGCGGGACGGCTGGAACGAGCCGGACTCGTCAGAGGCACACACGGCGACGAGCAAGAAGTGTACGGAACGCCGTTCTACAACCGGTTCCGCATTCTGGTGCGGACCTGCGTCCGGCGCCGCTGGCTGACCTTCCTTGTCACGCTTTTACTTTTCGCGCTGTCCATCGTCGGCATGGCGAAGGTGCAGAAGCAGTTTTTCCCGAACTCGACCCGTCTCGAACTCAATGTCGAACTGCGGCTGCCCGAAGGCTCCTCGCTCGCCGCCATCGACGCGGCGACGAGGAAGCTCGAAGACTGGCTGGACGAAGACAAGGCCCGCTTCGGCCAGCATGATCATTTCATCACTTACGTCGGCTCGGGGTCACCGCGTTACTTCCTTTCGCTCGATCAGCAACTGCCCGCCACCAATGTCAGCCAGCTGGTCATCATGACTCGCAGCCAGGAGGCGCGCGAAGCCTTGCGCGGTCGACTGATCGAATTGTTCGAAAATGAAGCCTGGGGAGTGCGTGGCAACGTTGCCCGCATCGAAAACGGCCCACCCATCGGCTACGCGCTCCAGTACCGCGTCTCGGGCGAGGATCTGCCGACCTTGCGGCGGATCGCCGGCGATGTCGCAACCGTTCTGCGCAGCCACCCGGAACTGTCGAATGTGAATCTCGACTGGAACGAGCTTTCCAAGGTCGTCGAGATTGAAATCGATCAGGACAAGGCGCGCCTGCTCGGCGTCTCCGGCCAGGACATCGCCGCGCTGCTCAACATGTCGCTCAACGGACTCACCGTAACCAGCTTCCGCGAGGGCGAGAAGACTATCGACGTCGTCCTGCGCGGCGACCGCCAGGAACGCGGCCAGTTGTCGGCCCTGCCAGATCTTGCAGTGCCGACGCGCAGCGGCAAGAGCGTTCCGCTCAGCCAGGTCGCCCGCCTCAAGTTCTCGTTCGAACCGGGCCTGATCTGGCGCCGCGACCGCCTGCCGACCATCACCGTCCGCGCCAATCTCTACGGAAAGACCCAGCCGGCAACAATAGTCGCCAATCTGCAACCACAGATCGACCAGATCATCGCCAGCCTGCCCGCCGGTTACGACATCGCAATCGGCGGCTCGGTCGAGGAGTCGGCGAAAGGCTCGAACTCGGTGATGGTAGGCATTCCAGTCTTCATTTTGCTGGTCATCACGGTGCTGGTGATCCAGCTGCGGAGCGTATCGCGGGTCATCATGGTGCTTCTGACGGCACCGCTCGGAATCATCGGCATTGCGCTCTTCCTGCTGCTCTTTAACAAGCCGTTCGGATTCATGGCGCTGCTGGGAACGATTGCCCTGTTCGGCATGATCATGCGCAACTCGGTCATCCTGGTCGATCAGATCGAGCAGGACATGGCGGCGGGCAAGCCCCGCGGCGAAGCGATCGTCGAATCGACGGTGCGCCGCTTCCGCCCGATCGTGCTCACCGCGACGGCGGCAGTGCTGGCCATGGTGCCGCTCTCGCGCAACGACTTTTTCGGGCCGATGGCGGTAGCGATCATGGGTGGGCTGCTTGTCGCCACCGCCCTGACCTTGCTTTTCCTCCCGGCGCTGTATTCGGCCTGGTACAAGGTCAAGCCAGACGCTGTCTGATCAACGCAGGCCGGAGAGCTCCTTCTGGATGGCAACGATATTGCGCTCGTGTTGCGCGACGCGATCGCGATAGGGCTGAACGCGGTTGAGCGCCGAAGCCGAGCCGTCCCTGCCGCGCAGAGATTCCTGGTCGGCCAGTTCGCGTTGCGCCTGATCCAGACTACGCTGTTCACCCGCCAGTTCCTGTTCGAGGATGCGCTTGCGATCAGTGTCGCGGGCCTTCTGCGTGTCCTCCTGCACCCTAGGGAAACCCGTCGGAGACGGATTCGCGGTGGCGCCAGAGGGCTTGGGCCTGGGTGCCGGTAGCGAAGAGTCCGGAGTGACGGGAACCGCCTTGCAACTCTTGTTCACACGCGTATTCGAGATCAGCATGCCGCCGTTCGCATCCGTGCACCGGTAAATGGTCTGCGCCGACACCGGCAAGGCGAGTGCAAGAAGAACTGTGGCGAGCATGCTGCGTGTCATTGTCATTATTCCTCGTGAGCGCTCCAGTTTACCGGACTTGGCGGCCACGCATACCAGCCGGTGGACAAAAAAAGGGCGGGAGAACCCCGCCCTCTGTTGCCACCCTTGCAGGAAAACAGCTAGCAGGAGTAGTACAGGTCGAACTCCACCGGGTGCGTCGTCATGCGAACCTTGTTGACTTCGTCCATCTTCAGGTTGATGTAGGCATCGATCCAGTCGCTGGAGAAGACCCCGCCACGGGTCAGGAACTCGCGGTCCTGGTCCAGCGCGGCTAGAGCTTCCTCGAGGCTGGCGCAGACGGTGGGGATCTTTGCATCCTCTTCCGGCGGCAGATCGTAGAGATTTTTGTCGGCCGGGTCGCCCGGGTGGATCTTGTTCTTGATGCCGTCCAGACCGGCCATCATCAGGGCCGAGAAGCACAGATACGGGTTGGCGATAGGATCCGGGAAGCGGGTCTCGATACGGCGCGCCTTGGTCGAAGCAACATGCGGGATACGGATCGAAGCCGAACGGTTCTTGGCGGAGTAAGCCAGCTTGACCGGCGCCTCGTAGTGCGGGACCAGACGCTTGTAGGAGTTGGTGCCCGGGTTGGTGATCGCGTTCAGGGCCTTGGCATGCTTGATAATGCCGCCAATGTAGAACAGGGCCAGTTCGGACAGCCCGGCATAGCCGTCACCGGCAAACAGGTTCTTGCCGTCCTTCCAGATCGACTGGTGAACGTGCATGCCGGAACCGTTGTCGCCAACGATTGGCTTGGGCATGAAGGTGGCGGTCTTGCCGTACTGGTGGGCAACGTTGTGCACCACGTACTTGAGTATCTGGGTCCAGTCGGCGCGCTTGACCAGGGTGGCGAAGAGGGTACCGATTTCGCACTGACCGGCAGTGGCGACTTCGTGGTGGTGAACTTCGACCGGTACACCGAGGCTCTCAAGGGCCAGCACCATGGCGGAACGGATGTCGTGCAGGCTGTCGACCGGGGGAACCGGGAAGTAGCCGCCCTTGACGGTCGGACGGTGACCAGTGCCGCCGCCGCCTTCAGTCTTCTCGCCGGAAGTCCAGGCAGCTTCGGAAGAGTAGATCTTCAGGTTGCAGCCGGACATGTCGACGTTCCATTCAACCGAGTCGAAAATGAAAAATTCGGGCTCCGGACCGAAATAGGCGGTGTCGCCGATGCCGGTGGACTTCAGATAGGCTTCAGCACGCTTGGCGATTGAGCGCGGATCGCGATCGTAGCCACGACCGTCTGCCGGGTCGACGACGTCACAGGTCAGAACAATGGTGGTTTCGTCGAAGAAGGGGTCGATGTAAGCAGTGCCGGGATCCGGCATCAGCTGCATGTCGGAAGCCTGGATGCCCTTCCAGCCAGCGATCGAGGAGCCGTCGAAAGCGTGGCCGTTCTCGAACTTGTCTTCATCGAAGGCGGAGACCGGCACGGTGACGTGCTGTTCCTTGCCACGGGTATCGGTAAAGCGGAAATCGACGAACTTGGCGTCGTTCTCCTTGACCATCTTCATCACGTCTTGCGGGGTTGCCATAACCATCAATCTCCTAACTAATCAGAAAGCCGGCGTGGCCGGCGACAATTAAAAAATCCAATACAAATTTTAAAGCATAAACCGTGCCGATACAATTCTGCAGAGCACACCATTTTGCCACAAGGAAATGCGTCAATTACCCAAGGATCTGTCGCATCATTACCGTGCAAGCGCGCGATCGATTGCACCGCTACGGTGCAATCCTGAAGTTAAGCGAGATGCTGCGAATTACCGGATGCCCCTTGATCCGCTCACCGAGGTAATGAAGTACTACGCGGTCGTGTCTCGGCAGGTCGGCCAGCAATCCCGTCAGGTCGTCAAGCACGACCTCCCTCAATGGCAAGCGGGCTGCCGCAACATCGGGGTCATGATCGTCCTCGGGATCGATATGAACGAGCACGTCGGGATGCTCGCGCAGCACGGCGGTACGCGCCGACTCGGCAATCCGGTGACCTTCGGAAACAATGATCCGCGCATCGACGCATTACATGCGTATCGACCAGCGTCTGGTGCGCCATGCGCCGGGTATCCAGCTCACGCAGACCACGCACCCCGGCCGTTGCCTGCAGGGTCTCCCGGACCGCCACCACCTGCGCCTCGTCGAGCCCGGTATCGATCAGTTCCTCGAGCGCGCCCCAGGCCAGCCCAACACCCGTGCGCAGGATCATGAAACTCATCAGCGCCGCCGCTCAGCAACCCGGATTCGCAGAGGATGCCGCCGCCGATCAGGATCAAGGAGGCGCCGAGTATCAGCGTCGCTGCCGTGTCAACGCGCGCATGACCGCAGGTGTGCGCCGCATCGGCAGGGTGGGCGCTCTGGCGGGCGGCATGGATGACGAGAAAATCCGAGAGCAGATTGGAGAAGGACTGCAGGCCGTGGGCAACCAGCGACTGCGAATTGGCCAGCCGGCCGACAATGACCTGAGCGATCGCGAGCAGCAGGTTGACCGCGACACTGACCCAGGTGGCGCGTGCGCTTCGGCAGTGCGATCAAGCCGTCCCCTGGTTGGCTGCACCCGATGGAGATGATCGAGACCCATTCTCTGTGCCCTATACTATCGGATCTGGATTCTAACAGTCGCGGATTATGGGAAAGTTAACGGAGATCCTCACCCTCGCTCAACAGCGCGCCCGGGCCATGAGCCTGTCGTACGAGGGTGCGCTGACGCCGCGGGAAGCCTTCGACCTGTTGCGTCTGGCGCCCGGCGCCCGGCTGGTCGACGTGCGCACCCGCGCTGAATGGGACTGGGTGGGGCGCGTTCCCGGTGCTGTCGAAATCGAGTGGAACATCTATCCGGGCGGTGGGCGAAACCCTCATTTCGCTGCCGAACTGAAGCGCCAGGTCGATCACGAAGCGCTGGTACTCTTCCTGTGCCGCAGCGGCGTCCGCTCGGATTACGCGGCACGTCTGGCGACCGAAGCCGGATATGGCGACTGCTACAACATCCTTGAAGGATTCGAGGGTGACAAGGACGCCAACGGCCAGCGTAACACCTGTGGTGGCTGGCGCCATGCGGGGCTGCCCTGGCACCAAGGGTAAGCCCTTACCCGGAGAACCATTTCGGAAGACCCACATGCAATCAACCACGATCGCCTTTAAGCCCTTCAACAGCCTGCCTGACGGCGACTGCCAGGAGCGTATACGCGCCGCCCGCGCCCGACTCGGCAGGAAGGTAGTCATCCTCTGCCATCACTACCAGCGTGCCGACATCTACCAGCATGCAGACCTGACCGGCGATTCGCTGAAACTGTCCAAGCTGGCCGCGCAGACCGATGCGGACTACGTCGTCTTTTGCGGCGTGCATTTCATGGCCGAGGTCGCCGACATCATGACCGCGCCCAACCAGATCGCGATCCTCCCTGATCTCGCCGCCGGCTGCTCGATGGCCGACATGGCCAACCTGGCCAAGGTCGAGCGCTGCTGGCGCGAGCTGGGCGAAGTGCTAAATGCCGAGGCGGAGATCACCCCCGTCACCTACATCAACTCGGCAGCCGACCTGAAGGCATTCTGCGGCGAACACGGCGGCATCGTGTGCACCTCGTCCAACGCCGGCACTATCGCCAAATGGGCTTTTGCTCAGCGCCCGAAGGTACTGTTTTTCCCTGATCAGCATCTCGGACGGTGGACGGGACACAGCATGGGCATCCCGATGGACGAAATGGTCGTCTGGGACCCCGACCTCGAACTCGGCGGCCTGACGCCGGAGCTGGTCCGGAAGGCGCGCATCCTGCTATGGAAGGGTCACTGCTCGGTGCACCAGATGTTTCAGAAGTCGCACATCGACTCCTTCAGGGCGAAATACCCGGAGGGGTTGGTCATCGCCCACCCCGAGTGCAATTTTGAGGTCTGCGCCGCTTCCGATCATGTCGGCTCGACCGAGCACATCGTCAGGACCATCAAGGAAGCGCCGGAGGGCACGCGCTGGCTGGTCGGCACCGAACTCAACCTGGTTGACCGTCTGGCCACGGAAGTCCTGCCGCAGAACAAGATAGTCCAGTTCATGGCGACGACCATCTGCATGTGCTCGACCATGCAGCGCATCGACCCTCAGCATCTGGCCTGGACCCTGGAAAATCTGGCGGCCGGCAAGGTTGTCAATCAGATCCGCGTTCCCGAGCACGAGGCCGGGCTGGCCAGGCTGGCGCTCAACCGCATGCTGGCGATTTCCTGACCGTTCATGAGCAAGTCCACAGCTCTTCACGTAACGACCTTCAATATTCACAAGGGCTTCTCGCAGTTCAACCGGCGCATGATGGTGCACGAGCTGCGCGAACGTCTGCGTGAACTCAATCCGGACATCGTCTTCCTGCAGGAGGTCCAGGGGCTGCATCTCGGCCATGCCGAGAATCACGACAACTGGCCGACCGATCCGCAGCACGAATTCCTGGCCGAAGAGGTTTGGCATGCCGCAGCCTATGGCAGCAACATGATCTATGACCACGGCCACCACGGCAATGCGATCCTCTCGCGCTTTCCCATCCTGAACGCGCACAATCAGGATGTGACCCATTTCCAGTTCGAGAAGCGCGGCCTCCTGCACTGCCGGATCAATCTGCCGGGTGGTTTGAGCGCGCATTGCGTCTGCGTCCACCTGTCGCTGTTTGGCTATTCGCGTCGCCTGCAGATCGCCGCGCTGGCCGATTATCTCGACGCCGTTTCCGCCCCCAATGAGCCGCTCATCATCGCCGGCGATTTCAACGACTGGAGCAACCGGGCGGGTCACCAACTGGTTAGCCGTTTGGGTCTGACCGAGGTGTTCAGCAACCGGAAGGGCACGCCGGTGCGCAGTTATCCCGCCGCCCTGCCGATGTTCCGCCTGGATCGTATCTATGTCCGTGGCTTCAAGGTACGCCGGACCGAGGTTCATTTCGGGCAGCCGTGGTCGACGATTTCCGACCACGCCGCGCTGTCGGCCCATCTGGCAAGGCATGCCCGCTGAGTTCCTGCCCGGAAACCGGATCACGCTGCTTAATTCGGGCATCGAGTATTTTCCCGCCCTGCTGTCGGCCATTGAGGCGGCACGCAGCGAGATCTACCTTGAAACCTACATCTTCGCCGACGACGAAATCGGCCACCAAGTCGCCGCTGCCCTCTCCCGTGCCGCCGCGCGCGGCGTTCAGGTGAATGTCACGGTCGACGGCTTCGGTGCCCGTAATTTCCGCGTCGATTTCCTGCCGCGATTGACCGCCGCTGGCGTCCGCGCCATGTTCTACCGGCCGGAAATCAGCCCATTTCATCTACGCCGCCACCGCCTGCGCCGCCTGCACCGCAAGCTGGTCGTCATCGACGCCCGCATCGCTTTCGTCGGCGGCATCAACATCGTCGACGATAACAACGCCCCGGAAGAGATGCGCCCGCGCTACGACTACGCCGTGTGCATCGAAGGTCCGACCCTGCGGCAAGTCCATCAAGCGGCCCGGCGCATGTGGGAAATCGTCTCCTGGGTGAATTTCAAGCGCCGCTTCCGCCACGATCTTCCGGCAACGCCCTGTTGCGAGATCGTCGGCGAGCAGGAGGCCGCCTTTCTCATCCGTGACAATATCCGGCACCGCAACGACATCCTGCATGCCTACATCACGGCGATCAACGGCGCGCAGGATGAAATCCTGATTGCCAATGCCTACTTTCTACCGGGTCTGCGCTTCAGTCTGGCGCTGCATGCAGCCGCCAAACGCGGGGTACGGATTACCGTGCTGCTACAGGGCAAGACCGATCACCCACTGCTCCGCTACGCGGCGCAGACACTTTACGCGGCGCTGCTCAAGGCCGGCATGCGAATCTACGAGTACGAGAAGAGTTTCATGCACGCCAAGGTCGCCGTTATCGACCGCCTCTGGGCAACGGTCGGCTCCTCCAACATCGACCCGTTCAGCCTGCTGCTCGCCAAGGAAGCCAACCTGTTCGTGCGCGACCCGGCATTCGCAGCGGAACTGCATGCCAGCATAGGCCGCGCCATCGCCAGCGGCGCGTGCGAAGTGCTGGCCGACGAGATCACCGCCCACTCCTGGTACATCCGTGCCTTGCGCTGGCTAAGCTACGGACTGGTCCGCGCCATGGTCGGCCTGACCGGCTACGGCGCGAAGCACTGGCAGCCCGACGACCAAACGCCAAGCTCACACTCCTGAGCGTCGCCCCTTTCCGATCAAGCACACGTATCCGCGCGGTTTGCAACTTTCCGACGCAGGCAATTGCGGAAGCACTGGCCTGACCGGCCAACCCGGTCGTGCCACCGGGAACACGGCTCAGAAATCGAGCTGCAGGGTCGCCAGCCGTGCATAAAGCCCGCCTTGCTGGCGCAGATCCTCCGGGGTGCCGATCTCTACTATTCGCCCGCGGTCCATGACGACGATCCGGTCGGCCTTCTGCACCGTCGCCAGCCGATGGGCGATGATGAGTGTCGTCCGCCCCATCATGGCGGCGCTGAGACCCTTCTGCACAAGGAGTTCCGACTCGGCATCGAGGGCGCTGGTCGCTTCGTCGAGCAGCAGGAGGCGGGCACCCTTGAGGATCGCACGGGCAATCGCGATGCGTTGGCGCTGGCCACCCGACAGCCGCGTGCCACGCTCTCCGAGAAACGTCCGGTAGCCCTCGGGCAGGCGCTCGATGAATTCCTCGGCCAGGGCCGCCCGCGCCGCCTGCCTGACCTCCTCATCACTCGCGTCACGGCGGCCGTAGCGGATGTTTTCCAGCGCATTCGCGGAAAAGATCACCGGATCCTGGGAGACGATGGCGATGTCCTTGCGCAGGTCGCGCAGGCTCAGCTGGCGGATATCCTGCCCGTTGATCCGTATGCAGCCACCGGAAACATCGTAATAGCGCAGCAGAAGCTGGAACAGGCTGGTCTTGCCGGCGCCGGAGGGCCCGACCAGCGCGACGCTCTCGCCAGGTGCGATATCCAGGCAGATGTCATCCAGAGCGCGGATCTGCGGGCGGGCCGGATACGTGAACACGACATGCTCGAAGCGGATCGCCGCCTGCTCCGCGACCACCGGCGACTGCGGCGCTGGCGTCTCGCGGATGGCTGACCGGGCATGCAGCAGGTCGAGCAGGCGCTCGGTCGCCCCGGCGGCGCGCATCACGTCGCCCCAGACTTCCGCCATGGTTCCGACAGCGCCGGCCACCAGGGCGGCGTAAAGGACGAAGGAGGCGAGTTCGCCACCGGTCAGCGCGCCGGAATGGACCTGACGCGCGCCTATCCAGAGGACGAAGATGATCGTTCCCATCACTGCGGTAATGATCAGTGCGGTGAGCGCCGCGCGTACCCGGGTGCGCTTGATCCCGGTGACAAAGCTCAGTTCCGTGCGCTCGGCGAATCGGTGGGCCTCCTGTTCCTCCTGTGTGTAGGCCTGCACGGTCGGCATCGCGTTAAGGATTTCACCCGCCAGCGCCGATGCATCGGCGATCCGGTCCTGCGATTCACGCGAGAGTTTCTTGACCTTGCGCCCGATGGCAACGATCGGAAGTATGAGAAGAGCCATCAGTCCAAGGTTCAGGGAGAACAGGTAGAAGCTGGTGACCGCCAGCATGACCATGCCGCCAATGAATTGGAAAACGCTGCGCAAACCCATCGAGATCGAACTGCCGACCACGGTCTGGATCAGTGTCGTGTCGCCGGTCAGTCGGGACAGCACTTCTCCGGTCTGCAGGGTCTCGAAGAATTGCGGGGACTGCGACAGCACCCGTGCATAGACGGCGTTGCGCAGATCGGCTGTGACCCGCTCCCCGACCCACGACACGGTGTAATAACGCGCTGCCACCGCCAGCGCCCAGATGGTCGCCAGCCCGAAAAGCGCGATGAAATGCCCATTCAGGCTCAAGGTGCCCAGCAGGCGTCCGCCTCGCCGCCCCTCTTCGCCAAAGCCGAAGTCGATCAGGTCGCGAAAGGCAAGTGGCACCAGCAAGATCGTCGCCGAAGCCAGGCACAGAAGGATGAAGGCGAGCGCAACGCGCGCGCGGTAGGGCCGCAGAAAGGGCCATAATCCGGCGAGTGCCGAAAGCTTTTGGGGCCTCGCAGCCGGTTTGGGGGTGTCGTTGACCATCAGTAATTATCGTTGAAGTCCGGGCTCACGCTTCTCACAATTCCCAATCACGACGAGAAAATCTGGACGGACCTGGTTGAAGCGATCAGTGGACCGCGAAGGCAGTTTCACGGCTGGCGGCGGCCTTTTGCGGAATGGCGGCGATCGACCAGCGTTGAAACGCCCAGTCCCAGAGGTCATGCAACCCCGCACGCGCCAGATCTGGGGGCGCCGCCTGACCGAGAAAGGTCAGCGCCGCGGCCAAAGCGCGTCCCGCCTGATCGGGCCGCAAGGCGGGTGCCCCGGTCTGCTTGGACAGCTTCTCGCCGGCGGCATTGGTCGCCACCGGCAGATGGGCGTAACGCGGCGTTGCGTAACCGAGGCAGCGCTGGAGCCAGATCTGGCGCGGCGTCGAGGCAATGAGGTCGGCACCGCGGACGACATCGGAAATGCCCTGAAATTCGTCGTCGACCGCAACAGCCAGCTGGTAGGCGTACATACCGTCGGCTCGGAGCAAGACGAAATCGCCAACGTCGCGCTCGATATTCTGGACTTGCCGGCCCTGTACCCGGTCGCTGAACGCGATCTCCTCGTCGCACACCCTAAGCCGCCACGAGCGGACACTGCGCCCGTGCGCCAGACCGTTGCGACAGGTTCCCGGATAGGCCAGGCCGCCATCGATTGCGCGGCGCGGCGCCGAATCGGCGATTTCCTTGCGCGAACACGCGCAGCCATATGCCAGCCCTACCGCCCTGAGCCTTTCCAGTGCCTCGGCGTAGGCACCATAACGCTGGCTTTGCCAAAGCACCGGACCATCCCACTCGAAACCGAAGGCTTCCAGGGTCTTCAGGATGTCATCGGCAGCCCCCTGAACATTCCGCGGCACATCGACGTCTTCCATGCGCAGCAGCCACTCGCCACCATGAGCGCGGGCATCGACATAGCTGCCGACCGCGGCGACCAGTGAGCCAAAATGCAGCGGGCCCGTCGGCGAGGGAGCAAAACGGCCGCGGTAGCAAGTATTTTCCATACAGATGGCGGGAACTGCGGCAAGACGGCATCCTGCCAGGGAGCCGATTATCGTCCACTTCCAAGGCCGACGATAGGCGCATCCAGGACACGATTGGCACCTTCGCCCCAGCAGCGGCCGAATCCACCCGGAGAATGTCTTGAACGCCTCGGCAGAGGCATTGTTATATTAGTCACACTGTCAAACCCGCCGTTCCGGAGTCCGCCATGTCCGACCTGTCGCGCATCACCCAGGCTGTTGAATTTGCCGCCATCAGGCACGTACACCAGCGCCGCAAGGGAGCCAGTGAAGCTCCCTACATCAATCATCTCGCCGCCGTTGCGGCCAACGTCGCCAGGGCGACCGCAGGGCAGGATGCCAACCTGGTCATCGCCGCCTACCTGCACGACTGCACCGAGGACTGCGGGGTCACCCGGGCCGAAATCGGAGAACTGTTCGGGGACGATGTCGCCGACCTTGTGGTCGAGGTCACCGACGACAAGTCACTGCCCAAGGAAGAGCGCAAATCGTTGCAGATCGAACACGCCCCGCACAAGTCGGCGCGCGCCAAGATACTCAAACTCTCCGACCTGGTCGCCAACCTGAGCGACATGATGGTGCATCCCCCGGTCAATTGGGGCCTTGAACGACAACTGCTCTACTTCGTCTGGGCCAACGACGTCGCCAGCGGACTACGCAACGGCACCCCGGCGCTCGAGGCCCCGGAGCTTCTCGCCGAGTTCGACGCCCTGTTTGCCCGGTTCGAAGAACTGAAGGCCGGCCCCGAAATGCATCCTCTGGCCCTGGCGGTCAAGATCGCCGCCAATGCCCATGCCACCCACCGACCGGACAAGGGCGGCGCCCCCTACATCCTGCACCCGCTGCGCATGATGATGCGGATGGACGACGATGAAGCGCGCATGACCGCGGTGCTGCACGACGTGATCGAAGATCACGAACACGAGGGCTGGACGTTCGAGCGTCTGGGCAAGGCCGGCATTCCGGAAAGCGTCATCGACGCGCTGCGCTGCGTCACCAAGCTCGCGGAAGACGAAGACTACGCCGCATTCATCGAGCGTGCCGCGACTAACCCGCTCGCCAGGACGGTGAAACTCGCCGACCTCGAAGACAACATGAACCTGTTGCGCCTCGGAGAACTGCTGGACAAGGATGTCGAGCGCCTGCGCAAATACCACCGGAGTTGGCTGCGCCTGTCCTGATACAGCCTGATGCCGGGGAGATCGGGGAGACTGACACCATCGAACAAATCCATGGGGATTCATCAAGGTGCGGAAGTTCAGGCTTGATCTGGCATGAGTATCGAACTGAACATCGCAGTTCAGCCAGAAGCGGCCCGACGGTGGTTCGCCAGACCGGTCATTGAGGCGGCCAGGGCAATCGCGTGAAGTTCAAGCCATGCCGAGCAACTGAGAGCGATAGATGTCGGAGTAGCGGCGATGAGCATGCGCGCCTTGATGCCCCGTTGCGCTTGATCGGATCGAGGCGGATGCGGTTGATGGTGATGTGCTTGAGGACAGTGAGGATATGAGCGGCATGTCCGGAACGGGCGCGCATCTGATCATTGGCGAAAGTCACGTCCATGCAGCAATGGCGTTGATCGTCCACTACCCAATGGGCTTGGACAGCCTGTAGTGTGGCTAATGGACAATCTGCGATAAACTTATGGCCCTGAAATTTCGGAGCTCCCGGATGAAACTGACTGTTCGCTATGTCGCCCTGTTGGTTCTGATGCTCGTCGGCTTGCCCCAGGTCGACGCCGCCGAGGTCTTGAACGCTGTGAAATCGCGTGGGCAACTGCGCTGCGGGGTGAGCGAGGACGTTCCCGGCTTCTCTGAGCGCGATGCCGGCGGAGACTGGCGCGGATTGGAGGCGGACTTCTGCCGTGCAGTGGCAGCGGCGGTCTTGAATGACCCGGGGAAAGTGGAGTTCGTGCCGCTACAGGCCCCCTTACGCTTTCCCGCACTGCAGGCGCGCAGGGTCGACCTGCTGCTGGCCAACACCACCTGGACCCTCACCCGAGAGGCGGTATTGAAGGTTCAGTTTCCCGGTATCCTCTATTACGATGGCCAGGGCTTTATGGTCGCTGCCGGGATTGCGACGCTCGCCGACCTCGACGGTGCGACTGTGTGCGTGGAGATGGGGACGACGAACCAGCGGAACCTGGAAGCGTATTTCAAGGCAAACGGCAGGTCGGTAAAGCCGCTGCCCATGGCCTCGGCGAAGAAGGCGGCGGCAGCCTTCTTCGCCGGCCGCTGTCAGGCCTACACCGCGGACGCTGGCACCCTGGCCGCCATGCGTCTGCGTGCGCCGGGTGATGCAGGGTCCTTCGTGATTCTGCCCGAGCGCATCTCCAGGGAACCACTTAGCCCCGTCGTCTGGGGCGGCGATCCGGAGTGGACGATGGTGATCCGCTGGGTTCTGAACACCCTGATCCTGGCGGAGGAATACGGCGTCACCCGTGACGGGGTCGATGCGGCTATCGCGGAAAACAACCCGATGCTACGGCTAAACTACGACGAACGCGACATGCTCGCACGATCAATGGGGATCGAGTCCGGCTGGGGGGCACGGGTCCTGCGGGCCGTCGGCAACTATGGCGAGATCTACGAGCGCAACGTCGGGCGCAACAGCCCGCTCAAGATCAAGCGCGGTCTCAACCGGCTCTGGAACCAGGGTGGGCTCCACTACGCACCGCCCCTTGACTGAGTAACGCCCAAATGACTGACCTGCAGATTTATCTCACCATCGGCGTTTTCGCCACCGTGATCTTCCTGATCGCGTTCGATTTGATCGACATGACGGTCGCCGCCCTGCTCGGGGTCAGCATCTTGATCGTCTTCGGGATCCTCGATGGCAATGATCTGATACCGATCGTAGACACCGCCGGCGGTCCGCTCTCCCTGCTCTTCGGCGGCATGGTAGTGGCGCGCGTGATCAGCAAGACCGGAATCTTCGAGTGGATCGGGGATGCGTTCTTGAACGCCACCGGCGGCAGCGGTAAGCGGTTCTTGCTACTGACCGTCGCGCTGTTGTTGCCGCTCAACGCTTTTCTGCCCAACGCCACCGTCGTCATCCTGGTCGCACCGATCATTATCCGCGTCTGCCAGATACTCAAGATCGACTTCGTCGGACCCCTGATCATCACGGCGATCGTCAGCAACGCGGCCGGCATGTTGACCCTGGTGAGCGACCCCGCCACCTTTCTGGTCGGCCGGGCGATCGGGCTGTCGTTCATCGATTATCTGCGGATGGTGAGCCTGGGCGGCCTGCTGGCCGCGCTGGTCGTCGTCCCCTTTTTGCCGCGCCTGCTACCGCAGGCCTGGAGTGTGCGCGCGACCCTGCCACCCAGCGTGCACGTCGCCATCAAGCATCGCGCCTTCCTGGTATTGGCGCTCCTCGTGCTCCTGATCATGGTGGTCATGTTTATCATCGGAGAGTCCTTGCCGACCCGCATTATCCCGCCCCAGGTCGCGATCATCGGGGCTTCGCTGGCGCTGCTCGTGGTCTACGGCATGCGCATCGAGCCGGTTGGCGATGTGATCCGCGACGTGGACTGGAAGACGCTCGTCTTTCTCGGCGCCATCTTTACCCTGGTCCAGGCCCTTGTGAAAACCGAGCTGCTGCAAAGCCTGTCGCTCCAGTTCTACCTCTGGTTCGGGACACAGTTTACTTTGGCGGCCCTGGTGACCCTGGCTAGCATCGGCACGATTGGGCTCGTGGTCGCCAATATCCCGTTGGTCGCCGCCGCGCTGGTGATGATCACCGGCTACCTGGTGGCAGCCCAGGCGGTTCCGGAGGTCGCTCTCGCCCCCGGTTTTGACAACTGGCCCAAGGCCACGCTGCCGGTATTCGTCGCGATGATGTTCGGCGGTACCCTCGGCGGCAACGCGACGCTGATTGGCGCCTCGGCCAATATTGTGGCCGTGGGCATCTGTGCTTCGCACGGTCGGCGCGTGAGCTTCATGCAATTCCTGCGCATCGGGCTGCCGATTACGGTGGTGCAGTTGTCGGTCGGAGCGCTCTATGTTCTGGTGCTGGCCGCGAATCTGGATTAGGCCCGCTGCCCGACCAGCGTGGTCTAGCAGGAATTTGCTCGAGCTTGGGCCTTCCGGAGAGTGCCCGCCCTCAAAAGGATAAGGAATCCAAGGGTATCTAGTCACCATCATTGTTGCCATGATTCCACCGCTGTGGCACTGTTTGATGACGCTCAAGGTGCCCGCCTGGGATCGTGACTATGCCAACGCCAGAAGCGGCATTCCCCTGTTGCAGCAGGCGAGCGGCGCCGCCGGCGCGCCGGCGGCCAATATCGCATCGAATGCTGCCTAGCAGCCTGTTGGGCTTAGCCTCCCAAAAGCTGAAAAATTGCACAATGGGTAATGCGGAGGCCGGATTTGCTGATTTTCCGGTTTTTTTGAGGGTTTTCCCCTCGTTTTTCCCTACTGTGGGCGCAATGCGGCCATGCGCTTCAAGTTCCACGCGAGGCAGACCAGCATCCACTCGTCCTGGACGTTCTTCAAACCACGCAGGGAAAACTGTCGAAAGCACAAGACGGATTTGATAATGCCGAAGACCGGCTCGACCGTTTGTTTGCGTAAGGCGTAGAGCGCTCGCCCTGCCTTGGTCTTCAGACGATGAGCCCTGGCCTGCGTTGGCGTGGCGTCGTCGGGTAATGCTGCCGGCTCGCTGTGGCGCTCCCGACAGCCGGGATGGTGCTCGTCGCGAGCGATGGCGATCAGGGGCGCAATGCCGGCCGCCTCGCAGGCCTTGAGGTTCTTCTCGCTGCAAAAGCCGGTGTCGGCAATCAGACACGCGAGCGCACCCAGCACCTCGGCCTGTGCCTGGAGCGTCGCCAGCATCGGCTCGACCTGCTCCTTGTCATTGGGCGCTTGCGTGACGCCGACCGCGACCACCCGCATAGTGTCGGCATCGACCGCCGCCTGGGCGTTGTACGCCTGCTCGAAGCCGCCACCGGCGACCGGCATGATGCGCGATTCTTCGTCGGCGAGATTCACCTGATCGCTGTCCCGTGGCCCCGGTTCCGGCGCCTTCGGCGGCTTACCTCCAGGCTTCTTGCCCGTCGCCTCTTCCTTGGCGGCACGACCAGCCATCTTCTGGTCGTACTCAGCCTTCTCCCGCTGATAGCGCTCTTCGGCTCGGGCAGCAATCCTGGCCTTCGCCACCGCCATGGCCGCCAACCGGTCCTCGCAGCGCTTGATTTCATCGGATAGGCTGACGTTGTCCGGCACATCCGCCCGATCCGCCAAGGCCAGCAGTTCCTGAAGCTTTGCCTTGAGCTGGACTTCCATTTTCTCGATGTGCCCATGGGATAGCGCACTGTGCCGTGAGGCATTGGCATTGACCTTCGTCCCGTCCAGGCAAACGTTGCCCAGCTTGGGCAGCTTCATTTCCTTGGCCAGTTCCAGGACCTTCACAAACAGGCCGGCCACTTCGTCAAGAAAACGCTGGCGAAAGGTCGCCAAGGTGGTGTGATCGGGGTGGCTGCCCGCGGCCAGGTAGCGGAAGGCGACCGAATCGTCGGTGGCTTGCTCCAGCTTGCGACTGGAGAACACGGCGATCGTGTAGCCATAGACCAGAATCGTCAGCAGCGCCGCCGGATGGTGCGCTTTCGATCCACGCCCAGCGTACTGCCGAGTCAGGTTGGAAAAATCAAGCTGGTCAATCACCTCGACAATGAAGCATGCCAGGTGATCTTCTTTCAAGCAATCGTCCAGCGACGGCGGCAACAGATAGCCTGTCTTGCGCTCGGCAACGATAAAGCGGAACATGGCAGAGCCCGGGCGCTCAAGAAGACATGCTTATCGCATAACTGCATCGCGCGCGGGAAAAGCCCGACAGGCTGCTAGGGAATCTTCGCGGCCGTTGAGGAAAACCTTGCACTCGACCTTTGGTCCGGCAACTGGCTTCAGCGCTCGGTGAGAGTCAGCAGGATGTCGGCGTACCAGGCGCAGTTCAGTCCCAGCGCCTCGTCGAGCTTCAGGTCGCGCGTTCCGACATCGAGGCGCGCCGAATGGACGCCGAGCAACATCCACGGCAGGTCGCCGTGCACCCGACTCCCTTCCGGCACGCGCATGACGACGGGCGCGCCGCTGGTTCCGCGGTGGGTGCGCGCATCGGTCAGGAAGTAACCCTCGCCCTGAAAGCGCAGCCCGAACGACGATGCAATGACGGCATGGCGAACAACGGGCATGTGGTGCAGTGTGTCGTGGAAACCGAGCGGAAAACCCACCACCAGCAGTGAGGTGCCGACCTCAACCTGATCCAGCCGGCCAACCAGATGCCGCGGCGTAAAGGCGCGGAAAACCGCTGTTTTCGGGAGCGCCGGGCGTTCGATTTCGATCGCCGCCACGTCAATCTCGCCTGCGGTATCGAGGCCCTGGCGCCAGAGGCTATTGCCGTTCCGGTACAGCGGAATCGAAAACCCGGTGGATCTGGCCATGTTGGCTGGGTCGATGTGCAGTTCGACCTCGATCCGGTCCGGGAAATGCTTGCTCGGCTCGTCGACCATGACATGCCGGCTGGTTACCAGAAACAGACGCCCGTCGCGCTCGAAAAAAAGCCCGCTGGCATTCGTCAACGGCCTCTGCCCGTCGAAAGTGCAAATGCGTGCGGCCACCAACAGAATGGGTTCGATCATTCGGTTCCAAGGGGTTTGCAGTAATTGCTCACATTGCCGCCGGATCTGCTGGCGTCGGCTACCACCCGGGCCGGAAACACGTGCCTGTGGTTGTCGCTTGGCCTCAGTATAGGCCGATCAGGGGGATTCGCGCCAATCCCGTCTATCAAAGTTTGCAAGCCATTGCCATAAATTACTGATCATGAACGAGTTTGCATGCTCCAGCCTCGCTAATTCACGCTCCCTCCTTACCGTTTCGCATCGTTTGCGGTAATGTTCCGGCAATATCGATAACCCGGCAGGGAGGCCGCATGACCGTCAAGGAGATAGACCACGATCGTCTGGACCGTATCGTTCGCGATGCGCGCAAATCCCGCGAGACCCGGGAATCGGGCTATCGCGAGCGCGCGCTCAAGATCTATCCATGGATTTGCGGTCGCTGCGCACGGGAGTTCACCCTCGCCAATCTGCGCGAACTGACGGTTCATCACCGCGATCACAACCACGACAACAATCCGCCCGACGGAGGCAACTGGGAACTGCTTTGTGTCTATTGCCACGACAACGAACACCAGAAGCAGATCGAAGCCGACCGTGGTTACACCGATGCCGGGCCGGCAAGGGGCGGCGGAGCCTCGCACTCGCCGTTCGCGGCATTGCAGTCGTTGCTCGAGAATAGCGGAAAGAAGTGACCGGAGATTGCCGGGGTCAAGTCCCGGCCAACGCTGCCAAAGGATAATTGACATGATCGAACTGTTTACCGCAGCAACCCCGAACGGCCACAAGGTTTCCATTGCGCTGGAAGAACTGGGGCTGCCCTACACGCTGCGCATTCTCGACCTCGGCAAACTGGAACAGAAGCAGCCATGGTTTCTGGCGATCAACCCGAATGGCCGGATTCCGGCGATCGTCGATCACGATGCAGACGACTTCGCGGTGTTCGAATCAGGCGCCATCCTGGTCTATCTCGCCGAGAAGACCGGGCGGCTGATGCCGGGCGACCCCAAGGGGCGGTCACTGGTCCTGCAATGGCTAATGTTCCAGATGGGCGGAATCGGGCCGATGATGGGTCAGGCCAACGTCTTCTTCCGCTATTTCCCCGAGAAAATTCAGCCGGCGATCGATCGTTATCAGGGTGAATGCACCCGGTTGTTCGGCGTCCTTGACAAGCATCTCGCGAACCACGAATTCCTGGCCGGCGACTACTCGATTGCCGACATCGCCAACTGGGCTTGGGTGCGGACGCACACGTGGTCGGGGGTTCCGGTCGAAGATTTCCCGCACCTCCAACGCTGGCTTGCGCAGATCCGGGCGCGACCGGCAGTGCAACAGGGGATACTCAAGCCACCTTCCAGTGTCGAATCACGCGATGATGCGGAGACGGCACGGAAATTTTCCGAGGAGGCACGCAAGATGGTCGAGATGGGACGGTCGCAACAGGGCCAGCAGCAATGAAACTTCACACATCGCCAAAGGCGCCGAATCCGCGCCGGGTGGATATGTTCCTGGCGGAAAAGGGCATCCACGACATCGAGCGTCATCTGGTCGATCTGAACGCTGGACAGCACAAAGAAACGGAATTTCTGGCACGCAATCCGCTCGCCCGGGTGCCGGTTCTCGAACTTGACGATGGCCGCTTTCTCGCGGAGTCGCGGGCGATCTGCACCTATCTCGAGTTCCTCTACCCCGAACCCAACCTGATGGGACGCAACGGCGAGGAACGGGCATTCATCGAGATGGCCGACCGTCAGGTCGAATTCAATATCTTCGCCATCGGCGCCAACCACATACGGCACACCCACCCGGGGTTGGCGGTGCTCGAGCAGCCGCAGTTTCCCGACTTCGGGCATTCTCAGGGAGAAAAGATGCTGCAGAACGCGCGCTGGCTGGATGAACTGCTCGCGACGCGCCCGTACGTTGCCGGCGAGCGGTTCACCATCGCCGACATCACCGCATTCTGCGCCATCGAATTCGCGCGTCTGGTCAAGTTCCGGCCGGCCGAAGCCGGCCTGCTCAGTCTCGCAGCCTGGCGCGAGCGCATCGCCGAACGTCCAAGCGCGGCCGCCTGAGCGAGTGGATGCCCGGCTTACCGCCGCGTTATCGCCGCCGCGCGACGATAACGTGTGCGGCTATTCCCTGAGAGGAAGGGCTTCCCCTGGCGAGCAGTCGACCTGGAACACCCGCCGGTCTTCCAGTCGCACGGCGGTCAGATGGCCGCCCCACAGGCAGCCGGAATCCAGAGCCAGGAGATTCGCCGTGATGCGCAGTCCAAGCGCCGACCAGTGTCCGGTGACGAGGATGGAATCGGCGCTCCGCCGGTCGGGAATCTCGAACCAGGGCAGGTAGCCTTGGGGGCCGCTTCCCAGTTCGCCCTTGCTCTTGAATTCCATGTTGCCGTCGGGCGAGCAGAAACGCATCCGCGTCATTGCATTGACGATCACCCGCAGACGCTTCTTGCCGGTGAGATCGTCGGACCAGGCGGTAGGCTTGCTGCCCCAGAGGTTGAGAATGAACTCCCTGTAGCCAAGCCCCCGTAGCGCGGCTTCGACCTCGCCCGCCAGTTCGCGGGCGCGGGCAGCGGACCACTGCGGCAGCAGTCCGGCGTGGACCAGGCAGTAATCGCCTTCGGTGTGACAGAGCGGTTGCTGGCGCAACCATTCGAGCAACTCGTCGCGGTCCGGGGCATCGAGTATTTCCTGCAAGGTATCGCTCTTGCCGCGGTATTCCGCGCCGCCCTCGGCGACCATTAGCAGATACAAATCGTGGTTGCCAAGCACGGTGAAAACCGATGAAGCGAGCGATTTGACCAGGCGCAGGGTTTCCAGTGACTTCGGGCCGCGATTGACGAGGTCGCCGACCAGCCACAGGCGGTCGCTTGCCGGATCGAAACTGCACGCATCGAGCAGCGTCCGAAATGAGTCGAAGCAGCCCTGAATGTCGCCGATGGCGTAAGTTGCCATGAATTTCCCGTTCCTCGTGTTTGAGCGTTGACTGTAATGCGGACAGCAAAACAAACGCCGCCGCCGCTGATCCTTAAGTCCGGTAGTAATCGCGATACCAGGCGACGAAGCGGCCGACGCCTTCCCGGACACTAGTGTCGGGGACGAAGCCGACCCAGTCGCTGAGCAGGTCGGTGTTGGCGTAGGTGGCCGGGACGTCGCCATCCTGCAACGGCAACAGGCGCTTTTCCGCCTTCATTCCAAGAGCATCTTCGATGGCGCCGATGAAATCGAGCAACTGCACCGGATTGTTGTTGCCGATGTTGAATACGCGGTAGGGTGCGTTGCTGGTCGCCGGGTCCGCGAAAATCGGGTCATATTCCGGGTCGACCGCAGCAGTCTTGTCCACGACGCGGATGACGCCCTCGACGATGTCGTCGACGTAGGTGAAGTCGCGCAGCATGTTGCCGTGGTTGAAGACGTCGATCGGCCGGCCTTCGAGAATGGCCCGGGTGAACAGGAACAGCGCCATGTCCGGCCGCCCCCACGGACCATAGACGGTGAAGAAGCGCAGGCCGGTGGTCGGCAGGCCGTAGAGATGGCTGTAGGTGTGGGCCATCAGCTCATTGGCCTTCTTGGTTGCGGCATAGAGGCTGATCGGGTGGTCGACGCTGTCGTGCTCGGAGAACGGCATCCTGGTGTTGCCACCATAGACGCTCGAACTGGACGCGTAGACCAGGTGGCTTACCCCGTTGTGGCGACAGCCTTCGAGGATATTGGTGAAGCCGACGACGTTGCTGTCGACATAGGCGTGCGGATTCTGCAAGGAATAGCGGACACCGGCCTGTGCGGCGAGGTGGACGACCCTGTTGAATTTCTCGGCGGCAAACAGGGCCTCCATGCCGGGGCGGTCCGCGACATCCAGTTTGACGAAGCGGAACTTCGCATGTCCGGTCAGCTGGGCAAGGCGGCTTTCCTTGAGACTGACCTCGTAATAGTCGTTGAGGTTATCGAGGCCGATGACTTCATCACCGCGTGCCAGCAGGCGGAGCGCGGTGGTCATGCCGATGAATCCGGCGGCGCCGGTGACGAGGATTTTCACAGGTTGAATTTTTGCAGGAAAAGGGGAATTTTACCGCAGCGCAGCAAGGGCGTAGTGGTGTTCGAGCATTCTTCGAAGCGTCGGGCGGGCATCTATAATCGGACTTTCGAAAAAACGCCATTCTATTCGCCGATGCCCATCCCGACCGTGAAAAATTCGTCGCCCGGTTACGCGATCGACGATCTCCCCCTGGGCAGAGACATCCATCGTCGTGGCTCCAATGCCAGGCCGCTGATGCCGGTGCTGGACACCGCATTCGCGGCGTTGCCGCTGGGTTGTTGCTGATGGTGCGCCTGCTCTACAGCCTGATCATCTATCTGGCAACCCCGCTGATCTTGCTGCGGCTGCTCTGGCGCGCTCGCCGCCAGCCCGAGTACCTGCGGAATCTGGCCGAGCGCTGGGCAATCTATGGCGTGGCGGCACCCGCAAGGCTGATCTGGGTCCATGCCGTGTCGGTTGGCGAGACCCGCGCCGCGCAGCCACTGATCGAAGCCTTGCAGGCGGCATGGCCGGAACACCGGATCCTGCTGACCTGCATGACGCCAACCGGTCGGGCGGCAGGGCAAGAAGTCTACGGCGACAAGGTGATGCAGGCCTATCTTCCCTACGACTATCCCGATGCGGTCGACCGCTTTTTGCGGCACTTTTCGCCAAGCTTCGGCGTGCTGATGGAAACTGAAATCTGGCCGAATCTGCTGGCTGCTGCGAAGCACCGGAGGGTGCCGGTCTTTCTCGCCAACGCGCGGCTTTCCGAACGCTCGGCGCGCGCTTACGGGAAGGCCGCGGCGCTGGCGCGACCGGCCTTCTCCGCGCTGAGCGCTGTCGCCGCGCAGACGCCCGGTGATGCGACGCGAATCGCCGGGCTCGGTGCGGGCAACGTGAGCGTCTGTGGCAACCTCAAGTTCGATGTCACGCCGGCGCCCGAAAAAATCGCTCTCGGCAACACCTGGCGCGAGGCGCTTGGCAGCCGCCAGGTGTGGCTGGCGGCCAGCACGCGTGACGGAGAAGAGGCCCTGCTGCTGGAAGCATGGCGTGGAATTCCGGCATCGCGTGCGCTGCTCGTCCTGGTTCCGCGCCATCCTCAGCGCTTCGCGGAAGTCGCGGCGCTGTTGACCGGGCTCGGGATCGACTTCGTCCAGCGCAGCGACAGCCTGCCCGGCCTGGAGACACAGATATGGCTGGGGGACAGCATGGGTGAAATGGCCGCTTATTACACCCTCGCCGATATCGCCTTTGTCGGCGGCAGCCTGGTTCCGCTCGGCGGGCAGAACCTGATCGAGGCCGCGGCCTGCGGTTGCCCGGGAGTCGTTGGCCCGCATACATTCAACTTTCTGCAGGCGACCGCCGATGCCATCGCTGCCGGCGCCGCACTGCGGGTGCCCGATGCGGAGGGGCTCGCCGCGATAATTTGCCGGGCGTTGGGCGATGCCGGCGAACTCGCGGAGATGCGAGCCGCCGCCTTGAGCTTTGCCGGCGCCCATCGCGGTGCCAGCGCGCGGACGCTGGCGCTGATTCGTTCCGTAATTACTGGGCAGTAGCGCCGGGGTCGAGCAGTGCGTTGGCGGCCACCACGTCGTCCTCGCTCAGGGTACCGACTGCCGATTTCAGCCTGAGCTGCGACATCAGCGTTTCGAGAACCGCCTTCGCCAGGTCGCGGCGGGTGAGGAAGACCTGGTTGTCGGCATTCAGCACGTCGATGTTGATGCGCACGCCGACTTCAAAGCCCAGGCGGTTGGATTCCAGAGACGATTGCGAGGAGATCAGGGCGGCCTTGAGGGCGCGTACCTGTGCCAGCCCGTTGGTGGCGCCAAGGTATTGCTGACGCGCCTGCAGTGCTGCATTGCGCCGGGTCTGCTCGAGGGTGGATTCGGCGGCCGCACGATTGGCGCTGGCCTCGCTCTGGCGGGAAACGACGAGGCCCCCCTGGAAAATCGGCAGGTTAAGCTGAACCCCGATGTTCTCGAAATCGGTTTCGAGCTGGCCGCCCGCGATCTGCCCGAAGGCGGTCGACTTCCCCTTGTTCACGACCAGATCGACGGTCGGATAGTGGCCGGCGCGTTGCCGGTCGACCTCGCGGGAGGCAATCTCCAGCGTCGCCATCTGGAGTTGGACGTTGATATTGTCGTTTTCGGCAGCGGCCGCCCACTGCTTCATGTCGGCAGGCTGCGGTTGTGGTATTTCCGCATTCTTGCGGAATGGCGCGAGCGGGCCAGCCTCCTTGCCGATGATGGCCTGCAGCGCCTGCCGCCTGACCTCGAGATCACTCTCGGCGGCAATTTCCTGTGCGATGGCGAGGTCGAAACGGGCCTGCGCTTCCTGGGCATCGACGATGGTCGAGGTGCCGACCTCGAAATTGCGCTTGGCCGACTCGAGTTGCTGTTCGATGGAAACCTTGTTGGCTTGTACCGCCTTGAGGCTCTCGATAGCATAGAGCACGTCGAAATAGGCCTGCGCGGTGCGCAGGATCAGATCCTGTCCGGCCTGGACGAAATTGGCTTCGGCCTGCGCAACCTGGAATTTTGACTGGTCGTAGGCCACCCAGTTCTGCCAGCGGAACAGCGGCTGACTCAGCGTCAGCGTGTAGCCGTTGCTGTTGAAGTTCGCAGGCGTAGTATTGCCGCTGCCACGAACGTACAGTTGATTCTCGTTCCAGAAGGAGTTGGCGCTCAGCGACAGCGTTGGCAGCAAGCCGGCCCGCGCTTGTGGTGTCCGTTCGCGTCCGGCCTCGAGGGTCGAACGGGCCGCCGCGAATGTTGCGTCGTTGGCCTGCGCCTCGCGATAAATCTGCATCAGATCGGCGGCCCGCAACGGCGAGGCCAGCAAGGAGGCGGAAAGCAGCCAGACGAGTCTTTTCATAACGTCCTCAATAACGGGGTAGGTCAGGGTCAACTTGGTCAGTCCAGGCGCTGACGCCACCAGTCAGATTGATCAGCGAAGAATAGCCCTGGCGTTCGAGGAAGATGGCAACCTGCATGCTGCGTCTGCCGTGATGGCAGATGACGACGATGTCGTCGTCCCGTTTCAGTTCGTTGCTGCGCAGCGGGACCAGGTGCATCGGAATATGCAACGAATTCGGCAAACGGCACAGTTCCCATTCCCACGGCTCACGCACATCGAGCAGAACAGGCTTGCCGCGGCTGTCGTCGGACAGCCAGCCAGCGAGTTGTCGTGCGCCAATCTGTTGCATCAGAACGAAAAGCCTGGCTTCGCTTCCCCGCCATCGAGAGCCGGAACGACCGTTTCGAACAGGTTGACCGTGTTGAACACACCTTCCCCATTGCTGGTCACCAGTTGGGCTTCCATGACCGGGGCTGCACCAACGATGGCGACAAGGCGGCCGCCAGGACGCAACTGCTCGAGAAGCGCGTCGGGCAGGGTCGGCAGCGAGCCTGAAACAACAATCACGTCGTAGGGGAAGTGCGGAGCCCAGCCGCTGGCCCCGTTGCCGACTTCGACCGTGACGTTGGTGACTCCCGCCCGCTCCAGGTTCTGGCGCGCGAAATCGGCCAGTTCCGGACGCGACTCGATGCTGATCACGTATTCGGCGCGAGCGGCCAACAGGGCCGCCATGTACCCGCTACCAGTACCGATCTCCAGCACCTTGTCGGTCTTCTTGACGCCGAGTTCCTGCATCAGGCGAGCCTCGACGCGCGGCGCGAGCATCACCTGGCCACTGCCGATCGGGATTTCCATGTCGGCGAACGCCAGATTACGATAGGCCGCGGGTACGAAGTCCTCACGCTTGACGACAAAAAGCAGGTCAAGAACCTGCTGATCCAGAACCTCCCAGGGCCGGATCTGCTGTTCGATCATGTTGAAGCGCGCTTGCTCGATATTCATTTCGTTCTCCGCAGGCAAAATATTAGCATAAACTTATATGAAGGTTCAGGCAAAGCAAAATTATACCCGATTCGCCTGCAATCCTCGACGCAGCAAATCCATGTGAACCGCCAGATACTGGCGTGGATCGACCTGTTTGCTCTGACAGGCACCCATGGAGAAGCGCCAGATCAGCAGCATCAGAACCGGGGAGATCACCACCTCGATACAAGTTTCGACTTCCATGCGCCGGAATTCACCGCTGGCCATGCCGCGCTCAAGTGCCGCGCCGATCAGTGCGCGACTGCGGCGGATAACGCTTTCGTAATAGAACTGGGCAACTTCTGGAAAGTTGCGTGCCTCGGCGACCATCAGCTTGGGGATCCCGGCATAGTCGGTTTCACCGATTCGCAGCCACCAGCTATTCAGCAATTGTTCCAGCAGGTCGGCAGCGCTTCCCGCGTGCTGCGCGGCAATCGCCTCGCCCTCGGCGACGACAGGGACAATGCCTTCCTGAATCACCGCTCGGAACAGCGCTTCCTTGCTGTCAAAATAGAGATAGAGCGTTCCCTTCGACACCCCGGCGCGGCTTGCAATCTCTTCCAGTCGGGTGGCGGCGAAACCTTTTTCGACAAACAGCTCGAGCGCCGCCGCCGTCAATTCCGACGGGCGGGCTTCCTTGCGACGTTTTCTTGGTGGGGTTGCGGCGGGCATGAGCAGCTTAATGACTGATTGGTCAGTAATTTACCATCGGAGTTTTGCGGCGGTCAACGCGCCAAAGCTGATTAGCCGCCACGCCTTGCCTTTTTCCTGCCCTTCCAGTAACTTGGACCCTCTCGTTAGGGGTGCCGGCCGTTGTGGTCGACTGAGAAATACCCTTCGAACCTGACCGGGTCATGCCGCCGTAGGGAAACGAATTCTGTCGCTGGAAGCAGATCGCTCCTTGCCGGTTCCGCCCGTTGCCCAAACGCATGGAGCTTCAATGAACGCCACCGAACAATTCCTCGCCGCCAACGCTCACGTCGACGCGGCCGCAGTCCAGCCGCTGCCCAATTCGCGCAAGGTCTACATCGCAGGTTCCCGCCCGGACATCCGCGTGCCGATGCGCGAAATTTCGCAGGACGACACGCCAACCGCCTTCGGTGGCGAACAGAATCCGCCGCTCTATGTTTACGACTGCTCCGGCCCCTACTCCGACCCGCAAGCCAAGATCGACATCCGTGCCGGCCTGCCGGCGCTGCGCGCCCAGTGGATCGCCGAACGTGGCGACGTCGAAGAACTCGCCGGCCTGACCTCCGACTTCGGCCGCATCCGTGCCGCTGACAAGGCACTCGACGAACTGCGCTTCCCCGGCCTGCACCGTAACCCCCTGCGCGCCAAAGCCGGCAAAAATGTCTCGCAGATGCACTATGCCCGCCAAGGCATCGTCACCCCGGAAATGGAATACGTCGCCATTCGTGAAAATAACAACCGCCGCGCCTACATGGAGTCGCTACGGTCAACCGGCAAAATGGGCGAAAAAATGGCGGCCCTGCTTGGCCGCCAGCACCCCGGCCAAAACTTCGGCGCCAGCATTCCCGAAGAAATCACCCCCGAATTTGTGCGCAGCGAAATCGCTCGTGGTCGCGCCATCATCCCCAACAACATCAACCACCCGGAAAGCGAACCGATGATCATCGGCCGCAACTTCCTGGTCAAAATCAACGCCAACATCGGCAACTCGGCGCTCGGCTCTTCCATTCAGGAAGAAGTCGAAAAAATGACCTGGTCGATCCGCTGGGGTGGCGACACGGTGATGGACCTGTCCACCGGCAAGAACATCCACGAAACCCGCGAATGGATCATCCGCAACAGCCCGGTCGCCATCGGCACCGTGCCAATCTATCAGGCCCTGGAAAAGGTCAACGGCAAGGCCGAAGACCTGACCTGGGAAATCTTCCGCGACACGCTGATCGAGCAGGCTGAACAAGGCGTCGACTACTTCACCATCCACGCCGGCGTGCTACTGCGCTACGTCCCGCTGACCGCCAACCGCATGACCGGCATCGTCTCCCGCGGTGGTTCGATCATGGCCAAGTGGTGCCTGGCCCACCACAAGGAAAGCTTCCTCTACACGCATTTCGAGGACATCTGCGAAATCATGAAGGCCTACGACGTCGCCTTCAGCCTCGGCGATGGCCTGCGTCCAGGTTCAATCTACGACGCCAACGACGAAGCCCAGCTCGGCGAACTCAAGACCCTCGGCGAACTGACCCAGATCGCCTGGAAGCACGACGTCCAGGTGATGATCGAAGGTCCCGGCCATGTGCCGATGCATCTGATCAAGGAGAACATGGACCTGCAACTCGACCAGTGCAGCGAAGCCCCGTTCTACACCCTCGGCCCCTTGACCACCGACATCGCCCCCGGCTACGACCACATCACCAGCGGCATTGGTGCCGCGATGATCGGCTGGTACGGCACGGCGATGCTCTGCTACGTCACGCCGAAAGAACACCTCGGCCTGCCCGACAAGGATGACGTCAAGGTTGGCATCATCACCTACAAACTGGCTGCTCACGCCGCCGATCTCGCCAAAGGTCACCCCGGGGCGCAGATTCGTGACAACGCCCTGTCCAAGGCGCGCTTCGAATTCCGCTGGGACGACCAGTTCAATCTTGGCCTCGACCCCGACAAGGCGCGTGAATTCCACGACGAGACGCTCCCGAAGGAATCGGCCAAGGTCGCCCACTTCTGCTCGATGTGCGGCCCGCACTTCTGCTCGATGAAGATTACCCAGGATGTGCGTGAATACGCCGCGGCGCAAGGAATTGCCGAAGCCGAGGCGCTGGCGAAGGGCATGGAGGAGAAAGCGGTCGAGTTCGTCAAGGCCGGCGCCGAGGTTTATCGCAAGATTTGAGTCGAGGCAAGCCAATCTCCAAACCATAAAATGGCGTATGAATTGGCCGTCTCTTTGCTTTTCCTGGAATGTTAAGGTCGACGGCGGTTTCAAGTTCCCGCGGTCAACGGTCAAAATCGGCCTGTTTCCCATCATTTTTTCTGGCAAGCCGTTAAAAAAGGGTTGTTCGGAGTTTTTCTCATGGCTCCAAACCAGACTCAGATCCAATTCGAACCTCTCCGTGGATCAGTCAGCCCTGGACTGATTCCGCAACTGTTGAAATTGAAGGCATACTTACCTGGTTGACGTTCCGTTTGCGAATTCCCTGGGGAGAAAGCACTTGTTATCCGATTTGTTGAGTGATTCCGTCCGCGCCGCCGGCCTTGGCGCCTTGATGAAGGGTGCAGGTCTGGTGACCCGTTTCATCCCCATTCCCCAGCCGACGCTGCTCGTCGGTCCTGGCTCGAGCGGTCGTCTGGGGCAGGCGATTGCAGGGTTTGGCCACAGGAAGATCCTGATTGTCACCGACGGCATCATTTACAAGCTGGGGTTGCTGCGTTCGTTGACCGACGCCCTCACGGCCGGCGGAGCGGACTATGTGGTGTTCGACGAGATCACGCCGGATGCACCCATCCCCCTGATTGAAAAAGGCATCGAGTTTTTCAAGGCGCAGAACTGCGATGCGATTGTCGCATTTGGCGGCGGATCGCCCATGGATGCCTCGAAGGCGATTGCGGTGGCGGTGGCCAACCCCAAGCCGTTGCGGGACCTGGCGGGATACTTCAAGGGTCTGCGTGCGCCCGTCAATATCTACGCAGTGCCGACAACGGCGGGCACCGGTTCGGAGGTGACGGTGGCCGCAGTAATCTCCGATCCCGAGGCGGGGAAAAAAATGGTCATCGTTGATCCGCGCGTGGTGCCGAAAATGGCCGCGCTCGACCCCTTGCTGATGACCGGCCTGCCGCCCCACGTGACCGCCGCGACGGGCATCGACGCCTTGACTCACGCGATCGAGGCCTTTGTCGGCAACTGGACCACACCCTACTCCGATGGCATGGCGCTTTCCGCTGTCGGCCTGATCTTCGAGAACCTGCGCACCGCCTACAGCGAGGGGACGAATCTAGAAGCCCGCGAGAAGATGGCGCTGGCCTCGACCTATGCCGGCTTTGCCTTCACCCGGGCCAACGTCGGCTACGTGCACGCGATCGCCCACCAGTTCGGCGGCAAATACCACACGCCCCATGGCCTAGCCAACGCCATCATGCTGCCTTATGTTCTGCGCTACTCGCTTCCCGCCATCACCGGACGTCTCGCGCTGCTGGCGGTGCGGGCAAAGGTGGGTAGCGAGGATGAATCGCCGGAGGTGCTGGCCGGGAAGTTCCTCGACGCAGTCGACCAGTTGAACGCGGACCTTGGTATTCCGACCTTCCTGGCGGACCTGCGGGAAGCCGACATTCCCGATCTGGCGCGGGCAGCCTGCTGGGAAGCGCATACCGGCTACCCGGTGCCGCGCTACATGTCACAGGAGGTGTGTGAGGGCATCATTCGCCAGGCGCTGCCAGACTCCCCGGAAAAGAGAAAGCCGGCGCCGCGCCGCAAGAAAGCTGAATGAGGCAGCGCCGGTTATCCGGGGAATGCCGTTACCGACTTGAGTAGTTCAAGAAATGCGATAGAGGAGATATTCAATGAAAAAGGTAGTCGCCGTCTCACTGGGCTCTTCCAAGAAGGACTTCGAGTTCCAGACGAAGTTCCTTGGCCAGAATTTCTCGGTTCATCGCATGGGCGCCGACCAGGACACGACCAAAGCTTGGGAACTGATGCGCCGCCAGCAGGCAACGGCCGATGCCATCGGCCTCGGTGAAATCAGCGACCACTATCATGTCGGGCAGGATACGCTGATCAACAAGGAAACGCGGCGTCTGACGAACGTGGTCACACGTGTGCCGGTGACGACCGGAGCTACCCTGCGGCGGCTCCTGCAGGTGCGCGCCGTGCGCTACGTGCAGAAGGAACTGGGCCGCTACTTCAACAACAACCTCGTCCTGTTCATGTCCGGCATGCGCAACTACAACATGGCCGTGGCCTTGTCAGATTACACCAGGAACCTGAGCTTTGCCGATGCCCTGTTCCAGACCGGCATGCCGGCGATGCTCGGCTCGCTCGAACAACTGGAACTCTATGCCAAGGGCAGCGGCCTGGTGCTGAACGGCAAGTCCGGCGAGATCCTGGAAGCCGCCCTGACGGACTTCAAACTCATGATGGTCCGCGGCGAGGTAGCCAAGTCGCATGTGATCGTCGGTACCTTCGCCGAGATCAAGAGCGTCGGCAACGCATCGAATCTGGAGGGGAAAACGCTCATCACGTCCGCAGTTGACGATGAACGGATGGCATTTTTCACGGCCTGCAAGGTAAATCTGGTGGTTGATACATCGCCTAAGCTGTTCGAGAAGGTGGTGGGCATCAACACCATCGAAGCGATGATCCTGGCGGCGCTGGAAAAGTCGCCCGAGGAGATCTCCGACGACGACTTCGAGGAGATCCTCGACGAACTGAAAATTGTGCCGCGCCTGCTGCATCCGACCGGCAAGTTTCGCAACATCCGCCGCTTTGCCTTCGTAATTCACCCGCTGAGCCAGGAATACATCAAGAGTGCCTACCCGATTCCTGATGCCACCCCCAAGTTCATCATGGACAAGGTCGAGCAGCTGGCGGCGTACATGCCACCAATGGTGTATTGCAAGATGGACAACATCGTTTCGCCCACCGGCGCCGAAGTGGAGGGCTGGCTGATATCGGTCGGCGGCACGCCAAAGGAGATGTTGTCGCGCAGTCCGGAATTTACCTACCGGCGTCTTCTGCATGCGGCGAAGATCGCCGAGAAGCTGGGGGCGCAGATCATGGGTCTCGGTGCGTTTACCAAAGTGGTGGGCGACGCCGGGGTAACCGTGGCGCGGCGTGCCAGGTTGCCGATCACCACCGGTAACAGCTACTCGGCCTCGGGCGCCCTGTGGGCGGCATCCGACGCGATGCGGCGCATGGGTCTGGTGACGATTGACCCGAAAACCGGGAAAGTTGCCGCCAAGACCATGATCATCGGCGCCGCCGGTTCGATCGGCTCGGTCAGTGCACGCCTGCTGGCGATGAGTTTCGATGAAGTCTATCTGGCCGGACTCACCCTCGACAAGCTGGACAAGCTCAAGGCCTCCATCCTGAAGGACACGCCGGACGCCAAGGTATTCACCACCACAAGCTATGACGAAGTGCTTGGCGACATGGACATGATCGTGACCGCCACTTCGGGCGCCGGCAAGTCGGTTCTGGACATCACCAAGGTCAAACCCGGCTGCGTCATCACCGACGTCGCTCGTCCGCTCGACCTGCCCGCCAGCGAAGTTGCCAAGCGTCCGGATGTTCTGGTCATCGAATCGGGCGAGATCGAACTCCCGACAAAAGTTCGTGGCATGAAGAACATCGGGCTTCCGGACAACGTCATCTACGCCTGCCTCGCCGAAACCATCGTGCTGGCACTTGAGGGTCGCTTCGAAGTATTCACGATCGGGCGCGATACCGAGTGGGAGAAGGTCAAGGAGATCTACAAGCTGGGTCTCAAGCATGGCATGAAACTGGCCGCCATTTCCGGCGTCAAGGGTATCTATACCGACAAGGATATCGCCAAGGTAGTCGCCCTGGCCAAGAAGGCGCGCCTGACCTGGAAGGGCGCCGGCGGAGGCAGGCCAGCCGTCAAGGCGACGACAAAGGCCGTCAGGGCGCCGAGGGTCACAGTCAAGGCAACCCCGGAAGCGAAGGCGGCCGCCACTGAAATGCCGGCGGCCGAAAAGACTCCACCGGCCAGGAAGGCCGCGGCGGTCAAACGGACTCCGACCACCCGCGCGCCCAAGGTGGCTCCCAGGAAGGCGCCTGAAGTGGCACCTGAGTGAGGTTGAAATCGGGGCCGGCGTCCCGGGCCCGGATTCGCAGGACCGGTCCGGTCGGCCAGGACGAAATGCTGTATTGTCTTGACCTGCGAGCGACTGGCGTCTAGGGTATGTTCCTGTTGCGGCGGCAGGTGCCGGCGGACTTCTAAGGAGACCAAAATGGGATTGTTAACTTTTATCAAGGAAGCGGGAGAGAAACTGTTCGGCCACAAAGAAGCGGAACAGGCAGATTCTCCGGAAGAAAAAACCCGCCTCAACCAGGCTGCCGCGCAGGCGATCTTTGACCACATCAACAGCCTCGGCCTCAAATGGAGCAACCTGATGGTGAACTTCATGAGCGGCCAGGTTTCGATCTCGGGTTCGACGCCGGATCAGGAAAACCGCGAGAAGATCATCCTGGCTGCCGGCAACGTGCAGGGCGTCGATAACGTCGAGGATCATCTGACGGTCGAAACGCCGGCGGCCGAGGCGCGTTTCTACACCGTGGTGAGTGGCGATACGCTGTCGAAGATCGCCGCAGAACAGTATGGCAGCGCTTCCAAGTATCCGGTGATCTTTGAGGCCAACAAGCCGATGCTGAAGGATCCGAACAAGATCTATCCGGGACAGAACCTGCGCATTCCGCCGCTCTGAGGCGGGCAGGCCACGGCGTCACTGCCGTGGTCTCCGACACACTGGAAAGCCTAAATGGCGGGAAACCTCTACGTTGTCGCGGCGCCTTCCGGTGCCGGCAAGACCACGCTGGTTCGCCTGTTGCTCGAACAGGAAGCGGGCGTGCAATTGTCCGTTTCCTTCACGACCCGCCGACCACGGCCGGGAGAGCAAAATGGCTGCGACTATCATTTTGTCGATACTGCCGCTTTCCAGGCGATGATCGCGCGCCAGGAGTTTCTTGAGTGGGCCGAAGTGCATGGAAATTTTTACGGCACTTCGAAGAAATGGATCATCGAACGACTGGCACCCGATCATGATGTTCTGCTCGAGATCGACTGGCAGGGGGCGCAACAGGTGCGCTCGGCGTTTCCCGGGGCAATCGGAATTTTCATCCTGCCGCCGTCGATGGAGGATCTGACGCGGCGCCTGACCGAGCGGGCCACCGACAGCACCGATGTAATCGCGCGCCGGCTTGCGACGGCGCGGGCCGAGATGCGCCATGTCGAAGAATTCGACTATGTTATTATCAACGACAGTCTCGAACAGGCGCTGGTTGATCTGCGTGCCGTGGTACGCGCTTCACGCCTGACCTTGGCGGCTCAGCGTGCGCGGCACGCCGGCCTTTTTGCACAATGAACAGATTCCGAGGTTTTGGATGGCCCGCGTAACAAGTGATGATTGCCTCAAGAAGATTCCCAACCGCTTCCAGATGACGCTGGCGGCAACCTATCGGGCACGCCAGATCGCCAACGGCGCAACGCCGATGGTTCCGGCCGACCGCGATAAGCCGACGGTCATTGCGCTGCGCGAGCTGGCGCTCGGCAAGTTTGGCCTGGAAGTGCTCAACCGCGGACAGGCCTGAGGTCGGGGGCGGTGAAGGCTGATGGACCCGACCCCGTCATCTCACCCGCCCGCAAGCGAGGATCCTGCCTACCAGGTCTTCCTCGATAGTCTCGATTATCTTTCCCTTGGAGACATAAAGCGCATCAAGGAGGCGTATGCCTTCTCGGCGGACGCCCATGCCGACCAGACGCGCATGTCGGGCGAGCCCTACATCACGCATCCGCTGGCGGTCGCCGGCGCCCTGGTCGAATGGCGCATGGATTGCGCAGCCATCACCGCCGCGCTCCTGCATGACGTTCTCGAAGACACGACGATAAACAAGCACGAACTCGCCGACAAGTTCGGGCGCGAGGTTGCAGATCTCGTCGACGGTCTGTCGAAGCTCGACCGGATGGAGTTCGCATCCTACCAGGAGGCGCAGGCGGAGAATTTCCGCAAGATGCTGATGGCGATGGCACGCGACCTGCGCGTCGTGCTGATAAAGCTTGCCGACCGCCAGCACAACCTGCAGACCATGGCCGGGATGCGCCCCGACAAGCGCCGGCGGATCGCCATCGAGACCCTCGACATATACGCGCCGATTGCCCTGCGCCTGGGATTGAACAAGCTCTACCGCGAAATGCAGGATCTGTCGTTCCAGTTGATTTATCCGTATCGAGCGAAGATTTTGTCCAAGGCACTGCGGGCGGCGCGCGGCAACCGCAAGAAATTGCTTTCGAGAATCCAGGACGGGATCACCGGCAAGTTGGCCGAGGTTGGTCTGCACGCCGAGGTGTTCGGTCGTGAGAAGAGCCTGTTTTCGATCTATCGCAAGATGCGCGAGAAGTGCGTTTCCTTCTCACAGGTGCTGGATCTTTACGGCTTCCGCGTCATCGTGGACGACGTGTCTTCGTGCTACCTGGCACTCGGGGCGCTACACAGCCTGTTCAAGCCGCTTTCCGGCAAGTTCAAGGATTACATCGCGATTCCCAAGGGCAACGGCTACCAGTCGTTGCACACGACGCTGATCGGTCCCTATGGCACGCCGGTCGAGGTGCAGATCCGCACCGAGGAAATGCATCACGTCGCGCAGGACGGGGTGGCGGCGCACTGGCTCTACAAGGATAGCGAGGATGGCGGCAGCGACCTGCACATCAGGACGCACAAATGGTTGCAGTCGCTTCTCGAAATGCAGAGCAGCGATTCCGGCGAGTTCTTCGAGAACGTCAAGATCGACCTCTTTCCTGACGAAGTTTACGTATTCACCCCCAAAGGCAAGATCATGGCCATGCCGCGCGGCGCGACTGTCATCGACTTCGCCTACAACGTGCACACTTATATCGGCCATCATTGCACGGCGGCGCGCATCAATCAGGATACCGTCCCGCTACGCACCGAGCTGCGCAACGGCGACGTGGTCGAGATCATCACGTCGCCGCACGCCACACCGAATCGGGCCTGGCTGAACTATGTCAAGACCGGCCGCGCGCGTGGCAAGATCCGCCACTTCCTGCGCACCGTCCAGATTGAGGAATCATCGCAACTTGGCGAGCGGCTGCTGCGCCAGGAACTGCTGACCCTCGGGTTCGTGCCGCTCTCGATCCCGGCCGAAGCCTGGGATCACCTGGTCAAGAGCTGCGGCAAGAAGACACTCGACGATTTGTACACCGACATCGGCCTTGGCAAGCGACTCCCGTCTGTCCTCGCGCGCCGGCTGCTGGCGCGCGAGGACCTGTCCGCCAATTCGCCAAGCGACGTGGCGCTCGCCATCCACGGAACCGAAGGTATGGCGGTCCAGCTGGCGCGCTGCTGCCAGCCGATCCCCGGCGATCCGATCATCGGCTCGATCAAGAAGGGCAGCGGCCTGGTGATCCACACTAAGGACTGCCCGGCCATCCGCAAGTCGCGTTCGAGCGAGCCGCATCAATGGATCAATGTCGAATGGGAGCCGGAAGAGGGCAAGCTGTTCGACATCTGCATCAGTGTCGAGGTCAGGAACAAGCGCGGTGTTCTCGCCCAGGTGGCGGCGGCCATCGCTGACGCTGGCTCCAACATCGAGCACGTGGCCATGGATCCCGACCCCGAGGGTCTCCTGACGATGCTCAGCTTCACCATCCAGGTGGCCCACCGGGTCCACCTGGCGACTGTGATGCGCAGCTTGCGCCAGATCCCGGAAGTCACCCGGATCTCACGCGAACGCAGAGGCGAGGGTTGAGGGTTCTCGTTCTGGGTGCCGGCGTCGTCGGCACGACCAGCGCCTGGTATCTGGCAGACTCGGGGCACGAGGTCGTGGTCGTTGACCGCCAGCCGGTGGCTGGCAACGAAACCAGTTTCGCCAACGGCGGCCAGATTTCCGTTTCGCATGCCGAACCTTGGGCCAATCCGCATGTGCTGCCACAGGTCATCAGGTGGCTGGGCCACGAGGATGCGCCGCTGCTCTGGCGCTGGCGGGCGGACCCGGCGCAACTCATGTGGGGCCTGCATTTCCTGAGCGAGTGCCGGCCCGCGCGCACCCGACGCAACATCGCCGCGATCGTCGCGCTGGCGCTCTACAGTCGCGGCTGCCTGCAGGCCTTGCGCCACGAACTCGGGCTTGAATACGACCATCTCGAGCGCGGAATTCTTCACCTGTACACCGACCCGCGGGCCTTTGCCCGGGCCATGGACGCCGCCCGCACCATGCACGAATTCGGACTCGATCACGAACCGGTCAGTACCGAGCGTTGCGTCGAGATCGAGCCGGCGCTGGCCGGCGCCCGCCGGCAACTGGCCGGTGGCCACTACACGCCATCCGACGAGTCAGGCGATGCGCACAAGTTCACTCGGGCGCTGGCTGAGCGTGCCGCCGCGCGCGGCGTCGAATTTCGCCTCGATTCGACGGTCGACCGCATCACCGCCAGCGGCGGCCGCATCGCGGGCGTCATGGTCAGGGGTCCGGAGGGCAGTCGACTGTTGATTGCCGACGCCTACGTCGTCGCCCTCGGCAGTTACACACCCTTGCTCCTTCGGCCACTCGGGGTGAGTCTGCCGGTCATTCCGGCCAAAGGCTATTCGGCGACCGTGCCATTGTCCGCCACGGCAGTGGCGCCGACCGTCAGCCTGACCGACGACGAGCACCGCCTGGTTTTTTCACGGCTCGGCAATCGCCTGCGGATTGCCGGCACGGCGGAATTCAACGGTTACAACCTCGACCTCAACCCGGTGCGCTGTACCGCGCTACTGCAACGCACCCGCCAGTTTTTTCCGGCCCTCGAAGCGGCCGGCGAGCCGCAATTCTGGTGCGGCCTACGCCCGTCGACGCCATCGAATGTGCCATGCATCGGCCGCACTCGCTATCCCGACCTGTGGCTCAACACCGGCCACGGCACCCTCGGCTGGACCATGGCCTGCGGCTCGGCCGCCGCCCTCGCCGATATGATGAGCGATCGGCGCCCGGCGCCGGACTTTCCCTTCCTCGGATGCTGATCGACACCCACTGCCACCTCGACGCGGCTGAATTCGATTCCGATCGTGACGCGGTACATGCGGCAGCGCTGGCCGCCGGGGTCGAGCGCATCGTCGTGCCGGCGGTTGCGGTCGACGGCTTCCGTAAGGTCAAAACCAGCGTCGAACGTTACGCGGGCTGTGCCGCGGCCTACGGCATCCATCCGCTCTACGTGATACAGGCGAAAGAATCCGACCTGGCCGCGCTGCGCGACTGGCTGGAACGCGGGCAGCCGGTGGCCGTCGGCGAGATCGGCCTCGACTTCCACGTGACCGACAGCGACCCGGCGCGCCAAGAGTTCTATTTTGTCGAGCAACTGAAACTCGCACGCGAGTACGGCCTCCCGGTGCTGCTGCACGTCCGGCGGGCGATTGACCAGATTCTGAAACACCTGCGGCGAATCCAGGTCACCGGCGGCATAGCTCATGCCTTCAATGGCAGCCGCCAGCAGGCGGACGAATTCATCAGGCTCGGCTTCAAGCTTGGGTTCGGCGGTGCCATGACCTTTCCCGGGTCGACCCGCATCCGCAAGCTGGCAGCCGAACTGCCGCTGGCAGCGATCGTCCTCGAAACCGATGCGCCGGACATTCCGCCGGAGTGGCTGGGCGGTGGCCGCAATTCACCCGCCGAGTTGCCGCGCATCGCCAGCGTCCTGGCGAACCTGCGCTCGCTCCCCGTCGACGAGGTTGCCGCCCAGTGCGCAGCGGCGGCGCGCGCTGTGCTGCCACGCCTCTGAATTTCAGCGGCTTTTCGAGGCGCAAGCCTGCGAATTGACACCCACTTGATCCAGGCCAAGCATTCGTCAACACTGATGGAGCAAGGTACCAGTCGATAGGGCAAACCGAGGAAACGACAATCAGGCGGGCGGGATTGGGCTAGCCGACCGCGTTGCTGGAGATCCTGAAGCGGATATGAAGATGGCAGACGGAAAATTCTCGAAGGAGGCGGCCAACCGGCGCCAGTTTCTCTTCGATACCGCGAGGATAGCCTGCGGTGTCGGCATGCTCGGCCTTGGTCTCGGACTGTATGCCAAGCGGTCGAAAGCGCTCTTGGTGCTGACTCGCATGTTCGCTCTTGCGTCCAACCGAAGACAGACCTCAACCAAGGCCGGCTGATGATAACCGATGCCGTCGGCTGGTTGCGCGACCGTCTGGGCATCAAGGGCAGCGTGCATCTCTCGCCTGATCTCTTCGTGAGGAATCGCGGCTGCTGCGGTCGACTCTGCCCGGACGCTGGGGCCCGGTTCGCGTTTCCACGCCGCGGCGTTCCGAGCGCAACGACTTCATGGACTGCGTCGACGTCTGCTCGAAAGACGTTTTCGCCTTCGGACCACGCTTCAACAACACGCCCTCTACCGATCCACTAGGGCGGCCGGCCGACTGATCGCTGCTGCCGGCAAGAAAATGGGGAGCCGCAGCTCCCCTTGCTGATGGCCGATGGTCTCAGGCCGCGGCTAGCACACCGCGCATTTTCTGCAGCGCCTTGACCTCGATCTGACGAATGCGTTCGGCCGAGACAGAAAATTCGGCTGCCAGATCATGCAATGTCGCGCCTTCGCCGTCGTGCAGCCAGCGCGCCTCGATGATGCGTCGGCTGCGCGCATCGAGCTCTCGCAGCGCCTCATGTAGACCTTCATTCTGGAGCCGGGCGAGCGCCTTGTTCTCGAGCATGCGAGCCGGTTCGTAGCGCGAATCGGCGAGGTAATCGATCGGTGCGAAGGCCTCGTCGCCATCGTCCGCATTGCTTTCGAGCGCGAGATCGCGACCGGTCAGGCGGGTCTCCATCTCGATGACTTCTTGCTGCTTGACGCCGAGCCGTGCGGCGACCTCGGTCGCCTGCGTACCGGACAGCGTATCAACGCCTTCATAGTCATTCTTCAGACTGCGCAGGTTGAAGAACAGCTTGCGCTGCGCCTTGGTCGTCGCGACCTTCACCATGCGCCAGTTCTTCAGGATGTATTCGTGGATTTCGGCTTTGATCCAGTGCATGGCAAACGAAACAAGGCGCACGCCGCGCGTCGAGTCGAAGCGCTTGACGGCTTTCATCAGGCCGATATTGCCTTCCTGTATCAGGTCGGCATGTGGCAGGCCGTAGCCGAGATAGCCGCGGGCGATCGAAATGACGAGGCGGAGGTGCGAAAGAACGAGCTGACGCGCCGCTTCAACGTCGCCGTCATTGCAGAAGCGCTCGGCCAGCCGTATTTCCTTGGCCTCGGAGAGCATCGGATAGCGATTCGCTGCCTGGATATAGGCATCAATGCTGCCGACGGTCGAGACGGTTGGGAAAGTCAGTGCATGAGTCATAGCGTTTTGATCTCCTTTAACATTGGCTTGTATTTTAGCACTCGCAACCTGAGAGTGCTAAGTCCCCGGAAAGGTTCCGGGGCGTTGATATTGTTCCAAGCAATTAAAGGCGCAAACTGGTCATTAAGGTCGAAAAATTCCGCGCCTCGATTTGCCTCAAGTGCAAAATTTGGACAAACTGTTTCTTTGCCCGGATGTTTCATAAACCCGCCGTGCGATGTCAATGTCGTGCCATTCCAGCCGTGATGCGAGTCAGCTTGCTGCGAATTTTGCTGCCAACCCGCCACGATCGGCCAAATACCCCAACTTTTGGGCATCACACCCTGCCGCCATCGATCCCTGGACAGAGCGCTGGCGAGACCTGACCTCCGCTCAAGCGGATTCGAGTCGGTAGCATGAGACGGCGTCGCCGAGTCGATCAGGCCGGTGCCGGCGGGCGCGGGACGAGGTAAAGCAACTCGGTCACCCGCGCCAGCACCCCCTTCATCGGACACGACGTAGGCAAGGACAGCTTGATCCGATCCTTGTACTGCACCACGCGCACCGCCAACTTAAAGAGTTTCAGGATAATCGACAGCGGTTGCGCCTTGGCCAGTTCCGTATGCACCAGCGTGTTCTCGCGCAAGCCGTGAATCAACCCATACGCCGCACACGAATAGAACAGCCGCAGGTGATTGGCGAGGAAGGCATGATCGGAGGTCCGGTCACTGGCCAAGTCGTTCTTCACCGCCTTGATGAAGTTCTCGTCCTGCCCTCGAGCACAGTACAGCTCTTTGTAAAGCACATCAGGCGTCGGGTCGGACAGCGAGGTCACCACGTACCGCGGGTTGTCACCCAAGGCCATCACCTCGGCCTTGACCACCACGCGGTAAGCCTTGGGCCACGAGCCCGCCTGATACTCGATATCGTCGTACAGTCGTGTCGCCGCAGGCTCGGCGTTCCCCAGGCGCTGGGCGTTGGCGCTGTGTGTCTGGTGCAGCGCACGGGCTTTCTTCAGCAGCGGCTCGGCCTTGGGCGAGAGCACCGGGTTGCCGGCCAGGCCGAAGAGGAAGTCCAGATGCGGATCGGACGCGCACAAGGCCATCAGTTCGGGATTCGCGAAGTGGCCATCCCCGCGCAGAATGATGTGGGTCTCGGGCCAAGCCTGGCGGAGCAAGCGCAGCACGCGCTTGATGATGGCCGCGTTCTCCTTGCCAGTCGGGCGTTTGCCCGGACGCAGGACGGCAGTAATGAACTTCCCGGAAAGTCCTTCGAAGAGAAACAGCGGCAGGTAGCAGTGATTCCCGTAGTGGGGGTTATAGAACGCCAGTTCCTGCTGCCCGTGAGTGGCATCCTCCGAGTGATCCATATCGAGCACGATCACGGCAGGCGCCTGGGCGTAGCTGGCGATGAAGGCGTCGACGAAGCTTTTGGCCAGGCGGTAAATGTCTTTGCGCGATACGCTGTTTTCGAGCCGGGAGAGCGTGGGGCCGGAGGCCAGGTCATTTCCCTCGCCCAGCGGGGCACGACCGACCGCCAGTTTGAACAGCGGATCGCGCCGCAGCGTGTTGGCGTCATTACCGTCGGCGTAGCCGCTGGCGGTCTGGAATATCCGCTGACGAAGCAGGTCGGCCAGCGGATGGTCAATGTACGAGGCGTGGCGTTTGTCGTGAATCGCGCTGACCAGGCGGGGAATCAGGCCGATTTGCAGGTCGATGCCACGCAACAGGAGTGCGCCAAAGTCGGAGGACATCGCCCCGCCGTCAAACTCTGCCCGGATCGTAAATCCGGCGCTGGCGGGAAAGCGAAGCTGGGTTGGGATAGAATGGTCCATGGGCGGTCTCGTTTAGGCTTCTTACAAAGCGTTATTGGCGTAACCCCTATTATATCAATGGGTTAAACGAGATTCGCCTGCTTTTATGAAAAATTCGGGTTTGGTAAATGAGTAAGTAAGGCTAGTTGCTACCAATCCAGTCCTTGATCGCCTTGTCCATCGCCCCATCAAGGACGATCTGTTCTCTCAGGCAAAGTGAGCGGATATTGTCGCCAAGCTTTTGAGCAAGTCTCGAACCGTCATTCGCCCCCTCCTCAAATACATGGCCGCGCATGACCAAACCCCGCAGCACATGATTGACGTCGGCGCGGCTGACCGGCAATCCTGATTCCTTGCAGCGGTCACGCACGCGCTTTCCAGTTTCCATCAGATGGAATGGGAATTCGGCGACGTCTTTGGCAATCAACGCAATCAGATTCCGATATTTTTCCGGCGTCAGAAGCGGCACATCGGTTACTTCGTGGATCTGCTTGGCGATGTTGTAGAGGTTCTTGTCGGCCCAGTCGGCGGCGATGCTCGGTTGCTGAGCCGACTTGGCGGCTGGCCTGGATGGGTCGTAGGCGATGCCGCCAGAGCAGTTCCAGTTGAACTCGATGGGTTTGACGTCCAGGGATTCGACAAACTTGCGGAAAGTGCTTTTGCCTGCCCAGTCGGCGGCAAGAGTGCTGTCGAGGCCGATCAGCACAGCAGCCAGTCGGCCACAGGGTACCGGTTGACCCGCCTTGGCAACTTCGGTCCTGATGGCCTCGGCTACCGGGTTCAAGGGGTTGGCTACTTTGCCGTTACCCACTTCCGCGATTTGAGTTGATGGCGGGACATGCCGCTTCGAGTCACGAATCGTGCCCCCGCCTTCCCAACTGACGACCAGCGGCGCGAGCTGCAGCGATTCGATTAGCGCCCGGAAGCTGCCGAAGCCGGCCCAGGCGGAGGCATCCAGTCCATCAATTTCTTTCAGCAACAACGAAGCGACCTTGGCGAGTGACAAAGGCACGGCGGCTTCGCGAACCGATTGCTGGATCAATTGCAGCGCAATCGGGGCACATTCGCCTTGCGATGGGCTAGACAAGATCGGCTCCCTTGGTGGAGGCGCGACGGTTTCGTCGAAAGTCAGCGCGTTGCGCACGAAATCGTCCTGATCGATTAATAAGTCGGCGGAGGCGCGATAGGCAGCCGAAGGGAAGCCAATGGCGAGTACCGTCGTGCGCCGGTCCCAGCGGCGCAGCTTGCGCAGTACAGGCGTGAAGTCGGCATCAGCCGAAAAGACGATGAATTCGTCGTAACGGGTTTCGTGTTGCAGCAGGTCGACGATATCCAGAACCATGTGGATATCGGTACTCGTCTTGCCTTCGCTGGTCAGCGCCGGACAGTCAATGATCTCGAAGCCTGCCAGGTTGAACGAAGGACGGAAACGCTGGTAGGCCTGCGGATTCAGGTAACAGCGGCGAACCAGTACGCGCCTCTTGGCTCCCCGTGTGGCCGGCTCGGGAATTTCCAGTGACTTGATCAACCAGTTCATCCAGACCGTCGGGTTGCGGGCGAACTGGTCGGCCGTTTCCTGATCGAGACGGCGCAGGCCGGAATAGACGTTGTCGAAATCAACGAAGAGGGCGCTTTTCATGACAAGCTCGCAATAGGAGGTGACTTCATTCCGTTAGTTATTCCCGCAGCAGCGATGCGCTTCAGTGCCTCGGCGGCGATGGGCGAACCCTGCGCCTGATGATTTTCGAAGAACTTGCACCGGGCATGGGCCCTGCAGGCAGCTTCAAGAATGATGCCATCCCAGGCGTACAAGGCACCGAAGCCGGCAAAGGCATCTGCCTGGAGAATCTCCTGAAAGGATTTCAGGTGGTCTTGAGGATGTCCGCCCTGGCGATTCGGTGAGTAGGCAACCGATCGCCGGTGCGCTGGCATCGCCCACCAACCGATCATCGCGGACAGGCAATCAGCGCAGCGCGTGCAGCGGTCGATGAAGTCACTCTTTGGGAGAGACCAAGGCGACCGGATTTCGACCTGCGGGCGTGGTCGGCCGCGCAGGAAGCCGCGGTGGCTGGCATCGACAATCGCCGTTGACCTATTGCCTCTGCTTCATCTTGTCGATGCCGCCGCGCAGCATCTGGTCGATTTCCGAGCCGGGTTCGACTTGCGGCAGCAAGGCTTCCCAGTAAGCGATGCCTTTCTTGTTGTCGCCAGCTTCCATGGCGGCGGCGCCAGCCAGGAACAAAGCGTGCGGATATTGCGGATCGATTTTCAGGGCGCGCTCGATCAGTGCGCTCGGCTTGCCCTTGAGGCCCTTGCCGCTGGCCATGGCGATGGTCTCCGCGTAGCTGGACAGCAGTTCGGGGTCATCGACGAGCGCCTTCTCGGCCTTGGCGTAGGCGTCGACCGCCTCGTCGTAGCGGCCCATCGTCTTGTAGGAGCGGGCCAGCATCAGCCAGCCTTTCAGGTCGTCCGGATTGGCCTTCACTTTCTCGGCCAGGCGGGCGACCATTTCGTTGATTTTCTCGGCGGTCATCTGTTGCGGTGCTGCGGTTTCTGCCGGATCGAGCGCCTTCGGGTTGCCGAGCATCCCATAGCCGAGCACGGCAAGAATGGGCAGCGCCAGCAGGGCGGCGATAGCCATCTTGCGGCTCGGGCCGTGAATTCCTTGGGCCGCATCGCCGGCATCCGGCTCGACGTCTTCGAGCAACCGGCGCTGAAGTTCGCGTCGAGCCTGTTCGAAGTCGCCCTCGGCCAGTGTTCCTTCAGTCTTTTCGCGTTCCAGTTCGGCCAGTTGGTCACGGAAAATGGCCAGATTGGCCTGCTTGCGATCTGCTTTTTCCATGGGCGAGCGCAGACCGAACCAGAGCGGCGGCAAAATGAAGGCTGCGGCCACCACGATCAGCAGGGTGGCGTAAATGGCAAACTGGGTCATTTGTTGTCGAGTTCCTTGAGGAGCGCTTCGGCGCGGCTGCTCTCATCGGCGGAGAGCGGCTGGTCAGCGGCCATGCGCTTGGCGCGTCGGCGCAGATAGCGCTGCAGGATGAACAGACCGAGCAGCATCAGGGCGATCGGGCCGCCCCAGAGCAGAAGCGTGATGCCCTTGAATGGCGGCCGGTAGAGCACGAAATCGCCATAACGGACGACCATGAAGTCGATGATGTCCTTGTCGCTCTTGCCGCTGGCGATCATGCCGCGGATTTCGCGGCGCAGGTCCTGTGCCAGTTCGGCGTTGGAATCGGCGATGGTCTGGTTCTGGCAGACCAGGCAGCGCAACTCTTCGGATAGCGCTTGCAGGCGCTTCTCGGCAACCGGGTCGGCAGCGACGGCGGCTTCGTTAATCTCAGAAGCCAACGTTGCGGTCGACGCGAAAAAAGCGGCAAAAACGCAGGCCAGGATCAGGGCGCGAGCGCTCATTTGTTCAACTCCGCGAGCAGCGGCATGATTTTCTTGTCGAGGACATCCGGCGAGATCGGGCCGGTGTGCTTCATGCGGATGACGCCGGCCTTGTCGATGACGTAAGTTTCCGGCACGCCATAGACGCCGTAATCGATGCCGACCCGGCCGTCGAGGTCCATGACGGTCAACTTGTACGGGTCGCCGTGCTGGCTGAGCCAGGTATTGGCGCGCTGGAAGGCGAGCTTCTTCTCATCGTCGGCCGACATCTTGCTCATGTCGTAACCGCCGTCGCCGCGCACCTCCTTGTAGTTCAAACCGATCAGCGGCACGTCAGACCTTTTCGAGAATTCGACCAGCACCGGATGTTCCTGGCGACAGGATACGCACCATGACGACCAGACATTGAGCAGCCAGACCTTGCCTTGCATATCCTTGGGAGCAAGCGTTTTGTCCGGCGTCGCCAGGATCTGCAGATTGAAGGCCGGGGCCGGCTTGCCGACCAGCGGCGACGGCACGTCACGCGGGTTCAGGTTGAGGCCGACGGCGAGCAGTGCGACGAGGGCAGCGAAGGCGCCGAGTATCCAGTAGTAACGGTTCATGCTTGTTGGGTTCCGGGCGGAATTTTGACGGCGGATGCGGCGCGTGCCTTGACGCGGTAACGGCGGTCGAGCATGGCCAGCAGGCCACCGAGCGCCATCAGTATGCAACCGCCCCAGATCCAGTCGACGAAGGGCTTGTAGTAGACGCGTACCGCCCACTCGCCTTCCGGCTTGTCGCGGTCGATCGGCTCGCCGAGCGAGACATAGACATCACGCAGGAAGCCGGCATCGATTGCGGCCTCGGTCATCGGCATCGTCGATGAATGATAGTTGCGTTTCTCGGGATTCATTTTGCGCACGAACTTGCCGTTGACCGCAAGATCGAATTCGCCCTGCGCAGCCAGGTAGTTCGGGCCTTCGACGGCCTTCACTCCCTGGAAGGTGAAGTGATAGCCGGAGACGTCGACACTCTCGCCGGGCGCCATCTTGACATCTCTCTCTTCCTGGAAACTGCTGACCATGGTGACGCCGACGACGAACACGGCGATACCGATATGGGCCAGGTGCATGCCGAAGAAATGGCGCGGCTGGCGGACGGCGGCAGCCAGGAAGGAGCGACCGCCGCGCGTGTGCTGGACGCGTTCGATGAAATTGAGAGCAGCGGTACAGACGATCCACGTCGCCAGCAACAGGCCGAGCGCGGTCAACGCCGACCAGGTGCCGTAAAGCAGCGGCAGCGCAATGGCGACGACGACGGCCGGGACGATCGCCCAGCGCACGGCACGGGCGATCTCGGCGAGCGAGGCTTCCTTCCAGCGGGCGAAGGGGGCGATGCCCATCAGGAACAGGACCGGCGTCATGAGCGGTGCGAAGACGGCGTTGAAATACGGTGGTCCAACCGAAATCTTGCCGACGCCGAGGGCGTCGATGAGCAAGGGGTAGAGCGTGCCGAGCAGAACCGTGGCAGCCGCGACGACCAGCAGTACGTTGTTGGTGAGCAGCAGGGATTCGCGGGAAACCAGATTGAAGCGCCCGCCGAGGCCGACCTTGGGCGCTCGCCAGGCGAACAGCGCCAGCGAACTGCCGATGACCGCGACCAGGAAGACCAGGATGAAGATCCCGCGCCGCGGGTCGGTGGCGAAGGCATGCACCGAGGTCAGCACCCCGGAACGGACCAGGAAGGTGCCGAGCAGCGACAGTGAGAAGGCCGAGATCGCCAGCAATACCGTCCAGTTCTTGAAGCTGCCGCGCTTTTCGGTCACCGCCAGGCTATGGATCAGTGCCGTACCGACCAGCCAGGGCATGAATGATGCATTTTCAACCGGATCCCAGAACCACCAGCCGCCCCAGCCCAGCTCGTAATAGGCCCACCACGAGCCCATGGCGATGCCGAGCGTTAGGAAGCACCAGGCGGCCATCGTCCACGGCCGCGACCAGCGCGCCCAGGCCGCGTCAAGGCGACCGGAAAGCAGCGCTGCGATGGCGAAGGCGAAGGCTACCGAGAAGCCGACATAGCCCATGTAAAGCAGCGGCGGGTGAATGACCAGACCGGGGTCCTGCAGCAGCGGATTCAGGTCCTTGCCCTCGGCGGCGCCCGGCAGCAGGCGCTCGAAGGGGTTGGAGGTAATCAGGATGAAGAGCAGGAAACCGAAGGCGACCAGTCCGAGGGTGCCAAGAACACGGGCGACCATCGCCTCCGGCAATTGCCGCGACAGCAGGGCGACGGCAAACGCCCACCACGACAGCATCAGCATCCACAGCAGCAGCGAACCTTCGTGGCCGCCCCAGACCGCCGCGACGCGGTACTGGATCGGCAGCAGCGAATTGGAGTGCTGGGCGACGTAGACCACCGAAAAATCGCTGACGACGAAGGCCTGTGTCAGGCAGGCGAAGGAAAAGGTGATCAGCAATGCCATCGCGTTTGCGGCCGGGCGGGCGACGGCAATCCAGGCCATGCGGTTGCGATGGGCGCCGATCAGTGGCAGCGTGCCGAGAACCAGCGCGACCAGCGCGGAAAGGATCAGGGCGAAATGACCAATTTCAGGAATCATGATCAATAGCTCGCTTTCGGTTTGTCTGCTTCGGCCGCCCTGGCCTGGGCATCGCCGACGGCCTTGGCGGCTTCCGGCGGCATGTAGTTTTCATCGTGCTTGGCCAGCACTTCGTTGGCGGTGAAGGTGTCGGCGGTGGTCATCTTGCCCTGGGCGACGACGCCTTTCCCTTCCTTGAACAGGTCGGGCAGGATGCCTTTGTAATTAACCGTGATGTCCTTGGCCGTATCGGTGACGATGAACGCAATGGTCACGCCGTCGGCTTGGCGCTGCAGGCTGCCTTCCTTGACCAGGCCGCCAATGCGGAAGACCTTGCCCTGCGGTGCCTTGCCTTCGGCGACATCAGTCGGCGAAATGTAGAGCGCGATGTTGCTGTTCAGTGCATTGAGGACGAGGGCGGCAATAATGCCGATGACGGCGAGGGCGCCGCCGATCAGGGCGAGTTTCTTGTGACGCGATTTCATTCAGCGGTATTCCTCTGGCCAGCGCGCGGTTCGGCACGCGATTCGGCGCGTAGTTGACGTTGCAGGCGCGCAATGGTCACCCTTCGATTGCGGGCAACCATGATCGGTTCAATGGTCATGATCAATACGGTGACGCCGAACGAGCCCCAGACATAGAATCCGTAGCCGCCCATGGCGATGAAATCGCCAAAGCTGTTCCAGTGGATCACTTGGCTGCTCCTTCCAGTTCGGCCTTGACCCAGTCGGTGTGGCGCTCGCGTTCGAGTATGATGGTGCGCACCCGCATCATGGCGATGGCGATCGAATACATCCAGAAGCACATCGCCATCAGCAGCATGCCCCACAGCATCGTCGTCGCCATCGACGACTTGGCGAGATTGACGCTCGATCCCTGGTGCAGCGTATTCCACCACTTGACCGAGAAATAAATGATCGGAATGTTGACCACACCGACCAGCAGCAACAGGCCGCCGGCTTTGTCGGCGCGGCGCTGGTCGTCGATTGCTGCGGTCAACGCCATATAACCGATATAAAGGAAGAGCAAGATCAGTTCGGAAGTCAGACGGGCATCCCAGACCCACCAAGCGCCCCACATCGGCTTGCCCCACAGGGCGCCGGTCCATAGCGAGAGGAAGGCCATCAGCGCCCCGGTCGGCGCCAGCGCCTGCGCCATCATGCCCGACAGCCGGGTGTTGAAGGCGAGCCCGATGGCGGCCCAGAAAGCCATGACCAGATAGATGAACATCGACAGCCAGGAAGCCGGGACGTGGATGAAAATGATCCGGTAGCCCTCGCCCTGCTGGAAGTCGGTCGGCGCGACCAGCATGCCGAGCCACAGGCCGGCAAGGCCAAAGACCACCGAGACGGCAGCAAAGTAGGGGATCAGTGTCCCGGCCAGCGGATAGAAGGTGGCTGGCGAAGCGAAGCGGTAAAGGTTGAAGCGGTCTTTCATTCGAGGGCGATCTTCAAGGCAGCGGCCGCTGCCCAGGGGGCGAAGCCAAGTGAGGCAAAGGTGATTGCGGCAAGCAGGGAGAGGTGACCTTCCCCTCCGAGACCAGTCATCGTCGCATCCACTGCGCCAGCGCCGAATATTAGCACCGGGATGTAGAGCGGCAGAACCAGCAGCGAGAGCAGCACGCCGCCGCCGCGTAACCCGAGGGTCAGCGCGGCGCCGATAGCGCCGATTCCGGACAGCGCCGGTGTGCCGATCAAGATTGCCACGGTCAGCACGATCAGCGCATCGGCCGACAAGTCGAACTGGATGCCAAGCACCGGCGCGATCAGTGCCAGCGGCAGACCGGAAACCAGCCAGTGAGCGATCACTTTTCCGGTAACGACCAGGCCGAGCGGATGCGGTGCGAGGGCGAGTTGTTCCAGCGTGCCGTCACGATAATCGTCGGCGAACAAGCGGGGCAGTGAAAGCATGGTGGCAAGCAGCGCGGCGACCCACAGCACGCCGGGGGCGAGCTTGCGCAGCAGGTCGGGTTCCGGCCCGACACCGAGCGGGAAAAGGCTGACGACGATGATGAAGAAAAAGATCGCCGAAACGATGTCGGCCTGGCGGCGCATGGCGAGCCGAAGATCGCGGCCGATGACGGCGGTGATGATCTTGAACATCAGCCGAGGTGCAATTCGCGGACGGTGCCGGCCGGAATGTCGACCAACTGGTGGGTCGTCATCACGGCCAGCCCGCCACGTTGCAGGTGAGCGGAAATAATGCCCGCCAGCCAGTCGACCGCAGTGATATCAAGGGCGACGAAAGGTTCGTCGAGAATCCACAGCGGGCGCTTTTCCTTGATCAGGCGAGCCAGTGCGACGCGCCGCTTCTGGCCTTGCGACAGATATTTGCAGGCAAGATCCTCGCGGCCGGCCAGCCCGACCTGCTCCAGCGCATCGAGCGCATCGTCGTCGGAGAGTTCCTCGTCCGCAAGACGGGCAGCGGCGAGCAGGTTTTCCAGCGGCGTCAGTTCTTCCTTGATCGCGTTGAGGTGGCCAAGATAGCAAAGATCGGCGCGAAATTCGTCGGCAAGCGCCTTGATCGACTCGCCTTTCCAGCGAATTTCGCCGGATTCCGGCGGCAGCAGGCCGATCAACATGCGCAGCAGGCTGGTTTTGCCCGAGCCATTGCGGCCCTGCAGATACAAAAGTTCTCCAGCCTCCAGGCGAAAGCCGAGGCCTGCGAACAGGCGGCGCTCGCCGCGCACGCATTCCAGATTGTCAGCTTCGAGCATGAAAAAACCGATAAAAATCAGGGCTAAATTATGGACGCGCAAGTGTACCGGCAGATTGACGGGAATCAAACAAAGGCAGACAAGAAAAACGGGGGCGGCAGCCCCCGTCGATTTCGCGCTCAAGCAATTATTTCTTGTCGAACGGTGTTGGGCGTGGCGTGGCATCGGCCGACGGCGGCAAAAGCGGCAGCCTGAAGCTTGGCTGGTCGCCGGTCAGGGTCTTCAGGAAGGCAACGATCCTGGCGTTTTCTTCCGGTGTGAATTTCTTGCCGAGCTGGATGCGTCCCATCGTATCGACGGCTTCCGGCAGCGTATTGGCCGCACCATCGTGGAAGTACGGATAGGTCAGCTCGACGTTGCGCAGCGTTGGCACCTTGAAGTTGAAGCGGTCGGCATCCCTGCCGGTCACCGCCGAACGTCCCTCGGCCTTGGTGGAATCATTGTACGGCTCGACCAGACCCATTTTCTGGAAGGAATTGCCGCCGACCGCCGGGCCGTTGTGGCAGGCGATGCAGCCGCTGTCCTTAAACAGCTGATAGCCGGCCAGTTCATCCTTGGTCAGCGCCTTCTTGTCGCCCTTCAACCATTTGTCGAAGCGCGAATTTGGTGTCACCAGTGTTTCCTCAAAGGCGGCGATGGCCTTGGTGACATCCTCGATGGTGATCTTTTCGCTGCCGAACGCTTTCTTGAATTCGGTAACATAGCCCGGGATGGTTTGCAGCATGTCGACGGCCAACGTGTGGCTGAAACCCATTTCGCCCGGATTGGCGATCGGGCCACCGGCCTGGGCTTGCAGGTCAGCGGCGCGGCCATCCCAGAACTGCGCCACGTTAAGGCTCGAGTTCAGTACGGTCGGTGAGTTGATCGGGCCTTCCTGCCAGTTGTGGCCGATCGAGGTCTTGATGTTGTCGGTGCCGCCCATCGACAGGTTGTGGCATGAGTTGCACGAAATGAAGCCCGATTTGGACAGGCGGGGGTCGAAATACAGTTTCTTGCCCAGTTCGACCAGCGCCGGATTGGTGATCTTGGCAGCCGAAATGGGCTGAATCGGTTCCGTGTTGGCAGCCAGTGCCCAGTGGCTGGCCAGCGTACCCGAAATGAGCGAAATGGCTACGGCCAGTAGGGTGCGTTTCATAATCGATCTCCGTCAGTGAAAATGCTCAATTTTCCATCTTGACATATCGGAATGTGCTTATTTTGATCTGGATCAATAGCCCCAATAGCTTCTGGCAATAAGGGTCATGGGATTCCCCTATTATCTATGAGAATATTGTGCCCGCTCTTGCGCGGGGTAGCCCGGTTGAAGTCTTGATCGGCTTGTGTGATGTCGCTGCGCCGCTATTACCAATGGCGCACCTTGCCGGTATCGAGATAACAGGCGGCGCTCGCCGCACACGCATTCCAGATTGTCAGCTTCAAGCATCGAAAAAACCGCGAAAAACCAGGGCCAAATTATGAACGCGCAAGCGTACCGGCAGATTGGCGGGAATCAAACAAACACGGGCAGCAGTGGCCGGGTGGAGCCTGTTGTCATATCGAGCCGTCGAGGTCATCGCAATATTGAAGATGCCGAGGGAGGGGTCGCAATGTAACGATTGCGACCCCGATGAACAACGGGGTCGCCAGAGGGTGCTGTCACACCTGGGGTCTACCGCTTCCCCTGGACCAGGTTTTTTTTGACTGCAATTAGCAATTTGCGACGCCCTTCCCTTGACAGGCTTCACGGTCACTAAATACCATGAATAAACGGTTCATTTCTCTTGGAGTGTTGCCATGATTACACGCCCTATTGTCGCCGCGTTGGTTGCATTCTCACTGATAACTCTCGGCGGCTGCGAAAAGAAGGCGCCCGAGAAAGCGTCCGATGTGCCCGCGCCGCAGAAGGCCGAAGCGCCGCCTCCGGTCCAGGCGGTTGCCACGGCGCCCGAGGCGGCGGCGCAGCCCAACCCCGAGCGCAACGCGTACTTCGGCGAGACGCATATCCACACTAGCTGGTCGGTCGATGCCTGGGTGATGGGCAACCGCATCACCGGGCCGGCGGAGGCCTACCAATACGCCAAGGGCGGCATGATCAAGCACCCGATGGGCTTCGACATCAAGATCGATACACCGCTCGACTTCATGGGCGTGACCGACCACGCGGAGTATGTCGGCGTCACGCGCGAGGCCAACATTCCGGGCTCCTACGTGAGCACGCTGGCCGCGGCGAAGCCGATGATCATGAAGGATCCGAACAGCCAGGAAGAACAGAACAAGGTCTTCTCCTACCTGCTCAAGCTGGCCGGCAGCGCACCGGTAGCGGAGCTGATGAGCCCGAAGGTCACTTCCACGGTGTGGAAGGAGACGGTGAAGCTCGCCGACGAGGCCAACCAGCCCGGCAAGTTCACCGCGTTCTGCTCCTACGAGTGGACCTCGATGCCCGGCAACCGCAACCTGCACCGCAACGTCTTCTTCAAGGACTGCGCGAAGGTGCCCGAGTATCCGTTCAGCGCGCTCGACTCCAAGCTGCCCACCGAACTGTGGAGCTGGATGGACACGCAGCGCAAGGCCGGCAACGAGCTGCTCGCCATCTCGCACAACGCCAATGTTAGCGACGGCTGGATGTACCCGACCGATATCGACAACACTACCGGCCGGCCGATCGACGCCGCCTGGGCGGAGTCCCGCATGCGCAACGAGCGCCTGGTCGAGATCAAGCAGGGCAAGGGCGCGTCCGAAACGCACCCGCTGCTGTCCCCGAACGACGAGTTCGCCAGCTACGAGATGTACGAGGCAATCCTCGGCCTGCCGGCCGATTCCGGACGTATCGACCGTGTCCACGGCAGCTATGCGCGCCAGGCCTTGAAGGACGGCCTGACGATGCAGGACACGCGCGGCTACAACCCCTACAAGTTTGGCATGGCCGGCGGCTCCGATTCGCACAACACCGCCAGCCCGTACCGCCAGGACAACTTCTTCGGCCTGCATGCCGATGCCGACGGCACGGTGGAGCGGCGCTTTGCCGGCGTGCTGATCGGTGGCACGATGGACGTGCGCCTGGAGAACCCTGGCGGCCTGACGGGCGTGTGGGCCGAGGAGAACACGCGTGCCTCGCTGTGGGACGCGATGTACCGCAAGGAGACCTTCGGCGTCAGTGGTCCGCACATCAAGGTGCGGATGTTCGGCGGCTGGGGCTACGACAAGGGCGTCGTCGACGCCAAGGACTGGGTCAAGCAGTCCTACGCCGGTGGCGTGCCGATGGGCGCCGACTTGGCGCCGATGCCCACGGACGGCAAAGGCACGGCGCCGAAATTCGTCGTCTGGGCGATCAAGGATCCGAGCTCGGCGAGCCTTGACCGCATCCAGATCGTCAAGGGCTGGACGCAGGACGGCCAGAGCTTCGAGCGCGTCTTCGACGTCGCCTGGTCGGGTGACCGCAAGGCAGACAAGTGGTCGGGCCGCGTGCCGGCCATCGAGAGCACGGTGGACCTGGAAAAGGCCACCTACACGAATGGCCGCGGCGCGGCAGAGCTGAAAACGGTGTGGACCGACCCCGAGTTCGACCCCGGCTTGCATGCCTTCTACTATGCACGTGTGCTCGAGATTCCGACGCCGCGCTGGACGCTGATCCAATCCGTCAAGTCGGGGCTGCCGCCGCCCGACATCGTTCCGCTTACCGGGCAGGAGCGGGCCTGGACCTCGCCGATCTGGTACACGCCGTCGGCCGACGCGCGCAAGATTGCCCCGACGGGCATGACCGTCACCGAACTGAAGAAGAAAGGCGCGACTGCGCTGACCGAAGCGCAGGTCAAGGCGCTGGTCGTCGGCAAGGCCTACTGGCTGCGCAACAACGTCACCGGTGAGCAGTTCAGCCAGAACTTCACCACCGAGGGCCAGACGATCGTGTTCCGCGTCGGCCAGGGCGCCAACATGCCGAGCAATTTCGGCAACGTGGCGCGTGACGGCTACGAAGGCAAGACCAGTGCCTACAGGATCGAGGGCGGCAAGCTGGTCGTCAACGTCGCGCAGGAGCCCTACGCGTTCACGTTCTACAAGCTCGGCGACACCACCTACCTGGCGCGCAGCAACGAGTTCGGCCATGCCAACTACGAGATCGTCGCGGCGCCGCAGTTCGCGCTGAGCCCGCTTATCGAAGTGGCGAACCATTTCGCGGTCGGCCTGGCGCTGACCGAGCCGCAGCGCCAGCAAATCCTGCCGCTGCTGTCGCAGGAGATCAAGCAACTGGGTGAGTTGAAGAAGGACACCAAACTCAGTGCAGTCGACAAGGTGAAGTCGCTGCGCGAGCAAGGGGTGGCCTTCGACGCGAAGATCTCGCCGCTGCTCAATGCGGATCAGCAGCACAAGTTCCAGGAGATGCGCGAGGCGCTCCGCCGCCGCCTGATCGAGGAGATGGCAGGCGCCGCGGTAGGCAAGGCCAAGGCCAAGGTCGGCACCTGGTTTGCCGATGTGCACAAGTAGCCTCGGACCGGCAATGGCCCGGAGCGACCGATGGGCAGGTTGAGACGCTGGCTGCGTGAACCGCTGCTACACTTCCTGCTCATCGGCGCCATCGGCTTCGGCCTGTACAGCCGCATGCCGGAAGGACAGTTGGCCAGTGCGCCATCGAAGGAGATCCGGCTGACGGTTGGGGAGACAAACCAGCTCGCGATGCTGTTTCAGTCGCAGTGGCGGCGCCCGCCGACGGCACACGATCTGCAGTTAATGGTCGAGAACAAGGTGCAGCAGGAGGTGCTGTACCGCGAGGCGCTGGCGATGGGCCTGGACAAGGACGACGAGATCGTCAAGCGCCGCATGGCGCAGAAGATGCAATTCCTGGCCGAAGACGTGGCGGCGGCGCAGGAGCCGAGCACGGACGCGCTCAAGGCCTGGTTCGAGAAGAACAGCGCCAAGTTCGCGCAGCCCAGCCGCTACGGCTTCCGGCACCTGTACTTCTCGCCCGATCGGCGCGGCGCGGCGGCGCGTGACGATGCGGCCAAGGCACTGGCGGCGCTGGCGAACGAGCCAGAGGATTCGAAGCTCGCCAGTACGCTCGCCGACCCTTTCATGCTGCAGGACTACTACCGCGACCGCGCGGGCGACTTCGTCGGCAAGGAGTTCGGCCCGCCGTTTGCGGTGGCGCTGGCGAAGGCAAAGCCCGGTTCGTGGCAGGGCCCGATCGAATCCGGCTTCGGCTGGCATCTGGTGTACGTGGACACGGTGATTCCCGGGCGCGTGCCGGCCTTCGAGGAGATCGAAGGCGACGTCAAGACCGCCTGGCTGGCCGAGCAGAAGGTGTTGGCCGTGGACAAGGCCTACAAGGACATGCGCGCGAAGTACAGCGTGCTGCTGCCGGCGCCGCCGGATGAGAAGGTCGCGTCCGGGTCCGTGCCACCGCCGGCCGGCGCGGCATCCGTGCCATCGACGCGGGAGTCGCCGTGAGCCTGTGGTCGTGGCGTCTCGGCGCCCTCTTCGCCATCCGACTCGCAGGCGTGCTGGCGGGCCTGCTGCTGGCGCTGCCGGCAGCGCACGCCCACGAAGCGCGCCCGGCCTATCTGGAAGTCAAGGAAACCGCGCCCGGCCACTTCGATGTGCTGTGGCGCACACCGGTGCTGGCCGGCATGCGCTTGCCGATACGGCTGCAGTTGCCCAGCAACGTGAAGGACACCAGCGAGCCCACCGTGCAGGAGCTTGCCGATTCACTGCTCGAAAGGCGAAGCATCGATGCCGGGAGCGCGGGGCTTGCGGGCAAGCGCTTCGAGTTCCCGGGCCTGCAGCTGACGATCACCGACGTGCTTGTGCGCGTCGAACTGCTCGACGGCCGCAAGTGGACCAACATCGTGCGCCCGCAGCAGCCGTGGATCGAAATCGCCGCGGCGCAAAGCGGCTGGGAAGTCGCTGGCACCTACATCGTCGAGGGCATCCGCCACATCCTGTTCGGCGCCGATCACCTGCTGTTCGTGCTTGGCCTTCTGCTGATCGTGAAGGACCGCTGGATGCTGGTGAAAACCGTCACCGCGTTCACCGTGGCGCACAGCTTGACACTGGCAGCCGCGACGTTGGGCAACGTCAGCCCGCCGCTGCTGCCGCTGAATTTCGCGATCGCGCTCTCGATCCTCTTTCTCGGGCCGGAGATCGTTCGCAGCTGGCGCGGTGCGACCAGCTTCACGATCCGCCACCCCTGGGTCGTGGCCTTCGCCTTTGGGCTGCTGCACGGTTTCGGCTTTGCGAGCGCGCTCACCGGCGCCGGGCTGCCACGCAGCGACCTGCCGCTGGCGTTGCTGAATTTCAACATCGGCGTCGAGATCGGCCAGCTCGGTTTCATCGCGCTGGTGCTGGCGCTCGAGCGCTCGTTCCATGTGTTGCAGATGCAGTGGCCGCGCTGGGTCGAGTTGCTGCCGGGCTATGTCGTCGGCGGCCTCGGCGCGTTCTGGACGCTGCAGCGCGCTGCGCCGCTGCTGGCTGTGCTGCGATGAAACCGCAGTCACGCATTCGGCCGGCCCACGCGGCGGCGCTGCTGACACTGTTCGTACAGAGTGCGTCCGCGCACGTCGGCCAGGGCGAGGCCTTCGGCTTCCTCACCGGCTTCCTGCATCCGATCTCGGGTTTCGATCACGTCCTCGCGATGGTTGCCGTCGGCCTGTGGGGCGCGCAGCTCGGCGCGCCCGCGATTTGGGTGTTGCCGATGGCGTTTCCGCTCGTGATGGCCGCGGGTGCACTGCTGGGCTTTCTCGGTGTGCCGCTGCCCGGCGTCGAAGTCGGCATCGCCGCGTCGGCGATCGTGCTCGGTGCAGCGGTGGCGTTCGAACTACGGCCACCGCTCGTGCTCGCGGCGCTGGTCGTTGGCGCGTTCGCGATCTTCCACGGCCACGCACACGGCACCGAGTTGCCGGCGGGGCAAAGCGCGCTGCTCTACAGCATCGGCTTCGTCATCGCGACTGGCGGCCTGCACGCGCTGGGCATTGGCATCGGTACCGCGCACCGTTGGCCATTGGGACGCAAGCTGTTGCGCGCTGCGGGTGCGGCGGTCGCAGGTGGAGGGATATTCTTTCTATGGAGAGCGGCAGCGTGACGGCGGTTCGAGGGGACTTGGCATGAAGGCTGCGCTCGCGCTGGCGGCAATTGCGGAAGCCGTGACCGGCCTGGCCGCCATGGTGGATCCTGTGCTGGTGGTTGGGCTGCTCTTCGGAGCCGAGATTGCTAGCGCCGGGATCCTGGTAGGCCGGTTCGCCGGGATCGCCCTCATCGGCCTGGGCGTCGCCTGCTGGCCGGGCGGTTCGCCGCAGCAGCCGCACATCGGCATGCTCACCTATGGTGCATTGGCGACGCTCTACCTTCTGGTTGTCGGCATTGTGGGCGGCGGCGGTGGCGTGCTGCTGTGGCCCGCCGTCGCAGTCCATGTGTTGATCGTTGCCTTGCTGTTTGCGGGGCTGCGCCGGGGTGCATCCGATTGACTCCCAGCCGCCTTGGCGCTCGCGCGAGCCGATGCATCGCCGAACGAGGCCGGCAGCCTCGGCGCATCGGACCAGGGGCTGTGGGTTTCCTGCTGCTGCTCGCTATCCCATCCGCCGAGGCGCACCTGAATTCGACGGGCCTGGGCCCGGTCTACGACGGCCTGACACATTTCCTGACCAGCCCCGAGGATCTGGTGAGCGCGCTTGCGCTGGCATTGCTGGCCGGGCTGCGCGGCGTCGAGCATGGCCGCCGCGCAGCGTTCGTGCTGCCGGTGGCGTGGCTACTCGGCATGCTGCCCGGACTGAATGTGCCAGCCTTGAGCATCGGGGCGTTCGGTGCGGCCGTCGCCTTGCTCGTATTGGGTGGACTGGTCGTCGCCGACGTCAATATCTCACTGCGGGCGTTGACCGCACTCGGCGCCTTGCTCGGTCTCGTGCATGGTTTCCTAAACGGCAGCGGCATGGGGCTAACGGGCTCGTCTATTGCCGCCGCTCTCGGAATCGTGTCCGCTGTGTTCGTGCTCGTTGTGCTCGTCACCGCATGCGTCGCCGCGCTGCGGACTGGTTGGGCGCGCATCGCGGTGCGGGTCGGCGGCAGCTGGATCGCGGCGAGCGGGTTGCTGATGCTGGGGTGGTCGTTCCGTGGCGGATGAACGTGATCATTACGGCGCGCCGACTGGTCGCGGGACGGGCATCGCCGCGAAATCTCGCCTGAGCAATTGGGGCTCGCTCACATTTTTTTCAACCCAACATTGAGATCGCCATCAGGGCTATCGCATACGCAAATGTCGTAAACCCTGAATATAAGCCGTTCACAGTGAAGAGATTATGACAGGGTCTTGTGAACGCCAACGGAATCAGGTCTACTCTCGACTTTTATTGGGGGGTAGAAATGACACTGGACGAAGCATTCACGGGACTCGCCGACCCGCGCACGGGGCCGGCGCAGCTGCATGACCTGCGCGATGATGGCGCTGTGCGCGGTACTGTGTAGAGCCGATACCTGGGTGGATGTTGCCGAATGGGCCGAGGACAACGAATCCTGGTTGAGGCAGTACTACCGCGCTTCATTGCTCGGCCTCGTGCCTCTGAGGTAAATGCGATTGCCATGGGCCTTCGGACAACTCAAGTTTTCCTTCGGCGTAGGCCGGGGCCCGGGCCAACAAGCCGGAAAATCGAGTGACAGGTTCGTGATCAGTTACCGGTCGCTCGTGGGAGCCGTTTTTTCGGTGCACTAATGTCTGTTGATGGCCGGTGGACTAAACCGCTCGCGCGGTAGAGGCTGCGCATAAGCTGCTGAGTATCTTTGAGATTAGCGTGCTGTTTCCTATGTTGAGAACTGAGGCAATCCGCCTCGTTACTCGACAGGAGCAGCGCCATGACCATCACGACCCAAAGCATCAGCCCGTTGCGTCAACGCATGATCGACGACATGCGGATACGCAAGCTATGCGACAAGACCCAGACTCACTATATTCGCGCCGTTCGGCAATTCGCCGGTTTCCTGGGTCGCTCGCCGGACACCGCGACCATCGAAGACCTGCGACGCTACCAGTTGCACCTCGTTGATCACGGCATATCGCCCGTTTCGCTCAATGCCGCAATCACCGGGCTGAAATTCTTCTTTGACGTGACGCTCGACCATGTGGCGTTGATGGCCAAAATGCAACCTGTGCGAGTCCCGCGCACGTTACCGGTGATCCTGAGCCGCGAAGGAGTGTCGCGCCTGATTGTTGCTGCCGGCAACCTGAAGCACCAGAGCGCGCTCTCCATTGCCTACGGGGCCGGATTGCGCGCCAGCGAGGTGATTTCCCTCAAGGTCGGTGACATCGACAGCCAGCGCATGACACTGCGGGTTGAACAAGGCCAAGGCCAACAAGATCGCTACGTCATGCTCTCACCCGTTCTGCTCGAACGCCTGCGGGTCTGGTGGCGCGTCGCCCGTGCGCAGGGCAAGATGCTTGATGGTGGTTGGCTATTTCCCGACCTGAACCCGATCGATTCGCTCAGCACCCGCCAACTCAACCGCGCCATCCATGCCGCGGCGATGGCCGCCCGGATCGACAAGCGCATCTCGATGCACACCCTGCGTCACAGTTTCGCCACCCACCTGCTGGAACAGAAAGTGGATATCCGCGTGATCCAGGTTCTGCTCGAGCATAAGAAACTCGACACCACCGCGCTGTACACCCAGGTCGCCACCGACATCCTGCGCGAAGTGGTCAGCCCGCTGGAGAATCTGAACCCCGTATAGCTTGTCGCCATGGGGCGTTCTGCCCTCGAGGTCGCGGACATCTTCCGGACCCATGGGCCGGCTTGGCGCCAAACGCAGCAGGCTCACCTGAGTCTGGGGCAACTCAAGGTCATGTCGGCCATCGAGCAGTGCCGCAGCGCGGCACTGGGGGCATGTGTTGCATTGCAATGCTTGCGACCATACAGAGATTGCCTACGCCCCGAAGGAAGTCCCCTTGGGGACAACTCCTGTCGCAACCGGCATTGCCCGAAGTGCCAGGCCAGTGCGGCGCAACGCTGGCTTGCTGCTGGTGGATTACTACCACGTGGTATTTACCTTGCCGGCGCCGATCAGTGCCATTGCGTACACCAACAAGGCCGTCATTTATCGTCTGTTGTTCGAGGTGGCGGCAGAGACGTTGAGTACCATTGCCGCTGATCCCAAGCATCTGGGCGCGCAAATCGGCGCCACGCTGGTGTTGCATACCTGGGGATCGGCATTGACCCATCATCCCCACGTCCATGGCATTGTCCCGGGCGGTGGCCTGTCCCCCGACGGGTCGCGTTGGATTGCCTGCAAGCCAGGGTTCTTCCTGCCCGTTCGCGTCCCCTCCCGCTTGTTCCGGCGGCGGTGCTGGCTTATCTGGCGCGCTATACCCATCGGGTGGCGATCTCGAATCAACGACTGGTGGCCATGGACGACCGTGGCATTACCTTTCGCCGGAAGGATTACCGGGCCAATCGCCAAACCCGTTACAAGACCATGACGCTTAATCCGGGCGAGTTCATGGGCCGTTTCCTGCTGCATGTCCTGCCCAGTGGATTTCACCGGATCCACCACTATGGGTTGATCGCCAATGCCGGACGCCGGGAGAATCTGGCGCGGGTCCGCGAACTGTTGCAGGTGGCGCCCGCGGGCGTTGCAGCAACCGAGGATGCGCCGGCACCAACGGATATCAAGCAACCTACGTTCATCTGTCCTGACTGTGTGGCAGCGATGGTCGTCATCGAGACTTTCGGGCGCGGGCAGCCGATCCGCGCACCACCACTGCAACGCGTCGCACGATGAGCGCATCGCTCTCTCAATATCTCAACTGTCCGTCATCACTGCCGCCAATAGTGACGATACGGGAAGCGATTGCCTGGCGCTACGGAAATGCCCATTCTGGCAGGGTGCGACACCCAAAAACCTGGCCTATCCCCTCAGAGGCCGGTCGATTGAACGCGGCCGTCACCTCGCTGACCGGCTTCATCCTCGTCTCAGTCGGCAATCCGGGCAGTCAAATCCCCATAGCCCGTCGCCTTTCCTGATATCGCCGTCGTGCTCCCCGCGGTTTCCTCCCCCGGCGCTTGTCTGACGCCAGCCCAATGAGCGGCTCCCGTTCCCAGCAGCCATGCCGGTCAGGGCTGGCATCTGACAACCCTTAACAATTGCTGTCTAATACATCCTGGTCAAGTCGACCGTATTTCGTGGTCCGATGTAATGAGATCAGGTGGTCAACTCAGTCGATATTTCGCACACAACCACCGCCGACGGCGATTTTTGGCTCTTTTTCCCGGTCGACCGCGCCCCGTTGAAAGTGCCCCTGGGGTGCAAACATGCACCCATTCGGCAAGGCCGGCGGCAAGCGCCGTGTGGAACAGCGCGGCGCCAGGGCCGGGTTCGGCGCTTTCGAGCAGAATGGGGTCCGTGCGCGACAGCCAGTCCCTCCAGTTCCATCGCCGAGCGGGAGTCTGAGTGGCCGGAGATGGGCGAGGCGGTCGCACTTGACGCCGGCAAGGCGCAACAGTCCTCCGCCCCAAAGCCCGCCATCCGGCCCGAGACCGACAGCGTCGGTGGCTAGGCCATTCAGAGGCTCGCTGACACCATGATCGGCCCAGATCGCTGGAATATGTGGAATGGTGTGGCGCTCGGGCAGGGCTGGGTGGCGTGACGGATGGGTGACGAGATCTTCCTGCCGCAATGCAAAGATACTGACCATTGTTAAGAAAATTATGGAAATAATGTTTCCACATAAGGCATCCATGCGCTTGATGAGTCCCTCCAAGTGACTGAATAAAGGCCACATTCATATCTGGCCGGTTTCTTGCGTTGAAGCCTCCAAAGCAGCTATAGCCAAACCCCCAACAGAGAGACATTGCCGGTCAGCGGCCGGTACCAAGAAGGTGGTAACAGGAGGAGGGTTCATGGCCAAGCAAGATCTGATGTTGCTGGAGAGCGATGAGCGGATCGACGCGGCGGCAACACGCCTGTCGATGACGCGCCGGGAATTCCTGCAGTTTTGTGCGGTTCTGGCGACGACTCTGGGATTGCCACAGGGGGCCGATGCGGCGATTGCCGAGGCGGTGGCGACCAAGCGGCGTCCGAGTGTGATCTGGCTGCATTTCCAGGAGTGCACGGGGTGCACCGAATCCTTGTTGCGCGCCGAACACCCGACGCTGGAAAAATTGATCCTCGACGTCATTTCGCTTGATTACCACGAGACGCTGTTCGCCGCCGCCGGCCACCAGATCGAGGCGGCCCGGCTGCAGGCGATGAGCGAGAACAAGGGCAAATATCTTCTAGTCATCGAAGGCGCGATTCCGACCAAGGATGGTGGCATCTATTGCAAGATTGGCGGCAAGACGGCGATCGAACTGGCCAAGGAATGTGCGGCCGACGCGGCGGCGGTAATCGCCATCGGTTCCTGCGCTTCGTGGGGTGGCATGCCATCGACCGACCCCAATCCGACCGGCGCCTCGAGCGTCTCGCAAGTGCTTGGCAAGCCGGTCGTGACCATCCCGGGTTGCCCGCCCAATCCCTACAACTTCCTGTCTTCCGTCGTCAATTACCTGACCTTCGGCAGCTTGCCTGCGGTCGACCATCTTGGCCGGCCGAAATTCGCCTATTCGCGCCTGATCCACGAGAACTGCGAGCGGCGCGCGCACTTCGACGCCGGGCGCTTCGCCCTTGAGTTCGGCGACGATGCGCACCGTCATGGCTTTTGTCTGTACAAGCTTGGCTGCAAGGGTCCGGAAACCTACGCCAATTGCCCGACCATCCAGTTTGGCGATATTGGCGCCGGCACCTGGCCGGTCGGTTGCGGCCACCCGTGCATCGGCTGCACTGAGCAGGGTATCGGATTCCAGAAGCCCATTCATGCCCTGGCCAAGATGAAGAACATTCAACCCGGCGTCTTCCTGCCAGGCGTTGTCGAGCAGAAAGGCATGGGTGCCACGCTTGGATCAGCCGCCGTGCTGGCGGCGGTCGCCGGAGTTGCGATCGGTGCGGGGGCCAAGCTGACGAGGAATCTCGGGCTCTCGCACAAGGCGGAGGAGATGGAAAAGGCGAAAAAGGCTGGCAAGCCCAGCAACGAATCAGCGGAGGTGTGAGATGCTGAGCAGACGCAATTTTCTCAAGGGTTGCGTGGCCGGCAGCGGCGCCGCGGTAGCGGCACTGGCCCCCGCTCCTGCCGACGCCCGCGGCAACCTGACGAAACCACCCGGCGGCCTCGGTCTGCTGTATGACGCAACGCTTTGCGTCGGTTGTCAGGCCTGTGTTGCCGCGTGCAAGGAAGCGAACAACAATCCGGCCGAATTCAGGACGGCGGACAGGTTGTGGGATACCCCGCTCGACACGACGGGTCACACCTTCAACGTGATCAAGGTCTATGCCAACGGTACCGGCGAAACCAAGGACGTCGAGACAAACGGCTTCTCCTTCATGAAGACGTCCTGCATGCACTGCGCCGATGCTTCGTGCGTATCGGCGTGTCCGGTATCGGCCATGCGCAAGGATCCGGTGACGGGTATCGTCAGCTATAACCCCGATGCCTGTTTCGGATGCCGTTACTGCGTCGCCGCCTGCGCGTTCGGGATTCCCAAGTACCAGTTTGACTCGCCGATCGGCAAGATCGGCAAATGCGAGCTCTGCCGCCACCGCCACAAGGACGGCCACTATTCAGCGTGCGCCGAGGTCTGCCCGACCGGCGCGACGCTGTTCGGCCAGACCGTGGATCTGCTCGCCGAAGCCAGGCGGCGGCTGGCGCTCAAGCCAGGCGAGACGACGCTCATCCCGCGCGGTCGTCTGCCCTATGGCGACATCGAGGCGGAAAAGGCAAGCACCTGGAAGCGGGATCCGGATATGCGTTACGAAGCGCGGGTCGGAAACTACCTGCAGCACATCTACGGCGAACACGAATACGGCGGTACCCAGGTCCTCAAACTGTCGGCGGTGAATTTCGAAAAGGTCGGCATGCCCAAGCTGCCGGAGAGATCCTCAGCTTCGCTCTCGGAGGGCATTCAGCACACGCTGTATCAGGGCATGATCATGCCGATTGCCGTGCTCGGCGTCATGACCTGGGCTGCCAGACGCAATGTCAGGAAGGATGACGATGATTCCAAAGGAGGCGAGTCATGAGCGCCCATCTGCCCGCGGCTCCGGTCGGCGGAAAGCTGATCAATAACACCACGGTCGTCTGCGGCGTCCTCATAGTGCTGATGCTGGCAGTCCTGGCGGCGCGTTTCATTCTTGGCCTGGGCGCGGTAACCAACCTGAACGATGGCTATGCGTGGGGTCTATGGGTGGTGGTGGACGTCCTCATCGGTTCCGCTCTCGCTTGCGGCGGCTTTTCGGTGGCGATGATGGTCTACATCTTCAACAAGGGCGAGTATCACCCGCTGGTGCGGCCCGCCCTGCTGACCAGCCTGTTCGGCTATACGCTGGCCGGTGCCGGCGTCATGTTTGACCTCGGGCGTTACTGGAACTTCTGGCACATCCTGTGGCCCGGCTACTGGAACCTGAATTCGGCCCTGTTCGAGACGGCTCTGTGCATCTCGATCTACATTCTCGTGATGTGGATCGAGTTCTCGCCCGTCTTCATGGAGAAGTGGGGCCTGAACGTGGCCAAGAAAAAACTGGGCAAGGTGTTGTTCTTCTTCATCGCCCTTGGCACCGTGCTGCCGATGATGCACCAATCGTCGATCGGCACGCTGCTGGTTCTGATGGGCGGCCAGGTCAATCCGCTCTGGCAGACTCCCATCGTGCCGCTTCTCTACCTGCTGTCGGCGATCCTCATGGGCTATGGCGTGGTGCTGTTCGAGTCCTGCCTCGCGTCCGCGGCCTACCGGCGGGAAATCGAAACCGTCATTCTGGGCCCGATGGCCAAGGTGATGCTCGGCATGCTCGGCGTCTATCTGATCGTGCGTGTTGTCGACCTGACGGTACGCGGCGCCTGTGGCAATGCTTTCAGCTTTGGCCTGGTGGCGATCTTCTTCTGGGTCGAGATGATCCTGTTCTGCCTGCCCTTCGCGCTAGTTGGCACGGCCGACGCCCGCCGTAACCCGGCCCGGCTCTTCCTGGGGGGGGTCTCCATCATGCTCGCCGGTGCCTTTCTGCGGCTCAACGGCTATCTCATCGGCTTCGATACGGGTCCGGGCTGGCAATACTTCCCGTCGATTCCCGAACTGCTCGTCACTATGGGCATGACCGCAGTGGCAGTGCTTGGATTTATCGTCGTTACCCGCCTCTTCCCGGTGCTGCCGCGCGAAGAAGCAAGCGCCAACTGAATTCCGGAACCAGGAGATAGAAATGTCCAAACGAGTAACCATCGACCCGGTGTCCCGCATCGAAGGCCATCTGCGCGTCGACGTCGAAGTCGACGGCGGGATGGTCAAGAAGGCCTGGGCTTCCGGCCAGATGTTCCGTGGCGTCGAGACCATCTTGATCGGTCGCGATCCGCGCGATGCCTGGGCGATCACCCAGCGTATCTGCGGCGTGTGTACGACGGTTCATGCCATGGCCTCGGTGCGCGCGGTGGAAAACGCGCTGCAACTGGAAATCCCGATCAACGCCCAGTACATCCGCAACATGATCATGCTGGCCCACACCGTCCATGACCATATCGTGCACTTCTACCACCTCTCGGCGCTCGACTGGGTCGACGTGGTTTCCGCACTCAAGGCCGATCCGGGCAAAGCGGCGACTCTGGCGCAGAGCCTGTCCAGCTGGAACGGCAACAGCAAGGCCGAATTCACGCAAGTTCAGGACCGGCTCAAGGGCTTCGTCGGCACCGGCCAGCTCGGCATCTTCACCAACGGCTATTGGGGCCACCCGGCGATGAAACTGTCGCCTGAGGTCAATCTGCTGGCTGTCGTGCATTACCTGCAGGCACTTGAAATCCAGCGCCACGCCTCGAAGATCGTCGCCATCCTCGGCTCCAAGTCGCCGCATATCCAGAATGTCGCCGTCGGCGGTGTCTCCAATCCGCTGTCGCTCGATTCGCAGTCGGTGCTGACCCTCGAGCGCCTGATGGCGGTCAGGAAATGGATTGAATCGCTCGACGATTTCGTCAAGAACGTTTATCTCGTCGATGTTGCCGCGATCGGTGCCTTCTACGCCGACTGGACCAAGTACGGGCGTGGCATCACCGACTACCTGAGCGTGCCGGACATCCCGCTCGATGGCAAGGGCACCGAGTTTGCGCTCCCCGGCGGCTACATCGAGGGTGGAAAACTGGAAAGCTTCAAGCCGATCAAGACGTTTGGTGACCCGTATCTCGTCGATGGCGTTTCGGAGGCGGTCAGGCACTCGTGGTATGACTACAAGGGGGGCGACGACAAGTCGCTGCACCCGTACAAGGGCGAGACGACGCCGAAATACACCGATTTCCAGGACGACGGCAAGTATTCCTGGCTCAAGGCGCCCACCTTCTACGGCAAGCCGATGCAGGTCGGGCCGTTGGCCAGGGTTCTCGGCATGCTGGCCGCCGGCCACGAGCCAACCAAGCAATACGCGACCACGGCGCTCGATCTGGTATCCAGCCTGGCCGGCGCCAAGGTCGGGCTCGACGCCATGCATTCGACCATCGGACGCCACGCGGCCCGGGCCATTGGCTGCGCGGTGCAATGCGACGAACTGGCGAAGCAATGGGATCTGCTGGTCGCCAACATGGCCAAGGGTGATCTTGCCACCTTTAACCATCCGGTTTTTCCGGCGGGTGAGCAGCGCGGCGTCGGCTTCCACGAAGCGCCACGCGGCGTGCTCTCGCACTGGGTCGTGATCGACTCCGGCAAGATCAAGAACTATCAGTGCGTCGTGCCGACCACCTGGAATGCCGCGCCGCGCAACGAGAACAGCACGCCGGGCGCCTATGAGGCCTGCCTAGTCGGCAATCCGGTGGCTGATCCTGAGCGGCCGCTCGAAGTTTTACGCACCGTACATTCCTTCGACCCCTGCTTGGCCTGCGCTGTCCATGTTGTCGACGAGCAGAATAAATCGGCGGTTACCGTGACGGCCGTTTGATCCAAGGTAAGGTTTTCGGTCCTTCGGGGCGCGACACTTTTCGCGCCCCGCTTTATTGGTGAGATCATGCGCATCGTGGTTCTCGGAATTGGCAACATCCTCCTCTCCGACGAAGGCGTCGGTGTCCGCGTTGTCGAAGCGCTGGCTGATGGCTGGCGTCTGCCGCCCGAGGTCGAGGTCATCGATGGCGGCACCAGCGCCATGGAAATGCTCGAACAACTGGAGAACCTGGATCTGCTGATTGTCGTCGACTGCGTGCGCGGCGGGCGCCCACCCGCCACCCATGTCCTGCTCAGGGGCGACGCGGTGCCGGTGTTTTTCCGGACCAAGCTGTCGCCGCACCAGGTCGGGCTTTCGGATGTTCTCGCCAATCTCGAATTGATCGGCCGCTCGCCAGCGGAGACGATCATCATCGGCATCGAGCCGGAGTCGATGGCGCTGGGCATGGCGCTGACGTCTGCCGTGGCGGCCCGGGTACCGGAACTGGTAGCACTCGCCGTCGGCGAAATCCGGGCACGCGGCCTGACGGTCGCGGAGCGTACGTGATGTGCCTGTCGATACCCATGCAGCTAGTGTCCCTGGAGGGTGAGGGCGATTTCGCCTGGGTCGAGCGGATGGGCCGCCGCGAGCTGATCAACATGATGCTGGTCGGCCCGCAGCCGGTCGGTACCTGGCTGCTGACCTCGCTGGGCCTGGCCAGGGAAGTGGTCGAACCCGAAACACTGGCGCAGATCGAGGATGCGCTGGCGGCGCTCGACGCCGCGCTGGCCGGCGACTATGACCCGGCGCTATATTTCCAGGACATTCCGCCACGATGAGCGAGCGCCTTCGCAAACCGGCTCTGGCGCCACCGCTGGTGCGCCCGGCGACGGCCCGTGACAGCGACCCGAGCGCCCTGCTCGAAGCCCACTACCGCCAGATCTGGGAGACGCGCATGCGCGACCTGTCCTTCGTCAATCCGCAACTGGAGGTGGCGGCGATCGGCTTTATGCGCCATGAGGGCGACTGGCTGGGCGTCATGATCACGCCGTGGTTCCTGAACTTATTCCTGATTTCCGGCGGCGGCGCGCTGTGGGGTGACATCCCGGCCGGCGAGCGCCGCTACCTCGAACTACCCTGTGGTACGCTGCAATTTGTCGCCGACGATGATCCCGACCTTGGTCCCTACCAGTATTGTCCGCTGATTGCCCCGGTGAGCGCCTTGCCCGACATGGCAGCGGCACGCCAGGCCGCCCACGATGCATTGGCGGCGGTACTCGCGCCAATACCGGAGTCATTGCCGGAGCCGAAACCAGTCCCGGAACCGACAATCGAGACGCGGCGGCATGTGTCAAGGCGCGGTTTTTTCGGTAGGCTGGCAGGGCGGCGCTAAAGAACGGCGCCGACTGGGAACATTGGAGGTTTGAATGTGTCTGGCAATTCCCGCGCAAGTCGTTGAATTGCGCGCCGGCGACAATGCAGTGGTCGATCTGGCCGGTGTGCGCAAGGAGATTTCCTTGGCGCTGGTAGACAACGTGCTCGTCGGCGACTACGTGATCGTCCATGTCGGCTATGCGCTGAACAAGCTCGACCCCGACGAGGCCGCCAAAACACTCGCCCTGTTCCGGGAACTGGGGCAACTGGACGAAGCGTCAGCACTTCATTGATGAAATACATCGATGAATTCCGCGACGGCGAGGTCGCCAAAGGCTTGGCCGAAGCCATCCGGCGCGAGGCCAGATCCGACCACCGTTACCATTTCATGGAGTTTTGCGGCGGCCATACCCACGCCATCTCGCGCTATGGCGTCACCGATCTGCTGCCGGACAACGTCAGGATGATCCACGGCCCGGGTTGCCCGGTCTGCGTGCTGCCGATCGGTCGCGTCGATCAGGCGATCCGGCTGGCGCTCGATGAGGACGTTACGCTGTGCACTTACGGCGACTGTTTGCGCGTGCCGGCTTCTGACGGCCTGTCGCTGATGAAGGCCAAGGCGCGCGGTGGCGACATCCGCATGGTCTACTCCAGTGCCGATGCGGTGGCGCTGGCGCAAAAACATCCGGACAAGCATGTCGTATTCTTCGCTATCGGTTTCGAAACGACGACACCACCAACGGCGGTGGCGATCAAGCAGGCCGCCGCGCTCGGCCTGAAGAATTTCTCGGTACTGTGCTGCCACGTGCTGACGCCGTCGGCGATTGCGAGCATTCTCGAATCGCCGGAGGTGCGCCAGTGGGGCACAGTGCAACTCGATGGCTTCATCGGCCCGGCCCATGTTTCGACCATTATTGGCAGTCGACCGTACGAGTTCTTCGCCGAGGAATACCGTAAACCGGTGGTCATCGCCGGCTTCGAGCCGCTCGACGTGATGCAGGCGATCAAGATGCTGATCCGCCAGGTTAACGAAGGCCGCGCCGAGGTCGAAAACGAGTTCTCGCGCGCCGTCGACCGTGACGGTAATCTCAAGGCGCAGCAACTGGTAGCCGAAGTATTTGAAATGCGGAAAAACTTCGAATGGCGCGGCTTGAACATCCTGCCCTACTCGGCGCTGCGTATTCGCCGCACGTTCGCCGAATTTGATGCTGAAAAGCGCTTTTCGCTCGACTACCAGTCGGTGCCGGATCACAAAGCCTGCGAATGCGGCGCGATCCTGCGCGGCGTCAAGCGCCCGCAGGACTGCAAGATTTTCGGCACCGTGTGCACGCCGGAAAACCCGATCGGCTCGTGCATGGTCTCGTCGGAGGGCGCGTGCGCCGCCCACTACACCTATGGACGCTACAAGGATGTCTGAAGTTCGCAAGAGCTATGTTCGGCCGCTCGACATCAAGCATGGCCGGATCGACATGGCGCATGGCTCGGGCGGCCGGGCGATGGCGCAACTGATCGAGGAGCTGTTCGTCAAATACCTCGGCAATGAATACCTGGCCCAAGGCGACGACGGTGCGCTGCTGCCGGCGCCGGGCGAAGGCCGGCTGGTCATGGCGACCGACGCGCATGTCGTTTCGCCGCTGTTCTTTCCCGGCGGCGATATCGGCTGCCTTTCAGTGCATGGGACGATCAACGATGTGGCCGTGATGGGGGCGAAGCCTTTGTGGCTATCTGCCGGCTTCATCCTTGAGGAGGGGTTCAAGCTCGCCGATCTGGCGCGTATCGTGCAGAGTATGGCGGAAGCCGCCATGGCGGCTGGCGTGCCGGTGGTGACGGGCGACACCAAGGTCGTCGAGCGCGGCAAGGGCGACGGCGTGTTCATCACGACGACCGGCGTCGGCGTCGTGGCACCGGGTGATGAACTGTCGGGCTGCCGCGCCCGGCCGGGCGATGTGATCATGGTTTCCGGCACGCTTGGCGATCACGGCATGGCAATTATGGCCGAACGGGAAAGCCTCGGCTTCGAGTCGCCCATCGTTTCCGACACGGCGGCATTGCATGAGCTGATCGCGGCGCTGCGGGCGAGCGGCACCGATATCCGTGTCCTGCGCGACCCGACACGCGGTGGACTGGCAACGACACTGAACGAAATCGCCAGGCAATCGGGCGTCGGCATGATGCTGCAGGAGAGGGCGCTGCCGGTGAAACCGGCGGTTGCGGCCGCCTGTGAATTTCTTGGCTTGGACCCGCTTTATGTTGCGAACGAAGGCAAAATAGTGGCGATCTGCGCTGAACCGGACGCCGAAAGGCTGTTGGCCGCGATGCGCGCCCACCCGCTGGGAACGGATGCCGCGATCGTCGGGACGGTGCATGAGGATTCTCATCATTTTGTCCAGATGACCACCGCCTTCGGTGGCCGACGCATCGTGGACTGGCTGAGTGGCGAGCAGTTGCCGCGTATTTGCTGAGCCGGACGTGCGCATCCTTTTCCTCACGCACGCTTTCAACAGCCTGACCCAGCGCCTGTATTGCGAACTGGCGGCGCGTGGCCACGAAATCAGCATCGAATTCGACATTGCCGACTCGGTGAGCGAGGAGGCAGTGGCGCTGTGCAGGCCCGACCTGATCCTGGCGCCCTTCCTCAAGCGGGCGATTCCGGAGTCGATCTGGTCGCGCCACCGTTGCCTGGTCGTTCATCCGGGCATCGTCGGCGACCGCGGGCCGTCGGCGCTCGACTGGGCGATCCAGCAGGGCGCTGGCGAGTGGGGCGTGACGGTTCTTCAGGCCGAGGCGGAGATGGATGGCGGTCCGGTCTGGGCTACGGCGAACTTTCCGCTGCGAGCGGCCAAGAAGTCGTCGATCTATCGCAATGAAGTGACCGAAGCGGCGGTGCAGGCGGTGATCGTTGCGGTCGACCGCGTAAAACAGGGAAATTTCAGCCCCGAACGTCACCCCGGACAGGCGCATGCGCTGATGAAACAGTCTGACCGGGTCATCGAGTGGCAGCGAGAAGGCAGTGTCGCAATCATCGCCAGGCTGAATGCCGCCGATGGTTTTCCCGGCATCGCCGACGAACTGTTCGGCCAGCCCTGCCATCTCTTCGATGCCTGGCCGGAAGCAATACTGCGGGGGGCACCGGGCAGCCTGCTTGGGCGTCGCGAGACGGCCATCTGCAGAGCGACCGTCGATGGCGCGCTGTGGATCGGCCATGTAAAACGGCCGGGCGGCATCAAGTTGCCGGCGACACTGGCTTTCCCCGAGGCTGGCGACTTGCCCGAACGGGCGCTGGCCGGTTACTGGAAATCGCCGACCGCGACCTGGCAGGACATCGCCTATGAAGAGGCGGCCGGCGTCGGCTTCCTGAGTTTCGAGTTTTACAACGGCGCGCTGAGCACGACGCAGTGCCGGCGCCTGACCGAGGCTTTCGGCTGGGCGACGACGCGGCCGACCAAGGTCATCGTGCTGAGCGGCGGCAGCGATTTCTGGTCGAACGGCATCCACCTGAATACGATCGAAGCGGCCGACAGCCCGGCCGACGAGTCGTGGGCCAACATCAACGCCATCGACGACCTGGCCGAGGCGATCCTGCGCTGCGACACGCAGACCGTCATCGCCGCACTGGCCGGCAACGCCGGAGCCGGCGGCTGCTTCCTGGCGCGCGCTGCCGATTTCGTCTGGGCGCGCGACGGCGTCATGCTCAATCCGCACTACAAGAACATGGGTAATCTCTACGGTTCGGAATTCTGGACCTACCTGCTGCCGCCGCGGGTTGGCGAAGAAGGTGCACAAGCCATCATGCGCCACCGGCTGCCGATGACGGCGGCCGAGTCCGCCAAACTCGGCTTCTACGACGCCTGCCTGCCGAGCCCCGGCTTCGTCGTCGATGTCGCCCGCCGCGCCGTCGAACTGGCGGCGGCGCCGGATATTGCCGACTGTCTCGCCGCCAAACGGGCAAAACGGCTGGCCGATGAGGCCAGCAAGCCGCTGGCCGCCTACCGCGCGGCGGAACTGAAGGAAATGCGCCGCAATTTCTACGGTTTCGACCCCTCTTACCACGTCGCGCGCTATCATTTCGTATCCCATTCGGCGCATTCGTGGACGCCGCGCCACCTCGCCCGCCACCGCGATCTCGACTGGAAAATTCCCCAATGACCCCGCCCCGCCCGCACAAGCTGCCCGCCATTCTCGTCATCGACGACGAAGTGCGTTCGCAGGAGGCGCTGCGCCGCACGCTGGAGGAGGATTTCGAGGTCTTTTCCGCTTCCGGTGCTGCCGAGGGCATGGAAATCCTGCAAAACGAGCAGTCGACCGCGGACATCCGCATCGTGCTCTGCGACCAGCGCATGCCGGGCATGACCGGGGTGGAATTTCTCAAACAGGTCCGTGACCGCTGGCCCGACGTCATCCGCATCATCCTCTCCGGATACACCGCAGCCGAAGACATCATTGCCGGGGTGAACGAGGCGGGTATCTGGCAATACCTGCTCAAGCCCTGGCAACCGGAGCAACTGCTGCTGACCCTGCAACGTGCGTCGGAAGTCTGGCGGTTGCAACAGGACAACCAGAGGCTGTCGCTCGAGTTGCGCACCGCCGCGCCGGCCTTGCGGCAGCGGGTCGAGAGCAAGCAGGAAAAGTTACGCAGCCGCTTCGGGCTGACCTCGCTGGTGCGCGGACCGGGCAGCCCGCTGGACCATGTATGCACGATGATCGGGCGCGTCGCACCTTACGACCTGTCGGTGATGATCACCGGCGAGTCGGGAACCGGCAAGGAGATGGTCGCACGCGCCATCCACTACGAGAGCCAGCGGTCGGACCGGCCTTTCATCACCGAGAACTGCGGTGCGCTGCCCGATACCCTGCTCGAGTCCGAACTCTTCGGCTACAAGCGTGGCGCCTTTACCGGCGCCGTCGAGGACCGTGTCGGTCTGTTCCAGCAGGCCGACGGCGGAACGCTGTTTCTCGACGAGGTCGGCGAAACCAGCCCGGCGTTCCAGGTCAAGCTGTTGCGCGTGTTGCAGGAGGGCGAATTCCGTCCGCTCGGCAGTAATCGTGCCGTGACGGTCGATGTGCGCGTTATCGCGGCGACCAATCGCAACCTTGACGAAGACCTGCGCAGCGGGCGTTTTCGCGAGGATCTCTACTTTCGGCTGGCGACGATTGCCATTCATGTGCCGCCGCTGCGCGAGCGGCCGATGGACTTTCCGTTGCTCGCCGACCGTGTTCTCGATGCCAGTTGCAGCGCTCTCGGCAAGATCGTGACCGGCTTCGCAACCGACGCGCTGGCGGTGCTCGCCACCTATGAGTGGCCGGGCAATGTGCGCGAATTGCAGAACGAGATCCTGCGCATGGTAGCGCTGGCCAACGGCCCGAAGCTGGGGGCGGAACTGCTCTCGCCGCGTGTCCTGCGCGCGCCCGCGGTTAGCCGCGGTGAGCCTGCGGAGGTCTGGTCCGACAGCTTCGCCGGCAGTCTCAAGGAGCGCCAGGAGCAGCTGGAAACCCGGGTTCTGAAATCAGCCATGCAGCGCCATCGCGGCAACAAGTCGCGGGTCGCCCGCGAACTCGGCCTGTCGCGTGTCGGCCTGCGCGCCAAGCTGGCGCGCTACGGACTGGAGACAAGCGAATGAAGATCCTTTGGCTGCAAAGCGGCGGCTGCGGCGGCTGCACCCAGTCGCTGCTGTGCGCCGAGCCGCGACCCTTGTTCGACGAACTGCGTGATGCCGGCATCGAGTTCGCCTGGCACCCGGCGCTGTCGCTGGAAAGCGGCGCCGAGGCGCTGCAACTGCTCGTTGATTGCGCCGACGGAACGACGCCGTTCGACGTGCTCTGTGTCGAGGGTGCGATGCTGCACGGCCCAAACGGCACGGGAAAATTTCACCTGATGGCCGGCAGTGGCCGTCCGATGACCGAGTGGGTCGAGCGTCTCGCCCGGCGCGCTCGGTGGGTATTCGCCATCGGCTCGTGTACTGCCTTCGGTGGCTTCTCGGCCAGTACCCCCGGCAATCCGCTCGAGGCCTGCGGTCTGCAATACGACGGCGATGAGCCGGGCGGGCTGCTCGGCGAGGACTTCGTCGCGGCCGGCGGCCTGCCGGTGGTCAACATTGCCGGCTGTCCGGCCCACCCCGGCTGGGTCGTCGATACGCTGCAGAAACTTGCGCTCGACGGTCTGACGGTGGGTGACCTCGACGAATGTGGCCGGCCGCTCCTTTACGCCGAACAACTGGTGCACCATGGCTGCTCGCGCAACGAGTATTACGAATTCAAGGCCAGCGCCCGGCAGCACTCCGATCTCGGCTGCCTGATGGAAAATCTAGGCTGCAAGGGCACCCAGGCGCATGCCGACTGCAATGTCCGTACCTGGAACGGGGCTGGTTCCTGCCTGCGCGGCGGCTTTGCCTGCATCGCCTGTACCGAGCCGGGTTTCGAAGCACCCGGTCACCCCTTCCAGGAGACGCCGAAGATTGCCGGCATCCCCATCGGGCTGCCGACGGACATGCCGAAGGCCTGGTTCGTCGCGCTCTCCATACTCTCCAAGTCGGCGACACCGAAGCGGGTGCGCGAAAACGCCGTGGCCGATCACCCGGTGGTGCGCCCGGCCGTCAGGAAGCCGAGCAAGTGAGGCGCATTGTCCTCGGGCCCTTCAATCGCGTCGAAGGCGACCTTGAAATCAGTCTCGATGTCGACGCCGGTCAGGTCATGGCGGCGCGCGTCAATTCGCCGTTGTTTCGCGGTTTCGAGCAGATATTGATCGGTCGCGCGGCGCAGGATGCGCTGGTTATCGTGCCGCGCATCTGCGGTATCTGTTCGGTGGCGCAGTCGGCCGCTGCCGCTGCGGCGCTGGCCGACCTGTGCGCCGTCGAGATGCCGGGGAATGGCCGCCTGGCCCGGTACCTGGTGCAGGCCACGGAGAACCTGGCCGACCACCTGACACATTTCTATCTCTTCTTCATGCCTGATTTTGCCCGCACCGACTATGTCGACCGCAACTGGCATGCCGCAGTCGCGGCCCGCTTTGCCGCGGTCACCGGCAGTGGCGCGCCGGCGGTGCTGGTCGCGCGCGCCAATTTTCTCAAGTTGCTTGGGTTTCTCGCCGGCAAGTGGCCGCATACCCTGGCCATGCAGCCCGGCGGCAACACTCGGGCGATCGGGAGCGCCGAGGCGGTCCGTATCCTGGCCTTACTACGCGGTTTCCGTGCCTTTCTCGAAGCCGAGCTGATCGGCGATACGCTGGAGTCCTTCGCGGCGCTGGCAAGCGAGGCGGAACTGCGCGCCTGGGGTGAGGGGCGCGGTGGCGATTTCCCGAACTTCCTGCAAGCTGCTTACGACCTGTCGCTGGAAAGGGTTGGCCGCGCCGGCGATGGTTTCCTGTCCTATGGCGCCTACGGGCTGTTCGCCAGCGGCATCTGGCAGACAAGTGGCGCGGTCGACGCCCTGGAAACCGGGAAAATCACCGAGGATAGCCGTCACGCCTGGTTGCTCGAAGGTCCGCCGCAACCACCGGCGGTGGGCGAAACCTACGTCGATGCCGACAAGGCGGGCGCCTACACCTGGTGCAAGGCGCCGCGCTATGGCGGCCGGATTCTCGAGACCGGCGCCCTGGCCCGTCAGGTCGTTGCTGGCCAGCCGCTGGCGCGCGATCTGGTCGCACGTCATGGCGCCAGCGTCACCGCCCGCATCGTCGCCCGCATGATCGAACTGGCCAGCGTACTGCCGGCGATGGAGCGCTGGGTACGCGACATCGTTCCTGGCGAAGCGTTCTGCCAGGCGGCGGCGCTTCCCGAATCCGGTCAGGGTGTCGGGCTGGTCGAAGCGGCACGCGGCAGCCTCGGGCACTGGGTGAGCGTCAAGCGGGGTCATATCGAGCGCTACCAGATCATCGCGCCAACGACCTGGAATTTCTCGCCGCGTGACGCCGATGGCCAGCCCGGTCCGCTGGAACGGGCGCTGGTCGGCCTGCCAGCCGGCGAAGGTTCGCCGCCGACCATCCAGCACGTCGTCCGCTCGTTCGATCCGTGCATGGTGTGCACGGTGCATTGACGGGTATTCGTTGGAGAATAGTTACGTGGACACTGACCGGAACCCGCCAGTGGACGCTTTGTCAGCCAGAGGACGAATCGGGAGATAGTTCGTGACTACTGATCTGCTCACCCCCGCGATACTCGAAAGCCTTGCCGGCGCCGCAGCCTTCCGGCGCGGCGAGGAGTATTTTTCCGGCGGCGCGGTTGGGCCTCTGCGCTTAACCGACGACACGATTAGCGCTCGGGTTCAGGGGAGCGAGGCCTACCAGGTTGAACTGCGGGACGACGACGGTGATCTGGCTTGGGGCTGCACTTGTCCGCGCGCCGCCGATGGCTATTTCTGCAAGCATTGCGTGGCTGTCGGACTGGCCTGGCTGGCCGGAGATGCGGCGGCGCCGGAATCCGGCAACGCATCCGGGAAGAAGAAGCGGCGCGATCCCTGGCGGGACATCGAGAATTTTCTGGGTACGCAGCCACAGAAAGCCTTGATCGAGCTTCTGCTTGATGTCACCCGGCGCGATGACAGGCTCTACCAGTCCTTGCTGCTGAAGGCCGAGCGAGTGGTGAGCGGTGGCAATGTGGCCAAGGCCTTCCGGCGCGCGATCGACGATGCGTCGAGCATCAACGGATATGTCGACTGGCGTGAGGTCCGTACCTTCGCGGGAAACCTCGACCAGGTTGCCGATTCACTGGCCGAACTGCTCCAGCCCGACACGGCAGGAATGCTGGTGGATCTCGCCGAGTACGCCATTGAGCGCATCGAGGGCGCACTGGAGCAGGTTGACGACTCCAATGGCGAGATTGGCGGTATCGCCTCTCGCCTGGGCGAGATGCACCTCAGGGCGTGCACGATGGCCAAGCCGGATGCTGCGGCGCTGGCGGAACGCCTGTTCCGTCTTACGACGACTTTGCCATTCGGCATCTGCAATTTCGATGCCGCAACGTACCGGGATTCCCTCGGCAAGACGGGCCTGCAACGCTACCGCGAACTGGCCGAGGCGGAGTGGCGCAAGATCGGCCCCCGTTGCGATGACCATGGCTACGACAGCCATCGCGCCACGATCACCCGCATCATGGAGCGCCTGGCCGAAGCCAGCGGCGACGTCGACGAACTGGTGGCGATCAAGTCCAGGGATCTCTCATCGGCCTATCGCTACCTCGGCATTGCCGAAATCCTCGCCAAGGCCGGGCGGAAAGACGAGGCGCTGGAGTGGGCCGAACGTGGCCTCAGGGCCTTCCCTGATCGTCCGCGCGACGACCTGCGCGATTTCCTGGTTGCGATCTACCTCGAGCGCAAGCGCAACGATGAGGCCCTGCAACTGACCTGGGTCCAGTTCGAGGAACGTCCCGGCCTGGAAACCTTCAAGAAGCTCAACGTTGTTTCCGGGAAACTCGGCATGTGGCCAGCGCAGCGCGAGCGAGCGTTGGCCAGGCTCGCGGATGCGATTGCCAGCGAGGCCGCGGCAACCAGTCGCTGGAAACCCAAGCCTTCGCCGCCGGACCATTCGCTACGGGTAGCGATCGCCTTGTGGGAAGAAGACCTCGATGCGGCATGGACGGCCGCTCACCAGGGTGTCTGTGACCGCAATTCCCTGATCACGCTGGCCAGCAAGCTGGAATCCGCTCGCCCAGAGGATGCCATCAGCCTCTACCGTCGCGTGGTGACGCCCATCGTCGAGCAGACCAACAACGCAGCCTACGCGGAGGCGATCAAGCTGATCCGCAAGGTAGGCGGATTGATGAAAACGCTGAATCAGTCACGACAATTCGGCGACTATCTGGCAGAGTTGCGGGTCAGGTTCAAGCCGAAGCGCAATTTCATCAAGCTGCTCGACGACATTGTCCGCTCGACGCTATCCGCGAAATGAGCCTGACAAAACCCGTTGCCAGGCATTTGCTTCCCGTGGCGCGTGCCATGACGAGTCGACTTGATTTGCAGCGCTGTCGGCGGCAAGCCATGGTTACCGGCATAACGCTGTTTTTCACCGCGCGGTCTGCTTGGATGCCGTGCCTGGTGTGCTGAAAGGACGGCATGGAACGCTTTACCATTTCACTCGATGAATCGCTCGCCCGCGAGTTCGACGAACTCATCGCGGCGCGCGGCTACGGCAATCGCTCGGAAGCGGTGCGCGACCTGATCCGCGGCGCCATCGAGGGCGACAGCCAGAACGATCCGCCTTCCGGCCATTGCGTCGCGACTCTGTCTTACGTGTTCAACCACCATGAGCGCGAGCTTGCCGAGCGGCTGACCGGCATGCAGCACGATCACCACGACCTCACAGTGGCGGCGATGCACAGCCATCTCGATCACGACAATTGTCTAGAAACGGTCATTCTCAAGGGTCGCACCGCACTGGTCCGACAGTTCGCCGGGGCGCTGATGGCCGAGCGCGGCGTGCGTCATGGCCAGCTCAATCTGATCGCCCTTCAGGCCGAACACCATCATGCGCACGATGAACAGGGTGAGGAGCATGTCCACTACCGCCCCGCCCGCTGACAACCCGCTCGACCCGACGTCGGCCGCCCTCGGCGAGCAGGCCTGGATCGAGGTCATCCAGAAGATGGATGAGGTTTACAACGACCTGCTCCAGTACGAAGTGGCGCTTGAGGACAAGAACGCCGCGCTCGAGGAGTCGCAGCAGTTCATCGAGAGCGTGCTGGGCGCGATGTCGGACATCCTGATCGCCTGCGACCGCCACGGCCTTATCGTCGAGGTGAACCCCTCGCTTTGCCACTTCGCTGGCAAGACCGCAGCCGAACTCGAAGGTCAGCCACTCTACGACCTTTTCGCCGACAACGCCGAGCAGACGAGAGCGCGCGAGGCTTTTGCCCGCTTCGGCAAGGATGGCGTACACGATCGGGAGTTCTTCCTGCGCGCCGGCGACGGGTCGACGGTTCCGGTGTCGATGAACTGCACGCCGCGCATCTCGCAGACCGGCAAGCTGATGGGGATGGTGGTCACCGGCCGCCCGGTGGGCGAGCTGCGCAAGGCGTATCAGGCCCTGCGCCAGGCGCACGATGACCTGAAACTGACTCAGGGTCAGTTGCTGCATGCCGAAAAGATGATCTCGCTCGGCCGCCTGGTGGCGGGCGTGGCACACGAATTGAACAACCCGATCAGCTTCGTGCTGGGCAATGTGCTGTCGCTCAAGCGCTACGCGCAGCGTCTCGAGGGCTACCTGAAGGCGGTCCATGCAAGCGCCGCCGCCGATGATGCGGGCTTGCGCGAGGTGCGCCGGGACTTGCGCATCGAGCGCATCCTTGCCGACATGCCGGCGCTGATCGACGGCATGATAGAAGGCGCGGAGCGCACCCGTGACATCGTCGACGCGCTGAAACGCTTTGCCGCGGTCGACAAGATGTTGCCGGAGCAGGTGAATATCAACGAAGTCATCGAGCGCTCGGTGCGCTGGGTGGTGCAGAGCGCCCCGGCGAAAGTTGCGGTCGACGTCGATTTGCCGCCCGATTTGCGGTGCACCGGTTCGTCCGGCCAGTTGCAGCAGGTGGCAATGAATCTGGTGCAGAACGCCTGCGACGCCATGGCCTCCCGGGCCGCCGGCCGGCTCCGCATTTCGGGGACGGTGGCGGACGGCATGGTCAGACTGAGCTTCGCCGACAACGGCCCGGGAATCGCCGACGCCGATCTCGGCCGCCTGTTCGAGCCCTTCTTCACCACCAAGCAGGTCGGGCAGGGGACCGGCCTTGGCCTCTCAATAAGCTACGCAATCGTCGAGCGCCACGGCGGCCGGCTGGCCGCGAGCAATCAGGCGGGCGGCGGTGCGGAATTCGTACTTTCCTTGCCGGTCCAAGGCCCGTGATCGCCCAGTAAGCGATCGCCGGTGGAGCGGAACGCCCGATCGCTTGCCCAGCCATTTGCCGCATCTGCCCGTGGTCACTCCCTCCCGCCATTGATGAGAGCTGGCGGTCGGGGCGCTGGAGAAATGGCTGCACCGGGTTGCACTTGCAAAATCGGGTGCAAAATCGGGGACAGACCAGAATGGCGCTAAGTTAAGGCCGTCCAGCATGCTCATCGCCAGCATTGTGGCTGAAAAAGTGGATGCAATAAGTCCTTAACTTGGTGCCATTCGGGACAGACCAAAATTTCTACTCATTGCCACGGTCAACCGCGCAAAACAGCCAAAAACCGTGGTTTGTCCGTTCGCAGTAACAGCAGTAAATCTAGCGGGTTGAAGTCCCGTCCGGGGAGTTGTCCGTACGCCCCGGTAGCATGAGGAAGCGGCGTCGCGGTAACGCGGGGTCGTGAGTTTCCAAACAGCAAGAGAGCAGGCCGTAACGCAAGTGAACCCATGAGTAGCCTCGTAAACGAAATGGAGACGCCGACCCCAGTGGACAGAAGGGGAAGGCCGTTGGGTGGATGCTGAAATAACGGAAGTGGCATTCGTTGACTCCCGGGGTAGCAGGGTCGGCATGTACTCGAAGATAGACTGCCCAGTGCTGGAGACCCGTTTTGGGAGGTGGGGAGGCCACCGACTGTTGCGTATAAGGAAACGAAAGCGCAGCGGCCTGAGACGGGAGTCGGAGGGGTTCATAGTACCGACTGAGATCGCGGGACAACACAACCCCGGTCGAGGGAAGGAACCCTGCTTTGTTCATGCAACCGAAGCGCGGAGGATCAGGGGATTGCCATGTCGCTAACCATCCCGGATACGATCAGGACGCTACAGAGGAAGCTCTATGCCAAGGCCAAGCAGGAAAACGCTGATGTTGCTTACTCAAGCATTGAGTGCGCAGGTTCGACCAACTCGGTTGAGCTAGCAACCATGAGTCGAGGAACTGCGCATGCCTTGGTGTGAAGAACATCGGAAAGCCGTGTGCGGGAAAATCGCATGCACGGTTTGATGAGGGAGGGCAGGCGAAAGCCTGTCCTCTACTCTACCCAGTTATTACTGGTCTGTCCCGAATGGCACTTACTTAAGCTTTTTTGGGTGCCCATGGCGCTGGATATCCTCCCGTGCCATAGGGCGTGGTCTCATCAATAATGGGTAGGCATTGCGGCGTCGCTTGAGGGCACGAGGCTCGATGCGGCCTGGGCGATTGCCGACGGTTTGCTGGGCAATGAGGGCGAAGAGTTGGCTGGGGTGTGCGATGCCACCATGATAGGCATGAGGCGCCCAGGCGAGCCAGACTTGCACGGCATGCTTGAAGCTCAACTGACGGGGCAAGAGGCCGCTTTGTAGCGCCGCTTGAGCCATCATCAAGCGGATCAAATTGTAGGCGAGCAGATAGACCCAGATTTCCTTCACGGCCATGGCTGGCGTTTGGCAGCCCAGTTGCTCCATGCCCAAGGTGGTCTTGATGTTGCGCAGATCAAGTTCAACATGCCAGCGATCCCGATACAGGCGTTTGATGGCCTCCTTGGATGTTTGCTTTGGACACAGAAAGGTCGTGACGAGTGTCTTGCCCCCCGCCCGAAGCTCGCGAACCGTGACACTGGCCGGTGCCTGCGCGTAATCCTCCTGAGACATCCAGTCTGGCTTGATGCCTGGTTTGGATAAAACCAGCAGGTGGTCACGCTCCCCCAGTCGCTGGCCGAGGCAAAAATCGGTGGTGCGTTGGCGTGATCCGTGTTGTTCAAAGACGGCATCAACCCCGCGCTCGATCAGCGCGCAGAGCAGGAAGTAGGTGGCAAAGAACGCATCGCCCACCAGCACATCGCCGCGCACCAAGGTGTCGATCTGGCGGCGCAGCAAGGACTGCTCGTCGCTGCCTTTGCCGCGACAGGCGCTGATCGCGGCATTGAGCACAGCACCGCTGCCCAGGCAGATCAGGCCGACGATCCGGCATTGCGGGAATCCCAATCCAGCCTTCTGGCTACCGGGCTGCGGGAAGTCGGCCTGATTGGCGTCAGTATCGGGCATGATCACCGTGGCCCCATCCACCAATCGTACCGGACGCCCCCGCCAGTGCCATGCCGCCGGGGCATGGGCCGTTAGCCATTGCCCGGTCTGATGGGTCAAGGTACTGACCATCGACGTCGGCACGCGTTGGCGAGCCCGGCAGTAGGCGCCGGTATGGGTGCTGCAGGGCGTGAGTCCGGCGATCAGGCGCTTGATCGCCCCTTCATTGACGGCGCGTTGGCAGGAGCGGTCGGCGCTGAGGGCTTGCGCCAAAAACATCGATAGCGTTTCAGTGGGCGGAAACAGTCGCTCTCGGTGCGGCGGCAAGGCCAACTCCACGGCATCGAAGAGTTCCGGCCCAGTCAATAGATCGAAAAACGCGTGGGCATCTACGCTGTTGGCCTTCGCCGAAATCGCGTGACGTTGCCGGGTGATGGCTTTGTGAGTAGCATGCATTGGGGCTGATTCCTCGGGTGACAGTCGGGTGTTTGGCGACTCCAACTTATCACGCGTCGATTCAGCCTGCTTTATCAATTACATCAGTATGTTGGGGCTTAAGTAAGTGCCATTCTGGTCTGTCCCCGGTTTTTCGCCCGAGCCACCTTAGGGCAGGGCCTTGGAAACAAGGCGACTCTCCAAAACTGTGCCAACCAGCCAAACGGTCGCCGCCGGAAGCAACCAGAGCGCAAGAATGACCATGGCGCAGCTACGCGATGGACTATGAAAGAGGGCGTACGCGAGCAGTCCTTCGAGTAGCACGATCAGAAAGGCATTGCCGTGCTCGCGAAGATGGCGGTAGGAGGTGATGTACTCGATGCCGGGCGTTGGTGGTTTGTCATTCTTGGGCATACCTTTGGAGCGCACGGTAGCCAGATCGCGATAGAAAGTTTCAACGACGTTGAATTTCGTGAAAAGAGCGAGAAGAACCAGACCGCTTTCAACACCAACAACCAAACCAGCACCTGCGGCCGCGACTGGCGGCAGGAACTGCCAGAACCACAAAATGGTGAGTAACGTTGGTACGAGAAGAGCGGCGGTGAACGCATATGGCGAAGCCTTAATGGCGGAGAGGCGCAGATGTGCTCGAGTGGCGTGAAGAGTCAGCACTGGCGAACTAGCGATGTAGCAGAAAGCAAAGCCAAGTGCCGCAAATAGTCCAACGCCAAGAAACGTTGCCTCCTTCGAGTCTCCGAGGATAGCCAAGCGATCTTTAAAGGGAGAACACGGCTCGAGGTTTAGAAAGGCTACAACGAGGGCGCCAACTACTGTGCCCACGAAATAGCGAACCGCGTAATACTCCCACCACTTATTCTCCATGCGCATAGTCCTTTCTTGAGGTGGCTAACGAATGAAAGGGACTTCCCCGTCCCGAAGTAGCGGCGGAAGCCACCGGTAGCAGTAGCTGCCATGATTGAGTTTCCAGACTGAATCATTCATTCGAAAGGGGAAGTCCATGAGTATTGTCACCGTTGGCATCGATCTCGCCAAGAATGTATTCGCTTTACATGGCATTGACCAGAGCGGCCAGGCAGCTTTCGTCAAACCGAAGGTGGCGCGCAGCCAATTACTGGAGATGGTCGCCAATCTACCGCCTTGTCTGATCGGTATGGAGGCCTGCTCGGGTGCGCATCACTGGGCAAGACTGTTCCGGCAGTTCGGGCACACCGTCAAACTGATGGCGCCCAAGTTCGTGGCGCCGTACCGGATGAGCGGCAAGCGCGGCAAGAATGATGCGGCGGATGCCGCAGCGATCTGCGAAGCCGTTACCCGGCCCAATACGCGCTTCGTACCAATCAAGGACATCGACCAGCAAGCCATCCTCTGTCTGCACCGCACCCGGCAAGGCTTCATCGAAGAGCGCACCGCACTCTACAACCGTCTGCGCGGGTTGATCAGCGAGTTCGGCATCGTCCTGCCGCAAAAAGTCGAGCGCCTGCGCCGGGAAATCGGCGCCCACCTTGAAGAGCTACCCGGCTGGGCCAACCGCTGTGTCGGCGATCTTCTTTCCCACGCTGACCGTCTCAACGAACGCATCACGGAATACGCCCCGGAGGAAGTCCCCTTGGGGGATAACCGATTGTAGTACCGCAGTCCTTCACCTTCTTTGCTTCGACATGGCAGACCAGATGGGCAGACAGATCATTGAGGCAGAACAACGATGAGACAGTAAAAATCAGAAGCCCGCTTGCTAAATATGGGGAAGCCCTTGTAGAAGCCCTTGTAGTAGAGCTAACCGGCGCTGCGCGGCTTTATCGCGCAGCGTCCAGAGAGCGAAGCGAACGTGGTTGAGCGCCGGGTGTGCGCCCAGCATGGGCGCGATGTAATGGGGTGGAAGTCCCCTGTGGGAGCACCGACATGGATTCATCACGAGTCAATGATAACCACTAGCCGAAGGCAAGGGCAAGCTCGCGAGGGCTTGTCTGGAGGAAGCCGGAGTGCAAACGTGCGAGGCGACGGACAGAAACTGCATAGAAGGCCGAGAGGGTCGAGGCGAGTCGGCACAGGACGACGAAGCCCACCGGTACGACCCTTACGGTAAATGCGGCGCTTGTGCGCGGAAACATCGCGTTCTTACCTGGGGAGATCTGCCGCGCGAGCGGTGACGTAGGCTGAACGAAAGGTGGCCGGGTTGAGCCAGTCCCAATCAACCAGCGCCGATGTGGGCTGTCACGCATCAAGGGCGATCGAACGGGCAGCAACGTTCAGTAACCGTAACAGCGCAGCGGTCAGCAATGGCTGATGTGAAGCGGCAGAAGTCAGCAGAGATCATAGTAGTCGTGCAAGTTGTGGCGCGGCGAAGGATCGAACAACGAACCACAAGGAGCAGACGGAGCGATCTTGGCGTAGCCGAAGTATCCCCAGGCGGGGAAGGCGAGCCGGCGAACAACCCGAACCGAGCCTTGAAACAAGACGAGACGAAAAGCAGTGGAAACAACCGAGTTAATGGCAGCAGTACTCTCCAGCGGCAACCTGCGCACCGCGTGGGGGCGCGTGAAAGCCAACAAGGGGGCGCCGGGTATCGACGGCATCACCATCGAGGGCTTTCCCGCCTACCTGCGGGCGCACTGGGGAGACATCCGAAGCCAACTCGAAACCGGGCACTATCGCCCCAGTGCCGTCCGTCGGGTCGAAATACCCAAGGAGGACGGCAGCAAGCGGCTGCTGGGGATTCCGATCCTCATGGATCGGGTCATCCAGCAGGCTATCGCCCAAGTGCTCACGCCGATCTTCGATCCCCGCTTCTCGGGATCGAGCTTCGGCTTTCGACCGGGCCGCAATGCACACCAAGCGATCAGACAGGTACAACGGCATGTGAAGGACGGCTACGCCATGGCCGTGGATATTGACCTCGCCAAATTCTTCGACACGGTCAATCACGACGTGTTGATGAATATCCTCGGGCGAACGATCCGCGACAAGGCGTTGTTGAATCTGATCGGACGTTACCTGCGCGCCGGGGTGCTGGTCGGTGAGCACGTCGAGCCCAGCGACATCGGCACGCCCCAGGGTGGGCCGCTGTCGCCGCTCTTGGCCAACATTCTGCTCAACGAACTGGATCATGAACTCGAACGGCGTGGGCATCGTTTTGCGCGATACGCCGACGACATGGTGGTGCTGGTCAAAAGTCCGCGAGCAGGAAACCGAGTCATGCAAAGTTTGACGCAATATCTGGAAGGTCGTCTGAAGCTCAAAATCAACCCGGTCAAAAGCAAGGTGGCGAAGATAAGTGAATGCGGTTTTCTGGGCTTCACGATAGTTCGGGGCAAAATCCGCTGGCTGGAGAAAAAGCTGGCGGCGTTCAAGTACCGCGTGAAGGAACTCACCGGCAGGAGCTGGGGAGTATCAATGGAGTTCCGGCTGCGCAAGCTGGGACAGTACGTGCGGGGGTGGATGGGGTACTTTGGCATCAGCGAGTACTACCGACCGATCCCGGGACTGGACGAGTGGATCAGACGGCGCATCCGAATGGGCTATTGGAAACAATGGCGCTGGCCGCGCACGAAGATCAAGCACTTGCTGGCGTTGGGCGTGAGCCTGAAAACAGCGATCCAGCATGGCGTCAGCAGCAAGAGCTACTGGCACATGGCACGTACTCCGGCGATGCAACAAGCGTTGAGCAATGACTGGCTCAAGACCAAAGGGTTGCTGAGCATCAAGACGTTATGGTGCAAGGCGCAGGGTTATTCGTCTTAGTCGAGCGCGTCAACTCGTTGAACCGCCCACTGCGGACCCGCATGGTGGGTGGTGTGGGGAGGGCCGGTTAGAAGCCGGTCCTTACCCGATTAGCCGTCATGGTGCATTGAGAGATTGCTTTTGCCAATGTTGATGTCCTTCGCAAGAGTTTGAAGGTTTTCCATCACTGTCTCGCCGCCCTTGTCCCATGGGACGATGTGGTCAACCTCAAGAATTACGGTTGGGTCGGTAGCCGGTGAACGCCCTGTAATGCGGCACTTAAAGTTGTCTCGACGCATTACCAGAAAGCGAAGGCGGTAATTGATATTGCGTGGCGTTCGATGCCGAGTGGCGCGTCCGTTAAGTGAAGGCTCAGCGGCGTGAGCCTCGCCTTCGTTGGCCCAGGCCACGAATGCTTCAAGTCCTTTTCTCCACCCCCCAAAACGATTCTCGTAAGTGCCGCTGGAGAACCGCGAAGACTGCGACGTTAGATCGTTGTACTTGGGCTGCCGGCCGAGCCGTGTCCAGACTTCGGCGAGATTCTGGAACAGGTCGTCATTCGAGATATGCAGCGTACGCGACTTGGCGAGGCCGGCCCGCTCAAGCGCCTTGAGCCATGACCCAAAGCGACGCGCCAGCGAAGAGGCGTGGAATCTGCCGCGTTCATTGTATTGGTCGCTGGTTACGGTCGGCTTGGCCAGCTCTCTCGCGACGCGCTGTAGATCCGCGACGAACTCCTCGTCTGGCACGTTGCGGTGATGAGGCTCAAGTTCGAAGCGCGGTGCCATATAGTGACGGCTAACGTTAAGTATACGCCTTGGCAGGCGTATACTTAACCAGCCGAAGGTGTATAACGCGAACAAATTGTTTGCAACGCATTGAATATTTTTACTTTATTAAAATCATCATGCCAGATGCCACCCCTCAACCCCCACCGCCGCCAAAACTGCTCGACCAGGTGCGCGACCGCCTGCGCGCCAAGCATTACAGCATCCGCACCGAAACGCAATATTTTCAATGGATAAAACGCTTCATCCTCTTCCACGGCAAGCGCCACCCGCGCGAGATGGGGGCGGTCGAGGTTGAGGCTTTTCTGACGCATCTTGCGGTGGAGGGGAGGGTGGCGGCGGCGACGCAGAATCTGGCGTTGTCGGCTTTGCTGTTTCTTTACCGCGAGGTGTTGAATATCGATCTGCCCTGGCTCGACAAGGGAAGCGCTGATTTATTCCTAATCTGTCATTCCGGCGCAGGCCGGAATCCAGGAAAATCAACGAACTGGACCCCGGCTTTCGCCGGGGTGACGAATAAATCAGCGGTTCCCAAGGTCGTCCGTGCCAAGCAGCCGCAGCGTCTGCCGGTGGTGCTGACACGCCAGGAGGTGACGGCGATTCTCGATCGCATGAGCGGCGTGCACGGCCTGATGGCGCGTTTGCTTTACGGAACGGGCATGCGGTTGATGGAGTGCGTGCGGCTGCGGGTGAAGGACGTTGATTTCGAGCGGGCCGAGATCGTCGTGCGCGAAGGCATGGCCCGAGGCCACCCCGAGGCGGCGAAGGACAGAGCCCGTGAACGATATCGAATACTGGCATGACTCGCAGTTACCCAATGAAACCGCGCCGGTGTTCGATCACCACGTTCTTCCGGCTGAGCCACGAACCTTCAGGCTGACCTTCGCGCATCGTTTCTGACCCCGAAATTCATAACCCGGATGTTTCATAAACCCGCCGCGCGATGTCAATGTCGTGCCATTCCAGCCGTGATGCGAGTCAGCTTGCTGCGAATTTTGCTGCCAACCCGCCACGATCGGCCAAATACCCCAACTTTTGGGCATCACACCCTGCCGCCATCGATCCCTGGACAGAGCGCTGGCGAGACCTCACCTCCGCTCAAGCGGATTCGAGTCGGCAGCATGAGACGGCGTCGCCGAGTCGATCAGGCCGGCGCCGGCGGGCGCGGGACGAGGTAAAGCAACTCGGTCACCCGCGCCAGCACCCCCTTCATCGGACACGACGTAGGCAAGGACAGCTTGATCCGATCCTTGTACTGCACCACGCGCACCGCCAACTTAAAGAGTTTCAGGATAATCGACAGCGGTTGCGCCTTGGCCAGTTCCGTATGCACCAGCGTGTTCTCGCGCAAGCCGTGAATCAACCCATACGCCGCACACGAATAGAACAGCCGCAGGTGATTGGCGAGGAAGGCATGATCGGAGGTCCGGTCACTGGCCAAGTCGTTCTTCACCGCCTTGATGAAGTTCTCGTCCTGCCCTCGAGCACAGTACAGCTCTTTGTAAAGCACATCAGGCGTCGGGTCGGACAGCGAGGTCACCACGTACCGCGGGTTGTCACCCAAGGCCATCACCTCGGCCTTGACCACCACGCGGTAAGCCTTGGGCCACGAGCCCGCCTGATACTCGATATCGTCGTACAGTCGTGTCGCCGCAGGCTCGGCGTTCCCCAGGCGCTGGGCGTTGGCGCTGTGTGTCTGGTGCAGCGCACGGGCTTTCTTCAGCAGCGGCTCGGCCTTGGGCGAGAGCACCTGGTTGCCGGCCAGGCCGAAGAGAAAGTCCAGATGCGGATCGGACTCGCACAAGGTCATCAGTTCGGGATTCGCGAAGTGACCATCCCCGCGCAGCAGGATGTGGGTCTCGGGCCAGGCCTGGCGGAGCAGGTGCAGCACGCGCTTGATGATGACCGCATTCTCTTTACCGGTGGGACGCTTGCCCGGACGCAGGACGGCGGTGATCAGCTTCCCGGAGAGTCCTTCGAAGAGGAACAACGGCAGGTAGCAATGATTGCCGTAGTGGTGGTTGTAGAACGCCAGTTCCTGCTGCCCGTGAGTGGCATCCTCAGAGTGATCCATATCCAGCACGATCACGGCAGGCGCTTGGGCGTAGCTGGCGATGAAGGCGTCGACGAAGCTTTTGGCCAGGCGGTAAATGTCTTTGCGCGATACGCTGTTCTCGAGCCGGGAGAGCGTGGGGCCGGAGGCCAGGTCATTTCCCTCGCCCAGCGGGGCACGACCGACCGCCAGTTTGAACAGCGGATCGCGCCGCAGCGTGTTGGCGTCATTACCGTCGGCGTAGCCGCTGGCGGTCTGGAATATCCGCTGACGAAGCAGGTCGGCCAGCGGATGGTCAATGTACGAGGCGTGGCGTTTGTCGTGAATCGCGCTGACCAGGCGGGGAATCAGGCCGATTTGCAGGTCGATGCCACGCAACAGGAGTGCGCCAAAGTCGGAGGACATCGCCCCGCCGTCAAACTCTGCCCGGATCGTAAATCCGGCGCTGGCGGGAAAGCGAAGCTGGGTTGGGATAGAATTGTCCATGGGCGGTCTCGTTTAGGCTTCTTACGAAGCGTTATTGGCGTAACCCCAATTATATCAATGGGTTAAACGAGATTCGCCTGCTTTTATGAAAAATTCGGGATAATTACGTTTTGCCGCACAGGAAGCTTTCCGGTAATCTAAGAGGTTTCGCCCAATAGTCGAAACCCGGAGGATAGTTCGTGGAAAAAGATCTGCGCGAAGCCGCACTTGAATATCATCGCCTGCCGACTCCGGGCAAGATCTCGGTTTGTCCCACCAAGACACTGACCAACCAGCGCGATCTCGCGCTGGCCTACTCGCCGGGTGTCGCCGCTGCCTGCGACGCCATCGCCGCGGATCCTGCAACAGCGGCCGATTACACTTCGCGCGCCAACCTCGTCGGCGTGGTCACCAACGGCACCGCCGTCCTTGGCCTGGGCAATATCGGCCCGCTGGCGGCCAAGCCGGTGATGGAGGGCAAGGCCTGTCTGTTCAAGAAATTCGCCGGCATCGATGTCTTCGACATCGAACTGGCCGAGAACGATCCGGACCGCCTGATCGACATCATCGCCGCGATGGAGCCGACTCTGGGCGGTGTCAACCTGGAAGACATCAAGGCACCCGAGTGCTTCTATATCGAGGAGAAACTCAAGGAGCGGATGAACATTCCGGTCTTCCATGACGACCAGCACGGTACGGCGATCATTTCCGCCGCCGCCATGCTGAATGGCCTGAAGGTCGTTGGCAAGAAGATTGACGAGATCAAGGTCGTCTGTTCCGGCGCCGGTGCCGCCGCCATTTCCTGTCTCAACCTGTGGTGCAAACTCGGCGTCAGGCGCGAGAACATCACCGTTTGCGATTCCAAGGGGGTCGTCTTCGTCGGTCGCGAAGCCGCCATGGAGGCCACCAAGGCGCATTACGCCCGCGAAACCACCGAGCGCACGCTGGGCGATGCGATGGTTGGTGCTGACGTCTTCCTCGGCCTCTCGGCCCCCGGCGTGCTCAAGCAGGAGATGGTGGCCAGCATGGCCGAAAGGCCGATGGTCTTCGCGCTCGCCAACCCGACCCCGGAAATCATGCCGGAACTGGCGCGGGAGGTGCGTCCGGACGTCATCATCGCCACCGGCCGTTCCGACTATGTGAACCAGGTCAACAACGTTCTCTGCTTCCCCTTCATCTTCCGCGGCGCGCTCGATGTCGGCGCCACTCGCATCACCGAGGAAATGAAGATGGCCAGCGTCAAGGCCATCGCCGAACTCGCCGAAGCCGAGGTTACCGACGAGGTCGCCATGGCCTACCCCGGGCATGACCTGTCTTTCGGCCCGGAATATCTCATTCCCAAACCTTTCGACCCGCGCCTGATTGTCAGGATCGCACCCGCTGTCGCGCGGGCGGCCATCGCTTCCGGAGTCGCCACCCGCCCGATCACCGACTGGCATGCCTACACTGCCAAGCTCTCCGAGTTCGTTTATCACACTGGTGTCGGCATGCGCGCCATCTTTCAGGCTGCCCGTCAGGCCAAGGGAAAACGCATCATCTATGCCGAGGGCGAAGACGAGCGCGTGCTGCGTGCCGCCCAGGTCGTCGTCGAGGAAAGATTCGCCCGTCCCATCCTGATTGGCCGGCCTTCGGTCATCGAACATCGCCTGGAGAAAACCAACCTGCGCATCAGGCCGGGTGTCGATTTCGATATCGTTAATCCGGAATCCGATGAGCGCTATCGTGAATGCTGGACGGAGTATCACAAGCTTATGGTCCGCCACGGCATCACGCCGGCGCTGGCCAAGGAAGCCTTGCGCCGCAAGCCGACACTGATCGGCTCGATGCTGCTCAAACTCGGTTACGCCGACGGCCTGCTCTGTGGCATGACCGGCCAGTACAGCCATCACCTCGGCGTGATCAATCAGGTCATCGGCAAGCGCCAGGGTGTCCATACTCTGGCAGCGATGAATTACCTGATGCTGCCGGGGCGCTCGCTGTTCATCTGCGATACGCATATCAACGAAAACCCGAGTGCCGAGGAAATTGCCGAGATGACGCTGATGGCCGCTGACCAGGTCAGGCGCTTCGGTATCAATCCCAAGGTCGCTCTGCTCTCGCATTCAAATTTCGGTTCCGGTTCATCCGAAGCCGCGCGCAAGATGAGCCTTGCTGCCGCCCTGCTGCCCGCCATGTCATCCGATGAGCTCGAAATCGACGGCGAAATGCACGGCGACTCTGCCCTGTCGGAAGATATTCGTCGCCAAGCACACCCCGAATCCCCGCTCAAGGGCGAGGCCAACCTGTTGATCATGCCGAATATCGACGCCGCGAGCATTGCCTACAACCTACTGAAGATGACCGCCGGCGAGGGCGTGACCATTGGCCCCATTCTGCTCGGCGCAGCCCGTCCGGTTCATGTCCTGACCTCGACATCGACGGTTCGCCGCCTGGTCAATATGACCGCGTTGGCCGTGGTCGAATCGCTGGAGCGCTGATCCGCCGTTTGCGGATCCTGGCGGCGGCAGTCGCCTGCCGCCAGGATCGCCGCCGGATGTTCATCCGGCCAGCGCGGCGAGCAACTTGCCGTGAATGCCGCCGAACCCGCCGTTGCTCATCACCAGAACGTGGTCGCCGGCACGGGTTTGCGCGACAACCTTGCTTACCAGGCGATCGAGATCGTCGTCCACGACCGCCTTGACACCCATCGGCACCAGTACCTCGCGGGGATCCCATCCGAGGTTGGCGGCGTAACAGAAGACGGCATCGGATTCGGCCAGGCTCTCAGGTAGCTGGCTCTTCATGACGCCAAGCTTCATCGTGTTCGAGCGCGGCTCGAGCACGGCAATGATGCGGGCTCGCCCGACCTTGCGTCGCAGCCCGGCCACGGTCGTCGCGATAGCGGTGGGATGGTGGGCAAAATCGTCGTAGACCGTTACTTCGCGGACCGTTCCGCAAACTTCCATTCGACGTTTGACGTTCCCGAAACGGGAGAGCGCTTCCAGGCCCTTGTCCAGCGGCACCCCGGCATGGCGGGCGGCAAGCAGGGCTGCACAGGCGTTGGCAAGGTTATGCTCGCCCGAGAGCGGCCACTTGATGCGCCCGAGTTCGCCGTGCCGACCGCGCAGAACCAGCTCACCGCTGGTATCGTCGCCGCTGGCGTGAAAGCCGGAGGGGTCGTTGAAATGCTCGACCGGCGTCCAGCATCCGCGCTTCAGGACACGCTCAAGGCTGGCTTCACCAGCGTTGGCGACGATCAGCCCGTTGCTGGGCAGGGTTCGCACGAGATGGTGGAATTGTGTCTCGATAGCGTCAAGATCATCGAATATGTCTGCATGGTCGAACTCGAGATTGTTCAGGACAAGGGTTCGCGGCCGGTAATGCACGAACTTGGAGCGCTTGTCGCAGAACGCGGTATCGTATTCATCGGCCTCGATGACGAAGAAAGGCGTGCCGCCAAGACGTGCCGAGACGCCGAAATTCAGTGGAACCCCGCCGATCAGGAAGCCGGGTTGCAGACCGGCATCCTCGAGGATCCACGCGAGCATCGAGGCAGCGGTGGTTTTGCCGTGCGTGCCGGCGACACCAAGAACCCAACGACCCTGCAGTACATGTTCGGCTAGCCACTGCGGACCAGAAACATAGGGCAGGCCGTCGTCGAGAATGGCCTCGAGCAACGGATTGCCGCGTGAAACCGCGTTGCCGATGACGAAGATATCGGGTTGTATTGCGCGTTGACCGGTGTCGAAACCTTCGATCAGGTCGACGCCGGCGGCGCGCAGCTGATCGCTCATCGGCGGATAGACATTGGCGTCGCAGCCAGTGACCTTGTGCCCGGAAGCTGCCGCCAGTTGCGCGAGGCCGCCCATGAAGGTGCCGCAGATGCCCAGAATATGAATGTGCATGTCACATAGACCCGTTAGAATGGGGCGATTTTACCCTGATCGCTTTTCCCATGCCCCGTCATGAACGGTCCCGTTCGAGCAACGGCTCCCGTGCCACCATAGCCAGTGCCGCCGCCCGCCTGATGGCCGAGGACGGCATTGCCGACTATCATCACGCCAAACGCAAGGCCGCGCGCCAGTTGGGTCTGCCGGAGCATACCGCGTATCCGGACAATGCCGAGGTCGAGGCTGAACTGCGGGCTTACCGCAGTCTCTACCAGGAACAGTCGCATCCGGATCTGATTCGGGCCATGCGCTTGAGCGCGCTGCGCCTGCTTGAACTGCTTGCCGATTACTCGCCTTATCTTGCTGGTTCCGTCCTCGATGGAACGGCTGGCGAGCATTCTCATATCGACATTCTCCTCTTCGCCGACAGTGCCAAGGAAGTCGAGATCTTCTTGCTCAATCGCGGCATCGAATTCGAACATGCCACCCCGCGTAACGAGCGTGCCGAAGCGGTTCTGGTCATGGAAACCGATACCGCCGGGGCCAATCTGGTGATTTTCCCGCCGCAACTGGAGCGGGTGGCCATGAAGCAGCGTGACGGACGAACGCGTGAGCGCATCCGTGCCGATGCATTGCGCACCCTGATCGGTGAATAGAGTGGACAAATAGCCGCGATTTGCGGCAAACTTGCGCCTATGACGAAGCGAAAAGCCGAAACCGCGCCGGCTGAGAAGCCCCGCATCCTGGTAGTGCACGGCCCCAATCTGAACCTGCTTGGTACCCGCGAGCCTGATCATTACGGTCATGTGACGTTGGCGGATATAAATCTGGCGCTTGCGCGCCTGGCCGAAGGCGCCAGCGTCGATCTCGAGAGCTTCCAGAGCAACCATGAAGGAGCGTTGATCGAGCGCATTCACGCTGCGCGCGAGCAGGGAGTGCGCGCCATCATCATCAATCCCGCGGCGTACACGCATACCAGCGTCGCGCTGCGCGACGCGCTGGCGGCGGTGGCGATCCCGTTCATCGAAGTGCATCTTTCGAATGTCCATGCGCGCGAGCCCTTCCGACATCATTCCTATTTTTCCGACCTGGCTCTGGGAGTGATCTCCGGCCTCGGTCACGAGGGCTATCTTTTGGCACTCGAGTATCTGCTCAACCGAGTCAATATCGATTAACGCGGCAATCGCCGGACCTTGCGTCGGATCGACGCAACACAGAGGGGAGTCTCAATGGATCTGCGCAAACTGAAGAAACTTATCGATCTCGTCCAGGAGTCAGGCATTACCGAACTTGAGCTGACCGAAGGCGAGGAACGGGTGCGCATTGCCAAGAACTACGGCGCGCTTGCCGTCCCGATGCAGCAATATGCCGCTCCCCTTGCACTACTGGGCGCGGCGCCGGCCGCCGCTTCGGCAGTAAAGCTCGACGACGAGGATGATATTCCGGATGGGCACATCGTCAAGTCGCCGATGGTCGGCACTTTCTACCGGGCTCCTTCGCCGGGCGCCGAGGCCTTTGCCCAGATCGGCCAAGCCGTCAAGGAAGGCGATACGCTGTGTATCATCGAGGCGATGAAGCTTCTCAACGAGATCGAGGCTGATGCCTCAGGAGTAGTGAAGGCGATTCTGGTCGAGAACGGCGAACCGGTCGAGTTTGGCGCTCCGCTTTTCGTGATTGGCTGAACGAGCAATGTTCGGAAAAATTCTGATCGCCAACCGCGGCGAAATTGCCTTGCGCGTTCAGCGCGCTTGTCGCGAACTCGGCATCAAGACCGTCGTCGTCCATTCCGAGGCAGATCGCGAAGCCAAGTATGTCAAGCTGGGCGACGAGTCGGTCTGCATCGGTCCGGCGCAGTCGGCCCTGAGCTATTTGAACATTCCGGCCATCATCTCGGCGGCTGAAGTGACCGATTCCGAGGCCATCCATCCCGGCTACGGGTTCCTTTCGGAGAATGCCGATTTTGCCGAGCGTGTCGAATCGTCAGGCTTCGTCTTCATCGGACCGCGCGCCGAAACCATACGCCTGATGGGGGACAAGGTGTCCGCCAAGGACGCGATGAAGGCTGCCGGCGTTCCCTGCGTGTCTGGTTCAGATGGCGCGTTGCCGGAAGATCCCAGGGAAATCGTGCAGATAGCCCGGCTGGTCGGCTATCCGGTGATCATCAAGGCGTCCGGTGGTGGTGGCGGGCGCGGCATGCGCGTGGTTCATACGGAAGCGGCGCTGATCAGCGCCGTGCAGATGACACGCACCGAGGCGCAGGCTGCATTCGGCAACTCGATGGTGTATATGGAGAAATATCTGGAGAATCCGCGTCACGTGGAAATCCAGATTCTCGCCGACCAGTTTCGTAATGTCATCTATCTCGGCGAGCGTGACTGCTCAATGCAGCGCCGCCACCAGAAGGTGATTGAGGAAGCTCCAGCGCCGCACATCCCGGCCCGACTGATCAGCCGCATCGGCGAACGCTGTGCCGACGCCTGCCGCAAGATTGGTTACCGCGGCGTGGGCACCTTTGAATTCCTCTACGAAAACGGCGAGTTCTTCTTCATCGAGATGAACACCCGTGTTCAGGTCGAACATCCGGTGACCGAGGCGATCACCGGCATCGATATTGTCCAGGAGCAGATCCGTGTCGCAGCGGGAGAGAAGCTGCGCTACCGGCAGAAGGACGTCACGTTCCGCGGTCACGCCATTGAATGCCGCATCAACGCCGAAGATCCCTTCACGTTCGTCCCCTGTCCTGGCAAGATCACTTTCTATCATCCGCCCGGCGGACCGGGAATCCGTGTCGATTCGCACATCTATCAGGGCTATACCGTGCCCTCGCACTACGACTCGATGGTCGGCAAGGTGATCGCCTACGGTGACACGCGGGGGCAGGCGATTCGCCGTATGCGCATCGCGCTGTCCGAAATGGGCATCGAGGGCATCAAGACCAACATTCCGCTCCATCAGGAATTGATGCACGACGCGCGCTTCGTCGAGGGCGGCACAAGCATTCACTACCTTGAGAAGAAACTCGCCGAAAAGGGCGAAGTCAAGAAATAGGCGATGGCCTGGCAGAGCGTCAGTTTCCTGACCGATGCATCACATGCCGAACCGGTGTGTGATGCCCTTCTGGATGTCGGGGCGCTCTCTGCCAGCGTCGAGGATGCCGACGCCGGAACACCGGACGAACAACCACAGTTCGGCGAGCCGGGTTCGATCGTCGCGTCTGGCTGGAACCGTTCCCGTGTCATTGCCCTGCTCGAACCCGATGTCGATGTCGGCGCCCTGCTGGCACGAGCGAGCGCCACTGCTGGTCTGACTACGGTGCCGGCATGGACCGTCGAGGAAGTCGCCGAGCAGAACTGGGTCCGGCTGACCCAGTCGCAGTTCGATCCCATCCGCGTGTCGGAGCGCTTGTGGATCGTTCCCTCCTGGCACGCGGCGCCGGACCCAGCCGCGGTCAACCTGGTTCTCGACCCCGGAATGGCCTTCGGCACCGGATCGCATCCGACCACCCGTCTTTGTCTCGAATGGCTCGAACGCAATGTTCACGCCGGCTGTTCGGTTCTCGATTATGGATGCGGCTCAGGCATTCTGGCGATTGCGGCGGCCCGTCTCGGGGCTGCCAGCGTGGTTGGTGTCGACATCGACCCGCTGGCGGTTGAAGCGGCCCGGGCCAATGCGCAACGAAACGGCGTGAACGCGACGTTTCACGACTCGGCGCAGCCGGTTGCCGGCGCGTATGATCTCGTCGTGGCCAATATCTTGTCTAATCCATTACGCGTCCTAGCCCCGGCCATCTGCGCCCATGTCCGCGGAGGTGGTCGCCTGGCTCTGTCCGGCATCCTGCGCGAGCAGGCGGACGAAATCATGGCGATTTACGGGCAGTGGCTACCGATGCGGATTGCCGATTTTCGCGAAGACTGGGTATGCCTGACCGGTACCAAGTCCTGATGCGTACTCGTTGCCCCACCTGCAACACAGTCTTCCGGGTCACTTCCGATCAGTTGCGGGCCAAGGCCGGGAAGGTCAAATGCGGCTTTTGCCAGTGCATCTTCAACGCTTTCCAGGAGTTGATCGACGACCCGCCGAAGACACCGCCTGCTGTCGTGGCGGCGGCCGACGTCATGGACGCGCGAGGACCTGGCCCCGAGCCAAAAGCGGTGACCGCGCTCGCCAGCGAGCCCGCTACGCTCCCTGAGCCGGTCGCAGGCGAAGTCCAGCCTGAGATCGGAGCCGAAGCCGAAGCCGACAGCGCAGCAGATCCGGCAAAGGGGTTAATGGAGGAAACCGCTGCGTCAGAGGACGACGACGGCCATGCGGAACCGGCGGGCGCCGAGGTTGCGGCCGAAGAGACCGCATCCGACGTCTGCGTTGAGCCGGATCCGGAAGCGGCTGACCGCGATCTGGACAGCGCTGCGGAAATTGCCGCGATTCCCGGGTCGACCGCGACAGAGGCGGAACAGGAAGCGGAAGGGGTTCGTGCGGAGACCATCGAGGAAGCCACTCGGGCCGCGCGCGGGGCCGGCCCGGTCGCCGCTGGTGAGCTGGCTGAAGCGCCCGCCTACAATCGCTGGACGGCCGGCGCACTCGATGGTGCTGCTGTGCACCCGCGCGCTACCTGGCCGTTCGTTGTTGCCCTGCTGCTGCTGCTTGCCGCTCTGGCGTTCCAGCTTGCCTATTACTACCGCAGCGATCTGGTGCGGCATGTTCCCGTCGCTGGGGAATTGTTCGCAGCGCTGGGGATTGCCGTGCCGCTCCCGACCCGCAGTGAACTGGTCAGCATCGAAGCTTCCGATCTGCAGTCGGACAACGTTCGCGGGCTGTTCGTCCTGCAGGCGACGCTGCGCAATCAGGCTGCCTATGCCCAAGCCTGGCCGGCGCTCGAGCTGACACTGACCGATGCGAGCGATGTGGTAGTCGCGCGGCGCGTCCTGTCTGCCGCCGACTATCTGGCGCCCGGCAAAGATCTGACCTCCTTCCCCGCCGACGCGGAAGTTCCCGTTCGTCTCTGGATCGACGCCAAGGGGCTGGGCGCCGCCGGCTACAAGCTTTATATCTTCTACCCCCGAGCCCTGCCATGACCACCCTGATCTGCGGTTCCCTCGCCTTTGACAACATCATGGTCTTTCCCGACCGCTTCAAGAACCACATCCTGCCCGAGCAGATCCACATCCTGAACGTCTCCTTCATGGTTCCCGAGATGCGCCGCGAATACGGCGGCTGCGCCGGCAATATCGCCTACAACCTGATGCTGCTTGGCGGCGAGCCGCTGATCATGGCGACGGTCGGTGATGATGCCGGGGCCTACCTCGAACGGCTGGATCGTCTCGCCCTCCCGCGGACGCATGTGCGCCATTTTCCCGGCAGCTTCACTGCCCAGGCATTCATCACGACCGATCTCGACGACAACCAGATCACGGCTTTCCACCCGGGGGCCATGAGCTTCTCGCACCTGAACAAGGTCGCCTCCGCACATACGGCGCGCCTCGGGATCGTCGCACCGGACGGGCGCGAAGGAATGACGCAACACGCCCGCGACTTTGCGGCGGCGGGCGTGCCGTTCGTCTTCGATCCGGGACAAGGGATACCGATGTTCAGCGGCGACGAACTTCTAGATTTCATGCGGCTGGCGAATTACGCCTGCTTCAACGATTATGAGGCGAAGCTGCTGAGCGATCGCACCGGGCACAGCCTGGAGCAACTGGCCGGGGAAGTCGATGCCCTGATCGTCACGCGCGGTGGCGAGGGTTCCGAAATCCTTGCCGGCGGCCAGCGCTATGAGATTCCCTGTGTCGAGGCCGACCGGATCGTCGATCCGACCGGTTGCGGCGATGCCTATCGCGCCGGTCTGCTCTACGGCATCGCCAACGGTTTCGACTGGGTGAGTACCGGCCGACTGGCTGCCGTGATGGGAGCGATCAAGATCGCCTATCGCGGTGGTCAGAACCACCAGCCCAGCCGCGAGGAGATCGGCGAACGCCACCAGCGGGCATTCGGTATGTCACCCTGGTAATCAGGTACAGGAAATTGCTATCATCCTCCGGCAGCATGAGGGTAACGCGATTGCTCAAAGCTTGTTTCGCGGCCTTTGGCGGCAGGCTGGGCAAGCCCTTCCTGGCTGTCATCCCTGAGGCGGGACGGCCAGGCTGAGACACCAGACATCTTCCAGTGCCGCCAGATTGAGCGAAGCCCCCCCCCTGCTACGCGCCTTCCGGCTGTTTCGTCTTGCGCTGGCGATGATCTGGGCCTTCGTTGTCGCTCTTTGTCTTTTTCCGATCTGCCGCAACGCTACCCGCCAGCGCCTGAAAGCCGGCGCCGCCCGCCGTGTCGTCAATTCGCTTGGTGTCAGGCTCGATCCGGATCTGACCGAAGCCGTTCCAGGCGCTCTCATCGTCGCCAACCATATCTCGTGGATCGATATCTTCATCATCAATGCGGTTCTGCCGGCGGCCTTCGTTTCGAAGGAAGAGGTTCGCCACTGGCCGTTGGTCGGCCTGCTAGCGGCGCGTAGCGAAACCGTGTTCCTGCGTCGCGGTAGCCGCGGACACGCCCGCATCATCAACCAGCAGGTAGCCGACATCCTGGCCAACGGCAATTACGTCGCTGTTTTTCCCGAGGGAACGACGACCGACGGCACCCATCTGCTCCATTTTCATGCCGCGTTGATCCAGCCCGCGCTCGCCGCCAGCCGGCCGGTTCTGCCGGTGGCGATTTCGTACTGGGAGGCGGACGGAAGCCGCAGTCTTGCCCCGGGCTACGTGGGTGACATCTCGCTGGCGCAATGCCTGGGCGCAATTATCGGGCGCAAGAGCCTGGTCGCCCGTGTTGTAGCCTGCCCGGCGCTGGGTGTGCACGGCGAGAATCGCCGCCAGGTGGCGGCGCTGGCGCGCGAGGCGATCTGCGCAGGCGCCAAGCTTCCTCGCTCGGAATGACGGAGGCGCTGGCGTCTGTTCTTGACAATTAAAGTCGAAAACTTAGAGCCTATCCGCAAATAGTGTTTAATCACATCCCATGCGCGGGGATCGCGTGCGGAGCGATGATGTCAAGAGCCAAATCATGGGAAGTGACCGACGAATTCTGGAAACGTGTTGAGCCACTGATGCCGATCCGCCAGCGACTGGCGGATCGGAGCTACGCCCGTAAGGCTGGCGGTGGGCGCAAGCCCAAAGAACCCAGACTGGTCTTCGAGGCGATTGTTTATGTGTTGCGCACAGGTTGCCAGTGGAAGGCGCTCCCGGCTAACTGAGGATTTTAGGATCACCAGCAGAATCTCAAGTCGTTTGCCCGAGCGTGATCGCGAAGCGCTAAAGCCAAGACCAAGCCGCTCGTTCTTGAGATCACGAAAGGATTCCTCAATGGTTATTCGTCGGGAGCACTGGTCAATAATTGTCTCTGGACTCGCTTTTGGAAATACTGGAGAACAACCGCGCCCGCTGCGGCGCCGCCTGCGGGCCGCTGGTGCGCCAGGCTTGTCGGCGTGGCTTCCGCTGCTGCCTTGCTCGGCGCGCTCGGGATCTTCGCTCTCACCCACCCAGGGATACCTCCCGCGCCTCGAGCCGCGTCCCTTGCGGAAGTTCCGGGAACGCGGCAGCCTTCCGTGCCGTCCGCCGCCAAGGGCAAACACGCCGGATCCGGGGCGCCAATGAGGCGCATGGGGGCGAGGGCAGCCGAAATCCGCATCAACAGATGCTGCGGCGCCGCTGACCGGCGGGGCGTCGGCGACGCTGCTGTTCCAGATCACGCCGCCCGACGAGGCTGCTATCGCTTTCATCGACGGCCGGAAGGTCGGGGGCCTCACCGGCATTGACCGCGTACAGGGTCACGCCGGGAAAGTACAAGGTCGAGATCTACGGCAACAGCATGCCCATGGTCTATCACTTCTGGGTCAATCTCAAGCCCGGTGCAAAGAAGAAGATCTGGGTGCGGTTTGCCGACGAATCCTGAACGGAGAGGCGCGAACCCGGCGACGAACTCCGGCGCGGGCGCGCTGATACCAACTCCGGCTTGAGGACGGCAACCCCGCCGATCTGGTCAACTCCAGGTAATGAGAATATATTCTGCGTCAGATCGAGCGTGACGGTGACAACGCGCACGGGCTTCATCTTTCGTGTACATGATCAGGCCCGGAAACTCGGTTACGATTGCGACGGTTGCCAGCGGTTTTCCGTTATCCATACAGCGCGTACGACCAGACATTCATTTCGTGAGGAGCAATAGCCATGACCATCCCTGTTACCCTTGTCCAGGTTCTGCATCTCTCGCCCAATGCACGATCGAGCTATCGCGACGCCTTCCAGAACGGCCAGTCCGTTTTCGATCGCTATGGGATTTCGCAAACGCCGCTGCGCGTGGCCCATTTCATGGCCCAGATACTGCACGAGTCGGGCGGACTCGCCATCCAGTTCGAGAACCTCAACTACAGCGCAGGGCGTCTGCCGAAAGTCTGGCCATCGCGCTTCAAGCCTAGTGGCCCTCTTGATCCTTCTATTTATGCCGGTAACCCGCAGAAGCTCGCCAATGAGGTCTATGGCGGACGCATGGGCAATACGGCCCCCAATGATGGCTACACGTATCGCGGACGTGGCCTGATGCAACTCACCGGCAAGGCAAGCTACCAGGAGGCGACTGCCATCCTGCGCAAGGACAACCCCGCCGCCCCTGACTTGGTAGCCGCGCCCGACGAGGTCATCGGCGCGGAATGGTGCCTGGCGATTGCGGCAGCCGAGTGGGCTGCAAAGGGGTGCAATGTCCTGGCCGACCAGGATGACATAAGAAGAATCACACGCGCCATCAACGGCGGACTGATCGGCCTTGCCGAGCGGATGGAGTGGGCGAGGCGTACCAAGGCCGTATGGCTGTAGCTCCGTCTGTCGTAATCTTGACGGGTGGGCGAGGTTGGTGGGTGATGGATCGTTCATGTCGATCGGGAAGATAGTGATGTCGGGATTGGCTTTGAAGATTACGGCATGCGCGGCATGCGTGGCCCTGATGTTGCTGGGCAGTCTGGCGCATGCCGCGCCGCCACATCGATGTGCCAGCGCCGCCACGGAACAGGCCGCAAAGCTGCTCGCGTTCCACTTTGGGCCGGATGACCGCATCGAAGTGGACAAATCCGTTATGGAACTGGCTCCGATCCGCAATCCGGCAAACAGGAAACAACTACTCGATGTGCTGCAGGTGTGGGGCCACATTTACAAGGGACAGTACCGGATGCGCTTCATCTATGCGCGAATGTCGGGCGAGTGCCTGTTGATGGGCCAGGAAATCCTGGAATACGCGGACTTGTGATCCTCCTGGCTCCAGGCCAGGGTTCAATCGCTGCGATGACGAAAGGAATGGCATGAACAATCCTGTTGGCTGGTTTGAAATCTACGTCGCCGACATGGCGCGCGCCAAGGCATTCTACGAGGCGGTTTTCGGCGTTGAGCTTGCCGAACTCGAGAGTCCGGGAATTGAGATGTGGGCATTCCCCATGCTGCCGGAAAAGCCTGGCGCATCCGGTGCGTTGGTCAGGATGCCCGGCTTTCCCATGGGCGGCAATAACATCCTGATCTACTTCAGTTGCGCGGACTGTGCGGTCGAGGCTGCGAAGGCGGCCGAGTCCGGCGGCAAGGTCCAGAAGGAAAAAATGTCCATCGGCCAGTACGGGTTCATCGCGCTGGTCAGCGACACCGAAGGCAACATGATCGGCCTGCATTCGATGCAGTGACTGCTTGTCGATTGTCGGCGCCGTCTTGCATTTTCCTGGCGGGCCAAGGGCGCTTCCCGATGTCGATTTCTGATTGAACCTTGTTGTTCCGAATGGTTAACGGCACGATGCCGCATGAGGCACCTTCTCCTGCGGTGCCGTCAGGCCACGGGAGGAGGTCATGCAGGCGTTGTTCGTTCACGGAATGGGGCGCTCGCCGCTGTCGGGGCTGCCGCTGCTCCTGCAACTCAGGCGCGGAGGTTTGCTGACCAGCACCTTCGGGTACTCGGTGGCGCTGGAAGTCTTTCCTGAAATCACGGAGCGGCTTGTCGCCCGAATCTCGGAACTGGCGGAAAAGGGGAGTTATGTAGTCGTCGGGCATTCGCTCGGCGGTGTCCTGCTCAGGGCAGCCTTGAGTTCCCTGCCACAGGCGGTCCGGCGGCCCCGGCACCTGTTTCTGCTGGGTTCTCCCGTGCAGCCATCGCGTATCGCACAAAAGCTTGGTAGCAATCCCGTCTACCGCGGGCTTGCCGGCGATTGCGGCCAGTTACTCGGGTCGACCGCCAGAATGGAGGAAATTGGCCCGATGGTGGTGCCGACAACCGCCATTGTCGGCCGGCGCGGTCCACCCTGGCCGGCCAAGGTATTCGCCGGGGAAGCGAACGATGGCGTGGTGTCGGTCTCGGAAGCGAGCGCCGAATGGATCCCTGATCAGGTTCTGGTCGACTGCGTTCATACGCTTCTGCCTTCGAGCAGGCATGTCGGCGAGATCATCCTGGAACGGCTCGCTCAGGGTGCCGCGCAGGCTGACTGAGATGCCGCCCCACCAGCTTCTTGCGGATGCCGTGCTGATTGCGCACTTCGGCATCGTTGTGTTCGTCGTCGCAGGCCTCGCGTTCGTCATCGTCGGGAACATTCTCTCCTGGCGTTGGGTGAATGGGCTCTGGCTCCGCCTTGCACATCTCGTGGCAATCGCGTTTGTCGTCGGCGAGTCATGGTTCGGTCTCACCTGCCCGCTGACCACCCTCGAGTCGTGGCTGCGCATGCAAGCGGGGGCGGCGGCCTACAGGCGGACATTTGTCGAATACTGGGTGCAGCGCGTGCTCTTCCACGAAGCGCCGCCCTGGGTGTTTACCAGCATGTACACGCTATTCGGATTGCTGGTCGTACTGGCCTGGCGGTACTTTCCGCCCAGGCTTGGCAAGCCCCGGAATGGAAACGGGGTATAAGTCCCGAGCCGGAGCCCCGGATACCGGACAATGGTTTTCAGTGGCTGTATAACCATGACAGAGAACAGAAAAACGACATGAACCACCAAGCCCTCTCCTCTTTCATCTGGTCGGTCGCCGACCTGCTGCGCGGCGACTACAAGCAATCCGAGTACGGCAAGGTTATCCTGCCGTTCACTATCCTGCGCCGCCTGGATTGCGTCCTGGAGAGCAGCAAAGCGGCTGTCCTCGCCGAGTTCGCGGCCAAGACCGCTGCCGGCCTCAACCCCGACCCCTTCCTGCTGCGTAAAGCGAGCCAGAGCTTCTACAACACCTCGCCGCTTGACCTGATCAAGCTGCTCGGCGACCAGGACCACATCCGGGAAAATCTCTACGCCTACATCCAGGGCTTCTCGCCTGCTGCCCGTGATATCTTCGAACGCTTCGACTTCTACACCCAGGTCGAACGCCTGGCCAAGGCAGGCCTGCTCTATCTGGTCACCGAGAAGTTCGCCAATATCGACCTGCATCCGAGCACCGTCGACAACACCCGGATGGGGCTGGTCTTCGAGGAACTGATTCGCAAGTTCGCCGAAATCTCGAATGAAACCGCTGGAGAGCATTTCACCCCGCGTGAATTCATCCGTCTGATGGTCAATCTGCTGTTCATCGAGGACGACGACGTGCTGACCCCCGGCAATGCCGTCGTGCGCACCATCTATGACCCGACTGCCGGCACCGGCGGCATGTTGTCGGTAGCTGGCGAACATCTGCTCGAACACAACCCGGCAGCCCGCCTGACCATGTTCGGCCAGGAACTAAACGACGAGTCCTACGCCATCTGCAAAGCTGACATGCTCATCAAGGGCCAGGACGTCGGCAACATCGTGGTTGGCAACACGCTCTCCGAAGACGGCCACGGCCAGCGCAAGTTCGACTACATGCTGTCCAATCCGCCATTCGGTGTCGAATGGAAGAAGGTCGAGAAGGAAGTGCGCAAGGAAGCTGCCGACAAGGGCTTCGATGGTCGCTTCGGGCCTGGCCTGCCCCGGGTTTCCGATGGTTCCATGCTCTTCCTGCTGCATCTCATCAGCAAGATGCGCCCGGCCGTCGATGGCGGCAGCCGTATCGGCATCGTCCTCAACGGTTCGCCGCTGTTCACCGGTGGCGCTGGCAGCGGGGAAAGCGAAATCCGCCGCTATGTGCTGGAAAACGACCTGGTCGAAGCCATCATTGGCCTGCCGACCGACATGTTCTACAACACCGGCATCAGCACCTACGTCTGGATACTCTCCAACAAGAAGCCGGAAGACCGCAAGGGCTGGGTTCAGCTCATTGACGCCAGCAGCTTCTGGCAGAAAATGCGCAAAAGTCTGGGCAGCAAGCGCAAGGAATTGTCGGAGGAACACATCGCCGACATCACCCGCCTGTTCGGTGACTTCGCAGAGGCCGAGCTGGCCACGGTAGTGGATGCCACCGGCAAGGAAATCGGCCGAAAATTGCTGTTGACCGCAGCAGTCCATCCCACGGCGCCCGCAGGCGGCAAGGTCAAGGTGGTGCCGATTTCGCGCATTTTCAAGAATGAGGAATTCGGCTACACCACCCTCACCGTCGAGCGCCCGCTACGCGATGCCGCAGGCGATGTCGTCGTCGGCGAAAAGGGCAAGCAGAAGGGCAAACCGCAAGCCGACAGCGCCCTGCGTGATACCGAAAACGTGCCGCTGGCCGATGACATCGCCGCCTACTTCAAGCGCGAAGTATTGCCACACGCCCCGGATGCCTGGATAGACCACGAGAAATCCAGGGTCGGCTATGAAATTCCATTCAACCGGCATTTCTACGTCTTCGAGCCACCGCGCAGCTTGCATGAGATTGATGAAGAACTGAAAGGTGTGACAGCCAACATCATGCGCATGCTGGAAGGGCTGGCCGAATGAACTCGCTGCCTGTGCCACCCACCGACTTCAATGAAATCGTCAGCCTCATTGCCACCGCCAAACAGCGAGCAGTGCAGGCGGTCAATACCACGCTTATCGACTTGTACTGGCAGGTGGGTGAAATCATCAGCCACAAGATTGCCGCGGCCGAATGGGGCGATGGCGTCGTCAATCAACTGGCAGCGCACCTGGCCCGCACGCAACCCGGCCTACGCGGCGTTACCCGCCCCAACCTGTTCCGCATGCGCCAGTTTTACGAGGCTTACCGGGATGATGAAAAAGTCTCGGCACTGCTGAGACAATTGCCCTGGACGCACAACCTCATCATCCTCAGCCAGAGCAAGCGCCCGGAAGAGCGCGAGTTTTACCTGCGCACCGCCATCCGCGAGCAATGGAGCAGCCGCGAACTGGAACGACAGTTCAAGGGTGCACTGTTTGAGCAAAGCGTCCTCAGCCCGGCAAAAGTCTCGGCAGTGCTGAGACAAACCCACCCCGATGCGCTCGGCGTCTTCAAGGACAGCTATCTGGTCGAATTCCTCGACCTGCCAGCCGGCCATGCCGAAAGCGACCTGCATCGCAGTCTGCTGCATCGGCTCAAGGACTTCCTCATCGAACTCGGGCGGGACTTCTGTTTCGTTGGCTCCGAATACCCGCTGCAAGTCGGCAAGCGCGACTTCGCCCTCGACCTGCTGTTCTTCCATCGTGGCCTCAACTGCCTGGTCGCCATCGAACTCAAGGTCGGCCGCTTTGAACCGGAATATTTGGGCAAGCTCGGCTTCTACCTCGAAGGGCTCGACCGCGACGTGAAAAAGCCCCACGAAAACCCGGCCATCGGCGTCCTGCTCTGCGCCAGCAAGGATGATGAAGTCGTCGAATACGCACTCAGCCGCAGCCTGTCGCCGGCGCTGATTGCCGAATACCAGACCCAGTTACCGGACAAGCAACTATTGCAGGCCAAACTGCATGAGTTTTATCAGTTGAATGCGGTCGACCGGGAGGACGGCGCATGAGCTTGCCGAGGTATGCAGAGTACAAGGAAAGTGGGATTGAATGGCTGGGCGAGGTGCCGGAGCATTGGGCTGTCCAGCCCTTTCTTGGCATTGCATCGGAGCGGAATGAATCCAACACCGGAATGCTTGAGGACAACCTGCTTTCGTTAAGTTACGGGCGCATTGTTCGCAAAAACATCGAATCCAACGATGGCCTTCTGCAGTCAAGTCCAAAATCTGCTGTAAATACTCTTCGATCCGATGAATGACGAATGGTTTTCAGCTAGCGAGGGCAACAACGTTGTTGCCCTCGCTAGCTGCGGCGCGGGAAGCCGCCCACTCCTTGAATTCATCCATGTCGAGGTACTTCCGTTCCTGCCAAGCCTCGTTCTGTTCGGCCAGCAGAGCGCCGATCAGGCGCAAGGCGGACTCGTCGTTGGGGAAGATGCGGATCACGCGCTCCCGCCGGCGAATTTCCTCGTTGAGCCGCTCCTGCATGTTCGTTGTGCGTAGCCGCTTGCGATACTTCTCGGGCAAGACCATTACCGCCATGGCATCCTCGAATCCTGCTTCGAGGCAGGCCACCGCTTTGGGGGCGCTCTTGGCGAAGCGCTCGGTGAATTCCGCCAGGCGGCGCTTGGCCTCGACCAAATCGGGCGCCTGCAGCACGAGCTTGACGGCAGCTGCCACCTCGGCGCGGTGGCGGGTGTTGCATTGGCCCAGAATGTTGCGCATCAGATGCACCTGACAGCGTTGCCAGCTGGCCCCCTGAAAGTGCCGCGCTGCCGCTTCACGCAGGCCGCCGTGGTCGTCCGAGATGATGAACTGCGTGCCCTTGAGGCCGCGCCCTCTGAGCCAGCGGAAGGTCTCGTCCCAGGTGGCGAAGCTCTCGGTGTCGCCGATCCGCACGCCCAGAATCTCCCGGAAGCCATCGGAGCGGATGCCTGAGACGGTCAGCACGGCACGCGAAACCACACGATCTTCTTGCCGACTCTTGATGAACAGGGCATCGACCAGCACGAAGGGATACTCGCCGTCCAGCCGCCGTTCGTTGAACGCGCTGACCCGCGGTTCCAGTCCGGCGCACAGTGCGCTCACCATCGATTTGGAGAAGCTGGCGCCGCACAGCTCTTCGGTGATCGCCGAGACCTTGCGCGTCGAGACACCGTGCACGACCATTTCCATGAGCGCCAGAACGAAGGCCTGCTCGCTCCGCTGGTAGCGCTTGAAGATGTCCGTCGAAAAGCTGCCGTCCCGCGTCTGCGGCACCAGCAGCGTCACCGGCCCAACCCGCGTGTAAAGGGTGCGTGGCCGGTAGCCGTTGCGATAGCCGGCCCGTTCGTCCGTGCGCTCGTGCCGCGTCGCCCCCAGCGTTTCCGTCACCTGCGCCTCCAGTACTTGATTGAGCACCGCTTCCACCAGTTTCGCCAGCCCGTCCTGCCCGTTTAAAAGCCCTGGCAGCAAGTCCGTTCCTACGCTAACCTCATACCCAGTCATCGCTTCTCTCCTTCGGTTATCGATCGTCTCGCAACGTCAGTTTACCGAATCGAAGCGGTGGCTACCTGCCACCCGATTTACAGCAGTTTAGGGACTCAATCCCTTCTGCCTGAGTCGTTTGAAACCTATCAAATCGTCAGACCCGCTGACATCGTTTTCCGGCTTACGGACCTCCAAAACGATAAGCGCAGCTTGCGAACGGCCATTGTCAAAGAACTTGGCATCATCACGTCAGCCTACCTTGCAGCAAAACCAACAGGCATACAGGCCCATTATTTAAGCTATTTGCTGCGCGCTTACGATGTCACAAAAGTGTTTTATTCGATGGGCGGCGGCTTACGGCAGTCCATGAAATTTGCTGACATCAAGCGGCTTCCAACTCTTGTTCCTCCTGTTGCCGAACAAACCGCCATCGCCACCTTCCTCGACCGCGAAACGGCGAAGATTGACGGGCTGATTGCCGAGCAGGAAAAGCTTATCGCCCTGCTCAAAGAACGCCGCTCCGCCCTGATTTCCGCCGCCGTCACCGGCAAAATCGACGTTCGCCACCTTGCCGAAGCCGAGGCTGCCTGATGTATAACCTGCACCAGGAACACCATTTCGAAGCCGCCATCTGCAACCACCTCAGTCAGAATGGCTGGCTCTACGCCGAAGGCGATGCCGCCCATTACGACAAGCACAACGCCCTGTTCCCGCCCGACCTGCTGGCCTGGATTGAAACCAGCCAGCCGGAAAGCTGGCAGGCACTGTCCAAGACCCACGGCGCCAGCCTGCCCAAGGTTCTCGCCGAGCGGGTGCGCAAATGCCTCAATGAGCAAGGCACGCTGGAAGTGCTGCGCCGGGGCGTCGAAATGGTCGGCCTCAAGAAGCCGCTGTCGCTGGTGCAGTTCAAACCAGCGCTCGGCATCAACCCGGCCATTCAGCAGGCTTATGCCGCCAACCGCCTGCGTGTCGTGCGTCAGGTGCATCATTCCCTGAACAATGCCAAGGACGCCCTCGACCTGTCGCTGTTCGTCAATGGCATTCCAGTCGCCACCGCCGAACTGAAGTCCGACTTCACCCAGAGCGTCGGCGATGCCGTTGACCAGTACCGCTTCGACCGTAACCCGGCCCTCAAGGGCGGGCTGGCCGAACCGCTGCTCTCTTTCCCGGGCGGGGCGCTGGTGCACTTTGCCGTCAGCCAGTCCGAAGTGATGATGAGCACGCGGCTGGCCGGTACGGCGACACGCTTCCTGCCCTTCAACCGGGGCAACGCCGGTGGCGCCGGCAATGCGCCCAACCCATTCGGTTTTGCTACCTACTACCTGTGGGAAGAAGTCTGGCTGCGCGATAGCTGGCTGGAAATCCTCGGCCGCTACCTCATCGGCCAGCGCAACGACAAGAAGCAACTGACCAGCGTCATCTTCCCCCGTTACCACCAGCTCGACGCCACCCGTAAACTGGTCGCCGACGTGTTGGAGAACGGTACCGGCCAGCGTTACCTGATTCAGCATTCGGCAGGCTCCGGCAAGACCAACTCGATTGCCTGGACTGCCCACTTCCTGGCCGACCTGCACGACGCCGGGAACCAGAAGCTATTCGACAGCGTGCTGGTGGTCTCCGACCGCAATGTGCTGGATGCCCAGTTGCAGGAAGCGATTTTCGACTTCCAGCGGACAAAAGGGGTGGTTGCTACGGTCAACGATGAAAATGGCAGCAAAAGCAGCCAGTTGTCGCTGGCCTTGAAGGACGGCAAGAAAATCATCGTCTGCACCATCCAGACCTTCCCCTTTGCCCTGAAGGCGGTGCAGGAACTGTCGGCCACCGAAGGCAAGCGCTTTGCCGTTATCGCCGATGAAGCCCATAGCTCGCAAACCGGCGAGGCGGCCGCCAAGCTCAAGCAGTTGCTCTCCGCCGAAGAAATGGCCGAATTGCAGGACGGCGGTGAAATCGACACCGAAACCCTGCTTGCCTTGCAAATGTCGGCCAAGGCGGCACAGGACAAGAACCTGACCTACATCGCCTTCACCGCGACACCCAAGCAGAAGACGCTGGAACTGTTCGGCCGCAAGGATGCCGACGGCCTGCCGCAGGCCTTCCACGTCTATTCGATGCGCCAGGCCATCGAAGAGGAATTCATTCTCGACGTGCTGAAGAACTACACGACCTACAAGCTCGCCTTCAAACTGGCCAACAACGGCCAGGAATTCGACGAAACCCAGGTTACCAAGAGCGAAGCACTCAAGGGCATCATGCAATGGGTTCGCCTGCACCCCTACAACATCAGCCAGAAGGTACAGACGGTCGTCGAGCACTTCCGCGAGAACGTGCAGCCACTACTGAATGGCAAGGCCAAGGCGATGATTGTCGTCAGCAGCCGCAAGGAAGCGGTGCGCTGGCAGAAGGCGATTGCCGGCTACATCCAGAAGCAGAACTACAAGCTCGGCGTGCTGGTCGCCTTCTCGGGTGAAATCACTGACCCCGAGAGCTACACGGAGCCGGTCAGCGAGCACAGCAAGCTGCTCAACCCCGGACTCAAGGGCGATATCCGCGAATCCTTCAAGGCACCGGATTATCACCTGCTGCTGGTGGCCAACAAGTTCCAGACCGGGTTCGACCAGCCGCTGCTGTGCGGCATGTATGTCGACAAGCGTCTGGGCGGTGTTCAGGCGGTGCAGACGTTATCCCGCCTCAACCGTGCCTATCCCGGCAAGGACACGACTTACATCCTCGACTTCGTGAACGAGGCCGAGGACGTGCTGGCCGCCTTCAAGACCTACTACGAAACGGCGCAACTGGAAGCGACCACCGACCCGCATCTGGTCTTTGACCTGCGGGCCAAGCTTGATGCCAGTGGTTTTTACGACACGTTCGAGGTCGACCGTGTCGCTCAAGTCGAAATGGACCCCAAGGGTACCCAGGCCCAACTGAGTCAGGCATTGGCCCCGGTTGCCGACCGCCTGCTGAAACGCTACAAGGCTGCGCAGAACGACAAGGCAATTGCCGACGCCAACAAGGACGAGAACGCCAGCCAGGCCGCCAAGGATGCGATGGCGGTGCTGGTCCTGTTCAAGGGTGACATGGGCGCCTTCAACCGCCTGTATGCCTTCCTGTCGCAGATATTCGACTACGGCAATACCGACATCGAGAAGCGCTTCATCTTCTACAAGCGGCTGATACCGCTGCTCGAATTTGGCCGTGAACGCGAAGCCGTCGACCTGTCCAAGGTCGTGCTGACCCACCATACGCTGCGCGACAAGGGGCAACAGGCGCTGAACCTGAAGGATGGGGAGACGCCAAAGCTGGAACCGATGACGGATACCGGCAGCGGCTCGGTCCAGGAAAAGGAAAAGGCCCTGCTCGCCGAAATCATCGAGAAGGTGAATGGGCTGTTCGAGGGTGAGCTGTCCGACAACGACCAATTGGTCTATGTGAATGGTGTCATCAAGGGCAAGCTGCTGGAGAACGATACCCTTGTCCAGCAGGCGGCCAACAACTCGAAGGAACAGTTCGCCAATTCACCTGACCTGTCACAAGCCATCTTGCACGCCATCATGGATGCCCTGGATGCCCATACGACGATGAGCAGCCAGGCGCTGAATTCGCAGAAGATTCAGGACGGTTTGAAGGACACCCTTTTGGGGCCGGCGCAGTTGTATGAGGCGCTACGGGCGCGCACTCAACCGTCGACCGCACCCCTGTAACAACCCAGAGAAATAAAAGGGGCTTTCGGCCCTTTTCCAGGTCTGCCCGACTGACTTAAGGAAACGCTGATTTATTCCAGAGTTGTCATTCCGGCGAAGGCCGGAATCCAGGAAAATCAACGATTTGGACCCCGGCCTTCGCCGGGGTGACGAATAAATCAGCGTTTCCTTAATTGTTTCCTATCGACAGTGCTTACCAGTTCGGCTCGCGCTCCGGAGTAGACGTTATCTTATGGATGGCGAGGTCGGCACCCCGGAATTCGTCTTCTTGGTCGAGGCGCAGGCCAAGCACCGCTTTCAGCGAGCCATAGACGAGCAGGCTACCAATCATGGCGACAACGATCGCCATGCCGGTCATGATCAGTTGCGGCATGAAGGCAATTCCGCCGGCGCCGCCCAGAGCCTTGCTGCCGAAGATGCCGGCGGCGATGCCGCCCCAGGCGCCGCACAGGCCGTGCAGCGGCCAGACGCCAAGTACGTCGTCGATTTTCCAGCGGTTCTGGGTCAGCGTGAACATGAAGACGAACAGGCCCCCGGCGATGCCACCGACGGCCAGCGCCCCAATCGGGTGCATCAGGTCGGAACCGGCGCAGACCGCGATCAGACCGGCGAGAGGGCCGTTGTGCACGAAGCCGGGGTCGTTCTTGCCGAACAGCAGCGCTCCAAGGGTGCCGCCGGCCATCGCCATCAGCGAATTGAGGGCGACGAGGCCGGAGATCTTGTCGAGCGTCTGGGCGCTCATGACGTTGAATCCGAACCAGCCGACGGTCAAAATCCAGGCGCCGAGGGCGAGGAAGGGAATCGACGACGGTGGGTGGGCGGAAATCCGGCCGTCCTTGCTATAACGCCCGTAGCGGGCGCCGAGCAGCAGCACCGCAGGCAACGCAATCCAGCCGCCCATGGCATGGACGACGATGGAACCGGCAAAGTCGTGGAATTCCGCGCCGAAGCTCGCTTTCAGCCAAGCCTGGATGCCAAAAGCATGGTTCCAGGCGATGCCCTCAAAAAAGGGATAGACGAAGCCGACGAGCAGGAAGGTGGCGATCAATTGCGGATAGAATTTGGCGCGCTCGGCGATGCCGCCGGATACGATGGCCGGAATGGCCGCGGCGAAGGTCAGCAGGAAGAAGAAGCGGGTCAGCTCGAAGCCGTTTTTCTCCATCAGCGTATCGACACCGGTGAAGAAGTGGATGCCGTAGGCGATGCCATAGCCGATAAAGAAATACGCTACGGTCGACACCGCAAAATCGGTCAAAATCTTGACCAGCGCATTGACCTGGTTCTTCTTGCGCACGGTGCCGACTTCGAGAAAGGCGAAACCGGCGTGCATGGCGAGCACCATGATGGCGCCCAACAGGATGAAGAGGACGTTGCCGCCCGATTGAACTGCTTCCATGGAACCCCCGACGAATTGATCGGAGGTTATAAGCAAGCACCATTCCAGTGCGCAAATAATGTTGAAAATCAGTGCATTGCATCCAGATGCACGCCCCGGTTCGCACTGCTTTGGTGCACCGCCTGATCGGTGCGCTTCGCAACGGTGCGGATTCTCCTATTTCGCGGCTGCCTCGGGCGGCAGTAGCACCCACATTCGCCCTGCTTGCTTCATCCGCCCCGCCTGCTCCCCAGCTTCCTTGCCGAAGCCCCAGAAGAAGTCGGCACGCACCGCGCCCTTGATCGCGCTGCCGGTGTCCTGTGCCAGCATCAGACGATTGAGCGGTTTGGTCGAATTGGGACGCGTCGTCGCCAGAAATACCGGCACGCCCAGCGGTACTGACCGCGGGTCGACGGCGATGCTGCGCTCGGCGCTCAGCGGCACGCCCAGCGCGCCGACCGGGCCACCATTGCTGTTCGGCGCTTCGCGGAAAAAGACATAGCTCGGGTTTGAATTCAGCAATTCGTCCAGGCGCCCGGGGTTGGCCCGCGCCCACGCCTGGATGCCCTGCATCGATGCCTCCTCGAGTTTCAGTTCGCCACGATCGACCAGCACACGGCCGATCGATTGATACGGATAGCCGTTCTGGTCGGCGTAGTTGAGGCGGACCGTCGTGCCGTCCGGCAGCCCGACGCGCCCGGAGCCCTGCACCTGCAGAAAGAAGAGTTCAATGGGATCGTCCACATAGAGCAGTGTGCGTGCCGGCACCTTGTCGCCACGCGCGACGATCTCGGCGCGCGACCAGTAGGGCAGGATCTTTTTGCCTTCGAGCCGGCCGCGCACCCGCTTGTCTTTCAGTTCCGGAAAGACGTTCCCAAGATCGATGGTCAATAGGTCGTCCGGGACGCCGCGTACCGGCTGCTCATAGCCCTTGGCACGCACCCGGCTGCCACGCAGCAGCGGTTCGTAGTAGCCAGTGACGAGCCCTGTCGCATTGCCGTCGGCCGCCTGAATCGCATACGGCTTGAGCTGACTCTCGAAGAAACGTCGTGGATCATGGCCCGGCTTGCCGTCGGCCGCCCGCGCCAGATCGCAGACGCGCTTCCAGTTCGGGCCGTGCGGCTTGCCGGCGATGCCACGGCAACTCGCAATGAAGGCAGGCCAGGCAGCAGCCTGATCATCTTCGCTCCAGCCGGGGAGATCAGACCATTTCGCCGGCTGCAGCGTTCGCGCGAAGGGACCCGCCGGAGGCGGCGTCGGAACTGGCGCCGGACGCGGCGGGATCGGGCCGGATACCACCGGCGGGCAAGCCACACACGCGGGGCACGGTTTGCATTCCTGGGGCGTTTCGCTGGGCGGTGTTCCCGCGCATGCGGCAAGGAATAACGAGGCAAGAAGCGCTGTGGTTTGGATTTTTCGCATGGGTTTCGTTAGAGTTCGCAAATTCACCGCGAAGTATAAACTCCACCATGCCCAACATCCCGCAACTCGAACGCCTCCTGAGCCGAGCCGAAGCTGTCCTCGGCCAGATCGAAGCCAGCCTCCCGCCGGCTAACTCGCCACCCGACTGGGAGACCGCGATCGCCCTCCGCTGGCGCGCGCGCAACGGGCGCGGCTGGCTGCAGGCGGTGCGTCATCCACATCCGATCCGCCTCGCCGACCTCACCAACATCAACGATCAGAAGACACGCGTCGTTGCCAACACACGCCAGTTCGTCGCCGGCCAGCCGGCCAACAACGTGCTGCTCACCGGCACGCGCGGCTCGGGCAAATCCTCGCTGGTCAAGGCCGTGCTGAATGAGTTCTCCGGCAAGGGGCTGCGCCTGATCGAAGTAGACAAGGACGATCTGGTCGACCTGCCGGATATCGTCGATCTGCTCGAGGGCCGCCCCGAGCGCTTCATCATCTTCTGTGACGACCTCTCGTTCGAGGCGGGTGAATCGGCGTACAAGGCGCTGAAGTCGATCCTCGACGGCTCGATTGCCGCCCCACCGGACAACGTCCTGATCTACGCGACGTCGAACCGCCGCCACCTGATGCCCGAGTACTTCGCCGAGAATCTCGATACCACCCGCGTCAATGACGAGATTCACCCCGGCGAGGCAACCGAGGAGAAGATTTCGCTTTCGGAGCGCTTCGGCCTGTGGATTTCGTTCTACCCGTTCAGCCAGGACGACTACCTGGATATCGTCAAGCACTGGCTGCGCCATTTCGGGGTCAGCGCGGGCAGGATCGCCAGTTGCGAGCGCGACGCGTTGAACTGGGCGCTCGGCCGCGGTTCACGCAGCGGCCGTGTCGCCTGGCAATTCGCCCGCGACCTCGCCGGCCACGAAAAGTCGGCGCGGAAAAAGTCGAAGTGAACGCGGTCATCGAGGTTGCCGCCGCCGTTATATTGCGTGCGGATGGCAGCGAGTTCCTCCTCGCCCAGCGCCCGGCGGATAAGGTTTATGCCGGCTACTGGGAGTTTCCCGGTGGCAAGGTCGAGCCCGGCGAAACGGTGCGCGCGGCGCTTGTCCGCGAGCTGCGCGAGGAACTCGGCATTTCGGTCAGAGCCTGTTCGCCGTGGCTGACCCGCGTCTTCACCTACCCGCACGCGACCGTCCGCCTGCACTTCTGGCGCGTTACCGCCTGGGATGGCGAAATCGGCATCACGGCGCCGCTCGAACATAGCGCGGTCGACTGGCAAAAATGCGGAAAACCGGTCAGCGTGACGCCGATCCTGCCAGCCAATGAGACTATCCTCAAGGCGCTGGCACTGCCAACGGCGATGGCCATCACGATGGGCGAGAGCGAAGGCGTCGAGCGCCAGCTCGAACGGCTGGAAGAGGCTCTGGACACGGGCCTGCGCTTGATCCAGGTGCGTGACAAGGGCTGGCTTTTCGCCCAGCGCCTGTGGTTTGCCGAAGCGGTCAGGCGTATCGCCGGGCAGCGCGGCGCGCTGGTGCTGATCAACGACGACGAAGACATCGCCCGGCGCATCGGCGCGGACGGGTTGCACCTGTCATCGGCGGGCCTGGCCGCGAGCATGCGGCGACCGGATTTCACCTGGGTCGGCGCCTCCTGTCACGGCGCGGACGAACTGCGCCGGGCTGCTGAACTGGGCCTCGACTACGCGCTGCTCGGCCCAGTGCTGCCAACGCCAACGCATCCCGAAGCAACAGGTCTTGGCTGGGCCGAGTTCGCGCGGCTGATCACCGGTACTCCGCTACCGGTGTTCGCGCTCGGCGGGATGAAAAACGGAATGCTTGCCATCGGTCAGGAGCATGGTGCGCATGGCATCGCGCTCATGCGCGGCTGGTAGCGCCATTGATTCAGGCGCTGGCACCAGCGTCGGGCACTTCGCTGCCTGGTTCGCTCTTCTCATCCTGGACCGGGATCCGGTAGGAATCGGATGCCCAGCAGCCGAGGTCGATCTGCTTGCAGCGTTCCGAACAGAAGGGTCGCCACGGATTTTCTGGCGCCCAGATGGATTCCCCGCCGCACTGCGGGCAGCGCACCTTGCGTACGGCCGTCAAAGGTTACAGAAGGTCAGCGCAAAGGGCACGTCGCGCTCGGTAATCTTGGCCTTGAGTTCGCCGGCGGGCGGGCGGGTGAAGCGGATATTGAGGAAATACTTGTTGGCGCTCACTTCCGGCACCGCAGGCTCTTCGATACCGATATCGACGCGCACCATCTGCGCCGCCGTACCGCCCAGATTGAGCTGGAACTGGCCGTTGACCGCAGTGTGCTGCTTCAGCCGTCCACTCGAGCGCAGCAGGCGCAAAACGATGGTGGTCGCGTCGCGCAGTGGCAGCAAGGGCCTGGTCCACTTGAAGATCCCCTCGCGCCTGATTCCGGGCGACCGGTGCAGCCACCAGTGATAGGACGGCAGATCGAACTCGCAGACGCCGCCGGGGATTGCGGCTCGGCTCTTGATGCTCATCAGCCAGTCATTTTCGCGCAGGTACTGACCGATCTTGCCCGCCATGGAAAGCAGGGCGGCCGAAGACGACTCGATCTCGTACAAGGCTCCCGAGAGAGCCTCTTCGGAAATTTCCGGATTGTTGCGAAAGGCCAGCAGGGTCTGGCGCTGGCGCTCGAGTTCCTGGATGAGGTCCATTTTGAGGTCGGCGCGACCTGCGGTTTCAACAATTTCAAACAGGGTGACGAGCGCCGTGTGATGCTCCAGTTGCCCGTCGCTCTCGGTGAAGTACGCCGTCTTTTCGAATAGATCCTCGAGTCGCAGCAATGTGCGGATGCGCTCGTTGAAGGGATATTCGTAGGTTATCACGCGGCTTGGGGCTTTGAAGAACGGGGAATTACCCTAATTCTGAGTCATTTGCAGCCAAATCTCAACACTTTACTTGAGCTTTCTGCGACGAAAGGTCCAGATAGCGCTGGTGCAGATTGGCAACCCGCACCTTGAGGGTGATGAGATCGCTGTCGTTGGCAAGCACGTCGTCAGCGACCGCCAGACGTTGCTCACGCGAAGCCTGGGTCGCCAGGATGGCGCGGACTTCCCCCTCCGCAAGCCCGTTGCGCGCGATGACACGGCTGATTTGCAGGCTTTCCGGGCAGTCGACCACGACAATGCGGTCGCAGCGTTCGCGATAGGTTCCGGACTCGACCAGAAGCGGGACGGCCAGAATCACGTAGGGCGAAACTGCCCTGCGACAGCGTTCGCCGGCGAGTTCGCGAATCATCGGATGCAGGATCCCCTCCAGCCGAAGCCGGACCGCCGGGTCGGCAAAGGCCCGCCGGCGCATTCGGCTCCGGTCGAGGGAGCCATCGACGGCTGCGACGTCTCGACCGAACTCGGCGCGCAATGCCGGCATTGCGGCACCGTCGGTGGTGGTCAGTTCGTGGGCGACGGCATCGGTATCGACGACATCGATACCATGAGTGGCGAAACAATCGGCAGCGGCGCTCTTGCCGCTGCCGATTCCCCCGGTCAGTCCGACGACGAAATTGCTCACTTGCAGGTCTGCGCCGTTGATTTCTTGACGATACTCGTGGCGAAGTCCTGGACTTCATCCTTCTTCGCCAGCGGCACGCGTGCCTCGACCTCGAAATGCGGTTCCCTGCCCGGACGCGGCATGAGCCTGGCCGACTTGATCCCCTTGGCCCTCAATTCCGCGAGACGATCCTGCACGCTTTTCTCGGTCGAGAATACCCCCAGCGAAATGGCAAACTGGTTGGAACCGGCTTCCTGGACAATGAACAGGTCTTTGACACCGAGTTCCTTCATCTCGGCAACCTTCCGCTCCGCCTCGGCCTTGCCGCCCTGAGGCGGCACAATCACCCAAGCGCCGGCCCCCTCGGCCGCGACGGCGCGGCGTTCGACCCGGACGCCAGCGAACTTCTCCACCAACGCCGACGCCAGTTGATCAGCCTCGGCAGCCGGCAGATGTTCCCAGAGCAGGCACAACTCCTCTGGCTCCGCACGCGCTGCATCGGCATACCGCCTTTCGCCGTTTCCCTTGGCCGGCGGCTTCTCTCCATACCCGACAATGCGCACGCGATCGGCCGCCAGCTGCTGCCCGACACGACCGGCATCCGGGCTCTCGGGGCGGCCGAAATAGCCGCCGGCAAACGCATAGAGCAGCAGGTTGGCGAGAATCAGCAGGAAGACAGGAACTCTCAAGCGCTCAACCAACCTTGGGCAGGTGCTTCAAGGATTCGCTGATGGCCTCAACCGGATACTCGTAGTCCTCGAGTTTGCCGGACAGGTAGCGGTCGTAGGAAGCCATGTCGAAATGACCGTGGCCGGTCAGGTTGAACAGGATGGTCTTGGCCTCGCCAGTCGCCTTGCAGCGCAGCGCCTCGTCGATCGCGGCACGGATGCCGTGGCAGGATTCTGGCGCCGGGATGATGCCTTCAGCGCGGGCAAACTGCACGCCAGCCTCGAAGGTACCAACCTGCGGCACGGCCAGCGCCTCGATCACGCCTTCGTGCAGCAGTTGCGAAAGCAGCGGCGAAGCGCCGTGGTAGCGCAGACCGCCGGCGTGGATGCCGGGTGGCATGAAGTCGTGACCAAGCGTATACATTTGCATGATCGGCGTGTAGCCGGACACGTCGCCGTAATCGTAGGCGTAGGCGCCCTTGGTCAACGTCGGACAGGAAGTCGGCTCGACCGCGACGCAGCGCAGGTTAGCCGCGCGCTTGTCGCCGGCCGCCTTGTCGGCGAGGAAAGGGAAAGCAATGCCGCCGAAGCTGGAACCGCCGCCGCAGGGGCCGAAGATCACATCCGGGTAGAGGCCGATTTTCTCGAACTGCTTCTTGGCCTCCTGGCCGATCACCGTCTGGTGCAGCAGCACGTGATTGAGCACCGAACCGAGCGTGTAGCAGGTGCCAAGTTCGGCTGCTGCCTCCTCGACTGCTTCCGAAATCGCCAGGCCGAGCGAGCCCTCGTTGTTCGGATCGGCAGCCAGCGCGGCGCGACCGGCGTTGGTCAGATTGGACGGGCTGGCGAAGACTTCGGCGCCCCAGGTCTGCATCATCGAGCGGCGGAAAGGCTTCTGTTCGTAGCTGACCTTGACCATGAAGACGCGCACCGGCAGGCCGAACATCTGGCCGGCAAAGGCGATCGACGAGCCCCATTGGCCGGCGCCGGTTTCCGTGGTCAGCCGCTTGGTGCCGGCGAGCTTGTTGAAATAGGCCTGCGGTACGGCCGAATTCGGCTTGTGCGAACCGGCCGGCGACACGCCTTCGTACTTGTAGAACAGCTTGGCCGGCGTCCCGAGCGCCTGTTCCAGGCGCAGCGCCCGGCAAAGCGGAGATGGCCGCCAGAGGCCGTAAATCTGGCGCACTTCCTCGGGGATCACGATCCAGCGCTCAGCCGACATCTCCTGCTCGAGGATCGGCATCGGGAAAATTGCATTCATCTGCTCTGGTGTTACGACGCTGCCATCCGGCGCCAGCGGCGGCGCCGGCGGATTGGTCAGGTCGGCCGCCACGTTGTACCAGTGGGTGGGGATTTCTTCCGGTTCGAGGTTGATGCGCAGCGGTATCATTTTTTCTCTCCCTGATCTGTGGACCGCAAAGGCGGTAAATTACCGCAAAAGACCTCGGTGACCAAGGGCAAGCCGGCGATTTAGCTGGTTTTGAAGGGCAAGCGTGCCCGTAGAGAGTGCTCTCGGTATGCGGCGGTCGGCGGCCCGAACAGGTAAAGTACCGCCTGCGATGCCTACCTGCCCCAAACCGACTTTGCCCGCCGCCATGAAACACTCGCTGTATTGCCATCCTGCGGGCCCTTGCGCGTTCGTCCAGACCGTTGAAGCCAGCGCGCGGCTGGCTGAAAGCGGTGGCCTGGCGGTCAGTTATCGTCTTTTCGGTGATCCCGGCAACATCCGCATTCCCGAACCCGCGCCGCCGGCAGCCGCCGACGAGTTGTGGCGACACACCTGCCTCGAAGCATTCATTGCCACGGCCGACGGGATGGATTACCGCGAATTCAATTTCTCTCCGTCGGGGCAATGGGCAAACTATCGCTTTACCGGCTGCCGCGCGCGCGATTTTTCCTTCATTCCGCCCGCTGCGCCGCAATCCACGTTCCGGCGTTTCGCTGACGGCTTTCAACTCGACGCTCTGCTTGCCCCCGAACTGCTGCCGCCTGGTGCCATTTTCGACATCGGGCTGAGCGCCGTCATCGAAGCCGGCGACGGCGGCAAAAGCTACTGGGCGCTGACCCACTGCGCGCCGCAGCCCGATTTCCATCTCCGTCAGAGCTTTTCGCTGACGCTGCAAAGACCCACGCCATGACCCGTCCCATCCGCTTCGGCATCGACCGCCTGCTGACCGAACCCGCCCTGCGCCGCCCGCTGGCCGGCAAGCGCATCGCCCTGCTTGCCCACCCGGCCTCGGTGACCGCTGACCTTACCCACTCGCTTGACGCACTGGCTGCCCTGCCCGACCTCAAGCTGAGCGCCGCCTTCGGCCCGCAGCACGGGCTGCGCGGAGACAAGCAGGACAACATGGTCGAATCGCCGGACTTCCTCGACCCGCAGCATGGGATCCCGGTCTTCAGCCTCTACGGCAAAGTACGTCGGCCGAGCGCCGCGATGATGGACACTTTCGACGTGCTGCTCGTCGATCTGCAGGACCTCGGCTGCCGCATCTACACTTTCATCACCACGCTGCGCTACGTTCTGGAAGTTGCCGCTGAACATGGAAAAACCGTCTGGGTCCTCGACCGCCCGAACCCGGCTGGGCGCCCGGTCGAAGGCCTGACCCTGCGCGATGGCTGGGAGAGCTTTGTCGGCGCCGGCGCCATGCCGATGCGCCACGGCCTGACCATGGGCGAACTCGGGCAATGGTTCATCAGCACACTCAAGCTGGATGTCGACTACCGTGTCATCGAAATGCAGGGCTGGCAGCCCGCTGCCGCGCCCGGCTATGGCTGGCCGCTCGGCGAGCGCACCTGGATCAACCCGAGCCCGAACGCCCCCAACCTGTCGATGGCCCGCGCCTACGCCGGTACCGTGATGCTCGAAGGCACGACATTGAGCGAAGGGCGCGGCACGACCCGCCCGCTGGAAATCTTCGGCGCCCCGGACCTCGACGCCCACGCCGTGCTCGCCGAAATGCAGGCGTTCGCGCCGCACTGGCTCACGGGTTGCAAACTGCGCGAAATCTGGTTCGAGCCGACTTTCCACAAGCACGCCGGCAAGCTGTGCAACGGCTTACAGATTCACGTCGACGACCCCGCCTACGACCACGCCACCTTCCGTCCCTGGCGCCTGCAGGCGCTCGCCTTCAAGGCCATCCGCCGCCTGTATCCGGATTACCCGCTGTGGCGCGATTTCGCCTACGAATACGAGCATGACCGGCTGGCCATCGACCTGATCAACGGCTCGCCGCTGCTGCGCGAATGGGTGGACAGCGTCAACTCCGGCAGCGACCAGCTTGACGCAACGGTGACGCCCGATGAGACTGCCTGGAACACCATGCGGGGAAACCTTCTGCTCTACTGAAGACAGGAAGTGGTGTCGCTCACTTGCTGAATTTGATCTTCCGGGCTGGATCGACGGAATTCAGGTAATAGCCGCCATCGGCGCCCTTGATGATAAAAGCGCACCACTTCTCGGGTTCGCGCTTCTGCCAATCGAACTCGACGCAGTATTTCCCTCCGTCATTGATCAACCACGTTCCGGGCCTCGTAACGGATTGTTGCCCCAACGCGTTCCCATACTTCTTGTTGTCTGTGGTCACCATGAAAGACCCGTCCGCGTCGTTCTTCCAGCGCCGCAGGCTGCCGGACTTCGTGACATGTTCCACCGTCGCCCCGGTTACCAGGGTCTTCAGCTCCTCTCCCGAGAACCTCGTGCCATCTTCGTCCGCAACCGCGGCGAACGACGCGACGGCTGCAAGCAGCAACCAAACGATCTTGCGCATAGCCCATCCCCTCTATCGGACCAGATTCGATTTCCGGAGCAACTTCCGACCAGTCGCAACGGACGCGGCACCCGGCCATGAAAATATCAGCCGCAGCGCTGTCGATTGTAATCAGGCCGCTCCCGATCAACAACCAGGTTGGGGCCAGCTAAATCAGGAGCCACCCTTGTCCGCCGATAAGAGAATGCGTTCCGCTGCTCGCACTCCACGATACTGCGCCTCCTCGAACAGCGAAAATCCGGAAAGATCGGCATGCGCCAGAGCGATGCGCGGATGGCGGAAATTGACCAGTTTTTCGCGTTGACCGCCCCACAGGCTGCCAGGGGTCGGGCGGCGCATGGCGTGGCCATTGCGGAAGATGTCGAGGCGGGTGGTCAGCTTGCGGATGTTGGGGTGCACCCGTTCGAGTTCGCCGAGGATGCCCTCGGCCCAGGTTGCGCGCGGCCTTTCGAGCAGCAGGCGGCGGCCTTCGGTGGGCGTGACCTCGCTCAAGGCGCGGTAGTAGGTGAAGACGGTTCCCGACAGATGCCTGCGGATCAACTGGTGGGTCGCCACCACGTAGCCGAGACCGGGGCTATCGTAAAGCACGCTGTCCCAGGCCGGCGGCGCGCCATGGCGTTCTTCCGGGAAATCGGATAAATGCAAGTTGGCGGTCAGCCACGGCGCGTAGTCGCCGGCCAGCGCCGCCGCCTTCAGTTCGTCCGGCAACCCAGGCCAAACGCGCGGGAGGAGGAAGGCGGGCGCCGCCCAGATCACTTGCCGCGCTTCGATGCGCACTGCTTTTGCGCCAAAAAGGACGTCGACCGCAACATTCGCTTTTCCTTCCCCGATGCGCCAGACTAGAGCGTCGGTCAGGATGCGCCCCTCGGCATGCCGGGCCAGACCACGCACCAGCCAGGCATTGCCTTCCGGTGCCGTGAGCACTACGTCATTGGCAGCATTGGCCGCCGCGCCGGTGCGGCAGGCGAAGTAGTGCAGACCGGCCCAGGCCGAGGTCTGGTCGCTGGCGGTGCCGTAATCGTCGCGCGTCGCGTAGTTGGCCAGCCAGAGCACGCTGGGCGCGGTGAAGCCATTTTCCTTCAGCCAGCGAGCGAACGGAATGCGGTCGAGCGCCAGCCATTCGGGATCGCGGCTGGAGAATTCCATCGGAATAGCGAAGAGACGCCGGCCATCCTTGCCGCGCGAATTTTTCAGTTCGTCCATGCGTTCCTGGAAGCGGCGCTGTTGCTCGCGTTCGCCGGCATCGACGCCACGATGCGGCAGTAGGCCATCGTCCCACAGGCCGTTGCGGAAAACGCGTTCCTGCGGCGTCGCGCACAGGAAGCGCTCCTCGTAAGTCGGCCTGGCGGCGCCAGGGTCACCGTGCAGTACGCCAAGTTCGGCGAGCAGCTCGCGTACGTGAGCCGCTTCTTGCGTCGGCAGCGGCAGGTAATGGGCGCCCCACGGATAAGCGACGAGCGGACTCTGCCCGGCCCGTGAATTACCGCCCGGTTCGCTTTCCATGTCGAGGACCAGAAAATCATCGACCCCGGCCTGCGCCAGTTTCCAGGCAGCCGACAGCCCGGAAACGCCGCCGCCGACGATCACGACACCCGTCCGGCGGGTTTCGCTGGGCGCTGGAAAGCCGCTGCCGCGCAGCCGATGGCCCAGCACATGGTTCATGCCGAGCAGCTCGCCGGGCGGCAGCGGCGGCTTGCCGGCTGGCGCGCAACCGGCGAGGGTGGCGGCGCCGACCGCACGCAGGAAATCGCGGCGGCTGGTGCTAGTCAAACTTTCGCAGCGAGAGGCTGACCGACAGTTGCGCTCCCAGCCAGCCGAGGACAGCGCCGATCCCCGCCAGTGCGGCAACCTCAGCGGGAACGGGCAGACGCAGGGCGAAGCTGGTGCCATAAAGCGCTGCCAGTTCGCCGGCCGGCCCCGCCAGCAGCCTCAACGCACCGACGACCAGGGCGGCGGCAAGCAGTCCGCCGAGCACGCCCTGCAGGGCGCCGAAATAATAAAAGGGACGGCGGATGAAGGTGTCGGTCGCGCCGATCATGCGCGCCACCTCGATCTCGGCGGCCTGCGCCATGACCTGCAGGCGGATAGTGTTGAAGGTGACGGCGATCAGGCCGGCGGCGAAGATGCCGGCAAGCATCCACAGGGCGAGCCTCGCGATACGCAGAAAGGCATCGAAGCGCTTGACCCAGGCGGAATCGAGCTGGACATGCGCAACATTGGGCCAGCCGGCGATCTCCTTGCGCAGTATCTCAAGAGCCGCCGGCTCCGTGTTGGTCGGCTCGACGATGAAGGCGTCGGGCAGCGGATTGCGCGGCAGGCTGGCGACGATTTCGGCCATGCCTTCGTTGGCCTGCATGTGTTTCAGCGCCTCTTCCTTCGGCACGAAGCGCCATGTGCCGGTCGCCGCCTGCTTGAGCTGGTTCTCGATTTCGGCGACCTCCTTCCTGCTGGCATCGAGGCTCATGAACAGGCTGATCTGCTGCACGCCTGAAATGTTGCGCCCGAGATCGCGCAGGTTGTCGAGCAGCACGTAGCCGAAGGCGGGCAGAGTCAGGACGATCCCCATGACAAGCAGCGAAAGCAGGGTATTGAGCGGCGCCGACCACAAGCGACGGAAGGCCGAAGCCAGCGCCGCCCCATGCTGCGACAGCCAGGCGTTCACGAGAGCCTCCCGTGATCGAGGCACAGGACATTCGGGTGATAACGCTCGATCCAGTGCTGATCGTGGGTAGCGACGACGACCGTGACGCCGACCCGGTGAAAGTCGGCGAAAATCCCTATGATGTCGTTTGCCGAATCGATGTCGAGGTTGCCGGTCGGCTCGTCGGCGAGGACAACCGCCGGGCGGTTGACGACGGCGCGGGCGATCGCCAGGCGCTGTTGCTCACCGCCGGAGAGCGCGATCGGCATCGCCTTTTCGCGTGCCAGCAGGCCAACCTTGTCAAGCGCGGCCTGGGCGCGGCGGATTGCCTTCCGCCGCGACAGCCCGACGATCTGCAGCGGCAGCATGACGTTATTGAGCGCGCTGCGGTCGAACAGCAGTTTCTGGTCCTGGAAGACCATGCCGAAATGCCGGCGCAGGTAGGGAATGGCGCTGCGTCGCAAGGCCGACAGGTTCTGGCCATTGACCACGAGGCTTCCCGAGGTCGGGAGCTCGATGGCGGCAATCAGCTTGACCAGCGTCGACTTGCCGGCGCCGGAATGGCCGGTGATGAGGACCATCTGCCCGTCCTCGATGGTGAAGCTCACATCCTTGATGGCCTCGTAGCCGCCCGGATAACGCTTGCCGAGTTGGCTGGCGACAATCATTCGAACAGCGCGTCGACGAAGTCCCTCGCCGAGAACGGGCGCAGGTCGTCGATCTGCTCACCGACACCGATGAAGCGGATCGGCTTCGGGCACTCGTGAGCGATCCCCATGACGACGCCGCCCTTGGCGCTGCCGTCGAGCTTGGTCAGGACCAGCCCGCTGACACGGATGGCCTTGTCGAACGCCCTGACCTGCTGCAACGCGTTCTGCCCGATGTTGGCGTCGAGCACCAGCAGTGTCTCGTGGGGAGCGGTCGGATCGATCTTCTGGATGACGCGCCGCACCTTGGCGATTTCTTCCATCAGGTGCAGTTGCGTCGGCAGGCGCCCTGCCGTGTCGGCCAGCACGATATCGATGCCGCGCGCCTTGGCGGCCAGGATGGCATCGAAGACGACAGCCGCCGGATCGCCCTTGTCCTGGGCGATGACCGCCACGTTGTTGCGCCGCCCCCAGGTTTCCAGTTGCTCACGGGCGGCGGCGCGGAAAGTGTCGCCGGCGGCGAGCAGCACGCTCTTGCCCTGGTTCTGGTAATACTTGGCCAGCTTGCCGATCGAGGTCGTCTTGCCGGCCCCGTTGACGCCGGCGATCATGATCACGAACGGCTTGTGGCCGCTGACATCGAGGGGCTTCTCGAGCGGCTTCAGGGTTGCGCTGAGAATATTGGCGAGCGCCCTCTGGATGCCTTCCGGCGTATCGAGCTTGTCGTACTCGGCGGCAATCTTCAGATCGTCGAGCAGGCGCATGGTTGCCTCGATCCCGACGTCGCTGGTCAGCAGCAGGGTTTCCAGTTCCTCGAGAAACTGGTCGTCGACCTTGCCGCGCGAGAAGATGGTCTTGAGCCTTCCGCCCCATTGGGCGCGCGTCTTGGCGAGGCCCTTAAACAGACGCTCACGCCATTTGGGTGTGGCGACTGTGTCGGCGGGAGCGGCTGGAGTGGCGGGTGCCGCTTCGCTTTCGGATTTCTTGACGAAACTGAACATGAGAATTGTGGTCTGAAGCCAAGCTGACAGGCAGGTGGCAAACCGATAAGATGCCGCCTGGATGAATATGATTTTCCTTGTTGATTCTAGCAGAAAGCCCAGTTACCCATGCGTATGCGTCACCTCTTCACCTTTGTTCTGCTGCTCCCCGGACTATTCACCGCAGCCCTGGCCAATCCATTCGAAACGACGCTCAGCAACGGCCTGCGCGTCATCGTCAAGGAAGACCACCGCGCCCCGACCGTCGCCCAGATGGTCTGGTACCGCATTGGCAGCATGGACGAGGTCGACGGCGCCTCAGGCGTCGCCCATGTGCTTGAACACATGATGTTCAAGGGTACGCCGAGCGTCGGCCCCGGCGAGTTCAACAAGCGTGTCGCCGCTGCCGGCGGGCGCGACAACGCCTTCACCAGCCGCGACTACACCGCCTACTTCCAGCAGGTACCAAAGGAAAAGCTGGCCGAGATGATGCAGCTCGAAGCCGACCGCATGCGCCATCTGAACGTCGACCCCAAGGAATTTGCGCAGGAGATCAAGGTGGTCATGGAAGAGCGCCGCATGCGTACCGACGACAACCCGCAGGCGCGCCTGTTTGAACAGATGAATGCCGTCGCTTTCCAGGTCCATCCCTATCGGCGCCCGATCATCGGCTGGATGAGTGATCTCGAGAGCATGAGCGCCGCCGACGCCAAGGCCTGGTACGACATGTGGTACGTACCGAACAACGCCTTCCTGCTGGTCGTCGGCGATGTCGATCACAAAGAAGTTTTCGCGCTGGCCGAGAAATACTACGGCGTTCTCGAAGGACGCCCGCTACCGCCGCGCAAGACACTGACCGAGCCGGTCCAGGATGGCACGCGCCAGGTCACGGTCAAGGCACCGGCCGAACTGCCGGTCTTGGTCATGGGCTACAAGGCGCCGGTCCTGCGCGATGTCGACAAGGACAGCGATCCCTACGCGCTGCAGATGCTGGCTGCCATCCTCGATGGCCACGACGCCGCGCGCTTCAACAAGAAGCTGGTGCGCGAGGACAAGGTGGCACTGTCGGTCGGCATCGACTATGACAACAGCGCGCGCGGTCCGGGCATGATCTACCTCTATGGCAGTCCGTCGGCGGGCAAGACTATCGCCGACCTGCAAGCCGCGTTGCGCGCCGAAATCAAACGCATCCAGCAGGACGGTGTCAGCGAGCCGGAACTCAAGCGCGCCCGCGCACAACTGGTCGCTGCACAGGTCTACAAGCTTGACTCGATGTTCGGCCAGGCGATGGAAATCGGCCAGGCTGAATCGGCCGGCATTCCGTACCAGAAGCTTGACCGCATGCTGGAAAAGTTACAGCAGGTCAGCGCCGCCGAAGTGCAGGCGGCGGCGAAAAAATATTTCATCGACGACACGCTGACCATCGGTATCCTCGATCCGCAACCGCTCGACCGCAAGCCGCGCACCGCTGCCGTCGCCTCACGCCACTAGGACAAGAAAAATCCCCATGAAAAAGCTGTTGACCGCAATCGTCGTCCTGCTCGCGGCAAATTCCGCGCTGGCCGGAATCAAGATCGAAAACTGGGTGACGCCGAGCGGTGCCCGCGTCTATTTCGTTGAAAGCCATGCTCTGCCCATCCTCGACGTGCAGGTCGATTTCGCCGCTGGCTCGATGTTTGACCCGCCGGGCAAATCCGGCACCGCGTCGCTGACCTGCGGCGCGCTCGATCTCGGCGCCGGCAAGCTCGACGAGACGGCGATCGCCGAGGAGATGGCCGACATCGGCGCCGCGCTGGGCGGCAGCACCGACACCGACCGCGCCAGTCTCTCCGTCCGCACGCTGTCGGCTCCGGAAAAGCGCGACGTCGCCCTCGCCGTACTGCGCAACGTGCTCCAGGCCCCGCGCTTCGACGCGGCGATTTTCGAGCGCGAGAAGGCGCGCACTATCCTGGCGCTCAAGGAGGCGATGACCCGCCCCGACAGCATCGCCAGCAAGGCGTTCTGGGCAGCAATGTACCCGGACCACCCCTACGGCCGGCAAGCGACGCCGGAATCGGTCGCCAGCCTGAACCGCGACGACCTCGTGGCCTTCCATGCCCGCTATTTCACGGCAGCCAATGCCAGCATTGCGCTGGTCGGCGACATCAGCCGCAGCGAGGCGGAAAAGATCGCCGAAGCGATTGCCGCCGGGCTGCCGAAGGGTACAGCCGCCACGCTGCCGCCGGCGCCCAAAATCGCTCCCGGCAAGACGGTCAAACTCGAGCACCCGGCCACCCAGGCGCACATCCATATCGGCCTGCCGGCGATCGAGCGCGGCAATCCGGATTTCTTCCCGCTGATGGTCGGCAACTATTCGCTCGGCGGCGGCGGCTTCGTTTCGCGGTTGATGAAGGAAGTGCGCGACAAGCGCGGTTACGCCTACAGCGTTTCCAGTTATTTCAACCCGTTGCGCCAGACCGGGCCGTTCCAGATCAGCCTGCAGACCAAGCGCTCGCAGGCGAAAGACGCGATCGCGGTGACCCGCGACGTGCTCGACGGCTTCCTGAAGCAAGGGCCGACCGAGGAAGAACTGGCAGCGGCGATCGCCAACCTGACCGGCAGCTTCCCGCTGCGCCTCGACAGCAACAAGAAGATTCTCGCCAATGTTGCCGTGATCGGCTTCTACGGCCTGCCGCTCGACTACCTCGACCACTATCAGGAAAATGTTCGGGCCGTTACGGTCGACGCCGTAAAACAGGCATTTTCGCGCCATATTCGGCCCGCAGACCTGATGACCGTGACGGTCGCCGCCGATTGAATTCGCTGCGCATCATCGGCGGCCGCTACCGGCGCCGGGTCTTGCGCTTTCATGACAGCGAGGGCCTGCGCCCGACGCCGGACCGGGTGCGTGAAACGCTGTTTAACTGGCTTGGCCAGGCACTCGACGGCGAGCATTGCCTCGATCTGTTCGCCGGCAGCGGTGCGCTGGGCTTCGAGGCGGCATCGCGCGGCGCGGCGCGGGTGGTCATGATCGAAGCGGCGGCGAAGGTCCTGGCGGCCCTGAACGAATCGGCAAAAATGCTCGGCAACCCGCCCGAAGTGGAGATCAGGCGCGCGGATGCGCTACAATATCTGTCCTCGACGAAGTCAAAATTTGATCTCGTCTTCCTCGATCCACCTTTCAAAAAAGGCTGGATCGGCCGCTTGGAGCCGCTTCTTTCCGGCGTTGCGAACGAAGATGCCGCGATCTACATCGAGGCGGAACATGAAATCGAGGCACTGGGCGATTGGCGCACGGTGCGTCACGGCAAGGCTGGCGAAGTCCACTTTCAGTTAATGCGGCGGAAAGCAGTTTGAGCAAACTCAATCATCGTGTAGCGATTTACCCGGGCACTTTCGACCCGATCACCCGCGGCCACGAAGACCTGGTCCGCCGGGCGGCCACACTTTTCGACAGGCTGGTCCTGGCGATCGCCGAGAGCCCGTCCAAGCAACCGCGCTTTCCGCTTGCCGACCGTGTCGAAATGGCGGTGGAAGTCCTAGGCGACCTGGATAACGTCGAGATCATCGGCTTCAACACGCTGCTCATGCACTTTGTGCACGAACAGGGCGCCAAGGTCATCGTCCGCGGCCTGCGCGCGGTCTCGGACTTCGAATACGAATTTCAGATGGCCGGAATGAACCGCAGCGTCTATCCCGAGGTCGAAACAGTATTCCTGACCCCGGGCGAGCAGCACATGTTCATCTCGGCATCCATGGTGCGTGAGATCGCGCGCCTCGGCGGCGACGTCAGCAAATTTGTGCAACCTTGTGTAGATAAACGCCTACGGGCAACAGCTTCAGTTAACTGAAAGGAAGAACGGCAATGTCCTTGCTCATCACCGACGAATGCATCAACTGCGACGTCTGCGAACCCGAATGCCCGAACGAGGCAATTTCTCAGGGTTCGGAAATCTACGAGATCGACCCCAATAAATGCACCGAGTGCGTCGGGCACTACGATGAGCCGCAGTGCGTGCAGGTCTGCCCGGTCGATTGCATCCCCAAGGATCCGGCGCATGTCGAAAGCGAAGACATGCTCTGGGTCAAGTACGAAAAGCTGACCGGCAACAAGCGCTCCTGAATTTGGCTCATAGGAACCCGAAGTTTTCGGGTTCCTTGTTATTGGCCCTGGTGGCAGGAATCAGGCGGCTTTGAGCCGAGCCTCCTGCGGCAATAGCAGTTCGTGCACCCGGCCGACCACGTCTTCCAGGGCATGGATCTGCCGCAACAGATCCTCCTCAATGCTTTCCAGCTCGCGGATGCGGTCTTCCAGCGTATCCGTCGCCTGGTGGATGCGCTTTATGCTTTCGAGGCGTCGCTTGAGCTGGATCTGGTGCTCGCGAACCTGGGTTTCCATCGGCGCCATGATCGCTCGCAGCCAGGTTTCGGCATCCTTGTTGGCTCGCTCGAAGGCTCGCCGTACCTGCACAGCGACCTCTTCGAAGAATTTTTGCGTGAGGTGTTTCTTGTCGGTGGTAAGCAGGCTGCGCATCGAGTTGAGGTGGCTGTCACACCAGGCTTCCAGGCGATCCAGTTCCTTTTCGCAGTGCAGCAGCGAAAAGGATGCCAGCGTGCCGAGCTTGAGGCCATGCTCGACCAAAAACTTCTTGTATATCGCCTCCATCATGTTCTGAATTTCGCCGATTTCGCCGGTCGACCGCGCCAGTGCGTAACGCGAGCGGCCGAAAAAATGGCCCATCGCCTCGGAAAGTGTCCGCGAAAAATTCGCCTCGACCATGGCCGTTCGGGTTTCGTAGGTCAAATGACGCAGCGCATCGAGGCCGAGATGGCCGAACAGATTGTTGGTCAGCGACGAAAAGACGCTGCGAACCGCGTAGTAGCGCTGCAGGCCGGACTCGAATTCGACCTTTTCGGCACGTACCTTGCCCATCATGTACTCGACAACGCCCTTGTTCTTGCCGCGCAGTTCGGTCAGTTCAGTCAGTTGCTCGCGCAACCCCGCAAGTCGCGACTCGAGCAGGCCGCGTACGCGCAGACTGACTTCGCCGAATTCGCTCTCGGTATTGTCGCGGACAATGTCTTGTTTGGCGGGAATCAGCTCCCCGGACAGCGCTGCCTCGAGGATCGGCAGGCGGCTCCGCTCAAGCAACGCCGCGTCGCCATGGATCTTGGCGACCAGCCCCTTCTGCGCCGACACCGGAAAAACCTGGCGCTCCGGCAAGTCGAGAATGGCCGCGCAGGAAGCTACCTGGCGGCCGATCTCGCCCTCGATCTCGGCTTTTGTCTTCAGTTCGTCCCACTGGCCGTCGATCTTGTTCAGCACGACCACGCGGCCGCGCTTGGCGCTGCCGCCGGAATTGATGTGTTCCCGCCAGATGGTCAGGTCCGACTGCGTTACCCCGGTATCGGCGGCGAGAATGAAGAGAACGGCGTGCGCGTTGGGCAGCAGCGACAGGGTCAGTTCCGGTTCGGCGCCGATGGCATTGAGGCCTGGCGTGTCGAGGATGACCAGACCCTGCTTGAGCAGCGGATGCGGAAAGTTGATCACCGCATGGCGCCAGCGTGGCACCTCGACCAGGCCGTCCGCGCCAATCCGGTAAAGTTCGCTCGCCGCGTCGCCGACCTCGAAGCCGAGGCGTCCGGCTTCCTCCGGTGAGACCCTGATGGTTTCGCTGACATGACGCAGCCCCTCCTGCATCACTTCCGCCGACTCGATATCGAGCGGGATCGCGAACCACTCCTTCGGGTAACGCCGGTATTCGCCCACGCTGGCATTGGTGGCCCGTGTCTGGATCGGCAGCAACTCGATACACGGCGCCTTTTGGGGGTCGTAGAGAAGTTCGGTCGGGCACATGGTCGTGCGTCCGGCCGACGACGGCAGGATGCGGTTGCCGAAGTCGGCGAAGAAGATGGCGTTGATCAGTTCCGACTTGCCGCGCGAGAACTCGGCGACGAACGCCACGTTCAGGCGATCCTCGCGCAGGCGCTCGAGAAGCTGGGATAGCCGCAGATCGGTCTGCGCGTCCGACAGGTCATTCTCCGACAACCAGCCCTGGAACTCGCGAACGTTGACAGACAGGCGCGAGCGCCACTCGGTATAAGCGGCAATCTGAAGAGCAAGTGTCATGATGGTCACCGATAGCGGTATAGGCCGCAATCTATCACGAAAACATGGACTTGCGTGCCATTGTCAATATTGGCAGGAAGGACAGTAGAAGGTCGACCTGCCGCCCTGGCGAACCTGGTGGATGACACCCGCACAGCGGCGACAGGGCTCGCCGGCGCGGCCGTAGACCGCGCATTCGACCTGAAAGCATCCGGCACCACCATCGCTGTGCACATAATCGCGAATGCTGCTGCCGCCCGCCGCGATGGCGTCGGTGAGCGTCTGGCGGATCGCCGCTACCAGCCGCCCATAGCGTTCGCGGCTGATCCGGTTGGCCGCGTGCAAGGGCGAAATGCCGGCGTGGAACAGACTCTCGGCGGCATAGATGTTGCCGATGCCGACCACCAGATGGCTGTCCATCAGCACCGGCTTGATCGGCCCGGCGCGCCGCCGCGTCGCGGCGAACAGCCAGTCGCCGGTAAATTCGTCGGTCAGCGGCTCGATGCCGAGCGCCGCCAGCAGCGGATGGGGCACTTCGCCCACGGCCTGCCACAGTACGACGCCGAACCGCCTGGGGTCGGCCAGGCGCAGCGTCTGGCGCGCAAAGAGTATGTCGACGTGGTCGTGTTTGCCCGGAGTCTTGTCGTTCGCCACAAAGCGCAGGTTTCCCGACATCCCGAGATGGATGATCAGGCAGCCGTCCTCCACGCCGCCGCGGCAGTCGAGCAACAGGTACTTGCCGCGCCGCCTTACCGCGACTACCTGTTGTCCCGCGAGAGTGTCGCCAAGCGTCGCCGGCAGCGGCAGACGCAGGCGTGGCGAGCGCGCAATGGCGCCGAGAATCCGCTCCCCGGTGAGCTCGGGCTGGAGCCCGCGCCGACAGACCTCGACCTCCGGTAGTTCCGGCATGGCTTGTTCCTCCGGGCAAACCCAAATAACATCGCAAACTTATTGAATTGTAAGCGCTCTAAAGCGTGACCCCTGACTGAAAGTAGCGCATGTCCAAGAAGTTGATTGTCACAGTACTTGCCCTGGCCCTCGCCGGGCCGATTCATGCCGCCGGCGAAGAAGTGGTCAGTGGGCCGGCCAAGGAACCCGCGAAGGTTCCGGCGAAAAGTCTGGCGAAAAGTCCGGCCAAGAAGCGGGTGACCGCTCAGTACGTGGGTGAGGATGTCCTCGCCCGCGCCGTCTTCCAGTCTTTGGTCGGCGAACTCGCGCTCAAGCGTGGGGATACCGAACTGGGCATCAGCGCCTGGGTCGATCTCGCCCGGCGCACCCGCGATCCGGCGGTGATCGCGCGCGCAATCGAGGTGACGGCAGCGAGCAGGCAGAACGAACTGGCGCTCGATCTGGCCCGTCTCTGGTTGCAGGTCGAACCCGACTCGATCAGGGCGCGCCAGACCGAATCCTCGCTGCTGGTCCTTGCCAACCGTATCGACGACCTCGGGCCGCAACTCGCCAGCCTGCTCGCTCAGGACCAGGAAAATCTCGCCAACAATCTGATGCATCTGAACAGCATGCTGAGCCGGCATGGCGACAAGAAGGCCGTGCAACGCCTGATAGACCGTGTCGCGACTCCCTACGGCGACCTCCCGGAAGCACGCTTCGCCATGGGTCTGGCCGCCGCCAATGCCGATGACCTGATGCATGCCCAAGGGGAATTCCAGAAGGCGCTGGAGCAGCGCCCAGATTGGGAGGGCGCCGAACTCGCCTACGCGCAGTTGCTGGCCAGGACGTCGGTGGCGAGCGCGCTCGAGAGTCTCGACGAATTCCTCGTGCGCAAGCCGGATGCCCGCGATGTCCGCCTGGCGCTCGCCCGCCTGCTGATCAGCGAACGGCGGTACACCGAAGCGCGGGTGCAGTTCGCCATTCTGCTCAAGGGTGCACCGGATAATCCCGATGTTATTTATCCGGTGGCCATGCTGGCGCTGCAGCAGGGTGACATCGACAGCGCGCGAACCCAGCTCACGCGGCTCCTGAGTTCCGATTTTGCCGACGTGAGCACCGTCCATTTCTTTCTCGGCCAGATCGAGGACGAACAGAAGAATCCCGAGCTTGCCCTCGAGCATTTCCGTCAGGTCACTACCGGCAACCAGTACATCCCGGCCCGCGGGCGCGCCGCGCAGATATTGCTGCAGCAGGGCAAGCCGGAAGAAGCGCGCGCGCTGCTACGGGCCACGCAGACCGGTTCCGAGGCCGAGAAAACCCAGTTGATCCTGGCCGAAGCCCAGCTCTTGCGTGAAGCGGGCCGCGGTGACGAAAGCTACGCCTGGCTCGAAGCCGCGCTGGCAAAGCAGCCTGAAAATCCCGAGCTGCTCTACGAAACGGCGCTCTCCGCCGAACGCCAGGGCAAACCGCAGGTTCTCGAAAAACACCTGCGCCACCTGCTCAAGCTTAAACCGGAGCACGCCCATGCCCTCAACGCGCTGGGCTACTCGTTCGCCGAGCGCAACATGCGTCTTGATGAGGCAAAGAAGCTGATTACCCGCGCGCTCGCGCTCGCGCCCGAAGACCCCTTCATCATGGACAGTATGGGCTGGGTTCTTTTCCGTCAGGGCAAGTTGCCCGAGGCGCTCAAGACCCTCGAGACCGCCTATGGCATCAAGGCCGACCCCGAAATCGCCGTGCATATCGGCGAGGTACTGTGGACACTGGGACGCAAGGATGAGGCATCGCGCTTCATGATGGAGGCGGCGAGAAAATTTCCCGATAGCGAGATTCTGGCCGGCGCCCTGAAAAAATTCCAGCCTTGATGTTTCGCATTGGAGCATTGCTCGCCTGCGGCCTGCTGGTCGCTTGCGCCAGCGCTCCTCCTGGGCTGCGGGCGCCGCGCGACGAGATCAGTAATTTTGCCTTCGAGGCCCGCTTCGCGTTACGCGTCAGCCTGCCGGACGAACCGCCGGAAAGTTCCGGCGGTCGACTCGAATGGGAGCACGGAAATGGCAACGACCGCATCCTGATTTCCAGCCCGCTTGGTGTCGGTGTGGCCGAAATCGACGTCGGCCCGGTCCGCGGGCGCCTGCGCACCGCCGACGGTCAACTCCGGGAATCCGCCGACGCCGATGCGCTGATGGAAGAAGTCACCGGCCAGCGCCTGCCGGTCCGCCAGTTGCCGGGCTGGCTGCTCGGTCGCGGCGGCGCCACTGCCAATGTCTCCAGCGACAGCGCGGGTCGCCCGACCCGCCTGGTCGATGCTGGCTGGCAGATCGACTTCTCCTACCCTGACGACAACCCAGGTGCGCTGCCCACGCTCGTCAGCCTGAGGCGCGGCGATGAAATAGAAATCCGCCTGCGCATCGAAGAGTGGAGGGTGGCGCAGTGAGTCGCTGGGGCTGGGACAGTTCGTGGCCAGCGCCGGCCAAACTCAACCTGTTCCTGCACGTGGTCGGCCGCCGTCCCGACGGCTACCATTTGCTGCAAACCGTCTTTCGCTTCATCGACCGCGCCGACACACTGCAGTTCGCACCGCGTGACGATGGCGACATCTTCCTCGCGACGCCGACTCCGGGTGTTGAGGTGGCGAACAATCTCACCGTTCGTGCCGCCCGCCTGCTGCAGCAGGCGACCGGCTGCCATCAGGGGGCGACGATCCGCTTGGGCAAGAATCTGCCGCTGGGGGGCGGTCTCGGCGGCGGTAGTTCCGATGCGGCGACCGTCCTGCTTGCGCTCAATCACTTGTGGCAAACGGGGCTTGCACGGACTGAACTGGAGAGGCTCGGGCTAGGACTTGGCGCCGACGTTCCCGTTTTCATTCATGGCCGTAATGCGTTTGCCGAGGGTATCGGCGAGGCCTTCAGCGATGTCGAATTGCCGCCGGCAACCTATCTCGTGCTGCATCCCGCGGTCAACGTGGCTACCGCGGTCATTTTCGGCGCACCGGAATTGCGTCGCGACACCCCGCCCATCCGCCCGGCGGACTGGCGGCATGGGACAGGCCACAACGATCTCGAACCCGTCGCATGCACCAGATTCGCGGAGGTTGCCGGACATCTGGCATGGCTCAGGCGGCATGCGCCCCAGGCCATGATGACCGGGTCGGGGGCCTGCGTCTTTGCCGGGTTTGCCGATCCGGCGAAGGCGGCGGCGGTCTTTCGCCAAATTCCGCACGGCATGAAGGGCTGGCTGGCTGCCGGTCTAACCGAACATCCATTGGCCTCTCTCTGACAAAGCGCTGGATTTTCGTCTGCGACTGCTGTAACATCCGCGCCTCGTTCGCACGCGAACCCGTGCAGACGACCCGCTGGGGAGTCGCCAAGTTGGTCAAGGCACCGGATTTTGATTCCGGCATTCGAAGGTTCGAATCCTTCTTCCCCAGCCAGCTTTCTTCGGGCAGGTCATGAGCCTGCCCGAATTTCATTTTGGCGGGCAGGGGCTTGCGGAAAATGCCCGAAGGGAAGTGAAGCAAATGGCCTACAACAGCTTAATGGTCTTCACCGGCAACGCCAATCCGAAACTGGCGGCCGCCGTGGCGTGCGAACTCAGCGTCGATCTGGGTCGCGCCGAAGTCGGGCGCTTCTCGGATGGCGAACTGCGCGTCGAACTGCAGGAGCATGTGCGCGGCCGTGACATCTTCGTCCTGCAGTCAACCTGCGCACCCTGCAACGACAACCTGATGGAACTGCTGGTCATGGTCGACGCGCTTAAGCGCGCCTCGGCCGGCCGCATCACCGCCACCATCCCTTATTTCGGGTATGCCCGCCAGGATCGCCGCTCGCGCTCGTCGCGTGTCCCGATCGCCGCCAAGCTGGTTGCCAACATGCTCGTCGCTTCCGGCATCGACCGCGTCCTGACCATGGACCTCCACGCCGAACAGATCCAGGGATTCTTCGACATCCCGGTAGACAACATCTACTCGCTGCCCATCCTGCTCGATGACATCCACAAGCAGACTTACGAGAATCCGATGGTCGTTTCCCCTGACCACGGCGGCGTCGTGCGCGCCCGTTCGCTGGCCAAGCGGCTCGAATGCGACCTCGCAATCATCGACAAGCGCCGCCCGAAGGCCAATGTCTCGGAAGTCATGAACATCATCGGCGAGGTCGACGGCCGCACCTGCATCATCATGGATGACATGGTCGACACCGCCGGCACACTGTGCAAGGCCGCCACCGCGCTGAAGGCCGAAGGCGCCAGGCAGGTCGTCGCCTACTGCACCCACCCGGTGCTTTCCGGTTCGGCCGTCGACCGCGTCAATCGCTCGGACCTCGACGCACTGGTCGTCACCGATACCATTCCGCTGCGCGACGACGCATCCGCATCGCCGCGCATCCGCCAGCTCTCCGTGGCGGAAATCATGGCCGAAACCATCCGCCGCATCAGCAACGACGACTCTGTTTCGTCGCTGTTCATCGACTAATTTTTTTCAACCCTCCCGTTCTGGTCGCGGATCGGGAATACTCAGGAGCAATACGATGAAATTTGAAATCAACGCGCAAGCGCGCACGCTGCAGGGATCGGGTGCGAGCCGCCGCCTGCGTCGTGCTGGCAAGGTACCGGGAATCATGTACGGTGGCGAAGCTGCCTCGCAGGCAATCGAACTCGACCACAACGACCTGCTGCTCGACCTGAAAAAGGAGGCATTTCGCGCCTCGATCCTGGTCGTCGCGGTCGACGGCAAGAAGCAGCAGGTTTTGCTGCGTGACATCCAGATGCATGCCTTCAAGCCGCAGATCCTGCACGTGGATTTCCAGCGTGTGAGCGCCACCGAGGAAGTGCACATCATGGTGCCACTGCACTTCATCAACGAAGACGAAGCGCCGGGCGTCAAGCTCTCAGGCGGCCTGGTCAACCGCGTGCTGTCCGAAGTGGAAATCCTCTGTCTGCCCAAGGATCTGCCCGCGTTCATCGAAGTCGATGTCGGCGCCCTTGAGGTTGGTGAGAACATCCTCGTTTCCGAACTCAAGCTGCCGAAGGGCGTCAAGCTGACTCAGCATTACGAAGACGACGCGCTCGTCGTCGGCATCGTCAACAAGAGTGGTGGCGGCGAGGACGGCGAGGAAGGTGAAGAAGGCGAAGCGGCCGAAGGCGAAGCAGCCGCCTGACCGTTTCGTACACCGCGCTGCAAATGGCCGCCGCAGGCAACATGCCCCCGGCGGCCATTTCATTTGGTAAGCGATGACTCCACCACGCCTGATCGTCGGCCTCGGCAACCACGGACCGCAATACGAAATTACCCGGCACAACGCCGGTTTCTGGTTGGTCGACCATCTGGCCGACAAGCTGAAAGTTGCGCTCGCGCCGCAGGCCCGGTTTTTCGGCAAGGCGGCCCGAGCCGGCGACCTGTGGCTGCTCGAACCGACCACCTTCATGAACCGCTCAGGGCAATCGGTTGCCGCGCTGGCCAATTTCTACAAGATTCCCGCAGCCGAGATTCTCGTCATCCACGACGATCTCGACCTGCCGCCGGGCGGCATCCGCCTCAAGCAGGGCGGCGGCAACGGCGGCCACAACGGCCTCAGGGACATCCAGGCCCGGCTCGGCACGCCGGATTTCTGGCGGCTGCGCCTCGGCATCGGCCACCCGCGCACGCTGAACCTGACGCAACAGGTCGTCGACTTCGTCCTGCACCCGCCGCGCAAGGAAGAACTGACGGATATCGAACACGCGCTGGCGCGCTGCCTGCTGGCCTGGCCCAGGATCGCTGCCGGAGACTATGCCGGCGCCCAACAACAATTGCACGGCAACGCCGTCTAAGGAAAACAAATGTCATTGAAATGCGGCATCGTCGGTCTGCCCAACGTCGGCAAGTCCACCCTCTTCAACGCCCTGACCAAAGCGGGCATAGACGCCGCCAACTACCCATTCTGCACCATAGAGCCCAACGTTGGCATCGTCGAGGTGCCCGACCCGCGTCTCGCCCAGCTGTCGGTCATCGTCAAGCCACAGAAGGTACAACCGGCCATCGTCGAATTCGTGGACATTGCTGGCCTCGTCGCCGGCGCCTCGAAGGGCGAAGGTCTCGGCAACCAGTTCCTCGCCAACATCCGCGAAACCGACGCTGTCGTGCATGTCGTCCGCTGCTTCGCCGACGACAACGTCGTCCACGTTTCCGGCGGCGTCGATCCGATTCGTGACATCGAGGTCATCGACACCGAACTGGCGCTCGCCGACATGGCCACCGTCGACAAGGCGCTCAACCGCTACCGCCGCCCGGCCAGCGCCGGCGACAAGGACGCCAAAATTCTCGTCACCGTCCTTGAGAAATGCTTCGCCCAGCTCGATCAGGCCAGGCCGGTGCGCGGCCTCGACCTGTCGAAGGAAGAATGGGCCAGCCTCAAGCCCTTCTGCCTGATCACCGCCAAGCCCGTGCTCTACGTCGCCAACGTTGCCGAGAACGGCTTCAAGGACAACCCGCTGGTCGACGCGGTGCGCGCCCATGCCGCCGCCGAGAAGGCCGAGGTGGTCACCGTCTGCGCCGCCATCGAATCCGAGATCGCCGACCTCGATGATGAGGAAAAGCAGATGTTCCTCGCCGACCTCGGCCTTGACGAACCCGGCCTCGACCGCCTGATCCACGCCGGCTACAAGCTGCTTGGCCTTGCCACCTACTTCACGGCCGGCGTCAAGGAAGTTCGCGCGTGGACCATCCACCAAGGCAATACCGCACCGCAGGCAGCGGGCGTCATCCACACCGATTTCGAACGCGGCTTCATCCGCGCCCAGACCATCGCCTTCGACGACTTCATCGCCTGCAAGGGCGAAGCCGGCGCCAAGGAAGCCGGCAAGATGCGCGCCGAAGGCAAGGAATACGTCGTCAAGGACGGCGATGTGCTGAACTTCCTGTTTAACGTCTAATCTGTCTATTGGGCTCTTGTTGCGTATTCCGACGAATCTGGACAGCGATTCCGAGCCAAACTGGACACGCATTCTGGAGCAAACTGGACAGTCGGAGCGTAGCGACGCGGGGTTTCAGGGTTTTACTCTGTAGATGTCATGGGGGTCAAGTTTTTGTCGCGCCATATAGAGTTATCCACGGTCGGCCGGCAGACTGCGCTCCTTCTATAGCAGGCTGGCTGGCGGCCGGCGGTGGGTAACTCGGTAAGCGTGTGCGGGGGCACATGGGGTGGCCTCGGGTCATTCCGGTTTGCTCCTTTTGCGCAGCGATTCGCCATCAGGGTTGAGGCTATGTGCCTGATGCACCAAACGGTCGAGAATCGCATCCGCCAGCGTCGGGTCACCGATGGCCTCATGCCAATGTTTGACCGGCAACTGGCTGGTGATGATGGTGGCGCGGGTGCCGTGCCGGTCATCGAAGATTTCGAGCAAGTCACGCCGGCTTTCATCGGTCAGTGGTGCCAGCCCCCAGTCATCAACCTAAAAACCGCAGTTACCCGATTCCATTCGCATGATTCTCAAGAAATTGGTGGGCGAGAGGTGGTCCGACACCGGCTAGAACGCGCTTGAGATGATCGCAGACGAGTTGCCAGAGGGATGTCACATTCAACTGCTCCGCAGCAGAGGTGACCCAGCCCTGAAGCAAAGCAGAGACACGCATCAGAGCTTCCCGTGCCTTGCCGAAATGGGCGTGCAAACCGGTCAGCGTGATCGTTGTCTGGCCTGCATGCTCGGTCTTGCGTCCAACCGACGACATCAACCATGGCCGGCTGGTGATGGCTTCGCGGCGCGCTCCGGAATTGGCCAAACGTACGAACAGACTCCACCAGTTGTCCCACAGGGACTTCCTTTGGTCGTAGATCAGCGCTACCGCACGGGACGAGAGCTGGCAGCGATGCAGGTCATGCGTGGTGAAGCCGCCCCAGCCCCACTGGTTCTTCAGTTCGTCAAAGGTGTTTTCGGCATCCGCACGGTCACGGTAGAGTTGGCCCAGGCTGAGAATCTCATAGGCGGTATTGGTGACCAATACCGAATACTCATAGCCGGTGATTTGTTTGCCGGTCTTCCGGTTCGCCTCGACAAAGCCCAGCAGTTGCTGGCCGCTGTCTTCCTGGGCAACCACGATCTCACCCTTGAGTGGGCGGCGCAGAACCACCACGCGCCTTGAGGCCTCCCAGCCGGCGAGCTTCAGTTCGCCGTCCTTGCCTTCCCAGCCCTGACCGGCATCTGTCCAACCGGCTTCACGGAACAGGCGCCCGATGTGGCGTTTGACGTTCTTCGAGAGCTTGAGTTTGAACAGGTAAGGCTGTTCGCGCTCTTCCAGCGCCGCCATCAGTGGATCGTTGCCGAAGGCGCAGTCGCCCCGCACCAGCTTCGGCTTCTTCGGCGCAGGCAGGTCATCAAGGATCTTCAGCAGCCCCGCCTGAGTATGTTTGGCTGCGTGTTCGTTGCCGGCATGGACCTTGACGCCCAGTACCAGGCGAGTAGCTGCCATGAGGTAGGTGTGATAGCTGTGAGAGGGGCGGCCCGGCTTTGTCGGGTTGTAGGAAACGATGGCGCCTTCCTGATGACCGTAGAGCGGTTTGACGGTGGCGTCGGTGTCGAGAATCCAGCCAGCATCCAGCAGTGGGACGACGCTGTCGGCAAGGTGCCGATCCAGCCAAGCTGTGCCTTCGACTTCCGGGATGCGCTTCAGAGCATTGCGCAGTGCGTCCTCAGAGACGAATGGCACTTACTTAACGTTCAACTCTTTGATGCAAATGATGAAACAGGCTGGATCGACGCGTGATAAGTTGGCGTCGCCAAATACCCAACCCGCCCACGATGAGCCAGCCCAAATGCATCCTATCCGCAGTACACGCGCACAGCAACACCGAACGGTCAAGGCCCACGCTGCCCAGAGCGACGCCTATGCGTTTTTCAACCTGTTGATGGGGCCGGAATTGTTCGATGCCGTGGAATCTGAACTGCCGCCCCACCGAGAAAGGCAATATCCCCCGACGGAGACGTTGTCGATGTTTCTGGCCCAAGCGCTGAGCACCGATCGTTCCTGCCAGAAGGCAGTCAATGACCGTGCGGTCAAATGCCTGGTTGGCGGCCTGGTGCCGGGCAGCACCCACACGGGCGCCTATTGCCGGGCGCGAAAGCGCTTGCCTTTGAAGATGCTCAGTACACTGGCGTGCCACGTGGGGCAAAGAGTCGCCACGCAGGCGCCGACAGCTTGGCATTGGCGGGGTCGTCCCGTCCGTCTGGTGGACGGGACGACCGTCGTAATGCCCGACACCTCAGACAATCAGGTCGTCTACCCGCAACCGACGAGCCAGAAGCCGGGACTGGGTTTCCCGCAGTGCCGGATCGTTGGGCTCGTTTGTTTGGGTAGCGGGGCGGTCCTCAATGCCACGACCGGCTCCTGTCGGGGCAAGGGCAGCGATGAGCAGTCGTTGCTGCGTTCGATATTCGATTCTCTGGAGCAGGGTGATTTACTGTTGGGCGACGCCTTCTACGCCACCTACTTTCTCCTCTGCTCATTGCGCGAGCGGTGCATTGATGCGGTGTTTGAACAAAATGGCGCGCGGCAACGCACCACCGATTTTTGCCGAGGTCGGCTGTTGGGGCAGCGCGATCATCTGATCGTGCTGCCAAAACCCGCCAGCAAACCCGACTGGATGCCTCAGGCCGACTACGATCAGGCCCCCGAGAGTCTGACCGTACGCGAGCTTCGGGTCGGTGGCAAGACACGGGTGACGACATTGCTTTGCCCAAAACAAACCGACAAGACTGCCTTGAAATCGCTCTATCGGGATCGCTGGCACGTTGAACTCGATCTGCGCAACATCAAGACCACGCTCGGCATGGAACGACTGAGTTGCCTGACGCCTGCGATGGCGATCAAGGAAATCTGGGTCTATCTGCTCGCCTACAATCTGATTCGCTTAATGATGGCTCAGGCTGCGATGCTCTCCCACAGATTGCCGCGCCAACTGAGCTTCAAGCATACCGTGCAAATCTGGCTCGCCTGGGCACCCTTTGCGAGCCGCAGCCATCACGACATACACAGCGAACTATTCGTTTTAATCGCCCAACAACAGGTCGGTAACCGACCGGGCCGGATCGAGCCTCGCGCCGTCAAACGACGACCTAAACCCTATCCAATGCTCACCAAACCACGTAATCTCGCCAAAGCTATCGTCATGAAAAGAGCCGGCCCCGGAATTTCGGACAGAGGGATAAGTGATAGCCTTGCTCAATCGCAGGCCGCGTAGCGGCCGAAATGAGGAGCAAGAAGATGACGAGAAGGAAGCGGCGGAATCACTCGCCGGAGTTCAAGGCGAAGGTGGCGATGGCGGCCATCAAGGGCGACAAGACGCTGGCCGAGATGGCGCAGCAGTTCGATGTTCACCCCAACCAGATTACCGACTGGAAGACACAGTTGATGGAGCGTTCGTCAGTCGTGTTTGGCGACACGGACGCCAAGGAGAAAGGCCCGGACATTCTGGCCATGGAAGCAAAGATTGGTCGCCTGAGTCTGGAAAATGATTTTTTAGAAGGCGCGCTCACCAAGGCGGGACTGCTGAGCGCAAGACGATGATTGACCGCAGCCACACCCTGCCGGTAGTCCGGCAATGCCGGATTCTCGGGCTTGCCCGGTCGACCGCCTACTACACCCCGGAACCTGTCTCGTCCGCCGATCTGGCGCTGATGCGCCGCATCGATGAATTGCATCTGGAGCACCCGTTCGCTGGCAGCCGGATGCTGCGCGATCTGCTGCGCCTGGAAGGCCATACGATCGGACGCAAGCATGTGCGGACATTGATGCGGAAGATGGGCGTTGAAGCGCTCTATCGGAAGCCGAACCTCTCCAAACGGCATGATGCCCACCTGATCCATCCCTATCTGCTCAGGGACCTGGTCATCGACCGCCCCAATCAGGTTTGGGCCACCGACATCACGTACATTCCGATGCGCCGGGGCTTCGTCTATCTGGTCGCCGTTATCGACTGGTGCAGCCGGAAAGTCCTCTCCTGGCGGTTATCCAACACGCTGACCACGGATTTCTGTCTGGAGGCGGTCAGCGAAGCCATCTTGCATTTCGGCAAGCCGGATATCTTCAACACCGATCAGGGTAGCCAGTTCACCAGCAGCGATTTCACCGGGTTGCTGAAGGATAACGGAATCCGGATCAGCATGGATGGCAAGGGCTGCTGGCGTGACAACGTCTTTGTCGAACGACTCTGGAAAAGCGTCAAGTACGAGGAGGTCTATCTCAAGGCTTACGACACGGTGGCCGATGCCAAGGCCAACCTGGGGCGCTACCTGGATTTCTACAACGCCCGCCGACCGCATCAAACCCTTGACGGTAAAATGCCGGATACGGTCCACGTCGAAAACCTGCCAAAAGAGACGTTCGCAGCATGACCACCGCGTTACCCACCGCGCCGTCAGCCTACGGTCTAAACGGACCTTCGGCCGCCGTCACCGTGGATAACGCTACCCCGCAGGGCTCCACCTATCTCCGTGGAAAAACTGTCCAAGTAAACGGGACCAGCTCTAAAAATGGACATCCCAAAAAGCTTAAGTAAGTGCCATTCTCCTCAGAGACGACTTTGCGCATACCCAGTAAGCCTGGGTTGACGCCGTCGCAACGGATGGCGGTGACGTGAGCATAGCGCTTGTGGCCAGATAGCACTGACAGCGTCCAGATGCCCAGTACGTCCGCTTTGCTCGGCGCATTCGGGCTGGTGTATGTCAGTGGACAGCTTTCCAGCCAACGCGACCATAGCCCGGTGAGTGTGAGAAATTCGATGAAGTAAGCCAATTGCCCCAGCGGGGTGGCTGCGCTTTCGGCTTCCCAGCGCATCTGCACTCGGCCCGCTACGGTTTGCACTCCCGAACAGGACAAAAGCCTTTCTTCGTGTTTCTGCTGCTTCAGTTTTGACTCACCCATTGGGTGACTCCTCATCTCGTTCGCAAAACTACAGTCTGCTCGGCTTCTGGCCAGTTTGCACTGGGGCAACTCAGGTTTTTAGTCACTAACCAGTTCAATCATCACAAATCATGAGAAGAATTCAGGATGCGCAAGCCATGGTTGGCACTATGTTGAAGCGGGTCAATGAGCAGGCCGCAGCGACGACTGAACGTCCCAATCGAGTGAGGTAGTAGCGATAGGTATGAGTGACTTTCTTGATCAAGCCGAGCGTACGCAGTCGGGCAAGTTGGCGCGACATGGCGGACGGAGTGAGCTTCAGATAGCTGAGAAGATCGGCACGACGCCAACCGTGAATGTTGAACTCGCCGCGTTGCATGGTTTGCAGCAAGGCTTTCTCGGCAGGATCAAAGAAGTTCACCCCTTTGACACCGGGAGCCGCCCCCAACCGTGGCATGCTCAATCGCTCCAAGTCACGCTCGCCGGCACTGGGGTCATCGAGGCTGGAGAGGAACGCCAGGTAACGTTGGTTGCAGCCGAGCAGGATGTCGCGCAGGTCGATCAGGCTATAGATTGTCTTCTTCAGGGGCGCCAATTCTCGGGTGGCGTGCCTGTCCTTGTGTTCCACCTTGCGGTGGTGTTTGAAGAAACTCACGTCATTGACGGTCGTTTCGACCCGCAGTACGCGGGAGAATTTGTCATACACCTTGACGCCAGCGGCGCCCATGGTGTGCTTGATGCAGCGCCCCTCGATACGGGTGGACAACCGGGAACCGATCTCCTGGGCCAGTTGTGGCGTGACTTTCTTGCCCAGAAAGCTGGAGACGCGTTCTGCGTTGGCGGCCAAGACCGCTTGGCGCGAAATGGCGTCATACAGTGGAACCAATATCTGCTCACTGCGAAACATCAGGTCGGTGGAGTATTCGACTTGGCGCAAGCTCCAGTGATACGAGGATCCAAAGACGTCAAGCACTGGGCACAACCACTGCGCATAGCGATCCAGTCGCGGGTGAAGTACGTCGGGACTGAACGCATCCGCCAGCGCCTGCGCCTGCGCGATGTCGGCGACACGCAGGAAGGCGTTGTCCTGCTGGAGGAAGTCGATCCTTTCTCGCGTCAGAGTTCTTGCCAGAGCGCTGTGACCATTACAGTAGAACTGCAACCCGAACGGTGCCCACGTCGGCACACGCAGGTAGCACAACCCCAGTTCCTCGTCGATGAAATAGAAGTAGTAGTGCAGGCACTTGCCTTGATCGGGGCGCAGGAAAGTCTTGCCACTGCCTTTGTCATGCCACGGTTTGTAGCTCGGACAGGCTTCCATGGCCGAGAGTACATGCACCAAACCCGGTGCGTCGCCGCGACCGGCGAGCACTCGCGCGACCAACTCTTCCTTGCGAATATGGCTTTTGCTGACGTGCTCGATTTCAATACCCGCCGCCAGACACACCTCCTGCGCACGCTCACGAATGCGATCTCGCAGCGGCTCGGCAAATCGCGGGTAGTCGAATACCCGAATTCCGTGCGTGTACAAATAACTCGTCATTCCTGCCGCGTAGCACGCACCAGGCAGCGTGCCGGTGATAATGATCCGGTCAAAGCACGAAAGCACGCCATGCATGTTCGTCGCGTATCGTTCCGCCAGAGCCATCGCCAACATGATCGCCTCCTCGGTCATTCGTCAGCCTTCTATCGTAATACCTGTTTGGTTCCGGCTCGTCCGGCTTAGGATTATTTAACCCATGTTTAACAACCTCCCCCCGATTTTGCCCTGATTTCGCCCCATGACGCCCCGCAAACCCGCATGGTTACGTGGGGTGGGGCTGGAGATCATTTTGTAGTGCCATAATATTTGTCAGTAGCCGATCCAAACCCCTTGACTCGCGCTATCCTTGGCGCATGTTCATCCGCCGCACCGCCACCCGTCGTTCCGCCTCCGGCGAGGTCTACCACACCTACCGCCTGGTCGAGAGCCGCCGCGAGGGCGGACGCGTCCGCCAGGTCACCCTCCTCAACCTTGGTTCCCACTTCGACCTCGCCGAGGACCTCTGGCCCAGCCTCTGCGCCCGCCTGAGCCAACTGCTCGGCCAGCAGGAGTCGCTCCTCAGCGTGGACCGGCTCGAGGAGGTCGAGACGATTGCCCAGGCCCTGTTTGCGCAACATCTGGTCCGCGCCCCGGCTCCCGCCGAGAGCCCGGCATTCGTCGAGGTCGATGTGCACTCCCTCGAACTCACCCAGCCGCGTTCGGTGGGCGTCGAGCATGTAGGACTCGCCGCTCTGGCGCAACTGGAGTTCGAGCCCCTGCTGGCTTCGCTGGGGATCAACGCCGTGACCCGCGCCATGATCCTGGCGCAGGTGGTGGCGCGCATGGCCGCGCCCGCTTCGGAGCTGACCACCTGGGGCTGGCTGAACGAGACCAGCGCCTTGGGCGAACTCCGGGACCTCTCGCTTTCGGACCTGTCGATCATGCGCCTGTACCGCGCCGCCGATGTGCTGATGAGGCATCGGGAGGCTATCGAGACCTCGCTCTTCAACTGGGTCCAGGACCTCTTCGGCCTGGAGACGACGGTCACCTTGTACGACCTGACCAACACCTATTTCGCGGGCGTCGAGGCGGGCAATCCCAAGGCCCGGCGCGGCCATTCGAAGGAGAAGCGCAGCGACTGTCCGGTCTTGACCCTGGGCCTGATGCTCGATGTCAGTGGATTTGTGCGCCGCTCGCAGGTCTTCGCCGGTAACGCGGTGGAGTGCCGCACGCTGGCGGGGATACTCGGCGGGCTGTCGGCGTCGCCGGGCGCCTTGGTGGTGATGGATCGGGGCATCGCTACCGAGGAGAATCTCGCCTGGTTGCGCGAGCATGGCTACCGTTACCTCCAGCTGGTCGAAGTCTTTCGTGACGATGCTGGCAAGGCCAAACCTCGCACGCGGGTTACCCTTGGCCGGCTTGATCAACTGACTGACCGTCTCGACTCGGTGATTTCCGGGCTACTGAAAGTGACCGGTCGCCCGGATTTCCTGAATGCCTCGTTGCCGCCGGTTGTGTTTAAAACGGCACGGGCGCTCGGCAACGTCTGGGCGCTGAACGAGATGTGGGAATCGTTGGGCTTTGGCGAGTTGCGCCGGGTCTTTCGCAAAACGCGCCACAGCACCGACATCGAGGCCATGATCTGGGTGATGGTCTTCAATCGGCTGTGCGACCCAGACTCAAAGCTGGGCTTCTTGCGCTGGCTGGAAACGGTCGCGATGCCAGGGATTGAAGCCAACTCGATCACCCATCAGCATCTGCTGCGCAGCATGGATGCCCTGATCGATCATCAAGCCGAGGTCAATGGCATCGTCGCGGGTCTGCTGCGCCCGTTGATCGATCAGGATCTGTCGGTGGTCTTCTACGACATGACGACGATTCGGGCTGAGGGACACGCCACCCAAGAGGGCGAGGTCCGCCGGTTCGGCATGGCCAAGGAAGGCCTGATTGCCCGTCAGTTCATGCTCGGCATCGTACAAACCGGGGAGGGGCTGCCGATCTATCACGAGGTGTTTGCCGGCAACAGGGCGGAATCGCCGACCTTGTTGCCGACGCTGAAGACGGTGCTGGAACGCTTTCCCTCGATTCGCCGCGTGGGTGCTGGTCGCCGACCGGGGCTTGCTCGCGCTGGAGAATCGCGATGCGCTGTGCGAAATTCGCCTGGCAAGCGGTGCGCCGCTGGAGTTCGTGTTGGTGGTACCGGGGCGTCGCTACAGCGAATTCACCGAGCTGTTGCGCCCCCTCCATGATCAGCACTGCACCCCGGCTGAAGGAGAGGCGATCGGCGAATTGCCGTGGCGGAATCTGCGCCTGATCATCGCCCACAACCCGGCGGTCGCCCGGGCGGCGCAGATGCTGCGCCGGGAACGAATTCATGCCTTGGAAGAACAAGCGGCGGCCTGGCTGGGCAAGCTGGATGCCAGGGTGAGCGTACGCGGCAAGAGGCTCTCGGATAGTGGCGCCAAGGCACGGCTCTATCACGCCGTGAAGGACGCGCACCTGGCGCACATCTTGCGGGTTGCTCTCAAGAACGCGCTATTTGCTTATGACATCAATCAGGATGCGCTTGCCTTGGCGGAACTGATGGGTGGCAAGTTGTTGCTGGTGACCAATACGCCCGATTTGTCGGCCAATAATGTGGTCGACCGCTACAAGTCGCTGGCTGACATCGAGCGCGGCTTTCGGGTGCTGAAGTCCGAGATTGAAATCGGCCCGGTGTTTCATCGTTTGCCTGAACGCATCGAGGCGTACGCCCAGCCTTTGCTTCATCGCGCTGATTCTCTATCGCATCATGCGCCAACGCCTCCACGCCGCCGACAGTGAGCTGTCGCCGGAACGCGCATTGGCCGAGTTGCAGAAGCTTCAGCAGCATCAAATCCGCATCAATCAGGCCGCGCAACCGGTCAGTGGCATCTCTCGCTTCTCGGAAACCCACAACCGCGTCTTCGCTGACCTGAACCTGAAAAAACCGCCTCAACCACAGCAGCTATCCCTCTTGTAGTCCACGTTCTTGAACTCGCGTTTATAACAATCAACCACTTACGCGTTTAACTGTCGAACTCGGGCATTCTCTGTCTGACTACGTCCGCTGAGGGTCGATTTGAGCTAGTCACCCCTTGACCCGCCCGAACAGCCCGCGCACCGCTTCCTGCAAGTCGGCCGGCAGGACGACGACCTTGGCGCTGTCCTTCTCGCCCATGCGTTCGAGGGCGTGGATGTATTTTTCGCCCAGCATGTAGGACATCGGCCCGGTCTGCTCGCCGATTGCGGCGGTAATGCGGCGGATTGCCTCGGCCGAAGCTTCGGCCAGCATGACCTGCGAATTGGCGTCGCGTTTGGCCGACTCCAGTCGCGCCTCGGCTTCGAGGATGGCCGCCTGCTTGGCACCTTCGGCCCGGATCACCACGGCCTTGCGCTCACGTTCGGCGGCGGCCTGCATTTCCATGGCTTTCTGCATTGATTGCGAGGGCTTGATGTCCTGGATTTCAACCGATTTGACGGTCAAACCCCAATCAACTGCCTCATCGGCGATGCTCTCGCGTAGCCTGGCCTTGATCTTGTCGCGCGACGAGAGCGCCTCGTCGAGTTCCATTTCGCCGACGATCGAACGCAGCGTCGTCATGATCAGATTGCGGATCGCCTCGGAGAAATCGGTAATGCCGTAGACCGCCTTGACCGGATCAGTGACCTTGATGAAGGCGATGGCGTTGGTCAGGATCACCGCGTTGTCGCGGGTGATGACTTCCTGCTCCTGGACGTCGAGGATGATGTCCTTGGTCACCAGTTGGTAGGCGACCTTGTCGAGATAGGGGATGACGATGTTGAGGCCGGGCTTCAGCGTGCTGTGATACTTGCCGAGGCGCTCGACGATCCACTCCATGCCCTGCGGTACGATGCGCACCCCCTTGGCGACGGTGACGATGACGAAGACGAGAATCGCCGCGGTGACAATCAAGCCAGAATCCATACTCATCTCTTCAATTCCCTATGTTTTGCTGATTTTCAGAAAACTGCCTTCGACGGCCACGACCTTGACCCGCTCGCCGGCCGCGATCGCCGTATCGGCCGTGCAAACCCACTCCTCGGAGCCGAGCAGCGGCCGTTGAAAGCGCGCCTTACCGCGCTGGAACGGGGCGACTGGAGTGACGAGAATGCCGATTTCGCCGATTACGTCGCCGTCCGCCGTGCCCGCCCTGGTTTTTACGAAGCTCTGCTTGAAAATGCGGAACCACAGGAAGACCATGGCCAGAGACGCCAGCGTCCAGGTCGCCAGTTGCGCCGTTAGTGACAAATCAAAGGCGAGCGTCAGCAGGCCGACGAATAGCGCGCCGAGGCCGAACCAGACGATGAAGAACGACGGAATGAGTAATTCGGCAAGCACCAGCACGATGCCGCCAACGATCCAGTGCCACCATTCGGGGTGCATTTTTATCTCCTTGATGCGGCGAGTATTTCGGGTTTGTGCGGCAGGGTCAAGGTGGAATGTGGTTTTTACGTATATCTGGCGGTTGACCGCAGGACTTAAAATCCGCCCATGAATACCGCCCTCCAGTTGCTGCCCGATTTCGCGCTGATCCTGCTCGGTGTCGGAATCCGGCGCTGGATGCATCTCGGCGACCATTTCTGGACCGGCGTCGAGAAGCTCGTTTACTTCATCCTCTTTCCGGCACTGTTGATCAACGCCATCGTCAAGACCCGTCTCGATCTGGGGGCGGCGCTGCCGCTGCTGGCGACTGCCTTCGCCGCGATGCTCGGCGGCATGCTGCTGGCGCTGTTGCCGCGTCTGGTAATCAGGATTCCACCGCTCACTTTCGCGTCGCTGTTCCAGTGCGGCTACCGCTTCAATTCCTATATCGCGCTGGCAATTGCCGGCATGCTCTACGGCGCGGTCGGGATCGCCACGATGGGGCTGATCGTTGGTGCCGCGGTGCCGCTGGCCAATCTGGTTTCAGTGTGGATGCTGGCGCGCCACGGCGAAGTCGGCCTGTGGCGCGAAGTGGCGCGCAATCCGTTGATCTGGGGCACCGCCGCCGGCTTTCTCCTGAATCTGGCCGGCTTTGTGCCGCCGCCGCCGCTCCAGGCCTTCCTCGGCCGCCTCGCCGATGCGGCGATCGCGCTGGGCCTGATCACCGTCGGCGCCGCCCTGCGTCTGAACGGATCGCAGGGCGTGCGTGGCTATTCGCTATGGCTGCTCGGCGTCAAGCTGCTCGCCTTGCCACTGATCGCGGCCAGCGTCGGCCTGCTGCTCGGCCTCGAAGCCATGAATTACCGGGTCGTCGTTTTGTTTGCCGCACTGCCGACAGCCTCGTCAGCCTACATTCTGGCGATGCGCATGGGTGGCGACGGGCGCAGTGTCGCGTGGCTGATTTCGGCGACCACGCTGGGTTCGATGCTCACGCTGCCGCTGTGGGCAGCGTGGTTGATGCGCTAGGGGGTCTCGCTGCGCTTGGCGGCGGGGTTTTCCTCGCTGCTTGTCTTTACGGCCGCTTCGGCGGCTTGTTGCATCTGGTCGCGCATCTGCTGCATCATCTGCCAGGGCCACAGCGCGGCATCGGAAAATGCACTCTTTTCCGGGTCGACCGCGGCAGGCACCTCCGCGGCTTCCGGGTTCATCGCCTTGGCCGTATTGGAGGCGAGTTGGCCCATGGCCTGGACGGCGCCGAGAGTGGTGCGCTGCATTTCGAGTCCCTGGATGGTCATCTGCAGCATCGACAGATTCATTCGCAGCCAGGCTTCGACCGCCTTCATGTCCTTGATGCGCTTGTCCAGTTCATCGACATCAAAGGTCGGCGTCACCATGCCAGGCATCGTGATTCCCATGCCACTCCACATGCTGCGCACAAAAGCCAGCGGGTCATTCAGGTTCGGGGTATTGTTGGACATGTCTCTCTCCATGGCAAAAGCGTTCTGGCATCTTAAACCACTTCGCTGGGGCACGTGACAAATTACGCACGATGACTGCAGGGGAGGCATGCACAAGCTTCTGGTGATTGAAGACCACACGTTGGTCCGCGAGGGGCTGGTGAACCTGCTCGCGCAGGTGGAGGAGGGGGTCGTCGTGGCCGACAGGCCGGATTTCGAGTCGGCGCTCGCACTCCTCGAAGACGAGGACGAAGTCGACCTGATCCTGCTCGACCTCGCCTTGCCCGGGATCGATGGGTTCGCCGGCCTCGACATACTGCGCCGGCGCTACCCGGCGATTCCGGTCGTCGCCGTCTCGGCATTCGACGATCGGCCGACCGTCGCCCGCGTGATGAATCTCGGTGCTTCCGGGTTCATCCCGAAATCCTTTTCCGGAGAACAACTGCTCGCCGCGGTGCGCCGGGTTCTGGCCGGCGAGATTTTCCGACCGCAGGGCGCCGGCAAAGGGGGGCACCTCGATGATCTCGTGCCGCTGCCGCCATCCGGCAGCGGTGGGGCGGGAGTCAGTCCCGCGGAGTTTGGACTGACCGAGCGCCAGGCACAGGTCCTGGCGCTGGTCGCACGAGGTCTTTCAAATCGCGAGATCGCCGGGCACCTCGACCTTTCGGAAGGTACCGTCAAGATCCACGTGACGGCGATCCTCAAGACACTCGGCGTTGCCAGCCGCACCCAGGCGTTGATCGCCGTGATGCGCTACGGCATCGATCTCGGCGCGGCTTTCTGACGCTGGCCGAGCAGAGCCCGGAACTTGGCGGGCCGCACCGGCAGCGAAAGCAGGTGGCAATCTTGCGGCAGGGGAACCTCGTGACCGTCGTCAAGCGCGATGATCGGGGCACCCGTCGGGTCCGTCGCCCGCACCAGCGCGGCGAGGCTGGCCAGCGTAACGATGATGGACGGTCGCTGGCTTTCGGGCGCCCGGCCACCCCCAGTTGGATCATGGCTGATCTTATGGCGCCAGTTCACTGCCATTTCCATGCACGCCCGCAGATCGCTGCTGTTGCCGACGAAATGGATGGCCGCGCCGCTCGGCGCCGGCTCGGAAAGCCTGGCCACGGCTGGTGGCGGAGCCCTCTTGATCAGCAACCCGAATGTGCTGCCACGGCCGAGCGCCGAACGCAGATTGACCGCGATGCCCAGGGCCCGCGCCAGGCGGGTGACAATGGAGAGACCGAGACCCAGTCCCCGCTGCGCTTGGCGTGCCCGGTTCCCAATCTGGTAGAACTCGTCGAAGATGGCGTCGTGATGCTCGCTGGCGATACCGCAGCCATTGTCGCGAACTTCGATCAGCATATTTTCGCCACGTCGGCGCGTACCGACAAAGATCCGGCCGCCGGGAGCGGTATAGCGCAGCGCGTTGGCGATCAGGTTGGACAGGATGCGTTCGAGCAGCGCCGGGTCGGATTCAACCCAGACCCCGGTCGGCCTGAAAATGAGGGTTTGCTGGCGGTCGACCGCAACACCGCGGAACGACGTAGCCAGCCGCTCAAGGGTTGGGTTCAGCGCGAAGGCATGGATCTCGGTCCCTATTTCGGTAACGTCCAGCCTCGAGATGTCGAGCAGCGAATCGAACAGCTCGCGCAGCATGTCGGTCGACGCAGATATCTGCCTGGACAGCCGCGGCAATTCGTTGCTGTTGCCTGCCTGGATCTGTCGCTGCAGGTTGGTGGCGAAGAGCGCCAGCGCGTGCAGGGGCTGGCGCAGGTCGTGGCTGGCCGCGGCCAGGAAGCGGCTCTTGGCGCGGTTGGACTGTTCGGCCTGGTCCTTCTGCAGCGACAGTTCGGCGGTGGCGGCCTGGACGCGCGCCTCGAGCTGGTCCCGGCTGGCCGCCAGATCGTCGGTCAGCGCGTGCATGTCGCGAACCTGGCGACGCACCAGCAGCCCGCCGGCGAGCAGGATCAGGATGACGATGAAGGCGAGTATTCCAACTTGCGTAAGATGGCCGCGCCACGAGGCCAGCACGCTGGATTCGGGAAGGACGGTGAGCACGCGCAGGTCGGCGAAATCCGGTACCGGCGACACCGAAGCGATCAGTCCGTTGTCACGGGCGACACCGGTCGTCGGAAGCCAGCCGCGCAGCCGGCCGCCATAGAGAACATCGACCGCGAGGGCGCCGAGAATCGGCGATTGCTTGCTGAGCTCGGTCGGCCGGCAGGAGGCGACAACCTGCCCGCGGGCGTTGATGATGACCGATTCGAAATCCTCGGCCAGACGGTTGGACCAGCAATGGCCGGAAAAGTAGGCGGGCTCGATGGCGGCAGCGACGATACCGGCGAAGTCGCCTCCGGCGTCCTGGATGCGCCGCGCCAGGGCGTAGGTGTAGCGACCCGAAGTGCGGCCGATGAAGGGGCCGAAGCTGATGGTGGGCTTTCCCTGTTCGAGCGCGATGAAGTAGGGCCGGTCACGCACGTTGATGCGCGGCGGCGGGAAATAGGTCGAGATGAAGCGCTCCTCACCGTCGCGGCCAAAGATGATCAGGTCGCGCAACTGGGGCAGGGAGCGGGTATGACGCTCGGCGACGTAGCTCCAGCCGCGGCTGGACTCCCAGGTTGGCCACTCCGGATGATTGCTTGACAGGTCGGAAGCAATCTCGCGTAGCAGGATGTCCAGGGCTTCGTAGGTGCGCGCCGTGTGCTCGGCGAGCATCGTCCCGAAGTGTTCGGTCCGCGCCGTGCCGAGATCGATTTCGCGTTCGCGCGACAGCAACAGGTCGCCGAGGAGGAAGGCGACCACGGCGAGCGTGCCGGTCACGGCGACGATCAGGGCGAGCAGGTCGGGGCGACGACGGATCATAACGGCGACGGGTAGAAGAACCACGCCAGCGGCAAGACGGTGGCGTGGGCGATGCGCCATGGCCACGGTTGCCGGGACAGTGTCGCAAAGACGAAGGCGACAGCGCCGATCGCAAGCACCGTTTCGCGCCACGGCATGGCTTTGGCGGTCCAGCCGAAATAGGGCCAGGCCAGCGAAAGCACGAGAATGATCGCCGCTCCCTGCAGGGCCAGCTGGCGATAGGGCGTCAAGGGCATCCTGCGATTCTATGCCATCACGGTTCGGGCAGTATCTTTCCCGGGTTGAGTAGGTTTTGCGGATCGAGCGCAGTTTTCACTGCCCGCATCACGTCGACCGCAACGCTGCCATGTTCCGGGATCAGGTACTGCCGCTTGCCGAGGCCGATGCCATGCTCGCCGGTACAGGTGCCTTCCATGACGATGGCGCGGTCGACGACACGGCTGCCCGGCTTCAGTTGCAGGCAGGCGAAGTAGGCGTCGTGGCGTGCCTGCCACAGGCGGCTGCGGTCTTCCGGGCGGGTCGCCCAGGCGAAGTTGGCGCCGCCGAGATCGCCGGCGATGGCCTGCACGGTTTCCGCTTGCTCGGCGACCGAGGCCGGGCTGCCGTGGAATTCGAAAAATAGCGTCGGCGCCTCGGCCAGCGTGGTCTTGCTGAAGCGGTTGATGGCCTGCAGCGACAGCGCGTCGAGCAATTCGATGCGCGCCACCGGCACGCCGAGCTGGATGGTCTGGATGACCGTCTGCACGGCGGCGGCGATGCTCGGGAAGGTGCACACGGCGGCCGAGATGGCCTCGGGAATCGGGTAGAGCCTGACCGTCAGCTCGCTCATGATGCCGAGCGTGCCTTCCGAGCCGACCAGCAGGCGAGTCAGGTCGTAACCGGCCGACGACTTGCGGGCGCGGCCGCCGGTTTTCATGATGCGGCCGTCGGCGAGCACGGTCGTCGTCGCCAGCACGTTGTCCTTCATCGTCCCGTAGCGCACGGCATTGGTGCCGGAAGCGCGGGTCGCCGCCATGCCGCCGAGCGTTGCATCGGCACCGGGGTCGATGGGAAAGAACAGGCCAGTGCCCTTCAGCGCATCGTTGAGCTGCTTGCGCGTGACGCCGGCCTCGACCACCGCATCGCCATCTTCGGCGTGGATGGCGATGACCCGGTTCATGCCCGAAAGGTCGAGCGAGATGCCGCCGCCCGGCGCCAGCACATGGCCTTCGACCGAACTGCCGACGCCGTAGGGGATGATCGGTACGCCGTGTTCAGCGCAGAGCCCGACGGTCAACGCAACTTCTTCAGTGCTTTCAGCCATGACGACGCCGTCGGGCAGCGCCGGTTGATGGACCGATTCGTCGCGTCCGTGCTGCAGGCGTGTTGAGTCCCCGCTGGAAAAGCGGGAACCGAAATGTCCGGCAAGCGACTGTCTCAGGCCTTGCGGCAATGATGAAGCAGGCATCGCCTTACTCAAGAAGAAAGAAAACCGGTGGCGTTATCGAGGTCACTTTGGGTACGGCCGTCGTGCAGTGCGTTCACGAACTTGCGCCAGGCAAGGTCAGGCTCGCCGATCTGGAATCCGTAGCGGTGGCTGCCTCCGAATTCCTGGTCCTGGACATTGCGCACCAGCAGCAGCGATGCCTCCTGGCGGCCAAGCTGGATCAGTGCGGTCAGCCAGGTGCCGGGCTGCACGGGCTGGCGGGCTTGGGCGCGGAAACCGTAGCGCGAAACGTCGCTGACCTCGATCGTGATCGCCGCTTCCTTACCTTCGGTGGATGACAGGCGTCCGGGACACCTGACCGAAAAGCGCCGGTGCTGGCGGACCATCGCGGCGCCGGTCGGCAGCGACAGCGGCGGCAATACCTTCCGGAAGTCGGGCAGATCGTAGATGGCGTGCAGAAGCATCTTCTTGCGGTCGCTCAAGGTGGCGAAGACATTAGTCTTCCGGTTAAAGAAATGGTCGATCAGATCCGGAGTCATGAGCGGATCGTTGGCTGTGAAAAAGCGGCGGTCGGGCATTTTGATGTTGGGTAGCCGCATGACCATGAAATAGTGGTGGAGGTTCCGGCGCAGCGGCCTCTCGCCATAGCACTTGCGTAGGAGTTCTGGCGCGTTCCTGAGATCCAGTGTGGCGCCGACGGCGGGCGCGCCATTGACGAAGTCGTAGCCGGGAACGACGTTTGCCGAAAGGCGCCGGAAGAAAAGCAGCGCTTCGTAGGTCTCGATATGCCGCGGATTGACGGCGATGACCAGGTGCCGAGTGTCGAAGAAGGTCGTGCAGTGCTCGTACAGGCACTTCATCAGTGGCATCAGGATCATTCCACCCCGCTGCTGGAAAGCAGGATCGATGGCCAGTCCCGACACCTCGGCAATGTTGCCGCGTTTGGCGCGCACGCTGGTCAGGTCGAAAGCCCGCTGCAGCGGAAGGCCGATGGCGCTCTCGCGAATCAGCGACAGCGTCCCGACGACCTTGTTGTCGAACAGCGCGCACAGCGTGGTCGTCGTCGGCAACGCGTTATAGACGGTCACCCGCATTCGCGAGGGATCGGGCTCCATGTAGCCGCTCCGGACATAGGCATCGTGCAGCAGCCGGAAACAGCCCTCGAACTCTTCGCGGGTTTCGGCGATCTTGAAAATCAGCCGCGAACTGGGGGTGGGATCGTAATGTGCAAAGTAGCGCAGGACGCGATACCTCCTCCGGCGCGGAAGCGGCAGAAGAAGCCGCCGAAGCGCCCGCTCGGTGATGTCCTTCAGGAGTCGATTGGGCCACATCGCGTATGCCAGAATGTTGTCCTTGTCCAATGTCATCATAGCACCTTGTTATTGACACGGCTCCGACGGCTCCGGACAATCGGACGTCAGTATTTTTTCTTCGCACCATCAACAAGTCAGGAGACTCATCGATGCAAGCAAAGCTTTCCGCAATTGCCCTCTCCGCTGTCGCCGCCCTTGCCCTCGGCGCCTGCGGCAAGAAAGAAGAGCCGAAGCAGGTAGTGGCCCCGGCGGCGCCGGCGCCCGTCGCCATGCCGGTAATCGTCGTCAAGCTCGGTCACGTGGCGCCGATGACTGGCCCGCAGGCCCACCTCGGGAAGGACAACGAATACGGAGCACTCCTGGCGGTCGAGGAGTTGAATGCCCGCGGCCTGGAAATCGGCGGTGCCAAGGTAACGTTCGAATTGCTCGGTGAAGACGACCAGGCTGACCCGAAACAGGGATCCATCGTTGCCCAGAAGCTGGTCGACGCCAAGGTCGCCGGCGTCATCGGCCACCTGAATTCCGGCACCACCATTCCGGCTTCCAAGCTGTATTCAGACGCCGGCATCCCGCAGATTTCCGGATCGGCAACCAACCCGAAATACACGCAGCAGGGCTTCAAGACGACTTTCCGCGTGATGGCCAACGATGTCCAGCAGGGCAAGGCACTGGGCGAGTTCGCCGCCAGGCAGGGCTTCAGGACCGTCGCCGTCGTCGATGACCGTACCGCCTACGGTCAGGGTCTCGCCGACGAGTTCAAGAAGGCGGCGGAGGCCGCCGGCCTCAAGGTCGTGGCGACCGAGTACACCAACGACAAGGCAACCGACTTCAAGGCCATCCTGACCAAGATCAAGTCAACCAAGCCGGATCTCGTCTTCTTCGGCGGCATGGACGCCCAGGGCGGCCCGATGACCAAGCAGATGAAGGAACTCGGCATCAAGGCCAGGTTCCTCGGCGGCGATGGCGTCTGTACGCCGGAGTTCATGAAGCTGGGCGGCGAGGCAACCGAAGGCAATTATTGCTCGCTGCCGGGCATGCCGCTGGAGAAACTGGCCAAGGGACCGGAATTCCGCGACAAGTTCACCAAGAAGTTCGGCGCCGATATCCAGCTCTACGCGCCCTACGTCTACGATGCCGTGATGGTGGCGGCCGATTCGATGAAGCGCGCCGATTCCGTCGAGCCGGCGAAGTACCTGCCCGAGGTTGGAAAAACCAATTATGACGGCGTGACCGCATTGATCGCTTTCGATGAGTTCGGCGACCTCAAGGGTGGCGCGATCTCGGTCTATCAGTACAAGGGCGGCAAGCTTGAATATGTCGAGACCCTCGGGGGTGGTGCCCCCGGTGCGGTGAAGGAAGCCGCGGCCGAAGTCAAGGAGACCGCCAAGACGGTTGCCGGTGCGGCGACCGATGCCGGCAAGGAAGCGGTCAAGGCCGGTGCGGAGGCGGTGAAGGACGCTGCCGATGCAACCAAGGCGGCGGTCGAGAAGAAGTAAGGACGGTTCGGGCTGAACAAAACGGCACCGCAAGGTGCCGTTTGTTTCTGCTCCGGTCGACCTTCCCAAAATGGATATTTTCCTCCAGCAGATCATCAACGGCCTCGTTCAGGGCAGTATTTACGCCCTCGTCGCGCTCGGCTACACGATGGTGTACGGCATCATGGGCCTGATCAATTTCGCCCACGGTGAAGTGGTGATGATCGGCACGCTGGTCGCGATCACGGTGGCCAGCTTTCTCATCAAGGTCGGCATGCCGGTGGCGCTGGCCGGCCTCGCCGGCCTGAGCGCCTCGGTGCTGGCCTGCATGGCGCTCGGCTGGAGCCTGGAACGCCTCGCCTATCGGCCGCTGCGCGGTTCGCCACGCCTGACCCCGCTGATTACGGCGATCGGCATGTCGATCGTCCTGCAGAATCTGGCGATGATCGTCTGGGGGCGCAATTACATGACCTTCCCGTCGTTGCTGCCCAAGATCAATTTCGAGGTGGCCGGCGCTAACTTCACGGTCGTCCAGGTCGTCATCGTCGTTGTTTCCGCGCTGACCATGGGCGCGCTGGTGTTTCTTGTCTATCGCACCAAGCTTGGCATGGCGATGCGCGCCACCGCCCAGAATCCGCAGGTAGCCAGCCTGATGGGCGTCAACAGCAACCGCGTGATCGCAGCCGCCTTCGTCATCGGGTCGGCGCTGGCGGCGCTGGCCGGCGTCATGGTCGGCAGCTACTACGAAATCGCCCACTACCAGATGGGCTTCATGCTCGGCCTCAAGGCGTTCACCGCCGCCGTGCTCGGCGGCATCGGCAATCTTGCCGGCGCGATGGCGGGCGGCATTCTGCTTGGCATCATCGAGGCGCTCGGCGCCGGCTATATCGGCGACCTGACCGGCGGCTTCCTCGGCAGCCATTACCAGGACATTTTCGCTTTCGTCGTGCTGATCGTCGTATTGATGTTCAAGCCCTCCGGCCTGTTCGGCGAAAAGACCGGGGACCGGGCATGAACAAGTGGCTCGCTCCGCGTTCGGCGATCGGCATCCTGTTGATCGCTGCGGCGCTGATCGCGCTGCCCTTCGTTGCCGCGCTGGGCGGGCAGGCGTGGGTGCGCATCCTCAATTTCGCAATTCTTTACGTTTTCCTGGCACTCGGCCTCAACATCGTCGTTGGCTTCGCCGGCCTGCTCGATCTCGGCTACATCGCTTTCTACGCCGTCGGCGCCTATGTCTATGCGCTGCTCGCCAGCCCGCACTTCGGCCTGCACTGGCCGTTTTGGGTCATTCTGCCGATCGGCGCCGCCGTCGCCTGTGTCTTCGGGGTCCTGCTCGGCTCGCCAACGCTCAAGTTGCGCGGCGACTATCTGGCCATTGTGACCCTCGGCTTTGGCGAAATCGTGCGCATTTTTCTCAACAATCTCAACGCGCCGATCAATGTCACCAACGGGCCACAGGGGATCACCCTGATCGACCCGGTGGCGATCGGGGATTTCAGGTTTTCCGGCACCAGCGAGATTCTTGGCATTTCTCTGAGTGGACCGCAGAAGTACTATTTTCTGCTGGTCGCGCTGGCAATTTTTATCATCATCATCAATCTGCGGCTGCAGCATTCGCGGATCGGCCGCGCCTGGCAGGCGATCCGCGAAGACGAAATCGCCGCCAAGGCGGTCGGCATCAATACCCGCAACATCAAGCTGCTGGCTTTCGCGATGGGCGCCAGTTTCGGCGGCATCGCCGGCGGCATTTTCTCGGCGATGCAGGGCTTCGTCTCGCCGGAGAGTTTTTCGCTGATCGAGTCGATCATGATTCTCGCCATGGTTGTGCTCGGTGGCATGGGGCACATCCCCGGCGTGATTCTCGGGGCGGTGCTGCTGACTGTCCTGCCGGAGGTTTTACGCTACGGCGTCGGGCCCCTCCAGGTCGCCGTTTTCGGCAAGATGCTGATCGATCCGGAAAGCCTGCGCATGCTGGTCTTCGGTCTCGCGCTGGTTCTCGTCATGCGTTTCAAGCCGGCCGGGCTGTGGCCTTCGCCCGAGCGCAAGCGCGAACTGCAGGGTGACGCCTGATGGCCGAGGCGCTGCTCGAGGCGCGCGCGGTCGCCAAGCACTTCGGCGGCGTCAAGGCGCTGCGCGATGTCTCCCTGATCATCCGGCAAGGCGAGATTTACGGCCTCATCGGACCCAACGGCGCCGGGAAAACCACCTTCTTCAACTGCATGACCGGGCTTTACGTCCCGGATGGTGGTGGCTTCACCTTCGCCGGTGCGCCGCTGCTCGCCGATGCGCCGCACAAGGCCGCCGAACGCGGCATTGCCCGGACATTCCAGAATATCCGCCTGTTCGCCAACATGACCGCACTCGAGAACGTCATGGTCGGCCGTCATGTGCGGACCCGTGCCGGCGTTTTCGGCGCGATGCTGCTGAATGCCGCGACGCGTGAGGAGGAAGCAGCCATCCGCCAGCGCGCCGTCGAGTTGCTGCATTACGTGAATATTGCCGATCGTGCCGACGAACTCGCCAAGAACCTCTCCTACGGCGATCAGCGCCGGCTGGAAATCGCCCGGGCGCTGGCGACCGAGCCCAGCCTGCTCTGTCTCGACGAGCCGGCGGCGGGCATGAACGCGACCGAAACCGGGGAACTGCGTACCCTGATCGACGGCATCCGGCGCGACGGCACGACCGTCCTGCTCATCGAGCATGATGTCAAGCTGGTCATGGGCCTCTGTGACCGGGTCGCCGTCCTCGACTACGGCGCCCTCGTCATTGAGGACGTCCCGGCGGTGGTGCAAAAGGATCAACGCGTCATTGAGGCTTACCTCGGTGCTTGAGGTTACCGGACTCCATGTCGCATACGGCGGAATCCAGGCCGTGCGTAGCATCACCTTTCACGTGAACGAAGGCGAGACGGTCGCCCTGATCGGCGCCAACGGCGCCGGCAAGACCAGCACGCTGAAGGCCTTGGCGCGGGTCATTGATGCCGTCGGCGGCGACGTTCATTTCTGCGGCGAGAATATCACGCGCATCGCCTCGCACGACATCATCCGCAAGGGCATCGCGCTGGTGCCAGAAGGGCGCGGCGTCTTTCCCCGCCTGAGCGTCGCCGAAAACCTGGCGATGGGCGCCTTCATACGCAATGATGCGGTCGACATCGAAAAAGACCTGAAAATGGTCTATGACTACTTCCCGCGCCTCAAGGAACGCATCGGTCAGCTCGCCGGCACCCTTTCCGGTGGCGAACAGCAGATGCTGGCGATCGGCCGCGCCCTGATGAGCCGCCCGCGGCTGCTCCTGCTCGACGAGCCATCGATGGGCCTGGCGCCGCTCATGGTCAACAAGATATTCGAGGTCGTCCGCGCTGTCGCCAGCCAGGGCATGACCATTCTCCTGATCGAGCAGAACGCCAGGCTGGCCCTGCAGACCAGCCAGCGCGGCTATGTCATGGAAAGCGGCGAAATCACGCTAAATGGCGAGGCGGCGCAACTTCTCGACGACCCGAAGGTGCGCGCCGCCTATCTCGGCGAGTGAGCTGCACGGATTCACAGCGGCCAGCCGAAAAACCCCTTTTGCCGGAACGCATCGTTTGATGGAAGAGGACGCCAGAAGCGACGAACAGTTGATGCTTGCCTACGGCGCCGGCAACGCCGCGGCATTCGAGGTTCTGTACGGCCGTTGGCGACGCCAGATCTACCGGTTTCTGCTTCGCCAGTGCGCCAGCACCGGTAGCGCCGAAGAGTTGTACCAGGATGTCTGGTTGCGGGTGGTCAATGGCCGTCGTCAGTACACGGTGACGGCAAAGTTTTCGACGTGGCTCTTTCGTATCGCCCGCAATCGCCTCATCGACCACTGGCGTTCGGAGAGCCGGAAGCCCATCGTTGAGATGGTCATGACGGATGATGGCGAAGCTGACCCTTTGGACAAGGTCGCGGCACCGGATGAACTGCAGCCGGAGAAGATCATGGAGAGAAAAGAGCGGGCGCGCCTGCTGGTTGGCGCCGTCGAAGGGCTGCCCGACGCGCAGCGCGAAGCCTTCCTGATGCACGAGGAGGGCGGCCTGACGATCGACGAAATTGCCACGTTGACCGGCGTCGGCCACGAAACAGCCAAGAGCCGCCTGCGCTATGCCATGACCCGGCTGCGCGCCCAACTGACGGAGTGCAGACCATGACGGCCGGCGACGACCGCGATGTCACGAAGCTTTACCACGAAGGCTCTGCTGAAGAGCCGCCGGCCGCGCTTGACAGCGCCATCCTCAAGGCCGCCAGGGAGAGTGTTGCGCCCGCCAAAATGCCGAAGAAACCCTGGTGGTTACGCTTTGCGCTGCCGCTGCAACTTGCCTTGTCGGCGGTGCTGGTCATCATGCTTGCCATGACGGTGGACCGGAATCCGCCGGACATCCCGCCGCTGACGGCAACGGTGGAATCGCCGCAGGCGCCCGCCGCCGCCCCGGCCAAGGCAGCGCCGCCCGTCGCCGCTGAGGCGGGGGAGGTGCCTGCGGCGCCGCAGGCAAACGAAGCCAGGGCCCGGCTACCGGCGTCCGTGGGGTCGACTACGCTCGCTCCAAGGGCTGACCGCAAGGCCGAGGCGGCTCCCTCCGCGGTGCTCGTCCCGGGGCGAAGCGAACGCGCTTCCGACGAAAAAGCGCTGGCCAAGGATGCTGCTGCACTAGTCGGCGGGCGGTCGCAGGAAGCTGCGACACCGGGACCGCCATCGACTGGCTCCGTGCCCGGTGTTTCACCGTCAGCCGAAGCGCCAGTTGCAAAGCGGATGACCGTGGCCAGGAGCCCGTCTGACTGGCTGTCCGCCATTGAGCGCCTTGCCGGCGCCGGAGAAAAAACGGCGGCGCGCAGCGAGCTTGAGTCATTCCGCAAGGCTTACCCCGAATACCCAGTCCCTGACAGAATCGAAAAACTGCTTGCGCCTTAACCCCGTTGTGGCGAACCCCTCGTTTAAGAAGGTGAAGCCAACCACCACGAGGAGCAAGCCATGAAGTCCATTCTGTCCATTTTCGCAGCCGCGCTATTCTGCTGCGCCGCCCCGGCCGCCGAAGCGTCGATGGTCGCCGACCTATCAATTGTCAACCGGAGCACGGGCGAACGCCTTCAGACCTACAGGCACGGCGGCAAGCTCTATGTCGCGGGAAAACCCGGCGACCGCTATGCGCTTGAACTCCGAAACCGCACCGGGGAGCGGCTGCTGACGGTGGTTTCCGTCGATGGCGTCAATGTCGTTTCGGGCGAGACCGCTTCGGCCAGCCAACGCGGCTACGTCCTTGCACCGGGGGGATCGACGGAGATCGCCGGCTGGCGAAAATCCACCCAGGATGTTGCGGCCTTCTACTTCACCGCCCTGCCGGATTCCTACGCTGCCCGCACGAACCGGCCGACGAATGTCGGGGTGATCGGGATTGCCGCCTTCCGTGAATACCGCGAACCAGTCGTCTCAAGCCAGGAAAGCACCCTTGGGGGATCGCGCATGGACTCGGCACCAGCCGCCACCGCCGCAAACAAGGCCGAGGCGAAGCGTAGCGCCGGTGTTGAGGAAAGGCTTGGCACCGGGCACGGGGAACGGCTTTACGCTCCCGCTCAGCAAGTCGAGTTCCGCAAGGCAAGCGAGCGGCCGGACAATATCATCACGGTCTATTACGACTCGCATGAAAATCTGCGGGCGCAGGGAATCATTCCGATAGTCCGCCGGCGCCCGACGCCGAATCCATTCCCGACCGACAGATTCGTTCCGGACCCTTCTTGACGAATTTGCTGCGATCGGCGAGGTCGTGACGTCGCTGCTCGATGAGCCATCGATGGGTCTGGCGCCGCTCATGGTTCAGAAGATATTCGAAGTCATCCGCGCCGTCGCTGCGCAAGGCATGACCATCCGGCTGATCGAGCAAAACGCCAGGCTGGCGCTGCAAACCAGCCAGCGCGGCTACATCATGGAAAGCGGCGAGATCACGCTGAACGGCGAAGCCGCGCTGTTGCTCGACGCCCCGAAGGTGCTCGCCGCCTATCTCGGCCAGTGAGTCGCGAGCGTTTGCAGTGGGTGGCGAAAAGCTGACGGTCGACTGTCGGTTCTGAATGTCTCGGGGTCGGCCTGAACAGACGGTGGCGTTCCCCTCTGAATCGGTCTGCAATGCTCTGGTTACCCGGCCCTCCTCACCAAATCGTGCTGAAGCAACCGGTAGTATCACACGCCTCGGATGGCGGAGAAACACCCAGTCCATTGCATAGACATGAGCGACGACTTGCTGCAGTTTGCCGCTCAACTAGTCCGGAAGTCGTATACTGCATCGTTCGGGTGAGTCGTTCGAACGGTTCCTCATCGATCACTCACGTCAACCCACACTACATAGAAAACACAATGACGAACAGTTTTTCGTTTCTCGCTGGCTCGCTCGCATTGGAGAACAGACCGTTCCATTTCAAGGTGGCAGATCTCATTCGAGCCGCGTTTGCTAACTGCCACGGTTATGTTGGATACAAGTTGACGACCCTTGGTCGAGCATCAGATGACGATGTCCCATCATTTATTGTTGTCACTCAGGAACATGGAATTATTCTCATCGACGTTATTGAAGAGAGGGTTTCCAACGTAATTCAATCTGATAGCACCGAGTATTGGAAATCGGATTCCGGCAACACTTTCGTCGCTCGGAATCTAGTGCTCGATATCTATCACGAAGAGGTTCAGAGCCGGTTAAAGAATGATCTCTCCTTGTATGACCGGAAGGCCAAGAAGGCGAAGACGCCGATTATATCCGCGCTCGTCTTTTGCTCAAACGAGGCAACAGAACTTGACAAGTTTGTCCAACCGGATGAATTCGATATAGCGGGTCTGACGATTGATTCGTTGGATGCTTGGCTTAAAGGATTGATCCAGAGCTATGGCTGCACAGAACAAGAACTCGGCAGACTCTATGCGCTCCTCGAAGGTACTTTCATTTATGAGTCGAAGCACGCACCAATCGAAGAAGAGAGGCTCCTAACTGTCAACGATTACATTCGGAGGTCACTTCGGACTACGTTCAAGCAGGATGACGCGCAGCGTCTTGCCTCAATGCAGTTACCGCCCGGCCCACAGCGTATACGAGGTCTTGCTGGAACCGGCAAGACAATTGTTTTATGTTTGAAGGCTGCAATTACTCACAAACGATTTGCTGATTTCAAAATACTATACTTATTCAATACTCAAAGCCTGTACCACCATGTTCAAAGCCTAATTTCAAAATATTACACGCTGGAAGCAAAGAAGACTCCAGACTTCGCCGACCAGTTGCATGTCTTCCACGCTTGGGGTGGCAGGCAAAAACCTGGGCTTTATTCAGACCTATGCAGGCAGTATGGTCTCGTACCGCTAACGCTTGGCGACGTTCGCGGTCAAGGCGAATCCCTTGCCTATATCTATCGCGATCTTTTGTCGAAGGCTGGTGACTCCATTAAGCCAGAATACGACTTGATATTGATCGATGAGGCTCAAGATTTTCCCAGCGAAGTGTTCCAAGTTGTATTCAAGCTTGCAAAAGGCACTGGGGCGGAGAAGAGAATTATCTGGGCTTACGACGAGTTTCAATCTCTCCGAGACGCTGAAATTAAGGGACCGGCTGATCTGTTTGGAAGCGCCACAGACGGCACTCCCAATCTTCCAGACTCGATTCTCTCAGGAAAATATGCGGGAGACATTCCAAAAGACTTCGTGCTCCCAAATTGTTACAGAACACCCCGCCCAGTCCTGATGACCGCACACGGCATAGCGATGGGACTGTACACGAAGCAGCCGGTAGAAATGTTTTATCACCCGGCTGACTGGCAGGCCATTGGCTACCGCGTAAATGAGCCTCAAACACTTATGTTGACGCCCGGTGATAACGTCGAAATTGAGCGACCCGACGAAAACAGTCGGAACCTCCTTGAAGGGCTAATGCGTGAGAATGGAAAAAGTCCGCTGAATTTAGTTCAGAGTGAAGTTCTGGCCAAGGACAGCGAACAACTGGAATTCATTAAGACAAAAATAGAAAAGTTAATCTCGGAGGACGGTGTTGCGGCGGAAGAAATCATCATCGTTAACTTGAAGTCGGGAAACAACAAGGAAGCGATGCTTGCCATTCAGCGTGCCCTTAACTCTGTCGACATCAAGTCTGTTATCCCAGGATATGTTGAGAGTGCAGACGTTTTCAAACCGAAGGGATCTGTAACAATAACTACGCCATTCCGAGCAAAAGGAAATGAAGCAAATATTGTCTTCGTAATTAACGCACAGCGAGTGGCCGATGACTTTACTCTTAGAATGCGTAACGCATTTTTCGTTGCGGTCACGCGCTCGCGTGGCTGGTGCTACATAACGGGGTTCGGCACAGGAATGCAAAAATTAGCCAGCGAAATAACTGCGATTAAAACAGACCTCCCAAGTTTTCGCTTCATATGCCCAGATCAAGCTAGCGTACAGCGAGGAAAGACTTTTTTGAACAAGTCAGACAAAGAATTAGACAAGATTCAAGAATTGATGGAATTGCTGGATAAGAACCCGGAACTTCGGCAACTGATTGTTGAGCGGGCTAAATAAATGTGAGGAATCATCAGGGACGACCATGCGCCTAGCTCACGCTCGCCAAGGATTGAATAACGCAGTTGCGTACCTGCGTAACGAGATTCAAGTTAAAAATGTGATCGCGTCGGAGACCGACCGAACGATATCTTGGGTAGGCCGAACGACAGGAATTCTTAAGGGGGTCTATTACCCTCTCGAATATCAATTTCTGCTTGATCGTCAGCAGTACTCAGTACTGTTATCAGATGGATCGTTTTTTCAGTTCTCTTACCTATTTGATACAGAAGATAAGTTAAGACAAGCCCGCCTTGCATTTTTCCCGCCTCCTATTTCCACACGCGACAGCATAGAGGACCTGTTGGATGCTGCTGAGGGGGCGCTCGACCGCGAGGATGAGCGGCTATATGAGCACCTTTTCAACTGGACTGAGTGGCTTGAAATTAAGCAGCGGTCACCTTCAAATACTTCACACATTCGATTCGATTTTGACAGGGATGTGGCCTCGCATTGTCAATCGCATATCCAGTTTAGTGGAGTGCAAGAACTGCGCGTCCCGGCAGCCTTCTTTCCGCAGCCGTTGGCCTTCGTTCAGCTATGTGAAACTATGCTGCCAGGTATAGAAGCGATCAATGTTGGTCAACTAGGCTTCGAAAGAAACAATAGCCTTTCGCTCGAACGTCCCACTCAGTTAATCGCCTTGGGACATCTCGAAACTCCACCCTGAGATTGCAGCGTTGTGCGGGATGGTTCGATTGCGTGAAGATTGCACAGGCTTGGGCGGAGAATCTACTTCTATTCGGACCCCGAGACACACGGTGTGGACATGGCGAGGTTCGAAGGTCAGCGCTTTCAAGGCATATCAGAGCAGATGTTCGACGAGAACAACCGACGAGCGGCAGGAAACCGTCACGTTGCCGACTGCTGAAGGCGGATAAGCGAATGGCCGGATTGGCCGATTTCCAGACCTTGGCGGTCAACTGGTCGACTGGCGGCTCTGGGTGATCATCTTCAATACCGCCAATCATTCCACGACCTCTTTTTAGCTGTATCAAACGTTTCGCCACCGCGACAGGCGACAATGTCAGCTTCGTCTTTAGCAGGTTCCGTTCATGAACTTTCAACATTTTCTCGCCGTGCTGACCACCATATTGTTTGCCAGCGCGCTCCATGCCGAAGAAGCCAAGCCGGTCGACAATACGCCCAAGCTGGCCTACGGTCAGATGCTGAAGCAGGGCGAGAAGCTGGTCTTTTCGCCCTGCCGCGACCCCAGTTACGCAATGATGGAAGACATTTCTCAGGACCGCGCCGTGACCAAGGCGCTGAACAGCGTCGGCCTGGACGCCGGGAAAAAGCTCTACGTGGAACTGATCGCAGTCAGCGAAGGCGGCATGATCAAGGCTTCCGCCCTCAATCTGGCGCGCACCGAAGGGCGCTGTCAGCAGCCCGGCGGCAAAGAGGAATCGTGGCGCGCGGCGGGCAACGAGCCGGGCTGGCTACTGGCCGTGGGCAACGAAGTGGTGGTGATCAAGCGTCCGGGGAAACCTGATCTGAGGCTGCCTTTCACCCCGTTGAAAACCGACGGTGGCGTGACGCCGCAAAGCAAGCCCTCTGGCGGGACGCGCTTCGATGCTGCCGCTGAAGGCAACCGACTGGCGGTTACTTTCGAGAAGCAGTTGTGCCACGATACGATGGCCGATTCCGTTTTCGGGTGGACGGCAACCGTCAACCTGAATGGCCAGACGCTCAAGGGCTGCGCCTGGCAGCGCTGATTGACCAGCCTGCTGTACCACAAGGGTACTTGCTTCGCGGCGCGGTCGACGGCCAAAAAAGGCCAAAAATCAAATTGCCGAAAAGGCTGGAACAACTTCGACGTGAAGGAGTAATTGATGGCCAAGAAATTTTCTGCACTGCGCGCAGGCATGAGTCAGTCAGCCCGCGAAATGGCTGACAGCAAGGCAAGAGCGATGTTGGCGGAAATGCCGCTGAATGAGCTTCGCCAAGCCCGTGGCCTGTCACAAAAAATGCTGGCTGAGGTGCTGCATGTGCAACAGCCCTCCATTGCCAAGATCGAGAAGCGGACAGACATGTACTTGTCAACGCTACGCAGTCACATCGAGGCGATGGGTGGCGAGCTGGAGGTTATTGCGCGATTCCCCGACGGGACGGTAAAAATCAGTAACTTCTCCGATTTGGCGGGTGCCGTTTCGCGCTGACAAATCTATGTCAATCGCGCGCCTTACATTGAAAACGGACTGGAATAGGAAAAACATCCGTTTCGTGCGTATAATTAATGCGCACTTATCACACGGATCGCGAGGTTGAAAATGCTACCGACACCCCCCAGGCGCGCTGTCAACCTGACGGTGAATAGCGCCTTGGTACAAGAAGCCAAGCAATTTGATATTAACTTGTCGCGCGAATTCGAGGCGCACTTGGCCGATTTGGTCAAACGGCGCAAGCAGGAAATATGGCTGGTGGAAAATCGCGAAGCCATCGATGCCTACAACGCTCACATCGAACGAGACGGTGTATTCAGTGACGGGTTGAGAGGCTTTTGATGGCCCAGTTCGATGTCCACCGTAATCCCAACGCCGCCTCGGCAAAGGCGATCCCTTTTCTGCTCGATGTACAGGCGGATTTGCTGAGCGGGCTGGCCACGCGGGTGGCCGTCCCCTTGGCTCGTCCCGATGCTGTTGGCAACAGGCCGGCGCATCACCTGAATCCCGTCTTTGATCTCGAGGGTGGAAAATTCGTGATGCTCACGTCTGAGATGGCCGGTATCCCCGTGAAGCGCCTCGGTCAAATAGTTGTAAACCTTGGCGATCGGCGTACCGACATCATTCGCGCCCTGGATGTGGTGTTTTCCGGCGTGTAGTCGCCCGCCCGCTTCGTCGCCACCGACTGGTTTCGGGCGCGTCTGGGCCTGCTGCACCCCGAGGGTGCTTGAGCCACAGGCCCCTTCGCCTGCGAGGCGCGGTCGACGGCCCAAAAGGGCCAAAAATCAGACTGTCGAGTAGGTGAAGGCGTCGGCGAAGAATTCTTCTTCCGGCAGCTTGCAGATGGCGGCGAAATCGCGGCGTGCGGCGTCGATCATGGCCGGCGCCCCGCAGGCGTAAACCTGGTGGCCCGAAAGATCCGGGAAGTCCGCTAGCACGGCTTGATGCACGAAGCCGGTGCGCCCGGTCCAGTGGTCGTCGGCCGCCGGTTCGGAAAGCACCGGAACGTAGCTGACATTGGTGTGTTGCACGGCCCATTGCTCGGGCAGGGCGCTCTGATATAGATCGACCCGGGCCTTGGCGCCCCAGTAGAGATACATCGGGCGCTCGCATTTTTCGGCGATGGCGTGTTCGACGATCGCCTTGATCGGCGCGAAACCGGTGCCCCCGGCGAGCAGGATCATCGGCTTCGGCGAGTCTTCGCGCAGGTAGAAGCTGCCGTGCGGGCCGTTGAAGCGCAGGATGTCGCGCACCTTCATGGACGAGAAAATCTGATCGGTAAACAGGCCGCCGGGCACGTGCCGGATGTGCAGTTGCAGCAAGGCATCGTCGTGCGGTGCGTTGGCCAGCGAGAAGCCGCGTTTCTTGCCGTCCTTGAGCAGGATGTCGACGTATTGCCCGGCGAGGAACTGCAGGCGTTCGTTGGCCGGCAGCTTGAGGTGGATCGCCATGACGTCGGGCGCCAGCCGCTCGATTTTCTCGATCCGTGATGGCAGCGTCTTGACCGGGATGTCGGTTGTCGAACCGAGCTGCTTGCATTCCAGGGTCAGGTCGGACTGTGCCTTGGCGCAGCAGAAGAGCGCCATGCCGGCGGCCTTCTCCTCGTCGCTCAGGGCCTCTGCCTGAGCCTTGCCGTAATCCACGCAGCCGGCGAGCACTTTTCCCTTGCACGAACCGCAGGCGCCGTCGCGGCAGCCGTAGGGCATGGTCAGGCCCTGGCGCAGCGCGGCGTCAAGAACGCTTTCGTCGTCGTCGGCGACAAACTGGCGACCGCTCGGCCGGACGGTGATCTGGTGGCTCATCTGTTCCCGTTGGCGTCGGCTACAATGCCGGCGTGCAAAAAATCCTGATTGTTGGCAGCGGGGACGTGGCCCGCCGTATTCTTGTCCGCCTTGCCCGCCATTATCGCGTTTTCGCCATGCTGCGCGATGCCTCCCGGGCGCCAGTCTGGCGCGCTGCCGGCGCGCAACCGATGCTGGCCGACCTCGACGATCGCGCCAGCCTGCAACGCCTGGCCGGCCTCGCCGATTACGTGCTGCATCTGGCGCCACCGCCTGGAGAAGGCATGCGCGACCGGCGCACGCGCAACTTGCTGGCAGCATTGGGCAAAAGCAGAAGTTTACCACGCCGCCTGGTCTACGTTAGTACGACCGGCGTCTACGGCGATTGTGGCGGGGCGCATGTCGACGAGACGCGTCGGATCAATGCCGAAAGCCCGCGTGCCGGCCGCCGGGTCGATGCCGAGCGTTGCCTGCGCGCCTGGGGCCGGCGCACCGGCGTTGTTGTCACGATCCTCCGCGCTCCCGGCATCTACGCTGCCGACCGCCTGCCGACCGAGCGTCTGCGCAAGGGCTTGCCGGCGCTGATCGATGCCGACGACGTGTTCACCAACCACATCCATGCCGACGATCTGGCTGCCGCCTGTGTTGCCGCCCTGCGTTACGGGCGTGGCAACCGCGCTTACAATGTGGTCGATGATTCCGACCTTAAAATGGCTGAATACTTCGACCGTGTCGCCGCCGCCTTCGAGCTTCCGTCGCCGCCGCGCATATCGCGTGCCGAAGGGGAGCAGCGCCTGTCGCCGATGCAGATGTCGTTCATGCGCGAATCGCGGCGCATCGGCAACCGGCGCCTCAAGAACGAATTGAAATTGCGGCTCGCCTACCCGACGGTCGACGACGGGATCCGGGCAGCGCTGGAAAGGAAGGATGGATGCTGACCCTCAAGGCCCTGCATATTTCGCTGGTCGTCGCCTGGTTTGCCGGGCTGTTCTACCTGCCGCGGATTTTCGTCAATCTGGCCATGGTTCCGCCCGACAGCGGCGCCGAACGCGAACGCCTGCTGCTGATGGCTGGCAAGCTCTACCGTTTCATGACCCCACTTGGCGTGCTGGCCGTGGCAACCGGGCTGTGGTTGTGGTTCGGCTACGGATTCTCCGGCGGCTGGCTGCACGTCAAGACGGCGCTGGTCGCGTTGCTCGTGATCTACCACTGGCATTGCGGGCGCCTACTCAAGGCCTTTGTCGCCGGCACCAACACGAAGAGTCATGTCTGGTTCCGCTTCTACAACGAGATGCCGGTGCTGGTACTCTTCGCTGTCGTTTTTCTCGTCGTGCTCAAGCCCTTCTGATGAACAATTATTTCGCGATCTGCCCGCGTGGGCTGGAAGAATTGCTAGCCGATGAATTACGCGCGGTCGGCGGCGAAGCATTGCGGTCGGCGCACGGCGGCGTCTTTTTTACCGGCGACTGGAGTACTTGCTACCGCGCCAATCTGGAATCGCGTATCGCAACGCGCATCCTCTGGCACATCGTCAAGGGACCGTACCGGACGGAGGACGACATCTACCGGCTGGCCGTGCGCCAGCTGTGGCCAAATCATTTCGCCGTGTCGCGGACGATGCGGGTGGTGACGACGGCGATCAGGTGCCCGCTCAAGTCGCTCGATTTTGTCACGCTGCGCGTCAAGGATGCGGTATGCGACCGCTTTCGTGAGGATCGCGGCGAGCGGCCGAATATCGAGACGCGTAACCCGGACGTCAGCGTCCATGTCTTCCTCAGCGAAAGCGAGTGCACGCTTTACCTCGATACCTCGGGCCAGCCCTTGTGGCAGCGCGGCTTGCGCAAGGCCAGTGTCGATGCGCCGCTCAAGGAGAACCTGGCGGCCGGTATCCTCAAATTGGCTGGCTGGCAGCCGGGAACGCCGCTGGTTGACCCGATGTGCGGCAGCGGCACCTTTTTGCTCGAAGCCGTGCAGATCGCCCTCGACCGCGCGCCCGGTCTCGACCGCGGTTTTGCATTCGAGCTGCTCGCCAGGTTCGAGGCGCTGAACTGGGCCAACATCCGGCAGGCGGCCGAGGCGCGCGTCAAGCCGGCCGAGCCGATGGATATTCGCGGCTACGACATTGATGACAAGGCCGTGCGCGCCACGCGGCGCAATCTGCAGGAGGCGGGTTTTGGCGGTATTTTGACGGTCGGCCGTGACGATCTGCTGGAAGTGCAGCCACTGATCGATCATGGCATCATGGTCGTCAACCCGCCCTACGGCGAACGCATTGGCGAGCTGGACGAACTGGCGGCGTTCTATCCGCAACTCGGTTCGGCGCTGAAAAAGCACTGGGCGGGCTGGAACTGCTTTTTCTTCACCGCCGATCTGCGCCTGCCCAAGCTGGTCGGTCTCAAGCCGAGCCGCAAGACGCCGCTGTTCAACGGGCCGCTGGAATGCCGCCTGTTCGAAATCCGCATGGTGGAGGGGAGCAATCGCAGGGTCTGAACATGGCAATTCGCCGCACCTGGATGTTGACCTTCTTCAGTCTCCATGCCTGGCCCGCATTCGAGCATTTATACTTGCAAAAATAATTCTGAGGAGTGAGACAAATGTCAGTACAGAGCATCTATCAGCAAAAGCGCATGTCTGCCGCCGACGCGGTCCGTATCGTCCGGAACGGCGAAACCATTGTCGTCCCGACAGCCGTCGGTGAGCCGCCGACCCTGTTGAAGGCGTTATCCGAGCAGCGGCGCGATTTCCACAATGTCACGGTGGCGCAGATTCTGGCGCTGCGCAAGTTCGACTATTTCGACCTGGAAACGGTGGAGCATATTCGCCACGAGGCGTACTTCTTCAGCGGTGCATCGCGCGCCGGTGGCCAGGAGGGCTGGATCGACTACATCCCGGCGTATTTCTCCGAACTGCCGGGTCTGATCGCGCGCAACATGATCCCGGTGGATGTCGTATTTACGATGGTCTCGGCAATGGACGACCACGGTTTCTTCTCGCTTTCGCTGGGGACCGACTACACCATGGCGGCGATCGAGAAGGCGCGTGCGGTGGTTCTCGAGGTCAATCCCAACGTTCCCTTCGCCAACGGCAACTGCCATGTCCACATCAGCCAGGTTGCCGCGCTCTGTGAGAGCGACGATCCCATCTTCGAGGTCGGGTTGCCGAAGATCGGGCCGGTGCAGGAAGCCATCGGCAAGTACGTCGCCGACATGATTCCAGACGGTGCGACGCTGCAGATCGGCTACGGTGGCATCCCCGATGCCGTGGTTATGCAACTCACCGACAAGCGTGACCTTGGCATCCATACCGAGATGGTCGGCGACGGCATCATGACGCTGGTTGAGGCTGGCGTCATCACCAACCGCAGGAAGAACTACCACCACGGGAAGATGCTGGCGACCTTCGCGCTCGGCTCGAAGAAGCTCTACCAGTTCATGAACCGCAACCCGGCGCTCGAGATGCACCCGGTCGATTTCACCAACGATCCGTGCCTGGCGGGCCAGAACGATAACCTGCATGCGGTCAACGCGACGATGCAGGTCGATTTCATGGGCCAGTGCGGTTCCGAGAGTCTAGGCTACACGCCCTATTCGGGCACCGGCGGCCAGTCCGATTTTGTGCGGGCCGCCAATCGTTCCAACGGCGGCAAGTCCTTCATCGTCCTGCCGTCGACCGCCAAGAACGACACCATCTCGCGCATCGTGCCGACGCTCGAGCCCGGCACGCATGTATCGACCGGCAAGAACGACATCAACTATGTGGTCACCGAGTACGGCGTCGCGCAGTTGCGCGGCAAGACGGCCAAGCAGCGCTGTCAGGCCCTGATCGGTATCGCCCATCCCGATTTTCGCGGTGAACTGCGGGACATGGCGAAAAAGATGAAACTGCTCTGATCGCCAGGCCGCCAGCGATTACATCTTGTAGCAATTTGTTGCAGTCGCTTGTCGAAATATTCTCTATCGTATCGATAGGTGCATGACGGAATGCATCGAAGGTGATTCGATGAAAGCGCAAAAACTCCTGTTCGTTCTCGCGGCATTGCTGGTTTCCGGAATCGGCGACTCCTGGGCGGACAGGCGCGTATACGGGAGGGGCGGCGTCTATGTCGGCCCCGGTCCTTATTGGGGCGCGCCCTATGCGCGTCCTTACTACTATCCGGGCCGTTTCTATCCCCGGCCCTACTATCCAGGGCCGTTCCTCTATGGCGACCCGTTCTACGCGCCTGCGCCGGTGGTCGTCGTGCCGCCGCCGGAGCCGGCGGTCTATATCGAGCGGAGCGACAGTGCTGTCGATCAGGCACAGACTCCTGCGCAGCAGTACTGGTATTTCTGCCGGGATTCGAACCGGTATTACCCTTACGTAAAGGAATGTCCGGGCGGGTGGCAGACGGTTCTGCCGCGACCGGGGCAATAAGCCATGAGAATTCAGAACACGTTCCTGTACCCCCTTGGTTTGGCGGCCTGCGCCCTGTTCCTCGGTGCGTGCACGGTCATGCCGACCGGGCCGACCGCCCTCGTGATGCCCGGTCGGGGCGCGACGATGGACAGGTTCCGCTTCGACGACAACCAGTGCCGTCAGTACGCCTATTATCAGATCGGCGGCGTTACCGCCCAGGACGCGGCTAACCAGGCCGCCGTCGGCAGTGCCGTGGTCGGCACGGCGATCGGTGCGCTGGCCGGTGCGGCGATCGGTGGTAGCCAGGGCGCGGCGGTCGGTGCCGGCGTCGGTCTCGTGGGCGGCAGCGCCTACGGCACAAATTCAGCCTATGCCTCGGGCTATGGCACCCAGCGCCAGTACAACAATGCGTACATTCAGTGCATGTACGTCAAGGGCCATTCGGTTCCGGTACCTGCCGGAATGGCATATCAGCCGCGGGTGGTCAACAATCCCCCGAACTGGGGTATTCCGCCACCCCCGCCTCCTCCCGGCATGCCGCCACCCCCGCCGCCAAGATAACCCCGGTGTGAGTCAGGCGACGCCGGCGCTGTGTGCCTGTTGGTCTGCCCAGTAGCTTGATCTGACCATCGGCGCGCAGGCGGCGCCGGTGAAGCCCATTTTTTGGGCTTCGTCCTCGAACATTTTGAAGGTGTCGGGGTGGACGTAGCGCGTGACCGGCAGGTGATGGCCGCTCGGCGCGAGGTACTGGCCGATGGTCAGCATTTCGACACCATGGGCGCGCAGGTCGCGCATGACTTCGAGAATTTCTTCGTCGGTTTCGCCAAGGCCGACCATCAGGCCGGATTTGCTTGAAACCTCGGGGTAGCGTGCCTTGAACTGCCTGAGAAATTCAAGCGAGTGCTTGTAGTCGGCACCGGGGCGCGCCTGCTTGTAAAGGCGCGGCACGGTTTCAAGATTGTGGTTGAGAACATCGGGCAGGGCCTGGCCGAGCACGTCAAGGGCAATTTCCATGCGCCCGCGGAAATCGGGCACCAGTGTTTCGATGGTGGTGGCCGGTGACAGTTCGCGCACATTGCGGATGACGTCGACGAAGTGCTGGGCGCCTCCGTCACGCAGATCGTCGCGGTCGACGCTGGTAATGACCACATATTTGAGCTTGAGCGCGGCGACCGATTCAGCCAGTTGGCGCGGTTCGTCCGGGTTGGACGGCAGGGGTACCCCATGACCGACGTCACAGAACGGGCAACGGCGGGTGCAGATGTCGCCGAGGATCATGAAGGTGGCGGTGCCGCGCCCGAAGCATTCGCCGATATTGGGGCAGGTGGCTTCCTCACAGACGGTGTGCAGCTTACGCTCGCGCAGCATGGACTTGATTTCGCCGAAGCGCCCGGCGCTGTTACCGGCCTTGACGCGAATCCACTCTGGCTTTTTCAGCGGTGCGTCGATCGGCACAATCTTGATCGGGATGCGCGCCGTTTTCAGTTCGCCCTTCTGTTTGACGCCTTTTTGCCTGGCGCTGCCGGTATTTTCAGCCATGTGATTTGTCCAGTTGTTGCTGCAGGTGGTGGCAGAGAAGTTCGCCAGCCTGATCGGGAGTGAGCGGGATACCGAGATCGCTGGTCTGCGTGACGGCGAGGCCGGCATAGCCGCAGGGGTTGATTGCGGCAAAGGGGGAGAGATCCATGTCGACATTGAGCGACAGGCCGTGATAGCTGCAACCGTTCTTGATCTTGAGGCCCAGGGCGGCGATTTTTGCCACGCCGACATAGACGCCGGGGGCGCCGGCGCGCCGTTCGGCCGTGACGCCCTGGTCGGCAAGAAAATCGATGAGCGCCTGCTCGATCGCCGTGACCAGTTCGCGCACCTTGAGCTTCAGGCGCTGCAGGTCGAGCAGCAGATAGATCACGACCTGGCCGGGGCCGTGGTACGTCACCTGGCCACCTCGGTCGATCTTGACGATGGGGATGCCGACTTCGTGCAGGATATGCTCGGGTTTGCCGGCCTGGCCCAGCGTGTAGACCGGCGGGTGTTCGACGACCCACAGTTCGTCAGCGCTTTCCGGCGTCCGGCGCAGCGTGAATTCCTGCATCGCGCGCCAGGTTGGTTCGTACTCGACCCGGCCCAGACGGTGAACTTCCATCCTTAAAGGACTACTTTGACCAGCGGGTGCGAACTCAGGTCTGTGTACAGTGCGTCGAGTTGCGGCTTCGAGGTGGCGACCACGGTGCACGTCAGGCTCAAGTAGTTGCCGCCGGAGCTGGCGCGCATTTCCATGCGGGTGCCGTCGAAATCCGGGGCGTGGCGGGTGACGACCTCGAGAACGGCTTGGGCGAACTCATCCTCCGCCTTGCCCATGATCTTCAGGGGAAAGGCGCAGGGGAATTCGAGCAGCGTGTCCTTGTACGAAGCCATTTCAGTCTTTGCGCATTACCGTGTTCTTGAAATCCTGATACCACTGCCACATCCGTTCGCCGAGCGGGCCGGGCTTGCCGGCCGCCGGCCCGCTGCCGACCGGCTTACCGTCGAGTGTGGTGATGGCGAGAACTTCCTTGGTCGATGAGGTCATCCAGACCTCGTCGGCAGCGCGAAGTTCATTTTCGTGAATTTCGCGCACTTCCAGCGGTTGACCGTGACGCTCGGCCAGTTCAATGACTATGTCGTAGGTAATGCCAGGCAGCATGAACGAGGTCTTGGGCGGGGCGAGCAGCACGCCGTTTTTGGCGACGAAAATGTTCGAGGCAGCACCTTCTTTGAGCCAGCCGTCGCGGATCAGTAGGGCTTCGGCACAGCCGACCTCGACCGCCTGTTGCCGGGCGAGGATGTTGGCGAGCAGCGAGATGACCTTGAGATTGCAGTGCGCCCAGCGGTCGTCGGCGACGGTGATCGCGGCGACACCCTTGGCGCGCACCTCGGCCGGCGTGGTGACCAGCGGCGAAGTGAAGGCGAAGGCGGTCGGGCGGACAGTGGTCGGCGGGAAGGCGTGGTCGCGCTTGTTATCGGCGCCGCGCGTGACTTGCAGGTAGATCGACTGGTCCTCCCACGGTGCACTGACGATCAATTGCCCGACCACGGCTTTCCAGCCGTCGACGTCGAGCGGGTTGGCGAGATGGATGCCGTCCAGCGTCGCCTGCAGGCGTGTCAGGTGCTCGTCGAGGCGGAACGGGCGGCGGGAATAGACGGGGATCAGTTCATAGACCCCGTCGCCATAGAGAAAGCCGCGGTCGAGCGGCGAAATGCCGGCTTCGGCGAGCGGCAGGAACTGGCCATTGAGATAGACCGTGTCGGCGACGTAGGGAGTCATGAACTCAGTTGAACCACAGTCTCATGGTATCCAGCGTGCGACCGAGAATGCCGGCGCGCGGGATGCCTTCAAGCGCCGGCACCGGATATTCGCCATAGACCTTGCCGTCGATCGTGACCTTGAGCGTGCCGAGCTTCTGGCCGACCTCGATCGGTGCGATCAGGCGCGGTTCGGGCGTAAATTCGCTCTTGACCTTGTCGGCATAGCCCCGGGGAACGGAAATCGAGAAATCGTTGCCAAAACCGGCCTTGACGTTGGGCTGTGTGCCCTTCCAGACGCGCAGCGTGGCCACCGGTGAATCCTTGGCAACCAGCGTGACCGAGTCGTAGGACTGGAAGCCCCAGTTGAGCAGCTTCAGTGACTCGCTGGCGCGCATCGAGCTGGACTTGGCGCCGAGAACGACCGAAAGCAGGCGGCGCTTGTCGCGCAGTGAAGAGGAGATAAGGCAATAGCCGGCCGCCTCGGTATGGCCGGTCTTGACGCCATCGACCGTCGAATCTATCCACAGCAGGCGGTTGCGATTGGGCTGGGTGATGTTGTTGTAGCGGAACTCCTTCATCGAGTAGTACTTCCGGTACTCCTCGGGGAAGTCGCGAATCAGGGCGCTGGCCAGCGTCGCCAGGTCGCGCGCCGTGGTGTAGAGCTGCGGGTCGGGCAGGCCGGTCGAGTTGGCAAAACTCGACGAGTTCAGGCCGAGGCGCTTGGCCTCGCGGTTCATCATCTGCGCGAAATTCTCCTCGCTGCCGGCGATCACCTCAGCCAGCGCGACGCAGGCATCGTTGCCCGACTGGACGATCATGCCCTTGATCAGATCTTCGACCGGAACCTGAGTCTCGACCTGAATGAACATCTTGGAGCCGCCGGTTTTCCATGCCCTTTGCGAAACCGTGACCGGGGTATCGAGGGCGATGGTCTTCTGGTGCAGCGCGGCGAAGGTCAGGTAGGCGGTCATCAGCTTGGTCAGCGACGCGGGTTCGATCCTTTCGTCGGGTCTTTCCGTTGTCAACACCTGGCCGGAGCCCATTTCCAGCAGGAGCCACGACCTGGCGGCAAGTGTGGGCGGGACGGGAAGCTGCTGGGCCAGCGCCTGGCCAGTCAGCGCCAAGAATGACGCGAGTGCGATGAATTTACGAAACGTGAACATGGTTTGTCTACTTTGGCTCGGCGTTAGAAAATGCAAATTATACCTGCGGCAGGGCGGCCTGCCGGAGAGCGTCTTCAGGCAGGGAAGATGTATCGGGAAAACTCGGCGACGACGAGCAAAGGACCTCGATGGCGGGATGGCGAATTCGTCGTTCGTTGGAAATGGCGTAAATCTGCTCACTGACCCCGGTCATTGCGCCGAGGGGGCGGGCGGTGAGTTGCTCGGCGATCTGGTCGGTGAGCGCCAGCGGCGCCGGAAAGAGTCCGAGGCCGGCGCGGCCGAAGGTGGTCAGCAGGGCGCTGTCCTGGAACTCACCGATGATGCGCGGCCGGATGTCGTTGCTTTCGATCCAGCGGTCGATCCGGCCGCGCAAGGCGCTCTGGCGGGTGGGCAGGAACAAGGGAGCGGCGTTCAGGCTTTGCGGATAGCCATCGATGTAACGCTCGACCAGCGCGGCGCTGCCAAACAGCCCGGCGGAGAATTCGCCAAGGTGAGTACTGAAAACCTTGAGGTTGCCACCCACCGGCGCCGGTCTGTCGGTGAGCACCAGGTCGAGATGGTGCAGCGCCAGTTCGGCGAGGAGTGGCTCGAAACCACCTTCGCTGCAGATCAGGCGCACATCCTCCGGCATCGCGAGGACGGAAGCCAGCAGGCGGTAGGCCAAGAGTTTGGGAATGCCGTCGGAAATGCCCGTGCGCAGGCGCAGTGCGTTGCCGTTGTCCTTCATCCGCACGGCTTCCTGAAGGGCCTCGCCAAGCTGGAAGATCTGGTCGGCGTAGCCCAGAGCGGCGCGCCCGGCGTCGCTCAAGATCAGGCCGCGTCCCTGGCTGACGAACAGCGCCTTGCCCAGGTTGCGCTCAAGCAGCGAAAGCTGGCCGCTGATGGTCTGCACCGCGACGCCGAGGCGCTCGGCGGCGCGGGTCATGCTGCCTTCGTGGGCGACAACCCAAAAGTAGTGGAGATGCTTGTAGTTGAGGTTAGACATGATCTATCCAGAAAGCCGAAGTTAAATTCAATATTGTTTCGATTTTACAGGATGTATGGGTGGGGTATGATTCGAGCGTGTTCAGTTGTGATGGAGAACGTGATGAAACGTGTCGTACTTTTTCTTGTTACCAACCTTGCCATAATGCTGGTCCTTGGTCTGGTCAGCAGCCTGCTCGGCGTCGATCAGTTCCTGACGGCAAATGGCCTCAATCTTGGCATGCTGCTGGCCTTTGCGGCGGTGATTGGTTTCGGCGGCTCCTTCATTTCGCTGCTGATGTCGAAGACGATGGCGAAATGGAGTACCGGCGCCCGCGTCATCGAATCCCCGGCCAGTTCGACCGAGGTGTGGCTGGTCGATACGGTCGCCCGCCTGGCCAAGAATGCCAATCTGCCGATGCCGGAAGTCGCCATTTACGAAGGCGAGCCGAATGCCTTCGCGACCGGCGCGACGCGCAACAGTTCGCTGGTTGCGGTATCGACTGGCCTCTTGCAAGGTATGACGCGTGAGGAAGCCGAAGCCGTGCTGGCGCATGAAGTGTCGCACGTCGCCAACGGCGACATGGTGACGCTGACGCTGATCCAGGGCGTCGTCAATACCTTCGTCGTCTTTCTGTCGCGCGTCGTCGGCTACCTCGTCGATTCGTTCCTGCGGCGTGGTTCCGACAGCAACAGCGGTCCGGGAATCGGCTATTTCGTCGCCAGCATGGTCAGCCAGGTCTTGTTCGGCGTCCTCGCCAGCATTATCGTCGCCTGGTTTTCGCGGCAGCGCGAATTTCGCGCCGATGCCGGTGCCGCACAACTGATGGGCAGTCCGACACCGATGCAGAATGCGCTACGCCGCCTGGGCAACCTGCATACCGAACCGTTGCCACAGAGCATGGCAGCCTCGGGCATCGCCGGCGGGCCGGGCTTGATGTCGCTGCTGGCGACGCACCCGCCGCTCGAAGAGCGTATCGCGGCGCTCGGCAAGGCTTGATCCGCCGCTAAAAATCGACCGCTTTTCGCGGTCGACCGTAACGCTCGTTTCTGGTCAGCCCGCAGCCAGCTTGGCGAAGGCTGAAACGACTTCCGGCGGTGCCTGCACCAGTTCGATCAGCACGCCTTCGCCGCCGATCGGGAATTCTTCGTTGCCCTTCGGGTGCAGGAAGGTGATGTCGAACCCGGCGGCGCCCTTGCGGATGCCGCCCGGCGCGAAACGCACGCCATTGGCCGACAGCCATTCGACGGCCTTCGGCAGGTCGTCGATCCACAGTCCGACGTGGTTGAGCGGCGTCGTGTGCACCGCCGGCTTCTTTTCAGGGTCGACCGGCTGCATCAGGTCGACCTCGACCTTGAACGGGCCGCTGCCCATCGCGCAGATGTCCTCGTCGACATTCTCGCGCTCGGAGATGAAGGTGCTGGTGACTTCGAGGCCGAACATGTCGACCCACAACGTGCGCAGTTTTTCCTTGGACGGGCCGCCGATGGCGATTTGCTGAATGCCGAGAACCTTGAATGGGCGTGTCATGACTGGGTTCCTGTCGTGTGTTAGATAACGCAATCCATAATTATAGGGATTTCCGGCGGTATGCCAGCAGCAGCATGGCGATGCCGATCAGGATCATTGGCAGCGACAGCCACTGGCCCATACTGACCGTGTACGACTGGCCAAAAATGCCGTGATCCGGTTCGCGGAAGAATTCGGTGATGAAGCGGAAAGCGCCATAGCCGATCAGGAAAGCCCCTGACACGGCGGCGCGCGGTCGCGGTCGACTGCTGTAAAGCCAGAGAATGACGAAGAGGGCAATACCTTCCAGTCCGACATGGTAAAGCTGCGACGGATGGCGCGGCTGCATGTCGCCGGCTTGCGGGAAAATCATCGCCCACGGCAGGCTCGGGTCAGCGACGCGGCCCCACAACTCACCATTGATAAAATTGCCGACCCGCCCGGCAGCCAGCCCGAGCGGCACCAGCGGCGCGATGAAATCGGTGATGTCGAACCAGGCGATGCTGTGCTTGCGCGACCACAGACCCATGGCAACCAGCACGCCGAGAAACCCGCCATGAAAAGCCATGCCACCTTTCCAGACAGCGAATATTTCCAGCGGATGGGCGAGGTAATAGGCAGGTTCGTAAAACAGCACCTGCCCCAAGCGGCCGCCGACGATCACGCCGAGCATGCCGTAGAACAGCAGGTCGTCCAGCTGTTCGACGGTCAGCAAGCCCGGCCGGGTCTTGATCCGGTAGCGGCCGAGCGCGATGAATTGGACGAAGGCGACGAGGTACATCAAACCATACCAGCGCACCGAGAGCGGGCCGAGCGAAAAGGCGACGGGATCGAACTGCGGGTGGAGAAGCATTGGGGGCGGAGAGTCGGCTAGAATTGGCCCATTATAGTTCGCGCTGCCTGCTGCATGATTGCGGCGCCAAGTTCCTGACGGAGATTAAACATGCCTGATTACCGCTCCCGCACCTCCACCCACGGCCGCAACATGGCCGGTGCCCGCGCCTTGTGGCGTGCGACCGGCATGAAGGACGGTGATTTCGGCAAGCCGATCATCGCCGTCGTCAACTCGTTCACGCAGTTCGTACCGGGCCACGTGCACCTCAAGGACATGGGTCAGCTGGTGGCGCGCGAAATCGAGGCGGCCGGTGGCATCGCCAAGGAATTCAACACAATCGCCATCGACGACGGCATCGCGATGGGCCACGGCGGCATGCTCTATTCGCTGCCATCGCGCGACCTGATCGCCGACTCGGTCGAATACATGGTCAACGGCCACTGTGCCGACGCCATGGTCTGTATTTCCAACTGCGACAAGATCACCCCGGGCATGCTGATGGCTGCGATGCGCCTCAACATTCCGGCCGTGTTCGTTTCCGGCGGCCCGATGGAAGCCGGCAAGGTCAAGATCCAGGGCCAGGTCATCCATCTTGACCTTGTCGATGCCATGGTCAAGGCTGCCGATGCCGCAGTCTCTGACGCCGACCTCGCCGAAATCGAGCGTTCGGCCTGCCCGACCTGTGGCTCGTGTTCGGGCATGTTCACCGCCAACTCGATGAATTGCCTGACCGAGGTGCTCGGCCTCTCGCTGCCCGGCAATGGCACCGTGGTCGCTACTCATGCCGACCGCAAGGAACTCTTTCTACGGGCCGGTCGTCAGGTGGTTGAACTCTGTCGCCGCTACTACGAACAAGATGATGCCTCGGTGCTGCCGCGTTCGATCGCTACCTTCCAGGCTTTCGAAAACGCGATGACGCTTGACGTCGCGATGGGCGGTTCGACCAACACTGTACTGCACATTCTTGCCGCCGCGCAGGAAGCCGGGGTCGATTTCACGATGGCTGACATCGACCGCATTTCGCGCAAGGTGCCGTGCCTGTGCAAGGTGGCGCCGATGACCGACAAGTACCATATCGAGGACGTCCATCGCGCCGGCGGCATCATGGGCATTCTCGGCGAGCTGGAACGGGCCGGGCTGCTGCACCGCGACGTGCCAACCGTGCACGAATCAACCCTTGGCGCTGCGATCGATCACTGGGATGTGGTGCGCAATGACGACGCCAAACTCCGGGAGTTCTTCCGCGCTGCGCCGGGCGGCGTACCGACCCAGGTCGCCTTCTCGCAGGATCGCCGCTTCAGCGAACTGGACCTCGATCGCATCAAGGGCTGCATCCGCAGCAAGGACAGCGCCTACTCGCAAGAAGGTGGGTTGGCGGTGCTGCACGGCAATATCGCGCTTGATGGCTGCATCGTCAAGACGGCCGGCGTTGATGAGTTGATCTGGAAATTCACCGGCAAGGCACGTGTCTTCGAAAGCCAGGATGCTGCGGTCGACGCCATTTTGGCCGATAAAATTGTTGCCGGCGACATCGTCGTGATTCGTTACGAAGGCCCGAGGGGTGGTCCCGGCATGCAGGAAATGCTCTACCCGACCTCCTACCTGAAATCGAAAGGCCTGGGCAAGGAATGCGCCCTGCTCACCGACGGGCGCTTTTCGGGTGGCACCTCGGGCCTGTCCATCGGCCATGCTTCGCCCGAGGCGGCCGATGGCGGCGCCATCGGACTGGTCGAGGAGGGCGATACCATCGAGATTGACATCCCGAATCGGCGCATTCACCTGGCCGTCAGTGACAGCGAACTGGCGCGCCGCCGTGCCGCCATGGAGGCCAAGGGCGATGCCGCCTGGCAACCGGCAAGCCGTGAACGTTTCGTTTCCGCTGCCCTGCAGGCCTATGCCTTGATGGCGACCTCGGCAGACAAGGGTGCGGTGCGCGACGTGACGCAGATCCAGCGCCGCAAGTAAGCCTGACGCTCTGGTTCGGCTTCCAGAAGTGGTGCTTGCCGCCTTCGTCCCTTGCTGCCGACCAGATACCGGTACGCCGCAAGGGGCTTTTCCTTCAGGGCTTGCTGGTCAAGCTGACCAATCCGAAGGCGATCAGTTTCATTGGCGCCCTCGTACCGCAGTCCCTCAATCCGGCAAGGCTGCAAGTGCCGCGGCATCTGCTGATCGCGGCAACGCTCTGTCTGACCGACATCGTTGCCGGACCCCTGCTGGCCATCTCTTCGTGCTCCTGATGGTCTGGTGCTGTCAACCTCGGGTGTTGCGCTGCGTTAATCAGAAGCGGCTGAATTTTTCGCCATGCCTCTGCCTTGAGTATTGCAGCAAAGAGTAAACGCGCGAGATAGTTTGCAAGGGGCGAAAAACGGTTTTATCATCGCACGGTGAATTCCCACCAACCTGACGAACGGAGCAAGAAAATGAAAGCTGTATATATCGCAATGATGGCAGCCGCTGGTATCGTGATGGCCGGCCAGGCCTATGCTGATGAAGGTGCCGATCTGGCCAAAGCCAAGAACTGCATGGCCTGCCACGCCATCGACAAGAAGCTGGTCGGTCCGGCATACAAGGATGTTGCCGCCAAGTACAAGGGTGATCCCAAGGCTCAGGAGATGCTGGCCGTCAAGATCAAGGCCGGTGGCAAGGGCGTCTGGGGCCAAATCCCGATGCCGCCGAACAATGTCACGCCGGAAGAGGCTTCCAAGCTGGCTGCCTGGGTTCTGTCCCAGAAGTAATCCACTTTCGTATGTTTCCGGAAAGCCGGTACGCGCCGGCTTTTTTTTGTTCGGAGTGTTTTGAGTATTGACACCTCCGGATTGACAAAGGATAATCTTGCGTTCTTCCGGAGGGGTACCCAAGCGGTCAACGGGAACAGACTGTAAATCTGTCGGCTCTGCCTTCGAAGGTTCGAATCCTTCCCCCTCCACCAGAATGAATGCGGTAGCGTCCTGTGCTGCGTGCTAGAGTCAAGCGGGTGTAGCTCAATGGTAGAGCCGAAGCCTTCCAAGCTTAAGACGAGGGTTCGATTCCCTTCACCCGCTCCACATTGCGGCGTGGTTGGAGTGTTTAGGTAGGCCCATGTAGCTCAGTGGTAGAGCACTCCCTTGGTAAGGGAGAGGTCGGTAGTTCGATTCTACTCATGGGCACCACCGATAGGCTTGGGATCTGGATTTTTTCTTATTTGATTGATGATTGGGGAACTTGAATGGCTAAGTCAAAATTTGAGCGTACGAAGCCGCACGTGAATGTGGGCACGATTGGTCACGTTGACCATGGCAAGACCACGCTGACGGCTGCGATCACGACGGTGCTGTCTGCGAAGTTTGGTGGATCGGCCAAGAAATACGATGAAATCGATGCTGCGCCGGAAGAAAAGGCGCGCGGCATCACCATCAACACCGCCCACGTCGAATACGAAACCGCCAACCGTCACTACGCTCACGTTGACTGCCCGGGCCACGCCGACTACATCAAGAACATGATTACCGGTGCGGCGCAGATGGACGGTGCCATTCTTGTCTGCTCCGCCGCCGACGGCCCGATGCCGCAGACCCGCGAGCACATCCTGCTCGCCCGTCAGGTGGGCGTGCCCTACGTCCTCGTGTACATGAACAAGTGCGACATGGTCGACGACGACGAACTCCTCGAACTCGTCGAAATGGAACTGCGCGAGCTGCTCTCCAAGTACGACTTCCCCGGCGACGACACCCCAATCATCCAGGGCTCCGCTCTGAAGGCCCTCGAAGGCGACCAGTCCGAAATCGGCGTCCCCTCCATTTTCCGTCTGGCCGATGCTCTGGATTCCTTCATCCCGACTCCGGAACGCGCCATCGACCGGCCCTTCCTGATGCCCGTCGAAGACGTCTTCTCCATCTCCGGTCGTGGCACCGTGGTCACCGGCCGTATCGAACGCGGTGTCGTCAAGGTGGGCGAAGAAATTGAAATCGTTGGTATCCGTCCCACCATCAAGACCGTCTGCACCGGCGTCGAAATGTTCAGGAAGCTCCTTGACCAAGGCCAGGCCGGCGACAACATCGGCGCCCTGCTGCGCGGTACCAAGCGTGAAGACGTCGAGCGTGGTCAGGTTCTGTGCAAGCCGGGTTCGGTCAAGCCGCACACCCACTTCACCTCCGAAGTGTACATCCTGTCGAAGGACGAAGGCGGACGTCACACCCCGTTCTTCAATGGCTACCGTCCGCAGTTCTACTTCCGCACGACCGACGTGACCGGCTCCATCGACCTGCCGGAAGGCGTCGAGATGGTGATGCCCGGCGACAACATCGCCATGACCATCAAGCTGATCAACCCGATCGCCATGGAGGAAGGCCTGCGTTTCGCCATCCGTGAGGGTGGCCGCACCGTCGGCGCCGGCGTCGTTGCTAAAATCATCGTGTAACGGAAGCGCTACGAAGTAATAGGAGCGCTTCGGGAAGCCGAAGCGCTTTGATGTCTCTGCAGCAGGGGTATAGCTCAATTGGCAGAGCGTCGGTCTCCAAAACCGAAGGTTGGGGGTTCGACACCCTCTGCCCCTGCCACACTCTTTAAAGATCGCGAAGTTCATGGCTGACAAGATCAAGTTTGCGCTGGCGCTGGTTATTCTGGCTGCCGGCGTGGCTGGTTTTTACCTCCTCTCCGAGCAAGCAATGATTTTGCGTGTCCTTGCGGTACTCGCAGGGGTGGCGCTGGCCGCTGCCGTTGCCTGGAAAACCGGGCCGGGGCAGCGCTTCTTCATTTTTGCAAACGAAGCCGTAATCGAGGCCAAGAAGGTTGTCTGGCCGACGCGCAAGGAAACCATGCAGACTACTGGCGTCGTGTTCGCGTTTGTGGTGGTCATGGCACTGTTCCTCTATCTGACTGACAAGAGCCTTGAGTGGATTCTTTACGACCTCGTGCTGGGCTGGAGGAAATCATGAACAAACGCTGGTATATCGTCCATGCCTATTCCGGCTTTGAGAAAAGCGTTATGCGGGCGATTCAGGAACGCATCGAGCGTCTTGGTATGCAGGACAAGTTCGGTGAGATCCTGGTGCCGGTCGAGGTTGTTCGTGAACTGAAGAACGGGCAGCCAGTCAATTCGGAACGCAAGCTATTTCCTGGCTACGTGCTCGTTGAAATGGATATGGATGACGATTCCTGGCATCTGGTCAAGAGCACGCCCAGGGTGACTGGCTTCCTCGGTGGTACTGCAAACAAGCCAACGCCCATTCCGCAGAAGGAAATCGACAAGATCATGCAGCAAGTGCAGGAAGGGGTGGACAAGCCCCGTCCCAAGGTGTTGTTCGAAGTTGGCGAGATGGTTCGTGTCAAGGAAGGCCCGTTTGCCGACTTTCATGGCGCTGTCGAGGACGTCAATTACGAAAAGGACCGCCTGCGCGTGGCGGTAACGATTTTCGGGCGGGCAACGCCGGTCGAACTGGAGTTTTCGCAGGTCGAAAAGGCCTGAGTGGCAATGAAAAAGGTTTAAAGGGTTCGCCGACCGCCCTTCAATAGTCCGGCAAGAGGAGCGTTGGTAGGCGCAAGCCGAAGGCGCGTCAGCACTCATCATCCAAGGAGCAATCATGGCCAAGAAAATTATTGGCTACATCAAGCTGCAGGTTCCTGCCGGTAAGGCGAATCCGTCGCCACCGATCGGCCCGGCGCTGGGCCAGCGCGGTTTGAACATAATGGAATTCTGTAAGACATTCAACGCCCAGACTCAGGGTTTGGAGCCTGGGTTGCCGATTCCGGTGGTGATCACCGCCTTTGCCGACAAGTCTTTCACCTTCGTGATGAAGACACCCCCGGCAACAATTCTGATCAAGAAGGCGGTCGGCATCAAGTCCGGTTCCGCCAAGCCGCATACCAACAAGGTTGGTAGCATCACCCGCGCTCAGGCTGAAGAGATCGCCACCACGAAAATGCCGGACCTGACTGCGGCTGACATGGATGCAGCGGTTCGTACCATTGCCGGTACCGCCCGTTCGATGGGTATCACGGTGGAGGGATTCTGAACATGGCCAAACTAAGCAAGAAACAGAAGGCGCTGCAGGGCAAGATCGTTCTACAGAAGTTCTACCCGTTAAAGGAAGCGCTGGCGCTGGCCAAGGAATCGGCAACTGCCAAGTTCGATGAATCGATCGATGTCGCGGTCAACCTCGGTGTCGATCCACGCAAATCCGATCAGACGGTTCGCGGTTCTGTCGTGCTGCCGGCTGGTACCGGCAAGTCGGTTCGTGTCGCGGTCTTTGCACAAGGTGACAAGGCCGAAGCCGCCAGGGCGGCAGGCGCGGACGTTGTTGGTTTTGACGACCTGGCCGCTGAGGTCAAGGCGGGTAACCTCAATTTCGACATCGTCATCGCCACTCCGGATGCGATGAAGGTCGTCGGCCAACTTGGGCAGATACTCGGACCGCGTGGCCTTATGCCGAACCCGAAAGTGGGCACCGTGACGATGGACGTGACGACAGCGGTTGCCAACGCCAAGGCTGGCCAGGTCCAGTACCGCACGGACAAGGGTGGCATCGTGCATGCAACGATCGGCCGTGCCTCATTCCCGGTCGACAGTCTCGAATCCAACCTTAAGGCGCTGATCGATGCGCTGACCAAGGCCAAACCGGCCACCTCCAAGGGACAGTACCTGCGCAAGATCGCGGTTGCCGCCACTATGGGTCCTGGTGTTCGCGTCGATCAGGCCACTCTGGCTAACTAATTAGGAACTTTGGGCCGCCGATCCCCGTTTCGACGGAGACCGGTGGATCGTCAAAGACCGCAGGCGACCCGCAGGGGTCTCAATCGCGAAAGCAACCTGCGCAGACGGTGTCCCAGAACAAGATTTTCTGCTGACCGGAAGCGGTTGGCATGGCTTCTGGTTCAGGTCGCCGTGGGTGCGGCGGGAATTTCTCCCGTCGTGTTATGACTTGAAAGGAGGAAGGGCCTGTGGGTCTCAATCTGAACGACAAGAAAGCTGTCGTGGACGAGGTTGCGGAGCAAGTAGCCAACGCCCAGACAATCGCGATTGCCGAATATCGCGGCATCAAGGTGGGACATCTCACCGTGCTGCGCAAGAAGGCGCGCGAGTCTGGCGTATATCTGCGTGTGATGAAGAACACTCTGGTGCGTCGCGCCATTGCTGGTACGCCGTTTGCCAGTCTGGCCGATCACATGGTCGGACCGCTGATCTACAGCGTGTCGGCCGACCCGGTGGCAGCGGCGAGAGTCCTCAACGACTTCGCCAAGACTAACGACAAGCTTGTGCTGAAGGCAGGTTCCTTCGCAGGCAAGGTGCTCGACAAAGCCGGTGTGGAGGCGCTCGCCTCCATCCCGAGCCGCGACGAGTTGCTCGCCAGGCTGTTGGGTGTGATGCAGGCTCCGGTGTCCGGCTTTGCCGTGTGCCTGGCCGCACTGGCTCAGCAGCGCGAAGAAGCCCCTGCTTGATCCCCGCGTTTAAGAACTGAATTAGGAGTTTTCTGAAATGGCAATTAGCAAAGACGATATCCTGGAAGCCGTTGGCTCCATGACTGTTATGGAACTGAATGACCTCGTGAAGGCGTTCGAAGAGAAATTTGGCGTTTCCGCCGCATCCTTCGCTGGCGCCGGCGCTGGCGCCGCAGTTGCTCCCGTGGTTGAGGAGCAGACCGAGTTTACCGTCATGCTCAATGCGGCCGGTGACAAGAAGGTCGAAGTCATCAAGGTTGTACGTGCCGTTACCGGCTTGGGCCTCAAGGAAGCCAAGGATCTGGTGGACAGCGCGCCGAAGGCGGTTAAGGAAAGCATTTCCAAGGCTGAGGCAGAAGCCCTCCTGAAGCAACTGGGAGACGCCGGCGCCAAGGTCGAGATCAAGTAGTCGACTCTTGTTGGACAGGCTGGCGGCTGGTGCCGTCAGCCCTTTTGTGCGTGTATTGCAGGTTGAATCAACCAAAAAAGACAAACTTGAGTTACGCCAGCCGGCAAATGCAAACGCTGCTTTTTCCTTCCCTTCCCGGAAGGAGAGGCCGTTTGCGTTTGCCTGTTTCCACAGGTTTCATGTTTGACTTTATCCTCACGGAGTTACCATGACTTACTCCTTCACCGAGAAGAAGCGCATCCGCAAGAGCTTCGCCAAGCGCGCCAGCGTGCTTGACGTTCCGTTTCTGCTTGCCACCCAGCTTGAATCCTTTATGGCCTTCCTGCAAGCCGAAGCGACACCAGGCAAGCGCAAGAACGAGGGCTTGCAGGCTGCGTTTACCTCGATTTTCCCCATCATCTCCCATTCTGGCAATGCGCGCCTCGAATTCGTCAGCTACATGCTCGGCGCGCCGGCTTTCGATGTGAGCGAGTGCCAGCAACGCGGGCTGACGTTCGCATCGTCGCTACGCGCGCGGGTCAGGCTGGTGATCATGGATCGTGAAGCACCGGATACTGTGAAGGAAGTCAAGGAGCAGGAAGTCTATATGGGTGAAATCCCGCTCATGACGACCAACGGTTCTTTCGTCATCAACGGCACCGAGCGCGTCATCGTTTCCCAGTTGCATCGTTCGCCAGGTGTTTTCTTCGAGCACGACCGGGGCAAGACGCACAGTTCCGGCAAGCTGCTGTTCTCGGCGCGTATCATTCCTTACCGCGGTTCGTGGCTCGATTTCGAGTTCGATCCGAAGGATATCCTCTTCTTCCGCGTCGACCGTCGGCGCAAGATGCCTGTAACGACCTTGCTCAAGGCGATTGGCATGTCATCCGAGGAAATCCTTGCGCATTTCTTTGACTTCGACACTTTCCGGCTGACCAAGGACATGGTCGAGTTCGCGCTGGTGCCCGACCGTCTCCGAGGCGAAGTGGCGCGTTTTGACTTCGTCGCACCCGATGGTAAGGTCATCGTTTCCAAGGACAAGCGGATCACGGCCAAGCATGTTCGTGATATCGCCAGTGCATCATTGAGCCAGATCATCGTTCCCGAGGATTTCATTCTCGGCCGTGTCGTCGCCAGGAACATCGTCGACAAGGAAACCGGAGAATTCGTCGCCAATGCCAACGCCGAAATCACCGAGGCCCTGCTCGTCGATTTGCGGAAGGCTGGTATCGAAACGGTCGAAACCCTCTACACCAACGAACTTGATCGCGGTGCATTCATTTCCAGCACCTTGCGCGCCGACGAAACAGTATCCCGTCAGGCTGCCCGCATTGCCATTTACCGCATGATGCGCCCCGGTGAGCCGCCGACGGAAGAGGCTGTGGAGATCCTCTTCAACGGGCTGTTCTACTCTGACGATCGTTATGATCTCTCCGGCGTCGGCCGGATGAAGTTCAACCGCCGCCTCGGTCGCACCAACGTAATTGAACACAAAGTGATGATCAGGAGCCTGGCTTCCAAGGCTGAAGCTGCATTGAAGAACCTCGCGGAAGGAAGTGGCTTCCCACTCGCCGTGATTCAGGACCTGGTGAGCGGTCTCCCCTTCGGGCCACGCGCGCTGTCGGAAAACCTGCAACTTGCCGATGCCGAGATGATTGCCGCAAAGGTCAGGCCGCTGGGTGCCAACGTCGAGTCTCGCGAGCAACTGACCCTGTCGCCACGTGACATAGTGGATGTAATCAAGATTCTCGTCGAACTGCGTAATGGCCGTGGGGACATCGACGACATCGATCACCTCGGCAATCGCCGTGTCCGTTCGGTAGGCGAACTGGCCGAGAATCAGTTTCGCGCTGGTCTCGTTCGCGTCGAGCGCGCGGTCAAGGAACGCCTGTCGCAGGCTGAGTCCGACAACCTGATGCCGCATGACCTGATCAACGCCAAGCCCATCAGTGCCGCAATCAAGGAGTTTTTCGGTTCCAGCCAGTTGTCGCAGTTCATGGACCAGACCAACCCGCTTTCCGAGATTACCCACAAGCGCCGCGTTTCCGCCCTCGGCCCTGGTGGTCTGACCCGCGAGCGTGCGGGTTTTGAAGTGCGCGACGTGCATCCGACTCACTATGGTCGTGTATGCCCGATTGAAACGCCGGAAGGCCCGAACATCGGACTGATAAATTCGTTGGCTCTGTTCGCCCGGGTCAATGATTACGGGTTCATCGAAACTCCCTATCGCAAGGCGGTCGACTCCAAGGTTACCAACGAGATCGAATATCTCTCGGCTATCGAGGAGGGTAACTATGTCGTCGCTCAGGCCAACGCCTCGCTCGACAAGGATGGCCGTCTTTCCGACGACCTCGTGACCTGCCGTGAAAAGGGCGAAACCATCCTCGCCGAACCGTCCCGAGTTCAGTACATGGACGTGGCGCCGAGCCAGATCGTTTCTGTCGCTGCATCTCTGATCCCGTTCCTTGAACATGACGATGCAAACCGCGCCCTGATGGGCGCCAACATGCAGCGTCAGGCCGTACCCTGCCTGCGTCCGGAAAAAGCACTGGTGGGTACCGGCATCGAGCGAACCGTTGCCGTTGACTCCGGCACCGCGGTTGTCGCGCGCCGCGGCGGTCGGGTGGATTATGTGGATGCAGCACGGGTCGTGGTTCGCGTCAATGACGATGAAACGGTGGTCGGCGAAGTTGGTGTCGATATCTACAACCTCGTTAAATACACGCGTTCCAACCAGAACACCAATATCAACCAGCGGCCTCTCGTCCGAGTCGGCGACCTGATCGCATGCGGCGATGTGGTGGCCGACGGTGCATCAACTGACAAGGGCGAACTTGCCCTTGGCCAGAACATGCTGATTGCCTTCATGCCCTGGAACGGCTACAACTTCGAGGATTCGATCCTGATCTCTGAACGTGTCGTTGCCGAAGATCGCTATACCTCGATCCACATCGAGGAACTGACGGTCGTGGCGCGCGATACCAAACTCGGCCCTGAGGAAATTACCCGCGATATCGCATCGCTGGGTGAAGCACAACTCTCCCGCCTTGATGATGCAGGCATCGTCTATATCGGAGCCGAGGTTCAGGCGGGTGACGTTCTGGTCGGCAAGGTCACGCCCAAGGGCGAAACCCAGCTGACGCCGGAAGAGAAGCTTCTGCGTGCCATCTTCGGTGAAAAGGCTTCAGACGTTAAGGATACATCGCTGCGCGTACCGTCGGGCATTGCCGGTACCGTCATCGATGTTCAGGTCTTCACGCGGGAGGGTATCGAGCGTGACAGCCGCGCCAAGTCCATCATCGACGAGCACCTGCGTCACTACAAGCTGGATCTCGCGGATCAGATGCGTATTGTCGAAGGCGACGCCTTTGCTCGTGTCGGCCGTTTGCTGACCGGAAAGAAGGCCAATGGTGGACCGAAAAAGCTGGCCAAGGGATCGATCATCGATCAGGCGTATCTTGACAGCATGGATCCGCATCACTGGTTCGACATTCGGCTGTCCGAGGATGACGCCGCTCTCCAGTTGGAGCAGGTCAAGGATGGTCTCGAGCAGGCGCGCAAGAACTTCGATCTCGCTTTCGAGGCCAAGCGCAAGAAATTGACCCAGGGCGACGAGTTGCCGCCGGGTGTGCAGAAGATGGTCAAGGTCTATGTCGCAGTCAAGCGTCGCCTGCAGCCCGGTGACAAGATGGCTGGCCGTCACGGCAACAAGGGTGTGGTATCGCGTATCTTGCCCGTGGAAGATATGCCATACATGGAAGACGGCAATCCGGTCGACATCGTGCTGAACCCGCTCGGCGTTCCATCGCGGATGAACGTCGGCCAGATCCTGGAGGTTCACCTCGGCCTTGCCGCCAAGGGCATTGGCCAGAAGATCGGCGCCATGTTGCGCGCGGATGCCAACGCCAGGGAGGTTCGCGGATTCCTAGACCAAGTCTACAATTCCAAGGGCAGGAGAGAGAGTCTGGATGAACTCAACGATGGCGAAATCATCGAATTGGCCAGGAACCTTGAGGATGGCGTACCGTTCGCAACCCCGGTTTTCGACGGTGCCAAAGAGGAGGAAATCAAGGCCATGCTGGCGCTCGCCGGTATGCCGTCCTCTGGCCAGATGACCCTGTTCGATGGTCGTACCGGCGAAGCTTTCGAGCGTCAGGTCACAGTCGGCTACATGCACTTCCTGAAGCTGCATCACCTGGTTGACGACAAGATGCACGCCCGTTCGACCGGCCCATACTCGCTGGTTACCCAGCAGCCGCTGGGCGGCAAGGCGCAGTTCGGCGGCCAGCGTTTCGGCGAAATGGAAGTGTGGGCGCTGGAAGCTTACGGCGCGGCCTATGTGCTGCAGGAAATGCTGACCGTGAAGTCCGACGACGTGAATGGCCGTACCAAAGTGTACGAAAACATCGTCAAGGGCGAGCACCGTATCGATGCCGGCATGCCGGAATCCTTCAACGTGCTGGTCAAGGAAATCCGTTCGCTGGCGATCGACATCGATCTGGAACGTTACTGATTCAGGGCTTAGGAGTTAAACGATGAAAGCATTGCTCGATCTGTTCAAGCAGGTAACCGCCGAGGAAGAATTCGACGCGATTACCATTGGTCTGGCCTCGCCCGACAAGATCCGTTCCTGGTCCTTTGGCGAAGTCAAGAAGCCCGAAACCATCAACTACCGCACTTTCAAGCCGGAGCGCGATGGCCTCTTCTGCGCCAAGATCTTCGGTCCGATCAAGGATTACGAGTGCCTGTGCGGCAAATATAAGCGCCTCAAGCACCGCGGCGTGATCTGTGAAAAGTGCGGCGTCGAAGTGACGCTCGCCAAGGTTCGTCGTGACCGCATGGGCCATATCGAACTGGCTTCACCGACCGCACACATCTGGTTCCTCAAGTCGCTGCCGTCACGCCTTGGTATGGTGCTCGACATGACGCTCCGCGATATCGAGCGTGTGCTTTATTTCGAAGCCTATGTGGTGACCGACCCCGGCATGGTCAGCAATCTCCAACGCGGCCAGTTGCTGACCGAAGACCAGTATCTGGAAATGATGGAAGAGCATGGTGACGAGTTCGAGGCTTTCATGGGTGCCGAGGGGATTCGTGACCTGCTGCGCAAACTCGATCTCAACAGCGAGGTCGAATCGCTACGCTCCGAACTCAGTGTCACTACTTCCGAAATCAAAAGCAAGAAGCTGGCTAAGCGCCTGAAAATCCTTGAAGGTTTCCTGAAATCCGGCATCAAACCGGACTGGATGATCCTTGAGGTTCTGCCGGTGTTGCCGCCGGACCTGCGTCCGCTGGTCCCGCTTGATGGCGGCCGGTTCGCAACTTCTGACTTGAACGATCTTTATCGTCGCGTCATCAACCGTAACAACCGTCTGAAGCGTCTGCTCGAGTTGAAGGCCCCGGAAATCATTGTGCGCAACGAAAAGCGCATGCTTCAGGAGTCGGTTGACTCCCTGCTCGACAACGGGCGCCGCGGCAAGGCAATGACTGGCGCCAACAAACGTCCGCTGAAATCGCTGGCTGACATGATCAAGGGCAAGGGTGGCCGTTTCCGTCAGAACTTGCTGGGTAAGCGCGTCGACTATTCTGGCCGCTCGGTCATCGTGGTTGGCCCGCAGCTCAAATTGCACCAGTGCGGTCTGCCCAAGCTGATGGCGCTCGAACTGTTCAAACCTTTCATTTTCCACAAGCTGGAAGTGCTAGGTTACGCCACAACTATCAAGCAAGCCAAAAAGATGGTCGATGGTCAGGAACCGGTCGTTTGGGACATCCTTGAAGATGTCATTCGCGAACACCCTGTCATGCTGAATCGGGCGCCGACCCTGCACCGTCTGGGCATCCAGGCGTTCGAGCCGACCCTGATCGAAGGCAAGGCGATCCAGTTGCACCCGCTGGTCTGTGCCGCTTTCAATGCCGACTTCGACGGTGACCAGATGGCTGTCCACGTGCCGCTGTCGCTTGAGGCGCAAATGGAAGCCCGTACCCTGATGCTGGCATCGAACAACGTGCTGTCGCCAGCCAACGGACAGCCCATCATCGTGCCGTCGCAGGACATCGTGCTCGGGCTCTACTACGCCACCCGCGAGAAGATCAACGGTAAGGGCGAAGGGATGTATTTCGCTGACATCGGTGAAATCGAACGGGCGATGGCAGCAAATGAACTCGGCATTCACTCGCGGATCTCGATTCGTTTGAAGCAATATGAGCCCACTGCGGTCGACGGTGAATGGAACGAGAAAATGGTTCGGGTCGAAACGACCGCCGGGCGGGCCTTGCTCTCCAAGATTCTGCCCAAGGGTCTGCCGTTCAAGCTCATAGATCGCGCCCTGAAGAAAAAGGAAATCTCCAAGCTGATCGATGAGTCGTTCCGCCGTTGCGGTCTCAAGGAGACTGTCATCTTTGCCGACAAGCTGATGCAGAACGGCTATGCGCTGGCGACGCGTGCCGGGATCTCCTTCTGCTCCGACGATATGCGCGTTCCGGCCAAGAAGCACGAGATCATCGCCGCGGCGGAGTCAGAGGTCAAGGAGATCGAGACCCAGTACACCAACGGTCTGGTAACCCAGGGTGAACGCTACAATAAAGTAGTCGACATCTGGGGCCGTACCGGTGATCAAGTAGCCAAGGTCATGATGGAGGAACTCGGTCACGAAGAAACCATCGATCGTCATGGCAAGAAGGTCAAGCAGGACTCGTTTAACTCCATCTTCATGATGGCCGACTCGGGAGCCCGCGGTTCCGCTGCCCAGATTCGTCAGTTGGCCGGCATGCGCGGCCTGATGGCGAAGCCGGATGGCTCGATAATTGAAACGCCGATCACGACGAACTTCCGCGAAGGCCTGAACGTTCTCCAGTACTTCATTTCGACCCATGGCGCGCGCAAGGGTCTGGCCGATACGGCACTAAAGACCGCGAATTCAGGCTACCTGACGCGCCGTCTAGTAGACGTGACCCAGGATCTCGTCATCACGGAAGACGATTGCGGGACCGCGAACGGCTATGCCGTCAAGGCACTGGTCGAAGGAGGCGAGGTAATCGAGCCGCTACGTGAGCGCGTTCTCGGTCGGGTGACCGGTGAAGACCTGGTTGATCCAGAAACCCAGGAAACCGTGATCTTCGCTGGCACCATGCTCGACGAGGATCTGGTGGACCTGATCGACAAACTGGGCATCGATGAGGTCAGGGTTCGTACCCCGCTGACCTGCGAAACGCGCTATGGGCTATGCGCCAAGTGCTACGGTCGCGATCTGGGTCGTGGCAGCATGGTCAACGCCGGTGAATCGATCGGCGTCATTGCCGCCCAGTCGATCGGCGAGCCGGGTACCCAGCTCACCATGCGTACCTTCCACGTGGGTGGCGCCGCGTCGCGGGCGGCGGTGGCCTCGCAGGTTGAGGCAAAATCCGCCGGCACGGTGAGGTTTACCGCAACAATGCGCTACGTTACCAGCGCCAAGGGTGAGAAGGTGGTGATTTCACGTTCCGGTGAAGTGCTCGTCACCGACGATCATGGCCGCGAGCGCGAGCGTCACAAGGTTCCCTACGGAGCGATGTTGTCCGTCGATGACGGCAAGTCGGTCAAGCCGGGAACGAAGCTGGCAACCTGGGATCCCCACACCCGCCCGATCGTCACTGAATACGCTGGCACAGTTCGCTTCGAGAACGTTGAAGAAGGCGTCACCGTGGCCAAGCAGTTTGACGATGTGACCGGCCTATCGACCTTGGTGGTCATCGACCACAAGCGCGGCGGAAGGGCGGCGATTAAGGGGGTGCGCCCGGTTGTCAAGCTCCTTGACGATAGCGCTCAGGAGGTGAGGATCGCCGGTAGCGACCTTCATGTTTCCATCGCCTTCCAGGTTGGTTCCATTATCTCGGTCCTCAACGGACAAAAGGTTGGCGTTGGCGATGTCTTGGCACGCATGCCGCAGGAATCTGCAAAGACCCGTGATATTACCGGTGGCCTGCCCCGTGTTGCCGAACTGTTCGAGGCGCGCACCCCGAAGGATCCATCAATGCTGGCCGAGGTGACCGGCACGATCGGCTTCGGCAAGGACACCAAGGGCAAGCAGCGTCTGGTAATTACTGATGTCGATGGCAAGGCCCACGAGTTCCTGATTTCAAAGGATAAGCACGTGCTGGTGCACGACGGCCAGGTGGTGAACAAGGGCGAGAAAATCGTCGAAGGCTTGCCTGATCCCCACGACATCCTGCGTCTCCAGGGTGTCGAGGAACTGGCCCGTTACATCACTGACGAGGTCCAGGACGTCTACCGCCTGCAGGGTGTGAAGATCAACGACAAGCATATCGAAGTGATCGTCCGCCAGATGTTGCGTCGAGTGGCCATTGTCGACCCGGGTGACACACGCTTTATCAAGTCCGAGCAAGTGGAACGCGCCGAACTGCTTGCCGAAAACGACCGGGTACTTGCCGAAGGCAGGTTGCCGGCAATCTTTGATCACATGCTACTGGGGATTACGAAGGCATCCTTGTCAACCGATTCCTTCATCTCTGCGGCCTCTTTCCAGGAAACCACCCGCGTTCTGACCGAAGCCGCAATCATGGGTAAGCGCGACGAACTGCGCGGGCTCAAGGAAAATGTCATCGTCGGGCGTCTCATACCCTCCGGCACCGGTCTGGCCTACCACCGCAGCCGCAAGGCGCAGTTGGCGGGCGAGGATCTCGCTGGCGGTCAGGGTCTGGAGGCGGCAGTTGGTGAATTGGATCTTCTGGAAGCCGGCCAGTCGTCCTGAGGATGGGCACTCCCCCGGTAACGTTGACATTGGGGGGGATCGACCATAGAATCCTCGGTTTTTGTCGGTAGGGGCTAATCAATGCTCCTGTCTTGGATAACAAAATTGCCGTCGTGTGCCAAGTATTTTGGGGCCCGGCCGCCGAAGGAAGTCTTATATGCCGACCATCAACCAGTTGGTGCGCAAGCCACGTCTCGCCGAGGTCACCAGCAGCAAGGTCCCTGCTCTGGGGCGCTGTCCACAAAAGCGTGGAGTGTGTACCCGCGTCTACACTACCACCCCGAAGAAGCCGAACTCAGCCTTGCGCAAGGTCTGCAAGGTTCGTTTGACGAACGGCTTCGAAGTCATCTCCTATATTGGCGGTGAAGGCCACAATCTGCAGGAACACTCCGTCGTTCTGATTCGTGGTGGCCGTGTCAAGGACCTACCGGGCGTCCGCTATCACACTGTACGTGGCTCCCTTGATACGCAGGGCGTCAAGAATCGCAAGCAGTCCCGGTCCAAATACGGGGCCAAGCGTCCGAAGGCCGCCTGATTTTTTGTGGCTTGAGTAAGTGGTCACTCCTATGGGTGGCCGTGAGGGCCGGGTGGGCTACGCCAATCCCGGCTTTTCGACTGAATGGTAATCAAGTGAGGTAAGCATGCCCCGTCGTCGTGAAGTACCCAAGCGCGACATTCTGCCGGATCCCAAGTTCGGCAATGTCGAAGTCTCCAAGTTCATCAACGCCATCATGCAGAGCGGCAAGAAGTCGGTTGCCGAGCGCATCGTTTATGGTGCGTTCGACATCATTTCCGCTAAGGGCGGCAAGGATCCGCTGGAGGTCTTCATGTCCGCTATGGGCAACGTGAAGCCAATGGTCGAGGTCAAGTCCCGCAGGGTCGGCGGCGCCAACTATCAAGTGCCGGTCGAGGTGCGTCCCGCCCGTCGTGCGGCACTCGCCATGCGCTGGTTGCGTGAGTCGGCCCGCAAGCGCTCCGAGAAGTCAATGGGCCAACGTCTGGCCGCCGAGATGATGGAAGCGGCCGAGAGCCGCGGTGGTGCCGTCAAGAAGCGTGATGAAGTGCACCGTATGGCCGAGGCCAACAAGGCTTTTGCCCACTTCCGCTTCTAACGCTCAAGAGGCGTCAGAACCAATTCGTCCTTTCATCGAAGGTATCCATCGTGGCACGAAAAACCCCAATCGAGCGCTACCGCAACATCGGTATAAGCGCCCACATCGACGCTGGCAAGACTACAACAACCGAGCGCATCCTCTACTACACCGGTGTTAACCACAAGATCGGTGAAGTTCATGATGGCGCTGCCACCATGGACTGGATGGAGCAGGAGCAAGAGCGTGGTATCACGATCACGTCCGCCGCGACTACCTGCTTCTGGAGTGGCATGGACCGCCAGTTTCCTGAGCATCGAATCAATATCATCGATACCCCGGGGCACGTGGATTTCACCATTGAGGTTGAGCGCTCCATGCGTGTTCTGGATGGCGCGTGCATGGTGTACTGTGCCGTGGGTGGCGTTCAGCCACAGTCGGAGACCGTCTGGCGTCAGGCCAACAAATATGGTGTGCCGCGCTTGGCCTTCGTTAACAAGATGGATCGTTCGGGCGCCAACTTCTTCAAGGTCGTCGAGCAGATGAAGCTGCGCCTGAAGGCCAACCCGATCCCGGTCGTCATTCCCATAGGCGCCGAAGATCTGTTCGAGGGCGTCGTCGACCTGATTCGCATGAAGGCGATCTACTGGGATGAGGCGTCACAGGGGATGAAGTACGATGCTCGGGAGATCCCGGCAAACCTTCTTGACGAGGCCAGGACCTGGCGCGAGCAGATGGTCGAGGCGGCTGCCGAGGCGACCGAGGATCTGATGAACCGCTATCTGGATGAGGGCGATCTTTCCGAGACAGACATTCTCCTCGGCTTGCGTACGCGCACGATCAATTGCGAGATTCAGCCTACGTTGTGCGGAACGGCCTTCAAGAACAAGGGCGTGCAGAAGATGCTTGATGCCGTGATCGAGCTCATGCCGTCGCCCGTCGATATTCCCCCGGTTACCGGCATTCTCGAAAACGAGAGCCAAGGCGAGCGTCGTGCTGCCGACGACGAGGCCTTCTCGGCCCTGGCTTTCAAGATCATGACCGATCCCTTTGTCGGCCAGTTGATTTTCTTCAGGGTGTATTCTGGCGTCATCAATTCCGGCGATTCGGTGTACAACCCGATCAAGGGTCGCAAGGAGCGCCTCGGTCGCATCCTGCAGATGCATGCAAACCAGCGCGTAGAGATCAAGGAAGTGTTTGCCGGGGACATCGCGGCTGCCGTAGGCCTGAAGGAAGCGACGACCGGCGATACGCTTTGTGACCCGGCCAAGGTTATTACCCTTGAACGCATGGTCTTCCCGGAGCCGGTCATTCACGTTGCCGTCGAGCCGAAGACCAAGGTTGATCAGGAAAAGATGGGCATCGCGCTTGGGCGTCTTGCTCAGGAGGATCCATCATTTCGCGTGCGTACTGATGAGGAGTCCGGTCAGACCATTATCTCCGGCATGGGTGAATTACACCTTGAAATCCTCGTTGACCGCATGCGTCGCGAATTCAATGTCGAAGCTACCGTTGGTGCGCCGCAAGTGGCTTATCGTGAATGCATCAAGAAGGCGGTTGAGCAGGAGGGCAAGTTCGTCAAGCAATCGGGTGGTCGGGGTCAGTTCGGTCATGTCTGGCTCAAGATCGAGCCGAACGAGGCCGGCAAGGGCTACGAGTTCGTCGATGCCATCAAGGGTGGCGTGGTGCCTCGTGAATACATTCCGGCGGTTGACAAGGGTCTTCAGGACGCGATCAGCAGTGGTGTGCTGGCGGGTTTCCCGGTTGTCGATATCAAGTTCACCCTCTACGATGGTTCGTACCACGACGTTGACTCCAACGAAAACGCCTTCCGCATGGCCGCCGCGACGGCGTTCAAGGAAGGTATGCGCAAGGCCAGTCCGACGCTGCTCGAGCCGATGATGGCGGTTGAAGTGGAAACGCCCGAGGAATATATGGGTAATGTCATGGGCGACCTTTCGTCCCGTCGCGGGATCGTCCAGGGTATGGAGGACCAGGTCGGCGGCATCAAGCTGATCAAGGCCGAGGTTCCCCTCTCAGAGATGTTCGGCTATTCGACCTCGGTGCGCTCCCTGTCACAGGGGCGCGCCACCTACTCGATGGAATTCAAGCATTATTCCGAAGCGCCCAAGAACGTCGCTGAGGCGATCATCAACAAGAAGTAATCGTTACTGGAGAAGTCATCATGGCTAAGTCAAAATTTGAGCGTACGAAGCCGCACGTGAATGTGGGCACGATTGGTCACGTTGACCATGGCAAGACCACGCTGACGGCTGCGATCACGACGGTGCTGTCTGCGAAGTTTGGTGGATCGGCCAAGAAATACGATGAAATCGATGCGGCGCCGGAAGAAAAGGCGCGCGGCATCACCATCAACACTGCCCACGTCGAATACGAAACCGCCAACCGTCACTACGCTCACGTTGACTGCCCGGGCCACGCCGACTACATCAAGAACATGATTACCGGTGCGGCGCAGATGGACGGTGCCATTCTTGTCTGCTCCGCCGCCGACGGCCCGATGCCGCAGACCCGCGAGCACATCCTGCTCGCCCGTCAGGTGGGCGTGCCCTACGTCCTCGTCTACATGAACAAGTGCGACATGGTCGACGACGACGAACTCCTCGAACTCGTCGAAATGGAACTGCGCGAGTTGCTCTCCAAGTATGACTTCCCCGGCGACGACACCCCGATCATCCAGGGCTCCGCTCTGAAGGCCCTCGAAGGCGACCAGTCCGAAATCGGCGTCCCCTCCATTTTCCGTCTGGCCGATGCTCTGGATTCCTTCATCCCGACTCCGGAACGCGCCATCGACCGGCCCTTCCTGATGCCCGTCGAAGACGTCTTCTCCATCTCCGGTCGTGGCACCGTCGTCACCGGCCGTATCGAACGCGGTGTCGTCAAGGTGGGCGAAGAAATTGAAATCGTTGGTATCCGTCCCACCATCAAGACCGTCTGCACCGGCGTCGAAATGTTCAGGAAGCTCCTTGACCAAGGCCAGGCCGGCGACAACATCGGCGCCCTGCTGCGCGGTACCAAGCGTGAAGACGTCGAGCGTGGTCAGGTACTGTGCAAACCGGGTTCGGTCAAGCCGCACACCCACTTCACCTCCGAAGTGTACATCCTGTCGAAGGACGAAGGCGGACGTCACACCCCGTTCTTCAATGGCTACCGTCCGCAGTTCTACTTCCGCACGACCGACGTGACCGGCTCCATCGACCTGCCGGAAGGCGTCGAGATGGTGATGCCCGGCGACAACATCGCCATGACCATCAAGCTGATCAACCCGATCGCCATGGAGGAAGGCCTGCGTTTCGCCATCCGTGAGGGTGGTCGCACCGTCGGCGCCGGCGTCGTCGCTAAAATCATCGTGTAACCGTTCTTTTTCAACCCAGGGGTGGAATTACTTCCTCCCCATCGCTCTTTGAAAGCAAACTATGGCAAGCCAAAAGATCCGTATTCGCCTCAAGGCCTTCGACTATCGCCTGATAGATCAGTCGGCCCAGGAGATTGTCGAGACCGCAAAGCGCACTGGCGCGGTGGTACGTGGCCCGGTCCCCATGCCGACCCGCAAGCAACGCTTTGACATCCTCCGCTCGCCGCACGTCAACAAGACCTCGCGGGATCAACTTGAGATTCGCACGCACCTGCGCTTGATGGATATTATCGATCCGACCGACAAAACGGTCGATGCGCTGATGAAACTCGATCTTCCGGCTGGTGTTGATGTTGAGATCAAGTTGCAATAAACAGGATGTTGCGGATATAATCGTTTTTTTTCGGGGGTGACCGATATTGGTCACCCGTTTGTTGTTATACATCGTCCGGCCAATCGTAGCTGGCGATGAGGAGAATAACCATGAGTCTAGGCCTTGTTGGTCGCAAGGTTGGCATGACTCGCATTTTTGCCGAGGATGGCGCGTCCATACCGGTAACTGTGCTTGACGTGTCCAACAACCGCGTGACCCAAGTAAAAACGCCGGAGATCGATGGCTACGCAGCCATTCAGGTCACTTTCGGCAAGCGCCGTGCCTCGCGCGTTTCCAAGCCACTGGCTGGCCATCTGGCCAAGGCAGGCGTGGAGGCGGGGCACGTCCTCAAGGAATTCCGTATCGATGCCGACCGGCTTGCTGACTTCAAGGCCGGCGATCAGGTTGCCGTGACCATTTTTGCCGAAGGGCAAAAGGTCGACGTTACCGGCACCTCCATCGGCAAGGGTTTTCAGGGCGCCATCAAGCGCCACAACTTCAGGTCGAACCGCGCATCCCACGGCAACTCGTTGTCGCACAATGCACCGGGTTCCATCGGTCAGGCGCAGGATCCGGGTCGTGTCTTTCCCGGCAAGCGCATGGCGGGCCACATGGGCGACGTCCAGTCGACCATGCAGAGCTTGACCGTAGTCCGTGTTGACACCGAGCGCCAGCTGCTTCTGGTTCGTGGTGCCGTTCCCGGCGCCAAGGGTTCCGACGTTGTCGTGCGTCCGGCAGTCAAGGCTTAAGGGGGCGACATGGAACTCAAGGTAATCAACGAGCAAGGTCAGGAAGCCACGAAGCTGCAAGCTTCGGATCTCCTTTTTGGCCGCGAATTCAATGAAGCGCTTGTTCACCAGGTCGTCGTGGCTTATCAGGCCAACGCCCGTTCAGGTGATCGTCAGCAGAAGGATCGCTCCGAAGTGCGTCATACGACGTCCAAGCCATGGCGCCAGAAGGGTACCGGCCGCGCCCGCGCCGGTAGCAATGGCAGCCCGTTATGGCGTGGGGGCGGTCGGATTTTTCCGAACTCTCCTGAGGATAATTTCAGCCAGAAGGTTAACAGGAAGATGTTTCGTGCTGCTATGGCTGCGATTCTCTCCGAGCTGGCCCGTCAGGATCGCCTGGTCGTCGTCGATGGCTTATCCATCGATGCGCCGAAGACCAAGCTGTTTGCGCAAAAGCTCAAGGGTATGGGTCTCGAAGGCAATCTTCTGGTCATTACGGACGCGATGGATGAGAATCTGTATCTCTCTTCGCGCAATCTGCCCAACGTGCTGGTACTTGAAGCACAGGAAGCCGACCCGCTGTCGCTGGTCCGTTTCGCCAAGGTGCTGGTCACCAAGAATGCAGTGGCCAAGTTTGAGGAGATGTGGGGATGAATCAAGAGCGTCTGATGCAGGTGCTGCTGGCACCGCAAATCTCCGAAAAGGCTACTTATGTGGCCGACAAGAACGAGCAGGTTATATTTCGCGTGGCTACTGATGCCACCAAGCCTGAAATCAAGGCGGCGGTCGAACTGTTGTTCAAGGTTCAGGTCGAGACTGTCCAGGTTGCCAATGTCAAGGGCAAGGTCAAGCGTTTCAAGGGTTCGGTAGGTCGCCGCAAGGGCTGGAAGAAGGCCTTCGTAAGCCTCAAGCCGGGCCAGGAAATCAACTTCGTTGAAGGAGGGCACGTCTAATGGCTCTCGTTAAAGTCAAGCCGACCTCCCCGGGCCGCCGCGCCGTGGTTCAGGTCGTCAATGCCAACCTGCACAAAGGCAAGCCGTTTGCTGGCCTGCTCGAGTCGCAGTCGAAGAGTGCCGGTCGGAACAACAATGGCCGCATCACCGTTCGCCACCAGGGCGGTGGCCACAAGCAGGCTTATCGTGTAATCGACTTCAAGCGTGCCAAGGATGGCGTGTCGGGGTCCGTGGAGCGCCTGGAATACGATCCGAACCGCACGGCCAATATCGCACTGGTCTGTTATGCCGATGGCGAGCGCCGCTACATTCTTGCCAACAAAGGCATGGTCGTCGGCCAGCAGGTGATGAATGGTTCCGAAGCGCCGATCAAGGTAGGCAACACCTTGCCGATCCGCAATATTCCTGTCGGCACGACGATCTGCTGTATCGAGATGATGCCGGGCAAGGGTGGGCAGTTGGCGCGCTCCGCCGGTACTTCCGCACAGCTCCTGGCGCGTGAAGGTGCTTACGCCCAGGTTCGTCTGCGCTCGGGTGAGGTTCGTCGCGTACATGTCGAGTGTCGTGCTACGGTCGGTGAAATCGGCAACGAAGAGAATATCCTGCGCAAGATCGGCAAGGCCGGCGCGCAGCGTTGGCGCGGAGTCCGCCCGACCGTTCGCGGCGTTGCCATGAACCCGATCGACCACCCGCACGGTGGTGGTGAGGGCCGTACCGGTGAGGGTCGCGTGCCTGTCAATCCATGGGGTCAGCCCACCAAGGGCTACCGCACCCGCAGAAATAAGCGCACGAGCAGCATGATCGTTCAGCGCCGTCACAAGCGTTAAGGGGTAGGAAATGGGACGTTCTCTTAAAAAGGGCCCGTACGTTGATGTGTGCCTGATCGACAAGGTCGACGCAGTGCGCGCCACCGGCGACAAGCGCCCGATCAAGACGTGGTCGCGTCGTTCGACGATCCTCCCCGAGTTCATCGGTTTGACGATCGCGGTTCACAATGGCAAGCAGCATATTCCGGTCTTTGTCACCGAAAATATGGTCGGTCACAAGCTCGGCGAGTTCTCGCTGACCCGTACGTTCAAGGGTCACACCGCCGGCAAGAAGGCCAAGAAGTAAGGAACTGACATGGAAACTCGTGCAAGTCTACGGGGCGTGCGCCTCTCCGAGCAAAAAGGTCGCCTGGTGGCTGATCTGGTGCGTGGCAAGCCTGTTGGTCAGGCACTCAATATTTTGGCGTTCAGCCCGAAAAAGGGTGCCGGCATCGTCAGGAAGGTTCTGGAGTCCGCCATAGCCAACGCCGAGCACAATGACGGTGCCGACATCGACGAACTGCTGGTCAAGACCGTCTTTGTTGAAAAAGGCACGGTGTTGAAGCGCTTCAGGGCGCGTGCCAAGGGTCGCGGCAATCGGATAGTCAAGCCAACCTGTCACATCTATCTAACCGTTGGTAACTAAGGAAGAGTCATGGGACAGAAAATTCATCCGACTGGCTTCCGCCTGGTTGCCACCAAGAACTGGAGTTCCCGCTGGTATGCCAACAGCAAGAACTTCCCTGGAATGCTGAGCGAAGATGTCAAGGTTCGCGAATATCTTAAGCGCAAGCTGGCGCACGCTTCTATTGGCCGAGTCCTCATCGAGCGTCCGGCCAAGAATGCTCGCGTGACGATATATTCTGCACGCCCGGGCGTCGTCATCGGCAAGAAGGGAGAAGATATCGAACAGTTGCGCACGGACCTCCAGCGCATCATGGGCGTGCCTGTCCATGTGTCGATCGAGGAAATACGAAAGCCGGAAATCGATGCCAAGCTAATCGCTGACTCGATTGCCCAGCAGCTTGAGAAGCGCATCATGTTCCGGCGTGCGATGAAGCGCGCAATGCAGAACGCAATGCGACTCGGAGCTCAGGGAATAAAGGTGATGAGTGCCGGCCGTCTGAATGGTGCAGAAATTGCCCGCAGCGAATGGTATCGCGAAGGTCGCGTGCCCTTGCACACGTTGCGCGCCGACATCGATTATGGAAGTGCCCAGGCACTGACAACCTACGGAATCATCGGCATCAAGGTCTGGGTGTACAAGGGTGATTTGCTTGACCGCAATGAGCAACCGGAAGCGGCCGAACCCGCCGCTGACGATCGCCGTCCGCGTCGCGCTCCCGCTAGGCCCGAAGGTGAGAAGCCACGCACCCGCACGGTAAAAAAGGTTGACGGGCCAGAAGGCGATGCCAAGGCTCCGGCCATGCGCGTAAGAAAGGCAGGTATCTGAGATGCTGCAACCTAATCGTCGCAAATTCCGTAAGGAACACAAGGGACGGAACGAAGGCCTGGCCACCCGTGGCGCCAAGGTTTCATTCGGCGAGTGGGGCCTCAAAGCTACCGGTCGTGGCCGCCTCACGGCCCGTCAGATCGAGGCGGCCCGTCGTGCCATGACCCGCCACATCAAGCGCGGCGGCCGAATCTGGATACGTATCTTTCCGGACAAGCCGGTTTCGAAGAAGCCGGCGGAAGTTCGTATGGGTAACGGCAAGGGTAACCCTGAGTACTGGGTTGCCGAAATCCAGCCAGGTAAGGTGCTTTATGAGATGGATGGCGTGGATGAGGCGCTGGCTCGCGAGGCGTTCGCCCTGGCCGCTGCCAAGTTGCCTATTTCCACCATCTTCGTTACTCGTCATCTGGGGTAATCATGAAAGCTAGTGAACTGAGATCCAAGAGTGTGGACGAGCTCAAGACAGAGCTGCTGGATTTGCTGAAGGCCCAGTTCGGCCTGCGGATGCAACTTGCCACCCAGCAGTTGTCCAATTCCAGCCAAATTTCCAAGGTGCGTCGCGATATTGCCCGCGTGCGCACGCTTATCCGTGAGAAGGCGGTGCAGCAATGAGCGAAACCTCCAGCATTAAACGTACCCTGATTGGCCGCGTGGTTAGCGACAAGATGGAGAAGACCGTCACGGTCCTCGTCGAACGCAAGGTAAAGCATCCGAAGTACGGCAAAATCATGGTCCGCTCAAAGAAGTATCATGCCCATAACGAGGGGGATTCGGCAAAGGCAGGGGATCTCGTCGAGATCGTCGAGACCCGTCCGGTTTCCCGCACCAAGTCCTGGGCGGTGTCAAACATCTTGCAGAAGGCGATTGTTGTATAAACAAAGTTCTCTAAAACGCTTGCGCCATGTACAAAGAGGCCGGTATAATCCGGCTTCTTTTTTGCTGAACCCTGATATTTGGGGGAGGCGAAGTCATCCGACCCTTACGGGTTCCAAGACTGACCGCGATGGCGGATTAAGTTGGGGTTAATAAAATGATTCAGATGCAATCGACTCTGGGCGTCGCCGACAATACCGGCGCGCGTTCGGTAATGTGTATCAAGGTGCTGGGTGGATCCAAGCGCCGCTATGCGGGCATTGGCGACATCATCAAGGTCAGCATCAAGGATGCTGCACCGCGTGGTCGCGTCAAAAAGGGCGATGTCTACAACGCCGTTGTGGTTCGCACCGCCAAGGGCGTGCGCCGTACCGATGGCTCGCTGATTCGCTTCGACGGAAATGCCGCGGTGCTTCTCAACAATAAGCTCGAGCCGCTGGGCACGCGCATCTTTGGCCCGGTAACCCGCGAACTGCGTACCGAGCGCTTCATGAAGATCGTGTCCCTCGCTCCGGAAGTTCTTTAAGGGGCTCGCGATGGAAAAAATTCGCAAGGGCGACGAAGTCGTCGTTATCACCGGCAAGGACAAGGGCAAGCGCGGCAACGTTCTGCGTCGCGTTGGTGACGAGCATGTGCTGGTCGAGGGCGTCAATCGCGCCAAGAAGCATGTCAAGCCGAACCCGATGAAGGGTGTGGCGGGCGGCATCATGGACAAGGACATGCCGATTCATCTCTCCAATGTTGCGCTGTTCAACCATGCTACCAAGAAGGCTGACCGTGTCGGCTTCAAGGTGCTGGAGGACGGGCGCAAGGTTCGTGTGTTCAAGTCGAACGGCGAACTGGTAAGCGCATAAGGGACAGTCATGGCGCGTTTGCAACAGTTTTACAAGGATACCGTTGTCGGTGAGCTTTCCAAGCGATTTGGCTATAAGTCGATCATGGAGGTGCCTCGGATTACGAAGATCACCCTTAACATGGGTGTCGGCGAAGCCGTGGCCGACAAGAAGGTTCTAGAGCACGCCGTCGGGGACATGCAGAAGATTGCCGGTCAGAAGGCGGTGACCACCAAGGCACGCAAATCGATAGCGGGCTTCAAGATCCGTGATGGCTACCCGATCGGCTGCATGGTGACTCTGCGCGGCCCGCGCATGTTTGAATTTCTCGACCGCCTCGTGACCATCGCTTTGCCGCGTGTCCGTGACTTCCGCGGCATTTCGGGAAAGAGTTTTGACGGCCAGGGAAACTACAACATGGGCGTCAAGGAGCAGATCATTTTCCCGGAAATCGAATACGACAAGATCGATGCCCTGAGGGGAATGAACATCAGTATCACCACGACCGCGAAGACCGATGCTGAAGCCAAGGCACTGCTCGCCGCGTTCAAGCTACCGTTCAAGAATTGAGGCAATCATGGCAAAACTTGCTCTGATCAACCGTGAAGAAAAGCGTCGCAAACTGGTTGCGCAGTACGCCAAGAAGCGTGCCGCGCTGGAGGCGATAATCAATGACGTAAGCCTTTCCGAGCAGGAGCGCTACGACGCCCGCCTGAAGTTGCAGGCCCTGCCGCGCAATTCAAGCCCGTCCCGCCTGCGTAATCGCTGCCAGATGACCGGTCGTCCGCGTGGTGTTTTCCGTAAGTTCGGTCTGTGTCGTAACAAGATCCGTGAACTCGCATTCAATGGCGAGATACCGGGTGTTGTTAAGGCGAGCTGGTAAGAGGAGGTACAGAAATGGCAATGAGCGATCCGATCGCGGACATGCTGACTCGCATCCGCAATGCCCAGCTCGCCGAAAAGGCGTCTGTCTCCATGCCGTCGTCCAAGGTCAAGGTGGCGATTGCTGCCGTCCTCAAGGACGAGGGCTATGTCGAGGACTTTGCGGTGCGCCAATCTGATGGCAAACCGACGCTGGAAATTGGCCTCAAGTATTACGCGGGCCGCCCGGTAATCGAGCGCATTGAGCGCGTTTCCAAGCCTGGTCTTCGTGTCTACAAGGGCTGCGATGATATTCCCCGCGTCATGAACGGTCTTGGCGTCGCCATTGTGTCGACTCCCAAGGGTGTCATGACTGATCGCAAGGCCCGCGCCAGCAAGGTTGGCGGCGAAGTCCTGTGCATCGTGGCATAAGGGAGCGAACATGTCTCGAATTGGAAAGAATCCCGTTGTACTCCCCGCTGGTGTTGAAGTCAGTCTGGATGAGCAAATTGTCGTCAAAGGCCCGCTGGGAACTCTGAAGATTGCAGCGCACCCGGCTGTAACGATTTCGCGCGACGGTGAGGCTCTGGTCGTGGCCAAGGCCGATGGGGCTGATACCCGCATCGCTGCTGCGATGTGGGGCACCATGCAGGCGAATCTCAGCAACATGGTGACCGGTGTCTCCAAGGGGTTCGAAAAGAGGTTGCAACTGATTGGCGTGGGTTATCGCGCTCAGGTCCAGGGTAACACCCTGAACCTGTCGCTCGGCTTCTCCCATCCGGTTGCGCACAAGATGCCGGAAGGTGTCAGAGCTGAGTGTCCGACGCCGACCGAAGTCGTTATCAAGGGTTCGGACAAGCAGCAAGTCGGTCAGGTTGCCGCCGAGGTTCGTGCATATCGCAAGCCGGAGCCCTACAAGGGCAAGGGCGTTCGCTATGTCAACGAAACGGTGGTTATCAAGGAAACCAAGAAGAAGAAGTAAGGGTGGCATATGTTTAATAGGAAAGTAGCGCGTCTGCGCCGTGCCCGCAAAACCCGGGCCAAAATCGCCGAGCTGAGGGCCGTTCGCCTGTGCGTCAATCGCACCAACTGCCATATTTACGCCCAGATCATTTCGCCCTGTGGCGGCAAGGTGCTGGCTTCAGCTTCCACGCTGGAAACGGGTGTCCGCAAGGACGTGCCGAACGGCGGCAACAGGGCTGCTGCAACAATCGTCGGCAAGTTGATCGCCGAGCGCGCCAATGCTGTCGGTGTCGAACACGTTGCTTTTGATCGCTCTGGTCTTCAGTTCCACGGCCGCATCAAGGCGCTTGCCGAAGCCGCGCGTGAAGCCGGTCTGAAGTTCTGATCGCTGCGAAAGGAAAAAGGTAAGAAATGGCAAAACCTGAAAGAAGCAGGAAGCCCCAACAGGCTGAAGAGCGCGATGATGGCATGCGCGAGAAGATGGTTGCGGTCAACCGCGTCACCAAGGTGGTGAAGGGTGGTCGCATCCTCGGTTTCGCAGCGCTCGCCGTCGTCGGTGACGGCGACGGGGGCATTGGCATGGGCAAGGGCAAGTCGCGCGAAGTGCCGGTTGCGGTACAGAAGGCGATGGAAGAAGCACGGCGCAAGATTGCTAGGGTCAGCCTGAAGAACGGTACTGTCCATCACACGGTGACAGGCCATCATGGCGCCGCCACGGTCATGATCCAGCCGGCACCGGAAGGTACCGGGATCATCGCTGGGGGCGCCATGCGCGCTGTCTTCGAGGTCGCCGGCGTGAGCAACGTGGTCGCCAAGGCCCACGGTTCGACCAATCCCTACAACATCGTGCGCGCCACCATTGACGGCTTGTCGAAGGTCAATACGCCGTCCGAAATCGCCGCCAAGCGCGGCCTCTCGGTTGAACAGATCCTGGGGTAAGCCATGACTGACAAGAAGATCAAGATCACGCTCGTCAAGAGCATCATCGGCACCAAGCAGGACCACCGGGCAACCGTTCGCGGCTTGGGCCTGCGCAAGCTGAACAGCTCTTCGGAATTGCTGGATACGCCGGCTGTGCGGGGCATGATCAACAAGGTTCAGTATCTCGTTAAGGTTGAGGATTAAGCCATGCGTCTGAATACCATCAAGCCAGGTGAGGGGTCCAGGAAGGATGCCAAACGCGCAGGTCGTGGCATTGGCTCCGGGCTGGGCAAGACAGCTGGCCGCGGGCACAAGGGTCAGAAGTCCCGTTCGGGCGGCTTTCACAAGGTTGGCTTCGAAGGCGGTCAAATGCCGCTGCAGCGCCGCCTCCCGAAGCGCGGGTTCAAGTCGAGGACCCGCGAGCGCAACTTCGAGGTTCGTCTGACCGAACTGGAACGGCTGCCGATCGACGAGATCGATCTGCTGGCGCTGCAGGCCGCCGGCGTCGTTCCCGGTGATGCACTGGCGGCGAAAGTAATTCTTTCGGGCGCGATTACGCGCAAGGTGACGCTCAAGGGTGTCGGCGCGACCAAGGGCGCCAAGGCTGCGATCGAAGCAGCCGGCGGCTCGGTCGCCGAGTAAGGCCGGGAAAGGTTAGAGCGTTGGCTACAAATCCCAATACAGTTGGCAAGGGCGGCAAGTTCGGCGATCTGAAGCGCCGGCTGTTGTTCCTGCTCGGCGCCTTGGTCGTCTATCGGATCGGCGCGCACATACCGGTTCCGGGGATCGATCCCAATGTGCTTTCCGACCTGTTCAATTCGCAGCAGGGGGGCATACTGGGCATGTTCAACATGTTCTCCGGTGGCGCCCTGTCGCGCTTCACGATCTTCGCGCTGGGAATCATGCCGTACATCTCGGCGTCGATCATCATGCAACTGATGAGTGTGGCCAGCCCGCAACTCGAAGCGCTGAAGAAGGAAGGCGAAGCCGGCCGCCGCAAGATCACGCAATACACGCGCTACGGCACGGTTGGCCTGGCTCTTTTCCAGGGTATCGGCATAGCGGTTGCGCTGGAAGCCCAGGCCGGTCTGGTCAACGATCCTGGCTTCATGTTCCGCCTGACGACGGTGTCGACGCTGGTCACCGGAACGATGTTCCTGATGTGGCTGGGCGAGCAGATCACCGAACGCGGCTTGGGTAACGGCATCTCGATCATCATCTTTGCCGGTATCGCGGCCGGTCTGCCGAATGCCATCGGTGGCCTGCTAGAACTGGTGCGCACCGGCGCGATGCATCCGCTAACGGCTCTGATCATCTGTGTGTTGGTCGTCGTTGTCACTGCTTTCGTAGTTTTCGTCGAGCGCGGTCAACGCAAGATTCTGGTCAATTATGCCAAGCGGCAGGTCGGCAACAAGATCTATGGCGGTCAGAGTTCGCATCTGCCCCTCAAACTGAACATGTCGGGCGTGATCCCACCGATCTTCGCGTCGTCGATTATTCTCTTTCCGGCGACGCTGGCCGGCTGGTTCGGTTCGGGCGAATCGATGCGCTGGTTGAAGGACATCGCGGGCACGCTGTCGCCGGGTCAGCCGATCTATGTGATGCTGTATGCCGGCGCGATCATCTTCTTCTGCTTCTTCTACACGGCGTTGGTCTTTAACTCCAAGGAAACCGCAGACAACCTCAAGAAGAGCGGCGCATTCGTGCCGGGGATTCGTCCTGGCGAGCAGACCGCTCGCTATATCGACAAGATTCTGATGCGCCTGACCCTTATCGGTGCGGCTTACATTACGGTTGTCTGTCTGTTGCCCGAATTTCTAATCCTTAAGTGGAACGTCCCATTCTATTTCGGTGGCACCTCGCTGCTGATCATCGTGGTCGTCACGATGGATTTCATGTCTCAGGTACAGGCTTATGTCATGTCACACCAATATGAAAGCCTCTTGAAGAAAGCTAACTTCAAGGGATCGCCAATGATCAAGTAGGACGTCGAGAAGTAGGGCGAGGTGGTTGAGAACCTCCCGAATGCAACCTTCAAGGCCGTGCTGTAAAACGGGCACATAGTGCATGATTTCATTTCCGGAAAAATGCACATGCATTACATACGCATTCTCTCGGGCGACAAGGTCACCGCTTAATTGACCCCATACGATTTGTCCGAGGCCGGGATTGTTTTCCGGGTCAAGTAAAGATTCTCTACGCAACAAACCGCAGGGCAATGGAATCACGGCTGCTTCCAAGCTCTCGCAGACGAGGAGTAAGACATGAAAGTACAACCTTCAGTGAAGTGTGTGTGCCGCAATTGCAAGGTCATCCGTCGCAAGGGTGTCGTGCGCATCATTTGCAAGGACCCGCGTCACAAGCAGCGCCAGGGTTGATTCCGTGGCAAGTTTGGCATTCGTTAATTTTGAAAAGAGTGGAGTGATTCAATGGCCCGTATTGCAGGGGTAAACATTCCGAACCATCAGCATGCTGAAATCGCCTTGACTGCGATTTACGGCATCGGCCGTGCCCGCGCGCAGAAAATCTGCGATGCGGCTGGCGTTGGTCGAGCGATCAAAATGAAGGACCTGTCCGATTCGGACATGGATCGCCTGCGCGACGAGATCGGCAAGTTCACCGTCGAAGGTGACCTGCGCCGCGAAGTCACGATGAACATCAAGCGTCTGATGGACCTTGGTTGCTACCGTGGCCTGCGCCATCGCAAGGGTCTTCCTTGTCGTGGCCAGCGTACCAAAACCAATGCCCGGACCCGCAAGGGTCCGCGCAAGGCCATCGCTGGCAAGAAGTAATAAGGACAGAAAATGGCAAAGACTGCTACCAAAGTCAAAGTTCGCAAAAAGGTCAAAAAGAATGTTGCGGAGGGCATCGCCCACATTCACGCATCGTTCAACAATACCATCATCACCATTACCGACCGGCAGGGCAACGCACTGTCCTGGGCGACTTCCGGCGGCGCCGGCTTCAAGGGTTCGCGCAAATCCACACCGTTTGCCGCTCAGGTTGCTGCAGAAGCTGCTGGCAAGGGAGCTCAGGAATGCGGTGTCAAGAACCTGGAAGTCCGTATCAAGGGTCCGGGTCCTGGTCGTGAATCTTCGGTTCGCGCGCTGAACGCGCTGGGCATGAAGATCACCTCGATATCCGACGTGACACCAGTGCCGCACAACGGCTGTCGTCCGCCTAAAAAGCGCCGCATCTAAGGAGAAAGACAAGTGGCTCGTAATCTCGATCCGAAATGCCGTCAGTGCCGCCGTGAAGGTGAGAAGCTTTTCCTCAAGGGCGAAAAGTGCTTCACCGACAAGTGCGCCATCGAACGTCGTTCGTATGCTCCCGGCCAGCATGGCCAGAAATCTGGCGCCCGCCTGTCCGACTATGGCGTGCACCTGCGTGCGAAACAGAAGATTCGCCGCGTCTATGGCGTACTGGAAGGACAGTTCCGCAAGACTTTTGCCGAAGCTGATCGCCGCAAGGGCCAGACCGGTGAAAACCTGCTCCAGCTACTGGAAGCACGCCTGGACTCGGTCGCCTACCGCATGGGCTTCGGCGCCTCGCGCGCCGAGTCACGGCAGGTCGTCCGCCACAACGGCGTTCTGGTCAATGGCAAGCGCGTCAACATCCCGTCTTACATCGTCAAGCCAGGTGACGTCGTCCACCTTACCGCTCGGGCCCGCGCGTCCCTGCGTTGCAAGGCCGCCCTCGAAGCCGCAGAATCCCGGGGTTTCCCGGAGTGGATCGCGGTAGACGTCAAGGAAGGCAAGGGCACGTTCAAGGCCATGCCACAGCGCTCGGAGCTGCCAGCGACCCTGAACGAAGGTCTCGTCATCGAACTTTACTCGAAGTAACAACTTCGAAGAGGAAGCAAGCCCATGCAAAGCAGTGGACTTCTGAAACCCCGTATCATCGATGTGCAGAGCGTTTCGCCCGTGCAGGCCAAGGTTGTCATGGAGCCGTTCGAACGCGGCTATGGACACACCCTCGGCAATGCGCTGCGCCGCATCCTGCTGTCGTCGATGCCCGGTTATGCGCCGACCGAGGTTGGCATTGACGGTGTGCTGCACGAGTACTCTACGGTTGATGGCGTTCAGGAGGATGTCGTCGATATCCTCCTGAACCTCAAGGGCGTGGTGTTCAAGCTGCACAACCGCGACGTGGTCAACCTGAAGCTCACCAAGGAAGGCGAAGGCGCCGTCCGTGCCGGTGACATCGAGTTGCCGCACGACGTCGAGATCATCAATCCGGAGCACGTCATCGCGCACCTGTCACCCGGCGGCAAGCTGTCGCTCGAGATCAAGGTCGAGAAGGGTCGCGGCTACGTGCCGGGCAATATGCGCAATCTGGACGATTCCAAGACTATCGGCAAGCTGGTGCTCGACGCTTCGTTCAGTCCCATCCGGCGTGTCGCCTACACGGTCGAGGCCGCCCGCGTCGAACAGCGCACTGACCTTGACAAGCTCATTGTGGATATCGAGACTAACGGTGTCGTCGAGCCGGAGGAAGCCATTCGCTTCGCTGCTCGCGTGCTGATGGAACAGCTATCCGTCTTCGCCGATCTCGAGGGTACCGCACCGACGGCCGAGCCGTCGCGGCCCACGCAGGTCGATCCGGTACTGCTGCGGCCGGTGGATGATCTCGAACTGACCGTCCGCTCCGCCAATTGTCTGAAGGCGGAGAACATCTACTACATCGGCGATCTGATTCAGCGTACCGAGAATGAACTCCTGAAGACTCCGAACCTGGGCCGCAAGTCGCTGAACGAGATCAAGGAAGTGCTGGCCGCCCGTGGCTTGACCTTGGGCATGAAATTGGAAAACTGGCCGCCGGCCGGTCTGGAAAAGGTCTGACGGCCATTTTCGACCCGGGCAGTCAAGGGACGCCTGTAGAACATAGAAAGGATTAACCATGCGTCACCGTTTGGGACTTCGCAAACTCAACCGTACCAGCAGCCATCGCTTGGCGATGCTGCGCAACATGACCGTCGCCCTGCTCAGGCACGAGGTGATCAAGACCACGCTGCCCAAGGCCAAGGAACTGCGCCGTGTCGTCGAACCGATGATCACCATCGGCAAGACCCCGACCGTTGCCAACAAGCGCTTGGCCTTCGACCGACTGCGTGACCGCGACATCGTCGTCAAGCTTTTCGGCGAGATCGGTCCGCGCTATGCAACCCGGCAGGGCGGGTATCTGCGCATCCTCAAGTGCGGCTTTCGTGTCGGCGACAACGCGCCGATGGCGTTTGTCGAACTGGTGGATCGTCCGGAGCCGACCGAGGCAGCGGAAATGGACGAAGCAGCCTGACAACTGCGGGTACAGCGGAAAGAAAGGCCGGGGCATCCCGGCCTTTTCGTTTTCAGTGCTGCAGTATCTTTGAAAGAAACTGCTGCGCCCGCTCCGAGCGCGGCGTGCCGAAGAAGTCTTCCTTCACGGCGTCCTCGACGATCCTGCCCTGGTCCATGAAGATGACGCGGTTCGCCACCCTGCGCGCGAAACCCATCTCATGGGTGACGCACATCATGGTCATGCCTTCCTTGGCAAGTTCAACCATGACATCGAGCACCTCGTTGATCATTTCGGGATCGAGTGCCGAGGTCGGTTCGTCGAACAGCATGCAGATCGGATCCATCGCTAGGGCGCGGGCAATAGCGACACGCTGCTGCTGACCACCGGAAAGTTCGCCGGGGAACTTGTTGGCCTGAGCCTTGAGTCCGACGCGGTCAAGAAGCTTGAGACCTTTCTCCAGCGCCTCGTCCTTGCTACGGTTGAGCACCTTGATCTGCCCTATGGTCAGGTTCTCGGTAATGCGCATGTGCGGGAACAATTCGAAGTTCTGGAAAACCATTCCGACACGGGCGCGCAGCTTGGCCAGATTGGTCTTCGGGTCGGCAATCGAGGTCCCCTTGACTATGATGTCGCCCTGCTGGAATGGCTCCAGGCCGTTGACGCATTTGATCAGCGTCGACTTGCCCGACCCGGACGGCCCGCAGACGACAACGACTTCACCCTCCTTGACGCATGTCGTGCACTCGGTGAGAACCTGAAACTGGCCGTACCACTTGGAAACTTGGCGAATGTCGATCATGAACTGAATCTCGCTTGCAGATGCTTCACTACCCGGGAGACAGCGAAGCAGATAACGAAATAGACGGCGCCGGCAAAAAGGAGCAATTCGACCAGTCGACCGTCACGGTCACCAACTTTGTAGGAGGTTCCGAAGAAGTCGGACAAGCCGATGACATAGACCAGGGAGGTGTCCTGGAACAGGATGATGGCCTGGGTGAGGAGCAGCGGCAGCATGTTGCGGAAGGCCTGGGGGAGAACGATCATGCGCATCGTCTGCCCGGGGGTGAGGCCGAGCGCCAGGCCGGCCGACACCTGTCCCTTGGTGACGCTCTGGATGCCCGCGCGCGCGATCTCGGAATAGTAGGCCGCCTCGAAAAGCGCGAAGGCGACCAAGGCAGAGGTCAGCCGGATGTCGCCGATATTCTCGCCGAAGAGCGATTTCAGCGCCTGCGGCACGATCAGGTAGAACCACAGGATGACCATCACCAGTGGAACCGACCGGAAGAGATTGACGTAGAGGGTGGCAAGGGTGGACAGAACCTTGTTGCTGCCGAGGCGGGCCACGGCGAGGAGGGTGCCCCAGACGATGCCGACGACGATTGCTGTGAAGGTCACCTCAAGGGTGATCAGCATGCCCTTGGCGAGCAAAGGCATGGCGCCCGGGATCGAAGTCCAGTCGAATTCATACATGCTCATTTCCCTCCGACAAAACCGGGCACGCGGACCTTCTGTTCGACGTGACGCATCAGGAACATGACGGCGACGTTGATCAGCACGTAAAGCAGGGTGACGGCAATGAAAGCTTCGTAGGGCTGGGCGGTAAAGTCGACCAATTGTTGCGCCTGACGGGAAAGCTCGATCAGGCCGATGGTGGTGGCGACGGCTGAGTTCTTGAAGATGTTGAGGAATTCGGAGGTCAGCGGCGGCATGATGATGCGGTAGGCCATCGGCAGCAATACATGGCGATAGACCTGCGCCAGCGTGAAGCCCATCGCCAGCCCGGCATTCTTCTGGCCGCGCGGCAACGAATTGATCCCCGAGCGCACCTGCTCCGCGACACGCGCCGCGGTGAACAATCCGAGGCAGACCATCGCCGAAATGAACTGCTGCGCCAGCGGGTTCATCTGCTTGAAAGCATCGCCCATCTTGGTCGGGAGCAACTCAGGCAGGACGAAATACCAGATGAACAACTGGACCAGCAACGGGATGTTGCGGAAGACTTCGACGTAGATCGCGGCGAGGAGTCCGAGCCAGCGGTTGGGAACAGTGCGTAACACACCGATGATCGAGCCAATGAGCAGCGCAATGATCCATGCGCTTAGGGACAGCGTTACCGTCCACTTGAGACCTTCCAGCAGCCAGGTGAGATAGGTTCCCTCGCCAGTCGCACTGGGTTGGAGAAAAACCTCCCAGTTCCAGTTGTACGCCATGCCCCTCCCGATTCAAAAAACTGCCAGGAATTTTGCCCCTGGCAGCCTGTTGACCGCAACCCGTGGAATTTACTCGAACGCCTTGTCGTTCGGCGCCTTGTAAAGCGCCTTCATATCGTCCGACATCGGCATGTTGAGGTTATTTCCCTTGGGCGGAATTGGGTTCATGAACCACTTGGAGTAGATCTTTTCTGCTTCTCCAGAAGTCATCGTCTTGGTCAATGCGGCATCGGCCACCTTCTTGAAGCCCGGGTCGTCCTTGCGCAACATGCAGCCGTAGGCCTCCCTGGACTGGGCCGTGCCGGTGACGGTCCAGTCACCCGGCTTCTTGGCCTTGGCGATCTCGCCGTAGAGCAGCGCGTCGTCCATCATGAAGGCAACGGCGCGGCCGGTTTCCAGCGTCAGGAAAGATTCGCCATGATCCTTGGCCGAGATGATGTTCATCTTCATCTGCTTGTCTTCGTTCATCTTGCGCAGCAGGCGTTCGGAGGTGGTGCCGGCGGTGGTGACGACGTTCTTGCCGGCGAGATCAGGGAAATCCTTGATGCCCGAGTCCTTCCTGGTCAGCAGCTTGGTGCCGATGACGAAGATCGTGGTCGAAAAGGCGACCTGCTTCTGGCGTTCGAGATTATTCGTTGTCGAACCGCACTCGATATCGACCGTGCCGTTCTGGACCAGGGTGATGCGATTGGCCGAGGTGATCGGCATCAGTTTCGTGTCGAGCCTGGCGAGCTTGAGTTCAGCCTTTACAGCATCGACGACCTTCAGCATCATTTCCTGCGAATAACCGATGACCTGCTGCTGATCGTTGTAATAGGAGAACGGAATCGACGATTCACGGTGGCCGAGCGTGATGGTTCCGGTGTTCTTGATCTTCTTGAGCGTGGCCGATTCCTGGGACAGGGCGGGCGTGGCGCTGAGTGCCGTAGCGATGACGGCTGCGGCCAGCAATTTTTCAAAGTGCATTTGTCTTCCTCCAGAGAAGCGTAAATTTCGTCAACAACGGTTTACGACAACGACATTCGCAAAATTTAACCATCAGCCCACCGGCGCAATGATTGCCGCGGCGACATTTCCGCAGCCCTCATTATGAATGCTGCTGAAGATCGCGATTCACGATAGCGCGCTGCCTCGCCCATCCGGTTCGCCGGCGCGCTGCAGGTCAAGCTTCAGATCATCCTGCCACGCGAATCCTTGGCCGTCGTCGACCAAAAGAAGGTGGCCCTTGACCATGTCAGTCTCAACAATCATTTCGTGCAGTATAGAAGAAAGTCAGGCGATTTCGGTCGCCCGTTCCTGCTGCTGCAAGAGCCACATCTGCGCGTAGGCATTACCAGCTTCGAGCAGGGTCGCATGAGTGCCGCGCTCGATCACGTGGCCGGCCTCCATGACCAGGATCTCGTCGGCATTCATCACGGTCGACAAGCGGTGGGCGATGATCAGCGTGGTCCGGCCAATGGCGGCCAGTTCGATCTGGCCCTGGATGGCGCGCTCGGTCGCCGAATCGAGCGCCGACGTCGCTTCGTCGAAGATCAGGATGGGCGGGTTCTTGAGCAGGGTGCGGGCAATGGCGACGCGCTGTTTCTCGCCGCCGGAAAGCTTGAGGCCGCGCTCGCCGACCCGTGTTTCGTACTTCTGCGGCAGGGATTCGACGAAGTCGTGCAACTGGGCGGCGCGGGCGGCGGCAAACACTTCCGCGCGGCTCGCATCGGGGCGTCCGTAATTGATGTTGTAGAAGATCGAATCGTTAAACAACACGGTGTCCTGCGGCACGATGCCGATTGCCGTGCGCAGGCTGCCTTGCTTGAGGCTGCGCAGGTCGTGGCCGTTGATCCGGATGGCGCCGCCGGTCACGTCATAAAAGCGGTACAGAAGACGGGCCAGGGTCGATTTGCCGGCACCCGAGTGGCCGACCACGGCAACCGTCTTGCCAGCGGCGATAGAAAAGTTCAGGTTGTGCAGGATGGCGCGGTCCGGTTCGTAGGCGAAGTCGACCGCGTCGAAATTGACCTGCAGCGCGCCGCCTGGCAGGTCGCGTGCGTCCGGAGTGTCGGCAATTTCGCGATTTTCCTTGAGCAGGTTGAACATGCGCTCGATGTCCGCCAGCGCCTGGCGAATCTCGCGATAGACGACCCCGAGAAAGTTGAGCGGAATATAGAGCTGGATCAGGAAGGCATTGACCAGCACCAGGTCGCCGATGGACATCCGGCCATCGACCACGCCGCTGGCGGCGCGCCACATCATGGCCGTGACACCAAGCGCGATGATCAGTTGCTGCCCGAGATTGAGCACCGACAGAGTTTTCTGGCTGCGCGTCGCGGCATCTTCCCACTTGAGCATCTGCTCGTCGTAGCGCCGCGCCTCGTAAGCCTCGTTATTGAAATACTTGACTGTTTCGTAGTTGAGCAGGCTGTCGACCGCCCGCGTGTTGGCGGCCGAATCGCTTTCGTTAACGGTGCGCCGGATATCGATGCGCCAGTTGCTGACCTTGACCGTGTACACGATGTAGGTGACCAGCGAGACCACCGTGATCAGCACGAAGCCGAAGTCGTATTTGACGAACAGAATGCCAAGCACAAGACCCATCTCGACGAGGGTCGGCAATATCGAATACAGCGTGTAGGAGATCAGGCTGGAAATCGACCGGGTGCCGCGCTCGATGTCGCGTGACACGCCACCGGTCTGCCGCTCGAGATGAAAGCGCAGGCTCAGTGCGTGCAGGTGGCGGAAAACTTCGAGCGCCACTTGACGTACGGCGCGCTGCGTGACGCGGGCAAAGAGAAATTCGCGAAGTTCGGTGAACAAAGCGGTTGAAAACCGGAGGGCGCCGTAGAGAATGAGCAGCATCACCGGCAGCGCCAATACCTGGTCGGTAAGCGAAAGCTCGTCGATCATCTCCTTGAAGACAACGGGAACGCTGACATTGGCGACCTTGGCGCCGATCAGGCAGCCGAGCGCCACCATCACGCGCAGGCGATAGGTCCAGAGATACGGGAAGAGGAGGCGCAGCGTCGGCCAGACGTGAACTTCGGACACGGGGTGGCCAGGCGGCGGCTTGGGGAGGGTGCTTGCGCGACGCATGTTGGGGGGTACCTTGATTGTGTTTCCGTCAGTATATGAAAACCTGCCGCTTTCCGCGAAAATCAGCGTTATTTGAAATTGGGTGAAACATGGGTATCGGTCTCGTCAATCCTCCGCAAAAGCAGCCGGTTCTGCGCACTGTGCCGATGCCGGCGGATCTCAACCAGAACGGCGATGTCTTCGGCGGCTGGGTCATGGCCCAGGTCGACGTGGCGGGGGCGATACCTGCCATGCGCCGTGCACGCGGTCGAGTGACAACTGTTTCGGTCAATTCTTTCCAATTCAAACAGCCGATTTCGGTGGGTGACCTGATCAGCCTCTACGCCGAAGTCGTCCATGTCGGGAACACGTCGATCACCGTCAATGTCGAGGTCTATGCCGAGCGGAACTATGCCAACCCGGTGACGGTCAAGGTGACGGAAGCGCAACTAACCTACGTTGCCATCGACGGAGCCGGTAAAAAGCGTGCCGTCCCGTCGGAAAATACGTAAAATCAGAGAAATGCAAAACTCTGTACGAGTCGGGTGAGAGAATGAACAATATAACCATGCGTACCGTGCCGGCGCTGCTTCTGCTTGCATTCTCCGGCGCCACTTCGGCGGCCGGCTTCCAGCTCTGGGAGCAGAACGCGAGCGGCATCGCCACTTCCTACGCCGGATCCGCGGCTGTCGCCGACAACGCCAGTACGATCTACTTCAATCCGGCCGGCATGACCCGGCTTCCCGGGATTCAGCTCTCGGCCGGTGTTGTTGGGGTCAGGCCGAGCTTCAAGTTCAGCAACGAAGGTTCCAGCGGTCTGCTGGGATCAGGTGGCAACGGCGGCGATGCCGGCGGCTGGTCGGCGGTGCCCAACGCCTATCTCTCCTGGCAAGTCGCGCCGGACTGGTTCATCGGCCTGGGCATTTCCTCGCCGTTCGGGCTGGCCACCGAATACGACAATAACTGGATCGGCGGCTACCAGGCGATCAAATCCGAAATCACGACGGTCAATTACAACCCGTCGCTGGCCTGGAAGGTGAACGACAAGGTCTCGCTCGGCCTGGGGTTGAGTTATCAGACCATCGATGCCGAAATGACCAACATGACGCCCGTAGGCCTCTACCGGCTCAAGGGTGACGATGGGGCCTGGGGCTGGAATGCCGGGGCGCTATTCACACTGTCGCCGGCGATGCGCGTCGGGGTTTCCTATCGCTCGACGATGAGTTACACGCTGGACGGCAATCGCACGCTCGGCGCGGCGCCTTCAACTTCGGCCAGTGCCGACCTCAAGTTGCCGGATACCGTCATCCTCTCGGTCTGGCAACAGGTTTCGGATCGCTGGGAGGCGATGGGCGATTTGTCCTTTACCCGCTGGAATACGCTCGACAAGTTGAACGTTCGTTCCGTCACAGGCACCGAAACCGAGTCCTTCAATTATGACAACTCGTGGCGTATTGCCTGGGGTGCCGCCTACAAGGCCAGTGACGCATGGAAGGTAAAGTTCGGCATCGCCTACGATCGAACCCCGACGTCGGACGACAACCGTACGGCCCGCACGCCTGATAACGACCGTCTCTGGTTCTCGTTCGGCGGTCAGTGGAACGGCGGAGTTTACGGCCGGATCGATGCCGGCTACGCCTACCTGTATATGAAGGATCCGAGCATCAACCAGACCCGGACGTTCACGACACCAGCCGGTGCCCCGGTCGGCATCAGCAACCTTCGCGGCTCCTACAACGACAGCGCCCATGTGCTGGGCATACAGTATTCGAACGGTTTCTAGGACTCCCGTTCAGGCGCCTGGCGCCTTGCGCAGGCGCCTGGCGAAAACCTTCATTTCCTTCGCCGCCTGGATGTCGCCCCTGGCCTCGGCCACGGCGATGCCGCGTTCGTAAGCGGCAAGCGCCCCGCATTTTTCGCCAGCTTCGGCGAGCGCCTTGCCGAGTGCCTTCCACGCCGCCGAATACTGGCTGTCGCGGTCGACCGCTTCTTGGAAGCATTTTCCGGCTTTGGCTGGATCGCCCGCCTTCAGGTATTCGTTGCCGAGCGAGAAACGGAGCAGGGCGCCGTCGCGCGGGCCGTCAAGCATTTTTTCCAGGGATTCGATGCGTGGGTTCATCTAGAATTCAGGCTTCGTTCCAAGTTAAGGGAAAACAATCCATGGCCAAGACTATCATCGCCACCCCCAAAGCCCCGGTCGCCATCGGCACCTATTCGCAAGCCGTGCGCGTTGGCGGCACCGTGTACTTGTCGGGGCAGATCGGTCTCGATCCGGCTTCCATGCAGATGGTAGACGGTATCGACGCACAAATCGTTTGCGTCTTCGAAAATCTCAAGGCCGTCGCCGAAGCTGCTGGCGGCTCGCTGGCCGACATCGTCAAGCTCAACGTCTTCCTGACCGACCTCGGCAATTTCGCCAGGGTCAATGAAACGATGGCCCGCTACTTCAGCGAACCCTACCCGGCGCGCGCCGCCGTCGGCGTCAAGGAACTGCCACGTGGCGCGCTGGTCGAGGCCGATGCGGTGATGTTCATCGGCAATTAAGCGGCCGATGGCGGCCAGCGAGACATCCGGCTCGATCCGCGCCTCCGAGGCGCTACGCAAGAAACTCGCCAGGATCGGCCTCCATCGCGAGGCCGATTTGCTGGTGCACCTGCCGCTGCGCTACGAAGACGAAACCCGCATCACGCCGGTGGCTCGGGCGCCGTGGGGCGAGCCGGTGCAGGTCGAGGTCGTCGTTACTTCCTGTGAGGTGCAGTTCCGGCCGCGCCGGCAGATGGTCATCCGTGCGCTCGATGACAGCGGCGAGCTCACCATGCGCTTCTTCAGCGTCTACCCGATGCAGCAGGCAGCGCTGAGCGAAGGATCACGCGTGCGCGCCTTCGGCGAGGTGCGCGGCGGCTTCTTCGGCGCCGAGATGGTCCATCCGCGCTTCCACAAGGTGGCCGAGGGCGAGCCGCTGGCGACGGAATTGACCCCGATTTACCCGTCGACCGCGGGCGTTGCCAATTCAGGACTGCAGAAACTGATCGGCAAGGCGCTGGAGACGGCCGAGCTTGCTGACACCCTGCCCGACGACCTGCGACAGCAGCTCAAGCTGCCCGGCTTCGCCCGCAGCCTGCATTTCCTGCACACGCCGCCGCCGGGCACCGATCTCGACACCCTGCACTCACGCAACCATCCCGCCTGGCGACGCCTCAAGTTCGACGAAGTTCTGGCGCAGCAACTGTCCTTGCGCCGCGCCTACCTTGCAAGACGCGAAAAGGGGGCGCCGGTGCTGGTGGCTCGCGACGATCTCGGCGCACTCCTGCTCGACCGCCTGTCGTTTGGTCTCACCGGCGCCCAGTTGCGGGCGATGGCCGAAATCGGCGGTGATCTCGCCCAGCCCTATCCGATGCAGCGCCTGCTGCAGGGCGACGTCGGCGCTGGCAAGACCATCGTCGCCGCGTTCGCCGCCTGTCAGGCGATTTCGGCCGGCTGGCAGGCCGCCTTCATGGCGCCGACCGAAATCCTCGCCGAGCAGCATTATCTGAAGTTGAAGGACTGGCTTGAACCGCTCGGCGTTCGCGTGGCCTGGCTGTCCGGCAGCCTGAAAACCAAGGCCAAGCGCGAGCAACTGGCGGCGACGGCGGCCGACGCGCAACTGGTCGTCGGCACCCACGCGCTGATCCAGGAGGGCGTCGATTTCGCCAGACTCGGCCTGGCCATCGTCGACGAACAACATCGCTTCGGTGTCGCCCAGCGCCTCGCCCTGCGCAAGAAAGGTAACAATCCGCACCAGTTGATGATGTCGGCGACGCCCATTCCGCGCACGCTGGCCATGAGCTACTACGCCGACCTTGACGTCACCGTGCTCGACGAACTGCCGCCCGGCCGGACCCCGGTCAAGACCCGGTTGATCGCCGACAACCGGCGCGAGGATGTCGTCGGCTTCGTCAAAAAACACGTCGATGAAGGCCGCCAGGCGTACTGGGTCTGCCCGCTGATCGAGGAATCGGAAGCCCTGCAGTTGCAGACCGCGCAGGAAACCTTCACCTCACTTTCAGAAGAACTTTCCGGGTTGACCGTGGGGCTCGTCCACGGCCGTCTGAAGGCCGATGAAAAGCAGGCGGTGATGGCCGCCTTCGCCGCCGGCGAGATCAACGTGCTGGTGGCGACGACGGTCATCGAGGTCGGCGTCGATGTGCCGAACGCCAGCCTGATGGTCATCGAGCACGCCGAGCGTTTCGGTCTCGCGCAACTGCACCAGTTGCGCGGTCGCGTCGGGCGCGGCCAGTACGAATCGAGCTGCGTCCTGATCTACGCCGGCCCGCTCGGCGAAATTGCCCGCCAGCGCCTGAAGATCATCTACGAGAACAGCGACGGCTTCGAGATCGCCCGCCAGGACCTGCAGATCCGCGGCCCCGGCGAATTCGTCGGCAGCCGGCAAAGCGGGGTGCCCCTACTGCGCTACGCCGATCTGGAAATGGATGCCGATCTGGTCGAGATGGCGCGTAACGTTGCCGAGAAAATGCTGACTGGGCATCCCGATCTCGCCGAACGTCACCTGCAACGCTGGCTCGGGTCGCGGGAGGAGTTGCTAAAATCGTGATGGAAGGCGACTGCGGTCGCCGGGCAATCCTCTCAACTTAGTCCATAGTCATACGGCGGGTTTGTAAGCAAAGGACAGGTGAGGCTTTCGCTGGTTTGGCCGAGGTCGAGCACGATCAGGGATAAATTTCTGAAGGTTTTTGACGATTTCCGAGAAGATTTCCTTGGTAACTCGGGTGGTGATTTGCTGCACACCCGCCAAGACTCGGGGCAAGATACGACGTACGGTATTGAAGGCCATCGTCCGATTCACTCGCCATGGCGAATCGCTGGGCAGCCGCTCTTCCGCAGCCAGGTAGGTGGCCAGGGCATTGAGATTGTCACACACCATCTTGGCCCCAACATCCTGGCAGGCGGCCAGCCAAGTCAGGCCGGACGTGTGCTCCAGATTGAGCCGGTGTTTGATGCGCTTGAACGCCTCCTCGATACGCCAACGGCTGTGATAAAGGGCTGAGAAGCTTGTGGCCGGATACCGCGCGGTATCAAGCAAGGAGGTCATCAAGACCCGTACCTTGCCAGTCGGCGTCACCTGACGAATCAGGCGAACCATAGAAGGCAGACGCGGACACTCGTAATCAATGGCATCCTGACGATGCGGTGGCGGCAATGTCACCTGCGCCTCATCTTCTCCGGATCGCATGAACTGGGTGATGGCAGAAAAGGAAGCGGACGAATCACAGCGTATGCAAAAGGGGATACCTCGATGCAACAGCGCCGCGACCAACCAGGCACCCGGATACCCGCGATCAAGCACCAGCATGTCCTGAGCACCGAGTCGGTCAAGCCGCTCAAACAACATCTGACGTTCGCCGACCAGCGAACTGTGCAAAATCAGCGAGTCGAACAATTCGATCCCTGGCCGAAACAAACCGAAGATGGCCGCTTCTCGAATATGGCGGCGCCCTTCCAGGTCAAGCAAGGTCAGACGTACCTTCGATGCATCCGCCGCCAAGACCCGCAAGCCTTGCCAGTCCGGCTGCTGCGGAACGACCTCATCGACCAGGCGCAGCAATTCTGTATTGAGCGGCTCAAAGAGATTGGCGACCAGATGGCTGCGCGCCTTTGAGAAGGCACTGGCCGTGATCGCCCGACAAAGGCGGGTTCTTCCGGCAAGCAGGGCAAAGCAGGAATCAAGCTCCGCCTGAACTGCGCCGCGAATGCCGGTGAGCAGGAAAGCGATCAGATTCGTGAATGGCAATTCACGGTTTCGGGTGAAAAACCGAGGCTCGCGGCGGGCGGCGGCAAGGAAATTGGCGCCATGAATGTAGTCCGTTAGCCGTGAAACGATATTGGCATATTTAGGCCGTCATATAACGCCTATTTATATCAATTGGTTACATGCTCGATTATATCTTGGCGCGGCCAGATGGCAAAGTTGCCAAAATTAGATGACAGACCGCTAAGTCAAGAGGATTGGACCGCCACCCACCTGAGACGGATGGAAAAAACAAAACGGGCCGCTATAGTGGCCCGTTTTTCTTGCTGACAGTGAGGAAATGTTAGAACGACATCGGGACCCGCAATCCGAGTGTCACGTCCGGGCTGTCCCGCGTGACGCCGACGCCGACCGTAAGACCGACCGAAGTTGCAGGGCTCACCCGCTGGGAGTAACCGAGAAGCAGCGTTCCAAGCTGGACGCGCGTCGACAAGGTCTCCTGCTTGCTGATCTTGGTCTTGCCCACTGAAGCGCCATCGTAGCCGATGCTGAACGACGATTTTTCATTGAGCGCCAACCCCATCCCGAAGTTGTAGCCGATAACATCGCCCGGATCCACGGTACCCAGATCAATTGGCCCATTGCTCGTGTTCATTGTCACCCCGGAGCGCGAGAAATTGTACTGATAATTCAGGCCGCCAAAAAAGACCGCGGGGTCCGTCGGGTAAAGCACGGTCAATCCCGGTTGCAGCGTGTAGAAGCCCGAACCCGTTGGCAACTCGGCCTCGATCCGGTTGGTGCTCAACTCGGGCGACAAGATCTGGTTCGACAATACCTCGAAGGGGTCCTTGCCGGTGCGACCCTTGAAGCGCAAGGTACCGATATAGACCGGCTTGTCAACGCTGGTTTCGTTGAACTGGTAACGCGCCGTCGCCTCGATATCGCCCAGGCCATGACCGGTGCTATGGTCAAGTGTGTCATCAAAGGCAGAGCCTGTATTCCAGGCGCGTGCAATCTGATCGTCCGAGCGATAGACATACGGCACCCTGGCCTCGAGTTCCAGGCGGTTGGTCACGCCCCAGCGACCCGTCAAGTTGGCGGTAGTTGTATTGCGCTTGACTTCGCGCACATCGATAACGCCAATCGTAATAGCCGGAATGATGGTGTAGCCAACGAGGGATACCCGATTGTTCGACGAGTACGAGTACTGCAATCCGGCCTCAAACGAGAACTGTCCGGCAGGCGTTAGCACCCCCGGCTGTTCGAAGATCTGTGCTATCTGCTGGACACGCTCCGGGCGACTCTCCCCGACCGTAGCCGGCGGTTGCGCGGCTGCGGCAGCCTGCGGAACCGGCGCTACCTGGGCCACCTGCGTGGGCTGGGTGTCCTTGCCCTTAACCGGTGTGGCGGCGACTACGGTCTTGGCCGGAACGTCGACACCGAGAGCTTGCTGGATTCCCTGCAACTTGGCATCGGTGTCCGCCAGTTGCTTCTTGAGTGATTCCAGACGCTTGGCCTGCTCATTGACCTTGGCCTTCAAAGCCTTGGCCTCGGCAGCCGAGATCTCCGCCCCTTGGGCAAATCCGCTGAAGGCAATCGCCAAAGCTGCGGCGACGCCGGTTGCCCGGGACGGAATATGGGAATGAAGATTAACTTTCATTCTTAACCTTATTTATTTAATGGATAAATCAGGATACTCCCAATAATGCTGGCCTTTATCTGGTTTTATCTTTTCTTGGGGCTATGGTGTTGTAAATACAACAGTTATAGTCAAACTCATGTGTACCAGCACGTCATCCTCGGCATCATCAATTAGGCGGGTAATCTTCAAGGTACCGTGGTTGCTGACGGAGCTTGGCGACGAGTGTGAAACCTTTCTGGCCGAAGTGCATGTGGATCGGACGATCTATTTGAGTGATCCGCGCCCCGGAGTACCGGTGCGCACTTCCGCCAAGGGCAAGGCACCCACATGACGGCAAACGCAAGTAGCCGCGCCGACGGTGACGGCTTGGGCGCTGGCGCAACCGACTGCGGCCTGGTGTCGCCTGTCGGTACGCGAGGGTGAAACGGGTGGGGTCATTGCCGATTATCTGACGTGTCGGGTCTTTGTCTGGGATGGTCAAGCGGCACCGGCCCGGCGTTGGCATTTGGATTGAGTCCCTAAACTGCTGTAAATCGGGTGGCAGGTAGCCACCGCTTCGATTCGGTAAACTGACGTTGCGAGACGATCGATAACCGAAGGAGAGAAGCGATGACTGGGTATGAGGTTAGCGTAGGAACGGATTTGCTGCCAGGGCTTTTAAACGGGCAGGACGGGCTGGCGAAACTGGTGGAAGCGGTGCTCAATCAAGTACTGGAGGCGCAGGTGACGGAAACGCTGGGGGCGACGCGGCACGAGCGCACGGACGAACGGGCCGGCTATCGCAACGGCTACCGGCCCGCACCCTTTACACGCGGGTTGGGCCGGTGACGCTGCTGGTGCCGCAGACGCGGGACGGCAGCTTTTCGACGGACATCTTCAAGCGCTACCAGCGGAGCGAGCAGGCCTTCGTTCTGGCGCTCATGGAAATGGTCGTGCACGGTGTCTCGACGCGCAAGGTCTCGGCGATCACCGAAGAGCTGTGCGGCGCCAGCTTCTCCAAATCGATGGTGAGCGCACTGTGCGCCGGACTGGAACCGCGGGTCAGCGCGTTCAACGAACGGCGGCTGGACGGCGAGTATCCCTTCGTGCTGGTCGATGCCCTGTTCATCAAGAGTCGGCAAGAAGATCGTGGGGTTTCGCGTGCCGTGCTGACCGTCTCAGGCATCCGCTCCGATGGCTTCCGGGAGATTCTGGGCGTGCGGATCGGCGACACCGAGAGCTTCGCCACCTGGGACGAGACCTTCCGCTGGCTCAGAGGGCGCGGCCTCAAGGGCACGCAGTTCATCATCTCGGACGACCACGGCGGCCTGCGTGAAGCGGCAGCGCGGCACTTTCAGGGGGCCAGCTGGCAACGCTGTCAGGTGCATCTGATGCGCAACATTCTGGGCCAATGCAACACCCGCCACCGCGCCGAGGTGGCAGCTGCCGTCAAGCTCGTGCTGCAGGCGCCCGATTTGGTCGAGGCCAAGCGCCGCCTGGCGGAATTCACCGAGCGCTTCGCCAAGAGCGCCCCCAAAGCGGTGGCCTGCCTCGAAGCAGGATTCGAGGATGCCATGGCGGTAATGGTCTTGCCCGAGAAGTATCGCAAGCGGCTACGCACAACGAACATGCAGGAGCGGCTCAACGAGGAAATTCGCCGGCGGGAGCGCGTGATCCGCATCTTCCCCAACGACGAGTCAGCCTTGCGCCTGATCGGCGCTCTGCTGGCCGAACAGAACGAGGCTTGGCAGGAACGGAAGTACCTCGACATGGATGAATTCAAGGAGTGGGCGGCTTCCCGCGCCGCAGCTAGCGAGGGCAACAACGTTGTTGCCCTCGCTAGCTGAAAACCATTCGTCATTCATCGGATCGAAGAGTATTTACAGCAGATTTTGGACTTGACTGGCATTTGCTGGTTCGTCGGGAAATTGATGGCACGAAGCTGAAGTTCTGCCTATCGAATGCCAAGCCCCAGAGTTCGCTACGCCGCTTGGCCGATATGCAGGTGGCCCGCCACTTGGTCGAACGCGCCTTCGAGGATGCCAAGGGCGCCTGCGGGATGGCCGATTATCAGGTCAGGAGTTGGCAGGCCTGGCATCATCACATGGCGCTCGTCATGGTGGCGCTGATGTTTCTGGCCAAGGAACGACTGGCTAATCGTGAGACGGCTACGCTGCTTTCCTGCAATGACCTGGTCGATATCTTGCGCCACAAGCTACCGTCCAGGATCGAGACAGATGCTGACCTCGCCACCATGATCGCAAATCGCCATCGACGGCGCCAGAAAGCCATGGATTTCGCTTATCAAAAACAGGCCGCTACCCTGAAGGCATTACGTTGTTATGGAATCTGACAAAGTAGAACTATGCAAGCACGATTGGACGCCTCGAAAGTCGCCCCTGACGTATACAAGGCAATGCCTGCTCTGGAGATCTGCGATAACCAAAGCGGCCTAGAATCGTTGCTATTGGAATTGGTTAAAGCCTGCGCTTCGCAGATTAACAACTATGCCTTCTGCCTCACCATGCAGACCAAAGTCACTCTTGCGGACTTTCAGACAGAGCAGCGCCTTTACAGTTCCGGTCATGGCGGCAGAATCAACAGGTTTTCGATTGGAATGATGGCTGACTGACTGATTTCTTCGGCGGTCCGGTCCATGAACACTAAACGTCCGGCGGGAGCTTGGACGCCATCATCTTCTTCCGGTCAATTTTGCGTCCGTCGACAATAAATGTTCCGTCACCAACCGCGTGAACCGTACGTTTCTCTTTGCGTGCGCTATCGATGTATGCGGCAACCGCTTCTAACACAACAATATTGTGCTTTTTGACGATGTCGATGACCTTGCATTCGATGTTGGCGAGGCACTCCTTGATCAAGGGCGGCTTGACGAGCTTGGACTGCACTGGCGTGAGATTGAACTTGGCAAACTTGTCCGTATCGGCCCCAGAGCACGTCCCTATTCCAACCACCTTATCCAGTAGCTCGACGGTGGGAATTGCAATGACACACTCTCGATTCTTTCGCAATGCCGCGAAGGAGTAATTCCATGCACCTGTGGTGATCGCAAATACCGGAGTGAATTCCATCACCATGGTCCAGGAGATAGTCATGATGTTGGCCTTTTTCCCATCACGAGTTGTTACGAGGATCACAGGCCCTGATTCCATCAGAGTAAAGGCCTTGCTCAGTTTCAACTGATGCATGAAATTCCTCCGAGAACCATGCCTAGGTTGCAGGCTAGATGTTACACGCGAAACAATTGAATTTTCTCCCCTCGATTGGCACAAATCATTACCATTTGATACTTTCAATATCGCGATGCTGCCGGCGACTCAATTGGCGCAACCCTCGTCGTAGGAGTTCATATGTCAAAAATTCTGGTGTTGTATTACTCAACCTATGGGCACATCGAAACCATGGCGCAAGCTATTGCAGAGGGGGTCCGTTCAACCGGTGCAACAGCCGATATCAAGCGGGTGCCAGAGACCGTTCCGAACGAAATAGCCACGTCGGCTCATTTCAAGCTTGATCAGGCGGCGTCTGTGGCAACGGTAGCGGAATTGGAAACTTACGATGCCATTATCATTGGTTGTCCAACACGGTTTGGCCGGATGCCATCACAGATGGCAAGCTTTTTGGATCAGGCCGGTGGCCTGTGGGCGCGTGGCGCGCTTCACGGTAAGGTAGGGGGTGCCTTTACATCGACTGCGACACAGCATGGAGGGCAAGAAGTCACCTTGTTCTCTGTCATTACGAATCTTCTCCATTTCGGCATGATTGTCGTTGGCTTGCCCTACAGCCACCAAGGCCAGATGACCCTGGACGAGATCGTCGGGGGCAGCCCTTACGGTGCGACGACGATTGCCGGAGGCCAAGGCCAACGCCAACCGAGTGCCATTGAGCTGGAGGGCGCCCGTCACCAAGGCAAGCTCATCGCCGCAACGGCCAACAAGCTCTTCGATCAGTAAGCGGGTGTAGCCTTGGCCTGATCGTCAAGGCTGTAATCGACAGCATCTCGCAAAAACTGAACACAAACCGCAAAATTGCCATCGTCGGTACAGGCGTCACTGGCACGGGTTGAGCGTTACACTTTTTGGCCTATGGATTAAGGGTATTGACGACTGACGGCGATCTGCGGAGGGCTGCTGGTCAATGAACTGGCGAGGTTGGGAGCGATTTCAGGCACTGTTGCGACGGGAAATACTCCACCTGACGACCGTCAACCGCAGCGATCGGCGCTGGCAGATGCCGTTCTGTGCCGGGCTGGCTATTGGTCTGCCGCTCTTGGTCGGCGCCTATTTCGATCATCTCGAATACGGTCTTGTCTCGTCGCTCGGTGGCTTGGTCTTCCTTTACGTTCCCAACACACCGCTGCCGCACCGCATGGTGTCGCTGATGGTCTCTTCCTTTGGCATGAGCGCCTGCTACACCCTCGGCGTGATGTGCCACTTCCTGCCGCTGTTGCTCGTCCCAGTGCTGACTTTCATCGCTGTCGTGGTCGTGATGGTTTGCCGTTTCTTTGCGCTTGCGCCGCCGGGGAGCGTATTTTTCATTATGGCCGCGGCGATCGGCGCTTTTACGCCAATTGGTGTGTTGCAGGTGCCACTTTTCGTCGGTTTGCTGACGATGGGCGGTTTGCTCGCTTGCCTGATTGCTTTTTTCTACAGCCTTTACATCTTGCGTCTGCAGGCGCCGCAACCGGTCAATCCATTGCCGCCGCCAACCTTCGACTTTGTTGTTTTCGACTCGATAGTGATCGGCTTGTTCGTCGGTATTTCGCTGGCTTTGGCCCAGGCATTGCAACTGGAGCGGCCCTACTGGGTACCGGTGAGCTGCCTGGCGGTGATCCAGGGCGCCTCGTTGCGCGCCGTCTGGACCAAGCAGGTGCACCGGATTGCCGGCACTGCGGTCGGCCTGCTGCTGGCGTGGGGCTTGTTGCTCATGCCGCTCGACGAATGGAGTTTCTCGCTGCTGCTGATGCTGCTGGCCTTCATCACCGAGACGCTGGTGGTCCGCCATTACGGCCTGGCGGTGATTTTCATCACCCCGCTGGCCCTCCTGCTCGCCGAGGCCACCCATCTTGGCCATGGTTCCCCTGATGCGATGCTGCAGGCGCGCTTGTTCGATACCGTGCTCGGCTCGGTCGTCGGTCTGCTGGGCGGGGTTTGTCTGCATAGTCCCAGCTTTCGCTTGCATCTGGGGCGGCTGATTCGCCGACTGTTGCCGGCACGTCTCCCGTTATAACAGCATGCCGCCGACGTGATGGGCGGCACTCAGGTCACCACGAATTTCGCTGGCAAGATCGTGGCCAGCAGCCCGGTGCTCTGTTCGGAAAAGCACAGGAGCAGTTTCGGTTCGATCAACTCCAGTTCCGTCAGGCAGTCGCTTCTTCGGCCAAAGCGGAAACGACCGGAACGGCAAAGCCGTCATGCAGTAATGACGGCCACAATGCTGACAGTAATCGGGAGTTTTAACGACTGGCTAGTGAATAATCTGTTTAGCCAGTCGCCCTGCCAAATCCAGCAACTCGCCACTATTCTCCAGGCCACTAAGGAAGCGCTGAGGAATCCCCGAGAGTCCGGTTTGAGCTCCGGTAAGGGCGCCGGCCAGAATGGCGCGGGCCTGATTCTGACCGCCACCATTGACCGCATGGAGCACAGCAGACTCGAAGTCATCATGAAACCGGGCAGCAAGATAGTAAGCGGCTGGAAACTGATGATAGACAGCACAGGGCATGCCATACACAAGAGAAACCTTCCAGGCGGGCTCAATACGAATATCGGGATCGAGCGCTGCGAGGGCAATCGAGGATTGGCTAAGCAGGGCGTCCGGCGAAGGAAAACGACCGGCAGTTGGTGCTTCCGCCTGATCTGGTTGCGGTGCTTGCAAATTGCCACTGGTGACCGCGTGGAATGGCAGTTCCCCCGAATTGACCCGTGCCATCAGTTTGCCCGAGATGCTTGAATCGAAGGGCTGCCCTTCAACCAGCATGCCAAGTAGCGCGCCGAAGGCGACGGTCATTGCGACTACCGTGCCATCTGTCTGCGTCAGCAGCGTATTGCGGGTGATGGCCAACGCGAGTTCAGCCGGCTGCATCGCGTAACGGATAGCGATGGCGAGAATGCGCTCAGCGGCTTCGGTGGTATCGGCGTTTCCTGCCACCTGCCCCCACGGCAATCCGGCGCCAACCCGCTTGCGCCACGCCTCCCGGATTGACTGGCTGGTGTAGCCACCTGGTCCGTTCATCGGTGTCCCGTCAAGCAGCGGGAAGAATTCCGTGTCCATACGACGGCAAAAGTCGGCTTCATCGTAGCTGCCGCAATCGACCAGTGACTGCACGGTCAGGCGCAGCAGGAATCCTGATTGTGACAGTTGCCCTGCCTTCATGTCGGCATGATAGCGCCCCGGTTTGGGTGTGCTGTAGTCGTTGATCCACGCTCCATAATCGGCATGAAGTCGATCCAGGTCGTAGTACCAATGAGGGCCAAGCGCGAGGGCATCACCAATGAAGCCACCCATCAAGGCCCCCATTGCGCGATCTTCAAGAGAGTGTGCGGGCATCATGGCTCCGTTCGAATTTGGGAATTAACTTTTCGATCGACAGGTTGCATTTGCTACGGGAACTGGGCACTGTTACTCAGTCGCCGCGTGGGATCATGACCCGGCCTGCAGTTTGTCTTGTGTGCTGATCTCGAAGTCTCTCGCATCGTGGCGCTCCTGCAGTTGGCTTTCCAGCGGTCCCGTCACCCGGTTGACCATGCGGCCCCGTTGCACTGCCGGGCGCTGACCAATTTCATCAGCCCAGCGAATCACGTGGGTGTACTCGTTTACCTGTAGAAACTCACCCGCCTCGTACAGCTGACCTTTGGCCAAGGCTCCGTACCATGGCCAAATGGCCATGTCGGCGATCGAGTACTCATCTCCACCGACGTAGGGGCTTTCGGCTAGCCGTCGGTTGAGCACATCCATCTGGCGTTTGACCTCCATGGCAAAGCGGTCAATCGCGTATTCGATTTTTGTTGGCGCATAAGCGTAGAAGTGGCCGAAGCCACCACCCAGAAAAGGCGTACTGCCCATCTGCCAAAACAACCACGACAGGCATTCGGCGCGTCGGGCCGGTTCGGTAGGCACAAAGGCCCCAAATTTCTCGGCCAGATAGAGAAGAATCGATCCCGATTCAAACACCCTTACGGGTTTCGGGCCGCTGCAGTCCAGTAGCGCTGGAATCTTGGAATTGGGGTTAACCTCGATAAAGCCGCTACCGAACTGATCTCCCTCGTTGATTCGGATTAGCCAGGCATCGTATTCAGCGCCGGTCTGACCGAGTGCCAGCAACTCTTCCAGCATGATCGTAACTTTGACACCATTGGGCGTAGCCAGCGAATGCAGCTGTAGCGGGTGCTTGCCACGGGGCAGCGCGTGCTCATGGGTTGACCCGGCGATGGGCCGGTTGATGTTCGCAAACTGGCCACCATTGGCCTTATTCCAGACCCAGATTTTTGGGAGTAGATAACTGTTCGCGTCAGACATAAACGGGCCTCCTGCTGATTTCTATTGGTGGGCGGTTTCAAGTTCGAAGTGCAACAAGCTGATAATGATGCGCAAAGAAGTCGAAGGATTCTGGCATAAATAGTTCAGTGGGGCAGCGAAAGTTGAGGCTCTTTCGAGGTCGCGTATTGAGTTGCCAGGCAACGGCATCGAGTTCGGCCTGAGAGAATCCAGAGAGATCGGAACTCTTGGGGAAATACTGGCGAAGTAGGCTATTGGTATTCTCATTGATGCCGCGCTGCCAAGGGCTGTGCGGATCGGTGAAATACACGGCAACGCCGGTGATTTCGGAAAGCCGCGCATGCTGCGCCATCTCACGCCCTTGCTCGTAGGTCAGGGAAAGACGTCGTTGCGCATCGATCCGATTGAGGACAGCGCCAAAGGCAGCGGCCGCCGTTTCGGCGGTTGCGTTTGCCATTTTGACCAAGGTGACGAAGAGCGTGGTCCGCTCGACCAGCGTGCCGATGGACGAGGCATTGCGTGCTCCCTTGATCAGATCGCCCTCCCAGTGGCCTGGAATGAAGCGCTTATCGATATCCGGTGGGCGCAGATGGATGCTGGTCATATCAGGAATCTGGCCCTGGCGATCTTCGCCTTGGGCGCGCAGCAGGCGTTCGACATGCGCCCAGAGCGGACCGTCCTGGGCCAGCCGAGAGGGACAAACGTGCGGTCCTCGCCAACGTACTGGCGCGCTGCTGCGCGAGCGGCACTCGATAGCCGCCTGCGACCAACGGACGCCCGCGTTTCCTGGGTGCTGTGGCCGGATTGCTCCAGCCGTTGCGGTTCAATTCACGACTGATCGAACTTGGCGTGCAGCTCTGCTCAAGCCCCAACTGGATCATCGTGCGCTCTTCACGACTCAGGTGTTCGTATTTCCTTCCCATCGCAACGCATTACCTCCCGGAAAGTGATGCACTTTAGATTTGGGCGCAGCCTTGCTTAAGTCAAGTCCAAAATCTGCTGTAAATACTCTTCGATCCGATGAATGACGAATGGTTTTCAGCTAGCGAGGGCAACAACGTTGTTGCCCTCGCTAGCTGCGGCGCGGGAAGCCGCCCACTCCTTGAATTCATCCATGTCGAGGTACTTCCGTTCCTGCCAAGCCTCGTTCTGTTCGGCCAGCAGAGCGCCGATCAGGCGCAAGGCTGACTCGTCGTTGGGGAAGATGCGGATCACGCGCTCCCGCCGGCGAATTTCCTCGTTGAGCCGCTCCTGCATGTTCGTTGTGCGTAGCCGCTTGCGATACTTCTCGGGCAAGACCATTACCGCCATGGCATCCTCGAATCCTGCTTCGAGGCAGGCCACCGCTTTGGGGGCGCTCTTGGCGAAGCGCTCGGTGAATTCCGCCAGGCGGCGCTTGGCCTCGACCAAATCGGGCGCCTGCAGCACGAGCTTGACGGCAGCTGCCACCTCGGCGCGGTGGCGGGTGTTGCATTGGCCCAGAATGTTGCGCATCAGATGCACCTGACAGCGTTGCCAGCTGGCCCCCTGAAAGTGCCGCGCTGCCGCTTCACGCAGGCCGCCGTGGTCGTCCGAGATGATGAACTGCGTGCCCTTGAGGCCGCGCCCTCTGAGCCAGCGGAAGGTCTCGTCCCAGGTGGCGAAGCTCTCGGTGTCGCCGATCCGCACGCCCAGAATCTCCCGGAAGCCATCGGAGCGGATGCCTGAGACGGTCAGCACGGCACGCGAAACCACACGATCTTCTTGCCGACTCTTGATGAACAGGGCATCGACCAGCACGAAGGGATACTCGCCGTCCAGCCGCCGTTCGTTGAACGCGCTGACCCGCGGTTCCAGTCCGGCGCACAGTGCGCTCACCGTCGATTTGGAGAAGCTGGCGCCGCACAGCTCTTCGGTGATCGCCGAGACCTTGCGCGTCGAGACACCGTGCACGACCATTTCCATGAGCGCCAGAACGAAGGCCTGCTCGCTCCGCTGGTAGCGCTTGAAGATGTCCGTCGAAAAGCTGCCGTCCCGCGTCTGCGGCACCAGCAGCGTCACCGGCCCAACCCGCGTGTAAAGGGTGCGTGGCCGGTAGCCGTTGCGATAGCCGGCCCGTTCGTCCGTGCGCTCGTGCCGCGTCGCCCCCAGCGTTTCCGTCACCTGCGCCTCCAGTACTTGATTGAGCACCGCTTCCACCAGTTTCGCCAGCCCGTCCTGCCCGTTTAAAAGCCCTGGCAGCAAGTCCGTTCCTACGCTAACCTCATACCCAGTCATCGCTTCTCTCCTTCGGTTATCGATCGTCTCGCAACGTCAGTTTACCGAATCGAAGCGGTGGCTACCTGCCACCCGATTTACAGCAGTTTAGGGACTCAATCCTTGCTTACGGATCGACTTGTCACTAGTTAATAAAACATTCCTAGTTCCACTACCCCCCAATAGACGAACAATACGAAATAGTCCGCCGTGTCGAACAGCTGTTCACCTCGCCGACCGCCTTGAACCTCGTCTCGCCACCGCTCGCCAGCAGGCTGGACAGCTAACGCCAGCCCTACTCGCCAAGGTTTTTCGCGGCGAACTCGTGCCGCAAGACCCGGCCGACGAGCCGGCGACAGAATTGATCAAACGACTGGCTGCAAGCAATCCACCAAAGGAAAAGGCGAAGCGGCAAAAAAAGGCTGGGGTGCCGGCCCAATAGGAAAAGTCGAGGCTGCATTCACAGTCTCGGCTTTTTCATATAAAGCTTGGAAGCGTATCCTTGCCCGAATGGCACTTACTTAAGCTTTTTTGGGTGCCCATGGCGCTGGATATCCTCCCGTGCCATAGGGCGTGGTCTCATCAATAATGGGTAGGCATTGCGGCGTCGCTTGAGGGCACGAGGCTCGATGCGGCCTGGGCGATTGCCGACGGTTTGCTGGGCAATGAGGGCGAAGAGTTGGCTGGGGTGTGCGATGCCACCATGATAGGCATGAGGCGCCCAGGCGAGCCAGACTTGCACGGCATGCTTGAAGCTCAACTGACGGGGCAAGAGGCCGCTTTGTAGCGCCGCTTGAGCCATCATCAAGCGGATCAAATTGTAGGCGAGCAGATAGACCCAGATTTCCTTCACGGCCATGGCTGGCGTTTGGCAGCCCAGTTGCTCCATGCCCAAGGTGGTCTTGATGTTGCGCAGATCAAGTTCAACATGCCAGCGATCCCGATACAGGCGTTTGATGGCCTCCTTGGATGTTTGCTTTGGACACAGAAAGGTCGTGACGAGTGTCTTGCCCCCCGCCCGAAGCTCGCGAACCGTGACACTGGCCGGTGCCTGCGCGTAATCCTCCTGAGACATCCAGTCTGGCTTGATGCCTGGTTTGGATAAAACCAGCAGGTGGTCACGCTCCCCCAGTCGCTGGCCGAGGCAAAAATCGGTGGTGCGTTGGCGTGATCCGTGTTGTTCAAAGACGGCATCAACCCCTCGCTCGATCAGCGCGCAGAGCAGGAAGTAGGTGGCAAAGAACGCATCGCCCACCAGCACATCGCCGCGCACCAAGGTGTCGATCTGGCGGCGCAGCAAGGACTGCTCGTCGCTGCCTTTGCCGCGACAGGCGCTGATCGCGGCATTGAGCACAGCACCGCTGCCCAGGCAGATCAGGCCGACGATCCGGCATTGCGGGAATCCCAATCCAGCCTTCTGGCTACCGGGCTGCGGGAAGTCGGCCTGATTGGCGTCAGTATCGGGCATGATCACCGTGGCCCCATCCACCAATCGTACCGGACGCCCCCGCCAGTGCCATGCCGCCGGGGCATGGGCCGTTAGCCATTGCCCGGTCTGATGGGTCAAGGTACTGACCATCGACGTCGGCACGCGTTGGCGAGCCCGGCAGTAGGCGCCGGTATGGGTGCTGCAGGGCGTGAGTCCGGCGATCAGGCGCTTGATCGCCCCTTCATTGACGGCGCGTTGGCAGGAGCGGTCGGCGCTGAGGGCTTGCGCCAAAAACATCGATAGCGTTTCAGTGGGCGGAAACAGTCGCTCTCGGTGCGGCGGCAAGGCCAACTCCACGGCATCGAAGAGTTCCGGCCCAGTCAATAGATCGAAAAACGCGTGGGCATCTACGCTGTTGGCCTTCGCCGAAATCGCGTGACGTTGCCGGGTGATGGCTTTGTGAGTAGCATGCATTGGGGCTGATTCCTCGGGTGACAGTCGGGTGTTTGGCGACTCCAACTTATCACGCGTCGATTCAGCCTGCTTTATCAATTACATCAGTATGTTGGGGCTTAAGTAAGTGCCATTCTATCCTTGCCCCACTTAATTGGAATCATATTCTTGCCAAAGCGGCAAGGTTTTGCTTCGCGGGACACTGGGAAGGGTTGGGCGTTGAATTTTGGTGGGAGGAGGTCTATCGAACTAACCGCCGAATCGATTGCGCTGCAACGATCTGTGATTTTTACATTTTCAAGTTACCGCCAAAGTTACTGTCATCCGTGCGATGCTGCCCTTCTGAAAAAGAAAACCCCGCCTCGGGGGCGGGTCTGATCGACGTCGGTCGGCGATGGGAATCGAACTAACCGCAGAATCGATTGTGCTGCAATGATCTGTGTTTTTGCAATTCCTGATATGCCCCCAAATATGCCCCCAGCCGATTGCTGCTGCCTCTATAGTTCGCCGTAGATTCACCGTGTCCAGAAATTCAAATATCTGACAATTTTAATTCCTACATTCTCGAACAGACCGCCAAAGACAAGGCTCTTGCAAGACTATTTGGAGAGTTTGGCTCCCAAGGTAGAGGGTTCGATCCTGTGTACACCACGGGGCCGTCACCCATTCTGCCTGCGTGCCAAGTGAAGAATACGGTTCGACTTTTTTCGCCGATGCAATCGACTTCTTGTTGCCCCTTCTGAGAGGCGTATCGACGGCCGCTGCGCTCTGAATGCTGCTCGGATTTGTAGTCGTACATTACCCATACGAGCAAACCCTCGGCATTGTTCGATGTAACCGGCTCGTAGTACGCAATCAAACGGTCATTCTCTGCGAACTTGATCCAAGCGGAAAATGCAGATGTGCTGAGGCTTGCCAGTGACGTAACAAGAAGAACTCGAAGAATTAGGTGCATACGAAGGGGGTGATGGCTTCCAAGTTGAAAAACAAATATTTCTAGGGAGTCAATTCATAGCATTCACGGAAAAGTGTAAATCCTTTTCCTTGGCCTTTAACTAAAAGGCCGTCATGCCTAGATAAATCCGGGCGGCATATCTTGCCATCGTTGATGTCAGCTATTTGGTACATAAACCCCAAGAAAAGCGCGTATCCATCTGGCCATCCTGCTTTGGAAACCAATAGATACCTCCAATTCTCAACACCATTCATTGCCTTTGGATAGTCATCTAATTTGCGTAAAAGAGCGACTAGCCTTCCTTCCCCCCATGCGCGAACGTCTGGCTCACTTTGTGTTCCACCAACGCCGGCATCACGCATGATTCGAGCCTGATCAATTAGGTCGTCGAACGCTCCAGTTTTTTTCTCCGTCCCGGCTGGTATTAGGTCGTCGAACGCTCCAGTTTTTTTCTCCGTCCCGGCGGGGGTGAATTGTGACCAATCAACGGGTGGAGAAGAACGCTGTTCCGTAGGCGCTACCGGTGAAGCTACAGAAGCTTGTGCCGCTTTTTCCTTCGCAACCTGTAGCTGCGACATGATAGCGATGGCAAAAAACAACCCCGTTACAACATAAGAGGCGGTCTTGAGTCGCTGCGCGTCATCCCTGCGCATAGTCCAAGCGAACGCCACCAGGGCTGGAATAGCGCATACACCGAGACTTCTGGCAAAAGCGGTCATCGAGAACCCGTACTTCGATGACATTGCAAAAACACTGACTACGTACAGGGCGCCTATCAGCAGGTTGGGAAGTGCCAGTATTGATTTTGATACCGTGGCACTTGGTTGCTGCTGTTGTGAAAGGGGCGGGCGCTGGGCTGCACCCTGTAACTTCTCAACCCGCAACCGAACGTAATGGGCCTTGGTCTTCGCCGTATCCCCGTTTTCAAGGGCGAAGGCTTTCATCCATAGTGCCTCATCCTTCTGGTTCGCAGCTAACTCCCGCGCTACCCGAAGAAACACCTGATCATCTATAGAAGTCTCCGTCACTGACGGCAGGGTTTCCTCCGCAAACTTGCTGGCTGATTTCTTGGCGAAATGCAGATAGATGACAGCCACGCATGCCGGGACTATGAGGAGGTAGAAGGCCATGGCCTCATTTGTCTTGAGGAATAATGCGCCAACCCCCGCAGAAGTATTCATGGCAACAATGCGAAAAAGCGCACCCCCGAGAAGCGCGACCGCACATCCAAATGCATGGGACGCCTTGGGAATTTCGGGTATCTGCCCATCCTTTAGCCGGTAAATCAGCAAAGCGAAACCATAGGCGAGTACGGCTGCAGGAAGGGCTTGAATGATTAGCTCGCCAAAATAAACCCCAAACATTGCCATCTCCCATTTTCGATTGCCCATGCAAATCTTAGAGCATAATGTGAGCCACAGAGGGGGATTTATGAAAGCCAGTCTGTTGTTACTTCTCACGCTTGTCACACTATCAGAATCAGCCCACGCCGACGCGATCAAGTGCCGGATGCCAAATGGCAAGGTTGTTATCACTGATGGTGCTTGTTCTGGGGGAGCAAGCGTGGAACAGGTTCGCCCAAGCGAATATCCGACATGACTAGTAGTACGTTCCATTAATATATTTACAAACGTGCCGTTAATTGCCATGATTGTCTTAGCATTTGACGTGGAGGTGATCATGGGACGGACAAGCGGGCGAGCAGCACTGTTGCTGACAGACGAGCAGAGGTCCAGGTTGTCTGAATTGGCGGCGTCGCGAACGGCGCCGTTGCGCGAAGTGGAGCGTGCCGGCGTGCTGCTCAAATACGCGCAGGGCGTATCGATCACCGAGATTCAGCGGCAGCTGGGCGTCAGCCGGCCGATGATCTACAAATGCATCGACAAGGCACTTGCGGCGGGCATTCAAGCCGGATTGAAGGATACCTACCACCGGCCTCACGCCCCGGAGATTACTGAGGAGGCCAAGGCTTGGGTGGTCAGCGTAGCGTGCACCAAACCAAGGGAGCTTGGACTGGCTGCGGAGTTGTGGAGCATCTCGGCGCTGGCCCGCCATGTGGCCAAACAGGCAGCGGCATCGGGCTTCCCACGGCTTGCCGGTGCGGGCAAGAGCACGGTCTGGCGGATTCTTGATGCAAACCAACTCAAACCCCACAAGATCACCTACTACCTGGAGAAACGGGATCCCGACTTCGACCGGAAGATGCATGAGGTGCTGATGGTCCACCGGGACGTTTCCCTCTACACCGAAGGCGCCGTTCATGATGGACGGCCGAACCCGATTTACACGGTCAGTGTCGATGAAAAGCCCGGCGTTCAAGCGATTGGCTTGACGGCGCCTGACCGGCCACCGGTTCCCGGCAAAGCGCCGACGGTGAGTCGGGATTACGAGTACGTCCGCCATGGAACCGTATCGATCCTGGCCGGCATCGACTTGCACGCCGGCCATGTGTTTGCCCAAGTCGAAGACCGGCACCGCAGCTGCGAATTCATCGGTTTGCTCCGTTCAATCGATGCGTACTACCCGCCGGAGGCCATTATCCGTGTCGTCCTCGACAATCACTCGGCCCACATCTCGAAAGAGACGATGGCTTACTTGGCGACGCGACCCGGACGTTTCGAGTATGTTCATACACCCAAGCATGGTTCTTGGCTCAACTTGATCGAATGCGCTTTCTCGAAAATGGCCCGGACCTTCCTCCGCCATATCCGCGTCGCCTCGATTCATGAACTCAAAGCGCGCATCCTGAAAGGTATCGATGAAATGAACGCCACCCCAGTTGTCTTTCGCTGGAAGAAATTCGACCTTGAAATCGCATAATACGTAATTATATTGATGGAACGATATACTAGTCTCGAACAAGTATTGGCCGAAGTTCAAAAAAACAAACGGGTTTGCCCACAGCCGCAAAGATGGCTGCAACTCTTCGACATGCTGCCTGACAAAAAGCTCAGTGGAGCAGGCCGGGAGCCGTCCCTTCCACTCATACTCGCCGCATGGTGGGACACTCCTGCCATGTCAAAAATGCTCCGCCTGCGCGAGCACATTGAGTGGGCTGCTTCTCACGGCTGCCTTGAAGAGGTCAATATGTTCTTGCGTGGGCTGCCGGAGGATCAGTGGCACCACATTGGCGAGTAGTACGCGACGCCCAAGTCATTGTTCCAAGGGACGCTGCGCGATGAAGTCGCGGAGCGCCAATTATGTCAGGCGTTTGGCCTCAAAGGAGGAGAGGATGAATGCGTTTTTAGGACGAATAATTTGTGCGTTGTTGCTTTTAAACTGCGCTCATCCCGCGTGGGCAGCCGACTCCATAGAAACACAGCTCAAAAAAATCGCGGATCAAACAAGAAAGAGTCTTCCCATGATGGTGAGCGAAAATGTACAGGCTACGAACATAGCGGCAGTCGGCAAGATTCTGATGAACCGCTATAGTTTCACAAAACCAAAATCGGCAATTGGAAACGTGAACGGTTTGAAAGCGGAGTACTACAACAACAGCGTGAATGCCGCGTGTACAAATCCAGACACGTTGAGGGCGCTTAACAACGGTGTTTCTTTTGACTACCAGTACTTCGACTCAACCAACCAATTCGTTATGCAGTACGCCGTTGATGCGAGCACATGTCGAGGTAGGTAGCCAAATGAAATGAGGTGTAGAAGTTGCAACTTGATCTGACAGTTCTCCGTCTCGCCAGCGCCGACTTTCTACTCGATGCGCTTCAACGTCTCGACTTGCTCTCGCAGCACCTTCACCAGTTCCCGGAGCATGGGCCGCGTACCGCCTTTGTCGGGGTTCCGTGCCACCTTCGCCTTACCTGCGTCCGACTTCGGCCCGGTCGACTTATCCCACGGTCGCCATTGCCGAATCAGCGCCGATTGTCGTGCCCTGCGTTCCGCTGTCCAGCCGTTGCTCATGTTGTTGCTCCAAAAGTTTGTTTGGCTCGATTGCGTTTTTCTCGCCTGCGGGGGCGGGCAGGGTACCGTTATTCACCTGCTGCGGCCCGTGGGCGATGTTCGCCTGCTTGGCGTAGATCACGGGCGGGTTCTTGATCGCCGCCAGCGTTTCCAGAGTTGCCCGACATTGGCTCTGCGCCTTCAGCGCGAGCCGCAGGTACCGCTCGAAGGCATCCATGTACTCGCCCATGTTCGATGCTGCACGGCGTGCCAATTCGTTGAATATGGCGTCCAGAGTATTCGCCTGGGTCATCAGCAGACTATCGGTGCGTGACAGGTCGCCGCTTCTGACCTTTTTGTTTTCGTCGCTTAACAGGTGAATCAAGGCATTGAGATTCGTCTCGCCATAGGACTTGCTGAAAGCCTCCGTAGTGACGGCGCCGCGCACTGCCGGCGAGCAAGCGAGTTTTGCCGTGTACATTTCCTTTTCTTCGGCAGACTCAGCCTTGACCGCCAAGTTATCCGAGCCAGGATTTTTGGCCTTCGCCGCAGCCGGTGTTTTGCTTCGTGGTTTCGTTGCACTCATGTTCCATGTTCTCCGTTCATATCCGTTTCCGGCATCCATCCATCAGTAACCATTGCTGGCTCGTTCATAGTCAGTAAGCCAACCATCTTGAGCAGGAACAGAACCTTCTATTGATGGCTGGGTTTTACTGGGTTGAACTGAACTTGACTTAACTAAGGAGCCGCGAGATACCCGCGGGATACCCGAGTCATCGTCAAGCCCTTGTGCCACGGGCTTTTCAGGCGGGTTACGCTTGCGATTGGTGATTGCTGCACCACGTTTTCCACCTTCGGCTTTCTTGTCGTGAATCGCCTGCAAATGAGCGCGGTAATCTTCAAGCTCCGGGCAGATCAGGAAGCCATTCTCGATGACAAAAAACGGCATGATCGCGGGTAGTGCCTTCTTCACGTCGTCACCAGAAAACCCCAAGATTCTCCCAAGGGTCTCAGCATCCAACGGCAGCCGGATATTCACCCAGCACTCCAGGCGCATCGTCATCAGCAGGCCGCGCTGGGCCAGGTTGAGAATGCGGTAGTCGGTGCGTGCCATCATGCTTGCCGCGTATTCCTGAAATGCCGGGGGCGGTCGATTCTGCGACATGGCCTTAACCCTCCGCGATGCGCCGCAGGAAGCAGTAGACGCCCCATGCTTCGCAGATTGAAAGCGCCGCAAGGTCAGGTACTACACCAAGCCCTTGAAAGCGATAGGCGAGCGCGTAGAGGCTTTCCAGCCATTCATCGTTCGCCATGATTTACGCTCCCGTCAGTAGAACGTATTGCGCGATGCTGTGCAGCTTGCCGCAGTCCGTTTCCTGTCTCGTTCGCAAGGTCTGAATGTTGTACCCGTGCCGGTGCTTCAGTTCATGGACGCGAGCCGCAGGCATCAGGATGTCCAGATTACGCCGGGCCTCGATTGTCGTTATCGGGCCACAGCGCAGGGCATCGAGCAGGCGTTTGCGTTGAGCAGCAGCGGAAATGTCGGCATAATGCGAGGTGAGTGTTTTAGGGGCTGCCTTCGGGTGGCCTTTTTCTTTTTCCATGATCGCCCCCTTATCCGGCAATCAGGGCGCGAATGTCAGACACGCGCCATGCGGTTGTGCGAGGGCCGAGCTTTACAGGTTTTGGAAAGCGTCCAGACTTAACGCCTGCCCACCACGTTGAACGGGAAACAGGAAAAGCGGCTAGGATTTGTGGAAGGCGTGCGTAGCCTTCTGGGGGAAGCGTTGTTGCTTGCTGGATGGTGTTTGCCATGTTTGCACCTCTTGGGCGTTGTTTAACATGGCCGTATTAAATAGATCAGAGCGCGCCCAAAATAGCCGGGCGGGTTCGGATAACTCACCCTTAAAAATGGCGGTTGGGTGGGTAGGTTTTCTGAGGCAGGGTGGATGGGTTCAATGTGGAATTGATCTGAAAACCCTGCATTGGCAAGGATTTCTTGGGTGGGTAGGTTATTCGCCGGGTGTCTTGGGTGCTCCGCCGCTAGGCTGCCAGTTTGCAACCTTCGCCGTCTCCTCTATTCCGGTTTCGTTCGGCTTCCCCTCGTCATCAGTCATGCCGAACTCTGCTGCATGCTCCCTTAGCCATTTCGCAAGAGCCTGTTTCGGTGTCTTGCCGTTCAGATCGGTAACTACCTGCCACGCCCGTACCGCTGCCGCTAATTTTGGAGCGTACCGTGAATTATTAGGATCAAGGTAATCAGGGGCGTTCGTTCCATTCGGAAAGAAAAATCCGGCAGTTATCCCTCTGCTAAATAACCATTTCCGCAGCGATTCAACCTCGACTCTTGAATCAAGGCTCACAGTACCCTCGATTGGAAAGTCGTGGTCACACTCAGCAAATATATTGCCCTTTATCAAGTTACGCCGAAGTGCAGATTTTATAGCGGTCTGGGCGGCCTCAAGGTTGGTTATGTACTCGGCTTGCGCCCTCGGCAGTAACTCGCTTCCGTTTGCGGCCATTGCTTCAACTTCGCCTGGAACCATTCCGATTATTAGATGTGCAGCTTGGTCAATGCTTAATTCATCGCATAACCGCCAGTAGTCTAACTGTTCCATAGCGTCCCTTTCACGCTCCGCCCTCAATTCAGAAGCCACGCCAGCCGGGTAAGGGCACCCGGTCTTCGCTCCTTCGAGCTAGGCGCGGCAAACTCGTTACGCTACGTTTCCGTGCAGCGGTATGACTTCCGCCCCCACCTTCAGTTTGTCGAGATAGTCAGCCCACAACTGCATCATGGCCTTGCGCTCTTTCAGGAACTTGGTGCGGTTGTATGCCGTGCCAAGAGCATCGGAAACGCTATGTGCAAGCTGGTGCTCGATCACTTCCGGTTTCTGGTGCAACTCTTCGTGCAGAATCGTCCGCGCCATCGCCCGGAAGCCGTGCCCGGTGATTTCCGTTTTCGTGTCATATCCCATTCGACGCAGGGCGGCGTTCACGGCGGCTTCGCTCATGGGCTTCTGCGGATCGCGTCCGGGGAAGACGTAACGCCCGTGTCCGGTCAGGGCATGTAGCTCTTTCAGGGTCGCCACCGATTGCGATGCGAGTGGCACAAGGTGTTCCGTTTTTGTCTTTGTCACCAGATAGCGCCACTCGGCTTTGTCGAAGTCAAACCCTGCCCATTCCGCCTTGCGTAGCTCGCCAGGACGCACGAACAACAACGGGGCTAGGAGCAGCGCCGACTTGACTACGAACGTGCCCCTGAAGCCGTCTATGGCCCTCAGAAGCTCGGCAACCTGTACCGGGTCGGTGATGGCTGCAAAGTTCTCATGGCGCAGTGGTGGAAGCGCGCCACGTAGATCAGGGCAAGGGTCGCGCTCTGCTTTGCCGGTGGCGATGGCGTAGCGCATCACTTGGCTGATATTGCTCTTTGCCCGGTGCGCCGTGTCGAGTGTTCCGCGCTCGTCGATTCTGCGAATGACAGACAGCACGTCGGGGGCGGTAATCTCGGCAATGGCCTTGCCGCCAAGCCAGGGGAATACATCATTTTCCAGGCGTGCGATGATCTTGTCGGCATGGCTCGCTGCCCACGTCGGGCGCATCTTTGCAAACCACTCGCGGGCGATGACCTCAAAGGAGTTTGCAGCCCGCTCCACTTTTGCCGACTTCTGCACCTTCCGGTTCTCGCCGGGGTCAATGTCATTGGCCAGCAACTTGCGGGCAACGTCCCGACGTTCGCGGGCATCCTTCAGCCCGACGTCAGGGTAGACGCCCATCGATAGCGTTTTGCGCTTTCCGGCATAGCGATAGTCGAACCTCCACCACTTTGAGCCGTTGGTGTTGAGCAAGAGATAAAGCCCGCCATCGTCAGAGAGTCTTACCGGCTTATCGGTTGGCTTCGCCTTGCGGATGGTCGTATCGGATAGCGCCATGACAGTAACTCATTTCTGGAATTGGTCAGTTACTGTCAAAGTTACTGCTGTTTTGCGTGGATTGCAATAGCCTATATGGGACTACTATGGACGTAAAAAAGGCCAGAACCCTTGATTTTATTGGAGTTTCTGGCCTTCTTTGGACTTCAAAAAACTTGTTGTTGGTGGAGAGGAGGAGGATCGAACTCCCGACCTCCGCATTGCGAACGCGGCGCTCTCCCAGCTGAGCTACCCCCCCAAGGCCGGCCATAATATATCATACGGCGCCTTTGGCAACTCGCTGATTGTGAACGACTATTTCAGGCGGCGCACGAAGTTGGTATTCATGCGATTGTTCTGATGCAGTAAGCTTTGGCGCTTGGTGCGCTGATCCTTGATGTAAGCTACCTGGTCGGACCATTGACTCCGTAAACATCGATGGTTTCGGTTGTCCGCCGGAATGCTTCGTGGCGGGGCAGGGCAGAAACGAGAGGACGATCGGCAGCGCATGTACCACGGAGAAAAATTCAACGCCTGGACCCATCTGGTCGGTGCCTTGCTGGCTCTGGGTGGCGCGGTCTGGCTGCTGGTGCTTGCTGCGGCCAGCGGCGACTGGCTGAAGATTTTCGCCATCGCCGTTTATGGCACGACGCTGGTTCTGCTTTACAGCATTTCGACCATCTATCACAGTGTGCGCGGACGGGCCAAACGGGTGATGCGCAAGCTCGACCACCTGTCGATCTACCTGCTGATCGCCGGCAGCTATACGCCGTTCTGCCTGATAACGCTGCGCGGGCCGTGGGGCTGGTCGCTGTTCGGCATAGTGTGGACGCTGGCGCTGATCGGCATGCTGCAGGAAATCAAGCCGCGTTCGGAAGCACGGGTCATGTCGCTGGTCATCTACGCGGTCATGGGCTGGATCGTTCTCGTGGCGGTCAACCCCTTGCTGGCCAGCCTAGGCGCCGCCGGCTTCATCTGGCTGGCGGCGGGTGGTGTGTTGTACACGGTGGGGATCATATTCTTTGTCTTCGACGAGCGCTTCCGCCATTGGCACGGAATCTGGCACCTGTTCGTTATCGCCGGCAGCCTGATGCATTTCATCGCCATTCTGTTCTATGTGCTGTGAACGGGCGACAACGGCCAGGCTTCTTGAATGACAAACCCACTCGCCGCCATGCGCTGACGTGGGAGGATCCTCCTGATGAGGCCATGCCGGCCATCCGGAAGGCGGACTCCGCCTATTTCGCCTGAGTGTTCGATGCCGGTTTCGTGTTCCGAGTCATCTGCTTGCTGCTTCTGGTCCGACACGTCCGAACGCGCGCTGTAGAACTCCTGGAAATGCCGGTGATGTGAATACCGGCCGGGCCGGGTTTGTGATCAGGCCTTGTCGCCGGTCTGCTCGTTGGCCAGAGCCTTTTCGGTTATTTCCTTGTAGAGCCCCACCACCTTGCCCGCGATTTCCTGGTGTTCAGGATGTCGTTCGATCAATGGCTCGATTTCCTGAGAGTCGGTGAGGACTTCCTCCAGAAAAGCGAGATCAAAATCGTCGAGGCGTTCACCGCTGTCAACCTTTTCCTTGAGGGCCAGTGCTCGTGGCAGGCGCTGGGTTTCGAGGCGCTTGATTATTACGGCCAGCATACCTAAGTCTTGGTTCGGGTCCTTCATGGTTGTCTCCTCAAAACGGTGAATGAACTTCTTCCGGACAGAAGTCTATCATCCGCTGGAGTCTCGTGTGTCAGACCCCCGTGCTTTGTCGCAGCCTGCCTTTCAGAAGCGACGGTCCTGCGGGTTCCAGGAAAAGAGCGAGCGTGCGGCGTCGTTGAGGCGACTGGCTGCGGACGCGAAACTCGCCGACAGCGGTGCCGAACTCTCTTGGGGATTCCATGAGAACAGGGGGCGAAGTGTTTCACTGATGGCGCGCGCGCCGTCAAGGGTACTCATCATGGCGAGTCTCGTGAGTAGTCCGGTACGTTCGGCAAACAGGCCGTTCATACGCTGAATTTCCGCGGCGCGAAGCACGCGAGCCTGGCGTTCGATGGCGGGAATGTCGATCGGGTGCATCATTTACTCCATTCAGTTCAGTGCAACATGGCACAAGCAAACTTTAATTGCCTTCAGTGCACCTAACAATCCAGGATTTTGGCAAAACATTTGTGAATTTTGGTCCATAATCAGCGGTATGGATCGTTCGGCAGAAATGACCGCCTTTGTTCGCTCGGTCGATACCGGCGGGTTCTCGGCTGCCGCGCGCGAGATGGGCCTGACGCCCTCCGCTCTCTCCAAACTGGTGACCCGTCTCGAGGATCGGCTCGGTGCGCGCCTGCTGCAGAGAACGACGCGGCGTCTGCACCTTACCCCCGAGGGCGAGGCCTTCTACATGCGGTCGCGGCGCATCCTGGCGGAAATGGATGAGGCCGAGGCCGAGGTGCTTCAGGCCGGTGTGCGCCCGCAGGGGCTATTGCGCCTGCACTGCGGGTCGGCATTCGGCATGCACCAGCTGGCGCCGGCGATTCCGCTGTTTCTCGAACAGCACCCGGCGGTTGAGCTCGAAATCACGATCAGCGACGAGCCACTGCCGGCGGCGATGGAGGGTATCGATCTGGCGATCCGCAGCGGCCCGCTCGAAGAGTCGTCGCTGGTGGCGCGCCGCATCTGCAACCTCGAACGCGTCATCTGCGCCGCGCCGTCCTACCTGGCGCGACACGGAACGCCGCGCACGCCAGATGACCTGCAACAGCACAACTGCCTGTGGATCACCCGCCTGCCGGTCCTGCGGCGCTGGCCGTTCGCCACCGACGAGGGTATCCGCGTCGTCCATATCGGCGGCAATGTCGTTGCCAACAATGCGGAAGCCGTTCTCCAACTGGCGGTGGCCGGGGTCGGCATTACGCGCCTAACCGATGTGATCGTCGGCGATGCCATCCAGCGTGGCGAGCTGGTCCCGATCCTGCGCGACTGGCACCATGTCGCGCCGGTGCCGCTGTACGCGACTTATCCGAGTGGCCGCAATCTGTCGCCGAAAATTCGCGTTATGGTCGATTTTCTGGTCGAACAGTTCGGCAATGCTCCGTGGCGTCGCGGCGAGCACGCATCGTCAAGCAGTTTAGTCACTAACCAGTTCAATCATCACAAATCATGAGAAGAATTCAGGATGCGCAAGCCATGGTTGGCACTATGTTGAAGCGGGTCAATGAGCAGGCCGCAGCGACGACTGAACGTCCCAATCGAGTGAGGTAGTAGCGATAGGTATGAGTGACTTTCTTGATCAAGCCGAGCGTACGCAGTCGGGCAAGTTGGCGCGACATGGCGGACGGAGTGAGCTTCAGATAGCTGAGAAGATCGGCACGACGCCAACCGTGAATGTTGAACTCGCCGCGTTGCATGGTTTGCAGCAAGGCTTTCTCGGCAGGATCAAAGAAGTTCACCCTTTGACACCGGGAGCCGCCCCCAACCGTGGCATGCTCAATCGCTCCAAGTCACGCTCGCCGGCACTGGGGTCATCGAGGCTGGAGAGGAACGCCAGGTAACGTTGGTTGCAGCCGAGCAGGATGTCGCGCAGGTCGATCAGGCTATAGATTGTCTTCTTCAGGGGCGCCAATTCTCGGGTGGCGTGCCTGTCCTTGTGTTCCACCTTGCGGTGGTGTTTGAAGAAACTCACGTCATTGACGGTCGTTTCGACCCGCAGTACGCGGGAGAATTTGTCATACACCTTGACGCCAGCGGCGCCCATGGTGTGCTTGATGCAGCGCCCCTCGATACGGGTGGACAACCGGGAACCGATCTCCTGGGCCAGTTGTGGCGTGACCTTCTTGCCCAGAAAGCTGGAGACGCGTTCTGCGTTGGCGGCCAAGACCGCTTGGCGCGAAATGGCGTCATACAGTGGAACCAATATCTGCTCACTGCGAAACATCAGGTCGGTGGAGTATTCGACTTGGCGCAAGCTCCAGTGATACGAGGATCCAAAGACGTCAAGCACTGGGCACAACCACTGCGCATAGCGATCCAGTCGCGGGTGAAGTACGTCGGGACTGAACGCATCCGCCAGCGCCTGCGCCTGCGCGATGTCGGCGACACGCAGGAAGGCGTTGTCCTGCTGGAGGAAGTCGATCCTTTCTCGCGTCAGAGTTCTTGCCAGAGCGCTGTGACCATTACAGTAGAACTGCAACCCGAACGGTGCCCACGTCGGCACACGCAGGTAGCACAACCCCAGTTCCTCGTCGATGAAATAGAAGTAGTAGTGCAGGCACTTGCCTTGATCGGGGCGCAGGTAAGTCTTGCCACTGCCTTTGTCATGCCACGGTTTGTAGCTCGGACAGGCTTCCATGGCCGAGAGCACATGCACCAAACCCGGTGCGTCGCCGCGACCGGCGAGCACTCGCGCGACCAACTCTTCCTTGCGAATATGGCTTTTGCTGACGTGCTCGATTTCAATACCCGCCGCCAGACACACCTCCTGCGCACGCTCACGAATGCGATCTCGCAGCGGCTCGGCAAATCGCGGGTAGTCGAATACCCGAATTCCGTGCGTGTACAAATAACTCGTCATTCCTGCCGCGTAGCACGCACCAGGCAGCGTGCCGGTGATAATGATCCGGTCAAAGCACGAAAGCACGCCATGCATGTTCGTCGCGTATCGTTCCGCCAGAGCCATCGCCAACATGATCGCCTCCTCGGTCATTCGTCAGGCTTCTATCGTAATACCTGTTTGGTTCCGGCTCGTCCGGCTTAGGGAACCGCTGATTTGTTCTTCACCTTGGCGCAGGCTCGGGTCCAGCCAGTTGATGTTCCAGGATTCCGGCCTGCGTCGAAATGATGAAACGCAAAAAAATCGGCGGACACTGGTGTGGCGCAGGGAACACAGGAGGGTTGGCGCGGCAGCTGCAACCGGGGTAACGCGCATGGCGCCATCGACTTTCCGGTAGCTGAGGACCGGTGTTACCATTGTCCTTCGATACTGACGGAGAAGGGGGCTTCCATGAGTTGGTGTTCACAGCGTATATCAACATGCACGGCGCTCGGCGCCTTGTTGGCGGTTGCCGGTTCCGCGCTGGGCGCCGAATCGAGTCCGTGGCAATCTTTCGCATCGGCCACGCCGGTATATCAAGGCGGCGCCGACCTCGATCGAGGTGGGGATTTCAGCATGAGTGGCCTGATTCTCCGCGGCGGAACAGCTTACGATTTCGGTGGCGGGAACCGCGCTGGAGTCACGCTCAGCTACGATTACCTGAACTATTCGTTCTCCAATGCCAGCGCCTTCGGTTCGGTTGCGCCGTGGAACATCATACAGCGTTACGGCGTGGCGGTGCCGCTTTCCTTCAGGGTGGGAGATGACTGGAGCCTCGGGTTCGCGCCGTCGGCTGACTGGGTCAAGGAAAACGGGGCGAATGCTGGAGATTCTCTGGTCTGGGGCGCGACGTTCTCCGGGGTGAAACAGTTTGAGGGGGGCAATCTTCTTGGTCTGGGTGCGGGTGTGTTTTACCGTATCGAGAAAACCAGCGCATTCCCGTTTCTGATTGTGGACTGGCGCATCGACGACCGTTGGCGTCTGGTCAATCCCTTGTCCAGCGGTCCGACAGGCCCGGCCGGTCTTGAGCTCAACTATCGATTCGACGGCAACTGGACGGCGGGTATCGGCGCGGCTTACCGGAGCCTGCGTTTTCGTCTAAGCGATACTGGCCCCGTGCGCAACGGTGTCGGTGAGGAGCGTGGCGTACCCGTTTTTGTCCATGTCACTCGCAGTCTGGGCAACGAAATGGCCCTGCATTTCTATGGTGGCGTCGTCGCTGGCGGTAGCTTGCGGGTCGAGAATTCGTCGGGCGATCAGGTACAAAAGGAAGATTTCGATCCGGCACCGCTGCTTGGCCTGACCCTCAGCGGCCGCTTCTAGACAGCATTGTCCCGGCGCCGGTCAGGATACGCAAGGCTGAATTTGCTCGGTTTTTAGGCCATTTCCGGCGTCGACCGCAACAGAAGCTTTCGGGCTTCAGCCCCAGATCCGGGTCGCCCCGACCGTCAGCAGGCCGAGCCAGGTTGCCGTCAGCGAACCGGCTAGGTGCAGCGAGGCGAGGCCGATGGCCCAGGCCGGCTGGCCGGCGAGCAGACGCTCGACGACCTCGGCTGAGAAGGTTGAGAAGGTCGTCAGTCCGCCGAGAAAGCCGGTGATGGCAAACAGTTTCCAGGCCAGCGGAAAATGCGTGTTGATATGAAACAGGCCGACCGCCAGTCCGACAAGGTAGCCGCCGGTCACGTTGGCGGCCAGCGTGCCGAGCGGCACCGCGATGAGCAGCGGATTGAGCGCCAAGCCGAGCAGCCAGCGTGCCCAGGCGCCGAAAGCGGCACCGGCGCCGACAGCGAGAAAATTCAAGGCGGTGAGGTTGTGATGGACGGACATGAGAGGGAATTGTAGCGGTTTGATCGTTCCTGCCGGTTAAAATGGCGTAATCGAGAACCGAGGTTTTACCGTGAGCAGCCCCATCAGACTAGAAGTTGCCCCTGCGGCCAATTTTATAAGAAACATCGTCGAAGCCGACCTCGCTGCCGGCAAGCATGCACAGCGCCATTGGGCGGGGCAGCCCGGTACCGCGGCCGACCACGCCGGAGGGCCGCTCGACCCGGCGAAAATCCGCACGCGCTTCCCGCCCGAGCCGAACGGCTACCTGCACTTCGGCCACGCCAAATCGATCCTGCTCAACTTCGGCCTTGCCGAGCAATACGGCGGCCGCTGCCATCTGCGCTTCGACGACACTAACCCGGAAAAGGAAGAGCGGGAGTACGTCGATTCGATCGTCGATTCGGTGAAGTGGCTGGGCTGCTCGTGGGAACAGTGCGGCGAGAACAACCTTTACTACGCGTCCAACTATTTCGACTGGATGGTCGCCTTTGCCGAATACCTGATTTCGGCCGGCCATGCCTATGTCGACAGCCAGTCAGCCGACGAAATGCGCGCCAACCGCGGCACGCTGACCCAGCCCGGCAAGGATTCGTCCTTCCGTAGCCGCAGCGCTGCCGAGAACATGGAACTCTTCAAGCGCATGCAGGCCGGCGAATTCGCCGACGGCACGCATGTCCTGCGGGCGAAGATCGACATGGTGGCGCCCAACATCAATCTGCGCGACCCGGCCATCTACCGCATCCGCCACGCCACCCACCACAACACCGGCGACACGTGGTGCGTGTACCCGATGTACACCTTCGCCCACCCGATCGAGGATGCGCTGGAGAACATCACGCACTCGATTTGCACGCTGGAGTTCGAGGACCAACGCCCGTTCTACGACTGGCTGCTTGAGCGCTTGGCCGAAGGCGGCCTGCTGCAGCGCCCGCTGCCACAGCAGATCGAATTCTCACGCTTGAACCTGACCTACCTCGTTCTGAGCAAGCGCAAGCTGATCCAGTTGGTCGATGAAAAGCACGTCGACGGCTGGGATGACCCACGCATGCCAACGCTGGTCGGCGCTCGTCGCCGCGGCTACTCGGCCGCAGGTTTCCGCCTGTTTGCCGAGCGTATTGGCGTCTCCAAGAACGATTCGCTGATCGACTACGCGCTGTTCGAGGATGCCATGCGCGAAGTCATGAACGAGTCCGACCAGCGCCGCATCGCCGTGCTCGACCCGGTCAGGCTGGTCATCGATAACTATCCGATTGGCCAGGTCGAGGAGTGTTTCGCGCCGAACCACCCGCTGCACCCGGAACTCGGCCAGCGTTCGCTGCCGTTCAGCCGCGAACTGTGGATCGAAGGCGAAGACTTCATGGAAGTACCGAGCAAGGGTTTCCGCCGCCTCTACCCCGGCAACATGGTACGGCTGCGCTACGGCTATGTCGTTGAATGTACCGGCTGCGACAAGGACGCCAACGGCAAGACTGTTGCGGTCCACTGCAATTATCTGCCGGAAACCAAATCCGGCACGCTGGGTGCCGACAGCGTCAAGGTCAAGGGCAACCTGCACTGGGTTTCGGTGGCGCATGCCTGCCCGGCCGAGGTTCGGCTGTTCGACCGCCTGTTCAGCGTACCTGCCCCCGGCGCCCGCCGCGAAGGCGATGCTCCGGAGCTTGAGCGGGACTTTCTCGACGATCTGAACCCCGAGTCCCGCCAGACCATCACCGCCCAGCTCGAACCCTGCATGCGCGATACCCGGCCAGACGAGCGTTTCCAGTTCGAGCGTCATGGCTACTTTGTTGTCGATCCGCTCGATTCGCGGGATGGTCAGCCGGTCTTCAACCGCGCCGTGACGCTGCGGGATTCGTGGGGCAAGGTCGGCTGATGGATACCGTGACGCCGGACGCAATTCTCGCCTTCTGGTTCGGCCAGCCCGGAACAGCGGAGCACGGCCAGCCGCGGATGGTCTGGTTCCGCAAGGATACGGCATTCGATGACGAAATCCGCAGGCGGTTTCTGGTGGCGACCGAAGCCGCGTTGGCCGGCGAACTGAGCGACTGGGCAGCCGAGCCTCCTGGCCTCCTGGCCCTGCTCATCCTGCTTGACCAGTTCCCGCGCAACCTGTTTCGCGGCGAGGCGAGTGCCTTCGCCGGTGACGAGCAGGCCCGCCAGCTGGCGGCGAAGGCACTCGAACACGGCTGGGACGAGGCCCTGAGTGCCGTCGAAAAACTGTTCATCTACCTGCCTCTCGAACACAGTGAGTCACTGGCCGATCAGGAGCAGTCGGTTCGCTTGTTCACCGCGCTGGCCGCGCAGCACTCCGGTTGCGAGGGCTTTCTCGACTATGCCCGGCGCCACCACGAAGTGATCGCCCGCTTTGGCCGCTTCCCGCATCGCAATGCCGCACTCGGCCGCGCTTCGACAGCGGACGAAGCCGCCTACCTGGCCCAGCCGGACAGCGGCTTCTGACCCCATGTCGGTGCGCAACGTCGAACAACTCGGGCAGGTCTTCACGCCGCCCAAAGTCGTGGAGTTCATGCTCGACCTTTGCCGGAACAAGGGGCGGGCGCTGGAACCGTCGGCCGGCGATGGCGCCTTCTTTCAGCGCTTGAAGGAGCGACATTCCGATTGCGTCGGCATCGAGATCGACCCGCGCGTTGCGCCTGAAGGTGCTGAGGTTAGCGATTTCTTCGATTATCCGCTCAGCGAGCAATTCGACACCATCGTCGGTAACCCGCCTTACGTCCGCTTTCAGGATGTTGCGGTCGACACGAAAAAACGCCTGAAATCCGAACTGTTCGACGCGCGCAGCAACCTGTTTCTGTTCTTCATCGAAAAGTCCATCCGCCACCTGAAGCCGGGCGGCGAACTGGTCTTCATCGTGCCGCGCGAGTTCATCAAGCTAACTGCCGCCAAAAAGCTCAACGCCTGGCTTTACGAGCAGGGCAGCATCACGCATATCTACGAAACCGGCGACACCCGCATCTTTGGCGAGCACTCACCGAACTGCGCCATCTTCCGCTTCGAGAAAGATCGCATGGATCGTCAGATGGACGACGGCCGGCGCTTCGTCGAGGTCGATGGCCAGTTGATGTTCCTGCGTGGCGAACACAGCGTGCGCTTTGCCGATGTATTCACCGTCAAGGTCGGCGCCGTGTCGGGGGCCGACAGCATTTTTACGCACCCCAAGGGCAACATGGAGTTCGTCTGCTCGAAAACTGTCGACACCGGCGAAACGCGGCGCATGCTTTACGGCGTCAAGCACCCACATCTCGACCAGTACAAGGACGAGTTGCTCGCCCGCCGCGTCAGGCCTTTCGACGAAAGCAACTGGTGGCAGTGGGGCCGTGGCTTCCCGATCAACCTGCAACCGCGCATTTACGTCAATGGCCGCACCCGCAAGCACGAGCCGTTTTTCCTGCACGACTGCAACGCCTTCGATGGTGCGGTGCTGGCGTTGTTTACCAATAATCGGCGCATGCCACGCCGCGAACTGATCGAATGCATGCTGATGCTGAACCGGAATGTCGACTGGCAGGAACTCGGTTTCGTTTGCGACGGTCGTTTTCTGTTTACCCAGCGCAGCCTGCAAACCTGCGTGCTGCCCGACAAATTCTCCCGATTCCTCCCGTCTGAAGCAAAAAGGGACGCCGCATGACCTTTATCGAACAACTGGCTGCCGCCTGGCGAAAGAACAATTCGCTGCTCTGCGTCGGCCTCGACCCCGATCCGGCCAAGTTCCCCGCTCACCTCAGGCGCGGCGGTGAGCGCGACGACAATGCCATCCTTGAATTCTGCACGGCCATCGTGGACGCCACCGCCGACCTGGTCTGTGCCTTCAAGCCGCAGATTGCCTACTTTGCTGCCCGCCGCGCCGAAGATCAGCTCGAAGCGCTGATCGCCCACATTCACGAGAAGCATCCAGGCATCCCGGTCATTCTCGACGCCAAGCGCGGCGACATTGGCGCCACTGCCGAGCAATACGCCAGCGAGGCCTTCGAGCGCTTTCAGGCCGACGCCGTCACGGTCAACCCCTATATGGGCCGCGATACGCTCGAGCCCTGGCTGGCGTACCGTGAAAAGGGCATCATCCTGCTTTGCCGCACCTCGAACCCAGGCGGTTCCGACCTGCAGTTCCTCGACGTTGGCGGCGAGAAACTCTACGAGCGCGTCGCCCGTCTGGCGGCCGGTGAATGGAATACTTCCGGTCAGATCGCGCTGGTCGTCGGCGCCACCTTCCCGAGCGAAATCGCCCGCGTCCGCGAAATCGTTGGCGACATGCCGCTGTTGGTGCCAGGCATCGGCGCCCAGGGTGGTGATATCGAAGCGACCGTCAGGGCCGGACGGACGGTGGCGGGAACGGGCTTGATGATCAATTCGTCGCGCGCCATTCTCTACGCCGGCAAGGACGAGAATTTCCACATCGCGGCCCGCGCCGCAGCGCAGGAAACCCGCAATGCCATCAATCTTTACCGCTAAGGAGTAACCCCATGCGCATGGATGACGAACGCGAAAGCGACAATATAGAGGACCGCCGTGGCGGTGGTTTCGGCGGTGGTGGCGGCCTGCGCTTGGGTGGCGGGCGCCTGGGACTGGGCACCATTGCCATTGCACTGGTCGCCAGCTATTTCCTCGGCATCAATCCGCTGACCGTACTCAGCATGCTGAGCGGTGGCGGTGGCATGCCGGCCATCGAGCAAAGCGCACCGCCGCCGGCCCACAAGCCGCCGGCCACCGACGAGACGGCGATCTTCGTCTCGAAGGTGCTGGCGTCAACTGAAGATACCTGGAACGAGGTGTTTCGTGCCAGCGGCAAAAAGTATGTCGAACCCAAGCTGGTGCTGTTCTCCGGCATGACGCCGACCGCCTGCGGCACCGGCCAGTCGGCGATGGGGCCGTTCTATTGTCCCGGCGACCAGAAGGTTTACATCGATCTGACTTTCTTCCGCGAACTCAAAAACCGCTTTCACGCGCCGGGCGAATTTGCCCAGGCCTATGTCGTCGCGCATGAGGTTGGCCATCACGTGCAGAACCAGCTCGGTATCGCCGACAAGGTCAATCAGGCACGGCAGCGGGCAAGCAAGGCCGAGGCCAATGCGCTGTCGGTACGGATGGAACTGCAGGCCGACTGTCTGGCCGGCGTCTGGGGCAAGCGCACCGACACGATGAAGAACGTGCTCGAACCGGGTGATCTCGAAGCGGCGTTGAGCGCCGCCTCGGCCATCGGCGACGACCGCCTGCAACAACAGTCACAAGGCCGCATTGTTCCCGAAAGCTTCACCCACGGCAGCTCCGAGCAGCGTGTGCGCTGGTTCAAGCGCGGTTTCGAGACGGGTGACATCAACCAGTGCAACACCTTCAAGGCAGCGACGCTGTAGTCCGATTGAACGATAACGCACCAACCCCGCAAGAAGCAAAGCTGCGGGCGCCGCGCTGGCGCCGCTGGGTGCTCGATGGGCTGCTGTTTTTCGCCATCGTCATCGGCGTCCAGCTCTGGCAGGCGCGCGACGCAACGCGCGGGCCGGCGCCGAACTTTGCCGGCCAGCGGGTCGATGGCCAGCCGTTCGAACTGGCCGCCTGGCGCGCCGCACATCCGGGACGGCCGGTACTGCTTTATTTCTGGGCCGAATGGTGCCCGATCTGCAAGACCACCGCCGGCAACGTCAGCAATATCAGCGCCGACTGGCCGGTAACCAGTATCGCCATCCAGTCGGGTTCGCCGGAGCAGGTTGCCTTTGTGATGCAGGAGAAGGGCTACCGCTGGTCAACCGTCGTCGACCCGAAGGCGGAAATTCTGCGGCGCTACGGCCTGCCCGGCACGCCGGCCTTCGCCATCATCGATCCAGCCGGCGACATCCGCTTCGTGTCGGTAGGCTACACCAGTGAAGTTGGCCTGCGCCTGCGTTTGTGGTGGGCGGGCCGGGGGAAATCATGAAACCGCCTTATTCCTTGCTTGCGGCACTAGCGCTCGGTTATTCCGTAGCGGCCAGCGCCTTGCCCAAAAACGCGCCGGTTCCCGGCGGCGTCGCTGTCATCGAACTTGGTCCGGCCAGCCAGCCGGCACCGACCGCCCGCTGGGGCGAGCAACCACTGGCCGTGATCGCCGACCAGGGGCGCTGGTTCGCGCTGCTCGGCATTCCGCTCGATACCCTGCCCGGTGATCTGGAAATCAACGTTTTTTCCGGGTCGACCGCAACGCTTAAAAATGTGCCTGTGCAGATCAAGAATTACCCGGAACAGCGCCTGACCATCAAGAACAAGCGCCAGGTCGACCCGGATCCGGACGATCTGGCGCGCATCGAACGCGAACAGGCGGTGACGGCCGAGGTCAAGCAGCGCTTCAGCGCGCCGGCGCCGCAAACGGATTTCGTGTTGCCGGCGAGCGGCCCGCTGTCGTCGCGCTTCGGCCTGCGCCGCTTCTTCAACGGCCAGCCGCGCAATCCGCATGCCGGACTCGATGTCGCGGTCGGCAGCGGCGCGCCGGTCAAGGCGCCGGCGGCCGGCGTCGTCGCCAATACCGGCGACTATTTCTTCAACGGCAACACGGTTTTCGTCGACCACGGCCAGGGTCTGATCACTGCCTACATGCACCTGTCGCGCATCGACGTGCGCGCCGGGCAAACTGTGAAGCAGGGCGAGGTTCTCGGCGCGGTCGGCGCCACCGGACGGGTTACCGGGCCGCACCTGCACTGGGCGGTTATCCTCAACAACACGCCGGTCGATCCCCAGATCTTTCTGGCGCGCCCGTAAACGCAAGAAAGGCAGCCTTGGCTGCCTTTCCTTCCCGCCTCGCCTCAGATCTTCGGTTTGGACGGCGTGCTTGTCTGCTTCTCGTCCTTGGCCTTGTCGCCGCAGGCCAGCGCGGAAACGCTGGACAGCACGAAAACGGCAGCGAGTAGTGCTGAAACCAATTTCTTCATGGGAATCTCCTTCGTGTCAAGACTGCCATGTGAGAGCGAATTTGCGAATTGGTTCCAAATTTGTGGCATACCGGCTCGCTGATTTTCGATTATGACCCGGGATAGGCGAAAATAGCGCGGTGCGCCGCCGCGCCGGGATGATTCAGTTTTTCGCGTTGGCCGGGCGGCTATTGTTAGAGGAATTCATATGCGTCGCATTGCGATCGTTGTCGTCGTCGTTGCCGTGCTCGGCCTGGCTTTCGCCTGGTTCAGCCGCCCCAAGCCGATTCCCGTCGCGCTCAAGGAAGTTGCCAACGGCATGGTCGAGGCGACCCTCGCCAACACGCGGGCTGGCACCGTCGAAGCCTGCCTGCGCACCAAGCTGTCGACCATCATCGGCGGCCGCATCGAATACCTGGGGGTCAAGGAGGGCGATCGCGTCAAGAAGGGGCAATTGCTGCTCAAGCTGTGGAACGACGACCAGCAGGCGCAGGCGGCGCTGGCCGAGACGCAGATCACGCTGGCCGGGCGGCGGGTGGAGGAAGCCTGCATCGCTGCGGTCAACGCCGAAAAAGAGGCAAAAAGGCAGTCCGAATTGCGTGCCAAAGGCTTCGTGTCGACCAGCAAGGAAGATGCAGCGCGGACCGAGGCCGAGGTGCGCCGCGCCAGTTGCAACACGGCCAAGGCCGATGTTGCCCAGGCCGAGGCCAAGTTCAAGGCGACCCGCGTCGAGCAGGGGCGCGTCGCACTCTATGCGCCATTCGACGGCACGGTGGCCAAGATCGTCGGCGAGCTTGGCGAATATTCGACACCATCGCCACCCGGCGTGCCGACGCCGCCGGCGATCGACCTGATCGACGATTCCTGCCTCTACGTCAAGGCGCCGATGGATGAAGTCGATGCGCCGAAGATCAAGATCGGCCAGCCGGTGCGCATCACGCTCGATGCCTTGCCGGGCAAGGTGCTGCCGGGCACCGTGCGGCGCGTCGCGCCCTACGTTTCGGCCGTCGAAAAACAGGCACGCACGGTCGATGTCGAGATTGAGTTCACGCAGCCGGAAAACACCGGCAAGTTGCTGGTCGGCTACAGCGCCGACGTCGAAATCATCCTCGACGGCCGCGACAATGTGCTGCGCATTCCGACGGCGGCGATCCAGGAAGGCGGCAAGGTGCTGCTGTTCAACCCCGACAGCGGCAAACTGGAGGAACGCAAGATCAGGACCGGGCTGGCCAACTGGGAATTTACCGAGGTGCTCGAAGGACTGGCCGCCGGCGACCGCATCGTTACCTCGCTCGAAAAGGAAGGTGTCAAGGCCGGCGCCACGGTAATGCCGGACGAAAAAGTGAAAACCAGATAGGCGATAACGGAAATCCCCTCACTGCTTCAGGAAGGCTTCTTACAGGCAGGTCCCATTGCTTCCATGAAATACTCGGACATAACAATACACGACCGCAACCCCGTCAAGCGCTGGTTGCAGCGACGCCGCTTCGCGGATGCCCTTGGCGTACTGCGAGATGTCCGGCCGGGAGATCGATTGCGCATTCTGGACTATGGAGCGGGGGATGGCGAACTTGTGCGGCAGATGGCCGGCCTGGCCGACATGGACGTGCTGGTTTTTGAACCGACTCCCGGCCTGATGGCCGAGGCGAGAGACAAACTGGCGGGCCTGGGTTCGGTGGCGTTTGCCGATAACCTCGATGCGGTCGAGTCCGGATGTTTTGATTATGTCTTTTGCCTTGAGGTTTTCGAGCATCTTCCCGAAACGGAAACGCTTGAAGCCATCGCCGAGATTCATCGACTGTTGAGGCCTGGCGGCCTCGCCGTCATTGGTGTGCCCCATGAACTGTTCATCCCGGCGTTGTTCAAGGGCCTTTTCCGCATGTCCCGTCGCTACGGTGACTTCGACGCGAGTCCCGGCAACGTTTTCGCGGCATTCCAGGGGCGTGTACCCACGCAGCGACCCGTTGCGGAGATGTCTCCAGGATTCCGGTATCACTTTCACCACCTTGGCTTCGACTATCGCAAGCTGGAGAAGAGGTTTCAGGGGCGACTTCAGCTTGTGGGGAAATGGTTCAGCCCATTTCCCGTTTTCGGCGCCGCGCTCAACTCGGAGGTCTACCTGCTGTTCAGGAATTCCCGACCGGTCCTTCCTTCGCGCGGACATGGCTGACGAGCCCTATCCGCACATGATCATTTTTTGCGGCAGCGCAGGAATTCGTCCGCAACACAGGGGAGGGCGCGAGTTCGATGTCCGTGTTTGAAAACCGATCCCGTTCCGCTGGTGGGTGACATGGCGCTGATCGAACTCAAGGGCATCGAGCGCGTTTTCCAGCTTGGCGATGCCACGGTCCACGCGCTGGCCGGGCTGGATTTGCGCATCGACAATGGCGAATACGTGGCGGTGATGGGGCCATCAGGCTCGGGCAAGTCGACGCTGCTCAACCTGCTCGGCCTGCTCGACCGCCCCAATGCCGGCGCCTACCTGCTCGAAGGGCGTGACGTGACGACCCTGTCGCCCGACGAGCAGGCGCGGGTGCGCAGCGAACGGATCGGCTTCGTCTTCCAGAGCTTCCATCTGGTGCCGCGCCTGACCGCCGCCGAGAACATCGCGTTGCCGATGACCCTTGCAGGCATCCCGGCCAAGGAACGCAATGCCCGCGTTGCTCAGGCGCTCGCCGGCTTCGGCCTCGAAAATCGTGCCGATCACCGGCCCGACCAGCTTTCCGGCGGCCAACGCCAGCGCGTGGCGATCGCCCGCGCCACCATCATGCAGCCAGCACTGATCCTCGCCGACGAGCCGACCGGCAACCTCGACCGCCATACTGGCGAAGAAGTCGTGAGCCTGCTCGAAGGCCTGAACGCCAGCGGCGTCACGCTGATTGTCGTCACCCACGACCAAGCGTTGGGCGCCCGCGCGCGCCGCCAATTGGGCATGGAAGATGGCCGCATCGAGCACGATAGCGCCCATGCGCCTGGCTGACACCCTGCGTTTCGCCCGCGACGCGGCGACCGGCTACCCGATGCGCACGACGCTGTCGGTGCTCGCCATGTCGATCGGCGTCGCCGCCGTCGTCATCCTGACGGCGCTTGGCGACGGGGCGCGGCGCTATGTCGTCGGCCAGTTTTCGTCGATCGGCACCAACCTCGTCATCGTCCTGCCCGGCCGCTCGGGTACCGGCGGCTTCAATCCGGCCAACGCCATCACGACGACGCCGCGTGACCTGACCATCGACGATGCCGCGGCGCTGCTCCGTGCCGCCGGGGTCCGGCGGGTCGCGCCGCTCGCTGTCGGCACCTCCGAGATCAGCTTCGGCGGGCGCCTGCGTGAAGTCATGGTCGCCGGCTCGGTCAGCGACTTCCTGCCGATCCGCAATTTCGAGCTCACCCAGGGCGGCGGTCTGCCGGATGAGGACTGGAACCGGGGTTCGTCGGTCGCCGTCATCGGCGCGACGATCCGCGACGAACTTTTCGGCGCCGAGCCGGCGGTCGGCAAATTGATCCGTATCGGCGACCGCCGCCTGCGGGTGGTCGGCGTCCTCAAGTCGATCGGTCAGGGGCTGGGAATGAATACCGACGAACTGGTTATCGTGCCGGTGGCGCTCGCCCAGGCCATGTTCAACTCCAACACGCTGTTCCGCATCCTGATCGAAGCCAGGAGCCGCGAGGCGATTCCCGAGGTCAAGGAACAGGTCATGGAAATCCTCAAGCAGCGCCATCGCGGCGAGGAAGACGTCACCGTCATCACCCAGGATGCCGTGCTCGCCACCTTTGACAAGCTGCTCGGCGCGCTGACCTTGGGCGTCGCCGGCATCGCCGCGATCAGCCTGGCGGTGGCCGGCATTCTGGTGATGAACGTCATGCTCGTCGCCGTCACCCAGCGTACCGGTGAAATCGGCCTGCTGAAGGCGCTCGGCGCGCCGGCGCGGACGATCCGCCTGGCCTTCCTGACCGAAGCGGCGATGCTGTCCACGGTCGGCGCGCTGGTCGGCTACCTGCTCGGCGAGTTCGGGGCGTTCGCCCTGCGCCAGTTTTTCCCGGTGTTTCCCGCCTATCCACCCGACTGGGCGGTCATCGCCGGCTTGGCGACCGCGCTGGTGACCGGACTGCTGTTCGGCGTCATGCCGGCGCGCCGGGCGGCGCAGCTTGATCCGGTACAGGCTCTCATGAAGCACTGACATGCTCTTCGCCGACGCCCTCCAGCTCGCCATTCGCGCCGTCACCGCGCAGCGCCTGCGCAGTTTCCTGACACTGCTCGGCATCGCCGTCGGCATCGCTGCGGTAATCCTGCTGACCTCGATCGGCGAGGGCATCCACCGCTTCGTCCTCGGCGAATTCACCCAGTTCGGCACCAACGTCATCACCGTGACGCCGGGCAAGACCAAGACCGGCGGCTCGTCGTCCGGCCTGCCGTCGAGCGCCCGCCCGTTGTCGCTCGAAGACGCCCGCTCGCTCGAACGCCTGCCGCACGTCGTCGCCGTGACCCCCAACGCGCGCGGCAATGCCGAAGTCGAGGGCAACGGCCGCACGCGGCGCACGCTGGTCTACGGCGTCAATGCCCATCTGCCGCAGGTGTTCCGGTCGACCGTGCAAAGCGGCCAGTTTTTGCCGGCCGACGACGAAAGCAGCGCCCGCGCCTTCGTCGTTCTCGGTTCCAAGCTCAGGGATGAACTGTTCGGCAGCGAGAATCCGCTCGGCCAGCGCCTGCGCATTGGCGGCCTGCACTTCCGGGTGATCGGCGTCATGGCGCCAAAAGGCCAGTTTCTCGGCATCGACCTCGACGACACCGCTTTCATTCCGGCGGCCCGCGCTCAGGAGTTGTTCAATCGCGAGGGCGTCGATGAAGTCAACGTTGCCGCCGAGGAAGGCGTTCCTTCGGCGATCGTCGCCAAGGCCATCAAGGAACGCCTGATCGCTCGCCACGGGCGTGAAGACTTCACGATCATTACCCAGGAGGAGATGCTGAAGACGCTGTCCAACATCCTCAACGTGCTGACCATGGCGGTTGGCGCGCTCGGCGGCATCTCGCTGCTGGTTGGCGGGGTCGGCATCGTCACCATCATGACCATCGCCGTTGCCGAGCGCACCGGCGAGATCGGCCTGCTGGTCGCTCTCGGCGCGCGCCGGCGCACCATCCTGCTGCTCTTTCTCGGCGAGGCGGTCGCGCTCTCGGCGCTCGGTGGATTTCTTGGCCTGCTGCTCGGCTTCGGGCTGGCGCAGGCGATTCATTTCGCCCTGCCGGCGCTGCCGGTGCATACCCCGCTCAGCTTTGTGCTGCTCGCCGAGGCCGTCGCCATCGTCATCGGTCTCGCTGCCGGCGTGCTGCCGGCGCGGCGCGCCGCCCGTCTCGACCCGGTCGAGGCCTTGCGTACCGAATGAGCGGGGATCCGGCTGCCACCTTATGCGCCGGACGCGCCCGGGAATCAAGGCGGGCAGATGCCCGTGCATCGCTGCCGTGGTAAAGTCCGCCCACCACGAATGACCCTCGGAGAATAGAATGACGCATCACATCGACCAGCTCCATCCCGGCATGAGCGCCAGCATTGCCAAGACCGTCACTGAAGCCGACATCGTCCTGTTCGCCGGCATCTCGACAGATGTCAATCCGGCGCATCTGGACGAGGAATACTGCAAGGACACCGTGTTTGGCGGGCGCATTGCCCACGGCATGCTGTCAGCCAGCTTCATCTCCGCCGTGCTCGCCAATCACCTGCCCGGTCCCGGCACCATCTACCTGTCGCAGACGCTGAAGTTCCGGGCGCCGGTTCGCCCCGGCGACACCGTCCGGGCCACGGTCACCGTCAAGGAAGTCAACGTCGCCAAGAACCGCGTCACGCTCGATACGGTGTGCACGGTCGCCGGCAAGATCGTCATCGAGGGCGACTGCCTGGTGATGCCCCCGGCGCGCGGGCAGGCGGTCGCCGGAACTGCCTGAGGCTCTTGGCGCTGCACAACCCGAAGACGCCGGCTCTCGCGGCCGGCGTTTTCCGTAGTTTCAGAAAGCCTCGTCGGCGCGCAGGAAGCGCCACTGCCCGAGCGCCAGGTCGCCGAGCTTGACCTTGCCGATGCGCACCCGCTTGAGGCCGGTCACGCGCAGTCCGACCAGTTCGCACATGCGGCGGATCTGGCGCTTCTTGCCTTCGCGCAGGATGAAGTGCAGTTGATCCTCGTTGATCTGCTTGACGCGCGCCGGCTTCAACGGCTTGTCGTCGAGCTCCAGACCGTGGTTGAGCAGCTTGAGGCCATCCTTGACCAGCTCACCGTTGACGCGCACCAGATACTCCTTTTCCGCTTCGCTGTCCTCGCCGATCAGCTTCTTCGCGATCCGGCCGTCCTGCGTCAGTACCAGCAGGCCGGTCGAATCGACGTCGAGGCGTCCGGCCGGCGCCAGTCCGCGCAGCATCCACGGCTTGAATTCCGGGTCACCCGACTGCCTGACCTGTGATGCCGCCGCAATCAGGGTCACCGCCGGCGTCGAGCCGGGCTCCGGCTGGCCGGATACATAACCCACCGGCTTGTTGAGCAGGATCGTCACCTGCTTCGCCTGATCCTGCTTCGCTTCCCTGGAAATCGAGATCTCGGCCTCGGGGTCGATGCGCGATCCCAGCTCAGAAATGCGCTCGCCAGCGACGAACACCCAGCCGCGCTCTATCCACAGGTCTGCCTCGCGCCGCGAGCACATGCCGCGCGCCGACATCACCTTGGACAGACGGACGCCTTCCGGCGGGGCGCCAGGTTCGCGCGCCGGCCGCGCTGCGTGCGGTGGGGCTGCTGGTGCACCAGGCGATTTCCTTGCGGGGGCGGTCGACGGCTTTTTGAACGGCTTTTTCGCTGCACCGCGCGCTGGCGCGGCGGATTTTATCGGGCTCAGTGTACCCGTTGGCCGCTCGCGCACCTTCGCGACCGGCGGCGGTTCAAGCTCGGGCGGCAAATTTACCCTTTTTTCGCCGTCGACTGCAGCAGGGGCCGCAGGTTGACGCCACCTGGCCCACGGATCATCGCTGTCCGCCGGGCTGGGAGGCCGTTTCGGCTTGCGCTCGTTGCCGGAATCACTCATTGGATGGCGAGCAGTTCAACCTCGAAAACCAGCGTCGCATTCGGGGGAATCGCGCCGCCAGCGCCGCGTGCGCCATAGCCGAGCTGCGGCGGAATGGTCAGCTTGCGCGTGCCGCCGATCTTCATTCCCTGGACGCCTTCATCCCAGCCGGAAATCACGTGGCGCTGGCCGAGTGGAAAAGAGAAGGGGTCGCTGCGATCCTTGCTCGAATCGAACTTGCTGCCGTTGGTCAGCCAGCCGGTGTAATGGACGACGACATGGTCGCCGGCCCGGGCTTCGGCGCCCTCGCCGAGGATGGTGTCTTCGTAGATCAGGCCCGAGGCGGTGGTCATTTCAGCCATGAAAAACTCCTTTGCGAAAGGCCGGCAGTCTACCACAAGGCACGACAAGGCTTTGACTTGCTGGAACTTTTCCGTATAATGCACGGTTCCCTGTAACACCCCTTGGTTCATTTTCGGAGTCCAACCATGTATGCGGTCATAAAAACCGGCGGCAAGCAGTATCGCGTTTGCGCTGGCCAAAAACTTAAAGTAGAACAGATACCGGCAGAAGTTGGCGCAGAAATCACCCTCGATCAGGTCCTCATGGTAGGCGAAGGCGAGTCGGTGAAGGTCGGCGCCCCCCTGGTTTCTGGCGCCATCGTCACGTGCACCGTAGTTTCCCACGGCCGCCACGACAAGATCAATATCTTCAAGATGCGCCGGCGCAAGCATTACCAGAAGCATCAGGGCCATCGTCAGAACTATACCGAGCTGCGCATCGACACGATCGCTGTCTGAGTCACAAAAGGAGCTAGCAAATGGCACACAAGAAGGCAGGCGGCAGTTCACGCAACGGCCGCGATTCAGAATCGAAACGGCTTGGCGTCAAGCGTTACGGCGGCCAGTTTGTACTCGCCGGCAACATCATCGTTCGCCAGCGCGGTACCGAGTTCCACCCGGGTGAAAACGTCGGCTGCGGCAAGGATCACACCCTGTTCGCACTCAAGGATGGTACGGTCAAGTTCGCCGTCAAGGGCGCCAGGAATCGCCGCACCGTTATTATCGTTCCGGCCGCCGCGTAAGTCGGCACGGCGGAGACCGAAAGCCCTATCCGCCGGATAGGGCTTTTTATTTGCAGGGGCGGATGATGAAATTCATCGACGAAGCGAAAATCTACGTCAAGGCCGGCGACGGCGGCAGCGGCGTGGCTTCGTTCCGCCGCGAGAAATACGTTCCCCGCGGCGGGCCGGACGGCGGCGACGGCGGCCGTGGCGGCAGCGTCTTCGCGGTCGCCGACCGCAACCTCAACACGCTGATCGACTACCGCTACGCACGCAAGTTCCTCGCCCAGCGCGGCGAGAACGGTCGCGGCGCCGATTGCTACGGTGCTGGCGGCAACGACATCGTGCTGCGGGTGCCGATCGGCACGGTCATTTTCGACCTCAACGGCGAACAGATTCTTGCCGACCTCGATCAGGACGGCACGAAGGTGCTGATCGCCAAGGGTGGCAAGGGAGGGCTCGGCAATATCCATTTCAAGTCGAGCACCAACCGCACTCCGCGCCAGTGCACCAAGGGCGAGCTGGGCGAGGAACTCGAGCTGCGGCTCGAGTTGCGCGTGCTCGCCGACGTTGGCCTGCTCGGCCTGCCGAACGCCGGCAAGAGCACGCTGATCCGCGCGGTTTCCGCCGCTCGTCCGAAGGTCGCCGATTACCCGTTCACCACGCTGCACCCCAATCTTGGCGTCGTTCGTGTCGACCCCGACAAGAGCTTCGTCATGGCCGACGTGCCGGGGTTGATCGAAGGCGCCGCCGATGGTGCCGGCCTCGGCCTGCGCTTCCTCAAGCACCTGCAGCGCACGCGCCTGTTGCTGCACGTCGTCGATATCGCGCCGCTCGACCCCGATGCCGACCCGTTGCGCGACGCGCGGGCGATCGTCAACGAACTGCTCCGGCACGACCCGGCGCTCGTCGCCAAGCCGCGCTGGCTCGTGCTCAACAAGATCGACCTGATTCCCGCAGGTGAGCGCGAAGCCGCCATCGCGAGCTTCGTCGAGGCCTACCGCAAGGAGACCGGCTATGACGGCCCGTGTTTCCCGATTGCCGCGATCAGCGGCGACGGCACGAAGCCGCTGATCTTCGCGGTCTATGAAGCGCTGGAACAGATGGCGCCGCGCGCGGAAGAGCCGTTGGAATCGGTAGCGGATGAATGACACTTCGGGACAGCAGACATGGTCACGCTAGAACAACTCCGTGCCAGAAGGGAAGAACTGATCGCGCTTGCCAGCCGGCACAAGGCTGAAAACATCCGTATCTTCGGCTCGGTTGCCCGCGGAGACGCCAACGAAAACAGCGATGTCGACATTCTCGTTCACTTTCGCGAAGGTGCTTCGCTGTTCGATCTGATCCACCTCATCGATGACACATCGTCCCTGATTCACACAAAAGTCGATGTCGTTTCGGATGGCGGGCTTTCTCCTTACCTCGCAAGGCGCATTCTTTCCGAAGCGGTGCCGTTATGAGCCGGAAAGACCCCAATGTCTTTCTCGCCCATGCCCGTGACTGCGCGGCCAGAATCATCGAATACACCCCAGACGGCGCCGCCAGCTTCCTTGCCGACCCGAAAACCCAGGATGCCGTTCTTCGCAACCTCGAAATCATTGGCCAGTGTTTCAAGGATGCCAATCTGTCCGCCCTGGAAAGCCAGTATCCAGCAGTCCCCTGGCGTGACGTTGCCGCCTTTCGCAACATCTTGGCGCATGCTTACCTAGGCATCGAAATGAGCATTGTCTGGGACATCGTCGCGACGCAGATTGCACCGCTCCACAGCCAACTCAAACAGATGCTCGAAAATTGGAACCCATGACCCGCCTCGCCAAAGCCAAGCGCCTGGTCGTCAAGGTCGGCTCGGCGCTGGTCACCGCCCACGGGTCCGGACTCGACCTCGCGGCGATTGACGACTGGGCGCGCCAGATCAGCGTCATCCGGCGCCAGGGAAGGGAAGTCGTTCTCGTTTCCTCCGGCGCCATCGCCTGCGGGATGCAGCGTCTCGGCTGGAGCAAGCGGCCACGGACGGTCCATGAGTTGCAGGCGGCGGCGGCCGTCGGCCAGATGGGGCTGGTCCAGGTCTACGAAGGCGCATTCTCGCGCTATGGTCTGCAGACCGCGCAGATCCTGCTCACCCATGACGATCTCGCCGACCGCAAGCGTTATCTGAACGCGCGGTCAACGCTGACGACGCTGCTTGACCTCGGCGTCGTGCCGATCATCAACGAAAATGATACCGTGATCACCGACGAGATCAAGTTCGGCGACAACGATACCCTCGGCGCGCTGGTCGCCAACCTAATCGAGGCCGATGCGCTGCTCATCCTGACCGACCAGACCGGGCTGTTTACCGCCGACCCACGCAAGGATCCGGCCGCCACGCTGATCCGCGAGGCGACAGCCGGCGACGAGATGCTGGAAGCCATGGCCGGCGGCGCCGGCAGCGCCATTGGCAAGGGTGGCATGATCACCAAGGTCATCGCCGCCAAGCGCGCCGCGCAGAGCGGGGCGCACACGGCGATCGCCAGCGGCCGCGAGAGCGATGTCATCGCACGCCTGGCCAATGGCGAAGCCGTCGGCACGCTGCTCGTGTCGCAGACCCAGCCGCTGGCGGCGCGCAAGCAATGGCTGGCCGACCACCTGCAACTGGCGGGCCGGCTGTTACTCGACGCGGGTGCGGTCAACGCGCTGAGAGGGGGCAAAAGCCTGTTGCCGATCGGCGTCGTCGCCGCCGAGGGCGATTTCGGGCGCGGCGCGGCGGTCGCCTGCATCGCCCCCGGCGGGGCCGAAGTCGCGCGCGGGCTGTGCAACTACGGTAGCGGCGAAGCCCGCCTGATCGCCCGCAAGTCGACGCTGGAAATTGAGACCCTGCTCGGCTACGTCGACGAGCCGGAAATCATCCACCGCGACAACCTGATCCTGCTTGGCTGAACCGGGAATTGACGGAAATGCGGTCTCCCCTGGTTCTTGTTGCGTAGTCACTTTGTGACTACAATTGGGGTCCGTTAACCGTATCCAGAGAGGCTACAGATGAGCACCGTCGATACCTATGTCCGCGCTCGTATTGACACCGACACCAAGGAGCGTGCCGCCGAGGCGTTGCAGGCGATGGGTCTGTCCATTTCGGACGCCATTCGTCTACTCATGTTGCGCATTGCCGATGAGCGGCGCATGCCTTTCGAAATCAAGGCGCCGAACGCAATGACGCGCAAGGCAATAGCCGAGCTCGAGGCTGGCAAGGGGAAAAGTTTCGTCAGTGTCAAGGCACTGATGGCGGACTTGCATGCGGACGATTGACCGTTCAACCGCGTTCAAGCACGACTACAAACGGGAAAACAAGGGCCGCCACAGGGCAACGCTTGACGCTGACCTGATGACCATACTCGTGGCTTTGGCCGAAGATCAGCCGCCGGACCCACGTTACCGCGATCATGACCTGAGCGGCGCTTGGGCGGGCTACCGCGAGTGTCATGTCAAGCCCGATCTACTTCTGATCTACCGCAAACCCGATGCCGATACCTTGCGCCTGGCTCGTCTTGGCTCGCACAGCGAGCTATTCGGATGAACACTGGCGGATTGTTCCGCGCCGGGAAAGGCGAAGGGCGCCCCGCGGGGCGCCTTTTCTTTTGCGCTGCCGATTCCAGCAACGCGGCAACAAAAAACGGGCGCCGAAGCGCCCGTTTTGATCTGCAACCGGTCAGACCGGATTAGAAGGAGTGACGAATACCAACCTGGACGCCCTGGTTCTTGCCGCCGAAGCCGGAAGCCACAGTCGAGGACTGAGAGAGGGTGGTGACGCCATCAGTTTGAACGCTTGCGGCTGTGTTATAGCTCTGGTTGCCGATGGCATTGACGCCGAAGTCGGCAGCGGAGCCGTCGTCGTTGTCGATCATCGCCCAGGTTGCCTTCAGCATCGTGCGCTTGGACATGTTGTACAGATAGCCGACTTCGTACAGGTTGGCCTTGGAGTTGGCGATGTCCTTAGCAGAGTTGGTGCCGTACCACTGCGCGAGCACGGTGCTCTTGCCGAAGCTGAAGGTGCCGCCGACGCCGAACTTCTGCTGATCGGTATTGTTGTAGACCAGGTTCTGGTTCAGGCTAGCCTTGGTCTTTTCCCACATGGCGCGGACGGACCAGTTGGGGGCGGTATACATGCCGCCGACGCGGAGGTTGTCGACCGACGTGTCAGCAAAGTCACCGAACTGAGCCCAGTTGTAGGTCACGCCACCCATGAAGCCCATGCCTTCCCACTTGATGCCGAGATCATAGCCATAGGCATTGGTTTTGGTAAGTTGGTTGGCAAAGTCGGCCGTGAGGACCGGAACGCCACCATTGGTAGTGGTAGCGACGTAGTTGGTGCCGTAATCCGGAGACTTGTTCTCGAGGTAGGCGGAGTAGACGCCGGCGAAGGAGAAGCCGCCCCAGTTTGGAGACATGTAGGCGACCGAGTTCTTCCAGCGGGTGTCGAAGATCGACGAGCAGGTGCTGCTGCGGCCGCAACCGTTGGCATCCCCATAACCAAGAGTGCCCCCCGCGATGGCAGAATTGGGAGTAGCGGAGAGTATGGAAACGGAGCTCTTGAGGGTCGAACCGGCGATCTTGCCGATAATGCCTTGATTGACGCCGATGCCGGTGGCACCCGGGTTGACGTCAAGGGCGGCGCCCAGGGCACGGGTCGGGCCGGTCAGGTTGCCGAGAACGATGGTGCCGGCCTTGTCGTGGTTGAGGCCGACGAACGAGTCACGGTTGGCAGTCGGGCCGGTGGCATTATCGAAGTTGACGGTCATCTCGTACTGGAACAGAGCCTTGAGGCCGTTGCCCAGATCTTCGCTGCCCTTGAAGCCGATGTAGGACGAGTTGGCGGAGACACGGTTCAATTTAACGTCGTTGGCCTGGCTCGAGGCAGTAAACTGCGAGGCGAGGATGTTGCCGGTAGCGTTGTCAGTGAGGACAGTGCTATTCACGGTGTTTAGCTTGCTGCCACTCTGCCAAACGTAGTCAAACGTGCCGTCGGCAACGCCGTAGACGACGACATTGGTCTGCGCGAAGGCTGCCGTCGAGGCCAGACCGGCGACTGCCAGGGCGATAATTTTCTTTTGCATCAGAATTTCTCCTTAGTGGTTAGTTTTTAATCTCTCTTGCGATTGATTAAGCTTTACCTCTCGATTCGAGAAGTTGAGCCGATTTTGGCAAAGAGCGGACGGGGGGGCAATCGATGTTTGGGGTAAAGGCAAGGTTTGGCGCCCCGTTGTTGTTCTGACGCAACAATCCCCGGCAGAGCGGGCGTAACGGGGATGCTGGTCAGGCCGCGCCGGTGAATCCGTTCCGGCGCCAGGCCTCGAAGACGGTGACGGCGACCGCGTTCGCCAGGTTGAGGCTGCGCTGGCCGGGGCGCATCGGCAGGCGCAGGCGGCGGTCGGGTGGGAATTCGTCGACGATGGCGGCGGGGAGGCCGGCGGTTTCGGAGCCGAAGACGAAGGCGTCGTCATCTGCAAGCTCGCTGGCGAAGGGGCTGGCGCTTCCCCGCGTGGTCATCGCCCACAGCCGGCGCGCGCCGAGTGCAGCCCGGCAGGCCTGCCAGTCGGCGTGGCGGACGACGCGGGCGCATTCGTGATAGTCGAGGCCGGCGCGGCGCAGGGCCTTGTCTGTGAACTCGAAGCCGAGCGGTTCGACGAGGTGCAGTTCGGCGCCGGTGTTGGCGCACAGGCGGATGATGTTGCCGGTGTTGGGCGGGATTTCGGGCTGGTGGAGGACGACGGCGATCATTTACTCGGTTCCTGGCGGGTTGGCCGGGGATCAGCGGCGCAGGGCACGGGCGGCGATGGCCACGGTGATGTCGCCGGCGCCGTGGAGCTTGAGTGTGCGGGCTGCTTCGCGCAGTGTCGCCCCGGTGGTCATCACGTCGTCAACAAGAAGGATGCGCTGGCTGGCAAGGTCGCCGGCGCAGGCGAAGGCGCCGCGCACGTTCCTGGCGCGCTCCTTGAGCGGCAGATCGGCCTGCGGCGGCGTCGCGCGGGTGCGGGAAAGGAGGGTGGGGTCGAGCGGAACGCCGAGCGCCCTGGCGATGATGCGGGCAATTTCGAGCGACTGGGTGAAGCCGCGCGTCCGCAGCCGTGACGGGTGGAGCGGGAGCGGCAGGATGAGATCGTGGCCGGCGGCGCTCAACTCTTGCGCGAGACCGGCTCCGAACCAGCCCGCCAGCGGCAACTGGTGGCCATACTTGAACGCCTGGATCAGACGGTCGACCGGGAATTCGTAGCGAAAAAGCGCGACCGTCCGCACGAAGGCCGGCGGATCCTTGAGGCAGGCGCCGCAACGCTCGCCGAGCGCCGTTTCGTCGCCGCACTGCGGACACAGCGCGGCAGGCACTCGCGGCAGGTCGGCCACGCACGCCGGGCACAACAGGCCGGCGGCGCTGTTGGCGGCGCACAGCAGGCAACTGCCGGGCAGCAGGTGGGCGGTAACGCGGTTCAGGGCAGGTCGCACCGGCTGAGGTAAAATTGACATGTTTACAGGCGTCCCCGACAATTCAGCAACATCGCCACCGGCTTCTTCCGATCTTTCTCAAGCAAGGCCTCTCATGCAAGCAAGCGCACACGCCACCGTTTCCTCCGTTGCCCTGTCGGTTCCCGCCCATCGCTGGGCGGTTGATGAAGTGCTCGCCCTTTACGAACTGCCGCTGATGGATCTGATCTGGCGCGCGCAGGGCGTGCATCGCGAACATTTCGACCCCAACGCCATTCAACGCTCGACGCTGCTGTCGGTCAAGACCGGTGGCTGTTCGGAAGATTGTAGCTACTGTTCGCAATCGGCGCGCTACGAGACTGACACCGGGCGCGAACGCCTGATGCCGCTCGATGAAGTCATTGCCGCCGCCAAGCTGGCCAAGGACAAGGGCGCCTCGCGCTTTTGCATGGGCGCCGCGTGGAAGGGCCCGAAGGACAACGATCTCGACCGCGTGCTTGACATGGTGCGTGAAGTCAAGGCGCTCGGCATGCAGACCTGTGTGACGCTCGGCATGTTGAAAGAAGGGCAGGCCGGGAAGCTCAAGGAGGCCGGGCTCGATTATTACAACCACAATCTGGATACCGACAAGGAATTTTACGGTCAGGTCATCAAGACCCACACGCACGACGACCGTCTCGATACGCTGGAACAGGTGCGCGAGGCGGGAATCAATGTCTGCTCGGGCGGCATCATCGGCATGGGCGAGTCGCGCAAGAACCGCGCCGGGCTGATCGTGCAGCTGGCGAACCTGCCAGCGCCGCCGGAATCGGTGCCGATCAACAATCTGGTGCCGATTCCCGGCACGCCGCTGGCCGACAACCCGCGCCTCGACCCGTTCGAGTTCGTGCGCACCATCGCCGCCGCGCGCATCACCATGCCGAAGTCGTGGGTGCGCCTGTCGGCCGGACGTCAGGAAATGAGCGACGAACTGCAGGCGCTGTGCTTCCTCGCCGGCGCCAATTCGATGTTCTATGGTGACCGCCTGCTAACCACCGGCAATCCGGATGTCGACCGCGATGACCGCTTGTTCGCGCGTCTGGGCGTGAAGGCGGTTTGAGCGCTTCGTTCGTCGACCGCTTGCAGGTCGGGCGGCGTTTTTCGCGGGCGGCTGCGAACTACGACCAGGCGGATTTCCTGGTTCGTGAAATCGACCGCCGCATGCAGGAGCGACTTGATTACGTAAACATCCAGCCGGCGCGCATCGTCGATCTCGGCTGCAGCCGCGGCGGCAGCTTTGCCGGGCTCGCGGCGCGTTACCCGCAGGCGCAACTGGTCGGCCTCGATATTTCGCCCGCCATGTTGCAGGCTGGCCAGGTGCCGCGCCCCGGCTGGCAGCGCTGGCTCGGTCGCGGGCGGCAGAACGAGGCGCAGCGGCTGGCGGCCGATGCCGTGAAGTTGCCCCTGAAATCGCAGTCGACCGCAATCGTCTGGTCCAACCTGCTGCTGCACTGGCTCGACGACCCGCTGCCGGCGCTGGCCGAGGCGCACCGTGTCCTCGAAGTTGGTGGCCTGATCATGTTCTCGACCCTGGGGCCGGATTCGCTGAAGGAACTGCGGTCGGCATTTGCTGACGGCTATGCGCACACCCAGCGTTTCATCGACATGCACGATTTCGGCGACATGCTGGTTGGCTGCGGCTTTGCCGACCCGGTGATGGACATGGAGGTGCTGACGCTGACCTACGACAAGTTCGACGACCTGCTTGGCGACCTGCGCGCCGCCGGGTCGGGCTGCGCGATGAAGGCACGCCGTCATGGCCTGACCGGGCGCCAGTCCTGGGCGCGGGCGCGCGCCGCCTACGAGCGCCTGCGCCGCGCCGGAAAGCTGCCGGCGACCTTCGAGGTCGTCTATGGCCATGCCTGGAAAGTAGCGCCGAAGCAGGCCGCCGATGGCCGCGCCATCATTCGCTTCGAGGCGTCGCGCGGGAAATAGCTTTATTCCGGCTTCTGTCTGAAGAACTTGAGCGGCTTGGTGTTCTCGAACTGCGGTACCGGAATTGCCTTGCGCCGCCGTTCGCGCACCCGCCAGCCAAGCAGGAAGGCCAGCGCTACCGAATAGGCCAGCGGCCACAACAGCGCCGTCACCTTGGCCAGCCAGAAATAGTGCACACAGGCGAGAATGCCGATCAGGTAGACGTTGCGATGCAGTTCCTGCCACTTGCGCCCGCCCAGCTTGCGGATCGCCCACTGGTTCGAGGTCGCGGCGAGCGGAATCAGCAGCACGAAGGCGGCGAAGCCGACGGTGACGAAGGGGCGCTTGAAAATGTCCCGGGCAATGGCGTCAAGCTGGAAAGAATGGTCGAAGCCGATGAAGGACAGGAAGTGCAGCGTCGCGTAGAAGAAGGTGAACAGCCCGAGCATGCGCCGCAGGCGGAGTAGCCAGTGCCACTGCGTCCACACACGCAGCGGCGTGATGCACAGTGTCAGCAGCAGGAAATTGAAGGTCCAGGTGCCGGTCCAGCGCTGGACGAATTCGACCGGGTTGGGGCCGAAATCCCCGGTCCACGCGGCCCATAGCAGACGCCCAAGCGGCAGCAGCGCCAAGAGGAAGAGGGCAGCCTTGAATTGGGTGATCGGCGGCGAGGCGTCTTGTATGGTCATCGTTCAGAAGTTCCTGCGCAGATCCATGCCAGCGTAGAGCCCGGCGACCTGTTCGGCGTAGCCGTTGAAGGGCAGGGTCTTGCGCTTGAAGAATTCGCCCAGCCGGCGTTCGTGGCTCTGGCTCCAGCGCTTGTGCGGCACGTCGGGGTTGACGTTGGAATAGAAGCCATATTCGTCGGGTGCCGCCTTGGTCCACACGGTGGGCGGCTGTTTTTCGACAAAGCGCAGCTTGACGATTGACTTGGCGCCCTTGAAGCCGTATTTCCACGGAACGACGACGCGTAGCGGCGCGCCGTTCTGTTTGGGCATGTGCTCGCCGTACATGCCGAGGCCGAGCAGGGCGAGCGGATGCATCGCCTCGTCGAGCCGGAGCGCCTCGACATAGGGCCAGTCGAGAAAGGGGAGGCGGACGTAGGGCATCTGTTCGGGGTCGGCCAGCGACCAGAATTCGACAAACTTCGCGTTACCGGTGACGTCGCAGCGCCTGATCAGTTCATTGAGCGGAAAGCCGACCCAGGAAATGACGGCGCTCCAGCCTTCGACGCTGACCGTCCATGGCCGGGTGCGCAGGCGGTAAGCATTGCGGCCCGGGCTGTCCTTGTCGGGACCGAACTCGTAGAAGTTGCCGTATTCGGTGACCGAGGCATAGGCCGTCGGTTTCTCGTCAGTCACCGAGAAGGAGCCGGGAATGACCGACTCGAAGCACGTGCGCTCGCCGGTTGCGGCATGGCTCGCTCCGAACAGTCCGCAACCGGCAGCGCCGGCGCCAAGAGCTACGGCGCGCAAGAAGCCGCGGCGCCCGCCATAGACATCGGGCGGAGTGATTGCGGAGGGGGGAATTTCCGGGCGCTGCCCGATCAGCATGGTGCAACCTCACTCTGTACGTTCGTCGAGTAGTCGTGTTGGACCCTCGAAAACCTACAGTGTCCCGCCGATTTCACCCGTGGACCGAAGAAAGAGCCTGCCTGCACAAGCGCAGGCGGCCATCAGCCGCGGATGTAGTGCTCCAGTGCGGAGATGAGAAACTGCTGGTTGCTGATGGTTGCCTTGACCAGGTCGCCGATCGAGACGATCCCAATCACCTTGCCGTCCGCGTCGGAGAGAACGGGCAGGTGGCGGAAATGCTTCTCCGTCATCAACGCCATGCATTCGTCGACGGTTGCGCTCAGGGTGACATAGGCGACCTTGTCGCTCATGATTTCGCTGACCAGCGTTTCCTTCGAGCTCTTGCCGTGAAGGATGAGCTTGCGCGCGTAATCGCGCTCGGTAAAGATGCCGACGAGATCTTCGCCATCGAGAACGAGAAGCCCGCCGACGTCGTGCATGGCCATCAGGCTCAGCGCATGGAAGATGGAATCGGTTGGCGTCACGACGGCGAGCGGCCGGTTCTTGCCAGCCAGCATTTGCTTGAGTGTTATCACGTTGGGTCTCCTCGACGGATTGATCGGTCTTGTCAGCGCAGTCTATCCGTGAGCGGAACGAATGCCAAGATCACGGGACTGCCAAGAAAAGGAGAGGCAGCTCGGGCTGCCTCTCCCGGTTGCCAGCCTAGCGCAGGCCGGCGGCGTATTCAGCGACGGCCTTGATCTCGGGATCGGACATCTTGGCCGCGACCATACGCATCATCTTTTCCGGATCGTTGTTGCGCTCTTCCGTGCGGAAAGTCTTCAGTTGTGCCTCGGTGTACTCGGCGTACTGGCCAGCCAGGCGCGGATACTGGGCAGGCAGGCCGGCGCCAGCCGGGCCGTGGCAACCGGCACAGGCCGGAATACCCTTCTTGAAATCACCCTGACGCCAGATTTTCTGGCCAAGGGCAATCTTCGATTCATCGCTGGCGACGGCTGGCGTCAACTTCTGGCTGGCAAACCAGGCGGCGAGATTCCTCATGTCTTCGTCGGAGAGCGCCGCGACCATGCCGCCCATGATGGCGTTGTTGCGAACGGCAGGCTTGCCGTCTACCGCCTTGAAGTTGTTCATCTGCTTGTACAGGTATTCGGCACCCTGACCGGCGAGATTCGGGTTGGCGGCGGCGGGGCTATTGCCGTCGACGCCATGACAGGCGACACAGACGGTCTCGGCGATGGCCTTGCCCTTGGCAGGATCGGCCTTGCCTTTGGCTTCCTCAGCCGCGTGGGACGTAAAAGTGGTAGCAAGAAGGATTGCCATTGCCGCTGAACGGATCATTTTCGAACTCCTAGTACGCGTCTTGGGGTGCTTTGGCCAGAACGGAAGTTACAAACCTGCTATTCTATAGCACTTCCACACCGCCTTGGCGGCTCCCGAGAGTTTTTTATGCCCTTGTTCCAGCAGGCGGTTTTTTTCACTACCGTCGCCCATCTTCGCGATCTGCCGCAGGATGCGGTCCGCGAGGTTGCCTTTGCCGGCCGCTCCAACGCCGGCAAGTCATCGGCAATCAATACACTGGCGGGACGGACGCGACTGGCCTATGTCAGCAAGACGCCGGGCCGCACGCAGCACCTCAATTATTTCACGCTCGCCGAGGGCCGGTATTTTGTCGATCTGCCCGGCTATGGCTATGCCAAGGCGCCCGAGGGGATCCGTTCGCAATGGGAGGGACTGGTCGGACCCTATCTCGCCAAGCGCGAGCAACTGGTCGGACTGGTTGTCATCATGGATATCCGGCGCCCGCTGACCGATCTCGATCTGCGCCTGATCGACTGGTTCCGGCCGACCGGGCGGCCGATCCACATCCTGCTCTCTAAGGCGGACAAGCTGAGCCGGCAGGAGCAGATCACGGTACTGCGCGCGGTGAAGGCCGATCTGGCGACCTGGGGCGATGCCGGCCTGTACTCGGTGCAACTCTTCTCCAGTCTGAAGCGGACGGGTGTCGACGAGGCCGAAGCCCTGCTTGGCGCCTGGCTGGGCATCGAGGGAAAGGTGCAGGAAAACAAAAGGCCTCCGGAAAAGGGGAATCCGGAGGCCGAAACGCCTTGAACTGGTCAAGACACCCGCTCAGGGAGGGGGAGCGAGAGACAGCGCGTGCCATCTGTTCCATCGGACGCCGGTCGATGCGAAAAGTTCCGCCACAAACGAAAATCCGCGATTTGAATGGCTTGAGGTTCTGACATGACTGCTACCGGGCGTTATCCCGAAACCCGCATGCGCCGGATGCGGCGCGATGATTTCTCGCGCCGCCTGATGCGCGAGACGACCCTTGCGGTCGACGACCTTATTTACCCGGTTTTCGTTCTCGATGGTGATGGGCGCGTCGAGCCTGTGGCCTCGATGCCCGGTGTCGAGCGCCAGTCACTCGATCTCCTGCTGAAAACTGCCGAGCGTGCCGTCAATCTGGGCGTTCCGGCGCTGGCGCTGTTTCCGGTGATCGATGTCTCGCTGAAGTCGCTGGGCGCCGAAGAGGCATTCAACGAAAATGGCTTGGTTCCGCGCACGGTCAAGGCGCTGAAGCGTGAATTCCCGGATCTCGGGGTAATCACCGACGTCGCGCTCGATCCGTACACCAGTCACGGTCAGGATGGCCTGATCGACGAAACAGGCTACGTGCTGAACGACGAGACGCTGGAAGTGCTGGCGAAGCAGGCGCTCTGCCATGCCGAGGCCGGCGCCGACGTGGTGGCGCCATCGGACATGATGGATGGGCGCATCGGTCGCATCCGCGCTGAACTCAACGCGGCTGGGCAGATTCATACGCGGATTCTGGCCTACTCGGCCAAGTACGCATCCAGCTTCTACGGTCCGTTCCGCGATGCGGTCGGTTCGGCCGGCAATCTCGGCAAGGGCAACAAGTACCCCTATCAGATGGACCCGGCGAATTCCGACGAGGCCTTGAGGGAAGTCGCGCTCGACCTCGAGGAGGGCGCCGACATGGTCATGGTCAAGCCGGGGATGCCGTATCTGGACATCGTTCGCCGCGTCAAGGATCGCTTCGGGGTGCCGACCTTCGCCTACCAGGTCAGCGGCGAGTACGCAATGCTGAAGGCGGCGGGGCAGAACGGCTGGCTCGACGAGGAGGCGTGTGTCCTCGAGAGCCTGCTGGCGTTCAGGCGGGCCGGGGCCGATGGCATCCTCACCTACTTCGCACTCGATGCGGCGGAGCATCTGGAGCGTTGACCCGGGCGCCAGTCAGGCGACAACCGGCGCGCCGGACTGCGACAGGCAGGCGAAGTACAGCATTGGCCACTGTTGCGGCCACTGGGCAAGCGGCTCGCGGTTGAAGCCGTTGCGCGCATACTGTTCCCAGCGGCCGACGACATAACAGCGCAGCAGGTTGGCCAGTGAACCGAAGTCGGCATCCGTCTTCAGGGTTTCCTGAGTTGCTGCGATACGCAGAGCCTGTTTCAGGGCCACTTCGATCTTGTCGAGCAGGGCGTTGATGCGTCCCTGCAGGCGCTCGTTTTCATTGACCAGGGCGTCGCCGATCAGGACACGCGTCATCCCGCGGTTCTTCTGGGCGAAGCTCAGCAGCAGTCCGATGATGGACTCGACCTGCTTCAGGCCGTGGGCTTCTTCGGACGTGATCTGGTTGATCACTCCGAACAGGCTCTGTTCGATGAATTCGATCAGGCCCTCGAACATCTGTGCCTTGCTCGCGAAATGCCGATAAAGCGCGGCTTCCGAGCATTCCAGCCGGGCGGCGAGAGCGGCGGTGGTGATCTTTTCCCCCTTCGGGGTTTCCAGCATCCGGGCCAGGGCTTGCAGGATCTGCAGGCGGCGCTCGCCGGGCTTGATGGCCATGGTCATCCTTTTGTCGGTTCCGGTATTTGAATTTTGGCCGGGAATTAAAGTCGACCGCAACGATCCGGGAGATCGCGGACCGAGGTGATTTTTGCATCGACACTGGGTGAGCGGTGGGAGCCAGCGCTGACCCACACGGTCTTCATGCCGAGTTTCTTGGCGGCGACGAGGTTGGCCAGGCTGTCCTCGACCATGATGCAGCGGCGCGGGTCGAGGCGCTCCGCCTGGAGCAGGGCGCGGAAGCCGGAAAGCATTGGCTTCGGCCGGTAGCGGACGCTTTCGACCGAGTAGACCGCATCGAAACAGCAACCAAGCCCAGTGATGGCGAGGATGGCTGCGGCATAGTGACGTGGCGCGTTGGAAAAGATGATCTTGCGTCCCGGCAGGCGACGCAGCGCGTGGATGACCGGGCGCTCGAAGACGACCATGCGCTTGAGGTCGGGAAACTCGTGCGTGGCGCGGAGAAAGTGATCGGGGTCGGTGCCGTGGTGTCGGATCAGTCCGAGCAGCGTTGCTCCGTAGCGAATCCAGTAATCCTGACGGATGGCGGTTGCCTGGTGATGGTCGACACCGAGATGGCGCTCGATGTATTCGGTCATCAAGCGGTTGATGTGGGGAAAGATGTGCGGCGTTGCCTGGTGCAGAGTGTTGTCGAGGTCGAACAACCAGGTTTTCCGCGGGCAGCGCATCAGTGCGACTTGATCATCGTGCCGACGCCGTGGTCGGTCAGGATTTCCAGCAGCAGCGCGTGTTCGACGCGACCGTCAATGATGTGCACGCCCTTGACCCCGTTGCGCGCCGCATCGAGTGCCGCGCCAATTTTCGGCAGCATGCCGCCGGACAGGGTGCCGTCCTCGACCATTTCGTCGATCTGTTTCGGTGTGATGCCGCTGACCAGGTTGCCGGCCTTGTCGAGGACCCCCGGCGTGTTGGTCAGCAGCACCAGCTTTTCGGCCTTGAGCACTTCGGCAATCTTGCCGGCGACGACATCGGCGTTGATGTTGTAGGTTTCGCCGGCCTTGCCGACGCCGATCGGCGCAATGACCGGAATGAAGGCGCCGGTATCGAGCAGGGCGATCAGCGACGGGTCGATCTGCGAGATGTCGCCGACCTGGCCAATGTCGATCAGGTCGCCCGGGATCGCCTTGCTTGCCAGCATCAGCTTCTTGGCGCGGATGAAATTGCCGTCCTTGCCGGTCAGGCCGACGGCCTTGCCGCCGTGCTGGTTGATCATGTTGACGATTTCCTTGTTTACCTGGCCACCGAGCACCATTTCAACCAGGTCCATGGTTTCCGCGTCGGTGACGCGCATGCCCTGGATAAATTCGCCCTTCTTGCCGACGCGGGCGAGCAGGGTTTCGATCTGCGGACCGCCGCCATGGACGACGACGATGTTGAAGCCGACCAGCTTGAGCAATACGACATCGCGCGCGAAGCATTGCTTGAGATGCTCGTCGGTCATCGCGTTGCCGCCGTACTTGACGACGATGGTCTTGCCGTGGAAGCGCTTGATATAGGGCAGTGCTTCGGTGAGAACGGCGGCCTTGATGCCGGGGGCGAGATTGTCGAGACTCATTGTGGGCTCCCTGTGAACTGGCGCGGATTTTACAAAGAAAAAGGCCGGAACGGGGTCCGGCCTTTACCTGGCGCTGACGGGCGGATTACTCGACGGTCAGGCGCTTGTTCTGGCTGGCCGCACGTTTCGGCAGCGTCAACTCGAGCACGCCGTCATTGAACCTGGCAGCGGCCTTGGCATCGTCGATTTCCTGACCCAACTGGAACGATCGGGTCACCTTGCCGAAGTAGCGCTCGGAGCGCAGGACGCGTTCGCCTTCCTTGACTTCCTTTTCCTGCTTGACCTCGGCGCTGACCGATACCTGGTTGCCGTCGACGACGACGTGGATATCCTCCTTCTTGACACCTGGCAACTCGGCGTGCACCAGGTAGTCGTCACCCTGCTCCTTGACGTCCATCCTGATCGTTGGGGGTTGCTGCGTGTTTGTGTTCAAATCGACCGGGCGCACGAAAAAGCCGCGGAAGAGATCCTCGAGCGGATCGAGGCGAGTGATGTTTGCCATGATGTATCTCCTTTACGAATCAAGTTGTCCTGATTTCAATATAGGGGTTCTTTCCGGCGTTTCAAGGCATCCGCTCGATCATGTCGGGCAGCATCAGGATGGCGTCGCGGTTGCTCCACGAAAAGCAGCGTTCTGCCGCCTCCTGCCAGGGCATCCAGGCCCAGTCGCGATGTTCGGCAGGCGTTATCGTTATGGGCTGCGGTTCGGGTAGCAGCAACCCGAAAACATGCTCGACGTTACGGGTAACGCCGGGCGCGTAGCGATGGCGCCACTCGGGGAAAATCTCGAAGGTATTGGTGATCTGCCAGTCCCGCAGCCGGTGGCGCGTACTCTCGATACCGGTTTCCTCGACCACCTCTCGCCTGGCCGTATCGGCGAGTCCTTCGTTCCCCTCGCGGCTACCGGTGACCGACTGCCAGTAGCCCGGATGCGCGCTGCGTTCGAGTAGCAGCACGTCGAGCGCCGGGGTGTGGATGACGACCAGAACCGAGACGGGCTGCTTGAAGCCGGTCATTTCTCGGGCAGTGAGTGAATTCCCGGCGCGTGCGTGTCAAGCAGTATCCACAACGGCGCGCCTGCTGCCCGACGCTCGCCGGCCGCCGCCCGAAGGACCTCCAGCAGGGTCGCGAAAGCCCTGGGGTCGCCCTGGCGAAGGGTTGCGGCGCCATCGACAAAGAGCACATGGCCTTTGCCGGGGAGGCATTCGGGATCGGTAAGGCAATCGACAAGTGCATCGAAATTCACCCCGTACCAGTCCGGGAAGTTCAAGGCTTCACCAAGGCGCCGAAGTGCTTCACCGGCGCTGGCTGCCCGGGAGAGATCCACGGGGATCGAGCGGAGATCAAGCTTTCCGGCAGTTGCATCGATTGCGTTGCGGCGGCTGGCCGGCAGGTAGTAGACAGCGGCCTGGTCGGCCTTGCCGAGGAATTTCTCGCTCATGCCCTATTCCCGAATGCGTCTGAAGGTATGGTAGTGGTCGTCGGTGTAGTAATACTCGTAACCTTGACCGGTGATGATGCGCCGTGCTCCGCGGTCGTGCCGACCCGGAGTTTTCACGGTGTACTCGTGATAATAGCCGCGTTGCCGAAGTGGCAGACGCTTTTCATAATTGCCGAAAACGATGCCGTCGCGCGCGTAGGGGAAAGGCCCGCTATCCTTGATAAGTTCCAGGGTCTGCTGCGCTTCGCGCGGCAAATCCGCGACAAAAACCCAGTTGACCGCGCGGTCTTCGCGAGCGGTGCCCAGCGTTGACCCGATCGCCAGCCAGGCGACGATCAGCAGGCGCAGCCAGTGTTGCATCGGAATCAGGTCGTGCCGACTTCAACCTGCGTCTCAAACTTCTGGCGCAGGCGAATGTGCAACTCACGCAACTGCTTCTCGTCGACGCTGCTTGGGGCATCGGTCAACAGGCACTGGGCGCGCTGGGTCTTGGGGAAGGCGATGACGTCGCGGATCGATTCGGCGCCGGTCATCATCGTGACGATGCGGTCGAGGCCGAAGGCCAGGCCGCCGTGCGGTGGTGCGCCATACTTTAGCGCATCGAGCAGGAAGCCGAATTTAGACTGCTGTTCCTCGGGGCCGATATTGAGCGCCTTGAATACCGTTTCCTGGATTTCGGCGCGGTGAATACGCACCGAACCGCCGCCGATTTCCCAGCCGTTCAGCGCCAGATCGTAGGCTTTGGCCAGGCACTTGCCCGGATCGCTCTTGAGCAGCGCGACGTGTTCGTCCTTGGGGCTAGTGAAGGGATGATGGCAGGCAGTCCACCGCTTGTCTTCCTCGTCGTATTCGAACATCGGGAAGTCGATAACCCACAGCGGTTCCCAAGCGTTGCCGTTGACGAAGCCCTTCTCGTGGCCAATTCGGGTGCGCAGGGCGCCAAGTGCGTCGTTGACCACCTTGGCCTTGTCGGCGCCGAAGAAGATCAGGTCGCCGGACTGGGCACCGGTGCGGTCGACGATGATTTTCAGCGCATTTTCGTGCAGGTTCTTGACGATCGGACTTTGCAGGCCGGTTTCGTTCAATTGCGTGACGTCATTGACCTTGATGTAGGCCAGGCCGCGCGCACCGTAAATGGCAACGAACTTGGTGTATTCGTCGATTTCGCCGCGCGTCAGGCTGGCGCCACCGGGTATGCGCAGGGCGGCGACGCGACCGTTTTCGCTGTTGGCCGTGCCGGAAAACACCTTGAAGGCAACGTCCTTGACGGCGTCGGTGACTTCGGTGAGTTCGAGCGTCACGCGCAGGTCGGGCTTGTCCGAGCCGAAGCGGTTCATCGCCTCGGCGCAGGTTATCCGGGGAAATGGGTTCGGCAGGTCAACGTCGATCGCATCCTTGAAAACGTAGCGGATCAGTTTTTCGATCAGGTCAATGATTTCGTTCTCGGTCATGAACGAGGTTTCGATATCGACCTGGGTAAATTCGGGTTGGCGATCGGCGCGCAGATCCTCGTCGCGGAAACATTTGACGATCTGGTAATAGCGGTCGTAACCGGCGACCATCAGCAGCTGCTTGAACAATTGCGGCGACTGCGGCAGGGCGAAGAACTGGCCGGGGTGCACGCGCGACGGCACGAGGTAGTCACGGGCGCCTTCCGGGGTGGATTTGGTCAACATCGGCGTTTCGATGTCGATAAAACCATTATCGTCCAAGAAGCGGCGGAAGGCGCGCGCCGTCTTGTAGCGCAGCATCATGTTGTTCTGCATCTGCGGGCGGCGCAGGTCGATGACGCGATGCAGCAGGCGAACGTTTTCGGAGAGGTTGTCCTCGTCGAGCTGGAATGGCGGCGTCACCGCCGGATTCAGGACTTCGATCTCGTGGCAGAGGATTTCAATCGCGCCGGAGGCGAGGTTGGTATTGGTCGTGCCGGCAGGCCGCGGACGTACCTTGCCGGTAATCTTCAGGCAGAACTCGTTGCGTACCGATTCGGCAATGGCGAACATGTCGGCTCGGTCCGGGTCGCAAACGATTTGCGCCAGACCTTCGCGATCGCGCAGGTCGATGAAGATGACACCACCGTGGTCGCGGCGCCGGTGGGCCCAGCCGCAGAGGGTGACAATCTGCCCGTCGAGGGCCGCGCTTAGCTGTCCGCAGTAATGGGTACGCATGAAACTTTCCGGTTGAATCAGGTTTTTTTGATGGCAGGAGTGTGCAGTGGTGGCGCCACGACGCCCATCGAGATGATGTACTTGAGGGCTTCGTCGACGGTCATGTCGAGTTCGATGACATCCTGGCGGGGCATCATGAGGAAGAAGCCGGAAGTCGGGTTCGGGGTGGTCGGCACGTAGACGCTCAAATACTCGCCCTGCAGATGATTGACGACATCGCCGCCGGGCCTACCGGTCAGGAAGGCGATCGTCCAGCAGCCTGCACGCGGATACTGGACGAGCAAGGCCTTGCGGAACGCGTTGCCGCTTGACGAGAAGAGCGTGTCGGAAACCTGCTTGACGCTGTGATAGACCGAATTGACAAAGGGTATGCGCGCGAGAAGCATCTCCCACCAGACGACCAGCTTCTGGCCGATGAAATTGGTGGCCAGCAGGCCGGTCAGCAGGATCATCGCGAGCGTAAGAAGCGATCCGACACCCGGGATCGGAAAGCCGATGAGTGTTTGCGGATGAATCGCCTGGGGAAGCAGGAGTAGCGACTGGTCCAGCGTGCTGACGATGAAAGACAGTACCCAGCCGGTGATCACCAGGGGCACCCAGATCAGGAGTCCGGTAAGGAAGTAGCGTTTGATCAACTGGCGGCGCACGGAGCGCACGCTCCGGTCCCTCCCTGGCAGGGCGGGGCGCTTTCGCCCTTGGCCGCGGGTTTGCCGCCGCCCTTGAAATCCGTGGCATACCAGCCGTTGCCCTTGAGCTGGAATCCGGCAGCCGATAGCAGCTTGTTGTAGCTTTCCGTTCCGCATTCCGGGCATGTTGTGAGCCGCGGATCGTTCATCTTCTGCAAATGCTCTTTCTGGAAGCCGCAGGAGTCACAGCGATATTCGTAGATCGGCACGGGGATCCTCCAAAATCCAAGATTATAAACGAGAAGACGTCCCCGCCTAATTGGTGATACAGCCCGGAATTTTCAAGTCATCAGGCCGAGATAGCTGCGGGTCAGCAACGGCCCCCAGAACAGGGCAATGATGCCGGCAGCGGCGAGATAGGGGCCGAAGGGGATGGGGGTGTTGCGTCCGTGGCGATTGAAGGCGATCAGGCTGATGCCGACCACTGCGCCGACGACCGACGATAGCAAGATGATGACTGGCAGCATCTGCCAGCCGAGCCAGGCTCCCAGCGCGGCCAGGAGCTTGAAGTCGCCATAGCCCATGCCCTCCTTGCCCGTGGTCAGCTTGAACAGCCAGAACACCGACCACAGGGCCAGATAGCCGACCATGGCGCCAATGACCGCCGAGGAAATGTCGACATAGACTCCGGCAAGGTTGAGCGCCAGGCCGATCCAGAGCAGCGGCAGGGTGATCGAGTCCGGCAGCAACTGGGTGTCGTAATCAATGGCGGTCAGGGCGATCAGCGCCCAAAGCATAATCATGGCCCCCGCCGCTTGAGGCGTTGATCCGAAGTGCCAGGCGGCGTAAGCCGAAAGCAGGCCCGTTACCGCTTCGACGACCGGGTAGCGCGGTGAGATCGGTGCTGCGCACTTCGAGCATTTCCCGCGCAGCAGCAGGTAGCTGACGATCGGAATGTTCTCGAGGGCGGTGATCTGGTGGCCACAGGATGGGCAGCGGGACCGTGGGCGCGCCAGCGACAAGGCTTCCGCGGTCGACGGCGGTTCACCGCGCAAATCCGCGCACTGCGCCTGCCATTCCCGCTCCATTATCTTGGGCAGGCGATGAATCACGACGTTGAGAAAGCTGCCGAAACACAGTCCGAGCAGCCCGGCTATGGCAGCCAGGCCGCCCAGTGACTCGACAGGCATCAGACCACGGCACCCAGCTTGAAGATCGGCAGGTACATCGCGACCACCATACCGCCGATCAATGTGCCGAGCACCACCATGATGATCGGTTCCATCAAACTGGACATCCCCTCGACGGCATCATCGACTTCCTGTTCGAAAAAGTCGGCGACCTTCGAAAGCATCGAGTCGAGCGCGCCAGATTCCTCGCCGATCGCCACCATCTGCGTGACCATGTTGGGGAAGAGATTGACGTTGGTCATCGCATTCGTGAGGCTGGTGCCGGTGGCGACGTCACCCTGGATCTGCTTGGTGGCCGCCTTATAGACGTAGTTTCCAGCGGCGCCGCCAACCGAATCCAGCGACTCGACCAGCGGGACGCCGGCGGCGAACATGGTGGACAGCGTGCGCGCCCAGCGCGCGATGACCGCCTTGCGGATGATGTCACCGAAAATGGGTAGGCGAAGAAGCAAGCGGTCCATCGCCATTTGCACCTTCTCCGAGCGTTTCCATGACTCGAAAAAGAAGTACAGCCCGCCGAAAATGATGCCGAAGATTGCCCACCAGTAGGCGACAAAGAAGTCCGAGATGGCTATCACCAGCAGGGTCGGCGCCGGCAGGTCGGCACCGAAGCTCTTGAACACGTCCTTGAAGGCCGGGATGACGAATATCATGATCACGGCGGTGATGACGAAGGCGACGACGATGACGGAAATCGGGTAGAAGAGGGCGGACTTGATCTTGCTCTTGATCGCGAGAATTTTTTCCTTGTAGGTTGCGAGTCGTTCGAGCAGGGTATCCAGAATGCCGGCCTGTTCGCCGGCGGCAACCAGGTTGCAGTAGAGCGCATCGAAATACAGGGGGTATTTGCGGAACGCCTGCGACAGCGAACTGCCGGTTTCGACGTCAGCTTTGATGTCGAGCAGGAGCTTGGCAACCGCGCCGTTGGAGTGGCCGCGACCGACGATGTCGAAAGCCTGCAACAAGGGCACTCCAGATTTCATCATCGTGGCGAGTTGGCGCGTGAATAGGGAGATTTCCTTGTCCGTGACCTTGCCGCCTACCTTGAAGCGCGCCTTCTTGACTCGCACGTTCATGATCCCCTGGCGGCGTAGGCTGGCCTGAACCACGGCCTCGGTCGCCGCGCGTATCTCGCCGCGAACCGGCTTGCCGTCCCGGTTCTTTCCTTCCCAGACGAAAGTGTATTCCCTGATTGTGAGGGTTCTAGCCCTTGCGGCGGTAGCCATCCGTTATCCTTCCCCGTTATACATTTGTTGTGCTCAGAACCTCGTCGAGCGAGGTCAGGCCCTGTTTTACCTTGAGCAGGCCGGATTCTCGCAGGTTCCTTACTCCCTCGCGGGCTGCCTGTTCCGCCAGATCCAGTTCACCTGCCCCACTCATGATCAGTCGCTGGATTGCCTCGGAAACTGGCATGACCTGATAGATGCCGACGCGCCCCTTGTAACCGGTATCCTTGCAACGCTCGCAACCGCCGGGGCCGAATAGCGTCCATGAGCCGTCGAGGTCTGCTTCGGTAAAACCCGCCTCGAGGAGGGTATTGACCGGCACGTCAATCGGCTTCTTGCAGCTACACAGGCGGCGTGCCAGGCGCTGCGCGGTGATGAGCAGGACGCTCGAGGCGATGTTGAACGTTGGCACGCCCATGTTCATCAGGCGGGTCAGCGTGGCCGGGGCATCGTTGGTGTGTAGCGTCGACATGACCATGTGACCGGTCTGGGCGGCCTTGATGGCAATTTCCGCCGTTTCCAGGTCACGAATTTCGCCCACCATGATGATGTCCGGGTCCTGGCGCAGAAAGGCACGCAGGGCAACCGCGAAGGTCAATCCGGCCTTGTCGTCGACATTGACCTGATTGATGCCAGCCAGGTTGATTTCGGCGGGATCTTCCGCCGTCGAGATGTTGACGCCATCCTTGTTCAGGATGTTCAGGCAGGTATATAGCGACACCGTCTTGCCGGAGCCGGTCGGGCCGGTCACCAGCACCATGCCATAGGGGCGGCTGATGGCATGGAGCAGTATCGCCTTTTGATCGGGTTCATAACCCAGGGCTTCGATTCCGAGCGTCGCCGAGGTCGGGTCCAGAATCCGCATGACGATCTTCTCACCCTGCAGGGTTGGCAAGGTGCTCACCCGGAAGTCTATGGCGCGGTTCTTCGAAAGAACCAGTTTCATCCGGCCATCCTGAGGGACCCGCTTTTCAGCGATGTTCAGACGTGAAATGACCTTGATCCGTGATGCGATCTTGTCCTTGATCGCCAGCGGCGGTGTCGCAACTTCGCGCAGAACACCGTCCACGCGGACGCGAATGCGATAGTACTTCTCGTAAGGTTCGAAATGGATGTCGGATGCGCCATCGTTGATCGCGTCAAGCAACATCTTCTGGAGGAACCGGACAACCGGGGCATCGTCGATTTCCTGCGATGTCGCATCATCCGCCTTGCCTGACGAATCCTCGTCAAGAAAGTCGAGGTTGATGTCGTCGGTCGCGAGGCTCCTCAGTGTGTCTTCCACGGATTCAGCATACTTGGCGACCAGTGGAACCAGCTTCGGGTGTTCGACGACCACGGGGTCGACGCCCAGGCCGGTTTGAAAACGGATTTCGTCCAGCGCCCGCAGATTGGTCGGATCGGCGATGGCCACGGAGAGCCGATTTCCCCGCTTGTTGAGCGGGATGACCCGGTGAGCGGCAATCAACTTGCGGTCGATGGCGTTTGCAGGAATGTGCGCTTCATCGAAAAAAGCCAGATCGAGCAGTGGATAGCCAAAGGTGTCAGCCACGAAACGGGCAAGATCGAGCGACGAAATCTTCTTGCTGGCAATGATCTGTTCGATCAGCGAGTGCCTTTCGTGATGAGCCTGGCTGATCAACTGTTCGGCTTCTGGTTCCTTGAGCCGTCCCGCCTGTACCAGGGCGCGGGCGAGACCGCTGAGGGGGCTTGCTTGGAGTATGGCGGACATTGGTTGCGCGTCAGATGCCGTTTAGATTGAGCGATGATGCTACGGACCCCCTCTTTTGTAAAGACTGCGCTAGGCAGCCTCGGCGCCGGGTGGACTGCGAGAAAACCTGGATGCCAAAGGTGGTGACCAGAGTTCCCGCCGCCGGCCCCCGCTTTTTTCACCGACCAGTTCAATGGCGATGACGCTGACGAGGGTCGCCGCCTTGGCATTGACCAGGTTGTTGCCGAGCACGATGCCGCCGGCCAGGCAAGTTCAGCCACGGCTCACGCGCGGCCGAGTATGACCTCGACGACAAAGCGGCTGCCGACATAGGCCAGGATCAGCAGGGAGAATCCGGCAAGCGTCCAGCGCAGGGCGCGCTTGCCGCGCCAGCCCCAGGCGTGGCGGCCAACCAGCAGGGTTGCGAAAATGCCCCACGAAGCGAAGGCGAACAAGGTCTTGTGATCGAAGGACAGCGGCTTGCCGAAAAGGGCTTCTGAGAAGAACACGCCGCTGCCGACCGTCAAGGTCAGCAAAATGAAGCCCAGAAGGAGCATGCGGAAGAGCAGCGATTCCATGGCCAGGAGGGGTGGCAGGCTGGCCAGGCTGCGCCTCATCAGGCGCTTGTGCAGGGCGTTTTCGGTAAAGCCCATGAAAATCGCGTGCAGCGCGGAGAGCGTGAGCAGGCTGTAGGCCAGCATGGCCGCCAGAAAATGCAGCCTGAAGCCAGTGGCGCCGGCATTGGCGACCAAATGCACCTGGGGAAAGATGACTGGTAATACGGCGCAGATGGCAGCCAGCGGAAGGACCATCGGCTGCATGCCTTCCATGCGCGCCATGAAGCTTTCCAGCCAGTAAATCAGGACGGCAAGCCACATCATCAACGACAGGGCGAAGCTGAACGAGAAGTGCATGCCTGCTTCGCCAAAAAGGGCACCGTAGAGACCGACGGCGTGGATCAGCAGGACTGCCGCAATGGCCAGTCGTTCCCACGGCCGCATGGGACTGGCGATACTTTGCCCCTCGTGTTCGCGCCATCTCGTGTTCCAGAAATGGATGCCTAGCGCACCGTAGAGAAGGGCGGCGAGGATGTGGGGCAGAAGCTGAATTACAATGTCGGCCATTCCCAGATTCTACTAGAAGCCCATCCACCATGCTCGATAACCTGACCAACCGGCTTGCCCTCGTCATGAAGACGCTCAAGGGCGAAGCGCGCCTGAGTGAATCCAACATCAACGACGCCCTGCGCGAGGTGCGCATGGCGCTGCTCGAAGCCGATGTCGCGCTGCCGGTGGTCAAGGATTTCATCGCGGCGGTCAGGGATAAGGCGGTCGGCGAGGAGGTCATGGGCTCGCTGAGCCCCGGCCAGGCGCTGGTCGGTGTCGTTCATCGCGAACTCGCCCGGGTCATGGGCGACGCGCACGAAGGCCTCAGCTTCAGTACCCGGCCACCAGCCATCATGCTGATGGCAGGCCTGCAGGGCGCCGGCAAGACGACCACCGTCGGCAAGCTCGGCAAGTTCCTCAAGGAAAACCACAAGAAGAAGGTGCTGGTGGTGTCCTGCGACGTCTATCGTCCGGCGGCCATTGAGCAGTTGAAGTCGGTTGCAGGCCAGGCCGGGGTCGATTTTTTCCCGTCGACCATCAGCGAGAAGCCGGAGGCGATTGCGCTGGCGGCGGTCGACTGGGCCAAACGTCATTACCATGACGTCCTGCTCGTCGATACCGCCGGCCGTCTTGCGGTCGACGGGGAAATGATGGCCGAAATCAAGCGCCTGCATGCGGCGCTTAATCCGATCGAAACACTGTTCGTCGTCGATGCGATGCTCGGTCAGGATGCAGTCAATACCGCCAAGGCCTTTAGCGAAGCCTTGCCGCTGACCGGCGTCGTGCTGACCAAACTAGATGGTGATGCGCGTGGCGGTGCGGCGCTGTCGGTGCGTCACGTCACGGGCAAGCCGATCAAGTTTGCCGGTGTCGGCGAGAAACTGACGGGGCTGGAGGCGTTCCATCCGGAGCGGATGGCGTCGCGGATCCTCGGCATGGGCGATGTGCTGTCGCTGATCGAGGAGGCCAAGAAGGGGCTCGACGAGGAGAAGGCCATTGCCTTTGCCAGGAAACTGAAATCCGGCAAGGGCTTCGACCTCAACGACTTCAAGGAACAGATCGCCCAGATGCGCGCCATGGGCGGGCTGTCGGCGCTGATGGACAAGATGCCGGCGCAGATCGCCCAAGCGGCGGGACAGTTACCGGCCGGCGCCGAGAACAAGATGGTCGGACGGGTCGAGGGCATCATCAACTCGATGACGCCGGCCGAGCGCGCCAGGCCGGAAATCCTCAAGGCCAGCCGCAAGCGGCGTATTGCGCTGGGCGCCGGGGTTCAGGTGCAGGAGGTGAACCGGCTGCTCAATCAGTTCGAGCAGTCGCAGAAGATGATGAAGATGGTTTCCCGGGGCGGCATGGGTAAACTGATGCGCGGGATGAAGGGCATGCTCCCCGGCATGGGGCGTTGATCAGCGATCGGCTTGGGCCAGCCTGACCGGCTTCTGGTAACTCCACTGCTTCTGCCAGGCGGCGCGCACCATGTTCGGGTATTCCGGCTTGCCGAGGCTGCCGTTGTAGCGCCCGAGGGCGCGGAAGAGGTCACCCTTTTCGATGTCCAGATAGTGTCTCAGGATGGTGCAGCCATAGCGGAGGTTGGTGCGCAGGTCGAACAGGCTGTCATCGGACCGGCCGATCAGTTTGACCCAGAATGGCATGACCTGCATGTAGCCGCGGGCGCCGGCCGTCGAAACTGCATATTTCCGGAATCCGGACTCGACCTGCAGCAGGCCGAGCACTAGTTGCGGGTCCAGCCCGGCGCGCGTGGCTTCGTAATGGATGCTGCGCAGCAGGTCGAGGCGATATTCCCGGTTGGGAATCCGCTTTTCCAGTCGTGGCGACATCTCGGTCAGCCATTCGACCGCATCCAGCGGATTGCTGAACGAGGTGGAGGGCGGTCGGGCGTCGGAAACAGCCTTGTGCAGCGCTGCCTGCACGCTTGCCGACAGCGGCTCATAGATCTGCGCGCCGGCAAATGCAGCGGAAGCATTCAGAAACAGCAGGATAGCGATCAGGCGGCGCACAGCTTCCCCAAAATCATGTCAATGATGCCTCCTTGATCAACCAGCGTCGGTTCGGCATCGCGACGACCTTTATATTCTAGCTTGCCTTCGTTCAGTCCGCGCTCGCCGATAACGATCCGGTGTGGAATGCCGATCAGTTCCATGTCCGCGAACATGACGCCGGGTCGCTCATTGCGGTCGTCGAGCAGCACATCAACGCCGACCTTCCTGAGATCGGCATACAGTCCGTCGGCGGTCGCTTTGACCGTATCGCTCTTGTGGTAACCCATCGGCACGATGCAGATAGCGAAGGGGGCGATGGCGGCAGGAAGCACGATGCCCTTGGCGTCATTGTCCTGTTCGATGGCGGCGCCGACGATGCGCGAGACGCCGATGCCGTAGCAGCCCATTTCCATGATCTGGCTCTTGCCGCCCTCGTCGAGATAGGTACAGTTCAGCGCCGCGGCATATTTCTGGCGCAACTGGAAGATATGGCCGACTTCGATGCCGCGCAGGATATCCAGCACGCCTTTGCCGTCCGGCGACGGGTCACCCGAAACTACATTGCGGATATCGGCGACTTGCGGTTCCGGCAGGTCGCGGCCGAAATTGACGCCGGTCAGGTGGAATCCTGCCTCGTTGGCGCCGCAGACGAAATCGCTCATGGCGACGGCGCTGCGGTCAGCAAAAATTGCCACTTTTTCGCCGTCGACCGCAACAGGCCCGATATAGCCGGGTTTGCAGCCAAGATGTTCCTCGACTTCGTCTTCCGTGGCGAAACGGAAGGGGGCCAGGCCGGGAATCTTGCTGGCCTTGATTTCATTGAGTTCGTGGTCGCCGCGCAACAGCAGCAGGGTGAAGGTCTTGCCGCCATAGGCCTTCTCGCTGACGACCGCGATGGCCTTGACGATCCTGTCGAGAGTGAGCGTGAGGAATTCCGCAACGTCGGCGCAGGCCGTTTTGCCTGGTGTGGCGATTTTGGTCAAGGCTTGTGTCGCTTCGGAAGGTGGCGCAGTCGGGGCCAGTGCTTCGGCCAGTTCGACATTGGCAGCGTAATCCGAATCCGGGCAGTAGGCGATGTCATCCTCTCCGGAATCGGCAAGGACATGGAATTCATGCGAGCCGGTGCCGCCGATCGAGCCGGTATCGGCGGCGACAGCGCGGAATTTCAGTCCCAGACGCGTGAAAATGCGGCTGTAGGTATCGTACATATTCCGGTATTCGCGCTGCAGATCCGGGAACGAAGAATGAAACGAGTAACCGTCCTTCATCAGGAATTCGCGTCCGCGCATGACGCCGAAGCGGGGACGGATCTCGTCGCGAAACTTGGTCTGAATCTGGTAAAGGTGAATTGGCAACTGACGGTAGCTCTTTACATCGCGGCGCACGGCATCGGTGATGACCTCCTCGTGCGTCGGCCCAATGACAAATTCACGCTGATGGCGATCCTTGAAACGCAGTAACTCCGGACCGTATTGTTCCCAACGCCCCGATTCCTGCCACAGTTCAGCAGGTTGCACCGCAGGCATCAGGAGTTCCAGCGCGCCGGCCTTGTCCATCTCGTCGCGAACGATGTTTTCGACCTTGCGCAGGACGCGCAAGCCAAGCGGCATCCACGTGTAGATGCCCGCAGCAGCGCGTTTGATGTAGCCCGCGCGCAGCATCAGTTTATGGCTGACGACCTCGGCGTCGGCGGGGGCTTCTTTCAGGGTGGTGAAAAAGAACTGCGAAGTGCGCATGGGGTGCTCGCGAATTCGGTACAAGCCGAGGATTTTACACGTTGGACCGGCTTTGCATGCGGGCTGGCTTTGTGGAAGAATACTAGCAACTTTCAATTTAGCAGGATTATCATGCTCGACCGTGAAGGCTATCGCCCGAACGTCGGCATTGTCCTTTGTAACGCGAAGAACGAGGTCTTCTGGGGCAAGCGCATACGCGAACACTCCTGGCAGTTTCCGCAAGGTGGCATCAAGCGTGGCGAAACGCCTGAGCAGGCCATGTACCGTGAACTGCAAGAGGAAATCGGGCTGCAGCCCGATCATGTGCGTATCCTCGGGAGAACCAGAGGCTGGTTGCGTTACGAAGTGCCGACACACTGGATCAAGCGCGAATGGCGCGGCTCCTACAAGGGGCAGAAACAGATATGGTTTCTGTTGCGTCTCGTCGGTCGCGACAACGATGTCAGCTTGCGCGCGAACAGCAGGCCGGAGTTTGACGCCTGGCGCTGGAATGATTACTGGGTTCCGCTTGATGTTGTCATCGAATTCAAACGCGCTGTCTATCAACAGGCGCTCAGCGAATTGATCCGTTTTATTGATCACGATCACCGGGTTCGTTACCCGCGCCCGGGCGGCGCCTTGGTTGCGAGCGCCGAACGGGGTGGGAGTTGATCGTGCTCCGGACCAGATCCCTTCGCCGCGGATTTCTCGTGGTCTCCGTTTTTCTGGGCATTTTCGGGTCGCAGCCGGTAGCGGCGGATTCCGACGAAGATGATGAGGTTCGGCCCTGGCAGGAGGTCGCCGTGCAGTTTCCGGCGGCCCCGTTGCAGGAGAATCTGCTGCCGTTTTATGTTGGCGAGGCGACCAACAACGAGTTCTATGTAGATGGTGCGAGTTTGAGCGTTGGCACGGATGGCGTCGTTCGCTATGTATTGGTGGTTCAGGCAGCAGGCGGCGCAAGGAACGTTACCTACGAAGGGTTGCGCTGTGAAACGAGGGAGCGTCGGGTGTACGCATCAGGCCGGCCCGACGGAACCTGGGTCAAGTCACGCAATGACGAGTGGCGACGGATCCAGAACTTGGCCGCCAATCGCCATCACGCCGCGCTGGTTTTTGATTACTTTTGCCCATCGGGCGTCATTGTCGGCGATGGTGCCGAGGCACGCGATGCGCTTCTGCGCGGCGGCCATCCTAATCGGCGCAAGAGTGGTCTCGACCGCGATTGATGATGTCTCCTGAACAAATGATCGTTGAATTTGACCGGGCCTTGCGTACCGTATTTTCCACCGCGCGGAGTCAACGCCAGGTCCCCGGGGCGGGGCATCCCGAAGCCGAGCTTGACGCGGAGGAACGGGCGCATGTCTGTGCGCTCATGCGGGTCAACCATGTTGGGGAGATTTGCGCACAGGCACTGTATCAGGGGCAGGCGCTGACTTCGCGCGAACCGTCTGTGCGTGAATCGTTGCGCAGCGCGGCGGACGAAGAGACTGAACATCTGGCGTGGACCGAACAGCGTCTGGCGGAACTGGGTGGGCGCAAGAGCCTGCTGAATCCGCTGTGGTATGCAGGGGCCCTGTCGCTTGGTCTGCTTGCTGGGCGATTTGGCGACAAGTGGAACCTTGGCTTTCTTGCCGAAACGGAGCGTCAGGTCGAGGCGCACCTTGATAGCCACCTCTCTTTACTACCGGAACAGGATGTGCGCTCACGGGAGATCGTCGATCAGATGCGTATTGACGAAATACGGCATGCTGAAACCGCGGTCCGCCTTGGCGCTGTCGAGTTGCCAGCGCCGTTCAAGGTCGCGATGAAGTTGGCGGCAAGGCTGATGACAAAGACCGCCTATCGGGTCTGATTGGGGGCTGCTGCCGAGAGCGGCCTCACAACTCTTCAAGTATCTCGAAATCGCTGGTTATCCGAGCCGTCTTGCCGAGCATGATAGAAGCCGAGCAGTACTTGTCCTTCGAGAGATCGATGGCGCGCGCAACGGCTTCAGGCTTGAGTTGACGGCCCTTCACCTTGTAATGGAAGTGAATTCCGGTAAAGACCTTGGGGTCGGCTTCCGCCCGTTCGGCGTTCAGGCTGACTTCACAACCGCTGACTGCGTGTCGACCTTTCTTCAAGATGAGGACGATGTCGAAAGCAGTACACCCGCCAGTTCCAGCGAGCACCATTTCCATCGGCCGCAAACCCATATTGCGGCCACCGGCGTCTAGGGCGCCGTCCATCACCACCGCATGCCCGCTGCCAGTCTCTGCCACGAATGACATGCCTGCATCGTTTCCCATCCAACGCACAGTGCATTCCATGCCGCCCCCTGTGAAAGAGATTTCATTGTAATGGATATTGATCCAGTGCTATCTGCAGATATTTTATGTTGCAACGCCACAAAAAATGCGATGTAGATTTCATTTTGAGGTTATTTTCTTAGGTTTATCATTGTGCAATTTGTTGAATTCTAATTTATAAGTGTATTTGCATCAATAATATACTATCGATATATAAAATATATGCATTAATAAATAATAGTATGTTGCATAGCAAGAAAAGCTTGCCTGCCCCCTCTTTTTCAGGCATAATGAACCTTGTGTTGATCGATGTCTTTCCTATGGTTGGGAATTACAGAGGCAAAGGTTGTCTCCTCCACCCTCCTCCTTTGGAGTGGATTTAGCGCGGCTCATCGAGCCGCGTTTTTTTGCCCAGATGGCTATCTTGCTCCGTTTTTCAATTGACAGTTTCCGCTACGGTGGAATAGAATTTGCGGCTTTCTTCAATCTGCGCCCAATTTTCAGGACGGCACACACATGAAAACGTTTTCCGCCAAGCCACATGAGGTGAAGCGCGAGTGGTTTGTGGTAGACGCCACAGACAAGGTGCTCGGCCGCCTCGCTACCGAAATTGCCCGCCGCCTGCGAGGCAAGCACAAGACTATCTATACGCCCCACGTTGACACCGGTGATTTCATTGTCGTCACCAACGTCGAGCGGATCGTTGTCACGGGTAACAAGGCCGAGGACAAGAAGTACTACCGCCATTCTGGTTATCCGGGTGGCGTTTACGAAACCAATTTCAAGAAGATCCAGCAACGTTTTCCTGGCCGCGCCCTCGAAGCTGCGGTTAAGGGCATGTTGCCAAAGGGTCCGCTGGGCTACGCGATGCTGAAGAAGCTTAAGTGCTATGCCGGCGCACAACATCCTCACACCGCCCAGCAGCCAAAGGCGCTGGTAATTTAAGGGGTCGTCATGGCTGAAAGTTATTTTTACGGTACGGGTCGCCGCAAGAGCGCTGTTGCCCGTGTTTTCATGAAGCGTGGCTCAGGTGTCTTTGTGGTCAATGGCAAGCCCATCGACGAGTTTTTTTCTCGTGAAACCGGCCGGATGATCGTGCGCCAGCCGCTCCATTTGACCGATCAGATGACGGGCTTCGATATCAAGGTCAATGTCACCGGTGGTGGCGAGTCGGGCCAGGCCGGTGCTGTCCGACACGGTATCACCCGCGCACTGATCGAATACGACGCAAGCTTGAAGCCCGCGCTCTCGAGGGCGGGCTTCGTCACCCGTGATGCCCGCGAGGTCGAGCGCAAGAAGGTGGGCTTTCACAAGGCTCGTCGCCGCAAGCAGTTTTCGAAGCGCTGATTCGCATCGCGATTGCAAGGGGCCGCCTGTTTGGCGGCTTTTTTGTTTATTTGGCGCGGCGTATCATGCAGCATCATTCGACGGAGGTCGCACGGTCAGCGCATGTATTGTTGGTGATGCGGGTTATGCTATCTATATGTGTACCGCGTTCGGATGCCGGCGCAACATCCGCAGCCAGCTTGCATGACAGGAAATGCGGCAAGTCAACCGGAGGATTGTCCTCAATGTGATGAATGGTCTATGCCAACACCCGCGGTTTCTCTGAAGTTCAGAAAGCTCCGGCGGCGCTTCGGCATTACGGCGCCACGGGTCGTGGTACGGACGCATGTTTCGTGGCATTGGTATGCTGCTGGCGGCGCCTTGGTCGCATTGGTTGTTCTGATGATCCTCGGGTTGGCCTTGCAACGTGGCAATGTGGGGGCGATGGAAACGGAACTTGAGTCTTTGCGGCTTCATGTGCGCAGTCTTGACGAAGAGTTGTTGCGCTTTCGGTCGACAGCAGGCACCGAACAAAACGCGGTTCAGATGGAGCGCTCGACACAACAGCGACTACTCGACCAGGTACGAGCGCTTGAACTCGAGAACTCTGCCCTCAAGGAAGATATGCTACTCTTCGAGCGCCTGATTCCGGCGGCTGGAGAGGAGGGAGCGATACGCCTGGAGAATTTCCGGGTCGTTTCCGACGGGGCGCAGAGTTTTCGCTACCGCGTGCTAATGTCATTTCATTCCGGCAGGCTGGCCCCCGAGTTTCGCGGTCGACTGGAATTTCTGATCACTTTTGTCCAGCGAGAAAAGCCGCAGGAGATGGTCGTTCCATCCAGGCGTGAGCGGGCAGGAGAATTCCAGGTGGAGGTCAGGAATGTCCTGCGCAAGGAGGGAAGTTTCGAGTTGCCGGCAGGAGCGCGCCTGAAGTCGGTGGAAGCGCGAGTTCTTCAGGGTGATACACTCAAGGCAAGGCGCGTGGCCCAACTTTAGGAGACGGCGGTGTTCGGAAAGAAAGACGAGAGCAAAGTGCAGGGACGCATCGACAGCCTGATTGGTGCCGGGACCCGGGTCGAGGGCAATATCCGTTTTTCGGGCGGGTTGAGAATTGACGGTGAAGTCAAGGGCAATGTCGAGGCGTCCGAGGGCGCGAGTTCGTCTACGCTGGTGTTGAGCGAGCATGCACGGGTCGAGGGGATCGTAAGTGTGGCGCAGATGGTGAGCAATGGCTCGGTAGTCGGCCAGGTTACGGTGACGGAGTTTCTCGAGATGCAATCGCACACGAAGATCGTTGGCGATGTCGATTATGCCCTTATCGAAATCCATCAGGGCGCGGTCATCGAAGGCCGGCTGGTTCATCGCGGTGACAAGTCTGTGGAACTTAAGCTCGCTGCAGCAAACTAACCGATTGACCAGGGCCCTGCTGGCCCGCATAATCGATGACGATTTTCTCAGGAGTGCCGAAAATGAATGCTGTTACGGAAATGGTATCGCCCCTCGTGTTTACCGATAATGCCGCGATCAAGGTGAGAGAGTTGATCGAGGAAGAGGGGAATCCGGGCCTCAAGTTGCGAGTGTTCGTAACCGGTGGTGGTTGCTCGGGTTTCCAGTACGGATTCACCTTTGACGAAGAGGTCAATGAAGACGATACGACATTGGACAAGAATGGTGTTACGTTGTTGATCGACCCGATGAGCTATCAGTACCTTGTCGGTGCGGAGATCGACTACTCGGAAGGTCTGGAGGGTTCTCAATTCGTGATTCGTAATCCAAATGCCACGTCGACCTGCGGTTGCGGGTCGTCTTTCGCGGCATAACGCGAATCAGGTCCGGAAGGGCGGCTCGGGCCGCCCTTTTCCATTTGATTGACAGCTTGGCGAAAGTCGGATCTGGCAATCTTCCCGGTTGGCAACAGCAAGATTCAGGGGGGTATTGATGGTCGACGTCGAACGGAGTTTGCGAGTCATCAAGCGGGGATGTGATGAACTCCTTGTCGATGCCGAGCTGATAGCGCGCTTGAAGAGCGGCAGGCCGTTGCGGATCAAGGCGGGCTTTGATCCGACGGCGCCGGACCTTCACCTTGGCCATACTGTATTGATCAACAAGCTCCGGCACTTCCAGGACCTGGGCCATCACATCATGTTCCTGATCGGTGATTTCACCGGGCTGATTGGGGATCCCACGGGGAAGAATGTCACACGTCCGCCCTTGGCACGGGAACAGATTCTGGAAAATGCCAAGACCTACAAGGAGCAGGTGTTCAAGATTCTCGATCCGGAAAGGACCGAAATCTTCTTCAATTCCGCGTGGTTCGATGATCTGGGCGCGGCCGGGATGATCAGGCTCGCAGCGCAGCATACCGTCGCGCGCATGCTGGAACGTGACGATTTTGCCAAGAGATATGCCGGCGGATTGCCGATAGCCATCCACGAATTTCTGTACCCGCTTTGCCAGGGATATGATTCGGTTGCCATGCGCGCCGACGTCGAACTCGGCGGTACCGACCAGAAGTTCAACCTGCTGGTAGGGCGCGAATTGCAGAAGCACTACGGTCAGGTGCCGCAATGCGTGTTGACGATGCCATTGCTCGAAGGGCTCGATGGCGTGAACAAGATGTCCAAGTCCATGGGTAACTACATCGGAATCAACGAAGCACCACGCGAGATATTCGGCAAGGTCATGTCGATTTCGGACGAGTTGATGTGGCGCTATTTCGATCTGCTCTCGTTTCGCGACAGTCTGGAAATCGAGATCCTGAAAGCAGAAGTGGTCGCTGGCCGCAACCCCAGGGATGTCAAGGTAATGCTGGCTCAAGAACTTGTGGCGCGCTTCCATACCGAACAGGCGGCAGAGGATGCCCTGATGGAATTCGAGGCCCGCTTTCGTCAGGGTGTACTTCCTGACGACATGCCTGAAATGCTGCTGCGTGGTGAGGGCAAGTCGCTCGCACTGGTCCACGTCCTTAAGCAGGCCGGGCTGACGTCCAGCACGTCGGACGCCTTGCGGATGATCGAGCAGGGAGCGGTACGCGCGAACGGCGACAAGGTTTCTGACAAGGCGCGCACCATCGCGGCAGGTGAAACGATCGTCCTCCAGGTAGGAAAGCGCCGGTTTGCGAAGGTCACAGTCGCTTGAAGATCGGAAACCTCGGGCGTGCCGGAGAATTTCTTGATGGCATCTTGACCGCCTGCGTCTGATCGATATAATGCGCTCCTCTCTCGCAGTGGCCAAGCTTGGTTCCGGCTACGTGAGAAGGTAAGTCTGCCGTAATTAATTTTGTCTTGACGTTTTGTTGTGGGTATTGGATAATTCCGCTTCTTTGCTGCTGACGTCTTTTTTAGGCGGTGCGGTGTTGATCTTTAAAAATTTGGACAACCGATAGGTGTGGGTGTCTTGGTGCGAAGCAACGCGAGTTGCGAAACGTATTAAGGCAATCACACGGATGGAGAGATCCATCGAGGTAGAGAAATCTATCGTCAGTGAATTGCGAGTTTGATGGATTGAACTGAAGAGTTTGATCCTGGCTCAGATTGAACGCTGGCGGCATGCCTTACACATGCAAGTCGAACGGCAGCACGGGGCAACCTGGTGGCGAGTGGCGAACGGGTGAGTAATGCATCGGAACGTGCCATTGAGTGGGGGATAACGTAGCGAAAGTTGCGCTAATACCGCATATTCTGTGAGCAGGAAAGCAGGGGACCGCAAGGCCTTGCGCTCTTTGAGCGGCCGATGTCAGATTAGCTAGTTGGTGAGGTAACGGCTTACCAAGGCGACGATCTGTAGCGGGTCTGAGAGGATGATCCGCCACACTGGAACTGAGACACGGTCCAGACTCCTACGGGAGGCAGCAGTGGGGAATTTTGGACAATGGGGGCAACCCTGATCCAGCCATGCCGCGTGAGTGAAGAAGGCCTTCGGGTTGTAAAGCTCTTTCGGCCGGGAAGAAATCGCATGGGCCAATACCCTGTGTGGATGACGGTACCGGAATAAGAAGCACCGGCTAACTACGTGCCAGCAGCCGCGGTAATACGTAGGGTGCGAGCGTTAATCGGAATTACTGGGCGTAAAGCGTGCGCAGGCGGTTTTGTAAGACAGGCGTGAAATCCCCGGGCTCAACCTGGGAACTGCGTTTGTGACTGCAAGGCTAGAGTACGGCAGAGGGGGGTGGAATTCCACGTGTAGCAGTGAAATGCGTAGAGATGTGGAGGAACACCAATGGCGAAGGCAGCCCCTGGGTCGATACTGACGCTCATGCACGAAAGCGTGGGTAGCAAACAGGATTAGATACCCTGGTAGTCCACGCCCTAAACTATGTCAACTAGGTGTTGGGTGGGTAAAACCATTTAGTACCGTAGCTAACGCGTGAAGTTGACCGCCTGGGGAGTACGGCCGCAAGGTTAAAACTCAAAGGAATTGACGGGGACCCGCACAAGCGGTGGATGATGTGGATTAATTCGATGCAACGCGAAAAACCTTACCTACCCTTGACATGCCAGGAACTTGCCAGAGATGGCTTGGTGCCCGAAAGGGAGCCTGGACACAGGTGCTGCATGGCTGTCGTCAGCTCGTGTCGTGAGATGTTGGGTTAAGTCCCGCAACGAGCGCAACCCTTGTCGTTAATTGCCATCATTTAGTTGGGCACTTTAGCGAGACTGCCGGTGACAAACCGGAGGAAGGTGGGGATGACGTCAAGTCCTCATGGCCCTTATGGGTAGGGCTTCACACGTCATACAATGGTCGGTACAGAGGGTCGCCAAGCCGCGAGGTGGAGCCAATCCCAGAAAGCCGATCGTAGTCCGGATTGCAGGCTGCAACTCGCCTGCATGAAGTCGGAATCGCTAGTAATCGTGGATCAGCATGTCACGGTGAATACGTTCCCGGGTCTTGTACACACCGCCCGTCACACCATGGGAGCGGGTTCCGCCAGAAGTAGGTAGCCTAACCGCAAGGAGGGCGCTTACCACGGCGGGGTTCGTGACTGGGGTGAAGTCGTAACAAGGTAGCCGTAGGGGAACCTGCGGCTGGATCACCTCCTTTCTAGAGAAGCATCCTGGCACCCACAACCTATCGGTTGTTCATGAGTAGCAAGCAGGCGAGGGTCTGTAGCTCAGTCGGTTAGAGCATCGTCTTGATAAGGCGGGGGTCGTTGGTTCGATTCCAACCAGACCCACCAAAGTCTTATCAGTTAAACGAGTCAGGCAAGGCGTGAAATGTCGCCGCATAGCAGCCGCTATGCAAGGCATTGAACAGCGCAGCATGGCGCGTTTAGAGGGGGATTAGCTCAGCTGGGAGAGCACCTGCTTTGCAAGCAGGGGGTCGTCGGTTCGATCCCGTCATCCTCCACCAGAATCCAAAGATAAGCGGTGACCGTTTATCTATGGCTTTTGAGGAATCAATTGCTGCGCTCTTTAACAAAACGGAAGAAGGTTGTGTCACTCTTGCCGAAGAGGCAAGAGTGATGCGTTGTGATTGCATCGATCTTTGTACAGCAGTCAGCGGTATGAAGATCGCATAAATGAGTTGCCTGTAGCCTGGCTTCGCGAGAGGCCGCAAGGTTATAGGATCAAGCGACTAAGTGCATGTGGTGGATGCCTTGGCGATCACAGGCGATGAAGGACGTGCAAGCCTGCGAAAAGCGGGGGGGAGCTGGCAATGAAGCTTTGATCCCCCGATATCCGAATGGGGAAACCCACTCCGCAAGGAGTATCTTTATCTGAATACATAGGATATTGAGGCGAACCCGGCGAACTGAAACATCTAAGTAGCCGGAGGAAAAGAAATCAACCGAGATTCCCCAAGTAGTGGCGAGCGAACGGGGATCAGCCTGCTAGTAATAGCGGAGACGTTAATAGAACGGAATGGAAAGTCCGGCCGTAGTGGGTGATAGCCCCGTATATGAAAACGACTCCGTGGTACTAAGTTAGCGAAAAGTAGGGCGGGGCACGTGAAACCTTGTCTGAACATGGGGGACCATCCTCCAAGGCTAAATACTCGTGATCGACCGATAGTGAACTAGTACCGTGAGGGAAAGGCGAAAAGAACCCCGGGAGGGGAGTGAAATAGATCCTGAAACCGCATGCATACAAACAGTGGGAGCCTCCTTGTGGGGTGACTGCGTACCTTTTGTATAATGGGTCAGCGACTTACGTTGTGTTGCGAGCTTAACCGAATAGGGGAGGCGTAGCGAAAGCGAGTCCGAATAGGGCGTTTAGTAGCACGGCGTAGACCCGAAACCGGATGATCTATCCATGGCCAGGATGAAGGTGCCGTAACAGGTACTGGAGGTCCGAACCCACTAATGTTGAAAAATTAGGGGATGAGCTGTGGATAGGGGTGAAAGGCTAAACAAATCCGGAAATAGCTGGTTCTCCCCGAAAACTATTTAGGTAGTGCGTCATGTATCACTTGCGGGGGTAAAGCACTGTTATGGCTAGGGGGTCATCGCGACTTACCAAACCATGGCAAACTCTGAATACCGCAAAGTGCGAGCATGGCAGACAGACAGTGGGTGCTAACGTCCATTGTCAAGAGGGAAACAACCCAGACCGCCAGCTAAGGTCCCCAAGACACAGTTAAGTGGGAAACGAAGTGGGAAGGCATAGACAGCTAGGAGGTTGGCTTAGAAGCAGCCATCCTTTAAAGAAAGCGTAATAGCTCACTAGTCGAGTCGTCCTGCGCGGAAGATGTAACGGGGCTCAAACTGTGCACCGAAGCTGCGGATATCGAAAGATATGGTAGGGGAGCGTTCTGTAGGTCTGTGAAGGTGTCTTGTAAAGGATGCTGGAGATATCAGAAGTGCGAATGCTGACATGAGTAGCGATAAAGGGCGTGAAAAGCGCCCTCGCCGAAAGCCCAAGGTTTCCTACGCAACGTTCATCGGCGTAGGGTGAGTCGGCTCCTAAGGCGAGGCAGAAATGCGTAGTCGATGGGAAACAGGTCAATATTCCTGTACCGATTCTAGATGCGATGTGGGGACGGAGAAGGTTAGGTCAGCCGGGTGTTGGACGTCCCGGTTTAAGCGTGTAGGCGTGCCCCTTAGGCAAATCCGGGGGGCTGAGCTGAGGCGTGATGACGAGGAACCACGGTTCCGAAGTGATTGATACCAAGCTTCCAGGAAAAGCCACTAAGCTTCAGTCTAGAGTTGACCGTACCGCAAACCGACACAGGTGGGCAGGATGAAAATTCTAAGGCGCTTGAGAGAACTCAGGAGAAGGAACTCGGCAAATTAACACCGTAACTTCGGGAGAAGGTGTGCCCCGGTAGCGTGTAGAGACTTGCTCTCGAAGCGCGATGGGGTTGCAGTGAAATGGTGGCTGCGACTGTTTAATAAAAACACAGCACTCTGCAAACACGAAAGTGGACGTATAGGGTGTGACGCCTGCCCGGTGCCGGAAGGTTAAGTGATGGGGTGCAAGCTCTTGATCGAAGCCCCGGTAAACGGCGGCCGTAACTATAACGGTCCTAAGGTAGCGAAATTCCTTGTCGGGTAAGTTCCGACCTGCACGAATGGCGTAACGATGGCCACACTGTCTCCTCCTGGGACTCAGCGAAGTTGAAATGTTTGTGAAGATGCAATCTACCCGCGGCTAGACGGAAAGACCCCATGAACCTTTACTGTAGCTTTGCATTGGACTTTGAACCGGTTTGTGTAGGATAGGTGGGAGACTGTGAAGCCGGGACGCTAGTTTCGGTGGAGTCAACCTTGAAATACCACCCTGATTTGTTTGAGGTTCTAACCTTGGTCCGTGAATCCGGATCGGGGACCGTGCATGGTAGGCAGTTTGACTGGGGCGGTCTCCTCCCAAAAGGTAACGGAGGAGTACGAAGGTACGCTTAGGGCGGTCGGACATCGCCCACAAAGTGCAATGGCAAAAGCGTGCTTGACTGCGAGACCCACAAGTCGAGCAGGTACGAAAGTAGGTCATAGTGATCCGGTGGTTCTGTATGGAAGGGCCATCGCTCAACGGATAAAAGGTACTCTGGGGATAACAGGCTAATTCCTCCCAAGAGTTCATATCGACGGGGGAGTTTGGCACCTCGATGTCGGCTCATCACATCCTGGGGCTGTAGTCGGTCCCAAGGGTATGGCTGTTCGCCATTTAAAGTGGTACGCGAGCTGGGTTTAAAACGTCGTGAGACAGTTTGGTCCCTATCTGCCGTGGGCGCTGGAAATTTGAAGGGGGCTGCTCCTAGTACGAGAGGACCGGAGTGGACGAACCTCTGGTGTACCGGTTATGACGCCAGTCGTATCGCCGGGTAGCTAAGTTCGGAAGAGATAAACGCTGAAAGCATCTAAGCGTGAAACTCGCCTTAAGATAAGATTTCCCGGAGTCTTGAACTCCCTGAAGGGTCGTCGAAGACCACGACGTTGATAGGTCAGGTGTGGAAGCGCAGCAATGCGTTAAGCTAACTGATACTAATTGCCCGTGCGGCTTGATCCTATAACCTTGTAGCACCGCAGGAACTCATAAGCACTCACAACAACAACCCTCTCCCAATTTCGCGTTTGCCGCGCCAACCCGCGTCAAACCAACCAGTTACGCTTGGCGACCATGGCGTTTCGGACCCACCCCTTCCCTTCCCGAACAGGACCGTGAAACGAAACCGCGCCGATGATATTGCACTTTCGTGTGAGAAAGTAGGTCATCGCCAGGCTACCCCATCCTAAACCCCCTCCCAATTACAACAGCCGGCGAGGGGGTTTCTGCTTTGTAAAAGAAAATCGATTGACTATACTGAACCCCTGAGGGGTTCTGAGTGGAGCGAAGAATATGGCGTTGGCAACATTCGCTGGCGGTTGCTTTTGGTGCCTCGATGCGGTTTTTTCGCAAGTGAAAGGGGTTTACCGTGTTACCTCTGGCTATTGCGGCGGTTACAACGCGAACCCGACGTATGAGGAGGTCTGTTCGGGGTCAACGGGCCACGCAGAGGTGGTCAGGATCAGCTTCGATTCCGAGCGCATTTCATACCGCCAGCTACTAGAGGTGTTCTTTGCCATTCATGACCCGACTACCTTGAATCGGCAGGAGGCAGACGTCGGAACGCAATACCGGTCGGCGATCTTCGTCCACTCTCCGGAGCAGCGGTGCGAGGTGTTGGAGGTGATTGCAAGCTTGGCAGCGGTCTTCGCACCGCCCGCTGTCATCGTTACCGAGATTGCCGACGCATCGGAGTTCTATCCGGCCGAGCCGTATCATCAGGGTTATTTTGCGGCCAATCCCGACCAAGGTTACTGTGCCGTAGTCATCAATCCGAAGGTTGCAGCTTTCCGAAGGAAATTCGCGGCGCTACTTAGCGACCCCGAATAGCCGGATGGGGCCTACAGGTAAAAAAGCCGTTGCGCCATGGGCGCAACGGCTGGTCGAATTATGGTGGTGATGGGTGGAATTGAACCACCGACCTATGGGTTATGAATCCATCGCTCTAACCGACTGAGCTACATCACCGCACTCCTAAGGGCGCGGATTATAGAGGGGACGGCATTCATCGGTCAACGGATTTTGCGGTCGGCTATAATGTTTCCCTGTTTTCAAGCCCCCGCCGTCAGCCATTCCGGCAAAACCCTAAATCATAAATAGCTTCTGTTCATGCCCAAGAAATTGTTCATCCGCACCTTCGGGTGCCAGATGAATGAGTACGATTCGGACAAGATGGCCGACGTGCTCAACGCCGCCGAAGGAGTTGTCAGGACCGACAACCCGGAAGACGCCGATATCATCCTGTTCAACACCTGCTCGGTGCGCGAGAAGGCGCAGGAAAAGGTGTTCCACGATCTCGGTCGGGTCCGTCACCTGAAAAAGCTCAATCCCGGTCTGGTCATCGGCGTCGGCGGTTGCGTGGCGAGCCAGGAGGGCGATGCCATCGTTGCCCGCGCCCCTTACGTCGATATTGTGTTTGGTCCGCAGACCCTGCATCGTTTGCCGCAGTTGATTGCCGAGCACAAAAGAAAGGGCCGGGCGGCGGTCGATATTTCCTTCCCGGAAATTGAAAAGTTCGATGCCATGCCTCCCGCGGAGGTGAAGGGCGCATCGGCTTTCGTGTCGATCATGGAAGGATGCTCCAAGTTCTGCACCTTCTGCATTGTTCCCTACACCCGCGGCGGAGAGGTGTCGCGGCCGTTCGAGGACGTCCTGACCGAAGTAGCCGGACTGGCGGCCAACGGCGTCAGCGAAGTGACTCTTCTTGGCCAGAACGTCAATGCCTACCGCGGCACCTTGGCCGGGAGCGAGGAACTGGCCGATCTGGCGCTGCTGATTGAGTACATCGCAGAGATTCCTGGAATCGAGCGCATTCGCTACACGACTTCGCACCCGCGCGAAATGTCGCAGCGTCTGATCGACACCTATGCCAAAGTGCCGAAGCTGGTCTCGCATCTGCACCTGCCTGTGCAGGCTGGGTCCGACCGCGTGCTGGCGGCGATGAAGCGCGGCTATACGGCGCTTGAATACAAGTCGGTCATCCGCAAGCTGCGGGCGGTACGGCCCGACATTTCGCTGTCGTCGGACTTCATCGTCGGCTTTCCCGGCGAAACCCACGAGGATTTCGAAAAGACCATGAAGCTGATCGATGACATCGGGTTCGACACGTCCTTCTCGTTTATCTACAGCCCGCGTCCGGGCACCCCAGCCGTCGAAATGGATGATTCGACACCGCCAGAAGTCAAGTCGACCCGTCTCACGCGGCTGCAGAAGCGGATCGAGGAACAGGCGCAGGTGATTAGCCAGGCGATGGTCGGCAGCGTGCAGCGCGTTCTGGTCGAAGGCAGGTCGAGGAAGGACGCCAATGAGTTGGCCGGGCGAACCGACAACAACCGCGTCGTCAATTTCGTCGGCGGGTCAGCCGGAAGCGCGCGCCTGATCGATAGCTTCGTCGATGTGCGCATCACCAAGGCATTGCCTCATAGTCTGAGAGGCGAGATTGTCATCCTTGAATAGCCGGCCCCCGCCGAAGAGCAAGCCGGTGGACGTCGTGCTGGCGCCGGTCGACAATGTTTTGCTGGCCAATCTGTGCGGTCCTCTCGACGAGAACATCCGCCAGATCGAAACCGGCTTTGACGTGACCATCCGGCGCCGCAACGAGCGTTTTTCGATAATCGGCGAAAAATCCGCGTTGACCGCGGATGCCATCCGCCATTTCTATGCGAGGGCACGCGAAACGCTGTCGGTCGATGAAATCCAGCTTGGGCTGATCGAACTGATCAACGCGCCGGTGCGACGCATCGCGCGCGCCGCGGAAGGCCCAGTCGATGGTCCGCAACTGCTTACACGAAAAACCGATCTGCATGGGCGTACACCGCGTCAGGTCGCCTACCTCAAGGCTATCCAGGAGCATGACATCACCTTCGGCATCGGCCCGGCGGGGACCGGCAAGACCTATCTGGCGGTCGCCAGCGCCGTCGATGCCTTCGAGCGTGACCTGGTCGAGCGGATCATCCTGACCCGCCCCGCCGTCGAAGCTGGCGAGCGCCTCGGCTTCCTGCCCGGTGACCTCACCCAGAAGATCGACCCCTATCTGCGGCCGCTGTACGACGCCCTCTACGATCTGATGGGCCACGACCGCGTCAGCAAGCTGCACGAGAAGCAGGCGATCGAGATCGCGCCGCTGGCCTTCATGCGCGGGCGTACGCTGAATCATGCCTTCATCATTCTCGACGAGGCGCAGAACACGACGCCCGAGCAGATGAAGATGTTCCTGACCCGCATTGGTATTGGCGCCAAGGCGGTGGTCACCGGTGATCTGACCCAGATCGACTTGCCGAAGGGACAGAAAAGCGGCCTGCGCGAAGCGCACGACATCCTCAGGGGCGTGCGCGGGCTGGCATTCACCGAATTCATGAAGGAAGACGTTGTCCGCCACCCGTTGGTCGCCCGTATCGTCGCCGCCTATGAGTCCCAGAGCAAGCAAACGGCTTGACCTTGCGCTGCAATACGCCTGCAAGCGTGACGACTTGCCATTGCGCGCGGATTTTGCGCGCTGGGCGCGGGCGGCGCTGACGGGCGACGCCCAAATCGCTATCCGCCTGGTCGACGAGCAAGAGGGAAGGGCGCTCAACCGCGAATATCGCGGCAAGGACTACGCGACGAACATCCTCTCCTTTCCCTACGAAACCGAGCCCCTACTGATGGGCGACCTGGTCATCTGCCCGACCGTCGTGGCGCGCGAAGCGGCGGAGCAGGCCAAGCCGCCGACGGCGCACTACGCGCACCTGACAGTGCATGGCATGCTGCATCTGCGCGGCTGGGATCACGAGAACGAAGGCGATGCCCAGGCCATGGAAGCCAAAGAAAAGGAGATTCTCGGCGCGCTAGGCTATCCCGACCCCTACGCAGCCTAGACCGCCATGGACAGTGACAGCAAGCCGGGCCTGATCGAGCGGCGGGCAGCCCTTCCGTTAGACCCGGTGTTGATGCCACGACTGCCGGAGCGGGCGCGATTCCGCTTCGGTCTGGCGGCACTGATCGGCGCCACGGGTGTTCTCTGCTTTGCCCCGTTTGGCCTGTTCTGGCTCGCTCCCGCGGTCTGGCTCGGATTGTTCGCTCTTTTGCGGCACGCCGATTCGGAGCGCGAGGCGGCATTGACCGGGCTGTCCTTCGGCATTGGCTTCTTCCTGACCGGGGTTTCCTGGGTCTACGTCAGCCTCTCGGTCTTCGGCGGCATGGCATGGTGGCTGGCCGGGATCGCCGCCTTCCTGTTCTGTTCGGTGATGGCCATTTTCCCGATGCTGGCAGGCTGGCTTTTCAAGCACTGGCAACCGGCGGAACCGGGGCGGCAGGCGCTGTTGTTCGCCGCACTGATCGCTGCGGTCGACTGGCTCAGAAGCTGGATTTTTACCGGCTTTCCCTGGCTGCTCGTCGGCTACACGCAGGCGCCGCCCAGTCCCGTGAGCGGGTTCGCGCCCGTTATCGGCGCGCATGGCCTGTCGTTGCTCGTGGCATTGTCCGGAGCCCTGCTGTTACGCTGGAAATTGGGAGTCGCCTCTCTCGCGGCGCTTGCTGCGGCCGGGTTCGGGTTGCAGCAGGTGCAATGGACGGAGCCCGTCGGGGAACCGATCAGCGTGGCGCTGATCCAGGGCAACATCCCGCAGGAGGTGAAGTTCCAGCCGGAGGCCTTCCTCCGTACCTTAAATCTATACCAGCGCCTTGTCGCGGAAAACCCGGCGCAACTGACATTGCTCCCGGAAACGGCGGTTCCCGCCTTTTTCGACCAACTTCCTCCGGATTATGCCGAATCTTTCAAGTCGACCGCGCTACGACACGACGGCGATATCGTCTTCGGCACCATCACCGGTCAGGGCGAACACTACTGGAACAGCGCAGTCAGCCTCGGCATTTCGCCGACCCAGAGTTACAGCAAGACCCACCTGGTGCCTTTCGGTGAGTTCATTCCACCCGGCTTCTCGTGGTTCATGCGTCTCGCCAGCATTCCCATGTCGTCGTTCTCACGCGGGCCAGGAATGCAGCCGCCACTCGCAGTCGCCGGCCAGCAGCTTGCGGTCAACATCTGCTATGAGGACGTTTTCGGCGAGGAGATCATCCGCTCCCTGCCACAGGCCGGAATTCTTGCCAACCTGTCGAACACTGCCTGGTTCGGACGCTCGCTGGCTCAGCCGCAGCACCTCCAGATTGCCCGCATGCGCGCTGCCGAAACCGGGCGCCCGATGCTGCGCGCAACCAATACCGGCATGACTGCGGTGATTGCCGCCGATGGGTCGCTGCAGGCGATTCTTCCGCCATTCACGCAGGATGTGCTTCGCGCCGAGGTCCGTGCGTATCAGGGAATGACGCCCTATGCGCGCTACGGCAATTCCGCCTTCCTGTTGCTGGCCGGCCTGTTCCTGCTGTTCAGCCAGTGGCCGCGCCGCCGCTAGCGGGGCGCTTCAGGACCGCTTGCTCTGCTGGGCCGCCTTGTCGAGACGCTGCTTCTCGGCGAGCACCTTGCTCGCATAGCGGCGATCCGGGTCGTTTAGGGCACCGCCGAACTGCTGCAAACCAGTCTCGATGCCGCCAAAACGACTGATCGATTCGCGCAGTACCCTGGCGCCGACCTGAACGTTGGTCACCGGATCGAGGAAGGCTGATGCGTCGGCTTCCCCGGGCAGTTTGTCCATGTGGAAATTCGGCATCACCTGCATCAGGCCCTTGGCGCCGACCACGCTCTGCGAAAAGGGATTGAAGCCGGATTCGACGCCGATCACGGCAATGATCAACAGCGGATCGATCCGCAGTTCCTTGCCCTCTACCTGCGCCGTGGCAAAAATCGGTTCGAGCGCCTCGGTCGACACGCGATAGCGCTTTGAAACATAGTCAAGAGCGCCGCGCATCTTTGGGCTCAGCACAGGCGCCAATTGCTCGGTGGGCGCCGCGAACTCGCTGACGTCCTCTACCGCATCGGTGGCCTCGGGGGAGGAAACAAGGGTCTTCAGCCCGTCGATCAGGCCCGAGTGGCCGGCTTGCAGACCGACAAGAGCAGTAAGAAAAACCAGCCCGACAACCATCAGGAACTTCTGAAGCAGGGCAAAAAAGGCAAACGAAGCCCGCAGAACGGCAGGCGGAAAAGCGGTCGAAGTGAACATGCGACCTCCTAGACTGTTGCCACTGGCGCGAGGTATCCACGACAGCGAACGGTTACAGGGGGAACGACACCGGGACGGAAGCCAGTCTGAGTTAGAAAGCGCCATGCTTGGCGCAGACTGCACCCGGTGCTGCAAATTTGTGAAGAGCGCAGGATACCTATTGAACTGCATCCGGTCAAACAAAAAGCTAGAGTGTCGCGCTTGATTTGTTGTCTTGCAACAACACGTTTCGGCAATTTCGCCATGCCAAACGTAGCTTAGACAGTCGACGAAGCGCCTCCGACAAGGCACGGGCAAGGTCGGCGGGCCCTGCCGGAAAGGGCCAAAAGCTAGTAAAATTCAACGTCTCCAGTCTTTCCGAGTATGTCCGATGACCACCAGCAATAAACCGACATTCCAGGAAGTCATCCTGCACCTGCAGGAATACTGGGGAAAGCATGGCTGCGCGCTGCTGCAACCTTATGACATGGAAGTCGGCGCCGGAACCAGCCACACGGCGACCTTCCTGCGCTCCATTGGCCCCGAACCGTGGAACGCCGCCTACGTGCAGCCCTCGCGCCGGCCCAAGGACGGCCGCTACGGCGAGAACCCCAACCGCATGCAGCACTACTACCAGTACCAGGTGGTGCTCAAGCCGGCGCCGGAAAACATCCTCGAACTCTATCTCGGCTCGCTCGAAGTTCTCGGTTTCGACCTCCGGAAGAACGACGTGCGCTTCGTCGAGGACGACTGGGAGAACCCGACGCTCGGCGCCTGGGGGCTCGGCTGGGAAGTCTGGATGAACGGCATGGAAGTGACTCAGTTTACCTACTTTCAGCAGGTCGGCGGCATTGACTGCAAGCCGATCACGGGCGAAATCACCTACGGCATCGAACGCCTCGCCATGTACCTGCAGGGCGTCGAGAACGTCTTCGACCTGACGTGGACGCAAGGCCTGACCTACGGCGATGTCTATCACCAGAACGAATTCGAGCAGTCGGCCTACAATTTCGAGCACAGCGACGTGGAATTCCTGTTCCACGCCTTCGGCGCCCACGAGAAGCAAGCGCAGCGCCTGATGGGCGCCCAACTGGCGCTACCGGCTTACGAGCAGGTGCTGAAGGCCGCGCACACCTTCAACCTACTTGATGCCCGCGGCGCCATTTCGGTGACCGAACGCGCCGCCTATATCGGCCGCATCCGCAACCTGGCCCGCGCCGTCGCCCAGAGTTACCTGGAGAGCCGCGCCCGCCTCGGCTTCCCGATGGCGCCCAGGGAATGGGCCGCCGAAGTCCTCGCCCAGATCGAAAAGAAGGCTGCCTGATCATGTCGTCCAAGAACCTGCTCGTTGAACTGTTCGTCGAGGAACTGCCGCCCAAGGCGCTGAAGAAGCTGGGTGAAGTGTTCGCCCAGACACTCGCCCAACATTTGAAAAATGCCGGTTTATCGGCGTCGACCGCAACAATTACTGCCTACGCCTCGCCGCGCCGTCTTGCCGTCCACCTTACCGATGTTGCCGATGTCGCCACCGACAAGCCGGTGGCGCACAAGCTGATGCCGGTCGCTGTCGGACTCGACGCCAACGGCAACGCGACGCCGGCGCTGCTCAAGAAACTGGGGGTGCTGGGTTCTGACGGCGCTGCTGTCGCCGGTCTGCGCCGCGAACATGATGGCAAGACCGAGGTGCTGTTCCTTGACAGTTTGGCCAGAGGCGCCACGCTGGCCGAGGGGCTGCAGAAGGCTCTCGAAGCTACGCTCGCCGCGCTGCCCATCCCCAAGGTGATGAGCTACCAGTTGCAGGACGGCTGGAGCAGCGTCAATTTCGTTCGTCCGGCGCACAAGCTGGTGGCGCTGCACGGTGCCGATGTCGTGCCGGTTTCAGTCCTTGGCCTGAGCTCGGGCCGCGAAACGCGAGGTCACCGCTTCGAAGCCGCCGTCGATCCGGTCGTCTTTGCCGATGCCGACAGCTACGCCGAGACGTTGAAACGTGATGGCGCGGTGATCGCCAGCTTCGCTGAGCGCCGCGCCGAGATTGCCCTCCAGGTCTCCGCAGCTGCCGCCAAGGCCGGTCCCAACCTGACGCCGGTCGATGATGACGCGCTGCTCGATGAAGTGACCGCCCTGGTCGAGCGCCCGAACGTCCTGGTTGGCCAGTTCGAGGCAGAATTCCTCGCCGTGCCGCAGGAATGCCTGATTCTGACCATGAAGGCAAACCAGAAATACTTTCCACTGCTCGACGCGGCCGGCAAGCTGACCAACAAGTTCCTCGTCGTCAGCAACATCAGCCCGGAGGATGCATCGGCGGTGATCAGCGGCAACGAGCGCGTCGTCCGCCCGCGTCTGGCTGATGCCAAGTTCTTTTTCGACCAGGATCGCAAGAAGACGCTGGAATCGCGCGTCCTCGGCTTGGCCAAGGTCGTCTATCACAACCGGTTGGGCACCCAGGGCGAGCGCGTCGAGCGCGTCTGCGTCATCGCCAAGGCGATCGGCGAGAAACTCGGCGGCGAAAGCCTCGCACTGCAGGCCGAGCAGGCCGCCCTGCTGGCCAAGGCCGACCTGCTGACCGACATGGTCGGCGAGTTCCCCGAACTACAGGGCATCATGGGCCGCTACTACGCCCTGCACGACGGTCTCTCGGCGGATATTGCCGACGCCATCGAAGACCATTACCGGCCGCGTTTTGCCGGCGACTCGCTGCCGAGGGGCATGGTCGGCACGGTCGTGGCGCTCGCCGACAAGCTGGAAACGCTGGTTGGCATGTTCGGCATCGGCCAGATCCCGACCGGCGACCGCGATCCCTTTGCGCTACGCCGCCATGCGCTCGGCGTCATCCGCATGCTGGCCGAGGGCGATCTCAAACTGGCACTAGGAGAACTTATTGGTATTGGTGCAGCACAGTTTGGCACGGCTGTCTTTGGCTCGGCACCTACACCCTCAGCTCCCGCTCAGCCTCCGACTGGTGGCATGATATTTGCCAGAGCATCTGTCTCGGTCGGCGTACCAATTGATCCCAACGCACCAGACTTAATCGCCGACTTCATCTACGAGCGCCTCGCCGGCAACCTGCGCGAGCAGGGCTACACGGCGCAGGAAGTCGATGCCGTGGTGTCGCAACGGCCGCAACGCCTCGGCGACATCCCCAAACGACTGGCCGCCGTGCGCGCCTTTGCCGCGCTGCCCGAATCAGCCGCGCTGGCTGCCGCCAACAAGCGGGTCGGCAACATCCTGAAGAAAGTCGAGAACGCTGTCGAAGCCGTGGTTGATACCGGATTACTCAAGGAAGCAGCCGAGATCGCACTGCACGATGTCCTGGTCGACGTCGTTCCCCGTGCCGATGCCGCCTTCGAGACAGGCGACTATGCCGAATCGCTGGAAGCGCTGGCCGCGCTGCGCGCCCCGGTCGACGCCTTCTTCGATGGCGTCATGGTCAATGCCGACGACCCGGCCCTGCGCGCCAACCGCCTTGGCCTGCTCGCCAAGCTGCACGGCGCGATGAATCGGGTGGCCGATATTTCCAGGCTATCAGCCTGACCCCGGAAAGGCCAACCATGAAACTCGTCATTCTCGATCGCGATGGTGTCATCAATTTCGATTCCGCCCAGTTCATCAAGTCCCCGGCGGAATGGAAGCCCATTCCTGGCAGCCTGGAGGCCATCGCGCGGCTGAACCAGAATGGCTACCACGTCGTCATCGCGACCAACCAGTCCGGTATCGGGCGCAGCCTGTTGGACATGGATGCACTGAACGCCATCCACGAAAAGATGCACAAGGCGCTGTTTGCTGCAGGCGGCCGCATTGACGCCATCTTCTATTGTCCGCATACGGCCGATTCAGCCTGTGAATGCCGCAAACCCAAGCCCGGGATGTTCAAGCGCATTTCCGAAACCATGAATGTCGCTCTCAAGGGCGTCCCGTCGGTCGGCGATTCGAAGCGCGATCTCCAGGCCTGCGCCGCGGCCGGCTGCCTGCCGATGCTGGTGCGCACCGGCAAGGGTTTGTTGACGCTGTCCGAAGGCAATCTTCCCGAGGGCACCGAGGTCTTCGACGACCTCTCGGCGGCGGTCGACAGGATTCTGGTGGCGAAAAGGAAATGAACATCCTCCGTTCCGCCCTGTTCGTGATCTGGGGCGGGTTGTGGACCCTGCTGGTCGCACCCATGGTCGTCATTGCCGCCATTGTCCTGCGCGGGCTCTGGGGATATCACTTCGGCAAGCTGTGGCGCCTCGGCATCCAGTGGGGCGTCGAGAACCTGCTCGGCATCCGGCCGCGGGTCGTCGGTCTCGAGAACATGCCGCACGAACCCTGCGTCATCCTTTCCAAGCACCAGTCGGCGTGGGAGACGATGACTATCCAGGACTATGTGCCGCGCGGCGCCTACTGCGTTTTCGTGCTTAAGAAGGAACTGTTGCGCGTGCCGCTGATCGGCTGGGGGCTCGGGGCGATGAAGATGATCTCGATCGACCGCGCGGCCGGCAAGATGGCGCTCGACCTGGTTGTCGAACAGGGGCGCGAGCGGCTGAAGAAGGGCTTTTACGTGATCATCTTCCCCGAAGGAACGCGCGTGGCGCCCGGCGAGACGCGGCGCTACAAGGCCGGCGGCGCCTATCTGGCGACCCAGGTCGGCTGCAAGGTTGTTCCTGTCGCCCATAATTCGGGCGAACTCTGGGCACGCCAGGCATTCATCAAGAAGCCCGGCATCGTCACCATCAGCATCGGCCCGGCCTTCGACGCGACGGGGATGACCGAAGCGGAAGTCAATCAGCGTGTCGAAAGCTGGATAGAAGGCGAGATGCGCCGGATTTCCCCGCACCGCTACCCCGATGCCAAGACCAGCGCCACCTGAAGCGACACGCCGCATCGCGATTGCCGGGCAGGCCGTCGACTACCACCTGCGGCGCAGCCGGCGGCGTACCATCGGCCTGGCCATCGACCAGCGCGGCCTGCGAGTCGGCGCGCCGCTGCAGGCGCGGCTCGGGGACATCGAGACCCTGATTCGCGAGCATGGGCAATGGGTCCTTGACAAACTCGCCGACTGGCGGAGCCGTCCCACGCCGGAAAGACTGGCCGTTACCGAGGGCGTGGTCATTTTTGCCCTGGGCGAGGCGTTGACCGTAACCGTCTCCCCCGCCAGCCGCCAGCGCTGGCTGTTCAGCGACCCGAAGCTGCACCTGTTCGTGCCGCCGGCGGTCGAGGCCCGGGTGGTACTCGAAAGGGCGCTGCGCGAGAAGGCCCGGCGCGTGTTCGTCGGGCGGCTTGCCCATTACGCTCCGCAACTTGATGTTCCACCGCCGCCGCTGCGCCTCTCGGCTGCGCGCACGCGCTGGGGTAGTTGCAGCCATCATGGGGGCATTTCGCTGAACTGGCGCCTGATCCTGATGCCGCTGGCGGTCGTCGATTACGTCGTCTGCCATGAACTGGCGCACCTCAGGGAAATGAACCACAGCCCGCGCTTCTGGTCTGTGGTGGAGCAACTCTGCCCCGACTGGCGGGCGCGCCGGCTCGAACTGCGCCAGCTCGCCCGCCAGATTCCGCAACTCTGAAACCTATGGAAAACACCATGCGCATCCTGCACACGATGATTCGCGTCGGCGACCTCGATCGCTCCATCGCCTTCTATACTGAAATTCTCGGCATGAAACTGCTGCGCCGCACCGATTACCCAGAAGGCCGCTTCACTCTGGCCTTCGTCGGCTACGGACCGGAAAGCGAAGCCGCGGCCCTTGAGCTGACCCACAACTGGGATACCGCGGCCTATGATCTCGGCAATGGCTACGGGCATGTCGCCCTCGCCGTGCCGGACGCCGCTGCTGCCTGCGCCGCCATCCGCCAGCGCGGCGGCAAGGTGGTGCGCGAAGCCGGACCGATGAAGCACGGCACGACCATCATTGCCTTCGTCGAAGATCCGGACGGCTACAAGATCGAGCTGATAGAAAGAGGCACCCCGAATACATGATCTGTCTGTTGGGAGGCTCATGGTTTGGTGGCGGCCTTCTTGTTGAGGGGCTCGCCGTGAGCGTTAATCAACCTCAATGGGGACGAACTGGCGCACGGAAGAACTTCTCGATCTTCCCCGCTCGCCCATTCCAAGGCTACCGATAATGCCATAGCCATGCTCATTCACGCTCCGATCTTGTGCTCGAGTGACGCGGGAATGTTGCTTCTTCTTGCGTGTGCTCTTGGTTTGCTGCACAATAACCCGATGATTTATTGGTATTCTTTTATCTGGCGCCGGTAGGCGATAGGCGCCAGATGACGTTCGGGGCGCTGGCGTCGGGGGGCGGCTCCACTCGGACCATGCCATTTTCTGAAGTTCGCGTCGGTAGTTTCAGGGCCATCCATGATGAAATTCCTCCTGCTCATTGCTTTGGTCGCCGTGATCTGGTGGGTCTGGAACAAGCGCGCGCAACGTCCTGGGCCAAGGCCGCCAAGACAAGCTCCCGATCCTGAACTGATGGTCGTCTGTGCGCAATGCGGCGTGCATCTGCCGCAAAGCGACAGCATCACGGCAAACGGTGCTCATTTCTGTTGTGAGGCGCATCGGCTGGCCGCAAATCCGCCAGCGACCAATGACTGACTGGCTGGCGACAACCTGGGAGGCCAGTTGGCGTCCCTTCCAATACTTCAACCTCTATCGCCTCGTTCTCGCCTGCCTCGCGCTGCTGGCCGCGCTGTGGCCGCAGGGCTGGATTTCCGCACTCCGCATTGCCGACACGCCGCTGTTCCTGCCAGCCACGGGAATCTATCTGCTGGTCGTTGCCGCTGGCTTTTTCGCTTCGATCCACTGGCGGCATCGTTTCAACTTCCAGCTTTCATCCCAGGTGCTGGCCGACGTTCTGGCGCTGGGCCTGCTGATGTTCGCCGGCGGCGGGGTTGGCAGCGGCATCGGCACGCTGCTGCTGGTCTCGCTGGCGACCGCCAGCTTGGTCGGGCAGGGCCGCCTGGTGCTTTTCTACGCCGCGCTGGCCACGCTGGTTACGCTGGGAGGCCAGGTTGTTGTCGTGCTGATGCGGGGGGTCGAAGCGGCAACGATCGTCCAGGCCGGCCTCCTGTCCGCAGGCTTTTTTGCCACGGCGATTCTCGCGCGACTGCTGGGGCAGCGTCTGATGGTCAACGAGGAACTCGCCCGCCAGCGCGGCATCAGTCTGGAAAACCAGAGCAGAATCAGCCAGCGCGTCATCGAACGCATGCAGGATGGGGTTCTGGTCGTTGGCAGTGCCGGACAGATCGAGCAGCACAATCCCATGGCGGTGGAAATGCTCGGCGCGGCCCCGGGGCCGGGCACGCAACTCTCGAGCTTTTGCCCGCCGCTGGCCATCGCGTTGGCGAACTGGAAAATATCGCCGGCGGCGGCGACGACGGAATTCAAGTCGCCGACGGGCGGCGAGCTGCTCGCCCGCTTCGAGCAGACGAGCAGCAGCGCGGGCGAAGTCCTTGTTTTTCTTGAGGATCTGCGGCGTATCCAGGAGCATGCCCAGCAGTTGAAACTGGCTGCACTCGGACGGTTGACCGCAAGCATCGCTCATGAAATCCGCAACCCCTTGTCGGCCATCGGCCACGCCAGCGAGTTGCTGCGCGAGGAAAGACGTGGCGCGATGCAGGAGCGTCTGCTCAAGATCGTGGCCGACAACGTGGCGCGCCTCGACCGGATTGTTGCGGATGTCCTTGAACTCGGCAGGCGTGACCGCATTCAGGCCGAAAAGCTGCCGCTGCGACATTTCTGTGCCCAGTTCGTCGAGGGCTTCGCAGGCGTTAAGGGTGTCGCGCCGGATATCATTGCGTTCGAAACCGAGGGTGAGGCCGCGCTCTGCTTCGACAGAACCCACCTGCACCAAGTATTGTGGAACCTGCTCGCCAATGCTGTCCGCCATGCCAGCGGCGCTCCCGGCAGCGTGCGCCTGCGGACAAACGCCGGTGCCGGGATGGTCGAACTGCATGTGATCGACGACGGGGGCGGGGTGCCGGATGAGGCAAGGGCACAGATTTTCGAGCCATTCTTCACGACTCACCATCTCGGGACAGGGCTCGGTCTTTTCATTGCCCGCGAGTTGTGCGCTGCGAACGGGGCCACGCTTGACCTGGCTTCCGATCCCGGTCATGGCCATTTCATCATTGTTGGGAGAAGCGACACATGTCTGTTGCCCGAAGCGAACGGCGCCCCCGGGGGGCGTTGAACCGGGTTCTCGTCATCGATGACGAGCCTGATATCCGCGAACTGATCGACCTCACCCTGTCGCGGATGGGCTTGGCGGCCGCCTGCGTCGGTACGGTCGGCGAGGCTCGGGCCTGTCTTGCCGACGGAGATTTCCAGTTGTGCCTGACCGACATGCGACTGCCCGACGGCAACGGACTCGATGTCGTCCGCTATATCACCGAACATCATGCGCAGATGCCGGTGGCGGTGATCACCGCTTTCGGTAGTACCGAGAACGCGGTCGCGGCTCTCAAGGCCGGCGCCTTCGATTATCTGGCCAAACCGGTCGGTCTTGAACAGTTGCGCGCCCTGGTCAAGTCGGCGCTGCGCGTGTCGGATGGTGAAGGCCGGGAAAGTCCGCTGCAATCGCTGACCGGCGAATCGTCGGCGATGCTGCAGGTGCGGGCGTTGATCGAGAAACTGGCGCGCAGTCAGGCGCCCATCTATGTCACCGGGGAATCGGGTAGCGGCAAGGAACTCGCTGCTCGCCTGATCCACACCCGCAGTGCGCGCAGTGGTGGCCCCTTCGTTCCGGTCAACTGCGGCGCCATCCCCGAAAACCTGATGGAGAGTGAATTCTTCGGTCACCGCAAGGGTGCCTTTACCGGTGCCGACAGCGATCGTGATGGCTTTTTCCAGGCGGCCAGCGGCGGGACGCTGTTTCTCGACGAGGTCGCCGATCTGCCGCTGGCCATGCAGGTCAAGCTGCTGCGGGCGATTCAGGAAAAGCGGGTGCGCAAGGTCGGCGTGGCGACCGAGGAAGCGGTCGATGTGCGCATCATCTGCGCCACACACCGGAGCCTGCGCGAGGGGGTTGAGAGGGGCAGCTTCAGGCAGGATCTTTACTACCGCTTGAATGTCATCGAACTGCGCATGCCTTCGTTGCGCGAACGGGTCGAAGACATACCGGTGCTCGTCGATTCCCTGCTGAAGAAACTTTGCGGCGGTACGGTTCCCCGGATTTCCGCCGCCGCCCTGCGGGCGCTGGCCGATTATCCGTTTCCGGGCAATGTGCGCGAACTGGAGAATGTGCTGGAGCGGGCGATGGCACTTTGCTCGGGCGAGACGATCGAAACCGGCGACCTGCATCTGGCGCCCGACGATATGGGGGGCGAGGCCTCAGGGCGGGGCAGCGAGACGCTCGATGACTATCTCAACCGGCTGGAGCGCCAGGCAATTCTCGAAGCCTTGCAGAAGACCGAGGGTAACCGCACGGCGGCCGCGCGGCTCCTTGGCGTCACCTTCCGTTCGCTGCGCTACCGGCTGGAACGCCTGGGTATCGAATGAGCCGCTGGCGGGCCGGGGGCTGGCTGGAAGGGGTCGATTGGCTGCCGTCGCCAAACTTCGGCGAGCGCCCGCGCGATGAAGCGGTTTCGCTAATCGTGGTGCACAACATCAGCCTGCCGCCGGACGAATTCGCTGGCGACTGGGTCGAAAGGTTCTTCCTCAACCGTCTCGACCCGCATGCCCACCCGTATTTCGCGACCATTGTCGAGGCGCGGGTTTCGGCGCATTTCTATGTCCGGCGCGCCGGGCGGGTCATCCAGTTCGTCGGCTGCGACCGGCGCGCCTGGCATGCCGGGCATTCGCGGTGGTGCGGGCGCGAGAGCTGCAATGACTACTCCGTGGGCATCGAACTCGAAGGCTGCGATACCCGGTCCTTCACCCCGGCTCAATATGCCAGCTTGTGGAGTCTGGTCGATGTCCTGCGCGAGCGCTATCCGATTGCCGCCATTGCCGGTCACTGCCATGTCGCCCCCGGGCGCAAGACCGACCCCGGCCCCTGCTTCGACTGGGCTGTGCTCCGGGAACGCTACCCGATGCTCGATTTACCGGCCGAAGTAGCCGCATAGCCGGTCGACGGCCTCGGCCAGGCGGTCAATACCGGTTGTGTAGGCAAAGCGGATGTGCTTCTCAGGCGCATTGCTGCCGAAATCGAGTCCTGGTGTGACCGCGACGCCGACTTTTTCCAGGAGGTCGCCGGCCAGCGCGAAACTGTCGGCGGCCAGTGCCGAACAATCGCAATAGAGGTAGAAGGCGCCTTCCGGGCGGGCGGTGATACGAAAGCCGATGGCTTCCAGCGCCGGGGCCAGAAAATCGCGGCGACGACGGAATTCGTCACGCCGGCTTTCCAGGATGGCGATGGTTTCGGGCAGGAATGCCGCGAGCGCGCCATGCTGGGCCGGGGTTGACGGACAGAGCGTCAGGTTCTGCGCCAGTTTTTCGACATCACGCACGTAGGCTGCGGGGATGACCATCCAGCCAAGGCGCCAGCCGGTCATCTGGAAATATTTCGAGAAGCTGTTGATGACCCAGATGTCGTCGCCGGTAGCACAGGCCGACGGCGCGTCGCCCTCGTACGTCAGCCCATGATAAATCTCGTCGACCAGAAAATGGCCGCTCCTTTCGCGGCAGAACTCGGCAAGCGCGCCGATTTCGGGCTGCGTGAGTAAGGTGCCGGTCGGATTGGCCGGCGAGGCGACGAGCAGGCCGGCGGTCCTGACGCTCCAGTACTTGTGCAGTAGCGCCGGCGTCGGCTGGAAGTTGGTTTCGGGGCCGACCGGGATGTGTTGCGGTCGACCGCCAAAAGTACGCAAAATGTGCCGGTTGCACGGGTAGCCGGGGTCGGCCAGCAGCCATTCGCTGTCCGGCTCGGCAAGGCAGGCGAAAGCCAGGTTGAGCGCACCGGACGCGCCGTTGGTGACGGCGATGCGGCTGGCCGGCACGTCGATCCCGTACCGCTTGCCGTAGAAGGCGCTGATCTCCGCCCGTAGTTCGGGCAGACCGAGCGCCTGCGTGTACAGTGTTTTTCCCGCTTTTATCGCGTCGACCGCAGCATGCGCTATCGGCTCCGGCGTCTGAAAGTCCGGCTCGCCGACTTCCATGTGGATGATGTCGCGTCCTTCCGCCTCAAGTTGGCGGGCCCGCATCAGCAGCTCGACGACGTGGAAGGGCGCGATGTCGGCAAGGCGCTGGGCGGGACGGTACATGGTGGTCTCCAAGGCAAACGGCCACCCGCAGGTGGCCGTTTCTTCATGGTCGGTTGGCGAAGGTCAGGCCGCTTGCTTGAAGATATCCATTTCGAACAGTTCGCGCTTGAGTACGAGTTCGCGCGGCATCTTGGCGCCCATCTTGTCGAACCACTCCTTGTGGCCGGCCAGTTCGGACTTCCAGGCGTCGGCATCGATGGTGGTCAGCGCCTCGAATTCGGCCTTGGTGATGTTGAGGCCGGTCCAGTCGACATCCTCGAAATTCGGCATCCAGCCGAGCACGGTCTCGTTGGCGGTGACCGTGCCCTTGCAGCGCTGGACGATCCACTTCAGGACACGCATGTTGTCGCCGAAACCAGGCCACATGAATTCGCCCTTTTCGTTCATGCGGAACCAGTTCACGCAGAAAATCTTTGGCGTGGCATCGACCGTGTGGCCCATTTTTAGCCAGTGGTTGAAGTAGTCGCCCATATGGTAGCCGCAGAAGGGCAGCATGGCGAACGGGTCGCGACGGACGACACCCTGCTGGCCGAAGGCGGCGGCGGTGGTTTCGGAGCCGAGGGTAGCCGCCATGTAGACGCCGTAGTTCCAGTTGAACGCCTCGTACACCAGCGGCACCGTGGTGGCACGGCGGCCGCCGAAGATGAAGGCGGAAATCGGCACGCCGGCGGGGTCTTCCCAGGCCTCATCGACCGACGGGCACTGGCTGGCTGGCGCAGTGAAGCGGGAGTTGGCATGGGCGGCCTTCTTGCCGGCCTTGCCGTCTTCCGGCGTCCAGTCGTGGCCCTGCCAGTCGATCAGGTGCGCCGGAGCTTCCTTGGTCAGGCCTTCCCACCAGACGTCGCCGTCGTCAGTCAGCGCGACATTGGTGAAGATGATGTTTTCCTTGAGCGTGGCCAGCGCGTTGAAGTTGGTTTTTTCGGAGGTCCCGGGTGCGACGCCGAAGAAGCCGGCTTCCGGATTGATCGCATAGAAGCGGGTGATGCCATCCTGGTCGACGCGCGGCTTGATCCAGGCGATGTCGTCGCCGATGGTGGTGATGTTCCAGCCGCCGAGGGTCTTGGGCGGAATCAGCATGGCGAAGTTGGTCTTGCCACAGGCCGACGGGAAGGCGGCGGCGACGTAGGATTTTTCGCCTTCCGGGGATTCGACGCCGAGGATCAGCATGTGTTCGGCAAGCCAGCCCTGGTCACGGGCCATGGTCGAGGCGATGCGCAGGGCGAAGCACTTCTTGCCGAGCAGGGCATTGCCGCCGTAGCCGGAGCCGTAGGACCAGATCTCGCGGGTTTCCGGATAATGAACGATGTACTTGACGGTCGGGTTGCACGGCCACTTGACGTCCTGCTGGCCCGGTTCGAGGGGGGCGCCGACGGTATGCACGCAGGGAACGAATTCGCCATCTGTCCCGAGGACGTCATGAACCGCCCTGCCCATGCGGGTCATCGTACGCATGTTGACCACGACGTAGGCGGAATCGGAAATCTCGACGCCGATGTGGGCGATCGGCGATCCGAGCGGCCCCATGCTGAACGGGATGACATACATGGTGCGGCCCCTCATGCAGCCCCTGAACAGGCCGTTGAGGGTTTCGCGCATCTTCGCGGGCTCTTCCCAGTTGTTGGTCGGGCCGGCATCTTCCCTCTTTTCGGAGCAGATGTAGGTGCGGTCTTCGACGCGTGCCACGTCGGACGGGTCGGAGAAGGCCAAGTAGGAGTTCGGGCGCTTGGTCTCGTTGAGCTTGATGAAAGTTCCGGCTTCCACCATTTCGCCGCACAAGCAGTCATACTCCGCCTGTGATCCGTCGGCCCAGTGGATATGCTCGGGCTCCACCAGGGCGGCGATTTCGGCGACCCATTTCTTCAGGCCTTCGTGTTTGACGTAGTCAGGTGCATTCAACGGTGCGGTCATGAAAGTATCTCTCTCTAAGTTACTGAAATAGCAAGGTTTCACGCAAGTCGCCGGGAATTGCCACCAAGACTTGAAGCGGCGAGGGGCCGTCGGCTGGGAAGCACGGTATTATGCCAGAGCGCGGGCCGGTTATCCACTTGCGTTTGGGCACTAAGTGATGTTCGCCGGTTGGCGGCGACCCGGTGCATGCTACAATCTATCATTAAATAAAATATCGTTTCACGATACGAAACGGAGGCGACATGGATTCCAATCAGTTGCGCAAGGCGGCGCTCCACTATCATCGTCATCCCAAGCCGGGCAAGATCGCCGTCACGCCGATCAAGCAACTGACCAATCAATACGATCTGTCGATGGCCTATTCGCCCGGGGTCGCGTTTGCCTGCGAGGAGATCGTCGCCGATCCGGCTGAAGTCAGCAATCTGACCGCGCGCGCCAATCTGGTCGGTGTCGTCACCAACGGCACGGCGGTGCTCGGCCTCGGGGCGATCGGCCCGCTCGCCGCCAAGCCGGTCATGGAAGGCAAGGGCGTGCTGTTCAAGAAGTTCGCCGACATCGACGTCTTCGATCTCGAAATCGAGGAGCGCGACCCGGACAAACTGATCGACATCATCGCTTCGCTGGAGCCGACCTTCGGCGGCATCAATCTCGAAGACATCAAGGCGCCAGAGTGCTTCTACATCGAGAAGAAGTTGCGCGAGCGGATGAAGATACCTGTCTTCCATGATGATCAGCACGGCACCGCCATCGTCGTCGGTGCCGCCATTCTGAACGGCCTGCATTTGATCGGAAAAGACCTGTCGACCGTAAAGGTCGTCACTTCCGGCGCCGGCGCCGCCGCGCTCGCCTGCATCGATCTGCTGGTGATGCTCGGGGTGCCGGTCGAGAACATCTGGGTGACCGACATCAAGGGTCTGGTCCATGAAGGACGACTGGAGGAGATGGACGAAATCAAGGCGCGCTACGCGAAGAAGACCGATGCGCGGACCCTGGGCGAAGTGATCGCCGGTGCTGATGTCTTCCTCGGCCTGTCGGCGGGCGGCGTGCTGAAGCCGGAAATGGTCGCCAGGATGGCTACCCGGCCGCTGATCATGGCCCTTGCCAATCCGACGCCGGAGATCCTGCCGGAGCTGGTCAGGAGTGTGCGCGACGACGCCGTCATGTGCACCGGCCGCTCGGATTACCCGAACCAGGTCAATAACGTACTGTGCTTCCCGTTCATCTTCCGCGGGGCGCTCGACGTCGGCGCGACGACAATCACGGAGCAGATGAAGATGGCCGCCGTCAAGGCCATCGCCGAACTGGCGCGCGCCGAGCAATCGGACGTGGTCGCGTCGGCCTACGGCGAGAAAGTTTCCGGTTTCGGCCCGGAATACCTGATCCCGAAGCCGTTCGATCCGCGCCTCATCGTCAAGATCGCGCCGGCGGTGGCCCGGGCGGGCATGGATTCGGGCGTTGCCACGCGGCCGATCAGGGACTGGGATGCCTATGTTCAGGGCCTCAACGAATTCGTCTATCACTCCGGGATGATCATGAAGCCGGTGTTCTCGCAGGCGAAGGCCGCCCCGAGACGCATCGTCTTTGCCGAGGGTGAAGACAGCCGCGTGCTGCGCGCGGTGCAGGTCGTCTGCGACGAAGGCATCTGCCGTCCGGTGCTGATTGGCCGCCCGGCCGAAATCCGGAACAGCATCGAGACCGCCGGGCTGCGGATACGGGAAAATGTCGATTACGACGTGGTCTATGTCGACGATTGCCTCTTCTTTGACGAGCATTTCGAGGAATTCTGGACGACCTACCACCGGCTCATGGAGCGCCAGGGCGTCGCGCCGGAGTACGCGCGCCGCGAAATACGCCGGCGTGCGACGCTCTACGGTGCACTAATGGTCCACCTGGGCCACGCCGACGGCCTGATCTGCGGTACCTTCGGGCGCCATGAAACGCATCGTCAATACGTTCAGAACGTGATCGGCACCCAACCGGGGCTCGATCGCTACTACGCGATGAACCTGCTGATGCTGCCTGGCCGCACCGTGTTCATCGCCGATACCTATGTCAACTACGATCCGAGTGCCGAGCAACTGGCCGACATGACGCTGCTTGCCGCTGCCGAGATCCGCAACTTTGGCATGCGGCCGAAAGTCGCATTGCTCTCGCATTCGACCTTCGGTACGGAGGACACACCGACGGCGATCAAGATGCGCGAGGTGCTGGCGGTGCTCAACCGGCGGGCGCCCGAACTTGAGGTCGAAGGCGAAATGCACGGCGACGCCGCGCTTGACGAGCGTATCCGTCTTGCCGCCTTCCCCAATTCCCGACTCAAGGGGCAGGCCAACCTGCTGATTATGCCGACGCTCGACGCCGCCAATATCTCGTTCAACTTGCTCAAGATAGCAGCTGGCGACAACCTGACCATCGGGCCTGTCCTGCTCGGCGCGGCACGCCCGGTGAATATCCTGACGCCGACGGCGACGGTGCGCCGCATCGTCAACATGACAGCACTGACCGTCGTTGAGTCGGCGTGATAATCCGGCTCAAGTTGTCGCGCTATCTACCTATTTCTGTTGATTTTTGTATCTCGTTTGCTAAACTGGGATAGAATCCATCCGGTGCAGGCAGGAGAGAGTCGATGAAACAGGGATTGAAGGTAGCGGTGCTGGTCGGAGCCTTGCTCGGTCTCGGCTTGGGCGGCCAGACCAATGCGGCAACCGATACGAAAAAGACGCAGCCGGTATCCAGGAAGGCTGTTTCAAGCGCAAGTGCCGGAGCCACGAAAAAGACGCAACCGGTATCCAAGAAGACTGTTTCAAGCACAAGTGCCGGGGCCACGAAGACATCCCGGGCGGCGGCGCAGCCGGCCAGAAAGTCGGGCGCGACCAGCAGCAAGTCGGCCGCGACCAAGGTGCCCAAAAAGTCCGCCAGCGTTGGCGCCCGGAAATCTTCGACGAAGCATGCCGGGACCGGATATGCAGGATCGAACAAGTCGGTGCGCAAGGTCGGCGTGGCTAACTTCGATCCGGCCGGCCTCGCCCTTTACTCGGCCTCGGCTCTGGTCATCAATCAGGAAACCGGACAGGCGCTCATCGAGAAGCAATCGGGCACCGTGGTGCCGATCGCCTCGATTTCCAAGCTGATGACGGCGATGGTGGTTCTTGACGCCAAACCCGATATGAACGAGGTCATCGAGATTGGCGACGACGATGTTGACGGTCTCAAGGGAACCCGTTCCCGTCTGCCGGTCGGCACCACGATGACCCGTCACACGGCGATGCTGCTGGCCCTGATGTCGTCGGAAAACCGCGCTGCGCATTCGCTGGGCCGTCACTATCCGGGCGGCATGCCAGCCTTCGTCAGGGCGATGAACGCCAAGGCGCGCGCTCTGGACATGAAGCAATCAAGTTTCGAGGAGCCGACCGGATTGTCGAGCAACAATGTGTCGACGGCGCGTGATCTGGCACGAATGGTGGCAGCGGCAGCACGCTACCCGGAGATTCGCCAGTTCTCGACCACCGAGGAAGCGAAGGTCGATCTGAACGGCCACATCCGCGAGTTCCACAACACCAATGCGCTGGTCCGCAGCGACAACTGGGAAATCGGCGTTTCCAAGACTGGCTACATTTCCGAAGCCGGGCGCTGTCTGGTCATGCAGGCCCGCCTGGCCGACAAGCCGGTCGTCATCGTCCTGCTCGATTCGACGGGCAAGATGACGCGGGTCGGCGACGCCAACCGGATCAAGCGCTGGATGGAGAGCGCGGGCCTTGCCGCAGACCGCCACCCGGCCTGATTGCGGGGCGCTTCAGACGGAAGGGCTGCCGCGAGGCAGCCCTATTTTTTTGTGCCCGTGTAGCCGAGGGCGCGCGAGACCGCCACGGCGGCCTTTCTGACCTGCGCCGCCCAGTCCGGATCGTGACGGTCGGCCGGGGCGGAGACCGAGAGCGCGGCGACGGTTTGGCCTTCCTCGTCGTGAATCGGTGCTGCGACACATTTGAGGCCGAGCTCGGCTTCCTCGTCGTCGTAGGCGATGCCGTGACGACGCACCTTGTCGAGTTCCCTTTCCAGTGCCGCCAGCGTTGTCAGCGAGTGCGGCGTCTTGCCGGGCAGGCCGGAGCGTCGCGCGTAATCGCGCACCTGTTGCGGCGAATCGGCGGCCAGGAACAGCTTGCCGAGTGAAGTCAGGTGCAGCGGCGCGCGGCCGCCGACCAGATAGACGACGCGCACCAGCGCCCGTCCCGACGAGGTGCGTTCGATATAGACGATTTCGTCGTCGTGGCGGACGCCGAGATTGATCGCTTCGCCGATGGTTTCGTGCAGCGTCTGCATGAAGGGCCGCGCGACTTCGCGCACGCTGATCCGCGATTTGACGATGTTGCCAAGCTCGAGCAAGCGGATGCCGAGGCGATAGGTGCCGGCGTCCTGGCGCTCGACAAAGCGCGCCGCGTTCATTGCCGCGAGAATCCGATGGGCGGTCGACGGGTGCAGTCCGGTGACACTGGCCAGGTACTTGAGGCTGGCGGCGTCCGGCGATTCGGCAAGGGCATCGAGGAGCGCCATCATGCGTTCGATGACCTGGATCGAGCCGGGTGCTTTGGCGGGCCCGCGAGCAGCTTCGGACAACTGGATTCCTTTATTGGCGTGGTTTGAGTAGCATTAGCTACTTTCCCTCTTGTGCGCTGCAATATTAGCATGCGCTTGGCTTTATTCGTCGCCCACCTGGTTGATCGGAGGCGCCCCCGGTTCGTCGGCAACGATCTTGACGGGGTGTTTGCCAGGTGTCGCGGATGGCGGCGCGGCCGAGTGGGACACTTCATGAATTCACGCAGCGAGAAAGAGAATCTAAACATGGAATTTGCACCCGAGGGTCCCAAGGCCATCCCGTTGTGGGTCAACGGTCACGCCTTTCTTACCGTCACCGACCGCTTCCACGATGTCGTCAATCCGCTGACCGGTGAAGCGCCGTACCGTGTGCCGCTGTGCGGCGCGGGTGAGGCGGCCGAGGCGGTGGCGTCCGCGCGTGATGCGTGGCCCGGCTGGGCGGCGCTGACGGCGGACGCACGTCAAGCGGCGCTCGAGGCGCTGGCCACGGCGCTGGATCGCTACGCCAGCCACTTCGCCAAGCTGCTTGGCGCCGAGACCGGATTTACCGAGGCACGGGCGCTGGCCGAGGTAGCTGAGGCGTTGGTGGCGCTACGTGGTGACGATGTCGGCGAGTCCGGCGTCGTCGCCATCGTGGTTGACGCCTCCCGACCGTTAGCCGGATTCGCCGAAGCCGCGGCGCCGGTGTTACGGGCGGGGGCGACGATAGTCGTCAAGCCGAGCCCGAAGGCGCCATCGACTGCCTATGCCCTATGCGAACTGTCGGCGCGGGCGGAATGGCCGGCCGGTGTCCTCAACCTGATTCAGGGCGACAGGGAGGCGATCGACGGACTCTGCGCGGCTGGGATCGACTGCCTCATCTATCGCGGCAATGCCGCGTTGGGCGCCGACGTCGGGGCCATTGCCGATGCCGCGGGCATGCCGTACCGGATGGAGGCGATCTGATGGAGCGCATCGTCTACCTCGAAAGGGAATCGATGATCGCCGATGTCCGCCAGCCGTCATTCGTCCATGACTGGGTCGAATACGCCAGGACCAAGCCCGCGCAGGTGGCTGAACGGCTGGCCGGGGCGACCATCGCCATCATCAACAAGGTGCCCTTGCCGGGCGTTGCGGTCGACGCGTTGCCGGACCTGAAAATGGTCGCCGTGGCAGCGACCGGCACCAACATCGTCGATCTTGATGCCTGCCGGCGGCGCGGCATCGTTGTCTCCAACATTCGCGGTTACGCCGAACACACGGTCCCGGAACACGTTTTTGCGTTGCTGCTGGCGCTGTCGCGCAACCTGATCGCCTGGCGCGCCTCGGTGCAGGCCGGGCGCTGGCAGCAATCCGACCAGTTCTGCCTGTTCGACCATCCGATCCGCGATCTGCACGGCGCGACGCTCGGCCTGGTCGGCAGCGGCAGCCTCGGAAATGGTGTCGCCCGTCTGGCCGAGGCCTTCGGCATGCGCGTGCTGCGCGCCGAACACAAGGACGCCACCGCAGTGCGGACCGGCTACACGGAGTTCGCGCGGGTCTTGCGCGAAGCCGACGCAATCACCCTGCATTGCCCGCTGACCCCGCAGACGCAGAACCTGATCGGTGAGGCCGAACTGCAAGCGATGAAACCAACGGCGTTGCTGATCAACACGGCGCGCGGTGGTCTGGTTGACGAGGCGGCGCTGATCCGCGCCCTGCGCGAAGACTGGATCGGCGGCGCCGGTTTCGACGTCATCACCGCAGAACCGCCGCCGGAAGGGCATCCGATGGTCGATCCCGCGTTGCTGGCATTGCCCAATTTTCTGCTCACGCCACACGTCGCCTGGGCCAGCCGCCCGGCGATGCAGGTGCTGGCCGATCAACTCATCGACAACATCGAAGCCTTCGTCGCCGGCAATCCCCGGAACAGGGTGGCATGAGCGCCCGCGAGGAAATTCTGCAGCGCGTCCGGGCCGGCCTCGGCAAGGGCGATGCAGTCGCGCGCCGGGCCGCTACCGAAGCTACCATGCAAGCCCGGGAACGCGGGCCACAGCCCGTTATGGCGAAAGATCTGGCGGAGCGTTTTGCGCGCAAGGCACTGGCGCTGGCCAGCAGTGTCGAGCGGGTCGCCAGCACTGCGGAGGTGCCGGCTGCTGTCGCGCGTTATCTGGCGGAACACGGCCTGCCGCCCCAGGCCGTGGCGACCGGCGACGTTGCCGGCTTCGACTGGGCGAATGCGGGTATCGATATTTCGCAGAGTGTTGCACCCCAAGGGCACTTCCTGCGGGGCGCGGTCGACGCCGATAAAGTGGGCATTTCCGGCTGTTTCTGCGCCATCGCCGAAACCGGAACCTTGTTGCTGTTTTCCGGCCCGCTGACGCCGGCCAGCGTCAGCTTGTTGCCGGAAACGCATATCGCGATCGTGCCGGTCGCCCGCATCGTTGCCACGATGGAAGACGCCTTCGCGCTGCTGCGTGCCGAAGGTGGCGACCTTCCACGCGCCGTCAATTTCATCTCCGGGCCATCGCGCACCGGCGATATCGAGCAAACCATCGTCCTCGGCGCCCATGGGCCGTGTCGGGTGCATCTGCTTATCATCGAAACGCCCTGACTCAAGAATCCAGAAAAATTCCCATGTTTGAACAAGCCTTCAAGAACATCGACGCCGACCTGCGCAACGAGGCCGGCTGCACCACCGAACTCGACTACACCGAACAGACTTCCTGGCTGCTGTTCCTCAAGTATCTCGACGGGCTGGAGCAGGACAAGGCGCTGGAGGCCGAACTGGAGGGCAAGCAGTACGCCTTCATCCTCGACGAAGACTACCGCTGGTCATCGTGGGCCGCGCCCAAGGATACAAACGGCAAGTTAGACCACAACAAGGCCCAGACCGGCGACGACCTGCGCGAGTTTGTCGACCGCCAGCTATTCCCTTACCTGCACGGCTTCAAGCTCAAGGCCACTGGCCCGAACACCATCGAATACAAGATCGGCGAGATCTTCGGCGAGATCAAGAACAAGATTCAGAGCGGTTACACCCTGCGCGAGATCATCGACCACATCGACGAACTGCGCTTTCGCTCGCAGGCCGAGAAGCACGAACTCTCGCACCTCTACGAAGCCAAGATCAAGAACATGGGCAACGCCGGGCGCAACGGCGGCGAGTATTACACCCCGCGCCCGCTGATTCGCGCCATGGTACAGGTGGTACAACCCAGGGTCGGCGAGCGCATCTACGACGGTGCCTGCGGTTCGGCCGGCTTTCTCTGCGAAGCCTTCGACCACTTGCGCGGTCAACCCGGATTAACGGCCGATAATCTCAAGACGCTCCAGGAGCGCAGCTTCTACGGCAAGGAAAAGAAGCCGCTGGCCTACGTGATTGCGATCATGAACATGATCCTGCACGGCATCGAAGCGCCCAACATCATCCACACCAACACCCTGGCCGAGAACCTCGCCGACATTCAGGACAAGGATCGCATGGACGTGATCCTCGCCAATCCGCCCTTCGGCGGCGGTGAACGCAAGGAGGTGCAGCAGAACTTCCCGATCCGTACCGGCGAAACTGCCTTCCTGTTCCTGCAACACTTCATCAAGATGCTCAAGGCCGGCGGCCGGGCTGGCGTGGTCATCAAGAACACCTTTCTGTCGAACACCGACAATGCCTCGGTGAGCCTGCGCAAGCTGCTGCTGGAATCCTGCAACCTGCACACCGTACTGGACTGCCCCGGTGGCACCTTCCAGGGCGCGGGTGTCAAAACCGTCGTGCTGTTCTTCGAGAAGGGTTCGCCGACACGCAAGGTCTGGTACTACCAGCTCGATCCAGGCCGCAACATGGGCAAGACCAACCCGCTCAACGATGCTGATCTCGCCGAGTTTGTCGAACTGCAAAAGACAGAGGCCGACAGCGCGAAAAGCTGGAGCGTCGATGCTGCGACGATTGCCACGGCGACCTACGACTTGTCGGTGAAGAACCCGAACGGCGGCGAAGAAATAATCCATCGCAGCCCACAGGCCATCATGGATGAGATTGCCATGCTGGATGCCGAGAGCGCGGCGGTGCTGGCGACTATTCGGGCGTTGCTATGAAGGCAGGGTGGCAAAAGAAAAGCTTAGGCGACCTTTGTGAAGTCGTTGGTGGTGGTACGCCGCCAAAAGACAATCCTGCGTACTACTCTGGTGACATTCCTTGGGCCACTGTCCGAGATATGCGCCAAGAAGTGATTACTGAAACTGAGTGCCGGATTACAAGAGCGGCGGTTCAAAGCAGTGCAACCAACGTTATCCCGACTGGCAATGTCGTCATCGCAACTCGCGTCGGCTTAGGCAAGGCGTGCTTGCTTGGTCAAGATACCGCCATCAATCAAGACCTGCGCGGGATCATTCCTCGGGATCCTAATTCATTGTCGGTTGGTTTCTTGTTTAGGTGGCTCAAGAGCATTGCAGACATCATCATCGCTGAGGGAACTGGTGCGACGGTTCAAGGTGTAAAACTCTCGTTCGTAAAGTCACTGCAAGTTCCAACCCCCTCGCTCCCCGAACAGCACCGCATCGTCGCCATCCTCGACGAAGTCTTCGACGGCATCGCCACTGCCAAAGCCAACGCCGAAAAGAACCTCCAGAACGCCCGCGCCTTGTTCGAGAGCCATCTGCAATCGGTTTTCACGGAGCAGGGTGAGGGTTGGGACCAAAAGCCACTTGCTGAACTCTGCGACATCAAACATGGCTATGCCTTCGAGGGCGCGTTTTTCAGCAACGAAGGTGACTTTGTACTGCTCACACCGGGCAACTTCTATGAAACTGGCGGCTATCGTGATCGGGGTGAGAAGCAGAAATACTACACAGGCGAAATTCCACGCGACTACGTACTCAATGAAGGCGACTTGCTCGTAGCCATGACAGAGCAAGCCGCTGGTTTGCTTGGCAGCCCCATTCTCGTACCAGAGTCCGACAGATTCCTGCACAACCAGCGTCTAGGCCTCGTCACCCCGAAACCATGTGCAGCATGGACGAATGAATTTTTCTTCCATGTCTTCAATACTCGGAACGTTCGGAAGGCAATTCACAGCAGTGCTTCCGGCGTAAAAGTTCGGCATACATCTCCAACCAAGATTGGCCAAGTTGTCGTCTCATTTCCGACATCGACCACTAAGCAAAATCGCATCGTCATTCTACTTGCAGCTTTGACCGTCGAAACCAAACGCCTCGAATCCCTCTACCAGCAAAAACTCACCGCCCTCGGCGCCCTGAAAAAATCCTTGCTGCACCAGGCCTTCAGCGGAGCGCTGTGAATCGGCTTGACACAAAACTTGACTCATACTTGACTCTTGATTAGTCTTTTCGCATGGCCTACGCTCCGCAATTCACCATCACCCCGGCCCTGCTGGCCGAAGTCGAGCAGGTGGCGGCGTTGCGCGAGCGCATCCAGAGCGCGGTGGTGGATCTGGCCTGGATTCCCGCCCTGCAAAAAGACACCCGCACCCGCAACGTCCATGCTTCGACGGCGATCGAGGGCAACCCGCTGACACTCGAACAGGTGCGCGCGCTGGAAGAGGGACGTGAGCTTTCCACGCCCGGCGCTCGCCCCAAGCGCGAGGTGATCAATTATTTCGCTGGCTTGCGCTACGTGGAAAAGCATGCCGACAAAAGCAAGATCGGCCATGCGGACATTCTGGAGCTGCACCGCATTCTCGCCGGTGAGGTAATGGATCAGGGCGAAGCCGGGAAATACCGGATGATTGCCGTTCGCGTCGGGCATTACCTTCCGCAGCCGCCTGATGCGGTCTCCGGCCTGATGTTCGAACTGCTGGAGTGGTGGAACGGCTTGGCCAGAAAGCTTTCTCCCGTGCTCAGTTCAGCCATTTTGCATTACCGCTTCGAGGCCATTCACCCCTTCGCCGACGGCAACGGCCGTACCGGGCGCGCGCTGGCACTGTGGGAACTCTACCGGCGCGGCTTCGATACTCATCACATCTTTGCCGTGGACGAGTACTACTGGGAGGATCGGCCCGCTTACTACGCCGCACTGCAAGGGGTGCGCGAGGCCGGCGAGGACCTGAGCGCATGGCTGGAATATTGTGCGGCGGGATTGCGTCAAACGCTGGAACGGGTGTGGTTGCGAATTCAAGCCTTGCAGGTCGGCTCTTCCGAAAAGTTGATTTTGCGTCCACGCCAGGAACATTTGCTGCACTTGTTGCGCGATCACGGCGGCATGGCGCCGGCCGAGATATGGGCGGCGCTCGGCGTATCGCGGCAGGGGGCGATGGATTTACTGCGCCCGCTGCTGGATGCAGGCGTGGTGGAGAAGGTCGGTGGCAACAAGACCGGTCGCTATGTCTTGAAGAACGCATGAACGAAGCCGAAACCCGCGCCGAACATATCGATCCCGCCCTCGCTGCGGCCGGTTGGGGTGTGGTCGAAGGCAGCCGCATCCGGCGCGAGTATCCGATCACGCTCGGACGTCTGGAAGGCGCGGGAAAGCGCGGCAAGCCGCTGAGGGCGGATTACGTTCTGGAATTCCGCAACACCAAGCTGGCGGTGGTGGAGGCCAAGGCTTGGGACAAGGCACTGACCGAAGGCGTGGCTCAGGCCAAGGACAACGCCGGCAAGCTGGCGGTACGTTTCACCTATGCCAGCAACGGACAGGGCATCTACGGCATCGACATGAAAACCGCCGTGGAAGGCGAGATCGCCAGTTACCCATCGCCCGATGAGTTGTGGAACCTGACGTTCACTGTCAAGAATGCCTGGCGCGATCGCTTTGCGGCGGTGCCGTTCGAGGACAAGGGCGGCTACTTTCAGGGGCGCTATTACCAGGACATCGCTATCGAGCGCGTGTTGGCAGCCATCGCCGCCGGACAGCAGCGCATCCTGCTGACGCTGGCGACTGGCACAGGCAAAACCTTCATCGCATTTCAATTGGCGTGGAAGCTGTTTCACAGTCGCTGGAATCTGACTGACTGGAAAGCCGAAAGCGCGCCAACACGGCGCCCACGCATCCTGTTTCTGGCCGACCGCAACATTCTGGCCAACCAGGCCTATAACGCTTTTTCAGCCTTCGACGACAAGGCTCTGGTGCGCATCGCGCCCGAGGATATCCGCAAGAAGGGCAAGGTGCCGAAGAACGGCAGCATCTTCTTCACCATCTTCCAGACCTTCATGAGCGGGCCACCCGCAGTGGGTAACGGCGACGGCCATCCTTCTCCCTACTTCGGCGAGTATCCGCCCGACTTCTTCGACTTCATCGTGATTGATGAGTGTCACCGTGGCGGCGCCAACGACGAGAGCAACTGGCGCGGCATCCTCGACTACTTTGCTCCGGCCGTGCAACTCGGCCTGACCGCGACGCCGAAGCGCAAAGGCAACGTGGATACCTATGCCTACTTTGGTGATCCAGTTTTCATCTACTCACTCAAGGAAGGCATCAACGATGGATTCCTGACCCCGTTTCGCGTCAAGCAGATCACCACCAGTCTCGACGAGTATGTCTATACGCCCGACGACAAGGTGGTGGAAGGCGAGGTCGAGGCCGGCAAGCGTTACGAAGAGTCGGACTTCAACAAGATCATCGAGATCAGGGAGCGCGAGAAGAAGCGTGTCGAGATCTTCATGTCGCTGATCGACCAGCGCGAGAAGTCGCTGGTGTTCTGCGCGACGCAGGATCATGCCCTGGCGATCCGCGATCTGATCAACCAGATCAAGACCGGCAGCGACCCGAACTACTGCCATCGGGTGACAGCCAACGACGGTGCGCTGGGAGAGCAATGGCTGCGGGATTTTCAGGATAACGAAAAGTCGATTCCGACCATCCTGACCACCTCGCAAAAACTCTCGACGGGAGTGGATGCGCGGAACGTGCGCAATATCGTCCTGCTGCGCCCGGTGAATTCGATGATCGAGTTCAAGCAGATCATCGGCCGCGGCACCCGCCTCTTCGACGGCAAGGATTACTTCACGATCTACGATTTCGTGAAGGCGCACCATCATTTCAGCGACCCGGAGTGGGATGGCGAGCCGGTTGAACCGGAGGTTTGTGCGAAGTGCAATCACGTTCCCTGTGTCTGTATCAAGGAACCGCCCGCGGTCTGTTACCTGTGTGGCAAGTCGCCGTGCGAATGCGCGAAAGACCCTTGCCCGAGGTGCCACCAGCAACCTTGTATTTGTAAGAAGAAGGCGAAGGTACAACTGGCCGATGGCAAGTCACGAACGATTCAGCACATGACGGTCACCAGTTTCTGGCACCTGGACGGCACGCCAATGTCGGCGCAGCAGTTCATGGAGGCGTTGTTCGGCAAGTTGCCCGATTTCTTCAGGGACGAAGACGAACTGCGGACGCTATGGAGCGCACCGGACACGCGCCGGAAGTTGCTCGAAGGGTTGGCGGAGAAAGGCTTCGGCAGGGATCAACTGAGCGAAATGCAGAAAATCATCGACGCTGAGAAAAGTGACCTGTTCGACGTGCTGGCGCATGTCGCCTATGCACTGGAACCGCTGACCCGCGAGGAACGTGTAGGCCGGGCGATGGCGGTGATCAGCGAGAACTTCAATTCCCGGCAAAAGGTGTTTCTCGATTTTGTGCTGTCGCACTACGTTGCTATCGGCGTGGAAGAACTCGACCAGGCCAAGCTGACACCGCTGCTAAAGTTGAAGTACCACGACTCGATTGCCGATGCGGTGGCTGATCTTGGGAAGCCGGATGAGATCGGGAAGGTGTTCAGCGGCTTCCAGAAGTACCTGTATCAGTTACAACCGGCTACCTGACTTGAGCACGCCGATTCACTAGCGGAGAATCATCATGAGCATCACCCTGGCCGTGCGCGGCGACTACATTCAACTCGATCAGTTGCTCAAGGCGACGGGCCTCTGCGATTCGGGCGGGGCAGCGCATGCCGCGATCGCCGAGGGGCGGGTCAGGGTGGATGCTGCGGTCGACACCAGAAAACGGGCAAAATTGCGGCCCGGCCAGACGGTGAGTTTCGGCGGCGCAGAGGTGAACCTGGTTGCGGCGCAGGCGGAAGGCCCGGCCGCAAGCTGACCGGGGTCAGGCGATCTTGACGACGATGTCTTCCAGCGTATTGGCGGCGGCGGCGACGCGGTCGGCGGCGTTCGACAGGTGGCGGTAGATTTCGCGGCGCTTGAACATGTTGACATGGTCGTCGCCCTGGAACAGTTCGGCAATCGCCCGGCGGTAGGCCTTTTCAACCTTGTGCTCTGCCTTGCGCGCGACGTCGGCGTCCTCGGCAGCGCCTGCCGATTCCTTGCCGAGGCGAGAGAAGCCACGCGCCAGCGCGTCGGTGCCGATCGTGATGTGCATCGCCATTTCGAGGCAGTGCTTGTCGGTCCCGATGCCGAGAACGTTCATCTCGCTGACCGTAGTCTCGCAGTAGTTGGTGATCTCGTCGAGGTAGATGATCGTGCGGTGCCGATCCTCGCGGTCTATCGGCGTCGAGAAGGCTTCGTTGCGTTCGTGCAGGTTGTGGGCCTTGATCATGGCTGCGGCATGCTCGTCGGCACTGATGCGATCGCCGATCGCCGGGTCGCCAGTCTCCATGAATTCGACCAGGAGTCCGGTGGTTTGCGCGACCTTGTTGCACTGATTGCTGAGCGCACCAAAAAAGTCACCCATCTTCGGGAAGACCCGGTTGAACAGCTTGCGAAAGACGGAATGATCGGCGGGAGCAACTTGGTCATTCATGGCGGAAGCGTTCATGGCTTGTAATTTCCGAGATAGAGGTTGAGCAGGGCGTAGCAGATGATGCAGCCGAGCAGCAGCACCAGGCTCAGGATGCCCATGCTCTTCTGCGCATCGTTGGCGCCGTGCGCGAAGGCGAGGCCGGCGGCGGTGAAGAAATGGGCGCCGCGCAACCTCCTGTTGGCGGCTGGTTTGGCCCGATTGAGCATGGCGCCCGAGATGCGTTTGATCAGGAAACCGACCCCGAAGCCGGCGATCGGCGACAGGAGCAGCGCGGCGAGCACCTTGACGATGCCGGTGATGTGGCCGTGCATCCCGTTCGCTGGAGCCCCGGACCACGTGATCGGCGCCCACCGAAACGACGACTACCCGGCAAAGCCGCCAACGAGGGCGTACGATGATGACGGTGGGATGCCAAAGTGCCAGGTGGTGAGGTTCCAGACGATGGCGCCGAGCAGCCCACAGATCAGGATCACCAGCGACAGGACAGCCTAGACCTCGCCAAGCGTGACGAAACGGCCGATGGTGTTGGCGACGGCGGTGCCGCCGAGCAGTGGGCCGAGAAACTCAAAGACGCCGACGATGATTACTGCCTGCGCCGGGGACATGGAGCGCGACGCGACGATGTTGGCGGCATCGTGGAAGCCGTTGATGTAATCGAAGAACAGGGCGATTACGACGGCGATGACGGCTAGTCAGAAATGGACATTCGGATCAACCATCGTTCCACCACTGTTGCATTGCTGGCACTTGTGATTCGGGGGCGGGCGGGAGATTGCCGCCATGGCATTTGTCGTCCCCCTCGTCCAAGTGGCGCGAATATAGCGCAAGTTTTTCGGGGCGCGCCATTCGCCACGGCCCGCTCAGCATCCCCTGCCGTCGGGAAGGCGCGAAAAACCGAAGCCGCCACTCCCTGACTGGCTTGGCTGAATGCAGATGGTCATGTTCAGCGACTTCGCCGAACGGCGCAGGTCGGAGGGGAAGGGAGCGAAGGGCACCGACTGCTCGACGACCGATCTGATGAAGGCGATCTGGTCCTGCTGATCGCCGGCGTTGAGAATCTTGAAACTTTGCAACGAGCCGTCGGGGTTGAGGCGCACCCGTACCGCCGCGTTCTTCAGGCCTCGCGTCCGTGGGTCATTGCGCACGAAGCCGGCGCTGCGATTAAGTTTCTTGACCAGCGCATCGAGATACATTTCCAGGCTGAACGGATCGGGCGGTTCGCTGTTCGGCAGGCGCTCGAGAATCTCGCTGCCTTCCTGTTCCTGGCGCGCCTGCTGGCGGCCGTATTCGCGGGCCATCGCCAGCGAGCGTTGGGCGAGGCTGGGGCGCGGGCTGGCCTGAGGCTGGCGTTCCAGTTCACGCAGGAAGCTGCTCATTTCCTCCTTCTGCGCGATCGTCCATTTCCGGGTCGTGCCGGATGCGGCAGGCGCCCTCGACTTGTCGATGGCGATCACCGGCCGCCGTGCCGGCCGCCTGGCGGGTGTGGCCGGCTTGATCGCGGCCGGCGTGGGGGGCGGTTCGAATGCCGGCAGTTGCGGGGGCGGCACTGCTAACGACGCTTCGAGGCGGGTGGCGGCGCGTTCTGCCTTGGGTTCCTGGCGCGGAATCAGCAAGACCAGGCCATGCAGGAGCAGTGAAGCGGCAATCGCCAGGAGCAGGGAGCGCTGCGTACGGGAAGTTTCGTCTGCCAGTTGACGCTTCAACTCGGCAATCTCGAGGAGCAGGGCGTTTTGCGAGCGGGGTGTTTCCTGGAGGGACATTGCCCCGATTTTAAACGGTCCCGCTACGTGCGGTCGATAATGGTAGCACGCTCTCGGTCGCTGACGGCAGCGATGCTGTGGCGGTTGCCGCAGGGGACGGGGCAGAGTTCTTGAAGTCATGCTATATTTCGATTATTATGAAAATGTCGAATTTGAACTCTCCGCGACAGGTGTCCCGTTGTTTGTCCGGGGCTGGCTCGACCACTGACCGGCAAGTTCGGCGACTTTCTTGAATCCTGTGCCACGCAAGGCGGACCATGAAGACATTCAACGTTCTGGTGCTGTGTACCCACAATTCGGCTCGCTCGATTCTTGGCGAGGCCTTGTTCAATCATCTCGGCCATGGGCGGATTCATGCCTTTTCCGCCGGTAGCCAGCCGAGCGGCGAGGTCGATCTGCTGGCGCTCGAGACCCTGGCGGCGCACGGTGTGTCATGGTCGGGCACGGGAATTCCTCGCAGCAAGTCGTGGGTTGAGTTCGCCGGGCCGGGCGCGCCGCAGTTCGATTTCATCTTTACCGTCTGCGCCGCCGCCGGCGAGGCTTGCCCGGTGTGGCCCGGTCATCCGGCGACCGCGCACTGGGGGATTGCCGATCTGACGCAGATCGAGCCGCCGGAAGCGCAGCGTGCCGCCTTCGAGGCGGCATACAGCCAGCTCGCAAGGCGTATCGCGGCCTTCGTAAAATTGCCCCTCGAAACGATGTCGACCGCGGCAATCGTCGCTGCGGCGCGGGAAATCCATGAACAGGTCGGGCAATGAGCGCGGTAACCCAAAAACTCTCGTTTCTCGATCGCTATCTCACTGTCTGGATTTTCGCGGCGATGGGGCTGGGCATCGGGCTGGGCTATTTCCTGCCCGGGGTCGAGGATTTCATCAATTCCTTCCAGGTCGGGACGACCAATATTCCGATTGCGCTGGGGCTGATCCTGATGATGTATCCGCCGTTCGCCAAGGTGCGTTACGAGGAGCTGCCCGATGTCTTTGCCGACAAGAAGGTGCTCGGCCTGTCACTGATCCAGAACTGGATCGTCGGGCCGCTCCTGATGTTTGCGTTGGCGGTCATCTTCCTGCCTGACAAGCCGGAGTACATGGTCGGCCTGATCATGATCGGCCTCGCCCGCTGCATCGCCATGGTGATTGTCTGGAACGAGATCGCCAAAGGCTCGACTGAGTACGCGGCCGGTCTGGTTGCCTTCAACTCGATCTTCCAGGTGCTGTTTTTCAGCGTCTACGCCTGGCTGTTCGTCACCGTTTTGCCGCCTTTTTTCGGGTTGACCGGAGCAATCGTCGATATCTCGATTGGCCAGATCGCCGAAAGCGTCTTCATCTACCTTGGCATCCCCTGTATCGCCGGCATCCTGACTCGCGTCATCATGCTGCGCTTCGTGACCAAGGACTGGTATCACACCCATTTCGTCCCGAAGATCGGGCCGATCACCCTGGTGTCGCTGCTGTTCACCATCGTCGTCATGTTCAGCCTGAAGGGCAAGCTGATCGTCACCATCCCGATGGATGTGGTGCGCATTGCCATTCCACTGCTGATCTATTTCGTGGTGATGTTCCTCATCTCCTTCTATATGAGTAAAAAGATCGGCGCCGGTTACAAGAAATGTGCAACCCTGTCCTTCACCGCAGCCAGCAACAACTTCGAACTGGCCATTGCTGTGGCCGTCGCGGTGTATGGCATCAACTCCGGCGCCGCCTTTGCGGCCGTTATCGGGCCACTGGTTGAGGTGCCGGTGATGATCGGGCTGGTGACAGTATCGCTATGGCTCAAGAAACGGTTTTTTGCTGGAGAAGCCGAGGCATAGCTTGAGGAGCCGTCATGCTCGAATATGAAGTATTTTCCCAACGCCTTTCGGCTCACGGTAGCGTGGCCATGGCAAAGTGCGCCGAAATTCCCCTCGACACCAATCTCGACGGCCGGGAAGATGCCTTCAATCCCGCCGAACTTTTGCTGACGTCGCTTTCCGCCTGCATGCTGAAGAGCATCGAGCGGGTTGCGCCCATCCTCAAGTTTGACTTTCGTGGCGTGGCGGTTCGGATTCGTGGCTGGCGGCAGGATGCGCCACCGAAAATGGTGCGTATCGAATACACAGTCTGGGTCGATAGCGATGAACCGGATCGCCGGCTGGAACTGCTGCACGAAAACCTGAAAAAGTACGGCACGGTCTTCAATACCCTCGCCCAGGGATGCGAAATGGCGGGTACCCTGCGACGGGGTTTGCCGGATCAGCCATGACCGTTCCTTGCCTGCTCACCGCCTGGTCGAACCACATGGCCGAATTGCGGGGCTATCTGCGCCATCGATCCGGCTGTCAGGACGAGGCCGATGACCTCCTGCAGGAGGTCTTTATGAAGGCGATGCGTCAGGGTGCCCTGTTCTGTTCGATTGAAAATCCGCGTGCCTGGTTTTTTCAGGTAGCCCGCAATGCCTTGGCGGATCGCTTGCGCTGTGCCCGGGAACACATCCCGCTACCGGCAGATGTGCCAGCCCCCAATCCAGACGAACATCCTGTCGTGGACGACCTCAGTCAATGCCTGCCCCGGGTACTCTCCGAATTATCTGCCGAGGACCGCTTGGCAATCACGCTGTGCGATATCGAAGGGCATTCGCAACAGGTGCTGGCCGAGCGCCTGGGTATTTCCCTGCCTGGTGCCAAGTCACGGATTCAGCGGGCGCGTCTGCGCTTGCGTGAGCAACTGGTGACCGCCTGCAAAGTCAGCTTTGATGACAACGGTGAAGTCTGCTGCTTCGTTCCCAGACCGGCGATTGGGGAGTGATTTTTTCAAACTTAAAGTGCTGAAAGCGCCGGGTCTATATTGCTGACAGCTGTTGCCGAAATTTTGGGCTGCCAGCCGAAGTTTCTGAGCCATGCACTATCCGCAGCGATAAATGAATTTTCCGCATGCATCTTTTGAGCGATAGTGTCGTCTCCCAAGGTAGCTTCATTCTGGTAACAATCCATGTTGACCATTGCTGCCCTAATTACCTTCGCGCTAACCACAGTCCTCTCCATGGCCGGCGTTGGGGCTGCCTTCGTACTGATTCCGGTCTTTCTGGCCTTTGGCGTGGAACTGCATGCCGCGATGGCCACGGCACTTTTGCTCAACGCCATTGGCATGAGCATCGCCTCGTTCACATTCGTTCGCAAGGGGCTGGTTGCCTGGCGGTTGGTGTTGCCGATGCTGCTGGTCGCCGTCCTTGCTTCGCCTGTCGGTGTCCATGTTGGACAAGGGTTGGAACGTGCCCTGTTGCTCTGGTTGTTTGTGGGATTTCTGCTCTTCGCCAGCTGCATGATGCTTTTTTACCGGCCGCAGCCCCGGCCGGCACCAAGCTCCACCCGGGCCGGCATGCTGATTGGCGTGCCGGTTGGCGGTGTCGCCGGTTTTGTCGGTGGATTGCTCGGCGTCGGCGGTGGGAACATTATCGTTCCTGCGCTGGTGGCGACCGGCCTGGAGCCGAAACGGGCATCGGCGAGCGCATCGTTTGTCGTGATTTTTGCGTCGCTCTCAGGGTTTCTCGCCCATGTTCAGGTTGCCGAACTCAGTACCGCGCTACTCTTGGCCACCGGGTTGGCGACAGCCGCCGGTGCCGCGCTGGGTGCCTGGCTGGCGAGTGAGAAGCTGCGCGCCGATCAATTGAAACGAATCATTGCCCTGGTGCTGATCGCCGTTGCGATCAAGACCGCTTGGGGCTTGTTGTAAGTCCGCTTTCTGTGAAGGGTTCATGAGCACAATCAATATGGAGCGCGATGACCACCCGGCTGAACACGACCACAGCCACGACCACGGCCACAGTCATCAACACAGCGCAACAGGACGAACTTTGGGCATCGCGCTGATCCTGACGCTTGGCTTTTCCGTCGTCGAACTGATTGCCGGCTGGCGCGCCGGCTCGCTTGCCCTGATTGCCGATGCCGGGCACATGGTCACCGATGGCGCCGCACTGGGGCTTTCCGCGCTGGCGGCCTGGCTGGCATCCTTGCCACCGAGCCGTCGTCACACCTACGGTCTGGGCAAGAGTGAACTGCTAGCTGCACTGATCAACGCGATCTCGATGTTGGTCGTAGTCTTTTTCATTGGCTGGGAAGCCTGGCAACGTCTGCAATCCCCGGCGCTGATTGATGGTGCCACCGTGGGCGTGGTGGCGCTGATCGGGCTGGGGATCAATCTGCTGGTGGCCTGGATACTCTCCCGCGGTGAGCAGAACCTCAATGTTCGTGCCGCACTGTTGCACGTCATGGGCGATGCGCTGGGTTCGGTGGCGGCGATTGTCGCGGGTGGCGTCATCTACTTTACCGGCTGGACACCGATTGATCCGCTGCTCTCGCTGCTGATTGGCGGCTTGATCCTTTCATCGAGCGTCAGGCTGCTCAAGGAAGCGTTGCACGGCACGCTGGATGGCGTCCCGGCGCACATCGACCTAGGGGATCTGGGGCGCCGGCTGGCCGGTGTTCCGGGGGTACGGGAAGTCCATGATCTGCATGTCTGGCCGATTGGCGCCGAGCGGCTGGCCTTGTCGGCCCATGTGCGCCTCGAAGACCTTGCGAGTTGGCCGCAAATACTGCATGCGCTGAGCGAGATTGCCGAACACCTGAGCATTGAGCATGTGACCTTTCAACCGGAGTCGATCCGCCGCATTCAGGCCGAGCCGGTGAACTTCATTCGGCGCTGATCGAACCTGCATCCTTTCGCGCGGCGCTACGTCTACAGAGTCAGGAACACCTTTTAAGGAGAAGATCATGACCACCACATTCATTCCTCCCGCCTGGGCATTCGAATTTCATGGTCACCAATGTCCGTTCATGCCCTTGGGCTACCGCATGGGCCGCTTGGCCATGGAGAAGCTGGGCGTTGAACGCGAGCCGGACCATGGTTTCTTTGTCTTCCCGGAACTCGGCGAAGGTCACCCGCAAACCTGCCTGATGGATGGTCTGCAGGTTGCCACTGGCGCCACTTACGGCAAGGTGATGATCGCCAAAACCTTCTACGGAAAATTGGCGGCAACCTTCTACAAGCCGGGCAAGGGTGCGGTGCGTTACGCCCTCAAACCGGATTTCGTCGACGCCATGGGCAAATTCCCGTTTTTCGCCTTCCGCAAGCAGGGCATGGAGCCTTCGCAAATCCCGGTCGAGGCGCGCGAAGAAGTGCTCAACTGGGTTTACGGTATGGACGATGATTTCATCTTCGCCATCGAAGAGCGGCCTGATTTCAAGTTCACCCCGGTCAAGGGGTCGTTCAACAAGACCAAATGCAGCGCCTGTGGCGAGTACGTTTTCGAACGCTATGTCCGGACCAAGGATGGGCAACCGGTTTGTATTCCCTGCTCAGGTTATTGAGCGCAATATTTATCCTGCTAAATTCATAACAAGGAGACTGACATGGATCTGATCAAGCAAATACTGGCGTCGTTTGAAGGCACGCTGCCCAACGACAGCAAGACCGCCGCCGCCATCGCCCGGGGCGCCGGCCCCGAAGAGATTTCGGCCTGTGCTACCGAGGAAGGTTTGCATGCCTTGGCCGGTGCATTGTTTGAGGCCTGTGAGGAAGGGGGCGACCAGGACGGTTCGCCCTTGGAAAGTACCGCACGTGTTACCGGTGCGGTGACCGAGCGTCTGAAAGCCTTCCGTCAGGAACTGCCGCCGGCATGCGAGACGGCGCGTCTGATCGACAGCGGGGCAAGCCTGGAGGAAATTTCCGAGGCGGCCCAGAAAGAGGGGCTGACTTCGCTGGCGACGATGCTCTTTGAAGCGGAACAGGAGCAGGATAGAGCCTCCTGAACACACGTTACTGAGCGCAAAATGCTTTATGGGAGTTGTTGGCAAGGCCATTGATCATGAATGACTGCGCATCCCCGTCTGTTTTCAAGAGTTTGTTCCCGGTTGGCCGGTTGCCCGGTGCCCGATGGGCCACCGCTGGGTGATCAACGAATTGATCAGATTGTTGGCCAGATATCGCAAGCGATGCTGGATGATGATTTAGCCCCGGAAAAATAGCCCGCTTTCGACATCCTGGTTAAGAGACTGCAGGTCTTGATGGAGAGGCGCCGCCTTGAGTTTGGTGGGGCTAGCTAACTATTTTTTCCAATTATCTGCATCTTTTCGTGATCACTTGCGTCCCCTTGTCACCAACGTTACAAAACGAACCGAGTTCGCCGATGACCACCCCGACCCTGATTGAAAAAAAGCCGCCTGGCGTGCCCCTGTGGCTTATTGGCATAGCTTTCTTTAGCACCCTCTGGCTAGCGGTCTACAGCCACTTGACCGAGTTTGCCGATGCCGTAATTGCTGCCCTCGGGCTCGCCCACGGCACCCATCTCGGTGAGGCAGTGCATTTTTTCTTCTTCGACACGCCCAAGGTGCTGCTGCTCCTGACTGGCATTGTTTTCGTGATGGGTATCATCCAGACTTTTTTCTCGCCCGAGCGCACCCGGGCGATGCTTTCCGGCAAGCGAGTCGGGGTCGGCAATGTGCTGGCCGCGAGCCTCGGTATCGTCACCCCTTTCTGCTCCTGCTCGGCGGTGCCGCTGTTCATCGGCTTTCTCTCGGCCGGCGTGCCGCTCGGCGTGACCTTTTCCTTCCTTATTTCGGCGCCGATGGTCAATGAAGTGGCGCTGGTGCTGCTCTTCGGCATGTTCGGCTGGAAGGTGGCGGCGCTCTACCTTGGACTGGGTCTGATCGTGGCCATCGTCGCCGGCCTGGTGATCGGCAAGCTGAAGATGGAGCGTTACCTTGAAGACTGGGTACAGGGCATCCTGGCTGGTACGGCGCCGGAGTTCCAGGGCGAGAGCATGAGCTGGGTAGGTCGCTTTGAGGCTGGCTGGCACCACGTCAAGGAAATTGTCGGCAAGGTCTGGCCTTACATCATGGTCGGCATTGCGCTTGGTGCCGCCATTCATGGCTATGTGCCCGAGGACTTCATGGCTTCGATCATGGGCAAGGATGCACCTTGGTGGTCGCTGCCGGCCGCCGTTCTGATCGGCGTGCCGATGTACACCAATGCGGCCGGGATCATTCCGATTGTAGAGGCGCTGATCGGCAAGGGCGCCGCTCTCGGCACTGTGCTCGCCTTCATGATGAGCGTCATTGCGCTGTCGTTACCCGAGGTGATTATCCTGCGCAAGGTGCTGAAAATTCCGCTGATCGCCGCCTTCGCCGGTGTGGTGGCCTGCGGCATCCTGCTCGTCGGTTACGTGTTCAATCTGGTGCTGTAAGCGGTGAATCCAATGGCGGTCATTTCTTATCGTCGCCTGCTGTTGTTGGGCGCTTTGCTGGAGGCTTGTCTGAGCATGGCCGCCTGTGCAGAAAAACTGAGCCCTTCGCCGGGTCTCCAATTGATTGAGAACGCCCGACAGACGGGGCTGCCGACCATCGTGGAATTCGGTGCGACCTCCTGTACGACCTGCCGCAACATGAAGCCCATCCTGGAAGCGACGGCGCTCGAACTGCAAGGCCGGGCCCATGTCATCGTGATTGATCTGAACCAGGACTACGCGGCAGCCGGCCCGTTCAATATCCGCATGATGCCAACACAGATCTTTTTCGCGGCGGATGGCCGGGAAATCGAGCGCCATCCGGGCGGTATGGCGCAACCCGAGATCGTTCGGCAATTGGGGTTCACAGAAGATTGCGATTAAGATGGTATTCGGCGAACTTGACCTTCTTCTGGCCAGCCATCCTGCGCTAGCCCTTTCATCAGCCTTGTTGGCCGGAATTGCGTCCTCGGCTTCGCCCTGTGCCATTGCTGCGGTTCCCCTGGTTGTTGGCTATGTCGGCGGCTACGCGGACGCTAACCGCTGGCGGGCCTTTGGCTATACCCTGGCTTTTGTTTTGGGCATGGCGCTGACGTTCACCGCAGCAGCGGTGGTAATGGTGACGGCTGGTGCCATCTTCGGGCCGTCCGGGCCGACCTGGCAGATCGCCATGGCACTGCTGGCTATCGTGTTCGGGGCACATCTGTTGGGAATCTGGCGCTTGCCGGGACTGGGCCAACTCAGTTGCGCCATGCCGCCGTTGCGCTGGCGTGGCGCGCTGGGCGCAGCCATTGCCGGCGGTTTGTCAGGGGTCGTGTTTGTACCGTGCGCGACGCCGGTGCTGCTGGGCATCCTGAGCGTCATCGGCAGCCAGAGCGAACCGACGTTCGGTGTCTTGCTGATGTTCGCCTACGCAGTCGGCCATGGTGCCTTGTTGCTGGCGGCGGGTTCCTCCATTGGGTTTGCCCAGTGGCTGGCGCGCTCCCGACTGGCGGCTGGTGTCGGCAAGACCTTTGTTCGGCTTGCCGGTGGACTGCTGCTGGCCTATGGCGCCTATCTGCTGTGGGAAGTGCTGTAGTGCTCGCCGGGTTGCTTCGCCTTGCGCATCGTTACCCAAGGCGGGGCCTGTGGCTGCTGAGCCTTGCCGCCGTGGCCCTGGTCGCGACGGCCATTGTGCTCACCGAGTGGTTGCACCTGAATCCCTGCCATCTTTGCATCTTCCAGCGTCTCCAGCAGTTATTCCTGGCCGTTTGCTTTGCGCTGGGCGGTTGGTTTGTCTGGCGGCCCGCCGGCCGGCTCTGGGTCGCTGCGGGCGGCTTGATGGCGCTGAGCGGCATGGCGGTGGCCGGTTTTCAAAGCTGGGAGCAGTGGTTTCCCGAACTTGTCGGGGGCTGCTCCGGTGCTGAGCCAAATCTGATCGAACGTCTGGTCGAATGGCTGGGCGTACGCTGGCCCACGCCGTTCATGGCAACCGGTTTCTGCGAGAGCAAGGAACTGGTCATCTTTGGCCTGTCGCTGGCTAATTGGTCGTTTGTCGCCTTCACGGGTTTCGCCGTAGCGGCATTTATTTACTTAATTTCCCTCTGGAAAGGAAAAGCATCATGAAAGACATCAAGGTGCTAGGCACCGGCTGTGCCAACTGCAAGACCACTGTCAAGCTGATCGAGGAAGTCGCGAAGGAACAAGGCGCAAGCATTGCGCTGTCCAAAGTTGAAGACCTGCCGGAAATTATGAAATATGGCGTGATGTCCACGCCGGGCGTGGTAGTCGATGGCAAGGTGGTGCACGCCGGTGGAATTCCCGACCGTGCCAAAATTGCCGGCTGGTTGTAGATCGCTCGTGCCGGAAAAAGAAGGACATTCAACAGGCACCGCTCCGGTGCGATGTCAGGCGGGCTCTTTCCCGCCTTGAGTGTGTCACGGTCGACCATGTAAAATAAGCAAATTCTGATTTATCGGGATACCCATGGCCTACCCTTCATTTTCCGAGATTGCCAAGAGCTTCGCCCCCGGCTGGTTTGCGGCGGTCATGGGCACCGGTGTTCTCGCGCTTCCGTGGCTGACGCGCTGGCTGCGTTTTCCGGATGCCGCGTTGCAGACGCTCAAACATCCGGTTCAGGCCAATTTCTACCCGACCTTTTCGATCGCCCTGCTGGTCCTGGCCGCGCAATGGCTGGTCTTCACGCCTTTCGTCGCGGTCGCGCTGACGCTGTGGTGGCTCGGCGTCCTGATGACTTTCATATTCAGCTTCGCCATTCTTTTCTTCATGTTCCGCGGGGAGCATGTGCTCGTCGAGCATGTGACGCCGGCGCAGTTTATTCCGGCGGTGGGTCTTGTCGTGGTGCCGCTAGCCGGCGCGCCGCTCCTGCCGCAAATGCCGGAGGCACTGCGCGAACTCACCCTGACAGTGAACGCCATCAGCTTAGGCGCCGGCAGCATGATGTACGTTGGCCTGCTCGGCATCACGCTATCCCGCAAATACCTGCACAAGCCGGCCCAGGGCATCCTGACGCCTACCGTGTGGATTCATCTGGCGCCGATCGGTGTCATCCCCGTCAGCTTGATGAACCTGCTCGAGCAGCTACCATTCCCGGTGGCTCGCGAGGCGGCGACGGTGATGATGCTGATGTTCTGGGGTTATGGTGTCTGGTGGCTGGTCATGGCCAGCCTGCTGACCCTGGCGGCGCGCACGGCGGGCCAGTTGCCGTTCGCGCTTTCGTGGTGGGGTTTCACCTTCCCGCTCGGCGCTTTTGTCACCGAGAGCCTGCGCCTGACCAAGATTCTCGGCTGGGGAACGACCTTTGCGGTCGGCGTTGCCGCCTGGTTGCTGCTCTGCGCGTTGTGGGCCATCACGGCGCTGCGCACAGCGCGCGGCGTGGCGAGCGGCGCCATCTTCCAGCCGCACCTCTGATGGCTTGGTGGTGGCTGCTGGCCGTTATCGCGGCGAACTGGCTGGCGCTGAATTTTGCCATCCGGCGCGGCTTGAGCGCGGTGCGCGTCGCCGAAACTGCCGATCCCGGTGATTTGCCGTGGCGCGAAGTGCGCCTGCCGACTGCTAATGGCAAGCAACTGTTCGCCTGGTTCATTCCGGCCGCTCAGGGCGCGCCGGCGCTGGTCGTCATGCATGGCTGGGGCGGCAATGCCGGAATGATGCTGCCGCTGGTGGCGCCTCTGCATGCGGCGGGCTACACATTGTTGCTGGTCGCTGCACGATGTCACGGGAGCAGCGACGGCGACACCTTCGCCTCGCTGCCTCGCTTTGCCGAGGATATCGAGGCCGGACTGGCCTGGCTGCGCCGGCAAGCCGAGGTCGATCCCGCACAACTCGGGGTGATCGGCCATTCGGTCGGCGCCGGCGCGGCGCTGCTGGCTGCGATACGGCAGCCGGCACTGCGGGCAGTGGTAAGCCTGGCAGCCTTCGCGCATCCGGCGACGATGATGCGGCGCTGGGTGGCTGCCCTGCACATCCCCTATTGGCCGCTCGGCGCCTACATTCTGGTTTATGTTCAGCACGTGATCGGTTACCGTTTCGCGGCAATTGCCCCATGCAATACCATTGCCCGGGTCGGCTGCCCTGTACTTATCGTGCATGGTCTGGAAGACGCTACCGTGCCGGTTTCCGAGGCACGCGAGATTTACGCCGCGCGCGCCAGCGATGCGGTCGAACTGCTGCTGATTCCCGGCAGCCACGACGATTACGGCGATGCCGGCCGGCAGATGCCTTCGTTGCTGCGCTTCCTAAAGCAGGCCTTCAAGATGCCGGCGACTGGGTGACTCATCCTCCCCGGCATTGGCCGAAAAATAGGGCGGGATCGAAATCCTGCCCCAAGAGGGTTGCCCTGATTGGCGTCGGGGCAGGAGGAAAGAGGCTTTCTCGCGGACCTTGATGTCGGGGTTGTCGAGGGCCGTGATTTCGAGGTGGACCTGGTTGGCGCCCGGCTTGCCGGCATCGGGCGACACGCTGAGAATGGTGTTGAAGGATTGCAGCGTGGCGGGCGGAACATCGACTTCGTTGGAGCCAGAAATTTTCACCTCAGGCAGGCCGTCGACCGTAAGCTTGTAGCGGTGCGCTTGCTCTTCGGTATTCATGATCTGCAGCATGAAGATGCTTTCGATCCGGCCATCGTTGGTCTCGCGAGCCAGCATCGAGCGGTCGCGGATGATGTCCGCCTTGAGCGGAATGCGCTGCGCCAGGAACCATACTGAAAGGCCGGTAATGAGCAGCAGAATGGCGGTGTAGAGCAGGATGCGCGGACGGATGATGTGACCGAGGATTTCCTGCTTGCCGAGCTGCTGGGCCATGGCGCTTTCGGTCGAATAGCGGATCAGGCCGCGCGACAGGCCGACCTTGTCCATAACCTGATCGCAGTCATCGATGCAGGCAGCGCAACCGATGCATTAGTATTGCAACCTCTTGCGGATGTCGATCCCGGTCGGGCAGACGACGACACATTGTCCGCAGTCGATGCAATCGCCGAGTCCGGCGGCCTTGGCATCGAACCCTTCTTGCGCATGCCGCGAGTCTCGCAGCGCTCGGGGTCTTATGTGATGACCAGCGTGTCGGGGTCGAACATCACGCTCTGGAAGCATACGTAGGAGCACATGTACCCGCACACCTGCTCGTAAATAAGGCCGGCGAACAGGTAGGTGAAGCCACCGTAGAAAAAGATCCAGAAGACTTCCCAAGCGTCGAGGTTGCCGGCAGGCACCGATTCCATCAGTTCCTTGCCCAGCGTAAAACAGGCGACCAGGGTGAACCCGGTCCACAACGAAAAAATGGCCCGGAGCAGGAACTTGGTCCCTTTGATGCGCAGCTTGCGGGCGTTGAGCGGCGCCTTGTCGAGTTTCATGCGCGCGTTGCGGTCGCCTTTGATCCGGTTTTCGATCCACATGAAAATCTCGGTATAGACCGTCTGCGGAAAGGCGTAACCGCAGAACAGGCGTCCGGCGACGGCAGTAACCAGGAACAGTGCATAGGCCGATACGATCAGTAGTGCAGCCAGATAGATGACATCCTGCGGCCAGAAAACCAGGCTGAAGATGTAAAACTTGCGCTCGATCAGATGCAACAGAATCGCCTGGCGATCGTTTCACACCAGCCACGGGCTGACGTAGAACAAAATCTGCGTGAAGATGACCAGCGTGATCCGCCAGTTGTCGAAGAATACGCGGACACCCTTAGCATAGATTTTCTTACGCTTTTCGTAGAATGATACGGGGGCGGGTGTTCCTGGCAGGGCACTGGCTTCGGGCTGACTCATCGGTCTTCCGGACAATTTGAAAAACTTGGAAGCCGGCGTGCCGCAGCGTGTCCTGCATCTACACCATACGCCGCGTGGCGAAGAGCATGTCGATGTCAAAACGAGGCCGGTTCACAACGATCAGGGGCAGATCGTCTATTTCGTCGAAACCATGCGTGTCGTTCGCCAGGGCCAGCAGCCGGGCGGCGCAGGGGCTGGTGGGAAGTTCGCCGGCCTTCGTGGCGATGCTGGAAAAGGTACTGCACGTCGCGCCCTCCGATGCTTCGGTATTACTGCTCGGCGAGACGGGAACCGGCAAGGAACTGCTCCCCCACGCCATTCATGAGGCCAGCGCCCGCGTGGAGGGGCCATTTGTTGCGGTCGACTGCGCTGGAATGACCGAAACACTGTTCGACTGCGAACTTTTCGGCTATGAAATTGGCGCCTTCACCGGCGCCACCCACCGTAAGCAGGGGCTGGTCGAAGCAGCCAGCGGCGGCACGTTGTTTCTCGATGAGATTGGTGGACTACCGCTTGCGCTACAGGTTAAGCTGCTGCGCCTGCTCGAAACCGGCACCTATCGCCGGGTCGGTGGACTCGAGTGGCTGCCCGCCGATTTCCGGCTGATTACGGTGACCCACCGCGACCTGCGCCCCATGGTCCAGGACGGAAGTTTCCGCCGCGACCTTTGCTTCCGGATCAACATCTTTCCGGTCCGCACGCCAGCCCTGCACGAGCGCGCCGACGACATCCCGTTGCTGGCCACCTCGTTGCTGGAACGGGTTGATCGCAAGTCCGACCGCAAGTCCACCCCGTCAGCCCTCGCATGGCTTGCCGGCCGCCGTTATAGCGGCAATATCCGGGAATTGCGCAACTTGATCGAGCGCGCCACACTGCTTGCAGATGGCGATTCCATCGACCGGTTGCACCTTATGGAAATGCCCGAGGACATTCCGCCCGCGCCGCTGGATGCCAGCGGCACCTTTCAACTGGCCGAGCTGGTTGCTCTGGGAACGCTGGAAAAGCGCTACCTCGACTGGGCAATGGCGCCCAGCCAAGAAACGACCTGCCGATGCTGGCCGAGCGCCTTGGCATCAGTCAGCTGACGCTCTATCGCAAGCTGCGGGTGAAGGGCTGAGTGGCTGCGCCGGATGGACCGGCCAGGAGTCACGGAATATCGATGTGGTGTGCGCTCAGCCAGTCGCGGTCAAGTTCCCAGCGCACTTCCCTGATGCCGGGTTGGGCTTTCACGATGGCGCCGGCTTCCGATTGAACCTCGCCGAGCAACTGCTCGACGGCGATGAATGCGGGATCGTTGGGGTTCCTGGTGTTGATATCCGGATAGAGCACCGCCAGCGCCTTGAACGCGGGGACCGCAAAGCTGCGCGGCGTGCTGACATAGGCTGTGCCCTGGCTGAATTTCAGCACGTGGAACTTGTATGGATAGTTCTTCAGTTTTTCGCTAGCTTGGGTCTCAATCGCGCTGGTCAACTGGCGCGCCGTGGCGTCCGGCGCGCGGATATACCAGTCCAGCCAGACCAGAAAGATCAGGACGAGGATGACCCAGTATTTCTTTTTCACTTGCGGGTTCCGGCTTTGAATCTTGTTTGGAAGTGACGGATTGGCATTAGTCACTAACCAGTTCAATCATCACAAATCATGAGAAGAATTCAGGATGCGCAAGCCATGGTTGGCACTATGTTGAAGCGGGTCAATGAGCAGGCCGCAGCGACGACTGAACGTCCCAATCGAGTGAGGTAGTAGCGATAGGTATGAGTGACTTTCTTGATCAAGCCGAGCGTACGCAGTCGGGCAAGTTGGCGCGACATGGCGGACGGAGTGAGCTTCAGATAGCTGAGAAGATCGGCACGACGCCAACCGTGAATGTTGAACTCGCCGCGTTGCATGGTTTTCAGCAAGGCTTTCTCGGCAGGATCAAAGAAGTTCACCCCTTTGACACCGGGAGCCGCCCCCAACCGTGGCATGCTCAATCGCTCCAAGTCACGCTCGCCGGCACTGGGGTCATCGAGGCTGGAGAGGAACGCCAGGTAACGTTGGTTGCAGCCGAGCAGGATGTCGCGCAGGTCGATCAGGCTATAGATTGTCTTCTTCAGGGGCGCCAATTCTCGGGTGGCGTGCCTGTCCTTGTGTTCCACCTTGCGGTGGTGTTTGAAGAAACTCACGTCATTGACGGTCGTTTCGACCCGCAGTACGCGGGAGAATTTGTCATACACCTTGACGCCAGCGGCGCCCATGGTGTGCTTGATGCAGCGCCCCTCGATACGGGTGGACAACCGGGAACCGATCTCCTGGGCCAGTTGTGGCGTGACCTTCTTGCCCAGAAAGCTGGAGACGCGTTCTGCGTTGGCGGCCAAGACCGCTTGGCGCGAAATGGCGTCATACAGTGGAACCAATATCTGCTCACTGCGAAACATCAGGTCGGTGGAGTATTCGACTTGGCGCAAGCTCCAGTGATACGAGGATCCAAAGACGTCAAGCACTGGGCACAACCACTGCGCATAGCGATCCAGTCGCGGGTGAAGTACGTCGGGACTGAACGCATCCGCCAGCGCCTGCGCCTGCGCGATGTCGGCGACACGCAGGAAGGCGTTGTCCTGCTGGAGGAAGTCGATCCTTTCTCGCGTCAGAGTTCTTGCCAGAGCGCTGTGACCATTACAGTAGAACTGCAACCCGAACGGTGCCCACGTCGGCACACGCAGGTAGCACAACCCCAGTTCCTCGTCGATGAAATAGAAGTAGTAGTGCAGGCACTTGCCTTGATCGGGGCGCAGGTAAGTCTTGCCACTGCCTTTGTCATGCCACGGTTTGTAGCTCGGACAGGCTTCCATGGCCGAGAGCACATGCACCAAACCCGGTGCGTCGCCGCGACCGGCGAGCACTCGCGCGACCAACTCTTCCTTGCGAATATGGCTTTTGCTGACGTGCTCGATTTCAATACCCGCCGCCAGACACACCTCCTGCGCACGCTCACGAATGCGATCTCGCAGCGGCTCGGCAAATCGCGGGTAGTCGAATACCCGAATTCCGTGCGTGTACAAATAACTCGTCATTCCTGCCGCGTAGCACGCACCAGGCAGCGTGCCGGTGATAATGATCCGGTCAAAGCACGAAAGCACGCCATGCATGTTCGTCGCGTATCGTTCCGCCAGAGCCATCGCCAACATGATCGCCTCCTCGGTCATTCGTCAGGCTTCTATCGTAATACCTGTTTGGTTCCGGCTCGTCCGGCTTAGGAACGAACGGGCAGGGTCAAGGGGATTTCCCCTGGTCGGCGAAGCTGTCCGGCATCTGCAGGGCGACGACTTCGCCGCGCGCGGTGGCAACACCCTCGGCATAAACGGTCGCTTCGACCACGACCTTGCGCCCCTTGACCTCCTTGACCCTGCCGCGAATTTCCAGCACCGGGCCGAGTGGTGTCGGCTTCAGGTAGCTGACCTGCAGTGAGCCGGTGACGAAACGGAATGCCGGCAGGCTGTCCAGCGGCCGGTTCTCGAAGCGGTACATTGCCGCTGCCGCCGTACCGGTGCAATGGCAGTCGATCAGCGAGGCGAGCAGACCGCCATAGACGAACCCGGGAATCGCCGTGTGCTCTGGCCTGGGCTGAAAGCGGGTGACGCTTTCATCACCCTCCCAGCAGGTCTTGATTTGATGCCCCGCGTCATTAAGCCGGCCGCACCCGTAGCAATGGGCGACACTCTCCGGGTAGAAATCCTGAAAGGCTTGCATGCTGTTTCCTCCGTTGCTCATGTGTCGATCGAGCGCTGTGTTGGGCGGTCGGCATCGCCGGAGATGCCCCGTGGACGCTACCTTTGACACTTGTTGAAAGCATTCCATAAGGGTCTGGGTTTGACAAGTGGAATATCGATGCTGGCCGAAAAGGCGCCATAATCATCAACGTCATGCCGTCCTCCCCGTCCTTCTCGATTCCCAATCGCGCCTACACGCTCAGGGTGTTGCGGGCGATCAGTGGCCAGCAGCCGGTCCTCATGCTTACCGGCTGCGAGGACGGTTATGGCACACGGTGGACACTGGGTGGTGAGCAGGTGCAGCCGGCGATTGCACGCTATCTGATGGAAGCAGGCTTCATCACCGAGAACGGCAAGACGGAGTTGGGGGCCAGAAAGCTGGTTCTGACTGCCGATGGCGTGCGGTATCGCGAGCGCGGCGTGGCATGGTGGGCCAGTCTGAGCATTTTCGAAAAACTGAAGGTCACGGTCCTCGGCTGAGTCACCACGCCGGCTGGCTTATGGAAGTTCGAGAACGCGCAACAGCGAGGCGGTGTCGTCGCGGCCCCAGCCCTGCGCCATCAAGGCATTGAGTTGCTGGCCGACGGCTGCGGTCAGCGGCAGCGGAACTCCCGATTCGCGGGCCGCTTCAAGGACAATCCCAAAATCCTTGTGATGCAGGCGGGCTTCGATACCGGCGGCGAAATCGCGGTTGACCATGCGCTCGCCCATCACGTCGAGGACGCGCGACGCGGCCGAGCCGCCAGCCAACGCCTGCTTCACTTTCTCGCAATCGACGCCGGAGGCGGCGGCTAGGTGCATGGCTTCGGCGACGGCCGCGATGGCGGTGACCATGATCATCTGGTTGCATGCCTTGGCGACCTGCCCGGCGCCGTTGGGGCCAACGTGGACAATGCGCTGGCCGAGGCATGCGAGCAATGGACGCACGCGCTCGAGCACCGCGGCGTCGCCCCCTGCCATGATCGCCAGCGTGGCGTCGGTCGCACCCTGGGCGCCTCCGGAAACCGGGGCGTCGAGCATGTGGATGCCTCTTTCACCCAGTCGGGCGGCGATTTGGCGGGCGGCCTCGGGAGCGATGGTCGAGCAATCGACCAGCAGCGAATCCGCCGCCATGCCCTCGGCCAGGCCATCACTGCCGAGTACGACACTTTCGACATCGGCGCTCGAGGTGATGATCGTAAACACCACCTCGCAGGCACGGCCCAATTCCGCCGGTGTGGTGCAGACCACCGCCGGCAGGCCGACGACGCTTTCCGGGCGGCGCGCCCAGACGTGCAACTCGTGCCCCGCGTGGTGCAGATGCAACGCCATCGGGCGCCCCATGGCGCCCAGCCCGATGAAGCCGACTCTCATTCCTGGCCGGAGAGCTTTTCGAGCAGCTTCAGCAGTGCGACGGAGTCTTCGTCGCCCATGCCGGAGCCGACCATGGCATTGAACATCTGCGCCGTCGCTGCCGACCCCGGCAGGCAGAGGCCGAGTTCATGCGCCGTCTGCATCACGATGTTGAGATCCTTCCCATGCATCCAGCTCTTGAAGCCCGGCTTGAAATTGCGGTCGAGCATGCGCTGGCCATGATTTTCGAGGATTTTGGAGTAGGCGAAGCCGCCGAGCAGCGCTTCGCGCACCTTGCCACGGTCGACGCCGTTTTTTGCCGCAAAAGCAAAGGCCTCGGCGACCGCCAGTACGCCCATGGCGGTGACGATCTGGTTGGCCGCCTTGGCCACCTGACCGGCGCCGGATGCGCCGACGTGCACGATGTTTCCGCCCATGCACTCGAAGGCCGGTCCCGCCCTGACGAAAGCAGCCTCCGAACCGCCGGCCATGATCGACAACGTGCCGGCGATGGCGCCGACCTCGCCGCCGGAAACAGGAGCATCCATGAAATCGATGCCGGCCGCGGCCAGTTCCTTACTGATGCGGCGAGCAGCGGCGGGAGCGATGGTGCTCATATCGACCGCGATCAGGCCGGGTGCCGCGCCTTGCGCAACGCCGCGCATGACTTCGGCGACATCAGGCGCATCGGCGACCATCGAGATTACCAGCTCGCTGCCTCTGGCGGTATCGGCCGGGTTGGTGGCGCTGGTGGCACCGGCGGCGAGCAAGGGCTGCATCGATTCGGTGCGACGCGCCCAGACGGTGACGGCGTGGCCACCCTTGACGAGGTTGAGCGCCATCGGGCGCCCCATGATGCCGAGGCCGATGAATCCGATCTTCATGCTGCTCTCCGTGAGGTTGAAGCGGCGATTCTAGCCGAAGCGGCCGGCGCCGGATATTCATCCGGGCAGGGAAGGAGTCATGCAATTTTTCGGCGCTGCGTTTGTCGCTACTTCCTGGCGGCGTGCTTGAAACCGCATGACTGACGATGAGATAACCATGAAGTGCAAGCTGCGAAATTGTCCGGCGCTTCATCTGCTGGCTGCGGGGCTGGTCCTGCCTGGTATCCGGTATGACTTTTGCCGCCGGTGGTGGCACCGTGGTGAGCGACCCCGGGGCTGTGGAGAGCAAGCATTTCCATTCCAAAGGCAAGCAGCCTCCAAAATATACGATCGAATCGCAGAATGAGGTCCGGGCAACGCCGCCGTTCGCCGACAGGCGGGAGTTCGAGGAAGTCGCGCGCGGCTTAATTGCCGCCCCCATGCCGACAGATCATGGCCGACGCCGACAACGTCGCCTGGGACATGGCGAACTACGCTTCGCGTTCTTATCGCCGCACGCATCGCCAAGCAACTTCGCCGATGCCCGTGCTGCGGAGCAGTCAGGCGTGATTTATCCTAAAAACCTCATTTGAGGATGTGCATTTGGCGTAGGAATCAGGCAGGCTGCGGTTTCTGAGACATTGAGGAGAGTCACCCGATGGGTGAGTGGAAGCGGAAGGTAGCAAAGTCGCGTGAAATGCGTCTGTCCTGCGCTGGAGTGCAGACGGCGGGAGGCCGGGTGCAGGTGCGCTGGGAGTCTGAAAGCGCGGCGACGCCGATGGGGCAACTGGCGTACTTCATTGAATTTCTTACGCTCACTAGACTGTGGTCGGGCTGGCAGGAAGACTATCCGCTGCCATACGTCAGTCCGAACGCACCGAGCAAAGCTGAAGTGTTGGGTACCTGGATGCTGTCGATCCTTTCGGGTCACAGACGCTACTCGCACGTCACCGCGATCCGCTGCGACGGCGTCAATCCAGGGCTCCTGGGCATGAGGAAAGTGATCAGCGAAGATGCGCTGCGTCGGGCATTGGCGGCAACCCCAGAAGCCGAAGGCGTCGCCTGGCTGGACGGACACCTGAACGAGAGCACGGCGCCATTGCTCGATGCACCCTGGATTTTCGATGTCGACACCACCGTGAAGCCCCTCTACGGCAAGCAGGAAGGGGCGGTCGTCTCCTACAACCCGAAGAAACCAGGGCGTCCCTCGCACACCGATCACACCTACCTCATGGCCGGCCTGCGGTTGGTCGTTGGCGCCGAGGTCAAGGCGGGTGACGAACACTCGGGCAGTCACAGTCTGCCGGGTCTGCTGAGAATTCTGGATGCCCTGCCACCCAAGCGGCGCCCCAAGATGGTTCGCGGCGATTGCGGCTTCGGCTCCGATCCCTTCATCGCGCCGCTGGAAGAGCGGGGGCAGCCTTACCTCTTCAAGCTGCGCCTGTCGAAGAACGTCAAGCGCCACATTGAGCGTGTCTTCTGGGAAACCGGCTGGACCGATGCAGGTCAGGGATGGGAAGGCAAGGACGGCCGTCTGAGCCTGTCCGGGTGGAAGGCGTCTCGACGGGTGGTGATTCTGCGCCGTCCCCTCAAGGGCGCAATGATGATTGCTCAGGAGGACGATGGTCAAGGACTGCTCGGCTTTGTCGAGACCGACCGCAAGACCGGCAAACAAGCGACAGGCTACGAGTATGCCGTCCTGGTCACCAACCTCGATCACGAGATTCTTTCGCTGGGGCAACTCTATCGAGATCGGGCCGATGCGGAGAACGCCTTCGACGAACTGAAGAATCAGTGGGGATGGGGTGGATTCACGACGCACGACCTGCATCGTTGCCAGCTCTCGGCAAGAGCGGTGGCGCTCATCTACGACCAAAGGAAGTCCCCGTGGGACAACTGCTGGAGTCTCTTCGTCCGACTGGCCAACCCGGAGGTCCGCCGCGAGGCCATCACCAGCAGGCCGTGGTTGATGTCCGCGGTCGGCCGCAAAACCGAGCATGCCGGACAGACGACGATCACCCTCACTGGTTTGCACGCGCATTTCGGCAAGGCCCGTGAGGTTCTGCAACGTGTCTCAGCGCAACTTCAGGCTTGGGCAGCATGCGCTGCGGAGCAGTTGAACTTGACCACCGTCTGGAACCTCGTCTGCGATCATTTCAAGCGCACCCTGGCCGGCGTCGGACCGCCTCAATCTCGCCGATTACTCGCAAATCATGCGAATGGAATCGGCTAACTGCGGTTTTTAGGTCTATGACATAGTTAAACTAGCGTTGGCTCAACAAATAGATGCCGGCGCCTCCGAAAAGCACGCCAAGAGTGGCGTTGATCGAAGACTCCTTGCTTGGGACATACCGCTTGATACTCAACCCTGCAAGTACACCGCCAAAATGAAGCGCGGCAGTAGTCATCAAGAACCCAGATGCATACATTGCGAAGCCAGTTTCTGGTGTTTCAGCACCATGCGCCAATCCATGCAACGAACCAGCAAGAGCAATCAGCGCCAGTCCAGATACGGTTGCCAATTTCAGGCGAGCAACAATTAGCATCACGCCGAACAAGACGACGCTTAACGAAATCAGGTTTTCGAGGAGCGGAACGGTTATTCCCATTGCGCCTATCGCGGCACTTGCGATCAGCGAGAGCATGAACGTAGCTGGCCCTTGCCAAACCTTGTTGCTCGGTAACGCAGAAACCGACCAGATGCCCACCGCGACCATCGCCAGCAGGTGATCCAGTCCAAACGGATGGGTAATCCCTTCGTAGAACCCCGAAGTTCCGTGTCCGGTATGCGCATGAGATACGCTTGCAGCAAGACCGAGTAAAAGTGCTACGGTGAGCCGAATCCAGAGAGTTGCCATTTCTGATACTCCTACGACGGACAAGGGTGAGTAGGAAGATTAGATGATATTTCTTACAAGAACAATATCCGGAAAGAAATTCACTGAGGTGGCGATGGGCTGTTTGTGGCCGGGCGCAATAATCCGACTGAATTAGTCGGGTGCCTCTTATAGCTTCACACCGGCCATCCACCATCAAAATTCTGCTCCGGGCTGTAGGCTGGCTACTGGCCGAACCTGGAACAAGCACGGGCTTCGATTACCGACGCCGAGGCCACGGTGATGAAGATGGGCGACGGGGGTTTCCGTCCGGCGTACAACTCGCAGTTGGCGTCTGATTCCAACAGCCTGGTGATCGTTGGTATTGATGTAGCCACCGTCGGCAGCGACCAGGGGCAGATGGCGCCGATTCTGGAGCAGGTGACCGAACGCTGTGGTCGGACACCGGCGCCCTGGTGGGTCGATGGTGGCTACGTCGGCCACGACCAGATCGACCGGGTCAGCGAAACGATGGTGGTTTATGGGCCCGTGCCCGAACCCAGGGACAAGACGGTCAACCCGCACCAAGCCAAGGCGAGCGACAGCCAAGCGGTGGCGGCCTGGCGGGAGCGGATGGGCACGGATGAAGCGAAGGGCCTCTACAAGAAACGGGCGGCCACGGCCGAATGCGTCAATGCCCAGAGCCACAATCGGGGCTTGCAGCAGTTTCGGGTGCGGGGACTGGTGAAGGTCAAGTGCGTGATGCTGATATTTGCGCTGGCGCACAACCTGATGCGCATGGCTACGCTGGCGCCGGAGTGGCTCGGGATGGGGACAGGCACGCCCAGCGTTCCCGGGTGGCTGGCATGAGGTCAGGAAATAAGCGGAAACTCGCCGAATGAATGGTCGATAGTGGGAGAGGTGATGCGAGAAACATATTGAGCCAAACAGCACGGTGCCAGCGCAGCTTGTACGGCTATCCTGCCGCGCGGGCTAATAAATCACAGGCTCTGAGGCCGGACAGCGGCGAAAAATGCGCCATCGAACTGAACAACTCGGCGCTGATCAGCATCAAGGACTTCCAGATCCCGAACCCTGAACTCACTGTTACGGCGAACCGCTCGGATATCGAAAAAATGCTCCTCGGCGCGGCAAGCCTCGATCAACTGGCACCCGCCGGCAAGGTCGGGCTCGAAGGCAACGCAAGACCGCTCGAGCAACTCAAGGGGATGGTCGTGGAGTTCGACATAGGCTTTGAAATTCTGGCGGGAACCATGCCGGCAAAGGCAGCCGTGAAGCCGGACAAGGAATAGGCCGGGGTCCGGCATCGCGGTCGGCGCATTTGACTCCGACTTCACCGGCAAAATTGTTAACTGCTCCGAGATGGTATTATTCAGGGCGATAGCGGCCATCCGCCTGTTCCGCAAGGAGCGTGATGCTCCGTCGATCTGATTCCTCCCGGTATGAGGATTGAAAGGATTTCGGTCATGCAGGATCTGGCTGATCCACGCTCCGGGTAGTCTTGTCACGCCTTGTTGTCGCGACAATTTCCCCTGTTGTCCGGCGGCGGCTCATGTCACGGGAAAAATGAGCAAGTATTACATCCGGTCAGGGTCGGAAATCGAGGAGATTGCCCTCGGCGAGAACCTGGGAAGCGGTACGGTCGCGAATGCATTCACCGTTGTCGCGCCGCCACGGCTCGTCGACAGCGCGGCGAGGATCTATCTCGACCCCAAGACGTTTGATGCTGAAAAGATAGGCGCCCTCGTCGAAAAAGCACCAGCACATTTGTGGACTGTCCTGGCTTCTGGCGCCCGCTACCCCCAATACGCCTGGCCACAACAGATCGTCTACGGGAAGTCGGCGTTCGGAAGGGGTCTGCAGCCGGTGGGGCTCCTCATGCCGAAGGTCGATCCGCTGGAGACCGTTACCCTCGACGCCTACCTTGATCCCTTGTTAGGCAGGATGATGGGACTTGACGGGCACAGGCTCGCCCTTCCAAGAAAGGTGGCGATTGCCATCAATCTCTGCAGATTGTTGGGCGAGTTGCACGCCAGCCATGTTTACTGCGTGGATTTCAAGCCGAGGAACGTGCTGGCCAACAGGAGCAGCGGCATTGTTACCCTTCTCGACTGCGATAGCTATTCCGTCGTGTCAGGCAACGGAAATTACCACCCGGCGGAGCATCCCGCTGGGGGCCATGTTGCGCCTGAGGTGCTGAAGAACAAGGTTGTCAGCGCCGGCCTGGCCGAGGCCCAGGATTGCTTTGTGCTGGCGTTCGTCCTGTTTCAGATATTCAATTACGGCCTTTCTCCGTTTTCGGGAAGGATAAACAAGGGTTGGCTGGAGGCCGTTGACGATGATGCCCGCGTCGCGGCGGGCTACTATCCCTACGGGCTCCAATCCAATCCGGCAATTGATCCGCTCACCCGGTCGGTGCACGATTGTTTGCCGGTTTCGTTGCGGCGGATGTTTGACAGGGCATTTCGCGAAGAGGAAGGAAGGCCGACAGCCCGGGAATGGGAAGTTGTCCTGCGCGGGCTGCGCGAGGAGGCGAAGTATGTGACCTGCAAGGAATATCCGACTGATCCCGAACACATCCATTTCGCCGGCCTGCCCTGTTGCCGGTGCGAACACGACAAGCGCATCGGGACACCGGAAGAAAGCAGCGCAAGTCCTCGGCCGCCGGAGACCTTGACCGGCATCCCTGGCCCGAAAGGCGAGCCCGCAACGCCAATTGCCCCCCAAGCGCAGCTGCTCAAGGCAGCGTCCGGGCCGCGGAGCTGGAATGTCTGGATCGTCTGGATTGTTGCGGTGGCGCTGGGAATCGTACTGCTGACGTTTCTTGGTACTCGGGATGGCGGCAGCCCGTCAACCCATGTTCGCATGCCGCCGCAGTCGCCCCCGGTGAGTCAGGTACCCGGTGACTCCAAAGACGGCGGGACGAGTGCGTCGATCAACCCGGCAATGCAAGCAGCCGGTGGTGCGGAGCGCAAGCCGTTCACCAGGGACCAGATTTATTATTGTCTGGCCAAGGAATACAGGAAGGACGCCATCAGCGACATTCTTTCCAGAACCAATACGCCAGCGCCCGTTTCGTTCTTCGCGGATATCGCCGATTACAACGCGCGTTGCACGAACTTCACATTCGCGAATCCTGATTTCGAAGCTGCCAGATCGATCTTCGAGAACAATAAGGCGAGCATTCTCGATGAGGCCACTGCGGAGGCCGAATCGTTCAGGCGAAATGCTCTGGCCTTGTCGTCGACTGGCGCTGAAGAGCTCCCTGATCAGGGAGCGCGCCCGGACAGGGCCGTGGAAGCGGCTGGACAGAAGCCAGAGACGGCGCGGTCCCGGCAGTCCGAGCAGCCGAAAACCCAGGGGGCGCCTGTCGCATCGGTACAACGGGAAAAGCCTCAGGCGCCAACCGTATTGCCCGCCGTACCGGGCGCGGACACATCCACCAGGAGTGATTCACCGGATCGTGGCAAGGCCGAGGTTCAACCGAAGGAGCCTGATCCGGCCAGGGCAGACCGCGCGCCGGTCGTTGCGCCACGACAGGAGAAACCGCTGAACTCGCCCCTGTTGACCGCCATTCAGCGTGGCGACAGATCGACGGTAAATGAGTACCTGAATCGCGGCACGAATCCCAATGAAATCCTGTCCAACGGAGCCTCGGCTTTGAAGAGCGCGGTTGTCAGTTCCAATACTTCCGTGGCCGAGTTGCTCCTGAGTCGAGGTGCTGACGCAAATGCCACAGACGCCACCGGGAAAACAGTGCTGTTCTGGGCGCGACGAATGAATAACCAGGCAATGGTTCAGATGCTGCTTAGTCATGGGGCGCGGGATTGACGGAGCGCAAGCGGCCTGGGCCCTTTCCACGGTTGGCCCGCACCTCCCGGTGGCGGAGTCCGTGGTCTAGGGCCTCGTGCAGGATCGTCAGCTGCCGCAACTGACGCCGTCGCCGCGCTTGAATCCCATTTTCGCCAGCAGCTTTTCCGGCGGGCAGAATCCGGTGAACCCGCTCTGAAGCAGGTTGAGGCCGACGAAGGCGGTGAAGGCGAGGAACCACTTCGAGACAAAGATCGGGCTGCCGTCAAAGCCGAGGGCGAGGGAAAGCAACACAAAGAAGCCGGCCATGAGGCGGATGATGCGTTCGATGGTCATGATTGATGCTCCTTGCGGAAGGCCGAGTAATAAAGGACGGGAATCACCACCAGCGTGAGCAGGGTGGAGACGAGGATGCCGAAGATCAGGCTGATCGCCAGCCCGTTGAAGATCGGGTCGTCGAGGATGAACAGGGCGCCGAGTATGGCGGCCAGCGCAGTCAGGGCGATCGGCTTGGCGCGCACCGCCGCCGATTGAATCACCGCATCGTGGAAGGGCATGCCTCCAGCCACCTGTTGCCTGATGAAATCGACGAGCAAGATCGAGTTGCGGACGATGATGCCGGCTAGCGCGATCATGCCGATCATCGAGGTCGCGGTGAATTGCGCGCCGAACAAGGCATGGCCGGGCATGACGCCGATGATGGTAAGCGGAATCGGCGCCATGATGATCAGTGGCACCAGGTAGCTGCCGAAATGGGCGACGACGAGCAGGTAGATCAGGATCAGCCCGACCGCGTAGGCGATGCCCATGTCGCGGAATGTTTCATAGGTGATCTGCCATTCGCCGTCCCATTTGACGCTGTAGCCGGCGTAGGGGTCGGATGGCTGTCGGATGAACCATTCGCCCAGAGTCCCGCCTTCCTTGAGTGGCATGTCCTTGATCTGCGAGCGGATGTCGAACATGCCATAGAGCGGCGAGTCGAGCTTGCCGCCCATGTCGCCGACGACATAGACCACCGGTAGCAGATCCTTGTGATAGATGGCTTTTTCACGGGCCACGTCGCGCACCTCGACCAGTTCGGAAACAGGCACCAGATTGCCGTCGCGCGAACGCACCCGGAGCTTGAGCAGGGCATCGAGATTCGATTGTTTTTCCGCCGGCAGCGTGACACGCACTGGAATTTCGAATTTGGACTCGGTATTGCGCGCCGGCGTCACGTCCTGTCCGGCAAGGCCCATGCTGACCACCTCGACGATGTCGCTCTGCGCCACGCCGAGCAACGCCGCCTTGCTCTGCAACACGTGCAGCACGGCTTTTCTGGAATCGGCCTCGATATAGTCGTCGACCGCAACAATGTCTGCGGTTTTTTCAAACACGCCGCGCACCTGCTTGCCAACCGCCATCTGGCCCTTCATGTCCGGCCCGTAGATTTCGGCGACGATCGCCGACAACACCGGCGGCCCCGGCGGCACCTCGACGACCATGGCGACGCCGCCATTTTTCTTGCCGATGGCCTCGATGCGGTCACGTAACGAGATGGCGATGTCGTGACTCTTGCGCGAACGATGATGCTTGTCGGCCAGATTTACCTGGATATCACCTTTTTCCGGCGCGGCGCGCAGGTAATACTGGCGGACCAGACCGTTAAAGTTGATCGGGCTAGCGGTGCCGGCGTAGGCCTGGTAATTCACCACGTCCTCGACTTGTGCCAGTTCGCTGCCGATTTCGCGCAGGACGCGAGCGGTTTCCTCAAGCGGCGTGCCGACCGGCATATCAACGATGATCTGGAATTCGCTCTTGTTGTCGAAAGGCAGCATCTTGAGCACGACGAGCTGGAAGTACGCCAGCGACAGCGAGCCGAGAATAAGCAGCATAACGGCGATGCCGAGCTTGAGGCGCATCGCCGCACCTTTCACTGGATCAAGGAAAGGCGTCAGCAGTTTGCGGAAGGTAATGTCGAGTTTGGCATCGAGCCTTGACGGTTGATGGGCATGAGCACCACCATGCGGTTTCATCAGTTTCAGCGCCAGCCACGGCGTGACGACGAAGGCCACTACCAGCGAAATCGCCATGCCCATCGACGAATTGATCGGGATCGGACTCATGTACGGTCCCATCAGGCCGGAGACGAAGGCCATCGGCAGAAGGGCGGCGATGACGGTCATGGTCGCCAGAATGGTCGGGCCACCGACTTCGTCGACAGCCAGCGGAATGATTTCAGCCAGGCCCTTCCCGGGATGGAGCCCTTGCCAGCGGTGGATGTTCTCGACGACAACGATGGCGTCGTCGACCAGAATGCCGATCGAGAAGATCAGCGCGAACAGCGAGACGCGGTTCAGCGTAAAGCCCCAGGCCCAGGAGGCAAACAAGGTTGCCGCCAGCGTCAAGGTGACGGCGACGCCGACGATCACCGCTTCGCGCTTGCCGAGGGCGAAGAAGACTAGCAGCACGACGAAAGCGGTCGCAAAAATCAACTTGCCGATCAGCTTCTGCGCTTTCTCGGTCGCGGTTGCGCCGTAGTTGCGCGTCACGGTAACCGCGACACCTTCCGGGATCACCGTGTTTTTCAGACTTTCGATACGGTCGACCACAGCAGTCGCCACATCGGCCGCATTGACCCCCGGCTGCTTGGAAATCTGCATCGTGACGGCCGGGAATTCACCCTCCTTGCTGCCAAACCAGGCATAGGCTCTCGGCTGGTCGGGGCCATCCTGCACCGTCGCCACATCGCTCAGAAAGACTGGCGTTCGCTTGCCGGCCTCGCCGCGTACGGCGACGACCAATTGCTTTACGTCGGCCGCCGATTCGAGGTAAGTGCCAGTCTGCACCAGTATTTCGCGGTTGCCCGCAGTCAGGCTGCCGGAGGATTGCAGCGCATTCGATACCTTGAGTGCGCCGGCGATTTCCTGGGGCGTGACGCCGTAGGCGTTCATCCGCTCGGCGTCCATCAGCACACGGATGGCGTGGTCGGGGCCACCGAGCGTGGACACGTCGCGCGTTCCCTTGATCCGTTTCAGCTCGATTTCGACGGCACGCGCCACCTGTTGCAGATCGAAGGCAGAACGGTCCGGGTCTTTCGTCCAGAAGGTCAGCGCAACAATCGGCACATCATCGATGCCGCGCGGCTTGATAACAGGCTCCATGACGCCGAGATTGGGTGGCAGCCAGTCACGGTGCGAATTCACCGTATCGTAAAGGCGGACAACGGCGTCGTTGTACTTGACGCCGACCTCGAATTGCACGGTGATGACCGCCATGCCGGGGCGCGACATCGAATAGACATGCTCGACGCCGTGCATGCGCGACAGCACCTGCTCGGCCGGGCGGGCAACGAGATTCTCGACGTCCTTGGCCGAGGCGCCGGGGAAGGCGACCAGCACATCGGCCATCGTCACGTCAATCTGCGGCTCCTCCTCACGCGGCGTCACCAGCGTGGCGAACACGCCAAGCAGGAAGGCGACCAGCGCCAGCAGCGGCGTCATCCGCGAATCCTGAAAGGTCCGCGCAATCCGTCCGGAAATACCGAGATCCTTGCTGCTCATAAACGGCTTACTTGCCTTTCAATTTCATGATGCCGAGCGCTTGCATGACGATCTTTTCATACACCGGTTCGGTTGTCCCTCTTTTCATCTTGTGCATGAAGTATTTCTCGAAGGCGATCTTGGCCAGATGCACCCACCTGCCGTGCGCGAACCAGTTGACGTTGCGCGGCGGGATTTGCGGCAGGGCCACAAAGGCTGCCCCGTTGTCACCAAAGTCGGCCAGACAGACGGCATTCCAGGTTGCCTTTTCGTTCGGCTCCCGGCCATCGAGCACGGCGCGAATGTTCTTGGCGGTAGCCGTCACCATCGACTCGATCATGTAGCCGGTCTTCGGCGTCCCGGTCGGCACCGGCGTCACCTCCACCGGCGGGATGGCAACACAGACGCCAACCGCGTAGATTTTGGCATATTTCGGATTGCGCTGATGCGGATCGATCAGGATGAAGCCACGCGGATTGGTTAGGCCTTCGATACCGAAAACCGCATCGACGCCCGTGAATGCCGGCAGCATCATCGAATACTTGAAGGGCAGTTCGTGCTCCTTCTTTGGCTTGCCATCCTCGTCGTGCTCGGTGACGAACATCTTGCCGGCCTCGACGCGGGTGACCTTGGAGTTGCAGATCCACTTGATGTGCTTGTCGCGGAAAATCGACTCCATCAAGCCCTTGGAATCGCCGACCCCGCCCAAGCCGAGATGGCCGATGTAAGGCTCGGAAGTCACGAACGTTATTGGCACCTGGTCGCGAATCTTGCGCCGACGCAGGTCGGTTTCCATGATCATTGTGAACTCGTAAGCCGGCCCGAAGCAGGAGGCGCCCTGAACCGCACCGACGACAATCGCCCCCGGCTTGGCGACGAATTTCTCCCATTCGTCACGGGCATGCGTCGCATGATCGACGTGGCAGATGGATTGCGTATGCCCCTGCGGCCCAAGGCCTTCGACTTCCTCGAAAGCCAGCCGAGGGCCGGTCGCCAGCACCAGAAAGTCGTAATCGATGCGGCGGCCGTCATCCAGTTCCAGCTGATTCTCGTCCGGATGCAGGCGCTTGACGCCGACCGGGATGAAATCGATATTGTGCTTCTTGAGCAGCGGCGCTATCTCCAGTTCGATTTCCTTGCGTTTGCGCCAGTTTACCGCCACCCAGGGATTGGATGGCACGAAATGGAATTTCGCGGTGTTGGCGATCATGGTGATGCGGTCGTCGGGGCGAGCCGCTTCCCGCATTTCATAAGCCATCGGCATGCCGCCGAGACCTGCTCCGACAATCACGATATGGGCCATGTTATCCCCTCCAGTTGGTTAGCCCCGGTCGGGGCGGATCGAATCACTGCTCTCCGGCTGTTATCCCGGTTTTATTTTTGGTCTTGCTGATTCTTGATCGCTATGCCGGCCTTGAACGGGTCGGTAACTACCTTGTCGCCCGCGCTCAACCCGGCCAGTACCTCAATTTCGCCTTGGCTGACTGCCTCACCGAGACGCAACTGGCGCAGGCTGAGGCGATCGTCGATGGTCATCACGTAAACTGCGGCGACCTCACCGCGGCGCAGCACCGCTGCTGCAGGCACGGTCAACTTATCGGCCTGGCCGACGACAAAATGGACGCGGGCGAACATCCCGGGCGTCGCTTCCGGCACCGGCGGCAGGGTGACGCGAACCTGCGAGACATGGGTGGAGGAATCGGCGGTCGGCAGCAGGTTGACGGCAGTCGCATCGACCCATTTGCCCAGTTCCGGGAATTCGACGCGCGCGGCCTTCACGTCGCGCATCTCCTTGAGACGATATTGCGGGACGCTAGCAGTAACGCGCAGGCCCTCTGGTTCGTAGATGGTGAACAACGGCTTGCCCGGCGTCGCCATGTCGCCCAGTTCGGCGTAGCGCCGGGCGACGATGCCGGTGAGCGGCGAAACAATGGTGGCATGGCTCTGGCTGGCCCCGGCCGCAGCGCGGTTGGCGGCTGCGGCATCGTAATCGCTTTTAGCCTTGTCGACGGCGGCCTGGCTGAGGAATTTCTGATCGCGCAGGCTCTTGCTGCGTTCGTAATTGAGCTTGGCGTTGGCATACTGCGCGTCGGCCGCGCGCGCTGCTTCCTCTGCTTCACGCGCGTCGATGCGCATCAGCACCTCGCCTTTCCTGACCGCCTGGCCGGCATCCGCCTTCACTTCGAGAATGCGACCAGCGATCTGGGCGCCGACGACGGCCTGCTGCACGGCCTCGACCAGCGCTTCCGCCGGGAAAGTCAGGTCGACCGTGTGCTGCTTGACGATGATCGTTGGCAGGGTCTCGGCGTGGGCTGTTGCGGTCAACGCCCAAAAAAGTGCAAAAAACAGCTTCGTCTTCATAACTATAAGCATACGCTAATTTGTTACTCCCGCGCAAGCCCTGTCCGTCAGCGGCAGGGTAATCGCATGAATGCCACTGTTGTACACCCTCAAAAATAGACTCTGACGATCAATGGCTTACTTTCAATGTGTTCACGACATTGGCATTCATGCGATTGCCCCGTCCGTCAGCGGGCAAAACGCTGGCAAGTCGTGAATTTTATGCGTGTAATGTGCAACTCACGCCGCCTGATCTGGTCCGATTCAAAACCGGAGCCCGCATATGACCACCCTCGCCACTGAAACCGTCCTTTCCGTCCATCACTGGAACGATACGCTGTTCTCGTTCAAGACGACGCGCGATCGTGGTTTGCGCTTCACCAACGGGCAGTTCGTGATGCTCGGGCTTGAGGTCGCCGGCCGTCCGCTGACCCGCGCCTACAGCATTGCCAGCGCGAATCACGAGGATTACCTGGAGTTCTTCAGCATCAAGGTCACCAATGGTCCGCTCACCTCGCGCCTGCAGCACCTGCAGCCGGGCGACCCGGTGATCGTCAGCCGCAAGCCGACCGGCACGCTGGTCCTGCGCGACCTCAAGCCCGGCAGGAGGCTTTTCATGTTCGCGACCGGCACCGGGCTGGCGCCGTTCATGAGCCTGATCCACGATCCGGAAACCTACGAGCGCTTCGCCAAGGTCATACTCGTGCATGGCGTGCGGTGGACCAACGAGTTGGCCTACCGCGACTACATCGAGCACGAGATCACCAAGCACGAGTTCTTCGGCGAATGGGCGCGCGAGAAGCTGATCTACTACCCGACCGTGACGCGCGAACCCTTCGAGAACGAAGGACGCCTCACCGACCTTGTCGAATCTGGCAAGCTGTTCGCCGACATTGGTGAGACGCCGCTCGATCCGGCCAGCGATCGCGTGATGATCTGCGGTGGCCCGCACATGCTGGCCGATACCGCGGCCCTGCTCGACGCCCGTGGCTTCAAGGTAGCCCGCCACTATACAGGCGAGTTGGGCGATTACGTGATCGAGCGCGCCTTCGTCGAGAAGTGAGCCGAAACCCCGGTCAGGCCCGCTTCCAGACGTTGCGGCAGCGGGTCTCGTGGATCCACCAGCTGCCGATGGCGCCCATCAGCGCGCACAGCGCGACGACGAGCACGCCGTCGCGCCAGGTATCGAGGCCATAGAAGCGGCTGCCGTTGAGTATCTCTCCCTTCCAGCCAAGATCCATCACCCAGCCGACCAGCGGTTGCAGCAACGCCCCGGCGAGGAAGCCGCCGATATTGGCGATACTTGTCGACATGCCGGACAGAAGCGGCGGATTGACTTCTTTCGCGCAGGCCCAGGTCAGACTGAAGCCCGCGGTGACCAGCCCCATCAGCACGAACAGCGAATATGAAAGCCAGGGTGGCATGGTGATCCCGGATAGCCAGACCAGCCAGATTGCCGCGTAGACGTGCGAGGTGGCGATGAGCACCGGCTTGCGCCGGCAGATGCGGTCGGACAGCGTGCCGATGAAGAAGCAGCCGATGGCGAAGCCGCCGAACCATAGCGAAAGGTGCGCCGACGCAGCCGGGCGCGCCATGCCGTGCACCTGCACCAGATAGGGTGTCGCCCACAGCCCGCCGAAGGTGAAGAAGGCGCCGGCCATTCCCGTATTGACGATGATCGTCGGCCACGTGGCACGATTCTTCAAAACCGCGAGCAGCCCGGAGAGGACCACGGTGCGATCGAAGCGTGACGTGGCCGCGGCGCTGCTGGCATCCGGCCGGTCGCGTACGATGGCCCAGCAGGCCACCGCCAGCACCAGCGAAACGACGCCGATGCCGATAAACACGCCACGCCACCCGGTCGCCTGGGCCAGCCCGGATAGCGGTGCGCCGGCAAGCACTGAGCCCATGTTGCCGACTAGCATGCAGATGCCGACCATGGTCGCGAAGCGGCTTTCCTCGAACCAGACGGCGATCAGCTTGAGCATGGCGATGAAGGTCACCGAAACCCCGAGGCCGATCAGCGTGCGCCCGGCCAGCGCCCAGTCGAGCGACGGGGCGAACCCGAACATGAAGCTGCCGAGACCGCCAATGATGCCGCCGAGCGCCAGAATCCGGCGCGGCCCGAGCGTGTCGGCGAGGATCCCCGTGGGGATCTGCATCAGCGTGTAGACGTAGAAATAGGTCGCCGCCAGAGCACCGAGTGATGCCGCCGAGGTCGAGAAGGCTGCCGCCAGATCCTGGGCGATGCCCGCCGGCGCGAAGCGCTGGAAGAAGGAGAGCACGTAGGTCAAGGCGACGATGCCGAGCGCCAGCCAGCGCCGGCGCTTCTGTTCGGTGGTCAGGTTGAGCATCGGCTCAGGTTTCCTGCCGGCGCAGCAGCACGATGAGGATGGGCGGCGTCAGCAGCGTGGTGAGGATGACCATGATGACGATCACCGAGAACATCGCCTCGCTCATGACGCCGAGGTTTTTTCCGGCCATCGCGAAGATCAGCCCGACCTCGCCGCGTGGCACCATGCCCCAGCCGACCAGCCACGGATTCTTGCCCTTTCCTGCGGCGAAACCGGCGACCAGCTTGCCGACAACCGCCGCGACCGTGATGCCGAGCGCGATCATGACAACCTCGGGATCGGCCAGCACGGTCAGGTCGACCTGCATGCCGGTCAACACGAAAAATACCGGAACGAAGAAATAGCCGATCGGCTCGATCATGTGCTCGTGCTGGTGGCTGGTGTGGCGCGCGAGCACGGCGCGGATCTTGCTGATCTGCTCGGCGTCGACCCCGGCAGGCAGCAGCGGCTCGATTTCCTGGACGACTTTCGGTGTCTCGAAATGCTTGAGGAAGACTGGCTCGAACAGCAGGCCGGCGGCGAAGCCACCGATGATCGGGGCAAGGCCGACGGCATGGGCGAGCCATGCGAGGAACAGGCCGGCAACGAGAACCAGGGAAAACAGCATCGACTGGCTGCTGTCCAGTCGTGAAGCCCAGTTCAGCAAGCGCGGCGCGATAGCCCGACCAATCGCGATCGAACCGCCGAGAAAGAGCACCGCCTTGGCAATGATCAGCAGAACCTCGGCGAGGCTGACGGTGCCGGCTTCAACGAGGCTGGAGACGACCGCGAGGATAACCAGTCCGAGGACATCGTCGATGACGGCGGCGCCCAGAACGATTTGCGCTTCTGGCATCTTCAGCTTGCCGAGATCACGGAAGACGCGGCCGGTGATGCCGACCGAGGTGGCCGCCAGCGTCGCGCCGAGGAACAGGTAGGCCTTGAAGTCCATGCCTTTGAGCAATAGCGGACCGGCGACGAAAGCACCGAGGACGAACGGGACCGTGATGCCGACGATACCGACTAGCGAGGCGCGGCCGCCGACTCTGACCAGGTCACCGAGGCGGGTTTCGAGGCCGATCTGCAGCAGCAGGACGATGACGCCGAGTTCGGCCAGGAACATGATGATCGGATCTCTGGCGATGGTCGCGAAGTATTGAAAACCGAGCAATCCGAGATTGCCGAGGACGACGCCAAGCAGCAGTTCACCGAGAACCGCCGGAAAGCCCACGCGCTCGGCTAGCGGCGCGAAGAGGCGGGCGGCGAGAATGATGATGGCCAGCCACAGAAGGTTCTCGCCGATCACGCCGGAGCCGGCGGCGAAGACCGGCCAGGCGGCGGCGAGCAGGGCGAGGGGGATGAGGCGGCGGATATGGAGGGGCATGGCCTGGGCTTTCGGTTAGTGGGCGTCGCCCGGGGAAGACAAGGGTTGCGAACTGGCCGGGGCGGGCAGATTGTCCTTGTGTCTCTCATGCGGATGCCAGCCCAGCACGGCCAGCATGACCAAGAAGCCGACCACGTAGCCGATGGGTATCATCCAGCCGTGGCGTAGCCACTGGCCGACCGACCTCGCCTGCGGGAACAGATTCGCCACCGCGACGCCGGATGAGGATCCGAACCACAGCATTGAACCACCGAAGCCGACGGCGTAGGCAAGGAAACCCCAGTCGTAGCCACCCTGCCTGAGGGCCAGCGCGGTCAGCGGAATGTTGTCGAAGACGGCAGAGAGGAAGCCCAGGGCCAGTGTTGACGGCCACGAAGCGGGCGGCAGCTTTTCCACCGGCATCATCGAGGCGCAGGTGACCAGCGCCAGCAGGAAGACAGAGCCCTTGATGGCGCCCGGCATCAGGCTCCATTCGGGCTTGCGCAGCGGCGCCGCGAGCAGCAGCGCAACCCAGACCGCACTGCCAAGAAAAGGAAAGCTGTCGGCCAGCGCGGCGAACTTCAGATTCACGGTGACGTTGGTGGCGATTGCCGCAACGAGGATGAACGCGACGATGCCGACGCGTGCCCAGTCGATGTGATGAACTGCCTGCAGGTTGCGGGTGATCGCCATGTGCCTGTGCTGCATCCGCGCCGCCGGGATGCCGAAGACAATCATCGCCACTGCGGCAGGCAGGAAGGCACTGACCATGGCAAGCGGGCTGATCCCGTCGATCCACATCATCGTCGTCGTCGTGTCACCGAGCACGGAGCCGGCACCGCCGGCATTCGAGGCGGCGACGATGGCGGCAAGATAGCCGATATGGACCTTGCGCCTGAAAACGCTGGCCGCCACCGTGGCGCCGATCAATGCCGCGGCGATGTTATCGAGAAAGCCCGAGAGCAGGAAGATGATGACAAGAAGCACGAAAGGCCCCATCCAGCCTGCTGGCAGCAGCTTCGGCAGGATTTCCGGCACGCCGCTGTCCTCGAAATGGCGGGCCAGAAGCGCAAAGCCGACCAGCAGGCAGAGCAGATTGATCAGCAGCACCCACTCATGCGCCATGTGCAGGCCGAATCCAGCCAGGCCTTCAGCGGTCTCGAAGCCGGTGAACAGGATCTTGTAGGTGGCAATTGCCACCACGCCAGTGAGGGCCACTGGCAGGGCATGATGGTGAAACAAGGCGACGCCGAGAAGTGTCGCGGCGAAGAGAATGAAATCGACGGGAATGCCGGAGACGGTCGCCTCCTCAGCACCCGGTGTCGCGAGCGCCAGCGGTACGGCGAACAGGGCCGGCAAGGCTGCCAGGAGATGTAGTCGGCGTCCGCCAAGCAGCGATCTCATCAATTTCCAAAGAGTCTAGAATGGCGGAAATTCTAGCATCGATGCAGATTCAGTGCTTCCCGTGGTTTCCCCGCAGTGGTCCCCGCTGCCAGGGGAGCGTCGTAGACCGCATGTGGCAAGGGATTCGGCTAAACTCTGGCCAACGAAACGTCCAAGGTAATTGCCATGAAGATACTGCTCCCGGTTGATGGCTCCAGTCATTCCGATCGCGCCGTGCGCCACGTCATTTCCGAGGTGAATGGTGGCGCCGGGACCGAGATCGCCCTGATCAACGTTCAGTTGCCGATCGACTCCCACGAGTTGCGTGGCCATATGCCGGCAAGCGAAATCGAGGACATGCAGGAAGCATGTGGTGGCGATGTCCTCGAATCGGCACGTGCGCTCCTTGATAACGCGGGTATGCCCTACACGGCCGCCGTTCTGATCGGGCCGGTTGCCGAGACCATTGTTCGCTACGCCGTCGAGAACTCCTGCGGAAAGATCGTCATGGGTACGCGCGGCCTGGGTGTCATTGGCAGTTTCCTGATGGGTTCGGTGGCAACGCGCGTGTTTGGCATGACCAAATTGCCGGTGACGCTGGTCAAATAGTTCCTTCTCCTATTGTCGCCAACCGGGGCCAGCAGCCTGCCGCACCGTCCAGCGCGGCATCAGCGTCAGGCGCGCATGTCGATCAGCAGGGTTTCAAGTTCCCGGCGTCCCTCCGGAGTGACCATCGCGACCAGCGTGAATCCGGGCTTGAGCAGGTATTCGGCGTCCGGGTTGAACTGCCAGTTGCCGTTGCGCTCGCGGGCGGCGAGGAGGATGTAATTGTCGCCGCGCGGTTGCAGCGCACCCATCGGCTTGGGAATGAAGCCAGCCGGAATCGGGATATCCTCGACCCGCAGGTTCGACACCGATCTGCGCATTTCTTCGAGGAAGGAAGCGACGTGCGGGCGGATCATCGCCGACGCGATGCGCATGCCGCCGGTCAGGTCAGGCGAGACGATGGCATCGGCGCCAGCCTTGCGCATCTTCTCGATGTTGCGCTCTTCCGAGCAGCGGGCGACGACGCGCAGCGTCGGTTTGATTTGTTTGGCGGTGATGACGATCATCAGGTTGCGCGAGTCGTCGCCGGTGACGGCGAACAGGCCCTTGGCATCTTCGAGGTCGGCAACCAGCAGTACATCGTCGTCGCTGGCGTCGCCATTCAGGTAGAGAAACCCGGGGTTCTTCTCCTTGTATTCATCAAGGCGCTCGATTTCCTCGTCAATGGCGACATAGCGGTGTTTGGTGGCTTCGAGTTCGCGCGCGATGTTGCGGCCGACGCGCCCGAAGCCGCAAAGGACGTAATGGCCCTTCAGTTTCCTGATCATTTTTTCCATGCGTTTCCTCTGGAGGGTTCCGTTGAGATCTGATTCAAGGATAAACACCGTGACGATTGAGAACAGGATCGACAAATCGCCGGCGCCTAGAATGCCGATGGCGACCGTCAGCATGCGCGCCGGCTGGTTGCCGGTCATGTCGATGATCTCGGCGAAGCCAATGGTGGCGATGGTGATGAAAGTCATGTAGAAACAGTCGAACCAGGAATAATTGCCATCGGTAAGCTCCATGTAGCCGATGGTGCCGAAGGCGAGAACGGCAACCAGCCCACCCAGCGCGGCATAGAGCAGGCGAAGGATGTAGCCGGTATGCGAGGGATTCATTGCCGGGCTGGCTGGGCGGCGGGATCTTCGATCGGCTGCGACTGGGTCATGAAGACGACCGCCTTGCCGCCATCCATGTTGACGTGCAGGGCTTCGACCAGCGGCGGATTGATCGGCGAGCTGGCATCCCACTTGATGATGAAGTTGGCACCGGACCCACCCGAGAGATCATTGCGCTCGATGAACAGTTCGAGCGTGCCCAGCGGTGGCACGACCACGGGTTTTGGCACGCGCTCGCCGATGAGTTTGCCGTCGGTGTCGAAATAGCGCGCCGTGAGAACGCGCAGCGGGCGCCGTGGATCAGTGTTGCGAATGCTGGCCAGCGTCGAGAGCGAGACCTGTGACGGCGTGCCGCTCCGACCAAGGTTGCCGAAGACTACGTGCGAATAGATCGGCAGATAGAGCAAGCCCCCGTTGCTCAGCATGCGTATTTCCTGGGCGCTGACCACGGTCGACGCCAGGAAAAGGCCAAATACGACTGCCCGCAGAAATCCGCGTGATTCTGATCTTTTCATCGTCTCCTCCTTGTGTGCGTTAGTTTGCCAAGTCTAGCGGCATCGTGGGGCGTCAGCGCAAGCCATTTTGCAGAAAAAACGCGAGGATTTGCGTTCCTGCCGCGGTTGTTCCGGCGCGCGTTGGGCGGCGGCAGGTCTACTGTTGTCCGTAGGCACGGAATTGTTCGAGGACCGCCCGCATTTCATCGGACGTCAACAGGACAGGGTGGCCGAGCTGGCAGGCGCGCCAGTACTGCCCGCAGAGTTCCTCGAGTTCAACGGCGAGTGTCAATGCCTCATCGAGGTTGCGGCCGGCGACCAGCAAGCCGTGGTTGGCGAGCAGGCAACCCGTGCGCCCGCGCATGGCGGCCATTGCCGCGGTCGACAGTTCAGCGGAGCCGAAAATCGCATAGTCGGCGCAACGGATGGTGTCGCCGCCGAAGCGCGCGATCATGTAGTGGAAGGGCGGAATGTCGCGGCGCAGGCAGGCGAGGCTGACGGCGAAGGGCGAATGGGCGTGCAGCACGGCGCCGAGTTCGGGCCGGGCGGCGTAGAGGTCGCGGTGAAAGCGCCATTCGGAAGAGGGCTTGCGCGGGCCGACATGCGAGCCGTCGCGCGCCATGCGCGGGATATCGTCCGCGGTAAGGGTATCGTAGGGCAGGCCGGTCGGCGTGATCAGGAAACCGTCGCCGTCGCGCACGCTGACGTTGCCTGCGGTGCCCTTGTTCAGCCCGGCCAGTTGCATGGCGCGGGCGGTGGCGATCAGGTCGTCGCGCGGGTCAGCCACCGGCTTCCTCCGGGTAGAGCGAAAGCAAGCCCTCGCGGCTGGCGGCGCAGGCGCCGCGCTCGCTGACGATGGCCTTGACCAGCCAGCCCGGCGTCACGTCGAAGGCCGGATTGGCGACATCCTCGCTGGCCGGCAACTGGCGCAGCGCCGAGAGTTGGGCGTGCTGGTCGAGGCCGCAAACCAGACGAAGTTCGTCGCCGTCACGCTCCTCGATGGGGATATGTGCACCGTCGGCGCAGGCGAAGTCGATGGTCGAGCGCGGCGCCGCGACGTAAAACGGAATGCCGTTGTCGGCGCAGGCCAGCGCCTTGAGGTAGGTACCGATCTTGTTGGCGACATCGCCGTTGGCGGCAATGCGGTCGGCGCCGACGATCACCGTATCGACCTTGCCGTTGCGCATGAGGAGGCCGGCGGCGTTGTCGGCGATCAGCGTGTGCGGCACGCCGTGCTGTTCCAGTTCCCAGGCGGTGAGCAGGCCCTGGTTGCGTGGCCGCGTTTCGGAAACCCAGACATGCACCGGAATGCCGGCGTCGTGCGCGGCATAGACCGGCGACAGTGCCGTGCCGCGGTCGACGGTGGCCAGCCAGCCGGCGTTGCAGTGGGTCATCACGTTGAGGGTCCCGCGTTCGGCGACGATCAGATCGCGCCACAGCGCAAGGCAATGCTGGCCGATGGCGATGTTCCGGGCGATGTCCTCGTCGGCGATCTTGGCAGCCTCGGTCCACGCGGCGGCGCGGCGCCGGTCAGGCGGCAGCGGCGCGACGACGGCTTCCATGCGGGCCAGCGCCCAATGCAGATTCACGGCCGTCGGCCGGGTCGACCGCAGCATTGTCGCGGCCTTGGCCAGCCGGGCGTCGGAGGCATCGAAGTCGAGAGCGAGCGCCAGCCCGTAGGCGGCGGTGGCACCGATCAGCGGCGCGCCCCGCACCTGCATTGAAGCGATGGCGTGGGCGGCCTCTTCGAGCGTGGCGACGCGCACCCAGTGCAGCGCATGCGGCAGACGGGTCTGATCGATGATGTCGATGACGCGGCGCTCAGGATTTGCGCGCAGGCTGCGGGTGGGGATACCGTCGATGTTCATGAATTGGACAGGTAGTACAAAATCCAGTTACAGGCTCGTATCCGGCCTGACGAGTCAGGCGCGGCTTTCGGTGAGCGCGGTGACAGGACGGAAATCCCCGCCGACCGCTTTCAATATCCAAAGCACCGACGACGGGGCAGGGCGGGTGCGGAACCCGCCATTGCCACGCGCCGCCATGCGCTACTGGTCCTGCACGGCCGCCGGCAAGACGGTTTTGGCCATGTGTTTGGCGAAGTAGTAGATGCGTTTCTGCATTTCGATGATCTTGATTTTCAGGGTATACGCCGGCAACCGGTTGTGTTCCCCGGCAACCAGACGGCGGGCCTGGTGTGCGGCCGCCGACTCGGCGATCCGCCTGATCTCGCTCTTCATCGAAGTCACCACCTGCGCCGCGCGCTCGTTGCCCTCGCCGACCGCCTGAATGGCAGCGGCAACCGCCTTGCCTACAGCTTCCTGGAAGCCGTTGAGCACCTGCTGCGTGGCCGCGCTGACCTCGACCTTGTCCCTGATCCGGTCGTGGCCGAGCGCCACCAGATTGGTTCCGACGATGTCGCCGATGTTCTCGAGATTGCCCACCGCCTCCATCAATTTCACCAACTCCCTGCTCTGCTCCTCGGATAACTGCTGCTTGCTGATCTTGGCCAGGTAATCGATGATTTCGACATGCAGGATATTGACCGTGTCGTCCATCTGCCGGATGTCCTCGAGCGCCTTCCGGTCGCCCTTGATGATCGCCGGCATGATGTCCCGCAGCATGGCATTGACCGTCTCGCCCATGTGCATCATCTCCATGCGCGCCTCTCCGATCGCCAACGACGGCGTGGTCAGGAACTCCTTCTGCATGAACCTGGTGCGCACGATGACCGCTTCGTCTTCGAGCGGCTTGTCGGGCACCAGCCATTCGGCGATGCGGGCGATGTAGGTCGTGAACCAGATGAAGATACAGCCGTTGGCGATGTTAAAGAAGGTGTGCGCGTTGGCGATCTGGCGCGGCGTCTCGGCCGCCAGCAGTTCGATGCCGGTGAGATCGGGGTAGGTCGGCGAGATTGCCGTGACAAAATTGGCGATGAAGCTGACGAAAGGCAGCCAGATCAAGACGCCGGTTACCGCCAGCCCGGTATGCACCACGGCGCAACGGACGGCCTCGCGTGGTTTGCCGATGGCCGCCAGCAATGCCGTCACGCAGGTGCCGATGTTGGCACCCATGGCCAGAGGGGGATACCCGCGTCGAGGCTGATGAAGCCTTGCGAGGCCATGACGATGACGATGGCCGTGGTCGCCGACGACGACTGGATCAGCCCGGTAAACAGGGCGGAGACGATTACCGCGATGACCGGGTTGGTCATTGTCTGCATCATGTCGAGGAAGGGCTGGCAGCTGCGTAGCGGCAGCATCGCCTCACCCATCACGTGCATGCCAAAGAAGACCAGACCGAGGCCCATCAGCATGCCGCCGTAACTCTTGATCTTCTCGTTCCTGGATAGGAAGAGCATGGCGAAGCCAGCGGCGATCATCGCCAGCGCCGCCTTGGTGATCTTGAAGGCGACGATCTGGCCGGTGATGGTCGTACCGATCTTGGCGCCGATGATGACGCCGACCGATTGCGGCAGCGACATCAGCCCGGCCGAGATGAAGCCGACCAGCAGGACCGTGGTCACCGATGACGACTGGATCACCGCGGTCACCACGGCACCCGTTCCCAAACCGGCAAAACGGTTGACGGTCAGCGTGGCGAGGATGTTTTTCATGCGCTCGCCGGCCACGGCCTTGAGCGCCACTTCCATCTGCACCATGCCGTAGAGGAACAGGGCGAGGCCGCCGAGCAACTCCGTCGTCATGCCACCCCAGTTCATTCCGGCAGCTTCCTCGCCAGCGGCGAGCGCCGGCCAGGCGATGACGCCAAGAACCGAGCCGACGATGCAGAGCGCGATCAGCGCGCCAGTGTTCGCGGGATATTGTTTCAGATACGTGTTCAGCATGACTCGGGGCTCCTCCGATTGTTTCGACTCAGCGTTTTGGTTGTTCCTTGACGATGGTGACCGGCAGCTTGGCGAGGCCAAGAACCTGCTCGGCGACTGATCCCAGCAGCAGATGCTTCAGGCCGGTGGCGCCCTGGCTGCCCATCACTATCATTCTCGCCTTCTCTTTCTCGGCCACCTGCAGAATGCGGGTGACCGGGATGCCCTTGACCAACAGGAGTTCCGGCTTTTGCAGCGCCTTCCGCTCAGGATTCCGCATGGCTACCTTGGTCATGAATTCGTCGAGCATTTCGGCGGCGATGTCTTCCATCAGGGTCAGCGTCTTCTTGCGCGTCATGCGGGCATAGTAGCCAGGCATGTTCAGCGGGTCGTGCACGACGTGCAGAACCACCAGCCGCGCCCCCAGCCCGTCTGCTAGATCGCTCGCCAGCAGCAGCGCCGCCTCCGAATAGGCGGAGAAATCGACCGGAACAAGTAGCGGCCTACCCGTCATCCTCACCCGACTACTACCACTCTTCTCTTCCTCTGACATCGGTAGATCTCCTTTCACGTAAATGCGGACATGCCCGGCCAAACGCCTCGCCCCCGCGACAGAGCGCCCCGGCCGTCATCTTGAATGCTGATCTTGCGTGCCGTCTACCCCAATTCTAAAAGCGATACAGCATCTTCCCCGCGAATAAGGAATTTTACCTTACCGAGAGAAGGGGCAAACCCTCGGCGGCATCGCGGAGTTCGCCGGTCGGCGCCGACGGAAATGCCCGGCGGCAGCGGGAGTAAAGTCGATGGAGTGCGGGAACCGGGCGCATGCCCCCTTGTTCCTTTATCTGATTGCACCTATCCTTCGCTTTTTGTGCCGCTGCAGGGGACCAAGGAGCGAAGGTGGCCCTGATGGCCGGCGCTTCCGAATTCTTGCTCGTCAACAGCAATTCCTGAGGTGGGGGGATTTCATGGACTGGGAATGGTTCAGCATATCGTCAATCAACTGGGAACTCACGATCCGCATTCTGGTTCAGTGCGTGCTCTTCGGCATGTCGGCGTTTTTCTCCGGTTCTGAAACCGCCCTGTTTTCGCTGAGTCGCGTCGATCTTCAGAAGTTGCGCAATTCGCGCAATCCCTATTCCGAGAGCATCCACGCCATGCTCGACGAGCCACGACGACTGATCGTCTCGCTGCTCTGCGGCAACGAACTGGTGAACATCGCGGCAGCGGCCAACATGACCATGATCCTCGTTCACGCGTTCGGCGAGGCGGATGCCGGCTGGATTAACATCGTCGTCATGGTGCCGCTTTTGCTGCTGTTCGGCGAAGTGACACCGAAAACGATAGCCGTCAATTTCCCGGTCAAGTATGCGACCCAGCTCTCGGCCCGTATCCTGCCGAAATGGATACTGATCGTCACCCCCCTGCGCAACGTGGTTCGCATGGTAGCCGACCGCGTCACGACCTTCGTCGTCGGCGAGCACGTCGGACGCGAGAACATCCTCAAGGCCGACGAACTGCGAACGCTGATGGCCGACAGCGAGGAGACGGGCGTCATACAAGCCTCGGAACGGGTACTGATCGACAAGGTGCTCGAGGCCGCCGAAACCGACGTCGCCCGGATCATGACCCCAGGCCCACAGATTCGCTCCCTTGACGGCGGTCTGCCCGTTAAAGACATGATCGAGGTGTTTCGCGGCTATCGTCATCCGCGCGTCCCCGTCTACCGTGGTCACTGGGACAATGTCATCGGCTTTCTGCATGCCGACGATCTACTGCGCCGGATCAATGCCGATGCCGACCGCTCCAAGATAAAGCTCAAGGAAATCCTCAAACCGGCGCACTTCGTCCCGCCAACGAAGAAAGTCGATGAGATGCTCGAGTACTTCCAACGTTTCAATACCCGCGCCGCCGTTGTCATCGGCGAGTATGGCGAGGTGCTCGGCATCGTCACCATGAAGGACGTGCTCAGCTTCATCTTCGGCGAAATCTCGGGCACGATGCGTGGGCAGCAGTACTACCGGGAAAAGGGCAGCAACAGCTTTACCGTCCCCGGTTACATGCGCCTGGCTGATCTGCGCACCCTTACCAATTTCGACATCGAGGATCCGCTGATGAATACCATCGGCGGCGTGGCCCTGGTCCTCTTCGGTCGCCTGCCGCGGGTCGGCGAGAAGGTCTTTTTCGCCGATTATGAGATCACAATCAAGGAGGTGAGCAGGACGCGCATCACCAAGGTCCGTGTCGCGCATGGTCGCACGCCGGATGAACCGGAGATCGTCGAAGACGAGCCGCTGGAATTGGAAAGCGTCGCCGAACCGATGCCTGAAGATTCGCCGGCAACGCAGGAACGGGAGCACGAGGTGTTCGACGAGTACGAACACGATCTTCTGAATGAACCGACCGAGGAATGTCAGAAACGGTCGGTGGATGACCCCGCGCTGAGTAATGCAGCGACCGACAAAACCGCGGACATCGTGGAACGGTCGGTGGATGACCCCGTGCCGAGCAATGCAGCGACCGACAAAGCCGCGGACATCGTGGAACAGTCGGTGGATGACCCCGTGTCCAGTGATGCAGCGACCGACAAAGCCGCGGACATCGCGGAACAGTCGGTGGATGACCCCGTGCCGAGCAATACAGCGACCGACAAAGCCGCGGACATCGTGGAACAGTCGGTGGATGACCCCGTGCCGAGCAATGCACCGACCGACAAAGCCGCGGACATCGCGGAATAGGCAAGGAGAAAAGCGATGGGACACATCTTTGAACTGCTGGTAATCCTGGTTTTCCTGGTGCTCAAGGGTTTCTTCTCGGGGTCTGAACTGGCAATGGTCAATTCCGACAAGATTCGTCTGCGCCATGAAGCCAGGAACGGAAATGCCGGAGCCAAACTGGTCCTGAGCCTGTTCCGCGCCCCGGACGTGATGCTCGGGACGACGCTTGTCGGCACCAATATCGCGACGGTAACGATCACCACCATGGGTACTCTGCTCTTCATAGACCTGCTTGGGGAAAGCGGCGATCTGGTTTCGGTGCTGGTGTTTACGCCGTTCCTGCTGATCTTCGGTGAAATCGTGCCCAAGAGCATCTTCCAGCAGAAGGCCGATACGATCGTCACCAGGGTCATCTACCCGCTGCGCTTCTTCTCCTATGCGTTCTATCCGGTGATTTTCGTCTTCAGCCGTATCGCGCGCGTTGCCGCTCGCCTCTTTGGCGGTGCGACGTCCGGGGCCAGCGGCTTCATAACCAAGGATGAGTTGCGCGTGCTGATCGATGTCTCGGAAACTTCCTCGGACAGTGCCGCCACGACCAAGCAGCGCATTCGTCGTATCTTCCGATTCGCCGACACCACCGTTGGCGAGGTAATGACGCCGCTGGCCGAGGTCACCGGTCTCAACGAACTTCGCGGGATGAGACAGGCGGTCCGCCGCGTCTGGGATTCCGGGTTCAATCGCCTGCCGGTTTTTCGCGGCAACATGACCAACGTGACCGGAGTGCTGACGCTGAGCACGTGGGATCTGCTGTTGCCCGACATTCTGCAGCGGCCGATCGCCGACTTCGTCAAGCCCGCTCTCTACCTGACACCCAAGCAGCGGCTGGACCAGGTGCTGCCGCTACTTCGCGCGCGCACGGATCACATGGCCATTGTCGTCGATGAATTCGGTTCGGCAACGGGCATCCTGTCGATGGAAGACATCTTCGAGGAGGTTGTCGGCACCGTGGATACGGGCTTTGACTTCGACTCCATGAAGCCGCCAAGCCGTTCGGCCATCGAGTCGGTGAATGAAGAGACCTACCTGGTCAGCGGGAGGGCGCCGATTTCGGAACTCAACGACTCGCTGAACCTCAACCTGCCGGCTGGCGAGGTGCATACGATCGCTGGCTTCCTCATCAGCCGCCTACGGCACATTCCAGCGGTGGGCAACGAGGTCGTGGAAAACGGTTATCGCTATACGGTAGCCGAAGCCGATGGGCGCACCGCGACCAAGGTGCGCATCGAGCGGGTCTAGGGGAGCCTTCGGGCAACACCGGCCATCGACAAGTTCAGGCCGACCGGCCTAAACCGGGCCTGTGCCGTTTCTTGTGCAGCGGCCAGGGAAAGGTGTGCAAATGGTTGAGCATTCCAGCCGCAAGACAGGCCATCGCGACGAAGTTTCGACGCAGCGATAGCCGCATGGGCGGGCGCATTGTCAGCAACTCCCAGGCACGGGATCCTTTCCAGAGTGGAGTGAATTTCCTATCCTTCGACGTATCCGCCAACCTATCTTTCCAGCAATCCGAGCCGGTCGCCCAGCCACTTGGTGGTGGTGGCCTGGATAATGATCGTCATCAGCACGGCGATGAAGGTCACCGAGGCGATCATGTCAGCCATCGGCGCCTTGAGGCCGACCAGGATGCCGGCCAGCGCGGCCGGAATGACCCCGGTTTCACGAGTCCAACACATGAAGAGTAGTTCGTTCAGCGTCCATTTGGCGCGCCAGTCGGGCGCAGCGCACAGAAACACGGTGAGCGGGCGCGCCACCAGCATGAAGAAGGTGACGATGATCACGCCGCTGGCCAGATACTTGTTCATCAGCGCGAAGTCCACTTGGCTGCCGAGCAGAATGAAGATGAACATACGCATGATGAAGGCGGTGGTGAGGATGAAATGTTCGAGCAATTCTTCCTCCTCGCCTTCCATCCGGAAGCCGAACATTTCCTTGTTGCCGAGCATGATGCCGAACACGAAGACCCCCATGAAGCCCGAGGCATGCATTCCATCGGCGCTCAAGTAGGCGCCGATCACCGCCATCAGGCTGACCACCGGCGCGTATTCGGCGAGGTAGTCGAACTTTTCATGCGCTATCAGCCAGGCCGCCAGGTAGCCCAGTACGCCGCCGGCCAGGATACCCAAAACTGATTCCTTGATCAGTTTTACGGCGGCGTCGGCCAGCGAGAATTCCCCCTGACCCATGGCGATCCCCAGGATGGTTAAGGTGATGATGGCGCCCATCGCGTCGTTGAAAGCCGATTCGCTCATCACGGTCTGCGCCACCTTGGCCTTGATCTTCACTTGCTTGAAGACAGGCACCAAGGTCGCCGGGTCGGTCGAGGCGATGGTCGCGGCCAGCAGGAGGGCGACAATCAGTGGTACGCCGAGCACGTAATGCGCGACCAGGCCGGTAGCGAAGGTGGTGATCAGCACGCCCAGCGTGGACATGACCAAAATGGTGATCCAGACTTCCTTGAGTACCTTGAGGCGCAGGGTGGCGCCGCCGTCGAACAGGATATAGCAGGAGCCGAAGATCAGTATCAACTGGTTGAGCGCCGAGTCCGCCTTGATGTTGATCACGCCGATGGTGTCGGTACCCAGCAGATGACCCGCGACTTCGGGGCCCATCAGCATGCCGGCGAGCAGAAAGGTCACCACGTCGGGAACCTTGATCTTCTGCGCCAGAAAAGCGCACAGAGTGCCGATGGAGAGGATTTCTCCGAATTCCACAAGCACGTGCTTGGCGATGTCGATCGAGTTACCAGCGTCCACTTCACTCTCCGCGCACGAAAAACAACTTGTGAGTCTAGCGATATCATGGCGCTGCCGCAATGTCGCCAACGAAGGCAAGAGCTCGAGCGGCCGCCGCTTCAGAGAATCCAGAACATTGACACGCCGGCAACCAGGGTTACAGGGTAGCGCTACGAGCACCGTCTCCATGCGCGCCGGCGCCCAGTGCGGAGACGCGCAGTCAGTTCAGTGCGTGCGGCAAGCGGGTCTGGTCGATGATGATGGTGATCGTCCCCTGCTCAGGGCCGGCGCGCAGGCTGCGGGTCCGGGATGCAGTCGATGTTCATTATTCAGACAGTCGCGGTATTCGTGCGCAGCCAGGCGGCGAATGCAGATTCAGGCAAGTCGCCGGCCGCCAGGGAGAGCATGGTACTGACGCAGTTGGCATCGTCAGCCTGCAACTGGTAGCCGTTGAGTGCAAGAAAAAGCTCGGTACAGACAAATGCGGTACGTTTATTGCCGTCGATGAAAGGATGATTGCGTGCGATACCGAAGCCATAGGCGGCCGCCAGCGCAGCAGCGTCGGCCTCACTATCGTAGGCGGCCAGGTTGAGCGGACGCGCCAAGGCTGAGGCCAGCAAGCCGGCGTCGCGCACGCCGGTCGCCCCGCCATGCCCGGCGAGTTGCGCTTCGTGAACTGCCCAGACGACGGATTCTTCAATCCACGTCCAGTTGTTCATTTAGCCAGCTCATGCAGCACGTTGCGCCGCGCTTTCATGATCTTGCGAGCGGCTTCCATCTGCTTTTCGAAGGCCGGGTCGAAGGGCGTCAGGCGCACTCCATCAGGTGATTCGGTCACATAGACGGTGTCACCTTTTTCTACATGCAGCTTGGCCAGCAGTTCCTTGGGCAGCACGACACCCACCGAATTGCCGATCTGTGTCAGTTTGAGCGCGAACATGGCAGCTTCTGTTTGTTATAACGTATGTAATACTACGGCACTTTCAAGCTTGTGGTTGCCTGCCGGGCTGGCTTGGCGCATGATTTTCACCTCTTTTTCACGGTCGACCGCGACCGTAGGGAGTGCAAGGCCAACATGCAAACCCCGATACATATCGACTCCCGCTTCCCTGCCATGGGGACGACCATTTTTACCGTGATGTCGCGCCTCGCCGCTGAGTGCGGGGCAATCAACCTGTCACAGGGCTTTCCCGATTTCCAGGCCGAACCGGCGCTGTTCGACGCCATGCACCACCACATGCTGGCCGGACGCAACCAGTACGCACCGATGGCCGGCATGCCGGAACTGCGCCAGGCTATCGTCGACAAGGTCGCCGGCCTGTATGGGGCGCGTTTCGATGTCGACAGCGAGGTGACAGTCACCGCCGGCGCGACGCAAGCGATCTTCACTGCAATCGCCGCCTTCGTGCGGCCGGGTGACGAAGTGATCGTTTTCGAGCCGGTTTACGATTCCTACGTGCCGGCCATCGAAACCGTGGGTGGCACGGCGGTTTTCGCACAACTGCAATTCCCCGATTACGCGCCGGACTGGGTTCAGGTGGCGCGGCTGATATCGCCGAAAACGCGGATGGTCATCGTCAATTCGCCACATAACCCGACCGGTAGCCTGCTGACTGCGGTCGACCTGGAAAAGCTGGCCGAATTGCTGCGTGGCACCGATATCGTTGTCCTTTCCGACGAGGTCTACGAACACATCGTATTTGATGGTGAGCGGCACGCTAGCCTGTGCGGCCATGCCGAACTGGCGCCGCGCAGCATCGTCGTTTCCAGCTTCGGCAAGACCTATCACATTACCGGCTGGAAGATCGGTTACGTCGTTGGCCCGGCAGCACTCATGGCCGAGTTCCGCAAGGTGCACCAGTTCAACGTCTTTACCGTGCACACGCCGTCGCAACTGGCGCTCGCCGACTACATGCAGGACGCCGCGCGCTACCTCGGGCTGGCGGCCTTCTACCAGGAAAAGCGCGATTTCTTCCGCCGCTTGCTGGCCGATACGCGGTTCGAGATCCTGCCCTGTCGCGGCACCTATTTCCAGCTGGCGCGCTACAGTGCAATTTCCAATCTTCCCGACTGCGCCTTTGCCGAATGGCTGACCCGCGAGATCGGGGTCGCAGTGATACCGGTTTCGGTGTTCAACGCCGATGGCCGGGATGATCGCGTCGTGCGCTTCTGCTTTGCCAAGCGTGAGGAAACCCTGGTCGTGGCCGGGGAGCGTCTGCGGCGGCTGTGAAAGGGTGTTGACGCAGGACGGTGACGCGTCAATAATCCAGCCACCATAAAACTAGCAAGGCAGAAAGGAATCCGTCATGAGTATGCTTCAGGAATTCAAGGAGTTCGCGGTCAAGGGCAATGCGATGGATCTCGCGGTCGGCGTCATCATCGGCGGCGCCTTCGGCAAGATCGTGGACTCGATCGTCGGCGACCTGATCATGCCGCTGATCTCGCGCGTCACCGGCCGGCTGGATTTTTCCAACCTGTTTTTCGTACTCAGCGACAACCCAAATAAACTGACAACGCTGGCCGACATCAAGACCGCTGGAATTCCGGTATTCGCCTACGGTTCATTCCTGACCATCCTGGTCAATTTCATCATCCTCGCCTTCGTCATTTTCATGATGGTCAAGCAGCTCAATCGCCTACGCAACGCAGAACCGCCGGCGCCGGAACCCGAAGCCCCGGCCACGCCGGAAGACGTCATCCTGCTGCGCGAGATTCGCGATTCGCTGAAGAAGTAATCGGTTGCCGGAATCACAGGAAAGCCGCTTTCAGCGGCTTTTTTTGTGCCCCGGCGCTACGGATATCCACCGCCTCGGAATGCTCGCTTCGGGGCGGTATTGACGAAATAATTCCATTTCCAGGTTGGCGCAAGCTGGCGCCAGACAAGCGACATCCGCAAAGTGATCCGACCGCGCAGGAGGCGCGGAAAAAAACTCCCCGACACCCTTGGCGAACTCCGGAGAGATTTCGCTCAAGGAACCCCGATCTGTCTGATGTTTCAGGACGAAGCGCGCTTCGGGCACCCCAACCCATTCGACCGTTGTGCCGGGCCATGCTCACCCACCAATACACCTACGCCTACGCGGCCGTCGATGTGGATACGGGCGAGCTTGACTCGCTGATCTTGCCGCACGTCAATACGCCGTGCATGCAGCTATTCCTCGACGAAGTGGCGGCACGCCATCCGATGGATCGGATCGTCATGGTCCTTGACGGTGCGGGCTGGCATGCCAGCCAAGCACTCAGAACACCCGAAAACATACACCTGTTACCGTTGCCTCCCTATGCCCCTGAACTCAACCCGGTCGAGCATCTCTGGGATGAACTGCGCGAGAAGTTCTTCCACAACCTGGCCTTCGATAGCATCGATGCACTTGAAGATCAGCTCGAATCGAGCCTCAAAATCCTTGAATCAGAGCACCAGCGTGTCCGCTCAATCGGACACTAGCCGTGGATCGCTAATGCATTAAGGAAGCGCTGATTTATTCCAAAATTGTCATTCCGGCGAAGGCCGGAATCCAGAAAAATCAACGGCCTGGACCCCGGCCTTCGCCGGGGTGACGAATAAATCGGCGTTTCCTTAACGAATTAGAAACGGAATCACGTGCCGGAACGCGAGATCGAAAGCCATGCAGGAAACACGTGGCGGCGAAGCCCCTGCGCTCGGCGCGCGCCTTGCTCGACCAGGCTGGCGTTCCTGATACCGCTGCGCTGCTTATTGGACCGATTACCGAGACGGCCGCCCGCTACGCCAAGGAAAATGGCTGTGACAAGGTATTCATCGGCAGGCGTGGCCTGGCCGGCATTAAAGGCGCCTTGATGGGGTCGGTGACGACGCGCCTGCTGCAGCTGACCGGCCTGCCAGTAACACTGATCAAGTAATCTCGCTCCCCTACGGCATTGTCACGGTGGCCATGCCAGCGAACAGGCGGCACCAATCGACGCGGCGCCAAGCCAGAGAGAGCGTTCGTGTTCCCGGATTGACGGCTTGATTGCTGTGGCCAGGGTTGCTACCAATCGGCCAGGTCTAGCGGCATCATCGGGTGTCCGCGCAAGATCTTTTCCATGAAAACCATTCCGGTCCCCAGTTCGCCGATATGACCCTCACTGAAGACGCGGTCAAAGACGCTGTCGGCATGTTCGGCCTCGGTGAGCACGATGAGAACGTCGCGTTCACTGGAAAAAAGCTGTCCCGTGCGCATTCGACGTTTGCCCACGCCGCGCGCATGATGGTGCGACACCGACAACACGCCGGGGGCCTCGGCCAGCGCCTTGAGTAGTTTCAGGCCGCTGCCCGGCTTTACGATCGCCGTGATCAGGCTCTTCTCTATTTCGCGTCCGATGTGACCGAGTGCGCTCATCGCCGCATCACTTCCGCGAATCGAAATGAAGGCCGAAGCGGGCGGCAACCTCGTGCGGAACATAGGTGGCCATCTTTTCGATCGGCGACATCCACAGGATGCCCATACCCGGAGTGTCGATCTTGGCGGCGACGAAAATACGCTCAAAAATATTGTCTGCCTGATCGGTGGGTACGACAATGTAGATGACTTCCTTCTGGGCATTGATTGCCAGGCCGAGAATGCCGAGGCGTTTCTGGCGTACGCCCGTCCCTTGGGCGTGAAAGATGGTCGCTCCCTGAGCGCCGGCATCCTGGGCTACCTGAACGACCTTTTCGGCACTGCCACGCTGGACAATCGCGGTGATCAATACCGCATCGGTCAGAACGATCATTTCACTCTGGCTCATCAACTTCCCTTTGCGTTGCTGTAAACCGGTTCGCGGTTGCGCCAGTCGATCCAGAGACCGGCGGCAAGCACGCTGATGATTGGTCCCGCCGAGCACATGGCGAGGATGCCGAAACCTTCCGGAGCGCCGACCGCTTCAGCCAGGCCAATGCCGAGGGCCAGAAGCAGCGGGACGGTGATCGGGCCGGTAGTCACACCGGCGCTGTCCCAGGCGAGATTGACGACCTCCTCGCGTGAAAAAACCGTCAGGCCGAGAGCGACGGTGTAGGCGCCAACGACCAGCCAGGCCAGCGGCAGGTCGAAGAGGATCCGTGCCACGCCCAGGGCGGCTCCGAGGCCGACGCCGATGGCAACCGATCGCAGCAGAAGGCGTTTCTTGAAAGCGCCGTTGGTCAGGTTTTCGACGGTGATTCCCATCGCGTTCAGTGCCGGTTCGGCAATGGTCGCGCCGTAGCCGATGCAGAAGGCGAACACCAAGGTCATGGTCAGCCCGAGGAAACGCGGGTAGAGCGCCGGTGCCCCCGTTTTGCGGTTTGGCGAAAATGCCCAGGGCACGTTGTTGCCAGCTTGGTTGCCGAGTTCGACCAAGCCTGCAGTCAGGCCGATGTTGAAGAACATCATGCCGATCAAGGCGAAGCTGATGCCATAGATAACGATCTGCCGGCGCTTGATCGGCGTCCGCAATAGATAGTGCTGGACGATGAAGAGCAGCAGGACCAGCGGCAGAATCGAGCGGGCGGCGCCGAGCAGATCGGTGACCGGCGGCTCCTCATACCAAGCCTTCGCCACCTGGGTGACTGCGGTGACCGGAGGCAGACTCTCGCCGGAGAGGTAGATTGCGGTGCTGAGAACGAAGATGATCGGGAACAGCGATGCCAGCGTGACGATACCGAAGCCCGACAGCGGGTTCTCGCCACGCCCGGCCGAGGCTGCGACGCCGATGCCTATGGCAAGGACAAGAGGGACGGTTACCGGCCCGGTGGTGATTGCCCCGCAATCCCAGGCCAGCCCGAGCACGCGCTCGAGCCCGGGCTGCCCGGCGGCGTAGGCGGTCAGCCCAAGGCAGACCGGAACGATGATCAAGACGAGGGTTTTCATCTGCCAGCCGAACATGAGGCGTAGCAGCCCGAGAGCGACGGCGCACCCGACGCCGACGGCGACGGCCAGCACCAAGGCGCCGGCCCAGTCGCCCAGCAGGGCCTTGAGAAGGGCGGCGCGCGCCTCGGAGACGGACGCTCCGGCCACCTGCAACGCACCGATTGCCGGTTCGGCAAAGGTTGCGGCGGTGCCGAGCATCGCCCCGAAAGCCAGGATCGTCGCGGCGCTCGACCGCCCGGGCATCAGGAAGCCGATATTTTCGGCAAATGGCATCAGGCCCAGCTTGACACCTTCCATGAACAGCATCAGACCGATCATCACGGCACTGATGCCGAGAGCGATCATCTCCGCCTCTTCCGGCGTGGTACGCAACGCCAGGGCCTGAAAGCCGACCAGCATCAGCGCCAGCGGTATTACCGACCGCATCTGCTCGGCGAAACGCACCGTTACGTAAGGCGTTACCAGACGGTGGATATCCAGTGGCCGCAACGTGGCGCGCCGGCTCGGCAAGGAGCGTTCGGCAGAAATGACCTCGCTGTAACTGATATGCCGGTGATGGCGGCGAACCGCCCCAAGATACTGGCCGTAACGGATATTCTTGTTGGACATGCACGACCCTGACGTGAATCGAACCCCATTCTGCCACAAGCGCCGGTATTGGTCTTGCACCCTATTGTTGGCCGTACCGCGAAAATGCTTCCCGCACCGGGTGCATTTCGTCCGGCGTCAGCAGCACTGGCTCGCCCGTATTGCTTGCAAAGGTCTTCGAGTTCGCAGGCCAGCACCAGTGTCGCGTCGGGATCGCTCCCGGCGACCAGCAGGCCATGATTGGCGAGCAGGCAGCCCTTGCGTCCTGCGAGAGCGGTCATTGCTGCGGTCGACAGCGCCTGCGAGCCAAAAATGGCGTAACCGGCGCAGCGCTTGGTGTCGCCGCCGAAGCGCGTGATCAGTTAATGGAAGGGCGGGATGTCGTGGCGCAGGCAGGGGAGGCTGACGGCGAACGGCGCGTGCGCGTGCAGTACGGCACCGACTTCCGGTCGCGTGGCGTAGAGGTCCCGATGGAAGCGCCATTCCGAAGACGGGTTGCGCCGGCCGCGATGGGTGCCGTCGAGTGCCATCAGCGGTATGTCTTCGGCCACCAATGTTGCGTAGGGTATGCCGGTCGGCGTGATGAAAAAGCCTTCGCCAGTGCGCACGCTGACATTGCCTGCGGTGCCGCGGCCAAGTCCGTTGGAGCCGATGGTGCGCAAGGCAGTGGCGATCAAGGCGGTGCACGGGTCATTCCATTTTCACACCAATTAAGCAATAATAAGTGCATCTCAATGAGATCTGAGGTGTGGCATGGGAAGGCCGTTCAAGGGAGAGGGGTCGGTAGCGGAGGCGCTGAAGATTGTCAAAGAAGCCAAGAGTGTGGAACAACTGCGCCAGGCCCAAGCGGTTGTTCTGCCGTTGTGCTACGGTTTGAATCTTGAGCAGACCGCCGCGGTGATCGGTGTTTCGCTCAGTTGGGCCTCACGATTACGCAACGCGTTTCTGGCTGGACATCGGGTAGGCGGTGAATCGGAACCTGCACGAGGCGGACGCCACCGGGAGAATTTCACCCGAGCGCAAGAAGCCGAACTGTTGAAACCCTTTTTCGACCAAGCGGCCAAGGGCGGTATATTGGTCGTCAGTCAGATCAAGCCGGCCCTGGAGAAAGCGCTGGGACGCCCGATGGCGCTGTCCTCCGCCTACAACGTGCTGCATCGCAACGGTTGGCGCAAGCTGGCGCCAGACAAGCGACATCCGCAAAGTGATCCGACCGCGCAGGAGGCGTGGAAAAAAAACTCCCCGACACCCTTGCCGAACTCCGGAGAGATTTCGCTCAAGGAACCCCGATCCGTCTGATGTTTCAGGACGAAGCGCGCTTCGGGCGCATCAACGATGTGCGTCGTGCCTGGGCGCCCCAACCCATTCGACCGTTGTGCCGGGCCATGCTCACCCACCAATACACCTACGCCTACGCGGCCGTCGATGTGGATACGGGCGCGCTTGACTCGCTGATCTTGCCGCACGTCAATACGCCGTGCATGCAGCTATTCCTCGACGAAGTGGCGGCACGCCATCCGATGGATCGGATCGTCATGGTCCTTGACGGTGCGGGCTGGCATGCCAGCCAAGCACTCAGAACACCCGAAAACATACACCTGCTACCGTTGCCTCCCTATGCCCCTGAACTCAACCCGGTCGAGCATCTCTGGGATGAACTGCGCGAGAAGTTCTTCCACAACCTGGCCTTCGATAGCATCGATGCACTTGAAGATCAACTCGAATCGAGCCTCAAAACCCTTGAATCAGAGCACCAGCGTGTCCGCTCAATCGTACACTGGCCGTGGATAGTTAATGCATTAACGAATTAGAAACGGAATCAGTCATGAGCGGCCTCCGGATAGAAGCACCGCCAATCCGTTGTCGCTCGCCGGGCCGGCGCCGAGTTCGGTGATGACCGCCTTGGTCAGCCAGCCGGGTGTGACGTCAAGGGCCGGGTTGGCGACATCATCACTGCCAGGCAACTGGCGCAGCAGCGACGGTTGGTGATGTCGCGCCTGGCGGCCGAGTGCGGGGCGATCAACCTGTCGCAGGGCTTTGCCGATTTCCAGGCCGAACCGGCTCTGTTCGATTCCATGCACCGTCACATGCTGGCCGGGCGCAACTCGTACGCGCCGATGGCCGGCATGCCCGGGCTGTACCAGGCTATCGTCGACAATGTCGCCAGCCTGTATGGGGCGCATTTCGATGTCGACAGCGAGGTGACAGTCACCGCCGGCGCGACGCAGGCGATCTTCACGGCGATCACCGTATTCGTCAGGCCGGGTGACGAAGTGATCGTCTAATTCAATTTCCACACCAATTAAGCAATAATAAGTGCATCTCAATGAGATCTGAGGTGTGGCATGGGAAGGCTGTTCAAGGGAGAGGGGTCGGTAGCGGAGGCGCTGAAGATTGTCAAAGAAGCCAAGAGTGTGGAACAACTGCGCCAGGCCCAAGCGGTTGTTCTGCCGTTGTGCTACGGGTTGAATCTTGAGCAGACCGCCGCGGTGATCGGCGTTTCGCTCAGTTGGGCCTCACGATTACGCAACGCGTTTCTGGCTGGACATCGGGTAGGCGGTGAATCGGAACCTGCACGAGGCGGGCGCCACCGGGAGAATTTCACCCGAGCGCAAGAAGCCGAACTGTTGAAACCCTTTTTCGACCAAGCGGCCAAGGGCGGTATATTGGTCATCAGTCAGATCAAGCCGGCCCTGGAGAAAGCGCTGGGACGCCCGATGGCGCTGTCCTCCGCCTACAACGTGCTGCATCGCAACGGTTGGCGCAAGCTGGCGCCAGACAAGCGACATCCGCAAAGTGATCCGACCGCGCAGGAGGCGTGGAAAAAAACTCCCCGACACCCTTGCCGAACTCCGGAGAGATTTCGCTCAAGGAACCCCGATCCGTCTGATGTTTCAGGACGAAGCGCGCTTCGGGCGCATCAACGATGTGCGTCGTGCCTGGGCGCCCCAACCCATTCGACCGTTGTGCCGGGCCATGCTCACCCACCAATACACCTACGCCTACGCGGCCGTCGATGTGGATACGGGCGCGCTTGACTCGCTGATCTTGCCGCACGTCAATACGCCGTGCATGCAGCTATTCCTCGACGAAGTGGCGGCACGCCATCCGATGGATCGGATCGTCATGGTCCTTGACGGTGCGGGCTGGCATGCCAGCCAAGCACTCAGAACACCCGAAAACATACACCTGCTACCGTTGCCTCCCTATGCCCCTGAACTCAACCCGGTCGAGCATCTCTGGGATGAACTGCGCGAGAAGTTCTTCCACAACCTGGCCTTCGATAGCATCGATGCACTTGAAGATCAACTCGAATCGAGCCTCAAAACCCTTGAATCAGAGCACCAGCGTGTCCGCTCAATCGTACACTGGCCGTGGATCGTTAATGCATTAACGAATTAGAAACGGAATAACAGAATAAATCGCGTCATCACGCTGCAAAACATCCTCGGTGAAGTGGCGCGGGGAAATTTGAGCCGGACCCTCAACGAGCCAGGGAACAACCCGCTGTTCGTGCCACCCAGCCAGCCAGTGGACGGGCTGCTGGATATCCTGCGGGCGAACAGGGATCGACTGATTGTCGTGGTCGAAGAGTTTTGGTGACCTGCTTGGCATCTTCACCCTGGAGGACGTGCTCGAGGAGCTGGTCGCCGAGATCCATGATGACCAGGAAGCCGTGCGAGGGTGATGTCCACCGCTGACCGGGGGCCGAGCGTGATTCATCTGATGCCGAGCTTGAACGCGAAGAGCGTTTGGCAGGGAGGGATTGAGCGTCCCGGTCGCGCTGGATCGGGCAGCCCACCCAAACCATGGATGATGGTTATGACCGGCCGGCCTGGTGCGTTGTCGGGTGACGCCACTTCTCTCACTGCCGCGCCTGCACGGAGGGTGAGGAGCGGCCAGACGGAGACGACGACGAGCAGGATCCGCCCTTACTCGCCGACGCTGACTCGCAGTGGAGCGGTTTCCTTGTAGATCAGCGTCTGCGGCCCCTTGCTCGAGACCGTGATGATCCGCGTTCCGGGCGGATAGATCAGGTGGTAAGTCAGGAACATGTGCACCGTTTCGGCGTTAACCAGGAGGTCGAGTAGCGCGGCGTAGCCGGGGTGCCCGCAAACCTCGGCGTCGCGGTATTCCAGTTCGCCCAGACGTGCCGCTCCTTGCCGGACGATCACCCGGTGTTTCCTGGAGCCGAACAGCTCGCGGATCAGCATGTTGCGGATCTCGGGCGCGGCGATCGCGCCGACGCAGCGCTCCCCGAGCAGCCACTCGACCGCCCGCCCTTCGCCGCCCTGATCGGGCACGTGATCGCCAAAGGTCTGGCACCAGCTTGGAAAGTAGGATCGGTAGCGGCGGACTTCCCTGTCCATAAACTTGGCCTCCTAGTGATCCTGCTCGCGCAACGCCCGGTCGATGAGGCTGCTAACCACATCGGTGATCGAGACGAAGCCCTGCAATTCGTTGTTGTCGATGACCAGCACCCTTTTCGCCGAGTACTGGATCATCAGTCGTGCCAGATAACGGATTTCGAGATACTGCGAGACCTGGAGCGCCGGCTTCTGGGCGATGTCGTAAACATTGAGCAGATCGATGTCGCCGTCGTCGGCGATTACCGCCTTGGCGATGTCACGATAGGAGATCAGGCCGTAGGCGTCGCCGGTATGGCGCTTTTCGACGACCAGCGACTTGACGCCGTACTCCTTCATCTGCATCAGTGCCTCGCGCACCGTGGCTAGCGGGCTGATGGTGACGACATCCGTTTTCATGATTCCGGCAACCAGCATGGGACAACTCCTTCAGTCAACAAGCATTTTCAGAACGGGCAACACGGTCCCAAAGGGGCGGGCGCGAAGCGCTCATAGTGTATCCGCGACTTCGCGCCGGAAGCTCTCCATCTGCGCCAGCCCGATGCCGATCACGCTGCCCAGCGGCAGCGAAAAGGCCAGCCCGCCACCCGACAGGTCCAGCTTCATCTCGATCTTGACCGCCTTGAGCATACGCATCGCCAGCTGTTTCTCGACGACGCACAGCAGCAACGATTCACGGCGTTCGAGGCCGAGGCCGAGAAAGGTCTTGCGCTCATTCTGGCGCAACCCCTTGCCCTTGATGATGGTGATGCCGGTGGCGCCGGCCTCCTTGAGAATCCTGACCGCCGGGTTCTCGTCTTCTTCCGGAACAATCAGCACCACAGCAGAGAATTTCATGAATGTTTCTCCTTGACAGGTTTCCTCGAGCGCAGCCACCAAGTGGCAAGCATGCCATAGGACATGACGATGATCATCGGCAGCAGCGAGGCGAAGGCGATCAAACCGAAACCGTCGATCATCGGGTCGCGACCCGGCGTGCGTTCGGCCAGGCCGACCCCGAGCGCGGTGACCAGCGGTACGGTCACCGTCGACGTCGTCACGCCGCCGCAGTCATAGGCAATCGGCACAATGAATTTTGGCGCGAACGGAGTCATCGCAAGCACCAGCAGGTAGCCGGGAATCAGCCACCAGGCGATGTTGGCCCCGTCGATGATGCGCGCGCAGCCGATGACGATGCCGATGCCGACGCCGATAGACACCAGCGCGCGCAGCCACAGGCCCTTCAGCTGGCCCAGGCTGACCTCGTCTGCCTTGATCGACAGCGCGATCAGCGCTGGCTCAGCCATCGTCGTCGCGAAGCCGATCAGGAAGCCGTAAAGGTAGACCGCCCACATCGGAATGCCGTCGCGCATCAAGCCGTTGGTCATCTCGTCGCCGAGCGGGAAGAGCCCGACCTGCAGCCCTTCGTCGAACAGGAAGAGACCGACGGCCACCAGGGCCATGCCCACCGCAAGTCCCTTCGGGTCGGCCAGCGGCCGGCGCAGGATGACGAAGCTCGAAAAGAGGACCACGGCGATGATCGGCAGCAGGTTCCTGACCATGATCAGGAAATCGATTAGCATCGCGACCACCGCGTAGCGGTGCTGATCGTCGGTCGGCATCAGCAGCACGGCGGTCCCGTACTCGTCCGGCACGAAGAACAGAATGCCGTAGATCTGGATGATGATTATCGGCGCCAGTGCCCCGAAGGCAATCAGGCCGAAGCCATCGAGCAGGGGATTTCGGCCACGGATGCTGGTGGCCAGACCGACGCCGAGGGCGGTCAGTAGCGGCGCGGTGACGGTCGACGCGACGACGCCACCGGAATCGAAAGCGAGGCCGACCAGTTGCGGCGGCGAGAACGCTGTCAGGGTGATGACGGTCAGGTAACCGGGAATCAGATAGTTGCCGATCGGATAACCGAGAACGATGCGCCAGACCCCGACCACTACCGCCAGGCCGACCCCGAGCGCTGCCACCATGCGCAGGGTCAGCGCACCCATGCTGCCGCCCGAAACTGCCTCCGCCTTGTAGGCGACGGCCATGAGCGCCGGTTCGGCGGCGACCGATGCGAAGCTGATGCAGAAGGCAAACAGCATCAACCACAGGAACGAACCGCGGCGGGCGAAGTCGAAGGCCATCGTCTCGCCGGCAGGAAAGATCGCGGCGTCGAGACCCTTGACGAACAGCGCCAGGCCGAGGAGGACGACGGCGAACCCGCCGATCAGCGCGGCCGGGCTGTCCGGCATGCGCTGGATGAAGAACGCCTGGAAGATGACCACCACGATCAGGGTCGGGGCGAGGTCGCGCGCCGCTTCGTGCAGAAGTTCGCGAATGACGCGAAGCAGCGATCCCATGCCTTCCCGCTCAGTCCGGCGGCCGGCAGCGCTTGCCCGGCATCAGGTCAGGGTGCTGGCATTCGGGTCTCGCCGACCCGATGGCACAAGCGTGTGGGGAGTGGGGGAGAGTGACCAGGGTCGCCATAGGAAAGAATCATGGCGGAGATCGCCGATTGCCGCAAGGCCAGGTGCCCGATTTTCCGCTGCATTTCCGGGCTGCTGCCGGCCGCGTGCAAGAATGCTCGCGCGTTGTGGTAAGGACATGATCGCCCTGCTGCGCATGGGCAGCATCCACGAGACTTCAGAACCGTGATCTGGCGAATCTAGACAAGCTCCGCCCGCATCAGTTCTGCCCGCATGTAGGCATAGAACACCGGTGCGACGGCAATTCCCGGGATGCCAAACGCCGCTTCCATGACCAGCATGGCGAGCAGCATTTCCCAAGCCCTGGCGCTGACCTGATGACCGAGAATCTTGGCTGACAGGAAGTATTCGCCCTTGTGCAGGACGACCAGGAATGCCAGTGAAGCGAGCGCGGCGCTGAACGACACCGAGGCGCTGACCAGGACGATGATGGTGTTGGAGATCAGGTTCCCGACGACCGGGAGAATCCCGACGATCAGGGTGACGGCTAGCATCGTCTTGACGAAGGGTAGATGAATCCCGGCCGTGGGCAGGATAATCGCCAGATAGATGCCGGTCAGGATGGTGTTGATCAGGGAGATCTTGCCCTGGCCGATCACCACGCGGCCAAAGGCGTTATGGAAGATCGTTGCGCGCTCGCGCAGGGCTTTCGCCAGCGGCTTGCGGTCGGGCACTTCCCCGGCTCCGCTGACCGCGATCATGGCGCCGAGGATGCCACCGATCAGGATGTGCACAAAGGCCACGCCAAGTTCCCGGCCGACGCCCTGCACCTCGGTGCTGTGCACATGGAGCCATGCAACAACCGCGACCTTGATCTCGTCGTTGGAAGCTGGCAGCCGTTCGGTGATCCAGGCCGGGAGCGCCGCATTGGCCCCGTCGATGATTTCCGCCAGCTTCGCCCACAACTGCGGCAGCCCCGCCGTGTCGCCGCTCTTCAGGTGATAGAGCAAGGCAAAGGCGGCGCCGCTGACCGCCGCCACGACCACTGCGGCGACGATGGCGGTCGCTGCGATCCGTGCCATCCGACCGGAGAACAATCGGGCCAGCAGCGGCGCGAGCTTGTTGATCAGCGTATGGACCAGCATGCCGGCAAACAGGGCGGAAACGAGTTTGAACTGGACGGCGCCAATAAGGATCGCCGCGGCGATCACGTAGCTGGCGATCTGGACAGGGGTGGGTTTCATCGGTCGCTGCATAGTCATGAAGTCAATGGTCGCCGGCGCGCCATTCCTCGCTGTTGAATTGGCCGATCAAAGCTTGAAAGCGCCACTATCGAACGCGTGGATATAGGTATTCCAGTCCCTTTCCACAAGTTCGGCGCAATGCTCGGCCGCGTCCAGCAGCTCGCCACGCCAGTTGTGACGCTCGCCGAAATCAATCAGTTCATCGGCAATCGCCGATCCGTCACGGCCGCTGCTGCGCAGTTGCCCCCAAGCGACGATTTCCCCCATCGTCTTGATGACCGCTTGCAGACGAGCGATCTGTCGGTTCCAGTGATCCAGCGCAACGCGGTCCTCCGAAGGCTGCAATCCGCGCAGGACGTAGGACGTCCGGCCGATGCTGACCGGTTGCAGAAACGCCATCGAGGTTGCCTGCACCTGTCGCTGTATCGCAACAATACGTTGCGCTTCGGACTTCCAGCGGGGCTGTTTGGCTTTCAGATGTGGTGTGAGAGCCGAGGGCCGGGATTCTTTCAAATCGAGCAGATAATTGCCGTCGGGTGAACCCTTCCCCTCGACCACAATTATGTAGCGATCGACGCCGAGACTGCCGTTCCCTGCGATGCGCCGGGCAATATCGATGGTTTTGTAGAACCCCGGGTTTGGCTGGGTGGCGGCAAATTCCTTCATGAAGCGAGAAATCTTTTCTCGCTGCCTGTCATTCGCAGGGAGGGCTTTCCGGCCATCCAGCCGGATCGGACGTTTCGCTCCCCGGCGCTCGGTCCGGCTGTCGAGAAATGCGGGACGCGGTCGATTCTGCACGCTTTCGAGCAGTTGCAAGACCATGCCGTCGGCAGTTTCACGCTCGACCCAGCGCGCCTTTCCCTCAGTCAGTGCGGTAGCGTAGGCATCAACAAATACTTTGCAAAGGGTAATCGCCTGTGGTCGCGAGACCTGCAAACACTTCGCCCAGATCAGGATGCTGGCGAGAAAGCGCACCAATTCCCACGTCGCCGGAGCGAGTGCGCCTTCGTCGAAGTCATTGAAGTCGAAATAGACGAGGCGGTTGTCTCCCTTGTAACTGCCGAAGTTCTCAAGATGCAGATCGCCGCATACCCACGTGAGTGGCGCGCGCTCGAACAAGCGGCCACCGGGCAGCCGGTTATAAAAAAGATGGCAGGTCGCCCGCAGGAACACGAACGAATTGCTCCGCATGTTGGTGTACTTCATGGCCAGCCGTTCCGGATCGCGTCCGGTGTTGAATTTCTGAATGGTGCGAACGATATCCATGATGGCATTTCTTCAAGTTGGCAAGGAGACAAACCAAGTCAGCAATCGCCATCTTAACGACTTTGGTCAACTGCGGTGATGATGCGCAGCCTTGAAGCAGCACTGCCAAGCCAGGCGTGAAACCCGAGGTTGAATCCCCTGTCGCGCAGCAGGTTGGTCGAGAGCGAGCATCTGACGAGGCGGACTGCGTTCGCGCGGTCGATACGACATAGTAGTTTCCAATCCGGGTTTGAGTCTGGGCGCTCGGTTTTGACTTTGAATCCCAAGTAAAAAGATCTGGCATTTGGCGGGGCAGTGGGTATGTGTGAAGGTCGCCGACAGGCGAGCTATCCACATATCCACTGCCCCCCGGCTTGATGCTTTTATCGTCAGTCAGGCAGCCGATTTCGGTCGGTTGAAAATGGTTTTGAAGAGTACCGAACGCGCTTTGTTCATGCGCTCTACGGCCTCATTGTCGGTTATCGCGCACGCCTGTGTGTCCAGATTCTTGAACGTAAGCCTTGGCTTCAGATAGCCCTCGGCATTCGGTAGCGATTTGAACTTCTCGTAGGGTGTCATCATCAGCTTGTACGGATAGCGTTTGCGCTGCTTGCCCTTGGCATCGGTGATGGTTTCGGCGAACAGGCAGGGGCGGTGAAAGTTGTTGTAGGGATTCAGGTAATCGCGGCAGAAGTCATCCACGAGTGCGGCGAAGTGCTGCGGGATGTGGCTGTCCCTCAAGGGGGCTTCCTTCGGGGCGAACCCCAGATGCTTGCGCACGGTGGCGCCGTTCTTCGACTCGGCCCGAGCATTATCGTTACTGGGCCGGGAACGCGACTTGGTCTGCTCCTCAATCAGCAGTTTATTGAGCAGTTTGGCGACGTCCCGCTTGATGTACTCGGAGCCGTTGTCGGTATGGAATCCCTGGATGACGAATGGCAAGCCCTGGAGCAGGGCTTCGAGCACCGGGATGAGGAAGGCTTCGCTGATGCGCTCGCAGGTGGCGACGCCCTCGTACTGGGTGATGCAATCGACGGCATTGATGTGATACACCCCCTTCACGTGGTCCTGATCGCCCTGGTGCACACTGTCGACTCGCAGGTAGCCGGGGTGGTTGTTCGGCGCCGGCGCCCGGCGTTCGCCGATCGGCACGGTGACCGCTCGGGTCTTGGTCCACACCTGCCGCTGCTGCACATGGCGGGGGCGCTGGCGCAGGTTGTATAGGTGCGCTACCGAGATCGTCGCCAGGCGCTGGTACCGTGCATCGCCAAACAGGTGACAGGCGCGCTCCATGAGCTTCTTGGTTGCCGGACCCGAGAGCGTGCCATGCAGCGTGTCGGTCTGTGCCAACAGCAGTACACCGGCGCTGCTGTAGATCGAGGCAGAGCGGGTGCGCGACCCTTGGTAGCGTTTGGCCAGTTTGCCCCGCTCGCCGCCACGCTTCACCAGTCGGGCGATCTATTGGCGAGAGTAGCCGCTGACACGCTCCAGAAAGCGCAGAACAATCGCTTTGTCGGCTCGCTTCAGCCGGCCGTAGCCAAACCGCTTGACGGGCCGCGCGATGATGTCGTATCGCTCGTCTGCCACCGCCGCAAAACCCATCGCCACGGTGCCTGCCAATAGCCCCTAAGCCGGACGAGCCGGAACCAAACAGGTATTACGATAGAAGCCTGACGAATGACCGAGGAGGCGATCATGTTGGCGATGGCTCTGGCGGAACGATACGCGACGAACATGCATGGTGTGCTTTCGTGCTTTGACCGGATCATTATCACCGGCACGCTGCCTGGTGCGTGCTACGCGGCAGGAATGACGAGTTATTTGTACACGCACGGAATTCGGGTATTCGACTACCCGCGATTTGCCGAGCCGCTGCGAGATCGCATTCGTGAGCGTGCGCAGGAGGTGTGTCTGGCGGCGGGTATTGAAATCGAGCACGTCAGCAAAAGCCATATTCGCAAGGAAGAGTTGGTCGCGCGAGTGCTCGCCGGTCGCGGCGACGCACCGGGTTTGGTGCATGTGCTCTCGGCCATGGAAGCCTGTCCGAGCTACAAACCGTGGCATGACAAAGGCAGTGGCAAGACTTACCTGCGCCCCGATCAAGGCAAGTGCCTGCACGACTACTTCTATTTCATCGACGAGGAACTGGGGTTGTGCTACCTGCGTGTGCCGACGTGGGCACCGTTCGGGTTGCAGTTCTACTGTAATGGTCACAGCGCTCTGGCAAGAACTCTGACGCGAGAAAGGATCGACTTCCTCCAGCAGGACAACGCCTTCCTGCGTGTCGCCGACATCGCGCAGGCGCAGGCGCTGGCGGATGCGTTCAGTCCCGACGTACTTCACCCGCGACTGGATCGCTATGCGCAGTGGTTGTGCCCAGTGCTTGACGTCTTTGGATCCTCGTATCACTGGAGCCTGCGCCAAGTCGAATACTCCACCGACCTGATGTTTCGCAGTGAGCAGATATGGGTTCCACTGTATGACGCCATTTCGCGCCAAGCGGTCTTGGCCGCCAACGCAGAACGCGTCTCCAGCTTTCTGGGCAAGAAGGTCACGCCACAACTGGCCCAGGAGATCGGTTCCCGGTTGTCCACCCGTATCGAGGGGCGCTGCATCAAGCACACCATGGGCGCCGCTGGCGTCAAGGTGTATGACAAATTCTCCCGCGTACTGCGGGTCGAAACGACCGTCAATGACGTGAGTTTCTTCAAACACCACCGCAAGGTGGAACACAAGGACAGGCACGCCACCCGAGAATTGGCGCCCCTGAAGAAGACAATCTATAGCCTGATCGACCTGCGCGACATCCTGCTCGGCTGCAACCAACGTTACCTGGCGTTCCTCTCCAGCCTCGATGACCCCAGTGCCGGCGAGCGTGACTTGGAGCGATTGAGCATGCCACGGTTGGGGGCGGCTCCCGGTGTCAAAGGGGTGAACTTCTTTGATCCTGCCGAGAAAGCCTTGCTGCAAACCATGCAACGCGGCGAGTTCAACATTCACGGTTGGCGTCGTGCCGATCTTCTCAGCTATCTGAAGCTCACTCCGTCCGCCATGTCGCGCCAACTTGCCCGACTGCGTACGCTCGGCTTGATCAAGAAAGTCACTCATACCTATCGCTACTACCTCACTCGATTGGGACGTTCAGTCGTCGCTGCGGCCTGCTCATTGACCCGCTTCAACATAGTGCCAACCATGGCTTGCGCATCCTGAATTCTTCTCATGATTTGTGATGATTGAACTGGTTAGTGACTAAGTCCCCCAGGGTGCGCAACTGCTTATCGTTCATATCGATCACCATGCTTAGCCCGAATTTTTCATAAAAGCAGGCGAATCTCGTTTAACCCATTGATATAATTGGGGTTACGCCAATAACGCTTCGTAAGAAGCCTAAACGAGACCGCCCATGGACAATTCTATCCCAACCCAGCTTCGCTTTCCCGCCAGCGCCGGATTTACGATCCGGGCAGAGTTTGACGGCGGGGCGATGTCCTCCGACTTTGGCGCACTCCTGTTGCGTGGCATCGACCTGCAAATCGGCCTGATTCCCCGCCTGGTCAGCGCGATTCACGACAAACGCCACGCCTCGTACATTGACCATCCGCTGGCCGACCTGCTTCGTCAGCGGATATTCCAGACCGCCAGCGGCTACGCCGACGGTAATGACGCCAACACGCTGCGGCGCGATCCGCTGTTCAAACTGGCGGTCGGTCGTGCCCCGCTGGGCGAGGGAAATGACCTGGCCTCCGGCCCCACGCTCTCCCGGCTCGAGAACAGCGTATCGCGCAAAGACATTTACCGCCTGGCCAAAAGCTTCGTCGACGCCTTCATCGCCAGCTACGCCCAAGCGCCTGCCGTGATCGTGCTGGATATGGATCACTCTGAGGATGCCACTCACGGGCAGCAGGAACTGGCGTTCTACAACCACCACTACGGCAATCATTGCTACCTGCCGTTGTTCCTCTTCGAAGGACTCTCCGGGAAGCTGATCACCGCCGTCCTGCGTCCGGGCAAGCGTCCCACCGGTAAAGAGAATGCGGTCATCATCAAGCGCGTGCTGCACCTGCTCCGCCAGGCCTGGCCCGAGACCCACATCCTGCTGCGCGGGGATGGTCACTTCGCGAATCCCGAACTGATGACCTTGTGCGAGTCCGATCCGCATCTGGACTTTCTCTTCGGCCTGGCCGGCAACCAGGTGCTCTCGCCCAAGGCCGAGCCGCTGCTGAAGAAAGCCCGTGCGCTGCACCAGACACACAGCGCCAACGCCCAGCGCCTGGGGAACGCCGAGCCTGCGGCGACACGACTGTACGACGATATCGAGTATCAGGCGGGCTCGTGGCCCAAGGCTTACCGCGTGGTGGTCAAGGCCGAGGTGATGGCCTTGGGTGACAACCCGCGGTACGTGGTGACCTCGCTGTCCGACCCGACGCCTGATGTGCTTTACAAAGAGCTGTACTGTGCTCGAGGGCAGGACGAGAACTTCATCAAGGCGGTGAAGAACGACTTGGCCAGTGACCGGACCTCCGATCATGCCTTCCTCGCCAATCACCTGCGGCTGTTCTATTCGTGTGCGGCGTATGGGTTGATTCACGGCTTGCGCGAGAACACGCTGGTGCATACGGAACTGGCCAAGGCGCAACCGCTGTCGATTATCCTGAAACTCTTTAAGTTGGCGGTGCGCGTGGTGCAGTACAAGGATCGGATCAAGCTGTCCTTGCCTACGTCGTGTCCGATGAAGGGGTGCTGGCGCGGGTGACCGAGTTGCTTTACCTCGTCCCGCGCCCGCCGGCGCCGGCCTGATCGACTCGGCGACGCCGTCTCATGCTGCCGACTCGAATCCGCTTGAGCGGAGGTGAGGTCTCGCCAGCGCTCTGTCCAGGGATCGATGGCGGCAGGGTGTGATGCCCAAAAGTTGGGGTATTTGGCCGATCGTGGCGGGTTGGCAGCAAAATTCGCAGCAAGCTGACTCGCATCACGGCTGGAATGGCACGACATTGACATCGCGCGGCGGGTTTATGAAACATCCGGGTTAGAGCCGGCCCCAGAAATTCGGACAGTGGGATAAGTGATAGCCTTGCTCAATCGCAGGCCGGATAGCGGCCGAAAAGAGGAGCAAGAAGATGACGAGAAGGAAGCGGCGGAATCACTCGCCGGAGTTCAAGGCGAAGGTGGCGATGGCGGCCATCAAGGGCGACAAGACGCTGGCCGAGATGGCGCAGCAGTTCGATGTTCACCCCAACCAGATTACCGACTGGAAGACACAGTTGATGGAGCGTTCGTCAGTCGTGTTTGGCGACACGACCGCCAAGGAGAAAGACCCGGACATTCTGGCCATGGAAGCAAAGATTGGTCGCCTGAGTCTGGAAAATGATTTTTTAGAAGGCGCGCTCACCAAGGCGGGACTGCTGAGCGCAAGACGATGATTGACCGCAGCCACACCCTGCCGGTAGTCCGGCAATGCCGGATTCTCGGGCTTGCCCGGTCGACCGCCTACTACACCCCGGAACCTGTCTCGTCCGCCGATCTGGCGCTGATGCGCCGCATTGATGAATTGCATCTGGAGCACCCGTTCGCTGGCAGCCGGATGCTGCGCGACCTGCTGCGCCTGGAAGGCCATTCCATCGGCCGCAAGCACGTGCGCACGCTGATGAAAAAGATGGGGATCGAAGCACTTTACCGGAAACCGAACCTTTCCAAACGGCATGATGCCCACCTGATCCATCCCTATCTGCTCAGGGACCTGGTCATCGACCGCCCCAATCAGGTTTGGGCCACCGACATCACGTACATTCCGATGCGCCGGGGCTTCGTCTATCTGGTCGCCGTTATCGACTGGTGCAGCCGGAAAGTCCTCTCCTGGCGGTTATCCAACACGCTGACCACGGATTTCTGTCTGGAGGCGGTCAGCGAAGCCATCTTGCATTTCGGCAAGCCGGATATCTTCAACACCGATCAGGGGAGCCAGTTCACCAGCAGCGATTTCACCGGGTTGCTGAAGGATAACGGAATCCGGATCAGCATGGATGGCAAGGGCTGCTGGCGTGACAACGTCTTTGTCGAACGACTCTGGAAAAGCGTCAAGTACGAGGAGGTCTATCTCAAGGCTTACGACACGGTGGCCGATGCCAAGGCCAACCTGGGGCGCTACCTGGATTTCTACAACGCCCGCCGACCGCATCAAACCCTTGACGGTAAAATGCCGGATACGGTCTACGTCGAAAACCTGCCAAAAGAGACGTTCGCAGCATGACCACCGCGTTACCCACCGCGCCGTCAGCCTACGGTCTAAACGGACCTTCGGCCGCCGTCACCGTGGATAACGCTACCCCGCAGGGCTCCACCTATCTCCGTCGAAAAACTGTCCAAGCAAACGGGACCAGCTCTCTTCGCAGTTTGATCGATCTTAGCTGCCTGCTCAGCCTCAAGCCCCGTTGGAATCACGTCCCCCGTTCAGACTCATGCCCCAATTGGATAACGCGCAAGATTGACCATGGCTGAAACACAAGACATACTGCGGAAGTGGCCTTGAATTTCCTATCCTTCCTTATCATCTGGAATGTGAGGCAACGGAGACACTTCGAGGGCGAATTTAAATTATCCGGGCATTTTCCCGCGTACAACAAAAGGAGAACCTGATGGACAAAAGCAAGCTTCGCCTATTCCACTCCACCAAAGAAGTGGAAGCGCACTTTGATTCGTTTTTGGACACGATCTCCCAAGGGGGGCTCTCGTTCCGCTCAGGGATAGCAGCGTTTCTGGAGTCGGCAGGGAACGGCGACATGGCGGCCAAGGTGAGGCAGATCAATGACCTGGAGCACCAAGGGGACGAACTGCGCCGCCAGGTCGAGCACGAACTCTATACCCTGGCGCTGATCCCCGATTTCCGTGGCGACGTGCTGAGCCTGCTCGAGGATCTGGACGGTCTGCTCAATGTCATGAAGGAGACGATGGGGTCGATCGACATCGAAAGGCCCGCTTTTCCCGAGGAACTGCACGCCGATCTGCGGCAACTTGCCGAAAGCGTCATGTTGGCGGTGGAGAGTGCGGTACTGGCGTCCCGCGCCTTCCTGCGCGACATTCAGTCGGTTCGTGATCACCTGCACAAGGTAATGTTCTATGAAAAGGAAGCGGATCGCCAATCGGACAAGCTGAAACGCGCCGTCTTCGCCTCTTCGCTGCCGCTGGTCGAGAAGTTACACCTGCGCCGCTTCATCGACACGATCGACCATATCGCGGATGAAGCCGAGGACGTCGCCGACTGGCTGGCGATCTACACCATCAAGCGCTTGGACTAAGGTCAGGGAGAAGCCCAAATCATGGATCCTACGATATTTCTCTACCTGTCCAGCGGCTTGTTCCTGGGTTGGTCGCTGGGGGCCAACGATGCCGCCAACGTGTTCGGTACGGCGGTCGCTTCGCGGATGGTCAAGTTCCGTACGGCGGCGATTATCCTGACCATCGGCGTGATTCTCGGCGCCATCGTCAGTGGCGCCGGGGCGGCGCACACCTTGTCGAAGCTCGGTTCGATCAATGCGCTGGGCGGCGCCTTCATGGTCGCATTTTCGGCCGCGGCAGTCGTCGCCTGGATGACCATCGTCGGGTTGCCGGTATCGACCACCCAGGCTGTTGTCGGAGCGATCATCGGCTGGAACCTGTTCACCGGTTCGGTCACTGACTACAGCGTCTTGAATACCATTGCTGCCACCTGGATCGCCAGCCCGCTGCTCACCGGCTTTTTCAGCTACTTCATCTACAAGGGGGTGATGAAGCTGCTCGAGCGGACGAAGATTCATATCATCCGCCTCGACGCCATGACCCGCATCGGACTGGTCATCGCCGGCGCCTTGGGCTCCTACTCGCTGGGCGCCAACAACATTGCCAACGTTATGGGCGTGTTCATCGGCGCGAATCCTTTCGTCGATTTGCGCGCCGGGGCATTCGAGTTCTCCGGTCTGCAGCAGCTGTTCCTGCTCGGCGGCTTGGCGATCTCGGTCGGCGTCTTCAGCTATGCCAAAAGGGTGATGATGACCGTGGGAACGTCAATCGTCCCGCTGACGCCGGTCGGTGCTTTTGTCGTGATCATCGCCACCTCCTTGGTGCTTTTTCTCTTCGCCTCGGAAGACCTGGAGTATGCCTTGGCGTCAATTGGCCTGCCGACCATCCCTCTGGTGCCGGTATCGAGTTCGCAGGCGGTCGTCGGCGGCGTCATCGGGATCGGGCTGATCAAGAACGCCAAAAACATCAAGTGGAGCGTCGTCGGCCGCATTACCATCGCCTGGGTTCAGACGCCGGTCATCGCGGCACTAGTTTGCTACGTCTTCCTCTTCTTTCTGCAAAACGTCTTTGGCCAAACGGTCTACAACCCGTCGGAATACCGTCTCTCGGAACCGGTGCTGGTCCATCGCGGCGATGCTGGCGACACCAAGGCGCTTTCCGAGGTTGTGGGCAAGAGCTTTTCCACGTCGGGCGCACTCAAGAGCGCGATCAACAAGGCGAAGCCCGATCTGGATTCTCAGACCGTGCTGAAGATTGTCGACGACTCGCTGGTCGAGGTAATCACCGTCGATCCAGCCAAATTCAAGGATCTGGAAAAGCTGAACGTGATTGACGCCGAGCGCCTGGACGCCTTGCGCACGCTGAGCGGCAAGACCTTCACTTACCGTTGGCAACTGATTGAGGCCTTGGCAGATGCGTCGCCCGAGTGGAAGCTGAAGGAAAAAACAGTCGTCAACAAGCCATACAACAGGGAGATCCAGAAAGACCTCGACCTGGTGATGGATGCCTACGTCGCCAAGATGAAATAGGCCGCCTCTACGGCAAGCAGCAGGGGGCCGGACATCGGCTCCCTGCTGCTTTTCCTGATGGTCGCCGGAACGAATGCTTCTCACGCACCTTGTCGCGTCGCTTACGCGTCGTCGTCTCTGGCCAGGGGAGAACATGTTTGTTGTCGCAACTTCAGTATCGCTCCCCGACATTGCCAAGGCCATTGACAAGACCGGCCCGCGTCTGGAGAGCGCGCGCGGACGTCTCGGACACGGGCCCCGCGCTGCCGGCTGCATCACGTGCAGCCTTCGCTGCTGGCAGCGCCGCGCTCGCGGGATCGCGCAACCTTCCTGATTGATGGCCACTGAACCGCACCGGCCAACAGCAGCCTTGAACTCCGGCGCCGCTCGGGCGCGGCTGGAGGCCCCAAGCGCAGGGCAGGTCACCTTGGACCTGTTGCTGCGCTCGCCGAGCGACGATGTTCACAGCCCCTTCGTAACGCTGGATCGTGCTTACGCCTATGTGCCCACATCACTCTGCGAACGGAACGGCGACGAGAATGAGGAAAAAGCTGCCAAGGACGGATGAGGCGTCATTGTCGGGATACACCTCGCCAGACGATCTATCTCGACGATCCCGTCGCAGCGAACCCCTCGCGTTTGTCGCAGAATCGAACCTCACTGCGCTTGCGCACCAGAAGCACGCCCACGTTGGCGGTCGCCTGGATGCCTGCTCAGCCGCCTAGCCATTGGCGCCGACTGCTGTTTGCCGACGACAGCAAGCGCAAGTTCAGGGCCGACTACCTGACCCGGCAGGTATGGGTGTGGAATGGCCACTCGCCTGCGGCCACCCCTAGCACCTTCTGGTACGCAGAGCAATTGACGGCGCGACGTTCCGGTTCTGCCTGGCCAACGCCAAACCTGACCTGCGGCATCCTCGCCCATGGCTTTGCCCGCGGCCGTTGTGCCGAGTGTGACCAGGATTTTCTCGTTGCCTACTCCTGCAAGGGACGCGGTATCTGTCCGTCCTGCAATACCCGGCGCATGGTGGAGACCGCCGCCCATCTGGCCGACCACGTCATCCCGCCACCACGCAAACATCGTCATCGCTACGTCGGGGTGCTGGCACCGAACTCGCCACTACGGGCAGCAGTCACTACACTGGCGCAGTCGGCCGGAATCGGCAGCACCCCGGTTGCTGCCGGTTCCGGCGTGCACACTGGGCCAATTGCGCCACTCGCTGCATCGACCGACGAACCGCTGCATCGCAAAGTGGCGCGCTACGCATGGGCGCTGGTATTGGCGCGTATCTGTGAGGTGTTGCCGCTGGGGTGCCCGAAGTGCGGCGGCCAGATGAAGATCATCGCCTTCATCACCGAGGCGGTGGTGATCCAGGAGATTCTCGGTCATCTGGGTGAGCCGACCTCATTGCCACGCCTGCTACCGGTCCGCGGGCCGCCGCAGTGGGAGATCGCGGGCGTCGCGCCGCACGAGAGCGATCCGCAAGTGCAACCGGCACCGCACCATGCCGCGAAGCAAATCCCCTGGCGGGGCGAGTTCGATCAGCGCATCGCGTGGTAGGGCAACAGACGAACAGACGTCGCTCGTCGGAGGGCAACTCGCGCCTGAGGCCACCTGCGCGGCAAATTTCCGCCGCCCAAGTGGCCTCAGGCACAGACAGCGGGCATGCAGTGGCGGGTTTTTCAGGTTTATTTGACTTCAGACTCATACCCCATTGGATAATGCTGGCATTTGACCCAGTCCGTGCTCTACCACATAATCTGACACATGGATGCTGCACTCTGGATCGAACTGGCCGTTTTTGTCGTCCTGCTCTGTTTTTCGGGTTTTTTCTCGAGCACCGAAACATCGCTGTTCTCTTTGAGTTCGTTCCAGCTCGATCAGATGCGCGCCGCCAAGCATCCGCGCATCGGCCTGATTGAGCGGCTGCGCAGCGAGCCGCGACGACTGATCGTCACCATCCTGATCGGCAACGAATTTGTCAACGTCTCGGCATCGGTGATCTCGGCGGCAATGATCATCCACCTGTTCGGCGCCGAGAACGAGATGATCAATCTGCTGGTCATGGTGCCGATACTCCTGCTGTTCGGCGAAATTACCCCGAAGGTGCTGGCGATCCGTAACAATGTCGCCTTCGCCAGCTTCGAAGCACGGCCGATCGATCTCTTTGCCCGTCTCATAACGCCATTGCGTGAGGTCATCCGCTACGTCTCCGACTTCTTCATTACCCTCATCGTCGGCAAGCAGCGCTCGCAGGGCAACCTGGTCACCAAGGACATGCTGCGCACGCTGGTGCATGATGCGCTCGGCGAAGGCGCCCTCGACAGCGACGAAGCGCAATACATCGAGAAGATCTTCGAGTTCGGGAACAAATCGCTGCGCGACATCATGCGGCCGCGCTCCGACATCCAGTTTCTCTCCGCCGAGGTGCCAATGGCCGATCTGCTCGTCAAGATCAAGGCCGCCCGCCAGTCGCGTTACCCGGTTTTCAAGGGGCGTCGCGATGCCATCCTCGGCATCCTCTACACGCGCGACTTGCTCGGCGTCGATCTCGCCAAGCTCGAGCGCGACCCGCAGGGGGTACGCAAGCTGTTGCGGCAGCCGCATTTCTTCCCCGAGTCGAAGCCGGCGCTGGAACTGTTCCACACCTTTCGCCAGCGCAAGCTGTCATTCGCGCTGTGCGTGGACGAGTACGGCGGCGTCACCGGCCTGGTGACCATGGAGGATCTGCTCGAGTGCGTCTTTGGCGAGATCGCCAGCCCGTCCGACTCCGCAGTCGTCAGCCCGCAGGCTGTCAGCGAACTCGCCGATGGGCGCCGATTGATCGACACCAGCATCTCGCTCGCGGACTTCAACCGTGAGTTCGCGGTCAGCCTCGCCAGCGAGGAAGTTGAAACCCTCGCCGGGGCGCTGCTCGAGGCTTTCGGCGAACTTCCGGCGGGAGGCGCGACGATAGACCTCTGCGGGCTCAGTTTCACCGTCGACGGCGTCGAGCACAACCGCATCACCCGCGTCCTTGTCGAGCGCCCGCCGGAAGAGGTTGCCAGCCCCGGCATCGCCGTCGCCTGGGAGACGGTCAACGCGGCCGCCGCGGAAGATGTTGCGGCCGAGGCGCCGCGCACGAAGGATGGCGCCTAGATGTCGGATATCTGGATCACGGTCCTGCTGATGGTCGTTTTCCTGATCACCGAAGCATTCTTCTCGGGATCGGAACTCGGTGTTGTCAGCGCCGACCGCATGAAGCTTCGCCACGCCGCCGCCAAGGGCTCGCGCGGCGCGCGCCTGGCCCTGGAGATGCTCGAGAAGAGGCCGGAGTGGCTGCTGTCGACGACCCTGGTCGGAACCAATATTGCGGTGGTCGCCAACTCGACGATCGCCACCTCGCTGATGATCGAGATCTTCGGCGAGGCCGGCGGCTGGCTCGCGGTGGTGCTCGTTGCCCCGCTGATCTGGGTTTTCGGCGAGATTGTCCCGAAAAGCGTCTTCCAGCAGCGTGCCGATACGATCACGCCCTACGTGATCTACGTCTTACGCTTCTTCTCGATCATTTTCTCGCCGATCCTGATCGTCTTCGTCACGCTGTCGAAATTCCTCTCGCGACTCGCCGGCGCGCGCGATGACCACAATCCCTTCACCCTGCGCGAGCAGATCCAGAGCATGGTGCAGATGCCGCCGCAGGAGGGCGGCGACATTCAGGCGACCGAAAAAACGATGATCAGGCGCATGTTCAATTTCTCGGAAACCACGGTTTACAAGGTCATGGTGCCACTGATCGACGTCACCGCCGTCGACCGGAAATGTACCGTCGGCCAGGCAGTACGCCTGGCGGTGGACAGTTCGCATGCCCGCCTGCCGGTCTACGATGGCCGGATCGACCGTGTCATCGGCGTCCTCAACACGATGGACCTGCTCGGCGTGGATGCAGCCGCGCCGATCGAACCCTTCATCTGCCCGACGCGCTACGTTCCGATGAGCAAAAGCGCCGAGTCGATGCTCGTTGAACTGCGCAAGGACGGTGACGCGATGGCAGTGGTCATGGACGAATTCGGCGGGGCCGAGGGCATCGTCACGATCGAGGACATCATCGAGGAGGTGGTCGAGGATATCGAGGACGAATACGACCGCCAGGAAAAACCGGCCGGCTGGCTGAAAAGGCTTGGCCATCATGACTACCTGGTCAGCGCTCGCGCCCACCCGGCGATGCTGAACGAAAAGCTCGGGCTGAAGCTGCCCGGCCAGGGCAGCTACGACACGCTCTCCGGCTTCATCCTCGAGTTCGCCCACGAGATCCCGGCGCCCGGCACGACGATCGAAGTCGAAGGCATCAAATTTACTGTCCAGCGCGCGACGCCGCAGGTCATCCAGGAAGTGCAGATCCGCTGGTAGTGGCGGCTTGTCGTGTTGAACAGCCGCCGACCCTGCCGGCGGCCCCGTGCAGGACCCGTAGTGCGCGGTGGCGCGGGGCAATGGCGGGTTCGTGCCCGCCGCCAATCAGCTTTCTGATTGACTGTGACGGGGGCACGGTAATATCCTTCTGCTTCGGCAGGCAGCCCGATGAGGGGGGGGCTCAGCCGTTGGCAGAGATCCGTTGCGTCCCGCTTGCCGTAATGTCTTCTCGTGCCGTGAGGTTTCCAGGCTTTTTCGAGCACCGCGCTCCGCGCATGCGGGTTCGTTCGTACGGTAAAGGGGGGCGCGTGATCAGCCGCTTTGCGTCCGTATTCTACATACTTGGCATTCTGATCGCCGGCTTCGGCGCCCTGATGCTGATTCCGCTCGCCATTTCCTGGTTGACCGCCGATGGCGCCCACAGCGCTTACGACGAGGCCGTGCTGATCACCTTCGCGACGGGAGCGCTCCTGGCGCTTTCGGTCCGCGGGAAAAGACGCGAAATGCAAGTGCGCGAGAGCTTCCTTCTGGTCGCGCTGATCTGGTCGTTGCTCCCGGCTTTCGGCGCGCTGCCGCTCTATCTGCACATCGACGGCCTGTCGTGGACCGACGCCTATTTCGAGGCGGTTTCGGGGTTGACCGCAACCGGAGCGACGGTGCTTTCCGGGCTCGACGCATTGCCGGTGTCGATCAACTTCTGGCGTACCTTCATGCATTGGGTTGGCGGCCTCGGCGTCGTCGTTCTCGCGGTGGCCATCCTGCCGCTGCTGGGTATCGGCGGACGCAGCATGTTCAAGGCCGAAACGCCGGGGCCAATGAAGGATTCACGGGTCACGCCACGTATTACCGAAGCCGCCAAGGGGCTCTGGGTGGTCTACGTGATCCTCACGGCCGCATGCGCCGTGGCACTTCTCCACGCCGGGATGGACCCCTGGGATGCGTTGATGCATGCCTTCTCGGTCATGGGACTCGGCGGTTTCTCGACAAAGGATGCCAGCCTGGGCCACTTCAACAGCCTGGAGATAGAACTGGTGGTGATTTTCTTCGCACTGCTCGCCGGCATCAACTACACCACCCACTTTCTCGTTTTCACGAAACGCTCCCTGCACCCCTACCGTGTGGACGTCGAGGCGCATTATTTTCTTGCTGTCCTGGCGCTGAGTTCTGTCCTGCTGTCGCTCTGGCTGATGCCGGACGCAATCTACGGCGATTTCCTGACAACGCTGCGTTATGTTGCCTTTCATTCGGTTTCCGTGGCCACCTCGCTCGGCTTTGCCACCACCGACTACGGACAGTGGCCCATTTTCGCGCAGATGTGGATCCTGTTTCTCTGTACTTTCGCCGCCTGCTCGGGTTCAGCCGGCGGCGGAATCAAGATGATCCGTGCGGTGATCCTCTACAAGCAGGTGTTCCGCGAGCTGATGCGCGCCATGCATCCACGCAGCGTGCTGAACGTGCGCTTCGGCAGGATGACGATTCCCGATACTGTCCTGCACTCCATCCTCGGCTTCATGTTCATCTACGTGGTCACCACCGTTTCGCTGACGCTGCTGCTGATGGCGACCCGTCTCGACCCCGTCACCTCTCTCTCGGCGGTCGTCGCCTGTCTCAACAACACCGGACCCGGCCTTAACCTGGTCGGGCCGTCCACGACCTATGCCGTGCTGACCGACTTCCAGACCTGGGTATGTACCTGGGCGATGCTGCTCGGACGCCTCGAGATCTTCACCCTGCTCGTCGTCCTGATGCCCGCATTCTGGCGGCGCTAGAAAGCAGCCTCCGCTATCGCCAATGTCGGGTTTGCCATGCCCGCGCCGGACGGCGGGCCGGAAGCCGCCGCTGTCGTTCCGGTGCGCCGCCGATTGTCGCTCCACCCGGCTCCGCGTCCAGAATTTCCTCAAAAACCGCAATGGGGTTCCGAAAGATCAAGAAACCGCAGATCTTGTAAGGGTATTGTAAGAATCATCGTCCACTCTGATTCTGAAGCGTCTCGCCGAGACCGCAAAAATCACCTAATCAACGACCCTGGCGGGAACTTCGATAGCGAAGTGCTGAGCAGTCCGGAGACTGGAACATCCGGTCAGCGACAAGAGAAACAGTCGTTCGTGGGAAGTGCCCCTCGATTACGGATTTCGCAGTAGCTTTTTGCGAAACAGGCGTCGTGCCTCGGGTCTCCCCTCCACGCGCGGTCATGAGTCTTTCATTGCACACCAGAAGGAGGAGTCACCATGTCTAATTCCATTCATGCAACAAAGGAACTACAGGCGTACTGGAAGGAAAACCTGACCTTGATCAGTATTCTTCTGATCATCTGGTTCGCGGTGTCGTACGGGTGCGGCATCCTGATCGCCAATCAACTCGATGCCTATCACATCGGCGGCTTCCCGCTCGGTTTCTGGTTCGCCAATCAGGGATCGCTGATCACCTTCGTCGTTCTGATCTGGGTTTACGTGTGGAAAATGGACCGGCTCGACATCAAATACGGCGTCGAAGAAAAATGAATCCATCCTCGCCGCGCACCGCGCACCGCGCGCTGTGACGGTCTTGCATGATTTACGAATCGATGAGGGGACAATGAAATGAGTATTCTTACCTGGACATGGATCCTTACCGGCGCCAGTTTCGCCGTGTATATCTACATCGCCTACTGGGCGCGGGCAAAATCGACCGGCGATTTCTATGTCGCCGAAAAATCGGTTCCGCCGCTGCTGAACGGAATGGCGACCGGCGCCGACTGGATGTCGGCGGCGTCGTTCATCTCGATGGCGGGCCTGATCTCCTTCCTCGGACGCGACGGCTCGTATTACCTGATGGGCTGGACCGGCGGTTACGTTCTGCTGGCGATGCTGTTCGGTCCCTACCTGCGCAAGTACGGCAAATTCACGGTACCCCAGTTCATCGGCGACCGTTACTATTCCGATACGGCGCGCGTCATTGCGCTGGTCTGCGCCATCTTCGTTTCATTCACCTATGTCGCCGGCCAGATGCGCGGCGTCGGTGTGGTCTTCTCGCGCTTCATGGACGTCAGCATCAACACTGGCGTCATCATCGGCATGGCTCTGGTCTTCTTCTATGCCACGCTGGGAGGAATGAAAGGCATCACCTATACGCAGGTTGCGCAGTACGTGGTGCTGATCTTCGCCTACCTCATTCCGGCGATCTTCATCTCCATGCAGTTCACCGGCAATCCGATTCCGCAAATAGGCTACGGGTCGGCCATAACGGCCGAGGGCGCGAAACTGCTGGGCAACCCCGCGGACCAGGGGCGATACCTGCTCGATGTCCTGAACCACCTGAACACCGATCTCGGCTTTGCCGCGTACACCAGTGGTCAACGGCCGATGATCGACGTCTTCTTCATCACCTTCTCGCTGATGATCGGGACCGCCGGCCTGCCGCATATCCTGATCCGCTTCTTCACCGTTCCCAAAATGCGTGACGCCCGTTCATCCGCGGGCTGGGCACTGATCTTCATCGCCCTGCTGTACACGACTGCGCCGGCGGTTGCCGCCTTCGCCCGGACCAACTTCATCAAGACCATCAACAACGTCGAGTATGTGCAGGCACCTTCCTGGTTCAAGAACTGGGAAAAGACCGGGCTGGTTGGCTGGAAGGACAAGAATGGCGACGGCATCATGCAGTATCGCCCCGGCAAGTGGGACGATCCGAAGAGCGCCAACGAAGTCAAGATCGACCAGGACATCATGGTGCTGGCCAATCCGGAAATCGCCAACCTACCGAACTGGGTCGTCGGTCTGATCGGCGCCGGCGGCCTGGCTGCCGCCCTGTCGACCGCGGCGGGCCTGCTGCTGGTGATATCGGCGGCGATCTCGCACGATCTGATGAAGAATATCGTCAAGCCCAGCATGTCGGAACGAGAAGAACTGTGGTGGGCGCGCGGCGGTGCCGGCGTGGCGGTTGTCATCGCCGGTCTGTTCGGCATCTACCCGCCAGGATTCGTCGCCCAGGTGGTCGCCTTCGCCTTCGGTCTGGCGGCAGCGTCGTTCTTCCCGGCAATCCTCATGGGCATCTTCAACAAGAAGATGAACAAGGAGGGCGCGATTTCGGGCATGGTCGTCGGCATTGTCGTTACTGCGGGCTATATCTACTACTACAAGTACGGGAATCCGGCCGCCAACAACGCCGCCGGCTGGTGGATGGGTATCTCGCCCGAAGGCTTCGGCACCGTCGGTGCGGCGCTAAATTTCGTTGTCGCTTACGTCGTCAGCAAGTTCACACCGGCTCCGGCGGAGGACATCCAGGAACTGGTAGGAAGTCTCCGTTACCCGGGCAAGCTGGTAGTCCCACCAACCAGCCATTGATCGACGTTACCACCTGAAGTGTGACGATGGCGGCAGCCGGAAGCGGCGGCCGCCATTTTTTCTGGTACCGAATGAGCCATCAAAGGAGTTGCGCAATGCGTGTGACCGCGGATCCGCTTCAAGGCAGGGATAACATGATCAAGCGTCTGAACAAATACGTCCTCAAGGCGATTTTCGGCATACGCTTCCGTTCGGTCGCCGCCGTCTTTCTCGGCGCCAGCGCCGGCTTGAGCCTGACGTCGACGGTACTCCCGACGGTTATCGAACTCGCGGGAGCGAGCGACAGTTTTTCAGCGCGCCTGGAACTGTCTGGCCTTGCCGTATACGCCATCATGCTGTGGGGGGTCGGGGGCTGGGCCGCGCGGAAAGCGGGGGGCGTCCTCGGAGGGGCGATCGTCCTTGGCCTGGTGGGGTTGATCAGCGCGGCCGTGTTCTCCGCCATGGCCTTGGGCACCGGGGCACAATTGCTGCTGCTCTGTGCGGCGGCGGGAATGGCCTATGGAACCTTTGGCGGGATGCTGATTGCCGCCGCCCTTCGCGAACCGAATGTCGCCGTATCCCGGACTGAGTAGCGACCAGATCATGCGGGTGCGCTGAGATATTCGTCACCCCGACGAAAGCCGGGTCCAATTGGTTGTCGTTCCGGATTCCGGCCCGCGCGGAAATGACGATTCCGCATTGAATCGCACATTCCCGGCGGCCACATCCACCAATTTGGCCACAGCATCATGATCGTCATCGTAGCTCCGCGCATGATCTTCATCGAGACGGGCTTCGGCTCCTTGACCGCGACGCCGGGGGGCAAGTCATGACGGCGCTCCTTCCGCCGCTGCTCCGCTACGGGGCGTCAGCGAAGCCTGCCGGCCGCTGCTGGCCAGGGAACTCGATCGCATCGCCGCGACAGCTCCGTTCGATGAAACCCCGGCGAGCCGCCTGACCGGGATTTTCGCCGAGGCCGACATTCTCTTCTTCCGTCACGGCAAGATCATTTGCCACCTGGAGATCGCCGAGAACGGGACCAGACTCTGGGTCGTGCGCCAAGGCAGCGTTCACGCAACACCCCACGACGATGGGCAGTCCCAGGCATCGGCCACGGAACTGCTGCGTGCCGGAGCGATCTTCCCGTTCGAGTACGCACTGTCCGGAGCCCCCGCACTGCGCGTCTATTCCGCCGCCGAGGACAGTTCCCTGTGGGAGATCAGCGGCGAAGTCCTGCAAGCACTGCTTTCCGAACCCGCCGTACTGCGCTGGATCGTGCAGCGGCTGCAGGAAGCGAAGGTCAGTCTCCGCCAAACCGGCGCCGAAGTGCGGCGCGGCCGTCAGGCAAGCGATCAGGCGCTGGCTCTCCCGGCGTCGACGGCGGGCAGCGAGGAAATTGTCTGCATCCCGACACGGACTGTCGTCAGTGAGGTCGCCGCTTTGATGGGCGCGCAGAGGGTCGGTGCCGTTGCCGTTGGTTCACCAAAGGCCATCACCGGTAGGGCCGCTGGGTTGATCTCGCGGCGGTGCTGAACGGCGCCATCGGCAAAGAGATGGGCGAGGTTGCTTCGCTGAATCGTTGGGAGAAGCGCCTGATGGTCGACGTCGTCGGGGGACACTCGGCGGTGCGCGACGTGTTCGTAATGACGCAGCTTCTCGAGATCGCCCTGGCGGTTGCCGAGGAACGCGACATCCCGACGCTCGACGGTCTGCTTGCCGAACACCGCTCCCGCGTCTGGCTGTACGGAGAGTATTCCCGGCGACAAGGAGTAACCGGTTCGATTGTTTCCGCGCCGGCCCACGACTGCCTTGTTGCCGGCCCCACAATTCCGGAATCAGGAACGAACCCGCCTGGCAGTCAGAGCCTGTCGCAAATGACGTCCGCCGGCATGCCCGTCGCTGCCGGAGCTGGCGAGGGCGACCCGTGCCGGTGGTCACCGGCCGTGGTCATCCTCGCGTCAGACCTTCGCGAAGCGCATGATCCCGCCCGTAGCCGGGTCGCAACTGACGCGAATCGTATCCCTGGCGGCAAACCTGCCTTCGAGGATGGCCTTGGCCAGCGGATTCTCGATCTGCTGCTGAATGGCGCGCTTGAGCGGCCGGGCACCGAACACCGGGTCGAAACCGGCCTGGGCCAGTTCGGCCAGCGCGCTGTCGTCGACCACCAGCCCCATTTCGAGCTGGCCCAGCCGCTTTTTGAGATAACCAAGCTGGATCCTGGCGATGCCGGCGATGTGCTTTTCGTCCAGCGCGTGGAAGACCACCACCTCGTCGATACGGTTGATGAACTCCGGCCGGAAGTAGCTCTTGACCTCGGCCATCACCGCCATCTTGATCACGCCGTAATCGTCGCCGGCCATCTGCTGAATCATCTGGCTGCCGAGGTTGGAGGTCATGACGATCACCGTGTTCTTGAAATCGACGGTGCGCCCCTGGCCATCGGTCATCCGCCCGTCATCCAATACCTGCAACAGCACGTTGAAGACGTCCGGGTGCGCCTTCTCGACCTCATCGAGCAGGATCACGGAATAAGGCTTGCGGCGCACGGCTTCGGTCAGGTAGCCACCCTCCTCGTAGCCGACATAGCCCGGCGGCGCGCCGATCAGGCGGGCGACCGAATGCTTCTCCATGAACTCGCTCATGTCGATGCGGATCAGGTGATCCTCGGCATCGAACATGAACTCGGCCAGCGCCTTGCACAGCTCGGTCTTGCCGACGCCGGTCGGGCCAAGGAAGAGGAAGGAACCGTAAGGCCGGTTGGGGTCGGACAGGCCGGCGCGCGAGCGGCGAATGGCATCGCCGACCAGGCGCACCGCTTCGTCCTGGCCGACCACCCGCTTGTGCAGACGCTCTTCCATGTGCAGCAGCTTTTCACGCTCGCCCTGCATCATCTTGCTGACTGGAATTCCGGTGGCGCGTGAGACCACCTCGGCAATTTCCTCAGCACCGACATGGGTGCGCAGCAACTTGTTTTTTGGCGAATTTTCGCTGTTGACCGCCGAATCGGCCGCCTTCAACTGGGCGTCGAGCTGCGGCAGTTTGCCGTATTGAAGTTCTGCGACCTTGTCGAGCTTGCCTTCGCGCTGCAGTTTGACGATCTCGGCTTTGACCCGGTCGATCTCTTCCTTGATCAGCGCCGAGCCGAGCACCGCCGATTTCTCCGATTTCCAGACTTCTTCGAGGTCGGAATATTCCTTTTGCAGCTTGATAAGCTCTTCCTCGATAAGCGCCAGACGCTTCTTCGAGGCTTCATCCTTCTCGCGTTTCACCGCCTCACGCTCGATCTTCAACTGGATCATGCGCCGCTCGAGCTTGTCCATCGACTCCGGCTTGGAGTCGATTTCCATCTTGATGCGCGCCGCCGCCTCGTCGATCAGGTCGATCGCCTTGTCCGGCAAAAAGCGGTCGGTAATGTAGCGGTGCGACAGCTCGGCAGCGGCAACGATGGCCGGGTCGGTGATGTCGACGCCGTGGTGCAGTTCGTACTTTTCCTGCAGGCCGCGCAGGATGGCGATGGTCGACTCGACGCTTGGCTCCTCGACCAGCACTTTCTGGAAACGGCGTTCGAGCGCCGCATCCTTCTCGATGTACTTGCGATACTCGTTGAGTGTCGTGGCGCCGATGCAGTGCAGTTCTCCGCGCGCCAGCGCCGGCTTCAACATGTTTCCGGCATCGATCGCGCCTTCGGCCTTGCCGGCGCCGACCATGGTGTGCAGTTCGTCGATAAACAGGATGATCTTGCCTTCTTCCTGCGAAACTTCCTTCAACACCGCCTTCAGCCGCTCCTCGAATTCGCCGCGATACTTGGCGCCGGCCAGCAGGCCGGCCATGTCGAGGACCAACACCTTCTTGCCCTTCAGTGTATCCGGCACCTCGTCATTGACGATGCGCTGGGCCAGGCCTTCGACGATGGCGGTCTTGCCGACACCCGGTTCGCCGATCAGCACCGGATTGTTCTTGGTGCGGCGTTGCAGGATCTGCATGGCGCGGCGGATTTCGTCGTCGCGGCCGATCACCGGGTCGAGCTTGCCCTGCGCGGCGCGCTCGGTGAGGTCGATACAGTATTTTTTCAGGGCCTCGCGCTGGCCTTCTGCTTCCTGCGAATCGACACCCTGGCCGCCGCGCACGGCCATGATCGCTGCCTCGATGGACTTGCGGCTGAGGCCGTGTTGCCTGGCGATGCGACCGGTTTCGCCCTTGTCGTCGGTCAGCGCGAGCAGGAACATCTCGCTGGCGATGAACTGGTCGCCGCGCTTTTGCGCTTCCTTGTCGGTCAGGTTGAGCAGGTTGCCGAGGTCGCGACCGATCGACACCTCGCCGCCATGACCTTCGACCTTGGGCAGCCGGGTCAGCGCCTGACCCAGATCCTTCTTGAGGGCCGGCACATTGACACCGGCGCGGGCCAGCAGCGACGAAGTGCCGCCATCGTCCTGGTTGATCAGCGCCAGCAACAGGTGCTGCGCTTCGATGAACTGCTGGTCGCCGCCAACGGCCAAGCTCTGGGCATCGGCCAGCGCCTGCTGGAACTTGGTGGTGAATTTGTCGATACGCATGAAGTTCTCCGGGTAAGGATATTCTGATGCCCTTCAGATGAGGCCGCTCACGCGAATTTCAATGTTTGAATTTAGGCGCGCCATTCAAACATCATGGCGCCGGACGGCTATTGTTTCTGCCAGCGCGCCGCCGCCGTATCATCGCTGTCGCGGGCGTCCACCCAGTGCGCGCCATCGGCCGTTGCCTCGCGCTTCCAGAACGGGGCGCGCGTCTTCAGGTAATCCATGATGAATTCGCAGGCAGCGAAAGCATCGCCGCGGTGGGCGCTGGTAACGGCGACCAGCACGATCTGATCGCACGGCTGCAGGCGGCCGACGCGATGGATGACCAGCGCGCCGTAGAGGTCCCAGCGCGATTTCGCCTCGTCGACGATGGCGGCGAGCGCATTCTCGGTCATGCCGGGATAGTGCTCCAGCGTCATTTCGGAAACGCCGGTGCCGTGACTGACGTCGCGCACCAGCCCGATAAAGCTGGCCAGCGCACCGATCCGGGTATCACCGGCGCGCAGCGCCGCCAGTTCGGCGCCGACGTCGAAATCTGCTTCCTGGACGCGGATTGTCACGGTCAACCGCCGGTTACCGGTGGGAAAAAGGCGACCTCGTCGCCATCGGCGACCACCGCATCAAGCGCCGCTATATCCTGATTGACCGCGCAGCGCAGGTTCGTGGCACTGCCCAGCCGCGCGTGGCCCTGCCCGGCCAGCCAGTCGCGCAGGCCACCGACCGTGCTGACGCCGGCCGGCAACTCCACCGTCTCGCTGCCGGTGCCGAGCGCTTCCTTGAGGCTGGCGAAGTAAAGAACCTTGACGCTCACGACAGCAGTTCCGCAAACGGCACGAAGCGCACGCTATCGCCGCACTTGAAGGCCAGCGCCGGCGGGTTCATGACCAGGCCGTCGCCCCAGCATAGCGAGGTGGCAATACCGGAACCCTGATACGGGTAGAGCTCGACGCCGCCTTGATCGTTGATCCGGCCACGCAGGAACTCGGTGCGCATGTCGGGACGCAGCCAGTCGGAATCGGCACGCATGGCGTAGGAACGCAGCGCCACGTCGCTGACGCCCTGCAGGCGCAGGACGAAGGGACGAACCATAACCATGAAGGTGACGAAGGCCGAGACCGGGTTACCCGGCAGGCCGATGAACCACGCCTTGCCGCCCTCACGGCGCACCTCGCCGAAAGCCAGCGGCTTGCCCGGCTTGATGGAGATTTTCCACATGTCGATCTGGCCCTCAGCCTCGACCGCCGGCCGGACGTAATCTTCCTCGCCGACCGAAACGCCACCGCTGGTAACGATCAGGTCGTTGTCGACTGCCGCGCGACGCAGCGCGCCGCGCGTCGCGGCGAGCGTGTCGGGCACGATGCCAAGGTCGCGCACCTCGCAGCCGATGCCTTCAAGCAGGGCGCGCAGGGCATAGCGGTTCGAGTTGTAAATGGCGCCCGGCGGCAAGGGCTCGCCCGGCTGCACCAGCTCGTCGCCGGTGAAGAAGACGCCGACCCGAATCCGGCGATAGACCGGCAGTTCCGGCAGCCCGGCCGCCGCCGCCAGCGCAATGTCCTGCGGGCGCAGCTTGATGCCGGCCTGAAGGATCTCGGCACCGATGGCGATATCCTCGCCGGCGCGGCGGATGTTTGCCCCGGCGCGCGGCACCTGGTTGATGACCACGCCAGCATCGCCATGCGCGCACAGCTCCTGCATGACTACGGCGTCGGCGCCGGCTGGTACGGGTGCACCGGTAAAGATGCGCGCCGCGGTACCCGGCTGCAAGGCGGTGCCGACGGTGCCGGCAGGGATGCGCTGGCTAACTGGCAGGCAGACGCCGGCAGCGGTGACGTCAGCGGTACGTACGGCGTAGCCATCCATCGCCGAATTGTCGAGCGGCGGGACCGCCACGGTCGACCGCTGGGCGACGGCCAAAACGCGGCCGGCGGTGGCCGTCAGTGGCTGCGAGCGGATTTCCTCGACCGGCTGGGCGGCGGCGAGCAGTTTTTCCAGGGCTTGTTCATAACTCAGCATGGGCGCTCCTGCAGTTGGAGAGTGGTCATCACGAAGCCGGCGATGGCAGCAACGTCGTCGAGCGCCAGGCGCGGCAGGCTGGTGGCGATCTCGGCATCGGTCGCCACGGCGACGATGTCGCGGCGTTCGGGAAACAAGGGCGGCTTGCCGTTCTCCGGACGATAGACTTCGAGTTTGGGTATCGGTTCCTGCTTGAAACCCTCGATCAGCACCAGATCGCAGGGTGCCAGGCGAGCCAGCAGTTCGTCGAGGGATACGTCGGATTCGGCGCGCCGCTCGTGCATCAGCGCCCAGCGGTCGTTGCACGAGAGCAGCACCTCGCTCGCCCCGGCCTCGCGGTGACGATAGGAATCCTTGCCCGGACGGTCGATGTCGAAACCGTGATGGGCGTGCTTGATCACCGAGACACTGAGGCCGTGCGCCGTGAATTGCGGGATCAGTTTTTCCAGCAGGGTCGTCTTGCCGGAGCCGGAGTAACCGGCGATGCCAAATACTTTCATGGTCGGATTCTACCCGTTCAGGCGACGAATACTGGCGCAAAGCCGCCGCCCGGCGTGCGGAAATTGGTCGTCTGGCCCTGGTAGAGGCGGGCGGAAACCAACTGGATGCGCCGGTCGTAAACGACACAACGGAGGTCCGCCTTCATGCGCTGTTCGGTCGCGTCGACTATCACGACATGTTCCGACGGTGGGGCGATTTCCTGCGCGATGTAGCCGCCGTGCAGGATTTCCTCGAAGACCCGCCGCGTCAGCTTGTCACCGCGATATGCAGCGCGGCTGCCGAAACCGGTGGGCGGCTTGAAGAACCAGCGTTTGCGCCCGGCCCAGAAAATGGCCTCTTTTTCCGGGTCGACCGCGACAGTCCGCGGAATGCCGGCCAGCAGGGTGCGCTGCGTTTCTTCGGCGACACCAAGATGGCGTAGCGCGGTGGCGTCGGACAACAGCATCAGGTTGCGCTTGTCGGCGTAGAGGGCATGCGCCGGCGGATGCGGTGTGAGCACGACACCGCCGGCCTCGAAAACCGCCCGCAAATCGGCGTTGACCGTGGCATCCAGCGCAAAATCGGTGAGCCGGTTGTAGATCAAGTCGACCGGCTCGTCAGCGTGCAACAGGCGGTTGTCGTCGCGCACCAGGTCGCGCGGGTCGGCGATCACGGCGGCGATGCCGTGCTCCTCGAACAGTTCGACGAAAAGCGCAAATTCCGTCGCAAGAAACTGCTCGGACGGGGTTTCGTCGACGATGGCGATGCGCCGCAACGGTGCGTTGCCCCGCTCGAGCCGCCATTCCTCACGAAACATCGCAACGAATGCCTCCTTGACCCGCCGGCCCTCGGCGGCTCGCCCGTGCGCCGCGAGCAGGTAGGCGTTGATCAGCCCGCCGCCGGCGTTGGTGTTGATCTCGATCAGCTTGGGGCCGTCTGCCGCCAGATGGAAGTCGTAGCCGAGAAAGACGCCGCGTGCCGCGACCGGGCAGCGGGCGACTTGCGGCGCCCAGGCGAGGACGCGCGAGCGCCAGGCTGGCAAGGCGACAACCGATTCGATGGCGGCGATGATCTCGGCCATCGCGTTCACCGTCGCCGCATCGATGGTGATGGCGGCGTCGGCGAAGAGTTGCGGCTGCTCAGCGCGCAGCTTGTCGAAGATCGATTTCATCGGCCGGCAAGAAAATCGATGACGTCGGAGAGTTCCCTGGTGCGCCGCATCGGCGGCAGACTTTGCCAAATGCGGCGGCCATAGGGCTTCGACAGAAGTCGCGGATCGCAGATCATCAGCACGCCGCGGTCGGCTTCGTCGCGGATCAGCCGGCCGGCACCCTGTTTGACATTGATGACGGCGCGCGGTAACTGGTATTCCATGAAGGGATTGCGCCCCTGCTGCCGCATCTGCTCGATGCGCGCCGCGAGCACCGGGTCGTCGGGCGGCGCGAACGGGATCTTGTCGATGACGACCAGCGACAGCGCCTCGCCGCGCACGTCGACGCCCTCCCAGAAGCTCTGGCTGCCGACGAGGACGGCATTGCCGAGGTGGCGAAAGCGTCGCAGCAGATCGTTCTTGCTGCCTTCGCCCTGCAACAGCAGCGGCAGTTCGTGGCCCTCGTCCTCGAAGCGCGCCTTGAGGAGTTCGTGGGTGCGGCGCATCGCGCGCAGGCTGGTGCACAGGAAGAAGGCCCGGCCGCCCGAGGCGAGCAGCGCTGGAAATGCGGCGTCGACGATGGCATCGGTATACCCGAAGGAATTCGGCTCGGGCATGCCGAGCGGCGCGTAAAGCACCGCCTGCCTGGCGTAATCGAAGGGGCTTTCCCAGCACGCCGTTTCCGGCTCGCCGAGACCGAGTTCGCTGCAGTAGTGCTGGAACCTGCCCTGCACGGCGAGCGTCGCCGAGGTGAAAATCCAGGCGCGCGGGTGGCCGCCCATCTGCTTCTTGAAAATCTCGGCGACATCAAGTGGCGTCGAATTGAGTTGCAGCGAATGAGTGTAGGCCTCCCCCCAGCGCACGTAGCCGTCGCTGGTCTTCTGCCATTCGGCAATGCGCGCCACAAGTTCGAGCGCGCGCTGCCAGCACTTCTCCAGCCCTTCGGCGCGCTGGGCCTGGGTTTCCAGGATGGCGGCGAACTTCGCGATCTCCTCCTCCAGCGATTTGAGGGCCGGGGCAAATTCTGGACTTTCCAGCAGTTGACCGCAGGCGAAGCGCCCGGCATCGATGCCGACCGCCAGCCGCAGATCCCTGGCGACCTTTTCCACATCGCGGCTGCCCGTTTGCAGTTCGAGGCAGTCACGGGCATTGGCCAGCCCTTCGGAGCGCGCGTCGCGCACCAGATCGAGAACCTGCGCGGTCGACACGGTGTCGCCGAAGAACAGCGTGGCGACTTCCGGCAACTGGTGCGCCTCGTCGAAGATCACCGTGTTGCAGGCCGGTAGCAGTTCGGCCATGCCCTCGTCGCGCAGCATGACGTCGGCGAAAAACAGGTGGTGATTGACGACGACCAGATCGGCGGCCATCGCCTCACGCCGCGCCTGCATGACGAAGCAACCCTTGTAGTCGGGGCAATCCTGGCCGAGGCAGTTTTCACGGGTCGAGGTGGCGTGGTTCCAGACCGGCGAGTTCTCCGGGACGTCCGGACATTCGGCCTTGTCGCCACTGCGCGTGACCTTGGCGAAAACCGCGATGCGGCGCGCGTTGGCGGCATCCTCGCGGGTCAGGAAGCGGCCATCGGCGAGCGCGCGCCCGAGATGATAGGGGCAGACGTAGTTGGCGCGCCCCTTGAGCAGCGCGATGCGGACCGGCGCCTTGAGCGCTGCGCGCACCATCGGCAGATCCTTGTTGAACAACTGGTCCTGCAGGGTCTTGGTGCCGGTCGAGACGATGACCTTGCCGCCCGATTGCAGCGCTGGCACCAGGTAGGCAAAGGTCTTGCCCGTGCCGGTGCCGGCCTCGGCGATGAAAACCGAACAGCTATTGATGGCGGCGGCGATGCGCTCGGCCATGTCGACCTGCTGCGCGCGAACGCGGTAGCCGTTGATGGCCCGCGCCAGCGGGCCGTCGGGAGAGAATGTTTGCTGGAGGGAGGACAAGTGGGGTGCACCGGAAAAGTCCGGGAGAATCTTAGCAGATCGGCCTCCCCGCGGTTGGGCATTCCCGCTTCGTGATCCCCGTGTCGTCAGCGCGGGATTCGCATCGGCCGGGGGTCAGGCGCATCGCCCGCCCTGAGACGGACGATGGTTGACCAACTGAGCGGCAGCCGGATTCTCAGGCGGGAAGGGCGTGCCACGAGTTGTGCGCAGCGATGCGGTTGCCGCCCGCCGCCGCCGCGGAGATCCGATCCGGGTCGATAGACCAGTGCTTCAGTGTCCGCGCAATCAACTCGGCCTCGCCTGGGGCGAGATGGCGGTCGGCATGAACGATATCCATCATCGCGCGCAGCGTCTTCTTCCGCAGGAGAGGATTCCGGACTTCGTCCAGCATGCGGTCAATGGTGTCGTCATCGATGTCGAGCTCCTCGGTAGTCATGCGCCGTCCGGTGCGTAGCATGTCGGCGCAGAAGCCGTGGAAGACGTCGTCGAAGCGCCGGGAATCGAGACCGAGGCTGGCGACGGTCCGCTTGTCGTCGAGCAGGCTCAGCTCGCTGGTGTCGATGATTCCGTCGGCCAACAAGGCAAGCACGACCAGCCGACCCATGGCTTGCGGGCTGTCGAAAGGGTAGTGGCGCATGATGAGTGTCCTTTGCGGTGGGTGGTCGAGGCTTGCCGTGTCACGGTGCGGACAGGCGGGCCCATGGTGTCGGTGAATGGTTTGATCGAAGCGGATGTGTCGCTATTCTGAGCGACTGACGGAATTCCCGGACACTGGTTTCAGATGCCCTTGCCGCCAACCATGGCCATGATCTGACCCGCGTCGAGCGTCTTCGCCTTCTGCTGGATCTGCGGCAGATACTGGCTCTGCAATTGCTTGGCCGGGCCGAGCAGGTTCTGGAAACTTTCCTGCAACAACTGCGCGCTCATCTCGCGGCCGCCAGCATAGTAGCGTTTCGCGACCTGGCCGAGGGCATAGGTGCTGGCGAAGGAAAAGGCGATACCGGTGGCCGCGCTGCCGATCCTGCCGACAGTCTTTCCGGCGACCTTGCCGAGCAGGCCGCCGAGCAACTTGCGACCGAACTGTTCAAGGTATTGCGAGGTCAGGCCGACGCCAACGGTGGCGAGAAACTCCCTGATGTGCCCCTGATCGAGTTCGTGACCATGGGCTTTGCCGATGCGATAGACCATCTTGATCTGCAACGGGATGATGGCGACCGAGGCCCACGACTGCGGTAGCAGTTCGAGGGCGCCGTTGAGGATGGCGTAGTTCAGGATGGTTTTGTCGAGTTCCGCGTCGTTGACCGCGGCCGCCGCCGTGATAACCGGGTCGGCTGCAAGCACCGACGTGGCGGCGCTCACGGCCACGCTGTCGGCCTGGAGTTCCGCTGCGGCGCATTGCGCATCGCCGGAGAGGCCGAGCAGGGTCTTCAAGTCGGTAAGAAAGCGTTTCTCGCTGTCGCCCTGCACGCCATCGGCATCGCAGACGCAGACGGCCATTTCATAGGCGAACTGGCGTTGCCCGAGGTCATCGAGCGCCTTGGTGGCATCGGCCAGGGTGATGCGTTTGAGGAGAATATCCTGATAGAGCCTGGGCAAGTCGGGAGTGTCGGCACCCATGGTTTCGGCGAAGCGTCGAATGTGCTCGCGTTCGCGGTCGTCGTTGCTTCCATCCGCGAAGGCGGCGAACAGGCTGATTGCGAGAATGGCGTTGTCGGAATTCATGGGTTTTCCTTCAGGAGCGGGCGGGGAGTATTGTCGCGGTGTGCCGCCCGCGAATGTTAGGTCTTTATGTAACGATCTGAATCCTTTCGTGTTTGCGCGACCGTCACGAAAGTTGGCGAGTTCGCCAGGACAATGAGCGACGGCTGCTTTTGCGGCGGTTCCCCGTGCAAGGTCTCCATGGTGAATAATGCACCCATCGCAACGAACCGAGACGGAAGACATGACGATGAAATACGTGCTTGCCCTCGACCAGGGCACCACCAGTTCGCGTGCCATCCTGTTCGACGCCGGAGGCAAGCCCGTTTCCACCGCGTGGCGCGAACTGACCCAGCATTTTCCGCAGCCGGGTTGGGTCGAGCACGATCCTGACGAGATCTGGCAGACGCAGCTTGCCTGCGGGCGCGAGGCGCTGGCCGGGGCCGGGATCGCGCCGGGCGATGTGGTGGCCATCGGCATCACCAATCAGCGCGAGACCACCTTGCTGTGGGACCGTGCCAGTGGTCGCCCGCTGGCGCGCGCCATCGTCTGGCAGGACCGGCGCACGGCCGGGCGTTGCGCGGAATTGAAAGCTGCCGGCCACGAGGCGCTGTTCCGCGAGCGAACCGGGCTGCTGCTCGACCCCTATTTCTCGGGAACCAAGCTTGCCTGGCTGCTCGCCGCGATTCCCGGGGCGCGCCAGCGCGCCGAACGCGGCGAGCTAGCCTTCGGCACGGTCGATAGCTGGTTGGTGTGGCAGCTCACCGGCGGGCGCCGGCATGTCACCGATCCCTCTAACGCATCGCGCTCGCTGCTCTTCGAAATCCGCCGCGGCGCATGGGACGACGAACTGCTCGGACTGCTCGACATTCCACGCGCGCTGCTGCCCGAGGTGGTTCCCGGTAGCGGGGCGATTGCCGTTTGCGATCGTGAATTTTTCAGCGCGGAAATTCCCATCGCCGGGATTGCCGGCGATCAGCAGGCGGCCACTTTCGGCCAGGCCTGCTTCACCCCGGGCATGGTCAAGAATACCTATGGCACCGGCTGCTTCATGCTGATGAACACGGGGGTCACCGCGACACCCTCGACCCGCGGCTTGCTGACGACGGTCGCCTGGAGCAACGGTGGCGGGACAACTTTCGCGCTCGAGGGCAGCATCTTCATGGCTGGCGCCATCACCCAGTGGCTGCGCGACGGCCTCGGCATCATCAAGAGTGCAGGGGAAATCGAGGCGTTGGCCGCCAGCGTCCCCGATAGCGGCGGTGTGTATATGGTGCCGGCCTTTTCCGGGCTTGGCGCACCGTGGTGGGACCCCGGCGCGCGCGGCACCTTGCTCGGCATGACGCGCGGCACCACCCGCGCCCACATCGCCCGCGCCGCACTCGATGCCATCGCCTTGCAAAGCGCCGACCTGGTCGGCGCCATGGTTGCCGATTCGGGAATCGCCTTGGCCGAACTGCGCGTCGACGGGGGCGCCGCGCGCAACGACCTGCTGATGCAACTGCAGGCCGATCTGCTCGGGGTGCCCGTCGCCCGCCCCCGGGTTACCGAAACCACGGCGCTCGGCGCCGCCTATCTCGCCGGGATCGGGGTCGGCCTGTGGGCCGGCGAGGAAGAAGTTGCCGCGCAATGGCGGCTGGAAAGACGTTTCGAACCCGGAATCGCCGCTGCCGAGCGCGCCGAGAGAAGCGAGCGCTGGCGTACCGCAGTTGCCGTGGCCCGGCGCTGGCAAGCCTGACCGGTCAACGTTGCGGTCAGTGAGGCCTGCGCAAACAGCCGATTGTTCGCTTCAGATGGTGACGCGCTCGCCGGGGTGTGGCGGTCACACGTCTAACCAGCCCAGCTGGTCGCGGATAGCCGCCGCGAAATTGGCCGACGCCGCCGCCTCGCCGTGGACGACGAAGGTTTGCCGCGGCGGCTTGTGGAAGCCGCGCAGCCAGGTAAACAGCGCCCCTGGTCGGCATGTGCCGACAACCCGCCGATGGTGTAGATACGCGCCCTGACCGGAACTGGTTCGCCGAAGGTGCGCACCAGCCGCGCTCCGTCGACCAGGCGGCGCCCGAGCGTGCCCGCCGCCTGGAAGCCGGCGATCAGGATGCTGCATTCGCCGCGTGGCAGGCTTTCGCGCAGGTGATACTTGATCCGTCCGGCCTCGCACATGCCGCTGGCCGAAATGATTACCGCGTCGCCGCATTGGCCATCGGCTAGTCGACATTGACCTTGAGCCGCGAGAGACGCGTGCGGCGCGGGTACGCGCGGGGGCGGCAACGATTTCATCCTCGGTTTCCGGCAGCGAACGATGCTGGCGGTCGCCGTACGTGGACTCGATGAGTAGCTGGTCGGCTTCCGGCACCACCGGGTCAGGGTCGCACAGCACCGGGCGACCGGACATGCCGAGGTCGCCGGAGAATACCAGCGTGCGCGGGCGCCCTTCGTCGCCGTCCGTTATCTCCAGCCAGGCAGAACCGAGAATGTGACCGGCGTCATGGAAGCAGACCTTGACCGCCTCCGCCGGGGCAAGCGTTTCGCGATAGGCGACGGGGCGCAGCAGTTTGAGTGCCGACAGTGCCTCGGCCGCCGTGTTCAGCGGCGCCGGGATGCCGCGTTCGCTCTTGCCGCGGCGGTGGTGGTGGCGCAACTGCCACTCGGTCTCCATTTCCTGAATGTGCGCGCTGTCCGGCAGCAGCACTTCGAGCAGATTGATGGTGGCCGGCGTCGCCTAGATCGGACCGCGGAACCCGAGGACCGCCAGGCGCGGCAGCAGGCCGGAATGGTCGATATGGGCTTGTGTGAGGAGGACGAAATCAATTTCCCGCACGTTGCAGCCGAAATTCAACGTCCACAGGTTCTTGCTACGCGCTTCCGCCCCACCCTGAAACATGCCGCAGTCGACCAGAAACCGGGTATTTCCCGTTTCCACCAGGGTGCATGAACCGGTCACTTCGCCGGCCGCACCGAAAATGCTCACACGCATGCTTGTTTCCTCCTGTTCTTGCCAAGCATGAACTTCACATATTGGAAACGCAACGCCCGAAGCGGACACGCGACTCTCGGCTACTTGCCGAAAACGGTCTGCCACAGCATGCTGACCGCGGCAATGTGCCTAGCGATTCCGTTCCGATCGACACAGCCCCTGCGGTTGGCGCTGAGACGCTTGATGTGTTGCAGGCGGCGGAATTCGCGGTAGGCGTCGCCGGCGGCCGTCGCCTGGTCGGCGGGGATCAGGCCAAGCTCGGCGGCGATCCGCAGCAGGGCGATGTTGCCGAGGTTGCCGGTCAGGCGCTGATGTTGGTGGGCGTGGCCGAGCACCAGATACTGGACGACGAACTCGACGTCGATGAGGCCGCCGGAATCATGCTTGAGGTTGAACTCCGTCTCGCTCTCCGAGGCGTGGGCGTCAACCATCTTCCGGCGCATGGCGACGACTTCTTCCTTGAGCTTGGCCAGATCGCGCCGTTGGCAGAGGATTTCGCAGCGGATTTCCTCGAAGCGGGCGCCGACCGCCGGGTCGCCGGCACAGAAGCGGGCGCGGGTCAGTGCCTGGTGTTCCCAGACCCAGGCATTCCTGAGCTGGTAGTTGCGGAAGGAGTCGACCGAGACGGCAAGCAGGCCCGAATCGCCATTGGGACGCAGACGGACGTCGGTCTCGAACAGGATGCCGGCCGAGGTCTGGCTCGCCAGCCAGGTGTTGAGGCGCTGGCCGAGGCGGGCATAGTTCTCGCCGGCCTCGGGGTCAGGGTCGTCGTAGAGGTAGACGAGATCGAGGTCGGAGGCGTAGCCGAGTTCCTTGCCGCCGAGCTTGCCATAGCCGATGACGGCGAACCTGGGCGTTTCGCAATGGCGGTTCCTGAGCTTGCTCCAGACCAGCGGCAGCGTTTCCTGAACGATGGTGTCGGCCAGTTCGGTCAGGTGGTCGGAGAGCCTCTCGATGGTCTGCAGACCTGCGAGATCCTGGGCCAGCAGGCGGAAGATCTGCGCATGATGCATTTCGCGCAAGATGTCCATTTCCCGTTCGGTGTCGCCGGCATGGGCGGCCAGATTGTGCCTGAGATTCTCGCGGAAGGCGTCCCAGTCGGTCGCCATGTCGTAAAGGCGCGGGTCGAGCAGTTCGTCGAGCAGCAGCGGGTGGCGCCCTAGGTAGTCGGCGGCCCACGACGAGGCGCAGACCATGTCGGCGACACGACGCAGCGCCATCGGGTACTGCTGCAGCAGTGCCAGGTAGGCGCCGCGGCGGCTCACGGTTTCGACAAAATTCAGGCAGCGGACCAAGGTCGTGTCGGGGTCGCTGGTCGTTGCTGCCGCCTCGATCAGTCGCGGCCCGATGGCATCGAGGCGCGAGCGGTTGGCCGAGGCGAGTTGCACGTAGCGGCTCGAGGCGCGTAACGCGGCGAGGCGGAAAATGGTGTCCCGCGGTTGACGATAGCCGAGTTCACCAAGTGATTCGATGGCCGTGTCGTCGTCGATCTGGCCCAGCCAGAGGCCGGTCAAGGGGTGTTCGCCGGCTTCCGGATCCGAGAATATCTCCTCGAAATGGCGGTTGACCCTGTCGCGATGGTCATCGAGCACGGCCAGCAGCGAAGGCCAGTCGGGAAATTCCATGCTGCGGGCGACGCTCGCGCGGTCGGCGGGATTTGCCGGAAGCATGTGCGTCTGCCGATCCTCGATGTACTGCAGGCGGTGTTCGAGCCGACGCAGGAAGATGTAGGCGGCGCGCAATTCGTCCTCGGCGGTGGCGGGGATCAGCTGGCGTTCCGCCAGCAGCGCGAGGACCTGCAGTGTCGGGCGGATCTGCAGCGCCGGGTCGCGTCCGCCGCGAATGAGCTGGAAAACCTGGGCGATGAACTCGATCTCGCGAATCCCGCCGCGCCCGAGCTTGATGTGGTCGGCCATGTCCTTGCGCGCCACCTCGCGGCGAATCTGCGCGTGCAGGTCGCGCATCGCGTTGATGGCGCCGAAATCGAGGTACTTGCGGAAGACGAACGGGCGGGCGATCTTCTGCATTGCTGCCACCCACTCCGGCTGCAGGTTGTCGCCCGCGTTCATGGTGCGACCCTTGATCCAAGCGTAGCGCTCCCATTCGCGGCCCTGGGTGATGAAGTAGTTTTCCAGTGCATCCAGTGAGCAGACCAGCGGGCCGGAATCACCATTCGGGCGCAGGCGCATGTCGACGCGGAAGACCTGGCCGTCGCCGGTGATCTCGCCGAGGGCGGCAATCACCCGCTTGCCGAGGCGGGTGAAGAAATCGTAGTTCTCGATGCGCCGTGGGCCGGCGGTGTCGCCTTCGTTGGGGTAAACGAAGATGTAATCGACGTCCGACGAAACGTTCAGTTCGCGTCCGCCCAGTTTGCCCATGCCGATGATCAGCAGGCGTTGCGGCTGGCCGGCCCCGTCCAGCGGCTCGCCATAAGTTGCGGCGAGCTGGCGGTGGTAATGGTTGAGCGCAAAGTTGGTCGTCACGTCGGCGAGCAGGGTCATGCATTCGACGACTTCGGACAGCGGCGCCAGTCCGCACAGATCACGCAGGGCGATGTGCGCCATCGCGCGCTGGCGCAGGCGACGCAGCTGCGACTTGAGAGCGTCGTCGTCCGCTGCTGGCGGTTCCAGCGCGGCCAGCAACCGGTCGGCGGAAAGAGGTGCGGTCCACGCGGCTGCCAGTTCGGCGATAAGCGCTGGCCGCGCGGCGAACAGGCTGGCCAGGTAGTGGCTATGATCGAGGGCGGCTTGCCAGCGTGGGTCGGGAAGGTTGTCCATGATTGCTCGGTCGGTAACGAAGCCGAAAAGGATAGAATGCAATTTTTGATCGACTGTTGATTGTAGTGATCTATCCCTCCATCTGGCAAAGCGGTTTACTGAGTGGCTGATGCGGAAACCCGCACGGCAATGCGCCGGGGTCTCCATCACCGCCTGCGCTGGCTATGGCTCCTGTTCGATTCGGCCTTGCTGCGCGGCACGCTGCGTCTCGCCTGGTGGAGCCTGCTCGTCGCGTGGCTGATCTTTGCCAGCCTCATTCTCGCCTTGCGCTACGTGGTCCTGCCCAATGTCGGCATCTATCACGGGCAGATTGAGGAGGCGATGAGCCGGGCCATTGGCCAGCCGGTGACGATCGGCAGCATCGAGGCGCGCTGGCAACGGCTCAATCCAGACCTGCTGCTCGATAATGTGGTGATATTCGACCACCAGGGCGCCCACGCTTTTTCACTGGAGCAGGTGGAGGCTGTCCTCTCGTGGAACAGCCTGTGGCGCGGCCAGCTTACGTTGGCGCTGCTGGCCTTCGAGCGGCCGGTCCTCCATGTCCGCCGCGAAGCCAGTGGCCGCATCACGGTGGCCGGTATCGATACCGAGGGCGAAAGCGACCCGGCGTTCGCCGAATGGGTGCTCGACCAGAAACACATCCGCATCCGAAACGCCACCGTCCTCTGGGAAGACCGCCTGCGGAGTGCTCCGCCGCTGGCACTTGAGGATCTGCAGTTCGGGCTCGACAACAGCGGACGCAGACACCGCTTTGGACTCTCGGCGGCGCCGCCCTCAGAACTGGCAGCACGCATTGACATTCGCGGCGAAATCAATGGCGATCTTGGCGAGGCGCTTGAACGCCTGTCAGGGCGAGTTTTCGTACAGATGGATTATGCCGATCTCGCCGGCTGGCGGGCCTGGGTGGACTACCCTGTCTACCTTCCGCAGGGGCATGGCGCCGTCCGTCTGTGGGGCGATCTGGCTGAGGGGCAAGGCAAGCTAACCGTTGATGTCGCGCTTGAGGATCTGCGCGTCCGCCTCGGTCACAAGGTGCCCGAACTGGCGCTGAACAACTTGCGCGGTCGCCTGATGGGGCGCTACAAGGAGAGCGACTGGGCGTTGTCAGGCAGTAAGGTGGAACTTCTGGCGGCTGACGGAACGCGCGTGGCGCCGACTGATTTTCAAGCGGAGTGGAAACAGGATGGCCCGGGCGGCCGGATCAGCGGTTCCGCAACAGCCAGCTTTCTCGATTTTGCCGCCCTCGGCAAGCTGGCTTCCTATTTGCCACTGGATCCCCACAGCCGCGAACTGCTTGAGCGCCACCAGCCGCAAGGCCGGATTTCCGAGTTGCGGGCGAGCTGGAACAGGGTCGGCGATGATCTCGAACGCTATGCGCTGATGGCGAATTTCAGCGATCTCGGATTGCTGGCCGGTAATTATTTCCCGGGGGCAAGCGGGCTTTCCGGGGTGGTCGATTTTACGGAGAAGGGCGGCTCGCTTTCGCTTGATGCGGGGCGCTCGGGCATTTCGCTGCCGGCGGTTTTTCCTGAGCCTGACATTGCGTTCGATCTGCTGCGCGCCCGCGCCAACTGGAAGGTGGCCGCTGCGGAGGTGGACATCAAGCTGGAACGCCTGCAGTTCGAGGGCGCTGATGCCGCCGGGGCGGCCAGCGGCAGCTACCGGTACACGGGTGAGGGCCCAGGCGTGATCGACCTCGCGGCAACCATTTCGCGCGCCGATGGGCGCGCTGTGTGGCGCTACCTGCCGCACGCCGTGAGTGCCGGAGTGCGCGACTGGGTGCGGCACGGCATCGTTGACGGACAAGCTCATGACGGCAAGCTGGTGCTCAAGGGAAATCTCGTCGATTTTCCGTTCCGCGATGCGAGCAAGGGGAAGTTCCTGATTACTGCCATGGCGAGTGGTGCCAAGGTTGACTACGTGCGCGGCTGGCCAGCCATCGAGAACATCGATGCCGACATGAGTTTCGGTGCCGGCATGCGTATTACCTCGGACAAGGCGAGCGTCCTCGGTACCAGGCTGTCGGGGGTGGTGGTCGAAATCCCTGACTTCGAAGCGGCCGACAACATGCTGCTGGTGCGTGGCGATGTCAGCGGGCCGACTGGCGAATTCCTGCGTTTTATCGAGCAGAGTCCGGTCAGCGCGATGATCGACAATTTTACGACGGGCATCAAAGCCAGTGGCAACGGCAGACTCGATCTGGCACTCGACATCCCGCTGGGGAGCCCGCAGGAAACCCGGTTGCGCGGCAACTACAATTTTCAGAACAACCAGATCGAGCTGTTTGCCGGGATGCCGCCAATGACCCAGGTTAATGGCAAGCTGGCGCTGAGCGAAGCAAGTATTTCGACGTCGGACATCAAGGGTCAGGCGTTTGGCGGGCCATTCAAGGTCAATATCAGGAGTCGTGATGGTCGGGTGAGCGTTGCGGCGAGCGGGACAGCGAGCGCGACCGAACTGGTCAAGCAGTTGAACTTGCCGCTGGGTGACCGCCTGGCCGGCAGCGCGGCGTGGAAGTCTACCGTCGACATCCGCCACCTCCAGACCGATCTCGTCATCGACTCTGATCTGGTCGGCGTCAGCTCGCTCCTGCCCGAGCCACTGGCCAAAGCGGCGGAAACGCCGCTGGCGCTGCGCGTTGAGAAGACAAATACCGAGGCCGGGCGCGAACAATACCGGGCAAGCTTGGGTAATGTCGCGCAGGCGGTAATCGTCAAAGGTGCCGCCGGCTTGGAACGTGCAGTCGCGGCGATCGGTTCCGGCGAGGCGCGGCTGCCGGACCGCGGCGTGGCCGTGCGCGTCGCCGTTCCGCGGTTCGACGCCGATGCCTGGAAAGCGCTGGCCGCTGGCGACAGCAGTGGCCGGGGCGGCATGGCCCTGCCGGCGCTTGATGTGGTGTCGATCAGGACACCGCGGTTGCGCCTGTTCGGCCGCGACCTCACCGACGTGGATAGCGAGCTGCGGCCGCGCGATGACGGCTGGCAGATAACGCTCAACATGCAGGAGGCGGCTGGCGACCTGTTCTGGCGAAACGCTGGCGAAGGCTCGCTGGACGGCCGGCTACGGCGACTGGTGGTGCGTCCGGCAGCGGAAATAACGGCCAGTGCCGGCACGACGCTGATCAACAGCCTGCCCGCCATGAACCTCAGGGTGGACGATTTCAGGATCGGTGACCGGGCGCTCGGAGGCCTCAATCTCCAGGCACACAACGATAAGGGTGCATGGCACCTGGAGACGTTGAATCTGCGGAATCCAGACGCTGCGTTGAACGGCAAGGCCGTGTGGCGTAATGACGGGGAGGGTGGCCATCAGACCCGCCTCGACTTCGATCTTGTGGCCAGCGATGTCGGCCGCTTGCTCAGCCGCCTCGGCTACGTCGATGCCATCCGGCGCGGGAGCGCGAAGCTGGCTGGCAACATACAGTGGAGCGGCCCGTTGACCGGCATCCACTATCCTTCGCTGACCGGCGAGATGACGGTGAATGCCGAAAATGGCCAGTTCAACAAGCTGGAGCCGGGCGTCGGCCGGCTGCTCGGGCTGATTTCGCTGCAATCGCTGCCACGCCGCCTGACCCTCGATTTTCGCGATATTTTCAGCGAGGGTCTGGCTTTCGACCGTATTGCCGGCCGGGTGATCGTCACTGCGGGCGTGATGCGAACGGTGGAGCCGCTGCGCATCAACAGTCCGGCGGCGCAGATCGAGATTTCTGGCGAGGCCAACCTCAAAGACGAAACACAGGATTTGCAGGTGATGGTGCAGCCCTACGTCGGCAGCGTCGCGGCGGCCGGCGCCGCCGCACTGGTCAACCCGGTGCTGGGGGCAGCAGCACTGGTGGCCGGCGCCATTCTGCAGAATCCGATCGGTCGCCTGTTCGCCTACAGCTATCATGTCACCGGCAGCTGGTCCGACCCCCGGGTCGAAAGGGTCGGCGCCGAGGCGGTGCAGCCAGCATCAGGAGCAGCGGGGGGAGTCAAGCAATGAGCAAACAGAACTGCCGCATGGCGGCCATTCAGATGGTTTCCGGGCCGCGAGTGGCCGACAACCTGGCCGTGGCCGGCCACCTGATCGCCGATGCCGTCGGCCAGGGGGCGCAACTGGTTGCGCTGCCCGAGTATTTTCCGATCATCGGCGCCGATGGTGACCGCGTACAGGCGTGCGAGGATTTCGGCGATGGCCCGATCCAGGACTGGCTGGCGGCAACCGCGCGACGCCACGGCGTCTGGATCTTTGCCGGCACCATCCCGTTGACCGCAAGCGTTGCCGACAGGATGCGCAACTCGACGCTGGTGTTCGACCCTTCCGGTGAGTGCGTCGAACGCTATGACAAGGTGCACCTGTTTGGCTTCACCAGCGGCGAGGAAAGCTACGACGAGTCGGCGTTCATCGAGGCCGGGACAGAACTCGTCGCCGTCGATACCCCCTTTGGCCGCATCGCGCTGTCGATCTGCTACGACCTGCGTTTTCCCGAACTTTATCGCGCACTGGGCAGCGTCGACCTGATCCTGATGCCGGCTGCCTTCACCGAGACCACTGGCCGCGCGCACTGGGAAATCCTGCTGCGCGCCCGGGCCATCGAGAACCAATGCTACCTGCTGGCGGTCGGACAGGGCGGGCGCCATGAAAATGGCCGGCTGACCCACGGCAACAGCATGATCGTCGACCCCTGGGGCGAGATTCTCGACCGCAAGATGAAAGGGCCGGGCGTCGTTATCGCCGATCTCGACCACGCCCGCATCGCCGAAATTCGCGAGAGCCTGCCGGCACTAGCGCACCGCAAACTTTGAGGAAGTATTCATGATACGAGACAGCGCCCTGGCGCAAGCCGAATCCCTTTTGCTGACCCCCTTCTCGCTCACCGAGAGCGACCTGTCGCGGACCTTCGGCCAGATTCTGGCGCATCAGGTCGATTATTCCGACCTCTATTTCCAGTATTCCCGTTCGGAGGCGTGGAGCCTCGATGAGGGCATCGTCAAATCAGGCAGTTTCAATATCGACCAGGGTGTCGGCGTGCGGGCAATTTCCGGCGAAAAGACCGCCTTCGCCTACTCCGACGACATCAGTTCGCGCGCCCTCGGCGACGCGGCGAGCGCCGTGCGCGCCATTGCGGCGGCTGGCCAGAATGGAATTTTGCCGGCTTTTTCGCCGTCGACCGTGACAAAAGCGCTCTACGTGCCCAACGACCCGATCGCTTCGCTGCCGGCTGAAGCCAAGGTCAAGTTACTGGAGCGTCTCGAAGGCTTCGCGCGGGCGCTTGACCCGCGCGTGATCCAGGTCATGGCCTCACTGGCTGGCGAATACGAAGTGATTCTGGTGGCCGGTTCGGATGGTCGCCTGGCCGCCGACATCAGGCCGCTGGTGCGTTGCTCGGTCTCGGTCATCATCGAAGAGAGCGGCAAGCGTGAGCAGGGCAGTGCGGGCGGCGGCGGGCGTTTTGATTTCGGCTATTTCGACGATGAGTTGCTGCAGCGTTATGCCAAGGAGGCCGTCCATCAGGCGGCCATCAACCTCAATGCCGAAGCGGCGCCGGCCGGGCAGATGACCGTTGTGCTCGGCGCGGGCTGGCCGGGTATCCTGCTGCACGAAGCGGTCGGTCATGGTCTTGAAGGTGATTTCAACCGCAAGGGCAGCTCAACTTTCAGCGGGCGCATCGGCCAGCGCGTCGCATCAAAGGGCGTCACCGTAATCGACGACGGCACCATCGTCGACCGCCGTGGTTCGCTGAACATCGATGACGAAGGCAACCCGACGCAACGCAATGTGCTGATCGAGGACGGTATTCTCAAGGGCTACATGCAGGACAGCCTCAACGCTCGCCTGATGGGCGTCGCGCCGACCGGCAACGGGCGCCGCGAATCGTTCGCCCACCTGCCGCTGCCGCGCATGACCAACACCATGATGCTGGCCGGCGAACACGATCCGCAGGAGATCATCAAGTCGGTCAAGAAGGGTATTTACGCCGCCAATTTCGGCGGTGGCCAGGTCGACATCACCAGCGGCAAGTTCGTCTTCTCGATGAGCGAGGCCTACCTGATCGAGGACGGCAAGGTGACGCGGCCGATCAAGGGCGCGACGCTGATTGGCAACGGCCCGGACGCCATGAACCGGGTCTCGATGATCGGCAACGACCTGCAACTTGACCCCGGTGTCGGTACCTGCGGCAAGGACGGGCAGAGCGTGCCGGTCGGCGTTGGTCAGCCGACACTGCGCATTGATGGACTAACGGTGGGGGGTACTGCATGATTCCTGACCATTTTGGTTGAGGCGTTCATGCGCGCATGGATTTGGGTGTTGGGCGTCATGGCATTCGCTGGCACTGTATTTGCCCAGAACATGGAGCCTGTCACGGTGCTCAAGGATGAGGGGCATATCCAGGTCACGCTGTTCCATGGTAGCGGGACGCTCAAGCCGGCTAAAGCCGATGCCGCGGAAGTGGCGCTCGGCGTGGAATCGTTCCCAAGCCGTGCTTGCTCCGCCATGCTCAGGCGGCTCATGGAGACGTGACCGTGCCGCGCCTCGCCGGCCAGCAGACTCCCTTCCCGCGGACTTTGATTGCCCGCTACCGCGACGATACCGGCATCCGCAGCAATCAACGGATATCGATCGCCACGTCGAAATTGAAGAACGTAGACATCAAGGCAATTGCCAACGACCATGGCCGGTTACCCCGTTACAAGGCTGAATTTGCCGTGCGGCGGTCGGTAAAATTGACCGATGTCATGGCTCCATCCGGCTACCAACAGTTAGCTTTGCGTTTCGGGGATAACAACACATTGGAGGAATCATGAAAGCCCTTTTCGGACTGCTGCTCGCTCTTGTCCTGAGCGTTTCCGGCGCTGATGCGCTGGCGCAGATTACCGATCTCAATTCGGCGATCAACAAGGCTGGCCGGCAGCGCATGCTCTCGCAGCGCATGGCGAAGACCTATTTTCAGATTGGTCAGCAGGTCGAGGTCGACCGCAGCAAGAAGATCCTCGACGCTTCGGTGGCGCAGTTCGACCGCCAGTTGGTCGAGTTGAAGAACTTCGCCCCGACTCCCGAGATCAAGGACAGCTACCTGAAGCTCGAGAAGTCCTGGCTCGAATACAAGGATCTTCTGGTGGGCGCCCAACCCTCCCAGGACAATGGGCGCAAGGTTCTCGATCTCTCTGAACAGGTGCTGTCGCTCGCGCACCAGGGGACGGTCCAACTCGAGAAGCAGTCAGCCTCATCCGCTGCTCCTCTGCTCAATGTTTCGGGTCGCCAGCGCATGTTGTCGCAGCGCATGGCCAAGCTCTACCAGGCGATTGCCTGGGGCGTCGGCAATGAAAGGAGTCCCGGCGAACTTGAGAAATCCCGCAAGGAGTTCGTGGCGGCCCACAAGGAACTCGTCGCATCGTCGTCCAATACCCAGCAGATCAAGGAAAGCCTCGATCTCATCCAGCAGCAGTGGATATTCTTCGAGAGCGCGCTGAACCAGAAGGCTGGTTCCGACAAGCGGCCGCAGACAGCGGTGGCGACGACGAGCGAACGCATCCTTGCCGAAATGGAAACGGTTGTCGGGCTTTACGAAAAACTCAGGTAGCTGCTACCCGGCCGGTGGTCGCCGGGAGCTGAGACCGGCCAGCCCGGCCGCTGCCGTCTCAGTCATCAGGCCTTTTTCAGGAAGCAGGTCTTCAGCACCAGGCCCTTCACCTTGTCGGCGTTGCACTCGATTTCTTCCACGTCGTCGGTCAGGCGGATGTTCTTGACCAGCGTGCCGCGCTTCAGCGTGACCGAGGTGCCCTTGACCTTGAGGTCCTTGATCAGGGTGACCGAGTCGCCGTTGTTGAGGATGGTGCCGTTGCTGTCCTTGACGATGATGTCGTCGCTCATGATGCTCCCTTTCAGTAATCGTCTTCGCCGCCCATCAGGTGGGGCAGCAGGATCCAGGCGCGCCGGAGGGCGCCGGACAGGTCTTCGCAGACATTGTCGTCGCCGAGATGGTCGATGAAGCCGGAGCGGAAAAGCAACGAGCCGGGCTGTGAATTGGTGCCACAGATGATCAGCGCGCAGCCGCGCTTGTGCAGCTTGTCGCGCAGATTTTCGAGGCCTTCGAGACCGGTGGTGTCGAGCTGGATCAGCCGCGTCATGTCGAGGATGACGACTTCCGGGTGGCCGACAGCGGGGTCAAGCAGTTCCTCCAGCTTGTTGACCGCGCCGAAGAACAGCGAGCCGAACAGTTGCCAGGCGGCGACGCGCATCGTCCCGTCCGGGTAAAGGAAAGTGGGCTCGTCGGCTTCCTCGGTGAGCGGCAGGCGTTCGATGCGCGTCAGTTCCGACATGCGGTAGATGAAGAACAGGCTGGACAGCACCATGCCGAGTTCGACGGCGATCGTCAGGTCGAAGACGACGGTGACGAAGAAGGTGACGAGCAGGATAGTCTGGTAGTTCATCGAGTAGCGCCGCAACTCAAGGAATTCGTGCCATTCACCCATGTTGACCGCAACCACCATGACGATCGCTGACAGTGTGGCGAGCGGCACGTAGGAGGCGAGCGGCGCGGCGACGAGGACGATGGCGAGCAGGACTAGCGCGTGGATGATGCCGGCGATCGGCGTCCGGCCGCCCGACTTGACGTTGGTCGAGGTGCGGGCGATGGCGCCGGTCGCGGCAAAGCCGCCGAACAGCGGGGCGGCGATGTTGGAAAGACCTTGGGCGATCAGTTCCTGGTTGGGGTCGTGGCGGTCGTCGATCAGGCTGTCGGCGACGCGCGCCGAGAGCAGCGATTCGATGGCGCCGAGCAGGGCGATCGTGATCGCTGGCGAGATCAGCTTGCCGAAATCGTGAACCGAGAGGCTGGGCAGGCCGAAATCGGGGAGTTCCTGAGGAATGCCATGAAAGCGGCTGCCAATGGTTTCGACTGGCAGATCGAAGACGAAGGCGACCAGTGTGCCGATGATCAACACCACCAGCGGACCCGGCGCGTGGCGCAGCAGGGTGAAACGCTCGGTCAGCCGGTCGTAGGAGAACAGGAAAACGAAGCAGGCGGTGGCCAGAGCCAAGGTCGGTGGATCGATGGTATGCGCGTTGGCGGCCAGGGTATTGATGCGGGCGAAGAACTCGGCCGGCAGGTTGTCGATCTGCAGCCCGAAAAAATCCTTGAGTTGGGCAAGAAAGATGACGACGGCGATGCCGTTAGTGAAGCCGATGACTACCGTCACCGGAATGAAACGGATCAGTTGCCCCATGCGGGCGATGCCCATGGCCAGCAGGAAGATACCGGCGAGGATAGTGGCGCCCATCAGGTTGGCGAAGCCATGCATGGCAACGATGCCGTAGATGATCGGGATGAAGGCGCCGGTCGGGCCGCCGATCTGTACCCGCGAACCGCCAAAGGCCGAGGTGATGAGGCCGGCGACGATGGCGGTCCAGATGCCGGCCGCCGGCGAGCAGCCCGAGGCGATGGCGAAGGCCATGGCCAGCGGCAGGGCGAGGACGCCGACGGTGATTCCGGAGGCGAGATCCTTGCCGAACTGGGCGCGGTTGTAAGTCGGCAGGCAATCCAGTAGCTTCGGGTGGAAGACAAATTTCATGATGCGTGCTCGGTGAATGAGGCAAACATTATATGTGAGTTATATTTTTTTTAAATGTTAATATGATTCCATCAAAGCTTATTGGGAGTTATCCATGGAAAAGAGGACCGCGCGTCTGACGATCCTCATCGATCCGCGCAAGAAGGAGATATTCGAGGAAATCTGCGCCGCGCACGACCTGACGCCATCGCAGGTGGTGCGCAAACTGGTGCGCCAGTACATCATCGACAATGCCGGCGGGCGCGAGTTGCCCGAATGGTTAAAGCCGGCCGGCAAGGCTACAGATTAGCGCTCGCTAGCCAGATTCAGGCGGGCGCACCTTGTCCGAATGCCGGGCAGCGATATAGGCATCGTATTTGGCATGCATTTCTGGCGCCTGCCGGGCGATTTCACGCAGAATGCGCGCTACCGCCCAGATCATCACCACGACGCCACCCGCCGTGCAGGCAACGGCTTCCACGGTCGACCTCGGAAAATTGGCAAAAATAGCCCCCTTGCCGGTGGCAAACCAACTGGCGCCGATGGCGACGCACATCAGACCGAAGGCGTCGGCCAGCGCGTAGGCGAAGATGCGGCCGGTCAGGCGGGGGCGGGGCGGGCGGGTCGTCGGTAACATTTGGTGGGCCTTGTAATGGGGTATCGTCAGTTTGCCCGAACCCGAGCCGCCATGCTGCGTTCCTTCCTTGTCTTTGTTGCTGTCTCGGGTTGCTGCCTGCCTGCTTGCTCCCGAGCCGCCGAAGACGTGCAGCTGGTCGAGTCTACATGCCGTTGCCCTGCCTGGCCTGCATCGACTAGGGGAGTTATCTGGTCGATCGCGGCTTCCGCATTGCTTAGAAGAAGACGGCCGGCATGGCCGCGGTAAGACGGCGCTTGGGGGTGCCAGCTGTCGAGTCAGGCCATACGGCAGCGGTTGGCGGCTATTTTGCCGAGAGCCACGCCTGCGCCGAGGACATTGAGGAACTGTTGCGCGACAGGCTGCTGGCGCAGTCGGCTTTTGCGTCTGCCCTGTTCGCCGTGCTGATGCGCGGTGCTTCGCTGCTGCGCAACGCCAGGCTGAATCCGTTGCAGAGCGCTCTCGGCATTCGTCTTCCGCGGATCGTTCAGAAGGCGCAAGGCGCGATGGGAGGGAGTTCAACACCCGCGAGTTCTTCCGCGGCAGGAGTGTCTCGTTCGTACGCGGCATTCCGCCCACGATGATCCTGAGGGTGTTTGTCCTTCCCTCGGTGCTCGCCCTGACGCTGCCATTGCTGGCCTTCCTCGTGCAATATGCCGGCTTGCTGGGCGAACGCTGGTATTTCTTCGGCGAAGCGCGGCATCCTCAGAATCTGTATTACCAGGGCGTGTCCTGATGCTGAGAGAGGAGGCCCGGCAATCTGGGACTATTCCCTAAGCCGGACGAGCCGGAACCAAACAGGTATTACGATAGAAGCCTGACGAATGACCGAGGAGGCGATCATGTTGGCGATGGCTCTGGCGGAACGATACGCGACGAACATGCATGGCGTGCTTTCGTGCTTTGACCGGATCATTATCACCGGCACGCTGCCTGGTGCGTGCTACGCGGCAGGAATGACGAGTTATTTGTACACGCACGGAATTCGGGTATTCGACTACCCGCGATTTGCCGAGCCGCTGCGAGATCGCATTCGTGAGCGTGCGCAGGAGGTGTGTCTGGCGGCGGGTATTGAAATCGAGCACGTCAGCAAAAGCCATATTCGCAAGGAAGAGTTGGTCGCGCGAGTGCTCGCCGGTCGCGGCGACGCACCGGGTTTGGTGCATGTGCTCTCGGCCATGGAAGCCTGTCCGAGCTACAAACCGTGGCATGACAAAGGCAGTGGCAAGACTTACCTGCGCCCCGATCAAGGCAAGTGCCTGCACTACTACTTCTATTTCATCGACGAGGAACTGGGGTTGTGCTACCTGCGTGTGCCGACGTGGGCACCGTTCGGGTTGCAGTTCTACTGTAATGGTCACAGCGCTCTGGCAAGAACTCTGACGCGAGAAAGGATCGACTTCCTCCAGCAGGACAACGCCTTCCTGCGTGTCGCCGACATCGCGCAGGCGCAGGCGCTGGCGGATGCGTTCAGTCCCGACGTACTTCACCCGCGACTGGATCGCTATGCGCAGTGGTTGTGCCCAGTGCTTGACGTCTTTGGATCCTCGTATCACTGGAGCTTGCGCCAAGTCGAATACTCCACCGACCTGATGTTTCGCAGTGAGCAGATATTGGTTCCACTGTATGACGCCATTTCGCGCCAAGCGGTCTTGGCCGCCAACGCAGAACGCGTCTCCAGCTTTCTGGGCAAGAAGGTCACGCCACAACTGGCCCAGGAGATCGGTTCCCGGTTGTCCACCCGTATCGAGGGGCGCTGCATCAAGCACACCATGGGCGCCGCTGGCGTCAAGGTGTATGACAAATTCTCCCGCGTACTGCGGGTCGAAACGACCGTCAATGACGTGAGTTTCTTCAAACACCACCGCAAGGTGGAACACAAGGACAGGCACGCCACCCGAGAATTGGCGCCCCTGAAGAAGACAATCTATAGCCTGATCGACCTGCGCGACATCCTGCTCGGCTGCAACCAACGTTACCTGGCGTTCCTCTCCAGCCTCGATGACCCCAGTGCCGGCGAGCGTGACTTGGAGCGATTGAGCATGCCACGGTTGGGGGCGGCTCCCGGTGTCAAAGGGGTGAACTTCTTTGATCCTGCCGAGAAAGCCTTGCTGCAAACCATGCAACGCGGCGAGTTCAACATTCACGGTTGGCGTCGTGCCGATCTTCTCAGCTATCTGAAGCTCACTCCGTCCGCCATGTCGCGCCAACTTGCCCGACTGCGTACGCTCGGCTTGATCAAGAAAGTCACTCATACCTATCGCTACTACCTCACTCGATTGGGACGTTCAGTCGTCGCTGCGGCCTGCTCATTGACCCGCTTCAACATAGTGCCAACCATGGCTTGCGCATCCTGAATTCTTCTCATGATTTGTGATGATTGAACTGGTTAGTGATTAAATGCAACGCGCAAGTGATCTTTCTGACCTTGGCGTTTTTCGCGGCCAGTGTTCTGGCTGTCGAGAGCATTCCGCCGGCGAGTTCCATGCCGTGGTGGGGATGGCCGCTGGGCCTGTTTGTCACCTGTTTTCTCCTTGGCATCGTCGCGGTGCCGTCTGGCGTTGGCGGCGGGGTCCTTACGTACCGATCATCGGCGGCTTTTTCCCTTTCATCTTGACTTTGTGCGCGGCGCCGGGCTGCTGGTCGCGCTTGGCCAGCGCCCTGGTGGCCGGAGACGGCAGCCGACCTCGTGGCCATCGGCCGTCAGCGCTATCGAAGGTTTCCCTTCGGCAAGGCAGGGAATATGCGGGACATCGTGGGATCGACCGATGTGCCAACGCTGATCGTTCCGCAAAGCTGATACGGCCGATCGCGGGTGCCATGCCGGCATGGCGACTGGCGCAAACATAACCCGATCGGGATATCTGCTTCACCCGTCGTGGGTATGCACGGAACCTGCCTGTGCGTTCCTGATGATGCAGCGCAAGCTTCAGTTCATAATGGCTCATTTTGTATATCCGGACAGTGGGAGATGAATTATGAATTTTGACAAGGAACTCAACGTGCGTGGCTCTTCCTGCCCCTTGCCGATCGTGAGGACCAAGTAATCGCCGGCGGACATGACCAGCGGCCAGGTGCGCAAGATGATTGCCACCGATCGTGGCGCGATAACGGACATGCAGGCGTTCGCCGACCCGACGGGCAATACCCTGATGTCTGCCGCCGAGGAAAACGGCGAATACCTCTTCTTGATGAAGAAGAAATAAGCGTCAATTGAATCAGAAAGCAAAGGAGGAAAGCATGACCAAGAAAATGGCGATCATCGCCACCAAGGGCACCCTGGACATGGCGTATCCGCCATTCATCCTGGCGTCGACCGCCGCCGCTCTGGGCTACGACGTTCAGATCTTCTTCACCTTCTATGGGCTGCAATTGCTGCGCAAGGACCTTTCCGCCGTCAAGATCAGTCCGTTGGCCAATCCGGCGATGCCGATGCCCGTTCCGATGCCGGTGATGGTGCAAATGCTGCCCGGAATGGAAACCATGGCCACCATGATGATGAAGCAGAAACTCAAGAAGCATGGCGTCGCCACGCTGGAGGAGTTGCGCGGTCTCTGCCTCGAAGCCGACGTCAAGTTCATCGCTTGCCAGATGACCGTAGACCTGTTCGAGTTTGACAAGAGCGAATTCATCGATAATGTCGAATACGGCGGCGCGGCAACGTTCTTCGGATTTGCAGGAGAAACGGATATCTGCCTGTTCATCTAGGGCCGGCGCTACCAACCGGGCCATTCCCGAACCATGAAAAGCACTCCAAGAAAACTGGACCACGCGCTTCGCCACCTTCATCAGGCGGCAGAGATTAAGGACCAGCAGGCCGGAAATTACTCAGTAAACGCGGGAGCACCATGACCCAGTCCTCCTTCCAGGCGGCAATCGCGGCCTTTGACCAGGCTAACGGCGAAGATCCGAACAAGGAACAGCATCAGGGCGAGGCAGTTCCCAAGGAACTCCTCTATTCACTACGCATGGGCGAGATGCAGGAGCGTTATGTGCCGGAAGCCTCGGAAGCCGTCAAGCTGGCAGTGCGCGCCCAGCATATCCAGCGCTGGAAGATCGCGCGCAGCGAATTTCCGATGGACCGCCAGGGCTACCTGCAATGGCGCACGCGCCTGTACGGATTTCACGCCCGGACCGCCGGGGACCTGATGCGCCAGGCCGGCTACGATGAGGGAATGGTCGAGCGCGTGATGGCGATCGTCAGCAAGAAGGGACTCAAGGTCAATCCGGAAACGCAGACGATGGAAGACGTCGGCGATCTGGTCTTCATCGAGCATTACATGAACAATTTCGCCGCGAAGCACCCGGAATACAGCGAGGAAAAGTGGTTGCAGATCATCAACAAGACCTGGCGGAAGATGTCGCGGCGCGCGCATGAATTCGCGCTGTCCGGCGGGATCTGCCTGCCCGAGGCGCTGGTGCCGCTGATACTCAAGGCGGTGCAAGGCTGATGGACTACCTGCCGGCGTTTCACGACATCAGGGGCAGGTTGTGCCTGGTGGTCGGCGGTGGTGAGGTGGCCGCACGCAAGAGCGGCGTGCTGCTCGAAGCGGGCGCCCGCGTGCGTGTCGTTGCCCCCGAGATCGAGCCGGAACTGGCCGGGCAGCCCGGGGTCGAGGCCATCGTTGCCGACTTCGCGCCCGAGTACCTGGACGGCGCCGTGCTGGTCATCGCCGCCACCAACGACCGCGACGTCAATCGTCAGGTCTCCGAACTGGCGCGGGCGCGCAATCTTCCGGTCAACGTCGTTGACGACCCGGAATTGTGCAGCTTCATCATGCCTTCGATTCTTGACCGTTCGCCGCTGATGGTGGCCTTCTCGAGCGGCGGCGGTTCCCCGGTGCTGACGCGCATGATGCGCGGCAAGCTGGAAGCCGTTATCCCGCAGAACTACAGCCGCCTGGCTGCCTTTGCCGTGCGCTTCCGCGAACTGGTCAAGGAGCACGTGACCAATCCGCCCAAACGCCGCATCTTCTGGGAAAACGCGCTGGACGGCGCAGTGGCCGAGAAGGTCCTGGCCGGCGACGACAGCGGTGCCGAGGCCATGCTGCGGCAGATGCTCGCGGACGAGGACAACACCTTGGCCGGTGAGGTCTACCTGGTTGGCGCCGGCCCTGGCGACCCCGACCTGCTTACCTTCCGCGCCCTGCGCCTGATGCAGAAGGCCGATGTGGTGGTGTACGATAATCTGGTGGCAAAGACCATCGTCGACATGACGCGGCGTGATGCGCAGCGCATTTTTGTCGGCAAGCAGCGCGCCAGCCACACCATGCGCCAGGAGGAGATAAACGAACTGCTCGTCCGCCTGGCCAGGGAAGGCAAGCGCGTAGTCCGCCTCAAGGGTGGCGACCCCTTCATCTTCGGACGCGGCGGCGAGGAAATCGAGACGCTGGCGGCGCAGAATATCCCCTTCCAGGTCGTGCCCGGCATCACCGCGGCGGCCGGTGTCGCCTCCTATGCTGGCATTCCGCTCACCCACCGCGACCATGCCCAGTGCTGCCTGTTCGTTACCGGCCACCTCAAGGACGGCAAGATGAACCTGGACTGGAGCGCGCTGGCCAGACCGAACCAGACCGTCGTGGTCTACATGGGCCTGCACGGACTTGACACGCTGTGTGAAGAACTCGTCCGGCACGGCATGCCCGAGACCACCCCGATCGCTATCGTCCAGCAAGGCACGACGCAGAACCAGCGCGTCTTCACCGGCACGCTGGCGACGCTACCCGGCATCGCCGAGCGCGAAAAGCCGCAGGCGCCGACCCTGATCATCGTTGGCGGCGTTGTCACCTTGCATGAAAAGCTGGCCTGGTTCCATCCCCAGACGGTCGAGAAATAGCCGTTGTCGAGGTAGGTTCAATGTTCACCGGACTGGTTGACGCAGCACAGACCGGCGACCTTGCTGTCGCGCAGCGACTGTTGAGCAAAGGCTCTGATGTTTCGCTGGCATGAAAATGGCGCGCCCCCGCCGATGCTGGCTTCGAGCGCCGGTGAGTGTGGCGATGCTTGTACTGCTTGTCGCGCAGGCTCACGAAACCCTCGGGGCCAGCGCTGTTGAACTGGATCAGGTGCGTCATGTCGGGGATGACGACTTCGGGGTTCCGTCGTGCTGCGGGGCAGCCCAGAGACGCCGAGGATGGCGGTGAGCAGGGTTCCGCGCATCGTCCAGGAAAGTTGCCCGAAAGAGAGCAAAAACCGTTGACAAGCCCGCCCTTCTGTTCCGATTTACTCACAGAACTTCTCTCATGCCGATTTTCGGAAATTTGCTGCGCAGTTTGCCGGACCGCTTTGCCGAGAATCAAATGTTACGGGATAAATATACATTTAATCAATGAGTTGTAGAGTAGCTCAAAACTCGTGCAGGAGAGAGAAAGTGCTTGTGGGACGCCAACTTACGGGTAATCGTCGGGAATCATTCACAGACTTATCCACAGATTTTGTGGATAGATTGGAAAGTCGACAACAGGGCATCGGATTGGGTATCAAAGTTAATGTGATCTCTCAGGTTTTCAGGCTGATAGTTGCTGCTGCGGAGTAACTGTTTCGCCAGAAACAGGAGTTGCCACACAAGGTCGCAGGTCGCCTTGTAAAGGCAACGATCGTTACTAAACTGGAATTGGCGGTCCGCTCTGATTTGCAACACTTCCGGTCAGGCTCTATCCATCCAATGACCGGGCGACACGGACCGGTGTCATCAGCGGATCGGTCACCAACATGATGACCGGGAAGGGCCGCTTCGTGGTCGAGTACGAAGGTCAGGTCTTGAGTGGTGAAGCGACTCGCGTAGTGGAGGACGAAAAGCGGGGTGTGGCGAGTGCCTACAGCCCGGGGGGAATCTTCATGTCCTGCGAGTACCAGTTGAACACGCCGTATCAGGGAGCCGGAACCTGCACGTTTTCCAATGGTGCGAAGTACCAGATGCACATAGGTGGCTGAAGGCACGACTCTGACTGGCGGTCGGCGATGCTGCGCCGGTCCCGTCGGTCCGCGAGCGACGGGAAGCAGAGCGAATCCCGCGAACGGGGGTATTTTGCTGAACTCGGCGTTATGCCGTTGCTACTTGACGCGCATCCCCGGCTGGGCGCCCGCGTCGGGTGACAGGAGGAAGATGCCCGGAGTTTCGCCGGCGGTGTCCGAAGCAGCCAGCACCATGCCTTCCGAAAGACCGAACTTCATCTTGCGCGGCGCCAGGTTGGCGACCATTACGGTCAGCCGGCCGACCAGTTGCGCCGGATCGTAAGCCGATTTGATGCCGGCGAAGACGTTGCGCGTCTCGTTGTTACCGACATCGAGCGTCAGGCGTACCAGCTTGTCGGCACCGTCCACCTGCTCGGCATTGGCGATGCGGACGATGCGCAGATCGACCTTCATGAAGTCGTCGATGTTGCAGAACGGTTCCCACGGGCTGGCCGGCGGCACTTCGGCTTGCTGGTGCTGGGCGTGGCGCTGCGGTGATTGCTGCTCCGGCGTCGGCGCCAGCGACTCCGTGTTGGCCGCGACCAGCTTTTCGATCAACTTGGGATCGACGCGCGTCATCAGGTGTTCGTAGGTATTGATGCCGTGGCCGGCGGCGAGCAGGGTCCGGGCGTCGGCCCAGGTCAGCGGGGCGATGTTGAGGAAGGTCTCGACCTTTGCCGCCACTGCGGGCAGGACCGGCTTCAGCAGCACAGTGAGCAGGCGGAACAGGTTGAGCGCATTGCTGCAGGCGGCGTGCAGTTCGCCTTCCTTGCCTTCCTGCTTGGCCAGTTCCCAGGGCTTGACGCTGTCTACGTACTGGTTGGCGCCATCGGCCAGTAGCATGATTTCACGCATGGCTTTGGCGAACTCGCGTGCCTCGTACAGCTCGGCGATGCGCTCGGCGGCTTCCTGAATAGCCCGGATGGCAGGCAGGTCGGCAGTGGCCGGCGCGAGTTGACCGTTGAAGCGCTTGCTGATGAAACCGGCCGAGCGGCTGGCGATATTGACGTATTTGCCGACTAGGTCGGAATTGACGCGCGCGGCGAAGTCCCCAAGATTGAGGTCGATGTCTTCCATGCTTGCCGACAGCTTGGCTGCATAATAATAACGCAGCCATTCCGGGTTGAGGCCGGTGTCGAGGTAACTCTGGGCGGTGATGAAAGTGCCGCGCGATTTCGACATTTTTGCGCCGTCGACCGTCAGGAAGCCGTGCGCGAAGATCTTGGTCGGCGTCCGGTAGCCGGCGTGCTGCAGTTCGGCCGGCCAGAACAGGGCGTGGAAATAGAGAATGTCCTTGCCGATGAAGTGAACCATCTCAGTCGTCGAATCCGCCTTGAAATACTCGTCGAAATCGAGCCCGTTCTTGCTGCACAGATTCTTGAATGAACCCATGTAGCCGATCGGCGCATCAAGCCAGACGTAGAAATACTTGCCCGGCGCATCGGGAATCTCGAAACCGAAATAGGGCGCGTCGCGCGAAATGTCCCAGTCAGTCAGCTTGTTTTCGCCCGGCGCGCCCAGCCATTCCTGCATCTTGTTGGCGGCTTCGTTCTGCAGCACACCGTTTTCCTTGCTGGTGTACTGGCGCAGGAAGGCCTCACAGCGGGGATCGGAGAGCTTGAAAAAATAATGTTCGGAACTGCGCAGTTCCGGCTTGGCGCCGGAAACGGCCGAGTACGGCTCGATCAGGTCGGTCGGCGCATAGGCTGCACCGCAGACTTCGCAGTTGTCGCCGTACTGGTCCTTGGCGTTGCACTTCGGGCATTCGCCCTTGATGAAGCGGTCGGGCAGGAACAGTTGCTTGACCGGGTCGTAAAACTGCTCGATGGTGCGCGTCTCGATCAGACCGGCGGCACGTAATTTCAGATAAATGTCGTTGGCGCAGTCGCGCGTTTCGTCGGAGTGGGTCGTGTGGTAGTTGTCGAAACCGACATGAAAGCCGGCGAAGTCGCGAGCATGTTCGGCATGGACGCGGGCAATTAACTGTTCCGGCGTGATCCCTTCCGTTTCGGCGCGCAGCATGATCGGCGTGCCGTGCGTGTCGTCGGCGCAGACGTACCAGCATTCGTTGCCGGCCATCTTCTGGTAACGCACCCAGATGTCGGTCTGGATATATTCGACCAGATGGCCAAGGTGGATGGCGCCGTTGGCGTATGGAAGTGCGGAGGTGACGAGAATCTTGCGCGACATGGGTGGGCGGCCGGAACGAAAATAAGCTGCGATTTTACCGCGAGCCTCTCGCCAAACGGGCTTTGCAGTATACTTTAGCAAAATGCTCGGGTATTTCCCGGCTATACATCCCAAACCGGAGTTTCCATGAGTCTTACAGAACAGCAGATCAAAACCGCCCTCGCTGCTGCGGTCGATCCCAATACTGGCAAGGATTTCGTCGCCGGCAAGTCGCTGAAGAACATCAAGGTCGATGGCGACGACGTTTCCTTTGACATCGAGCTCGGATACCCGGCCAAAACCCAGATCGGCGTTATCCGCAAGCAGGTGATAGCCGCCGTGCGCACGCTGCCGGGAGTCGGCAACGTTTCGGCCAACGTCTATGCGAAAATCGTAGCCCACTCCGTACAGCTTGGCGTCAAGCTGGTGCCAGGTGTCAAGAACATCATCGCTATCGCTTCTGGCAAGGGCGGCGTCGGCAAGAGCACGACGGCGGTCAACCTGGCCCTGGCGCTGGCTCAGGAAGGCGCCAGCGTTGGTATCCTCGACGCCGACATCTACGGCCCGTCGCAACCGCAGATGCTCGGTCTCGTCGGCCAGCAGCCGGAATCGAAGGACGGCCAGAGCATGGAGCCACTGGAAGCCTACGGCGTGCAGGCGATGTCGATCGGTTTCATGGTCGATGTCGAGACGCCGATGGTGTGGCGTGGCCCGATGGTGGCGCAGGCCCTTGACCAGCTGATCAGCCAGACCAACTGGCACGATGTCGATTACCTGATCGTCGATATGCCGCCGGGTACCGGCGACATCCAGTTGTCGCTGGCGCAGAAGGTACCGGTGACCGGCGCGGTGATCGTCACCACGCCGCAGGACATCGCGCTGATCGACGCGCGCAAGGGCCTCAAGATGTTCGAGAAGGTGAATGTCCCGATCCTCGGCATTGTCGAGAACATGAGCATCCACATCTGCTCCAAGTGCGGGCACGAAGAGCACATCTTCGGCGAGGGCGGCGGCGAGCGCATGTGCCAGGATTACGACGTCGATTTCCTCGGCAGCCTGCCGCTCGAAATGGCCATCCGCGAGATGACCGACAGCGGCAAGCCGACCGTGGTCGGCGCGCCCGATTCGCGCACGGCGGAGATCTACCGCGGAATCGCCCGCCGCATAGCGGTCAAGATCGCCCAGAAAGCCAAGGACATGACGTCCAAGTTCCCGAATATCGTCGTGCAGAACACCTGATGAAGTGGTGATTTCCTTTTTGTCACCGCGCCTTGTCGCATCAAGCTGAAATGAGCCTGCCGGGCGTTGCTGCGGTCAACCGGAAAAAGTAGCCAAAATCGTCGGCGGCCCAGACAGGAACATCAGCCTGCCCCATCCGAAATTGAGCTTTGGGCGCGGTGCGTGTCGATCTGGTGGCGCTATCTGGCAAGGTGAATATGACGGCTGACTCGCGGGGGCTGTACCGGATCGATGCTTCCGTCAAGGGGGTTGGTGAGCCCCTTCGTGATTCATCGCCAAAACGGCATTGACGGCTTGGAGGCTGGGGTATTCGGCAAGCCAGGACGTAAGCCATTGAGTAGGGTGGAGAAAAATTGTGCTGACCACCAAAGCGCGATATATTATTTGCTACTATTTGAAGGCACTTGAGGAAAGGTCGATCATGCGAGTCATTGCCCCCCTGATCCTGCTCATCGCGCTCTTCGGCTGCGCCTCCTACGATGGCAGAGGCCTGAAACCCGGAATCAGCACCACGGCAGATGTTGTCCAACTGATGGGGACACCGGCCATGCGCTGGAACGAGCCCGGTGGTGGCGAACTGCTGGCCTTTCCACGCGGCCCCAGTGGAACCCAAACCTTCATGGTCAGGATTGCCGCCAACGGCACGCTCGCGAACAAGGAGAATGTGCTTGACATGCGTCATTTTGCGCAGATACAGGCGGGTATGACCGAGCAGGAGGTATTACGCGTCATCGGTCCCCCGTTCCCTGGGTGGACAGCGTCCTACCCGGCGCGCAGCGAACTGGTCTGGGAGTGGAGGTATTGCAGCGAGTACAGTGAAGCGTCCCGGTTCGACGTGATTTTCGACTCCGCGACGGGCAAGGTGAAGACCACTCAGAGCTATGTCGAATCGATCGGTCGCGGACACCCGACGTGCTGAATATCCGCGCCAAGGCCGCCACGGAGCAAGGTCCGGCCCGCTGAAGTCATCGCCGGGACGCGCGAACGTGAAGCGCTGTAAAGGGTCGGAGTAAGTTGTTTTTCCCCTGTTTCTGCGGTCGACCGCAGAAATCGCCCGAAATCGGCTTGTGTCCCCCGCCGTCGTGCACAACCCCTAATTTTTCCACCAAAGCCCTGCTCTAAGGCGGGTAAAATCCTGCCTTAGCTTTTTGCAGCGCGGACGAGAAAAAATGGCCATCAAATCAGACAAATGGATACGCCGCATGGCAGCGGAACACGGCATGATCGAGCCGTTTTCACCGGAGATGGTGCGTGAGCAGAATGGCCAGAAGATCGTCTCCTACGGTACATCCAGCTACGGTTACGATATCCGCTGCGCGCGTGAATTCAAGATATTCACCAACATCAACTCGACCGTGGTGGACCCCAAGGCCTTCGATCCCAAATCGTTCGTCGAGATCGAGTCCGACGTCTGCATCATTCCGCCCAATTCGTTCGCGCTGGCGCGGACCATGGAGTATTTCCGCATTCCGCGCTCGGTGCTGACCATTTGCCTCGGCAAGAGTACTTACGCACGCTGCGGCATCATCGTCAATGTGACACCTTTCGAGCCGGAATGGGAAGGCTACGTGACGCTGGAATTCTCCAATACCACGCCGCTGCCGGCCAAGATCTATGCCGGCGAGGGTTGCGCCCAGGTTCTGTTCTTCGAGTCCGACGAGATTTGTGAGACCTCGTACAAGGATCGGGGCGGCAAGTATCAGGGCCAGGTCGGCGTGACGCTGCCCAAGATCTGATGCCGGGGGGCGCGGCCAGAAGGTTTCATTCCGTGACCCGATGCGGCGGGTTACTGCTTATCAAGGATTCAACATGCGCTTCCACTTTCCCGTCATCATCATCGATGAAAATTACCGTTCCGAGAACACCTACGGACTCAGCATTCGCGCCCTCGCCGCGGCGCTTGAGAAGGAGCGGCTGGAAGTACTGGGCGTCACCAGCTTTGGTGACCTGACCTCGTTCGCACAGCAGCAATCGCGCGCCTGCGCCTTCATCATGTCGATCGGCGATGAGGAACTGGCGCTCGCACCTGACCAGACCCTCGCCAAGTTGCGCGCCTTCGTCACCGCGATCCGCAACCGCAACGCCGAAATCCCGATCTTCCTGCACGGTGAAACGCGCACCTCGCGCCACGTTCCGAACGACGTGCTGCGCGAACTGCACGGCTTCATCCACATGTTCGAGGACACCCCGGAGTTCATCGCGCGCAACGTCAAGCGCGAAGCCCGCGCCTATCTCGATTCGCTGCCACCGCCGTTCTTCCGGGCACTCACGCACTACGCGGCCGACGGCTCGTATTCGTGGCACTGCCCCGGCCACTCGGGCGGCGTCGCCTTCCTGAAATCGCCGGTCGGCCAGATGTTTCACCAATTTTTCGGCGAGAATATGCTGCGCGCCGACGTCTGCAATGCCGTCGAGGAACTCGGCCAGTTGCTCGACCACACCGGGCCGGTCGCCGCCTCCGAGCGCAACGCGGCGCGCATCTTCAATGCCGACCACCTGTATTTCGTCACCAACGGCACGTCGACCTCGAACAAGATCGTCTGGCACTCGACGGTGGCGCCCGGTGACATCGTCGTCGTCGACCGCAACTGTCACAAGTCGGTGTTGCATTCGATCATGATGACCGGCGCCGTGCCGGTGTTCCTGATGCCGACGCGTAACAACTTCGGCATCATCGGGCCGATCCCGAAGAGCGAGTTCGCCTGGGAGAGCATCCAGAAGAAGATCGCCGCCAACCCCTTCGCCACCGACAAGAACGCCAAGCCGCGGGTGCTCACCATCACCCAGTCGACCTATGACGGGATTATCTACAACGTCGAGGAAATCAAGAAGGAACTCGACGGCAAGATCGATACCCTGCATTTCGACGAAGCCTGGCTGCCGCATGCCGCCTTCCACGATTTCTATGGCGACTATCACGCCATCGGCGCCGACCGCCCGCGTTGCAAGGAGTCGATGGTTTTCGCCACGCAATCAACGCACAAGCTGCTCGCCGGCCTCAGTCAGGCGTCGCAGATCCTGGTCCAGGACTGCGAGACGCGCAAGCTCGACCGCGTTATCTTCAACGAGGCCTACCTGATGCATACATCGACCTCACCGCAATACGCGATCATCGCCTCGTGCGACGTCGCGGCGGCGATGATGGAAGCGCCGGGCGGCACCGCGCTGGTCGAGGAATCGATTTCCGAAGCTCTCGATTTCCGACGCGCCATGCGCAAGGTGGACGAGGAGTGGGGCGCCGACTGGTGGTTCAAGGTCTGGGGCCCCGACGTCTTTTCCGAGGAGGGCGTCGAAGACCGCGAAGCGTGGATGCTCAAGCCGGGCGATCGCTGGCACGGCTTCGGCCAGTTGGCTGATGGTTTCAACATGCTCGACCCGATCAAGGCGACCATCATCACGCCGGGCCTTGACGTCGAAGGGAATTTCGCCGCCGACATCGGCATCCCCGCAGCCATCGTCACCAAGTACCTGGCCGAGCACGGCATCATCGTCGAAAAGTGCGGTCTCTACAGCTTCTTCATCATGTTCACCATCGGCATCACCAAGGGCCGCTGGAACACGCTGGTGACCGAGTTGCAGCAATTCAAGGATGACTATGACAGGAACCAGCCGCTGTGGAAGGTCCTGCCAGAGTTCGTCCAGAAGAATCCGCGCTACGAAACGGTCGGCCTGCGTGACCTGTGCGCCCAGATTCACGGGATCTACAGGCAGAACGACGTGGCTCGCCTGACCACCGAAATGTACCTGTCCGACATGGTGCCGGCGATGCGCCCGACCGATGCCTTTGCGCGGATGGCGCACCGCGAGATCGAGCGCGTGCCGGTCGATGCGCTCGAAGGCCGGGTCACCGCCGTGCTGCTGACCCCGTACCCGCCGGGCATCCCGCTGCTGATCCCAGGCGAGCGCTTCAACCGCACGATCTGCAGCTACCTGAAGTTCGCCCGTGAATTCAACGCCCGCTTCCCCGGTTTCGAGACCGACATCCATGGCCTGGTCAAGGGCGAGGACGGCACCTACTACGTCGATTGCGTGCGCTGAGGGTGACACTTCGATTTTTGCCACTTTTTGGCGGTCGACCGCCAGGTTGGCGATGTCAGACCAGTGCGTGAGGGTGTCAGTGAAATGTGAATCGACTACGGCCCTGGCTATCGTCGCTACTTCATCCAGAGTGGGTCGGCGCTGATCGTATTGCTGGTCGGGGGCGACAAGAGTACGCAGGATGGCGACATCAAGCACGCTATTGATGTTGCAAAGGAGTGGAAGCCGAGACTCAAAAATTCACGCGTTGGGACCTGGTCGATCACCTCAATAGTAACGAGGACGTGGCCTTATTCCATTTCCACACCAATTAAGCAATAATAAGTGCATCTCAATGAGATCTGAGGTGTGGCATGGGAAGGCCGTTCAAGGGAGAGGGGTCGGTAGCGGAGCAATCCTCTCAACTTAGTCCATAGTCATACGGCGGGTTTGTAAGCAAAGGACAGGTGAGGCTTTCGCTGGTTTGGCCGAGGTCGAGCACGATCAGGGATAAATTTCTGAAGGTTTTTGACGATTTCCGAGAAGATTTCCTTGGTAACTCGGGTGGTGATTTGCTGCACACCCGCCAAGACTCGGGGCAAGATACGACGTACGGTATTGAAGGCCATCGTCCGATTCACTCGCCATGGCGAATCGCTGGGCAGCCGCTCTTCCGCAGCCAGGTAGGTGGCCAGGGCATTGAGATTGTCACACACCATCTTGGCCCCAACATCCTGGCAGGCGGCCAGCCAAGTCAGGCCGGACGTGTGCTCCAGATTGAGCCGGTGTTTGATGCGCTTGAACGCCTCCTCGATACGCCAACGGCTGTGATAAAGGGCTGAGAAGCTTGTGGCCGGATACCGCGCGGTATCAAGCAAGGAGGTCATCAAGACCCGTACCTTGCCAGTCGGCGTCACCTGACGAATCAGGCGAACCATAGAAGGCAGACGCGGACACTCGTAATCAATGGCATCCTGACGATGCGGTGGCGGCAATGTCACCTGCGCCTCATCTTCTCCGGATCGCATGAACTGGGTGATGGCAGAAAAGGAAGCGGACGAATCACAGCGTATGCAAAAGGGGATACCTCGATGCAACAGCGCCGCGACCAACCAGGCACCCGGATACCCGCGATCAAGCACCAGCATGTCCTGAGCACCGAGTCGGTCAAGCCGCTCAAACAACATCTGACGTTCGCCGACCAGCGAACTGTGCAAAATCAGCGAGTCGAACAATTCGATCCCTGGCCGAAACAAACCGAAGATGGCCGCTTCTCGAATATGGCGGCGCCCTTCCAGGTCAAGCAAGGTCAGACGTACCTTCGATGCATCCGCCGCCAAGACCCGCAAGCCTTGCCAGTCCGGCTGCTGCGGAACGACCTCATCGACCAGGCGCAGCAATTCTGTATTGAGCGGCTCAAAGAGATTGGCGACCAGATGGCTGCGCGCCTTTGAGAAGGCACTGGCCGTGATCGCCCGACAAAGGCGGGTTCTTCCGGCAAGCAGGGCAAAGCAGGAATCAAGCTCCGCCTGAACTGCGCCGCGAATGCCGGTGAGCAGGAAAGCGATCAGATTCGTGAATGGCAATTCACGGTTTCGGGTGAAAAACCGAGGCTCGCGGCGGGCGGCGGCAAGGAAATTGGCGCCATGAATGTAGTCCGTTAGCCGTGAAACGATATTGGCATATTTAGGCCGTCATATAACGCCTATTTATATCAATTGGTTACATGCTCGATTATATCTTGGCGCGGCCAGATGGCAAAGTTGCCAAAATTAGATGACAGACCGCTAAGTCAAGAGGATTGGGTAGCGGAGGCGCTGAAGATTGTCAAAGAAGCCAAGAGTGTGGAACAACTGCGCCAGGCCCAAGCGGTTGTTCTGCCGTTGTGCTACGGTTTGAATCTTGAGCAGACCGCCGCGGTGATCGGCGTTTCGCTCAGTTGGGTCTCACGATTACGCAACGCGTTTCTGGCTGGACATCGGGTAGGCGGTGAATCGGAACCTGCACGAGGCGGACGCCACCGGGAGAATTTCACCCGAGCGCAAGAAGCCGAACTGTTGAAACCCTTTTTCGACCAAGCGGCCAAGGGCGGTATATTGGTCGTCAGTCAGATCAAGCCGGCCCTGGAGAAAGCGCTGGGACGCCCGATGGCGCTGTCCTCCGCCTACAACGTGCTGCATCGCAACGGTTGGCGCAAGCTGGCGCCAGACAAGCGACATCCGCAAAGTGATCCGACCGCGCAGGAGGCGTGGAAAAAAACTCCCCGACACCCTTGCCGAACTCCGGAGAGATTTCGCTCAAGGAACCCCGATCCGTCTGATGTTTCAGGACGAAGCGCGCTTCGGGCGCATCAACGATGTGCGTCGTGCCTGGGCGCCCCAACCCATTCGACCGTTGTGCCGGGCCATGCTCACCCACGAATACACCTACGCCTACGCGGCCGTCGATGTGGATACGGGCGCGCTTGACTCGCTGATCTTGCTGCACGTCAATACGCCGTGCATGCAGCTATTCCTCGACGAAGTGGCGGCACGCCATCCGATGGATCGGATCGTCATGGTCCTTGACGGTGCGGGCTGGCATGCCAGCCAAGCACTCAGAACACCCGAAAACATACACCTGCTACCGTTGCCTCCCTATGCCCCTGAACTCAACCCGGTCGAGCATCTCTGGGATGAACTGCGCGAGAAGTTCTTCCACAACCTGGCCTTCGATAGCATCGATGCACTTGAAGATCAACTCGAATCGAGCCTCAAAACCCTTGAATCAGAGCACCAGCGTGTCCGCTCAATCGTACACTGGCCGTGGATAGTTAATGCATTAACGAATTAGAAACGGAATTATACCTTGATGCCTGCCTTGACGAAGACCCCGGCGATGGCATGCTGGTTCGTGCCGCGTTCAGCGACATTGCACGGGCGCAAGGCATGGCGGAACTTGCCCGTGCTATGGGCATCACCCACGAGGGGTTGTACAAAGCGCTGTCGCCTGCCGGGAATCCGGAGTTCTCGACGATTCTGAAGGTGATCAAGGGACTCAAGATCAAGCGGCACGCAGCACCTGAGCGGGTCGCGGCGCAATCGGCTTGGTGTGAGTTACCTTGCACGTCTTGGGAATCGCTGGTTTATTCGTGACGCCGGCGAAGACAGGTGTTCAGCTCCTTGAGTTTTCTGGATTCCGGCTTTCACCGGAATGACGGATCGGGAGTGGATCAGCGCCGCCCTTGGTCATTTCGTGAGGTTTCTTGCGGTCGACCGGAAAAATGTAGTCAAAAAGGGAAATGACTCTGGTTCGTTGATTCAGTATTGAGTCAATCCGTCGGCCTGAGGCATGCCCATTAGATTCAAGACGTAGCAAGCAACTGACCAATCAATTGCCCGAAAACCGTGGTCTGAAAATCATCTAGCCGGTCTCACGCCGCCGCAGTTGTGGCGGGCTTCACGGTGCATCTGGCGAACACCACGGCGATCAAGAAATACGCAGGACTCAAGCACAGCGGCGACGAAACCGATGCGCGTTACCTCGCCCACCTGTTGCGACTGGGCATCCTGCCGACCGGAACGATTCTGCCACCGGAGCAACGCGCCGTGCGTGATCTGGCGCGCAAGCGCATGCAACTGGTGCGTAGTCGCACCGCGCATATCCTTGCCGTCGAGAACATCACGGCACGCCAGCAGGGTGCGCGGATCAGCAGCAACCAGGTCAAGCGCCTGACGGCCGAAACCGTCGATCAGATGCCGCTGCCCGGCGATGTGGCGTTGGCGATCAAGGCCAACGTCGCGGTCATCACGATACTTTCCGCGCAGATCGAGCTGCTGGAAAAGCGTCTGCAGGAAAAAGTCGGCGGGCGACCCGAGTACGGACTCCTCACCAGCGTGCCGGGTATCGGCCAGGTGCTGGCGACCACGATCCTGCTGGAAAGCGGGCCGATCGACCGCTTTGCCGCCGTCGGCAACTTCGCCTCCTATGCGCGCTGCGTCGATAGTGTGCGCACCAGCAACGGCAAGAAGAAGGGGGAAGGAAACACCAAGAACGGCAACAAGTACCTGGCCTGGGCCTTCGTCGAGGCGGCCAACTTCGCGCTGCGCTACTGCGCCGAAGCGAAACGGTTCTACGAACGGAAGAAGGCGAAGACGAACAACGTGGTGGCGATCAAGGCGCTGGCACACAAGCTGGCGCGGGCGTGCTTCCACATTTTGAAGGAGCGCAAACCGTTTGACGTGACGCGCTGCTTCGCATGAGTCATGACGGCGACCGCCGAGCCCGGATTTGGGGACTGGAGGAACAGCCATTTGGTCTGAATGGGCTGCCAAGTCGCCGTCACCGATTTGCGGTAACAACGGATCGCCCGCAACGCGAGCCAGCCAGGGATCGGCGCCGAGTTTTCGACAGCCACGGGTCTGTGATGAACCCATTGGACACGGTGCGGCACCAACGTTCTTCTTGGGCGGCGAAGCCGCCAGGGCGACAGGCCGCGTCATCGCCGCTCGCTTGATCCTGATGGGTGTCCCCCAAGAGGACTTCCTTCGGGGCGTCTGGCGCGATTCGTCGCAGCCATGATTTGAGAAAACGGGCGCGGTCGGCAACTACAAACGGGAGAAGAAATTGATACATGGCGGCTGGCGCCGCCATGTATTTGTTTGCTCGCTTGACATGGACCGGCTAATGGGTGTCCTCTGCTTACCCTTTTGCCTTTTTGCAGAAGGCCATCATGTCCCAATCGGTCGCGTCGGAAATCAGCCCCCAACCCTGAGTCAGGTTCACCGTCGCGGACATCCACAAGACGTACGCGCACGGCTTCAACGTGCTTAGATCGAAGTCGTGACCAACTGCACCGGATACTGCTGCGTCGACCGCGACGGGCGGAACGAACGAGAACGGCGCCGGTGGAACGGGAACGGGCGGTATGCCGAGACCGGTAGGGATGCCAGGCCCCTGCAACCAGAGCAGTACGCTGCCGAGGTAGGGGTGATAGCAGGTATAGAGTGCGTGGACGTGATCATCCTGTCCGTCGCAACCGCCGGCACCTGGCGCAATCATCTCGGCAATGTCAAGAGAACACACGCTGCGGGTCGTAAACGGGCCACCATCCCATTCAGAGTGACGAATATACTTGTAAGCCGTATTGCTGAATGCGATTTTGCTGAGGTTATTCGCCCAGACTGGTGTCACCGTGCTCTGCTTGCGCGCCTCGAAGAAAATCTGATAGGTTGGCTTTTCAGAGTGCGGAGGGATGCCCGCCGGAATCGCATTACCCGCCTCCAGACCTGGCGCAGGCAAGGTGAGATCGAAAGATTCGTTGGTGAATCGCCTCGTATCGAGGTTAGCCAGACCACCTTGCGGAATAAATCGCCCGCCACCGCCATTCGTCAGGTCGTTTTCGTGCGGCACCTTGATCCACCCGCCAGCCTGAACATCGGTGTTTACCGATACGCTTAGAGAGATTGCCGGAGGGGGCTGAGGGATTGAGTGGGTGGCGCCCGGGTTGTTGGCATAGTATTCAGTTGAACCCGTCGCCCAGTCTCCGCTTACTCCGAGCGATGGATTCCAATAACGGTACTCGAGCTGCCCAATCGGGGTCGCCTCAATCATTGTAGCGTCCACGTCAACCGGAACGAGTCCTGGATACTTGGCAATCTGGAAGCGATACTCGTAGGTGTTGCTGGACTCCCAGCCTGGAAGTATCCCTCTCAGCGGAATCGTTCTAGTAAACGCATAGCCTCCGGCCGTTGTCGTGCCGTCGGCCTGGAAGTCGCCGTAGATCGAGTCCACATGGTAGACGCCGACGTGTGTGAATAGAGGAATGGTGTCGCTTGGCGGGCAAACGCAGCGGCAAAAACGCCTGCAGCTCAAACGGCATAGCCAATAGCACAATTGGTGGCAGTAGCGCTCGAAGCCTAATTTCTTGACCAGTTCCGCGTAGGCTCCAGCATTTTCAGTTTCAACAGCATCAATCAGTTTCGCTAGCAGATCGGGGAGTGCGGCGAGGCCGGCCACCACTTTAGCGAATTCATACATTTCCACAAGCTCATGCTCAATCTGGGCAGATGGGTATGGACGACACAGCAAAATGCACACACGGACACAACGCCAAGTGCAGATCCAGTGACAGATCCAGTGGCAGTCACCCTGGAATCCTGCGCGCTCAAGGGCACTACGCACAATGTCGCAATTGCGCGCCAGCACACCTTTTTCTACAACGGCAAGTGTGTTCGTGTCTGCCACAAACCGGGTAATGGCCGCGCCAGCCTGTTGCATGGCCGCTATCAGATGAGCGCAGCCGATAACGTAATAGGGCTTGTCCGGCGCGCACAGAATCTCGCATATCAGCCTGCACCGGATCGAGCAGATCCAATGACAAATATAGTGACAATTCTGCTGCAAACCCAGCTCTTTGACGGTGACCTGGAATGTCTTTTCGTCGCGCTCAGTCACGGCGCCAACCAAACGGGCCAGTACTTCGTGGTTCGCTGTGATCTTGGCAGTCAGCTCACCAAACTCACGCAGATCAATGGGCGTAAGATCCTTTGGCGGTGGTCCGCACAGATCAAGGCAAATGAGCGCGCACTCCTTCGAGCAGAGCCAGTGACATACGAGGTGGCAACGTTCGAGCAAATCGAAACGGCTCAGGAGTTCGCGAAATTCCTCGTAATCCTGCGCCCGAAACGACTCGACCAATAGCCGGAATGTGGTTTCATCCTGGGTGATTTTACCCAGCGCCTCAGCTATCTGGGTGACGTCTTGCGTCATCCCTTGATTTCCAATTTCATCCATTTCTCTTCTCCTTTATAGTGGATTCAACCTCTATGACAGATATCAGCATGGTTTGAGCTGTACTTTCAGGCCGGCACGCGACCGTATAACGCCACCCCGCTTGTACCTATAGAGGACGCCTAAGTCAAGAAATTAATTGCCAGACAATAATTGCCTGGGTTTGAATAATTGGGGTCTGTCCCGAATGGCACTTACTTAACGTTCAACTCTTTGATGCAAATGATGAAACAGGCTGGATCGACGCGTGATAAGTTGGCGTCGCCAAACACCCAACCCGCCCACGATGAGCCAGCCCAAATGCATCCTATCCGCAGTACACGCGCACAGCAACACCGAACGGTCAAGGCCCACGCTGCCCAGAGCGACGCCTATGCGTTTTTCAACCTGTTGATGGGGCCGGAATTGTTCGATGCCGTGGAATCTGAACTGCAGCCCCACCGAGAAAGGCAATATCCCCCGACGGAGACGTTGTCGATGTTTCTGGCCCAAGCGCTGAGCACCGATCGTTCCTGCCAGAAGGCAGTCAATGACCGTGCGGTCAAATGCCTGGTTGGCGGCCTGGTGCCGGGCAGCACCCACACGGGCGCCTATTGCCGGGCGCGAAAGCGCTTGCCTTTGAAGATGCTCAGTACACTGGCGTGCCACGTGGGGCAAAGAGTCGCCACGCAGGCGCCGACAGCTTGGCATTGGCGGGGTCGTCCCGTCCGTCTGGTGGACGGGACGACCGTCGTAATGCCCGACACCTCAGACAATCAGGTCGTCTACCCGCAACCGACGAGCCAGAAGCCGGGGTTGGGTTTCCCGCAGTGCCGGATCGTTGGGCTCGTTTGTTTGGGTAGCGGGGCGGTCCTCAATGCCGCGACCGGCTCCTGTCGGGGCAAGGGCAGCGATGAGCAGTCGTTGCTGCGTTCGATATTCGATTCCCTGGAGCAGGGTGATTTACTGTTGGGCAACGCCTTCTACGCCACCTACTTTCTCCTCTGCTCATTACGCGAGCGGTGCATTGATGCGGTGTTTGAACAAAATGGCGCGCGGCAACGCACCACCGATTTTTGCCGAGGTCGGCTGTTGGGGCAGCGCGATCATCTGATCGTGCTGCCAAAACCCGCCAGCAAACCCGACTGGATGCCTCAGGCCGACTACGATCAGTCCCCCGAGAGTCTGACCGTACGCGAGCTTCGGGTCGGCGGCAAGACACTGGTGACGACATTGCTTTGCCCAAAACAAACCGACAAGACGGCCTTGAAATCGCTCTATCGGGATCGCTGGCACGTTGAACTCGATCTGCGCAACATCAAGACCACGCTCGGCATGGAACGACTGAGTTGCCTGACGCCTGCGATGGCGATCAAGGAAATCTGGGTCTATCTGCTCGCCTACAATCTGATTCGGTTAATGATGGCTCAGGCTGCGATGCTCTCCCACAGATTGCCGCGCCAACTGAGCTTCAAGCATACCGTGCAAATCTGGCTCGCCTGGGCACCCTTTGCGAGCCGTAGCCATCACAACATACACAGCGAACTATTCGTTTTAATCGCCCAACAACAGGTCGGTAACCGACCGGGCCGGATCGAGCCTCGCGCCGTCAAACGACGACCTAAACCCTATCCAATGCTCACCAAACCACGTAATCTCGCCAAAGCTATCGTCATGAAAAATGGACATCCCAAAAAGCTTAAGTAAGTGCCATTCAACTCAAACCCCACAAGATCACCTACTACCTGGAGAAACGGGATCCCGACTTCGACCGGAAGATGCATGAGGTGCTGATGGTCTACCGGGACGTTTCCCTCTACACCGAAGGCGCCGTTCATGATGGACGGCCGAACCCGATTTACACGGTCAGTGTCGATGAAAAGCCCGGCGTTCAAGCGATTGGCTTGACGGCGCCTGACCGGCCACCGGTTCCCGGCAAAGCGCCGACGGTGAGTCGGGATTACGAGTACGTCCGCCATGGAACCGTATCGATCCTGGCCGGCATCGACTTGCACGCCGGCCATGTGTTTGCCCAAGTCGAAGACCGGCACCGCAGCTGCGAATTCATCGGTTTGCTCCGTTCGATCGATGCGTACTACCCGCCGGAGGCCATTATCCGTGTCGTCCTCGACAATCACTCGGCCCACATCTCGAAAGAGACGATGGCTTACTTGGCGACGCGACCCGGACGTTTCGAGTATGTTCATACACCCAAGCATGGTTCTTGGCTCAACTTGATCGAATGCGCTTTCTCGAAAATGGCCCGGACCTTCCTCCGCCATATCCGCGTCGCCTCGATTCATGAACTCAAAGCGCGCATCCTGAAAGGTATCGATGAGATGAACGCCACCCCAGTTGTCTTTCGCTGGAAGAAATTTGACCTTGAAATCGCATAATACGTAATTATATTGATGGAACGATATACTAGAGCGAAGCTGGGTCAGTAATCAGCCGCAGCGGGCGCGTGACCAGCCGCAGCCGATTCAACCGCGGCAAGCCCCGAACTGGCCGCAGGCAAATCAACCGCGGCAGGCGCCTGACCGGCCTCAGGCAACCCAGCCGCAGCATAGGAAACGCCAGGATGAACGAGATGCTCAATGAGGTTCCAGAGCCTCCGCGCTCGGACATCATACTGGATGAAGGCCCGGCATGTTATTATGTATATCGCATTATCTCGAGCCGACTGCTTGCACGTCTGGCGCGAGCCGCAATTGATTCCATGAGTCGTATTCAACCGAATGAGATGAGAATTCCCGTGCCGGGAACCTTGCGAGGATACCGTTTGGGGACATTCCGGTTCGCTGTGACCGCACGATCGCATCGCCGTTCGCCGGAGCCGCAAATGGACACAGCGGAATCATTTCGGTGCCTGAGGAGAGCGTACTAAATGACCACTGCCCTGTTCTGCGACCAATGTGGAGCGCGCCTGCCGACATCGTCGGTGAAATTCTGCCCATCGTGCGGTGAGGCGCTGGAGCAGCCACCTGCAGCCGCCCCGTCCGGGAAATTGAGCTTCGCCCCGGCGGCTAATTTCACGTCCGAAGAGGAGTCGGAAATCGTTGACGAGTGGCGCGCCGTTCCCTCGGGGAGTTCGCCTCTTGGCCGCAGGGTTGAATCGGCTCCGCACGCTGCCTCGGAAGCCGAGGCGCAGGCATCTGTTGCCGTTGCCGAGAGGAGCGCATCGAGAAAGGTGTTCGCTTATGTCGCGGCCTCGGTAGTCGCGGCTTTTTGCGTCTGGTTCTATTTCACTCCGCACATCGCGGTCAACAACATGAAGTCAGCTGCCGAAGCGCGCGACGCCGCCAAGTTCTCCCTGTACATCGACTATACGGAATTGAGGGACAGCCTGAAGCGCGTGCTGACCTCCAAGCTCGTCAGCGAGACCAGCGGAAGAAACGCGGACCCGTTCGCCGCCTTGGGAGCCTCGATGGCTGCGGCATTCATCGATCCGGCAGTCGACAAACTAATGACCCCTGAGGGACTCGTGATGCTCATGGCAGGCGGGATGGTGCCGTCCGCCAAGCGGAATAACAAAGCGCCTGGCCTGAAGGCTGAGATCGACATGGCGATGGCTTACGAGAGCTTCAACAAATTCGTCGTTACCATCTGGGAGAAGGATAAGAAGGATGATACGGTCGGCCTAGTCTTCAATCGCGACGGCTTGTTCTCGTGGAAGCTGGCGGCGGTCCGCATGTAACTCCCGGCGGATCGTTCGCGGCGTGGTATTTGCCGCAGCCGCGCGCTTTTTCCGGCCCGTTTTTAAACAAATTGCATGACGCGTGTGATTGGTTTCGCTATAAACTCGTCACAATTCACGGGGTCAGAGAAATTTGCCTAAATTGCACGGATATCAATTTGTCTCTGCTCTCGATGGCACTACGCTAAGCTTCTGACATCTGATGTTTTCCATTTCACAACAAACAGTTGCCAACGCACAAGAAGGAGAGGCGTTGTCCCGGCGGAAGCCGGGACCCAGTATCGGTGCGTGATTCTGAACACCGGCTTTTGCCGGTGTGACATACGCCGGGGAATGGGCAGCGGAATGATTTCTCGATGCCTATGGCTTAAGGTGGTGCCATTGGTCTCTGCCCTCTTTGGTGAGCCGTCTTTGGAGGAAGTATTGACGAAAATTTCAGGTACCTTGCGCGACAGCATCGGTGCTGCGGGTATGGTCAGTAGACAAGGGATCAACGCCTCTCACCGCTTTGGTTGTTGGATGGTGCCAGGTAGTGCGTCCTCAACACGCGCACACGGCAACTGCCAAAGTGCGGTGCTTGCCGAAGGGTCTGCCGAAAGATAACTTGTTGATCACGACGATTCAGGACGGGAGCATCGCGAGAGCTGCAAAGACGCCGTTCGCCGTTGTCTGAATTGTCGTATAAATTATGTCCGTGTGTACAAACAAGGGGGGTTAACTGTGGAATATGTAATCAAGGAATGGTTTGTAGATGAGACACCCAATTCCGAGGGGGTGTATGTCAAGATAAAGGGACGCGAGGGTGGCATTATCTCCTTCCTATTGTCTTGGGTCGGGATTGATCCGACGGTAATGATGATCGTGGACACGGGAAGTATTCGCTTTGAAAAAGGCTCCTGGTCCGGGTTCTTCCGACGAATTACACCAATGGATAAGTTGTGCGCCGGCGGCTATGGTTATCAAAAGCCTTGGAAAACCGCGCTGGTTATGGCGCTTATCGGCTTTCCACTGATCGGGTTATTCGGGCTTGGGCTATTGGTAATTATCGGTGCCGTTGCCTATTATTACCTCAACAAGCAACTGAGGCTGGAATTCTCCGACATTGGGGGATACACAGACGGAATCGTTTTCAAGCGATCTGTCATCGAGGGAATCAAGGTAGACGAGGCCGACGCAGCACGCGTTATCCGAATACTTGAAGCGCTGATGCAAGGGAAAACGCCACAAAGGGAAATGCCTTCCCCGGCTGCGAGCCCGTCTTCAACCCAGAATTCGTTCGTGAGCCCGGCATCCGGTCCGGAGCCATTGACTCCAGTCGATAGGCCTTCCGCTACAGGACTTTTCTGTCCCGAGTGTGGAGCAAAGAACACCAATTCGCAGGCGATTTGTGCAAGTTGCGGGGCATCGCTGACCCAAGGCTGAATGCGCTAACCGATGTGTCCCAAATAGGCACTTGGAGGCACATGAAAGTAAATGGCATTGTTCAAGTGGCGCGGTATCAGCTCTATTGATTTGCTCAAAGTAAGCGCTGGGAAAAAGGGCAGGTGTTGCTTTATCGCGGGCTCATGGCCTACTTGGGTTAAGCGAATCGATTGAGGGAAGATGGAATGAAGACCTTTGCTATGAGAACAGTTGCCTTAACCCTGACGCTGGCGTTCTCGGGAGCCTATGCGGCTGTGGATCCCGCTGTTGAACAGGAAAACCGGCGGGCCAAGCAGCAACAGGAGCAGCAGCGGGCCAGGCAGCAGCAGGACCAGCAGCGTGCGCAGCAACAGCAGCAGGAGCAGCAGCGTGCGCAGCAACAGCAGCAGGAGCAGCAGCGGGCCAGGCAGCAGCAGGACCAGCAGCGTGGGCAGCAACAGCAACAGGAGCAGCAGCGAGCCAGGCAGCAGCAGGAACAGCAGCGTGGGCAGCAACAGCAGCAGGAGCAGCAACGGGCCAGGCAGCAACAGGAGCAGCAGCGGGCCAGGCAGCAGCAGGACCAGCAGCGTGCGCAGCAACAGCAGCAGGAGCAGCAGCGTGCGCAGCAACAGCAGCAGGAGCAGCAGCGGGCCAGGCAGCAGCAGGACCAGCAGCGTGGGCAGCAACAGCAACAGGAGCAGCAGCGAGCCAGGCAGCAGCAGGAACAGCAGCGTGGGCAGCAACAGCAGCAGGAGCAGCAACGGGCCAGGCAGCAGCAGGAGCAGCAACGGGCCAGGCAGCAGCAGGAGCAGCAACGGGCCAGGCAGCAGCAGGACCAGCAGCGTGCGCAGCAGGGCCAGCCCCAACAACCCGGCGTGACCCGCCAACCCGGTCAGCCAGGGCAACCGCCCGCTACCGCGCAAGGGCAACAGCCGCCCCGTGACGAACGCCGACCCGGCCAGCAAGGGCAGTTCGGGCAAGCGCCGGCGACTGCGCTGCAAGGCCAGCCGCAACAACCTGGCGTGACCCGCCAGTCTGGCCAGTCGGGGCAACCGCCTGCTACCGCGCAAGGCCAACAGCCGCCCCGTGACGGACGCCGACCCGGCCAGCAAAGGCAGTTCGGGCAAACCCCGGCGACTGCGCAGCAGGGTCAGCCGCAACAACCCGGCGTGACCCGCCAACCTGGCCAGCCGGGGCAGCCACCAGCTACCGCACAAGGCCAACAGCCGTCCCCTGACGGACGCCGACCCGGCCAGCAAGGGCAGTTCGGGCAAACGCCGGCGACTGCGCAGCAGGGGCAACGGCGGCACGATGGCGGTCGGCCCGGCCCGGATGGGCGTAGCCCGACGCCAGCACAACCGATCGCCGTCAGTGAAACTACCAGCGTGGTACCACGCGGAAATCGCGGCAGCTTCGACATTCGCCACAAGAACCCCGATGGTTCACAGATGGTGATATCGCAAAAGCTCATGCCGGATGGGACAAAGAAGGTAAGTGGTTTCCAACAGTCTGAGGATTTGCGCAAGGGGACGACCAACCGCGTTTACGCAGATGGCCGCCGCGTGACCGTGGGCAAGGACTTTGAACGCCTCTCCGTGGGTAGTGGCCCGGCTTTCGTGACGAAAGGGAACGGTCTGCGGGAGGAGGTATTGCCGAACGGTCGGCCTGCGTTTCAGGATCGCTTTACGTCATTTCGCGATCGGGATGGCAGCGAACGGCGCGTGATCGAGCGTACGCATTACGCACACTGGTCTTACGGCAGGCCGCAATACGTGGATCGGCCTTATATTCGCCTGTACGACGTGGGTCAGATATACGGTGCGCCGGTTGCGTACTACCGGCCGGATCGCTTCGCTTATGCTACGTACCGCCCCTTTTATCAGCGCTTCGCGGTGCCCTTGGCGCTCGCGTCCGTGGTGACCGTGGGCGCAGTGGCGGCGGTGGCCTTTGCTTCGCAAAACACGGGCTATGACGACCCTATGGCATTGATGGGAGATATGCAGATCGCGTCTGGGTTTGAAGAGGGCTATGGATATTCACCATCCTACGGGGCGACGCAGGACTATGACACGCCCGAATCGGCGGCCCTTCGCAGCCAGATGGCCGAGGTGCAGCAGCAGGTAAAGACCAGTGTCAAAAGCAATCCGCCACTTGCGCAGCAATTGGGAGAGGTGGATTTGCAAGCGTCTTCCGCGCAGGTGCAGCAGGAGGTGGGAAGCGCGGTGCCGGTGCAGATTCCCGAGGAGGTCCGTCAACAGGTGCGCAAGCAAGTACGCCTCAGTGTCGCCATGCATCAAAACGGTCGGGCCTTGGTGCTGGACGATGTACTGGCTTCCGGCTATGCAAAGATTTACCTGTTTCAGACTGCACATCCCCTCAACGTGGGGGATCTATCTACAGGTGGCGAATGTTTCCTGATGACCGGCGACCTGATTGGCTTCTCGAGCCTGCCGGCTGCCAACAGTCCGTTCGCTGAAATGAAGGTGGTTGCCAGCGGTGCCAACAGTTGCCAGACGGGTGGCGTGGTAGAGGTTCGCCTGACGGACTTGCAGGAGATGCTCAATGGCTTTAGCGAGCGCGTGGAAGACAATATGAAGCGGGTAAGCGCCTGTGCCCCATCCGGGCGCTGCTAAAGGTATTCCGCTCAGCCCGATATCACAGCCTGTCGAGAGGGAAAATCAACATGTTTTGCACGAATTGTGGCAAGACCATAGCGCCTGATGCAAAGTTCTGCACGCACTGCGGCGCGCATCAAACTGCCGAACCGTCGCAACCGACCATGGCTGTTCCTGCATCGGGGTTGCCGACAGCCTCACCGTCTGGAAGCAAACGAGCGATGTGGACCGGCGCTGTGGCTCTGGCCGTGGCATTGGTGGGCGGTGTGGGCTATTGGGGCTGGAGTAACATGGAGGCCAGCAACGAAGATGGCGCACGTAAGCTGAGCGATGCAGAGCAGCGCCGTATCGCCGCAGAAAGAACAGCTGAGGCCGCCGAGATCGTGGTCGCCCACGAACTTCTGGATAAACACATAGCCGCTGAGGAAGCTCAAGCGGAAGCGGCAGCCAGAAGTAAGGGCTCCGCGAGTACAACGCTTAAGCGGTGAGATAATGCCAAGTGATGTGGACCAAGCCGGACTTTGCCGATCGCTGCCACCTCGGCAAATCCCCAGCCGCTGCGTTCCCTTCGCTTGGCCGACGTTTATTGTGGATCAGGAAGTAAGTCGAGGCTACTTATGAGGGGTGTCAATTGAGAATCCCGACCAATAGTTCAAGAAGAAACAAGAGGATAGCCGCAACATGTTGCTGATGATCGACAATTACGACAGCTTCACCTACAACATCGTCCAGTATTTCGGCGAATTGGGGCAGGAGGTGAAGGTTTTCCGTAACGATGCCATCGCCGTCAGTGAGATTGCCCAGCTGAAGCCCGATTATCTGGTGATTTCTCCCGGTCCCTGTGCGCCGGGCCAGGCAGGGATCTCACTGGCCGCGATTCGTGAATTCGCCGGCAAGATCCCTTTGCTCGGCGTCTGCCTTGGCCACCAGGCTATCGGCGAGGCCTTCGGTGGCAAGGTCGTCCACGCCAAGCAACTGATGCATGGCAAGGTTTCCGCGGTCCACCATGAAAATAGGGGTGTTTTCGAGGGTTTGCCCAATCCGCTGACCTGCACCCGCTATCACTCGCTGGCGATCGAGCGCGCAAGCCTGCCCGAATGCCTGGAAATCACCGCGTGGACTGACGATGGCGAAATCATGGGGGTCCGCCACAAGACCTTGGCTGTCGAAGGCGTGCAGTTCCACCCCGAATCGATCCTGACCGAACGCGGTCATGACCTGCTCAAGAACTTCCTGGACGAACACAAGAAATGACGCCACAAGCCGCCCTCCAGCGCGTGATCGAACACCGCGAAATCTTCCACGACGAAATGGTTTCATTGATGCAGCAGATCATGAGTGGTCAAGTGACGCCGGTCATGATCGCCGCCATCATTACCGGGCTGCGGGTCAAGAAGGAAACCATCGGTGAAATTGCCGCCGCTGCTAGCGTCATGCGCAAGCTGGCGACGCCGGTCACGGTGCCCTACGACCGGCGTTTCGTCGACATCGTCGGTACCGGGGGCGACTCGGCGCACAGCTTCAACATCTCGACGGCGTCGATCTTCGTTGCCGCGGCGGCCGGCGCCAAGGTGGCCAAGCACGGCGGCCGCAGCGTCTCGTCCAATTCCGGCAGCGCCGACGTGCTGGAGGCTCTGGGGGCTAACATCATGCTGTCGCCCGAGCAGGTTGCCGCCTGCATCGCGGAAACCGGCATTGGCTTCATGTTCGCGCCCAACCACCACAGCGCCATGAAGCACGTGGCGCCGGTGCGCCGCGAAATGGGCGTGCGCACTCTCTTCAACATCCTCGGCCCGCTCACCAATCCGGCGAGCGCCCCGAACACGCTGATGGGCGTCTTCCACCCAGACCTCGTCGGTATCCAGGTGCGCGTCATGCAGCGCCTGGGCGCCGAGCGCGTGCTGGTCGTGCACGGCCGGGACAATCTCGACGAGATTTCGCTCGGTGCAGCGACGCTGGTTGGTGAACTGAGGGACGGCGAGGTCCGCGAGTACGAGGTGCATCCCGAGGATTTCGGTTTGCAGATGCTGTCGCTGCGCAACCTGCGCGTCGACGGCGCCGAGGAGTCGAAGGCTGTGCTGCTGGGCGCGCTGGACAACACGCCGGGCGCCGCGCGCGAGATCGTTTGCTTGAACGCTGGCGCCGCGCTCTACGTCGCCAATGTCGCGGACAGCATCGGCGACGGCATCGCCAAGGCACGCGAAGCCATCGCCAGTGGTGCGGCGCGGGCCAGTCTGGCGCAGTTCGTCGAATGCACGCAACGACTGGCACGGTAATGGCCAGCGACATCCTCGAACGGATTATCGCCACCAAGCGCGACGAAATCGTCGCTGCCGCTGCGGCCAGACCACTGGCCGTCCTTGACGCCGAGGCGTTGGCACAAGATGCGCCGCGCGACTTCGTCGGAGCCATCCGTAGTCGGATTGTCGGCGGTCGACCGGCAGTTATTGCCGAAATCAAGAAGGCTAGCCCGTCGAAAGGTGTCATTCGCCCGGATTTTCAGCCGGCCGAGATCGCCCGCAGCTATGCGCAGCATGGTGCCGCCTGCCTGTCGGTGCTGACCGACCGCCAGTATTTCCAGGGCGCGCCGGAATACCTGCAGGCCGCCCGCGCGGCCTGCGCGTTGCCGGTGCTGCGCAAGGATTTCATGGTCGACCGCTATCAGGTCGCCGAAGCGCGCGCCATGGGGGCCGACTGCATCCTGCTCATCGCCGCCGCGCTGAGCCTCCCCGAGATGCAGGCGCTGGAAGCGCAGGCCCACGGCTACCACATGGCGGTGCTGGTCGAGGTCCACAACGGCGAAGAACTCGACGCCGCACTGCAACTGAAAACACCGCTGCTCGGCATCAACAATCGCAACCTGCGCACTTTCGAGGTGTCGCTCGACACGACGCTAAGCCTGCTCGGGCGCATTCCGGCGGATCGTATCGTTGTCACCGAAAGTGGAATTCTCGGACCGGAAGACGTGGCCCGGATGCGCGCCAGTGGCGTCCATGCCTTCCTGGTTGGCGAAGCGTTCATGCGGGCGCCGTCGCCTGGCGAAAAACTGGCGCGCCTCTTTGCCTGAAGCCGGAGTGTTCCCCATATTGCTGGCTCATTGGCCACGACAACCGCATGAGTGGCATTATCGTCGCCCATTCGGAATGCTCGTTTTCGCTCAAGGTTTAGCCGTTGGGCTGTTCTCTGTATTTTGGGAGTTGTCATGGACATTGTTGTGCTACCGCTGCGGCTGGCGATGAATCCGGCAAGGGTCCCGTCCGCAAGCGGAACCGCAGTCTGATGTCAATGATCGAGAAGCTGACCGGCTGGTTCCGGGGTCGTCGGAAATCCCCGGAAGATCGCCTGGCTGTCACGCTCGAAGCGTTTCGCGACCCCGCCGCCGATACACTTGATCTGATCCGCCGGCTGATTGCCTATATCCGCCCGAGAGGCCGCCGCGATACCGGGGCGGGTGAGCGCTACGGGGCGATTCTGGCCCGCATCGAGGGCGATACCGACCTGCTTCTGGCGTTTCGCGGCCATTTCGTGCATTTCATCGCTAGCCGCCGTCTCGTCACATTTTTCACCGACAGCGGCATCCTGCCCGGTACGGGTTTCTTTTCCGAATGGTGGCGCATTCTGGGTGACCGGCTGTTACCGGAAGCGCCCGACGAGCGGCGGCTTAAGGACTGTCTGCACGTTATTTACGACCGGCCCGATGACTGGCGCTGGCAGACACAGATTCCGCCCGAATATTCGCAGCGTCTATGGGCGCTGCTGGCGCCCGAGGACGCTGCGCGCAGCATCGACTGGCGGGGAATCGAGGAGCAGGTTCTCGATGCGGTATTGCTCCTCGCCCATCGCATAAGCGGCCTCGGGGTCGAGGCGGAGCTGATGCGCGCTTCACCTGGCTTCGAAGATGATCTGCCGCGCTTCGTCGCGCTGTCTGCCGAGGCCCTGGTTTTCGTCAATGCCCTGCGCGCGGCGCTCGACGACCCGGCGAGCGCGGCCGACAACGGTAGCCAGTTGCTGGTCATCGCCGACCAGTGCCAGAGTACGCTGCAAGGTATCCGCAAGCGGGCACTGACGGTTGGCACCAGCTTGCATCTCAGTTATCTGCTCGCGCGCAGCGAACAATGCCTGGAGCGGCTGCGCAAACTGGTGGCGATTCTGGCGGCCGCCAATGGGTCGACCGCGCCCAGCGCCGCCATTGCGGCTTGGGCGGGGTTCGCGCACGATGCCTTCCTCGCCGAGAACCGCCGTAACAGCCTGGGCCGTTATATGACGCAGCTCTCCGGCCTGCTGGCGGTCAGGGTGACCGAGAACGCGGCACGTTCCGGCGAACATTACATCTGCGAAACCGCGGGCGATTACCGGCAGATGTGGCGTTCAGCGGCCGGGGCCGGCGTACTGATCGGCGCCATGGCGTTGCTGAAGATCTTCGCGGCGGGCCTGCACGCGCCGCTGTTTGTCGAGGCCTTCCTGTTCAGCATGATCTATGGTCTTGGCTTCGTTCTCATCTACCTGCTCGGGATGACCGTCGCCACCAAGCAGCCGGCGATGACCGCCCAGACGCTGGCCGGCCTGCTCGGCGAGGTCCACCCGAACCGCCAGGCCGAGCTCGACGGGCTGGTCGACGTGGTTGCGGCGGTCTGCCGCAGCCAGTTGGCGGCGATGGCCGGCAACGTCGTCATGGCGCTGCCGGTGGCCATCGCCATCGGTTTCTGGCTCGGCCAGATCGAAGGCCAGCCGGTGGTCACGCTGGAGAAGGGCGCCCACCTGATCGGCGACCTTGATCCATTGGGCTGGGCGCTTCCGCATGCGGCGATCGCCGGCTTCTACCTCTTCCTGTCCGGCCTGATCACCGGCTATTTCGACAATCGCGCGGCCTACAGCGACATCGGCACCCGCATCGCCCGCCTGCGCTGGCTGCGGCGGTTGGTGGGCAGGGAGCGGGCTGCCAGCATCGGTGCCTACATCCACGGCCACCTGGGCGGTATCATGGGCAACTTCCTGTTCGGCTGCATGCTCGGGTCGACCGGCGTCGTCGGCATCATTCTCGGCCTGCCGCTGGATATCCGGCACATCGCCTTCTCGTCGGCCAACCTCGGCTACGCATTGATCGGATTCGATTTCGCCCTGCCGTTCAAGGCAATTCTCTGGGCGGTACTCGGCGTCGCGCTGATCGGACTGACCAATCTGGCGGTCAGTTTTGCGCTGGCGCTGCGTACCGCGCTCGGCGCCCGTGGCGTTCGCTTCGGGCACTGGGGCGCGTTGATCAAGGCGATCTGGGCGCGTTTCCGCAGCGCCCCGCGGAGTTTCGTAATGCCACCTCAGGGCGCGACAACCGGCGGTCACGGTTAAAATAGCCGGGTGTCCATCCTGTCGCACGTCGTCCGACGTCTGCTCCCGCTTGTCCTGATCGTTCTTGCTCCGCTGGTGTCGGCGGGTGGGCCTGACTTGCGCGCGCCTGAAGAAATTGCCGACCTGCTGACGCCTTTCCTGCCCGATGAAACGGCGCCCGGGGCTGGCGGACAGGCCAGACTGAAAGGGCTCATCAGCGGGATACTGTCCACCGAAGGCTATTTCTCACCGCAAATCGAATTCGTCGAGGTCGATGGCGATTTACGCATCGATGTCGACCCCGGCCCACGTACCCTGATCAGTGCCGTCGATGTTGCGGTCGACGGGCCACTGGAGGCAAAAACACGGCAGGAACTGATCGCCGGCTGGGGGCTTCCGGTCGGCCAGCCGTTTCGCCAGCAGGACTGGAACAATGCCAAGCAACGGGTGCTCTCCAGCCTGCTGGCCGAGAACCATGCCGGCGCTCGCCTCGTGGACAGCGAGGCGGTGATTGACCCGGCAACCCGTGAAGCGCGCCTGATGGCCCGCTATGACAGCGGCCCGCCCTTCCGCTTCGGCGAGTTGCGGATCGAGGGGCTGGAGCGCTACCCGGCATCGCTGGTCGAGCGCCATAACCTGACGGTCCGCCCGGGCGCACCCTTTCGCGAAGCCGATCTCAATGCTTTGCAGACGGCACTGCAGTCGACGCCCCAGTTCAGATCGGTTCTGGTCAGCATTGATCGTGACACGCCGCCAGATGCCGAAGGGATCGTGACCGCGCCGGTTATCGTGCGCTTGAGCGAGCGTCCGGCGCACCGTCTGTCCTTCGGCGCCGGTGTCAGCTCCAACACCGGCTTCCGGGTCGAAACAAATTTTCAGACGGCCGATCTCTTCGGGCAGGCCTGGGAGCTAAATTCGGGTCTGCGCATCGAGCAGAAAAAGCAGACTGCCTATGCCGATGTTCTCTTCCCGCCCGATGCCGGGCAGCGGCGCGATAGTGTCGGCGCCATGGCGCAGGCCACCAATATCGAGGGCTTGCGCACCGAGCGCATCGCTGTCGGCGGCCAGCGACTGTGGCGGCGGGATGAACTGGAATACCGTCTCTCGCTGACCTGGCAACTCGAACGACTGATGCCGGATGGCGCGGCGGAAAGTCTCAGCCGGGCCCTGGTCCCGAACCTCGCGCTGGTCTGGCGCCGTCTCGACGATCCCTTCAACACGCGCGACGGCATCGTGCTGCAAGGTGAGATCGGTGCGGCGAGCAAGGCGCTGATGTCGGACCAGAACTTCGTTCGCCTGTACGGGCGCTATCAGCAGTTCTTTCCGCTCGGCCGACTGGATACCCTGACCTTGCGTGGCGAAATCGGCTACACCATCGCCGAATCGCGCGACGGCATTCCGCAGGAATATGTATTCCGCACCGGCGGCACCGGCACGGTGCGTGGCTACAGCTTCCAGAGCCTCGGGGTCAGTGAGGGCTCGGCCACCGTCGGCGGCCGCTATATGGCGACAGCCAGTGCGGAATATACCCACTGGCTGGACGAACAATGGGGGATCGCCGCCTTCGTGGATGCCGGCAATGCCGTCGACGAACTGAGCAATGTCAGCCTTGCGGTCGGCTATGGCGTTGGCGGCCGCTGGCGAACTCCGGCCGGACCGATTGGTATCGATCTCGCCTACGGCCAGCGCGACCAGTCGTTCCAGGTGCACTTCTCGCTGGCGATTCCGTTCTGAAATGAAGCGCCTCATCCCGCTCCTCGTCACGACCGTCTTGCTCGCTGTCACGGCCACCGGCGGCATCTGGCTGGGTTTCAGTGAAGGCGGGCTGGGTATGCTCGCCCACCTTGCCGCTTCCGCGAGCGGCGGCCGGTTGAGCCTCGAACAGCCGTCAGGCCGTCTCGTTGGCCCGCTGGCATTTGCGCGCATCATCTGGAGCGAGCCGGGGACAGAAGCCGTCATCGAACACCTGCAGATCGACTGGTCGCCCGCCGCGCTGCTGGAAGGGCGGCTGTCCATCGCGCAAGTGGCCGCCGCCCGGGTGGCGATCGAGATCGCCGGTTCGGACGAAGCAAGCGCACCACCGGCCGGATTGCGCCTGCCGCTCGCGGTCGACGTCAACAATATCGCCATTTCCCGCCTTGATTACAGCAAGCTGTTCAGCATTGACGACTTGCAGGCCGCTTATCTCAGCGATGGCACGCATCACCGGCTGACAGGAGTGCGCGGCCAGTTCGACAAGACTGCCATTACCGGCGAGATGACGCTGGGCGTCGATGCGCCGTTTCCCGTGCAGTTGAGCGCGACGCTTTCCGGTCAGATCGACGAACAGCCGATGCGCCTGATCGTGGAGGCTGCCGGCCCGCTCGACCGCATTGTCTTGAAGGCAATGGCAGAGGAAGGATTGCGCGGCGACGGGCAGGTCACGCTGACCCCGTTCGCCCGCCATTCCTTCGCCGAGGCGCAACTCGCGCTGACCGATGTCGATCCCGCTGCCTGGATTGCCGGCGCGCCGCTTGCCCGCCTGACGCTGGGCGCCCAGATCAAGCCGGACGAGCGGCGGAATGGCGCACTGGGCGGTAATTTCAATGTGAGCAACAGCATGGCCGGCCCGCTCGATCGCCAGCGCCTGCCGCTGGAAGGCCTGAGTGGCCGTTTCGACTGGGCGGATGACGACGTCCGTCTCACAGGCCTCGTCGCCCGCCTGCCGGGTCAGGGCCAGCTGAACGGCAGTGGCAACTGGCGGAACGGCAGCCTTGCTCTTGATCTCGAAGCCAGCGCCATCGATGCCGTGCAACTGGCGAGCGTGTTGCGGTCGACCCGTCTGAACGGGCCGATTTCAGCCCGCATCGGCGCCGATCATCAGCAGTTGTCAGTCAGGCTGAGCGACACCCGCTTCGTGCTCGATGCCAAGGCCAGTCATGAACACGGCCGGGTGAGTCTGTCACGTCTCGAACTGGCGGCCGGTGAGGCGCGGCTGACGGCACACGGCGAACTGGATACTGCGCAAGACATGACGTTTTCGGTTGCTGGCGAACTGGTGCGCTTCGATCCCAGTCGCTTTGCGCGGGTACCGGCAGCGACGATCAATGGCACCCTTTCTGCTACCGGCCGCCTGCGGCCCCATCCCGTCGTCGAGGCGCGGTTTGCCCTGCGTGACAGCCGGTTTGCCGGCCAGCCGCTGGCCGGGCGCGGCGATCTCGTCATCGACTGGCCGCGCATTCCGCGCGCCGATGTGCAACTGGCAGGCGGACCGAACACGCTGACCGCGCGTGGTGCCTTCGGCCAGCCCGGCGACAGCCTGCAGGTCGACATCGACGCCCCGGCGCTGGCGCCCTACGGGCTGGACGGCAGCCTTGCCGGCCATCTCCGACTGGCCGGCACGCCGGCGCAGCTGACGCTGGCCGTCGACTTGGCGACGCCGCGCCTTGGTATTCCGGGTGTCGGACGCATCAAGGAGGCCAGCCTGCTGGCCGATCTCGGCAGCCTGCCGGACAGTCCGCTCAGGATCGATGTGCGGGTGGCGAATTTCGATGGTGTCGACCGGCCGGGACTGATCAGGAAGCTTGACGCGCATGCCGAGGGCACGCGCCGCCAGCATCGTCTGCGGGTCGCGGGAGACATCGCCGGCGGCAATGTCCTGAAGATGGTCATCGAAGGGGGAGTTGTCGCTGATGCCAGGGAGTGGCAGTGGTCGGGCCGGCTGCTCGAAGGCAGCCTGGAGGCCAGGGAGCGCTTTCGTTCGTTCGCGCTGACCCAGCCTGCGGCGATCGAGTTGGGCGCCGCAGCCTGGCGCGTCGGTCCGCTGCTGCTCGCCGGCGACGCCTGGCAAATGCGCCTGCAAGCCGATGCCGGCACGCAGCGCCTGCATGCTGACGTCAGCGGTCACGGCTCGCGCCTGGGCAACATCACCGGCCAGTTGGAGGCGACGATGCTGGATGCCTGGACGCTCAATCGGCGAGCCTCCTGGCAAGGCGCGTTGCGCGCTGAAATCCCCGATCTTGCGTGGGTCGCCGAGTTGCTGGGTGAAACCTGGAGGAGCGGTGGCCGCTTCAACGGTGATCTGAAGCTGGGCGGCACCCCCGAACATCCGCTGACATCCGGGAAATTCCGCGGCGAGGAACTGGCCCTGACGATGCCGGAGCAGGGAATGCGCCTGACCAACGGGGTGCTCGATGCAAGGCTCGACGACAACCTGTTGCGCGTCAGCCAACTGGCTTTCGACAGTCAGATCCAGCCGGCGCCACCTACCCTGCAAAGACAGGCCGGCGAGGTGTTGGCGGAGAAAACGGCGCGCCCTGGACGCCTTGAAATTACCGGTCAAATGCGTGTTGACCGCAGCAGTGACGGAGCCACTCTGGATCTGCGCCTGGACCGCGTCGGTGTCTTCCAGCTCCCCGGTCAGTGGATTCTCGTTTCCGGGGATGGCAATATTTCCTTGATTGAGGATGCGCTGCGCGTTCGCGGGCGCCTGGCGGTCGATGCCGCCTTCTGGCAGTTGGCGCCGATGGGCGTCCCACGGCTTTCCGACGATGTCGTGGTCAAGACTGCAGATAATGCGCCGGCGCCGGCTGCATTCCGGCCACGGCTCGATCTTGACGTGGAGACTGATCTTGGCAGGAATTTCCACTTCACTGGCCTCGGCCTCGAAGCCCGTCTTGCCGGTAGTGTCCGCTTGCGCGCCGAGGGCCGCGACCTGCCACGGGCGAGCGGCAGGATACGCACGCAGGGTGGGCGCTACGATGCTTACGGCCAGCGACTCGAGATCGAGCGCGGCATCCTGACCTTCCAGGGCCTGCTCGACAATCCGGCGATTGACGCGCTGGCGGTCCGTCGCGGGCTGGCGGTGGAAGCCGGCGTCCAGATCAGCGGTACGGCACAAAGGCCCATCGTCCGGCTGTTTTCCGACCCCGATGTACCGGATGTCGAAAAGTTGAGTTGGCTGGTCCTCGGCCACGGCCCGGAGCAGGGGGGCGCCGGTACCGCCGGGCTCCTGCTTTCGGCGGCCGGCAGCATGTTCGGCAACGACTCGGGCGGCCTCATGCGGCAAATCAAGCAAGGCTTCGGCATCGACGAATTCAGCGTGCGCCAGGGAGGGCTCGGCGACAGCGGCGGGCGCCAGATCGGCAGCCGGGTCGTTGGTGGCAGCTTCAACACGGCGTCGAGTACCGGCGATCAAATAGTCAGCGTCGGCCGGCGCTTGTCGAGGGATGTTCTGCTTTCCTACGATCAGGCGCTGGGCCGCGCTGGCAGTGTGGTCAAACTGACTGTCAATCTCAATCGCCAGGTATCGCTGGTCGCTCGCGCCGGCACCGATAACGCCCTGGACATGCTGTACACGATCACCTTCGGCGGGCCGGCGCCGCGCGCGAAGCGGGACGGCTCACCCAGGTAGCGGTTCCGTGTTGGTCTCGGGCCCCGTGTCGGACGTTGGCATCACGCGTACCGGAACCGACTCCGCGATGCTGAGATGTACATCGCGTTGCGGGAAGGGGATCGAAATCCCGGCAGCCGCCAGGCGCTTTTCCATCATGAAGCGCAAGTCGCTGTCGACGCGACGCCTCGACATGTTCGGGCCCAGCTCGACCCAGAAGACCAAAGACATCAGCAGTGCGTTGTCGGCGAAATCATCGAAAAAGACTTCAGGCGCGGGATCCTTGATGACCTCTCCATGCTCCTCGGCGCAGCCGGTAATGATCTCGGCGGCCTTGTGCACGGGTGATCCGTAGGCGATGCCGATGCGGATCTCACGGCGAATGCGCGAATTCGAGTAAGTCCAGTTGACGACTTGGTTTTCCAGGAACGTGGAATTCGGCACCAGTGCCTCGATGCCGTCAAAACTGCGCACCGTCGAGGCGCGCAGGTCGACGGCGGTGACGTGGCCGGTCGTGCCGCCGATTGCGACGATGTCGCCGACGCGGATCTTGCGCTCAAAGAGAATGATGATGCCGCTGATCACGTTCTTGATGATGGTCTGGGTGCCGAAGCCGATGCCGATGGCCAGTGCGCCGCCCATGAAGGCGAATACGGTCAATGGGATACGCGCCAGATTGAGAACCAGGACAATCAGGACGACGGAGACGGCGATCATGATCCAGCGGCGAGTGACGCTGGCCAGTTGCTCATCGAACGCGAAACGCCTCACCATGAGGCGCTCCAGGCGGCGCGAGAGCACGGAGCACAACCAGTAGGCGAAAACGTAGAGGAGCAGAATGCCGATGCTCTTGCCGATGGTCACTCCATAGGATGTCGTGACCGTCTTGCCTTCGACGACCGTCGAATCCTCGACCGCAAACAACTCGAAGTTCCAGACCTGCTTCATTAGCGCGGCGCCGCGCGCCGCGATGAGCTTCCAGTCGCGCGGCACGCCCGGCGTGCCGGAAAACCCGAAATCGTCAAGCCAGCGTGCGACCAGCCGATTGAGCCGCTCGCCAGCCACGTCGACACGCTGGATAGCCCGCAGACGCTGTTTCAGTGTCTCGAGAATGGCCGACTCGCGGGCTGTCGCCTCGGAGTCGAGCAAGGCTTCCTTCAGGCGTAGTTCCTGTTGATCGATCGCTGCCTGCCCCGCTGATGCAAGTTCCCGGACTAGCGGCGTCCTGGTATCAACTTCCGTCTTAATCGCGCCCAAGGCGGAGAGGGCGGATGCCCTCGCTGCCGCGTCGTCACCGTTGAGGGCGACGTAGCGATCCGTCCAGCCGTCGATGCCGTATTGGAGGATGCTTTGCAGCCAGTGCAGCGCCATCATCTCGACGCGGTCGGTTTCAAGTGTTTCGTCCGCCAGCTTCAGTTCACGGTTGTCGGTGACATCCTCTCCCTTGTTGGCAAGGTATTTCACCAGTTGCTCGCGCTCGGTCACCCGTCGCGTGTTGGCGGCAACCCGACGATCGAGTTCCGTGGTCAGCTTGCTCAAGGCCGCGCGCAGATTCGCCTGGCGCTCCTCAAGATCCTCCTTGTCCAGTTTCTGCTGCGGCAGCACGCGTGCGACCAGGCTCTCGGTCTCCTTCATGAAGCGCCCCAAAGCCTGGATCTCGTCCTGGGTGGTCTGGAGTCCGATGCCGATATTGATTAATTCGGCCTCGGTCAGTTGCAGACGCAGCGCCGCGAGTTCCCGGTTTCCACGCCCCTTTTCGATATCCTGCTCGTCCTTGGCCCGTGCCAGTTGGTCTTCGGCCAGGCGCAGCGCTTCGCCGGCGCGCCGCTGCGCCTCGATCAACGACTGCTTCTGGGTTTCCAGAATGCGCTTGTTCGACTTCCGGTGCTTGAGGCGGTCGTTTATCAGATCGAGCTCGTCGCGCAGCGCATCGATACGCCGCGTCGGGTAGGGGGGCGAGCCGGAAAATTCGGCGACCTGCTCTGACCTGTCCTCCAGTTTGAGTGCTGATTTCCTGAGGCTGTCGGCTTCGTCGATCAGGTTCAGGCGTTCGCCATAAGCGGCAACCAGGCGATCGAGCAGGCGCTGGCGCTCGGTGGTCGGCAGTTCCTCGGCTTCCGGCGCCGTGCCGCTTTCGCGCCGCCCGGCCTCCTGCTGGCCACGCGCCTCGGCCAGTTGTTTCTCTGCCTCGGCCCTTGGGTCGACCGGCGCGGGTGCGTCTGCGCCCTTGGCCGCTTCGATCTTGGGCTTTGTGGTAAGAAAGTTGGCAATCTGCGCCTGTCCCGGGCCGGCAAGGAGCAGGAGCGCCAGGGTGATGAGGAGACGGATTTTGAGGGGGCGGCAGACGGGAGAGTTGGGAGTCACTGGGATGAACGGTCTTGTCGGGTTGTTCAAATTGTTGCTTGCAATCAAGACATCCGGGCCGGCTCCGGATATCGGAGGCAGCAAATGACGGCAGTCCAGAGCGGCATTGCCGATGTTCGAGATGCCAGAATCCAGGGCTTGGCCATCGGCAGCCTGCGGCTTGGTAAAGACCGTCGATCCGACAGCAAGTGTCAGTCTGCGCCGCCTCCCGGCAGCTCAAGCCAAATCATCGAATCGACGGCCGCAGGGTCTCGAACTTCGTCAGTATCGTCCTTGTTGCCAGCGACAAATTGAAGTCTGAGGCGATGGCGGCACCCTTCAGGAAAACCAGACTCTGAGCGTCATCGGCTGCAATCGGATCACCTTCCGCGACGGCGAAAAATACCTGATGAATATTGGATGGCGACTCATGGGAAAACAGAAAAGTCAGAGCCCCGGCGACCAGGCCTGTCTCTTCATGAAGTTCGCGGGCAGCCGCGGCAATGGGCAGTTCCTCGCGATTGATCCCTCCTCCCGGAAGCAGAACCAGGCCGTCCTTGTTGATCGCGAGCAGGATGGCGTCTTCAAACTCGACAATGACCGTAGCCCGGCACCGCTTCTGCTTCACGGGGTTCAGTCTTTCCTGGTGCCCTGGTTCTCGTCTGCAGCGGCGATTTCTCTGGCTTGCTCGGCCTCATCCTTCTGCTCTTCCGCGCTCATTTCCCTGACGCTATCGACAAACGTCGCATTGGCAATTGCGCTACCAATTCCCTTGGCCGCGCCATCTGCCTCGCTCGCCAGCTCCCTGGCTTTTTCAACCGTCTTGCTGGCGCCTTCAGCCACCGTCGCGCCGGCTTCCTGAGCCAGTTCCTTTGCCTTGACGCCGGCTTCTTCCACGGCCTCGGCCGCAGAACTTGCCAATTCCCTGGTCTTTTCGAACGCTGCCGCTGCCGCTTCTTTTGCTTTGTCCAGAATAGTCATCGTAATCGCTCCACTGAAAGAAAGTTAAGTACGGTCGTGGCTGCTGCAAGCAGCCCGAACCATTAAAGCCATTCTCTTTTCCCCGACCCCAAGGCTCTTTTCCAAGATGCAGGAGAACCGGGGCTCGCCGGTTGCTGTGGCAACCTTCACATTGGGAGGCTGTCCACTCATTATAGGCAAGTCTTCTGACGTGATGTGGTGCGCGCGCGAATTGGCTTATTGATAAGCAGTCGTCAGTTGAGCAGCGGTGCAAAGCAGCCACGACAGACCTATCGTCGATCACGCGACGACCACTGTGTTGCGTTTCCCTGGTGCCGACTGTCAGGAGTACACGAAGCTCAATGAGGACTGTTCGCGCTGGTCATTTTGTCGGCCTCGACGACCCAGCCGCCTCCCATGGCCTTATAGACGTTGATCATCGCCTGGAGTTGGACCTGCTGACTCTGCGTGTACTGCAACTGGGAGTTGAACAGGCTGCGTTCGGCGTCGAGGACTTCGATGAAACTCGTGTAGCCGTTCTCGTAGCGCAGGCGGGCCGTCCCGGCATATGTCTCCAGCGACGCGACCTGGCGCTTCTGCGCCTGCAGTTGCTCGCGCGTCCGGTCCTGATCGACAAGGGCATCATCGACCTCGCGAAAAGCTTGCTGGATCGCTTTCTCGTAGGCGAACAGCGCCTGCTGCTGGCCTGCCTCCGCAGCCTGCACCTGACCCGCGATGGCGCCGGCGGTGAAGATCGGCATGGTGATCGGCGCCGAGTATTGCCAGACCTTGGACTGGCTGTCGAAGAGATTACTCAGGCTGGTGCTGGAGAAACCGAACAGGCCGGTCAGCGAGATGGTCGGGAAGTAGGCTGCCTTGGCCGCCCCGATCAGGGCATTGGCAGCGATCAGGTTCTGCTCGGCCTGCTGGATGTCGGGCCTGCGCTCAAGAATACCCGAGGGCAGATCAGCCGGAATCGCCGGCAGGGTCAATTGATCTATGTCCCTGCCCCGAGCGATCGGGCCCGGATTGCGCCCGAGCAGGACGCTCAGTCCGTTCTCCTGCTGGGCGATCGATTTCTCGATTGCCGGGATGGTCGCCAGGGCTTCTTCGTATTGCGACTGGTTCTGGCTCAGTTCGAGCAGCGAGATGATTCCGCCCTCGTAGCGGAGCTTGAATATCTCGTAGGAATCCCCTCGGCTTTTTGCTGTCGATTTGGCGATCTCGAGCTGACGATCGAGATTGCGCAGGTTGATGTAGGCACCGGAAACGCTGCCGACCAGCGACAGGATGACCGCGCGTCGTCCATCCTCGCTGGCCAGCAGTTGCGCCCGCGCCGCTTCGCTCTGGCGGCGGATACGGCCCCAGATGTCGATCTCCCAGCTGGCATTCAGAAGGGCGGAGTAGGTGTTGTAGGTTTTGGCGTCTCCTGCCCCAACTACCACCGAGGAGATGTCGCGTTGCCGTCTTGGTTCGTAGCTGGCGCCGACCTGCGGAAACAGCGGCGCGCGAACGATGCCGTAGCGTCCGGCGAACTCTTCGATGCGCGCCGTGGCAATCAGCAGATCCTTGTTCTCACGCAGGGCGGTGGCGAGCAGATCGTTGAGCACCGGATCGCCGAACTGTTCCCACCAAGCGCTATTGGCCAAGTCCCGCGCATCCTTGTCGCTCAGGCGCCAGGCAGTCGGGGTATCGACCGGCGGCCGCACGTAATCGGGGCCGACCATGCAGCCGCTGGCCAGCAGCGCCAGCAGGGCGGTGGCGATGGGCTTACGCATGATCGTCTCCTCCCTTGACGGCCGACTCGGTGGTGGCCGCGTCGTCAACGTCGGCCTTGCCCTTGTGACTAAGCTTCTCGACGACGTAGAAGGTTACCGGGATGATGAAGATGGCCAGGCAGGTCGCCGCCAGCATGCCGCCGATCACCGTGCTGCCCATAACTTGGCGCGAAATCGCGCCGGCGCCGCTGGCGATGGCCAGCGGCACGCAGCCGAGGATGAAGGCGAAGGAAGTCATCAGAATCGGCCGGAGGCGTAGTTGCGCACCCTTGAGCGTCGCCTCGGCCAGCGACAACTCGCCCTTTTGGAATTCCATTTTGGCGAACTCGACGATCAGGATTGCATTCTTGGCCGCTAGGCCGATCAGCATCACCAGGCCGATCTGCGCATAGATGTTGTTGTCCTGACCGCGCAGGAGCAGCGCGGCGAAGGCCCCGGCGATGGCGATGGGTGTACCGAGCAGGACCGAGAACGGCAGCGACCAGCTCTCGTACTGCGCCGCCAGAATCAGGAACACGCAGAGCAGCGAGAAGCCGAAAATGACCATCGGCGAGACGCCCTGCTGGGCTTTCTGCTCCTGGAAGGACATTCCCAGGTAGTCATAGCCCATCTCGCTCGGCATCGTTTCGGCGAATACCTCCTCCAGGGCGCGCATGACCTGCGCCGAGCTATAGCCCGGCGCGGCCGAGGCATTGATCTGGGCGCTTCGGTAGAGGTTGTAGCGCATCGTGAATTCCGGCCCGGAGATGTTGCGGACCGAGGTCAGCGCCGACAGCGGTACCTGTTCGCCCTTGCTGTTGCGCACATAGAACTGACTGATATTCTCGATATTGGTACGGTATTCGCCCTCGGCCTGGATGTAGACCTGCCACTGCCGTCCGAAGCGGTTGAAGTAATTGATGAAGCCGCTGCCCAGGAAACTCTGCAGGGTCTTGTACACGTCGCTGATGTTGACCCCCTGCTTGAGCACCTTGTCGCGGTCGACGTCGATGAACATCTGCGGCACGATCGGCAGGAAGGTCGTAGATACGCCGGCCAGTTCCGGTCGCTTCTTCGCGGCTTCGATGAACTTGTTGGTGTTTTCCGCGAGGAAGGCAACGTCCCTGCCGGCCCGGTCCTCGAGGATGAATGTTGCCCCGCCCGAGACGCCGACCCCCGGGATCGCCGGTGGCGGAAAGGCGAAGCCGATGGCGCCGCTGATGCCGCTCAGCTTTTTCGTCAGCTCAGCCTTGATCGCGGCGTACTGTTCTTCCGGCTTCTTGCGCAGTGCCCAGTCTTCCAGCGTGATGAAGAAAAAGGCGCTGTAGGTGTTCTGGACCTGGCTGAGCATGCTGTAGCCAATTACCGTCGACGTATATTTGACCCCAGGGACCTGCATGATCAGATCTTCTGCCTGACGGGCAATTTCCGAGGTGCGTTGTAGCGATGCGGCATTGGGGAGTTGGACTCCGGCGTAGACATAGCCCTGATCCTCGTCGGGCAGGAAGGCGGCGGGGACCGCTTTGCCAAAGATGCCGGCGGTGACGGCCAGACCGACCAAAAACAGAAGGCTGATCGCGCTCTTGCGGATGGCGAACCGGCAAACCCCGACGTAGCCGCCGGTCACGCGACCGAAAACGCCATTGAACCAGTCGTAGAATTTCTGCAGCGGGCCGCTGCCCTTGACCTTGGGCCTGAGCAGCAGGGCACAAAGGGCGGGGCTGAGGGTCAGCGCGTTGAACGCCGAGATGATCACCGAGATGGCGATGGTGACCGCGAACTGCTGGTAGAGCTGGCCAGTGATGCCGGGAATGAAGGCTGTCGGTACAAAAACGGCAGCCAAAATGACGGCGATGGCGATCACCGGCCCGGTGACTTCTTCCATTGCCCGCAGGGTCGCGTCTTTCGGTGACAGGCCGTGCTCGATATGGTGCTCGACGGCCTCGACGACCACGATGGCGTCATCAACAACGAGTCCGATCGCCAGCACCAGGCCGAACAGCGACAGGGTGTTGATCGAAAAGCCGAACATCGGGAAGAGCATGAAGGTGCCGACCAGCGAGACCGGGACTGCCAGCAGCGGGATCAGCGTCGCGCGCCAGCCCTGCAGGAAGACGAAGACAACGATCATCACTAGCACCAGCGCTTCGATCAGGGTGTGCTGGATTTCCTTGATGCCTTCGGTGACCGACAGCGTGGTATCGAGGGCGACGGCGTAATCAAGGTCGGGCGGGAAGCTCTCCTTGATCTTCTCCATCAGCTTCTTGGCCCCATCAGCCGCGTCGAGTGCATTGGCGCCCGGCATCTGGTAGAGCGCCACCAAGGCTGCGGGTTTGCCGTTGAGCCGTCCCTCGATGTTGTAGGTCTGGGCGCCGAGTTCGATGCGCGCAACATCCCTGACTCGCACGATCGAGCCGTCTACATTGGCTCGCAGCACCACGTTGCCGAATTCTTCTTCACTCTGCAGTCGCCCCTGCGCGCGTACGGCATAGGTGTACTCCTGCCCTGGTGGCACCGGCTCGGATCCGATCTGTCCCGCCGGATTGACCGTGTTCTGGGCGTTTACGGCGTTGACGATCTCGGGAATCGTGATGTTCAGTTTGGCGAGTTGATCTGGCTTGACCCACAGCCGCATCGCGTACTGTCCGGCGCCGAAGATCGTCACGCTGGCGATCCCCGCGACGCGTGTCATCTGATCATTGATGTTGATGTAGGCGTAATTGGCGAGAAAAATGTTGTCGTAAGTGCCTTTCGGCGAGTAAAGCGCGAACATGACCAGGGGCGAGGAGGTCGATTTCTGCACCGTCACGCCGAAATTGCGCACGTCGGCCGGCAGTTGCGCCTGGGCCTGGCTCTGCCGCATCTGCGTGAGGATCTGGTCGGTATTGGCGTTGGTGGAAATGTCGAAGTTCACCGTCAGCGTCGAGATACCGTTGTTGCCGTTGATCGAGAACATGTAGTTCATGTTGTCTACACCCGACATCTGCTGCTCGGTCGGGGTGGCCACCGCCTGCTCAACGGTCAGCGCGTCAGCGCCGGTATAGGTGCTGGTGACCTTGATTTCCGGCGGCACGATGTTGGGAAACTGGGCGATCGGCAGCCCCGACATGGCGACCAGGCCGATGATGGTCATCAGGATCGAGATGACCATGGCGACGATCGGCCGGTTGATGAAGAACTTGGACATGGCCGCTTATCCCTTGCTGGCAGGTGCAGGCGCCGCCGGCTTTGCGTCGGGTATAGCCGGGTCTGCGGCAGCCGCGGGCGTGGCCGGGACAAAGGGCGTCGGATTCACTATCATCCCCGGCCTGACTTTCTGGGTACCTTCGGCGATCACCTTTTCGCCGGGCTGTAGCCCAGTTCTGATGATCCAGTCGCTGCCGATGCGTTCACCAACGGTTACCGGCCGGATCTCGGCTTTGTTGTCGGCGCCGATGACGGCAACCAAGTACTTGCCTTGCATTTCGGTGATGGCGCGTTGTGGGAGCAGCAGTGCCCCTTTGTCTACCGACATCGTCGCCCTGATCCTGCCGTACTGGCCGGGGCGAAGCAGATTGTTCGGATTCGGAAACAGCGCAGCGACCTTGAAGGTGCCGGTGGTCGGGTCAACCTGCCGGTTGAGCGTGGCTACCTTCCCCTGATGAGGATAAAACGATCCATCAACCAGAATCAGGTTGAGTGGGATATTCTCGGTCCTCTTGCCGACGGCTGCGGCTGCCGCGGCCACCTTGAGGTATTCGCGCTCGCTGACGTTGAAATAGACCTTGATCGGATCGACGGTGGAGACGGTGGTCAGTTCCGTCGCCATGTTCGGGCTGAGCAGATCGCCGATCTGGGCCTTGGCGATGCCGGCGATGCCGGTGATCGGCGAGGTGATGTGGGTAAAGCCCAGATTGAGTTTAGCCGTCCTGAGCGAGGCGTCAGCAGCTTCGATTTCGGCCTTGGCCGACTGATTGGCTCCGGTAGCGTCGTCGAGATCCTTCTGGCTGACCGCATTCTGGGCCGCTAGCGGTTTGATGCGCGCAAGGTTGGCCGAGGTGGTCTCGTAGCGCGCAAGCTTCTGGGCGCGGATGCCCTTGGCCTCGTCGACCGCGGCTTCAAAGGTGCGCGGATCGATCTCGAACAGCGCCTGACCCTTCTTGACCAGATCGCCTTCGCGGTAGTTCTGCTTGATCAGGTATCCGGTGACCTGCGGACGGATGACGGCATTGACATCGCCGTCCAGTGCGCCGACCCATTCCATGTAGATTGGCACGTCGCGCTGCGCGATACTCACCACCTCGACGACCGGCACCGTTGGCGACGCTGCCTGCTCCTTGCCGCAGCCAGCGGTGACCAACAGGACGATACCGGTCAGCCCGGCCACAGCCCACTTGAAGTCACGGCTGGCGGAAGAATTTAGGGATGGGTTGAGTATCATGACTGCTCCTGCTCTGGGCAATTCGGTTCAGGTGTCAGCGGGTTTCCCAATCGAAGACAGGGTGGCTGATGCGCGATTCTACTGTACTGTGAGACATTCATTTTGCTTTGGATCCTTCTGAATCCGATAGTTCCGAGTCGCTTGCCAGGTAATCCCCGCGCGGCAAACGCCGTACACATAAACAGACCTGATATACACGCTTATCGACATTGCGATAGATTCCTGATTCGATAACCGAGCCTGACCCTCTGGCCAGATCATCTTTAGCGGTGATCCAGATCGGCCTTGCTGACTCGAGTCTCAGGCTTCACTGCGTGTCAAGCGCCTGTGAAGCCTTGGGGTCATCGCGTACGGATAACAAATGTAGGCTAGCGTTGACAGCCTGTAACTCCAGCGCCCTGGATGCCGAGCGCTCCGGATGCTGCGCAATCATGGCCGCCTGTTAGTAGCCGATCAGATAGCGGGTGTTGTTCTCACTACCGAGCATGTAGATCATCAGCGGCATCAGCACGACCAGCGGTCGCAGGACGACGATAGATTGCATTGCTTCACCACGTAGCACTTAAAGATAGCGCATTGCTTCGTAGTAGTTCATCGATTGGGCTGGCGGCAAGTCGGCCCGGGCGAGACGCGCCAGGATGAATGCACGATATGCCGGCATCGCGCCCTTTAGTTCGATGACGGCAAAGTCGATTTCAGCCGCTGAATCGGTACTTGTCTCGCCGAGCACCACATTCATTGAGCTGACGCGCAAATGCTTCGGCTCGATCGACAGGTAGTCCTGCGGGTTGGCGAGTACTCTCTTGAGGGTTTCGAGATCGTTCTCCAGTATCGCCTCGCCGCCGCCCATCGTTTCCAGTTGTTGCTCATTAGCGAGCAGGTCCGCCTCCAGTCGGGCCTGCTTAGTGGCTTCCGCCGGCGCTTCGCCCAGTATCGATCCCATGCCTGGCCCGTGTTGCTGCAGCAAGCGAAGGCGTGTCCGGATCAGCGCACGGTTTGCCTGCAGTTCCTGCCGCTCGTTGCGCTCTGCGCCAATATCCGACAAGGCCCGTGAAATGAGATATTCGAAAATCTCGACACCGATGACGCGGCGCAAACCCGTTTCATCGCGCCCGCAAAGTCGCGTCTTGTGGTCGGAAAAGTTGACGGTCGTCTGGGCGACATCGCGCTGGAGCATCTCTCCCTGCAACCCCAAACCGAATACCCGCTGTTCGGTGAATTCCATGCCAAGAACCAGATAGGCCTCATCGAGTTCCGGTAACTTCTCGAACAAGGCGCGCAGGTTGTCCGCGCGGGTGAGCACGGACTTCATGTCAGACGGCGAGACGAAAAAAGCCCGTAACGCCGGATCGCTGGACCAGATCGCGACCGATATGGGCCGGACGGCTGGCAATTGCTTGACCAGTCCCTGCAGGAACTTGATCGTTGTCTCGACCGCAGGCGCCAGACGCTTGTTGCAGTTTGGCAGGAGTTTCAGGCGGGGGTTGGTCAGCGCGATGGCTTTGTCGCAGGCCCATTGCACCATTTCCCCGGAGAGCCGATCCGTTTCGAACTGCCCAGCCCGATTCTTGAACCAGTCGAGAATACCCAAGATTAACCCCTCCGTTCACAAACGCTTGATCAAACTGCTGCCTGCTGATTACGGCGTTGCTAAGGCCGCAACCGCCAGTCTCGTCCGATAGGCAGCTCAGTATATTGCCGGCACATATTTGTACGGATAATCCGGTTCCTTGTATTTGCCTGGACTTTGTCGCTTGAGCAGGACGACCTTCGCCCGCTTGATTTCCTGGTAGGGGATCAGGCGAAGCAGGTGCGTGATGATGTTGAGGCGTACCTTCTTCTCGTCGCTTGGAACTGCTTGTTTTTTGCTGTCTTCTTCTTGCTCATCGCCATCTCCTTTATTCAACTCGCGGCACGCCGTTGATGTCTTCATCATGGGTCGCGCTTCGAAAATCGGCAAGCTGAATTCGATATCGACGTTTCCATGAAACCATGGGTCAAGTTGAAACGGCTTGCTTGTCCTTGCCAGATGATTCTATCCCTCGCACTGTGCTTGCTATACGCGCGGGACGACAATCGCTACACTATTCACGACGTTATCTGGCTTGTTATCGACATGACGACCATCTCTTCAGCCATTTTGTATTCACCGCCGCCAAGCGGAATGGTTCGTGTCGGGCCGTTCCTCCTTGTTCCGGGCATGTTGCGGGAGTTCGGCGTCGCGCCTGACCGGGTTCTGAAAAAGTTTGGGCTTTGCGAAAGCACCTTTGCCGACCCGGAAAACCGGATGGCAGCCGAGATCAGGGCGCCGATATTGGCGGCTTGCGCACGCGAAACCGGGTGTTCCCATTTTGGTCTGCTATTGGGGGAGCGCAACAATGCTTCGGCTCTGGGCGCCATCGGATTCCTGATGCGCAATGCGCCGGACGTCCAGACGGCGCTCAAGGATCTTGCCGAAAATTTGCATCTGCACAATCGTGTGGCAGTGCCCTACCTTGAAATGGCCGGGAGGCAGGCCATTTTTGGTTACCAGACGCTTTACCCTTACGCGGAAGGGTGGGAACAGCTTGACGATGGTGCGATGGCACTTCTGTGTAACATCATGCGTACCATGTGTGGTCCTGGATGGTTGCCCAGCGAAGTGCGCTTCCGCCGCGACAAGCCCGACAACATCGACCCCTATCGGCGCTTTTTTGCTGCACCCTTGCAGTTTGGCGCCGAACAGACAGCGCTGATCTTCAGTGCAGCGTGGCTCTCGGAGAAGGTTCGGTTGGCCGATGCCGGTTTGCGAACGTATTTCGAGCAGCACGTCCGCATGATGCGGGATTTCTGCGATGATGATTTCATAGTCCAGGCCCAGAAGCAACTGGTTCGCCTGCTTGGGACGCCGGGCTGTTCGCTTCAGGGTATCGCCAGTTGCTTGGGTCTTCATCCGCGGACGCTCAATCGGCGACTCAGGGAGGCAGGAAGCAGTTTTCGTGAACTGCACAAGAACGCACGACACCAACTGGCGTGTCAATTGCTGCGTGACACGGTGAGCAGCATTCCGACGATTGCCGCAGCGCTTGGCTATTCGGGAAGCAATGCTTTCGTCAGGGCATTCGCCCAATGGGAATCGGTCCCGCCGGCCACCTGGCGCAAGCGGCGCTGATCAGCAGGGTAATGCCGGGCCGTGCCTTGCGGATCATCATGTGGCTCGGCGGTGGCATCTAGGGGTTCGCCACGCTCAACATTCGTTGAAGCCTGATTATGGGCCATTTTTGCCGGTCGACCGCAGCATGCGCTTGAAGGAACCGGTCGCTCGATCATCCTCGCCGGGACTGCACAAACTTGGGGTAACCATCAACTAGAGTTTGGCGCGCGGGTGACCGGCGCCGAACACCTTAGCCAGATGCTGGAAATCGAGATACGTATAGACCTGCGTCGAGGCAATGCTGGCGTGACCGCGCAATTTCTGCACCGCCCGCAGATTGCCGGAAGATTGCAGTATGGGCGAGGCGAACGAATGGCGCAGCACGTGCGGATGGACGTGGCGCGTCAGTCCGGCACCGGGAAGCCCGAGCCGTGCTCCTTGCGCGACATCGAGTAATTTCATTCTAGAATACTATTCCAAACAGCTTTCTCAGCAGTTCTTCCAGCGACATCATCGTGAGCAGCAGCGGCACCATCGGCACGAGAGTGGCAGCCGCCAACTGGAGGACGGCGTCCTTCGTAAACAGTGCCAAGCGCATACCCCGCACCACCTCGAAACTATTACCCAAGTCGGCAAGCGACTGGATGTCGGCGCTGCCCACCAAGGGTTCATCGGGCGGCGCGCCGCTGCGCAGCCATTTGGCATCGAACTCGCGCACGTAACGCTCGGCCAGCGTGCCATACTCGCGTAGGCCCGTCCGCTTCGCCTCAGCAAGCTGTGCTGCGAAAAGGAAGAGCGGGGCAAACACCAGGCACTGCATAAATATGACCACGAGGGCGATCTCAACCTTGAACTCAGTGAGTGCGGCCCCGAGATGCAAGACGCGATTGGCGATCATTGCGGAAAGCAGCGCGCCGTGCGCCACCGCCAACGGCATGAAGGCGTAGGCCGTCTGGGAAAGAAACCCCAGGCCGCCGACGCGGTCCGGGTGCAGGGGCGCCAGGCTCAAGTCAATACGTGATACCTGCCAGAGAAAGCGCGCCCAGATGAACAGCCGGAAATACCAGCGTAGCATCAGGAACTGGAAGATCGGCAGGCTCACGTAGCCATACCATATCCCGGCCAAGGAGAGCGACGAGCCCGTACCGGTAGGCACCATGTACCACGAGGTCGTGTTGAGTGCCGTGTACAGGCGCCAGAAAACGAGGACCCCCACACCATAGACGAAAGCGATCAGCAGCACCTCGGCGAGCAGCGAGTTGCGTAGCCGGAAGGCCGCCGCGATGGCGGCATCAAACCGTGTCCTGTCGCCTTCTGGAATGACCTTACGCTCCAGGAACTGCTTTGCCACAAGACGCATGCGCTGGTGGACCACCAACTCTGCAGAGATCAACAGCGGCAGCGCCACCAGAAAACGAACATGAACTTCCATGTCCAGCAGGAAGGGAACGGCCGCGGTCACACCCAGCAGCTTCCCTTCAAGAGCCGAGAGTACCAGCAGCGGCACCCAAGCAAGCAGTACGCCCGCGATGACCCTTCGCCGGACCAGTTCAAGCGTATTTCCTGACAGATGTACGCGTCGAAAAAGCTGGTACAGCGGCCCGCCGAGCACCAGCGAGAAGTCGGTCTGCTCCGTCGTCAGATTTTCAGGCGGTGTCATCATGTCGTTATCTCAAGTAATTTGTCAGGATTCGACGATCGCTTCGAGTCGCCCTTTTTTGCCTATCCGCCAATGCGTCGATTTTATTCGCTGAGGCGGGCCTGGAAGTACTCCAGCGCGAATCTTGTTTTCGGTTCCTGGGCTCCGCTGAGCGCAATTCCGCACCTGGCGAGGTAACCCTTGAACTCGGCGGTGGCCTGAAAGGCCTGGTTCGGCAGGCACTTGGTGGAAATCTCGAGGATGTGCGAGCCGTCCGGATAGAGCCACAGTTCCACGACGACGTCACTATCGTAGTCCTTGGGCCGTTGCTTGGCCTTGAGCATGAGCACGGGCCCCAATGTAACCAGGGTATCCATATCGCGGTTCGCCGGAGGGTGCGCTTGGTAGAACGCCCGCTGACCCTTCGACAACAGTGAACTGAGCGGCATCTTGCCAGCGGTGATGTCGAGCACCTCCTTGCCGGTGCAAACGCCCTTGAATGATGCCGAGCACACGAAGCCGCCTGGCATCATGTCCAGCTCGATCTTGAAGCTCGCCGAGTGCCGCAGCTTCGGGTCGATCTGGTCCGGATCCACCGGACGCAGCTTGACGACAGTGTCACCGCCGCCACCCTGGATACGCCGGGCCCGGACCACCACACCGGCCTTGAACAAGTCCAGGTTGGGGGTATCGAAAAAGAACGCCTGCCGCGGCTGCGCCTCGACCGGGTCGAGTTTCAGGCGCTTCATCGTCCCACGGTGCGCCGTCATGGGCACGGATACCTTCAATTCGATGCTGGTCGACCCCTTGCTAAGTTGGAAAGCCTTCGCCAGGCCCTCGGCTGAGACGACCGGTACTTCACCTGCCGGCATGGCCTTCCTGGGCTCCGAAGTCCTCCTGGTTGCGGGAACACTCGCGGCCTTCGTGGTCTTCGCCATTGTCGTGGTCTTAGTGCTTTTAGCGGTGGTAATGGCTTATTTTCCTTCTTCTCTTCAACGTCAAAATCACTCGGTTCTAGCAGTTTTCCTGCCGAAACCCCATGCACCTCAAGAATCGAAGCGCTCGGCCAGCACGCCGTGACGCAGGCCGCGATCGCTCACCGTGATGCTCTCCTTGCCCAGCATCGCCATCACCGTCCGGACGATGCATGCACCGGCGAGAATGACTTCTGCCCGCTTCGGCTGCAGGCCGATGATGGCGCGGCGAGCATCCGCATCCTGCGACCGGTAGAGTTCGATCTGGCGATCGATCTCGGCGCGATCGAGGACCGTGCCCTGAACGATTGCCGGATCGTAGGTGGCGAGCCCGTGCTTGACCGCGGTCATGTTGGTCACGACGCCCCCCATCGCCACCAGTTTTTCGGGAACCGGGCGTCCTTCGATGCGCGACAGGTCAGCCGTAATCGCCGCCATGGCCTCGTGCAGTGCATCGAGCGACACGGCACCATCAAGCTTGTAGCGCTCGGTGTAGCGCACGGCGCCAACTTCGACGCTGAAACGGTCATCCACACTTGAGTCGTGCCCGAAGGTGAACTGGGAGCTGCCGCCGCCGGTGTCGAACACGACGAGCGAGCCCGTCTTCAACCCGAGGCCGGACTTGGCTGCCAGGTACGCCAGCCGGCCCTCTTCCTCACCGGAAATAACTTCGATATTGACGCCGGTGCGCGCCCGGATGGCGACGACGACTTCGTTGCCGTTCGCGGCGATCCGCAGGCCGGCCGTGCCCACTGCGGCGATCGCCCGCACACCGTGCCGCTTCGCTTCATCGGCCATGCCCGCGATCGCGGTGACCGTTCGTTCAAGTGCGGTGTCGATGATCACGCCCTGCTGCGCGAGGCCCTCTCCGAGGCGTGTCAGTTCCGCGCGGTCGATGACGGTGCGCCAACGTCCTTCGACGTCAAGTTCGCCGATGTGGAACTTGATCGAATTGGTGCCCGCGTCGATGACGGCGTAGCGTTCCGGTTCATCGTCGATCAGGGCCGCCAGCCCGCGGGGATAGCTGGTGTTCGTGTAGCCGCCCAAGCCAAGTCCGCGGACGGCACGAATGACCGCTTCCGCATCCGTCGACTCGACGGCGATCGTACGGGTGGGCTTGCCGTTCGCAACCACATCGGAGAATTCAGCGGTGCAGCCGCCGACCGTATAGCGGATCCGCCGCTTGTGGACGTTCACCATGCCAATCGCACCGCCCGGCTGGGCGAACGCTTTGATGAACTCGTTGAATGCGTAGTTCGCGCGGGACAGCGCAGGCACCGGGAGCCGGAGCGATTCGAACACCCTTGTCGCTTCGGGCGCTGGTAGCGGAAACTCCGCTTTCATGACCGGCGTCCACTGCTCAAGACCGTCTGCATTGACCTGCTGCAGCATCTTGATGTCCATCAGGTCTGCTCGGACCTTCACATTACCGCCGGCACCAGATAGCAGATAGACTTCGTCGCTCTCCTGCACCCCCTCCGGCGTCAGTCCCGCTAGCTGCGCCTCAGCCTCTCCGAAGCTCCGACCGAATGAGCGCCATTCCCAGCGCGGCGTAATTTTGTCCATGATGGGTTGTTCTTTCTCGAAAAGTTCGTTATCGGGATAGGCGTCTACACACCACAAACCGAATAATCCTGTCACCCTCCATCTAGCACTGGTCTGATTCATGCCACATTTTTCATGGCCGTGTGTTGATCTGTCTCAAATGTTATTAACGATTCGTGCATTTGCAGACTTATTGGCTGTTGGTGGAAGATTGAAACCCCATATCAATTCCGGCCGGCCTCATTATCAACTCGCTACACTTCGAACTTGAAACCGCCAAGATATTACGATGTCACGCCTGCGTGACGGCCGGACCAAAGGCTTGAGCCATCAAGGGAGTCACCCCGGGTATTCCGACATCGGTAACAGTCGGTCGCGGAACGGGGCAAGGCGCTGTTACGAAACGGGGAGAACGAAATGCCGTGGCTAGGTGAACTGAGGAAGCAGTTACGACTTATCCTGCCCGTGTTGATTCTGGCGCTGCTGTCGGCCTGCGCGAGCATCGGAGCGGGTTCCATGAACCGGGATCGCCTGGATTACGCTGAAGCGCTGGCGACGTCGTGGAAGGATCAGATGCTGCTGAACATCGTGAAGCTGCGCTACGGCGACACCCCGATGTTCCTTGAGGTCTCGTCGGTGATCAGTTCGTATCAACTGCAAAGTCAGGTTAATCTGGCTGGCACGTTTTCATCGGGTCTGACTCCCGGTCTTCCCGACACCTGGGGAAAGGGCGCTACCATCGGGGCAGGTGCCCTCTATAGCGATCGGCCCACCATCAGCTATACGCCGTTACAGGGAGACAGATTCACCCGGGGACTCATGCGACCGATTGCACCGTCAGCCTTGTTCCAGTTGGTGCAGGCAGGCTACCCGGTGGATCTGATCTTTCAACTGACGACGCGTGCGATCAACGGCGTCTACAATCGCTCCAACCGGTCGAGCGGAATCCGTGACGCCGACCCGGAGTTCTATCGGATTCTCGACGCGCTGCGCCGGATGCAGTTGTCCGAGGCGATAGGTTTTCGGCTCGAAAAACGCGGCTCCGATGAAATGTCGTTGATCACCTTTCGTGGCAGCAAGCTGACGCCAGCGGTCGAACAGGATATTCGGTTCCTGCGCACGGCGCTCGGCATCCAGATCGAGGCGAGCGAACTCTCATTGACCTTTGGGGCCGTGCCGCGTAATGACCGGGAACTGGCGGTGCTCACTCGTTCCATACTCGAGATGCTGATCGAATTGGGCGCCCGGGTGGAGGTGCCGACCAAGGACATCGAGGAGGGGCACACCTTTTCCATCCCACCACCCGACCCGAACAGCGGACCTCGCGACCTGCCCCTCGTGAGAATCCATGCCGGCACCGAACGGCCGACGGACGCCTTCGTCGCCGTGCGTTATCAGCGCCACTGGTTCTGGATCGATAACCGCGATTTCCGATCCAAGAGCATTTTCAGCTTCCTGTTGTTCCTTACCTCGCTCGCCGAGACCGGAGTGGCGCCGCAGGCGCCGGTACTGACCGTGCCCGCGAACTGAACGGAAGAGCGCGTTCCTTTGCGAGACAACAGGGGAAAGCATGCATGGATAACAAGCGGTCAACATTCTGCCGTTCGGTACTCGCTAAGGCTGGGCGGCTTGGGGCGCTTCGGCGTAGAGTAAATCGGATTACAACACAGTGAGGGATGACGGGCCAGCAATAGCGACCATCAGGTCCGTTGGCCGGTGATTGATTTCCTCCCTCCTTGGTCAGCCATAACGAAGCGCTGATTGATTCCTTTCTTGCGTCGAAAACGCAACGTAAGCTATTGATTGCATTGGGGCGGAAATTTCGTAAACCGAGTAGATCAGCGCTTCCTTAGCGCCGCAGCTAAATTTGCCAGCGCCCCCGCCCGGAAAAAATCGAAATTCGGCAACAGCAATTCGTCCATTTGCCCAGGCAGGATGCCGAAGAGTGTTCCGAAACCAACGCGTTCGCCAAGGCCTTCGCGCAATGGGAATCAGTCCCGCCAGCCACCTGGCACAAGCGGTTGCGGTCCGTCCCGCCGTTGGGGCGCAAGTAACCGGCAAGAATGCAAGATCATCGAGGCGCCATCGTATCGGGCATCTGGCCGACGGGAGGCTTGCCATGACCGACGGCATTCGGGTAAAGGGCGAATGCCGGATGGTTGGCGCGAGCTTTGGGTCCTGGTTGCCAACCACGCTCCCAGCAAGTAGAGTGGGAAATCGCTTATATAGGAAAATTGACCATGTCCAGCAAATCCTTCGTCACCATAACTTCTGATCTTGCCAAAGCCATGGGTACCCTGCGCAAGGAAATTCCCGACACCATGCAGGGCTTCAGTGCCATGCACAACGGAGCAATGAAAGGCGGCGTTCTCAGCGAACTGGACAAGGAATTGCTGGCGCTGGCGATTGGGGTCGCGCAGCACTGCGACGGCTGCATCGGCTTTCACGTCAAGGCGCTGATCCGCTTGAAGGTCACCCGCGAGCAGTTGATGGAAACGCTGGGTGTCTGCGTTTACATGGGGGGCGGACCGGCCCTGATGTACGCCGCCGAAGCAGTCCGCGCCTATGAGGAATTCACCGCACCAAACTAGGCGCGTCCATCAGGAGTCCGGCACTCGGCAGGCTTCTTGTCGGGACAGGGAACTTCTTCGCGTGATGTCGAAAGCAGTGTATGGATTGTCGTGTAATGTGCATGACAATTATGGCGCATGGAGTAGGATAGTGAACCCTAGAGCACGCGTCGTGTATGCGTTTGGCCATGGGTTCAGTGAAATATCGATGTCGCGTTCGGACTGCCGATGGTCGGGTCGTGGCCTGTGATGGAACCGCCGTCGCGGCGAATTGAATCAAAGAGTTTGCTTACAGAATAACCGATAGGATGATAATCACTCTCTGGACGGCGACAAGGCAGGAACTTCAGCGTGAAATGTCGCGTGAAGCGGCGGATTTGCTGGAGAAACCGAGCGCGCTGTCAAGGGAAATCCGTCTTGATTTTTTGAATGCTGAAGAGGTTTCTTGATGACTGACCCCTCCCAATCCCGCTTTCCCTTTTCCAGCCAACAAGCCATTCCCGTTCCTGGCCAACAGGCTCTTGATTACTGGATTGATGGCTGGCAGCGCACCATCCTGTTCTGGGACGTGCTGCGCCAGCGTAGCGATCAGTACTACGCGCAAAAGGCGAAGGAGGTGCCGAACGTGCTCAGTTTCGACGCCGAACTGGTGCTGGACGGGCGGACCTTCGAGCGGCCGGCCAATTACCTGCTGGTGCGCGTCAAACCGCCGAAAGGCGTGGTGATCGACCCCAAGAAACGCCCGTTCGTCGTGGTCGACCCGCGCGCCGGGCACGGGCCGGGCATCGGCGGTTTCAAGGCTGACAGCGAACTTGGCGTGGCGATGCGCGCCGGCCATCCCAGCTATTTCGTCGGCTTCACGCCGGAGCCGATGTCGGGCCAGACCATCGAAGACATCATGCGCGTGGAAGCCGTGTTTCTTGAGAAGGTCATCGAACTCCACCCGCAAGCCGACGGCAAGCCCTGCGTGATCGGCAACTGCCAGGCCGGCTGGGCGGTGATGATGCTGGCGGCGACGCGGCCGGAACTCTTCGGGCCGCTGATCATACCCGGCTCGCCGCTGTCTTACTGGGCCGGGGTGGAGGGCGAGAACCCGATGCGCTACACGGGCGGCCTGGCCGGTGGCAGTTGGGTCACCGCGCTCACCAGCGACCTCGGCGGCGGCAAGTTCGACGGCGCCCATCTGGTCGAAAACTTCGAAAATCTCAACCCCGCCAACACGCTGTGGACCAAGAACTTCGACCTGTGGAAAAAGGTCGACACCGAGGGAGCGCGCTTTCTCGAATTCGAGAAGTGGTGGGGCGGTCACGTCAGCCTCAACGCCGAAGAAATGCAGTGGATTGTCGACCAGTTGTTTGTCGGCAACCGGCTGGCCACCGCCGAAATCGTTACCAGCGAAGGCGTGCGCGTCGACCTGCGCAATATCCGTTCGCCGATCCTCTGTTTCTGCTCCAAGGGCGACAACATCACGCCGCCGCAGCAGGCGCTGGGCTGGATCGTCGACCTCTACGGCAAGGACGACGACCTCCGCGCCTGTGGCCAGACCATCGTCTACGCCATCCACGAAACCATCGGCCATCTCGGCATCTTCGTTTCAGGCGGCGTCGCCAGGAAAGAACATCAGGAGTTCTCGTCCAACATCGATCTGATCGACGTCCTGCCGCCGGGCCTGTACGAGGCGGTGATGACCCCCAAGGCCACCGCCACGGTCAACGCCGATCTGGTCGGCGGCGACTGGATCGTGCGCTTCGAGCCGCGCACGCTGGACGACGTCCGGGCCATCGTCCAGCCCGACCCCGAGAACGAACGACGCTTCGCCACCGTGAGGCAGATTTCGGAGATCAATCTCGGCCTCTATCGCACGCTGTTTCAGCCCTTTGTTCAGGCTCTTGCCAACAACCAGACCGCCGAATGGCTGCCCAAGCTGAACACTGCCGAACTGCCCTATCAACTTTTTTCGGAGCGCAACCCGCTGATGCGGCAGATTGCCCTGCTCGCCGAGCAGGTGCGCGAGCAGCGCCGGCCCGCTTCACCCGACAATCCGATGCTCCAGGTACAGGCTGCGATCTCGGACGGAATCATCGCCGCCCTCGACGGCTATCGCGACTTGCGCGATCACTCCATGGAGCAGATCTTCCTTGGCCTCTACAGCTCGCCGGTTTTGCAGGCATTGGTCGGAATACGCGCCGCGGATGAACCCGTGCGCCGGCATCCCGGCATCGAACCGGAGCGTGTCGCCTTCATCGAGCAGCGTATCGCCGAACTCAAGGCCCGCCTTGCCGAAGGCGGGTTGCGCGAGGCGACGATTCGCAGTCTGGTCTACATCGGTTTGGCTGGAGCGGGCGTAGACGAGCGCGCTTTCGAAGTGTTGCGCCAGATGCGCGCCGAGCACGGCGGCCTGACTCTGGAAGAATTCAAACAGCTGTTGCGCGAACAGTTCTTCGCCTTGCTGCTTGACCGCGACGGCGCGCTGGCAGCGATTCCGCAAATGCTTCCTGGCGATGTTGACGTCCGGAACGAGGCGCTCGACAAGATTCGCCAGGTTGTTTCGGCGGCCGGCGAGGTCGCCGGCGAACAGGCCGAACGGCTGATGCGGATCGAGAAACTGTTCGCTGCGGCCGAACCGGGTGCGGCGGGCTAAGACAAGGCTGACGCATAGGCAACGATACGAGGAGCAAGCGATGGAACGCAAACACGAGAAATATGAACAGCTTATCGCCCGCTGTCAAACCCTGAAGCCAGTCCCGACTGCCGTCGCCCACCCTTGCGACGAGAGTTCGCTCAGGGGCGCGGTCGAGGCGGCCGAACTCGGCATCCTGCAGCCGATCCTGGTCGGGCCACGGGCCAGGATCGAAGCAGTCGCGGGACAGTTCGGCCTCGACATCTCCAGATATGAAATCGTCGATACCCCGCACAGTCACGCCTCCGCCGACCTGGCAGTGCAACTGGCGCGCGAAGGCAAGGCCGAGATGCTGATGAAGGGTAGCCTGCACACCGACGAACTGATGGGTGCGGTGGTGCGCAGCGGGACCGGTTTGCGTACCGAGCGCCGCATCAGCCACGCCTTCATCATGGACGTGCCGAGTCAGGACCGGCCGATCATCGTCACCGACGCGGCGATCAATATCTTCCCGACGCTGGAAGACAAGATGCACATCGTCCAGAACGCCATCGACCTCGCCCACGCCTTGGGCATGACCCAGCCGAAGGTGGCGATCCTGTCGGCGATGGAGACGGTGACCCCCAAGATACCGTCCACGGTGGAGGCCGCCGCCCTGTGCAAGATGGCCGACCGCAAGCAGATCACCGGCGGCATCCTCGACGGCCCGCTGGCGCTGGATAACGCCATCGACCTCGCGGCGGCCCGGATCAAGCAGATTGACTCGCCGGTTGCCGGGTTCGCCGACATCCTGGTGGTGCCGGACCTCGAGGCGGGCAACATGCTGGCCAAGAGCCTCAGCTTCATGGCCGGCGCGGACGCCGCCGGCATCGTGCTTGGCGCGCGGGTGCCGATCATCCTCACCAGCCGCGCCGATTCGGTAATGACCCGGCTCGCCTCCTGCGCGGTGGCAGCCTTGGTCGCCCAGGCACGGCGGGAGAGCGCCAGCAAGGCCGTGAAGGCATGAGCGACGCGATTCTGGTAGTCAACGCGGGCTCGTCCAGCATCAAGTTCTCGCTGTTTCTGGAACGGGGTGAGGCGCTTGATCTGTTGCTTGGCGGGCAGATCGAGGGGCTCTACAGCGCACCCCGGTTCAAGGCCAGGGACGCGGCGGGCGCCGTCGTCGGTGAACGGCAGTGGGCGGACGGTGAGCCGCTTGGTCACGATGGCGCCATCGCCCATCTGGCCGGCTTCCTCCGTGAGCAACTGGGCGAACACCGGCTGGCCGCCGTCGGCCATCGGGTGGTGCATGGCGGCTCTGCCTACGCCGCGCCGGTGCGACTGACTGCCGAGATCGTCGAACACCTGGAGCAATTCATCCCGCTGGCGCCCTTGCACCAGCCGCATAACCTCAAGCCTATCCGCTTGCTGCTGGACAACCAGCCGCAATTGCCGCAGGTGGCCTGTTTCGACACCGCCTTCCATCGTAATCAGCCGGAGGTCGCCCAGGCCTTCGCACTGCCGCCCGCGATCACCGACCGTGGCGTGCTCCGCTACGGATTCCACGGCCTTTCCTATGAATACATCGCCTCGGTCCTGCCCGAGGTCGACCCGCGCGCGGCGGCGGGACGCAGCGTCGTGCTGCACCTGGGCAATGGCGCCAGCATGTGCGCGATCCACGCTGGCCGGAGCGTCGCCAGCACCATGGGCTTTACCGCCGTCGACGGGCTGCCGATGGGCACCCGCAGCGGCAATCTCGACCCCGGCGTGGTTCTCTATCTGATGGACGAACTGAAGATGGATGCTCGCGCCATCGAAAAGCTGCTTTACCAGCAGTCGGGGCTGCTCGGGGTTTCCGGCGTCTCCAGCGACATGCGCACCCTGCTCACTTCCGACGAACCACGGGCCAAATTCGCGGTGGAATTGTTCGTCTACCGCATCGGTCGGGAACTCGGTTCGCTAGCCGCCGCGCTCGGCGGACTCGACGCCCTGGTGTTCACCGCCGGCATCGGCGAGCACGCCGCCGCGATCCGGGAACGGGTCTGCCGCGCCGCCGCCTGGCTCGGGGTTGAACTCGATCTTGCCGCCAACGCGGCGGGTGGTCCGCGCCTGAGCATGGCGGGCAGCCGGGTTGCAGCCTGGGTGATTCCGACCAACGAAGAACTGATGATCGCCCGCCATACCCGGCGCCTCCTCAACCCAGCCTGACAAGGAGCACAACATCATGGCTTTTGATATCCCCAGTCCCCCGCTCAAGGGCAAGAAGGCCCTGGTTGTCGGCATCGCCAACCAGAATTCCATTGCCTATGGTTGTGCCAAGGCGTTTCACGAACTGCAGGCTGACCTGGCGATCACATACCTCAACGAAAAGTCGAAACAGTATGTCGAACCGTTAGCGACGGCCCTCGAGGCTCCGATCTTCATGCCCCTCGATGTCAGTCAGCCCGGCCAGCTCGAAGTGCTGTTCGAGGAAATCACCCGGAAGTGGGGCCGCCTCGACATCCTGGTTCATTCGATCGCCTTCGCCCCGAAGGCGGATCTGCAGGGTGGCCTGATCAACTGTTCGGCGGAAGGTTTCGCCAAGGCGATGGATATTTCGTGCCACTCCTTCATCCGCATGGCCAAGCTGGCCGCACCGCTGATGGATCAGGGCGGAGCGATGTTCGCGATGAGCTACCACGGCGCCAATGAAGTGGCACCGAACTATAACGTGATGGGGCCGGTGAAGGCGGCGCTGGAATCCGCCTGCCGCTACCTGGCCTACGAGCTGGGACCGCAGGACATCCGGGTGCATGCCATCTCGCCGGGGCCGCTCAAGACCCGGGCCGCCTCCGGGCTCAAGGACTTCAACCTGCTGCTCAACGAGGCGGCGCAGCGGGCACCGCTCGGGGAACTGGTCGACATCATGGACGTCGGTTTCACCTGCGCCTTCCTGGCCACCCCCTACGCCCGCCGCCTGACCGGCAGCACGGTGCACGTCGATGGCGGCTTGAATATCATGGCTTGAGGCAGCCAGGCAGGTTCGGGGCTGGGATGCAGTCGCTGGATCAGACTTGGGCGAGGTCTTCCAGCATCTTCTGCAGTTCGCCCGTCTGGTACATCTCTTTCATGATATCGCAGCCGCCGACGAACTCGCCGTTGATGTAGAGCTGCGGAATCGTCGGCCAGTTGGCGTACTCCTTGATACCGTTGCGGATTTCCTCATCGGCCAGCACGTTGACCGTGACGAGGTCGCTGACCCCGCAGGCCTTGAGGATCTGCACGGAAGTTGCCGAAAAGCCGCACTGCGGAAAACGTGCGTCGCCTTTCATGTAAAGTACGACCGGGTTGTTGGTCACGGTTGAGTGGATGCGTTGCTGAACGTCGGACATGCTTGCTCCAGATTGAAAAAAAGTGATGGTGACCCGGTCACTGCCGGCCAGGTCGGGAAAAGTTGCGGCGAATTGGAACGCGGTAGCGGTCAATAAGTTCCGGCTTGCCGCGCCCTGCTCGTGGCCGTGCTCGAAGAGCAGCCAACCGCCCGGTTTCAGATGTCCGGGTGCGCCGGCGACGATACGGCGGATACATCCCAGCCCGTCGGCGCCGCCGGTCAGCGCCAGTTGTGGCTCGAAAGGCAGGCCGTCGTGCGCCAGATGCGGGTCGCCGGCGGCCACATAAGGCGGGTTGGCGACGATGAGGTCGAAGGATTCTCCGGCCACCGGCGCAAACCAGTCTCCCTCGCGAAAATCGACACGCGCCCCGAGCCGCCCGGCATTGTTGCGTGCCACGGATATTGCCCCGGGCGCGAGGTCGACCGCGACAACGGCCGCCGTCGGGCATTCCAGCGCCAGCGAGATGGCAACGATGCCCGAACCGGTGCCGAGATCGAGTATCCGCGGTGCCGTCCAGCCGTGCAGTCTTTCGAGTGCAAGGTCGATCAGGACCTCGGTTTCCGGCCGCGGAATCAGCACATCCGGCGAAACCTCGAAGACACGACCACGGAATTCGGCCTCGCCGATCAGATAGGCCAGCGGCTCGCCGCTTGTCCGGCGCGCGACCCAGGCCATGAACAGTTCGCCTGCCGCCGTGGCGACCGGAGTTTCCGGCCGTACCAGCAGGTCGGTGTGCGAACAGCCGGTGGCATGTTGCAGCAGCAGTCGCGCATCGAGCCGGTCGATTTTCCGCCGTGCTGCGGTCAACGCCTCCAAGAGCGTCATTGCTGCTCGCCGAGTTCCGCCAGCAGGTCGGCCTGATGCTCGGCGGCGAGCGCGTCGAGGAGTTCGTCCATGTCGCCTTCAATGATCGTCGCGATCTTGTACAGCGTCAGGTTGATGCGGTGGTCGGTGATCCGTCCCTGTGGGAAGTTGTAGGTACGGATACGCTCGGAACGGTCGCCCGAGCCAATCAGTCGCTTGCGCGTGCTGGCGATGTGGCTCTGCTGGGCGCGTACCTGGATGTCCCTGATGCGCGCGGTCAGCACGCGCAGCGCGGAAGCACGGTTGGCGTGCTGCGAACGGCCGTCCTGACATTCGGCGACGATGCCGGTCGGGAGGTGCGTGATGCGCACGGCCGAATCGGTCTTGTTGATGTGCTGACCGCCGGCTCCCGAGGCACGGAAGGTGTCGATGCGTAAATCGGCCGGGTTGAGGGCGACCTCGTCGACCTCGTCGGCTTCCGGCATGACCGCCACGGTGCACGCCGAGGTATGGATGCGGCCCTGGGTTTCGGTTTCCGGGACGCGCTGCACGCGATGGGCGCCGGACTCGAATTTCAGGCGCGAATAGGCGCCGGTGCCGGCGATACGGCAGATGATTTCGCGATAGCCGCCGAGATCCGATTCGCTGGCCGAGATGACCTCGACCTGCCAGCGCTGGCGCTCGGCATAGCGGGAATACATGCGGAAGAGGTCGCCGGAGAACAGCGCCGATTCGTCGCCGCCGGTGCCGGCGCGGATTTCGAAGATGACGCTCTTGTCGTCGTCGGGGTCGCGCGGCAGCAGCAGCGTCTGCAGTCCGAGTTCCAGCGCCGGCAGGCGCGCCGTGGCGGCGGCGATTTCCTCGTCGGCGAATTCGCGCATTTCGGGGTCGGCACGCATCGCCTCGGCTTCGGCGATGTCGTTTTCGGCCTGGCGGAAGGCGTTGAAGTGGATGATGAGCGGCTCCAGTTCCGCGCGCTCGCGGGCGAGCCGGCGGAAATGGTCCATGTCGCTGGCGGCGTCCGGGGCCGACAGCATGCGGTCGATCTCGTCGAGGCGGTCGACCAGCAGGTCAAGTTTCTGGCGGATCGAGGGTTTCATGATGGCTATCTGCGCTGGCGCCCGGGGTGAGCGCTACTCACCGGAATGGAGGTGAAAGAGACGCTCGGTCAGAGTCTGCAGGTCGGCGCGATCGGCGCCATCGGCGAAATTGAGGGTCTGCGTCGGGGCATGCAGGAACTTGTTGGTGAGCCGCTGCGACAGTTGCTCGATGACCTTTTCCGGCGCTTCGCCACGGGTCAGCAGCTTCAGCGCATGGGCGATCTCGTGGCGGCGCATGCGCTCGGCGGAATCGCGCAGCGAGCGAATGACCGGCACCGTGTCGCGCGCTTCCAGCCAGCCGAGAAAGTCACGGACGCGGTTGGTGACGATTGTCTCCGCCTCGACCACGGCCGCCTGCCGCGACTCAAGTCCGCTCTCGACGACGTTGGCGAGATCGTCGACGGTATAGAGGAAGACGTCGTCCAGTTCGCCGACTTCTTCCTCGATGTCGCGCGGCACGGCGAGGTCGACCATCAACATCGGCCGGTGGCGGCGCGCCTTGACCGCCCGTTCGATCATGCCGAGGCCGATGATCGGCAGCGGGCTGGCGGTGCAGGAAACGACGATGTCGTGCTGCGCCATGTGCTCGGCCAGTTCGTCGAGGCGGATGGCGGTGCCGTTGTAGCGCTCGGCGAGCACCCGGCCGCGCTCGACGGTGCGGTTGGCAATGGTCACCAGTTTCGGCTGCCTGGCGCAGAAGTGGGATGCGCACAGTTCGATCATCGCGCCGGCACCGATGAACAGGATGTGCTGCGCCGCGATAGATTCGAAAATGCGCTCGGCGAGATGGACGCCGGCGGCGGCCATCGAGACGACGTTGGCGCCGATCGCCGTCGTGCTGCGCACTTCCTTGGCCACCGAGAACGAGCGCTGGAACAGCTTGTGCAGTTGTGTTCCGAGCGTGCCGCTCTCCTCGGCGACGCGCACCGCTTCCTTCATCTGGCCGAGGATCTGCGGCTCGCCGATGACCATCGAGTCGAGGCCGCTGGCGACGCGGAAGGCATGGCGAATCGCTTCCGGCTGATCGTGCAGGAAGAGGTAGGGCGCGATTTCGCCGCGTTCGACCTGATGGTAGCGCGTCAGCCAGTCGACGATCATGTCGGGTGTCTCGGCGGCGCAGTAGATCTCGGTACGGTTGCAGGTCGACAGGATTGCTGCCTCCCTGACCCTGCTGCTGTGCGTCAGGTCGGCCAGCGCCTGATGTAGATTCTCGGCATGGAACGCCACGCGCTCGCGAATGGCGAGTGGCGCGGAGTGATGGTTGATGCCGAGGGTGTAGATCACCGGGGTTGGGCTGGCCGCACGAAATGGAGGCCGATTATAGCATCCGGCCCGGTCCGGCCCTTTGCGGCCAGGAAGCGCCGCAGCGCCGTGGCTCTTCGGGACGCGCTACAAACCGGGCCGGTGAAAGGTGTTGGCAGCAACCGTCGCTCAGCCGCACCAGATCGGCCTCGCTGGCCAGACGGGCAACGGCATGGACGAAATCGGGTGGTTTTTCGGGGTCGACCGCAAACAAGGCATTGGGGCAGGCACCGGTCGCGCTATCCCGCCCCAGCCCGATCCCTCCGGCAGTACGTCAGGAGTTCGGGGCCGCGCGGGGAAGGGCGACAAACCTGCTAGAATTTCGCCTTTCGCTGCATTGCACCAAAGGCTTTGTCCCGATGTCCATTCCCGCTGTTGACCGGATGAGTCCGCAAGAACGCCGTGCCGGCGTATCGCTGGCCGCCATCTTCGGCCTGCGCATGCTGGGACTGTTTCTCATCCTGCCGGTTTTCTCGGTCTACGCGAAAACACTTCCCGGCGGCGACAACCTGGCGCTGGTCGGTTTCGCGCTCGGTGCCTATGGCCTGACCCAGACAATTTTCCAGATTCCCTACGGGATTGCCTCCGATCTCTGGGGGCGCAAGCGGGTCATTGTCATTGGTCTCCTGATCTTCGCCTTCGGCAGCTTCGTCGCCGCCCGGGCGCCGGACATGCACTGGATCATCGTCGGCCGGGTGCTGCAGGGGGCGGGGGCGATCTCGGCGGCGGTCACCGCGCTGGCCGCCGATCTGACCCGCGAGGAGCACCGAACCAAGGTGATGGCGATGATCGGTTCGGCGATCGGGTTCGTATTCGCGCTGTCGCTGGTTGGCGCGCCGATACTTTACGGCTGGATCGGGATGGGTGGGCTGTTCGTTCTGACCGGCGTTCTCGCCCTGCTGGCGATTGTCCTCCTGCTCAAGGCCGTGCCCCCGGCGCCGCCACGCCATGGTCACGAAAAGCTGCCTCTGCGCCGGGTGCTCCTCGACGCCGACCTTTTCCGTCTCAACGTCGGCATCTTCGTGCTGCACATGGCGCAAATGGCGATGTTCGTCGTCTTGCCGCGCGCGCTGGTCGATCATGGCGGTCTGGCGCCACAAGAGCACTGGAAAGTCTATCTGCCAGCCGTGCTGGCGTCGTTCGTCATCATGGTGCCGGCGATTATCGTCGCCGAACGCAGGGACAAGATGGCGCCGGTTTTCCGTGGCGCCATCGCGCTGCTGGTCTTTGTCCAGATGGGCCTGCTATTTTTCGGCGAGGGCTTGTGGATGCTGGCCTTGTGGCTGATGCTTTTCTTTGTTGCCTTCAATGTGCTCGAAGCCTCGCTGCCGTCGCTGGTCTCGCGCACCGCGCCGGCGGCCGCCAAGGGTGCGGCGCTCGGTGTTTACAACACGACCCAGGCGCTGGGGCTTTTCGTCGGCGGTGCGGCGGGCGGATATATCGCGCAGAATTTCGGCGATAATGCTGTTTTCGCTGCCTGTGCCGGAGTGGCGCTGCTCTGGCTGGCGGTGGCTGGCTCAATGAATTTTCCGCGACGGCGCGAGGCGACGGTCGTGAATCAATCTATCTCGGAGGCATAGGCATGGCATCGGTTAATAAGGCGATCATCATCGGCAATCTCGGCAGGGATCCCGAAGTCCGCTACACCGCAAGTGGCGAGGCGCTGTGCAACATCACCGTTGCCACCAGCGAGACATGGAAGGACAAGGCCACCGGCGAGAAGAAGGAGGCGACCGAATGGCATCGGATTTCCTTCTTCGGCAAACTGGCGGAAATCGCCGGCCAGTATCTGAAGAAGGGCTCGCAAGTCTATGTCGAGGGGAGCATCCGCACCCGCAAGTGGACCGACAAGGAAGGCCAGGAACGTTACACCACGGAGATTCGCGGTGACGAAATGAGAATGCTCGGCTCTCGTCAGGGGATGGGCGCGCCAGCGTCATCAGGCGGTTACGACAGCGAGCCGGCCGATTTCGCGCCATCGCCCGCCAAGAACAAGCCGAAGCCGGCATTCGATGACCTGGGCGACGACATTCCATTCTGAGATCCGCCTTGAAATTCCTTGCAGTCAAGTCCCCGGCAAGCTTCTGACTGCCGGGGATTTTTTCTTGCGGGGTGTAACAAATCCCGGACTGGCGCGACTAAGGAACATGGCTTTCCAAGAGAACGAAGATGCTTGATACCTTCCCGCTGCTGCTCAGGACAGACTTCCCCGCTATCGCGCGCAGAAAGCCGGAAACGCTCCAGGCCAACCTTGGCTACCGCTGCAACCAGTCCTGCCTCCATTGCCATGTCGCGGCCGGCCCGAAGCGCACCGAGGAAATGAGCTGGGAGACCATGGAGATGTTGCTGGCGTTTGCCGGCAGGCACGACATCCGGACCCTCGACCTCACCGGTGGCGCGCCGGAGATGAATCCGAACTTCCGGCGCCTGGTGACTAAAGCGCGGGCGCTGGGCCTGCGCGTCATCGATCGCTGCAACCTGACAATTCTGGGCGAGCCTGGCTACGAGACGCTGGCGGCCTTTCTGGCCGACAGCGCGGTCGAGATCACGGCTTCGCTGCCCTGCTATCTTGAGGAAAACGTCGATAAACAGCGCGGCGAGGGGGTTTTCCAGGACAGTCTCGAAGGTCTGCGCCGCCTGAATTCCCTGGGCTACGGCCTGCCGGAAAGCGGCCGTATCCTGAATCTGGTCTATAACCCGAGCGGCTCCAGCCTGCCCCCCGACCAGACGCAGCTGGAACAGGCCTACAAGGAACAACTGGCCAGCCGTCATGGCATCGTCTTCAATCGCTTGTATGTCCTCACCAACATGCCGATCCAGCGCTTTGGCAGCCAGCTGTTGTCACGCAACGAATTTGGCGACTACATGCAGTTGCTGAGGAGCGCCGCGAAACCCGAAAATCTCGATGGCGTGATGTGCAGGACACTGCTTTCCGTCAGTTGGCAAGGCCAGGTGTTCGATTGCGATTTCAATCAGATGCTTGGACTGCAACTTGGTGGAAGCAAGGCGGCAAGGCCGGTCTACCTCTCGGACCTCCTTGACGCGGACCTGTCCGGTCGCCGGATCAGGGTCGCCGATCACTGCTACGGCTGCACGGCGGGTCAGGGCAGCAGTTGCGGGGGCGCCCTCGTGCCGGAACAGGCCGCTGGCCAGCCAAAGCCAGTGGCAATGCCGTGATCCGGCATTTCCAGGGGTGGCAGCAACAGTGAGATCCTGCTCCCGCGTGATCGCCATCCTTGCCTCCGCGGCCGGCGGACAGTCGCGACATACCGCGTCGGCGTCGAGTACGAGCGTAGGGCGCTGATTGCGTGGGGGCTGATCAAGGCCGGGAAGCATAGGGAACCGATCAGCCTGGAAGTTGCCTGATGACGAAGCGCGCATTTCCTGTAAGGAATGCCGTGGCTGGTCCGACTAATCACCAGGAACCACCCGCTACCGGACTCGCCGCAAAGCGCGCCACGCATTGCCAAGGAGAAAAAAATGAACCGTCGCAACTGGATTTTCCGTATTTCCGGCCTGCTGGTCGCCAGCGCGCTGCCTTTCGGCATGGCCGGCGCGGCCCAAACCTTCCCGCTGACCAAATCCCGCGATGAGTGGCGCAAGCTGCTATCGCCGGAAGCCTATCGCGTGCTCTTCGAGAATGGCACCGAGCCGTCCGGCAGCAGCCCGCTGAACGCCGAAAAACGCGCCGGCACCTTCATCTGTGCCGCCTGTAACAATCCTCTTTTCGATAGCGCCCACAAATTCGAAAGCGGCACCGGCTGGCCCAGCTTCTGGCAGCCACTGGCCGGCGCCGTCGGCACTTCGACCGATTTCAAGCTGATCTACCCGCGCACCGAGTATCACTGTGCGCACTGCGGCGGCCATCAGGGACACATCTTCAACGACGGCCCCCAGCCGACCGGCAAACGCTACTGCAACAACGGCGTCGCCCTCGCGTTCGTGCCGGAAGGGAGCCCGCTGCCGGCGCTGCGCACATGAAAAAACACACTTTTTCCGGGTTGACCGCAACAGTTCTCCTGGCCGCGCTTGCCGCGTGCACGCAGCCGGCCAAGACAGCCATGCCCGTCACTCCGCCGGCCGGCGCCGCCACGGCGATCTTTGCTGGCGGCTGTTTCTGGTGCATGGAACAGGATTTCGAAAAAGTACCTGGCGTCCTTGAAGTCGAATCGGGCTATACCGCCGGACAAACGGAATACCCGACCTACGAGTCGGTCAGCTACGGAAGCACCGGCCATACCGAAGCTGTGCGGGTGATCTATGACCCGCAGAAAGTCAGCTACCCGCAACTGGTCGACTACTTCTGGCATCACATCGACCCGACCGTCAAGGATCGCCAGTTCTGCGACATCGGCGACCAATACCGCAGCGGCATCTACTGGCAAAACGAAACCGAGCGCGAAGTCGCCGAAGCCAGCCGCGACGCATTGCTGAAAAGCGGTCAGTTCAAGAACATCTACACCGAACTGGCGCCGGCTTCGACCTTCTGGCGCGCCGAGGAATACCACCAGGAGTATTACAAGAAAAATCCGCTGCGTTACGGCTACTACCGCGCCGCCTGCGGCCGCGATGCGCGGGTGGCCCAGGTCTGGGGCGAGCGAAGGTAGCCAAAACGAGTCTTGTGTGCTGATGAAAAGTTATCAACAGGCGGGGAACAGTTTCGTTTGTCATCAGGCACAGATCGGCCAGGAACTGCCAGTCATCAAAACGGCATAGCCGTCATTCAATCGGCCGGTTCACTCTAAAACCGGCCTGACAGTCCACGCGAGCAACTCTGCCCTAGTGGTCGGTCTCCCACGAGTTTGGGAACGTCTGCCCATTTAGGATGCCAACTTAGAATCGTCGCTGTGATATTCCGCACAGACGACGCCGAATACTCTCACACCGTTACCGTTGCATTTGCTCCGACCGGTCCTCGGAGCGAGAAGCCGACCTCGAACTTGATTCTTGATCCAACCTGCAGGTGCTCCCAGGCATTCTCACTGAATGCACTTTCCCTAATATGGACATCGAAACGCAATTCGGCAGTCGATGCAAAGCAATAGGCATGTCCAATAGCTTTGACGTATCCCGAAAACGTAACTACAGCGCCATCTTCTGACACCACTGTGCCCCTAATCCTATTCCTGTACACGGGCGCAGTTCTCCGGTCGGCCAGCTTCGTGAATTGCGTTAGGCCCTGTTCGATCTCTCCGTACAGAAGTTGATGTCGTGCGTACCAGAACTGCGCATCAAAATTTGCATCGCCCTCTGTAAAGCTGCGCTTAAGGTGGTGCTGAATCTCCGCTCGATGTGCAAACTCGCTCTGGTCCATAAGAACGTGAGCAATTTCCAAATGACACTCTTTGCTCGAAGGAGACAACTGCAAGCAAGCCTGTAGGACCCTTAACGCATCTTCCGTTCGATTCTTTCTTCGGTAGGTAGCTGCGAGCCTTACCGCGACAAATGGACGACCGGGACTTGCTCGTACGGCTGCTTCTAATGACGCCACAGCTCTAGGTTCGTCTTCGAGAACGTGCGCCAAGTCCGCTTCGAGCGCGAACAGATGCTCACCACCTGGAAATAGCTGAAGTCCTTTCGAAAGACATTCCTCGATTTGTCGAATTATGTCAGCGAGGCTTCGGTTAGTCAGATCATCATTGTCCGAGGCATTGACTTCAGCAGTTGGCAACACTCGCTCCTTAAGCTCATCAAGTAGCAGCCGGCCAAACGTATCGTACGGATGCGACATGCGCGCAGTATCCATCAGTTTTCGAAGGATTAGCTTCGCTTCAGTCCGGTACTTGTCTCGTTCAAGTTGATGATCGCTCTCATGAGCCAATCGTCGAAGAATCATTGACTTGGTATGTTGAATCGAGCGGTCACGCCCACTTGAATGCTTTTCCGCTTCCAGTATTGCTTGCATGGCTGCCCGCATCGAGCCCCGAGGGTGATGCAATTCAAAAACTGCATTCTGATGATTTATGTAATCCGCTGCGGCGCCACTATCCAGAGCAGCATCAAAGATTTGTCTGACGAGCATCTTGTCTGCAAAGAGATCCGACAAAACCCGCCCTCGGATAAGTTGGCCGAAGGCAATTGAATCAGACTCGTAATCCGTATCCATGTGTCGAATTATTCTTATGATCTGCGCTGCCCGCTCAATAGGATCCGGTAAGGCTTGCCTAAAGACGAACTCCGCTATTAGCGCATGGCGTGAGCGATAGACATAGTCCCGCGACGCAGAATCAAAGTATGTTCTAACCACGTGCTCGAGCGGGCGAAAGAACTCGTTAGAGAAAGTCTCAAATGTGACGCCCGATACTCGCGAAACCAGACCTGCGCGAACTGAGACCCCCAGTCGATGAAGTGTGCAGATGTCTAAGTAGAGAATTTGTGCCTCGATCGGCACCACATGGGCATACTCGCTGAAGGCAATTTCCTCAAACGGCTTTCCACTCGTTGCTTCATGCAATGCAACCATAAGCTGTCGTTCTGAATGAAGCTTGAAGTGCGCAAACTGTTCTGGGCGTGACATCTTAGATAGCTCGCCGAGTGCATCATGCTGACCCAACTTATCAAGAAGCGAGCCAATATCTCGTTCCGACAGGTCCTTGAGCTCGTATTCTTCGAAAATCGGCGGAATTTTAGTGTCTGCTGGCACCGAGTTCCATTCATTTGTTCGAGCCGCAATAACAATCTGTAGCTCTATGTGCTTGGCAGAGGCTTCGCTGTACAGCCTAGCAATGTCAGTCAGGTGTTTCAAGGCGTCATCAATAACGAGAACTATGCGTTCTTGCGCCAATTCACCTATTTCTGCAACAAGCGAACTGCGCAATACACCACCTTCCTTCAGAAATAAAACGCGGGCTCCGAAGTCCTTCGCTGCATCCCAAGCAAATCTTCGCAATGCGACGCTGATTCCAGCTCCCGCATGACCTTTGACAAGATAGATACTTGGAGCCTTCTTCCTATTGTCGGCAAGAACGCATTCCAATATTAGGTCGTCAGTAACGGCGCGCTTAACATCCAGCTCTTGCTGAAATACCGACCAATCTACATTTACTCCGGAATAGAAAACTTTGGGGATGACGCCCTTCGAAACCATGCCTGGACGCACATGTTCCAATTCTTCATTTAGGTACCTTCTCAAATTGCTTGAGGGCGGCAAATTGGTCTGGAACCAGGAACTAATGCTTAGCGCACTCTCATCTCGCAGAGAAGCAAGCATTCGATTGCTTTCCGGTATCGCGTTATTGACTTGACGCAAGAACTCTTCGAGAGTGATCGATACTGGAACAAATCTATGAGCCCCCCAATACCGACATGCAATTTCGTCTAAGGCTGGATCAATGACGGCATAGGTGGGCCGCTGCATCCCCATATCTGTAAGATCAAATAGTATTTGCTGAATATTGGGATCTGAAATGTCGTATCCGGCAAATATCACCGGCCTCTCGCGAGCCCAATCTGCGAAATGACTAAACAAGCGCTTGCGATTCCTTTGATGCTTCGCGTACTCCTCACTGCCTAGAATGAGCGGCAATGCCTCATCATTTATCGTATTGATACAGCCATGAAGCTTGAGATAGGGTAACGAATTCTGGTCTTTCAACACGCCAGAAAAGTTATCGCCGTCTCGAATTATTGGGCGCAATTGCTGTTGGCGTTTAACTACCGACTCATAAGCGCGCTCCACAATTAGGTCGTAGTTCGTCGTAACGATGGCAAACCAACGAAACAGTGGGATTGCCTTATGGAAGCTCGCCGGCTGAAGTGGATGAAATGCGGCTCTAATGCAATTCTGAACGTCTGGTATGCTGCTTTCATACTTGGCAAATTCGGCCACGCGCGGCAATGACTTGTCTTTGTACTTCCCGCCCAAGAACTTATCACACAGCAAGTCTCGCAGTTTTTCACCAGATAGTGGCTTTTCTCCGTTTGGGCCCAAGCTTCCCATGGCCGCTCCGGCACCAAGAAACAGTATGCAGTCACCATTCTGTAGTTTGTCCAGTAACCATGGACTTAGCACCTCCGCAATTTCAGCCATCTCCTATCTCCGATGTATGTCGAAGGGTGTAATCCTTCGTCTTTGGGTACCCAATGCCAGTGCATTTCCATAATACGCCGCGTCGCCAGTTCGCGCCCATTCTGCATGGACTGGCGTGGAGAATCTGCAAGGTCACTTCAGATGGAATAGGTGCCAGTAGGATGACAGTTTCCTACCACCAGACGTTCGCGAATGGATAGTAGGTATGAATGGTTGTCTGCTTTGACCGAGGGCATGCCAGTGAGAAGGCACTTTGGAGGATCTGCTGTACTTCGATACCTGCCTCTCAGTTCCTGACGACGTGAACGGCAGCTCCGGGTCGATCTCCGCCAATCGGTTCCCAACTGACAACCAATTTCGAGCCGGAACAGAAGGTCGTACAAATTAGCCGATCAGCGTGATCGGCTCAAGCGCCTCGCCATGCGCCAGAATGCGGCCGATGCGGGCCGCTTTGTCGTAGCCAAGCGCACGCAACGCCGTAAGGCAAGCCTCGACGGATTCGGCAGGCACGCTGGCCAGCAGGCCGCCGGCGGTCTGCGGGTCGAACAGCAACGAATGGCGCGGATTGTCGACGAAGCCTTCCGGATTACGCAGCGCCCGGCGCAGGCGCACATTGGCCGGCTGCAAGGAACTGAAAATACCGGCTTTTATCGTGTCGACCGCACCATCGAGCAGCGGCAGCGCGGCCAGTTCCAGTTCGGCATCGACACCGGAAGCGCGGGTCATTTCGACCAGATGGCCGAGCAGGCCGAAGCCGGTCAGATCGGTACAGGCCGTCGCGCCATACGCGATCAGGCAGTGCACGGCGGCGCGGTTGGAAACCTGCATCGATTCCAACGCCGCGTCGATCCAGCGTCCCGCCGCCTGCAGGCGGGCATGGGCGGCGAACAAGGTACCAGTACCGATCGGCTTGGTCAGGATCAGCACATTCCCCGGCCGCATACCGCCTTTCGCGAGCACGCCGCTGAGTGCCTCGTCGATCAGGCCGTTGATCGCAAAGCCAAGCGCCAGCTCGCGACCTTCGCCGGTGTGGCCGCCAACCAGCGCGCAGCCGGCTTCGTTGAGCACCGAAACGGCGCCGCTCATCATCTGGAATACGGTGTCCTCGACCTTGTCTTCCAGCCCCGGTGGCACGGTGGCAATCGCCGTTGCCGTCTGCGCCTCGCCGCCCATCGCAAACACATCGCCGAGCGCATGATTGGCGGCAATACGGCCGAAAATCCACGGGTCGTCGATGAAAGCGCGGAAGAAATCGACCGTCTGCACGCTCGCTTTACCTGGCGGAATGCGCACGATGGCAGCGTCGTCCGGCGCATGCAGGCCGATCAGCACATCGTCACGCTCGACCGGATGCACCTTGGCCAGCGCTCGGGAAAGCACAGTTGCGCCAACCTTCGCGCCGCAACCGCCACAACGCATGGCGATGGCTGAGATAGCCTGGGTTTGCTCGCGCTCGTCGAGCGGGATGGCCTGGTCCGAGGCCAGCGCGGTTTTCATCGGGCGCGCTGCCAATTCGGTAAATTTGCGCATGAAACGGCGGTCGATCCAGTCCTTCCAGCGCCAGATCAGATCGCCCTGCGCATAAAAACCGCCGCGCGACGCGATGGCGTGTTGGTCGCCGGTGCTGATCAGGGCCAGCCAGCGTTGCTGCGGGCGATAGTGGATCAGCGACTGACGTAGCAGCATGCGCCGCAGGTTTTCGGTCAGCGGCTTGCCCATGCGCACGGCGAAGACGCCAGCCTTTTCCAGCGGATGATCGATCATCGCCGCGCAATCGCCAGCCGCGAAGATCAGCGGGTCAGTTTCCGTCTGCAGGGTATTGAGCACGCGGATGAAGCCCTTGTCGTCGAGCGCCAGCCCGGTATCGCGCAACCAGGCGGCGCCGCCGGCCTGCGTGACCCAGACGATTTCATCGGCCTCCAGCATTTCGCCGTTTCGAGTTTGCAACTGCCGCTCGGCAACCTGCGTCACTTCTGCCGAGCGGTGCACGACAACGCCGCGTTCGGCCAGCACCTGCTCGAAGGCTTGCCGTACCCGGGCGTTGTGCGTGGTGAGAATTTGCGGATCGGCGGAAAAAAGGTGGAAATGCAGTTCGTCCGGATCGCGCCCGAGCGCCTGCAGTTCATTGCGCAGCCGGTATTGCATGGCCAGCGTCAGCTCGACCCCGCCGGCGCCGGCACCGACCACGGCAATCGTCGTCGCCCCCGGGTGCTGGATGACCCGTTCCCGCAATGCCAGCCAGCGTTCGTTGAAGCGGCGGATCGGCTTGACCGGCACGGCGTATTCAGCCGCCCCGGCCACCCGGGCGAGCTGCGGCGTCGAGCCGATATTGATCGACAGGGTATCGTAAGGCACCGACGGCCGGTTGCGGCAGAGTACCTTGCGTGCGGTGCGGTCAATGCCAACCACCTCATCGCGGTAATAGCGCGCGCCGGCAAACTCGGACAGCCGGCGCAGGTCGATATGCACGTCATCGAAGCTGTAATGGCCGGCGATATAGCCTGGCAGCATGCCCGAATACGGTGTGTCGGTATCGGTGCAGATCACCGTCAGGCGGGCGCCGGGCAGCGGGTTCATGGCGAACATGTGGAGCACACCGACGTGGCTGTGCCCGCCGCCGATCAGCACGATGTCTCTCAAAATGGGTGCGGCGTCAGTTTGCATGCGTCAGTTTTCCAGCAATTCGTTGACCAGCCGGTGCAGCGCGGCGCGTTCGGCGGCTGGCTCGAACAGCGGTGCGCGTAGAGCACATTGGGCAGTCAAGGCGTCCAGCAAGGCATCTTCGCCAGCACGGTTCTGGCAGCGGCGGATTAACGCGGCCAGTGCCAGCGCATCGCCACAGGGAAAATAGCCGGCGTAATTCGCCCCCAGCATGCCGATGTTGCCGGCGATATCCGAGGCGAGCACAGGGGTGCCGCTGGCAATTGCCTCCATGACGACATGCGCGCCGCCCTCCATCCGGCTCGGATGGACCAGCAGATGGGCGCGCTGGATGCGTCGGCGGGTCGCCTCGTGCGGCAGCCCGCCCAGCCAGCGGTAATTCGGCGCGAACCGCATCGTTGCCCGCGCCGCTTCGGCCAGCGCTGGATCGAGCCCAGCGCCGATGTGGTCGATATGGATGGCCGGCTCGCGGGCCAGCAGACGCGCTGCAGCGAACAGGGTTTCCGGTGATTTCTCCTCCCGCAGATGGCCGACCGCGATAACGCGCAGCCGGACCGGCGATTTGGGCAAAACCTGCCTTGTTGCGGTCGACTGGAAAATCACGCGAATTTTTTCATGCAGATCAGGCGGCAATTCGGCCGGTCCTTCGGCCTGCAAAACAACCAGCAATTGCGCCCGCCGCAGCGACGCCTGCGCGGCGGCATCGGTCCGGATATCGCGATAAAGATCAGTGCCAGTCAGCACCACGGCCAGCCTGTGTGTGCCATGGCGCGCGTGCCAGGCGGCGATGGCAGCGGCCGAACGCCGCGCATGTAGCGCCAGCATGACCTGATCGTCGGCCGCTTCGTCATCCGGCCATTCCCTGACTATGCGCGTGCGAAACACCGGTGACAGGTAGCGTTGCCAGCGCCACGCTGTCTGCCAGTTGCCGTTGTTGGCCTCGCGCAAGGCGGGGCTGACGATGACGACTTGAGGCATACTTTCCCGCTTAGCCATTTTGACCAGCCAGCCCATGACGAACAGCCCATCCAGCGCCGCCCGCAGCGGCGGCCGCGCCGTCCTTGCCGAGGCCCTGCGCGCCAGCCGCCAGCGCACGCTTGATCTGCTCGAAGCCTACGCCGCCCATCTCGGCGACGCGCTGCACATTGCCTACTCGCCGCAACTCAACCCGCCGTGCTGGGAAGCCGGCCATATCGCATGGTTTCAGGATTACTGGATCGCCCGCAACCGGCAGCGTGCGCTCGGGTGCGCTGCCGACCCCGACCACCAACGCCCGGTCGGCCGGCTGGCCGAGGCCGATGACTGGTACAACTCCAGCCTGGTTGCCCACTCCACGCGCTGGACCTTGCCGCTGCCCAACCTGGCCGCGACGCGTGCCTATCTCGCTGCGGTGCTTGCCGACACTCTGGCCCTGCTGGCCGATGCGCCGGAAAGCGACGACGCGCTTTACTTCTACCGGCTGGTGCTGTTCCACGAAGACATGCACGGCGAGGCTGCCACCTACATGGCACAAGCGCTCGACATCCCCTTGCCCGAAACGCTGCGGCCAGCCCGTGCTGCGCTGCCCGAAAATACCGAACTGCATCTGCCGGCGCAGAACTGGCGACTTGGTTATGACGAACCCGGTTTTGCCTTCGACAACGAATTGCCCGCCCATCCGGTCGCGCTGGCGCCCTTCACCATCGACAGCGAAGTCGTCAGTTGGGCGCGCTACCTGCCCTTTCTCGACGCCACCGGCCATGCCCTGCCGCGCTATCTGTGCCGTGAAAACGGCGTGTGGCAAACAAAATTTTTCGGCGAATGGCAGGCGCTTGATCTCGCTGCCCCGGTCACACATCTCAGCTGGTTCGAGGCCGAGGCCTGGTGTCGCTGGGCGGGCCGCCGGCTGCCGACCGAAGCGGAATGGGAAGCTGCAGCATTGACGCAACCCGGGTTTCACTGGGGCCAGGCCTGGGAATGGACGGCCAGCCGCTTTCTGCCATTTGCCGGTTTCGTCGCTCACCCCTACCGCGATTATTCCGCGCCGTGGTTCGGCGAACGCTATGTACTGCGCGGCGCCGGCCCCGCCACTTCGCCGCGCATGGCTCACGCGCGCTACCGCAACTACTTCACTCCGGAACGCAACGACATCCACGCCGGATTTCGCAGTTGCGCGTTGTAATCGCACTTTCAGGCCCGGGCGAGGAACACGGCGAACCAGCCGCGCTCGTCGGTCCACCGTCGCAGGCGCGAAAAACCGGCTGCTTCAAGTAACGCGGCGAAATCGTCGGCCTGCCATTTGTACGAGTTTTCAGTATGGATGCGCTCACCGGCGGCAAAGCGGCGCTCGCCGCCCGGCCAGCGCACTAACGCTTCGCGCACGGCTTCAAGGTGCATTTCGATCCGTGAATCCGTGGTGTTGAAGAAGGCGATATGGCGCCAGTCCTCAATCGCAAAATCGCTGCCGACCAGCGTATTGAGGTGGCGCAGCAGGTTGCGATTGAAGGCTGCGGTGATGCCCAGGGGATCGTCGTAAGCCTTTTCCAGTACGGCAATCGGCTTGACCAGATCGACACCGATCAGCAGCGCGCCGCCGGCACTGGTGGCATGGGCCTGGCAGAGGAAAGCCAGCGCCTCGGCGGGCGTGAAATTGCCGATGCTGGAGCCGGGGTAGAACAGCGTATGCGGCCCGGCACCGATTTCCGCCGGCAGGCTCAGGGATTGCGAGAAATCGAGGCCGACGCCGAGCAGACTCATCGTCGGATGCTCGCGTTGCAGGCGCTCCAGCGAAACGCGCAGATAGTCGGCCGAAATATCGATCGCCGCATAACGCTGCACCTGCAACGGGTCGAACAGGCGCGCCGCCTTTTCGCAATTGCCAGCGCCAAGATCGACCAGCGAAGCCACCGGCGCCAGCACCCTCGCCATCTCGGTCACATAGCGGGAAAAAATGGCTGCTTCGGTGCGCGTCGGGTAGTACTCCGGCAAGTCGGTGATCGCGGAAAACAGCCGCGAGCCCAGCGCATCGTAGAAATACTTGGGTGCGACTGTTGCGGTCGACGCCGAAAAACCGGCAAAAATCTCGGCCCGCGTTGCCGCCGGATCATCATGCGCAATCTGCAGCAGGCGCGGCGCGTTCACTGGCCGGACGCCTTAGCTGCGGCAACCGCTTTGGCCAGTTCGTCGCCGCTCTTGTAATGCGGTACGCGAACCACCAGGCGCCAGGCGCGCTGCAGAAAACTGTTGCTGCCCGCGATTTCGTCCTGCCAGTACTTTTGGGCAAGGGCCAGGTTGTTTTGCTCATCGAGCTCAAACGCATCCTTGGAACCCTGGCCACCGAAGATATACAGCTTGCCATCAATCATCTTCCAGGTATTGGCGTCGCCGCCCCACGGAATGGCGTAGTCAATGCCGTTGGCGCAATAGCCGCCGAACTGCGGCAGGTAGTCGGTCGGCGCCTTGTCGAACAGCGCCTTGTGCTCGGCGCTGGCGAAGCGGAAGGTGATCGTTTCATACTGACTGCTGAATTTCGGGTCGCCTTGCAGGTATTGCCCATCGACGAAATACGCCACCACATCGGCGCCCTTCAGCATCAGGCGCTCAGTATCGCCTTCAGCCACGGCATTGACCGGAGTGTATTTGCCTGATGGGTTCTGCGCCGAGATGGCGCCACAACCGGCCAGCGCGAACGCGGTAATCAGCATCAGGAACCAGGCGTGCAGTGAACGAATTTTCATCAGGGCGTCTCCAGGGAAAATATGGGGTTGGCAGCCGGGGCATCGGCAGTTTTTGGCAGACGTCCGGCGTAGGGTGTCGGCCAGCCGAGCAACTTGCTGGCAGCTTCGCAGCGCGCCTCAAGGTCGGCCGCATCGCGCCCGCCCAGATGCAGTATCCCGTAACGATAGCTGCCCAGCCACTTGAAGTCACGGGCAATCTGGCCGTGATCCTTTGGGAAGCTGAACAGCATGGCGTCGGGAAAATCCTTGGCCAGCGCCGCCTGCCGCCTGCGCGAAGGCATCGGCGTCTGGGTTGCCAATTCGAAACTGCGATAGACGAAGCTGGCCGTTGCCCCGGCGGTCGGCACGCTGCGCGGCAGCAGGGCCGGGTCGCGGCCAAAGGCCAGTTCCAGCGCCACCCGGTGCAGGTCGATGCCGTCGACGCGCAAGTAGAGGTCGGAAAACTGCGCCGCCATGCGTGGGTTGAATTCGATGACCGTTAGCCGGTCACGCGCCGCATCGTAGAAAAATTCCATATTGAACAGGCCGTGCGTGAAGCCGGCCGCCTGCAGAAAACGCCGCGCCACATTGAACGCCCGCGCCCGCCCGGCCACGGGAATCCGGCACGGGTAGCCAAAGCGCATGAAGGCCTGGGTGCCGGGATACATCACCGATTCAACGATGCCCAGCGGGCGCAACTCACCGTCAAACACATAGCCGTCGAGGTTGTATTGCAGCGCATCGACCGGCACCTCCAGCAACATGCGATGGGTGCTGCCGGCGGCTGGCAACCGTTTCTGTACGACGCGCTCAAACGGCTCGACCAGATGGCGGATCACCCACAGCTCCCAGAAACCGAACCGGGTCAGCGCCATCAGTTCGTTACGGTTGTGCACCACCCGCGCCAGCACCGAGAAGGCGGCCTTGACCGGCTTGACGAAGACCGGATAGTCGATATCTTCCGGCACCGCTTCGCCGTAGTGCGAGGCGAGCAGCGAAAACGGCGTGTTAGCCTCCGGCGCCACCTCTTCCAGCAACTGCCGGGCATGAAACTTGTGTTGGCAGGCGAGTACTGCGTTCACCGGCGTCCCCGGCCAGCCCATTTTTTCGGCCAGCAGCGCCGCAGCCAGGGCGCCGAACTGTTCGTGGTTCGAAATCACCGCCTGCCAGCCGGTCGATCCGACCTTCTTTGCCAGCCGTTCGACGAAACGTTCGAGATCAAAATTGACCAGGCGCGTATTACTCGGGAAGCTGAACAGGTCGAAACCGGCGCTATCGACAGGAAACTCGGGCGCCCAGCGGTCAAAACCCAGCTGGTCCCAGTCGTAGTTGAAGAGAACGAGCGTACGCGGCGAACTCATACGACTGCCCCGACCCGGCTCTGCCAGGCACGATGCCCCAGCTTGAGCGCCCAGGGCAGCAAGCCCAGCGCGGCAAGCGACAGCAGCACGCGTGGCGAGTAGATGTCACCCACCGTCTCGATGGCGGCCAGACGAGCGCCCATTTTGCGCCTTAGCACAGGCTGCAGAAAGTGACGTACCGCCAGCATCGACAGGCTGGTGCCGGCGGTGCATGCCGTCAGGCAAAGCAGCGTTCCGGCAAGTGGACCCAGCCCGGCGCCGGCGACCAGCATCAGCAGCGACGCGCCGGGCATGGCCAGCATCGCCAGCAAAACATGCAGCACGAACAGCATCACCGTTGCGACAAGGGGATTGCTGCGCACGAAGTCAAGGAGAGGATCGTGCCAGGCGCGCCAGCCCTGCAGCGTCAGGCACTCCGGACAGGCCGCCGCCACTAGGCGCCAAAGCAGGAAAGCGGTCCCCGCGACCGCTGCCAGCAGCAGCGCGGAGCAAACAGGGCGCCAAAGTGATGGCCTGCCGGTCAATGCGTCTCTGGATGTCATCAGTCGGACTCAGGAGTTTGCCGAATCATGTTAAACGGACAATTATGCCATCCGCAGGCCAGAAGTGCGGAACGCGCTACACTGCACAGCGCGCTGCCGTGTAAGAAATCCGGATAGTCAGCCGACCAACGAATACGCTGGGCAGTTACTTCTCACTGAATCATTCAACGAAAAGATCCTCATGCAATTGCGCAAACTGGCATTGATCCTCGCGGCGGGCGGACTTATCGTTGCCTTCTTTGCCTTCGATCTCGGACGCTATCTCAACCTGCAGACGCTCAAGGAGCAGCAGGCGGCGATTGCCGCGTTTTATGCCGAAAAACCGCTGTTGACCGTGGCTATTTACTTTGTTGTCTATGTCATCAGCACGGCGCTCTCGCTGCCCGGCGCAACTTTGCTGACGCTGGCCGGTGGTGCGGTGTTCGGGCTGCTCTGGGGCCTGGTGATCGTTTCCTTCGCCTCGACACTGGGGGCGACGCTGGCTTTCCTGATGGCGCGCTTTTTGTTACGCGACTGGGTGGAAAGCCGTTTTGGCCAACGCCTCGCCACCATTGACGCCGGGGTGAAGGGTGAAGGTGCGTTTTATTTATTTACGCTGCGCCTGGTGCCGGTCTTCCCCTTCTTCCTGATTAACCTGCTGTTCGGCCTGACGGCGATGAAGGCGCGTACCTTTTACTGGGTCAGCCAACTCGGCATGCTGGCCGGCACCGTCGTCTACGTCAATGCCGGCACACAACTGGGCAAGCTCGAATCGCTCTCCGGCATCCTGTCGCCGGGGCTGCTCGGCTCCTTTGTTCTGCTCGGCGTCTTTCCGCTGCTTGCCCGCAAAATCGTCGAGGCAATCCATAGCAACAAGGTCTTCGCCGGCTGGAAGAAGCCGGCGCGTTTCGAGCGCAATATCGTCGTCATCGGCGGTGGTAGCGCCGGGCTGGTCACGGCCTATATCGGTGCGGCGGTCAAGGCGAAAGTGACGCTGGTTGAAAAACACAAGCTCGGTGGTGACTGCCTGAATACCGGTTGCGTGCCCTCCAAGGCGCTGATCCGCTCGGCCAAACTGCTGGCGCAGATGGCGAGGTCGAAGGAGTTTGGCATCGCCTCGGCGCGGGCCGAGTTCGATTTCGCCACGGTTATGGAGCGGGTGCAGTCGGTCATCAAGACCATCGAACCGCATGACTCGGCCAAGCGTTACAGCGGGCTGGGCGTTGATGTCGTGGCGGGCACTGCGAAAATCGTTTCGCCGTGGGAAGTCGAGATCACCCGTGACGACGGCAGCCGGCAATCCCTGACGACGCGCAGCATCGTCATCGCCACCGGGGCACGCCCCTTTGTGCCGCCGATTCCCGGCATCGAGCAGGTCGCTTACCTGACTTCGGATAATCTTTGGGCGCTGCGCGAGTTGCCGAAAAGGCTGGTCGTGCTTGGCGGCGGGCCGATCGGCTGCGAGCTGACCCAGGCCTTTGCCCGCTTCGGTTCGCAGGTCAGCCAGGTCGAGATGGGGCCGCGCCTGCTGTCGCGCGAAGATCCGGAAGTTTCTGAATTGGTTGCCGAACGCTTTCGCACCGAGGGTGTGGCGGTGCTGGTCAATCACCGTGCCAAGGAATTCGTGATCGAAAACGGCGAAAAAATCCTGATTGCGGAACATGATGGCAAGGATGTGCGCCTTCCTTTCGATGCTGTGCTGGTCGCCGTCGGCCGCGCGGCCAACCTGAAAGGCTACGGACTGGAAGAGTTGGGCGTACCAACCGGCAAGACGGTCGACACCAACGAATTCCTGCAAACCAAATATCCCAACATCTACGCCGCCGGCGATGTCGCCGGGCCCTTCCAGTTCACCCACACCGCCGCGCATCAGGCCTGGTATGCCGCGGTCAACGCGCTTTTTGACCCATTAAAGAAATTCAAGGCAGATTACTCGGTGATTCCGTGGGCCACCTTCATCGAGCCGGAAGTGGCGCGGGTCGGCCTCAACGAACTGGAAGCGAAAGAAAAAGGAATCGCCTACGAAGTGACGACCTACGGCATTGACGACCTCGACCGCGCCATTGCCGACAGCGTTGCGCATGGCTTCATCAAGGTGCTGACGGTACCGGGCAAGGACAAAATCCTCGGCGTGACGCTGGTTGGCGAGCATGCCGGCGACCTGATCGCCGAATACGTGCTGGCGATGAAACAGGGTATCGGCCTCAACAAGATCCTCGGCACCATCCACATTTACCCGACGCTGGCCGAGGCCAACAAGTTTGTCGCTGGGAACTGGAAGCGGGCGCACGCGCCGGAAAAACTGCTGGCCTGGGTCGAACGTTTTCACGCCTGGCGGCGAGGCTAATACAATGTTTTCATTGCAAAAATACTGCCTGGCGGCAGCACTGATCCTGACGACTTTGCCATCGTGGGCATTCGATCATACCTACCGCGACTGGAGCGCACTGCTGGTCAAGCACGTCAGGGTAGCCGCAGATGGTCATTCGAGCCGAGTGGATTACCAGGGCATGGCGACCGACAAAGTGCCGCTAAAAGCCTACCTGGAATCGGTTTCAGCAGTCTCCGAGAGCGAATACAGACAATGGACCAAGCCCCAGCGCCTCGCTTTCCTGATCAATGCTTACAACGCGTGGACCATCGATCTGGTACTGAGCAAATATCCTGACCTCAAGTCGATCAAGGACATTGGAACGATTTTCCAGTCGCCCTGGAAGAAGAAATTCATCCCCCTGTTCGGCCAGGAGCGCAGTCTTGATGATATCGAACACGGCATGATCCGTACCCCAGGGGCCTTTGACGATCCGCGTATCCACGTCGCCGTGGTCTGCGCCTCGATCGGTTGTCCGATGTTACGCGCCGAAGCCTTCACGGCGGAAAAGCTGGATTCGCAACTGGCTGATAGCCTGCGTCGTTTTCTGGCCGACCCGTCACGCAACCGCTTCGCTGCCGCCAGCGGGCAATTGCAGGTATCGAAGATCTTCGACTGGTACGGCAAGGACTTCGAGCAGGGCCATCAGGGCTTCGACTCGCTGAAGACGACCTTTGCCCGCAATGCTGAACAACTGGCCAAAGCGCCGCAAGACCGGGAGCGCATTCGCCAGGGAAGCTACAAACTGGAGTTCCTCGATTACGATTGGCGCCTGAATGATGTAGCGCGCGGAGGTAGTCGCTAAAGGTGGACGTATGAACGGTATGACGCGAAAACTGGGCAATTGGCTCGGCCGCTGGCTGACGCAGCCTACCCATGTCCATGACAGTTCGCCGGTAACGCCCTCCGAACTGCTGGAAGCCACCTTGCAACCAGGCGATGTGCTGCTGGTTGAAGGGCATTCCCGGGTGAGCGTGGCGATCAAATACCTGACTCAATCCACCTGGTCCCATGCGGCACTCTACATTGGCACACCACCAAGCGATTACCGCGCGGGTTGCCCGAATCATTGCTTTGTCGAAGCTGACATTGTCGAAGGCGTTCGCCTGGTCGGGCTTGCCCAATTCGCCGGCCTGCACAGCCGCATTTGTCGGCCGGTGAGTCTGACGGCCGACGACGTGCAGCACATCATCGACTATGCGCTGGCCCAGGTGGGCCATCAGTACGACCTGCAAAACGTTGTCGACCTGGTTCGTTTTCTGATCCCGACTCCGCCAGTGCCACATCGCTGGCGGCGACGCATGCTGGCCCTGGGCAGCGGCGACCCGACCCAGGCCATTTGTTCGACTCTGATCGCTCAGTGCTTTCAATCGGTGCATTACCCCATCCTGCCGGACATCGAAACCCCTTCGGCCTATCGGGTGGACTGTTCGGGCTGTGTCGACGAAATTCTGAGGATTCGTGATCACAGCTTGTTCGTCCCCCGGGATTTCGATGTCTCGCCCTATTTTCAGGTGGTCAAGCCGACCCTGGAGCAGGGATTCGATTATCGTCGGTTAACTTGGGGCGACCAGACGCCCAATGCATCGCTAAACAAGGAGGTGACTTGAATTTCAGCTTCTTGTTCGGCATGGTCGGCCTGATTCTGCCCCTGGTAGGCGTTGCGGATCCGCTCTGGGTCGGGCGCTTCAGCGAATCCGATGCCGCCGTTCCGGTGCCGTGGAAGATCGAGCGCCTCAGCGAAAAATTTCCGCCCACCCGTTACGCCGTACGGCGCTGGGACGGGGTGGTCGGTATCGAGGCGCAGGCGAAGAAGAGCATGGCGCTGTTCGGGCGAAGCGTTACGGTCGACCTGAAAAAGACGCCGATTTTGTGCTGGCAATGGCGTGTCGATGCGCCGGTTGCCTCGGCGGACATGAGTACGAAAGCCGGCGACGATTACGCGGCGCGAGTCTATCTGACTTTTTCGCTGCCGCGCGACGAGCTGAGTTTCGGCACACGCGCCAAACTGGCGCTGGCCCGCTCGATCTACGGCGATCAGGTGCCGGATGCGGCGCTCAACTACGTCTGGGACAACAAGCACCCGGTCGGTACGCTGCAAGACAACGCCTACACCGACCGCACCCGCATGCTGGTGCTGCGTACCGGTGCCGGCCAGGCGGGCGCCTGGGTGCAGGAGCGCCGCGATGTCGGCAAGGATTTACAGCGTGCCTTTCCCGGCAGCAAGGGACAGTTGACCGGCCTCGCTCTCGCCACGGACACCGACAACACCGGTGAGGAGGCGCATGCCGGCTTCGCCGATTTCCGCTTCGTGGCCAGCGCGCAGGAATGCCCCGCACCATCGGGGGACTGAGGCAACAGTGAACATGACAGCCCAGCCCAAGCCGCCGCGACTCTCGATCATCATCCCGGTCCTCGACGAGGCCGTCGGGATCGTGGACTTGCTGCAGTCGTTGCAGGATTTTCGTCGGCTCGGCACCGAGATCATCGTCGTCGACGGCGGCAGCAGTGATGACACCGTGCAACTGGCGGCTCCCCATGTCGACCAGATGGTCAACGCGCCCCGAGGCCGTGGCTGCCAGATGAATGCCGGCGCCGCAGTCGCCAACGGTCAGGTTCTGCTGTTCCTCCATGCCGACACCCGCCTGCCGTCACCGGCACCACTGCTGATTACCGGGGCCATCGACCAGGGTGCGACGTGGGGCCGCTTCGATATCAAAATCGAGGGCCAGACGACCGGCCTCGGCCTCGTCGCGTTCATGATGAACTGGCGCTCCCGCCTGACCGGCATCGCCACCGGCGACCAGGCCATTTTCGTGACCAAAACGGCGTTCACCGCAACAGGTGGCTTCGCCGACATTCCGCTGATGGAAGACATCGATTTCTCGCGCCGAATGCGCGCCCTCACCCGTCCCGCCTGCCTGGCGGAGAAGGTCGTCACCTCCGGCCGGCGCTGGGAAAAACATGGCGTGCTGCGCACCATCCTGACGATGTGGTGGCTCCGCCTGCGTTTCTTCCTTGGCGCCAACCCGAACGATCTGGCCCACGAGTACGGCTATGTCCCACGCCAACAATAATGCCAGCGTCGCTATCGCGATCCTCGCCAAAGCGCCGATTCCCGGCCTGACCAAGACCCGCCTGATTCCTTACCTCGGTGCCGACGGCGCCGCCACGCTGCAAGACTGGCTGCTGCGGCGCACGGTGGCAACAGCGCTGGATTCCAATCTCGGCCCGGTCACGCTGTGGTGCGCACCTGATACCGCCCACCCAGCATTCGTCGACCTCGCTGTCGGCGGGAGGATCGCCCTGCGCCAGCAAAGCGAAGGCAACCTCGGGGAACGCATGCATCAGGCGCTCGCCGAGTCACCGGTGACCGGCGGCACGCTGGTCATTGGCACCGATTGCCCGGCGCTCGGCCCCGCGCATTTGCAGGCAGCGGCTGCAGCGCTCGCCGCGTATCAGGCCGTCGTCATTCCGGCCGAAGACGGCGGCTATGTGCTGATCGGCATGCGCCAGCCGTCGCGGCGAGTGTTCGCCGGCATCAACTGGGGTAGCGCGAAGGTGATGACCCAGACCCGCAAGCGTCTGTTGGAAACTGGCTGGCAGTGGAGCGAGTTGCCATCTTTGTGGGATGTCGACCGCGAGGAGGATTTTGAGCGCCTGGGCGCTCTCCTTCCGGATGATTTTCTACCGGGGAGATAGCTGGATTCGAGAAAGTGTTGGTCGTGGCGTGATCATGCCTCGCCGCACCCTGGCTTTTTAAGCGGAGCCGGGCCGAGGCAGCGGTTGAGGGCGGGATGCGAACGATCGATCCGCGGGCGCGGGCTTTTTGGCACCGGAGTGTTTTGCGATCGCGGGTTTGATGACCCGGAGCGAGGCGAGCGGGTACAATCGCCGCGTCGCCCTTGAGGGGCCCGGCTGGAATGGCAAGGCCATGGGTTTATCGCATATCCGTTTGCTCGCACAGGGTTTCCAGGCAGCACCTGGTGATGGCTGGCGCGTCCGGATTGCGTATGGCGTTCCGGGTGCCGTTGATTCAGGGGGGATTGATGAGCAGCAGTGACTTGGAGTCCGGCGATGCAACCGGCAAGCAGACAGCCTTGCTGGCACTGGCTGCCCTGGGCGGCGTTTTCGGCAACATCGGCACGGCCCCGCTCTATGCGCTGAAGGCGGTGTTTGCCGGGAACCACCCGATTCCGGTCAATGAAGCGAACATCCTCGGCAGCCTGTCGATGTTTTTCTGGGTACTGATCATCATCGTTTCGCTCAAGTATGCGACCTTCGTCATGCGCGCGGATAACTCCGGAGAGGGCGGCATCATGGTATTGATCACGCTGGCGCTGCGCGCCGTCCACAGCAAAACCAGGGAGGGGAGGGCGGTCGTGGTCACCGGCATCGTTGGCGCGGCGATGTTCTTCGCCAGCGGGATGGTCACGCCGGCGATTTCGGTTCTCTCCGCGGTCGAGGGTCTGCAGGTGGCAACCCCGGCCCTCGAACCCCTCGTGATCCCGGTCGCGCTGGCGGTGTTGTTTATCCTGTTCTATGTTCAGCGCCACGGCACAGCCGTGGTCGACGGATTCTTCGGGCCGGTGATGCTGCTCTGGTTCGTTTCCCTGGCGCTGCTTGGCGTGAACGATATCGTCGCGCACCCGGCCATCCTGAGTGCATTGAACCCGGTGCATGCGCTCGGATTCCTGATCGATCACCAGTTGCTGGCCCTGGGTGCGCTGGGCAGCGTGGTGCTCGTCGTCGCCGGCGCCGAAGCGCTCCATGCAGGGATGGGCCAGTTCGGCCACAAGCCTGTCCGCGGCGCATGGTTCCTTCTTGTCCTGCCGGCACTCGTGCTCAACTACCTTGGCCAGGGCGCGTCGATGCTGGATGATGCGGCGGCGGCCAGGAATCCCTTCTTCCTTTCGGCGCCCGGCTGGGCGCTCTACCCGCTGATCGCCCTGGCCACGGCGGCTTCCGCGATTGCCTCGCAGGCGGTCATTTCCGCCGCCTCCTCGCTGACCCGGCAGGCGATGATGCTAGGGTTCATGCCCCGCATGGAGGTTCAGCACACCGCGAACGAGGGGCAATTCTATCTGCCGGCGGTGAACTGGGGGTTGTTGCTGGCAGTGACGATTCTCGTCCTCGGTTTCGGGAGATCGGAGAACCTCGTCGCGCCCTACGCAATTGTGGTGAGCGGAGAACTGATGGTCACCTCCCTTCTCGCTGCCGCAGTGCTTGCTCGCCATTCGGGATGGGCCAGGGCCGGCGGAATTTTCGGAAGCTTCCTGGCGATCGAACTGCTCTTCCTGGTCGCGAACATTGGCCATGTTTCTCGGGGCGGCTGGCTCCCGCTGATTGCTGGCATCGCGATCTTCATCGCCATGGCGACCTGGAAACAGGGGCGTCTGCTGCACTCGGTGCGCATCAGGAGTGAACGCCTCGAGCTTTCGATGTTTCTGGAATCGCTCGCGGCATCGATGCCGAACCGGGTTTCCGGAACCTCGGTGTTCCTCAATGCCGATGTCAAAGCCGTGCCGCATGCGCTGCTGCATAACCTGATGCACAACAAGGTGCTGCACGAGCGGGTGGTGGTCGTTGCCGCCCATTTCTCCGATGTTCCCCGGGTGCCGGTTAGCAGCCGCGTCAAGGTCAGGAAACTGCGCGACAACTTCTGGAGCGTGAGCGTTTACTTCGGTTTCAAGGACGAGCCGGACATTCCGCTGGCGCTGGCGCTGTGCGCGAATTCCGGCCTCGAGTTCAACGCGCTTGATACCACCTATTTCATCGGGCGCGAGACGCTGCTGCCCAAATTCCATTCGGAAATGCCCTTCTGGCGGGAGCGGATATTTGTCGCCATGTACCGCAATGCCGGCTCGCCGACAGCCTTCTTCCGGATTCCGTGCAACCGGGTCGTCGAACTGGGTGCCCAGGTCACCCTTTAGGGCGGCACCCTAGCGCTGGCAGTGGCGGTTGCGGCCGCTGTTCTTGGCTGTATACAGGGCTTCGTCGGCTCGCTGGATCGCCGTGTCGATGGTGTCGTCGCCGAGGATTTCGGTGCTGCCGATGCTGGCCGTGAAATGCAGCGGCGTTCCGTCTGCAAGGAGGGCGGTGGTTTCCCGAATCCGGTCGAGGAGACGTTCGATGACCGGTTGCCCCATTTCGGCATTGGTTTCGACCAGCACGACGGCAAATTCCTCGCCGCCGATGCGGCCGACGATGTCCACGTTGCGCAGGCTGCTGTTGAGCAGATGCCCGAGGTGCGCAAGTACGGTATCTCCCGCCGGGTGGCCATGGCGGTCATTGATCTTCTTGAAGTGATCGATTTCGAGGATGAGCAATGTCGGCGCCGGGCCGTGGCGCCGGCTGCGCAGCAGTTCGTGGGAGAACCGGTCCATGAAGGCGCGCCGGTTGATGAGGCCGGTCAGAGGGTCGGTCGAGGCGAGCACGCGCAAGTCGACCTCGAGCGAGACGCGCCGCGTGATTTCCGCTTTCAGGCGAGTGCTTTCGGACTCGATGGCGCTCCTCCGTGCGCCCGTTTCTTCCTGGTAGCGACGCAGCGCGACCTCCGACCAGAACATGCCGCCCGTAATCAGGATGGCGGTGATCGCGAAACGGGCGGTGAAGGCTCCGGAGTAGGCACTGGTCCCGGTCTCGGGACCGCCCAGAACCATGATGGCGGTGGCGGACGCGATACTCAGGCATGACCAGACAATGCCTTCACGCGGCGGCAGGAGCATGACCGAGACAACCGGGAACGAGAAGAACCACAGGGCATGGCTGTGCTCTTCACCGGAATGCGCAACCAGGTAGATGACCAGCGCCGCGAAAGCTGCCATCCCGGGGCGGACCATCCATGTCCGGAGATACCCGAGCAGCAATGCCATATAGCTTCCGCAGATGACCACGATGTTGACAACGATCAGTCCTAGCAGAGGCCAGCTTCCGCTGCGCAGCGCGGCAACCCCGTAGGCGGTCATGATCGGAATCCCGATGACGAGAAATATCTTGGCGCGTTCATGCGGCTGCAACAGATGCTCGGCCGGTGTTTCGCTGAACATGGTCGTCAGGGAGTCACCCCATTGGCTCGCTGCGGCGCACTTTTTCCAGCAGCGCCGTCGTGGACCGTTGATGGATGAAGGGGATCGAATGCACCGTACCACCCCAGCCCGCTACTTCCTTGCTGCCGACGATCTTCTCCGGTGGCCAGTCACCGCCCTTGACCAGAATATCGGGGTGGCATTCGATGATGCGTCGCAGCGGCGTGTCCTCGTCGAACCAGGTGACCAGTGAAACGCAGCCGAGCGCGGCGATCACCGCCAGGCGGTCGGCGAGCGTGTTGACCGGCCTCTCGTCGCCCTTGCCCTGACGTTTGACCGAGGCATCGGAGTTGAGCGCGACCACCATGCCGCAGCCAAGGGCGGCCGCCTGCGCCAGATAGGTGACGTGGCCGCGGTGCACGATGTCGAAGCAGCCGTTGGTGAACACGAGAGGGCGCGCCAGGTCGACGACGCGCGCGGTCAACTGCTCGGGAGGGCAGATTTTCGATTCGAACTCGGGTGCGGGATAGTCCACTTCAACCAGATCGCGGGTAGCTTCGGAAAAGCTTGCATTCTATAGGGTCTTTTCCCCACCTTGGTGTTTTCGCAATTGGGGAGGATTACATCCGCTTCCGTCGCCAAGATTCGAGGGCCGCAAGGGAATGCTCGAGTGAATCAAGCAACTCCACCCCCGCGACAGAAGGTAGGCGCCTGACGCCGCCACCGCCGGCCCACAGCGCCACCGTCTCTGGCAAGACCATGCGCAGCTGTTGCAGCAGGCCGGGAATCTGGCGTTTCGGGAAGGCGACCGAGAACGAGAGGGCAACGATTTCGGCGCGATGGGCGGCGGCGGCGCGAGCAATTTCGAGCAGCGGCATCTGCGTGCCGAGCGGGATGCACTCGGCGCCTTCCAGCGCGAACAAGGCTTCGGCCATCAGCAACCCGAGGACATGCGGTTCTTCCGGCACGCTGGTGAGGACGATGCGCGGGCCGCGCATGCCGCCGGGCAGGCTGGCGATCGCCTGGCGCAGGACGCGCTTGGTCATCTCGGTGAATAGATGCTCCTCGAAGACCTCGACGCTGCCGTCCTCCCAGGCTTCGCCGACGCGGCGGGCGAGCGGGGCGACAGTGTCCTGGACAAAGCGGTCCAGCCCTTGCCGGGCCAGCCGCTGCTGCATCGCCTGCTGGTACGCCGCGCCATCATGTTGCTTGATCAAGGCCAGCAGATCCCCGAGGTCCGCCGGGTTGGTGGCACCGGAGATCACCGCAGGCGGTTCCGGGCGCCGTGGAGCCAGCGCGTTCAACTCCTCGGGGGGGGTGGAAAGCAGTTTTCCGGGCCGGTGCCCGGCATCCATCAGGCGCTTGACCAGCCGCAGACGTTCAACCTGTTCGGCGGGATAGCTACGTTCGCCGTGGTCATCGCGATCGGGGGCGGGAAAGCCGTAGCGGCGCTCCCAGACGCGCAAAACGTCCTTGGACAGACCCGTATCGCGTTCGACAGCGGCAATGTTGAAATTTGGATTATTCATTTTTGTCCTGAACAAATGTTAGACAAACCGTTGACAATCAGGTCATTGGTGCTTATAGTAGCCATGAAACGTGTAATTGTCTAGGACAAAATTAGGAAATGTTCAACGTGATCAAAGAACTGAAACATTCCATGCTGGTCGCGGGATTGCTGACGCTGGGAGTCGTGCCGGTGTCTTCCGCTACAGAGTGCCCGGCTTTGCTCAACCACTCCTTCCCCCCATTGCAGGACGCGAAGCCGGTTTCACTCTGTCAGTACGCCGGGAAAGTGATCCTGGTCGTCAATACGGCGAGTTTCTGCGGATTTACGTCGCAATACGAGGGGCTGGAAAAGCTCTACGCGCGGCTCAAGGACAAGGGGCTGGTCGTTCTCGGCTTTCCGTCGAACGACTTCGGCGATCAGGAGCCGGGCAGCGACAAGGAAATCGCCGATTTCTGTCGCCTGACCTACGGCGTCGAGTTTCCGATGATGGCCAAGACGACAGTCAAGGGCGGCGCGGCCAACCCACTGTACCGGCAACTGGCCGAGATCACCGGCAGCACGCCGAAATGGAATTTCCACAAGTACCTGATCAATCGGGATGGCACGCAGGTCGCCGCGTATTCCAGCTTCACGAAACCGGATGACCGGGATCTGCTGAAGAAGATCGACGAATTTCTCAAATAGAACGATCGCCTGAACCTTAAGGAGTCACCGCCATGAACGCACCCGAACACTTTTTCCTCCCTGACGTCCAGTCGGCCGCCGATAGCCGCCGCCTGGTGATCCAGAACGTTGGCGTCAAGGGGCTGCGCTACCCGCTGCACCTTGAAACGGCCAGTGGCGAGACACTGAATACCGTCGCCAGCCTGACGATGACGGTCGGTTTGCCGCCCGAGGTCAAGGGCACCCACATGTCGCGCTTCGTCGAACTGCTCGAAGGGCGTCGCGGTGCGCTGACGCAGGAAGGCCTGTTCGCAATGCTCGAGGAAATGCTGCTGCGCCTCGACGCGTCGAGCGGCCGCATCGAACTCGCCTTTCCCTTCTTCATCCGCAAGACGGCGCCCGTGTCCGGAGTCGTGAGTCTGCTCGACTACGATGTCACGTTGATCATCGACAGGCCGGAAGGGCGACACTCCGTGCTGACTCTGCGTGTGACGGCGCCGGTGACCAGCCTCTGCCCCTGTTCGAAGGAGATTTCCGACTACGGCGCCCACAACCAGCGCTCGCACATTACGCTGGAAGCGAAGCTGCGGTCGTCGATGGCGATTGAGGAACTGGTGCGCCTGGCCGAGGAGGAGGCGTCCTGCGAAGTTTTCGGCCTGCTCAAGCGCCCTGACGAAAAGTGGGTGACCGAACGCGCCTACGACAATCCGAAGTTCGTCGAGGATCTGGTGCGCGACATCGCGCTGCGCCTGATGAAAGAGCCGCGCATCGCCGAGTGGAAAGTCGCTTCGGAAAACTTCGAGTCGATTCACAACCATTCCGCCTATGCCGAAATTGTCGGCTCCAACGAATAGGAGGCCATCATGAAAGACAGGCAACGTATTGCAGTCATCGGCGCCGGTATCTCGGGTCTCGTCACCGCCTGGCTGATTGGCCGCCAGCATGACGTGACACTCTTCGAGGCCGCCAATTACCTCGGCGGTCACACCAACACCGTGGACGTCACGCTCGAAGGCAAGACGCACCCGGTCGATACCGGCTTCCTCGTCTTCAACGAGAAGACCTATCCGAACCTGATTGCGCTGTTCGCCCTGCTCGGTGTCGACAGCGTCGAGACCGAAATGTCTTTCGCGGTCAGCCTCGAGAACCCCGACATCGAATGGTCGGGCAGCAACCTCGCCACCGTCTTCGGACAGAAGCGCAACCTGGTGCGTCCGCAGTTCTGGACCATGCTTTCCGAGATCCTGCGTTTCAACCGCGAAAGTGTCGCCTGGCTGCTTTCGCACCCCGAGGACAACCGCAGTCTGCGCGATTTCCTGAGCGCGGGCCGCTATTCTTCCGCATTCTCCGAGTGGTACCTGCTGCCGATGGCCGCCGCGATCTGGTCCTGCCCCACCGGGCAGATGCTCGCCACGCCGCTCGCCACGTTTGTCCGCTTTTGCCAGAACCACGGCCTGCTGCAGGTTTTCGATCGTCCGCTGTGGCGTACCGTCAAGGGCGGTGGCCGCGAGTACGTGCGCAGGATCGCCCACCAGCTCGCTGACATCCGTCTCGCCTGCCCGGTGAGCGCGGTGACCCGCGAGTCTGCCGGATTGCGCGTGACTCATGGTGGTGGCAGCGAGCATTTCGATCAGGTGGTGTTGGCGTGCCACAGCGACCAAGCACTCGCCATCCTCGGCTTCACGGCCAGCGACGCGCAGCGCGATGTGCTGGCGGCGATCCGCTATCAGGCCAACCGCGCCGTCCTGCATACCGACCGCGCCCTGCTGCCACGTGACGAGAAACTCTGGTCGGCTTGGAACTACGCGGCCGGCAGCGGTGCGCCGGGCGCGCAACCGGTTGCGGTTTCTTACCTGATAAACCGCCTGCAGCCGCTGCCTTTCACGACGCCGGTCGTCGTCACCCTCAATCCGGTGCGCGAGCCCGATCCGGCTAGCGTCATCGCCGAATTCGACTACGCCCACCCGATCTTCGACGGTGCGGCCATCGCCGCCCAGCAAAAACTTGCCGATGCGCAGGGTGAGGGCGGCATCTGGCTGGCCGGCGCCTGGGGCAGTTATGGGTTCCACGAAGACGGCCTCAAGTCGGCGTTGCGCGTCGCCAACGGCATGGGCATCGACGCGCCGTGGCAGGGTGCCGTCACGCCGCGCGCCCGCGAACTGGCGAGTGCCTGAGATCACGATGCCTACTCTTCCCCGCCTTCTGATTGGTCAGGTGTTTCACCGCCGGCTACGCCCGGTGGTCAATGCCTTCAGCTATCCGGTCTTTTTCGTCCAGTTGCCGGTGGCTGATCTGGCTTCCGCAAATGGCCCGTTTTTCTCGGTCGACCGCAACAACCTGCTCAGTTTCCACCAGAAGGACCACGGGCCACGCGACGGTTCGCCGCTGTTGCCGTGGATCCGGTCGCTGCTGCGCCGGCACGGTCTGCCGGACGATGGAGACATCGTGCTGCAGTGCTTCCCGCGGGTGTTCGGCTTCGTCTTCAATCCGGTCACCTTCTGGTTTTGCCGCAACCGCGACGGCGAACTGATCGCCGTACTCGCCGAGGTCAGCAATACATTCGGTGGTCGCCACAGTTATCTACTGCACAGTCCGGATGGCGCGCCGCTGCGCGACGGGCAGGTCTTGGCAGCGAGCAAGACCTTTCATGTTTCGCCCTTCTGCGAGATCGAGGGTGGCTATCGCTTCCGTTTTTATTTGCAAAGAGAATGTCCGGTCGCCCGCATCGACTACGACGATGCAGAAGGTGAGTTGCTGTTGACCTCGGTCTCGGGCAAGTCCACCGCCTGGTCCACCCGCGCCCTGCTCGGCGCTTTCCTGCGTATGCCTCTGCTGACTGCCGGCATTGTCTTCCGCATCCACTGGCAGGCTCTCAAGCTCTGGATCAAGGGCGTACCTTTCATCGGCGCGCACTCTTCCCATGAACACCAACCCCTTCGGGAATCACAAAAATGAATGACACGATGATTCTGCGCGGCGGCGATAGCCCAGCCCGCGATACCCGCCTGGTTCTCGCCCTCCTCGAACGGATCGTCGGCGGGATGCTCGAAGTGCGCCTGCCCGACGGTTCCAGCCGCCTGTTCGGGTCGGGAGAGCACGGCGTCACCCTGCAGGTGCATGACGAAGCGATGTTCAGTCAGGTTCTGGCCCGTGGCGACATCGGTCTCGCCGAAGCCTATCTCGACGGCCACTGGGATTCACCCGACGTCAGCGGATTGCTGACGCTGCTGACCCGGAACCGGGAGGTGTTGAAGGAGGCGGTCTACGGTTCCTGGCGCAACCTCGTTGCGGCGCGCCTGCGCCACTGGCTCAACCGCAACAGCCGGACCGGCAGCAAACGCAACATCATGGCTCATTATGACCTTGGCAACGACTTCTACAAGCTGTGGCTCGATCCCGGCATGAGCTATTCGAGCGCTCTCTACCGCAATGTCGATTCGGGCGATCTGGAGACGGCGCAGCGCGCCAAGTACCACCGCATCCTGCGCCGCCTGCATGCCGGCCCGGGGCATAGCGTGCTGGAAATCGGCTGCGGCTGGGGCGGATTCGCCGAGATTGCCGCTCGGGAAGGTCTCCATGTCACCGGCCTCACCCTGTCGCCGGCGCAGCTCGAATGGGCGCGCAAGCGGGTGCCGCAAGCCGATCTCCGGCTGCAGGATTACCGCGACACGAGCGAGCAGTTCGACAACATCGTTTCGATCGAAATGTTCGAAGCGGTCGGTGAGCGCTGGTGGCCGACCTACTTCCAGACCATCGCCAAGGCGCTCAAGCCGGGCGGCCGGGCGGTGATCCAGAGCATCACCATCCGCGACGACCTGTTCGCCGATTACCGCAGGGGCACCGACTTCATCCAGCAGTACGTCTTCCCCGGCGGCATGCTGCCGTCGCGCCCCGCCTTCCGCGCCGCCGCTGCCAGGCAGGGGCTGGCGGTCTGTTCGGAATATGCGTTCGGCGCCGATTACGCGCGGACGCTGGGCGAATGGCGCCGTGCCTTCGAGGCCAACTGGCCGCAAATCGCCGCGCTCGGTTTCGACGAGCACTTCCGCCGCCTCTGGCGCCTTTATCTCTGCTATTGCGAGGCAGGCTTCCTCGCCGGGAACATCGATGTCGTCCATTTTGAACTCGCCCATCACTAGGCGCCGCCTGCTGCTTGGCCTCGCCGCGTGGCCGCTGGCCAGTCTTGCGATGAGCGCGGCAGAGGCGCCGACCGCCGGCTTCCGGCGCTGGGGTAGCGGCGAATTCCGCCGCTTGGGCTTCCTGGTGTACGAGGCGACGCTGTGGGCCAGTGGCGATGACCCGCTGCGCCCGCCGCTGGCGCTCAAGCTGACCTACAAGCGGAACATCAGTGGTCGCGACATCGCCGAGGCCAGCGTCAAGGAGATTCGCAACCTCGGCGTTGCCGACGAGGCCAGACTCAGGGGCTGGGGCGAACAGATGCTCAGGATTTTTCCCGATGTCCGTCCCGGCGACCATATCCTCGGCATACAGCTTCCGGATGAGGCGCGTTTCTTCTTCAACGACCGCAGCATCGGGACGATCGAAGACCCTGCCTTCGCCCGGGCCTTCTTCGCTATCTGGCTCGACGCCAAAACCAGCGCGCCCGATCTGCGCGCCGCGTTGCTCAAGCGTCAGGACTCCTGAGGTGACGACTGCCGTACGCACCTTCTCTTACGGATTGCTCGGTCTCCCACTGGCCTTCGCGGCGCTGCCCATCTATGTTCATGTGCCGCGCTTCTATGCCGAGGTAGCCGGCATGCAACTCGCACTGCTCGGCGCCATCCTGCTCGGCACGCGGCTGCTCGATGCCGGAATCGACCCGTGGCTGGGCTGGCTCGCCGATCGCGTGCCGCGCCCAACCATGGTGGCGCTCGCCCTCGTCCCCTTTGCCGCTGGCTTCGTCGCCCTGCTCAACCCGCCAGCCAACCATGCGGCTTCGTGGCTGGCCGGCTCGCTGGCACTGACCTACCTCGGCTTCTCGGCGGCGTCGGTCGCCTATCAGGCCTGGGGCGCCGATGTCGGCAACACTTCCGCCCAGCGTACCCGGTTGACCGCGGCACGCGAGGGTTTCGGGCTGCTCGGTGTCGTCCTCGCCGCCGCCCTGCCCGGGTTGCTGGCCAGTGATCTCGACGAGGGTATCAGGCGTCTTTCCTGGGTCTTGCCGCCGTTGCTGCTGATCGCGGCCGCCACGACGTTTAGCCGGGTCGGCGCCGGGCAGCCGGTGCAGGCGCCGAGTCAGCCCCTGCTGCCCAGCCTGCGCCAGGTAATAAACGACCTTGCCTTCCGTCGCCTGCTTGGCGTCTTCGTCGCCAACGGCATCGCCGCCGCGCTGCCGGCGACGCTTTTCCTTTTTTTCGTCGCCGACGTGCTGCACCTGGAGAAGGCGAGCGGCCCGCTGCTGGCCCTGTACTTCGTCGCCGGCGCCGCCTCGCTGCCGCTCTGGGTCAAGCTTTCAGCGCACTACGGCCGCGTCACCGCCTGGTTGGGGGCGATGCTCCTGGCGATCATCGCCTTCGCCGGCGCCACGCTGCTCGGGAGCGGCGACCTCTGGCCCTTCGCCGCCATCTGCATCGCTTCCGGCCTGGCGCTCGGCGCCGATCTGGCGTTGCCCGCCGCGATTGCCGCCGATCTCGGCGAGCGCCAGGGGCAGGCGGGCGCCTGCTTCGGCGTCTGGAATTTCTTTGCCAAGCTCAACCTGGCACTGGCCGCCGGGCTGGCTTTGCCGTTTCTGGCGCTGCTCGGCTACGTACCGGGCAGCGGCGGTGGGCTGGCTGCGCTCACTTTTGCCTATGCCTTGTTGCCCCTTGGCTTCAAGGCGCTCGCCGGCCTGCTGCTCTGGCGCTGGCGCCATTCCCTGGAGATCTGACATGAAATTTCTGCTTGCCGCTGCCTTCACCCTCGGCCTGAGCGCCTGCGCCTCGTCCGGGGTCGAACAGTACCGCGCCGAACAACCGGCCCTCGACCTCAAGACCTACCTCAATGGCACGCTCGACGCCTGGGGAATGTTCCAAGGGCGCTCCGGTGAAGTACAGAAGCGCTTCCATGTCGTCATCGACGCCAAGTGGACGGGCGATACCGGCGTCCTCGACGAGCATTTCAAATGGTCGGACGGCACCACATCGCGCCGCGTCTGGACCCTCACCAAGCAGGCGGACGGCACCTTCCGCGGCAAGGCCGACGATGTCGTCGGCGAGGCCATTGGCGAGGTCGCCGGCAATGCGCTGCGCTGGCGTTATGTGCTGGCGCTGCCGGTCGACGGCAAGGTGTACAACGTCGATTTGGACGACTGGATGTTCCTGATGGACGACAAGGTGATGCTCAACCGCTCCTACATGAGCAAGTGGGGCTTCGATCTCGGCGAAGTGACCCTGACCTTCGTTAAGCGATGAATCCGAAAATCACTGACTGGTCAGGCAAGCGCGTCTGGTTGGTCGGCGCGTCGAGCGGGATCGGCGCCGCACTGGCGCGGGAACTGGCCGGGCGCGGCGCCCGCCTGGCGCTGTCGGCGCGCAGTGTCGACAAGTTGCGGGCACTGGCCATCGAAAATGCCTTGCTGTTGCTTTGCGACGCGACCGACACGGCCAGTCTTGCCGCTGCTCGTGCGAGCCTGCTTGCGGCCTGGCGCGGCATCGACCTGGTGATCTATCTGGCCGGCGATTACGTGCCGATGCGCGCTGCGGACTTCGACCTGGCGGTTGCCGAGAGGGTGGTCACCGTCAATTTCAACGGCGCCATGCGCCTCGCCGCGACGGTCCTGCCCGACCTGCGGGCCGGCGGCGGCATCGTCTTCGTCGCCAGTGTCGCCGGCTACCGCGGCCTGCCCAAGGCGCTCGCCTACGGGCCGGGCAAGGCGGCGCTGATCCACTTCGCCGAATGCCTGCACCTCGATCTCGCGCCGCAAGGGATCGGCGTCTGGGTCGTCAACCCCGGCTTCGTTGCGACCCAGCTCACCGCGAAAAACGATTTCGCCATGCCCGCCCTGCTGACTCCCGGAGAGGCGGCGCTGGCCACGGTCGACGGCCTGAAAACGGGCAAATTCGAGATCCACTTTCCGAAGCGTTTCACGCGCGTCATGAAGTTTCTCGCGCTCCTGCCCTATGGCCTGTATTTCCCCCTTGTCCGCCGCCTGACCGGAAATTGAGATGAACCCCGATGCACTGATCGATTTCTTCCACGGACTGTCGCCGGAAAGCGTCGTCCGCTTCCCCGAGTTCTACAGCGCCGATGCCTACTTCAAGGACCCGTTCAACGAAGTGCGCGGCGTCGCGGCCGTCCAGCGCATCTTCAGCCACATGTTCAAACAAGTCGCCGAGCCACGCTTTATCGTCACTGAGAAAGTGGTCGATGAACACGGCGCCATGCTGATCTGGGAATTCAGTTTCCGGGTAAAGCTGTGGGGCAAGGGCGAAACGCAAGGCATGCGCGGGGTCTCGCACCTCAAATTCGCTGCCGACGGCAAGGTCAATTACCACCGCGATTACTGGGATACGGGCGAAGAGCTATACATGAAACTCCCCGCCATCGGCACCCTGATGCGTGGTTTGCGGCGAGTGCTGGCAGCATAACCCGAAATTTGCCGTTTTTTGCCGTCGACCGCAGGGCCAGCCGTTGTTTCTATGGTCGCAGCAATGCCGGATTCAATGCCCTGGCATGCCCTCCAGCGTCTTCTCGAAGCGGGTCGTAAATTCCTTCATCCGCGAACGGTTTTTGCCAAAGTCGTACAGGCCGAAGTTCGAGCTCGAGCGGAAATCTATGCGTTGCCCGGCAGCGTCAATCCGGAACAACACCGTATCGCGGAACCCCACCTGTGTCGTGAAAATGGCTTCTACCTGTAAAGGCTCGTCAAGGTGCACCGTCGCCTCCGGGAAAGCCGCCAGCGTCGCCAGCAATTCAGCTTTCCCTTCAGCCGCCGTGCCGTTAAATCGCAAGGGTGGCAAACTGCTCAAATCATCCAGAGAGTTGACACAGTTACTCGGGGAAAGACAAGAGAGAGCCTCCGCAACCGGTAGCAGTGACCCAGTCACCGCGCTTTCCAACGCCTGCGCCACGCCCAAAAAACTGGTCAGACTGCCTAGCAATAAATACACCCGCGTGCAGCACTTCATCGGGAATCCAGTGCGTTCATTTATTGCTCCTGTCGCGGCATATTTGGCGTAAGGCGTGGAGTGAATTCCCGTGGCGTTACGGCAACGCTGTAGAGACAGCGGATTTGCTGCAGGGTTGCATGGTCGGCTGTTGCTTGTGCGGCAATCTCGAAAAAAGGGGACAGCCTTAACTTGGTGCCATTCGGGACAGACCAAAATTTCTACTCATTGCCACGGTCAACCGCGCAAAACAGCCAAAAACCTTGGTCTGTTCCTGAGGTTTCCCCTCATATAAATGCCATATGAGAAGCCTGTTGAGCTTGGTGCCGGAGAATCGGAACAGCGTCTTTCGGGCGAATTTGGTTAAGCCAGGAGGGCCCGGCATCGATGACTCGACGAGCCAATGTGATGGCTGAAATCTCTTTGTGCTTTAGACCGGGCACACTCTGGAAGAACCTCTGTATCCCGCTCTGCTGGGCGCACTCGCCGATCAGGCGCATCAGCCAGTGGGTCAAGTGAGCAATCAACAGCAGAATCTCAAGTCGCTTGCCCGAGCGTGATCGCGAAGCGCTAAAGCCAAGACCAAGCCGCTCGTTCTTGAGATCACGAAAGGATTCCTCAATGGTCATTCGTCGGGAGTACTGGTCAATAATCGTCTCTGGGCTCGCTTTTGGAAATGCTGGAGAACAGGCCAGCAGCCATGGCTCTCTGGCACCACGAGCCGCCTTGATCGAGCTATGGGAGCGCGAATGTTTGCCCGTCCGCGTGTGATGGTGGCGCCTTTTGGCTTCGCGTTTAACCAGCACCAACCGACAGTCTGTCGGATGGCTACGAACGTATCGGGCATTGTCGAAGGCTTGGGCGCACGGCGTGGCATCCGGAAAAACCTCGGTGCAGCGCTTCCATGGACCTTCGGTAATACTGACCCTGTCTTTGCCACGGATGCGTCCGATCCACGGCCAATGATGTTCCGTGACCAAGTCGAACCAGGTCGAGTGAAAACCGGCATCGGTGATGAGGGTCGGAGTGCACCCGTCGGGCAGCAGCTTCGCCAAACAATCCAGAAACCGACGATGCACCGCCTGATTACCATACCGTCGTTGCGCGTGAATTTCCTCGTACAGCGTCACACTGCGGCCCTTGACGGCGATGCTGGCACGCAGCAGATGCCAGCGTTGATCGGTCGTGGCGTCCGACCAATCGATCACCACCCGCACATTATCGAGATCGGTCAGCCAACGTGACGCCACCTCACGATAAATCTCGGTCCTTGTGATGTGCAACGAGGTATTTCCCAGCAGACGGTCAATGCGCTTGACTCGATGACGCATCGACGTCGCCGACTGCACAGACCGCGCAAGCTGACTCAAGCTCAAGCGACCACCTCGCAGCGCACTGCCTACAGCCGCCTCAACCGCACAGGCCAATTTGACATGCAGGCTCGACAGACACCCCGCCAGCATTCCGACTATCATCTTCTTCGCACTCATGATCCGCCAACCCTTGACGATTTACCCAAAGCAACGAGTCTACTCCTCATTCTCCGCGTGAATATTTGTCTTCAACCTATTGAATAAGTGCCAAACTATGAGGGGAAACCTCAGGGTCTGTCCCTGGATGCTCCTGCAAGCGGTATCAGCAGAGCAGTGATCGTCGAGCACGAGTCAACTCAGAAAACTCAAGAGAGGATGGAACGTCGCAAAAAAACTGGCTTCCTCCCGCTTGCGCCATCGCCGTCAAAAACCTTCGGCCAGGAAAGTCTGTAGATTGACTTCGGCTATTGCGGTTAAGGATACTTCCGGGTGAGACTCTGAGGTTCCCATTCTCCCATCAGCATTCAATCAACGGTAAAGAGGTCATGAGTATGTCAGAGGAAAACGGGTCATCGCTTCACGACGATCATTTGTCGGAGAAAAACGACGACCCACTGGTACGGGGATTGCATCGAGTTATCCGTCAAGCCATTCGCTTGCTGGCCGTCCTGATGACGCTGGTAATCCTGTGGTGCGTTGCCGATGTGGTGCTGGTGCTCTACGAGGCGCTGTCGAAACCGCCGGTGCTGCTTCTTGACCTCAACCAAATTTTCGTCGTCTTTGCGGCTTTTCTGGCGGTGCTGATCGCCATCGAAATTCTGGTCAATATCACCCTCTATCTGCGCGACGACGTCATCCATGTCCAGCTTGTCGTAGCGACGGCACTGATGGCCATAGCCCGGAAGGTGATCGTGCTTGACCTGACTACCTTACAACCAGAATATCTCTACGGCATCGCCGTAATCTTGTTGGCGCTCGGTCTGACCTACTGGCTGGTCTCTTCGCAGACCAAGAAGTGAGTGAACGGGTTCAGGGGCTTCCCGACGGGTCGCGGACGTCCAGAACAACAGCAGAACAACAGAGCAGAACAACAGGGAACAACAGCGAAAAACATCCGGGGACAGACCCGAATGGCACTTACTTAACGTTCAACTCTTTGATGCAAATGATGAAACAGGCTGGATCGACGCGTGATAAGTTGGCGTCGCCAAACACCCAACCCGCCCACGATGAGCCAGCCCAAATGCATCCTATCCGCAGTACACGCGCACAGCAACACCGAACGGTCAAGGCCTACGCTGCCCAGAGCGACGCCTATGCGTTTTTCAACCTGTTGATGGGGCCGGAATTGTTCGATGCCGTGGAATCTGAACTGCCGCCCCACCGAGAAAGGCAATTTCCCCCGACGGAGACGTTGTCGATGTTTCTGGCCCAAGCGCTGAGCACCGATCGTTCCTGCCAGAAGGCAGTCAATGACCGTGCGGTCAAATGCCTGGTTGGCGGCCTGGTGCCGGGCAGCACCCACACGGGCGCCTATTGCCGGGCGCGAAAGCGCTTGCCTTTGAAGATGCTCAGTACACTGGCGTGCCACGTGGGGCAAAGAGTCGCCACGCAGGCGCCGACAGCTTGGCATTGGCGGGGTCGTCCCGTCCGTCTGGTGGACGGGACGACCGTCGTAATGCCCGACACCTCAGACAATCAGGTCGTCTACCCGCAACCGACGAGCCAGAAGCCGGGACTGGGTTTCCCGCAGTGCCGGATCGTTGGGCTCGTTTGTTTGGGTAGCGGGGCGGTCCTCAATGCCACGACCGGCTCCTGTCGGGGCAAGGGCAGCGATGAGCAGTCGTTGCTGCGTTCGATATTCGATTCCCTGGAGCAGGGTGATTTACTGTTGGGCGACGCCTTCTACGCCACCTATTTTCTCCTCTGCTCATTACGCGAGCGGTGCATTGATGCGGTGTTTGAACAAAATGGCGCGCGGCAACGCACCACCGATTTTTGCCGAGGTCGGCAGTTGGGGCAGTGCGATCATCTGATCGTGCTGCCAAAACCCGCCAGCAAACCCGACTGGATGCCTCAGGCCGACTACGATCAGGCCCCCGAGAGTCTGACCGTACGCGAGCTTCGGGTCGGCGGCAAGACACGGGTGACGACATTGCTTTGCCCAAAACAAACCGACAAGACTGCCTTGAAATCGCTCTATCGGGATCGCTGGCACGTTGAACTCGATCTGCGCAACATCAAGACCACGCTCGGCATGGAACGACTGAGTTGCCTGACGCCTGCGATGGCGATCAAGGAAATCTGGGTCTATCTGCTCGCCTACAATCTGATTCGGTTAATGATGGCTCAGGCTGCAATGCTCTCCCACAGATTGCCGCGCCAACTGAGCTTCAAGCATACCGTGCAAATCTGGCTCGCCTGGGCACCCTTTGCGAGCCGCAGCCATCACAACATACACAGCGAACTATTCGTTTTAATCGCCCAACAACAGGTCGGTAACCGACCGGGCCGGATCGAGCCTCGCGCCGTCAAACGACGACCTAAACCCTATCCAATGCTCACCAAACCACGTAATCTCGCCAAAGCTATCGTCATGAAAAATGGACATCCCAAAAAGCTTAAGTAAGTGCCATTCGGGTCAGCGACATCTTGTCGAAGATGACGGAAAGCTAATCGTAGCTCTTGGTGTCGAGATATCGAGCGCAGACGCAGAGCAGGCTTTACTGCGTCAAGGCGAACCGGCTGATGGCGCTGGTGTCATCTGCAGCGACGGTCAATAAATTCAGCTCAACCGACTCGTCACGTACTTCGACAAACGCTTTGAAGCGTTTACTGTCATCCTCGGACGGGGCTTCGGTAGAAACCGACGCAGACTTGCAGGTGTTCCGGGCTGAGCTTGAGTTTATCGTCACCCTGGAAAACGCCGGGCCATTGGTTCTTGGCGTCGTCGAACAGGCTCTGGATGTTGGCTTTGAGTTGGGCGGCGGTGTTGCTGTTGCGGAAACGCAGGTATTTTTGGCGGCCGCGGTAGCAATACATTTCGTCGTAGAGCTTGGTGAAAATGAGCTTGAAGACTTCCTCGAAGGCGTCGACGCCGGCATTGGCGAGAACTTCGTCTTCCATGTCTTCAATGAGTTGCTTGAGGCTACGGGCGCCCTTGCCTTCGGCCATGCGCTTGTTTTCGATGTCGATCAGGACATCGATGGTCCACGGCTGGCCGGCGATGTCGTCGATGGTTTGCGTGACCTTGGGCAGGTCGGGGATTTCGACGAAATAGTTGGGGTTCTTGCGGTGCCAGATAACGGCCAGCGCGCCATTGCTCCACAGCGCAAGCGGGGCGTCTTTAGCGTGAGTGTAGGAGCGCAGCTGCTCCTTGCCGTCCTTGAGCTTGGTGGCTTTGACTTCGACAATGATGTAGGGGGTGTCGGCGTGGTCGGCATCCATGACCACAATGTCGGCGCGCTTGGAGGTATCGCGGCCAAAGGCGATCGGGTATTCGATATGAATGCGGCTGAGCGGGTAGCCGTAGGTTTCAGTGAGTTCGAGAAGCCAGAGCTGGCGGACGATTTCTTCCGGCTTGGCGAGTTTTTCCTTGCCGGTCGCCAGACATTTGAGCATGGTTTTTCCGTTCTTTTCGAACAGGCTGCTTTCAAGGCGTGCGATGTGCACGTCGGTGAATTGAACCAGGCTGCTGCGGACATTTACGTCCTTGAAAATTTCACTTAAGTTTTGCATGTCGTCGAAAGGTATGCCGCAAAGCAGCGATTCTGACATGCCGCTGGATTCCGTGGCCTACGAGTTCTGTATTTCAGTGTGACAATTGTTTTCGCTTCGGAAGATAATGCCCCCAATGGCTTTCCAAACTGTGACGCATTGCGTCACGAATTGATCCGGGGGCGCTACTGCATTTTGTTGCGGGTGGAGGGAGTGCAGAGTAAGCCGCACGAACCTTCTCACAGGTATTCTGTTTTTTCCTTTTTTGGCGGTCGACCGCAGCAGTCATTCCGTAAACAAAAAAACGCCGAGTTTCCCCGGCGCTTCGGTCTTTCCGCCTCGTCGTGCGGCTTATTCCATCGCCTCGTACAGCGGCAGGGTCAGGAACTCCGGGTATTCCGGGGTCAGCGACATCTTGTCGAAGATGACTGCGGCTTCATCGTAACTGGCGGTTTCTTCGCCCTGGGCGGTGACGGAGGCTTTTACCTTGGCCAGTTCCTCGGCGATCATCGGGCGGACCATTTCGACGGTGACCTTGCGCCCGTCGTCGAGGATGCCCTTGGGCGACACCACCCACTGCCAGACCTGCGAGCGGGAGATTTCGGCGGTGGCCGCGTCTTCCATCAGGTTGTGGATCGGCACGCAGCCGTTACCGGCTAGCCAGCTGCCCAGATAGTGGATGCCGACGTTGATGTTGTTGCGCAGGCCGGCTTCGGTGATCGGGGTTTCCGGCTGGAAATTTAACCAGTCAGCCGGGCCGAACTTGCCTTCAACCGGCTTGCCGAACTGGTTCGGCTTGTCGCCGAGCACCTTGACGAACTCTTCCATGGCGATGGGCACCAGGCCCGGATGCGCCACCCAGCCGCCGTCGTAGCCGTCGTTGGCGTCGCGCGTCTTGTCGTGGCGGATGCCGGCCAGCGCCTTTTCATTGGCGACCGGATCGTTCTTGATCGGGATCAGGGCCGACATGCCGCCCATCGCCGGCGCGCCACGCTTGTGGCAGGCCTGCACCAAAGCCAGCGCGTAGGAGCGCATGAACGGCACTTCCATGGTGATGGCGCCGCGCTGTGCCAGGCAGAAATCCGTGTTTTTCTTGAACTTCTTGATGCACGAGAAGATGTAGTCCCAGCGACCGGCATTGAGGCCGGCTGAATGGTTGCGTAATTCGTAGAGGATTTCTTCCATCTCGAAGGTGGCGAGGATGGTTTCGACCAGAACGGTGGCCTTGATCGTGCCTTGCGGCAGGCCGATGTGGTCCTGGGCCATGACGAAGATGTCGTTCCACAGGCGGGCTTCGAGATGGCTTTCCATCTTCGGCAGGTAGAAGAACGGGCCGGCGCCGCGCGCGATCTGTTCCTTGGCGTTGTGGAAGAAGAACACTGCGAAGTCGAAAATGCCGCCGCCGACGCGCTGACCGTCAACGGTTACATGCTTCTCGTCGAGATGCCAGCCACGCGGACGAATCTGCAGCGTGGCGATCTTGTCGTTGAGCTTGTATTCCTTGCCGGCTTCGTTCTTGAACGCCAGTTCGCGGCGGATGGCCTTGTACATGTTGACCTGGCCCTGGATCTGGTTGTTCCAGTTCGGGGAGTTGGAATCCTCGAAGTCGGCCATGTAAGAATCGGCGCCCGAGTTGAAGGCGTTGATGATCATCTTGGCTTCGACCGGGCCGGTGATTTCGACGCGGCGGCAGTGCAGGGTCGGCGGCACTGGCGCAACCTTCCAGTCGCCTTCGCGAACGGATTTGGTTTCGGGCAGGAAATCGGGCATTTCGCCGCCGTCGATGCGCGCCTGGCGCACGACGCGCGCTTTCAGCAGTTCTTGGCGACGGCTTTCGAAGGCGCGGTGCAGCTTGGCGACGAGGGCCAGCGCATCGTGGGTGAGGATGGTTTCAAAACCCGGCTTGATCGGGCCGGTGATTTGCACGCCCTGGGGCAGGTTCAGACTCATGGTAGCTCCTTTGAATGAAAGAGGATTAGAAATAGGTCTTCACTACTGTCCGGAGATTTTCGTGAATAAATTCAATTGGTTAGTCATTTGTGGTTCCTCCTGATTGGATTTGATATTTGTAATCAGTTGATTGATTGGTGTTTTCTCGAACAGAGTCAGGCTCAGAATCTGTAGGATTGTGTAGAGCGATGCCATGGATTTCAGCCGTTTTTTGAGGATGGCGACGAGCACATAAACGGCGATTGCGATCCAGACCTGAGTCTTGACTGAGTTCTCTGAAGTCCCGAAGAATGCCTTGATTCGCAGATGCTGCTTGATCCATTTGAAAAAGAGTTCCACCTGCCAGCGACAGCGGTACAACTCGGCGATGGTCAGGGCAGGAAGGTCGAAATTGTTGGTGAGGAAAACGAGCAACTTGTCGTGCTTGGCATCGTAGAACTTCACCCGACGCAAATGGATTGGGTAACCCTGGCTGGGCCGTGGCCCGGTCAGCATGATGGTTTGGTCGCAACGCAGACCGGTCGTTTTGTCGACTGGATGCGAATAGACCCGCCGGTATTGAAGGTTGGATTTGGCGCGCGTGACAAAGAAAGCTTGGGTCAGATGCAGGGCGTGGAGTCGGGCGAAATCGATATAACCCCGATCCATGACGTAGAAACTGCCAGCCTCGAAAATGATCTGATCGAGGATATTGACATCGTGGAGCTTGCCGTCCGAGATGTGAATGAAAGTCGGGATGTTGCCCCGCAGATCGAGGAGCGTATGGAGTTTGACAGCCCCTTTGCGTTTGCGAAAACGCGCCCAGGGAAAGAGCGCCAGGCACAAGTCGATCGTGGTCGAGTCGAGGGCATAGACTGTATGCGTCAATTCCAAGCCGAAGCTGTCCTCGGCATAGAGTTTGCGCGCCGTCTGGATCAGGCTGAGGGCGAAATCCTGATAGATGCGCCAGTCGCGGTTCTCGTTGGCGTCCGCCAAGGTACTGCGGGCGATGCCGCCGCGAATGCCCAGATGATAGAGCTTGGCTTCGTGGGCACGCAGGCAGGTCTCGATGTCGCGCAGGCTTTCCCGGTAGGTCAGTTGCGCGAAGGCCATGCACAGAAACTGATCGAGGTGAGAGAAAGTGAGCGTCGGGTAACGGCCAGGGTACTTGGCCACGCAGCGCCAGAAGGTGTGCAGTGGCAGATGATCCATCACTTGGGCGAATACCAGCTTCCCTGTATGCATTGAACCACCCCCGGAAAAATCCGTTAGTTTCCAACACATTGAAATCGGCAACACCTACGAACATCGTTTATGTGCTTTCTTTCAAGCAGTTAAAACTCATCACCCCGGACATCTCCGGACAGTAGTGATAGGTCTTGATGAAATAGATGACGGTCAGGCTGGCGCCGACGGCGATCACTACCCGCTTGAGCCAGATGGCCGGCAGGCGGCGGGCGAAATTGGCCCCGAGATAGCCGCCGAACATGGCGGCGACGAGAATCACCATTGTGTGCGGCCAGCTGATGGCGCCGGCGATGATGAAGGTGGAGGACGAAACGAAGTAATTGACGCCTGAAGTCAGGTTCTTGAGCGCATTGACTTCCTGAATGTCCTCGAAGCCCTGGATGGAGAGCGCGGCGAGGGTGAGAATTCCCATGCCGGCGCCGAAAAATCCCCCATAGATGGCGACGATGAGCTGAAACAAGGCGCCGCCGGGGCCACCCGGGTTGCGTTTGTTCACATCGCCGCCGAGCTTCCCCTTGCTCCAACTGACCAGTCGCGAGACCTGGCCGCTGAAGGCGAACAAGACCGTGGCGGTCAGCAGCAGCCAGGGAATCAGCATCGAGAATGCCGCGTTGGAGGTCGCCAGCAGCAGCAAGCCGCCGGCGATGCCGCCGACCAGCGAAACGGCAACCAGCAGTAGCGCCCACTTGCCATGGCGCAACGCTTCGCGGCGATAGGCCCAGGCGCTGATCAGACTGGCCGGGCAGAGGCCGACGGTGTTGCTGGCGTTGGCCATCACCGGCGGCACGCCGGCCGCGAGCAGGGCCGGGAAGGAGAAAAAGGTGCCGCCGCCGGCCATGGCGTTCATGCCGCCGGCCAGAAAGCCCCCACCGGCGACGAGGAGGATCTCGGCGATGTTCATGATCAGCGGACAGCGCAGGGTAAATTGAGCATGTGACGGATTCTATCGGTACATGAAAGATAAAATAAGACCCAATTCTAGCGAAGATTCTTTTACTAAAAGTATAAGGTTATGGATGCCTTCAAGCAGATTTCAGCTTTCGTGAATGTCGCGACGCGCGGCAGTCTGTCGGCGGCGGCGCGTGACGAGGCGGTGACCCCTGCGATCATCGGTCGGCGCATCGACGCGCTGGAGGCGCGCCTCGGCGTGCGCCTGATGGTGCGGACGACGCGCAAGCTGACGCTGACCTTCGAGGGCCAGGCCTTCCTCGAGGATTGCCAGCGCGTCTTGAACGATCTCGCCAATGCGGAGGCGGCGGTGTCGCTCGGCGGCATCCGGGCCAGCGGCCAGTTGCGCGTCTCGGCGCCGGCCGGCTTCGGGCGCAGCCATGTCGCGCCGCTGGTCGGCCGTTACATGCGCGACAACCCGGAAGTAACGGTCAACCTCGATCTGTCGGACCGTCTGGTCGATCTGGTCAATGAACACATCGACTGCGCCATCCGCATCGGCGAACTGACCGATTCGAGCCTGGTCAGCGTGCGCCTCGGCGAAATGCGGCGCATGGTGGTTGCCAGCCCGGCCTATCTAGTGGCCCATGGTATCCCGCGTTCGCCCGATGATCTGATGCGTTTCAACTGCCTGTCGCTCGGCCAGCAGCGCGGCTGGGTGTTTCGCGATCCGGTGACCGGCGAGGTCGATACGCGCAAGGTCAGCGGCACTTTCGAATGCAACGATGGGGCGGTGCTGCACGAATGGGCGCTGGCCGGGCTCGGGCTGGCCTGGCGCTCGCTGTGGGAGGTCGGGCTCGATCTCAAGGAAGGCCGGCTGACCTCGGTGCTCGATGCCTGGCAAACGCCGCCGATGGGCATCTACGCGGTCTTTCCGCAGCGCCGTCACCTGCCAATGCGGGTGCGGCTGTTCATCGACCTGGTCAAGGAAATCTACGGTCGGCCGGGTTATTGGGAACTGGAGTGAAAATGGCATGAAAAAGCCGGTTTACCGCATCCTCGGCCTGATGTCGGTCGCCCTTGGCGTGGTCGGCGCCATTTTGCCCATTCTGCCGACGACGCCATTCCTGCTTCTGGCCGCCTATTTCTTCGCTCGCTCGCACCCGGAGTGGGAGGTCAGGTTACTGGAACACCCCAGCGCGGGACCCGCTATCCGCGCCTGGCGCGACCATGGCGCGATTCCATTGGCCGCCAAACGTCTGGCGACGCTGTTGCTGGCGATCAGCGCCGTGGGTGGCTGGCTCACGTTATCCGAACCGTGGGCCTTCGTGCCGCTCGGCACCGGCATCATTGTCCTCGCCTGGATATGGTCGCGGCCCAGCATCTGAATGCTATGCCGCCGGTACATGGGTGAACGCCCGCCAGGCTTCGAGCTTCCTTGCGAAGGGCAGGCCGGCGTGGGCCGGGCTGGTCGACGGCAGTCGAGTGAATCCGATCCTCCGCTCCGCCATGGTAAACCTGATGTGTCGTCGGAAGCAGCTTTCCGCCTTGGCGCCGTTGAAAAAGACGTGGTGGATCGCGGTGTGGGCGGCGAGGAATCCGGCAAGGTCGTTGGCTACCAGCGATTCGTCTTCAATGGCGGAATCGAGGCTACCTCGACGGTGACAGGAAGCGAGAACGTCCCACACGGCAATCCCCGCGACCTTCAGGGCGTCGACCCTGGTCGGGTAATCCCGGGATGCGTCGAAGCCGAGCAGGTGTCCCATGATCGGCCAGAAGGCATTGCGCGGATGGGCGTAATACTGTCCGGCGGCGAGCGACGCCTGACCCGGCATGCTGCCGAGGATCAGGAGGCGGGCATCGGGTGTGGCGATGGGGGGAAAGCAGTACGCCTGGTCGGACATTTCTCAGCCGAAACCGAAAAACGCCCGACGCCCGTCATGCATTGAAGCCCGTTCAGCGCAAGGAATCCTGTACCGACTGGAACTGGCGCACCCACGGCCGGTTGGTGCGCAACTCGGGTGGCAGCGTGGCGATGGCGGCGCGCGCCTGGGTGATCGTCGGGAAGACGCCGAAGAACAGGTTGTAGCTCTCGCGCTGACCTTGCTCGGTCACGGAAAAGGCCAGCGAGCCCAGAGCCAGTCGCTCGACGTTGCGGTCGATGAAGCGCGCCATGTCGCCCTGGCTGGGTGAGGTCACCAGTTGAACCGTGTACGCCTTGGGGTTCTGCTGGAGCAACCAGCGGCTGTCATGGAGGACCCTGGCGCCGGCGGCGCTCTGCATGCCCAGCCTGCGCACCGTGGCGCGCAGGTCGCCGAGGCTCTTTTCCAGACCGGAAACCTTGCCCGAAACCTGGTCGATGCGCGCCTGCTGCTGCGTATCGGTTGTCTGCTGGACGGTTTCTCGCGCCGAGAGGCCGGCTACCTGGCCGTTGATCTCGGTGATCCGCGCCTCATTCCGCGCTATTGCCGATTCGGTGCTGGCAGGGGCGAAGGCTGGCTGCCACTTGACCATGGCGAAGCCAAAAATGGTAAGCAGCAGCAAGGCGGCGATGGCGAGATGGGTCCGCTTGAACCTGTCGTGGGTGTCAACCCGGTGGTCCGCCAGCCCCGTGGCGACATTGCCGATGGCCCCGTCGAGGCGCCGCGTCTCTGTTTGCAATACCCAGACCAGGCGTTGCACGTCCTGAAACTCGGCATAGTGTTCACGCTGCAGGGCGCCCAAACCTTCGACGCGCGCCTCGACGATTGCGTGTTGTCTCTCCGCTTCCTCGCGCACTGCCTCGATACGGGTCTTGTTGCCGCGCGTCGCGGTATCCAGCAACTCGCAGGTGATGTCGAACTGATCCAGACGCGCGTGCTGCTCGGCGAGAATCCGCTCTTGCGTCCTGAACAGACCTTCCAGCGAATCGATACCGGAATCGAGTCGCGCCACGTCCGCGCTGATGCGTGCGTTGTTGCTCGCAAGTCGAGCGTCCCAACGCTGCTCGCTGTCGGCCAGCAACTCACGGGTTTCGCCGCGAATCGTCTCGATCCGTTGTTCCGCGGTGGCGGCATGCCCGGCCAAGGCCAGGGTCTGCTGCTCCAAATCAGCGCCGAGCCGATTCACCTGACTCGATATCGCGGCGCCGGACTGGCGCATTTCAGCCAACTCGCTTTCAATACGGCGGTTGTTCTCGGCGTAGAGCGCGGTCAACTCGTCGTAGTCGCGCAGCACGCGGTCAAGCTGAGCGTTGATCTCCTTCGGTGTCACGCTGGAGCCATTTGCCTGGGTGAGTTCCAGCAGCCGGGCCATCTTCGGTTTGATGACCGGGATCGGTGTCAGCAGCGGATCGGCGGACAAGTTTTCAAGCTGGTCAGTGGCCGGAATTGGCAGTTCTGCGGTCTTGGTCATGGTCGACCTCCTTGTGGTGGATTCACGAGTTTGCTCCTGCCGTGGCAGAAGCAACAGCGGACTTAGGCGCATCCTAGCGGACGAACTCCGCTTTGGTGCTCCTTTCATCGGGGGATCAGTCGCCGGGTGTTGTATGTGCGCAACCGTCACTATTCCCTATCAGGCAAGCGGATCGGCGAATAATTCAGTCTCGCGAGAGGCGTTCCGGATAACTGATCGCTACTGGCGGCACCATCTGACAACAACCGTTGTCTCAGTCGTTCGGGAGGTGGCGGCTCGTGTAAATGCGGCTGGCCAGGCTCTCAGGCACACATCTCGGGCCCCGGATAATCTTTTTTCGTGGGCGTTTTTAGATGAGCAGATGAGAAGGGCCGGCACCTTGTGAGTGCCGGCCCTGGTGCTACCGGTTGAGGTAGCGATGAAGCTTAGTGGAACTGCTCTTCTTCGGTCGAGCCGGTCAGCGCGGTGACGCTGGACTTGCCACCCTGAATGACGGTGGTGACTTCGTCGAAGTAACCGGTGCCGACTTCCTGCTGATGGGAGACGAAGGAGTAGCCACGGTCGCGCGCGGCGAATTCCGGCTCCTGAACCTTCTCGATGTAGGCCGTCATGCCCCGGGCCACGTAATCCTGGGCCAGATCGAACATGTTGTACCACATGGAATGGATGCCGGCGAGGGTGATGAACTGGTACTTGTAGCCCATGGCGCCGAGTTCCTTCTGGAATTTGGCGATGGTCGCATCATCCAGGTTCTTCTTCCAGTTGAAGGAAGGCGAGCAGTTGTAGGCCAGCATCTTGCCCGGGTGAACCTTATGCACGGCTTCGGCGAACTTGCGGGCAAATTCCAGATCCGGCGTGCCGGTTTCGCACCACACCAGGTCGGCGTAGTCAGCGTAGGCGATGGCGCGGGAGATGGCTTGGTCGAGACCCTTCTTGGTCTTGTAGAAGCCTTCTGCGGTGCGCTCACCGGTCAGGAACGGCTTGTCGTTGTCGTCGTAGTCGGAAGTCAGCAGGTCAGCCGCTTCAGCATCAGTACGGGCGATAACCAGGGTCGGCACACCATAGACGTCGGCAGCCATACGGGCAGCGATCAGCTTCTGGCAGGCTTCGGTGGTCGGCACCAGCACCTTGCCACCCATATGGCCGCACTTCTTGACCGAAGCCAACTGGTCTTCCCAGTGCACGCCGGCGGCGCCGGCGCGGATCATCGACTTCATCAGCTCGTACGCGTTCAGGACGCCGCCGAACCCGGCTTCGGCGTCGGCGACGATCGGTGCGTGGTATTCAACATAACCAGGATCGCCCGGGTTGATGTTCTTGGACCACTGGATTTCATCGGCGCGGTTGAAAGTGTTGTTGATGCGCTCGACGACCTTGGGCACGGAGTCAACCGGATACAGCGACTGGTCGGGATACATGGCGGAGTATTCGTTGTTGTCGGCGGCAACCTGCCAGCCGGACAGGTAGATGGCCTTGACGCCTGCCTTGACCTGCTGCATCGCCTGGCCGCCGGTCAGGGCGCCCAGACAGTTGACGTACGGCGTGTTGTTGACCAGGTTCCACAGCTTCTCGGCGCCACGGTGGGCCAGGGTGTGCTCGACCTGGAAGGAGCCGCGCAGACGGACCACGTCAGCGGCGGAGTAGCCGCGCTTGATGCCCTTCCAGCGTGGGTTTTCAGCCCAGTCTTTTTCGAGGGCGGCGATTTGCTGTTCGCGAGTGCTCATGTTTATTCCTCAAGAGTTTGGATTTTTGATTGGTTCCGCGACGTCCGCCGGTCAGATGACGAGGCATCGATGGGGCGAAAGTATAGAGATTTTTTTGTGGGAAAGCAACAGTCTTATATAAGACATAAGACCTTTTCTTTCTAAGTTAAAACAGCGTATTACGATCGTGGGTTCACGATGCAGAACGCTGTTCATATCTATGAAATGGCTTTGTGCCGTCAGCACAACGGCTTGCTGCTTGACCAACCCACTATCCTCATCGGCGTAGATGAGTTCGCTCAGTCAATGGTGGCGGGGTCAGATACTGCCTCGACTTTCTTGGTCAGGTGAAAGTCTCCGAGCGCCTATTTCAATGAAGGGCGGATTTGCTCTGGCTGCCAACCAGCAATGCCTTGGATGTTGGAAGCCAAGCCATCGCCGTGGCGTTGGCGGGGAGATCGATCGTTGCTGCCTGAGTCAAGCGAAGTTCTTCGGCCTTGGCAATTGATGTCGTAAGGCCCAAGAAAACAAACAACAGGAACAAATTGCCGACGCCCCTTGTTTTAATCGATTTTCCCCGTCGACCGCAGCGGTGATCTTGTTCTGGTTCAGCACAACGGCTTGCTGCTGACCAGCACACCATCCGCGTCGGAATACGGATATTCACCTGGATTGAAGGTGATGCCGCCGAAGGTTACGGCGATGTCGCGGTCGCCGACACCTTTCTCAATGCTTTTCCGGAGTACGTGCCGAGGAGCGCGGCAACGAAGATGGCCACCTCTTGGGGCAATTGTTAAGCGATTACAAAGGACAAACTACCGCAGGAACTCGCCCGAACGCTCCGGTTGAAATACTACATTCAAGATACGAACCAGGAGCAATCCACCGCCGGGTTTGGGCCAGGAGATTGTGTCGCCTTCTCGCAAGCCAAGCAGCGCGCTACCAACGGGGGCAAGAATTGAAATCTTTCTCGTACTGTCGTCGGCATCGTTTGGATAGACAAGCGTCAGGGAAAACTCCCTGTCTGACGATTCAACCCTGAACGTTACCGTTGAGTTCATTGTGACGACATCTGGAGGCACTTTCTGCGGTTCAACAATGTTAGCCCGGCCCAACTCGGCCTGAAGTTCGTCCCCGTCGGGAAAATCTTTGCTGCTGAGGGAGTCGAGCATTCGTTCGAGTCGCGCGGCATCGAGTGTCGATATGGTGATGGGTGGTCTTTGTTCCATGGTGAATCTACCTTTTAACGTAATGGTTTTTAGTAGTGACCAACATTCCGGTTCAGTGGCCCGCACAGCGAATCTGCTTCAACCGGACGTTAGTCACTAACCAGTTCAATCATCACAAATCATGAGAAGAATTCAGGATGCGCAAGCCATGGTTGGCACTATGTTGAAGCGGGTCAATGAGCAGGCCGCAGCGACGACTGAACGTCCCAATCGAGTGAGGTAGTAGCGATAGGTATGAGTGACTTTCTTGATCAAGCCGAGCGTACGCAGTCGGGCAAGTTGGCGCGACATGGCGGACGGAGTGAGCTTCAGATAGCTGAGAAGATCGGCACGACGCCAACCGTGAATGTTGAACTCGCCGCGTTGCATGGTTTGCAGCAAGGCTTTCTCGGCAGGATCAAAGAAGTTCACCCCTTTGACACCGGGAGCCGCCCCCAACCGTGGCATGCTCAATCGCTCCAAGTCACGCTCGCCGGCACTGGGGTCATCGAGGCTGGAGAGGAACGCCAGGTAACGTTGGTTGCAGCCGAGCAGGATGTCGCGCAGGTCGATCAGGCTATAGATTGTCTTCTTCAGGGGCGCCAATTCTCGGGTGGCGTGCCTGTCCTTGTGTTCCACCTTGCGGTGGTGTTTGAAGAAACTCACGTCATTGACGGTCGTTTCGACCCGCAGTACGCGGGAGAATTTGTCATACACCTTGACGCCAGCGGCGCCCATGGTGTGCTTGATGCAGCGCCCCTCGATACGGGTGGACAACCGGGAACCGATCTCCTGGGCCAGTTGTGGCGTGACCTTCTTGCCCAGAAAGCTGGAGACGCGTTCTGCGTTGGCGGCCAAGACCGCTTGGCGCGAAATGGCGTCATACAGTGGAACCAATATCTGCTCACTGCGAAACATCAGGTCGGTGGAGTATTCGACTTGGCGCAAGCTCCAGTGATACGAGGATCCAAAGACGTCAAGCACTGGGCACAACCACTGCGCATAGCGATCCAGTCGCGGGTGAAGTACGTCGGGACTGAACGCATCCGCCAGCGCCTGCGCCTGCGCGATGTCGGCGACACGCAGGAAGGCGTTGTCCTGCTGGAGGAAGTCGATCCTTTCTCGCGTCAGAGTTCTTGCCAGAGCGCTGTGACCATTACAGTAGAACTGCAACCCGAACGGTGCCCACGTCGGCACACGCAGGTAGCACAACCCCAGTTCCTCGTCGATGAAATAGAAGTAGTAGTGCAGGCACTTGCCTTGATCGGGGCGCAGGTAAGTCTTGCCACTGCCTTTGTCATGCCACGGTTTGTAGCTCGGACAGGCTTCCATGGCCGAGAGCACATGCACCAAACCCGGTGCGTCGCCGCGACCGGCGAGCACTCGCGCGACCAACTCTTCCTTGCGAATATGGCTTTTGCTGACGTGCTCGATTTCAATACCCGCCGCCAGACACACCTCCTGCGCACGCTCACGAATGCGATCTCGCAGCGGCTCGGCAAATCGCGGGTAGTCGAATACCCGAATTCCGTGCGTGTACAAATAACTCGTCATTCCTGCCGCGTAGCACGCACCAGGCAGCGTGCCGGTGATAATGATCCGGTCAAAGCACGAAAGCACGCCATGCATGTTCGTCGCGTATCGTTCCGCCAGAGCCATCGCCAACATGATCGCCTCCTCGGTCATTCGTCAGGCTTCTATCGTAATACCTGTTTGGTTCCGGCTCGTCCGGCTTAGGTTCAGATGATTGTCGATATGTCCTCCACCCTCTTACCCTTTGTTGGCTTTCTCTACTCTACATCATGTTCTATTTTGGCAGGGTGTATCGAGCCTCGATCAGATTTGTATCAATTTGCCGGTATCAACAGGCGCAAGGTCTTGCCGTTGCTCGATCCACTCGACCTGATCCGCCAGGTAGCTGTCTTTCACGGCGGCTCGGAACCAGCGCGAATAGTCACCGCGTCGCAAATGAAACAACCATGTCTCTTCATCGAGTCCTATTCAACACGCGCCAACAGCTGATTGATTCTGGCGGATTTATTTCCGCTTTCATTTAACCCGGATGTTTCATAAACCCGCCGCGTGATGTCAATGTCGTGCCATTCCAGCCGTGATGCGAGTCAGCTTGCTGCGAATTTTTCTGGCAACCCGCCATGATGGGCCACATAGTCCTACGTTTGGGCGTCACACCCTGCCGCCATCGATCCCTGGACAGGGTGCAGGCGAGACTTCACCTCCGCTCAAGCGGATTCGAGCCGGCAGCATGAGACGGCGTCGCCGAGTCGATCAGGCCGGTGCCGGCGGGCGCGGGACGAGGTAAAGCAACTCGGTCACCCGCGCCAGCACCCCCTTCATCGGACACGAGGTGGGCAAGGACAGCTTGATCCGATCCTTGTACTGCACCACGCGCACCGCCAACTTAAAGAGTTTCAGGATAATCGACAGCGGTTGCGCCTTGGCCAGTTCCGTATGCACCAGCGTGTTCTCGCGCAAGCCGTGAATCAACCCATACGCCGCACACGAATAGATCAGCCGCAGGTGATTGGCGAGGAAGGCATGATCGGAGGTCCGGTCACTGGCCAAGTCGTTCTTCACCGCCTTGATGAAGTTCTCGTCCTGCCCTCGAGCACAGTACAGCTCTTTGTAAAGCACCTCAGGCGTCGGGTCGGACAGCGAGGTCACCAGGTACCGCGGGTTGTCACCCAAGGCCATCACCTCGGCCTTGACCACCACGCGGTAAGCCTTGGGCCACGAGCCCGCCTGATACTCGATATCGTCGTACAGTCGTGTCGCCGCCGGGGCTGGATTCCCCAGGCGCTGGGCGTTGGCGCTGTGTGTCTGGTGCAGCGCACGGGCTTTCTCCAGCAGCGGCTCGGCCTTGGGCGAGAGCACCTGGTTGCCGGCCAGGCCGAAGAGGAAGTCCAGATGCGGATCGGACGCGCACAAGGCCATCAGTTCGGGATTCGAGAAGTGGCCATCCCCGCGCAGAATGATGTGGGTCTCGGGCCAAGCCTGGCGGAGCAAGCGCAGCACGCGCTTGATGATGGCCGCGTTCTCCTTGCCAGTCGGGCGTTTGCCCGGACGCAGGACGGCAGTAATGAACTTCCCGGAAAGTCCTTCGAAGAGAAACAGCGGCAGGTAGCAGTGATTCCCGTAGTGGGGGTTATAGAACGCCAGTTCCTGCTGCCCGTGAGTGGCATCCTCCGAGTGATCCATATCGAGCACGATCACGGCAGGCGCTTGGGCGTAGCTGGCGATGAAGGCGTCGACGAAGCTTTTGGCCAGGCGGTAAATGTCTTTGCGCGATACGCTGTTTTCGAGCCGGGAGAGCGTGGGGCCGGAGGCCAGGTCATTTCCCTCGTCCAGCGGGGCACGACCGACCGCCAGTTTGAACAGCGGATCGCGCCGCAGCGTGTTGGCGTCATTACCGTCGGCGTAACCGCTGGCGGTCTGGAATATCCGCTGACGAAGCAGGTCGGCCAGGGGATGGTCAATGTACGAGGCGTGGCGTTTGTCGTGAATCGCGCTGACCAGGCGGGGAATCAGGCCGATTTGCAGGTCGATGCCACGCAACAGGAGTGCGCCAAAGTCGGAGGACATCGCCCCGCCGTCAAACTCTGCCCGGATCGTAAATCCGGCGCTGGCGGGAAAGCGAAGCTGGGTTGGGATAGAATAGTCCATAGGCGGTCTCGTTTAGGCTTCTTACAAAGCGTTATTGGCGTAACCCCAATTATATCAATGGGTTAAACGAGATTCGCCTGCTTTTATGAAAAATTCGGGTTAATTTCTCTTTCATTACCAGCCGAAGCGGCGGATGTAGTAGCGCTTCATCATTGAGGTCAGCAGGGCGTAGCTGAACAAGATCCCGAGCAGCCACACAAAATAGGACCAGGGTAGCGGCTGCAGCTTGAAGTAGTCGGCCAGCGGCCCCATCGGCAGGAAAATGCCGACGGCCATGATGAGCAGCGTCATTCCCAGCAGCGGCCAGGCGGCACGGCTTTCGATGAAGGGGATTTTGGGCGTGCGGATCATGTGCACGATCAGCGTCTGCGTCAGCAGACCAACGACGAACCAACCCGACTGAAACAGAGCCTGATGTTCGACGGTGTTGGCCTTGAACACAAACCACATCAGGCCAAACGTGAAGATGTCGAAGATCGAACTGAGCGGCCCGAAGAAAAGCATGAAGCGACCGATGCTGTCGGGATTCCACGTCAGCGGTCGGCTGACCAGTTCCGTATCCACGTTGTCGAATGGGATGGCGATCTGCGAAATACTGTACAGCAGGTTCTGGACCAGCAGTTGCAGCGGCAACATCGGCAGGAAGGGCAGGAAAATGCTGGCAATCAACACCGAGAAGACGTTGCCGAAGTTGGAGCTGGCCGCCATGCGGATGTACTTGAGCATGTTGCTGAAGGTCTTGCGACCCTCGATGACACCCTCTTCGAGCACCATCAGACTGCGCTCGAGCAGGATGATGTCGGCCGCCTCCTTGGCGATGTCGACGCCACCATCGACCGAAATGCCGATATCGGCGGCACGCAGCGCCGGTGCGTCGTTGATGCCGTCACCCATGAAGCCGACGACATGGCCGTTGCCGCGCAGGCTGCGCACGATGCGCTCCTTGTTGAGCGGCGAGAGCTTGGCAAAGACCGTGTTACGTTCGACTGCCACGGCCAGTGCCTGGTCGTCCATGGCATCGATCTGCGGACCGAGTACAAGGCCGTCGACGACGAGTCCGACCTGACGGCAGACTTCGGCCGTAACCAGTTCATTGTCGCCGGTGAGCACTTTGACGACGACGCCGTGCGCAGCCAGCGCTTTGAGCGCCGGCGCGGTCGACTCCTTGGGCGGGTCAAGAAAAGCGATATAGCCGATCAGCGTCAGCCCCGCTTCGTCGGCCTTGGAGTAAACCACATGATCGGGCGGTATCTCTTTCATGGCGACCGCTACCACGCGCAAACCGTCCTCGTTCAACTCGCGTGTGACCTTCTGCAAGCGTTCCTGTACGCTGGCGTCGAGCGGATAGGTCTGTCCCTCATAGCGCACATGGCTGCACACGGCGAACATTTCTTCCACCGCGCCCTTGCAGATCAACTCGTGGTGATGCGCGCGCTCCGACACCACCACAGACATGCGGCGACGCTCGAAGTCGAACGGGATCTCGTCGATCTTTTTATAGTTCCGGGCAACGTCCAGCTCGGTTTTCAGCTCGACATGCTCCAGAACCGCGCGGTCGAGAAGGTTTTTCAGGCCGGTCTGGTAGTAGCTGTTGAGATAGGCAAAGCCGAGCACCTCGTCAGATTCGTGGCCAGCGATATCTGTGTGGCGTGCCAGCGCAATCTTGTCCTGGGTCAGCGTGCCGGTTTTGTCGGTACACAGCAGATTCATGGCGCCGAAGCTCTGAATCGCGTCCAGTCGCTTGACAATCACTTTCTTGCGCGACAGCATCACTGCGCCGCGAGCGAGGGTCGAGGTGACGATCATCGGCAGCATTTCAGGCGTCAGGCCGACCGCCACCGACAGGGCGAACAGGAAGGCTTCGGGCCAGTCACCCTTGGTAAAACCGTTGATCAGCAGCACCAGGGGCACCATGATCAGCGCGAAGCGGATCAGCAACCAGCTGACCTTGTTCACGCCGACCTGAAAGGCGTTCGCTTCAGCCCCGCCGCTGACACCCGTAACGCGCCGCGCCAGGGTGCCGAAATAAGTGTCGTTGCCGGTCGCCAGCACGACCGCACTGGCCGCACCCGAAATGACGTTGGTGCCCATGAACACCAGGTTGGCCATGTCCAGCGCGGACGGGGATTCGGATCTTGCGGCGGGGAACTTCTCCACTGGCAGGGACTCGCCCGTCATCGCCGATTGGCCGACGAACAGGTCGGTCGCGGTCATAATGCGACAGTCCGCCGGGATCATGTCGCCAGCCGACAGCATTACGATATCTCCGGGCACAAGTTGCCTGATCGGAATCTCGATCGTGCCCCCAGCCGCTTGGGCGACACTGGTGGCTGCCTCGACTTCGGCCGGATCGACGCGCCTTCTCACGCTGGCGGTGTTGCTCACCTGCTCCTTGAGCGACAGGGCCGCCTGATTGGAGCGCCGCTCCTGGACAAAGCGTATCAAGGTTGCCAGCAGCACCATGCTGCTGATCACTACCGCCGCCTGGGTGTCCCGGGTGAAACCCGAAACAGCCGCGAGCAGGGTCAGGAGCAGGTTGAAGGGGTTGTTGTAGCTCAGCCAGAGATGCCGCCACCAGCACACGGGGCGCTCGTGCTCAACCTCGTTGAGGCCATGTTGCGCACGCAGGTTGTCGGCTTGTGCATCGCTCAGTCCGTGCACCGACGAGTCCATCTGCGCCAGCAAACCCGCCAGTTCGCAGCTTGCCTGATCGACCAAGCGGCGGTTCAAGGTTTCGGAGAGGCGCTCGGCCCGCCTGCCGCGCGACAGCGAATCGAGGATGGCCCGACGCCGGAACAGGCTGCTGCTCTGACGCAATGCCAAGAATCGGCCAAAGTACTGACTGAAAATGTTCATGTTGTCTTGCTCAACGATCAGTCAATCACATACAACGATGGCACCATTTTCGGCCACAACGGGTAGTCAATCAAGGAGAGGGCAGGGCAGATCAGAGCTTGAAGGGCTTTGAACACAAACGTCGGGTGACAGGGGATGAAGTCGCGAACAAATGGGGATAGCCCGCGTTTTCATCGATTTTTCCCGTCGACCGCAACGGTGATGTTTCCTGCCTCAGCACAAAGCCTTGTTGCTGACCAGAACGCCATCTTTATCGGCATAGAGGAATTCGCCGGGATTGAAGGTGACTGCGCCGAAGGTTACGGCTATGTCGCGGTCGCCGACGCCTTTCTTGATGCTTTTCTGGGGATGCGTGTTGAGGGCACAGACGCCGATGTCGATGCCGTTGATGTCGGCGGAGTCGCGGATACAGCCATAGGCGATTACGCCTTCCCAGCCATTTTTTTGCGCCAGAATGGCCAGTTGGTCGCCGATCAGGGCGCAGCGCAGCGAGCCGCCGCCGTCAATGACCAGAACCTTGCCGGTGCCGTTTTCGGCGAAGGCCTCGCGCACCAGCGAGTTGTCCTCAAAAACCTTGAGCGTGACGATCTCTCCGGAAAAGCGCTGGCGCTTGCCGTAGCGTTGGAACATCGGGGTCACGATGCGAACGGTCTTGCCGAGTTCGGCTTCGAATTCGTCACAAAGATCGGCGGTCTTGAAGGTCATGGCGGTCTCCCTGGCAGAAAAAAAGCCACGCATCGCATGGCTTGATTGAATGAAAGTGGAATTTTATACGACGGCTTCGGCTTTTTCTTCCTCGAAATCGAGCCTGATTTTTCCATCCTTGTCGAGGTCGACCGTGACATGCCCACCGTTCGCCAGTTTGCCGAACAGCAGTTCGTCGGCGAGCGCCGAGCGGATAGTGTCCTGGATCAGGCGGCCCATCGGGCGGGCACCCATCAGCGGGTCGAAGCCCTTGGTGGCGAGCATTTCCTTGACCGCATCGCTGAAGTGCGCTTCCACCTTCTTCTCGTGGAGTTGCTCTTCGAGTTGAATCAGGAACTTGTCGACGACACGAATGATGACGTCGTGATCGAGCGACGCAAAGGAAATGGTGGCGTCCAGGCGGTTGCGGAACTCCGGCGTGAACAGGCGCTTGATTTCGACCATTTCGTCACCGGTTTGCCTCGAGTTGGTGAAGCCCATGCTCGACTTGTGCAGATCGGCGGCGCCGGCGTTGGTCGTCATGATGATGACGACATTGCGGAAGTCGGCCTTGCGCCCGTTGTTGTCGGTCAGCGTACCGTGATCCATGACCTGCAGCAGGATGTTGAAGATGTCCGGATGCGCCTTTTCGATTTCGTCGAGCAGCAACACGCAGTAAGGTTTCTTGGTAATTGCTTCGGTCAGCAAGCCGCCCTGGTCGAAGCCGACATAACCTGGCGGGGCGCCGATCAGCCGCGAAACGGCATGGCGCTCCATATATTCGCTCATGTCGAAGCGCGTCAGCTCGATTCCCAGGGCATAGGCGAGCTGCTTGGCGACTTCGGTCTTGCCGACGCCGGTTGGGCCACTGAACAGGAAGGAGCCAATCGGCTTGTCCGGATTGCCGAGGCCCGAACGCGCCATCTTGATCGCCCGGGCCAGCGCGTCGATCGCCTTGTCCTGGCCGAAAACGACAGCCTTCAAATCGCGATCGAGATTCTTCAGTGCGCCGCGGTCGTCGGTCGTGACATGCTGCGACGGAATACGCGCGATCTTGGCGACGATCTCCTCAATGTCGGTTTTGTTGATGACTTTTTTCTGCTTCGATTTCGGCAGGATTCGCTGCGCTGCACCAGCCTCGTCGATGACGTCGATTGCCTTGTCCGGCAGGTGGCGGTCGGTGATATAGCGGGCGGACAATTCGGCGGCCGAACTGATCGCGGTGGCCGAATATTTGATGCCGTGGTGCGCTTCGAAACGGGCTTTTAGACCCTTGAGGATATCCACGGTTTCGGCAACCGACGGTTCGTTGACGTCGATCTTCTGGAAGCGTCGCGACAAGGCGCTGTCCTTCTCGAAAATACCGCGGAATTCGGTGTAGGTCGTCGCGCCAATGCACTTCAAGGCACCCGACGATAGCGCCGGCTTGAGCAGGTTGGAGGCGTCCAGCGTGCCGCCCGAAGCAGATCCGGCGCCGATCAGCGTATGGATTTCATCGATGAACAGGATGGCGTGCGGATTGTCGCTCAACTGCTTGATGACGCCCTTGAGGCGCTGCTCGAAATCGCCGCGATATTTGGTGCCGGCGAGCAGCGAGCCCATGTCCAGAGAATAGACGTTGGCCTTGGCGAGAATTTCCGGGATGTTGCATTCGACGATGCGCCGCGCCAGGCCTTCGGCGATGGCGGTCTTGCCGACACCGGCTTCGCCGACCAGCAACGGATTGTTCTTGCGCCGCCGGCACAGCGTCTGGATGACGCGCTCCAGTTCGCGGTCACGGCCGATCAGCGGGTCGATCTTGCCCTGCAGCGCCAGCGCGTTGAGGTTGATCGTGTATTGCTCGAGCGGACCGGCCTGTTCCTTTTCGCCTTCGGTTTCCACTTCGCCTTCTGGTGAATTCTTCTGCTGCGGAACCTTGGCGATGCCATGCGAGATGAAATTCACCACATCAAGGCGCGTGATGCCCTGTTTCTGCAGGAAATAGACGGCGTGCGAGTCCTTCTCGCCGTAGATGGCGACGAGCACATTGGCGCCATTGACTTCCTTCTTGCCGGACGACTGGACGTGCAGGATGGCGCGCTGGATGACGCGCTGGAAACCGAGCGTCGGCTGGGTGTCGATGTCGTCCTCGCCGGAAACCGTCGGCGTGTGTTCGTTGATGAAATTGGTCAGATCCTTGCGCAGCGACTCGGGCTTGGCGCCGCAGGAGCGCAGCGCCTCGGCCGCCGACGGATTATCGATCAGCGCCAGCAGCAGGTGCTCGACGGTGATGAACTCGTGACGCTTCTGCCGTGCTTCGACAAAAGCCATGTGCAGGCTGACTTCGAGTTCCTGGGCAATCATCAGTTTTCCTCCATGATGCAAGCTAGCGGGTGCTGGTGCTGACGGGCGAACGCACCTACCTGTTCAACCTTGGTAGCGGCGATGTCGCGCGGGAACAGCCCGCACACGCCGCGACCTTCATTGTGAACTTTGAGCATGATTCTTGTCGCCTGTTCAGTGTCCATGGCAAAAAAACGCTGAAGGACAACGATCACGAACTCCATCGGCGTGTAATCGTCGTTCAGCAACAGCACCTTGTACATCTTTGGAGGCATCGCCTTGGCACGTTGTGCTTCCAGCAGACTCCCTTCCTGAGACTTCGTAGCCATGAAACAGATTCTATACAGTCCATTCCATTGTGCAACTGTTACCGCAGGAACAAAAAAATTCCCGGAAAGTGCTGCATTTTCCGTAGCTTATGCTGCGCCGCGTCAATTAAATTTGTTGACGCTGTGAGACGACGGGGGTAGAAAGCGCTTGTGTTTGGATTCACGTTGCATCAAGGTTGCCGTGTGAGCCGGGTCACTGAACTCAAACAGGGAGTCGGGGAGACCCGTAATTTATTCGCTTATTGTAAGAAAGTTGCAAACATGGCAATCGGTACTGTCAAGTGGTTCAATGATTCCAAGGGCTTTGGCTTCATCACTCCTGACGATGGCAGCGAAGATCTTTTCGCACATTTTTCCGCCATCAACATGAGCGGTTTCAAGACACTTAAAGAAGGTCAAAAAGTTTCCTTCGACGTTGTGCAAGGCCCCAAAGGCAAGCAGGCTTCCAACATCCAGGCAGCCTGAGCAACGGGTAGGCAGCTAATTCAAGCCCGTCTGAACACCAGGCGGGCTATTTGTTTTCCGGCTCCATGACCTCGCAGTTTCATGTCGTCAGATCGGCGGACTGCGGCGAATGTCAAACGCTCGCAGTTGCGTTTGTCACTTCGCTGGTGGCCCAGTGGCCGGACTTTCCTCCCGATTTCTCCAGCAGGCGAACGTTCTCGATACGCATGCCGCGGTCGACTGCCTTGCACATGTCGTATACGGTCAGGAGGGCGACGGCCGTGGCGGTCAGCGCCTCCATCTCGACGCCGGTGCGTCCAAGGCATTCGGCGGTGACAGAGCAGTGCACTGCATTCTGCGCGACGTCGATTGCGAACTCGGCGCTGACCTGGGTCAAGGCGACCGGATGGCAGAGCGGGATCAGTTCGCTGGCCCGCTTGGACGCCTGAATTGCGGCAATCCTGGCGATTCCCAGAACGTCTCCCTTGCTCGCCGACCCGGAGTGGATGAGCGCCAGCGTCGCCGACTGCATGAAGATGCTGCCGGCGGCGCGAGCGACGCGGACCGTTTCGGCCTTGCCGCCGACATCGATCATGTGCGCCTGTCCGGACGTGTCGAAATGGGTAAGTATTTGATCAGTCACGATTTGTTACGTTTGGTTACGAGTGGGCAGCGGGGTCAAACACCGCCCAGTGTATCATGGCATGATGTCTGTCTCGCATCGTCTGCTCTCCGGATTCCTGGCCTTTGCCCTGATCGCGCAGCCATTGTACGCCGACGATCTTCCCGAACTGGGCGACGTGGCGAGTAACGATCTCTCGCTGGCGACCGAGAGGAAGATCGGCCAGAAGATCATGGACGAGATTCGCTGGCACGAGGCGTCTTATCTCGACGATCCGGACGTCGAAAATTATCTGAATCAGCTCGGCGAGCGTCTCGTTGCCGTCAGCAATGATCCCGGATTGGGCTTCCAGTTCTTCGCGATCGATGATACGAGCATTAACGCGTTCGCGATGCCGGGCGGCTTCATCGGTGTCCATGTCGGACTGTTGTTGGCGGCGCAGACCGAATCGGAGCTTGCCGGCGTTCTCGCCCACGAAATATCGCACGTGACGCAGCGCCACATCGCGCGCCAAATGTATCAGTCGAAACAGCTCACGATGGCTTCGATGGTAGCCATGGGGCTCGCGCTGCTTGCCGCGCGCTCCAGCCCGCAGGGGGCCATGGCGGCGATCAGCACCACGCAGGCGGGGGCCATGTCGGCACAACTGGCTTTCTCGCGTGATTTCGAACGCGAAGCCGACCGCCTGGGTTTCGAGAGCCTGCGCCGCGCCGGCTACGATGTGCGCGGAATGGCCGCGTTCTTCGAACGTCTGCAGCAGTCGACGCGCCAGTATGAGAATAATGCCACCGCCTACCTGCGGACCCATCCGCTGTCCGGCGAGCGCATGTCCGACATGCAGAATCGCGAACGGCCCATCGCCTACCGTCAGGTTGCCGACAGTCCGGAATTTCAACTGGTGCGGGCCAGGGTGCGGGCGTTGCAGGGGCGTCCCGTGGACGCGGTCAAGGAGTTCGAGACATTGTTGCGCGAGCGCAAGTACGCTTCCGAGGCAAGTACGCGCTATGGACTGGCGGTGGCTCTCGCGCGCAACCGGGACTGGGCGGCTGCCGAACAGGAGCTTGTCGTTGTGCGCAAGCTCAAGATGGCGTCACCGATGGTCGACCGGCAACTTGCCGAGGTCAAGATCGGCCGTGGCCAGAAGGATGCGGGCCTGACGCTTTACCGCGAGGCGATAGTACGCTACCCGTTAAACATGCCGTTGCTCTATGGCTACGGCAGCACCCTGCTCGCCGAGAAGCAGTTTGCCGCTGCTCTCAGGTTTGCCGACGACCAGTTGCAGAACCACCCTCAGGATGCGCGTTTCCTCAAGTTGCGGGCAGATTCTCATGCCGGTCTCGGGCATCGTTCGCAGTATCATCTTGCACTGGCGGAACTGACCGCTCTCAAGGGACAGACAGCCGGGGCAATCGAACAACTGCAACTGGCGCAGCAGGCCGGTGATGCCAACTTCTATGAGATGTCGATGATCGACGGTCGTCTGCGCGAGATGAGGAAGCGGCAGATCGAGGAGATGAAGGAACGGCGGAATTAGGGGTAGAATCCGCTGTCGTCATATTGGGTGACCCGCCATGGAAATTGATCGCGATCTTGATGTAAAGGGGCTCAACTGCCCGCTTCCCATTCTCCGTACCAAGAAGGCGCTGGCTGAAATGGAAACTGGCCAGGTGCTTCGCGTGCAGGCTACCGACCCCGGTTCGGTCAAGGATTTTGCCGCCTTTGCCAAGCAGACCGGGAATGAGTTGCTGGAACAGAAGGAAAAAAACCGCGTTTTCGAGTTCTACCTCAAGCGCAAATAGATCCAGCGTTTCTCGCGCTTTTCGAAAATCGGCGGGCACTGCGGGGGTAGCTCAGTCGCTTGGCGTTTCGAAGACTCTGTCGACTGTGTGACGGTTTGCGACGAAGCCAGTCTGACCGCAACGCTGGAGGCTGTCGAAAGCGGCCGCTCGCGCGCTTCTGGCGCTTCAGGCATCGCTTCGTCATGGATGCTGCCACGGTCGAGACCTGGCTTGGCGAGGACGGGTCGGCGCGCTACGCGCGGGCATCGACGAAAATTGCCATGCAGCAGCGGTCGACCGTATCCGGGATTAGATTTCCGCTGGCGACTGCTATCAGGCCAACTTCACCTTTCAGCTGATATTTGAATAGGTTGGCCACCCTCTGGCAGTCTACGCCCCGGCAGACAGTCAGCTATGGAGGCTTCCTTGGCGATGCCGCGGGCGGCGTCGTTTCGCTTTCTCCGAAGCTTTTCCTGGAACGGGCAGGCGCACGTCTGGTAACCCGATCGATGACGCCCTGCGCTGTCTTCCGGCAGGCTCTTCGCTCTTCGACCCGGTGTTTCTGAATGAACGGGGCGAGGTGGCCGAAGGCGCTCGCAGCAATGTCTTCGTTGGCCGCGACGGAACATTGCTGACACCGTCGCTCTCCAGCAGCGGCTGCCTTCCCGGTGTTCTGCGCGCCGAACTGCTAGCAGCCTGTCGGACTTTCTCGGAAAACCATGCCAAATGGGATTTACGCTCAGAAATTAGGCGGAATTTTCAGTTTTACAACAGTTTCGAACGCGCTTTCGCCCAAAGCACCTCTGAAAATCTCCGTAGCGGTCGTGCATTTCCTAAGTCCGACAGGCTCCTAGCCAGCGGCCGGGCGAGAGAGGCGGTACCGATGCCGGATGACCTGGAATCGGATTTCTGGCTGGGCAACGCCCTGCGTGGCCTGCTCAGTGTCCGCTTGCCCGGCCCGGAAGCGCCTCAAAGGGAAGGGGAATCAACCGCGCAGACGGCGCAGGTAGAGGCCGATCAATGTAAACAGGGCAGCGGCCACACCGAAATAGAACGCCTTTGCCGCTACGTCCTGATACTCTATCAGAATCGGGGTGTCGTCTTCCACCTTGTAGCGGATGGTCGTCTGAAAATGCCAGGAGGAGGCCTTGGCTTCGATGATTCCCTTGTCAACTTTCCATTTCAGCCAGTTCTGCGCTTCCTCGATGTCGCCTGCCGGTTCGGCAGGTGTCAGTGAGGTGAAGAGACCCTTGGCCTTGGCATCGGCCAGGTCGCCATAGGCGAAGCCGCAGGGCTCATTGTTGGAGCAGACGGCAACGACCCGGAACTCGGGCTTCCAGACGTCACTTTTCTCCCACGGCCAGGAAATGATGAAGGCTACGGTCCACACCCAAACCAGGCCGGTGAAGATCATCATGGCCAGGAAAATCTTGGCAAGAAAACTGCGGTGGTCGCCGGGCATATTTTTCCTTGTTCAGTGTCCCAGCCGGGCAAGCTGGGGTTTGATCTGTTCCAGCGTCGCCGTGAAATTGGCCATGCGCTGCTTTTCCTGATCGACCACGGCAGTTGGAGCGCGGGCGACGAAACTTTCGTTGTCGAGTTTGCTCCGGGCGATGGCGATCTGCTTTTCGAGCTTGTCAATTTCCTTTTTCAGGCGCTCGCGTTCGGCGGCGGCGTCGATTTCAAGCTTGAGCATCAGCTTCGTTTCACCGACCACGGCGACCGGCGCCATCGCGTCGGCCGGCATGTCGCTGACAATCTGTACTTCGGACAGCTTGGCCAGCGCCTGCAGGATCGGCGCGAACTCGGCAATTTCCTCACCGCCACCGGCGACCAGCAGCGGCATGCGCTGGGCGGGCGAGACATTCATTTCGCCGCGCAGGTTGCGGCAGGCGTAGGTCAGGGCCTTGAGGCGCTCGACCTTGGCTTCCGAGGCTTCGTCGAGGCGACTCAGGTCGGCCTGCGGATAGGGGGCGAGCATGATCGAGTCGTGCGTCTTGCGCCCGGCGATCGGGGCCACGGTCTGCCACAGATCTTCAGTTATGAAAGGGATCAGCGGGTGGGCCAGACGCAGGATCGCTTCAAGCGTGCGCACCACGGTGCGGCGGGCGCCGCGTTGTTGCGCCTCGTTGCCGGTCTGGATCTCGACCTTGGAAATTTCAAGATACCAGTCGCAGAACTCGTCCCAGACGAGCTTGTAAATGGCTTGGGCGAGCAGGTCGAAGCGGTAATCGACGAAATGCTGTTCGACTTCCTTCTCAACGCGTTGCAACTGGCTGACGATCCAGCGGTCGGCGAAGCTGAACTTGAGGCGCGGTTCCCCGGTCGGCACGACGCAGACACCAGTGCTCGGTTGCTGTTGGTGGTCGAGCGCCAGGTCGTGGCCTTCGACGTTCATTAGCACGAAGCGTGTGGCGTTCCACAGCTTGTTGCAGAAATTGCGGTAGCCATCGCAGCGGTTGAGGTCGAACTTGATGTCGCGGCCTGGCGAGGCAAGTGAGGCGAAGGTGAAACGCAGGGCATCGGTGCCAAAGGCGGCAATGCCGTCCGGGAATTCCTTCTTCGTTTTTTTGGCGATGCTCTCGGCTTGCTTCGGGTTCATCAGGCCGGTCGTACGCTTTTCGATCAGCGCCTCGAGGCCGATGCCGTCGATCAGGTCGATCGGGTCAAGCACATTGCCTTTCGATTTGGACATCTTCTGGCCTTCACCGTCGCGGATCAGGCCATGCACGTAGACGTGCTTGAACGGGATCTTGCCGGTGATGTGCCTGGTCATCATGACCATACGGGCGACCCAGAAGAAGATGATGTCGAAACCGGTGACCAGCACGGTCGACGGCAAATATTGCTGCAAAATTGGGTTGACCGCGTCAGTTGCCGTATCACCAGTCCAGTCCAGCGTCGAGAACGGCCACAGGGCGGAGGAGTACCAGGTGTCGAGGACATCCGGGTCGCGGGTCAGAGCGCCGTTGTAACCGGCCTTGGTCGCTTCCACCTTGGCTTCTTCCGCGTTGTGGGCGACAAAAATCTCCCCGTTGTCACCGTACCAGGCAGGAATCTGGTGGCCCCACCACAACTGGCGTGAGATGCACCAGTCCTGGATATTGTTTAGCCACTGGTTGTAGGTATTGACCCAGTTTTCCGGATAGAACTTGATCTCGCCGGAATGGACGACATCGAGCGCTTTTTCGGTGATCGACTTGCCGTCATCGCCAGGCTTGGACATGGCGACGAACCACTGGTCAGTGAGCATCGGTTCGATGACGACACCGGTACGGTCGCCGCGCGGTACCTTGAGTTTGTGCTTGTCGGTCTTGAGTAGGAGGCCTTGTTCTTCGAGGTCGACAACGATGGCCTTGCGGGCGTCAAAGCGGTCAAGGCCACGATATTTCTTGGGAATGTAGTCAGTGGTGCTTTTGCCAACCAATTCTGAATCAGCCAAGCCACCCACACGATGTCCCCAAGAAAAATCGTCGATTGGGGATGATTTGATCTTACCGTCCAGCGTCAGGATGGAAATCATCGGCAGGTTATGGCGCTGGCCAACGGCATAGTCGTTGAAGTCATGTGCCGGCGTGACCTTGACGCAACCGGTGCCGAATGTGAGATCGACGTAAGAATCCGCAATGATCGGGATTTCGCGATCGGTCAGCGGCAGTTTTACCATCTTGCCGATCAGGTGCTTGTAGCGCTCGTCTTCCGGATGCACCATGACGGCGGTGTCGCCAAGCATGGTTTCCGGGCGCGTTGTGGCGACGACCAGGCTATCGCTGCCATCGGCCAGCGGATAGCGGATGTGCCACATGAAGCCGTCTTCTTCTTCCTGCACCACTTCCAGATCGGAGACGGCGGTGTGCAGCTTCGGATCCCAGTTGACCAGGCGCTTGCCGCGGTAGATCAGGCCTTCGTTGTAGAGGCGAACGAAGGTTTCGGTGACGACCTTGTTGAGGCCGGCGTCCATCGTGAAACGTTCGCGCTTCCAGTCTGGGCTGGTGCCCATGCGGCGCATTTGTTTGGTGATGGTGTTGCCGGAGTATTCCTTCCATTCCCAGACTTTTTCCAAGAACTTTTCGCGGCCGAGATCGTGGCGCGAGATGCCCTGCGCATCCAGTTGGCGCTCGACGACGATCTGCGTCGCAATACCGGCGTGGTCGGTGCCCGGTTGCCACAGCGTGTTGTGGCCGCGCATCCGGTAATAGCGGGTGAGCGCATCCATCAGCGTCTGGTTGAAGCCATGGCCCATGTGCAGCGTGCCGGTAACGTTCGGCGGCGGCAGCAGGATGCAGAAATTATCCGATTTGTTGCGGTCGACCCCGGCGGCGAAGTAATTCTTGGCTTCCCACTCGGGGTACCAGCGGCGTTCGATGTCGGCGGGTTCGAAGGCTTTGGCGAGTTCCATGAGCTTGGCATAAAAGGGGAAAACCCATGATTATACCGGAGCGCGGCGAAGGCCTTGCCGCGATCTCAGTCGCGCGGACGGATCAGGGCCACGATCTCCGGCTCGCTAAGGAATTCGCGGATGGTGGTCTCGACAATGGCCGGGAGTTCGGCCGCCATGCGATCATGGACGCGCCGGGCGAGTTCATGGGCGAAGATGTCGAGCATTTCTCCATCAAGCGCGATACCGGCTTGTGGCTCTGCGCCGCGCTTCATTTCGGGATTTGCTCTGGATGCCGCAAGGGCAGGCTCGGCATCGAGCAGAACCGGGATATCCGTGTCCGGGTCGATGGCGTCGACAAGAACCGGCACGTCGTCGCTATCCGCGCTTCGCGATCTTTTCCGCCGCATCAGCTTGTCGGCACGGGCGAGGACGGGACTGCTCATTGGGTATCTCCTAACGTTCGCCGAGGTCGAAATAGCGGACCTCGTACCCACGATCCTTGTAAAACTTCACGCGATCGCGGGCGCTGCCGCGATCTGTCTCCTCCCGACCGACTACCTCGATCAGGCTGTGGAAGCGGGAGAAACCAGGCGGGACGACCTCACTGAGATTCATCAGGCGGTCATCCTGCGGCAGTTGATCAAGATTGTCGGTGATCAGGATCGGTGTTTCGGCGGCGAGGGGCGATCCGCTCCGGCAGTGCGGCACAAAACTCAGCGCGGAGTGGGTCCACAGCATGCGGTCGACGTCGTTGGCGACGTCGTTGTCGGGAGCGTAGACCAGCACCGGCTTGTTCTTGGCGTAGGCGCCGCCAAGCAACGCACAGGCTGCGGCAATCTTGTCCGACGCGCCATGGTAGAAAAAGACTTGCGTCAATTCAGCTGGCCGACACGGTGCAGCAGGTAGTGGGTAAGGAGGGCAACAGGTCGCCCGGTAGCGCCCTTGTCGACTCCCGACTTCCACGCGGTGCCGGCGATGTCGAGGTGCGCCCACTTGAACTTCTTGGTGAAGCGCGACAGGAAGCAGGCGGCGGTGATGGCCCCGGCCCAGCGGCCACCGATGTTGCTCATGTCGGCGAACGGGCTCTTCAGCAAATCCTGATAGTCGTCCCACAGCGGCATGTGCCAGGCGCGGTCGTGCGCCTCGTCGCCGGCGGCGAGCAGTTCTCGGGCCAGCGCGTCGCAGTTGGCGAAGAGGCCGCTGGCGGCACTGCCCAAGGCGACGACACAGGCGCCAGTCAGCGTCGCGACGTCGATGACGGTGTCTGGTTCGAAACGTTCGGCGTAGGTCAGCGCGTCGCAGAGTATCAGGCGACCTTCGGCGTCGGTATTGAGTATCTCGACGGTTTGGCCGGACATCGAGGTGACGATGTCTCCCGGGCGGGTGGCCCCGCCACCGGGCATGTTTTCGGTAGCTGGCACAATTACCGTCAGGTTGATGCGCAACTTCAGGCGCGCGACGGCTTGCAGGGTACCCAGCACACCAGCGGCGCCACACATGTCATACTTCATTTCGTCCATTTCGGCCGCCGGCTTGAGCGATATGCCGCCAGTGTCGAAGGTGACGCCCTTGCCGACCAGGACGACAGGCTTCGTACCAGCCGTGGCGCCCCGGTAGCTGAGCACGATCAACTTGGGCGGCTGGTGCGAACCGGCGGCAACCGCGAGCAGCGAGTGCATGCCGAGCTTCTCCATGTCGGCGCGCTCGAGAACCTCGCATTCCAGGTTGAATTCCCGCGCCATTGCCTGGGCCTGCTCGGCCACATGCGCCGGGTGACAGATGTTCGGTGGCAGGTTGCCAAGATTTTTCGCCACGGCCATCCCCTCGGCGATCGCAATTCCCTGGGCCAAGCCTCGTTCGGCCTGCCCATGCTCGTTGCGCCGCTCCACCGCCAGCGTCAGCTTGCGCAATGGGCGGCGCACCTCGTCCTTTTTGGTCTTGAACCTGTCGAAACGGTAGGTGGCCTCGAGCGCGATCATCGCTGTCTGGCGTACGCGCCAGGCGACCCCCCTTTTCCTGACGGGCAATTCGGTCAGGAAGAAAGACGCGTCGAAAGCGCCGGTCGCGTCGACTGTCTTGACGGCGATGCGGATGGCGCCGAGGAATTCCTTTTCGTTAAACTCCTTTTCCTTCCCGAGGCCAACCAGCAGGATACGATCGCAGAGTGTGCCGGGTACATTGTGCAGCAAAAGGGTGGTCGCGGCCTTGCCTTCCATATCGCCCCGCCGGACGACGTCGGAAATATAGCCGCCGGCGGCCTTGTCCAGCAATTCGGCGGGCAGGGTAAGCTTTCTTGATTCGAAAATCCCCACTACGACGCAAGCACTTCTCTGTTTCTCCGGACTGCCACTTTTTATGCTAAATTCCACTCGCTGCTCCAGTTGATGGACATCTCAATATCCGTGGGATTATCCCCGCATTTTTTTGGTTTCGTCAAAGCATGATATTCGAGCGCGCCGCCCGGCGCGAATTGGCCCAGGCAGCATCCGGCATCGGTGTCGTACTGCTGGCGATCCTCCTCTCAACGCAACTCATCCGCTTGTTGAAAGAGGCCGCCGGTGGAAAGATCGCGCCCGAGGCGGTGGCTTCGCTGCTCGGTTTCGCGACCCTGAATTTCATGCCGGTACTACTCTCCCTGACGCTGTTCGTAGCGATTCTGCTCAAGCTCTCACGCGCTTACCGTGATTCGGAAATGGTGGTCTGGTTTTCCTGCGGCCAGCCGTTGACGGCATGGATTCGCCCGGTACTAAGGTTTGCCTTGCCGATCGTGCTGGCCATTGCCGCACTGTCCGGCTTCCTGTCGCCATGGGCGCAATACAACGCGGATGAATACAAGCAGCGGCTCTCGGCGCGCAGCGACGTCTCGCAGGTGACGCCTGGCCTGTTCCGCGAAGCCAAGCGCGGAAACCGCGTCATCTTCGTCGAGTCGCTGGCAGACGATGCGAGCAGGGTCGGCAATGTCTTTGTCGCGTCCATGCAGGAGGGCAAACTGGGCGTGGTGATGTCGGATACGGGTTATCAGGAAATCGCGCCAAACGGCGATCGCTTCGTGGTTCTGGAACATGGCCGACGTTACGAGGTCGAGCCGGGAACGCCGCGGTTCAAGGTCATGGACTTCGAGCGCTACAAGGTTCGCACGGAGGATGGCGAGGTCAAGCCGGAGGAGCGTTCTCCGAGCCGCCTGCCGCTCACCGAACTGGTGCGCGAGACCAGCAATCAAGCCCGGGGGGAGTTGTTGTGGCGGATCGGAATGCCCGTTTCCGCCATCATCCTCGCGCTGATGGCAATTCCCCTTTCCTATGTGAATCCGCGCGCCGGTCGTTCCGCCAACATGCTGATCGCCATTCTGATCTACGCCATCTACAATAACCTTATGTCACTCAGTCAGGCTTGGGTGGCGCAGGGCAAGCTGTCGTTCTCGATCGGCGTCTGGGCCGTTCATGCCCTGATGACACTCCCGTTGCTGTTGCTGTTCTACAGGCGGATCGCGGTATCGATGCCGTGGCAGAGAAGAGGCGCGTGATGTTTCGCCTACGTCTCTATCAGCGTTACCTGATGCGCGAAACATTCGCGGCCATTTTCCTTGTGCTTGCGGCATTCCTCGCGCTCTTCAGTTTCTTTAACCTGGTCAACGAGTTGCCCAGCGTCGGAAAAGCCGGGTATCAATTTGGCCATGCGGTCATTTTCGTGGCCTTGGGCCTTCCGGGGCTGGTTTACGAACTGATTCCCATCGCCGCGCTGATTGGAACTCTTTATGCGCTTTCCACGCTGGCCCGGCATTCTGAAATCACGGTGCTTCGCGCTTCCGGATTGGCGACCCGCGATTTGCTGCTGACCCTGTTCCGGGTCGCCGGACTGCTGGCCTTGCTCACCATACTCGTCGGCGAGGTACTGGTGCCGGTGTCCGAACGTCATGCCCAGGAACTGAGAGCGCGGGCGTTGAGCAGGATTATCGCCCAGCATGGCTTTACGACCGGCCTCTGGCTGAAGGACGGACGAAATTTCATTAATGTTCTTTATGCAACTCCGGATGCGCGCCTGCAATCTGTCCGCATATACAAGTTCGACTCGGCGAACGCGCTCGAGTCGGTCACCGAAGCCCGCGAGGCAACTTTCAGTCCGCCTGAACACTGGCTCTTGCATGGTGTAGTGCGCACGATTCTGGAAGGCGACACGGCACGGGTCGAACGGACCGAGACTGACGAGTGGCGGTCGGGAGTCACACCAGAATTGTTGTCGACACTGATGGTGTCGCCGGACCGGATGTCTCTCGTCGGGCTGTCGGGTTACCTGCAGCATTTGTCGGAGAATCGGCAGAAGACTGGCCGCTATGAGATCGCGATCTGGAAAAAGCTGGTATATCCTTTGACCACCTTCGTGATGGTTGCCTTAGCATTGCCCTTTGGTTACTCGCACAGCAGGGTTGGCGGAATCAGCCTGAAGCTTTTCGTCGGTGTGATGTTCGGCATCCTTTTCTACATGCTGAATGGTCTTTTTTCAAATCTCGGCGCGATCAACTCGTGGCCACCTTTTGCCAGTGCCGTAGCGCCCTCGGCCGTATTTCTGCTGGCAGCCATCGTGATGCTGTGGTGGGTCGAGCGTCGCTGAGGCGGCGCACTCATTGCCCTTCGGCGAAGACGATGCAAGTGCCGGCGATACGGTCGTGCAGGAATTGCCGGTCCTTGTCGAACAACGCCCAGAACAGTCCGATGCCGCACAACAGGATGCTAGGCCACGCAGCCAGATAGCGCAGCAGGGCTTGCATTGGTCTCGGTGGTCGCCCATCGGCACCGGTGAGACGGAGTTTCCAGGTCTTCATGGGCAGCGTCTGCCCACCGTTTAGCCAGAACCATACGAAATAAACCATCAGCAGCAGCAGCATGTGCAGCCACAGCAACCTGCTCGTCATGGCAAGACCAAAGCCGGAGAGTAATATCTGCGGCAGAAGGAACCCGATCAGCAGCACAGCAAATACGACCAGGCTCTCGTACAGCATGCTCGCAAGCCGGCGCCCGATGCCGGGCACAGCACAGGTCATCAATTCTTCCCGGGCTCGACAGGTTGCTGGGTGGTTGCCGTATTTTCAGCGTCCGCAGCAAACTGCTCCTGAGGAGTGGGCGCTAGCTCGGCACCCGGTGGTGGCGCGAGAAGACTGGATGACTTGCCTTCGTGGCGCAATCGCTGCTGCTCCTCGGGAGGCAGGCTCGAAAAGGCTTCCCACTTCTGCTTGACCGTCTGCTTCTGATCCGACGGCAGTTGGTTGAACTCCTTGTAGGTGTCCCTGACCTTGGCGCGCTGCTCAGGGGTCAGATTTGCCCACTCTCGCATGCGCTCCTGCATCCGCCGTTGTTCGTCCGGCTTCATGGCGGGATAGCGCTCGGCAATGCCCAGCCACTTCTTGCGGCGGATATTGTCGAGATCGTCCCAATCCCTCGCAAGTGGCGCGAGGGTTGCCTTCTGCTGCGCGCTGAGCAGGCTCCAGCCCGGTTGCGGCGGGGTGCCTATGACTGCGGTGGTCGGTGGCTGGGCAGCGAGCGGGGCGGCCAGGACCAGCCCAAGGATTACTGCGCTGATGTGTCGTCTTTTAACCATTCGAAGAAATCGTTATCCAGGAGGGCTTCGGGAGGCAGGTCATCGGAAAGTAGCGCGCTGTCAACCTCTTCAATTGCGCTGACGTACTTCACGCTGTCCAGGTAGAAGGAAATCCACATTCCAAGCAACAGCGCGACGACGGCAAGTATCTGCCGCACATAGCGATTGTTCGGTGCGAAACGGAATGGGGAAGCCTTGTGACCCACCAGAACCATCTGCGGCGCGACTTGTTTCTGGCGCGACAGCGCGATGTGGCGGGCAGCCTCCAATCGCCGCGAGGGGGCTGTGGGGATGTCCTTCAGTCCATGGTTCAGCGCCTGCCGAACTCGCGATGCATAACGTTCTTCGTTCATAAATTTATCCCTCTTGCCGACAGGGCGGCTGCTAGCGCGTGGGTGGCGCGCGAACAATGAGTTTTTACGCTGCCTTCTGAGCAGCCCATCGTCGCTGCGGTCTCAGCGACGTCCATGTCCTCCCAGTAACGCATGAGAAAGGCTTCCCGTTGACGTGCCGGCAATTTTTTTATCTCGTCTTCGATTGCAGTAAGGGTCTGGGCCTGCAGAAGGTGGCTTTCCGGCGTATGCGGCCCATGCGGGCCCTCATCTGCGGCCAGGGTTTCCAGCGGGTCGCGATCGTCATCGTCGTCAGGCGAAAATGCCGACAGAACGGTCGTCCACATCGAGCGAACCTTGCTGCGGCGATAGAAATCGCGAATCGTGTTCTGCAGGATGCGCTGAAAGAGCATCGGAAACTCGTCGACCGGACGGTCGCCGTATTTTTCGGCCAGCTTGAGCATGCTGTCCTGGACGATGTCGAGCGCATTTTCCTGTTCGCGCACGGCAAACATTGCCTGCTTGAATGCGCGCCGTTCAACGGATTCAAGAAAATAAGCCAGTTCGTTGGGTGATGCCAGGGTTGTCTCTTCCGGTGGAAAGGCCTTGGGGAGCCTGTGGTCATGCTGTAACGCCTTGACCGAACAGGGTCACTGCTTTAAGGTTACACGTTTTTCAGGCAACAGCTTTATTGGGCTCAAGAATGATGATCAGCGGTGCGGAAATTGTAATCAGGTGTTTGCAGGAAGAAAAGGTCGACTGTGTATTCGGTTACCCAGGCGGGTCCGTTTTGCACATATACGATGCACTCTTCAAACAGGATCAGGTGAAACACGTCCTGGTCCGCCACGAACAGGCTGCCATCCATGCCGCCGACGCTTACTCGCGCTCCTCGCGGAAGGTCGGTGTCGCACTCGTGACTTCAGGTCCCGGCGTGACCAATACCGTTACGGGCATCGCCACCGCCTACATGGATTCGATTCCCGTGGTCGTCATCACCGGTCAGGTGCCGACGGCCTACATCGGCCAGGATGCCTTCCAGGAGTGCGATACGGTCGGCATCACCCGGCCGTGCGTCAAGCACAATTTCCTGGTCAAGGATGTCAAGGATCTGGCGCTGACGCTAAGGAAGGCCTTTCACATCGCGGCTACGGGCCGTCCCGGTCCTGTTGTCGTCGATATTCCGAAGGACATCACCGCACAGGTGTGCGATTTCGAGTATCCCAAGTCTATCCACATGCGCTCTTACAACCCGGTGGTCAAGGGGCACCTTGGGCAGATCAAGAAGGCAGTGCAGATCCTTCAGGAGGCGAGGCGTCCGATCATCTATACGGGGGGTGGCGTCATCCTCTCGGACGCGGCGCGGCAACTGACGGAACTTGCGCGCCGGCTGAATTTCCCGGTGACCAATACGCTGATGGGGCTTGGCGGCTATCCGGCCACCGATCCGCAGTTCGTGGGCATGCTCGGTATGCATGGTACCTATGAAGCCAACAACGCGATGCACTACGCCGATGTGATCCTCGCGGTCGGCGCGCGCTTCGACGACCGCGTCATCGGCAATCTGGAGCATTTCGGCGAGGAAAAGCGACGTGTGATCCACATCGACATCGACCCGTCGTCGATATCCAAGCGCGTCAAGGTCGACGTGCCCATCGTCGGCAATGTGGCGGATGTGCTCGGGGAAATGATCAAGCTGGCCGCCGCCGGGTTCAAGGCCAATCCGGAACTTGCCAACTGGTGGAAGCAGATCGCTGAGTGGCGCGGTCGCGACAGCCTGCGCTACAAGCAGGACCAGATGATCATGCCGCAGTACGTGATGGAAAAGCTCTACGAGGTAACCGGTGGTAATGCCTTCGTCACTTCTGACGTGGGTCAGCACCAGATGTTTGCCGCCCAGTACTACCATTTCGATCAGCCGCGTCGCTGGATCAATTCCGGCGGTCTGGGCACCATGGGGGTCGGCCTGCCTTATGGCATGGGTGTGCTGATGGCCAATCCGGGTGCTCAAGTGGCTTGTGTCACTGGCGAAGGTTCGATCCAGATGTGCATCCAGGAATTGTCGACCTGCAAGCAGTACGGCTTTCCGATCAAGATCATCAACCTGAACAACGGCATGCTGGGCATGGTCCGTCAATGGCAGGAAATGTTCTACTCGAAGCGCTATTCGGAATCCTATGTGACTTCGCTTCCCGATTTCGTCAAGCTGGCCGAGGCCTATGGTCACGTTGGCATGAAGATCGAGAAGCCGGAAGACGTCGAACCGGCCTTGCGCAAGGCCTTCACCGAGCACAAGGATGACCTGGTGTTCATGGATTTCATTATCGACCCGGTGGCCAACGTCTTCCCGATGATTGCGGCTGGCAAGGGCCTGACCGAAATGATCCTCGCTGAAGAACTGTAGGCGGGGGAGGGAAGAGAATATGCGACACATCATTTCCATCCTGATCGAAAACGAATCGGGTGCACTCTCACGCGTGGCCGGGCTATTCTCGGCCCGCGGCTACAACATCGAATCGTTGACCGTTGCGCCGACGGAAGACCCCTCGCTGTCCCGGATGACCATCCTGACCCGGGGTTCGGACGACGTGCTCGAACAGATCACCAAGCAGCTCAACAAGCTGATTGACGTGGTCAAGGTGGTCGACCTTTCCGAAGCAGCCCACGTCGAGCGCGAGCTGATGCTGATCAAGGTCCGCGCCACCGGCAAGGATCGCGAGGAGATGAAGCGCATGGCCGACATCTTTCGTGGCCGCATCATCGATGTCACGGAAACAACCTACGTTGTCGAATTGACCGGATCCAGTTCCAAACTCGACTCGTTCATCGCCGCTCTCGATACCGGCCTGATCCTCGAAACGGTTCGTACCGGAGTCTGCGGCATCGGCCGCGGCGATCGTATTCTCAAAGTCTGACCATCGCACATCAAGAGGATTTCATGAAAGTTTATTACGACAAGGACGCTGACCTTTCGCTGATCAAGGGCAAGAAGGTCACCATCGTCGGTTACGGCTCCCAGGGCCATGCCCACGCGCAGAACCTGAATGATTCGGGCGTCAAGGTCACGGTCGGCCTGCGCAAGGGTGGCGCTTCGTGGAAGAAGGCAGAAGCCGCCGGCCTCAAGGTCGAAGAAATCGCGAAAGCCGTCAAGGCGGCCGATGTCGTCATGATGCTCTTGCCGGATGAGAACATTCCGCATGTGTACACCGAGGAGGTCGCACCCAACCTGAAGAAGGGCGCGGCACTGGCCTTCGCACACGGTTTCAACGTCCATTACAACCAGGTCACTCCGCGCGACGACGTCGATGTGATTATGGTTGCCCCGAAGGGACCGGGCCATACCGTGCGTTCCGAATACCTGAAGGGGGGTGGCGTGCCGTCGCTGATCGCCGTCCATCAGGACCGGACCGGCAAGGCCAGGGACATCGCCCTGTCGTACGCCGCCGCCAACGGCGGCACCAAAGGTGGCGTTATCGAGACCAACTTCCGCGAAGAAACCGAGACTGACCTCTTCGGCGAACAGGCAGTGCTCTGCGGCGGTGCTGTCGAGTTGGTCAAGATGGGCTTCGAGACGCTGGTTGAAGCTGGCTATGCGCCGGAGATGGCCTACTTCGAGTGCCTGCACGAGTTGAAGCTGATTGTTGACCTGATGTACGAGGGCGGCATCGCCAACATGAACTACTCGATCTCCAACAACGCGGAGTATGGCGAGTACGTTACCGGTCCCGAGGTCATCAACGAGCAGTCCCGTGCGGCCATGCGTACTGCCCTTAAGCGCATCCAGCAAGGCGACTACGCCAAGATGTTCATCCTTGAAGGCCGCACCAATTATCCGGCCATGACCGCTCGCCGACGCCTGACCGCTGCTCATCCGATAGAGACGGTGGGCGAGAAGCTACGCGACATGATGCCCTGGATCAAGAAGAACAAGCTCGTCGACCAGTCCAGGAACTGATCCAGGTAGCCGCAGGCTCGAGAGACGCCGTCACTCGCGCTTGTGCTGGCCTCGTCCTGGCATGGGCGGTGTGGAAGTCTGCACCGCCCTTGTTGTTTGCGGATTTGGGCGGAGCACGGTGTATCCTCTTCCTGTTGCCGATTCTGTAGTGACCCATGACCGAACTGAAGCCCCGTAAAACCCTGTTCAATCCGGAACTCAAGCGCCGTGGTATCTACGTGTTGCCCAACCTGTTCACCACGGCAGCGCTGTTCGCGGGCTTCTTCGCGATCGTCCAGGCGATGCAGGGAGACTTCGAGCGGGCGGCGATGGCCATTTTCATCGCCATGGTACTCGACGGCCTCGACGGACGCGTGGCGCGCCTGACGCATACGCAGTCAGCCTTCGGTGCCGAGTACGACTCGCTGTCAGACATGGTCAGCTTCGGCGCGGCGCCGGCGCTGGTAATCTATGAATGGGCCTTGCGCGATCTTGGCCGACTGGGCTGGATCGCCGCCTTCATTTACTGCGCCGGCGCAGCCTTGCGCCTGGCGCGCTTCAATACGACGCTGGAAGTCACCGACAAGCGTTATTTCCAGGGTCTGCCGTCGCCTGCCGCGGCGGCGCTGGTGGCCGGTCTGGTCTGGGTGATGATCGAAACCGGCTTCTCGGGCAGCGATGTGCGCTGGTTCGCTTGTTTGCTGACGGTCTTTGCCGGCCTGACGATGATTTCCAATATTCGCTATTACAGTTTCAAGGACGTCAATCTCAAGAAGAGCGTGCCGTTTTTCGTGATCGCCGGCATTGCGCTGGGCTTCGCGCTGGTGGCCTACAGCCCGGAGATCGCCCTGTTCGGATTTTTTGTCCTTTACGGTTTGTCTGGTTACGTGCTGGCCGTGGTCGGCATTTTCAAACGCAGAAGCGTTTGACGTTTCGGAGCGCAAAATGAAGCATCATCTGGTTATTTTCGACACGACCCTGCGCGATGGCGAACAGAGTCCGGGCGCCTCGATGACCAAGGAAGAGAAGCTCCGGGTTGCCCGCCAGCTCGAAAAAATGCGGGTCGACGTGATCGAGGCCGGGTTTGCAGCCGCTTCACCCGGCGATTTCGAGGCTATTCAGGCGATCGCGCGCGCGATCAAGGAGTCGACCGTCTGCTCGCTGGCGCGGGCGAGCGAGAGCGACATCCGCCGGGCAGGTGAGGCGATCAAGCCGGCAAAATCGGGACGTGTCCATACTTTTATTGCCACTTCGCCGATCCATATGGAAAAGAAGTTGCGCATGAGCCCGGATCAGGTCGTCGAACAGGCGATCAGGGCCATCGGCTGGGCTCGCGAGTACACCGACGATATCGAGTTTTCCGCCGAGGATGCCGGCCGCTCGGAACTCGACTTTTTGTGCCGAATTTTCGAGGAAGTGATCAAGGCCGGCGCGACCACGATCAATGTTCCGGACACCGTGGGTTACAACATTCCGTTCCAGTACGCTGAAACCATGCGCCAGTTGATCGAGCGCGTGCCCAATTCGGACCGGGTGATCTGGTCGGTGCATTGTCATAATGATCTCGGGCTGGCGGTTTCCAATTCGCTGGCCGCCGTCCTGGCCGGTGCCCGCCAGGTCGAGTGCACGATTAACGGCCTCGGCGAACGGGCCGGCAATGCCTCGCTGGAAGAGGTGGTGATGGCCGTGCGCACGCGCGGCGACGTCTTCCCGGTGGAGACGCGGATCGACACGACGCAGATCGTCCCCGCCTCGAGGCTGGTATCGCAGATCACCGGTTATCCCGTCCAGCCGAACAAGGCGGTCGTCGGCGCCAACGCCTTCGCTCACGAAGCCGGTATTCATCAGGATGGCGTGCTCAAGCATCGGGAAACCTACGAGATCATGCGCGCCGAGGACGTCGGCTGGGCCCAGAACAAACTCGTTCTCGGCAAGCATTCGGGGCGTAACGCCTTCAAGGCCCGCCTGCAGGAACTCGGTATCGATCTGGAAAGCGACGAAGCGCTGAATGCCGCCTTTGCGCGCTTCAAGGAACTGGCCGATCGCAAGCACGAGATTTTCGACGAAGACCTGCATGCACTGGTTTCGGATGGACTAGTGGCGCCGGAACACGAACAGTACAAGCTGATTTATTCGCATGTATGTTCCGAGACCGGCGAGATGCCGCATGCCAAGGTGATCCTGAGTGTCGGTGGCGTCGAACGCAAGGGCGAGGCTGGTGGTGGCGGTCCGGTCGATGCCACGTTCAAGGCGATCGAAAGCATCGCCGGGAGTGGTGCGGAGCTTCTTCTCTACTCAGTCAATGCCATTACCACAGGAACGGACGCCCAGGGCGAAGTGACGACCCGTCTGGCCAAGGCTGGCCGGATCGTCAATGGCAATGGCGCGGATACCGACATAGTCATTGCCTCGGCGCGGTCCTACCTGAATGCCTTGAACAAACTGCACTACAGTCTCGACCGGGTGCGTGCTCAGGGCGACGTCTGATCGACCCTTCCGCGACCGGGCTTCTCAGCCTGTCCGGGCGACTTTTTTCGCTTGAAGAGGGCGTGTGACGCGGACGTAGAGAATCGTCGTAACGAACACGATCGTCGCCAGAAGTGTTTCGGCTATTGCCAGTTTTTGTGAAAGCCCGCTGTCGCTGGTGGCGCGTACCAGCCCTTCGAGCAAGTAGAACTGGATGAGTAGCGACATCCATTTATACGTGTAGCGCTTGCCACGAAGGATGCCGAACAGCGGCGCCAGCAGGAGCACCGCCTTGAGGGTCAGCCAGGAGCCGCCCGGCTTTAGCGGCGCCCACCAGAGTTCCCATCCGAGGCAGAGGAAAATCAGGGCGATCAGGCTGGCGCTGGCTATGAACTGATAGCGTCCTGCTGTCACGGTCGACACAGTTTCAGGGCAATATTTGCCAGCCGCTTGCCTTGGGCGAATGCGAGCCGGCTTTCGGCGTCGGAAAGCAGCGGGTTGCCACCGGTGCCGGCGACATGGCTGGCGCCATAGGGTGTCCCGCCTTGTTGGGTATGGCTGACATCCGGCTCGGTGAACGGCAGGCCCATGAGCAGCATCCCGTGGTGGAGCAGTGGCAGCGTCATCGACAACAGGGTCGATTCGTTGCCGCCGTGCTGGCTGCTGCTGGAAGTAAACACGCAGGCCGGTTTACCGACCAGCGTGCCGTTCTGCCAGGCGGCGATAGTCCCATCCCAGAAATACTTCATCGGTGCCGCCATGTTGCCGAAGCGCACCGGGCTGCCAAGCGCCAGGCCGACGCATTCTTCAAGATCGGCCGCCTCGACGTAGGGTGCGCCGGAGTCCGGAACGGCGGCTTCCGCCACTTCGCAGACGGTCGACAACCGGGGTACCGTGCGCAACCGCGCCTGGACGCCGGGAACTGATTCGACCCCGCGCGCTATCCGCTCGGCGAGGGCGCGCACCGACCCGCGGTGGCTGTAATAGAGTACGAGGATGTCATCCATGGTCGACTATTATACGGCCCCATGCAGACCCACTCCCGATATCGCCGGTCGGCGCCCAAGCCAGGCGTACCGTGGACGATCTTCCGCCGCTTTCGCACCGAGAACATGATGCAGACCAGTTCCGCCCTGGCACTCACGACGCTGATGGCGCTGGTGCCGCTGGTCACGCTCATCTTGTCGGTGGCCGATGCCATACCCTACCTTAATCTGCTACTGACCAGGCTCGAAGTGCTGATTCAGGGCTCATTGCTGCCGAGCGGGGCGGCGAGCACCATTTCCGGCAGCATTTCCCGCTTCTCGCACCGTGCGCAGCAGTTGACCGTAGCCGGCATCGCTTTCCTGAGCATCACCGCCTTCATCCTGATGCACACCATCGAACGCGCGTTCAATCACGTCTGGCAGGTCAAGCCGCGGCCCTTCCTCGCCCGTCTCAAGCTCTATATGTTGGCGATAGTGGTGTGGCCATTCGTTCTGGCCGCGGTGGCCGCCGCCATCTCGTTTGCAGTGACCACTTCACTCGGTTTCATCGAGGATGTGGAGTGGGCGCGTCGTGCCTCTCTCAAAGCAATATCGGTGACAGTCCTTGGCATGTTCTTTTCGTTCTTGTACCACGCGGTGCCGAATGCTCCGGTGTCGTGGCGCAGCGCATTGCTCGGCGGTCTTTTCGCCTCACTGGCCTTCGCCATCATGCAGAAGCTTTTTGAATGGTACCTGGCAAGTTCCGCAATCCTGAAGAGCGTTTACGGCGCCTTCGCTGCGTTCCCGGTCTTCCTGGCCTGGCTGCACCTGAGCTGGGCGGTCGTTCTCTTCGGGGGCCTGATCGCCGCTACGAATTCTCGCCCTGTTCGCCAGATTCGTCCGACTCATCCGGCTCGACGCTGAAGACGTCGATACTCGAGGTCTGCTCGGTCAGAACCGTCGGGCGGACCTCGCGAATCTCGATATTGCCCTGCTCGACCAAGACGATCAGCCGAACTTCCTGTTCTTTCAGTTGCCCCGTCGGGGCCACCAGGGTCTGCCCGGTACGCAACGGAAGCATTTCAGGGAGGATGAGTGCCGAGAGCCTGCCTGCCTGGAGTTCGACTGGCCTGATGATCTGTGCGGCAATGGCGCCTGAGGCAAGTTGTTGTATCCCGAGTTCGATATGCTCCGGATTCTCGGAGATCGCCCAGCGCACGATGCCCACATGCCAGTTGTGAATCGGCTCGGTGACATGTTCGCCGGTGGGTCGAACGGCGACAATGTCGCCAACCCGCAGATGCGATGTCTTGCCCGACATGTGCATCAGCGAGTAGCCGTCGGGACTTTCGTTGGTCACCATCCATTCGCTGATCTGGCCATCCGTCTCCGGGTCCCGGATCAATTGCCAGAGTTGTTCCAGCCCGGCGCAGAGACTAACCCGGTATGACCGGTGCCGGCGCTGGAACCGGCGCCTTGCTGGTCTGCCCCAGAGCAGACCGAGGCGGCGCAAAACCCCACGGCCGGCCGGGGTATCCGCGAAATCCGGGAGACCCAGGCTGGAAGCTGGCGCCCCTTTGGCCAAGGCGGCAAGTTGCTCGCGGGTATCGCGGGCGACCATATCGCACGCAAAATAGAGGGCGAACGTGTCACCGGGCGGCAGGCGTCGTGTCATGGCTTGGGCTGGAAAATCCCTGTCCAGTGCTACCCAGAAGATGCCTTTGTGATCCCGCGGTGGATTTTCAAGGATGTCGACGGGCCGTATGCACGACGCGATGTATTCGGTAATGAATTCGAGTTCGGTCGGACAGAACGACGCCGGCTGGGCAATTGCAGCCAGCAGGACATGGAGATAGGAATTCTGGATCGTGGGTTCCCCGTCCGGACCCGGCATCTCGGCGACGCCGAGCCGGCGCGAGGCGCGGTAAGCCGCATGGAGTTGTTGCCAGATTCCAACACTGCTGGGCGAAGCAACCAGGTGACTGATGCGGATGTGCCAGGCTACGCAGGTCATGATACGCCGCAAGGTTTCCCGCGGGGGGCGCACTGGCGCAGGGGCTAGCGAATCGAACAACTCGGAGATTGTGCTGAAATACTCTTGGATCAGCGCATCCAGAAATTCCTGGATGATGCCGGCGCGATGCCGGACCTTGCGCGAAACAGGTAGCGTGACGTCATGCAGCAATGGTAACTGGGCCATGACGATCCTCTCGGCCTGCTCGAAAAGCAGGTCGATAAGCCGTGTGCGCTGTCCGGCAGGAATTGCCGCCTCGCGCAACAGTATTATCTGCCTGAGAAGCTGATCGGCATCGTCCGCGCCGGTTCTGCCGTTTGCGAGGGCGAGCCACTCCATGATGGCCTTGCTTCTGCCATTGGCGGAGCCACGGTAACGATTCATGGTGTCGTGCGACATCTTCGGCGCTCAGAATAACCAATCGTGGCGATTTTTGCGATGTCGGGACTACCAACGGTTGCCACGTCCCGCCATCTCGGGCGGAGTGGCCCGGAATTGCCATTATGGATCTTGTATTTCCTTGATTAGGCGATATAATCTTCGGTCTTTTTAAAGCAACGAAAGAGTTTCCATGGTTGTCATCCGCCTTGCCCGCAGCGGCGCCAAACAGCGTCCCTTCTTCAACATGGTCGTGGCCGATTCGCGCAGCCGCCGCGATGGGCGCTTCGTCGAGCGCATCGGATTCTACAATCCGGTTGCCGCCGGTAGCGCAGAAGGTCTGCGCGTCGCCGTTGATCGTCTGACCTACTGGCAGCAGAACGGCGCCCGGCTGTCGCCGACCGTCGCCCGCCTGGTCAAGCAACACGCCGCCCAGCAGGCCGCTTAAGCAGTCAGCTTTGACTGGCGGCGATATCGTCGTTCTGGGGCGGCTGGCCGACCCCTACGGGATGCGGGGCTGGCTCAGGTTATACCCCTTTGCCGACGATCCTCTGGCTTGGGGCGGAATGCCGGTCTGGTGGGTCGGTACCGAAGGCGGGGCGTGGCGCGAGTTTGGACTGAAGTCCTTGAAGGCGCACGGTGAAGGTCTGGTGGTCCTGCTTGACGGCGTTCCCGACCGCACGGCTGCCGAGACGATGAAGGGTCTTCTGGTCGGGGCGCCGCGCGCTGTGTTGCCGAAGACCGAGGAGGACGAGTACTACTGGGTCGATCTGGTCGGCCTTGAGGTCATCAATACCGCAGGCGAACGACTTGGCAAGGTTGCGGGGTTGATTGAAACGGGGGCAAACGCGGTGTTGCGCGTGGTTGCGGACAACGATGCCGAGCGCCTGTTGCCGTTTGTCTCGGCGGTGGTGCTGGCGGTGGAGAAGGAAGCGGAACGGATCCGCGTGGAGTGGGACAGCGACTGGTGATCCGGTTCGACTGCATTACGATCTTCCCGGAGATGTTTTCCGCAGTGACGCAGAGCGGCATTACCCGCCGGGCGCTGGAAGAGCGGCGCTGGGACTGGCAAGGCTGGAATCCGAGGGATTTTGCCGAGAATGCGTGGGGTCGGGTCGATGATCGCCCCTTCGGTGGCGGGCCGGGCATGGTCATGCAGCCGGGACCGCTTGAAAAAGCGATAGCGGCGGCGAAGGCGCGGCAGCGTGAAGCGGGCCTGGGCAGCAATCGGGTGATATGCCTGTCGCCGCAGGGTGCGCCGCTGACCCATGAAAGAGTGATGCGACTGGCGACGGGTGACGAGGGGCTGATCCTTCTTTGCGGTCGTTACGAAGGAATCGACGAGCGTCTGATCGAGCACTACGTCGATGAGGAAATTTCGATTGGGGATTTTGTTGTTTCCGGCGGCGAGTTGCCGGCAATGGTCTTGATCGATGCCGTTGTCCGCCAGTTGCCGGGAGTATTGGGTGATGCCGCTTCGGCGGTGGAGGATTCGTTTGTATCGGGTCTGCTGGATTGTCCGCACTACACGCGGCCCGAAGTTTACGAAGGTCGGGCAGTCCCGGAAGTATTGGTTTCGGGCGACCACAAGAGAATTCGTCGCTGGCGACTGAAGCAGTCGCTGGCGCGAACCCGGAAGCGCCGGCCGGATTTGCTGGCGAACCGCGGGTTGACCGCGGAAGAAGCGCAACTCCTCACGGAAATCGTCGGAGAGGAGCTATGCGGTGAGTAGATGTTCATAATTTTCAAGGATCTCACATGAACCTGATTCAACAACTGGAACAAGAAGAAATCGCCCGACTGGGCAAGACCATTCCTGAATTCGCGCCGGGCGACACCGTCGTCGTTCAGGTCAAGGTCAAGGAAGGGACTCGCGAGCGTCTCCAGGCCTACGAAGGTGTCGTCATCGCCAAGCGTAACCGTGGTCTGAACTCTTCCTTCATCGTCCGCAAGATTTCGTCCGGCGAAGGCGTCGAACGTACCTTCCAGACCCACTCGCCGCTGGTTGCGGCGATTGAAGTCAAGCGTCGCGGCGATGTTCGTCGCGCCAAGCTCTACTACCTGCGTGAGCGTTCCGGCAAGTCGGCACGCATCAAGGAAAAGTTGGTCCGCAAGGCCCCCAAGACGGCGGCCTGAGCGGTTTTCTGCAGAAACGACAAACGGGGCGCTGTGGCGCCCCGTTTGTCGTTTCTTCCTTCCGGTTTCTAGCCGGAAATGCGTGTCGACCGCAGCAGGCGCTCCTTAGCCGAGTGCCTTGTCCTTCTCGATCAGCGCATAGGCTGAATGGTTGTGGATCGACTCGAAATTCTCCGACTCGACGATGTAGGCGTCGATGCGTCCTTCCCCGTTGAGTCTCGCGGCAACGTCGCGGACCATGTCTTCGACAAATTTCGGGTTGTCATAGGCGCGTTCGGTGACGAATTTCTCATCGGGGCGCTTGAGCAGGCCGAACAGTTCGCAGGACGCTTCGGCCTCGACCAGTTGCACGAGTTCCTCGATCCACACGAAATCGTTGGTGCGGGCGGTGACGGTGACGTGCGAGCGCTGGTTATGCGCGCCATATTCGGAAATCTTCTTGGAGCAGGGGCAGAGGCTGGTCACCGGCACGACAACCTTGACCGAAGTCGCGATCTCGCCGTGGCAGATGTCGCCGATGAAGGTGACGTCGTAATCCATCAGACTGTTAACGCCGGAAACCGGGGCGGTCTTGTTGATGAAGTAGGGGAAGTTCATCTCAATGTGACCGGTTTCGGCTTCCAGCTTGGCGACCATATCGCGCAGCATGACCGGGAAGCTCTCGACCGAAATCTCGCGTTCGTGGCTGTTGAGAATCTCCACGAAGCGTGACATGTGGGTGCCCTTGAAGTTGTGCGGCAGCCCGACGTACATGTTGAAGACAGCGATCGTGTGCTGGCTGCCGGCTGACTTGTCCTGGACCATGACCGGGTGGCGGATGGCCTTGATGCCGACCTTGTTGATCGCAATCTGGCGCGTGTCGGCCGAACTCTGGACATCCGGGATGTTTGGGGTGGGCATGCTCATCATTGTTCTTCGATTGGTTATCGTGGCCGGTTTCGCTCGTGAACCGCTCGAACGATCCCTGCCTTGTCGAGGCCGAGGTCGGCAAGAAGCTGTTTCTGCTCGCCATGGCCGATGAATCGGTCGGGCAGACCAAGCCTGATCAGGGGTACTTGAAGCCCACGTTCACGGAGGAGGCGTTCGACCTCGGAGCCAGCGCCACCGATCACCGTGTTCTCTTCGATGCTGACCAGCAGTGAATGGTTCCCCGCCAGTTCCACAATGAGTCCGGCATCGATTGGCTTGACGAAGCGCATGTTTACCACCGTGGCGTCGAGTTCCTCGCCGGCGGTGCGCGCCGCCGCTAGCAGACTGCCAAAGGCGAGCAGGGCAACCCCCTTGCCGTGACGGACAATTTCACCCTTGCCGAGTGGGAGCGTGTCGAGGTTCTCAGACGGAACCGTGCCGGTGCCACCACCGCGCGGGTAGCGGACCATGCTCGGGCAATCTAGTGCATAAGCGGTGGACAGCATTGCGCGGCATTCCGCTTCGTCGGCCGGCGTCATGACGACCAGGTTGGGGATGCAGGTGACGAAGGAGAGGTCGAAGGTGCCGTGGTGCGTCGGGCCGTCGGCGCCGACCAGACCGCCGCGGTCGACCGCGAAAACGACCGGCAGATTCTGCAGCGCGACGTCGTGGATCAACTGGTCATAGGCGCGCTGCAGGAAACTCGAGTAGATGGCGACGACCGGTTTCAACCCCTCGCAGGCCAGGCCGGCGGCGAAAGTTACCGCATGCTGCTCGGCGATGCCGACATCGAAGTAGCGATCGGGGTATTCGCCGGAGAAACGCAACAGCCCGGACCCTTCGCGCATGGCCGGGGTAATGCCGACGAGGCGCGAATCGGCCCTGGCCATGTCGCACAGCCAGTCGCCGAAAACCTGGGTATAGGTCAGCTTGCCCGGACCCGTGGGGGGCTTGATTCCTTCTTCAGGCGCGAATTTGGCAACACCGTGGTAAAGAATAGGGTCGGCCTCGGCCAGCCTGTAGCCTTGGCCTTTCTTGGTGATGACGTGAAGGAACTTCGGCCCTTTCAGCTTGCGCAGGTTTTCCAGCGTCGGGATCAGCACATCGAGGTCATGGCCATCGATCGGGCCGTAGTAGTGAAATCCGAATTCCTCGAAAAGCGTGCCGGGCGCGATCATGCCCTTGACGTGCTCCTCGGCGCGCCGGACCAGTTCGAGCAGTGGCGGCGCTAGTTCGAGCATGTGGCGGGCGCCCTCGCGGGCGGCGTTGAAGGTCGTTCCCGACATCAGGCGGGTCAGGATGTTGTTCAGCGCGCCGACCGGTGGCGAGATCGACATCTCGTTGTCATTTAGGATGACCAGCATGTCGGCATCGGCGACACCGGCATTGTTGAGCGCCTCAAACGCAATCCCGGCTGACATCGCTCCGTCACCGATGATGGCGATGGCCTTGCGGGTCTCGCCCTTGTGCTTGGCGGCCAGTGCCATGCCGAGGGCGGCCGAGATGGAAGTCGACGAGTGACCGACACCAAAAGTGTCATAGCGGCTCTCGCTGCGCTTGGGGAATCCGGAAACGCCGCCCTGCATGCGCAGTGCGCCCATACCCTGGCGTCGCCCGGTCAGGATCTTGTGCGCATAGCACTGGTGGCCGACGTCCCAGACGAGCCTGTCTTCTGGTGTCTTGAAGACGAAGTGCAGGGCGATGGTAAGTTCGACGGTACCCAGGTTGGAAGAAAGATGGCCGCCGGTCTGTGATACCGAGTCGATCAGGAAGGCGCGCAGTTCGGTCGCCAGTTGCTGCAGCTGCTTGCGCTCCAGGCGGCGTAGGTCGGCCGGGCTGTTGATGGTTTCAAGTAGGGAGAGTGCGCTCATTTCAGGACTCAGAATTGCCGGTGGCAGATGAAATCTGCCAGTTGGGTCAGGCGGCGGGCGCGCTGGCCGAAGATGGACAGGGCCCCGATGGCATCGCCGCGCAGTTCTTCCGCGTAAGCGCGGGCGTTTTCGAGGCCGAGCAGCCTGACATAGGTCGGCTTCTCGGCGGCCTTATCCTTGCCGGCAGTCTTGCCCAGCGTGGCGGTGCTCGCCGTGCAGTCGAGAATGTCGTCAACCACCTGGAACATGAGGCCGATGCGCTTGGCGAAGCGCTCAAGGTTGCCGCGTTCGTCGACGGCAAGTGCCCGCCCGCCCAGGGCGCCGAGCAGAACGGCAGCACGGATCAAGGCGCCGGTCTTGAGCGCGTGCATCAGTTCCAGTTGCGGCTGATCAAGTTCTAGGCCAACCGCCGCCAGGTCGATGGCCTGGCCGCCGGCCATGCCGCGCGAGCCGCTGGCGCGGGCGAGCAGGGCGACCATTTCGAGCTGGCGCGCCGGCTTGGTATCGGGCTCGTTGGCGAGTATCTCGAAGGCCAGGGTTTGCAGGCTGTCGCCGACGAGCAGGGCGGTTGCCTCGTCGAACTCGACGTGACAGGTCGGGCGGCCGCGCCGCAGCACGTCGTTGTCCATGCACGGGAGGTCGTCATGCACCAGCGAATAGGCATGGATCAGCTCGACGGCGCAGGCAATGCGGTCGAGCTTGTCCGGGGTGGCGCCGGTCAGTTCGCCGGCCGCGCAGACGAGCAGCGGGCGGATACGCTTGCCGCCGCCGAGCGTGGCATAGCGCATGGCGTCGTGGAGGCGGGCGGGGATTCCGTCGGCAACCGGGAGGAAATGGCTCAGCGCCAATTCGACACGGGCCTGCGTGGCCGCCATCCAGTCCGTAAGGGCAAGGGTACTCACCGATCCTCCAGACTGTCGGGGTCGACGTCCTTGAGTTGGCCATTTTCAAAGATGCGAACTTGCTGCTCGGCGTCGGCCAGTTGGCCCTGGCAGTACTTCATCAGATCCATTCCACGACGATAGGCCGCAATCGAGGCTTCAAGCTCAAGCTTGCCGTCTTCCATGCCGTGGACGATGGCTTCGAGCTCGGCGAGGGCAGCCTCGAATTTCATGTCTGTGATGGGGAGGTGATCCATGGCAACCGGGTTCCGGGAAACACGCAAAAATACTCCATGAGAGGGCTTAAGGTCAAACCGGGGGGAGCGGAATCGCCTTTCTGGCTCTGCTGCGGGTATTGAATGTCCGCCGTGGCAACCTGATCTGGGTCAGGCATTTCCCGCGGAGTCCAGCCCTTGACCTGGACTGGGCGAAGCAGGCAAGCTGAAATGCCCTGTTCTTCAAGCACCCGCGCTCGGCCATGTCGGGACGTGCGAGTGCTCCCACAACAGGACGTCGCTGACATCAACCGCGGGATGATGCAGACCAGCGTCGAGGTTGTTACCGCAATGCACGAGTTGCTGCGGTAAAATCCGCCGCCTTTTCCATTTTCGGGTCGCCCACGAATGCAATCCCTCTGGATGCTGGTCGCCAGCCTTCTTTTTGCCAGCATGGGGGTTTGTGTCAAGCTGGCCGCGGAGACGCATTCGGCGGTCGAGATCACCTTTTACCGCAGCTTCGTCTCGCTGCTCCTCATGTTCGGGCTGGTGCGCCTGCGCGGGGTGCGCCTGGCGACACCGGAATGGCGCTGGCAGATCAGCCGTGGTTTCGTCGGGTTCTCGGCGCTGTTCGCCTATTTCCATGCGATTGCCCTGCTGCCGCTGGCGACAGCGGTGACGCTCAATTACACGTCGGCGATTTTCCTCGCCATCTACCTGGCCCTGACCGGTATGCGCCTGCGCGTCGGAATGCTCGGCGCGCTGTTGGTCGGTCTCGCCGGGGTGGCGCTGCTGCTCAAGCCGAGCCTGCATGCCGATCAACTCACCGCGGGCCTGATCGGTCTCGGCTCCGGGGTGCTCGCCGGCATGGCATATTTCAGCGTGCGCGAACTGGGCGCCCGCGGCGAACCCGAGGTGCGCACGGTTTTCTATTTTTCGCTCGTTTCCTCGTGTTGTGCCGCGCTCTGGCTGCTGTTCAGTGACCTGCATGCGGTCGACCCGCGCAGTGGCTTGATTCTGCTCGGCGTCGCCATCTTCGCGACGCTCGCCCAACTGGCCATGACGCGGGCCTACACGCGCGGCAAGACGCTGCTTTCGGCGGCGCTGGCCTACAGCACGGTGATATTTTCCAGCCTGGCGGGCGTGCTCTTCTGGGGTGAGGTGCTGCACGCTACATCCTGGCTCGCCATCGCCCTGATCATCCTCTCGGGAATTGCGGCGACGCATTTTTCCCGCGCCAGCCCCAGCGAACAGGATTAAACTGGCAACAAACAACTTCGGAGATCTGCAATGATTGTCGTCGACCAAAAACCTCAGCGCGTCAGCGTTTCCGTCTTCGGCGAATTCACGCTGGCCGACTACAAGGAGTTTGAGGAGGTCGTCAATTTCAAGGTCAGGTTCGAAGGGCCAGTCGACCTCTATTTCGACCTCAGCCAGATGGCCGACCTGACCATCGATGTCGCGTGGGAGGAGATCAAGTTCTCGCGGGCCCATCCCGACGACTTCAAGCGGGTTGCGGTGGTCACCGACAGTCAGTGGGTCACCTGGAGTGCGTGGCTGTCGCAGACCTTCGTCAGTGCCGATGTCGAGGTCTTCGACAATGCCGACGAAGCCAATTCCTGGCTGGATTCCGGGCAATGAGCTTCACTACGCTGGTCGATGTCGCCACGCTGGCGGCACATGTCGACGACAAGGGCTGGCGCGTCATCGACGTACGACATCAGTTGTCCGACGCCAGCTACGGTGAGCGCGTGTATGCCGAGAGCCATATTCCGGGGGCAATCTTTCTGCATTGTGACCGCGACCTCTCGGGGCCGCTGAGCGGGAGCAATGGTCGCCATCCCTGGCCCGAGCGCGATCGTCTGACAGCACGTCTGGGAGAGATTGGCATCGGGCCGCAGACCCAGGTTGTCGTCTATGACGACGCGCAGGGCATGATCGCCGGGCGCCTGTGGGTGTTGCTGCGTTGGCTGGGCCATGAACGGGTGGCTTTGCTCGATGGCGGGTTGCAGGCCTGGCAGTCGGCAGGTGGGGCGATGACGGCACGGCCGGCGAGCGTGGCCGCGGTTGCGTTCAAGGCGAACAAGGGAGTCGGGCCGGTAACCGCCGACGACTTGCTGGAGCGCCTTGAGGCGCCCGGCATGTGTCTGGTCGATGCGCGCAGTCCGGACCGTTACAGTGGCGAGAACGAAACCATCGATCCGGTTGCCGGCCACATCCCTGGCGCGGTCAACCGCTTTTTCCATGACAATCTTCAGGCCGACGGACGCTGCAAACCAGCCGCCGATTTGCGCGCCGAATGGCTTGCCGTGCTCGCCGGCACGTCGCCGGAGCAGGTCATTCATCAGTGCGGTTCCGGAGTCTCGGCCTGCCACAACATGCTGGCCATGGAAATCGCCGGTTTACCCGGCTCGCGTCTGTATGCCGGTTCATGGAGCGAATGGTGTGCCGATCCGGGGCGACCGGTTGCGTATTGGATGGGTGAAAGCGGGCCTTTCTCGACAGACATTGTCGCAGGTCAATGCAACGCCCGGAAACCTGCGATAGACTACTAGGCGAGGCAATCCAAGTGAGGAAAGGCGAACCATGTTGACACTGCAAGACTGCATTGAACTGTCCGAACTGACCGAGGAAGAAATTCTCGCCATCTCGGAGCACGAGCACATACCGGAAATGGTGGCCCTCGAGATGGGCAACTATCTCGTTCATACGAAAGCCGGCGAAAAGCGGATCAAGGCGATGATCGTAGACGACATCAAGCATGCGCAGGACACCGGCAATACCGGGCATGCCGTGCTTCTCAAGAGCGTTCTGAAGCACTATCTCGAGCATCACTCCGGCTCTTCCTGAAGGCTGCCTCGGCAGCAGGGTCGGCATGGACAGATTGTTGCATTGTTGCAACTTGGTCGGCGAGATCCAAGATAGCCGCCTACCAAGCTGTCAGGAAGTTGTGACGACGATCAACGTGGTCTGGCGCTCGACAAGGCCGGCACTGCCTCCGGTCGGATAGACGTTGATCGTGCCAGCGCCCAGGCGACGTGTTCGCGTACGATTGGGGAGCGGTGGTCGGCGCGGCTGGCCAACGCCGAACGGGTTTCGGCTGAATCGCCGGCATTGCCCAGCGCTACGGCGATATTGCGCAACCAGCGTTCATGGCCGATGCGGCGGATCGGGTTGCCGGCGAGGCGTTCGTTGAATTCCGTCTCCGTCCAGGAAAAAAGTGCGGCCAGGCGGGCTTCGTCAAGCCCGTGGCGTGGCGCGAATTCGGGGTCGCCGGACTGCGCGAAGCGGTTCCACGGGCAACAGATCTGGCAGTCGTCGCAGCCGTAGATGCGGTTGCCGATCAGCGGCCGGAATTCCTCGGGAATGCTGCCGGCCAGTTCGATGGTCAGGTAGGAAATGCAGCGCCGTGCGTCGACACGATAGGGCGCGGTGATTGCTCGTGTCGGGCAGGTGTCGATGCAGGCGGTGCACGTGCCGCAGTGTTCCTCAACTGGCGCGTCGGGGGCCAACGGCAGGTCGCAGTAGATCTCGCCGAGAAAGCGCCAGGAGCCTTGCTGCGACAGCAGCAGCGTATGCTTGCCGCGCCAGCCGAGACCCGCCTGCTGCGCAAAATGCACTTCCATGACCGGCGCCGAATCCGAAAAGACTCGATGGCCGAACGGCCCAGCCAGCGCGTCGATGGCATCGGCCAGCCGTCGCAGCCGGTGGCGCACGACCTTGTGGTAGTCGCGGCCCTGCGCATAGCGTGAAATTGCCGCCTGTCCGGGCTCATCGGCGATTTTGCCGTGGGGCAGGTAGTCGACCGCGGCAGAGATCACGGTCACCGTGCCGGCATGGAGCAGTTGGGGGGCAGCGCGCAATTCGGCATGACGCGCCATATAATCCATCTCGCCGTGACAGCCGGCGGCCAGCCAGTCGCGCAGGTGCTCCGCAGCGCCTGTGGCATTGGCCCTCGCGAAGCCAAGCGCAGCGAAACCCAGTTCCTTGCCGGCCTGACGGATAGCTTCCTTTAACGCCGCATCTTCCAGCATGGAGTTCTGATCGTGCATAGCCCCGATGTTAACGCTGTTTTTTCCTTGCCAGACGAGGCAGCAACGCAGCTACTGGGCCAATTGCTGGCGCCAGCGGTGCGGCCAGGAATGGTCATTTTTCTCGAAGGTGACCTTGGCGTCGGGAAAACGACGCTGGTTCGCGCATTGATCCGGGCGCTCGGATATCAGGGGCCGGTGAAAAGTCCGACGTATTCTCTGGTTGAAGTTTACGTGATTTCGAGCTTATACTTATATCACTTTGATTTCTATCGTTTCGAGTTACCAGAGGAGTTTCTCGATGCGGGCTTTGACGAATATTTCAACGACAACACAGTGTGCTTGGTCGAATGGCCGGAGCGGGCTCGAGGCTGCGTGCCAGCGCCCGACCTGCGGCTGCGTCTCGGGCATGCGGATTCCGGACGCGTCCTCGAAGCCGTCGCACAGTCACTGGAAGGGCAGCAATGCATAAGGGCCATCAACACAGCCGCGGGCGACGGCAGCTTCTGCGCTATGCCGGAGCCTCGCTGATCCTTTCCGTATCGTCGCTGGCTGGCGCCGCGGCGAAGCAGGCGTCAGTTCTGTCGGTGCGTATCTGGCCGGCCGCCGATTACACGCGCGTCACGCTCGAGCACAACGCGCCGTTGAAATTCACGCATTTCACGGTCGAGAATCCCGACCGGCTGGTCGTCGATATCGAGGGCGTCGAGCTCAACAGTGTGCTCGACAGTATCTCGCGCAAGGTGGCCACCGACGATCCGTACATCAAGCTGTTGCGGGCCGGGCGCTACAAGCCGGATGTCGTGCGTCTGGTCATGGAACTAAAGGCCAAGGTTACGCCGCAGATTTTCGAAGTCAAGCCGGTCGGCGAATACGGTTATCGACTGGTTCTTGACGTGTACCCGGTGACACCTGTCGATCCGCTGATGTCGCTGGTCGAGGGGCGCAAGGATGCCGTCGAACCGTTGCAACTCGATACCGAGTCCAAGGCTCGTGAGGCGCCGACCCGGAAGGTCGAGACCACACCGGCGCCCGAAGCCCCAGAAATCCAGACGACCCGCAAGTCAGGTAAGTCGATTGTCGACCGGATGGTCATCATCACACTTGATCCCGGGCACGGCGGCGAAGACCCGGGCGCAGTCGGGAGCGGTGGAACTTACGAGAAAACCGTCACGCTGGCCGTCGCCAAGCGTCTCAAGGCGCGTCTTGATGCCGAGCCGAACATGCGCGCCGTGCTGACGCGCGACTCGGATTTCTTCGTGCCCCTGCAGATGCGCGTCCAGAAGGCGCGCCGGTTGCAATCCGACCTCTTCCTGTCGATCCATGCCGATGCCTGGGTCAAGCCCGATGCCCGCGGGTCGTCGGTATTCGTTTTGTCCGAGCGCGGGGCGTCGAGCACGCAGGCCCGCATGCTCGCCCAGCGCGAGAATGATGCCGACTTGGTCGGTGGCGTCAATCTCAGCGCCAAGGATCTGTTCCTGGCCCGCACGCTGCTCGATCTGTCGCAGACGGCGACGATCAACGACAGCCTCAAGCTCGGCAAATACCTGCTCGGGGAACTCGGTTCGGTCAATACGCTGCACAAGACTAGCGTCGAGCAGGCCGGCTTCGCGGTCCTCAAGGCACCGGATATTCCTTCGGCCTTGATCGAGACGGCCTTCATCTCCAATCCCGACGAGGAGCGCCGCCTGAATGACGATGCATATCAGAACAAGCTGGCCGATGCCATCGTCCGTGGCGTAAAACAGTACTTCATCAAGCATCCGCCTGGCCCGAAGGCCAAACTCGCCAGTATCGCCTGACGAGCGACCGAAATATCGCTGTCGCTGGCAACTTCCGGAAAAAAGAAGCCCGCACGAGGCGGGCTTAAATCCATCCAGAGGACTGGAGGAGGAGACGAGTTCACTATACACATGGGATTGCTGCGGCGCAACAATTAGTTTGGGTTTACGCTCTTCCGCGTTGCAAAAAGGCGAAAGCCCCTTGAGGGGGCAAGGGGCTTTCAAGGCGGCCAGGTTTCGGGAAGGGAGAGGGGGTAGGCCGCCTAGGCTGAATTACTTCAGCGCATGGCTTCAAGATAGCGGCCTTGCGCCGTTGCTTCAAGTAACGGATTGCAACAGTTTGTGGGCGACGTGTATTGGCAGCGGCGAGGCCGTTCAAGTGAAGTCGAAAATTCGGCATCAGGCCGTTGTGGGAAGGAAACGGCAAGGCCGCTAATCAGTCGTCGGCTGCGGGATGCCGAGGGCTGTTCGGTCGAGTCCCGAGCGCGTCGCGCGCAGGCCAATACAAGTCGCTATAATTGCAGCTTTTTTCGGGCATCAAATGCGGGTAGTTCGTGGTTTTTCGCGCCCGGTTCCAGGGCCGACGGTATTGGCGATCGGCAATTTCGACGGTGTTCACCTCGGGCATGGCGCACTGCTCCGCCGCCTGTGCGATGTCGCATCGCAATCGGCAATGCCTCCGACCGTACTGACCTTCGAGCCGCATCCCCGCGAATTTTTTAGTCCGGCCTCGGCGCCGGCGCGTCTGACCACTTTCCGCGAGAAGATCGAACTGCTTGCCGAGGCGGGTATCGAACAGGCCACGGTCTGCCGCTTCAACGCTTCGTTTGCGGCGCTTTCCGCCGACCAGTTCATCGACAGGGTGCTGGTGCGTGGATTGCGCGTCCAACATTTGATCATCGGCGACGATTTCCGCTTCGGCAAGGCGCGCGCGGGTGATTTTGCGCTGCTGCAACAGGCGGGTGCTCAGCGCGACTTCTCTGTCGAGGCGATGGGCAGTGTCACGGTCGACGGCGAAAGAGTGTCAAGTTCCGGCGTCCGGGCGGCGCTGGCGGCGGGCGATATGGCGCATGCGGCACGCCTGCTTGGCCGGCCTTATGTCATCGACGGCAAGGTGACGCGTGGCCAGCAACTCGGCCGCCAATGGGGCTTCCCGACAGCGAACATTCGCATCAAGCACAATCCGCTGCCGATGAGTGGTGTCTTTGCGGTCGAAGTCGGCGGCCTGGGCGACAAGCCCTTGCCCGGCGTGGCTAATCTTGGTGTTAGGCCGACAGTCGGCGGAACGCGGCCGCTACTCGAAGTGCATCTGTTTGATTTCGAGCGTGACATCTACGGCGCCCATATTTCCGTTCGTTTCGTACATAAACTGCGCAACGAACAACGTTTTCCCAATTTTGACGCCCTCAAGGCGCAGATCGCGGCTGATGCCGTGGCGGCGCGGGCTTTCTTTACGCGGTGAGCATGCAAAATGGCTGATTACAAAGATACCCTGAACCTGCCGGATACCCCGTTCCCGATGCGCGGTGACCTGCCCAAACGCGAGCCGCAATGGGTCGGCCAATGGCAGCGGACCAGGCTTTACCAGCGTATCCGCGAGATCAGCGCTGGCCGCCCGCGCTTCGTGTTGCATGACGGCCCGCCCTATGCCAATGGCGATATTCATATTGGCCATGCCGTAAACAAGATTTTGAAGGACATCATTGTCCGCTCGAAAACGCTGGCTGGTTTCGATGCGCCCTATGTGCCGGGTTGGGATTGCCACGGCCTGCCGATCGAGCATCAGATCGAAAAGCTGCACGGCAAGAACATTCCCGCCGACAAGGTGCGCGAACTGTCGCGGGCCTATGCCGCCGAACAGGTCGAGCGCCAGAAGCAGGATTTCATCCGTCTTGGCGTCCTGGGTGATTGGGACAATCCTTACCTGACCATGAGCTTCAAGGCCGAAGCCGACGAAATGCGGGCGCTCGGCAAGATTCTCGATCAGGGCTACCTGTATCAGGGTTTGAAGCCGGTCAACTGGTGTCTCGATTGCGGTTCGGCGCTGGCCGAAGCCGAGGTCGAATACGAGGACAAGACCTCGCCGGCCATCGACGTCGCTTTCGACGTGCATACGAACCACGCCGACAAACTGGCCACCGCCTTTGGGCTGACTCACCTGCGTGGCCCGGCCTTCGCGGTGATCTGGACGACGACCCCGTGGACGCTGCCCGCCAACGAGGCGGTCAGCGTGCATCCGGAACTGACCTACGACCTGATCGAAACCGAAAAGGGCGCGCTGATCCTGGTCCGTGAACTGGCTGACGCCTGCCTCAAGCGTTACGGGTTGAGTGGCGAAACCGTTGCTTCCTGCCTGGGCAGCAAGCTCGACCAGATCCTGCTCAAGCACCCGTTGCAGGCGCGCGATGTTGCCATCATCTGCGGCACGCATGTTACCACCGAGGCCGGCACCGGTTTGGTGCACACGGCACCAGCACACGGTGCGGACGACTTTACGATCGGCAAGAAATATGGTCTGCCGGTCAACAATCCGGTCGGTAGCGACGGCCGCTTCCTTGCCAACACGCCGGCGCTGTCGGTCGGTGAACTGGCCGGCAAGTCGGTTTGGGAAGCCAATCCGCTGGTGCTGCAGGAACTCGAATGTCGCGGTCGACTGCTAAAAACCGAGAAAATTCAGCACAGCTACCCGCATTGCTGGCGCCACAAAACGCCGATAATCTTTCGCGCTACGACGCAGTGGTTCATCGGCATGGAGCACAAGAAGGACGAAGACGCCTCGACCCTGCGCTGGATCGCCGAGCGTGCCGTCGATGAAACGCAGTTCTTCCCGGCCTGGGGCCGCGCGCGGCTGGAGGCGATGATGCGTACCCGGCCGGACTGGTGCGTATCGCGCCAGCGCAACTGGGGCGTGCCGATTCCCTTCTTCCTGCACAAGGAAACCGCGCTGCCGCATCCGCATACCGCCGAGTTGATCGAGCAGGTCGCGCTGCGCGTCGAGAAGGAGGGTATCGAAGCCTGGTTCAGACTCGATGCCGCCGAACTGCTCGGCGCCGAGGCCGAGCATTACGCCAAGATGAAGGACACGCTCGACGTCTGGTTCGATTCGGGCACCACGCACTGTCACGTGCTGCGTGGCTCGCACGCCGCCGATCTGGCTTATCCGGCTGACATGTATCTTGAAGGCTCCGACCAGCATCGCGGCTGGTTCCAGTCCTCGCTGCTCTCCGGCTGCGCCATCGACGGCCGCGCCCCGTACAAGGCGCTGCTGACGCATGGTTTTGTCGTCGACGGCAAGGGTCACAAGATGTCGAAGTCCAAGGGTAACGTCATCGCGCCGCAGCAGGTGTCCGACAAGATGGGGGCGGAAATCCTGCGCTTGTGGACGGCGTCGACCGATTACTCAGGTGAACTGTCGATTTCCGACGAAATTCTCAAACGCGTTGTCGAAGGCTATCGCCGTATCCGTAACACGCTACGCTTCCTGCTCGCCAATACCGCCGATTTCAACGCAGCCAGCGACATGTTGCCGGTGGATCAATGGCTGGAAATCGACCGCTACGCGCTGGCGCTGACCCGAGAGTTGCAGGAAAACTGTCTGGCCGATTACGACCACTACGAGTTCCACCGCGTCGTCCAGGCGCTGCAAACCTTCTGCTCGGAAGATTTGGGCGGCTTCTACCTCGACATCCTGAAGGACCGCCTGTACACCACAGCGCCCGATTCGCGCGCTCGCCGCTCGGCGCAGTCCGCGCTTTGGCATATCGTGCAGGCCTTCACCAAATTGATGGCGCCGATTCTCTCCTTCACCGCCGAGGAAGTCTGGCAGGTGCTGACCGGCAACGCCAAACAATCGGTGATGTTCGAGACTTGGCACGAACTGCCCAAGCCGGCCGACGAGGGTGACCTGCTGGCCAGGTGGGCGCAGGTACGCGGCGTGCGCGCCGACGTGACCAAGGCGCTGGAAGCACTGCGCGAAGCCGGCAAGATTGGTTCCTCGCTGCAGGCTGAGGTCGAATTGCAGTGTGTTGCCGAAAAATTCGATCTGCTGACTTCGCTTGGTGATGATCTCAAGTTCGTGCTGATCTGCTCCAAGGCCACGCTGAGCAAGGCGGATGCCGATGTGCTCCTGGTACAGCCGTCGACGCACGGCAAATGCGAACGCTGCTGGCATGTGCGTGAAGACGTCGGTACCGACAGCGAACATCCGACCCTGTGTGGCCGCTGTGTCAGCAACCTGTACGGTAGCGGCGAGGCGCGTACGCATGCCTGACGTGCGGCACTGGTTCGGACTGGCCGGGCTGATCGTCGTGCTCGACCAGATCAGCAAGTGGGTTGTGCTCGAAAATATCCGCTTCGGCGAAACCATTTACGTGGCGCCATTCTGGAACTGGGTGCTGACTTACAACCCCGGCGCGGCCTTCAGCTTTCTGGCCGACCAGCCGGGTTGGCAGCGCTGGTTCTTTACCGCGCTGGCTCTGGGCGTTTCCGGCTGGATCGCGCTGGAGCTTAAAAAGAACACCCATAACCGGCTCCTTTCGCTGGCCCTGGCCATGATCATGGGCGGGGCGCTGGGCAATGTGATCGACCGCATTCGCTTCGGTGCGGTCGTCGATTTCATACAGTGGCATGCCGCCGGCTTCTATTGGCCGGCGTTCAATGTGGCCGATTCGGCCATTACGGTTGGCGCAATTTTTCTGGCATTTTCGACGTTGACCGCGACAGACAAGAAAGAAACGCCCCGATGAGCGAAACCGTCCGTTCCGACAGCTACCTGACCCTGCATTACCGGATTTCCAGCCTCGATGGCGAGGAATTTCTCTCAACCTTTGACATGAGCCCGGCTACCTTGCAAATGGGCAGCGGTCAACTCGCGGAAAACCTCGAAAACGTGCTGATCGGCCTGCAGGCGCAGGAGCATTTCGTCTTCCAACTAGAGCCGAACGAAGCCTTCGGCCAGCATAACGAACGCCTCGTCGAGCGCATTGCCCGTAGCGGTCTGCCGGCCGACATGGAACTCAAGGAGAATTCCGTCGTCGAATTCACCGCCCCGAACGGTGGCACCTTCGCCGGCTTCCTGCGCGAGCTCGACGCCACGCATGCGCTCTTCGACTTCAATCACCCGATGGCCGGCAAGACGATCCGCTTCGAAGTGAAAATCATCGGAATCATGTAAATGCAAATCCTCCTCGCCAACCCACGCGGCTTCTGTGCCGGTGTCGAGCGCGCCATCACCATTGTCGAACGCGCGCTGGAAAAGTTCGGCGCGCCGATTTACGTGCGCCACGAGGTCGTGCATAACAAGTTCGTCTGCGACGACCTGCGCGCCAAGGGCGCCGTCTTCATCGAAGATCTCGCCGAAGTGCCGGCCGGCAGCACAGTCATCTTCAGTGCCCACGGGGTTTCGAGGGTGGTCCGCGATGAAGCGGAACAACGCGGCCTCAAGGTTTTCGATGCAACCTGTCCGCTGGTCACCAAGGTACACGTCGAGGTCGCCAAGATGCGCGACCGCGCGCGCGAGGTCGTCATGATCGGCCACAAGGGGCACCCGGAGGTCGAGGGCACGATGGGGCAGAGCCGTGACGGCATGTACCTCGTCGAAACCCCGGAAGACGTCAGGAGCCTCAAGATCGGCACGCCGGACAAACTCTCATTCGTCACCCAGACGACGCTCTCGGTCGACGATGCGTCGGTCGTCATCGGCGCGCTCAGGGAGCAATTCCCCGAGATCCAGGGGCCGAAGAAGGACGACATCTGCTACGCCACGCAGAACCGTCAGGATGCCGTCAAGGCGCTGGCCGAGCAATGCGACCTGGTTATTGTCGTCGGCAGCCCGAACAGTTCCAACTCGCGCCGCCTCAAGGAGGTGGCGATTGCGCGCGGCGTGGACGGCTACCTGATCGACGGCCCCGATGAAATCGAAGCCGGCTGGCTGGTGGGGAAGCGAAAAATCGGTGTCACCGCCGGCGCATCGGCCCCGGAAATTCTGGTCAAAAGGGTGGTCGACCGCATCAGTCTGCTGACCGGAGCCCAAATATCGCAGGCGATTGGGGTCGAAGAGAACGTTTCATTTCCGTTGCCGAAAGAACTCGCCTCGCTCGGCGGATGACAGGCAGAAGAAAAATAGCACTGACACACGTTCTTCGTGCTTTTTCGTATTTTTTATGCTGGCACCTTGCCTTTCTCGAGTTCGGCCGGGTTGGCGACTGATATCAGTGGTCCCTGGCAGAAAAAACCTGCCGATGGCAATTGATCTGCAACGAACTGTGTAAAGGAGATACCCTGTCGGGCGCCAGGCGGTTTTGCGTTGCGCTTGACCTACGGCGGGAAGTTCATATCGCCATTAATCATTGTAGAGCGGGCAGTTACCCCGTATCAGGAATTGTTCAGAGGGGTGCTCTGTTCGTAGACTCAGGTTGAAGGCAGCAGCGGTAGTGCCTGACCGGGGCGATATTCTGCGCATTCGTCGGAGCTCGCCAAGGACAGATCCGGGGGCAACCGCGGATGATGGGGGAGATATTGTCGCAACGGTGGCGTTGTATTTCCTGCCCGCAGTTACTCATTGGTAGCTAACGCGTCAAATCCATCCCCCGCGCGGCGAATCATATGCGAAAGCAATAGTCGTTTTACCTATTTCAACGCTTGCCAGGAGGAAAATTCTAATGGCTCACCGGATTATGTACTCCGTCCTTGCCGGGATTGTTGTATCCGTCGTTTCACTCCCAAGCATTGCTAAACCCATACCAGATGATAGCTTGAAGGTAGTCCTCATTCGGCACGGAGAGAAGCCGGAAACCGGCGATCATCTGTCCTGCCAAGGGGAAAACCGCGCTCGTCAATTGTCTGCTGTCCTCTACAACAAGTTCAACAAACCGAACTATACCTACGTCCCATCCCTGAGTCTGGGCCCATCGACCGGCCACGCGAGAATGTTTCAGACGGTAGCTCCGTTTGCCATCAAGTACAACCTGACGGTGAACAGCAAATTCGATGAAAAAAATTATAAGGATGTCGCCGTCGACGTGCAGAAGAAAACCGGTACCGTATTATTGGTGTGGGAGCACAGCGCTATTCCACCTCTCGCGAAACGGCTAGGGGTCAAAAATCCACCAGACTGGAAGGATAGCGATTTTGACAGCATCTGGATCATCACGTACTCCAAAGGCAGCGCATCGCTGTCAATAGACAAGGAGGGGCTGAACCCCCCGACAGATTGTGGTTTGTGAGCCCTTAGCAAAGCGGGGAATCTTTGGGATTCAATAGGAACATACGGCGACAATTCCCTCCTCACCTCGCCGCACCCGGACATTTCTGGTGCTCAGTTCGCTTGCATTCTTTGGCCCTGGCTTACTGGTGCCCGCCTCGCTAAGCAAAGATCCAGCCTGGGTTGCTGCCAAGACAAAGCCAAGTCTTTCTATCTTCCTCCTTGGCAGCAAGCCTTGGCCCCGATGGGTCTTCGCTTCATAATCGCTCGAGGCTTTGGCGCATGGCAGATTATTACAACGGCTAGCAGCGCTTCTTCCAGCATTGGTACTGACGATGTCGTTCAATGACGTGCCGTCGAACCTAATGGCCTGGCTTGGTTTGGCTGAATTATTTGCGGGATAAGGTCAAATCTGGTGTATGGGATGCTTTTGGCATCAGTTGATCAGGCGGCGACCTGCTGCTGTTGCATGTCATCTGGGGTTACCGGGACACCATCCTTGAAGACAGTGCCGGACAGCAATTCGGCGATGCGCTCGACGCCGCGGATGCGGCGCCATGATTTCTCGGCTTCCTGTACCAGCTTGAAGGCTAGTCCGAGGAAGGCGGATCGCCTCACACAGTTCTTCGTTCGTGTGGTGCGATGGCGGACGGTCGCGAACGTCGACGCGATCGGATTGGTCGTTCGCAGGTGAATCCAGGGTTCGGCGGGGAAGTCGTAAAAGGCCAGCAGCGCCTCGCCATCCTTCACGAGTTTGTCGGTCGCCTTCGGATACTTGGCGCCGTAAGTCTTCAGGAAATGGTCGAAAGCGACGAGGGCCTGGGCGCGGGTCGGCGCCATCCAGATTTCATGCAGATCCGCCTTGGCTCTGGCTTGCAGCGACTTGGGCAGGGTATTGAGGACATTGCCGGTCTGGTGCACCCAGCAGCGCTGCCGGCGGGGTTCCGGATAGACCTCGTCGAGCGCTGCCCAGAAGCCCAGCGCGCCGTCACCCACGGCCAGCAACGGGCCAGATTGAACACCGCGCCCGGCCAGGTCGCACAAGACATCGAGCCAGGATTCCTTCGATTCGCGCAGACCGTCGCCGATCGTGACCAGTTCCTTGGTTCCGTCCGGCGTCACGCCTATGATGACCAGCAGACATTGTCGGGCATCATTCTCCTGGCGCAATCCGGTGTGTATGCCGTCCGCCCGCCAATAGATGTAACGACTGGTCGACAGATCGCGCTTCATCCAGCCGGCGTACTCGGCCGCCCACTCACCCTTCAACCGAGAAACGACATTCGGACTCAGTCACCTGGCCTGGTCACCGACCAGCACAGTGAGTGCTTCGCGCATTTCACCGGTAGAAATGCCTTTCAGGTACAGCCAGGGCAACGCCGCCGTAACGCGTACCGACGGCAGCGCCGTCCAGCTGTGAGTGAAGTCGAATGTGCAGCTTAAACTGACTGAATTACTGTCTTGACTCAGGGGGCCACTTCAGACCTGGGTGTACGGAAAAGCTCGGTACGCAAATTGTTGGCATTTGTGTCCGCCGCGACCTCTGCTTACAGCTTGGCAGGCTTGGTCGACTGGAATCCTCGGTAGCCCTGCGAATCGGCGAGCCTCAGCGTAGATGCCCCCGAGAATCGGTAGCCAACATAGCGGGTGTGCCGGCGCTGCCGTAAATGACTGGATGTTGGTTGGGCGAGGAATTTCAGACAACTCACTACCCTGCCCGTGCACTCATGAGAAGAACTTGTGATAGCTTGTCGATGACCGAAGCTTTTCGTCGGCCAAACAACTTATGAAAGGGAACTCATGAAACTACTTCTGCAATCGATTGCCCTGAGTGCGGGACTGTTGTTGACCGTCCACAGCTTCGCTCAAACCGCTCCAGCTCCTGCCAAGCCAGCCACACCCGCACCGATGGCCAGCCCTGCTCCGTCAGCTGCGGCACCGATGGCCAGCCCTGCTACGCCGGCTTCCCCGGCAAAGCCCGCAGCCCCAACAGCAATGGAACCCAAGAAAGGGGCATACAAGACGTCAGATACTCCCGCAGCCGGAGGTGGCGAAGGTAAGGTATGGGTGAATTCTTCATCAAAAACTTACCACTGCCCGGGAAGCAAATACTACGGAAAAACCAAAGCCGGTGAGTACATGAGCGAAGCTGACGCCAAAGCCAAGGGCAATCATCCGGTTCACAATAAGGCTTGTTCATAGCCGCGCAAATTTCTTGTTGCAATCCGAGCGCCCCGCCTTGGCGGGCTTCTCTTTGATCAATCTGTTCTTTTTTGAAGTATTCTCGGTAGCGTCTGGCCTGCTGTACTGTCTGACGATAGGCCTGATGACCTCACGCGAGGGTTTCGTCGCTTTCCTTTTGCCGGAGGTGGTAATTCATGGGGCACATCGTCTGGACGATTGTCATCGGATTCTTCGCTGGTTTGCTTGCGAAGATGTTGACCCCGGGTAGCGGGCCCGGTGGGTTCTTCATGACCGCGGTACTTGGCATAGCCGGTTCGCTGCTTGCCAGCTATCTCGGTCAGGCGCTGGGGTGGTATTCGGCTGGGCATGTCGCCGGCTTTATCGCATCGGTCATTGGCGCCATCGTGCTGCTGGTCGTTTACCACTTGATCACCCGCAATAGCGGTCGTTAGACGGAGGCTTGGATTATGGGACTGTTGGATCTACTTTCACAGGTTGTCGCTGGCGGAGCCGTTAGCGGCGAGCATTTCGACCAAGTCGCCCAGAATGCCCCTGACGAGGTAATCGCCAGCGGATTGACACATGCATTCCAGTCTGAACAGACGCCTTCCATTGGTGACATGGTGGGCCAGATGTTCGGCAATTCAAACGGGCAACAACAGGCAGGCATGCTCAACCAGATCTTGGCAACTCTGGGCCCCGCAGCCGCTTCGGCCTTGGCGGGAGGAGTCCTGGGGCGGGCCTTGGCGCCAGGCAGCACACAGATCACGCCGGACCGGCTTCTCAACTGACAGCGGAGGAGGTGCAGGCAGTGGTCAATCACGCCCACCAAACTGACCCGGGTGTCGCTGACAACCTGGCCAACTTCTATGCGCAACACTCGACGCTGATCAAGACACTCGGCGGAGCCACCTTGGCGGTAGCGCTGGCGAAGATGAAGGATCATGTGTAACCGTCCGGTTACCCGCGTCTATTTTCTGAACGGGGGCTGCAGGAAGATTGAGCCCAGAGGGGCATCTCAAATTTGTGCCCACAAAGGAATTCATGGACACAAATTCGAAGTCAGTTGTAGTTGCCGGCCGACGCGGTCGTTACCAGCATTACCTGCGGGCATTGAAGCTGGCGCTTGTCGAGCAGACGCTGCGGCCCGGGGTCGGGGTCTCGGTGGCGCGCATTGCGCGCATCGCGGATTACCCGGTCAACCGCGTCAGCGACTTGCTGCCGTGGAAGGTCGCTGCACAAATTGATCAGCCAGCCTATCCTCGCCTGCCTGATTCGCGCGAACCCCGAAAGACGGTGGTGGGCAGACGGTTACGGCAAGCCAGTCGAAACATGACAATTGTAAGCTACCAGTTAACGGGACTATAGATGCGTGGAGTGGAACGGTAAGCGGCAATTGGGCCCGCGAGGTCGTCATGATCGGCCACAAGGGGCACCCGGAGGTCGAGGGCACGATGGGGCAGAGCCGTGACGGCATGTACCTCGTCGAAACCCCTGAAGACGTCAGGAGCCTCAAGATCGGCACGCCGGACAAACTCCCATTCGTCACCCAGACGACGCTCTCGGTCGACGATGCGCCGGTCGTCATCGGCGCGCTCTGGGAGCAATTCCCCGAGATCCAGGGGCCGAAGAAGGACGACATCTGCTACGCCACGCAGAATCGTCAGGATGCCGTCAAGGCGCTGGCCGAGCAATGCGACCTGGTTATTGTCGTCGGCAGCCCGAACAGTTCCAACTCGCGCCGCCTCAAGGAGGTGGCGATTGCGCGCGGCGTGGACGGCTACCTGATCGACGGCCCCGAGGAAATCGAAGCCGGCTGGCTGGTGGGGAAGCGAAAAATCGGTGTCACCGCCGGCGCATCGGCCCCGGAAATTCTGGTCAAAAGGGTGGTCGACCGCATCAGCCTGCTGACCGGAGCCCAAATATCACAGGCGATTGGGGTCGAAGAGAACGTTTCATTTCCGTTGCCGAAAGAACTGTCTTCGCATTGATCCAACAAAAAAGAATAATCCTACCTGGATAATTCGGGGCGTAGCGGAATCCCTTCCGCTACGCAATCAGTTCCAGCAACGGTTCGTGGTCGGTGTTCTCTCACCGGTGTTGCTTAGTGAAAAAACGCCACAACTGTCCGTTGCTTGCGCCCCGGTAGGCGTTGCGCAAAGCCTGAAGGCATTTGCCGAAGGGTTCGTGGTGGTCTCCCCGCTACACGCTGTTCCGCCACTTGAAGTCGTGTCGAAACTAATCGTATAGAACCCGTCCGGAGAAACAGCCGGCGCGACGGTGCCGATTACGGCACCGTTATAAGTCATCCGCTCGGTATAGAACTTCTCCATGGCTTGTGCTGCTGTTGTTAGCGCTGACTTGGCGTCGGTTCTGCGCGAGCGCGATATATATTCCAAGTAACTTGGATAGGCGATCGCAGCGAGGATCGCAATCACCACCACGACGATCATTACCTCGATTAGTGTAAACCCACGTTGATTCATTGACTTCTCCATTGGTCAGTCGGTCAGTATCTCGCGCCAGCCAAGGCGGCCCGCCTTGCCTTTACCGAGATCCTTTTTGACTATGGTTTGTCCGGCACTACCGAAGTCAAACTCGACATCAGCGCCTTTCGGGTTGGTGATGATCACGCCGGGTGGTGTGATCCCCGTCGTGCTCTTGCGTGCCGAAGCAAAGGCATTTGTACCGCCGAAGTTCTGCAGGCCCGAGACATCCGGGTAGGCAGACCATGTCAGGCGACCGCCGTTGAATGCATCGACGAAGTATTCCCACGAATAGCCGCCGGCTGCGCAGATATCGTCAGAGGGAACCGTACTGACCACACGCAAGATAGTTCCGCCACGCACCTCGACATTGTTGCTGATCCGTTCGCCGGTATCGGGCAGGTTGAAGTACCAGCCATCTTTCGCGGCCCAGTCGATACTGTTGTCGGTGAGCGTACGGTAATCCGTTGTTTCGGTTTTCGTGACTCCTCCGAATGCGAACGTCGACGTTGCCGAAACGGTTGCGGTAATGACCTGCTGCTCCTGAAGGTTCAGGCGGTCTGTCGAAGCGACCGAGGTGGTATTCATCTTGTCCCATATCCCGTATACGGTCTGGGCTTGCGTAGTCAAGTCATCGGTCTTGAAGAGATAGCTTCCCGTGCCGAAATTCAGCAGTACGCCACCATTCGGGTGCCGAATGGCGTCCGGTGCGGTAGTAATCGGTTGGCGGGCCCTGGTGCCTTGCTCGTCCCACGCGACATAGAGCGGGTCCGGGTTGCCTGCTGTTCCCAGCGTGATGTCCCAGTTAGTGGGGTTCTGGTCGGTGAAGTCAAAACGCCACAGGTTTCCCTTGATGTCACCCGCATAGACATAATCAACGATGCCGTCACCATCCAGGTCGACAGGGGCGATCTCGGCCAGAGCGTTCGGGCCGGTCGCCGTCATGTCGCCTTGCTTGACATTGATTTTCCTGATCAGGGCGCCAGTTTTCGCATTGAGCACGAAAAGCGCGGCATCGCCGGTGGTGCTGACGTTGCCGTCAGCTTCGGTGTTGTTATAACCGCTGTTGATCAGCACGTGCCAGGTCCATTTGTCGCATGATCCGGACACGCGGGTGGTGCACAGACGAACGATATACGGTCGCCCGATCGTGTAACCCATGTCTGCATCGTCCTTGTCGGAGAATTCCCATTTGACCAGGGTCGAGGCATTGGCCTCCGAAAAGGTGGCGGGGTCGGTTACATCAAGGGCAAAGATGCCCTGGCCGCCAGCACCCAGTGCGCCAACCAGCAATGAGCGCCAGTTGCCGTCGCTGCATGAACCGACGTTTTCCTCGGTACAGATATCGCCGATAGTCGGGGTGGCATCAACATAGTAGCGGTGCGCGTTGGTGCTTCCGGTCTTGCCGTAGTCGGCTTCGGTCAGCTTGCTCAGGCCCCAACGGGAATTTCGCAAACGGTACACATCACTTGGTACATAAGCCAGGAGTTCTTCACCGGTCGTCGCATTGAAGCCGTGCAACATGCCGTCATTGGCGCCAACATAGATCATTGACTGGCGGTTTCCCTTGCCCGTCGTATTGGCGCCACTGTAGTCAGCGGCGAACTTGGCATAGCTTGCATCAGCAAAGCCGCCATTCGGCCGTGCGACGTACTGGGATTGCGAGTTGATGATGTCGCCCAGAAGATTGGTCTTGCCTGTCGGCGTACAGGTTACCGATCCACTGGTTGAGCAATACGCAACGCCGCCACCCGATGGACATGAATACGAGCCAACGCAACTCGAACTGGCAATGTTCGTCAGCAAGATTTGCGGGCGTGTGCGCATGCCGACTACATCCACCCCGCGCAGGAAGTCAACACGCTTGTCACCGAGACCGTCGACAGTGCCAGTGGATAACATGTTGAGTGAGTTCTGCAAGACGCCTGGGGACGACATGCTGCTCCACTGGAAGGGGATGCCCCGTGATCCGGCCGCCTTGTCGGGGTCATAGGTGAGGATGACGCGGCTGGCCGGAGATTTTTTCGTCAACTCGATCTGGGCTTGCCAGGATGGGTCGCCGATGCTCGTCGCCGTAACAGGATAAGCGAGAAGCTCGCCGCTCCAGCCGTCGCTGTTGAATCGGCCGAGGAAGATCTGGGTATCCGTCTGCAGGGTAAAGGAGTTGGCGGTGGTCGCCGCTGCGGTACCGGACGTATCCTTGATCTTGCCCAGAGCGTCGTCCAGTTGGCGAAGCAGTCGCAGCGGGTTGACTACCAGGAAGTAATTGTCGGGAACCTTGTCGCCATCGGCATCCCATTCATTGACCTGCGGCACGCCATCGCCGTTGATGTCGTTGAAGCCGCCGTATTTCGCCGCATACCAGAGCGGGTCATTCAATATGGTTGCCGAGGTGCCCGTGGTATTGGGCGTAAAGGTTCGGGTTGCGAAATTGCTGGCGTCGGGGACGTCAGTATCCGCGCTGGAGCGCAAGGGCAGGTGGTAGGCTGAGTTGGCGCCGGTATCGCTACTGTTGGGACGATCCAGGAAGTATTCGGGGTCGCTGCCGTAGTCGGTATCACTATCGCGCACCACCAGATAGGTGCCGTCGGCGGTGGTGCCGGAGATGACATAACCCATGTGCTGAATAATGCCGCCGGCCGCGTAAATCGAATCGACCTTGACCGATACAGTGTTGTCGGCATTCAGCTTGACCTCATACAGGGCAATCGCATCCATGTCGTGGTCGGCACCCTGCTCGACGTCTTCGTAATTGATCCTGAACAGGTAGTATGGGCGACCGCCATTGACATTCGCATCCATGTTGCCGACCGCGGTATTCTTGATGGCATCCACGTAAAAATCGACAATCTGGTTGGTCGGCTGGAAGGCTCCCTTGGTTGCACTGATGCTGGATCCACCAACCGATTTGGCAAAGGGAACAATCGTCACCGGCTTGTCCGGTGATCCCGGAATGGGAATCTGAATGGTCGGCAGGGGTGCGGCGAGCGCAATCGAGAAAGTACCCAGTTTCTGGTTCCCGGTGACCGGATTCAGGTCGTTCAGCAATCCGAAATTGGCAACGCTGGCCGAGTAATAGCTTCCCTGACGCGTCGGGTCGCTCGGTGCAAGCCCGCGGATGTTGCCGAAACTTGAGGCGGTCTTGGCTGTGGGCGCGCCGTCAAAATTGATGCCAACCTGGCCGATGAAGATGTCCTTGTTGGCGCTGGCGCCGAACTCAAGATTCCACAGATCCTGACCTCTGCTTGAAGCATCAAGCGTCGCGTTATTGATTGTGGCCGCCGCGACGCTTCCAAAATTGCTGTTGACGCCCGGTACCTTGTCCGAGTCGAACGAAGGGTAGACATCGCTGATCAGCATCAGGAAGGGCTTGGAGCAATGCGGGAACGGACCGGTATCCGGGATGGGGGCTATTTGTGCTGCAGTATAGGGGTTGGTCCAGGTCGTGAATCTTGGCAGGCCGGTTCCGCCAGCGGGCAGGGTAACGCCATCATCCCGGGTTCTGTTGGTCGTGAATGCCGGAGTGGCCGAGGTTGCGCCGGAGAAATAGCGAACCGCTTCATACATCATTTCCGCAAGCGGATTTCCCCACATCTCGCACTCGCCCGGGTTCATCGCCCGGGTAGTGATCCAGCCGCAACTGTAGGAATAATCGCCATAGTTAAAACTGGTGATGTGCAGCCGGTTGATTGTGCCGACAATGCCGGCAACGCAGGCGCTGCTTGAAGCGGTGCCGCAGGTGCTGCCGGATTCCTTGAAAATGCCGGTCGTGGTTTCGATTTCGTTGGTGATCGACGACATTGGCTTACGCAAGATGCCGCCATCGGTGTTCTGATCGTAAGACCCGGTCAGCAGGCCAAAGTACATACCGTTGTTGTCGCCGTACTTGTGCAGCAGGCCGGTCGGCTTGTAGATTGTCGTCGTTCCATCGGTGTAGGCCTTGCAATTGGCTTCGCGGCCATAATTGGCTGTGGCAGGAACTCCCGAGATCTCCTTGCACACCTCGGTACGGACGGTGTAGTCCGTCATGGTCGATGCCGCGGTGGTCGTGTTATAGAAGGTTTGCTTAAGGTTGCTGAACTTGGCAGCCGGGACCACCGCCCACGCGTTGCCGCTGTCTGGACCCTTCCATCTTAGTCTCCAGCCTTCACCGCCTTGATATTCCTGATGACGAAAAACGATCGCGTGGCTGCCGGCAGTGAGATTCACCGTGGCGGAGTAGCTATCGCAGTTGCAAACGCCATGGCCGCCGTACCATCCAACGACACGAGTTCCGTCGATCCAGAGTTCAACCGCGTCGTCGCCATCGACAGAGAATTGGTAGCTGCCGGCGGTGGAAACGATTAAATCTCCTGTAAAGATATCGAGATAATTGTTGTCCGGGTTTGTCTGATAGGGGTTCAGATCGGTTCCGATCTGATCGATGTTCGCGACGTCTCGAAAGCCTTGAAGGTGCCCGGAGGTCGCGTAGGTAGTCACCAGCGCATCGTACTCTGTGGCATTGTTCGGGAAGCTGGCATAGGTGCTGCCCGAAGTGCAATTGCTCCGCGCGTTGTTTCCGGTCGCGCAATCGGTGCCGGCGACCGGGCGTTCGATCGAGACCCAGTTCCAGATTCTGAAGCTGCTATTGCTGAGAACGCGCATCAAGGGGGGGTTCCCGTAGCCGGTCAGGGTGACATTGGCGAAGAGATGGCGCTTGTCCGTCTCTGGAAGCGCGAGTGGCGTGTATTCCGAAATGTCGTACCCGTCGTTGGCGACGCTGAGATATTCCTTGCCCCAACTGTGGGCATCCTGGGGTATGAATGCGCGCTCCAGGGTGGTCTGCGTCGTGGTGTCGGTGCTTCGGAATCCGCCGTACAGCACCTTGCGCAAGGCATCGATGCGCGATGTTGTCACATAGTTCAGAAAATCACCGCTCCAGTAGTTGCCCGAGACTGTGCATTTCTTGTTGTAGGTTTCGGGCGTGGTGCCTAGCGCGTCGCTCATGGCGACGGGTATAAAGATGCCGCCTGAATAGGAGTAACACTTGTAGGAGTCAAATTGACCGTAGTACTCAATGATCCCGGGTTTGTAGCCGACGTCGAGACTGCCGTCTCCGTTGAGGTCAGAGTAGTCGTTGTACGCTTCGTAATAGAGCTTGTGGTCGCGAGCCATGGTCAGCAAGACCAGCGGCGGCTGGCTGGCCTTGACGAACAGGGGGGCATTGGCCAGGGTCGCGGCCTGAGCGCCGGTTGTCTGAATCAGGCAACCCAGTGTCAGCGAGAGAATGGCGACAAATTGGCCGGCGTTCGATTGGCGGGTGCGTATGGGATTCATGGCGCGATCCTGTGAAAAAGCTTGGGTCAATTGGGGCGAATCAATGATTGCAGCATGACGCGGCTACTGGGATTCAGCCCGAACCCGACTGCTGTAACGCGATAAACGGTATTGCTGCCCGAGCCGCCGGGATTTACCTTGAGTGAGCCCGAGGCACCCGGCACGGTCAGGCCTTCGATGATGTAACGTGGCGGCGCAGGGAATCCGGGAAGTGCGACGGCGTTTGTGTAGGTGCCATAAGAAACGCTTTTCGAAGCGCCTGTCCCTGATTTCCAGGCAGCATCAGTCTTGACCAACTTGACCCATAGGGGTGCACAGTCAGTGCTGGACGGACAGACATTTGGCAAACACAAGCCATCCGCACCGCAATCGCTGACGAACCCTGTGAGTCCGTTGACCCGCGAGCCGGTCAGGATCTCTCTCTCGGCATCCCTTAGCGCACTCTCCGCAGCCTGAAAGGCGTTGTTCCAGTCCCGGTGGCTGCCGACCATGCGTTCTTCAAGAATGCTGGTGCGCATCAGGGATAGTACGACCAAGGTGAGAATCACGAGCAACATGATTGCCGTAACCATGACAAAACCCCGCTGCCTGGTTGTCGCGGTCGACCTGAATTTTGGGGCAATTTTCATGGCGGGCATTTAATAGGTTCGGTTACGGGCGACAGCCGTTTCGCTAAACACCCGCCGCAAAATTCGGTCTGAAGGGGTCACTTCGTATTCCGCGGTGTCGCCGGGCTCTGTCATAAAAGTATAGGTTTGGCTACCGGTGGAAACGTTGGCCCCAGAGGAACGGACGAGCAGTTCTATCTTGACCGAGATGACACTGGACCAATTTGCTACGCCCGATGCAGTGACATAACTATCGACGGTTCCGTTACCGTCGCTATCGACGCCGTAGAGAATTTGCATGTCTTCGACGTTGTTCAGCAATTCACGTTTGGTCGAGGTGCCGTTGGTCCCTTCCAGCGCCAATGCATAAAGCGAGCGCGTACCGGGGTTGGACACAGAATCCGCAATGAAATAGGCGTTCGAGAACACACGCATCATTGATGATCCGGGTTTGTAAACGTAGGAAGCGGCTGCGCCGGATGATGGGCAGGTGACACCAAGGTATTGGGAGCAGTTGCCGGGGCTGCCGCCGGCATCATGCTCAATAATGTCGGCCGCCACGGCGCTTGCCTGAAACATGGAGGCCTTTGAGCAGTCGGTTATCATTAAAAGCTCACCAGACTTCACCGAATGCCCGAGAGTTTTAATCTGGGCAGCGGCGGGATCATGCGATTGAACGACCATCTCGCCGCTGCCACTGCCGCCCATGAGAATCAGTGCGTCAGTTCCACTTATAGCTCCGGCGCCGCTCAGTACGGATGGGAGCGTATCAACACCTCCTTCGTAGCCACGAATCGGCGTTGCGATGTCCAGCAACGGGTTGGAACTTCCATTGCTGATGATGTTGGACGTGACGACAGATCGACTGCAACCGTTGTATCCGGCCATCCGGATGTCCCGGTTCATGGTTTCCAGCGCGAAGCGCCCGACTTCCTGAATGCGCGCCACTTCATTAGCATAATTAAAGCCGTTGCGGGTGTTGACATAAAGCACACCGATGGCGCCAACGACAAACAGGCCTATGGTCAGGGCAATCAGCAGTTCAACGAGCGTCAGACCGCGCTGCCTGGAGTTCGAGCGTGGAGAGGAGGCAATCATGGTTCGAAGGTGATCCAGAAGGATTTGTTTGCAGCACCGCTGCGATTCTCGTCCCAGGACACGATAATCGCGTACCAGTTTGAATTTGCGGTCTTGTCTTTACATACTGCGCCGGCGCCCATGGGCAATTCCGTCATGTTGGCGCGTTGCCAGCAACTGCTATCGAACGCGACCCCGGTGCCAGAGCAGGATGGAGGGGTGGTGCTCGAAGTTGTAACCACCGGAATGCCGCCTCCTTTGATGGCAGTCAGAAGAGTCGAACACGAGGGGGATCCACTGGGGAGGATTCCATCATATTTGTCGGACTTGGCATCAACTGGGTTGCCACGCATGCGGTCCGCCATGTCGTAGGTCTGTTTGATTGCAATCGTCCGGAACTGTGAGTCCGCGCCAGCCTGCAATCCGCGCAAGACAAGGCTGGCAAGCCCGAGAAGCCCGAATGCAACGACGACAATGGTCACCATGACCTCAATCATGGAGAAACCGCGATTTGATGAAATTTCAGTTCTCATGGGCAACTGGCCGTAGATGATTTCAGGGAGGCTCGCCCGGTTGAACTAACCTCAATTATTCGGCCAAAGTTGCCTGTTCGATCATCGCAAAGTGCGAATGTACCGATAGTCGTCGAATTAAGGGCGCCTGTCGGGCGATATTGGATATAGTTGCTTGTTGCCGCTCCCGCAGAATTGGTGAAGCCGGCTGCGGTAATGGTGACGCTGCTCTGGGTGTCGGCTGGTGTTACACGGAGCACCGTTTCTCCGGAATCGACCTCGCCCACGGTTCCGGAAGTGCTTTCGTCAACAAAGATCATCCGGCCGTTTTGCCATGCCGAGCCGGTCTCACACGCTGCACCATCGGCACTGATGCACAAAGTGACGCGCTTGCCCAGGCGGGAAGACTCGGAGCGCGCCAAGGCGAGGTCGGTCAGCAGGTCGTTGGTCGCCGTCGCCAGGCGGTTGTTGAGCAGCAGCGTCCGAAAACTGGGAATGGCAATCATCCCCAGAATTGCCACAATGGTAACGACAATCAGCAATTCCAGCAGGGTGAATCCGCTGTGCTTGAGAGGTTTCGTATTGGCAAAATTATTCATGGACTCATATTAACTGTTGTGGCATTACTTGCCTGTCAGGAGAGATCAGAGGGTGTGCCAATCCGACGAACGGTGCCGGAGCGGCGGACGACAACGACGAAACCTACTTAGAATTGCTGCATGTCCAATCGATTTTCGTTGTTTGTCTGTCTGGCGCTTTCCCTGATCGCCCACGTCACATTGATACTGCTGGCAGGCTACCCGGTTTCTCCAGGTATTGGTGATTTGCAAACAGGCACCGCAAACTTCCCTCTCCAGGCAACTTTGTTGCAATCACCCGCTCTTGTTTCAGCATTGCCTGATGCAGGGCCGGAGAGTTTGTTGGTTGCCCCCGAACCCGAGGAAGGGCACGCTACGAACAGGGAAGTTGGGCAGGAAGCAAAAAGTTTGTCGGGCGAGGATGAGCAAAAGCCTGTCGTGCGATTGTCTGTCGATGATTACTTGCCGCGTAGTCGCCTGGATAGAATTCCCAAGTTGATTGGAAGCGTCGATACGAGCGCAAATTTTGAAGGGATGCTGGGCTTGGTCGGTGAGGCGGAGATCATCGTTCTCATCTCCTCGGACGGGGGCGTGGATGATGTCCTGGTCGCGGAATCGACTTTGCCGAAATTCCTGGTCGACAAAATGATAGCGGCCTTCAAGGGTGCCAAATACGAGCCGGGCATGGTCGGTGGGTTGAACGTAAGAAGCCGTTTGAGAATACGGTTTTCCGCGCCGAGCAATGACGAGATTTTGGGGAACCCAAGTTCGGCCAGAGAGCGGGCATGGCGTTGAAGAGTATGGAAAATCAGTTTCGGGCTTGCTCAAACTTGATATCATGCCCTATAATTTTCTTCTTTAGCTTTTTCTCGGAATTCATAATATGGCCAATAGCGCACAAGCCCGCAAGCGTGCCCGTCAAGCTGACAAACAGCGCTCCCACAACACCAGTCAACGTTCGAGCCTGCGCACCGCGATCAAGCGCGTGCGCCAAGCCATCGAAGCCGGCGACAAGGCCGCCGCTCAGGGCGTCTTCCAGCAGTCCGTTGCCATCCTCGATCGCATCACCGACAAGAAGATCGTCCACAAGAACAAGGCGTCGCGTACCAAGAGCCGCCTGTCGGCCCAGATCAAGGCGCTGGCTGCTGCCTGATCCTTGCCCGGCACAAAATTGAAAGGCACCTGCGGGTGCCTTTTGTTTTTGCTACAGTGCGCATGGAATATCTTGCCAAGCCAAATCGCCAAAATATTCGGAGGCATTCCATGAGAACTCATCAGGAGATTGATCAGCGTAGTCTCGCGCTGCATCGCTTGGTCGCGGAGCGGGTCATGCGTGATCCCGCCTTGTTCGAAAAGGCCAGACTGACGCTGGCGCGGTGGGGCCGGACGGTGTGCGTTGCTTCCCAGCCTTATCTTGAGGAGTGGGAGCGCCTGATGAATCAGGGAATCGAGGCTTGCCTTTCGGTTGCCGTTGAGGATTCGCAGCGGGCAGCCGCGTTGCGCCAATCGTCGCCATTTGCTGGCGTTTTGACCAATCGGGAACGTTTTGCCTGCCTGAAACAATGGCGTAACGATCATGAAGCGCAGTGAACTTGAACATTTGATTCGCGCTGCGGCAGCGGTTACCGATCAGTGCGAAATCGTGGTGCTACGTAGCCAATCCATTCTTGGTGCGGCGCCCGATGCACCAGCGGTTCTGCTGCAGTCGCGGGAGGCTGATTGTTATCCGCTGCATCGTCCGGATCTCGCCGATGTGATCGATGGTGCGATCGGGGAGCTTTCACCGTTTGATGAACGATTTGGCTAGTACGCCCAAGGGGTTGGTCCGGAAACTTCCATTCTTCCGCCAGGTTGGGCGGACGCCTGGTGAGGATTCAGAACGAAAACATCGATCTGAAAATTGGTTACTGCCTTGAGCCACATGATCTCGCGGCATCCAAACTGGCGGCTGGTCGAGATAAAGACTGGCCGTTTGGCGAAGCGATGCTCCGTCACGGAATTGTGGATGGTGGCATCGTTGAGGAACGGGTTGCGCTGCTTTCGATTGCCTACGATCAAAAGAAACGTCTAAGCGAGTGGATTCGGGCGCGCAGCTTGTCCTGAACCCGATTGCCGCGTTACTTCCGGTCGTCCAGCGAGCAGACGCCGTCGATGATCTGCAGGTCGTTGTCCTGAGCGAAGTTGAGCATGAAACGGTAGGCCATAGGCTCGATTTCGCTGAGGCGACCATCGACGAACACTGCTTTTTCGCCGTTGTAGTCACCGGGGCCGACGTAGGGCGAGTACTTCATCTTGCGCTCGGCGCCGAAGGCGGACATGACGCCACACAGGCGTTCTGCCCAGTCGCTGGGGCGAAACTTGCGTCCTTGCGTCGTCAGGCCGACGATTACGAAGGTGGTCGATTCTTGGTTTGTCATTGTTCCACTATGCTGGGTAAGGCGTTGCGACCTCGTTTCCAAGGCATTCTAGCAGAAGCGCCGAAGCTGCGGCGTGACTTGATGGAACGGTCGGGCCGCTCGGCGAAACGATATCGCTTCGCACCCGCCACGGTGCATGATGGTGCAACGCAATGCTGCGGGAACTCACGGGGTATTCCATGACAACGCATCAAGAGATTGATCAGCCATGTCTTGAGGAGCAGGAGCACCTGATGAATGCGTGGGCCGAGGCTTGTCTTGCGGCGGCGGTTACCGATCAGTAGGAAATCTTGGTGGTCGGGACAAAGGCGGGCCTTTCGTGGAAGCGATGCTTCGACACAAGATAGTCGATGGAATGGTCGCCGTGGAGCGGATCGCGCTGCTGCCGATTATTGGCGAACACCAGCAACGGTTACGCGACTGGGTTCGCGCGCGGGGTGTCCTGAACCATTTTCCTTGGTCTTGCATGCGGAAGCCGTTGCTGATTCGCCGGTCGTTGCACTGCGCGAACCCGATCTGAACCAGCGGGCCATCGATTCGGTGGCCGTCGAGGAGAATGGCCTTTTTGCCGTCGTGTCTTGGTGAGGTTTGACCGGTTAGTCTTCTATACAAGGCATTGTTTTTGGCTTAACATTCTCATCTTCGCAACCCTTTTCGGTGTCAGCCTGCCGTCGGGGTTGCGGTCGGTTCCGGCGGCAATGTCCGCCGTTTTCGTTTTCTGGGGTTGTCCGATGTCGCATGTGATGAATACCTATGCCCGGCTGCCGGTGGCGTTCAGCCACGGTCAGGGGTGCCGGATTACCGATAGCGAGGGCAGGGAGTACCTGGACGCATTGTCGGGGATTGCAGTTTCGACGCTCGGCCATGCCCATCCGCGGCTGGTATCGGCGATCGCCGCCCAGGCCGGGCGCCTGCTGCATACATCCAACCTCTATCGCATCCGCGAGCAGGAGGAACTCTCCGACCGGCTGGCGGAATTGTCGGGGATGCAGGAAATCTTCTTCTGCAATTCCGGTTGTGAAGCCAATGAAGCGGCGATCAAGCTGGCGCGCTATTACGGGCACAAGAAGGGCATCGGCACGCCGACCATCATCGTCATGGAAAAGGCCTTTCACGGGCGGACGATGGCAACGCTTTCGGCCACCGGCAACCGCAAGGCGCAGGCGGGTTTCGAGCCGCTCGTCTCCGGCTTCGTGCGCGTGCCGTATGACGATCTCGAGGCGATCAAGGCGATTGCCAGGCACAACAAGAACATCGTCGCGGTGATGCTGGAAATCATTCAGGGCGAGGGCGGCATCAATCTCGCTTCGCTCGAATTCCAGAAGGGGCTGCGCCAGCTGTGCACCGAGCAGGGCTGGCTGCTGATCTGCGACGAGGTACAGTGCGGAATGGCGCGTACCGGCAAGTGGTTCGGCTACCAGCATGCCGGCATCCGGCCGGATATCGTGACGCTGGCCAAGGGCCTCGGTTCGGGTGTGCCAATTGGCGCCTGCATGGCCGGGGGCAGGGCCACCGGACTGTTCGAACCGGGCAAGCACGGCTCTACCTTCGGCGGTAATCCGCTGGCGTGCGCAGCGGCGCTGACGACGATCGCCACCATCGAGCAGGATGGCCTGATGGCGCGGGCGGAATGTGTCGGTGCACTGATCCGCAAGCTGTTCGCCGAGGCGCTGGCCGGCGTCAGGGGCGTCGTCGAGATTCGTGGCTACGGCCTGATGATCGGTATCGAACTCGATCGCCCGTGCGGCGAGCTGGTAGGCAAGGCGCTGGCCGCCGGGTTGCTGATTAACGTGACGGCAGACAAGGTCATCCGGCTGCTGCCGCCGCTGATCTTCGGTGAAAATGAGGCCAAAGAGCTGGTCGACCGCAGTGCTCCGCTGATCCGGGATTTCCTGGCGTCCTGACATGGCGATCAAACACTTTCTGCAGTTCCGGGATTTCACGCGCGACGAGTTCGAATACGTTTATGAGCGCACGCGCTGGATCAAGAACGAATTCAAGTCCTACCGCAAGCACTGGCCGCTCTGCGACCGCACGCTGGTGATGATCTTTGAGAAGGCGAGCACGCGCACGCGCCTGTCCTTCGAGGCCGGCGTGCAGCAACTGGGCGGTTCGGCGATCTATCTGAATACGCGCGATTCACAACTGGGGCGCGGTGAATCGGTCGAGGATGCGGCACAAGTGATCTCGCGCATGAGCGACCTGGTGATGATCCGCACCTTCGAGCAGGAAATCATCGAGCGCTTCGCCGCGAATTCGCGCGTGCCGGTGATCAACGGCCTGACCAACGAATACCATCCGTGCCAGATCCTGGCAGATATCTGCACGTACATCGAGCATCGCGGCTGCATCCAGGGCAAGACCGTGGCCTGGGTCGGCGATGCCAACAACATGTGCAATACCTGGCTGCAGGCCGCCGAGGTGCTGGATTTCAAGGTCAATGTATCGACGCCGCCGGGTTACGAGATCAAGCCGGACCAGATCGGCGTGGTCGATCACTCGCATTTCGAGGTTTTTGCGGACCCGATGGATGCCTGCCGCAGTGCCGACCTGGTAAATACCGATGTGTGGACCTCGATGGGCTTCGAGGCGGAAAACGAGCAAAGGATCAAGGCCTTCGCCGACTGGCAAGTCGATGGCGAGATGATGCGGGCGGCGCATGACAATGCTCTGTTCATGCACTGCCTGCCGGCGCATCGCGGCGAGGAAGTCACCGCCGAGGTGATCGACGGTCCGCAATCGGTGGTCTGGGACGAGGCCGAGAACCGCCTGCATGTGCAGAAAGCGTTGATGGAATACCTGCTCCTCGGCAGGATCGAAACGAAGTAAGGGAACAGAAATGAGCGATGTCAAGAAAGCAGTGCTGGCCTATTCCGGTGGGTTGGATACCTCGGTAATCCTCAAATGGCTGCAGGATACCTACCAGTGCGAAGTGGTGACCTTTACCGCCGACCTCGGCCAGGGCGAGGAGCTGGAACCGGCGCGCGCCAAGGCGCTGCAGTGCGGCATCCGGCCCGAGAACATCTTCATCGATGACCTGCGCGAGGAGTTCGTCCGCGACTTCGTCTTCCCGATGTTCCGCTGCAACGCCGTCTATGAGGGCGAATACCTGCTCGGCACGTCGATTGCCCGGCCGCTGATCGCCAAGCGCCTGATCGAGATCGTCAACGCCACCGGCGCCGACGCCATCTGCCACGGCGCGACCGGCAAGGGCAACGACCAGGTACGTTTCGAACTCGGCGCCTACGCGCTCAAGCCAGGCATCAAGGTCATCGCGCCGTGGCGTGAATGGGACCTGCTATCGCGCGAAAAGCTGATGGCCTACGCCGAGCGGCATGGCATCCCGGTCGACATGAAGCACAAGCAGGGTGGTTCGCCGTACTCGATGGATGCCAATCTGCTGCACATTTCCTACGAGGGCCGTCATCTGGAAAACCCGGCGGCCGAGGCCGAGGAGTTGATGTGGCGGTGGACGGTCTCGCCGGAAGCCGCACCTGACCAGGCCGAATACCTCGACCTCGACTACGAGAAGGGCGACATCGTTGCGCTGAACGGTATGCGCATGAGCCCGGCCGAGGTGCTGGCGAAACTGAACGAACTCGGCGGCAAGCACGGCATCGGCCGTCTCGACCTCGTCGAGAACCGCTACGTCGGCATGAAGTCGCGCGGCTGCTACGAGACACCGGGCGGAACGATCATGCTGCGCGCCCATCGCGCTATCGAGTCGGTCTGCCTCGACCGCGAGGTCGCCCACCTCAAGGACGATCTGATGCCGCGTTACGCCAGCCTAGTCTACAACGGCTACTGGTGGAGCCCAGAGCGCGAGGCGTTGCAGGTGCTGATCGACCACACGCAAAGTGTTGTCAATGGCTTTGTCCGCGTCAAGCTGTACAAGGGCAATGTCATCGTCGTCGGCCGCGATTCACCGAGCGATTCGCTGTTCGATCCGACCATTGCCACCTTCGAGGACGATGCCGGCGCTTTCGACCAGCGCGATGCGGGCGGTTTCATCAAGCTTAACGCGCTGCGCATGCGTATCGCCGCCAACCTGCGTGCGCGCAAGGGTCAGGCATAGGCGATGGAAAGCGGCACCCTTTTCGGTTTTACCGAGGAACAGCTTGCGGACTTCGGCGCAACCTGGGGGGTCGGCGCGTTCATCCTGTTCATGCTTTTCATCATCGGCGAGATCGCCTGGAAGTCGAAAGCCGGCAAGATGGGCACTTTCGTGCTCTTCTTCGTGCTGGCCTTCGGCATGGTCGGCTTTGTCGCCAAGGCTGTCATTCAGAAACTCTGGGGTATCTAGATGTCGCAATTCGATAATGTTTCCGTGGTCAAGCAGGCCAATGTCTATTTCGACGGAAAGTGCGTCAGCCACACGGTAGTTCTGGTCGACGGCACGAGGAAGACGGTAGGCGTCATCCTGCCGTCCTCCCTGACCTTCAATACCGGCGCGCCGGAAATCATGGAAGGTGTCGGCGGTTCTTGCCGCGTCAGGCTCAAGGGCGAAAGCGACTGGAAGCCCCTGGGCGACGGCGAGTCGTTCTCCGTGCCGGGTGATTCCAGCTTCGAAATCGCCTGCGACGAGCCCTACCATTACGTCTGCCACTTTGGATAATCGCCATGCCAAGTTTTGACTTTACTTCCGAGGCCGACATGGTTGCGTTGAAGAACGCCGTCGATGTCGCCTCGCGCCAGATCGACAACCGCTACGACTTCAAGGGTACCTCGGCCAAGGTCGAGCTGAACGAGAAGGACAAGATCATCACGCTGCACGGCGATTCCGATTTCCAGCTCGACCAGATCAAGGACATCCTGTTCCCGGCGATGGAGAAGAAGGAAGCCGAGAGCACCAAGCGCCTCGATCACCAGGCGGTGCAGAAGATTTCCGGCAACAAGGTCAAGCAGGATCTGAAAATCAAGCTGGGCATCGAGTCCGAGATGGCCAAGAAGATCGTCAAGCTGATCAAGGATGGCAAGCTCAAGGTGCAGGCTTCGATCCAGGGCGACGCGGTGCGGGTCCAGGGCGCCAAGCGCGACGATCTGCAGGAATGCATCGCGCTGATCCGCAAGGAAATCGTCGATTTTCCGATCCGCGCCGGCAATTTCAGGGATTGAGCACATTGCCGCCGCCTCCCAAGGGGACTTCCTGAGCGAGGCGCGGTCAACCGGGAAAACGGGCAAAAAATGAGGGCGGCTTCGGCTGCCCTGACGCCTTTTCAGCGGGCGAGCCCGTGAATCCAGACCGAGTAAACCTGTTCCGACAACCGGCGCATCTCCGGCAGGCGTTCGGGGATTTCCCGAAGCATGACTTCGGGCGGCTGGACGCTCGGGCGATCGGTCCGGGCAAGGGCTTCGCCGCCCCATTTCCCGCACCAGGCGGCGATCATCTCCGGCGTCATCTCGACATGGCACTGCATGGCAAGGTGGGGACCGAGCGCGAACATCTGGTTGGCACAGTGCATGCTGGTCAGCAGCCGGGTGGCGCCGGGCGGGATGCTGAAGGTTTCGCCGTGCCAGTGGAACACGGTGCCCGATTTTCCGGCATAAGGCCCCAGCCATGCCCGCGCCGTCATGTTGTCTTCGCCGGCGGCTTTGCCCCAGCCAATTTCCCTGACCGGATTCGGCGTCACCTCGCCGCCGAGCGCCTTGCTCATCAACTGCCCGCCGAGGCAGTGGCCGATGACTGGCACATCCCGGGCGACGGCATCGCGGATCAGGGTGCAGACAGGCGCTATCCACGGCAGCGGGTCATTGACGCTCATCGGGCCGCCCATGAAACAGAGGCCGGAAAAGCCGTCGACCGCGCCCCGAAGGAAGTCCCCTTGGGGGACAACGGGCACTGCGTCACCCTCATCGATGGCGATCAGGCGCCAGGGAATCCCGTGCTGTTCGAGGAATATGGCAAAATAACCGGGACCTTCAACGGGAGCGTGGCGGAAGATGGCAACAGGTAGCATGAATGGGGAAATGCCCGGAAAATCGACGCTCCATTTTACGCTCCTTGCCCTGGCGCTGTGCCTGGTTTCGGGGAGCCTCGCCGCACAGGAGGTCGGTCTTGCCGGCGTCATGGGGAGCAGGGCGATGCTAATGGTCGATGGCGGTGAGCCACAGGCGGTCGCGGTCGGTCAGTCGCTCGCTGGTGTCAAGGTGATTTCGGTTCAGGGCGATCAGGCGGTCGTCGAGATCGGCGGCAGGAAGCGTCCGTTGCGCATCGGGCAGCATGCCATCGGCGCCGCGCCGGCGGATGGCTCGGGAACGATCGTCATGACGGCGGACAACCAGGGTCACTTCTATGTCACCGGCAGTGTGAACGGTGCTACCGTGCGTTTTCTGGTGGACACCGGCGCGACGATGGTCTCGCTGGGTGCGAGCGATGCGCGCCGGATCGGCCTCGATTTCAACCGTGGCCAGAAGGGCATGACGCAGACCGCCAACGGCCAGAGCATGGTGAGCAAGGTGCAACTGGATACCGTGCGCATCGGCGATGTGACCTTGCACAACGTGGACGCGCTGATCCATCAGACGGAGATGCCCATGGCCCTGCTCGGCATGACTTTTCTGAACCGGATGGAAATGCAGCGCGATGGCAGTACCATGACACTCAGGAAACGATTTTAGGAGAGCAGGATGCCGCACCGTGATCAGGAAATTGCCTTGCTGCGCCGCGAAGTAGAAATGCTGATGGGCGAACGTCAGGCGATACTGCGCGTGGCGGGGGCCTCGGCGGCGCTGATCGCCAGTCTCGACAGCAAGCAACTGCCGGTGGGCGCCGTCGAGGCTGCCGACATGGTCGCGACGTCGCTCAACGATCTTTCCGAGGAAACCTTGCAGGATGCCCTGGCGGCAGTCCATGCGGAAATCGAGGATGATGCCGAAACTGCATGAGCTTCGATCTTGAACGTCTGCGCGCCACTCTGTTCAGGGACCCGGCAAGCGGCAATTTTGTGCAGGAAGCAGGCGATGAATTCACCGAACTGACCCCCGCTGCGGTTCTTTTTCCGATTGTCCAGCGTGCCGGCGGTCAGACGGTGCTGCTCACGCAACGTACCGCCCATCTTCGGGACCATGCCGGGCAGATCAGCTTTCCCGGCGGCCGCATTGAGGCTGGCGACCCCTCGCCGGTTCATGCCGCGTTGCGCGAGACCGAGGAGGAAATCGGCCTTGCCCGCGAGCACGTCGAGATCCTCGGTTTTCTGCCCGAGTACCATACTGGCACCGGTTTCCGGGTGACCCCGGTGGTCGCCCTGGTGACCCCGCCATTCGTACTGGTGCCTGATCCGTTCGAAGTGGCGGAAGTCTTCGAGGTGCCGCTCGCCTTCCTGCTCGACCCGGCCAATCACAAGCGCCATTCGCTGTACTACCGTGGCGCCTTACGCCACTTCTTTGCGATGCCCTACCGGAACTATTTTATCTGGGGCGCCACCGCCGGAATGATCCGCTCGCTGAGCGAACGGCTCGATCTGCAGGCCGCCTGAGCATGTGGTATGGTGGCGTCCTTGCGCAACGACACCCGCCGGACACGGCGATTCCCGGCCCCCCATGAGTTTTCTCTCGCTGATTGCGGTCCTTCTCATCGAGCAGCTGCAGCCGCTGAACTACCGCCGTGTCGTGGAAAAGCCACTGCAGGCCTGGGCCGACTTCATCGGAGCCCGTTTCGATGCCGGCGAATACGCGCATGGCGTGATTGCCTGGTGCCTTGCCGTTGCGCTGCCGGTGATTCTGGTCGCGGTGCTCCATGGTTTTCTCTATTCGATCAGTCCGCTCCTCGGCTGGTTGCTCAATGTCGGCGCTCTCTACCTGACCATGGGCTTTCGGCAGTTCAGCCATCATTTCAGCGCAATCCTCATCGCGCTGCAACTGGACGACCTGCCGCGCGCCCGGCATCTGCTCGGCGATTGGCTGGGACATCCGGCCGACGGACTGAGTTCGCGGGAGATTGCGCGGCAGTCGATCGAAGTGGCCATGGTGGCCTCGCATCGCCACGTGTTCGGCGTGATTGTTTGCTTCGTGCTGCTGCCCGGGCCCTCGGGGGCCGTGCTCTATCGTCTGGCGCATATCGTTCAGGCACGCTGGAAGCGTGAAAATACCGTAACGGAAGGCAATTTCCCGACGTTTTCCCGGCAAGTTTTCGGTATCATCGACTGGTTGCCGTTACGGGCAACGGCGTCGGCCTTTGCCATCGTCGGCGATTTCGAGGACGCGGTATATTGCTGGCGCACCCAGGCTGGTCAATGGCGGGATCGTGATATCGGCATCGTCCTTGCCAGTGGTGCCGGAGCGCTGGGCGTCCAGCTTGGTCCGCCGGCCGCCGAGGGCGTCGAGATGGCAGGTGGCGTGGAACTTGGTCTCGGCGACCCAGCCGATGCCGATTCCATGCAGAGTGCCGTCGGACTCGTCTGGCGCGCCACGGTTCTGTGGATGCTGTTGCTGTTTTTGTTGGGGCTTGCCAGGTTGGCGGGCTGAATAATTTCTAACAGGAGGTTTACACATGAGCAGAGATGTTGTCGTTCTGAGTGCAGTTCGTTCCCCGATCGGTACCTTTGGTGGCTCCCTGGCCGATATCGAGCCCACTGAGCTGGCCGGTATTGTCATGAAGGAAGCGGTTGTCCGTTCGGGTGTCGATCCCCTGGCCATCAACTACGTCACCGTCGGTACGACGATACCAACCGATTCGCGCTACGCCTACATTTCCCGCGTCGCCTCGATCCAGGCTGGCCTGGCGATGGATTCCGTCGCCATGCAGGTTTCCCGCCTGTGCGCTTCCGGCCTGCAGGGCATCGTCACGACCGCTCAGAACCTGATGCTCGGCGATGCCGACTACGGTATCGGCGGCGGCGTCGAAGTCATGTCCAAGGGAGCTTACCTGCTGCCGGCGCTGCGTTCAGGCGCCCGCATGGGTGACACCAAGGCAATCGACTCGATGGTTGCCGTGCTGACCGACCCGTTCGGTGTCGGTCACATGGGGATCACCGCCGAGAACCTCGCCGCCAAGCACGGCTTCACGCGTGAGCAGCAGGATGCCCTCGCGGTCGAGTCGCAGCGTCGTGCCGCCGCGGCCATCGATGCCGGCCACTTCAAGTCGCAGATCATTCCGATCGTCAAGCAGACGCGCAAGGGCGAAGTCGTGTTCGATACCGACGAGCACCCGAAGCGTGGTACGACCATGGAAACCCTGGCCAAGATGAAGCCGGCGTTCAAGAAGGACGGCACCGTTACCGCCGGTAACGCCTCCGGTATCAACGACGGCGCCGCTTTCTTCGTGCTGGCTGCTGCCGACGTTGCCGCCAAGGCTGGCCACAAGGCGATGGCCCGCATTGTCTCCTACGCCGTCGCCGGCGTGCCGAACGAAATCATGGGCGAAGGTCCGATCCCGGCGACCAGGCTGGCGCTCAAGAAGGCCGGCCTGACGCTGGACCAGATGGATGTCATCGAATCCAACGAAGCGTTTGCCGCTCAGGCCCTGACCGTATCCAAGGTGCTCGGCCTCGATCCGGCCAAGACCAACCCGAACGGTGGCGCCATCGCCCTCGGCCACCCGATCGGCTGTTCCGGCGCCTTCATCGCCACCAAGGCTCTGTACGAGCTGGAGCGTGTCGGCGGCAAGTATTGCCTCGTCACCATGTGCATCGGCGGTGGACAGGGTATCGCGGCTATCTTCGAACGCGCCTGATCGCTTCAGCGCGGCAACCGATAAAACCCGCCGGAGCGCTCCGGCGGGTTTTTTATGTCATCGCTGGCGCCGGTGAGGGCGGCGTGGGCTTGAGCCGTATCCCTTGTGGATGTTTGCACCACTTTGAAATCACCTGCACCGCAATGGGGCATTGCGCACTTCGGCGAAGCTGCGGCTCGATGATTTCATTGACATTTCAACCGTGGCACGAAAACTGCTGAACAAATAGCCTCGAGAGCATCTTCAGCGACGAGTCGGAAATGAACTTCTATAACGAAATGATCGACGCCAAAGATGGCGTCCGCCCGTATTATCAAGGCTACGACGAATGGCTCAAGGCCACCCCGCCAGCACGCATTGCCCGCAAGCGCGCCGAAGCTGACCTCGCTTTTCATCGCGTCGGCATCACCTTCGCCGTCTATGGCGAGGAAGCCGGCAAGGAACGCCTGATTCCCTTCGACATCATTCCGCGCATCATCCCGGCGGCCGAATGGAAGGCGATGCAGTCCGGCCTGCGCCAGCGGGTCAGGGCGCTGAACATGTTCCTGCACGATGTCTATCACGATCAGGAGATCCTCAAGGCGGGCAAGATTCCCGCCGAGCAGGTGCTCAGCAACACGCAGTACCGGCCGGTCATGCAGGGCGTCGATGTGCCGGGCGACATCTATGCGCACATCGCCGGCGTTGACATCGTCCGCGCCGGGGCTGGCGAGTTCTATGTGCTCGAAGACAATCTGCGCGTCCCGTCCGGCGTCTCATACATGCTGGAAGACCGCAAGATGATGATGCGCCTGTTCCCCGAACTGTTCGCCCGGCACAAGGTGGCGCCGGTCCAGCATTATCCCGACCTGCTGCTGGAAAAGCTGCGCGCCGTGTCGCCCAAGGGCGTCAGCAATCCGACCGTCGTCGTGCTGACGCCCGGCGCCTATAACAGCGCCTATTTCGAGCACACCTTCCTTGCTCAGCAGATGGGCGTCGAACTGGTCGAAGGGCGCGATCTCTTCGTCAAAGACGAGGTTGCATACATGCGCACGACGCAGGGGCCGCAACGCGTCGATGTCATCTACCGCCGCATCGACGACGATTTTCTCGATCCACTGGCTTTCCGCGCCGATTCGGCTCTCGGCGTACCAGGCCTCCTGCGCGCCTACCAGGCAGGCAACGTCACGCTGGCCAATGCCATCGGCACCGGCGTTGCCGACGACAAGTCGATCTACCCCTACGTGCCAGACATGATCCGCTTCTATCTCGACGAGGAACCGAAGCTGAACAACGTGCCGACCTATATGTGCCGCAAGCCCGAGGACCTGAAATTCGTGCTCGACAACCTGGCCGAACTGGTGGTCAAGGAAGTGCACGGTGCCGGCGGCTACGGCATGCTGGTCGGGCCGGCGGCGACCAAGGAGCAGATCGAGCAGTTCCGCCAGTTGCTGATCGCCAAGCCGGAAGGCTACATCGCCCAACCGACGCTGGCGCTGTCCAACTGCCCGACCTTCGTCGGTGAGGGCATCGCGCCGCGCCACCTCGACCTGCGCCCCTTCGTGCTGTCATCGGGCGACTGCGTCAACATGGTGCCGGGCGGCCTGACCCGGGTCGCGCTGACCGAGGGTTCGCTGGTCGTCAATTCGTCGCAGGGTGGCGGCACCAAAGACACCTGGATTCTGGAGGACTGATCATGCTATCCCGTACCGCCGACCACCTGTTCTGGATGGCCCGCTCCATGGAACGGGCCGAAAGCCTGGCCCGCCTGCTCGATGTGACCTGGCAGATGTCGCTCGTCCCGCAATCGCTGGAAGCGGCGAACCAGAACTGGAATGCCGTCATTGCCCTGAACAGTCTCGAAGTCGACTTTGCCCTGCGTTATCCTGCGGTCAACGCCGAAAACGTGCTGAAATTCATGGTCAGCGACCCGCTCAACCATGTGTCGATTCATACCTGTCTCCGCCTGGCCCGCGAAAATGCGCACGCAGTGCGCGGCACGATCACCGCCGAAATGTGGGAGACGATGAATCTGACCTGGCTCGATGCCCGCGGGCGGACCTTCGAACAGATCAAGAACGCCGGCATCGGCGAGTTCTTCGACTGGGTCAAGATGCGCTCCTCGCTATCGCGCGGCACCACGCTCGGCACCCTGCTGCAGGACGAGGCCTATCATTTCATCCGGCTCGGTACCCTGCTCGAACGCGCCGACAACACGGCGCGCATTCTCGACGTCAAATACCACGTTCTGCGTCCGCAGGGTGACGAGGGCGCCACCGATTTTTACCAGTGGGGCGCGTTGCTGCGCTCGGTCTCGGCCTTCGAGGTCTATCGCAAGGCCTACCGCGACGTCATCACGCCCGAACGGGTCGCCGAACTGCTGATCCTGCGCATGGACATGCCGCGTTCGCTGCATTTCTGCATGAACGGCGTGGTCAAGAACCTCGGCCTCGTTGCCAACGGCCAATCCAGAGAAACCCTGCGCCAGGCCGGGTTCCTGCACGCCCAGCTACACTACGCGCGGATCAACGACATTCTCGAACACGGCCTGCACGAGTGGCTGACCGACTTCATGGATCGCATTTACATGCTGGGCGATGGCATAAGCCGGGATTTCCTGGTGCCGATGGCCGAGGCGGCCTGACTTCAACGGAGCACACTCTTGTCCATCCACGTTGCACTGAATCACGTTACCCATTATTCCTATGACCGCCTGGTCAGTCTCGGGCCGCAGGTGGTTCGGTTGCGACCTTGCCCGCATTCGCGCACGCGTATCCTCTCTTATTCGCTGAAGGTCGGCCCGACGCAGCATTTTATCAACTGGCAGCAGGATCCACAGGGCAACTATCTGGCGCGCCTGGTCTTTCCCGAGAAGACGCGCGAGTTCCGCGTCGAGGTCGATCTGGTGGCCGAGATGTCGGTCATCAACCCCTTTGATTTCTTTCTCGAACCGCATGCCGAGAAAATCCCCTTCACCTACGAAGCGTGGGAGCGCTACGAACTGGCGCCGTTTCTCTTCAAGCTTCCGGCGATGCCGCTGTTCCAGAAGTACGTCGATGGCATCTCGCTGGAAAAGACGCGCAGCGTCGACTTTCTGGTCGCGCTCAACGCCCGCCTGCAGAAGGACATCGGCTACACGATCCGCATGGAACCGGGCGTGCAGACGCCCGAGGAAACGCTGAAGAAACGCACCGGCTCATGCCGCGACTCAGCCTGGCTGCTGGTCCAGGTCCTGCGCCACCTGGGTCTGGCTGCGCGCTTCGTTTCGGGCTATCTGATCCAGTTGACCGCAGACGTCAAGTCGCTCGACGGCCCCTCCGGCCCAGAGGCCGATTTCACCGACCTCCACGCCTGGAGCGAGGTCTATCTGCCGGGCGCGGGCTGGATCGGTCTCGATCCGACTTCCGGCCTGTTTGCCGGTGAAGGCCACATTCCGCTTGCCTGCACGCCGCAGCCGGCTTCCGCTGCACCGGTCAGCGGCGACATCGAGAAGTGTGAAACTACCTTCGGACACCACATGCAGGTGACCCGCATCTGGGAAGCGCCGCGTGTCACCAAACCCTATACGGACGAGCAATGGGTCGAGATCGAAGGCCTTGGTCACCAGATTGACGCGACCCTGCAAGAGATGGACGTCCGCCTGACGCAGGGTGGTGAGCCGACTTTCGTCGCGGTCAACGACCCCGATGGCGCCGAATGGAATACTGCGGCGCTCGGCCCCACCAAGCGCGTTTTCGCGGCCGAACTGTTCCACCGTCTGCGCGAGAGATATGCCCCGAACGGCTTGATGCACTTCGGGCAGGGCAAGTGGTATCCCGGCGAGCAACTGCCGCGCTGGAGCCTCAACTGTTTCTGGCGCAAGAACGGTGAGCCAATCTGGAGTTCGCCGGATCTCTACGCCGACGAGAAGAAGGATTACAGCGCGACCAGCGAGCACTCAGAGCGTTTCATGAAGCGCGTCGCCGAAAAGCTGGCGCTGGATCCCGCGTATGTCTTTCCGGCCTTCGAGGATATCTACTATTACATGTGGCGCGAGCGCTGCCTGCCGAGCAACGTCGATCCCTTCGATTCGCGCATCAATGACCCGCTCGAGCGCGCGCGTCTGATGAAAATATTTACGCAGGGCCTGACCAAGATCATCGGTCACGTACTGCCGGTCATGAAGAACGAACAGAGGCGCTGGGAGAGCGGCCCGTGGTTCCTGCGCGCACAGCACTGCTACCTGTTTCCTGGCGATTCGGCAATGGGTTACCGACTGCCGCTCGATTCGCAGCCGTGGGTAACGGAGAGCGATTTCCCCTACGTCAACCCGCCTGACCCGTCCCAGGCGACGGTAGCGCTGCGCAGTCACACCGAGATCATCCGCCAGACTGAGGCGTGGGCACCGGTTTCTGGCACTGCCGTGGCCGAAGCGGGGGGCCCGCAGGCAGGCGGTGAGGCCGTTTCCGGCCGCGGTAAAGCGCCCGACACCGTCCCCGAATTCAAGGAATCGGCCGCTTGGGTCAGCCGCCGCGCGATGTCCGCCGAAGCGCGCGAAGGCAGGCTCTACATTTTCATGCCGCCGACGGAGACGCTGGACGATTACCTGGAATTGGTCGCCGCTGTCGAGTCGACCGCGGCAGAACTGCAAATGCCGGTCGTCATGGAGGGCTACGAGCCACCGGGCGATCCGCGCCTGACCAACTTCCGCGTCACCCCCGACCCAGGCGTCATAGAGGTGAACGTCCACCCCGCAAAAAGCTGGGACCAACTGGTCGACCAGACCACCCACCTCTACGATGCCGCCCATGTCTCGCGTCTGACCAGCGAGAAGTTCATGGTCGACGGGCGCCATACCGGAACCGGCGGCGGCAATCACTTCGTTCTCGGCGGCGCGACGCCGAACGATTCGCCCTTCCTGCGCCGTCCCGATCTGCTGCGCAGCCTGATCGCCTACTGGCACAACCACCCGAGTCTTTCCTATCTCTTTTCCGGTCTTTTCATCGGGCCGACCAGCCAGGCGCCGCGCGTCGATGAGGCGCGCAACGACAGCCTCTACGAACTCGAAATCGCCTTCAGCCAGATCCCGCCGGTCGGCGGCCATATCGCGCCGTGGGTGGTCGACCGCGTGCTGCGACATCTGCTGACCGATGTCACCGGCAACACGCACCGCGCCGAGTTCTGCATCGACAAGCTCTATTCACCCGATGGTCCCACCGGCCGCCTCGGCCTGCTCGAGTTGCGCGCCTTCGAAATGCCGCCGCATGCCCGCATGTCGCTGACTCAGCAACTGCTGCTACGGGCGCTGGTTGCACGTTTCTGGGATGAGCCGTATGTGCCGCAGCGCCTGACGCGTTGGGGCACCGAACTGCACGACCGCTTCATGCTGCCCTTCTATGCCAAACAGGATTTTCGTGATGTCATGGAAGAAATGCAGGTGGCCGGCTTCCCGTTCAAGGCGGAATGGTTTGCACCGCACTTTGAATTCCGCTTCCCGAAATACGGCGACTTCGCGGTCAAGGGTATGGAATTCGAACTGCGCCACGCCCTCGAGCCCTGGCATGTCATGGGCGAGGAGGGGGCGGCTGGCGGTGCTGTGCGCTACGTCGATTCATCGGTCGAGCGCGTCCAGGTCAAGGTCAAGGGCATGGCGCCGGATCGCTACGTGCTGACCTGCAACGGCGTGCCAGTGCCCATGCAGAACACCGGGACTAACGGCGAGTTCGTCGCCGGCGTGCGTTACCGCGCCTGGCAGCCGGCCTCCTGCCTGCATCCGACCATCGGCGTCCATGCGCCGCTGGTCTTCGACCTCGTTGATACCTGGATGCAGCGTTCGCTGGGTGGCTGTCAGTACCATGTAACTCACCCTGGCGGGCTCAGCTACGAAACCTTCCCGATCAATGCCTTCGAGGCGGAAGCGCGACGGCTGTCGCGCTTCTTCCGCTTCGGGCATACACCCGGCAAGATGCAAGTCACGGCGCCGGAAGTCAGCGCCGAGCACCCGTTTACGCTAGACTTGCGGCGTTTTTAACCGCTAAAGATGCAGGCGCGGTCAGCGGGCTGCGCTGTTCTGACTGGCAACGGCCCGTCCGCGTTTACTTTCAGGCTCGATGGCCCGTCCCCTTCTCGCGATCTATCCGCATAGCCCCCACCGTTACGACGAAATGTTGGCGGACGATGGCGAGGTGCGGGCGCACTGGCGCAAATTTTTCTGCCATCTTGATTCGGTGGCGCCGGATGACATGCGGGAGCGGCTCGAATTCGTCGACCGGCGAATCCAGGAAAATGGCGTTACTTACAACGTCTATGCCGACCCCAAAGGCTCGGATCGTCCGTGGGCGCTCGATCTGCTGCCGCTGATCATCCCGCCTGACGAATGGGCCGAGGTGTCCGCTGCCGTGGCCCAGCGCACTGCGCTGCTCAACGCCATGCTGGCCGATCTTTACGGCGAACAGAGGTTGCTGTCGGAAGGCCTGTTGCCACCGGCGCTGGTCTATGGCCAGCACGGCTACCTGTGGCCATGTCAGGGGATCAAGCCGCCGGGCGGTGTCTGGCTGCACAACTACGCGGTTGATCTCGCGCGTTCGCCGGATGGCCGCTGGTGGGTCATCGCCGACCGCACGCAGGCGCCCTCAGGGGCCGGTTATGCGCTGGAGAATCGGCTGATCGTCTCGCGCGTCTTCCCCGAGATGTTCCGTGACCTGCACGTCCAGCATGTCGCTGATTTCTTCCGCGACCAGCAGGATGGCCTGGCGACGCTCGCGCCGCTCGACGGCGCCGAGCAGCCGCATGTCGTGCTGTTGACGCCGGGGCCGTACAACGAAACTTATTTCGAGCATGCCTACCTGGCCCGCTATCTGGGCTACCCACTGGTCGAGGGTCAGGACCTGACGGTGCGCGGTGACACGGTATTCCTCAAGACCCTGCGCGGCCTCAAACGCGTCCATGTCATCCTGCGCCGCCAGGACGATGCCTTTTGCGATCCACTCGAATTGCGCGGCGATTCGGCGCTCGGTATTCCCGGCCTGATCAATGTCGCGCGCGCCGGACGGGTCGTCGTTGCCAATGCGTTGGGCAGCGGCATGCTCGCTTCGGGGGCGCTGATGGGTTTCCTGCCGGCGATCTGCCGCAAACTGCTGGGCGAGGAACTGGCGATGCCTTCGGTGGCGACCTGGTGGTGCGGCGAAAAGCCAGCGCTCGACTACGTGCGCGAGAATTTCGACGACCTCGTCATCAAGCCGGCCTACCCGTCGCAGCGCATGGACCCGGTCTTCGGTTACGAACTGGAGGGCGCGGCGCGGACCGAGATGCTGCAGCGCATTGAGGCGCGGCCGCATGCCTATGTCGCGCAGGAGATGGTTGAACTGTCGCAGGCACCGGCCTGGAGCCGTTCGCATGAGCGCCGCTTGCTGGCGCGTCCGGTCGGCCTGCGCGCCTACGCGGTGACGACGCCCAACGGCTATTCGGTGATGCCGGGGGGGCTGGCGCGCGTCGCGACGGGCGCCAACGCCCGCATCATCTCGATGCAGCGCGGCGGCTCGTCCAAGGATGCGTGGGTGCTGGCGCAAGGCCCGGTCAGCGAATTCACGATGCTCACGCCCTCGCTTGGCGTGCGCGAAATCGTGCGTGCCGGGGCCAACCTGACTTCCCGCGTTGTCGAAAACCTGTTCTGGCTCGGCCGCTACTCGGAACGTTTCGACGACAGCGCCCGCATGTTGCGCGTCGCCCTCAGCCGCCTCGTCGAAGCCGCCGGGCATAAGACGTCGGCAGTCGAGTCGGCGCTGGAACTGGCCACGCGCCTGCACATCCTGCCCGACCCGGAGGAGGACAGCGAGATCAAGGAGGGCAGCGAACACGCACTGCTCGAGGCCATTTATGACCCGGAGCAGCCGGGCAGCCTGGCCGGCACGATCCGCGAGGTGATGTGGTCGGCGACGCATGTCCGCGAGCGCCTGTCGCTCGACCACTGGCACTCGCTGAACCGCCTGCAGCGCGAGCAGCAGGCGGCACTCAAGCGCCACCCGACACTGACCGAGGCGATCGCCTTCCTCGACCGCGTGCTCGGCGTCTCCTCGTCGCTGACCGGCTTTGCGATGGACAACATGACGCGTGACGACGGCTGGCGTTTCCTGATCATCGGCCGCCGCCTGGAACGGCTGTCCTTCCTCGCCCAGGCGCTGGCCAATTTCCTGCGCATGCCGTCGACGCGCGGGCCGGGTAGCCTCGAATGGTTGCTCGAACTGACTGATTCAATCATTACCTACCGTTCGCGCTATTCGCGCCTTCCGGAACTGTTGCCGGTCCTCGACCTGCTGGTTTTCGACGACAGCAACCCGCACGGCGTGGTTTTCCAGGCCAGCGTGCTGGCCCGTTACCTCGAGCGGATGATGCGCGAGCTCGGCGCATCCAGCGACGCCCGGATGAGCGATGCGCTCAAGCGCCTGCGCGCTTTCGATCTCGGGCGCTTCGAACACCTGCAGTTCAACCAGTGCCGCAACTGCTCGCCGTGCGAGGATCTGGCAACCCTGCTGGAAGAACTCGACGCCGCCTCGGTCAAGCTTTCCGACTGGCTGGCCATGCGCTACTTCACGCATGTGTCGGATGTCAGCCGGCAGACGATGGCCCTCTAGTCATGGATCGCCAGGCCATCCGCTACCATGTGCTGCACGAGACACGCTACGAATACGGCAGCGCGGTGTCGCTGTCGCAGCAGCAACTGCATCTCTCGCCGCGCGTCCTGCCCTGGCAGCAGGTCGAGGAGCAGCGCATCGACATCGTCCCGCAGCCGACCTGGCGGCGCGACGGGCAGGACGCCTTCGGCAATCCGGTGACCTGGATCGCCTTTCACGCGCCGCATGAGGGGCTGATCATCCGCTCGGCGATGACCATCGCCGTGCGGCCGCATTTGCCGGTGCATCTCGAGAAGTCACTACCGTGGGAACGGGTGCATGACCGACTGGCCTACGATGCAAAGGCGCCACGGCCGGAAGATCTCGATGCGCTGCGTTTCCTGTTCGAGAGCGCCCATGTCCGTATCAAGCACGAACTGGCGCAGTACGCCGCCGACTGCTTTCCGCCCGATACGCCGGTGCTGGTCGGCGCCCGGGCGCTGATGGCCAAGATATTCCGGGAATTCAAGTTCGATCCGGAGGCGACCACGGTGTCGACGCCAGTTATGGAAGTGCTGGAAAACAAACGCGGCGTTTGCCAGGATTTTGCCCACCTGATGATCGCCTGCCTGCGCGCGCTCGGCCTCGCGACGCGTTATGTCAGCGGCTACCTGCTGACTCGGCCGCCGCCTGGCAAGCCACGCCTGATCGGGGCCGACGCCTCGCACGCCTGGGTCTCGGTCTATGCGCCTGGCTTTGCGAACGACTGGGTGGATTTCGATCCGACCAACAACCTGCTGCCGGATACCGAGCACATCACGGTCGCCATCGGCCGCGACTTCGGCGACATCTCACCGCTGCGCGGCATCATTCTCGGCGGTCGCGGGGCTGAACCGGAAGTCGAGGTGACGGTGACACCGCTCGACAAGGACGAGCCGCCGGCAGCGGACGCCGTACCGGAAAAAATCACCAGCCCGGTGGACGCCAAGCGCTGATGACAAGCGTCGCCATCATCGGTGGCGGGCCGGCCGGGTTGATGGCGGCGGAACAACTGGCTGGCGCGGTCGACGGCCTGAAAGTGGATATTTTCGATGCCATGCCGTCGTTCGGTCGCAAGTTCCTGATGGCTGGCAAGGGCGGTATGAACATCACTCATGCCGAGCCGCTGGCCGATCTCATCGGCCGCTACGGCGAGCGCCAGCAAGTACTCGGCCACCTGCTCGAAGCTTTCGGCCCCCAGGCTTTGCGCGAATGGATCGCCGGGTTGGGCATCGCGACTTTCGTTGGTTCGTCGGACCGCGTTTTTCCGGTGGAGATGAAGGCGGCGCCACTGTTGCGCGTCTGGCTGCAGCGCCTGCGCGGACAGGGCGTGCATTTTCACGTGCGCCATCGCTGGCTGGGCTGGGCTGCCGAGGGCGCCTTACGCTTTGCGACGCCGACGGGCGAAATACAGTTTGCGGCGGACGCGGTGATTCTGGCGCTGGGCGGGGGCAGTTGGGCCAAGTTAGGTTCCGATGGCACCTGATTGCCGCTGCTGCGTGAACGCGGGATTTCCGTTGCGCCGCTGAAGCCGGCAAATTGCGGCTTCGACGTCGGATGGAGCGCGCATTTCAGTACGCGTTTCGCTGGTCAGTCGGTCAAATCGGTGGTTGGTTCAGTGGGCGGGCGGCGCCTGCCGGGCGAATTCACGATCACGGCGGGCGGTATCGAGGGCGGGCTGCTCTATGCGCTGGCGGCCCCGTTGCGCGATGCGCTGATGCAGGATGGTAGCGCCGTGCTGCATCTTGATCTGGCGCCGGGGCGCACGCTGGAACGCCTGTGCGCTGACCTCGCGCGGCCGCGCGGCCACGATTCGCTGGCCAACCACCTGCGCCGGCGGGCCGGGATCGAGGGTCAAGGCCGGGCTGCTGCACGAATTTCTGCCAATTTCGACGTTGACCGCGCCCGGCAGGTCCGCAAGGGATACCGCCCCCGGCAGCGCCGGGGACATAAAGTACCCTTGGGGTGCAACAGACCTTGTGGCGGCGGCGATCAAGGATTTTCGTTTACCTGTTAAGGTGCCGCGACCGATCGACGAAGCGATCAGCACGGCAGGTGGCGTCAGGTTTGAAGGGCTGGACGAAAAGCTGATGCTGCGCGACCTGCCGGGTGTCTTCTGTGCCGGCGATGGTCGATTTGGAGGCGCCGACGGGTGGTTATCTGCTGACCGCCTGCTTCGCCACCGGCCATAGCGCCGGGCGCGGCGCGCGAGACCGGCTGGCGGAAATATCCTGAGCCTCGGTGCAGAGCGGATCAATCGGCGCGCGGCGTGCCCATGATACGGTGGTAGATGGCGAAACGCCTTTTGTCGATGTTTCCGGCGTCGACCGCGGCGATCAAGGCGCAGTCGGGCTCGCGGTTGTGGTGGCAGTCACGGAAGCGGCACTTGCCGAGATAGGGGCGGAATTCGCGGAAAGCGTATTCGATCTCCTGGCGGTCGAGGTGGCCGAGGCCGAATTCCTGCAGACCCGGCGAATCGATCAGTGCGCTGTCGGGGTCGAGGTGGTAGAGCGTCGCGTGCGTCGTCGTGTGCTTGCCGGAATCGAGCGCCGCCGAAATCTCGCGCGTCGCGGCCTGGGCTTCCGGCACCAGCGCATTGACCAGCGTCGACTTGCCCATGCCTGACTGGCCGACCAGCACGCTGGTGTAGCCGTGCAGTTCGGGGCGCAGGTCCTCGGCGTGGTCGCGGGCCGAGAGTTCGACGACGCGATAGCCGAGGGTGGCGAAGACCGCAAGCTGGGCACGGGCGGCTGGAACCCGTTCGCTCAGGTCGCACTTGTTGAGGACGATCAGCGGCTCGATTTCCTCGCTCTCGGCGGCGAGCAGGGCGCGCGTCACCAGTTCGTCGGAAAAAGCCGGCTCGGTGGCGACGACGATGACGATCTGGTCAACGTTGGCGGCAATCAGCTTCTGCCTGACTACATTCGAGCGGTAGAGCAGGCTGGTGCGCGGCTGGATGGCTTCGATCACCCCCTGGTCATCCGAGGTGCGCTGGACGTCGACGCGGTCGCCGCAGGAGATATCGCTGCGCTTGCCGCGTGGGAAGCAAGGCAACAACGTGCCGTTGTCGAGTTCGACGACGTACTGGCGGCCGTGGGCGGCGACGACGCGGCCGTGCATCAACGGGCAACTGCCTGTGCTTGGGCCAGTCGGGCGATGCGTGCTGCGGCCGGCGGGTGCGAATCGTAGAACAGCGAATGCAGCGGGTCGGGGGTCAGCGTCGTCGCGTTGTCCTCGTAGAGCTTGACCAGTGCCCGGCCGAGGTCGGCGGCAGCCGTATGTTCGGCGGCGTAGGCGTCGGCCTCGAATTCGTGCTGGCGCGACAGGCGGCTGAGCAGCGGGCTGAGCGGGAAGGTGAATACTGGAATGACGAGGAAGAACAGGATCAGGGCCAGCGCCGTGCTTCGGGCCGGCACGCCAAGGCCGGCGTAGAACCACGGCGCGTCGATCAGCTGGCCGAGCAGCCAGAGAAAGCCGAGGGCGGCGGCGAACATGAAAACGATGCGCTTGACGACATGGCGGCGCCGGAAATGCCCGAGTTCGTGGGCCAGCACGGCTTCGATCTCCTGCGGTGCAAGGCGCGCGAGCAGGGTGTCGAAGAAGACGATGCGCTTGTTGTCGCCGAAGCCGGTGAAATAGGCATTGCCGTGGCTCGAGCGCTTCGAGCCGTCCATGACGAAGAGGCCGGACGAGGTAAAGTCGCAGCGCGTCAGCAGCGCCTCGATGCGCGACTTCATCTCGCCCTCTTCGAGCGGTGCGAACTTGTTGAACAGCGGCGCGATCCAGGTCGGGTAGATGAACAGGATCAGCAGGTTGAAGGCGCACCAGAAGAGCCAGACCGAGAACCACCAGGCGCTGCCCATGGCGCCCATCAGCCAGAGTACGGCGAGGATCACGGGGGCGCCGATGACGATGCCGAGCAGGGTTTGCTTGGCCAGGTCGCCAACGAAGAGGCCGAGGCTCATGCGGTTGAAGCCGTAGCGAGCTTCGATGACGAACTGGCGGTAGAGCGCGAAGGGCAGGTCGATCAGCGCTGAAATGAGCATCACGCTGAAGATCAGCGCCAGACCGTAGGGCAGGCCGACGAGGCGGGCGCTCCAGAAATCGTGCAGCCAGGCGAGTCCGCCAGCGAGCGTCAGGGCCATGAGCAGCGCGGCGTCGACCAGTGTGGTCAGAATCGCCAGTTTGTTGCGGTCGACCGTGTAATCGGCTGCTTTTTGATGGGCGGCGAGTGAAATGCGTTCGGCGAAATCGTCCGGAACGGCGCCACGGTGGGCGGCGACGAAACGGATCTGGCGCAGCGTCAGCCACAGGCGGCCGGCGAGCGTCAGGGCAAAAGCTGCAAGAAACAGGAAGGTCAAGTTGGTGCTCACGGAACTGGTTGCGAAGCTATGAGAAAATGTCGGTCTTCAAGGTCTCGGGCAATTATATGACAGGCAACGCAAACAACCTCGTCTGGCTGGATATGGAGATGACCGGCCTCGATCCCGACAGCGACCGGATCATCGAAATGGCGATGGTGGTGACCAATTCCGAACTGGAACTGGTGGCCGAGTCGCCATCCTGGGCCTTCCATCAGGAAGATGCAGCGCTGGCCGCCATGGACGAATGGAACCAGAAGACGCACGGCCGCTCGGGACTGATCGACAGGGTCAAGGCGTCGGTGCTGGACGAGGCAGCGGTCGAATTGCTTGCGCTGGAGTTCCTCAAGAAATACTCCGCGAAGGGCCATTCGCCGATGTGCGGCAACTCGATCGGTCAGGACCGCCGCTTCATGGCCCGCCACATGCCGACGCTGGAAGCCTTTTTCCATTACCGCAACCTCGACGTCAGCACCCTGAAGGAACTGTGCAAGCGCTGGCAGCCGGAAGTCTACAAGGGATTCAGGAAGAAGGGGCGGCATACGGCGCTGGCCGATATCCACGAGTCGATCGACGAACTCAGGTATTACCGCGAGCATTTTCTCAAAGGCTGAGCGCCGAGCGCGACCGACCGGAAACATGCCGGGGTCAACGCCGGTAGAGGCGGAATTTTTCCTTGTGTTCACCGGGACGGTTCCCTTGCCAGACCCGGGTCCACGTGCCGTTCGGAGCAGCAAGTTCCTTGCTGTTGCTGCCCGCGACCAGCAGCCAGTTGCATTCCCTGCCGGCGGCCGAGTTCGCCGCATTCGGCTCGATGCCGATAAAATAGGCGAGTGACGCACGCTGCGCGTCGCCGAGGCCGCGTTCGGCCAGGCAGCCATGGTCGGCTGGAAGTGCGCTGGCAATGGCTTCGGCCACCGGACGATAGCTCTTGCCGTAGTCGAACCAGGGCAGGATCAGCGACGTCGCCATCAGCCACAGCGTGGTGAACCCCAGCGTCCAGTGGGTAAGGCTGCGGTAGGGCGAGCGCGGCGCGGTAAAGATCAGCCAGATCCACCAGATCGTGGCCAGCACCCCGATGGTGAACGCGGCCAGTTCGAAATTCCCGACGAACCCCGGGCGCAGCACAACCACCCGGGTGGCCAGGCGCTGCGGCCAGCCGAGCGCCATGGCCGACCACGCCAGCCAGAGCAGGGCAATGAAGAAGCTGAGGGTCATCATCGAGAACCAGTCGAACGCGCTGGCCGCGCCGCGGCGCAAGGTCAGGGCCCCCGGCGTGGCGAGCAGGGCCAGCGGCGGCAGCATCAGCAGGGCGGGGATATCGCGCGGCCGGAAGGCGAGCGCGAGCATCAGCACGGTCAGGAGCAGGAAGGCCAGCGGCAGCAACTGCGGTGTCGCCGTCAGTGCCTGGCGCCTGGTCCACAACGACCAGGCCGCGAGCGGCAGCACAGGGAAGGCAAACCAGGGCAACAGTGACAGGAAGTGGCCGGCCCCGAAAAACGAGAACGGCGTCCGTAGCGGCACCAGTTCGGTGTTCAGCCAGCCATGGAAGCGCGAGGGTTCGAGGGCGAGCAGCAGGAGCGGCCAGGGCAGGATCAGGATCAGGGCAAGTCCGAGACCGAAAGCAAGGGCGCGCAGCGCCAGCCGGCGGTCTGCCGCCAGCCACCAGGCAAGCGGTGCGATCGCCAGCAACGGCAGGGTCGGGGCAATCCCGGTACCGAGCAGGCAAGCGGCGACGGCGAGACCGTAGAAAGTCCCCGCCCGCCACGGCCGGCGGCTCAGTGCGGCTAGCGCGCCGATGGCGCTGCCGTAGGCGGCGACCGCTATCAACATGGGCTGCGCATCGTGGGCATGGATCAGCAGGCCGACACAACCGGCGAGCAGGAGCGGGCTGGCGGCGGCGCTTTCCTGTCCGTAGAGTTCGCGCCCGGCATAGTAGATCCCGACCAGCGCCAGCGTAACCCAGACGCCGCTGGCGAGGCGTATCGCTTCGTGCATGGGCAAGAGCCAGCCGAGCGCCTTGCCGGTCAGGGCGCCGGTCCAGTAGTACAGCGGAGGCTCGTGGAAAGGGCGTCCGGCGAGGTCGGGCGAGAGCCAGTCGCCGTAGTGGAGCATGTTCCAGGCGGAGCCAATGTGGATCGCATCCTCACCCTTCCACGGGTCGCGGCCGAAGAGTCCGGCCAGGACGTAGAACGCGAGCATCGCAGCCAGGGCCCAGCCGGCCGGGGGCAGACGGATGCCGCGACGGAGCAGGGTTGCGAAATTAGCCATGGGCGAAAGAATATGTTCCAAAAAAGAAAAAGGCAGCCCGCTGGCTGCCCTTCCTGTCTTGACGCATGCCGATCAGGCGGCGGCTTTGCTACCGCGCAGGGCGCCGAACTTCTGGTTGAATTTCTCGACGCGGCCTGCGGTATCGACGATCTTCTGCTTGCCGGTGTAGAACGGATGGCATTGCGAGCAGACCTCGACATGAATCGCTTTTTTCGTCGTCGAGCGGGTCGAGAAGGCATTGCCGCACGAGCAAGCAAACTGGATTTCATTGTAGGCGGGGTGGATATCGGCTTTCATTTGGTGTCCTTTCGTTGCGCGACCGGCGGTTTTGGCCGACCTGGAAATCGCGAAATTATCCTCGAAAAATCACGCGCTTGCAAGACGAATTCGAAGCTCAGCCGCGGCGCATGGCGTCAAAAAACTCGGCATTGCCCTTGGTCGACTTGACCTTGTCGAGCAGGAATTCCATGGCAGCGAGGTCGTCCATCGGGTAGCACAGCTTGCGCAGCACCCACATCTTCGACAGCACGTCCGGCTTGAGCAGCAGTTCCTCACGGCGGGTGCCGGAGCGGTTGACGTTGATTGCCGGATACATCCGCTTCTCGGCCATGCGGCGGTCGAGGTGAATTTCGGCGTTGCCGGTACCCTTGAACTCTTCATAGATCACTTCGTCCATGCGCGAGCCGGTGTCGATCAGCGCGGTGGCGAGAATGGTCAGCGAGCCGCCTTCCTCGATGTTGCGCGCGGCGCCGAAGAAGCGCTTCGGCTTTTGCAGCGCGTTGGCGTCGACGCCGCCGGTCAGTACCTTGCCTGAGGCCGGCTGCACGGTGTTGTAGGCGCGGGCGAGGCGGGTGATCGAGTCGAGCAGGATGACGACATCTTTCTTGTGCTCGACCAGGCGCTTGGCCTTCTCGATGACCATTTCGGCAACCGCAACGTGGCGCGTGGCCGGTTCGTCGAAGGTCGAGGCAACGACCTCGCCCTTGACGGTGCGGGTCATTTCGGTGACTTCTTCCGGGCGTTCGTCGATCAGCAGCACGATCAGTACGACGTCAGGGTGATTGGCGGTGAGGGCATGGGCGATGTTTTGCAGCATCACCGTCTTGCCGGTTTTTGGCGGCGAGACGATCAGGCCGCGCTGCCCGGCGCCGACCGGGGCGATCATGTCGATGACGCGGCTGGTAATGTTTTCGTCGGCCTTGATGTCGCGCTCGAGACACAGCATGCGTGTCGGGTGCAGCGGCGTCAGGTTCTCGAACATGATCTTGTGCTTGTTCGCCTCGGGCGGGAAGCCGTTGATCGATTCCAGCTTGGTCAGTGCGACGTAGCGTTCTCCGTCCTTCGGCGTTCGGATCTCGCCCTCGATGGTATCGCCGGTACGCAGGTTGAAACGCCGGATCTGCGACGGTGAAACGTAGATGTCATCCGGGTTGGCGAGGTAGGAAGTGTCGGACGAGCGAAGGAAGCCGAAGCCGTCCTGCAGCACTTCGAGCGTGCCGTCGCCGTAGATCGTGTCGCCGTTCCGGGCGCGGGCTTTCAGGATCGCGTAGATCAGTTCCTGCTTGCGCATGCGATTGGCGTTCTCGATGACGAGTTCGGTGGCCATGTCGAGCAGTTTGCTGACGTGTAAGGTCTTGAGTTCGGAGAGTTGCATATGTGGGTAGTTGTGGCACCTGCGATGGGCCGGGCGAATGCCGGTGGCCGGATGGCGCTGTGGGGTGCTTTGGATGGGGGGAGATCGACGCCGGCTTCAGCCGATGCTGCGTCTGCCTGAAGGCGCGAAACAGGCCTTCAGGCGAGGACGATACGGAGATTACAGGTTGCTGTCAATAAAGGCGGCGAGTTGCGACTTCGACAGAGCGCCGACCTTGGTCGCTTCGACATTGCCGTTCTTGAAGAGCATCAGCGTCGGGATGCCGCGAATGCCGAACTTGGCCGGCGTCGCCTGATTGTCGTCGATATTGACCTTGGCCACCTTGAGCTTGCCGGCGTATTGCCTGGCGATGTCGTCGAGGATGGGTGAAATCATCTTGCAGGGTCCGCACCATTCGGCCCAGTAATCCACCAGAACCGGCTGCTGCGACTGCAGCACCTCGGTTTCGAAGGTGTCATCGGTAACGTAATGGATATGCTCGCTCATGTATTGCCTCGTCGAATGGCAGAATGCCAGTAAAAAAGTCGGGTGCCGAAAACGGCACTGGTGAATTCGCCAGATGCTAGCGAAAAAGCGCAGGCAAGGGAAGGGTCAGTGCTTGGGTTTGAGCAAATTGGCCAGTTCGACTGCGGTTTTTACCTTCATCTTGTCAAACAGGTTGGCGCGATGAACCTCGACGGTGCGCATGCTGATGTTCAGTTCATCGGCGATGATCTTGTTGAATTTGCCGAGCAGAACATGTTCCATGATCTGCCGTTCGCGGGTCGTCAGGGTGGAAAGCCGCGAGTTTACCGAGTCGACCGTGGCGCTCGCCGCGCGTTGCCGGGCATCGAGATCCATCGCTTCGCGGACGCTCGTCGCCAGGTCGTTGTCGTTGAACGGCTTTTCGAAGAAATCGAAGGCGCCCTTTTTTAGCGTCGTCACCGCCAGCGGCACGTCGCCATGACCGGTCAGGAAGATCACCGGCAGCGCCGACTGGCGCTCGCGCAGCATATCGAAGCAGTCGAGGCCGCTCATCCCCGGCATGCGCATGTCGAGAATCACGCAGCCGGCGAGCTTCGGCGTCCACGCGGCGAGAAAGGCTTCCGCGCAGTCGTGGGTCGTGCATGGTATGCCGCGCGATTTCAGTAGCCAGGCCAGCGCATCGCGGATTGCTTCATCGTCGTCAACGAGATGGGCTTGCGGTAGGCTCATGCGGATTCCAGCGGCAGGGTGAATTTGAATATCGTACCCGCTCCGGTCGGCGATCGCGGATTATCTTCCGCCCACAGGCGGCCACGGTGGAATTCGATAATCGAGCGGCAGATCGACAGCCCGACCCCCATGCCCTCCGGCTTGGTCGAAAAGAATGCGGTGAATAGCTTCTCGCGGACTTCCGGCGCGATGCCGCAGCCGTTGTCGGCAACGCTGACGATGACCTCGCCGTCGCCGGCAATTGCGGAGATGCGCAACACCCGCATGTTCTCGGGCGTCGCGCTCATCGCTTCGACGCCGTTGCGGATCAGGTTGAGCAGGACCTGTTCGAGCATCAGGCGGTCGGCCAGCACCGGCGGCAGCGCCAGCCGCGTGTTTTCGATACGCACCCGGTGCTTGCGCATCTCGGCCTCGACGAAGCCGACGCAATCGTCGACGACCTCGCGCAGCGCGCAGGGGGCGCGCTTTGGCTCGCTCTTCCTCACGAAATCATGCACGCGGCGAATGATGCGCCCGGCGCGCTGGGCCTGGACGCCGAGTTTTTCGAGCGCCTCGCGAATATCCGCGCAGTCGACCGTCTTGTTTGCCAGCAGGTTGAGGCAGCCGGTGTTGTAGCTGGCAATCGCCGCCAGCGGCTGGTTCAACTCGTGCGCCAGGGTCGACGCCATTTCACCCATGGTCACCAGGCGCGAGGTGAACTGCAATTGTTCCTGTTGCTGGCGGGCCAGTTCCTCGGCGCGCCGCCGCTCGGTGACGTCCAGTACCGAGGCCATCCAGCCGGTTTGCCGGCCGTTGCTGTCGATCAGCGGCGCCTCATAGACCAGCGCCTGGAAATGCTCGCCATCCTTGCGCCGGAAGGTGATCTCGAAGCCGTCCGGTGGCGCTTCGCCGGCCATCACGACCTGATGCATGGCCATCGTTTCTTCGTATTGTTCAGGCACCCAGTAAGGCATCGGCGGGCTGCGGCCGACCAGTTCTTCGCTCGCGTAGCCGGTCATCCGGCAAAGTGCCGGATTGACGTAGATGATCCTGCCGTCCAGGTCACGCGCCCGCATGCCGATCGTCAGCGAGTCCTCCATTGCCGAGCGCAAGGCATGTTCGGTACGCAGTGCTTCCTCGGTCAGCGCGCGCTTTTTCATAAGGTCGCGGACGATCCACAGGCTCCAGAAGATGCCGCTGGCGAGGATCAGGATAGCGGCGGCGAGCAGGCGCTGCAGCGGATTGCCGGGGCTCTGGTAGCTGGTGACGCGGATGATCAGCCCGTAGCCCGGCGGCTCGAAGGGCAGTTCGTAGGAAAGGTTCGGGGTGCCTTCGATATTCGATTTGGCGGCGAACTGGACGTCGTTGTCGTCGATGACGACCACCCGGTATTTCTCGGCAAACCACCAAGGTACGAGATTGCCGAGCATGGCGTTGATCGAATAGCTGACGACCAGCATGCCGGTCAGCTTGCGTTCAGCGAAGACCGGCACGGCGAGCGCGAAATGGGCGACGTTGCCACGCAGGAAGAAGGGTTCGCTGTAGACCCGCTTGTTGAGGTGGCTGGCCAGTTCGAAAGCCTTCTGCGTCACCGGCGGCCCGAAGGCTTCCAGTTCGCTGTCGGCCGGCAGTGCCCCCGGCAGGACATCGATTACCTGGCGTTTGGCGTCGAACCAGACGATCTGCGCGATATCCGGGTTGTTCTTCAGCATGTGGTTGGCGCGAAGCCGGAAAAGATGCTGACGGTCACCCTGGGGGCCGAGATCCTGGGCCAGTTGCTGGAACTGCTCCTCATTGTTGGCGAGGTGAAAGCGCAGGTTCTGTTCCAGCCACAGCACGTCCTTGATCAGGCTGGCACGTTCTTCCTCGATGTCGTTCTGGTGCAGCAGCCAGAGCAGCGAAACGACTGCAGCCAGCAGCAGCACGACGCCCAGCTTGGGCAGGGCGAAAATCCAGCGCAGGCGGCGGGCGCTGACGGGGGGCGGGAGCGAAAGCATGGAGGGATGTTAAACCAGCCGTCTCCGGCCGGTTCGCGGATTGTGGAAAACCACAATACGGATATCCACAATGCCCCAAGGACCCGCCTTTCGTAATACTCTACGGCTGCTGGCCCCTGTTTTGGCTGAAATTCATAATCTGGAGGAGAAAACCGTCATGAAGATGTCTTCACTATTGTTTGGCCTGATGACCTGCGTGCTGTCGGCCTCTGTTCTTGCCGCCGAGCCGATCGTCATCAAGTTCAGTCACGTCGTCGCTCAGGAAACCCCCAAGGGAATGGCCGCCAATTATTTCGCCAAAAAGGTGGATGAGCTGACCAAGGGCAAGGTCAAGGTCGAGGTTTACGCCAACTCGACGCTGTACAAGGACAAGGAAGAAATGGAAGCCTTGCAGCTTGGCGCTGTCCAGATGCTCGCTCCGTCACTGGCCAAATTCGGCCCGCTCGGTGTCAAGGAATTCGAGGTCTTCGACCTGCCCTACATCTTTGACGGCTACACCGAACTGCACAAGGTCACGCAGGGCCCGGTCGGCCAGCAACTGCTGGCCAAGCTGGAACCCAAGGGCATTCGCGGCCTGGCTTACTGGGACAATGGCTTCAAGTCCTTCTCGCTGAATTCGCCGATCAAGTTGCCGGCCGATCTCAAGGGCAAGAAGATGCGCATTCAATCGTCCAAGGTGCTCGAGGCGCAGATGCGCGCCCTCGGCTCGCTGCCGCAGGTGATGGCGTTCTCCGAGGTTTATCAGGCGCTGCAGACCGGCGTGGTCGACGGCACCGAGAACCCGATTTCCAATCTCTATACCCAGAAGATGTTCGAGGTTCAGAAGCACCTGAGTTTGACCGATCATGGCTATCTGGGTTACGCCGTCATCGTCAACAAGAAGTTCTGGGATGGCCTGCCGGCCGATGTTCGCGGCCAGCTTGAAATTGCAATGAAGGACGCCACCATTTTTGCCAACAAGATCGCCAAGGAGCAGAACGACAAGGATCTGGCCTCGGTCAAGGCGAGCGGCAAGACCGAAGTCTATACGCCGACCAAGGAAGAGCGCATGGCATTCAAGAAGGTGCTGGTGCCGGTGCATAAGCAGATGGAGTCGCGCATCGGCAAGGAAATCATCGAGAGTGTCTACAAGGAAACCGGTTTCAATCCGAATTCCCTGTAATCCGCTGATCTGATCAAACCCGGGGGCCGCGGCCTCCGGTCACACGCCGGGGGAGTCGTAATGATCAACAAGGCGCTCAATCACTTAGAAGAATTGCTGGTGACCTTCCTGATGGGGGCGGCCACCTTGATAATTTTCGCATCGGTTGCCCACCGCTACATGGCCGGAGTCAACGTTCCGGTGCTGCAGGACTGGCTGCTGTCGCTCGATTTCGGCTGGGCGCAGGAACTGTGCATTATCATGTTCGTCTGGATGGCCAAGTTTGGCGCGGCCTACGGCGTGCGCACCGGCATCCACGTCGGCGTTGACGTGTTGATCAATCGCCTCGACGAAAGGATGCGCAGCAAATTCATCGTCTTCGGCCTGCTCGCCGGAGCGCTGTTCACCGGCACCGTTGGCACGCTCGGCGCCAATTTTGTCTGGGAGAACGGCGCCCATTACGCCATCTTCAATTTCCTCGGAATCGCCGGCGAAGGCCTTTACGAAGGCCCGACCACGCCCGACCTCGAATGGCCGACCTGGATCGTCTACTGCGCCATTCCGTTTGGTTCCTCGCTGATGTGCTTCCGTTTCCTGCAAGTTTGCGTTTCCTTCATCCGCACCGGCGAACTGCCGCACCACGATCACGGCCATGTCGATGGCCTGGAAGAGGAAGTGCCACCGGCCGGCGTCGATTACTACGGCATGGATGACAACCTGCACATGCATGACCTCAAGAACCCGATGGTCGGCGACCGCCGCAGCGGCGAAGACCGCCGCCAGGCGGACGCCGGACCAGCCGAACCGGAGCGACGCCACGATCAACGCCGCAAGGCCGATGACCGGGGGGATGCGCAATGAACGCCCTGGTGATTTTCGGCCTGCTGGCCGTCCTCATGCTGACTGGCATGCCGATCTCGATTTCGCTCGGCCTGACGGTGCTGACCTTCCTGTTCACGATGACCCACGTGCCGCTCGAATCGGTCGCGCTCAAGCTGTTCACCGGTATCGAGAAGTTCGAGATCATGGCCATTCCGTTCTTCATTCTCGCCGGCAACTTCCTGACCCATGGCGGGGTGGCGAAAAGGATGATCAATTTCGCCACCGCCATGGTCGGCCACTGGTACGGCGGTCTCGGCCTCGGCGGCGTGCTGGCCTGCGCACTGTTCGCGGCGGTATCCGGGTCTAGCCCGGCGACCGTCGTCGCGATCGGCTCGATCCTGCTGCCGGCGATGGTCAAGGCCGGCTTCCCGAAGACCTTCGGGGCCGGCATCATTACCACTTCCGGCGCGCTCGGCATCCTGATCCCGCCGTCGATCGTCATGGTCATGTACTCGGTGGCGACCAACACTTCGGTCGGTGCCCTGTTCATGGCCGGCGTCCTGCCCGGCATGGCGCTGGCCTGCGTGCTCGGTGGCGTCACCTGGTACCGCGCTCGGAAGTTCGACTATCCGCGGCAACCGAAAGCGAGCTGGGGTGAACGTTGGCAAGCCTTCCGCAAGTCGGTCTGGGGCCTGCTGCTGATCATCGTCGTCATGGGCGGTATCTACACCGGCATCTTTACGCCGACCGAGGCGGCGGCGATGTCTGCGGTCTACGCCTTTATTTGCGCCGTTTTCATCTACAAGGACCTCGGCATGAAGGACGTGCCGAAGGTGCTGCTCAATTCGGCCAACATGTCGGCGATGCTGCTCTACATCATCACCAACGCCGTGCTCTTCTCGTTCATCATGACCAACGAGAACATCCCGCAGGCGCTGGCCGACTGGATGCTCGGCAACGGGCTGGGGATGATTACCTTCCTGCTTGCGGTCAACGTCATCCTGCTGCTTGCCGGCAACTTCATGGAACCGTCGTCGATCGTCCTGATCTTCGCGCCGATCATGTTCCCGGTGGCTATGGCACTCGGCATCCATCCAGTGCATTTCGGCATCCTGATGGTCGTGAACATGGAGGTCGGCATGTGCCATCCGCCGGTCGGCCTTAACCTCTATGTGGCGTCGGGCATCACCAAGATGGGCATTACCGAGCTGACGGTCGCCGTCTGGCCGTGGCTGCTGTCGATGCTCGGCTTCCTGATGATCGTCACCTACTGGCCGACCCTGTCGCTGTGGCTGCCGCAGCAGTTGGGCATGCTCTAGCCAGGAACGCGGAATACGAAGCGGCCCCCGATGGAGTCCGGGGCCGTTTTTTCGCGTTGTCCCCGAGCGCTGGCTCGAGATCCGCATCCTCCGTGTGCGGGTTACTTGCGCGCCCGTGACCGGTTTCCATCAATGCGAACCGGTCCTCGTTGGTATCAGCGCCCGTTTCCCGACAAGGCCGCCCACAGCGCGCGCAATTTCCCGGTTATGCTCAGTCGCTCGTCGGCGAGGTCCTCGAGGAAGTCCGACAGCGGCTTCGAGCGGGCGACGGCGAACAGCACCAGGGCGGTGAATACCACGGCGGCGATCGCGACGTGCACGATGCGTTCCTCCACGGACCCGTCGCCAAACGGAATGATGTTCATGCCGAAATAGCCGGTCATCACGGTGGCGATCAGGCCGAGGATTGTGATCACGGTCAGGCGCACGACGGTATTCGACTGCCGACGCTGCGAGTCGCTGTCGAGATACTGGCTCATTTCGCGGATTTCTTCGCGCACCTCGTCGTACAGCTCGTCGTTGCGCAAATGATTGGCGCACAGGCGGAAAACGGCCTGCACATGCGCGCGTTCCGACAGCAACTGGAACCAGTAGCGGTGCGTGAAGCGCAGGAAGGTCTCGAAGTTGGCGCGAATCCGCCGTTTGAAGCGGCGCACCGATTCGTCGTCGCGGATGTCGAGATCGTTGACCGCATCGGCGAGAATTTCGGAAAAGGCGATCAGGGCAGCCCGGTGCAGGTGGGCGATCAGGAAGACCAGGAAGTACTGATGCCGGAACTGCCCGAGCACGCCGCGCTCGGGATCGGTTGTGAAGGCCACGGCGGCGTCGCCGACCACGGTCAGCGAGTTGCCGGTGCACACGAAGCGCGTGTTCGGGCCGGCTTCGTTGTCGTTCCAGAAGCGGTCCTGGCAGTAGCGCTGCTCGAATTCGACGACCCCCGGCTCGTTGACCGGCAACGGCTCGTCGGGATGCAGCGTCGTCGCCAGCCCGATGCGCACCCAGTCCTCGCGGCGCAGGCGGCGCGGTTCGTCGATCGCGAGAAACGCCATGAGCGGCATGCGGTGATACTCGAGCAAGCGGTAGCGCAGTTCTCCCGTTTCGTCTGAGTGGGCGAGGGCCAGCGGGCGCAGCAGGCAGGCCCAGTGCTCGGAAACGCAGGGGCTCCGGTGTTCGCAGACGAAGGCGAGATATTTTTCGCGGCGCCCGGGGTCGGAACGGGCGACGACCCGCCCGTCGACGTCCAGCCATTCCGAAACGTGGGCATTGTTCAACCCCTCGCCATGCTCGTCCCAGCCTGAAGGATAGGCGCGGCCGAAACGGAACAGGATGTCGCGGACGGTGGCGAGCGGCAGATCGTCGCCACGTACCTCGACGTTGAGCTGGACGACGTCGAGGTCCTGGAAGAAATAGAGGTCGACATGAACGACACGCAGTTCAACCGGTGTCGCGCCCCGGCGCAGCGTCAGACGCAAGCGGTCGATGTCGGTCCGCCGGAAGACGTGTACCGGCGAGTTGCCGGGCGGGTCGTCAGGATTGGATTTGCGGGCGCGGCCTTCGCCGTAAAGAAAGCACTGGACATAAGGCAGGAAGGAGACGAACTCGCGGTAATGGCGCTCCCGGAACTGATCGGGATCGGCCGTGAATTCGTCATCGACGCGGCGCCAGGCATGGGTTTCCCGGCCCGCCTCGAAAATTTCCCAGTGCCGCCCGCCGGCGCCCGCGGTGGCCAGCGCTTCGAGTTGCAGCGGCCACACCAGGTTGGCGTGGAACAGGCGCACGCGGGCGCCGTCGCCGATTTCTTCCGGAACCGCCATAACCATCCTCCTTCGGTTGGTAGCCCGCACTCCGGGCCGCGACGTCGTCAAGCTCCTTCGTTGTGGCGTCATTTTTTTTACGGGCCATCGGGCGTGATCAACCTCCCAACGCTCAGGCGAAGAGAGTACACTATCCGCCGCTGGATGTGGCCTGGAAGACGGGAATCCCCCGCGAGGGTGGCATCGACGCCACAAAAACGCTCAGGGGAATATCATGCACGCTCGTCAATCCGTCCCGGTGCTCGCCGTTGCCGCGATCGGTGTTGTTTTCGGCGATATCGGCACCAGCCCGCTGTATGCCCTGAAGGAAATCTTCAGCGGCCACCATCCGATCCCGGTCACGCCGGACAACATCCTTGGCGTCCTGTCGCTGGTGTTCTGGGCGATCATGATCCTGGTGACGATCAAGTACGTGCTCATCATCATGCGCGCCGACAACCGGGGCGAGGGCGGATCGCTCGCACTGCTCTCGCTGATTATCGAGAAGGCCAGAAGCCCGCGCCTGACCTGGATCATCTCGCTGCTTGGCATCTTTGCGGCCGCGCTCTTCTTTGGCGACAGCATGATCACCCCGGCGATTTCCGTGCTCTCGGCCGTCGAAGGCCTCGAGATCATTACCCCGGACCTCAAGCCGTACGTGATTCCGATCACGCTGGTGATCCTCAGCGGTCTGTTTTTCATCCAGAAGCACGGCACCGGCGCCGTCGGCATGCTTTTTGGCCCGGTCATGGTCTGCTGGTTCGCGATCCTCGGCGTTCTCGGGGTGATTGAAATCGTGCAATACCCGAGCGTCCTCGTCGCGCTCAGTCCGCTTTACGCCATCGGCTTCGTCATTGCCCATCCCGGGCTATCCTTCCTCGCCCTGGGTTCGGTCGTCCTCGCGGTGACTGGCGGCGAAGCCCTGTACACCGACATGGGCCACTTCGGCCGGCCGCCGATTCGCCTTGCCTGGTTCGGCTTCGTGATGCCGACGCTGGTCCTCAACTATTTCGGCCAGGGCGCCCTTCTGCTCAACGAACCGGAGGCCATCGCGAGTCCCTTTTTTCACCTTGGGCCCTCCTGGGCGATGATCCCGATGGTGGTGCTGGCCACGGTGGCAACGGTGATCGCCTCGCAGGCGGTGATCTCCGGCGCCTTTTCCGTCGCGCGCCAGGCCGTGCAGATGGGCCTGCTGCCACGCATGCAGATCATCCACACCTCGGGCCGGGAAGAGGGCCAGATTTACGTGCCGTTCACCAACTGGACGCTCTATCTGGCGGTCGTCGCCCTCGTCGTCGGCTTCCAGAACTCGTCCAACCTGGCTGCGGCTTACGGTATTGCGGTCACCGGAACGATGCTGATCGATACCATTCTCGTCGCCTTCGTCATGGTCCTGCTGTGGCGCTGGAGCCTGATGCTCGTCGCACTGGTCGCCGGCTCACTGCTGTTGGTCGATATCGCGTTCTTCGCCGCAAATGCCATCAAGATTCCCGAAGGCGGCTGGTTCCCGGTCGCCATGGCTCTCGTCTCCTTCACCGTGCTCACCACCTGGCGGCGCGGCCGGCGCCTGCTGCTCGACGAAATGGCCAAGCAGAACTTTCCGCTCGCCGACTTCATCGGCACCATCAGCGACGTTCATCGCATTCATGGCACGGCGATCTTCATGACCAGCGCCAAGGAAGGCGTGCCGTCCGCGCTGCTGCACAACCTCAAGCACAATCAGGTGCTCCACGGGCGCGTCGTGCTGCTGACCGTCCAGACGGCCAACAGCCCCCACGTCAACGATCTCGATCGTATCTACCTGCACCGGCTTGACGCGGGCTTCATTCGCGTCATCGTCCGCTACGGCTTCATGGAGGACCCCGACATTCCCGCCGCGCTGGAGCAATGCAGCCGCTTCGGCGAGACCTTCGACATGATGGAAACGACCTTCTACGTCTCCCGCGAAACCGTCATTCCGCGCATTCCGGGGCGCGATATCGCACCGTGGCGGGCCCGCCTGTTCGCGCTGATGTCCAAGAACGCAACTAGCGCCACCGACTTCTTCAAGATCCCGACCAACCGCGTCGTCGAACTGGGGACGCAACTGGTCCTCTAGGGAGCCGCTGATCAATTCACCGCAAAATATTGTGAGGTGGGATTTTTGATAAAACTATCTGGCTCCAACGCTGAAAAAATGTGATATCGCTCACTTTTAAGACCATTTTTGGCCTTCATGACGCAGATACCACAGGCTCTCAAAGCGAATGCTTGAGCAATTTGATCCGAATTTTTTCGATAGCATGTGATGGACTCAGTCCCTTTGGGCAGACCTCGGTGCAGTTCATAATCGAACGGCAACGATACAGACGATAAACATCGTCGAGAAATTCCAGACGTTCGTCTGTTGCGGTATCCCGGCTGTCGACGATGAATCGGTAACCCTGAAGCAGCGCGGCGGGCCCGAGAAATTTGTCCGGATTCCACCAGTAAGAGGGGCAGAAACCGCTGCAGCAAGCGCACAGAATGCACTCCCACAGGCCATCCAGTTCAGCGCGCTGGTCCGGAGACTGCAGGCGTTCGCGTTCGGGCAGCGGTTCATCGTTGATGAGGTAGGGCTTGACCGAATTGTAGTGAGCGAAGAACTGCGTCATATCAACGATCAGGTCACGAATTACCGGAAACCCGGGCAATGGTCTCAGTAATACGGGTTCCTTCAGCCCGGCTAGCGGCGTAATGCAGGCGAGGCCATTGCGACCATTGATGTTCATTGCATCAGAGCCGCACACACCTTCCCTGCAGGAGCGGCGAAAGGACAGGCTGTCGTCGATGGATTTGAGGCGAATCAGGGCATCGAGCAGCATCTTGTCACTATGCTCCGGCTCCATTTCATAATCCTGCATTGCCGGCTTGTTGCCTGAATCCGGATCGTACCGGTAGATGGAAAAGCGCATGGAATGTCTACCTCGCTCCCGCTAGAATGATCACCACCCATGCTTCGAGCGCGATCAGGCCCGCGGCAATGCTTGCCAAGAGCAGCATCCGTAATGGCAGTGGATGCACATAATCAAGCAGAACATCGCGCAAGCCAATCCAGGCATGCAGGAAAATTGATGAAAACATTAGGAAGAAGCCCACCTTGACCACGGGTTGGGCCACCAGTGCCCGCCAGGCAGTGAAAGTTAGCGGATTGCCAAGTGCGACATAGGCTACAGATGCGGCAAGAAAAAGTAACAGATAGAGCGCTGTCAGGCGTTGGATGACCCAAGGACGCTGTCCCCCGAGCAGTCTCATTTCAGTAAGCTCCAGAGCATTAGCAGTACGGCCAGACCGCCCCCGATCAGCACCATCAACGCGGTTTTGCGCGCGACGGGTAGGGACGACCCAATGTCCACGTCCATGAGCAGGTGTCGGATTCCAGCCAGAACATGATGTATCAGGGCCCAACACACAATCAGCCCGGTCACGATGCCAAGCGGACCATGCAATATCTCCGCAATCCGGTGAAACGCCGCTTCGCTATTCAGGCTGCGCTCGAAGACGGCGACCAGGAAGGGCAGCAACACCGCCAGGACGACTCCGGCGACACGGTGCCCGATCGACGCAATGGCACCTACCGGGAAGCGAATCCGGAACAGGTTCAGGTAAACGGGGCGGCGAGCTTTGGTTGAACTCATGTTTGCTTCCTTGCCGGACGTCGGGTGCCTCATTCAGTGCCAGCCAACGTTTGAGGCTCTGATATGACTCGATAATGCACCGTTGGTATTCGTGCGAACTTGCGAAGCGTGTGCGACTCAGAACGCTCGAGCGGTAGATTCCCTTTGTGCGCCTGACCCACCCGGCAGCCGAAGTAACGCCATGACGATCGACAAGCAACGCGATGCGCACCGTTTCGTCCATTATGCCATTACCATCTCTTCGCAGCTAGTCATAGATTACACCAGCACGCCGTTGGACTAAACATCTAGTATATCGTTCCATCAATATAATTACGTATTATGCGATTTCGAGGTCGAATTTCTTCCAGCGAAAGACAACTGGGGTGGCGTTCATTTCATCGATACCTTTCAGGATGCGCGCTTTGAGTTCATGAATCGAGGCGACGCGGATATGGCGGAGGAAGGTCCGGGCCATTTTCGAGAAAGCGCATTTGATCAAGTTGAGCCAAGAACCATGCTTGGGTGTATGAACATACTCGAAACGTCCGGGTCGCGTCGCCAAGTAAGCCATCGTCTCTTTCGAGATGTGGGCCGAGTGATTGTCGAGGACGACACGGATAATGGCCTCCGGCGGGTAGTACGCATCGATTGAACGGAGCAAACCGATGAATTCGCAGCTGCGGTGCCGGTCTTCGACTTGGGCAAACACATGGCCGGCGTGCAAGTCGATGCCGGCCAGGATCGATACGGTTCCATGGCGGACGTACTCGTAATCCCGACTCACCGTCGGCGCTTTGCCGGGAACCGGTGGCCGGTCAGGCGCCGTCAAGCCAATCGCTTGAACGCCGGGCTTTTCATCGACACTGACCGTGTAAATCGGGTTCGGCCGTCCATCATGAACGGCGCCTTCGGTGTAGAGGGAAACGTCCCGGTGGACCATCAGCACCTCATGCATCTTCCGGTCGAAGTCGGGATCCCGTTTCTCCAGGTAGTAGGTGATCTTGTGGGGTTTGAGTTGGTTTGCATCAAGAATCCGCCAGACCGTGCTCTTGCCCGCACCGGCAAGCCGTGGGAAGCCCGATGCCGCTGCCTGTTCGGCCACATGGCGGGCCAGCGCCGAGATGCTCCACAACTCCGCAGCCAGTCCAAACTCCCTTGGTTTGGTGCACGCTACGCTGACCACCCAAGCCTTGGCCTCCTCAGTAATCTCCGGGGCGTGAGGCCGGTGGTAGGCATCCTTCAATCCGGCTTGAATGCCCGCCGCAAGTGCCTTGTCGATGCATTTGTAGATCATCGGCCGGCTGACGCCCAACTGCCGCTGAATCTCGGTGATCGATACGCCCTGCGCGTATTTGAGCAGCACGCCGGCACGCTCCACTTCGCGCAACGGCGCCGTTCGCGACGCCGCCAATTCAGACAACCTGGACCTCTGCTCGTCTGTCAGCAACAGTGCTGCTCGCCCGCTTGTCCGTCCCATGATCACCTCCACGTCAAATGCTAAGACAATCATGGCAATTAAAGGCACGTTTGTAAATATATTAATGGAACGTACTACTAGAGTATGGAGCCGTCACCGGAATCCGTCGAAAAGCGTTCCAGATATAGGTACACAACCGGGGTCAAATAGAGCGTGAGAAATTGGGAGACAACTAGCCCCCCCACCACCGCCAAGCCAAGGGGTCGTCTGACCTCCGCGCCGGCACCAAGGCCGAGCGCGATGGGAAGCGTTCCTACCAACGCCGCCATGGTGGTCATCATGATTGGCCTGAAACGTATCAGACAGGCCTTGACGATTGCTTCAGCCGCATCCATCCCATCCTGCCTTTGCCTAGCCAAGGCGAAGTCGATCATCATAATGGCATTTTTCTTGACGATGCCGATCAGCATGATGATGCCGACGAAAGCGTAGAGGCTCAGGTCGACGCGGAATATAAGCAGCGTCAGTAGTGCACCCAGACCGGCGGCGGGCAACCCGGAAAGGATGGTCAGGGGGTGGATAAAACTTTCGTAGAGGATGCCGAGAACCAGATAAACCACGAGAACGGCCACCATCAAAAGCATGCCAAGGCCCTGTAGCGAGGATTGGAATGCTTGCGCGGTTCCCTGCAGGCTGGTGTTGAGAGAGACCGGCACACTTACTTCCTGCTCCAGCTTCTTGATCTTGTCCACTGCATCTCCAAGGGATACGCCTGGTAACAAATTGAAGGATATGGTGACCGATGGTAATTGGCCCTGATGGTTTACCGTCAGCGCCTGTGTCTTGCGGCTAAAGTGGGAGATCGTATCGAGCGGTATGAGTTTGCCGCTGTTACTGCGGACATAGAGATGTGACAAAGTTTCCGGCCTGTTCTGAAACTCCGGCGCAACTTCGAGAATGACCTGATATTGATTGGTCGAACCGTAGATGGTGGAGATCTGCCGTGCACTGAACGCGCTCTGGAGGGCATCCTCTACCTGGCCATAAGTAAGACCCAGGGTTGCCAGCTTGTCGCGGTCAATATCGAGGGCAACCACCGGACTGAGGTTGTTGAGATTGTTGGTCACATCGACGAAGCCTGGCAGTTGGCGGATGCGCTCGGTCAAGGTAGCCGTCCATTGGTACAGTTCATTCAGATCGGTATCCTGCAAGGTATATTGATACTGCGCCGCCGTGATCTGGCCACCTATTCGAATGACCGGGGGATTCTGCATATACGACTTGATGCCAGGCACGGCAGCCAGCTTTGGCCGCAAGCGCTGAATGATTTCGTCCGGAGAGGAATTGCGTTCACTGCGCGGCTTGAGGATCATGAATACCGTGCCGGTGTTGGCGGTTGGCCGGATACCACCTGCGCCGACAGACGACATAAACGAGGCAATATCCGGATCCTGCGCCACAATCCCGGCGATGGCTCGTTGATGCTGAACCATTGAGGCGAAGGAAACGTCCTGCGCTCCCTCGGTGAAGGCGATGATCTGGCCTGAATCCCCGCTCGGGATAAAATCCTTGGGCACTTGCGTAAAGAGAAACCCGGTTAGCAACAGAGTGGCAAAAAAACTGGCCAATATCGCTCTTGGATGCCCCATGGCCATGCCGAGCGTACGTTCATAAGCCGCCGTCAAAGCAGTAAAGAAGCGCTCGAACATTAGGAATACCGGGCCGTGAGATTCTGGCTCCGCATGTTTGATGTAGCGACTGCACAGCATCGGCGTGAGCGTCAGTGAAACGAATCCGGAAACCAGAATGGCGGCACAGATGGTCACTGCAAATTCATGCAGGAGCCGGCCAACTATTCCGCTCATGAAGAGTACGGGAATAAAAACCGCAGTCAGGGAAATGGTCATTGAAATGATAGTAAATCCAATTTCCCTTGAACCTTTGATCGCAGCCTGAAATGGAGGCTCCCCCTCTTCAACATGGCGCACAATGTTTTCCAGCATGACTATGGCGTCATCCACCACAAAGCCGACGGACAAGGTCAAGGCCAGCAGGGAAAGGTTGTCAAGGCTATAACCGAACACCGACATTGCGGCAAAGGTTCCGACGACCGAAATCGGTAACGCCAACGCCGGAATGAGCGTTGCCGAAAGGTTCCGCAGAAAGAGCAAGATCACAAGGATTACCAGGAATCCAGCAAGAATCAGGGTGAATTGGACGTCATTGATGGCTTCGCGGATGGAGAGGCTGCGGTCGAACAACACTTTCATTTCGATCGCTGCCGGCAGCTTGGCCTGGAAGGACGGAAGGATCCGCTTGATGGCATCGACCGTTTCGATGGTGTTGGCGCCGGGTTGGCGCTGGATGGCCAAAACAATGGCGCGCTTATCCACGTTCCAACTGGCAATCTTGTTGTTTTCAACGCTGTCGATGGGTGTCGCGACTTCCTCCAGGCGCACCGGGGCGCCATTCTTCCAACTTACGATAAGCGGGCGGTAGGCAGCCGCATTGGCAAGTTGGCCGCCATCCTTGATGGCAAAGGTTTGACGGTTACCATCGAGTTGGCCGACCGGTTGATTGACGTTGCTCTGCCCAAGCGCCTGTTGCAGTTCGTCGATGCCAATGCCGCGGCTTGCCAGCTGATCCGGGTTGACCTGGACCCGCACCGCGAATTTCTGGGAACCGTAAACCTGTACCTGAGCCACCCCGGGAATGGTTGATAAGCGCTGGGCAAGTTGGGTTTCGGCGTACTCGTTTACCAACGACAACGGCAGTGTTGTCGACGACATGGCGATGTAAAAAATTGGCGAGTCAGCGGGGTTTACTTTGCGAAACGAAGGTGGTGCTGGCATGTTCGGCGGCAGTTTGCGCAGGGCGGCGGAAATGGCAGACTGCACATCCTGGGCTGCCGCATCGATGTTGCGATCCAGGGAAAACTGAAGTGTGATTGAAGTTGAGCCTTGGGCACTGGTTGAGGTCATCGAATCGAGACCTGCAATGGTCGAGAACTGCCCCTCAAGGGGGGTTGCCACAGCGGCTGCCATGGTTTCCGGAGATGCCCCCGGCAAATTCGCCGTTACGGCAATCGTCGGAAAGTCGACGCTGGGCAGTTCAGCTACGGGCAGGGAACGGTAGCCAATGATGCCGAAAATGAGGAACGCTGCCATCAGCAGCGTGGTCATTACCGGACGGCGAATACAAAGCTCAGACAGATTCATGCTGTGCTTTTCAGTTTCGGGATTGGGCAACGGCCGGCGATGGCGCAGAATCACCCATCTTGGTGTCGCCTGGGCCCGATGACTTGATTTGGACGCTAGCCCCCGGCGCCAGTCTGAGTTGACCGTCCGTCACGATGGTTTCACCAGCGGCAACGCCCTTCGCTATCGCGGCCAAATTGCCAGAAGTTGTTGCAATCTGGATTTTTCGGGGTTCCACTGTCTCATCCTGTTTGACGACATACAGAAAGTTACCGTCCGAGCCTTGCTGTACTGCTTCAGTTGGCACCACGACCGCATCGGTGAGGGTATCGAGGCGCATCGTGACATTCAGAAATTGCCCCGGTGTCAGCTTTTTTTCCCGATTTTCAAGCACTGCTTTCATCTGGATCGTACCCGTGGTGGTATCGACCGCGTTGTCGATAAACCTGACGTTCGCCTCGAAGGGTTGCTCCTTGTTTCCAGGAATGGTCACCACCGCTGTCAACTGGCCGCGCTCCAGCGCAGCCTGCAAGCGCGGAAGATATTTTTCTGGCACTGAAAACGTCACGTAGAGCGGCTGTACACGATTGATTACCACCAACGCCGTGTCATTGACCTTCACCGCCGTTCCGGGGAAAACAAGGCGTGCGCCAACCACGCCGGCAAATGGAGCGCGCAAGGTGGCGTAAGTGAGCTGCAGGCGCGCCAGTTCAAGGGCGGCCTTGTCTGCCTTGACGGTCGCCAGTGCAGCAGCCTCTGCCGTTCTTACATCGCTAACCTTTTCATCGGAAACAAATCCACGGGCTTTCAAGGTAACGTAGCGCCCGACATCGGCGTGCGCTTTGGCCAGCTGGGCCTCATCCTTGGCCAGATTGGCGCTGGCTTGCTGCAAGCGGGCGTCAAAATCACCTGGATCAAGTTTGACCAACACATCTCCCTGTTTTACGTGCTGGCCCTCGGTGTACATCACGCTAGCCACCTGACCGTCCAGCCGTGATTTGACGGTGACGCTTTCATAGGCTTCAGCCCGCCCTACAACTTCCAGCAGTACGGGAATATCGGCAGTGACCGCCTCGGCTACCGTAACCGGTACCCGTGGGAGCGTCTTTGCTGTTCCAGCGGAGCCGCTACTACGCGCGGCCTGATACCAGTAACCGGCACCGATCACGGCCGCCAGGGCGATTCCTGCCAGCAGAGCCTTCGACTTAGTCATGTTGCGGCACCAAGAGAGGAATGAAGAGGCATTTTCAAATCTAAATTCACTAGTAATGCTGACGAATACAATAGCACTCGGTGGATTCAACTCTGAAGTGCAACAGGGTAATGACGGGAGTGTAGCTGACTCATGAAGAGGTCGTGAGGTGTATTGTGGTCAAGGCATTTTCGAGGTCGGTGATTGAGACGGAGCCTGGCAAGTCCGATATTTTTTTCGGAGATGCCATCAAAGCTCATTTTCTTGGGGAAGAACTGCCGAATGAGGCCGTTCATATTCTCGTTGGCCCCGCGTTCCCAAGAAGCAGAGGGGTGGGCGAAGTAGCAATCAGCCTGGAGTTGCTCGGCAATTCGCTGATGCTGGGCAAACTCCTTGCCACGCACCGCGAGCCAGAGCTGCTCTACAGCGAGATCGGCAAGTTGAAGATGGAACTCGACTAGCTCAAAAAAAGTCCGGGATCAGCCTTGCGTGACCCGACAAGACTGGATCGATCGCAATGATGCCGTGGCACTCGTCCAGCAATGCGTTCTGGCTGGCGTCTCACGCGCCACAATCGATGCTCAACGTAAGCCCAAGCTTGGTCTGATGAGAGCGACCTTCTGCTCAGCGGTCTGATTGACGAGGAGCATGCCCCGCAGGAAATCTCCTTGGGGGACAACGGCGAGCGTCCGCACCAGTATCTGGGTGACAAAACGCCCGATGTCGTGCATCAAACCGCGATCGGTGGCGGTGCCATGATCGTCGATAAGTTTCCGCGCGCGGTGGAGGGCACCCCTGTTCCGCTACGCTCCACAGGGGATTCCTCCACCGCAGAAACAAGATCAGAAGCAACACCAAAGTCAAAAACGGGGCAGCGCCGTCCAGCTGTATGCGAAGTCGAATGTACAGCTTATTCAATTTCCACACCAATTAAGCAATAATAAGTGCATCTCAATGAGATCTGAGGTGTGGCATGGGAAGGCCGTTCAAGGGAGAGGGGTCGGTAGCGGAGGCGCTGAAGATTGTCAAAGAAGCCAAGAGTGTGGAACAACTGCGCCAGGCCCAAGCGGTTGTTCTGCCGTTGTGCTACGGTTTGAATCTTGAGCAGACCGCCGCGGTGATCGGCGTTTCGCTCAGTTGGGCCTCACGATTACGCAACGCGTTTCTGGCTGGACATCGGGTAGGCGGTGAATCGGAACCTGCACGAGGCGGACGCCACCGGGAGAATTTCACCCGAGCGCAAGAAGCCGAACTGTTGAAACCCTTTTTCGACCAAGCGGCCAAGGGCGGTATATTGGTCGTCAGTCAGATCAAGCCGGCCCTGGAGAAAGCGCTGGGACGCCCGATGGCGCTGTCCTCCGCCTACAACGTGCTGCATCGCAACGGTTGGCGCAAGCTGGCGCCAGACAAGCGACATCCGCAAAGTGATCCGACCGCGCAGGAGGCGTGGAAAAAAACTCCCCGACACCCTTGGCGAACTCCGGAGAGATTTCGCTCAAGGAACCCCGATCCGTCTGATGTTTCAGGACGAAGCGCGCTTCGGGCGCATCAACGATGTGCGTCGTGCCTGGGCGCCCCAACCCATTCGACCGTTGTGCCGGGCCATGCTCACCCACCAATACACCTACGCCTACGCGGCCGTCGATGTGGATACGGGCGAGCTTGACTCGCTGATCTTGCCGCACGTCAATACGCCGTGCATGCAGCTATTCCTCGACGAAGTGGCGGCACGCCATCCGATGGATCGGATCGTCATGGTCCTTGACGGTGCGGGCTGGCATGCCAGCCAAGCACTCAGAACACCCGAAAACATACACCTGCTACCGTTGCCTCCCTATGCCCCTGAACTCAACCCGGTCGAGCATCTCTAGTCACTAACCAGTTCAATCATCACAAATCATGAGAAGAATTCAGGATGCGCAAGCCATGGTTGGCACTATGTTGAAGCGGGTCAATGAGCAGGCCGCAGCGACGACTGAACGCCCCAATCGAGTGAGGTAGTAGCGATAGGTATGAGTGACTTTCTTGATCAAGCCGAGCGTACGCAGTCGGGCAAGTTGGCGCGACATGGCGGACGGAGTGAGCTTCAGATAGCTGAGAAGATCGGCACGACGCCAACCGTGAATGTTGAACTCGCCGCGTTGCATGGTTTGCAGCAAGGCTTTCTCGGCAGGATCAAAGAAGTTCACCCCTTTGACACCGGGAGCCGCCCCCAACCGTGGCATGCTCAATCGCTCCAAGTCACGCTCGCCGGCACTGGGGTCATCGAGGCTGGAGAGGAACGCCAGGTAACGTTGGTTGCAGCCGAGCAGGATGTCGCGCAGGTCGATCAGGCTATAGATTGTCTTCTTCAGGGGCGCCAATTCTCGGGTGGCGTGCCTGTCCTTGTGTTCCACCTTGCGGTGGTGTTTGAAGAAACTCACGTCATTGACGGTCGTTTCGACCCGCAGTACGCGGGAGAATTTGTCATACACCTTGACGCCAGCGGCGCCCATGGTGTGCTTGATGCAGCGCCCCTCGATACGGGTGGACAACCGGGAACCGATCTCCTGGGCCAGTTGTGGCGTGACCTTCTTGCCCAGAAAGCTGGAGACGCGTTCTGCGTTGGCGGCCAAGACCGCTTGGCGCGAAATGGCGTCATACAGTGGAACCAATATCTGCTCACTGCGAAACATCAGGTCGGTGGAGTATTCGACTTGGCGCAGGCTCCAGTGATACGAGGATCCAAAGACGTCAAGCACTGGGCACAACCACTGCGCATAGCGATCCAGTCGCGGGTGAAGTACGTCGGGACTGAACGCATCCGCCAGCGCCTGCGCCTGCGCGATGTCGGCGACACGCAGGAAGGCGTTGTCCTGCTGGAGGAAGTCGATCCTTTCTCGCGTCAGAGTTCTTGCCAGAGCGCTGTGACCATTACAGTAGAACTGCAACCCGAACGGTGCCCACGTCGGCACACGCAGGTAGCACAACCCCAGTTCCTCGTCGATGAAATAGAAGTAGTAGTGCAGGCACTTGCCTTGATCGGGGCGCAGGTAAGTCTTGCCACTGCCTTTGTCATGCCACGGTTTGTAGCTCGGACAGGCTTCCATGGCCGAGAGCACATGCACCAAACCCGGTGCGTCGCCGCGACCGGCGAGCACTCGCGCGACCAACTCTTCCTTGCGAATATGGCTTTTGCTGACGTGCGCGATTTCAATACCCGCCGCCAGACACACCTCCTGCGCACGCTCACGAATGCGATCTCGCAGCGGCTCGGCAAATCGCGGGTAGTCGAATACCCGAATTCCGTGCGTGTACAAATAACTCGTCATTCCTGCCGCGTAGCACGCACCAGGCAGCGTGCCGGTGATAATGATCCGGTCAAAGCACGAAAGCACGCCATGCATGTTCGTCGCGTATCGTTCCGCCAGAGCCATCGCCAACATGATCGCCTCCTCGGTCATTCGTCAGGCTTCTATCGTAATACCTGTTTGGTTCCGGCTCGTCCGGCTTAGGATGAACTGCGCGAGAAGTTCTTCCACAACCTTGCCTTCGATAGCATCGATGCACTTGAAGATCAACTCGAATCGAGCCTCAAAACCCTTGAATCAGAGCACCAGCGTGTCCGCTCAATCGTACACTGGCCGTGGATAGTTAATGCATTAACGAATTAGAAACGGAATTAAACCAAGGCCATTATTGTCTTGACTCAGGGATCCGCTTTAGGATGGCCGCTTGAATCTCATTCGCAGCAGGATGCTCGATGATCGCGTCTGTGTCGCAGGCTTTGTCCGCATTACGTTGCGTGTTCGACGCGAAAAAGGAATTAATCGGCGCCTCCTAAACGAAGATTTCGCCGATCAATGCCATAGTCATTCATCGGATTGATTGTCAACACACACTAGCAGCCTGTCGGACTTCACCAGAAATATGATATAATCATATCCACTATTTCAACGGGCACGGTAATGGCCTTTCAACCGATAGATCGAGATACGGACTACCTACTCCCACCTTCGGTGCAGGATTGGTTACCCAAGGCGCACTTGGCACGGTACGTTGTGGATGTGGTCGAAGGGCTGGACCTCTCGGCGCTGGAGCGGGCCTATGCGGGCAGAGGCAGTGAGGCCTACCCTCCGGCGACGCTGCTGTCGTTGCTGATCTACGGTTACGCCACGGGCACGTTCTCCAGTCGCAAGATCGAACGGGCAACGTACGACTCGCTGGCGTTCCGGTACATTGCCTGCAACCGGCATCCGGATCACGACACCCTGGCGACGTTCAGGACGCGCTTTGGCCAGGAATTTGAATCGGCGTTTGTTCAAGTGCTACAGGTGGCCCGAGAGAACCAACTCTCGCGCTTTGGCACGGTAAGCCTGGATGGCACCAAGATTCACGCCAATGCTAGCCGGCACAGCGCCTTGTCGTACGGGCATTGCGAGAAGATCGAAGCCCATCTGAAGGCCGAAGTGCAGGAACTGTTAGCGCTGGCCGCAGCGGCCGACCAGTCGGTCGTGCCGGACGGGGTCAGCATTCCCGAGGAGATCACCCGCCGGGAAGATCGCTTGGCCGCGATTGCGGCGGCCAAGGTCAAGATCGAAGCGCGAGCCCAGGAGCGGTTCGCGGGGGAACAGGCCGAGTACGAGGCCAAGATGTCGGCTCGTGTGGCCAAGGAAGCAAAGACGGGCAAGAAGCCCCGTGGCAAGGAGCCGGAGCCTCCCGAGCCGGGCCCGCGAGCCAACGACCCGATCAACCTGACCGACGAAGAATCGCGGATCATGAAGGTGGCTGGTGGCGGCTTTGAGCAGTGCTATAACGCGCAGGCGGTCGTTGACACCGAATCGATGCTCATCCTCGCCACGCATGTTACTCAAGCCACGAACGACAAAGAACAGGTTGAGCCCATGCTGGCGAAAGTTCAGGCTAACCCCGAAGGGCTAAATCAGCCCAAGACCTGGCTGGCCGACACCGGCTATTACAGCGCGAAGAACGTCGCGGCGTGTCTCGCCGCCAACAGTGAGCCGCTGATTGCCGTCCAGCGCGACGAGCACCATCCGGACTGGCGGGAACGTTTTACCGAGCCGCTGCTGCTGGCGGGCGACGCCTCGCCGGTCGAGATCATGAAACACACGCTCAAGACACGAACGGGGCGTGCCGCCTATGCGCTACGCAAACAGACGGTTGACCCGGTGTTCGGCATCATCAAGTCGGTGATGGGCTTGCGCCAGTTTCTGCTCCGCGGTCCTTCTAACGTCAAGAACGAATGGACGCTGGTTTGCCTCGCGTGGAATTTGAAGCGCATGGCCGTATTGCGTCCGCAGTGAGAAAATAGAACAGGAGCATTGCGATTCCATGAAAAAACAACTCGATTTCGCCCCAAAAGGTGTCAATTCGTCTCGGATTATGAAATCGCGCCATCGGTCGAACTCAAGCCCGACAGGCTGCTAGTGTACCGGGCTATCGCCATACGCCAAACCTGGCTGCGCTGGAAATCTCTCTTGCATTTTTTTTGCGATCGTCCAATATCAGCCGCTACCAATCAATCTGGAGTCCGCTCGATGAAATCCCGCCTTGTGATCTTTCTGCTGTTCATCACCACCCTACTTTCCGGCTGTGGCTACAATCAGGTGCAAACCAATGATGAGGCGGTCAACGCTGCCTGGGCCGAGGTTTTGAACCAGTACAAACGTCGGGCTGACCTGATTCCCAACCTCGTTTCCATCGTGCAAGGCTATGCCGCGCATGAGAAGGAGGTCTTGACCAAGGTGACGGAAGCCCGTGCCAGCGTCGCGGGCATGAAAGCCACGCCAGAGTTAATCAACGACGAGGCCGCTTTTGCTAAATTCCAGAGGGCTCAGGCTGATCTCGGTGGCGCGCTGTCTCGCCTGTTGGTTGTTTCGGAAAACTATCCGCAATTGAAGGCTGATGCCAATTTCCGCGAACTGCAGGCACAGGTTGAAGGCACGGAAAACCGGATTACCGTGGCGCGCAATCGCTTCATCAAAACCGTTCAGGAATACAACGTCTCGGTACGCACCTTCCCGAACAACCTGACGGCGATGGTGATGGGCTGGAAGCCTAAGGCCAATTTCACGGTCGAAGATCAAAAAGCCATCTCGACGCCGCCGGCGATCAATTTCGGCACCGCCCCGGCCCCGGCTGCTGTCAAGTAATTGCTTCTGATGCTACGTCTGCTGGCGATTTTCGCACTCTGCTTGCATGCGCTTGGCGCGCTGGCTGCGGGCGAACTGATCGCCATCCCGGTGCTCAAGGCACGGGTGACGGATCTCACCGCCACCCTGCCGGCCAGTCAGATTGCTGAGCTGGAAGCTCAACTCGCCGCTTTTGAAGCCAAGAAAGGCAGCCAGATCGTTGTCCTGATTCTACCCACTACCCAGCCGGAAACCATCGAACAGTTCGGCATTCGCCTGCTCGATACCTGGAAAATCGGTCGCAAGAACATTGATGATGGCGCGATCCTGATTGTCGCCAAGGACGATCGGCGGTTACGTATTGAGGTCGGTTACGGCCTGGAAGGCGCCTTGAATGACGCCACGGCGAAACGGATTATTAGCGAAACGATCGCGCCCAAATTCAAGGCAGGCGATTTGCCGGGCGGCATTACGGCGGGTGTCGCGGCGATTGTTGCTGTGGTCGATGGCGAACCGCTGCCTGATGCGCCAGTGGCAAAACCTGCCGGTGGCGACGCTTTGGGCGGTTTGGGTAACTTTGGCGAAAACGCACTGATCATCGGCTTGGCTTGCGCGGCGCTGGGTGGCGCTATCCTGCGTCACTTTCTCGGTAACCTGCTGGGTTCCGGTGTGGTCGGTGGCCTGAGCGCCGGCCTCGGCTGGATGTTAACCGGCTCGGTGCTCGGCGCTCTGGCCGGCGCCGGCATTGGCTTTGTGGTTGCCCTGATTGGCCTCGATCTCCTGCTCAGCGGCCTGCTAAACAGCGGGCGCTCCGGTGGGGGAGGCTCAGGCGGCGGATTTGGGGGCGGATTTGGCGGTGGCGGTGGTTCAGGCGGTGGCGGCGGCGCGTCGGGGAGTTGGTGATGACACTAAAACGTATCCTCAAGCACTGGAAAATGCCAATTCGTCGCGTCGGCCAACATTTCGGCCCGGCCACGCTGGCGGCAATTGAACGCGCCATTGGCGAATCGGAAGAACAACATCGAGGCGAAATCCGTTTCGTCGTCGAAGGCCGCCTCTCGTTGCTGCAATTACGACGTGACTTGACGGCACGACAGCGGGCTGAAGGACAATTCAGGCAACTCGGCATCGGCAATACCGAAGAACACAGCGGCATCCTGTTCTACATCCTCCTCGCTGAGCGACAAGTCGAAATCGTCGCCGATACCGGCATTACCGCCCAAGTTGCACAAACCGAGTGGGATGCACTCTGCCGGCGCATGACCTTAGCCTTTGCTGCCGGAGACTACCAGGCAGGTGCGCTGGCCGGTATCGCCGGGGCGACAACGCTGCTCAGTCAACACTTCCCGGCCCGGCCCGGTAATCCGAACGAACTGGAAGACGCGCCGCTGGTTCTGTGATGTCGGGATTTGCTGTTGCGCGGCAGTTGGCCGCACATCTTTGTATCGCTGGCCTACTGCTGCCCTTGCCAGCGCTGGCACTGCCGGGATTTGCCGAGGTTAAGGCCAGCTACGTGTCTTCCGAAGCAACTTTGCTGGCGCGCGATGGCCAGCTGATACACCGCCTGCGCCTCGACAAAACCGTGCTGCGGCAAGCACGGACGCCGGCGCGCCGAGATTTTGCCGGCACTGATCCGCGCCATCATCGTCTCCGAAGATAAGCACTTTCTCGAACATGACGGGGTCGACTGGCAAGCCGCCGGCAAAGCGGCATGGAGTAAATTCTGGAATAGCAAGACGCGCGACGCCAGCACGTTGAGCATGCAACTGGCTGGCCTGCTTGATGAAGACAGCCAGCGCCACGGCCGCGGCAGTATTTTGGTAGTACAGATGGCGATGTTTATCTCTTTGGGCGTGGAAGTGGTGTCGACACGATCACCGAGGCGGGCGATACGCCGTCTACCGCCGTCGTCGTCCCGAGCGCACACTGCTCCGATGAAACCACTAGCCATTCGACTAAGCGCGATAAAACATGCGCTAAGTCGCTGGTTATATCGCACGGTACAGACGTATCTTGCAACTTGGCCGGCGCTTCAGGATGATGGCACCAGAGCAACTGCGCCCGCGGTAATCGAGCGGGAATTCCGCCGCTACCTCGACTACAGCGTCCTCGCCCACGGCTTTACCCGCGCCCGTTACACCGAGTGCGGGCACGACTTCCTGGTCGCCTACTCGTGCAAGTGTCGCGGCGTCTACCCATCCTGCACCACCCGCCGTATGGCGGAGACCGCCGCGCATCTGGCCGACCATGTCATCTCGCGCCTGCCGGTGCGCCAGTGGGTGTTCTCGGTGCCCAAGCGGCTGCACTATCGCCTGGAATGCGATCTGGCAGTTCTCAGCGCCACACTGCACATTTTTAGCTCCAGCCACGGCGATGCCGCTTAACCTGCTGCGCAGGTTAGCCTGCACTGAAAGTTCGTTTTCGGTCGATGCCGAGGTGCGCATCGACGTGCGCGAGCGCGATGGTCTGGAACGGCTGCTGCACTACTGTGCGCGTCCGGCCTTCGCGCTGGAGCGGCTTCGCGAAACTGATCCCGAGCACCTGGTCTATGGGAGCGTGAAGCCCGGTCTGGGTGTCAGCATCAGCCTGATGCTAACACCGATGTAATTGCTCGATCGTCTGGCGGCGCTGATTCTGCCGCCGCTGTGGAAGATGCTGGGCAGCGAACCTGGCGAAATTGACCCACAAGCCCAGCCAGAAATGGATTATTCCACGAAGCAAATCCCCTGGCGTTACGAGTTCGACCAGCGCATCGCGTGGCAGGGGACAAGTCGAACAGACTCGCTCGTCGGGGCGACTCGAGCCTGAGGCCACCTGCGCGGTAAACGTCCGCCACCCAGGTGGCCACAGGCATCGACAACGGGCATGCCGGGGCGGGTTTTTCAGGCTCCTTCAGCACTACTTTCAAGATTGACCATGACTGAAACGCAATACATACTGCGAAAGTGGCCTTGAATTTCCTATCCTTTATCCTTTCGATTCTGGCTTTCTTGACGCCTCGGCTCCGCCCCGATTCCCCGCCGGCCGGGTCGATCTCCGGATTCAGGAAGGCCCGTTTTCGTTGGACACTTCTACCATCCCGGTTTATCTCTGAGCGCTCATGTTCGCCCACCTTCTCGCCGCCCACCCGCTGATTCTGGCCGAATGCGCAATCGCCGAACGCTTGCGCCGCCGGCCCGGAATTACGCTGCACCCGACCCTCTTCAACAGCCCGCTGATCTATGGCCCGGACGCCGCGAAGCGGGAAATGACCGCCCTCTACGTCGAGTATTTGCAAACCGCCGCAAGCGCCGGGATGCCGCTGCTGCTCACCGCGCCGACCTGGCGGCTGGATGCCACCCGGGTCGCCGCCGCCGGAGTTCCCGCGTCCATCAACGCCGACGCCGTTGCCTACCTCCTGGACCTTCGTGACCGCCACCCGCCCACCCCCGTGCTGGTGGGCGCCCTCATCGGCCCCCGGAGCGACTGCTACCGCCCGGATCTGGCACCGGATGCCGTCGCCGCAGAGCACTTCCACTCGCCGCAAATCGCCGCGCTGGCCGCCACCGCGGCCGATTTCCTGCTCGCCCAAACCCTCCCTGCCGTTGGCGAGGCGCTCGGCATCGCCCGCGCCCTGAGCACCACCGCCAAGCCCTACCTGATCAGTTTTTGCACCGGACCCGATGGCAGGATCCTCGATGGCACTCCGCTGCCCGAGGCGATGGAATTCCTCGACCGGCAGCTCTCAAGGCAGCCGGAGGGCTACTTCGTCAACTGCACCCATCCGCGGTTCATCATCGATGCCTACCCCGTCGGCAGCCTCGACCGCCTGATTGGCATCCAGGCCAACGCATCCTCGAAAGACGTGACCCGGCTCGACGGCTCGGCCGTCACCGAAGCCGATCCGATCGACGATTGGGCCCGGTCGATGCTCGAACTCCACACCCGGCACCAGGTTCCCATCCTCGGCGGCTGCTGCGGCACCACGCTCTCCCACATGCAAAGCTTGCTCAAGCCGGCCAGCACCTGGTTGGCGTAATGGGCGAGAATTTTCGATACCTCGGCGGCGACCTGTTTGCCGGCTTTGGTCAGTTCGAGATGGACGATCCGGCGCCCGTCGGCACAACGGATGCGGCGAATCAACGCTTTCGCTTCCAGGCGGCGATCGATCTCGCGGGCGACAACTTGCGTCAGCTTGTTGACCAGATAGCCGGTGCTGTTTTCGGCACGATAAGTCGCTGCCTGGTAAAGCAGTCGAGGGGTGTTCATCTATGTCTGCCGGGTTAGTAACTGCCTAGGCAGCAATCTAATTGGCCTGATTGACGGTGTCAAGTCATTTGTCGGCAAAGCTTGGGCGCTGATTTACTGGCCACGCAGAAACAGCTTGTCGAGCTGGCCGATGCTCAGTTCGGTCCATGTTGGCCGGCCGTGATTGCACTGGCCGGCGCGTTCGGTTTCTTCCATCTGGCGCAGCAACGCGTTCATTTCCGGCACGCTGAGCAGGCGGCGGGCACGTACAGCGCCGTGGCAGGCCATCGTCGCCAGCAGTTCGTTACGGCGCGCGGTAGCCAACTGGGTGATGCCGTGTTCGCGTAGTTCGGCGATCAGCGAACGCGCCAGCGCCACCGGGTCGCCGGATTGCAGCAGCGCCGGTACGCCGCGCACGCCAAGCTGCTGCGGACCGAGCGGGGCGATTGCAAAGCCGAGTTCGGCCAGCGCTTGGGCATGTTCCTCAACAGTGGCGATATCAAGTGCTTCGGCTGAAAACACGGCCGGGATCAGCAAGGCCTGGGTGGCGATCTGCCGGCTGTCGAAGGCGGTTTTCAGGCGTTCATAAAGGATGCGCTCATGCGCTGCGTGCATGTCGACCAGCACCAGGCCGCGGGCGTTCTGGGCAAGGATATAAATGCCGTGCAACTGGGCCAGTGCGTAGCCGAGCGGCGGACTGTTACAGTCGACGGCGGATTCGGGCTGAAATTGCGCGCTGTTTTCAGTCCGGCCGCTGGCAACTGTCGGTGCGAACTGAGTGGCGCGGGCAAAGGCGAGATAGGCGGCAGCAGCCGGTTCGCCAACGCCGTGAAGCAAGTACCCTTGGGGTGCGCCGAGGCTGGTCTGATGGCGAAGCGGTGGTGCATACCCCAAGGGTACTTCCTGCGGGGCGTAACTGAAATTTGCCGGCTTTTCGGCGTCGACCGCAACAGCGAAAGGTGTCGCATTCGACTCAACCGATACCGGCGTCGCCAGCGCGCGCTGTATGACATGAAAGACAAACTGGTGCATCGCCCGCGAATCGCGAAAGCGCACTTCGGTCTTGGCCGGATGCACATTGACATCGACCAGCGCCGGGTCAATCTCGATGAACAGGCAGACAGCCGGCTGGCGACTGCCGTGCAGCACGTCGCGATAGGCTTCGCGCAGCGCATGGCCGATCACCTTGTCGCGCACGAAACGGCCGTTGACGAACACCTGCTGCCCGTCCTTGGCCTCGCTGGCGCGGGTCGGGTCGATGGCGAAGCCGGCAATCGCCAGCGGGCCGGCCTGCGCCTCAAGGCGGCGCGAGGCGGCCAGGAAATCGTTGCCGAGGATGTCGGCGATGCGCCGCGCGCGGTCGGCCGGCGCCAGCTGGAACAGGTTGCGGCCGTTGTGGGTCAAGCTGAAGGCGACGTCGGGCCGGGTCAGCGCCAGGCGGCGGACGGCATCGGCGCAGTGGGCGAACTCGGTGCCCTCGGCTTTGAGGAATTTGCGCCGTGCCGGGGTGTTGAAATACAGGTCGCGCATCTCGACCACGGTGCCGGCCATCAGCGCCGCCGGTTCGGGCTCGGCGCCGCCATTTGCCAAAAACTCGGCCTTCAGCTTCCAGGCCTGAGCGGCGCCACGTTCGCGGCTGCTGATGGTCAGGCGGGCGACGGAAGCTACCGAGGCCAGTGCCTCACCACGAAAGCCGAGGCTGGCAACGCGCTCCAGGTCGGCGAGCGAAACGATTTTCGAGGTGGCGTGACGGGTCAGGGCCAGCGCCAGTTGTTCACGGGCGATGCCGCAGCCGTCGTCGGTAACGCGGATCAGCTTGACGCCGCCTTCCTCCAGATGCACCTGGATCACCGTGCTGTCGGCGTCGAGGCTGTTTTCGAGCAGTTCCTTGAGCACCGAGGCAGGGCGTTCAACCACTTCGCCGGCAGCGATCTGGCTGATCAGCAGGTCGGGAAGGCGGGCGATGGTGGGCATCGGTGGATTATACCTTGGGGTAAAATCACGCCTTCATCATGCTTGGCGCCCCACATGGAAATCCTGACCCAATTCATCGACATCGTGCTGCACCTCGACAAGCATCTCGCGCTTCTGGTGCAGCAATACGGGCTGTGGATCTACGGCATCCTGTTCGTCATCATCTTTTCCGAAACCGGTTTCGTCGTGACGCCTTTCCTGCCCGGCGACTCGCTGCTTTTCGTGGCTGGGGCGCTGGCGGCGCTGGGCGAGGGCGGGATGGACATCTTCGTGCTGATGGGTGTGCTCTCGAGCGCAGCCATCCTCGGCAACACGGTCAATTACCATGTTGGCCGCTATCTCGGCCCCAAGGTATTCCACTGGGAGAATTCGCGCTTCTTCAACCGCGACGCGCTGGTCAAGACGCATGCTTTTTACGAGAAGCACGGCGGCAAGACGTTGATCATTTCGCGCTTTTTGCCGCTGTTTCGTACCTTCGCACCCTTCGTGGCGGGCATTGGGGCGATGTCTTACACGAAGTTTACGATCTTCAACCTGATTGGCGCCATCGCTTGGGTGGTGTCGCTGTGCCTGGCCGGTTACTGGCTGGGCAACCTGCCCTGGGTCAAGACCAATCTGTCCTTGATCATCATTGGCATCATCGTCTTGTCGCTGATTCCGATCGGCATCGGCTACCTGAAGAACAAGGATGCTTGATGCGTTGGCTGGTCATTCTCCTGATCCTGTCGCTGGCCGGATGTGCGACGAAGATGGGGAAGGACGGCAGGACGCAGACGACGGTCGATGCGAAATATCTGGTCAAGTCGGACGTCGACCGCATTGCCGATGCCGATCGCGCGGAAGTCGTCGCTGGCCTGCTGCTGATTGCCGACAAGCTCTACAAGCGCAATCCGAAGGAGTGGAAGAAGGGCGGCGCGGTCAGCCGCGAGGCGGCTGTCGAGCGTCTGCGCCAGCGCAACTATCGGAACTGGCCGGAGTTTGGCGGAATGCGCGAGCGTCAGGCGGCGGCACTGGCCTTCAGCAACACCTATGACGGCGACCGGGTGGCGGCGCTGATTTACGGTCTGCTGACCATGGTCGACGCCGCCTTCGAGTACAAGGAGGAGTTTTACATTCTCGACAGCCTGAACGAGACGAAACTGTACAATTCCGCACGCAACATGGAAATCGCCGTCTGGAAGCTGAGTAACGACCGCAATGCCGCCGGCGACCTCTTCCTGCTGTCCAACGAACTCGACCCGGCCAACCGCAACATTTCCTTCGAGCGTGAGTTCGGGCGGATCACCGGCTTGCTCGATTTCATGGCGAGAATCGTCGCCGACCGCAATGGCCGGACCATTTCCCGAACGGCGCAAGCGATCGCAACCATGGTCTTTCTCCCCGTAAGTTTCTGACATGAAGAAAATCGTCATTCTCATTTCCGGTCGCGGCAGCAACATGGAGGCGTTGATCGCCGCCCGCGCTGCGGGAACCCTGCCGGTCACTATTGCCGCCGTGATCAGCAACCGGCCCGCGGCGGCGGGGCTGGAAACTGCGCAGAAGGCCGGTATAGCCACTCGTTGTATGGACCACACTGCCTTTGCCGACCGCCACGCCTTCGACGCCGCGCTGGGCGAGTGCATCGACGGATTCGCGCCTGACCTCGTCGTGCTGGCCGGCTTCATGCGCATCCTGGGCGACGGCTTCGTACGCCATTACGCGGGCCGCCTGATGAACATCCATCCGTCGTTACTGCCGGCCTTTCCCGGCCTCCACACGCACCGGCGGGCGCTCGCCGAGGGCGTGCGCATCCACGGTTGCACCGTGCATTTCGTGACGCCAGCGCTCGATCATGGCCCGATCATCATCCAGGCCGCCGTCCCGGTGCTCGATGGCGACGACGAGGCGACGCTGGCCGCCCGCGTGCTGCGCCAGGAACACCGCATCTACCCGCAGGCCGTGCGCTGGTTCGCCGCCGGCCGGCTGCGCCTCGATGGTGGCCGGGTGCGGCTGGCTGGCGAACCGGTTGCCGATGCTGTCCTCGTCGCGCCCGAGGTCGCTTGAGCGGCGATGCCGGTCGCGCTGTTCGCCGCACTGCTTGGTTCGCTGGCCATTCATGCCGCTGCGCTGCTCGGGATGGATGTCGAACTCTTCGGCGGTGCTCCCGATCCAGAGCCGGCGCCGTTGCGCGCCGAGATCAGGCCGTTGCCGGAAGCGCCGGTCGTCCGGCCGGATGTTGCGCCCAAGGCGGCGCCAGTGCCCGCGGCCAAAGCAGCCAGATCGCCGCGGCCGGCGAGCGCCAGACCGATGACGCAAGCCGCGTCGGTCGCTGCGTTGTCCACTGCCGAACCCGAACCCGAACCCGAACCCGAACCTGTACCAGTACCCGAAATCGCACCTGAAATGCCGTCGACCGCGCCCCTGACTCCTGCCCAGCCCGCGAAGCCGATCCTGCCGGCGACCGGCACGATCCGTTATGCCATCCTCAAGGAGTCGCTCGGTCTCCAGGTCGGCCGCGCCGAGCACCACTGGGAGTTCAGCGAGGACGGCCGCTACCGGCTGACCGGAATCACCGAAACCAGCGGGCTGGTTTCGCTGTTCAAGCCGATTCGCCTCGAAGCCGAGAGTTCCGGGCGTCTGGTTGCCGGCGGACTGCAGCCGGAAACCTATCGCACTCTGAAGAATGGCAAGGATGCCGGTGAAAACGCCGATTTCGACTGGTCGACCGCGGAAGTCCGCCTTGCCCGCGATGGCAGTGTGCAGTCAATCGCCAAGGGGACGCAGGACGTCCTCTCGCTCAACTACCAGTTCGCCTATCTCGGTGGACTGGCCGACGGGAGTGTCATTGGCGTCGTCACCGGGAGGAAATACGAGCGCTACGCGGTCGACTCACTGGGGGAGGAAGAAATCGAAACGCCGGCTGGCCGTTTTCGCACCCTGCATCTGCGGGCGATGACCGACAAGACGACGGAAGTCTGGATCGCGCTCGACCACGACGGCTTGCCGGTTAAAATCCGTTTCACGGACAAGAAGGGCGAAAGCTTCGAGCAGGTCGCCACTGAAATTGGATCGCCATGAAAGCCCGCTTTACTCCCGCCCTGTTTGCCCATGCCGAAGCCGTGCTCGGCCAGTTGCTGCGTTTCGACTTCCCGGCGGACGCTGTCGTTTCACGCTATTTCCGCGAGCATCGCGCGCTTGGCCATGCCGACCGTGCCTTCGTCGCCGAAACGGTGTTTGCCGTGTTGCGCCGCGGGCGCAGCATCGAGGCGCGTTGTGCCGGCAAGCTGTCGGATCGCGCCCGCTTGCTGGTCGCGCTGGCCGTGACGCGTGGCTGGAGCCAGCGCGATCTGGCGCCGGTGCTCAAGGCGGGCGAAGAGGAATGGCTGGCGGCGGCCAAGTCGATGCCCGAGAGCGATTTCAGCCCGGCAGTGCGCTGCGATCTGCCGGACTGGCTCTACGAGCGGCTGGCGGCTCAGTTCGGCGCCGAGGAGACCCTGGCACTGGCCGAGGCACTCAACCAGCCGGCGCCGCTCGATCTGCGCGTCAATACCGTCAAGACGAATCGTGATGCGGTGCTCGGCCAGTTCGCCGCCGAAGGCATCGCGGCGCTCCCCGGCCGCCTGTCGCCGCTGGCCATCCGCCTGCGCGACAAGCCGGCGCTGGCCAGACACCCGCTGTACCTCGCCGGCGCATTCGAGGTTCAGGACGAAGGCAGCCAGTTGCTCGGCTACCTGCTGGAGCCCAGGCGCGGCGAGATGGTCGTCGATTTCTGCGCCGGCGCTGGCGGCAAGACGCTGCTGCTCGGCGCCCTGATGAAGAACACCGGCCGCCTCTATGCCTATGATGTGTCCGACAAGCGCCTCGCCCGGCTGAAACCGCGCCTGGCGCGCTCCGGACTGTCCAATGTGCATCCAGTGCGCATCGAGCACGAGCGTGACACCCGGATCAAACGGCTGGGCGGTAAGGTCGACCGCGTGCTGGTCGATGCGCCATGTTCCGGCCTTGGCACGCTGCGCCGCAACCCGGATCTCAAATGGCGCCAGAGTGAGGATTCGGTTGTCGAACTGGCGCTCAAGCAGGCCGCCATTCTCGAAGCCGCCGCCCGGTTGGTGCGCCCCGGCGGGCGCGTCGTTTATGCCACCTGCAGTCTGTTGGCCGCCGAGAACGAGGCCGTCGTAGACGCCTTCCTCGTCGGGCATTCCGATTTCACCCTTGTACCCGCCTCGGAAGTACTGGCCAGGCATGGCATCGTGCTTGAAGGCGATACCTTGCGCCTGGTGCCACACCGGCAGCATACCGACGGCTTTTTCGCCGCCATTCTGGACAGGAAGCCATGACCGATAGATACCCAGCACTGACGCTCCTACGCAATCTCCTCGAGGATGTTCGCGACCCGAATTTCATCTGGCAACTGCTTGCGCTGGCGGCGTGCCTGGGCGTCGCCTGGCTCATCGAGCGCTGGTGGCGGGGCCGCCATGCGGAAGGCGCGGGACGTCTCAGGGACGCCGGGTCCCGACTGGTCTTTCCACTGTCCGCCATGTTGCTGGTCGGCGTGACCGAGTTGGCGCTGGCGAACTTCACCAACGTCAACCTGCTCAAGCTGGCGATGCCGCTGCTCAGCTCGCTGGCGCTGGTGCGCTCGGTGGTGTTCGTGCTGCGCCAGGCCTTCCCTGCTGCAACCTGGCTGACCACCTGGGAGCGCATCATCGCCACCGCGGTCTGGGGCTGGGTGGCGCTCTATCTCACCGATCTCGCGCCGTACGTGATAGACGCCCTGGAACAGGTCGATTTTGCCCTGGGCAGGCAGCGGGTCAACCTGTGGATGATCGTCCACGGCTTGTTTACGGCATTGCTGACGGTGGTCGCCGCTTTATGGATTGCCGGCATCATCGAAACCCGCCTGATGATGGTCGACACGCTGGATTCGAGCCTGCGGATAGTTGGCGTGCGCGTCGCCAAGGCGCTGCTGACGGTGGCCGCCATCGTCACCAGTCTGTCGCTGGTCGGCATCGACATGACGGCGTTTTCCGTGTTCACCGGCGCGCTCGGCGTCGGTCTCGGCCTGGGCATGCAGAAGATCGCCAGCAACTACGTTTCGGGATTCATCATCCTGCTCGACCGCTCGATCCGGCTTGGCAACGTCGTGCAGGTCGGCACCGACGTCGGCCAGGTGACCCGGATCACGACGCGCTATACCGTGCTCAAGAATACGACCGGCACCGAGTGCATCGTTCCCAACGATCTGCTGATCAGCAGCGTCGTCCAGAACCAGACCTACTCGGATACGCGTCTGCGTCTGGCCACGACGATCGGCGTCGCCTACGACACTGACCTCGATCTGGCCATGCGCCTGATGACCGAAGCCGCCAGCGGCCAGCGGCGCGTCCTCGCCGACCCAGCGCCCAAGGTCCTGCTGACGCTGTTCGGCGATAGCAGCATCCTGCTCGAGCTCGGTTTCTGGATTGCCGATCCCGAGGCAGGCAAGGGCGGCGTCACCTCGGAGGTCAACCTCGCCGTCTGGCGCGCCTTCAGCGACAACGGCATCCAGGTTCCCTTCCCGCAGTGCGAGGTGCGGATGCTCAACAAAATAACGGCGGAACAGCCCGGGTAGGCTTTCCGCCGTAGGGACAAGAAAAATTCAGTTCAGAAGACTGCTGCACTCAAGGCGCGCTCGATCCGTTCCTGGCGGCGTCGGGCAGCGTATCTCCGAAAGTCCGCGATCAACTGAACGATCTCGTAGAGACTGGGAAACTGTCTGTCAGTGGTTCTGATATAAATCATTATTATTTCTCCGTTACTTGGGGTGGCTGCATTGTATTTTCCCCAGTGAAAGCTTTCTGTTTGTCTTTCTGGGGGCCTTTGTAACTGTTATTGACACCAGCAGTGCGGATTTTGTTCAATTGGCACCCCTTCGTGGTGTCAGAAAGGCGTGGTCGCCCTCACCGGTTTCATGGCATTCCTGCGCTGCGGTACAATTCGTTTCATTAAAAATGGCAGGTCGATGCAATGCTTCTCGTCACTGGTGCAGCAGGCTTTATCGGCAGCAATTTCGTCGTCGACTGGCTGGCGCAAAGCGACGAGCCGGTCATCAACCTCGATGCGCTCACTTACGCGGGCAATCTCGAGAACCTTGTCTCGTTGCAGGGCGATCCGCGACACATCTTCGTCAAGGGCGACATCGGTGATTTCGATCTCGTTGTCAGAATGCTGGCCGAGCACAAGGTTCGCGGGGTCGTTAATTTTGCCGCAGAAAGCCACGTCGACCGCAGCATTCACGGCCCGGAAGATTTCATCCAGACAAATATCGTCGGTAGCTTCCGCCTGCTTGAAGCAGTTCGCAGCTATTGGGGAGGACTCCAAGGCGACGCCAGGGCGAATTTCCGCTTCCTCCACGTCTCCACCGACGAAGTCTACGGCTCGCTCGAAGCTGGCGATCCCGCCTTCGCCGAGACTCACCGCTACGAACCCAACAGCCCGTATTCGGCGAGCAAGGCCGCCAGCGACCATCTGGTCCGTGCCTACCACCATACCTACGGCCTGCCGGTCCTGACCACCAACTGCTCCAACAACTACGGTCCCTGTCACTTCCCGGAAAAACTCATACCGCTGGTCATCCACAACGCGCTCGCCGGCAAGCCGCTACCGATCTACGGCGATGGCCAGCAGATTCGCGATTGGCTCTACGTCAGGGATCACTGCTCGGCCATTCGCCGCGTACTCGAAGCAGGCAGAGCAGGCGAGGTCTACAACGTTGGCGGCTGGAACGAAAAGCCGAATCTCGAAGTTGTCCATACGCTCTGCACAATCCTCGATGAACTCCAGCCGCGTCCAGATGGCAAGTCGTACAGAGAGCAGATCACCTACGTCAAGGACCGTCCTGGCCATGACCGCCGCTACGCCATCGATGCCAGCAAGATCGAGCGTGAACTCGGCTGGAAGCCGGCCGAGACCTTCGAGACAGGTATCCGCAAGACGGTGCGGTGGTATCTCGATAATCAGGCTTGGGTGCAGAACGTAACCAGTGGCGCTTACCTGAGTTGGGTCGGGATGAACTATGGAGAGCGGCCATGAATCGGAAGGGCATCATCCTCGCCGGCGGTTCGGGCACCCGTCTCTACCCGGTGACGCTGGCCGTTTCCAAGCAGTTGCTACCGATCCATGACAAGCCCATGATCTACTACCCGCTCAGCACGCTGATGCTGGCGGGTATCAGGGAGATTCTCGTCATCTCCACCCCGCAGGACACACCGCGCTTCGAGCAGTTGCTGGGCGATGGCGGTCAGTGGGGACTCAGCATCAGTTATGCGGTCCAGCCCAGTCCAGAGGGTCTGGCGCAGGCCTTCATCATCGGTCGCCGGTTCGTTGACAATGACCACAGCGCCCTGGTGCTGGGCGACAACATCTTTTACGGCCACGAGTTTGCGGGCGACCTCAAGGAGGCTGGCAGGCAACCGGATGGCGCCACCGTTTTCGCCTACCACGTTCATGACCCCGAGCGTTATGGCGTCGTCGAATTCGACCGCAATGGCAAGGCAATCAGCCTCGAAGAAAAGCCGGCGAATCCCAAATCCAACTACGCGGTGACTGGACTCTATTTCTACGACAATGCCGTGCTCGACATCGCCCGTGACCTGCGACCCTCGCCTCGTGGTGAGTTGGAAATAACGGATGTCAACAGGGCTTATCTTCAAAGGAACGTGCTGAGCGTCAAGGTCATGGGCCGCGGCCATGCCTGGCTGGATACCGGCACCCATGAAAGCCTGCTTGACGCAAGCCAGTTCATCGCCACGATCGAGAAGCGTCAGGGCCTGAAGGTCGCTTGTCCCGAGGAAATCGCCTACCGTCAAGGCTACATCGACGCAGTTTCCCTCGAAAGGCTCGCCCAACCTATGCTGAAGAATCCCTACGGGCAGTATCTGATAAGCATAATCAAGGAGCGCGTGTTCTGATGAACGTCATCCAGACAGGCATCACCGGTCTCCTCATTCTCGAGCCGAGAGTTTTCGGAGACGATCGGGGAATTTTCTTCGAAAGCTTCAACCGCAATATATTTCGTGAGGCAACGGGTGTCGACGCTGAATTCGTTCAGGATAATCAGTCCAGAAGCGAAAAGAACGTACTGCGCGGCTTGCATTATCAGGTATCCCCAAGAGCGCAGGGAAAACTCGTTCGTGTCGTGCAAGGAGCGGTTTTCGACGTGGCCGTGGATATTCGCAAGGATTCACCAACATTCGGGCAGTGGGTCGGCGAAACCTTGAGTGCGGAAAACAAGAAACAGGTGTGGATTCCTCCAGGATTCGCGCACGGATTCCTCACGCTCACGGATTCGGCGGAGTTTCTCTACAAAACGACAGATTATTATTCGCCGGATCATGAACGCTGCATTGCTTGGGATGACCCGAAAATTGGCATAAATTGGCCGTTGACCGCGACAGCATTCATAATTTCCGAGAAGGATAGACGAGCCCTGCCGCTTAGCCATTAAGTAAGTGGGCTTGGAAGTAAGATGCGGGTTTGGCATCTCCACCCTGGAGTAGCTGTAATCCTTGGAAGTGGAACCTCTTGGTGCAACAATTCATTAACTTTATAGCGAACAAGCAACGTTCATCAACGACCGAGAATGCGCTATCTGCTCTCGTAATAGTAATAGCGGCGTTTGGGGTGGGTTGGTTACTAAGGTTCAGCCGCTATGGATTTGACTTTACGGACGAGGGGTTTTATCTGAACTGGATCTCGCATCCGTTCAATTATCCAACATCAAGCACCCAGTTCGGATTTATTTACCACCCGTTATATCTCGCAGTTGGCGGAGATATTGCCCTGCTCCGCCAAGCGAATATTTTGCTGACTTTCGGCTTGGCATTAGCTGCCGCTTGGATTCTTTTAGGCAATGTTTTCGGAGGCCGGACGCTGTCACGTGCTTCGAGGCTTGCGGTATCTGCGGCCATGGCAACGTCGGCCCCCTTGGCCTTTGTGTTCGCGGGAATGTGGCTACCCACGCCGAGTTACAACTCTCTGACGTTTCAGGGCTTGCTGGTTGCATTGATAGGATTGCTGTTGGCTGAAAAGGAACTCAGTCGAGCGAGTATTTTTGGTTGGATATTGATCGCGGTTGGCGGCTGGCTGACTTTTATGGCCAAGCCAACATCGGCTGCGGTATTGGCAATGGTTTCCGGAACATATGTGCTGCTAGCTGGAAAATTTCGCGTTGCGCCGCTGGCCATCACGCTAGGCAGCACTTTCGGCCTGCTTCTCCTGTCGGCCTTGGCAGTTGACGGATCGGTTATGGCTTTTGTGGAGCGCCTTAGCGCAGGGGTGGAGGAAGGGAAAACCCTTGCCAGCGGCAGCAACTATACCTTCGACACGATGTTCCGACTCGACGACCTTTTGCTGACCGAAGACATGAAGCTTCTTTTGTGCTTCGTGTCTGTTATTGCTTTCTTTGCGGTGTGGTTTGCACGGGTGCAAACTGGTTATATTGGAGTCGTTAGCCAGATATTGTCGGTTGTATTGGCGATAATTGGATTTTTGATCCTGTTCCAATTTATTCCGCCGCAATCGATCTTGGGGCAACATCGTGGGTTGGTGCTTTTCGCGGTACCTTGTGGTGCCGCGCTTGCGGGGTTGACGATTTATCGGTTCAAAGGGTTGCACCAGATCAGCGTATCTCAATGGGCCTTGCTCCTTGTATTGCTTATCTTGCCCTATGCCTATGCGTTTGGTACAGCAAACAATTATTGGGTGCCCATCGCCTGCGCTGGGGTGTTTATCGTTCTTGCCGGTTATCTGCTCCTTGGTCCGATAGTTCCTCCGCAGACAGTTCCCAAGGTGCTTTTGACTGTAGGTTTGTCGGTTCAGGTTGTTTCGATGGTGCTCCTGGCCTCAGGACTTGCGTCACCCTACCGGCAATCGCAACCACTGAGTCGGAACGATTCAGTGGTGGAAGTGGGGAAGCCAAGGTCTATTCTGATCTTGGCAAAAAGCCCTGCCGATTATCTTCATTCGGCCAAGGAGATCGCACGCCAGGCTGGCTTCACGCAAGGGTCGCCAATGATTGACCTGACTGGCCGATCACCTGGGCTGATTTATGCCTTGATGGCAGACAGTGTTGGTCTAGCGTGGGTTATCGGTGGATATCCGGGCAGTAATCAGCTCGTGATCGACGGATTGAGACAAGTACCATGCGGACAACTAGCCGCTGCTTGGATACTGTCCGAGCCGGATGGCCCGAGAGCGATTTCTCCGCAAGTATTGTCTTCTTTTGGCGCGAACATCGAGACAGATTTCGAAATGGTCGGGTCGCTCATTTCGCCGGAGGGCAAGGCTCAGCACATGCTCCGGCCGGTGCGGGCAATTGATAGCGCAATTACCGCGTGCGGAGCTATCCGGGCAAAAAGTCTATGAAGAAAGTGGCCATCCTCCAGTCCAACTACATCCCGTGGAAGGGCTACTTTGACATGATTGCCGCAGTGGATGAGTTTATCCTCTACGATGATGTGCAATTTACCAAGAATGATTGGCGTAATCGTAACCAGATCAAAACCCCGCAGGGAGTGCAGTGGCTGACGATACCCGTGGGCCAAGATATTGGACGACGTATCCGCGACGTAACCATTGGTACAAAGTGGCAAGAAAAGCATTGGAGGACATTGGAGAGTAACTACCGGCGTGCGCGGTACTTCGAAGAGATTGCCAAGTGGTTAATGCCACTTTATTTCGATGAGCCAGCTAGCCATCTCTCGCATTTGAATCGGCGATTCATTGACGCTATATGCAATTATCTTGGAATCAAGACCAAGCTGAGCAGTTCCTGGGACTACTCGTTGATTGAAGGCAAGACAGAGCGCCTAGTTGACCTTTGCGCGCAGGTGGGCGGCACCGAATACATCTCCGGCCCTGCTGCCAGGGATTACATCGAGGAAGGCGTATTTGGCGAGGAGGGCATCGAACTCACGTGGTTTGACTACTCTGGATATCCCGAATACCCTCAGCTCTGGGAAGGATTTACACACGGTGTAACAATTCTCGACTTGCTGTTCAACTGTGGCAAAGATGCTCCACGTTACATGAGGTATGTGCGCTGATGAAGTTCTCGGTCGTTGCGACACTCTACCAATCGGCGCCCCACATCGCCGAGTTTCATCAGCGTCCGAGTGTTGCCCTAAGGAACTTGTCGACCAAGATTACGAAATCATTCTGGTGAACGATGAGCCGCCCGATTACAGCCTTGAACTCGCAGCGCAACTTACTGAATGCGATCGTAATGTTGTCGTCGTATACCTCTCGCGAAACATTGTCCATTACAAGTCCATGATTCCAGTAAATCAGCAAAGGAGGCCCTCTCATGGGTTGGGTTAAGAAAGGACAAATTGTGAAGCCGACAGGCCAGCGCTATTGGTTGACCACGCGCGCCATGCTTCCCACAGCAGTTCCACTCGGTGGTGATTTGTACAGGATTTACTTCTCTGGCGGGGATGATAATAACCAGTCGCGTATTGGATACATTGAAGTAAACATGAACGAACCAGAAAAAATTCTAAAGATGGTGGATGACCCGGTTCTAGATCTCGGAGAGCCTGGTTGCTTCGACGATTGCGGGGTATCGCCAACTTGGATTGTCAATCATGATGGCAGAATCTATCTTTACTACATGGGCTGGAACAGAGGGTCGGCTGTAAGAGTAAGTGAGGTTTCTGGGTTGGCAATCAGTTGTGATGGTGGTGAATCATTTAAGCGTCATTCTCGAGTACCTATAATCGATAGAACTCCAGCTGAGCCATTTCTAATCTTGGTTATTTCATGTGTTTTGATTGCACCAGACGGCACTTGGCGTATGTGGTATGACTCTGCAGATACTTGGATTACTCCGGAGTTGCCTAAGTACAATATAAAGTATGCAGAATCGCGTGATGGGGTGAACTGGAATAGAAAAGGGGTGATTAGTGTAGGCTACAAATCTATACAGGAAAGCCGAATTTCAAGAGCATGTGTGCTTTACGAGGATGGGCTACAGAAAATGTGGTATTGCCATGCCATTGGGAAGGGCGGCTATAAAATGGGATATGCTGAAGGCCCTCTGCGTACCGATGGATTGGGATTTGTTAGAAAAGATGAGCAGGTTGGTATTGAGTTGTCTGAAGTAGGTTGGGATTCGGAAATGATTTGTTACCCTAATGTTTTTAATCATAATGGGAAGAAATATATGCTTTACTGCGGCAACGGATACGGTCGCGGTGGATTCGGGTATGCAGTCTGGGAAAATAGCTGATAAAACTGAACCACTCTAATACTAACAAATTGTTCGATTTAAACATAAGTTCGTATACGACATAATTTATTAAATAATTGAGATGCAATGAGTCCTGTTAACATGGATCAATCAAGTACTATAGAACTCTCGATTGTAACGACGATGTATCAATCGGAAGGTTTTATCGCTGAGTTTCATAGACTTTCGACAGAGGCTGCTAATGGCTTCACTTCATCCTATGAGATTATCTTCGTGAACGATGGGTCGCCTGATGACTCGCTGGAAAGATCACGGGCGCTGGTAGAGGTCGATGCACATGTACGCGTTGTAGATCTTTCTCGGAACTTTGGACATCATCGTGCTCTCTTGGTAGGAATCGAACATGCGCGCGGTCGCTTGGTCTTCTTGATCGACTGCGATCTTGAGGAAAACCCACTCACGCTCTCTGAATTCGCCACAGAGATGAAACAGACAAAGGCCGATGTTGTGTATGGTGTCCAAACTATACGAAAAGGAGGTATTGTCAGGAAAATTGGAGGTGTATGGTTTTGGTCCCTCTTCAATCTCATTTCAGAAGTCAAGGTCACTCCGAATGTCATAACTTCTCGCCTGATGACTCGGAGATATGTCAATGCACTCCTTGGGTTTCGCGAAAGAGAACTTTTTCTCTCCGGTATCTTTGCCTTAACGGGTTTCAAGCAAGTCCCGATGGTAGTCAAGAAGGTAGCACGCTCCGGTACCTCTTATACAATCCGCAAGAGATTTGCACTCTTGGTAAACGCGATTACTTCGTTTAGCAGCCGCCCACTTCTCTTGGTGTTTTATTTAGGATTGGCAATCTCGCTTGTTTCAGGGATCTCAGCGGCGGGACTCCTAGTCACAAAACTTATGTCAAATGACTTCGCTGCCGGATGGCCATCGCTTATTGTCTCAATATGGTTGATAGGAGGAATAACCATATTTTGTTTAGGACTCATTGGCATATACATCGCGAAAGTATTCCAGGAGGTTAAAGACCGACCACTTTCAATCATACGAGATATTTATGAAAATACAAACCAGAAGGTAAGCACCTCAATGGATTTGAAGCAGTAGAGTCATTGTGATACTGCGTGTTGACGCGATGAGAAAAGTGCGAACGCCCTTGAAATAAAAAACACTGCAAAGGCAGAATTCCACGGTCAACGGTCAAATTCTGCCCAAAATCAATCTTTTTGGGCAATCCACGAATATACGATGGATTGTTCAGAGAAATATTAACCAATCAAAAAGTTAATTGAATGAAAAATACAAATATCATTGTATTTGGCGCTGCAGGATTTATCGGCACCTACTTAATTGATGAGTTATTGAAAGAAAATTTCAATGTGACAGCATCCGACATTAATGAAATAGGAGAAACGTATTATAAAAAAAATAATGTGCCATATTTTCAGATTGACATAACTAATGCGGATGATTTTGAAAAAGTCAAGGACTTGAAATTCGATACAGTAATTCACCTGGCCGCACTTCAGCCCGCTAACGTTAGTGAGAAGAACTTTAGTCCAAGAGACTATATAAACGTAAACGGAATAGGTACAATTAACATTTTGGATTTTTGTGTACGAAATAAAATAAAAAAAATAATATACGCGTGCTCACATAGAAATACTCAGGGAGTGTGGAAAAAAGATACAGCAATAAAAGAAAAGGACGGACGATCGATAAAATACCATGGTGAATATGCCATGTTCAGTATTTCAGAGAATACCGCACAGGACTGTTTGCGATATTATTCGGAAGAATATGGCTTACAAACCATAAACTTTAGATTGCCACCAGTTTATGGTTACGGCCCTCACACCGAGATTTTTAAAAATGGCAAACCTGTCATAACAGGATTTCAAACATTTATCGAGAACGCAATTGCTTGTAAACCAATAGAATTGTGGGGTGATAGTAGTGTCGGAAGAGATATTATATATGTTAAAGATGTCGTGTCGGCATTCATTAAAGCAATCAATAGTGACACAGCACAAGGACTGTTCAATATCACGTCAGGCAAATACCTCACGTTAAAAGAACAGGTTGACACGACAGTGAAAATCTTTTGGGGAAATAAAAACAAGCCAGAGATAATTGAACTCCCTGACAAGCCTCATCATATGGATTCGTTCTTGTACGATAATAGCAAAGCCAAGCAAGAGTTAAATTGGAGTCCGCAGTATAGCTTTGAGGATATACTTTTGGACTACAAGAAAGAGATGAAAAACCAAAAGTTCAAATATCTACTTGATAAGCGAAAAAAAATGTTTGAAAGCTTGTAAGCGTTGGCGAAATTAATTTTGAATTTGAAATAATTATTCGGAATAAGGAGTTTTAGATGTTCACAATTCAGGATATTGAACTGATGGGAGATAATCTAAGGGGGAAACTTAGATCCTGCGGCGAAGGGGTTAAAATAAATCCTTTGGCAAAAATAGCCAAACCTCATGTTGTCGATTTGGGTAATCATTGTCGAATCGGTGATTTTGTTTTTATTTATGCCGGTGATGGTGTGACAATTGGCGAATACACGGATGTGCAGCCACATACGGTGATTTGGGGCGGAGGATTAACTATCATTGGGAATAGAGTTTCTACTGGCCCTGGCACAGTATTCTTGTCAGCAACATATTCTCATGCAAAAGGATTAAAAATGGTGGATGGGCTAGGCGAGGGAATGGCAAAGGAAGTTGGAGGAAAATTGGTGGTAGGAGATGATGTATATATAGGGGCTAGAAGTATAATCATGCCTGTAACAATAGGAGAAGGGGCAATCATTAGTGCAGGCAGTTTTGTAAACAGAGACCTGGACCCTTGGGGAATATATTTTGGCAATCCCGCAAAGAAAATTCGCGAAAGAGAGCATTAGAGATTTCGATTCTCCGCTAAGGGATTATTTTTAAATCAACATCGATTTTGTAAGCAATGAAGCTTGATAGGTAATACTGTTCTTGGCCAATTTTAGTTGTTTTAGGTAACCTGATGTAAAAGAAGGTGACTCAGATATGAATTATTTCATAAATAAAATTGAATATTATTTGCCTGAGAAGATAATAGACAATGTTTTCCTGGAATCGGAATGCGGAATCGAGAGGGGCTTCCTTGAGAATAAAATTGGAATTAAATTTAGACATTTGGCTGAAAAAAATGAATCTGTGTCTGACATGTCATTCAAAGCAGCGAAGAAATTAATTGATGTTAATAACATCGATGCTGAATCAATAGATCTTCTCCTGGTTTGTACCCAGAACCCGGACTATAAATTACCAACAACAGCTTGTATCGTCCAGGATAAGCTCAAGTTAAAAACCTCGTGTATTGCCTTTGACGTCAATCTTGGGTGCTCTGGATTTGTTTATAGCGTAATTATCGCCGGGAACTTCATCAAATCGAATTTGATAAAAAATGCTTTAATTATAATGGCTGATCAGTACTCCAAGATTATAAACTATAAAGATAGGAATACTGCGCCACTTTTTGGTGATGCTGCAAGCGCTATCCTGATAAGCGAAAGCAATGAGAAGAACGGTGTTATTGACGTAGATTTCGGAACGGATGGAAGTGGTGCTGAAAATCTAATAGCCTATAATTCCGGTGTTGTCAGGGACGATAATAAGTCGAGTTTTTTGTATATGAATGGAAGGGAGGTTTTAAAGTTTTCAATTACAGCTGTTCCGGAATCTATTGCTAAAATTTTGGAAAGAAACAAACTAACTACTAAAGACGTTAAATATTTCGTCCTTCATCAAGCCAACAAGTATTTGCTCCAGGAAATTAGTAAAGCGCTGGGAGTGGCGGATGAGCAGATGATTATAGACCTTGAAAATTACGGCAATACAGTATCTTCAACGATCCCGATTGCGCTTAAAAATCTGGTGGATAAGAATTGTTTGCATAAAGGAGACCTGATAATTCTCTCCGGCTTTGGAGTTGGGTTCTCATGGGGGACGATTTTATATGAGTATTGATGATAAGATTATTAATGAATGGAGCTTATATTAATGAACAGGGGCGCTATTTTTGAGGACTTAGTTGATTTTGTTATCAAAGTGCAAGGTAATGATGTTCCAATTGACGAAGAAACTGTCGAATTATTCGATTCAAAGGTGCTAGATTCACTGGATATAATGGGTTATCTAACTTATATTGAAAAAAAATACGGTGTGAAAATTACTGATCAAGATGTGGCAGACCGCAAATTGGGGGTTATCAGAAATATGATTCAATTCATATATGAGCGAAGCAAGGGATAGCTTTCTGATAGATTCCTGTGTCTACTCATCTAGGAGCGAGTTTGATCGTGCAAATACTTACTGGTCCTTTCGCTATTTTAGCCAATTACTAGCCTCCTCAAAGGAAGTCTCAGATAGGGCATATTGGCACACGGGCTGGCGAATGGAAGATTTCACTAGTTCCAGGAATTTCTGGATTCGGTGCCATGCGCTATGCGCCAGTTTTTTTGTCTCGTTCTTAGAGTTGACGTGTTGGCGGGATACGTGCCGCTTGGCGTTTGCCGATACCGGCTCGTCAGGATTCATGTGCGGGAAATATGGGGGCAAATAGAAGAGCTTGAGAAGGTCTTCATGCCTCGATAAATGCCCTGATGAACTTTGCTTTGTGAATGGGATGACCCTCCACAATAAGGAAGACAAGCTTTTCTGTACTGACCATCAGTAGCTTGAGGAACTTCAGGAACACCGCCGCAGGTACCGAGCTGTCATGGAGCATGAATTGGAACTCACTGCGTGGACTGACTGCGGGGATCATATTCAGCGAAAAGCGTCGTCCAGTCACCTCGACGACCGGTGTTTGGTCTCTGGGCGCCCACGTTGTTCCCATGTAGTAGTCCGAGTGGATTCCCGATTCATCGGTAAAGTAGAGGGTAGCGCCCTCGGTTTGTGCCTCAGCGCGGATGGTGGGAAAGCACGAACTAAAGGAGAATTTGAACTTCAGCGGCGTATTCTCCCGAACCGCCCGAGCCAGCCATCTCATTTCGTCCGCGCTTACTTTCGGCGGCCTGCCCGGAATCAGCTTGGCCAGCAGTGTGTTCTGGTCCCTAATGGCAAAATCCGCAAGGCAGCGAAAATTACTTCACTCATTGACGGCCCTTTAATTTAATGTATTTGATATTGAGCGTTTTTTGGTAAGAGCTAAAATGACAAAATACTGGATGATTCTACCCATTGCTGTTCTTGTAACCTATAGTCAGCTTATTGTGAAATGGCGAACAAGCGAGATGGCACTGGTCGTGCAAGCAAGTTTTCAGCGGCAACTCCTGAAATTCCTGACTGACCCGGTCATTGTTTCAGCATACGCCGCAGCACTCATCGCCTCATTTGCCTGGTTGTATGTTGTCACCAAGTTGCCTTTGACTGTTGCATTCCCCGTTTACATTGGGGTTACCTTTGCCATGGTCTTGCTTGGGGGATGGTTTTTTCTGTCGGAAACGCTAACCGCCACAAAACTCGTTGCTGTGTTGCTGATCTTTGGTGGAATTGTCCTTGGGGTAACTGCGGATGCATGACGGGGAACAAGCATTTGCTATCCAGTTTTGGTTGGCGGAGGTCCGCTCACAGTTCGTCAACGCAGCACCTGAGTTACTACCTTTGCTTGATACCTACTCGGCGGAAGCACTGTTTGGTCGGCGTTACATCGATTCTGATCTTGATAGCCTGCAATCCGGGGCCAGAGTTCTTGAGGTCGGCGCAGGCTCATTGCTTCTTAGTTGCCAGTTGATGAGAGAGGGATTCGAGGTCACGGCACTAGAGCCAATCGGCGATGGTTTTTCACATTTTGACCAAATGCGCCAAATTGTTATGGATAAAGCTCGATCCTTGGGGTGCTGCCCTGCAATTTTTGACCGTCCGGCTGAAGTGCTCGCAACGGTCAACCATTTTGACTATGCATTTTCGGTCAACGTGATGGAGCATGTGGATGATGTTGCGCGTGTCTTGGAAAACGTGGGGAAAAGCCTGACTTTCGGCGCAAGCTATCGTTTCACCTGCCCGAATTACCTTTTCCCTTATGAGCCTCACTTCAATATCCCGACTTTTTTTTCCAAACAGCTTACGGAGAGACTGCTGGGGCGGATGATATTTGGTAGCCGGACAGTGCCCGACCCATCTGGAACCTGGAAATCACTTAACTGGATCAATGTCATTAGGGTTGGAAAGTATGTTCGACGATTTTCGGGGCTCAAGCTGACTTTCAACCGTTCTATGTTGGTCTCTACCCTCGAGCGCATTGCTTCGGATCCGGACTTTGCGGGCCGTCGTTCCCCGGCAATGCGTAGTTTCCTCCTGATGCTGGTTCGCTTGCGAATTCACCAACTATTCTGGCTCGTTCCGGCTGTCTTGCAGCCCATCATGGATTGCCGTGTCGAGAGAACTGCTGATCCGGAGGTCTGTTGATGGCGCAGATAACTCATGGGATTAGAGCCATTCTCTCATCCCCTTTGGTTTATGCCTCGTTCCAGTCGCTGATGGGGGCTCATAAAATTCGCCAGAGGTTTGTATCTGACTTTGTTCAGCCATTCTCCGGGATGAAAGTATTAGATATTGGCTGCGGTCCGGCGGACATCCTGGCTTATCTACCTGATGTTGACTATTGGGGTTTCGATATCAGTGAGGCGTATATCCAACAAGCGAGCACTCGATTTGGCCTGCTGGGAATGTTTCACTGCAAGCAGTTGGGATTTGAAGACTTGGCTGAGTTGCCGCCTTTTGAGGTCGTCCTTGCGCTTGGTGTGTTGCATCACCTTGATGATTCTGTCGCATTGGAAGTGATGCGACTCGCCTTGCAGGCTCTCAAGCCTGGTGGCAGACTCCTCACGATAGATCCTTGTCTGGATAATGAGCAGAATCCTATTGCTCGCTTTTTGGTAAAGAGCGACCGAGGGCAGAATGTGCGGAACAAGGCTGGATACGAGGCGCTTGCCCGTAGTGTTTTCAATGAGGTTCGCGTTGATGTGCGTCATCAAATATGGATTCCCTATACACATTGCTTTATGGAATGTCAGAAATGATGGTGCACGTGACGCACTGCTGTGAGTGTCAGGACTGTCTCGCTGCTATGGCGCGTGAAACCCGCAGGCGCGGAGGGTTTCTATGAGGGAAGATAAGATACCGTTCAATCGCCCGTACATGACGGGCAAGGAACTCTATTACATTGCCGAAGCCAAGTTCGGCAACATGCTGGCGGGCGATGGCCCGTTCACGAAACGCTGCCACCGGTGGATTGAAGAGAAAACCGGTTGCAACAAGGCGCTGCTGACCCATTCTTGTACCGCGGCTTTGGAGATGGCAGCGTTACTGCTCGATATCCAGCCCGGTGACGAAGTGATCATGCCTTCGTTCACCTTCGTATCCACCGCCAATGCATTCGTGTTGCGGGGCGGGGTGCCGGTGTTTGTGGATATCCGCGAAGATACCTTGAACCTCGATGAACGTCTGATCGAGGCGGCGATCAATCCTCGCACCAGGGCGATTGTGCCAGTCCATTACGCCGGGGTGGCGTGTGAAATGGACACGATCATGGGCATCGCACGGCGGCACGGGCTGAAGGTTGTCGAGGATGCTGCGCAGGGCGTCATGGCGAGTTACAAGGGGCAGGCACTTGGCAGCATTGGTGATCTAGGCGCGTACAGCTTCCACGAGACCAAGAATGTGATTTCCGGCGAAGGTGGGGCGTTGTTGGTCAATGACCCTGGATTGGCATTGCGGGCCGAGATTATTCGGGAAAAGGGTACGGACCGCAGCCGGTTTTTCAGGGGTGAGGTGGATAAATACACTTGGCAGGAGGTGGGTTCCTCATTCTTGCCAGGTGAACTCATTGCGGCATTTCTGTGGGCACAACTTGAGGAGGCGCAAGCAATAACCGACGTACGACTGGCGATGTGGGATCGCTACCACGTAGCTTTCGCTCATCTTGAAGTCAAAGGTCTGATACGCCGACCTTTCATTCCGGAAGGTTGTCAGCACAATGCGCATATGTATTACGTTCTTCTGGCGGCAGAGATTGATCGGCGGAATGTGCTGACTGAATTAATGCGCAACGGAATCCATTCGGTATCTCATTACGTACCTCTGCACTCTTCTCCTGCCGGCCGACGCTACGGGCGGGTACATGGTTCGATGGATGTGACAAATAGTCAGTCAGAGCGGTTGATTCGGTTACCAATGTGGGTTGGATTGGAGGAAAATGACCAGGAATTGGTCTTCAATGCGCTGGCACAAGCCATCGATTTTTAGACTCTATGCGAATGCCTACCTCACGGCGCGCATTGTATAATCGGCTCTTTTTCGTGAGGCCAGAATGTGCGGAATTGTCGCGGCTGCAGCCGGCAGCAACATAGTCCCAGTTCTGGTTGAGGGCCTGAAGAAACTCGAATACCGAGGCTATGACTCGGCGGGGCTGGCTGTCATCAGCGGCGCCGGCATCGAACGTGTCCGTTCGGTCGGGCGCGTCGCGGAACTCGAAACCGCCTCGTCCAATACGCGGTCGGTCACCGGAATCGCCCACACCCGCTGGGCTACCCACGGAATCCCCAGCGAACGCAATGCCCATCCGCACGTTTCGGGTTCGATCGCAGTCGTCCACAATGGCATCATCGAGAACTACGAAAGCCTGCGCAACGAACTGAGCGCCCTGGGCCACGTCTTCACTTCCGATACCGACACCGAAAGTATCGCCCACCTCGTCGAAGCCACGTTGCAGACCGAGCCCGACCTTTTTGCCGCCGTCCGCATTGCCTGCCGCCGCCTGGTCGGCGCCTACGCCATCGCCGTTATCGACCATCGCCAGCCGGGCAAGGTTGTCGTCGCCCGCGAAGGCTCGCCACTGCTGCTCGGCGTCTCGGAAACCGGCAACTACGCTGCCTCCGACGCCTCGGCCCTGTTGCAGGTGACACGCAACATGGTCTACCTGGAAAATGGCGATATTGCCGAGTTGACCGCGACAGGCGTCAAAATTACCCGCCTCGACGGCACCCCGGTCGAACGTCCGGTCCATGTCTCCGAACTCTCGGCTGCCGCTGTGGAACTTGGTAACTACCAGCACTATATGCAGAAGGAAATCTTCGAGCAGCCGGAAGCGCTGGCCAACACACTGGATATCGTCGGCGGCAGCAAGACCATCCAGCCCGGCATCTTCGGCGCCGAAGCCGCCAGCCTGCTGGCCGACGTCGATTCGATCCTGATCCTCGCCTGCGGCACCAGCAGCCACTCCGGCTATACCGCCCGCTACTGGCTCGAAGCCATCGCCGGCGTCACCTGCAACGTCGAGGTCGCCAGCGAATACCGCTATCGCACCTCGGTGCCCAATCCGCGCCAGCTTATCGTTGCCATCTCCCAGTCTGGCGAGACCGCCGACACACTGGCCGCACTGCGCCACGCCAAGTCACTCGGCCAGATGAAGACCCTGGCCATCTGCAATGTTCCCGAGTCGGCCATCGTTCGCGAATGCGCGCTGCGCTTCATTACTCGCGCCGGCCCGGAAATCGGTGTCGCCTCGACCAAGGCCTTCACCACTCAGCTTGCCGCACTCTTCCTGCTGACGCTGGTCATCGCCAAGGTGAAGAATCGCCTGAGCGCCGATCAGGAGAGTGCCTACATCGACCAGCTCCGCCACCTGCCGGTTGCGGTCAACAAGGTGCTGGAGCTGGAATCCGACATCAAGGCCTGGGCGCTGCGCTTTGCCGACAAGCACCACGCCCTGTTCCTTGGCCGTGGCCGGCATTATCCGATCGCGCTGGAAGGCGCGCTGAAGCTCAAGGAAATCTCCTACATTCATGCCGAAGCCTACCCCGCCGGCGAACTCAAGCACGGCCCGCTGGCGCTGGTCGATGCCGACATGCCGGTTATCTCGGTGGCCCCGAACGACCTGTTGCTCGACAAGCTGAAATCCAACCTTAAGGAAGTGCAGGCGCGTGGTGGCGAATTGTATGTGTTTGCCGATGCCGATTCGGAAATGACCGAATCCGAAGGTATTCACATCCTGCGCCTCCCGGAGCACTATGGCGAATTGTCGCCGATCCTGCACGTCATTCCGCTGCAACTCCTCTCCTATCACGTGGCGCTGGTGAAGGGGACGGACGTCGACAAGCCGAGAAATCTCGCCAAATCCGTGACTGTGGAGTAATCATGAACCTGAATGACAAGAAAGTGGCGATCATCGGCTTGGGGTATGTGGGATTGCCGCTTGCCGTCGAGTTTGGGAAGTCGCGGCCGGTCGTCGGCTTCGACATCAATCTGTCGCGGATTGCTGAATTGCGCTCCGGCAAGGACAGTACGCTGGAAGTGACACCCGAAGACCTGGTGGCTGCCAAGCAGCTTTCCTACAGCAATCAACCCGAGGCTATAGCGGATTGTGGTGTTTTCATCGTCACCGTCCCGACGCCCATCGACAAGGCCAATCGCCCGGATCTCACGCCGCTGGTCAAGGCCAGCGAAACGGTTGGCAAGGTGATGAAAGCAGGGTCAATTGTGATCTATGAATCGACGGTATTTCCGGGATGTACCGAAGAGGTTTGCGTGCCGGTGCTGGAGAAGTATTCTGGCTTTAAGTTCAACCAGGATTTCTTCTGTGGCTACAGCCCCGAGCGCATCAATCCGGGCGACAAGGTCAACACGCTGACCAAGATCAGGAAGATTACCAGCGGCTCGACACCCGAGGTGGCGAAAGCGGTCGATGCGCTCTACGCCAGCATCATTGCCGCCGGCACCTTCCCCGCTACCAGCCTGAAGGTGGCGGAAGCGGCCAAGGTTATCGAAAATACCCAGCGTGACCTGAATATCGCACTTGTAAATGAACTCTCGGTGATCTTCGACCGCCTCGGGATCGACACGCTTGAAGTTCTCGAAGCGGCAGGCAGCAAGTGGAACTTCCTGCCCTTCCGCCCGGGGATGGTCGGCGGTCACTGCATCGGCGTTGACCCGTACTACCTGACACACAAGGCGGAGGAGGTCGGCTATCATCCGCAAGTCATCCTCGCCGGGCGCCGGATCAATGACAACATGGCACGTTACGCTGCCCGCAACGTCATCATGTTGATGCTGCGCAACGGAATCGATGTGGCGCGCAGCACAGTCGGCGTGTTGGGCATCACCTTCAAGGAAAACTGCCCGGACATCCGCAACAGCAAGGTAGCCGACCTCGTGCAGGAACTTCAGAACTGGGGAGTCCAGGTGGTCGTTTCCGACCCGTGGGCGGATGCGGATGAGGTTGCTCATGAGTACGGTATACAGCTTGGAACCATCGATGCAGCGCATCCGGTGGATTCATTGGTTGTGGCAGTAGGACACAATGAATTTCGCGAAGTCGATCTCGCAGCATTGCGTTCGCTCTGTCAAGGTGAAAAGCCGGTTCTCGCCGATCTGAAGTGTCTTTATGACCGCAATGCCGCGACCGCTGCCGGCTTCACGGTGTTCCGTCTCTGAGAGGAAAAAAATGCGAAATTACCCAACCATTGCCGGCCGCAAGATCCGTATGGGGCTTGTCGGTTGCGGCCGCATCGCTGCCAACCACTTTGGCGCCATGGAGCAGCATGCCGGCGACATCGAAATCGTCGATGTTTGCGACGTTGACCGCGTTGCCCTGGACAAGGCAGTAGAGCGTACCGGCGCCGAAGGCCATCTGAGCCTGACCGAAATGCTCCAGACCACGACAGCCGACATTGTGGTGCTGGCGACGCCAAGTGGGCTGCACCCTGAGCAGACGATCGAAATTGCCCTCTCAGGCCGCCATGTGATGACCGAGAAGCCGATGGCCACACACTGGCATGATGGCCTGCGCATGGTCAAGGTGTGCGATGAAGCCAAGGTGCGTCTCTTCGTCGTCAAGCAGAACCGCCGCAATGCCACGCTCCAGCTGTTGAAGCGCGCGGTAGAACAGAAGCGTTTCGGCCGCATCTACATGGTCAACATCAATGTCTTCTGGACGCGGCCGCAGGAATACTACGACAGCGCCAAGTGGCGCGGCACCTGGGAGTTCGATGGTGGCGCATTCATGAATCAGGCCAGCCATTATGTCGATCTGCTCGACTGGCTGATCGGGCCCATCGAAAGCATGCAGGCCTACACGGGTACCCTTGACCGCAACATCGAAGTCGAGGACTCCGGCGTCTTAAGCGTTCGCTGGCGTTCGGGCGCGCTGGGTTCGATGAACGTCACCATGCTGACCTATCCGAAGAACCTGGAAGGCAGCATCACCATACTTGGCGAGAAAGGTACGGTTCGCATCGGCGGTGTCGCGGTCAACGAGATCCAGCACTGGGAATTCGCCGAAAAGTTGCCGGAAGATGAGCGGATTGCCTCGGCCAACTACGAAACCACTTCGGTCTATGGATTTGGCCATCCCCTCTACTACGATAATGTGATCAAGGTCATGCGCGGCGAGGCCGAGCCAGAAACCGACGGGCGCGAAGGCCTGAAGTCGCTGGAAGTATTGATCGCCGCGTATTTGTCCGCACGTGACGGCAAGCGCGTGGCGCTGCCGCTGGATTACTGAGATGGCCGTTACCATACATCCGTCCGCAATCGTGGACGAGGGTGCGCTGATTGGCGACGGCAGCCGCGTCTGGCATTTCGCGCACATCTGCGCTGGGGCGCGTATTGGCCAGGGCTGTTCGTTCGGGCAGAACGTCTTCGTCGGCAACGACGTTACTATTGGCAACAATGTCAAGGTTCAGAACAACGTCTCCGTCTATGATGCCGTGCATATCGAGGACGACGTATTCTGTGGCCCGAGCATGGTGTTTACCAATGTCTATAACCCGCGCTCGGCGGTCACCCGCAAGGACGAGTACCGCCTGACGACAGTCAGGAAGGGCGCCACGCTCGGTGCCAACTGCACGATCGTCTGTGGCGTGACCGTTGGCGAGTATGCCTTCGTGGCTGCCGGTGCGGTCATCAACCGGGATGTCAGGCCTTATGCTTTGATGGCCGGTGTCCCGGCCCGGCAAATCGGCTGGATGAGTGAGCACGGGGAACGACTCGATCTGCCGCTCGAGGGCGAAGCCTCTGTCCAGTGTCCGATCACCGGCAAGACTTACAGGCTGACGGGGACGACACTGGCGGTTGAATGAAGGTCGCGGTCATCGGTGGCGGGATCAATGGTGTCATGACCGCCTGGGCCTTCGCGCGGCGCGGCAATAGCGTCGACCTGTTCGAAAAGGGCCGGCTGATGTCGGCCACCAGCCGCTCCTCCACCAAAATGCTTCACGGCGGCTTGCGTTACCTCGAACACGGCCATCTGGGTCTGGTTCGCGAGGCGCTGCAGGAGCGCTCCTGGTGGATCAGGCAGGCGCCGCAACTGGCCGGGCCGCTGGAGTTGCTGATCCCGATCTACCGGAACGGCGAGCGCGCCAGGTGGCTCGTCGGGGCCGGCATCAGGCTCTACGATCTCCTGGCAACGGGATCCGGATTCCCGCGCGGCCGCTGGTACAGTGCCGACGAGGTGGCCGAACGCTTTCCCGGCTTGAAACGCGACCAGTTGCTGGGTGCCTACGGTTACTGGGATGCCCGTATGGATGACTATCAGCTTGGCCTGTGGGCAGCGGAAAAAACCAGGGAATCGGGGGTCACCATCCACGAACAGACGCCTGTCCTCCGGATCGATCCTGCGACAGGAGCGGTTTCCACCGCGGGGTCGAGCGCCTGTTACGACCGTATCGTCAATGTGGCCGGCCCGTGGGCGGAAAGGCTCCTCGCCACCTCGGGCGTGACCAGCGCCTATCGGCTTGACCTGATCCGCGGTAGCCACATCGTCGTGCCCGGCAAGCTCGAGCAGGGTTGCGTTCTCCAGGTGCCGGGCGAAAGGCGCATCCTGTTTGTTCTTCCGCACGGGGAAGACACCCTGCTCGGTACCACCGAGGTCAGCCAGGCCGACCCTGATCGTTGCGCGCCCAGCGACGAGGAAATCGACTATCTGATCGCCAACTACAATCGTTGTTTTTTTGAGGTTATTACGCGTCGGGATATAATCTCTGCTTTTGCCGGCATCCGGCCGATTGTCGCCAGCAAGACTGATTTTTCCGCAGCCAGCCGCGAATCCGTCATCGAGCGTCAGGGACGGCTGATCAACGTCTTCGGCGGCAAGTGGACCACCTCGCGGGCCCTTGCCGAAGCAGTCGTCACGAAGTCTCAGCATTGAGAGAGAACATGGAACTCCAGTTTATTGACCCCGAAGCCCCGGACTGCTTGAGAAAGCCGGGCACGCCAAAATAGCAGCCGCGTTCATGCAAAGGATTGACCATGCAAGTTGAAGCCATATACATCCAGGGCCGCATTGAGTTCGTTAACCCCATAAAACTCAAGCACGACCACCTGCGACTGGTGGTCCTGGTACCAGACGACGAAATTGAGACCCAATCCACCCCTTATGAACTGTCGCCTGACGTGTTGCAAAAAGCAGAACAAATGCGTCAACGGATTGATGCGGCCCGGCGCGCCCCTTTGTCACCTGACGACGAACTGCCAAAGATCACAGCCAAGCAACTGGAACGCATCGAAGCCTTTGAACTTCGGGCACAGATGCGTCGTGAACAAGGGCGACCGGTATAAACCATGGATCTATTATTAGATATTAGTATTGCTGTTGACATTTGCACACGGCGCGCTCCGTTTTTTGAGGCGGCTGACCTTGCTGTCGCCCAATGCACAGTTACGGGCGGACGACTGTGGCTGTATGCTGGCAGCGTGCAAACTCTCGAATACGTGATCCGCAGCGAACTGCGCGCCAGCAACGAAAATGAGGGTATCAGCGCCACCGTTCGCCAACTGGCACAGCAAACACGTAACACGCTTCAGGCCTTCGCCGCCGACAAATTCTGGCTCGCTGCCCTGGCCGAAGAAGGCAACGTATTCGACAGCACAGACCCTGAAGATGAGCAACTTATCCGTGCGCTTTCGCGCTTCGGGATGGGCGCCATCAAGCTTCTGACCCGTGATGTCGTGCTGTGCGAACGCTACCCCCAGCAGACCATCACCCCGCAGCAATACCTCCAGGCTCCACAGCCGGCAAAACCCATAAACTTTATCGATCTGGCAGGCCAGCAAGACAGTCTGCGCTCGCAACTGGAGCGCAACCTCCATCGTGTGCTCCACCACGGCCAGTACATCATGGGCCCTGAAGTGGCCGAACTCGAAGGTAAGCTGGCCGAATACACGGGGGCGAAACACTGCATCACGGTCGCCTCTGGCACCGAGGCGCTGCTGATTGCCCTGATGGCGCTCGACATCAAGCCCGGCGATGAGGTCATTACCACGCCTTTTACCTTTGTCGCCACCGCCGAAGTCATCGCCCTGGTTGGCGCGACCCCCGTATTCGTCGACATCGAAGCCGACACCTGCAATATCGACGCCAGCAGGATCGAAGCGGCGATCTCGGCCAGGACCAGAGCCATCATGCCGGTATCGCTTTACGGTCAACCCGCAGATATGGACGAAATCAACGCCATTGCCGCGAGCCATGGCCTACCCGTAATCGAGGATGCCGCCCAGAGTTTTGGTGCGGAATACAAGGGGCAGAAAAGCTGCAATCTGTCGACCATCGGTTGCACCAGTTTCTTCCCGAGCAAGCCGCTGGGCTGTTATGGCGATGGCGGGGCAATTTTCACGAGCGACGACAAGCTTGCCAAGGCCATGAAGGAGATCCGTGTTCACGGCCAGGAGAAGCGCTATGTTCATACCCGCGTCGGCGTCGGTGGCAGGATGGATACGCTGCAATGCGCCGTCGTTCTCGGCAAGCTGGAGCGATTCGAGTGGGAAGTCGAGCAGCGCTTGAGGATCGGTGCGCGCTACAATGAACTGTTCGCGGGCAATGTGCAGACCATCGTGCAACGTCCGGACCGCACCAGCGTGTTTGCCCAGTACACGGTCGTCGTCGATGACCGCGAGCAGGTTCAGCAGGCACTCAAGGAGGTCGGCGTACCGACCGCCGTCCACTACCCGATTCCGCTCAACCGCCAGGCGGCCTACCAGACTTTGTCCAGAGCCGGAGACTTGTCAATGTCGGACCGCATGGCCGGGAAGGTGATGAGTTTGCCGATGAGCGCGGATCTTGACGAAGGCACACAGGGTGCTATCGTCGAAAACCTTCTCAAGGTTCTGGTCAATTGATCAAGATCGTCACTATCGTCGGCGCGCGTCCGCAATTCATCAAGGCGGCGGCCGTGTCGCGGGCCATCCGGAACGAGTTCGCCCATCAAGTCAGCGAAGTGCTGGTCCACACCGGCCAGCACTACGATGCAAACATGTCTGAGGTGTTTTTCGAGGAACTCGGCATTCCCCATCCAAAATACAACCTTGAAATATCGGGTGGACAGCACGGGGCAATGACCGGCCGCATGCTGGAGGCGGTGGAAAAGGTCTTGCTGGACGAAAAGCCGGCCTGGGTACTGATCTACGGCGATACCAATTCCACGCTGGCCGGTGCCCTGGCGGCCGTCAAGCTGCATATTCCGGTAGCGCACGTGGAGGCGGGCTTGAGGTCGTTTAACATGCGCATGCCGGAAGAAGTGAACCGGATCGTTTCTGACCGCGTATCGACCCTTCTGTTCTGCCCGACCGAGACCGCCGTGCGGAACTTGGCCAATGAAGGCATTGTGACCGGTGTCCATAACGTTGGCGACGTCATGTATGACGTCGCCCTCTACTACCGAGAGCAGGCAAAACGCCAGAGTACCGTGCTTGGGGACTTTGGTCTGACAAGCGGCGGTTTTGCCCTGGCGACCTGCCATCGTGCCGAGAATACGGACGACCCCAAACGCCTTTCTGAAATCATTTCGGCGTTGGCAGAGATATCCAGACAAATGCCGGTCGTCCTTCCGCTTCACCCGCGCACCCGCAAACTGATTGCTGACAACGGTCTGGAGGGCACGCTCGGATCGGTGATAGTTGCCGACCCGATTCCGTTCCTCGATATGGTCGCTCTCGAGCAAGCCGCGCGGGTCATCCTTACCGATTCCGGCGGGGTTCAGAAGGAAGCGTTCTTCTATGGCGTTCCCTGCGTGACCATGCGCGACGAGACGGAGTGGGTGGAAACGGTGGACATGGGCTGGAATAAGGTCGTCGGAGCAGGCTATCAGCGAATTCTCGATGCCGTCCAGAACCTCACTGAAGGAGTAACCTGCGCCAGCCCATACGGCGACGGCGCGGCAACGCGCCATATTGTTTCGGCAATCTTGGAGAGTAGCATTGATTGATCCTCTTCTTCTGTTGTGGAAAAACCATAAGCTGCTGATTGCAACCGCCACTCAATCCCTGCGCTCCAGGATGATAGGCAGTGCCTTGGGAGCTCTATGGTTTGCGCTGTACCCAGTGCTTTTCTTGGGAATGTATGCGCTTGTATTTGTGTTAATTCTAGGTGTGCGCGTTCCTGGGCTTGCTACGCCGGATTACATCTTGGTAATCTTCTGCGGCCTCGTCCCATTTCTGGCTTTCTCGGAGGCCTTTGGTACCGGTACAGGAAGCATTGTGGCGAATCGCGGACTCTTGCGAAATACACTTTTCCCTATCGAACTGGTCGTTGCGCGCGACGTAATCGTCGGACATGCAACCATGGCATTCGGTTTTCTCTTTGTCTGGCTGGCTGTCGTCTATTTTGGGCATGTGCACTGGACACATCTTTTGGTGCCCGTCATCTTTGTCTTTCAGATACTGATGGTGCTGGGCATGGTTTGGATAACGTCCACGATAACTGTGTTCTTTCGCGATATGCAACAAGCGGTCCCAATCTTTATTCTGTTCCTGATGATGGTCTCTCCGATTGGCTATACAGACTCCATGGTTCCTGCAAAGATGGCGCCTTTGCTCATTCTCAATCCGCTTGCCTGGCTAATGAAACTTTATCGAGCCTGCCTGATTGACGGCAGTATTCCGGTGAACGAGTTACTCATCTTCATGGGGTTCAGCTTAGTGATGCTGGCGACGGGGTACCGTGTGATTTCTCGTATAAAGCCAGTATTTTCTGACTATGTCTGATCGGACCATCGCCATCGACGGCGTCGTCAAGGTGTTCCGCCGCTTTCAACACCCAGGATGGCGGGCGTTTGACGCATTGGGTATTCGTGTCCCAAAATCAAAATACGATGAATTCGTCGCCCTTGACAGAGTCAGTATGACAGTCGAGCGTGGCGAAAAGGTGGCCCTGATTGGCCGCAATGGAGCAGGAAAGAGCACACTGTTGCGCGTCATCTGTGGCCAAATGCGCCCGGATTCTGGACGAATCCAGATTGCTGGAAATGTGCAAGCCCTGATGGAACTGGGCACGGGCTTCCACCCTGAATTCACCGGCGTCGATAACATACGATCGGCGCTCGCTTTTCAGGGACTGGCCAAATCCCGGGTCGACAAAGCGATCGACGAAATCGTATATTTCACCGAGTTGGAAGAGTTCATACACCGTCCGGTCCGTGAGTACTCTGCAGGAATGTATGCTCGCCTGGCATTCGCGGTAGCGACTACGGTGGTACCAGACATTCTCATTGTCGATGAGATCCTTGGTGCTGGCGACGCCTATTTTGTAGGCAAATGCATTCAGCGGATGAGGAATCTGACCAGTGAAGGTGCGACTGTGCTATTCGTGTCGCATGACATGAGTTCAGTCCAGCTGCTCTGTGATCGTGGTGTCTGGATTGATCGTGGTCGTGTGAAGGCAGATGGTGATATCCTTAATGTGAGTAAGTTATATCTGGCGAGCGTTCGGGAAGATGAAGAGATTCGGACACGGGCCCGGAGTATGTCGCTGTCTAAGGCCATGGTTAGGGCCGCGAATGCGGAGTCCGCGCCCATTTCACTCTTTCGTCTGATTGGCATGGATGGCCGCGCGCCCTCTGAGGCTTTCGTGGTCTCTGAAATACGCTTTGGTTGCGGAGATCGAACGATGGGCACAATTCAACCAGAGCAGGACAATGATTCATCGCGAATGATCGCCGAGCAGGGGGCGACAAACTGGTCAGATGTGGAGATCGTTAAAGGAACCGCAGTAAGAAAGTTCGTTGATCTGGGTGGACGTTTTGTCCATGCCCCATGGCAGATTGATTGGTCTGGTGTTCCTGTCAGCGAAAGATGGATCGAGCTTGTCTATCTGGCTAGTGGCAAGCTTGCCCTCTCACTGGACAAATACGACACATTTCAGCAAAAATTTGTGCAGATCAAGGAGATCCTTACGTCTGCTGCTGTGACAGAATGGAGTAGCGTTCGGGTAATGCTACCCAGTAATGTTGGTGACGAGCAAACAGCGGCTAAGGATGTTTCGGTGAAATCCAAACTGCTGGTGCTTTCGTCAGTGGACCGCTATGGGAGCGGGCCCATCAAGATTACCGAGTTCGGCTTTTTTGATTCCGATGGCGATTCTCGTCACACACTGGTGAGTGGAGAGCCTGCCTCAGCCACAATGACCTATGCTGCCACTGAACCGGTGATCGATCCTGTTGCGGTGATCACTCTCTATCGACCAGATGGCACCTGCGCCCTTCAGGTTATCTCCAGTAGAAGTGGGATGCGTTTAGGCACCCTTGAAGAGAAAGGAAGTATCAGTGCGACTTTCGATCCGTTGTTACTTGGCCCGGGGGACTATATCGTCACGGTAGCCCTTTTCAAGTACCTCAATCTAGCTTCCAGGCACGAGCCCGAAGCCTATGATCTACATGATCGCTGCTATGCGCTGAAAATCTTGCAACCTGATGGCATAGGGGTAGATCTTGGCATCGTGAATCAGCCGGCAGCTTGGAATATTCAGCGCTGATTCAGCAGTACTTTACGGTAAGTGAGATAAGAGTGTGCAGCAAAGTCTTTTACCCATGCTGAGGTCCCGAAGTGGTTATTGATAAGGCACGATGAAATATTTACTTTCGCAGGTTCTCGGTGTCTGCGCTTTATGGAAAAAGAAAACGCAAGAAAGCGAACGCTCGAACAACTTCATGAGCGGCGCAAGCAAGTTGTTCGATTGCACAAGAAGGCCATCAAGACCATGCAAATCGTTTCGATGACGGGGCTGAGTTACCTCGCCGTGCGCGCCACGATTGAGCTGTTTGAGGCAGGTGTGTGGTCTGCTATACGCCTGACCAGCCGGGGTCGGGCTCGCGGAGATGGGCGCTGCCGGAGCAAGATTGAAGAGGACACGATTCGTCGCATCATCATTGATAAACGCCCCGAGCAACTGAAGATGGATTTCTTCCTTTGGAGCCGGGCAGCGGTAGGTCAGCTTATTGAACAGGAATACGGGATCAAGCTACACATTCGCAGCGTCGGCAAATACCTGGCGCGCTGGGGCTTTACCCCGCAAAAGCCGGTCAGGCGAGCCTATGGACAAAGCCCGGAGGCTGTGCAGGCTTGGCTAGAGGGTGAATATCCCGGTATTGAGCAACGCGCCAGGCAAGAAGGCGCTGAAATTCATAAGGGTGACGAGACGGCGCTGGTCAATACCGATATACGCGGCAGAAACTTTTCCCAAGCGGGCAAGACACCTGTTGCGATGACCGTGTGTGGCACCAGGGAAAAGATTTCGATGATTGCCACCGTGACCAATCAACGAAAGACACGCTGGATGATCATTGATGACGCGTTTGATGCCGAGAAGCTAATCGAATTCTTGGCTGCCTTGATCAAGGATGCGGGGGAAAATGTATTCCTGATTCTGGATAAATTGCGGGTGCACCACAGCAAGATGGTGAAGGCTTGGGTGGCCGAGCGAAAAGATCAGATTGAGTTGTTTTACCTGCCCAGTTACGACCTAAGGAAGTCCACGTGGGGCAGCCCGCAACTCAATCCCGAGGAGCGCCTCAATGCCGATCTCAAACAAGAAATGGGAAAACGCGTGCCCGTGCGGAGCAAAGCAAAACTGCGCGAAGTAACCAGCGCCCATATGGCGATGTCGGAGAACAATCCAGAGCGCGTCAGCTGTTGCTTTCAAGACCGACGCGTGAAGTATGCCGCTTAAAACTTCATCAGGCCGAAGCACTAGACACATGCCGACGGCAGCTTTGTTCGACGGGCCAGTAGTTCGTGGAGTTAGCAAATGTGTGGTTTAGTTGGGGTTTGTAGCACCGCCTTATCGTCGGAGCGTGCGAATGCTTTCGTGCAGCAGATGATGGCAGTGCTTGGGCATCGCGGTCCCGATGGGGAGGGTACATTTAGCGCCCAGGAGTGCGGGGTATTCCTGGGCCACCGTCGTCTTGCGATTATTGACCCAGAGTATGGCAAACAGCCCATGACGAGCGCAGACGGCCAATTGACGGTGGTATTCAACGGAGCGATATACAACTATCTGGAACTCCGTCGCGAGTTGATTGGCAAGGGACATCCGATCCGCTCCTATTCTGATACGGAAGTGCTCCTTTACTCCTACCGCGAATGGGGGGAGCGTTGCGTGGACCGTTTCCTGGGAATGTTTGCGTTTGCCATCTGGGATCGCGCCAACCGTCAGATCTTTTGCGCACGCGATAGGATTGGCATCAAGCCGTTCTATTACTCCTTCGACGGGGAGACACTGCTCTTCGCTTCCGAGATCAAGGCGATTTTCGCCTCCGGGCAGATCAAGGCGAGGTCCAATATGGTCGGCTTACAGGACTACCTGACGTTCCAGTTTTGTTTGGGTGAAAAAACCCTGTTCGAAGGGGTCGAAAAGTTGGAGCCGGGCCATTGCCTGACCGTCCAAATAGGCCGCGACTCCATTTCACTTGCCACTCGGCAATACTGGGACGTCAGCTACGAAATCGACGACAACCATGGAGAAGACTGGTTTATCGATCATCTTGCAGGATTGATCGAGGATGCGATCCGTATGCATTTGCGTTCGGACGTGCCGTTGGGGGCGCATTTGTCTGGCGGCCTTGATTCCAGTCTGCTCGTTTGCCTGGCGGCGGAGTGCTTGAAGGGAGAGCGCATCAAAACCTTCACTGGCGCGTTTTCCGAGGGGCCGCAATTCGACGAAACCGGCTACGCCAAGGCCGTTGCTACCTTTGCTGGAACGGACTATCACGACGTTTATATTCGAGGTTCGGAATTGGCGGATGTGCTGCCGTTGCTCATGTATTACATGGATGAACCATTGGCTGGGCCGGGAGTAATTCCTCAATACTATGTTTCCAAACTTGCAGCCGAGCATGTAAAGGTGGTGTTGGGCGGTCAAGGTGGCGATGAGTTGTTTATCGGCTATGCCCGCTACTTGGTTGCGTATCTGGAGAAGTGTCTGTCTGGAGCCATTTTCGAGACGGCCCACAAAAACCCGTACGCCGTGACGCTTGACTCCATCGTTCCGAATTTGCCTTTGTTGCAGACTTATAAGCCCATGCTGCAGGGGTTTTGGAAAGATGGGCTATTTGAATCAGCGGATCGCCGCTACTTCAAATTAGTAGACCGCAGTGAGGGAATGTCCACATTGTTATCCGCAGGACTCTTCGATGGTAAATATTCACCCTATGAGTCTTTTGCGAAAATATTCAACCGAGCTGGTCTTGGATCGCTTATAAATCGCATGACTTATTTTGATTTGAAAGGGTCGTTGCCCGCGCTGTTGCATGTTGAGGACCGAACCAGTATGGCGGTGTCTATTGAGTCGCGGGTGCCCTTTCTAGACCATCGTATCGTTGAATTCATGGCGCGCATTCCACCAAATATAAAGTTTGCCGGCGGGCGGATGAAGCATTTGTTCAAGGAGGTGGCAAGAAATGCCGTTCCTTCGACAATTCTTGACCGTAAAGACAAAATGGGATTTCCAACCCCAATTGTGCAGTGGACCCGGGGTGTGGCGAGAGACTTTGTTCGCGACACTCTACTTTCGGACCGCGCGCGCCTACGTGGTATCTACAACTTATCTGCAGTGGAAAATGCGCTGAACAATGAGAAGGAATTTGGACGGGTTGTGTGGGGAATGTTATGTCTAGAGCTGTGGCATCGCGTCCACATTGATGGTGATTATCAAGTGCAGATGTAACTGCGGTTGCGCGGACTCGATTGACGCTTGGCTAACGTTGTCCGGTGACAACTAGCTGTCTCTAAGTAAAGAACTGCAGTGGGCGCAGGCAGAGGTTACGCCCATAGGAGCTTGCGATGTGTTATTTGGGTCAAGAAGTTGACCGTTACAGATTGTCAGGCGTGCGATCGAAAGTACTGGATGATTTAGGATGTATGAAGTAAATATCGTATCGGAACGCGATGCAAAGGAAAAGCCCCATGTTCTGTTGCTGGCGGCGCATGAGCCATGGCGCGATCCACGTTTAAGCTGGATCGCAGCAGGCGGCCGTGATGGCTTTATCATCCATCAGTTAGGTATTAGCCGTGTTGCAAACGACAATCCCAGTGAGTCTGGTTCAGACGATATGGGATGGGTATGGTCCTATCCACCAATGGAAACCAGCAGGAATCTGGGCGTTATTAGGGAATACATTTTTTCTCGTGGCAATTCGGCCGCCTTGCTCGAACTGTCAAGCCTGATCGCAATTATGTCACTTGACGACAGCGAACTGCTGGCAGTTCTCGGCGGTGCAGATTCATACAGGAGGGTAAAGTTTTACTGGAGCGTAAAATACTTGCTGCAGATGACCTATTCGTTAGTGGTGCATGCGGAAAAAATGGCCGGAATTAGTGCGGTCATTGCAACGGACTTGGATACCCTTCTTGCCGGAATAGTTCTTAAAGAGCGCTGGGGCGTGCCGCTTATCTACGACGCGCATGAGTTCTGGCCCGAGGCAGATGTCGAACAAGATTCTTTCGAATTGGAGTTTTGGGTTGCCTTAGAGGGCCGTTTGGCTAAGTATGTCGATTATGCGCAGACCGTATCACCTGGGTTGGCAGCCCACATGGCGCGGTTGTATGGTATCCCATTTGCATCTGTGCCTAATGCTGAGCCTTTAAGTTCAAGGGTGGCGCAAAGTGAGAAAGAAGCTAGACCAGCGCACACAGGATCAGAGTGTCGCTTTCTATTTCAAGGCGGGTTCGCAAAGGCCAGGGGGATCGATTTGCTGATCGATGCTTGGCCGGATACGCACCCGTCGGCAATACTTGTCCTCCGAGGTCCGGATAATGAATATAAAGAAAAAATGATCGACCTGGCCATCAGATTGGGAGTTTATGCTTCCCGTGTTCAGTTTCTTGAAGCGATTGACGAATCAGATTTGGTGACGGCTGCGGCTGAGTTTGATGTGGGCCTTGTCCCCTATACACCTACTGGACTCAATTATGCCAATTGTTGCCCGAACAAACTTTCCCAGTACATGGCGGCGGGCCTGCCCATTCTGGCATCGAGGACGAGCTATGTGAACCAAATCATCTTGGAGTCTGGCGCAGGCAGCGCTATCGATTTCGCTGATCGTTTCCAACTGATTGAGGAGATTGACCGGCTGGCACTGGATCCAGCACTTCGAATGGGCTATGCGAAAAAATCTACCACCTATTTCCTAGAGCAGTTTCATTGGGAAATGGTTAGCAGAATCTTCTATGCTCGATTAACGGATTTAATCAAGAAGGTAAATATATCCTCATCTGGCGGACTTGCTTATGACGGAAACCTGAACGTGTTTCCGGAGATAGTTGTCGAAGAACCCCCGGTCATTGAAGAGCCCCCGGTCGTTGAAGAACCTCCGGTCGTTGAAGAACCTCCGGTCGTTGAAGATCCACCAGCACCCGTAAGGTCTCGATTGTCCGAAATTTCATTTCGAATTTCCCGTCGGCTGTGGGTTCTTGTTCCTGTTGGGCTCCGGGTAAGAATTAGAGCAGAATTGCGGCTCTGGATTGAATAGCCATGGCCGCCTCAATCTGTGTGTGCCCACCCTAAATGTCGAACTTGGAAGGACGGCTCAGGGCGATCGCATACAGGTGTATTTTTTTAAAAAATCAACTGACTGTAGCTGCATCTGATATCCAAATTTATGCCCCTCGGCATGAAATACCCCTTCAATTGGAGGATGGATGTAGGCCTGATTGACCGAAGAGACCAGCGAAGAAGCTGACTCTGGTTTGGTCCATGTGCCATCATTTAAACCTTGGAAAACCAATATGGGTCTGGGAGCAATTAGTTTAAGCAAATCATCAAAATCCCAAGGAGTGTTTCTTGGAGGCGGACTTGAGAGATATGGCTTTAGCAGCGGCATATACACAAACCAGGAGTCGCGAGCCCATCTACTAGCATTTTCGTCTAAGGATATGCTTTCAAATCCAGCGCTTGAAACTACGGTATCTATTTTTTGATCAAAAGCACCTAGGAACAAAGCATTGTGGCCCCCGAGGGAGTGTCCAACTGCTGCCACGCAATTCGATGGGTATTTATTTTCGACGTAGCGAGAAACAGCTAAATCATCCTGAAGCATTCTTCCCATCGCAGACCATTTTGGAAATTCGCGATAGAAAGGAGCAGTATCCCATCCGGTAGCAGGACTATAGTTTTCGCCAGCTACAAACACGTCAGGAGAAATGACTATAAATCCATTCTCGAAGAAAGTCCGCCCATAAGATAAGTTGGGGTCGCCATCAAACCCCATCACCTCGTCTTTTCCGTAATTTGTCGTTTGATGTAATGCAATAACAATAACGGATGTTTTTGCCACGGTTTTTGGTATGGCTTCATAAATATAAACGCTTTTTCCGCATGAGTTTAAAACAACTCTATCGATTGACCCTCGCTCATCCTTGCTAATTTTCGTTCTTCCTGTTTCTTTGCCAGAATTAATATAGCACGCAAAAGGGCGCTCACCCAAATACCTTGCGATCACTGCTCTTTTCGTGTCTTGCGAAAAGAAATAGAAAATACATAAAAAATATATCGCGAAGGTGATGTATAAAGATAATCTAATAACGATTTTTGGATTTAGAGCCATAGCTGGATTCAACTCTGTTGCTGAAGGGCTGCAAAGGCGGTCTTGAGCAAATCAGCATTCCGCTCAGCGCAATGAACGATTGCGGCCTGTGACGATTGAATTTTCATTATGTCAAGCGTGCAGGGATCAAGACTGTTCAACACTTTAGCCAACGCTTGTGGTTCAAACGATTCGGCAACCACACCGCAACCAAATTGAGAGACGATGCGGGCCATTTCCGGTGACGGTCCAATGGCAACCGCAAGCCGCGCTTGCAGGAACTCAAAAAATTTGTTTGGTAGCGCGTGAAGATAATTGAAATTTGTAGGTTCCAGCAAGAACAGACCAACGTCATACTGCGTAGAAAAGGAGACGATCTGATTCATCTCTACGGGGGGAAGAAAGTGAATGCTGCGGGTACCGGCTGCCTGTCGCATCAATTCCGCAATGTATCTGGTGTCGCCTGGAATAAGAATGAAGTCGACCGTGAAGCGCTCATCAAGCAAATTGGCTAATTCGATCATGTTTTCGATGCGGCGTGAGCGAGCTGCAACGCCGTGGTGTATAACCCGAATCCGAGACGGATCAGTTTTTCGTACAGGAAGACTGTGGAATTTTGGTGCGTTCGTTATCACTGTCGGGAGGACACCGTACTGTCGAGCGTATTCTTCTGCAATGCCAGCACAAACTGTTGTGACCATGGCGGCTTGCGGCAAATATTGTCTGCAAAGGTAATCGTTATATTTCTGAAAAAGGAAACGCCAGAGCCAACGATCTTCCAGTTCCCTTGGGGAGTATTCGTGGAGGTCGACAAGAACCGGTGCTCCTCGCGCAAGGCGCAGTGCCAAGGGGAGCATTTGAATGTCGTTGGCAACCACAAAGGCGTATCTCGCTTTGCCAAGGTCAGCCAGCGCCCGAATGACGTGGCTTTGGGACCAGTAAAACTCGTCAAAGCCTCCTGTCTTGAGGTAGTACAAGGCGTGTACACGCCCTACTGGAGTGCGGCGTTGGATCGGGATGGTGTAGGAGGTGGCTTCATCGATCACCGGATTTCCTGTGCCCGCGGCCAGAACAGGGTGCTGGCCCCCAAGAACCTCGATCTGCCTGAAGACGCGCGGGTCGCGCCGGATATCTGACAACGACAGCACTAGCGCAGTTGATGGGTTGCTTGACATTGCTTGGGCCGGGATGAATTTGGTATTGCGGGTGATGGGTTGTTAGAATAACCGGTTAAGCGGGATCTGCGGGGGCAACTGTTCCTGTTGAGCGCCCGGATATGGTTTCAAGCCATAATGATCCGCTGTTTTGTTACTCTTCTATCTCTTTTTGGAAACGTATGTGCGGTCTAGTTGCTCTGCTTAGTAGTGTGCCAATCGATTCTGGGTTGGTAATCCGAATGCGTGATCGCCTGATCCATCGCGGTCCTGATCATGGTGGTCTGTGGGTGCGTGATGACAATAAACTCGCGTTTGGGCACCGTCGTTTGGCCATTATTGACATGTCTGCGGAAGCAAACCAGCCGATGCAGAGTGGAGATGGCAGGTTTGTAATTACATATAATGGAGAGATCTACAACTACCTTGAATTGCGAGCCACGCTCGCCCGACTGGGTCATACATTTCGTACGGGTAGCGATACGGAAGTGCTGTTAGCCAGTTATATGCAATGGGGTGTTGAGTGTCTAAGCCGATTGAATGGCATGTTTGCATTCGTCTTGTGGGATGCGGTTGAGCACCGTTTGTTCGTGGCGAGGGATCGTTTCGGCGAAAAGCCTCTATTCTGGGCGCGCTCAAAGGATGGATGCGTTGCATTTGCATCAGAGATGAAGGCTCTGCTCTGCCACCCTGGTATTTCCGATGCAACCAATGACGACGTGTTGGGAAAATATGTCGCAGGCACTTACTATGAGGATGGGCCGGAAACGTTTTTCCGGGACATTCAGCGTTTGCCCCCTGCTCATGCGATGGTCTTTGATAATGGCGGCAGTCAGTTGCGGTTTTGGCGCTACTGGACACCCAACTACGACGCCATTGACACCTCAATTGGTGACAGTGAGGCGGTGGAGCGTTTCCGTGAGTTGCTCGAACGCAGTGTTCGTATGCGAATGCGTGCAGACGTGGCGCTCGGCTCCAGTCTTTCCGGCGGGTTGGATTCGTCTACGTTGGTTGGTTTCCTTGCAAAGCTGCGCGAGACCGAAACGTCTTTCACACAGAATACCTTTTCAGCCAGGTTCGATGATGACTTGACGATTTCCGAAGGGCCGCAGATCGATGCGGTGGTCAAGCAGGCGGGCGCCTATCCTTTTTCGGTTTCACCTAGCCCGCAACGACTCATGGAGGAGTCACTGAGATTGCATTGGCACCAGGAAGAACCATTTCTTTCGGCTTCAATTTATCTTCAGTGGTGTGTCGCACGATTGGCGCAAGAAACCAACACAATCGTGCTGATTGATGGACAAGGTGCTGACGAAGTTCTCGCGGGATATCAGCATTATTTCAAGAGCTTCCAGCTTGACCTCCTGGATAAGCGTAAATACTGGAGTGCAATTCGAGAAACAACATTATTCAACGGGCGTTTGCGGCGCGCCAGTCGTGGTTTCAAGGATAGTATCAGGCGTTTCAATGCGCGAATTGCTTTTTCACTTCCGGAAATTCTTGGTATGGCAGGAATAAAACGTCCTGCTATTTACAAGGGGCCGTACGACGTTGGGGTTCCTGAAGCTCGGGCCGGGTCACGTCTAAGACGGCAACTGGCGGAAGCGTTACAGTACAACTGCCTACCTCAACTGTTGCGTTATGCAGATCGAAACTCAATGGCTTTTTCACGGGAAGCGCGCTTACCTTTCCTGGACTACGATTTGGTCGATTACTGTATATCTTTACCGGATAGTTTTTGGATAAAGGACGGTTGGCAGAAGTTCATCATGCGAAAGGCGGTCGACGGCCTAATACCCTTAGAAATACAGTGGCGTGCCGACAAGGTAGGGTATGCGGCACCGCTGGATTTATGGCTGCGAGGCGAGTTGAAACAATGGTGTTTTGATCGCTTGTTTAGCGGACCGATCAGGGAAGTGTCCGGCTATCAAGAAATCGTTCTTCGAGATCTTTGGGACGCCCATCAGAGCGGTAGCGTTAATAACTCTTGGGCTTTGTGGCGCTGGATCAGTCTTAATGAATGGTTTTCGTTGCGTGCTTCCGGCGCGTGGCACGATGGAATTCATTAATGCGCATTGCAATGACGCTGCAGCACGAGTGGAAAATCGACTCTCGGGTAATCCGCGAAGCTGAGGCTTTGGTTCGTGCGGGTAATCAAGTTCTTGTCGTCTGCCGTGGCCAGGCGGCACAACAGTTGACCGAAACGCTAAATGGAGTTTTGTACCAATCCTTGCCGCGAAGTACTGCAGTAACTTTCCGTCAACTGGTCGCATTGTTTTTGGTGCATCTACGAATCCATTCCCTTTGGCTGGTTGATCGATTCAAAATCGGCTGGCGCTGTGGCCTTAGGGAATCGTGGCGATCGGTGAAGCCGCTAGTGATATTTCTCCCAATTGCAGGGTTAGCCATACTGGCAAGATTACTTCAGATGCTCTTCGTGGCACCTATTCGTTACATCCTGCGGGTAATGTTTCGAGTGGCCTTTCGGCTAGCTCGACCCATCTTCAGAATGGCACTTACTCCGCGGGGAAGATCCATCATTTGGAATGTGTATCAAAGTTTGCGGAGGTTAGGCGGAGGGATCCAGTCAAGATTTCGCATCTGGGCCAGCCTATTGACGTCTCGCATTCGAGAAATCGCTCGTATTTATGTTGAGCCGTTGGTTCACCTCAATGATTACGCTGTCAGTTGCGCGGGGTCAATCATTGAGTGGCGCCCCGATGTCGTGCATATACATGATATGGTGTGCATGAGTGGGGGCTATGTCGTCGCGCGAAGACTTGGGGTGCCTTTTGTTTATGATGCCCATGAGCTGGAAACGCATACAAATTACCATCTTGGGCGCCTGACATGGTTATTTATTGATCGCTATCAAAATGCGTTAATTCGTCGCGCAGCAAGAGTAATCACCGTCTGTGAAAGTATTGCAGACTGGCTGTCACGAAAATATGGAATTGATCGGCCTACGGTTATTTTGAATACCCCGGCTTTCGATATGTCTGAAAGTGCTGGCACATACAGTGAAACACTACGCACCCATCTGGGACTGACCGATAACGAAAAACTGGCCGTATATGTCGGAGCGGTTACCATTGATCGGGGTTTGGAGAATTGTGTTGAGGCCCTGCAGTACGCGCCTGGCATCCATTTAGCGCTAGTTGGGTCACGTTACTCGGTGACTGAAGAACTTCTCGTCCGCCTTGCCAATCAGTTTGGCGTATCCGAACGACTTCACCTAGTTGATCCTGTGCCAGGCAATTTGGTCGTTCCATTCGTCCGGTCAGCGACTTTAAGCCTGATTCCGATCCAGAACGTGTGCCTAAGCTATTACTATTGCATGCCGAACAAGTTATTGGAGAGTGTTGTAGGGGGCTTGCCGATAGCGATTGCCAAGCTGAAAGAACTGAAATCCTTCCTTGAAAAATTTCCGGTCGGTATTGAGATGGACGAAAGTTCGCCAAAGAGCATTGCACATGCGATGCAAAAACTTTCGGAAGAAACTGATAAGTATCGCCCAACGGACGATCAAATCTCAGCAATCATTGCGTACTATGGCTGGGAGAGCCAAAGAGCCAAGCTTGTTCGCTTGTACGACGGCCTGGAATCGGGTGCGCTGAGCGAAAGAGCGCAAGACGCCTAGTATTCCTCGCTATCGTCTATCTAGATCTAGGGTACGACTGATCCAATGTGTGGCATTTTTGGCGGTATTTGGCGCAGCGTTCCGAGCACTCTCGAATCGGTATTGAGTGATGCTGGCCAAGCATTGCGCTTCAGGGGTCCGGACGACAACGGGCAGGAAATCTTCAATCTTGGTGCGGCAACGATAGCACTCGGCCATACGCGGCTGTCGATCATCGATCTGACGGCCGGTGGCCATCAGCCGATGCATTCAGACGATCGATCTGTTTCCATCGTGTTCAACGGCGAGATCTACAACTACCGCGAATTGCGAGGCGAACTCAAGCTGCTGGGGCATCGTTTCACGTCCGATTCCGATACCGAGGTACTGCTGGCGGCCTGGCGCCAGTGGGGGCAAGACTGCCTGTCGCGTCTGGTGGGCATGTTCGCGTTCGTCGTCTTCGATCGCGGGCAGGGATCGATTACCTGTGTGCGCGACGCATTCGGCATAAAGCCATTTTTCTACACGCTGGAGCAGGGCAATTTCCTGTTTGCCTCGGAAATTCCGGCCATCAAGGAACTGAAACAGGAGAAGGCCGAACTTGACTGGCAGCGAGCCTATGACTATCTCGTGCATGGCGATTACGATAGTGGCCCCCGTACATTTCTGGATGGGGTGCTCCATCTCGAACCTGGACACGTCCTTGAAGTGGACATTGTCAGCGGACGGCCGTCGGAACCGGTGCGCTGGTGGCAACCACGACTCGCCGAGCGGCAGGATCTCGGTTTCGCTGAAGCGGCCGAGCAACTGCGCGAGCGCTTTCTGGACAGCATTCGTCTGCATCTGCGCAGTGACGTTCCCCTGGGCGCTGCCCTTTCGGGGGGCATCGACTCTTCGGCCGTGGTGTGTGCGATGCGCCATGTGGCCCCAGATTCGCCAATCAACACGTTCAGCTACATCGCTCGTGGCAGCGTGGTCTCCGAAGAGCGCTGGGTCGACCGCATCAACCGGCATGTGGGTGCTGTGCCGCACAAGGTCGTGGTCAGCGCCAGCGAACTCGCCGCCGATCTGGACGACATGATTCAGGCTCAGGGTGAGCCCTTCGGCAGTACCAGCATCTATGCGCAGTACCGAGTGTTCCGGCTGGCGAAGGAGCAGGGTGTTACTGTCACCCTGGATGGTCAGGGGGCCGATGAGATGCTCGCCGGCTACAACGGCTATCCGGGACAGCGCATCCGCAGCCTGCTTGAGCAAGGAAGCTTCTCGGAGGCCTGGCATTTCCTCGATGAGTGGGCGAAGTGGCCTGGTCGCAGCCGCCTGGCGGGTGCCAAGCGGGCCGTCGCCGAACTCACTCAGGGAACCCTCCTCAATGATTTCCTGCGGAGGCTCAATGGAATGCAAACCTTGCCTGCCTGGATGAATGCAGCCCCACTTGAAGAAAGGGGGATTGTCCGCCGTCATCCGCAAGTTCGCTCGACCCAGGACGAGTCGCGCCGGCGACTGGTTGCCGAACTGGCGCTTTCACTGACACGACGCGGTCTCCCGGCACTGCTCCGGCACGGGGATCGAAATTCGATGCGTTTTTCCGTGGAGAGCCGGGTCCCTTTCCTGACCCGCGAACTGGCCGACTTTCTCCTGTCGCTACCCGAGGCCTACCTAATTTCCCCTGAAGGCGAAACCAAACACATTTTTCGGACAGCGATGCGGGGTATCGTTCCGGACGATGTTCTGGATCGACGCGACAAGATCGGCTTCGAAACGCCAGAGAAGGAGTGGCTGCTGGGAATGGCCGAAACGGTTCGAGGCTGGTTGCGGATAGACCTGAATCTGCCTTTTTTCAACCAAACCGAAGTCCTGAAGGAGTTTGATCTGATCGCGACGGGCAGGAAGCAGTTTTCCTGGCAAGTTTGGCGCTGGATCAACTTTTCGCGCTGGTATAGCCGTTTTGTAGCGTGATTTGTGAAATAACCAGGAACATGAAAAGCATATTGATCCTTTCCTTCTCAGTAATCCATAGTGATCCGAGAGTAATGCGACAGATCAGGCTGCTAGAGAAGGATTACCATTTGACCGTTTCCGGATTCGGGCCAAAACCTGATGCCGATATCCGATTTGTTGAGCTTGAAAGCCCACAATTCAAGTTGCAGCAAAAACTGATCTGGGCATTCAAGCTCTTGTTCAAGCTCTCTGAGAGTTACTACTGGAGTCTTCCCCAAGTTCAGCATGGCCTCAAGGCGCTGGCAGGGCTGCGTTTCGACCTGTTGATCGCCAACGACATTGCTGCACTTCCCCTTGGGCTGAAATTGGCTGCCAGCAAACCGGTTCTCATCGATGCCCATGAATACTCACCGCGGGAATTCGAGGACAAGTGGCGTTGGCGGGTGCTGTTTGCGCCATATTACAACGCGTTGTGTGCACGCTATCTGCCACAAGCGGCGGGCATGACCACCGTTTGTAAGGGGATTGCGGACGAATACGAAAAGCAATACGGTGTAACTGCGAGCGTGGTTTTCAATGCACCGCTGGAGCAGGGTCTTGAGCCGTCTCCAGGTCTACCGGGCAGGATTCGCCTGATTCATCACGGCTCGGCCATCCGTTCTCGACATCTCGGCAAGATGATTGAGATGATGCGTTATCTGGACGAACGATTCACGCTGGACTTCATGTTGGTCGAAACCGACACCGCCTACCTGGCGGAGTTACGCGACATGGCAAGAAGTGATGAACGCATCTGCTTTGTCGAACCCGTTGCTCTGGAACGAATCTGCCAGCGAATCAATGGATACGACGTCGGCCTGTTTCTTTTGCCGCCGGTTAACTTCAACTATCGCCATGCCTTGCCCAACAAGTTCTTTGAGTTCATTCAGGCGCGAATTGCGGTTGCCATTGGGCCTTCTCCCGAGATGGCACGTATCGTGGAGGAGTATTCGCTGGGGGTGATCGCCGATTCTTTCGACCCCGAGGCCCTGGCTGCCGTGCTCGAACAACTGACGGATGTGTCCATCCGTGGTTACAAGCTGGCCGCCGATCGTGCTGCCCGGGAATTGAATTATGAGGCTGCCGGGCGGGTGCTGCTGCATGAGATTGAACGGCTTGTCTGACTCGTCAGTGCCACGAAAAGTGCTGATCATCTGTCAGTATTTTGTTCCCTATGCGGCTTCGGTGGGTGGCGTTGCTCGCGTTATCCATCTGGCACACTACTTGAAGGATCAGGGCTGCGAGGTGAATGTTCTGACCTCCGATGGAGCGGATTTCGGAGACCTTGGTCTGGGAGAGCTTCTGACCGGGCTGGGTGTCACCTATCTGAGGGATCCATTGAAGCGATCGGTCCAGAACAGCCTGATGCGAATCGGACATCACCCTGCTGGTTCGGCCAGCGTCTGGTTGTCCCGGTTGCGGGTCGTCAAGCGTGTTGTAAGTTCCGTCGTGATCCCGGACCTTGGTCTTTTCATGGTGCCGAAATACTTTCGCGCGGCTGCCGCACTGATTGAATCAACAGGCATAGACACCTTGATTGTTTCCACTCCGCCCCATAGCATGCAACTGGTAGGCGGGCTGCTGAAGAGGAAATTTGGCGATCAGATTGATCTGGTCGCTGATTATCGGGATAGCTGGAACGGGAGCACGATATTCTCGCCCAGGGGTGCATTGACTTCGATGATTTCCCGCAAGCTTGAACGATTCAGTCTCAAGAGGGCCGACCTCGTTACTTTTGCTTCGCAACCAATGTTCGCGAAGCTGAATCACCTGTTTCCGGATCTGCCCCTCGAAGGCAAGGGGCTGCTAATGATGAACGGATATGCCGGCGAGCCTTGTCCGGTTCGCGTGACGAGCCAGTCCGCAGACTTGCGTATCGGCTATTTCGGCATGGCGGACGACGATGAGCAGGGGTACCGGAATGTTGAGCCGCTGTTGCGTGCAATAGCGGGGGCGATAAAGGCTGGAATCGCCATCCGCCTGTGCTTTTACGGCTCGCTGCGCCTGTCTAGAATTGATATCAAGGACTTCCATTTTGTTGAAGTAAATGCCTCAGTGGCGCATGACGATGTGTTCAACGTCATGCAGGGAATGCACTATCTTCTGATCTTGCATACGGATCCGGCCAGTAGCGATGAAGTGATCACCGGAAAGTTTTTTGACTATATCAAGGCCAGGCGCCCCATCTTGTGTTTCTCGCCGGAGAATACCGAAGCGGCTCGTTTGGTGAAACGATGGCAGGTTGGTGAATGGCTGGATTCCCAGGCGCCTGAACGTGCCTCGCAAGCGCTTTCCACCCTCCGGCCTCGTGATTATCCTGCGTTGCTCGATGATGAACTGGTCTCTTCATTCGGTCGCAACGGGCAGTACAAGAAGTTGTATCAGAGGCTTCGCGGGGGTCCATGTCCATAAGTTCCAATGCGCGGGCCGGCTGTTTTTGCTTGCCTGCGATTATGACCCGTAGACACGGAGCCTGTCTCTCGTTGGGACGCATGAGAACGTTTTACCGTATGCTCGAGCGGTAACGGCAGGGCTGTTGCGGTCGACTCCGGAAAATGTGAAAAAACGTCATCCTGCGTGCTTGTTTAGATCGATGAAAGCCTGTTTATCTCTTGTATCGAGAAGGAGTTTTGAATGACCGACCTGTTTTCCCCATTGCGCCTCGGCGCCATCGAATTACCCAACCGCATCGTGATGTCTTCGCTGACGCGCAACCGGGCCGGGGCGGGCAATGTGCCGAGCGATCTGGCAGTCGAGTATTACCGGCAGCGGGCGACGGCCGGGCTGATCCTGACCGAAGCGTCGCCGATTTGCCCCGAGGCGCATGGTTATCCGCGGACGCCGGGTATTCATAGCCTCGAGCAGATTGCCGGCTGGCGGAAGGTGACCGATGCGGTGCATGCGGCGGGTGGGCGGATCGCCATCCAGCTCTGGCATGTCGGACGGATTTCGCATCCCGATCTGCAACCGGGCGGTGGCGCACCGGTAGCGCCTTCGGCGCTGAAGCCGGCGGGCAAGGTCATGACGCTCAAGGGGATGCAGGATTACGTGACGCCGCGCGCGCTGGAAACGGCGGAGCTTCCCGGCCTGATTGCGACCTATGTGCAGGCAGTGAAGAACGCGATCGAGGCCGGTTTCGACGGCGTCGAAGTTCATGCCGGTAACGGTTATCTGCTCGACCAGTTCCTGCGTTCGTCGACCAACCAGCGCCGCGATGACTACGGCGGCAGCAAGGAAAACCGGGCGCGCCTGCTGCTCGAAATTCTGACTGCCGTCTGCGCGGCGATCGGCAATGATCGCGTCGGTGTCCGTCTGTCGCCGGTCACGCCGTTCAACGACATCAGTGACGACAACCCGCAGGAAACCTTCGACTACGTGGTGGACGCACTCAACCCTTTCGATCTCGCCTTCCTAGACATCCTGCAGGGTACCGGCGGCATGCCACCGGACAAGTGGCTGCCTTTCGACTACGCTCGCCTGCGCACCCATTACCACGGTAAGTTACTCCTCAACAACGGCTATGACCTGGCGAGCGGGCAGGCGGCGGTGCAGAGCGGGGCGGCGGATGCGATTGCCTACGGTCGTCCGCTACTGGCCAATCCCGATCTGGTCGAGCGCTTCCGGCGCGGCGCGCCGCTCAACCAGCCTGACTACACGAAGCTCTACGTCGGCGAAGAAAAGGGGTATACGGATTACCCGTTTCTCAGCGAGTAAATGGTGGCAGGCGTGCCGGGCGCGGCGGAACTGGAATTGCTGGTCACCCACGTCATGCCCTTCGGCAAGCACAAGGGAAAGCTGATTGCCGACCTGCCCGGCAATTACCTGAACTGGTTCGCCCGCGAAGGTTTTCCGCCCGGGCAGATCGGCTGCCTGCTGGCGCTGATGCACGAACTCGACCACAACGGCTTGTCGGCGCTGCTCGATCCGTTGCGCGGACGTCGGTTGCCAGCCCGAAAATAAAACAGCCGGTTGCGGTCAACCGGCCGCGAGCGGGAGACAGGCGCCGTGGATCCGCCCTCGATTATTACTGCCCGCTGAAATGCGTGCGCAGGCAGTTCAGGTGGTCTTCGCCGGTTTTTTTCGAGCAGGCGACATACGCACTCTGATTCAATTCGCACTGCCGGCGATCATTCGCCGGCGAGGTACTGCAATCGACTGCCGGAATCATCCTCTGGGTGCACTGGCGGAAGTCCCAGCCGAACAGGCCCGCGCATTGCCGCGACGCCCTCTTGCGTGCTTCGCACTGCTGCCGGTTGCCCGCGTTGGTGCAATCGAAATTCCGTAACTGCTGGTTCACGCAGATGTTGAAAGCCGAGCCGGATTGGTCCTGACAAATCGTTCGTGCAAGTTCACGGTCTCCTGCGGATTGTGCCAGTGCCGGAAGGCAGAAGATGAATGTCATCAGCGCGCCAGCGATAAGCATTAAGGAAGATTTCATGCGTTTCTCCTTGCGGGTTGGTCTTGGCTTGCGTATTCCGACGAATCTGGACAGCGATTCCGAGCCAAACTGGATACGCATTCCGGAGCAAACTGGACAGTCGGAGCGTAGCGACGCGGGGTTTTTGGTTTTTACTCTGTTGATGTCATGGGGGTCAAGTTTTTGTCGCGCCATGGAGAGTTATCCACGGTCGGCCGGCAGACTGCGCTCCTTCCATAGCAGGCTGGCTGGCGGCCGGCGGTGGGTAACTCGGTAAGCGTGTGCGGGGGCACATGGGGTGGCCTCGGGTCATTCCGGTTTGCTCCTTTTGCGCAGCGATTCGCCATCAGGGTTGAGGCTATGTGCCTGATGCACCAAACGGTCGAGAATCGCATCCGCCAGCGTCGGGTCACCGATGGCCTCATGCCAATGCTTCACGGGCAACTGGCTGGTAATGATGGTTGATCGCGTGCCGTGCCGGTCATCGAAGATTTCGAGCAGGTCACGCCGACTTTCATCGGTCAGTGGTGCTAGCCCCCAGTCATCAATCAGCAGGACGTCGGTTTTGGCCAACTGCGCCAGCGTCTTGGCATAACTGCCATCCCCACGACCGATAGCCAGTGCCGGCAACAGGCGTGGCAAGCGCACATAGAAGGCAGAACGCCCCTGACGGCATGCCTGATTGGCCAGGGCGCAGGCAAGGAAGGTCTTGCCGACGCCGGTTGGCCCGCAAATCAACACATTCTGGTGGTCGCCGACCCAGCGCCCGGTCATCAGACGGGCAAACAAGGCCCGGTCAAGACCGCGCGGATGGCGGAAATCGACATCCTCCGGTGTCGCCGCCTGTTTCAATTTGGCCCGTTTCAGGCGAGCGGCGTTCTGCCGGGATTCGCGCTCGGCCAGTTCACTGTCAATCAGAAGGCCAAGGCGTTCCTCGAAGGCGAGTTGGCTGATGTCGGCTTGTTGTGCTTGGCTGGCTAAAGCCTTGGCCATGCCGGTCAGGCGGAGCTGGTGCAGTTGGTCCACGGTCGGGTGATGGAGCATAGATGTTTCCTTTCAGGTCAGTGGTAGTAATGCGGACCACGCACGTTGGCGTGATCCAGGGGGAGAGCGGTCTGGGCCGTTGCCGTCAGGCGCTTGATGTCCAGGCCATGCTTCAAGATGGATTTCAGGCTGCCGTAGGACAGCGCGTTGATGTCGACGGCCCGCTCGCACGCCGCCTCCAGACGGTCCTCGCTGTAAGCCTTCGATAGACGCAGAATGCCCAGGCAACTGCGGTACCCCTGTTGCGGATGGCGGCGTTGATGCAGGACATGTTCGATGACGGCTTTGGTGTGCGGCCCAATACGGCCAGCCCAGTCCAGCAGCCGAGGGGCATTCCAGCCCTGAACGGATTGATGGGCCGGCGTCATGTGGGCGTCGACGGTGGTATGTCGCCCCTTGAGCGAACTGCGCACATGGCTGGCGATGCGACCTCCCCGGTGGAACACTTCAACTGTCGTTGCAGTGAAGCGGGCATCGACCTTCTGCCGTGCGAAGCGCTAAGGCACCGAGTAGTAATGGCCGGCGATTTCAACGTGGTAGTCGATACCGACCGTCACCACCTTCCATTCGGCGAATTCGTAACGCGATTCCGGCAACGGGCGTAAGGCCGGGCGGTCCATCTCGGCAAAGGCACTTTCCCGTGACCCCGGCAGTTTCTTGAAGGGGCGGCGATTCAGGGCCTGCATCAGTTCGGCAATGTGCCGATTGAGCTCACTGAGGCTGAAGAATCGCTGATTCCGCAGGCGAGCAAGCACCCAGCGCTCGACGAGCAGAACACCCGCTTCCACCTTGGCCTTGTCTTTCGGGCGATACGGCCGGGCCGGCACGACGGCGGTGGCGTAATGGACGGCCAGGTCGCGATAGCTGGGATTGAGCTCCAATCCTCTCAACTTAGCCCATAGTCATACGGCGGGTTTGTAAGCAAAGGACAGGTGAGGCTTTCGCTGGTTTGGCCGAGGTCGAGCACGATCAGGGATAAATTTCTGAAGGTTTTTGACGATTTCCGAGAAGATTTCCTTGGTAACTCGGGTGGTGATTTGCTGCACACCCGCCAAGACTCGGGGCAAGATACGACGTACGGTATTGAAGGCCATCGTCCGATTCACTCGCCATGGCGAATCGCTGGGCAGCCGCTCTTCCGCAGCCAGGTAGGTGGCCAGGGCATTGAGATTGTCACACACCATCTTGGCCCCAACATCCTGGCAGGCGGCCAGCCAAGTCAGGCCGGACGTGTGCTCCAGATTGAGCCGGTGTTTGATGCGCTTGAACGCCTCCTCGATACGCCAACGGCTGTGATAAAGGGCTGAGAAGCTTGTGGCCGGATACCGCGCGGTATCAAGCAAGGAGGTCATCAAGACCCGTACCTTGCCAGTCGGCGTCACCTGACGAATCAGGCGAACCATAGAAGGCAGACGCGGACACTCGTAATCAATGGCATCCTGACGATGCGGTGGCGGCAATGTCACCTGCGCCTCATCTTCTCCGGATCGCATGAACTGGGTGATGGCAGAAAAGGAAGCGGACGAATCACAGCGTATGCAAAAGGGGATACCTCGATGCAACAGCGCCGCGACCAACCAGGCACCCGGATACCCGCGATCAAGCACCAGCATGTCCTGAGCACCGAGTCGGTCAAGCCGCTCAAACAACATCTGACGTTCGCCGACCAGCGAACTGTGCAAAATCAGCGAGTCGAACAATTCGATCCCTGGCCGAAACAAACCGAAGATGGCCGCTTCTCGAATATGGCGGCGCCCTTCCAGGTCAAGCAAGGTCAGACGTACCTTCGATGCATCCGCCGCCAAGACCCGCAAGCCTTGCCAGTCCGGCTGCTGCGGAACGACCTCATCGACCAGGCGCAGCAATTCTGTATTGAGCGGCTCAAAGAGATTGGCGACCAGATGGCTGCGCGCCTTTGAGAAGGCACTGGCCGTGATCGCCCGACAAAGGCGGGTTCTTCCGGCAAGCAGGGCAAAGCAGGAATCAAGCTCCGCCTGAACTGCGCCGCGAATGCCGGTGAGCAGGAAAGCGATCAGATTCGTGAATGGCAATTCACGGTTTCGGGTGAAAAACCGAGGCTCGCGGCGGGCGGCGGCAAGGAAATTGGCGCCATGAATGTAGTCCGTTAGCCGTGAAACGATATTGGCATATTTAGGCCGTCATATAACGCCTATTTATATCAATTGGTTACATGCTCGATTATATCTTGGCGCGGCCAGATGGCAAAGTTGCCAAAATTAGATGACAGACCGCTAAGTCAAGAGGATTGGATTGAGCTCGGGGTCGTAATGGCAGGCTTTGTTGACGCCACTCTTCAGATTGTCGGGCACCAGCATGGCCGGCACACCGCCGAAGAATTCCAGTGCTCGGACATGACTGCCAATCCAGTCCGGCAGTGCCTGGCTCCATGTGGCGTCATAATAGGTGTCCCACGGGGATTTCCTTCGGTCATAATTCGAGGCGCCGAGGACGGCAACGAAGATGGCCGCCTGGCGGATTTCGCCGGTCAGCGGGTCGGTGACTGGAACGGTCGGGCCGGCGTAATCGACAAACAACTTCTCGCCGGGTGTGTGGGTCTGGCGCAGACTGAGCGACAAACGCCCAGCCCAAACTCGGTAGTGGTCGCAGAAGCTGCTGTATTGATAGCCGTCCGGGTGCTCGCTCTTGTACTCCTGCCAGAGCAGGTCGAGCGTCACGCCTTTCCTGCGCAGTTCCCGCTGCACGCCGGCCCAGTCGGGTTCCGGTCGACGGGTTGCCGAGGGCGCCGACGGCGGGTAGAGCAGCGCCTCGATGCCGGATTCAGATACTCCAGCCGGCAGCGGATAGCTCAATCCGGCCAGTTTCGCCCGACGGAGAATCTCCCCCACCGTGGTCGGTGAGGAATCGACTGCCCGGGCAATCTCGCGGTGACTGCGACCGTCCGCAACGGATAGCCGTAATACTTCAAAAATCTTGCGCATGGATAACCTGCTATTCGCCATGTGGTCCTCGGCAAATGCGCTGAGGGTGCCACGGTTATCCCGCGTGCTACGTTATGACTTTGGGCTGTCCAGATTCCGTCGGAATCGGTGTCCAGTTTGCCTCGGAATCAGTGTCCAGGTTCCGTCAGAATGACTGTCCAGTTTGGGTCGGAATTCGCACTTGGCTCAATCCAGCGGAACCTGCTGCCAGTGCGAAGGGTCATTATAAATGCGCGGCCGCAAATGAAAAGGCCGGTTGCGGTCAACCGGCCTGGAGGGGCAAAAACGGTGGCGGTGGGTTAACCGCCCGTGATGATTACTTGCCGCTGAACTGGGCGCGCAGGCAAGCCATGTAGTCGGGGGCCGGCTTTTCCTTGCACGCTTCACGGGCCTTGTGGACCTGCTCGCAACGCTGCGGATCAGCCGCCGTGCTGCAGTCGACCGGCGGCATCTTCTGCTGGACGCACTGGCGGAAGGCCGGACCGACGTGCCCCTTGCACTCCTGATACACCTTCTTGCGCGCTTCGCACCGGGCCGGGTTGCCAGATTTGGCACAATCGAAGTTCTGCAGTTGCTCGTTCATGCATGTCTTGTGCTCCTGGCCAAACTTGTCACCGCAGGCGGCGCGCGCCTGGTCACGGGCCTGCTGATGCGCCCTGCAGGCTTCCGGGTTTGGTGACTGCGTGCAATCGCGTGGCCCACGCCGCCCCATCCCCCGACCCATGCCCTGACCGGTGCCCGGACCCATTCCAGGACCCATGCCCTGACCGGCACCCATCCCCGGCCCGGTCTGGGCCATCGCCGGCATACAGAAGAGGGATGCCATCAGTGCACTTCCGACAATCATCAAACGGGTTTTCATGAGTTTCTCCTTGGTGGTTGATTTGAAACGATTCTAGTCCCACGTACCGCTCATGGCGCAGGCAATTGTAAATGAGTGCAAGCGGCAGCGCGGGCAGTTACAAAGCGTTACGGTTGGCATGCTATATTTGCCCGCATGAATCAAATCGACGCCGGCGAGCACCGTCTCACCCTTCCCGCAGTGCTCGAGTGGATGGTCGCCGATGGTTTGGTCGAGCGCGCGGTGGCCGAGGCCCTGAAGACGGAGCGTCGCTTGCACGGCAACAAGGTGCATCCGCTGGTCGTCATCGCCGACCAGAAATGGCGAACCGGCGGCATGCCGGTGCGCCTGCTGACACTGGAGGCGCTCACCGAATGGCTGGCCGGAAAGGTTGGCCTCGATTATCTGCACATCGACCCGCTCAAGATCGATTTCACCGGTGTCGCCGAGGTCATGTCCAGCGCTTACGCCGGCCGCTTCGGCATCCTGCCGGTACAGGTGACGACGCGCGAGATTGTGATCGCCACCGCTGAGCCCTTCATCCGCGAATGGGTCGCCGAACTCAGGCCCATCCTGCGCAAGGACATCCGCCGCGTGCTGGCCAACCCCGACGACATTTCGCGCTACCTCGTCGAGTTCTTCAACCTCGCGCGCTCGGTCAAGAAGGCGGCGGCCAGGGGCGAGGTGACGTCCGGGCTCTCGAGTTTCGAGCAACTGGTCGAACTCGGCAAGGGCAACCGCCAGTTCGATGCCAACGACCAGCACATCGTCCATATCGTCGACTGGCTGTGGCAGTACGCCTTTGACCAGCGCGCCTCCGACATCCACATCGAGCCGCGGCGCGACCTCGGCATCGTGCGTTTCCGCATCGACGGCGTGCTGCATCAGGTGTACCAGATTCCGATGGCGGTCATGAATGCGATGACCAGCCGCATCAAGCTGCTTGGGCGCATGGATGTGATCGAGAAGCGTCGCCCGCAGGATGGCCGGGTCAAGACGCGGACTCCGGCCGGCCAGGAAGTCGAACTACGCCTGTCTACGTTGCCGACCGCTTTCGGCGAAAAGCTGGTGATGCGCATCTTCGACCCCGAAGTGCTGGTGCGCGACCTGCGTTCGCTCGGCTTTTCCAGCGATGACGAGACGCGCTGGAAGCTGATGACGGGAACGCCCAACGGTATCATCCTGGTCACCGGACCGACCGGGTCGGGCAAGACGACGACGCTGTACACAACGCTCAAGCAGCTGGCGACGCCCGAGGTCAATGTGTGCACCATCGAGGATCCGATCGAGATGGTCGAATCGTCGTTCAACCAGATGCAGGTCCAGCGCAGCATTGACCTCGGCTTTGCCGATGGCGTGCGGGCGTTGATGCGGCAGGACCCGGACATCATCATGATCGGCGAGATCCGCGATCTCGAAACGGCGGAAATGGCCATTCAGGCGGCGTTGACCGGGCACCTTGTGCTGTCGACGCTGCACACCAACGATGCGCCGTCGGCGATCACCCGCATGCTCGACCTCGGCATGCCCGCCTACCTGATCAATTCGACCATGCTCGGCGTCATGGCGCAGCGCCTGGTGCGAACGCTGTGCCCGCACTGCAAGAAGGCGATGCCGATCAGCGAGGACCAGAAGGCGACCTGGCGGGCGCTGGTGTTGCCATGGAAATCGAACGAGCCGCTGCAACTGCATCAGCCGGTCGGCTGCCTCGAATGCCGGATGACTGGCTACAGCGGGCGCGTCGGCATCTACGAAATCCTGCTCAATTCGCCGGAAATGCGCAAGGTCATCCGGAACAACACCGAAGTGGCGCAGTTGCGCGATCTCGCCAGCCGCGAGGGCATGCGCCCGCTGCGCATTTCCGGCGCGTTGAAGGTGGCGCAGGGACTGACTTCACTCGACGAGGTCGTCAAGGTCGCGCCGCCGGGAGACGAGCAGTAGGAGTGCGCTAGCGGGACAGGGCGCGCATGGCGCGCTCGAGCCCTTCCGGGCTCAGCGGGAACATCCGGTTGCCGAAAAGCTGCCGGATCATATGGAGCGATGGTGTATAGGTCCAGTGCTCCTCAGGCAGCGGATTCAGCCAGACAGCCCGTGACCACGTGTTAAACATGCGCTCCAGCCAGGTGGTGCCGGCTTCCTCGTTCCAGTGTTCGACGCTGCCGCCGGGCCGGGCAATCTCGTAGGGACTCATCGTCGCGTCGCCGACGAAGATCAGCTTGTAGTCGGCGCCGTAGGTGTGGATCACGTCCCAGGTCGGCATGCGCTCGTCGTGCCGCCGCCGGTTGTCCTTCCAGACGCCCTCATAGATGCAGTTGTGGAAATAGAAATGTTCGAGGTGTTTGAACTCGCTGCGCGCGGCTGAAAAAAGTTCCTCGCAGGCCGTGATGTGGTCGTCCATCGAGCCGCCGATGTCGAGAAAGAGCAGGACCTTGACCGCGTTGTGTCGTTCCGGGCGCAGTTGCAGGTCGAGCCAGCCGGCGTTGCGGGCGGTGCCGGCGATCGTCCCGTCGAGGTCGAGTTCGGTCGCCGCGCCCTGGCGGGCGAAACGGCGCAGGCGGCGCAGCGCGACCTTGATGTTGCGCACGCCGAGATCGACCGTGTCATCGAGGTTGCGGAATTCGCGTTGTTCCCAGACCTTGATCGCCGTCCGGTTGCCGGCCGATTCGCCGCCGATGCGGATGCCTTCCGGATGGTAGCCACCATGGCCGTAGGGTGAGGTGCCGGCGGTGCCGATCCATTTGTTGCCGCCAGCGTGACGCTCCTTCTGTTCAGCGAGTCGCTTCTTGAATTCCTCGAACAGTTTTTCGTAGCCGAGCTTCTGCAGCTTGAGTCGGTCCTCTTCGGAAAGGTGACGTTTGGCCGCCAGTTCCAGCCATTCCTCGGGAATCATCGCTGCCATCCCGGGCAGCGCCTCGACGCCCTTGAAGTACTCGCCGAAGGCACGGTCGAAGCGGTCGTAGAGGGCTTCGTCCTTGATCAGGATGGCGCGCGCCAGCAGGTAGAAATCGTCGACGCTGGCACCGACCAACCGCGCCTGCAGCGCCTCGAGCAGGGCCAGCAACTCCTTGGTCGACACCGGGAGCTGGCGGGCCTTGAGGTGCAGGAAGAAGTCGACCAGCACTTACTTGCGGCGCGCCATGAACGCCAGGCGTTCGAAGAGATGGACGTCCTGCTCGTTCTTGAGCAGGGCGCCGTGCATGGGCGGAATCGCGTCCTTCGCGTCCTTGGCGCGCAGCGCTTCGGGTGGGATGTCCTCGGCCAGCAGGAGCTTCAGCCAGTCGAGCAGTTCGCTGGTCGACGGCTTCTTTTTGAGGCCGGGCACCTCGCGCAGGTCGAAGAAGACTTCCAGCGCCTCGCGCAGCAAGTCGCGCTTGAGGGCCGGGAAATGGACGTCGACGATACGCGTCATCGTCAGCTTGTCGGGAAACTTGATGTAGTGAAAGAAGCAGCGGCGCAGGAAGGCATCCGGCAACTCCTTCTCGTTGTTCGAGGTGATGATGATCAGCGGCCGGTGGCGTGCCTTGATCGTGCGATGGAGTTCGTAGCAGAAGAATTCCATGCGGTCGAGTTCGCGCAGCAGGTCGTTGGGAAACTCGATGTCGGCCTTGTCGATCTCGTCGATCAGGACGACCGGACGCTGATCGCAATCGAAGGCCTGCCAGAGGACGCCGGGCACGATGTAGTGGGCGATGTCCTCGACGCGCGGGTCGCCGAGCTGGGAGTCGCGCAGGCGCGAAACGGCATCATATTCGTAGAGTCCCTGCTGCGCCTTGGTCGTCGACTTGATGTGCCACTGGAACAGCGGCATGTTCAGCGCCCGCGCCACTTCCTCGGCGAGCAGAGTCTTGCCGGTACCTGGCTCGCCCTTGATCAGCAGCGGGCGTTGCAGCACGTTGGCGGCATTGACGGCGAGGGTCAGGTCGCGGGTGGTGACGTAGGAGTCGGTACCTTCGAATTTCACTGTGGCATCCTCAAGTTTGGCTGGCGCTGCGGTTGATCTGGTCAAGGTAGGCTGCCGTGTCCATGGGTCCGCCACTGCGCTGGGCGCGCCAGATGGTTTCACCCAGGCATTCGAGCAGGACGTGTTCGGCGGCGTGGGCTTCCATTTTCGCGCGCAGGCGGTTGAACGCTGCGCGGATTCCCGGCGGCTGGTCGATGCTGACCTGCTCGTGGATGGCAAGATGCAGCGAGAGATGGAGGAAGGGATTCATCTGCCCGCCTTCGGGCGTCCATTCCTTTTCCAGCGCTCCGGCGCTGTCGGCGAGCAGGGCGTGATATTCGGGATGACGCGCGGCGATGTCGGCGGCGGTGATTTCGGCGCCGACCAGCGGCAGCCGTTCCTGGTGTTTCTTCCAGGCAGCGCAGAAAAACTGGCGAACCTGATCGCGGGAGGGACTAAACATGGGCGCTTTCGCAAAGCAGGGTGACGACGGTGTTCTGGAACAGGCGGTTGCCATTGCCAACGGGGGCGATTTGGCCGCTGCCGTAGGCGCCGAGCAGCGGGACACCGGGGAACATCCCGCGGAAGGCGAGCAGGTCGCGGTCGTCGTCGCCGTAGAACAGCGGGCCACGGCCGAGGCAGGAAAACATCAGCGCGAAATTCGGCGGTTTTTCCGGGTTGACCGTGGCAAGCAGCGATTGCCGCATGTCCTGTTCGGCGCTCAACGGCTGGCGGATGGCCCAGCGCACTGGTTCGTCGATCGCCAGCGCTTCGGCCAGGGTCAGCGAGCCGTCGGCGTTGGCCGCGAGGATGGGGACGGCGGGAGTTCCCGGTTGGCGCGCCACTACGATCTGGTGCAGCGGCGGTTCCGCACGCAACTCGGCTGGCAGGTTGCGCTGGAGGCTGTCGAAGGCGGCGAGTCCGCCGACCTCGCACAGATCGTAGCCGGCGACTGCGTTCACCGTTAGCGGCAGACTCAGCAGGCGCAGGCCCGGCGAACAGGCAATCCGGGCATGGATTCCGGCCAGCGGCAACTCGGCCCCGGCCTCGCCGGCCAGCCGTCCGTGCGACCAGGTAACGGCATCGGTATCGAGCAATCCGGCACGTTCGGGCGGCGCCTGCCAGTCGTAGGGTAGGGCATGATGGCCGGTGAACGAGAGCAGCGGCTCGTGGCGCGTGTCGGCAGCGCCCGGCGCCGCATCGGCAATGACCAGCGCCGCGGCCCCCGGCTGGTCGAGCAGCCAGCCCTCTTCGGTCAGCAGCCCGTAGGCGGTGCACCCGCTGACCTGCAGCGTGCCGGCGGCACGGGCGGCGGCGACGATCGCCGGTTGCGCGTGGCGCATGTAGTCGCGGGTGAGAAAGAGCAGGACGCTGTCGGCGCGCTCGAGGCCGGCCGCCCGTAGCGCGTCGCGGACGGCGGCTGCGGCCAGATCCGCCGTCGGTTGCGGACCGCTGACCAGGCTGCTGGCGACCTTCATGCAGTCTTGCCTTTATAGTGGCAGAGATCGGCGACGACGCAGTGCCCGCATTCGGGCTTGCGCGCCTTGCACACGTAACGCCCGTGCAGGATCAGCCAGTGGTGCGCATCCTTGGCGAATTGCGCCGGTGTGACCTTGAGCAGCTTTTGCTCGACGTCGAGCGGAGTCTTGCCGGGGGCGAGTCCGGTCCGGTTACCGACGCGGAAGATGTGCGTATCGACGGCGATCGTCGGCTGGCCGAAGGCCGTGTTGAGAACGACGTTGGCCGTCTTGCGCCCGACGCCGGGCAGTGCTTCGAGCGCGGCGCGCTCCTCGGGGACTGCGCCGCCATGGCGCTCGACCAGCAGGCGGCAGGTGGCGATGACGTTCCTCGCCTTGGTGCGGAACAGGCCGATGGTCTTGATGTATTCGACGAGGCCCGCCTCGCCGAGCGCCAGCATGGTCTCCGCGGTCGGCGCTACCGGGAAAAGCCGCGCCGTCGCCTTGTTGACCCCGACATCGGTCGCCTGCGCCGAGAGGATCACGGCGACCAGCAACTGGAACGGCGTCGCGTATTCGAGTTCGGTGGTTGGCGCCGGATTGGCTGCCGCCAGGCGGGAATAGAAGTCGGCGATCTGGGTCTTGTTCACGGGGCAGGCGGTGTGGGTAACGTCCGGGGCGGCCGGATCGGCATCGTTTCACGGTGCCCGATTCTACCTGACGTGGAAACTTCGCGTCTGGACAGAGCCAAGAAGGAGCAGGGACGAGGTGACTGTCGGAAAATCTTACAACGGGTGGCTGCGCCGCTGTTGCCCCAGAACAGACAATCGCTAAAAATCAATACCTTACTGTTTTTGGTATGATAGGTGACTGTCGGAAAATCTTACAACGGGTGGCTACACCGCTGGTGTGCAGAACATGCAATTACTAAAAATCAATAGCTTACCGCTTATGGTATGATTATTGCATATTATTTTACAGAAATTAAGGCAAGGTGATTGCAAGAGAGTTGCCGGATCGGCCGGGCGCCTCAAGCGGTTGGGCCAGTCAGGCAGATGTCATTCGATACGATGTTTTCGGAAGGGGGTACCCGGTGAAAAAGCTTGTTGCCAGCATGGCGCTGATTGTTTCCGTTGGCTTGCCGGTCTCGGCGAGTGCCTCGTTGCAGGAACTGACCAACCTGTATGTTTTTGGTGACAGTCTTTCGGATGGCGGGAATAGTGGGCTAGCCAGCACCTATGCCACTGCTGAAGTGCCGGGTGGTCCGTATGTGATTCCACCTTACCCTTACTACAACGGTCAGTATTCCAACGGCCCGGTCGCTGTCGAATACCTGTGGCAGGCGTATAACCCGGGCAGTACCAGCTTCACCCCATCGCTTGTCGGAGGCACCAACTACGCAATCGGCGGCGCCACGACCGGGGTGGCGAACTACAATTCAGTCAATCCAGGTGTGCCGGTTCCCCTTCAGCCTATCTATACCGACTTGGGCAACAACTGGCAATTGAATACGTTTGCCGCGCAGAGCCCGGTCTTCGATCCGGCTTCGTCGCTGTTCGTCGTCTGGCTCTTCCCGAACGACGTGTTCAATTACGCGGCAACAGACGGCTACTTGCCCGGTACGGTCGGCGTGCCCGGTAAGGTCGACGGTGTGGCCGGTGCTCCCGGGACCATCGAACAACTCATCGGGAATGGCGTCGGCAACATCCTTTCAACCGTTAATTATCTGGCCTCGATTGGCGCGCAACATTTTCTGGTGCCCAACATGCCCGATCTCGGGCATACGCCGGCGTTCCTCGGTACGCCAAATCAGGCCGACATGACGGCACTGAGTAGTGCCTTCGATCTCTACCTTGCACAGGGATTGACCACCCTCGACGCGGCGCTGACGTCGGCCGAGATCGTCCAGTTCGACACCTTCGGGGAATTCAACCGGATTCTCGCCGACCCCGGCGCCTACGGCTTCGAGGTTACCGACAAGGCGTGTGTCGATAATCTTGCGAGCGGCCTGTGTAACCCGGGAAACTGGGACAAGTGGGTGTTCTGGGACTCGGTGCACCCGACCACCAGTGCACACGCAGTTCTTGGGCGGGAATTTGCCGCCGCTGTTCCTGAACCCGGTACGATCTTCCTGCTGGCCATCGGCCTGTTCGGAATTGCCGTGTCGCGCAAGTGCATGGTGCTTTAGCTCGACTTAAGTCCAGTTCACAGCCTCGCTCGGCGGGGCTTTTGCTTTCAGGGATGCTCGCCGACTGGCGTGGCATCACCCGGAAGCATCGCCGGCGTGCACGGATCGAAACTGCGAATTCCGGCCGAAGCTGGACACGGATTGGATCGGATGCAAACAAGCTTTTTCGAACCGGAATACGCGCTGAAGCAGCAGCAGACGCGGTGTGACCAATTACTGGCCGAGATTGAAGCCATCACGCCGTGGCCAGTCCTGGAACAAACAGTTGTACAGCTTCCCCCTTCACCGTCACCTGGCGGGTTTCGACTTCGAGTCACCACAAATCTCGCCTTCGGGGAATCCCACTGTGTCAGGATAGTTGTCCCTTTGGTCTGATTTAGACTTCAGACCAGAACAGCAGGGGCGAGGAAGAGGATGACGTGAGATATCCGAAGGAACTGAAGCAGAAAGTATTGTCGCGAATGATGGCGCCGGGGAATGAGACGGTGTCGGTGTTGGCGCGGGCGTTCAACGTAACAGAAGCGACACTGTATGCGTGGCGGCGGGTTGCCCTGGAAGCCGGGGTTGCGGTGCCGGGTGACGGGCGCAACGCCGAGCAGTGGGCCGGGCCTGCAAAGTTTGCGGTGGTGCTGGAAACGGCACCGCTAGCGGAAGCGGAGTTGGGCGAATACTGCCGTGCGCGGGGTTTGTTTGTGGGTAACCGGTAACTCTGCGGCGTTCTTTCCAGCGCCGATCGTGCTGTCGACAATGTCCTCCTCGAATCACGAAACGCGGAGGAGGCCAGGATGGCCAAGGCAGGGGAAGGGTCGCGGGTGCGGCGTAGCGCGAGCGAATGGGAGGCGTTGCTGTCGCGATTTCCGGGCAGCGGTTTGAACGTTGCGACCTTCTGCAAACGCGAAGGGATCAGCGATACCAGCTTCCATCGCTGGCGCACACGTCTGGGCATCGCCCTCGACAGTCAGGACAAGGCCAGCGGCCAGCCGGCCACCTTCGTCGACGTCGGCCCTCTGAGCACAACCACGGCGACGCCCGCTCGTTTCCACCTCACCCTCGACCTCGGCGGCGGCCTGATCCTGCAGCTGGAGCGCCGCTGATGTTTTTCCCTGAAGGCCAAATCCGCGTCCAAGTCTATGGCCAGCCGGTCGACCTGCGCAAATCCTTCGACGGTCTGTACGCGATCACCCGTCATGTCCTCGGTCAGGACCCGCTGAGCGGCCAGCTCTTCGTCTTCTTCAATGTAACCGGCAACTACGCGGCGTCGAGCGCCCCTACTTCGGCAACGCGTACAAAGGCGAGCGCAGCGGGTTCTGAGCGAACAGTTCTTTCCAGACCCGTGGCGTGAGTTCATGGACGCGGTCGGCGGGGTGCTCGGCGACGCGCTGCAGGACATCGACGAGATAATCGTAGGGGTCGATCTGATGCAGCCGACAGGTAACGATCAGGCTCTGGATGATCCCGACCTGCCTGGCGCCGAACTCCGTCCAGCAGAACAGCCAGGAGCGGCGCCCCATGGGAATCACCCGCAGGGCGCGTTCGAGGTGATTGGTGTCGATCGGCACGTCCGGGTCGGCGAGGAAGACCTCCAGTCCCCATCGTCGATCGCGCGCGTAGGCCAGCACCCTGGTCAGCGGATTGCGCGGTAACAGCCCCTGCGCCGCGAAGCGTTCGCCAACCCAGGCGAAGAAACGCTCGACGATCGGTTTGGCATGCTCCAGACGATAGTCGCGCTTCCTTGCACCGGTGAGCTTTTGCTCGCGGATGCGCTCTTCGACCTGATACAGGTCCCCAATGAGCGCGAGTGCCTGCGCTGCCGCTTCTGGTTCCGCGTCTTGCGCGTCAAAGAACTTACGACGCGTGTGCGCCCAGCATTGGGCGTGCGTGATCCCGATCTGCGCCGCGTAATGACTGTAGGCCTGATAGCCGTCCGACAACAGCACCGCGCCTTCGGCGGCGGTCAGTCCGAGGGCCGCCTCGACGTGCTTGAACTCGCGACTGGCGAAGAAGGGGAAACAGATTTCGTCGCCTTCGCCATACACCGGCCAGAAGTACGCCGCTTTCAGCTTGCCGGGTGCGCCCTGTCCGGCCTTGATCGGCGTCTCGTCCATCGCCTTGACGCGCGAGCTGCGGATCGAGGCAAACTGCGCCTCGTAGATCGGTTCGAGCAGAGTGATGCCCTGTTGCCCGATCTGCGTCAGCCACGGCCGGCTGACGGTGATTCCCGCATCGGCCAGGCGTTGATGCTGGCGATACAGTGGCAGGTGGTAGGCAAATTTGTCAATCAGCAGTCCGGCGACGAAGCTGACGTCGGCCCGGCTGCCCTCAATGACACCGGCCGGCGCGTTGGCGCAGACCAGTGTCTGGTTACTCTTGAGCTTGATTACCGGCCGGCGATACTTGATCACCACGTAGCTACCCGGCCGTTGCGCCAGGCGATAGCTGTCCTTGTGGCTGATGACCTCGTAGTCCTCGGGAGAGAGGCCTTCGACTTCCGGCGCGGTGAGCTCGACGACTTCGACTGGGACGCGGTTCTCGTCGAAGAAGGGCACGCTTTCGTCACTGGGACGCTTGCTGGTCGGCTGACGGGTATGCGCGGCGACGGGGCGACCTGGTGACTCAGAACCTGGTGGGGGCGTCGGGAACTCGCCGAGACTCAGTTGGCCGCTCGGCGTGACGTCGATGCGTCGTTCGCTTTTCTGGCCGAAGATCTGGCGCTTGAACCAGTCGATTTGTTGCTTCAGTGCGGTGATTTCAGCAGACAGCGTCTGGCACAGATCCAGCACCTCTTGCGGGCACAATGCCGCGGCTTGTTCGAGGTTGTAAACCGTCTGGTAACGTGCTGAATCCATGCGTGTATTTTAACACAAGCCGCTGTTTTGAAGCGTTTTTATGGGCGCTCCAGAGGCGTGATAACGCTTCTTCCGGCGTCCCGGCTCGATCCCTTCGAGGAGCAGTTTCAGACCGGTCCAGTCGATTTCGCACGTGCGCACTTTATCCCAGTTGGCGACGAAACGGCCTTCTTCGAGACGCTTGGCCCACAGGCAGAAGCCGCTGCGATCCCAGTAGAGCACCTTCACCTGAGTGCCACGGCGATTGAAGAAGACGAAGAGCTGGCCGCTCAGCGGGTCCTGACCGAGGACATGACGGGTGATCGCGTACAGACCGTCGAAGGATTTGCGCAGGTCGACCGGCTGGCCATAGACTTGGACGCGGATTTGGCCTTCAGGGAAAAACATCAGCGGCGCTCCAGCTGCAGGATCAGGCCGCCGCCGAGGTCGAGGGTGAGGTGGAAACGAGCGGGCGTCGCCGTGGTTGTGCTCAGAGGGCCGACGTCGACGAAGGTGGCCGGCTGGCCGCTGGCCTTGTCCTGACTGTCGAGGGCGATGCCCAGACGTGTGCGCCAGCGATGGAAGCTGGTATCGCTGATCTCTTCGCGTTTGCAGAAGGTCGCAACGTTCAAACCGCTGCCCGGAAATCGCGACAGCAACGCCTCCCATTCGCTCGCGCTACGCCGCACCCGCGACCCTTCCCCTGCCTTGGCCATCCTGGCCTCCTCCGCGTTTCGTGATTCGAGGAGGACATTGTCGACAGCACGATCGGCGCTGGAAAGAACGCCGCAGAGTTACCGGTTACTCTTCAATCGCCGTGGCACTCAGGTGAAGGTGCTCTACTGGGATCGCAGCGGCTTCTGCCTGTGGGCCAAGCGTCTCGAAGAAGGCCGTTTCGTCGCCAACTGGGATAAAGTGCGCACGTGCGAAATCGACTGGACCGGTCTGAAACTGCTCCTCGAAGGGATCGAGCCGGGACGCCGGAAGAAGCGTTATCACGCCTCTGGAGCGCCCATAAAAACGCTTCAAAACAGCGGCTTGTGTTAAAATACACGCATGGATTCAGCACGTTACCAGACGGTTTACAACCTCGAACAAGCCGCGGCATTGTGCCCGCAAGAGGTGCTGGATCTGTGCCAGACGCTGTCTGCTGAAATCACCGCACTGAAGCAACAAATCGACTGGTTCAAGCGCCAGATCTTCGGCCAGAAAAGCGAACGACGCATCGACGTCACGCCGAGCGGCCAACTGAGTCTCGGCGAGTTCCCGACGCCCCCACCAGGTTCTGAGTCACCAGGTCGCCCCGTCGCCGCGCATACCCGTCAGCCGACCAGCAAGCGTCCCAGTGACGAAAGCGTGCCCTTCTTCGACGAGAACCGCGTCCCAGTCGAAGTCGTCGAGCTCACCGCGCCGGAAGTCGAAGGCCTCTCTCCCGAGGACTACGAGGTCATCAGCCACAAGGACAGCTATCGCCTGGCGCAACGGCCGGGTAGCTACGTGGTGATCAAGTATCGCCGGCCGGTAATCAAGCTCAAGAGTAACCAGACACTGGTCTGCGCCAACGCGCCGGCCGGTGTCATTGAGGGCAGCCGGGCCGACGTCAGCTTCGTCGCCGGACTGCTGATTGACAAATTTGCCTACCACCTGCCACTGTATCGCCAGCATCAACGCCTGGCCGATGCGGGAATCACCGTCAGCCGGCCGTGGCTGACGCAGATCGGGCAACAGGGCATCACTCTGCTCGAACCGATCTACGAGGCGCAGTTTGCCTCGATCCGCAGCTCGCGCGTCAAGGCGATGGACGAGACGCCGATCAAGGCCGGACAGGGCGCACCCGGCAAGCTGAAAGCGGCGTACTTCTGGCCGGTGTATGGCGAAGGCGACGAAATCTGTTTCCCCTTCTTCGCCAGTCGCGAGTTCAAGCACGTCGAGGCGGCCCTCGGACTGACCGCCGCCGAAGGCGCGGTGCTGTTGTCGGACGGCTATCAGGCCTACAGTCATTACGCGGCGCAGATCGGGATCACGCACGCCCAATGCTGGGCGCACACGCGTCGTAAGTTCTTTGACGCGCAAGACGCGGAACCAGAAGCGGCAGCGCAGGCACTCGCGCTCATTGGGGACCTGTATCAGGTCGAAGAGCGCATCCGCGAGCAAAAGCTCACCGGTGCAAGGAAGCGCGACTATCGTCTGGAGCATGCCAAACCGATCGTCGAGCGTTTCTTCGCCTGGGTTGGCGAACGCTTCGCGGCGCAGGGGCTGTTACCGCGCAATCCGCTGACCAGGGTGCTGGCCTACGCGCGCGATCGACGATGGGGACTGGAGGTCTTCCTCGCCGACCCGGACGTGCCGATCGACACCAATCACCTCGAACGCGCCCTGCGGGTGATTCCCATGGGGCGCCGCTCCTGGCTGTTCTGCTGGACGGAGTTCGGCGCCAGGCAGGTCGGGATCATCCAGAGCCTGATCGTTACCTGTCGGCTGCATCAGATCGACCCCTACGATTATCTCGTCGATGTCCTGCAGCGCGTCGCCGAGCACCCCGCCGACCGCGTCCATGAACTCACGCCACGGGTCTGGAAAGAACTGTTCGCTCAGAACCCGCTGCGCTCGCCTTTGTACGCGTTGCCGAAGTAGGGGCGCTCGACGCCGCGTAGTTGCCGGTTACGTTTGTGGCGCAGGTACGGGAGTGGCGGGAGGTGTGCGAGTCTGCCTTTATGCCGCCTGCAGGCGGCATAAAGGCAGACTCGGCGAAGGCAGACCGGCTGCGCATTCGTGAGTTGGAGCGTGATCTGGGTCGCAAGGACCGGGCCTTGGCGGAAACGGCGGCGCTATTGATTCTGAGAAAAAAAGCCGCGGCGATCTGGGGGGAAGAGGACGAATGATCGGCACCCAAGATCGCCGCGACGCGGTAACGCTGATCGACGAAGCGGTAGCGAGTGGCGCTCGGCTGTTTCGGGCCTGTGCCGAACTGAATCTGAGCTCCCGCACCTACCGGCGCTGGACAGAAGTCCAGGGTGAGGTGAAGGCTGACCAGCGCCCTGACGCCGCCCGTCCGACGCCGGCCAATGCGCTGAGCAAGGACGAGCGGCAGCACTTGGTGGCGGTGTCCTGCCAGCCCGAGTTTGCCAGCCTGCCGCCCTCGCAGATCGTGCCCATGCTGGCAGATCAAGGCCTCTACCTGGCCAGCGAATCCACCTTCTACCGGGTCCTCAAGGCCCATGACCTCCAACATCACCGAGGTCGCGCCGCCGCGCCAAGTCATAGCGAACCCAAGCGTCATCAGGCCAGTGCCGCGAACCAGGTATGGGTGTGGGATATCACCTGGTTGCCGGGGCCGCTTGCGGGCACCTACTTCTACCTCTACCTGATGCTCGACCTGTTCTCGCGCAAGGTAGTGGGTTGGGAAGTGTATGAGGAAGAGACCGCCGAACGGGCGTCTGGGGTCATCCGTAAAGCCAGTCTGGCTGAAGGCCGGGGGATGACACCGCTGGTGCTGCACGCTGACAACGGCAGTCCCATGAAGGGTGCCACAATGCTGACAACCTTGCAGAAGCTCGGCATCGCACCGTCCTTCAGCCGTCCCGGCGTATCCGATGATAATGCCCAGGCGGAAGCCTTCTTCCGCACCCTCAAGTACCGACCCGGCTATCCAGGCAAGGGATTCAAGACCCTTGATGAAGTGCGCCACTGGGTGATGAAATTCGTGCGCTGGTACAACACCACGCACCGGCACTCGGCACTCAAATTCGTCACCCCGGCCCAACGACACCAGGGCACCGATATTGCCGTCCTGCAAGCGCGCGAAGCGCTCTACGCTGAGGCCAAAGCCGCCAAGCCGGAGCGCTGGCGCGGCCCTATCCGAAACTGGGATCGCCCCGCAATCGTGTACCTCAACCCAATACGACAACAGGATAACAAACTAAAAAAGGCCGCTTAAGTAACGTGACAACTATCTTGACAAACAACGGAATTACCACCGCAGCGATTAACTTCTTCCAGGATGACCGAAGCTTCAGTCAGGCCAAGGCCTGAGCCGCCGTATTCCTCGGGAATCATGGCAGCCAGCCAGCCAGCCAGCCAGCAGAGGTTAGCGCGTTAACAAACTCTTCAGGAAAACCGCGTTCGTCATCAACCTTGCGCCTGTATTCATCCGGGTAGTGGCTACAAAGATCGCGCACAGCTTCGCGGATTTCAGAATAGGAATCGCTGAGTTTCAGGCTCAGGAACGGGGATTCGATGGTGTCCATTATTAGGTCCTCAATTCAGAATGTTGGTTATTCAGATCTCGAAGGCGACGTCCGCCCTCATGGCCAAGCGGCCAACGCAGTCAATCCAAAGCCGGGCTTGCCCGGGAGCGGTAAGCTTTCCACATACATCAAATGTTTGGTTATCAAACAGCGGGCCAACCGCACGGAATACAAAGTTCTTCACCCGAGCATCGGGGTACGCCGCTCTAAATCCTTCGAGCAGGAAAGTCGCTGCCAGAGGGCCGTGGAAGACTAGTCCTGGGTAGCCCTCAACCTGTGTTGTGTACGGATGATCGTAATGGATACGATGCCCATTAAATGTCAGGGCTGAGTATCGGAATAGAAGCACCGGATCGGGCACGATGTGGTTCCGAAAATCAGGCGTTTCAGTAATCGACTCACCGGCCAAAGGAGCGCCTTTAGGCGATGGATTGCGATAAACGATATCGTGTTCTTCCTCCATGACCAGGCCATTTTCACCGTTGATGAGATGGCGGACAGTGACAAATACGAGATCCCCGTTACGTCCGGATTTCCGCTCGCATTTGATGATTTTGGAGTGGCGGGTAATCTCTTCGTCGATCCGGATATCCTGAACGAACTTCAGGCGGCTGCCAGCCCACATCCGATTTGGCAACTCAATGGCTGGAAGAAAACCACCACGAGCCGGATGACCATCCGTACCAAGTTGAGATTGCCGGGCTGGTGGGTTGAAAAACATCCAATGCCACAAAGGCGGAAGTACGCCAGCTTGTACGATCGGTTCAGCATCAAGATCCAGCGTTGCGGCAAGGGCAGTTACCATCCCCTTGGCAACATGGTCATTCGCCTGCTGTTGACGTCCAAGCCATGCCGAAATGTTTGTTGCTGAATTGCTCACTGTCATCCTCCGTTTTGAAGTTGTGGAATTGATTATCACCATGGTGAATTAGTTGGACAATTCATAAATTCGGAAGGTAGGCTTAACCAAATCCGAATCGCCACTTCCCAAAGCGCGTTTCAGTCAACAGGCATTGAAGAGGAGACTTCATGCATTTCGACCTGACAAGCTTGAAGCTTTTTGTCCAAGTTACCGAAAGCAAAAGTATTACGAAGGGCGCAGAAAGAATGCATTTATCATTGCCTGCGGTCAGTAACCGGATCAAGGAACTAGAGAGTCAGGCGGGAGTCCGCTTGCTCTATCGCGCACCGAAGGGCGTTGCTGTAACGCCTGCTGGCCAAGTCCTTCTTCAACACGCCCTTACGCTGCTATCCCAAGTCGAGAATCTCAAAGACGACATGCAACGCTTTTGTGAGGGAGTTAAAGGCCACATTCGTGTTTTTGCTAATACGACTGCTGTCACTGAATTCATGCCAGAAGTTCTGGCCAGCTTTCGATTGAGTCCCTAAGCCGGACGAGCCGGAACCAAACAGGTATTACGATAGAAGCCTGACGAATGACCGAGGAGGCGATCATGTTGGCGATGGCTCTGGCGGAACGATACGCGACGAACATGCATGGCGTGCTTTCGTGCTTTGACCGGATCATTATCACCGGCACGCTGCCTGGTGCGTGCTACGCGGCAGGAATGACGAGTTATTTGTACACGCACGGAATTCGGGTATTCGACTACCCGCGATTTGCCGAGCCGCTGCGAGATCGCATTCGTGAGCGTGCGCAGGAGGTGTGTCTGGCGGCGGGTATTGAAATCGAGCACGTCAGCAAAAGCCATATTCGCAAGGAAGAGTTGGTCGCGCGAGTGCTCGCCGGTCGCGGCGACGCACCGGGTTTGGTGCATGTGCTCTCGGCCATGGAAGCCTGTCCGAGCTACAAACCGTGGCATGACAAAGGCAGTGGCAAGACTTACCTGCGCCCCGATCAAGGCAAGTGCCTGCACTACTACTTCTATTTCATCGACGAGGAACTGGGGTTGTGCTACCTGCGTGTGCCGACGTGGGCACCGTTCGGGTTGCAGTTCTACTGTAATGGTCACAGCGCTCTGGCAAGAACTCTGACGCGAGAAAGGATCGACTTCCTCCAGCAGGACAACGCCTTCCTGCGTGTCGCCGACATCGCGCAGGCGCAGGCGCTGGCGGATGCGTTCAGTCCCGACGTACTTCACCCGCGACTGGATCGCTATGCGCAGTGGTTGTGCCCAGTGCTTGACGTCTTTGGATCCTCGTATCACTGGAGCTTGCGCCAAGTCGAATACTCCACCGACCTGATGTTTCGCAGTGAGCAGATATTGGTTCCACTGTATGACGCCATTTCGCGCCAAGCGGTCTTGGCCGCCAACGCAGAACGCGTCTCCAGCTTTCTGGGCAAGAAGGTCACGCCACAACTGGCCCAGGAGATCGGTTCCCGGTTGTCCACCCGTATCGAGGGGCGCTGCATCAAGCACACCATGGGCGCCGCTGGCGTCAAGGTGTATGACAAATTCTCCCGCGTACTGCGGGTCGAAACGACCGTCAATGACGTGAGTTTCTTCAAACACCACCGCAAGGTGGAACACAAGGACAGGCACGCCACCCGAGAATTGGCGCCCCTGAAGAAGACAATCTATAGCCTGATCGACCTGCGCGACATCCTGCTCGGCTGCAACCAACGTTACCTGGCGTTCCTCTCCAGCCTCGATGACCCCAGTGCCGGCGAGCGTGACTTGGAGCGATTGAGCATGCCACGGTTGGGGGCGGCTCCCGGTGTCAAAGGGGTGAACTTCTTTGATCCTGCCGAGAAAGCCTTGCTGCAAACCATGCAACGCGGCGAGTTCAACATTCACGGTTGGCGTCGTGCCGATCTTCTCAGCTATCTGAAGCTCACTCCGTCCGCCATGTCGCGCCAACTTGCCCGACTGCGTACGCTCGGCTTGATCAAGAAAGTCACTCATACCTATCGCTACTACCTCACTCGATTGGGACGTTCAGTCGTCGCTGCGGCCTGCTCATTGACCCGCTTCAACATAGTGCCAACCATGGCTTGCGCATCCTGAATTCTTCTCATGATTTGTGATGATTGAACTGGTTAGTGACTAAACTGCTGTAAATCGGGTGGCAGGTAGCCACCGCTTCGATTCGGTAAACTGACGTTGCGAGACGATCGATAACCGAAGGAGAGAAGCGATGACTGGGTATGAGGTTAGCGTAGGAACGGACTTGCTGCCAGGGCTTTTAAACGGGCAGGACGGGCTGGCGAAACTGGTGGAAGCGGTGCTCAATCAAGTACTGGAGGCGCAGGTGACGGAAACGCTGGGGGCGACGCGGCACGAGCGCACGGACGAACGGGCCGGCTATCGCAACGGCTACCGGCCACGCACCCTTTACACGCGGGTTGGGCCGGTGACGCTGCTGGTGCCGCAGACGCGGGACGGCAGCTTTTCGACGGACATCTTCAAGCGCTACCAGCGGAGCGAGCAGGCCTTCGTTCTGGCGCTCATGGAAATGGTCGTGCACGGTGTCTCGACGCGCAAGGTCTCGGCGATCACCGAAGAGCTGTGCGGCGCCAGCTTCTCCAAATCGATGGTGAGCGCACTGTGCGCCGGACTGGAACCGCGGGTCAGCGCGTTCAACGAACGGCGGCTGGACGGCGAGTATCCCTTCGTGCTGGTCGATGCCCTGTTGATCAAGAGTCGGCAAGAAGATCGTGTGGTTTCGCGTGCCGTGCTGACCGTCTCAGGCATCCGCTCCGATGGCTTCCGGGAGATTCTGGGCGTGCGGATCGGCGACACCGAGAGCTTCGCCACCTGGGACGAGACCTTCCGCTGGCTCAGAGGGCGCGGCCTCAAGGGCACGCAGTTCATCATCTCGGACGACCACGGCGGCCTGCGTGAAGCGGCAGCGCGGCACTTTCAGGGGGCCAGCTGGCAACGCTGTCAGGTGCATCTGATGCGCAACATTCTGGGCCAATGCAACACCCGCCACCGCGCCGAGGTGGCAGCTGCCGTCAAGCTCGTGCTGCAGGCGCCCGATTTGGTCGAGGCCAAGCGCCGCCTGGCGGAATTCACCGAGCGCTTCGCCAAGAGCGCCCCCAAAGCGGTGGCCTGCCTCGAAGCAGGATTCGAGGATGCCATGGCGGTAATGGTCTTGCCCGAGAAGTATCGCAAGCGGCTACGCACAACGAACATGCAGGAGCGGCTCAACGAGGAAATTCGCCGGCGGGAGCGCGTGATCCGCATCTTCCCCAACGACGAGTCAGCCTTGCGCCTGATCGGCGCTCTGCTGGCCGAACAGAACGAGGCTTGGCAGGAACGGAAGTACCTCGACATGGATGAATTCAAGGAGTGGGCGGCTTCCCGCGCCGCAGCTAGCGAGGGCAACAACGTTGTTGCCCTCGCTAGCTGAAAACCATTCGTCATTCATCGGATCGAAGAGTATTTACAGCAGATTTTGGACTTGACTCAGCTTTCTCGCCGATCACCCAAACATTGACGTTGATCTTCAGGAACGCCTCACAACGGAAATCATCCGCGGAGTACTTGATGGGACAACTGATTTAGGGATCATGTCTGGCCCAGTCGATACCGACGGGCTCGAGAAACATTACTTCAGCACTGACCGCCTTGTTCTTGCAGTTACACCTAAGCCGGACGAGCCGGAACCAAACAGGTATTACGATAGAAGCCTGACGAATGACCGAGGAGGCGATCATGTTGGCGATGGCTCTGGCGGAACGATACGCGACGAACATGCATGGCGTGCTTTCGTGCTTTGACCGGATCATTATCACCGGCACGCTGCCTGGTGCGTGCTACGCGGCAGGAATGACGAGTTATTTGTACACGCACGGAATTCGGGTATTCGACTACCCGCGATTTGCCGAGCCGCTGCGAGATCGCATTCGTGAGCGTGCGCAGGAGGTGTGTCTGGCGGCGGGTATTGAAATCGAGCACGTCAGCAAAAGCCATATTCGCAAGGAAGAGTTGGTCGCGCGAGTGCTCGCCGGTCGCGGCGACGCACCGGGTTTGGTGCATGTGCTCTCGGCCATGGAAGCCTGTCCGAGCTACAAACCGTGGCATGACAAAGGCAGTGGCAAGACTTACCTGCGCCCCGATCAAGGCAAGTGCCTGCACTACTACTTCTATTTCATCGACGAGGAACTGGGGTTGTGCTACCTGCGTGTGCCGACGTGGGCACCGTTCGGGTTGCAGTTCTACTGTAATGGTCACAGCGCTCTGGCAAGAACTCTGACGCGAGAAAGGATCGACTTCCTCCAGCAGGACAACGCCTTCCTGCGTGTCGCCGACATCGCGCAGGCGCAGGCGCTGGCGGATGCGTTCAGTCCCGACGTACTTCACCCGCGACTGGATCGCTATGCGCAGTGGTTGTGCCCAGTGCTTGACGTCTTTGGATCCTCGTATCACTGGAGCTTGCGCCAAGTCGAATACTCCACCGACCTGATGTTTCGCAGTGAGCAGATATTGGTTCCACTGTATGACGCCATTTCGCGCCAAGCGGTCTTGGCCGCCAACGCAGAACGCGTCTCCAGCTTTCTGGGCAAGAAGGTCACGCCACAACTGGCCCAGGAGATCGGTTCCCGGTTGTCCACCCGTATCGAGGGGCGCTGCATCAAGCACACCATGGGCGCCGCTGGCGTCAAGGTGTATGACAAATTCTCCCGCGTACTGCGGGTCGAAACGACCGTCAATGACGTGAGTTTCTTCAAACACCACCGCAAGGTGGAACACAAGGACAGGCACGCCACCCGAGAATTGGCGCCCCTGAAGAAGACAATCTATAGCCTGATCGACCTGCGCGACATCCTGCTCGGCTGCAACCAACGTTACCTGGCGTTCCTCTCCAGCCTCGATGACCCCAGTGCCGGCGAGCGTGACTTGGAGCGATTGAGCATGCCACGGTTGGGGGCGGCTCCCGGTGTCAAAGGGGTGAACTTCTTTGATCCTGCCGAGAAAGCCTTGCTGCAAACCATGCAACGCGGCGAGTTCAACATTCACGGTTGGCGTCGTGCCGATCTTCTCAGCTATCTGAAGCTCACTCCGTCCGCCATGTCGCGCCAACTTGCCCGACTGCGTACGCTCGGCTTGATCAAGAAAGTCACTCATACCTATCGCTACTACCTCACTCGATTGGGACGTTCAGTCGTCGCTGCGGCCTGCTCATTGACCCGCTTCAACATAGTGCCAACCATGGCTTGCGCATCCTGAATTCTTCTCATGATTTGTCCCGAATTTTTCATAAAAGCAGGCGAATCTCGTTTAACCCATTGATATAATTGGGGTTACGCCAATAACGCTTCGTAAGAAGCCTAAACGAGACCGCCCATGGACAATTCTATCCCAACCCAGCTTCGCTTTCCCGCCAGCGCCGGATTTACGATCCGGGCAGAGTTTGACGGCGGGGCGATGTCCTCCGACTTTGGCGCACTCCTGTTGCGTGGCATCGACCTGCAAATCGGCCTGATTCCCCGCCTGGTCAGCGCGATTCACGACAAACGCCACGCCTCGTACATTGACCATCCCCTGGCCGACCTGCTCCGCCAGCGGATATTCCAGACCGCCAGCGGTTACGCCGACGGTAATGACGCCAACACGCTGCGGCGCGATCCGCTGTTCAAACTGGCGGTCGGTCGTGCCCCGCTGGACGAGGGAAATGACCTGGCCTCCGGCCCCACGCTCTCCCGGCTCGAAAACAGCGTATCGCGCAAAGACATTTACCGCCTGGCCAAAAGCTTCGTCGACGCCTTCATCGCCAGCTACGCCCAAGCGCCTGCCGTGATCGTGCTCGATATGGATCACTCGGAGGATGCCACTCACGGGCAGCAGGAACTGGCGTTCTATAACCCCCACTACGGGAATCACTGCTACCTGCCGCTGTTTCTCTTCGAAGGACTTTCCGGGAAGTTCATTACTGCCGTCCTGCGTCCGGGCAAACGCCCGACTGGCAAGGAGAACGCGGCCATCATCAAGCGCGTGCTGCGCTTGCTCCGCCAGGCTTGGCCCGAGACCCACATCATTCTGCGCGGGGATGGCCACTTCTCGAATCCCGAACTGATGGCCTTGTGCGCGTCCGATCCGCATCTGGACTTCCTCTTCGGCCTGGCCGGCAACCAGGTGCTCTCGCCCAAGGCCGAGCCGCTGCTGGAGAAAGCCCGTGCGCTGCACCAGACACACAGCGCCAACGCCCAGCGCCTGGGGAATCCAGCCCCGGCGGCGACACGACTGTACGACGATATCGAGTATCAGGCGGGCTCGTGGCCCAAGGCTTACCGCGTGGTGGTCAAGGCCGAGGTGATGGCCTTGGGTGACAACCCGCGGTACCTGGTGAGCTCACTGTCCGACCCGACGCCTGAGGTGCTTTACAAAGAGCTGTACTGTGCTCGAGGGCAGGACGAGAACTTCATCAAGGCGGTGAAGAACGACTTGGCCAGTGACCGGACCTCCGATCATGCCTTCCTCGCCAATCACCTGCGGCTGATCTATTCGTGTGCGGCGTATGGGTTGATTCACGGCTTGCGCGAGAACACGCTGGTGCATACGGAACTGGCCAAGGCGCAACCGCTGTCGATTATCCTGAAACTCTTTAAGTTGGCGGTGCGCGTGGTGCAGTACAAGGATCGGATCAAGCTGTCCTTGCCCACCTCGTGTCCGATGAAGGGGGTGCTGGCGCGGGTGACCGAGTTGCTTTACCTCGTCCCGCGCCCGCCGGCACCGGCCTGATCGACTCGGCGACGCCGTCTCATGCTGCCGGCTCGAATCCGCTTGAGCGGAGGTGAAGTCTCGCCTGCACCCTGTCCAGGGATCGATGGCGGCAGGGTGTGACGCCCAAACGTAGGACTATGTGGCCCATCATGGCGGGTTGCCAGAAAAATTCGCAGCAAGCTGACTCGCATCACGGCTGGAATGGCACGACATTGACATCGCGCGGCGGGTTTATGAAACATCCGGGTTGTGATGATTGAACTGGTTAGTGACTAATCATCCGCTCGCGGAGTTACCCAAAGTTGCTTTCTCCGAAATGATTCATTACGACTTTGTCGGACTTCATGACGGAAGCACCTTGCAAACATTTCTGAACAAACTGCTTCGCGATGCAAATCGCAGGTTGCGACTTCGAATTCAAGTCAGCAGCTTCGAAGCCATGTGCCGTATGGTCGAAGCAGGAGTGGGGATAGGAGTAGTTCCGGAATCAGCGGCCATTCGCCACCGCAAAACGATGTTGATAGTTCTTAAAGAGATCGATGAAGCATGGGCACTAAGAGAGCGCTACATCCTGACGCGGCAAGGCGCTTCAATATCGAACTACGCACAAGAATTGATCGATGCACTGAAGAAACATGGCGGTGCCTGAGCTTCCCGCGAAATTTCGTCTGCCAAGGGTGAAGTAAGGCTGACGTTACTTTTGGCAGGCAGGGACGGACGTCCTCAGGCAGGACGGTGCCGCCTTCGTTACGGATCGTCGTCAAGTCGTAGAAGACAATCGATAGTTCCTGATAAATCAGGGGGCGCAAGAGGCCCGCCAGAGAATCGTCCAGGGTATCGGTGCACGCTGACACCGTATCAATGGTGCGCAGGAGTTGCTGATGGCTACCCGAGCAGGGCCACCGACTTGATCTGGGCGCGCAGCGCGAGGCCAGGACGGATGGCGAGGTTGCGGACCGAACGCTTGGTGATGCGGGCCAGCAGCGGTGCGCCGGCGACGTCGAGACGCACCAGAACCTGGCCCAGCGTGGAGGTGGCGGCGAGGTCGACGACGATGGCATTGACGCAGTTCAGGATGCTGACCTGGGTTTGCGGCACCAGCGCCAGGCTGACGTCGCGGGCCAAGATGCGGCAGCGCAGCGCGGTGCCGACTGGCTCGCTGCGCTGTGCGACGTAGAAATGGCCGCCGGGAAATTCGAGGCGCGTCAATTCGTCGGCCTCGTGTTCGGCAACGATCGCTTCGAGGACGATGCCGGCGTCGTCGGCGAAGCTGCCCGGCAAGTCGATGCGGCTCAACACACTATTGAGCGGCCCGCTGACGATAACCTTGCCCTGATCAAGCAGCACCAGATGATCGGCGAGGCGGGCGACCTCGTCGGGCGAATGGCTGACGTAGATGACCGGGATCGCCAGTTCGCGGTGCAGGCGTTCGAGATAGGGCAGGATTTCCTGCTTGCGCTTCGAATCCAGCGCTGCCAGCGGTTCGTCGAGCAGCAGGATCTGCGGTGCGGCGAGCAGGGCGCGGGCGATCGCCACGCGCTGGCGTTCGCCGCCGGAAAGCTGGGCCGGCATGCGCTCCAGCAGATGGCCGATGCCGAGCAGTTCGCTCACTTCGGAAAGGGTAAAGGCGGATGTTGCACCCCAGGAGTGCTTCCTTCGGGGCGCGGTCGACGTCCGTTTTTGCCCGAATTCCATGTTACGGCGCACCGAAAGATGCGTAAACAAGCTGGCTTCCTGAAAGACCATGCCAAGGGCGCGTCGGTGTGTTGGCACGAAGATCTTGTTGGCTTCATCCTGCCAGACCGAATCGCCGAGGCTGAACAGACCGCCCACAGTCCGTTCGAGTCCGGCCATGGCGCGCAGGCAGGTCGTCTTGCCCGAGCCGGAAGGGCCAAACAGTGCGGTGACGCCGCGTCCCGGCAGGGTCAGGTCGAGGTCGAGACTGAAATCCTTGCGGTCTACCCGAAATTTGGCGCGAATTTCATCGGTCATAGCGCCTGGCGCCGTGCCGAATTGAAGGTGTAGAGGGCGATAAGAACAACGAAGCTGAACACCAGCATGCCGCCGGAAAGCCAGTGTGCCTGCGTGTATTCGAGCGCCTCGACGTGGTCGTAAATCTGCACCGAAACGACCCGTGTCTCGTTCGGAATGTTGCCGCCGATCATCAGCACGACACCGAATTCGCCGACGGTATGGGCGAACCCGAGTATCGCGCCGCTGATGAAGCCGGGACGGGCAAGCGGCACGGCGACCGACCAGAAAGCATCCCACGGACTGGCGTGCAGCGTGGCGGCGACTTCAAGCGGGCGTTCGCCGATTGCATTGAAGGCGTTCTGAATCGGCTGGACTACGAAGGGCATCGAATAGAGTACCGAGGCGATGACGAGGCCGGGGAAGGTGAACGGCAGCAGTCCGATGCCGAGCGCCTCGGTCAGTTTGCCGACCGGCCCGTGCGGCCCCATCGTGATCAGCAGATAGAAGCCGAGGACGGTCGGCGGCAGCACCAGCGGCAAGGCGACCAGTGCCCCGACCACACCCTTGAGCCGCGAGCGCGTGCGCGCCAGCCACCAGGCGATCGGTGTGCCAATCGCCAGCAGCAGCAGGGTGACGACGCTGGCCAGCTTGAGCGTCAGCCAGACGGCAGCGAGGTCGGGGGAACCCATCAGAGTTTCGGTATTTTACGAAATCAGGGCAATGCGTAGCCGAAGGACTTGATCACGGTCTGCGCCGTTTCACCCTTCAAATAATTCAGCAGGGCAATTGCTGCCGACCTGTCCTTGCCCTTGGCGAGAAGCACGGCATCCTGGCGGATCGGGTTGTACAAGCTGCCCGGGATAATCCATGCCGAGCCGTCAATGTTTCCATCCTTCAGGACTTGGGACATTGCCACAAAGCCCAGCTCGGCGTTGCCGGTAACCACGAATTGGTGGGTCTGGGCGATGTTCTCGCCCTGGACGAACTTTGGCTGCAACGCATCGTAAACGCCGAGGGCCTTCATGGTGTCGACTGCGGCAGCACCGTAGGGAGCAAGCTTAGGGTTCGCCAATGCGACGTGCTTGAATCCCCCCTTTTTTAGAACCTCACCGGTGCCGTCGACAAAACCCGGTTTCGCTGACCACAGCACAAGCTTGCCGATAGCGTAGGTGAATTGGCTGCCACTGATTGCAGCGCCTTCTTTCACAAGCTTTGTCGGCGTTTCATCGTCAGCCGACAGCAGCACCTCGAACGGTGCGCCATTCTTGATTTGCGCGTAGAACTTCCCTGTTGCGCCAGTCGAGGTCAGAACCTTGTGGCCCGTCTCTTTCTCAAACTCTGCTGCAATCTTCTGCATTGGCGCCGCAAAGTTGGCGGCAACCGCGACCGACACCTCATCGGCTTGCGCTGAAGAAGCGGCGCCAAGTATGGGTAACACCAAGGAAAGAAAAAGACGGGAGAGTTTCATTGCAGATGCCTTATGAAGAAAATTAACCGATGGTGACCGGTGAGATGTACGAAAAAGCGGGCATTCACGCAGGTACGCCGATAATCACGCTCGACGCCTTGAAAATCGCACTCGCTTCCTTGCCGACCTTCAGGCCGAGCCTGGAGGCGCTTTCATTTGTGATGATTGAAACGATTGCACCGCCACCTGGAATCTCGATTACGACCTCTGAATTAACGGCACCGGTCTGAAGGTGAGATACCTTTCCGGAGAGCCGATTCCGGGTTGAAAGCCTTGCCCCCTCGTCATCGGTTATAATGATTACCGACGAGGCCTTGATCAGCGTAAATACCTCGGCGTCAGTTTGCAGGCCCAGATTTTTGGTGCTCTCACAGGTAATAATGGCGACAATCTTCTGCCCGCCTACTATTTCCACGTCAATTTCATCGTTGACCGCACCGGTTTTGACGGCGGTCACTTTGCCTAAGAATTGATTGCGTGCGCTGGATTTCATGGTCATTCTCCTGATAAAAAGTAGGTCCTTCTTGAGTCCGTGAGCCTGCTTGCTTAGCTGATTGATGAATCGCTTGTGCTCTTCATCAATCAATCTGAAGTTGGTGATAAGTTGTTCACCGCGCGGCGTGAGGTGTGTCGAGCCGCCTCCCTTTCCACCCGTTACCCGTTCGACAAGTGGTTCGCCGGCAAGGTTGTTCATCTGGTCGACGGCATCCCACGCCGCCTTGTAGCTCATCTTTATGGACTTCGCTGCCTGGGTAATTGAGCCGCACTCGGCTATCTTTGTCAGCAGTTCCATCCGTCCCGGTCCGCCGACGCTTTTGTCGCCAACGGACATCCAGACCAATCCATTCAGTTCTATTTCGTGTTCGCGCGCCATCGAATCTCATCCATTCTGAAGTGTCGGGAAGCATGTCCCTGATGAACGTCACTGGGGCTTGCTCCCGGCATTTTGGTGTAGTGTGATTCAGACATCGCGGCATGGCCCATCTATGCGCGTTGTTCATTAGGCAGGCGTACAGCTTCGGGTAGCACCGTTTCGTAATATACGAGATGATATAACGGTGCGTAGAAAAACGGAATGCATGACTCTTGCGCGTTAAGGAGACGCTGATTTATTCCAGAATTGTCATTCCGGCGAAGGCCGGAATCCAGAAAAATTAACGACCTGGACCCCGGCCTTCGCCGGGGTGACGAATAAATCATCGTTTCCTAAATTAGGAAACCCCATTTCCGTTACGTGCAGCACCCCGTGACCGACTATGGTTTTCCCAGCTTAGCGGCTTGTTGCGCAACCGCTCTCAAAACAATGACTCGAAGCAGAGCAGCGGCCGCGAAGTGGGGCGCGACAAGGGCGGCATCATGTTCTTCGACTAGGCAGCACCCAAGCCGACGTCGGTGCCGACTGCTTTCCGCGAGAAGTTTCCAACATGATCCCGATTCGCTACGTCGAAACGGCCTCTTGTCCGCCAACCGGCGCCGGGCTGCCGGGTGATCACGGCTGGGGGCGGCCCGGCGGAGTCAGCCGGGACTAGAACCGCATTTGCAGGTGCAGCAGCAGGTAGGCGACGATGACAACCGTTACCAGCGATCCGGCGACCAGCGGGACGCCGAACTTGGCGAACGAGGCCGAGGTGTAGCCTCCGGGCACCATGACCATCAGGTTCGACTGGTGGCTGAACGGATTGATGAAGGTGAACGAGATGCAGGTTCCGATCAGCGCAAGGAGCGTCACCGGGTTGATGCCCATCTCGTTGGCTATGCCGATCGCCACCGGGGTAAGGATCGACGCGGCGGCCGCATTGGTTACGAGGTTGGTCACGATCGCCGTCGTCACCGCGAAGACGATGACGACGAGCAGCATGCTACCTCCCGCGAGGTGTCTGATTGCGTCGGAGAGCACCGTGGCGAGCCCGCTCTCGACGACGATTGCGCCGAGCGCTACCGACCCGACGAGAATGAACAGTACGTTCCAGTCGAGGGCACGCACTGCGGACTTCGGCGTGAGAATGCCGGTAATGACCATCAGAACAGCCCCGGTCAATGAAGCCAGCTCCACCGCAACCAGTCCGAACGACGCCGAGACGATGACAGCGGCCAGGATGGCGAGAGCGACTGCGGTCTTGCCCGGTTGTGGGCTCGGGCTGGCGGCGCGCTCGACCAGCGTCACATCCGGCTGCTCGACGAGCAGGGACTTTCTGGGCGTGGTAACGAATGCGGTTTTGCCCGGGCGCACCTCAGTGTCGCGCAGGCGGCTTGTAGTCCGCGCCGCGATGACGCGGATACCTCCGTCGGTCTCGAAATCACGCACGGTTCCGTTGGCGCTTGAGCCCATGGAAACCCGGTAAAGGCGCTGCTCGGCCAGGCCGAAGAGCGGACTGCCCCACAAGGCGGTCACGCCGCTCTCGGTCGCCGAGAAGACCAGGGTGTCGCCGGCCTCGATGGGAGAGGCCGGATCAACGTCGGCATCCCAACGACGGATCGTATTCAAGGCGTACTGCTGGGTCTGATCGATCCCGAAATCCGCGGCCACACGGCCAATCGCCAGTGCTTTCCCGGAGACCGGGATCTCGACCCGGAAGTCCTGGGTCGCCGTTACTGTCTCCCCCTGACCGCGCAGCATCAGCGGCGCGATCAGATACACGATTGCCGCGCCGACGACGGCGACCGGCAACGCCACCGGGGCGAACGACAGCATCGATATGTCGATTCCCATCGGCGCGGCGATGCCGGCGATGAGCAGGTTCGAGCTGGTGCCGATCAGAGTCACCGAGCCGGTTAGAGTCGTGATGTGGGCGATGGGCAGCAGCAACTCCCGAGCGTTGATGCCGCGGTTCTGCTCCAGTTCCTTGGCCGCCGGGACAAGCATGGCGACGATCGGCGTGGTGTTCATCAGGCCGGAACCGACACCGATGGGCAGCGCGAGGCGACGCAAGGCGTGCTGCGCGCTGGTGACGGTCGACAGCAGCGCCCAGGTGACTCGGCTGACCGCGCCGGTATGGACGATTCCCTTGGCGATGACGAGCATCGCCGCGACGGTGATGATCCCGCCGTTGCCCAATCCGGCGAAAAGCGCCGGCACCGGGGCCAACCCGGTGATGCCCGCGACGCAGATCGCCGTAGCCAGCGCGAGGACAGCAGGAACCCGTCCCGACGCCATGGCGATGAGGGTTGCGAGCACGACCAAAGCAGCGAAATAGATCACGTGATGACTCCTTTCTGCGGGACTCCAGGCAGTCCCTCGATGGCTACAGTTTTTCCCAAACTTGATTTCTCTTCAACTTCGGGCAACCTGACGTTATTGTTCGTTCACGGATCTTCATGACCCGTACTTGCCCTTCAAGCCACGCCGTGGATCTCAGCAGAGGCATCCTTCCGGGACGCTCCAACAAGCCCGCGACTGAGAATCATACAGAATTTGGTGGCGATTTAGGCCATCACCCGGCTGGCGTCGCTGGCGATGATGTCACTGCGGATCCTGGTGGCTCTCCCCGTGAGCTGCCTTCATGAGCTTGTTGCGCGACGCGACGAAATCAGATCGAGTCGATCAGAACCGGGCATATCTGCCCGATCGTCGTAACGCCCGATAGCGCCATGGCGACCTCGAGTTCCTTCTTGAAGGTGGTGAGCAGGGCGGCGATGGCTGCCTCGCCCCCGGCGGCCAGCGCCCACGCCCAGGGGCGGCCGATCATCACGCCTGTGGCGCCGAGGGCGATGGCCTTGAAGACGTCGAGCCCGCTGCGCACGCCACCGTCGACATAAACCTCCATGCGCTCGCCGACTGCGGCGACGACACCCGGCAGCTTGGAAATCGAGGAATTCATGCTGTCGAGCTGGCGCGCCCCGTGGTTCGAGACGACCAGGCCGTCGGCGCCCACCTCGGCCGCCGCCAGCGCATCGTCCGGCTCCTGCATGCCCTTGAGAATGAGCTTGCCTTTCCAGATGCCGCGCAGCCACTCGATGTCCTTCCATGTCACCGAGGCGTCGAACTGGGCGTCGATCCAGGTGCGGTAGGCCTTGAGATCGGTCGGGTCGGGAACCAGGTCGGCGAGGTTGCCGAAGCTGTGCGGCTTGCCACGTATTCCGACATCGTAGATCCAGCCCGGCCGGGTGCCGAGCTGCCAGGCCTTGCCGAGCTTGCCGCGGAGCGAGTTGTCGAGCATGCCGTTGCGGGTGTCGCGGTGGCGCATGCCGGCCACCGGCAGGTCGACGGTGAAGACCAGCGTCGTGCAGCCGACGCCCATTGCCCGTTCGAGCAGGTTCCGGACCGTGCCCCGGTCACGGATCATGTAAAGCTGGAACCAGAAGGGCTTGCTCGCCGCGGACCGCACTTCGTCGAGCGGACAGATGCCCACGGTCGACAGCGTAAACGGCACGTTTTTCGCGTTGGCCGCGCGTACCGTCTGCACCTCGCCGCGCCGGGCGTAGAGGCCGGCCATGCCGACCGGCGCCAGGATAACCGGCATGGCCGCTGGCTCGCCGGCGAGCACTGTCGAGGTGTCGATGTTCGAGACGTCTTTCAATACCCGCTGCCTGATGCGGATCTTCCGGAAGTCACCGACATTATTGGCCAGTGTGATCTCGTCGTTGGCGCCGCCATCGATGTAATCGAACAGGAAGCGGGGCAGGCGCTTTTCGGCGAGACGGCGGTAGTCAAGCGTGGCCGCCGGCAGAATGTTCAGGGTGCGGCCCATCATGGCTCTCTCAGAGGATCTTGCCAGGATTGAGAATGAGCTTCCCCCGGAAATTAGTCTGCCAAGGGTGACCTAAAATTGAGTCACTTTTGGAAGGCCTGAAATGAAGATACCGAAGCAGGCCTACACGACCGAGTTCAAGGAACTGGCGGTCAAGCGGGTGAAGGATGGTCAGAGCATCAGTCGCGTGATCAAGGAACTTGGTCTGGGCGACCAGACGTTGCGTAACTGGGTAAAATCGTCAGCAGAAGGCAGACTCAGAGGCGTAGGAAACCGAGAGGTGACGCCCGAGGAAATGGAGATCTCCCGGCTGCGAGCGGAGAACCTGCGGCTCAAACGGGAGAACGAAATCCTAAAAAAAGCGACGGCGTACTTCGCAAGGGATGTCCTGTGAAGTACGCCTGGATTGCCGAACAAGGCTTGCGCTACCCGCTCGTTGATCTGTGTGAGGTGCTCGATGTCAGCGTCAGCGGTTATCGCGCCTGGAGGCGCGGCGGTCGGCCGGATCGCAAGCGACTGACCGATCTCCAGATGCTGGCACTCATTCGTGCCATTCATGCTGAGATCAGGGGTGCCTACGGCAGTCCGCGCATGGTCCGAGAACTGCGGAGCCGGGGCTTCCCAGCCAGCAAGGGGCGGGTTGAACGGCTGATGCGTGAAAACAGCATTCATGCCCGCCACAAGCGGCGCTACAAGGTCACCACAGACTCGAAGCACGGCTTGCCAGTTGCTGACAATTTGCTCGACAGAAACTTCACACCAGCGGCCCCGAATCAGCTCTGGACGTCTGATATTACCTACCTGTGGACCGACGCAGGCTGGCTGTATCTGGCCATCGTGCTCGACCTGTTCAACCGCGAAGTCGTGGGCTGGTCGCTGAAGCCGCGCATGACGGCAGATATCGTGACGGATGCGCTGACCATGGCCTGGTTCCGCAAGCGTCCTGCAGCGGGATTGATGCACCACTCGGACCGAGGTAGCCAGTACGCCAGCCATGCGTTTCAGGACAAGCTCAGGGCTTACGGCATGATCTGCTCGATGAGTCGCAAAGGAAACTGCTGGGATAACGCGCCGACGGAAAGCTGGTTCAACAGCTTCAAAAACGAGTGGGTGCATGGCATTCGCTACGCCAGTCACGCCGACATGAAGGCCACCAGCTTCGAGTACATTGAGGTGTTTTACAACCGGAAACGACAGCACTCGACGCTCGGTTACCAATCACCAATTCAGTTCCTTGAAAACTGGCTCAGTGAGCAACATCAGCAAAAACTGGTAGCATGAAATCCACCCTTTGGCAGACGAAATACAGAGGGAAGCTCAGTTCTGTCGGTGTCTCCATTTCGCCCGGAGGGCGGTTCTTGATGGGCACGAAGCCCTGGTTGGGTGACGCCACGGTGCAGACTTCGGGTGGGGCGATGCGCACATAGTAGCCTTCCACGCCCGTCTGGTGCGCGAGCGGCGTCCCGCTGACGTAGGTCCAGCGCTCGACGTAGTCGTTCCAGACATCGGCCGTATCGCGCAAATAGGCGGCGACATCCGGCTCGCTGCACGCGTCGGCCATCTCGGCCGCGACCAGCAATGCCGCGATGACAACCGCCAGCGTGAACGGCGAATAGCCGGCATCCTCCTCCCAACGATCCTGCTGCGTGACGGGTCCATTGCGTACCAGGAAGCTCGCCGCGCGGCGAGCCATCGGCCACAAGCCATGCAAATCCTGCTCGGAGAGCGCACCTTCCCGGTGCGCCAGATCGACCAGAAGGATCGGAAACGCTGCTTCGTCCATCTGGATGCCGTTCCAGTACGGCGTGCCGTCGAGCCACATGTTCTGCGGCCAGTGCCCGTCGGCTTCCTGGGTGGTCTGCAGGTAGCGCAGCACGCTGCGCACGTTGTCATGCGCGCCGGCGGCGAGCAGCGCACCGGCCGATTCCACCAGGTCGCGTGGCCAGGCCAGATGGTAGCCACCCAGGTCGTCATCGCTCTTGGTGAAGCCCCACGGGAACGAAAGACTGGCGATCAGCCCGCCGGGGATGCGCTTCGACTCGTGCGTGCGCAGCACCATCATGCTGGTGCGGTAGGCGTCGTATGCGCTTGCCGGATCTTCATCGGCGATGTGCAGGCAGTCTCGCTGCCATTCTTGCCATTCGCACACGTAGGCGGTCTGCGCCGCCTCGAAGCCTTGGTTGAAGCTTGCCAGCGCGCGATGGCCGGCCTCGGCCGGGTTGTTGCCGAAGCCTACCGTCAGCACGAAGCTACCGGAGCAGGCTTGCAGATCGACTTCGCCGATGAGCGCGACGTTGCCGTTCTCGGCGCGGGCATACTCCCAACGCATGCGCCGGTGGCGCACGAGATCCTGCCAGCCGTCGCTACGCCCGACGAAACCCACGGAGCGCCTGTGCCACGGCGCGGAGCACGCGATCGCCAAGGCGAAGTTCGCGCGCTGCGCGAACAACATCGGCACGCCTTTGTAGTCGTCGAGCCAAGCGCTGTTGCCCCATCCACGGTTGCCCATGTGCGGTGCAGCAAGAACGTAGAGGCGATAGTCGTCGAGCTCGCCGGCGAGCGGGACGAAGCGTGTGCGCTGCAGCAGCGCATCGCGCGCCGGATCGGCGAGAATTTCCTTTTCGATGCGGTAGCGCCCGGCGTCACAGGCGTTGATCAGCCGGTAAAGCGGCACGCCTTCGAAAGGGTAGCTGACCTGTGAATGCGCGTGGCGCTTCTCCTCGGAGAAAAAATCGCGGCCGTCGGTGACGATCAGCCCGATGTCGCGGGTGCAGGGCGAGTCGAGGCGCGGATAGTAGATCTCGTTCAGGATGCCGTGGCTGAGCGTGAACCAGACGCGGCTCGCTGCGCTGAGCGACGTACCGACCCCCGTTTTGGCGCTCGAAGTCCAACGCGGCTCGCTACCAGGCCAGCCGGGGGCATATGCGGCTTTTACGGAATCGCTCACTGCCTGCTCACAGTGCTCAGTCCAACCGGAACAGCATCGGCGGAGTCTTTGCACGCGCAATCTCGATCGACCTGCCGCTCGCATCCAGCCGTACAGGAAGACGGCACGATGCGCTCGGCCCAGGCGGCGAAGGTTTCCACGAACTTCCTGATGAATTCACACATGTTGTCATTGTTCAACTTTTCGCTCGCCCGGTCCAGTGAGCCCAGGGCAATCGCATGAATGCCAATGTTGTGAACACATTGAAATAGTCGTTTACGATCAACGGGTTGCAAAGGGGACTAAAGGGATGGTCGCCCCTCCCAGAAACGGCATCAACATGCCAAAGTGGCGATAGCAATATTCCACTGAGGGAGAGGAGCGACCGAGATGAAGATTACGACAGTTGGCATTGATCTGGCGAAACAGGTTTTTCAGGTTCATGGCGTTGATGAACGGGGCAAGGTGGTACTCAAGAAGCAATTGAAGCGCGATCAGGTATTGCCGTTTTTTGCCAATTTCCAGTCCTGCCTGATCGGCATGGAAGCCTGTGGTGGCGCTCATTTTTGGGTGAACAAACTGCAGGCGATGGGCCATACGGTGAAACTGATGGCTCCGCAGTTTGTGAAGCCGTATGTAAAAAACAATAAGAATGATGTAGCCGACGCCGAGGCAATTTGTGAGGCGGCGGGTCGGCCAAACATACGTTTTGTGCCAATCAAGACCGGCGAGCAGCAGGCCGTTCTGGCACTGCATCGCGCCCGCCAAGGCTTCGTCAAGGCGAGAACAGCTCAGGCCAACCAGATTCGTGGTCTGGCCGAATACGGCATCATCATCCCACAAGGCATTGGGTACATCGGTAAGCGCCTACCTGAGGTTCTGGAGGATGGTGAGAATGGGTTGCCAGGCATGTTTCGCCAACTACTTGCACGCCTTGGTGACCACCTCAAAGAGTTGGACCGGCAGGTTCATGAGTTGGAAATACAAATCCAAGCGTGGCACCGGGAGAGCGTGGCGAGTAGAAAGTTAGCGCAGATTCCCGGCATTGGTCCGATCACGGCAAGCGCCCTGGTGGCATCGATCGGCAATGCGCGGAACTTTGAGAATGGCCGACAACTGGCGGCTTGGTTGGGGCTGGTGCCACGACAGAATTCCAGCGGCGGCAAGCAAACACTGTTGGGCATCAGCAAACGTGGCGACACGTATCTGCGGACCCTGCTGATCCACGGAGCTCGAGCCGTAATCCGTGTTGCCGAGCGCAAAGCAGCCTATACCGGAAGTTGGCTCGCAGAGGTTATGGGGCGACGTCACAAAAACGTGGCTGCGGTGGCACAGGTCAACAAGAACGCTCGAATTGTTTGAGCACTCTTGGCCCACGAGCGAGACTACGAACCCTGCTATGGATCGGCGGCATGAATACGGGTTATCCACCGTGCCGCTGCCCTACGGTCTAAAAGGACCTTCGGCTATCGGCCCCGTGGATAACCCTGCAAGGTAGCAATACAACGGCAGCAAACTTCAAGGAGAACCACCGATTGCACAGGCAATCATGACGTGATGGCGAGACAGGTCAGACCGGGATCGGTGAATGCTGCCAGGAACTTCGTACTTCGGGTACTGGAGGCTGTTGAGCGACCGATCTGCATATTCCATCAGGGACAGAGGCTGTGGCCTCGATCAAAGTCCGGATCTATGGCTGCAATCTCCACCTGTTGAACGTCACGGACTGAAGGCTTGGCAAACGAGGGGCGACCATCTATGTTCACAGCCCCTTGATTTGTGTAGTTTCCTGGCTTTTTGGGGTAGCCCATGGAAACAGGAAACAAGTTGCGACTGGCCGATGTCTTTGTGTCGATCCGCGACCCGAGGCAGCGACGGAAGTTTGAGCATGATCTGGTGGCGCTTCTGGTGGTGGCGGTCAACGCGGTACGGGTTGGAGCCGATACCTTTGTGGAGATCGAACGGTGGGCGAACGAGAAGCTGGACTGGTTGCGTCAGTATCTGAAGCTGGAGAAGGGCGTTCCGTCGCATGACACGTTCGGACGCCTGTTCGGTTTGATCGATCCGGATGAATTCGAAGTGGCATTTCGCCGCTGGGTGGGCGCCATCCTTCCGGCCCTTGGGGCGGACAGGGTGGTCGCCATCGACGGCAAGACCAGTCGCCGCTCGGGTAAGGTCGATGGCACGCCGTTGCATCTGGTCAGTGCCTTCGCCGTCGATGCGGGACTGGTGCTTGGGCAACGTGCCACACCAGAGAAGTCGAATGAGAAGACGGCGATTCCGGAACTGCTGGCGACGCTGGCGCTCAAGGGCTGCATCGTGACCATCGATGCGATGGGCACTCAGGCCAATATCGCCCAGGCTATTCGTGCGCGGGGTGCCGATTACATTCTTGCCGTGAAAGAGAACCAGCCGACACTGGCCGATTCGATGCGTGACTTCTTCAGCCAATTCATGGCGGCACCGGAGCATACTCCACACACGCTCACCGAATCGCTTGAAAAGGATCACGGTCGGCTGGAAACCCGGCGCTGTTTTGCGTTCCATCATCTGGACTGCCTGGCCAGGCCGGCGCAATGGCTCGACCTGAAATCCTTTGCCGTCATCGAATCGGAACGTTACATCAAGGGCAAGACGTCCTTCGAGCGCCGCTTCTACATCAGCAGCCCGCCCGCCCATGCCGAACGACTGGCCCGCTCGGTGCGCGCTCATTGGACCGTCGAGAATCGCTTGCACTGGTGCATGGATGTCGCCTTCGCCGACGACCGGATGCGCGCTCGTACCGGACATGCGGCTCACAACCTCGCCCTTCTCAAGCACATTACGCTCAATCTCTTTCGCCTTGACCCCATCAAGCAAAAGGGCAGCATCAAGGCGCGGCATCTTATCGCTGCGACTTCCGGCTACTATCGCTCCAAACTTCTGGGTCTTGTATAGGATTCATGCGATTGCCCTGCATCGGTGTGTCAGCGCACATACGCCAAACAGGATTCGGTGTAGGCTAACGATAGTGCTGTTAAGGATCGCCGGGATTAGGCAGCAGACATGGAGATCTGAACATTGACGACTGGCTTCAAGACCTTGCAGACTGCCCTGCATCACCTGACCCGGCGACGCCAGGTTAATGTCCTGGAACAAGAACTCGCTTACGCCGAACCGCCCTTGCGCGCCGAATTGTTCAGCGCCGACCAGATGGAGCGGCACGGCACGACGCTGGCCGAACTGCACAAGATACAAGCGACACATGGCCCTGACAAGTTGCTGGCCCGTCTGGAAAAGAACGAAGATGCACTACTCGCCGGGTATGAAGTGTTGCGCGAAGCGGCCCGGGAAAAGCGTAGGATCGCGCCAGCCGGCGAATGGCTGCTGGATAATTTTTTCCTGATCGAAGAACAGATCCGCACGGCCCGTCGCCATTTCCCCAAGGGCTACAGTCGCGAGTTGCCCATCTTGTCCAACGGCAATTCGGCCGGCCTGCCGCGCGTGTACGACATCGCGCTCGCCGCTATCGCCCACGGTGATGGCCGTGTCGATGCTGAAAGCCTTTACCGTTTCGTCGCCGCTTACCAGAAGCTGGCCGATCTCAAGCTCGGCGAGTTGTGGGCCATCCCGATCATGCTGCGCCTGGCGCTGATCGAAAACCTGCGCCGGGTCAGTACCCGCGTTGCAGCCGGTATGATCGACCGCAACGCGGCCAACATTTGGGCCGACCAGATGATCGACGCCGCCGAGAATGACCCGAAAAACCTTATCCTGGTCATTGCCGACATGGCACGGGCCAATCCGCCGCTGGTCAATTCCTTCGTCGCCGAACTGGCGCGCCGCCTGCAAGGGCACAGTTCGGCACTGGCCTTGCCACTCACCTGGATCGAGCAGCGCCTGTCCGAATCCGGCCAGACCATCGAGCAGCTGGTCCAGTCGGAAACCCAGAGCCAGGCGGCCAACCAGGTGTCGATCAGCAACAGCATTGGCAGCCTGCGCCTGCTCGGCGCCATGGATTGGCGTGAATTCGTTGAAACGACGAGTACCGTCGACCAGAAGTTGCGCGAAGATCCTAACGACATATACAGCCACATGGATTTCGCAACCCGCGACCGCTACCGGCACGTCATCGAAAAGCTGGCCCAGCAGAGCCCCCTGTCCGAATGCGAAGTTGCCCGCAAGGCCATCCAGTTGACGCACGAGGCGGTTGGCGGCGAGCAGCCACGCGCCTCGCATGTCGGCTACTACCTGATCGACGCCGGGCTGGCGCAACTGACCCAGGCAGCCGAAGTCCGGCCATCCTTGGGTGATCTCGTCCACCGGCTGGGTGCCGGCGCACCGCTAACGCTCTATCTCGGCGCGATTGCCCTGCTTATGGCAGTTTTTGTTAGCGGCCTGATCACCCTCGCTCACAGCGACGGCCTCACTCACTGGCTGCTGGCACTGCTCGTCGCCCCGGCCCTGCTCGGCGCCAGCCAACTGGCAGTGACGCTGGTGAACTGGCTGGCGACCTTGTTCGTCATGCCGCACCCCCTGCCGCGCATGGATTTTGCCAAGGGCATTGCGCCGCAGGCACGCACGCTGGTGGTCGTCCCGACTATGCTGACCAGCCCGCAAGGCATCGATGATCTGGTCGAGGCGTTGGAAGTCCGCTTCCTCGCCAACCGTGACACCTGCCTGCATTTCGGTCTGCTTACCGATTTTCGTGATGCCGGCACGGCCGAGCAACCAGAAGACGATGACTTGCTGCAGCGCGCCGCGGCACGCATCGATGCGCTCAATCTCAAGTATGCTGGCAGTACACACAACCTGTTTTTCCTGTTTCACCGGCCGCGGCGCTGGAATCCACAGGAAGCTGTCTGGATGGGCTACGAGCGCAAGCGAGGCAAGCTCGGCGACCTCAATGCGCTGATTCGGTTGGGCAGCCAGGAGGCCTTCGCGCTGATCGTCGGCAAAACCACCATTTTGCGCAATGTCCGCTACGTCATCACGCTCGATACCGACACCCAGTTGCCGCGCGATTCGGCGCGCGCCTTTGTGGCGACCATCGCCCACCCACTGAACCAGCCGCACTACGACGCGGCCCGGCAAATGGTCACCGCCGGCTACGGCATCCTGCAGCCGCGCATGGCGGTCACCCTGCCGAGCACCAATCGCTCGCGCTATGCCCGGCTGTGCGGCAGCGAGCCCGGCATTGACCCTTACACCCAGGCCGTTTCTGACGTTTACCAGGATGTCTTCGGCGAAGGCTCATTCATCGGCAAGGGCATCTACGACGTCGAGGCCTTCGAGGAATCACTGAAGGATCGCTTTCCGGAAAACCGCATTCTCAGCCATGACCTGCTCGAAGGCTGCTATGCCCGGGCCGGCCTGCTCAGCGACGTGCAACTCTACGAAGACTACCCGGCCCGTTACAGTGCCGATGTCGCCCGCCGTTACCGCTGGATACGTGGCGACTGGCAGGTCGCCAGCTGGCTGCTGCCACGGGTGCCCGGGACCGGCGGCCAGCGCCAGAAAAATCTGCTGTCCAGGCTGTCGCAATGGAAGCTGCTCGACAACCTGCGGCGCAGCCTGGTCCCGGCCAATTTCATTTTTCTGCTTTTTTTCGGGTTGACCGTAGCGCCCTCATTCCTGGGTTGGACAGCGGCGATCATCGGCATTTTGCTGCTGCCTATCGTCGCCATCTTCAGCCTCGATCTGTTTCGCCGCGCCAAGGAAATTCCGCTCGGGCAGCACCTGCTCAACGTTTTCAATTCGCTTGGCCGGCAACTGGCGCTGGCCGCCTTCAATCTCGCCTGCCTGCCCTACGAGGCCTACTACAGCCTCGACGCCATCCTGCGCACCACCTGGCGCCTGTTGTTCAGCCACCAGCGCCTGCTCGAATGGAACCCGTCCGGCGAACTGCAACGCGAGGTCGACAGCAGGCGCGCCCGCCATCCCGATCCCGGCGGCATCGCCGACCTGATCCATACCTACGGCACCCTCTGGCCAGCCCCGCTGCTTGCCGCGCTCACCGCACTCATTCTCGCCGCCGAGCGGCCTGCCGCACTGCTCGTTGCTTCGCCTATCCTGCTCCTCTGGCTCAGCGCGCCGCTCATTGCGTGGTGGATCAGCCGGCCGCTGACGCAACGTCGGGTTGCCCTGGCGCCTGGCCAGACCCAATTCCTTCAGTTGCTCGCGCGCAAGACCTGGGGCTTTTTCGAGACCTTCGTCAACGCCCGCGACAACTGGCTGCCGCCGGACAATTATCAGGAACACCCGGTCGCCACCATCGCCCACCGCACCTCGCCAACCAACATGGGGCTAGCCCTGCTGGCCAATTTGTCGGCCTGCGACTTTGGCTATATTTCTGCCGGCAAGCTGATCGAGCGGACGACCCAGACGCTGCAAACCATGCTCAAACTGGAGCGCTACCGAGGGCATTTCTACAACTGGTACGACACGCTCACGCTGCTCCCTTTGCACCCGCTCTACGTTTCTTCGGTGGACAGCGGCAATCTCTCGGGGCACTTGCTGACCCTGCGCCCCGGCTTGCTTGGCTTGAGCGATCAAAAAATCATCGGCTCAAGAACATTTTCCGGTATCGGCGACACCATGGCCGCCCTGCGCGAAGCGGCGTCCGAGCACAGTTCGACAGAAATCTCCCGCCTGCAGCGCAACGTCGAATCGGCCCAGGATGCCCGCCCCGCCACTGTGCTCGCCGCCTGGTCCTGGCTGGAACAGCTGACGACTTCAGCACAGGCGCTGGTCGACACCGTAGGTGACAACGCTTTGGCCAATTCGGAAGACTTGGCCACATCCTTGCACAGCTGGGCGCAAGCCATGCTCCGGCAATGTCGCGATGCTCGCAACGAACTTGATTTCCTCGTTCCCTGGGCCCATCTCCCGGCCGATACCGAGGGTTTGAATGATTTGCCGGGAGCGACCTCGATCCCGACCTTGCGCGAATTGGCCAACCCGCTCACGCCGACTATCCACCCCGAACTAGCATCCCTTCTCGAACTGGCCAGCGAGCGGGCCAGCCAGCGCGTCGTCGCTATCGACCGGTTGGCGCAACAAGTTGGCGAGCTTGCCAACGTCGATTACGACTTCCTCTATGACCACAGCCGCCATCTGTTTACCGTCGGCCACAACGTCGAGCAACGGCGTTGTGACACCGGCAACTATGACCTGCTGGCCTCCGAAGCTCGCCTCGCCAGCTTCGTGGCCATTGCCCAAGGCGCGGTACCCCAGGAAAGCTGGTTCGCCCTCGGGCGCCTGCTGACGACGGCTGGTGGCGAACCGATCCTGCTCTCATGGAGCGGTTCGATGTTCGAGTACCTGATGCCGCTGCTGGTCATGCCAACCTACGAAAACACGTTGTTGCACCAGACCTGCCAGGCGGCAGTCAAACGCCAGATCGCCTATGGCAAGCAGCGCGGTGTGCCGTGGGGCATGTCCGAATCCGGCTATAACGCCGTCGATGCCCGCCTCAATTACCAATACCGCGCCTTTGGCGTACCCGGCCTCGGCATCAAGCGGGGTCTGACCGAAGATCTGGTCATCGCCCCTTACGCTTCCGCGCTGGCCCTGATGGTGCAGCCCAACGCGGCCTGCGAAAACCTTCAAAGACTGACTACTGAAGGCTTCCAGGGTGATTTTGGCATGTACGAGGCAATCGACTACACGCCGGCTCGCCTGCCACGCGGCCAGAGCAACGCCGTGATCCGCTCCTACATGGCCCACCACCAGGGCATGACCCTGCTTTCGTTGGCCTATTTGCTGCACGACCGACCGATGCAAAAACGCTTCGAGTCCGATCCGCTGTTCCAGGCCACCACCTTGCTGTTGCAGGAGCGCGTGCCCAATGTCGCCGCCTTCCATGTTCACACCGCTGAGCTATCGCTGATTCGCACCACCGCAACCGGCCCCGAAATGCCGATACGCGTGCTGCGCAGCGCCGACACACCGAGCCCGGAAATCCAACTGCTGTCAAATGGTCGCTATCACGTCATGGTTAGCAATGCTGGCGGCGGCTACAGCCGCTGGAAGGACATTGCCGTGACCCGCTGGCGCGAGGATGGCACCTGCGACAACCGGGGTAGCTTCTGCTATCTGCGCGATGTAGCCAGCGGCGAGTTCTGGTCGATGGCCCATCAACCCACGCTCAAGATCGCCGATACCTATGAAGCAATCTTCTCCGAGGCGCGCGCCGAGTTCCGCCGCCTGGACCTCGGCTATGATACACACACCGAAATCGTCGTTTCACCGGAAGACGATATCGAACTGCGCCGGATCAGCCTGACCAACCGTGCGCGCACCCGGCGCAGCATTGAAATCACCAGCTATGCCGAAGTGGTACTCGCCCCGGCGGCTGCCGACGCGCTACATCCGGCTTTCAGCAATCTGTTCGTGCAGACCGAGATCATCCCGGATCGCCTGGCGATACTCTGCAACCGCCGGCCACGTGCCGTCGGCGACCCGGTGCCGTGGATGTTCCATTTGATGGTAGTACACGGCACGCCGGCTGAGGCAGTTTCCTATGAAACGGATCGCCAGCAGTTCATCGGCCGTACCCTGGGGCTGGAGTCGCCCCAGGCAATGCTGGATGCCGGCATGCTCTCGGGCAGCCAGGGATCGGTCCTCGACCCGATTGTCGCCATCCGTAAACGAATCACGCTGGCGCCGGACGAAACGGTAACTATCGACATGGTCACCGGCATCGCTGACAACCGAGAAATGGCCCTCGGCCTGCTCGACAAATACCGCGACCGCAATCTCGCCGATCGCGTCTTTGAACTGGCCTGGACGCACAACTGGGTGAACCTGCAGCAGATCAACGCCAGCGAAGCCGATGCGCAACTGTTCAATCGCCTGGCCGGCTCAGTGATTTACGCCAATCCGCTACTTCGCGCTGAGGCCAGTATCCTGGCCAGCAACCGGCGGAGCCAGTCTGGCCTCTGGGGCTATGCCATCTCCGGCGACCTGCCCATTGTCCTGCTGCAGATCAGCGACGTGGTCAATCTCGACCTCGTCCGCCAGCTTGTCCAGGCCCATGCCTACTGGCGCCTCAAGGGTCTGACGGTCGATCTGGTGATCTGGAACGAGGACCATGCCGGTTACCGCCAAATATTGCAGGAACAGATACTCGGCCTGATCGCAGCGGGCATCGAAGGCAATCTGACCGACCGTCCGGGCGGTATTTTCGTCCGGGTCGCCGAGCAGATATCGAGCGAAGACCGTATCCTGTTTCAGACCGTGGCTCGTGTCATCATCAGCGACAGTCGAGGTTTGCTCATTGACCAGATTAACCGGCGCAGCGCGAAAGACATCCGCGATGCCCTGCTCCCCAAACTCTTGCCGCGCCGCACGTGGCGACCGGAAGCTCACCCGGGATCGGTCCTGCCGCGCACCGACCTGCAGTTTTACAACGGCCATGGCGGATTCACCGGCGATGGTCGCGAATACATCATTACTACTGCCCCTGATCTGACAACACCGATGCCCTGGGTGAACGTCATTGCCAATTCCCATTTCGGCACGGTGATTTCGGAAAGCGGTAGCGCCTACACCTGGAGCGAAAATGCCCACGAGTTCCGCTTTACACCATGGAGCGACGACCCGGTCAGCGATGTTTCGGGTGAGGCCTTCTATCTGCGCGATGAGGAAAGCGGCCATTTCTGGTCGCCGACACCACTGCCTTGCGGCGGCAAGACAGTTTATGTCAGTCGTCATGGTTTCGGCTACAGCGTTTTTGAACATCAAGAGGACGGCATCCAGTCGACCCTTAGCATCCACGTCGATACCGAAGCAGCAATCAAATTCTCGACTTTAAAAATACGCAATATTTCCGGTCGACCGCGACAATTGTCCGTTACCGGCTACGTCGAATGGGTGCTCGGCGATTTGCGGGCCAAATCAGCCATGCACGTTGTCACCGAAATCGATCCGACGAGCGGATCGATCTTTGCCCACAACCCTTACAGCCTTGAATTCGTCGATCGCATCGCCTTCTTCGACGCCGACGAAGTAGGCCGTAATAACAAGGTCAGCGTCACCGGCGATCGCCGTGAATTCATCGGCCGCAACGGCACGCTGCGCAAGCCGGCCGCCATGGGCCGAGCCAAACTGTCCAATCAACTGGGGGCTGGCCTCGATCCCTGCGCTGCCATACAAATACCTTTTGCTCTGAGGCTCGACGAAGAACGTGAGATTGTTTTCAGGCTCGGTGCCCGCGGCCGCCGCGGCTCCGATGCCGGCGGCGCCTTCCAGAGCCGGCGCGGCGCCGTCGCCGCCAGGAAATCGATCGAAGGCGTTTATGCCTACTGGCAGCAAACACTCGGTGTCATCCAGGTAGACACGCCCGACCCGGCGCTTAACGTGCTGGCCAACGGCTGGTTGCTCTACCAGACGCTGGCTTGCCGTTTCTGGGCACGCAGCGGCTTTTATCAATCCGGCGGCGCCTTCGGTTTCCGCGATCAACTGCAGGACAGCATGGCCCTGCTTCATGCCGAACCTGCACTGGTCCGCGCCCATTTGCTGTGCAGTGCCGCCCGGCAGTTTGCCGAAGGCGATGTCCAGCACTGGTGGCATCCACCAGCCGGGCGCGGCGTGCGCACGCATTGCTCTGACGATTTTCTCTGGCTGCCGCTGGCTGTCTGCCGCTATGTTGAGCACAGCGGCGACACCGGGGTGCTCGACGAGTCGGCGTATTTCATCGAAGGACGAGCGCTTAGTCCAGAAATTGATTCGTACTACGACCTGCCTGTGCGCTCGGCCAGCAGCGCCACGCTTTACCAGCACTGTCAACAAGCCATCCTGCACGGTTTGCGCTTCGGCGCGCACGGTCTGCCGCTAATCGGTTCGGGCGACTGGAACGACGGGATGAATCTGGTCGGTATGCAGGGCAAGGGTGAAAGCGTCTGGCTGGGATTCTTCCTGTATGACGTGCTACCGCGCTTTGCCGAGCTGGCGAGAGGCCACAACGACCGCTCCTTTGCCGATCGCTGTCACAGCGAAGCCGATCAGCTGCGCCGCAACCTCGAACAACACAGCTGGGACGGCGAATGGTATCGCCGCGCCTGGTTCGACGACGGCACACCGCTCGGCTCAGCCGAAAATGCCGAATGCCGGATCGATTCCATCGCGCAAAGCTGGGCGACGCTCTCCGGCGCTGGCGACAATGTTCGAGTCCGCACGGCGATGGCTGCGCTCGATAGCCATCTGGTCGATCGCCAGCACGGACTGATCAAGCTGCTTGTCCCGCCTTTCGACAAATCGGACCTCAATCCGGGCTACATCAAGGGCTACGTTCCGGGCATCCGTGAAAACGGCGGGCAATACACGCACGGCGCTATCTGGGCGGCGATGGCCTATGCCAAACTGGGTGATCGGCAACGCGCCTGGGAACTGTTCGGCATGATCAACCCGGTCAATCACGGCAACTCTACCGCATCCATCAGCACCTACAAGGTCGAACCATACGTCATGGCGGCCGACGTCTACGCCGTGGCACCCCATACCGGGCGCGGCGGTTGGACCTGGTACACCGGCTCGGCCGGCTGGATGTACCGGCTAACCATCGAATCCCTGCTCGGCCTGCAGGTCGTCGCCGGAAAAATGCGCTTCCAGCCCTGTCTACCGCAACATTGGTCCGGATTTACATTGCGCTATCGCTACCGGGAAACCTTCTACATGATCACTGTAAGCCAGACCCATGACGCGGAACCGCCAATGACCGTCAGGGTCGACGGCATTGCCCAGCAGCCGCCCGAAATCAATCTGGTGGATGATCGCCAGGAACATATTGTCGAAGTTCACCTACCCGGAAATCCATCATCAACGTAACCAGAAAACTACGCCCACTGGGCCAGAGCCTCTGGTTCGACAAACATCAGGCGCCCGAAGGAGACCGGACATGAACACAAGCGCGGAAAGCCGCAATGCTCCGCCGCTTAGCGAGATCCTGCTCGGCAGAATGCACGCTTACTGGCTGGCCGCCAATTACCTGTCGGTTGGCCAGATCCACCTCTGCGATATAATCCGCTGCTCAAAAAGCCGCTCGAACTGGCCCACATCAAGCCGCGCCTGCTCGGCCACTGAGGAACGACACTTGGGCTCAACTTCATCTACGTGCACCTCAACCGACTGATCAAGAAATACGACCTCGACGTCATCTACATCACCGGCCCCAGTCACGGCGGCCCGGGTCTGGTCGCCAATATGTATCTGGAAGGCACGTACAGCGAGATCTACTCCAACATCTCGCAGGACGAGCACGGCATAAAGCGTCTGTTCAAGCAGTTCTCCTTCCCCGGCGGCATTCCCAGCCACGTCTCGCCTGATACGCCAGGATCGATCCACGTGGGGGGCGAATTGGGCTATGCGCTATCGCATGCCTATGGCACCGCCTTCGACAATCCGGCCCTGATCGTCGCTTGCGTCGTCGGCGACGGCGAAGCCGAGACTGGCTCGATGGCCACCAGCTGGCATTCCAACAAGTTCCTGAACCCGGTGCATGACGGCGCCGTGCTGCCCATCCTGCACCTCAACGGCTACAAGATCGCCGGCCCGACCGTGCTCGCCCGCATCCCGACACCAACACACTCCTCTCGATCACCGACCATTGTCTGCGCAGCCGCAACTACAACAACGTCATCATCGCCGGCAAGCAGCCAGCTCCGCAGTGGCTGGACATGGACGCCGCGATCAAGCATTGCACGGTGGGCATCGGCATCTGGGCATGGGCAAGCAACGACCAGGGTGAGGAACCTGACATCGTGATGACCTGCGCCGGCGATGTACCGACCCTGGAAATGCTGGCCGCCGTCCACTTGCTGCACCAGCATTTCCCGGAATTGAAAATCCGCGCCATCAATGTCGTCGACCTGATGACGCTGCCGGCGCGCTGCGAACACCCGCCTGGCCTACTCGCGGACCGATCACGAAAACCTGCATGTCCGTGGCTACGAGGAAGAAGGTACCACCTCAACTCCCTTCGACATGGTGGTGATGAACGACATCGACCGCTTTCATCTGATCGCCGACGTCATCGACCGCGTGCCCCATCTTGGCTCGCGTGCCGCCTATGCCAAGCAGGCCATCCGCGACAACTTGATCGAGCACCGGGAATACATCGCCAAACATGGCGAGGATCTGCCCGAAGTCCTGAACTGGTCATGGGCTGGACGAGAAGCGGGATAAGCGTGGCAGGATACTGGCAACGAAATCCGCCGGCGAAGCCTGCATTGATGCAAGCGCAGCGCGGTGACTGACTGGGCGGGCCACATCAGGCCAGCAGCCGATGTCGATACGCAATTGGCACTGGGGTTTAACGCCGGGCTAAGCCCGAAAGAGGATCAATGGCAAGACGCACAACCAAAATGCTCTGGACTCGTTCATTCGACCGGACACTGAAGGCGATGACGCGAACGGCAGTGCGCGCCGGGGCAAAAGCAATCAAAGACTCGCTACGCGCCACTCCCACAAGGACCAAACGCACCGTTGCTAAAAAGAAAGTGGCCCCCTCGGCCAACTGGACGACGGGTATCGCCATCGGTATCACCATCACGCGGCGCTACCGACTCTACAAGCCGCCAGGCGTGCGGAGTAACCAGCACCTTCCACTATTGGTCATGCTGCACGGCTGCGGTCAGGATGCCGAATCACTCGCTGTCAGTAGTCGGATGAACCAGATCGCCGCCCGCGAGCGCTTTCTTGTTCTTTATCCGGAGCAGGACCGTCTTGCGAATTTGCATGGCTGCTGGAACTGGTACGACACGCGGACAGGCCGGGCCCAAGCGGAAGAGAACTCGATCAATGCGGCCATCGAGAAGATTTGCCTGACGCAGCCGGTTGACCGCAGCAAGATCGCCCTCGTCGGCATTTCTGCCGGTGCCGGCATGGCGGTGCTGCTGGCGACGCACCATCCGGAGCGTTTTCGCGCCGTCGCCATGCACTCGGGTATCGCTCCTGGCGTCGCCCACTCCTCGGCTAGCGCCGTCAAGGCAATGTTCGGGCAAAGCGCCACCCCTTCGCCGCTGCCGCCGATTGCCGTCAACGTCCGACTGCCGGCGCTACTGGTGATTCACGGCACCGCCGACCCTATCGTCGCGCTAAGCAATGGTAGAGAAGCGGCATTGCGCTGGTCTGAGCGAGTCGGGGCAAAAGCCAGCACGCCGCGCACGGTACAACGCGGCGCACGTTATGCCGCAACCATCACTGATTATCGTAGCCGCAGCCGCGGCCGCCTCGTCGCGACGCTATGCGAAGTCAGTCGCCTCGGTCACGCTTGGAGTGGCGGTGCGGCAGGGTATTCGTACAGCGACCCCAAAGGCCCGGATGCGTCGCGGATGATCTGGACATTTGTTGCCAAGCAGTTCGGGCGAGCGGCGGACTAGAATCTGTTCAGCTGCAGTCGATTATTTCTTCTCGCTCTTTGCAGCATCTGGTGCGCCGCACGGCGCTGGCTGGGCGCATTCATTGCCGCCTTGACCGCCAAGCAGGTGCTGCACGGCGACAACGGCTCGACCTTGAAGGCCATAACGGCGCTGGTGATGCTCAATTGGTTGGGGGCCAAACCCTCGTACTTGCGCCCCCGGGTTAGCGATGACAACGCTTATGCCGAGTCGTTGTTTCGCACCGCCAAGTACCGGCCCGAGTTCCTTACCCAGGGGTTTTACCGATCTCGACGAGGCGCGCGCCCGGGCGGCCGGCTTCGTGCGCTGGTACAACGTCGATCATCGTCACAGCGGTATCCGTTATGTCAGCCCTGCCCAGCGCCATGGTGGCGAGGATCAGAAAATCCTGGCCGCCCGACATGCCCTCTACACCGAGGCCCGCCAACTCAACCCCGCACGCTGGTCTGGCAAGACGCGAAACTGGTCGCCTATCGGGGCTGTCACCCTCAACCCCGAACGCGATTCCATCATCAACACGCATTCGGCAAACCACAATATTCAGCCGCTGGCTGCATGACCGAGGCGACAACTACCTTGACGCGTGCCGGAATCGACAAGACCACCGACAGGCCGATCTTCGATGCGGAAGCGGCCGATTACTGGACCAAGGGCGAGGCCAAGCTGGTTTTCCCGGGGTCGCAGGGCGCGCATAACTGGCATCCGGTGAGCTTCAACCGGCAGACCGGGCTGGTGTTCATTCCGCAGCACACCACCGCCGGCAACCTGGTCTTCCAGGGCACGACGCACGGCGAACTGGTCGCCTATGCCGCCGACAGCAGCAGAAAGCTCTGGCAGCGCGAAGTCAGCAGCGGCGTGGTCGCCGGGCAGATGACCTATGAAGTCAAGGGCGAGCAGTACGTAGCCTTCAACGTCGGCTGGAGCGGCGCCTTCCCGATCACGTTCGGCGCCATCGCCCAGCGCTCGCCGGCTATGCCTGACTCACGCCTGTTCGTCTTCAAACTCCGCCGTACCGCGGCAATGCACGAGGTCAAGCATCGCGTTTTCGTTCCACCGGCACCGCCGCCGCAAACTGCCGACGTCGAGACCGCCCAGGCTGGCATGCCGCCTTCTGGCGACCGCCTGGAGACGGATGACATTGAAAAGATCCGTGCCTTTCTGATCTAGCGGGCGCATGATCTCAAGGACGAACTGACGGCCGCCAGCGTGAAATAGCCATCAGCCATTACAAGACCTCAACTTTCGACGAGAGTGCCATGAATCAATCCACACCCAGCGAACTGCTGATTCCCGCCGAGTTCCGGGAATGCTATGAACTCCAGTTGGCAGCTTACAAGAAGAACCGCAACCCGACCCATGCCGAGCGGGTGGCAGACCTGCGTACCCTGCATCGCCTGCTGGTCGAAAACCAGGATGCGCTGGTCGATGCGGTCAACAAGGACTACGGTTGCCGCTGTGCCTTCGAAACGAAGTTTGCCGAGACCTTCATGGCACAGGAAGCGACGCTCGATGCCATAAAGCATCTGAAAAAGTGGATGAAGCCTCAGAAACGTCATCTCGATCCGACCCAGTTTCCCCTGGCCAAGGCGTGGACCTTCCCGCAACCGGTCGGAGTGGTGGGTATCGTCGTGCCGTGGAACTTCCCGATAGCAATGGCTTTCCAGCCGCTGATCGGCATCTTCGCCGCCGGCAACCGGGCGATGATCAAGATGTCGGGCAACTCCAACCATCTGGCCCACCTGCTCAAGCAGATTTCGCTGAAATATTTCCCCATCGACAAGCTGGCATTCTTCGAGGATGGCCATCATCGCGGCGCCCAGTTTACCTCCTTGCCCTTTGACCACATCTTTTTCACCGGGTCGCCGACGACCGGCAAGTCAGTGATGGTCAATGCCGCGAGGAACCTGACGCCGGTGACGCTCGAACTGGGCGGCAAGTCGCCGTGTGTGGTGGCGCCGGATTATCCGATGCGTACCGCCGCCGAGCGCATCCTCTGGGCCAAGATGCTCAATGCCGGACAGATCTGCACCAACGTCGATTACCTGTTCCTGCCCGAGAACAAGGTCGAGGAATTCATCAGCGAAGCGAAAGCGATCGTCAACAAGCGCTTTTCCGACATCAACAACGGTGACTACACCGCGGTCATCGACCAGGCATCCTACGATCGCCTGCAGGCCACCGCCGCCGATGCCGTTGCCAAGGGCGCCAGGCTGGTCGATCTCTACAGCGGACCGGCAGCCGATGCCGCGCGCCGGATCATGCCGCCGCGCATCGTGATCAACGTCAATGAAGACATGGACATCATGCAGCGCGAGATCTTCGGCCCGCTGCTGCCGATAATGACCTACAGAACGAAGGAAGAGGTGGTCGAGTACGTCGGCGAGCGTCCGCGGCCGCTGGCGTTCTACGTCTACAGCAACGACTTCAACCTGCAGCAGTACTACCTGAACAACACTATTTCGGGCGGTGTTGGCCTCAACGAATCGGTCATCCAGGCCGGCATTCACAGCCTGCCGTTCGGCGGTACCGGCAACAGCGGCATGGGTCATTACCACGGCTACGAGGGATTCACGACCTTCTCCAAGCTGCGTCCGGTGTTCAAGCAAAGCCCGTGGCGCGTGCTCAACCTGTTCGCTCCCCCTTACAACGGCCTGCCGACCAAACTGCTGAACTTCATGATCAAGATGAAGAGCTGAGCAGTTCCCCGTTTATACTTGCCCTTCGTCGCCGGCCTTCTGGGCCGGCGTTGCTTTGGCGAGCGTGCCGCCAGGTTTCGCGAGTATTCAGGAGTGAAGCGCTGTGTTAACCAACCACTGGTGCGCATCGGTCGATGCCACCATCGACTTGCGGACTGGTTGCAATCCGCTGGAGAAGCATGGCCCGCAGGCGGTGAACGTGCATGCGGACGCCTGGGCACCGGTCGCTGTCGTAGCCGATCCGCATGACATCAGACAGGTGATCGACTATGAGGTGATCTTCCTGGCGATCCGCAAGCTCGAAGGCAATCCGCATTCCATCTGCCTGGAAACGAGCATTCTCGAAGTCATGGATGCCATTTTTTCGATGGCGATCGTGACCACGGCCTTTGTCTCAATGCACAAGCCGCATGTTTACAACGGGCAGGGCACGCCGGCGATCTCGCTGTCGCTAACCCGCGAGCAGTGGGAGACGCGGCGGGCATGATCGCTGCGATCGGTGCCGTGGCGAGCAACAGCGTGGTCGGGCTGGACGGCTGGCTGCCGTGGGACATCCCGGAGGAACTTGCCTATTTCGAGAGAACCGTCGCCAGGGCGGCGCTGGTCATCGGTCGCCTGACCTACGAGTCGATGGATGTCGTGCCGCCCGACTCGTTCGTCGTCAGCAACCGGCCCGGCCTGGCGCTGCGTCCGGGTTGCCTCCAGGTGGATTCGGTCGAAAAAGGACTGTTGACCGCAACAGCCACCGGAAAGGATGTTTTCGTGATCGGTGGCGCGTCGATCTACGTCGCCGCCTGGCCCTACTGCCAACGCTTCTACCTGACACGTATCGGGATGCCGTTCGCCGGCGACACGCTCTTTCCGGCAAGCATTCCGCTTGAGCGGTGGACGGTGATCAGCGACGTGCGGAAGACTTATCGCGAGCGGAAATCAGGCAGCGCGGTCGAGTGCCGCTTCCTGCAATACGAGCAGCCTCACCCGCGCCGGCTGCCTGGGGCCGCTCCGCCACCAGCGGGTTGAGCAGCGGGTCGAATTCCGGCGTGCGCCGCGCAGCCTTCGGCCAGACGACCAGGTCCATCAGTCGATGATGTGCGAAACCAGGCCGTCGGCGAGTTTCGGCTCGAACCAGGTCGATTTCGGCGGCATGACCTGGCCCGAATCAGCGACCGCCATCAGGTCGCCCATCTGCGTCGCGTGCACGGCGAAGGCGACCGCCATCTCGCCGCCATCGACGCGGCGTTCGAGTTCCGCCGGGCCGCGAATGCCGCCAACGAAATCGATGCGCTTGTCGCGGCGCAGGTCGCCGATAGCGAGCACGGGTTCCAGCAGATGCTCCGAAAGCAGGCTGACATCGAGCCGGCGCACCGGGTCGTCCAGGGGGATGAGGGTCGGATCGATCTCCAGCCGGTACCAGCGTCCGCCGAGGTACATACCGACGACGCCGGGTTTCTCCGGCCGCACGCGTTCAGCCACCGGGGTGATGGCAAAGCGTTCGCCGATGCGGGCAAGAAAGTCCGCGACTGACAGGCCGTTCAGATCGCGCACAACCCGGTTGTAATCGAGGATACGCATCTGTTGCGCCGGAAAGATGACCGCCAGGAAGTACTCGGCGCCAGTGGCGGTGGCTTGCCCGCGGTGGCTGGCGGCGACGCGCGAAGCCGCCGCCGAGCGGTGGTGGCCGTCGGCGATGTAGAGGCTGGGCATGGCATCGAAAGTGGCGGTCAGGGCGGCGATCGCGGATGCATCGTCGATCAGCCAGACGGTGTGACGCACGCTGTCGGCCGTGACGTCGGCGACGGGAACGAAGCGGGTCGCCCGCGCGATGAGGTCATCCGCCGCCTGTGATTCAGGATAGGCCAGCAGCACCGGGCCGGTCTGTGCAGATAGTGCCTCGATCTGGCGCACGCGGTCGTCTTCCTTGTCGGGGCGGGTGAACTCATGCTTGCGGATGCGGTTGCTGTCGTAGTCGGCGACCGAAGCGGCGGCGACGAGCCCGGTCTGGACATGCTCGCCCATGGTCAACCGGTAGGCGTAATAGCAGGGCGTCGGATCGCGGATCAGGATGCCGTCGGCGATCAGGCGGCAAAAATTCTCGGCCGATTTGGCGTAGACCGCGGGGGAATAGGGGTCGGTATCGACCGGCAGATCGATCTCGGCCTTGGAGATGTGCAGGAAGTTCAGCGGGTTGCCGGCGGCGCGCGCACGGGCCTCGGCGCTCGACAGCACGTCGTAGGGCGGGGCGGCGACATCGGCGGCACGGTCGGGAACTGGGCGCAGTCCGCGAAAGGGCTGGATAAGTGGCATATCTATACTCTTGAAGGATTGCTGATGGAGGGCTGGGTTTGGAGATTTCGTGGGCAGCAATCGTGCTCCGTCCCTGAGGTTTCCCCTCATATAAATGCCATATGAGAAGCCTGTTGAGCTTGGTGCCGGAGAATCGGAACAGCGTCTTTCGGGCGAATTTGGTTAAGCCAGGAGGGCCCGGCATCGATGACTCGACGAGCCAATGTGATGGCTGAAATCTCTTTGTGCTTTAGACCGGGCACACTCTGGAAGAACCTCTGTATCCCGCTCTGCTGGGCGCACTCGCCGATCAGGCGCATCAGCCAGTGGGTCAAGTGAGCAATCAACAGCAGAATCTCAAGTCGCTTGCCCGAGCGTGATCGCGAAGCGCTAAAGCCAAGACCAAGCCGCTCGTTCTTGAGATCACGAAAGGATTCCTCAATGGTCATTCGTCGGGAGTACTGGTCAATAATCGTCTCGGGACTCGCTTTTGGAAATGCTGGAGAACAGGCCAGCAGCCATGGCTCTCTGGCACCACGAGCCGCCTTGATCGAGCTATGGGAGCGCGAATGTTTGCCCGTCCGCGTGTGATGGTGGCGCCTTTTGGCTTCGCGTTTAACCAGCACCAACCGACAGTCTGTCGGATGGCTACGAACGTATCGGGCATTGTCGAAGGCTTGGGCGCACGGCGTGGCATCCGGGAAAACCTCGGTGCAGCGCTTCCATGGACCTTCGGTAATACTGACCCTGTCTTTGCCACGGATGCGTCCGATCCACGGCCAATGATGTTCCGTGACCAAGTCGAACCAGGTCGAGTGAAAACCGGCATCGGTGATGAGGGTCGGAGTGCACCCGTCGGGCAGCAGCTTCGCCAAACAATCCAGAAACCGACGATGCACCGCCTGATTACCATACAGTCGTTGCGCGTGAATTTCCTCGTACAGCGTCACACTGCGGCCCTTGACGGCGATGCTGGCACGCAGCAGATGCCAGCGTTGATCGGTCGTGGCGTCCGACCAATCGATCACCACCAGCACATTATCGAGATCGGTCAGCCAACGTGACGCCACCTCACGATAAATCTCGGTCCTTGTGATGTGCAACGAGGTATTTCCCAGCAGACGGTCAATGCGCTTGACTCGATGACGCATCGACGTCGCCGACTGCACAGACCGCGCAAGCTGACTCAAGCTCAAGCGACCACCTCGCAGCGCACTGCCTACCGCCGCCTCAACCGCACAGGCCAATTTGACATGCAGGCTCGACAGACACCCCGCCAGCATTCCGACTATCATCTTCTTCGCACTCATGATCCGCCAACCCTTGACGATTTACCCAAAGCAACGAGTCTACTCCTCATTCTCCGCGTGAATATTTATCTTCAACCTGTTGAATAAGTCGTAAACCATGAGGGGAAACCTCAGGGTCCGTCCCCGATTACTCCTGAACGAAATGTGCCGATTCCTACGGTCGACTGCGGAAAATGGGCAAAATTTGCTTTTGGATTTAAGGCGGGGGATTGTGACCGATCGAATCAGACACCTGCCTTTAGTTCAAGCGGTGTGTCATCACTGCCCGAGCAAAAGGCAAAGACATCGAAATCACCCACTCCTTTTCTCCAATGGGCTATTTGTCTCTGTTCTTCGCGTAGCGCTGATTTACCGTCTGCAACATCGACTGGTTGTTCATCATGAAGGAGTTCTGCAGCCTCGATAGCAGGCTCTTGGTGTTTCTTGGTGACTTATTCTTTCCCGGTAGCTTCTTCGTAGACTGGGAGTTGAGCTCGATTTCCCGTTGCCCTCGAACATCAATGCCCACCGTTGCTGACAGTCTGTTCCGATCAGCAAGTTGCAGCGAGAACATATAGAGGTGCCTGGCCACGAGCCCCTGTAGTAGTTTGTAACCGAAATAGTTTTTCTCTAACTTCTCGGATAAGGCCTTGATCTGTTCAATCGGAGGATTGTTGGGGTAGCTGAGCTTAGATGCGACTGCCACCAACTCATACGACATTCCCCCGTTTCCCTGAGCCACTTGGTCGATTGTGTCCACTAGCTTGGGTGAGCCGATGATTTCACCTTGACGGCTTATAAACGAATCCGCAACAGCCCCAAGCACCGAGAAAATGAAGCGCTTCGCTATACGGTCAGCTTTCTCCTTAGGTACATTTGGGTTGTTTTTGTGCAGGCGATTTGAGACCTCCAGCAGCAGGCCTTCCGGCTCCGAATTGACCAGCGTATTAAAGAAATTGACCCCCCTAAGCGGGGCATCAAACAGTCGTTTCATCAGGTCGAGCTTCACATTTCTAACAATTGACCCATAGCGCCCCTTCAGAACCTGCCCGAGTATCTCGCTGGTCTTAAACAGAAGGTTCAGTTGGGCTATCTGATCAAGCTCGCTGATTGACGACACTTCGCTGCCGGGAGACCTTTCAGGAAGCTGTGCGGCCGCATCATCAGATTTTCTGACTTCCCTGTTGTTTTCGACTACGTCTGAGGTGTCCACAACAATTTTCGCCCGATCACTCACCCAAGTGTTCAAGATCTCAGCATCCCTCTCAAGCTCCAGGACCGGCACATCACTCAGAATCTCTGCTAGCAATCCCGCAATTTCTTGGATTACCCAATTTGCTTGATTGTGATGCGTGAGGAACAGCACAATGTTCGCGTTGTCCTTAAGATACAGATGCTGGCACAAATGCTTTATGGTGTCTTTCAGTTCAGGCTGGTCGTCACAGTGGATGGACAAATACTTCGCGACAAAGAAGTAATCCAAGTACGCATACGCGAACGAATATTGGTCGTTGCGCTTAAGCAGGATTTTCGACGCTTCAAGCAGTTCAATGCGCTTAAGCGGATCCGTCCTGTGAACATGCTCGGAAAACCATGTGTTGAAGTTGAACAACTCCTCTAGGCTGAAATGTTTTACCTTCTTCTGGAACATCGCCCAAGCGAGGTAGGTAAGATAGCTTTCTATCTCATCAAGTTCGTCTGCCCTGACTTTCGCTACCATCAGCGAATGCCGGAACATATATTCGTAGTATTGGGCCATTCCAGCGTTGGCTAGTGCTCCCTTTTCGTTTACCTCTATTGTCTGCAGTAGAACAAGGGTGTTAAATGCCGTCATCGGCACCAACCCTTTGCCCAAAACGCTGTTGATGATTTGTTCGGAGTCGAAAACCTTCTCCTGCAACTCTGCCTGACTGAACTCCTGGCCAACCTCGTACCAGCGCCGGATAAGATCGTGCCGCAGCTTGAAGCCGAAGCCCAGCATCCGAAAATCCTTATAGTCCGTCATTGCTCCGGCGGCCTCTGCAGAAGCAACAATCGTCACCTCGTACGTCTCGCCGGCAGTAAGGATGATTCGGCCAAACTGGCTCTCGATGTTTTTCAGTGCGCGAGCAAGCACATCGCCTCTAGCGCCAATCCCGTCGACTTTATCAACCAAAGCAACCTTTTCGACGAAAGGTGCTTGCGCATACTTGGCCTTCGCATCTGCTCCGTAAAACGCTTCGACGCGTTGATCGACGACCCTCAAGAACTGCTCACTATTCCCCGTAGCCTCTGCGGCGTTCAGCATTACCGGTGCAAGCCCCAACCGGTGGAATTCTGTGAGAAGGTGCTTAAGAAGAGTCGTCTTCCCAAACTGCTCATCTCCGTAGACGATAACCTTTCTGTACTTATCAACAGCTTGTAATAGGAGTTCTGAGCAGAGCGTCTCCGGTTTCTCCTTGTCTGTGCTGGCCTCAATGAGGTCCGGGTATACAAACACGTCTGAAAGCTGGACGTGTTCCTTTCTGGGGTGGTTGAACGAGGCATCAAGCGAGCCCAGTCGTTCCTTTGCATCATCTGTGAGATGGAAGCCATTCTTAGATTTGCGCTTTGGGATCTGCACGTGGCTGTCCCAATAGGCACTACCATTTGTTGGCAGGTAATGAGTGTCTTTCCACTCAAAGCTTTCCTGCGCTACCGTTTCGGCATCCATATCCAGTAGTGCCACCGAAAACGCAGACTTTTCTTTCGAATACAATGCCGGTGCCTCCAGCATAATCACCGAGTGGTTTTTGAAGTCCGTAACGACATTTGCGTTCGTGCTATGTTCGTGGCCCGACATGACTATCTGATAATGGGTTCTAACCATCTGGCGCAAAGGGTGGTACGTGGTTTGCGCGTACCAGTTCAGCGGATGGTGGAGCAACAGGATATTGAACGTAGCAGTGTCTTCCTGAATTTCCGTGTATTTGTCAATTGGAAAAACCAATTCACCCTTGGATTCCGGCACAGTGGACATCCAACTCGCGCTTAGCGAACTGAACCGTATCGTTTTCTCTCCGACCTCAAATCTATAATCTCGCCACAAAGGGTCAGTCGAGGTTACGCCGTCGTGCGCCACTTCTTCTGCGAAAGCGTAATAATGGACCAACGGCTCCGTGCACGCCTCGACAAAATCAGAATCGCTGCTCTTCTTGTTATCTACCCTGATCTGTTCGATGATGGCTTTGCGGGTGCTCTTCGCATTCTTGAACATCCCATCGTGGTTTCCAGGCGTTACCACTACGTTAATCGGCCGCTTCAAGTCATGCCCAAGAGATATCTTAAGGTTATGTAGAAAATTCTTGGCTATGACGAATTCAGCCTCGTTGCCCGATTGTGTGATATCGCCCGTGTAGGCAATAAATATGCATTCAGCCTGAGCCGTGATAGGCCTGACAGTGGCGGCAATCTGCTCATATTTTTCTGCAACAGAATGGTCGGTTGCCTCGATGTGGCTATCACTTAGGTGGATGATGATGGCTTTCATGGCTTCAGGTCGTCCATTCAGATAAATGCTTCGAAGAAATAGTGAAATACTCTGCAGAGGTTTTGAGACTGAGATTGGTGGCGATCAGCAAGCCTTACACTTTAGGGTGCGTAACCCATACAAAGGTGTTTTGCCTGAAACGAACTGCTATCAGCCGCAGGTCCCCACCGCGCCGCAGGCGGTGCAGAAGTCACAGCCGTCCTTGCGGATCATGGTGTGGTTGCCGCATTCGCTGCACAGCTTGCCCTGCGTTGGGTGCACGGTATTGCTGGCGTCTTCCGGCGCCTTCAGGATGCCCATCTGCTGGAGCGGGAAGCCGTTGTCGTCGAGGATGCGGAGCATCGCGTAGCGATGGATGATGAGCTGGGCGATGTAGGCGACGGTCGACGGGTAGGTCTGCTGTTTGCGTGAGCCGGGGACGAAGGCCATGAAGTCGCCGAGCGGTTCCGGGTAGTCGAGGAGCTTGCGCAGCTTCATGCCGATCCAGGCCGGATCGAGGACGCGCATGTCGAGTGACAGCAGCTTGCACAGACCGTCGAGGGCGCGCGGATAGTTGCCGGACAGCCACATCGAATAGGGGCGGGTGACGCCGTCGGGCAGGGTGATTTCCTTGAGCCCGAGGACGAAATCCTCGCCGGTGGAGGGATTGCTGACGTCGACCGTCCACGACAGCGTGCCGTCGGTGCCGGTTTTCGGTTCCTTGGCGCTGAACAGGGCATCCTTCACCGGAGTCGGGCCTTCGTGCTTGAAGGCACCGAGCTGTTCGCACCGCCAGCGGATGATCTGGGCCAGCGCCGAGACGACCGACGGCACGCGCTTGCGCTCGCCGTGCGGCGGCATCGGCATCTCGAAGGATTCGCCGGGGGTCTTGGCCAGCGCGTCGAGCTTCATTTCCAGCCAGCCGTGGTCGTTGGCGCGCATGTCCATCGACAGGGTCTTGGCCAGCGCGCCGAGGCCGCGTGGCTCGGCGGGGCCATTGGCCCACACCTCGAAGGGCCAGGCGCGGCCTTCGGGCTCGACGTGGCCGACGAACAGCGCGAACTTGCCGATCGGCGAATCGAGCATGTAGGTCCAGCACAGGTTGCCTTCCGGCAGGTTGGGGCGGTTCGGCCAGCGCAGGCTGGAAAGCACCGGAGCGGGCAGGTCCTTGATCGACATCCGGCGGTTGGCGTCGTAAACGAAATCCTGCGGCGATTTGGCGTCGACCGCAGCGGCCTCGGCGACGCTCGGCTCGACCGACAGCACCGAGCCAAGAACGCTGTTCGGGCGGTAGGTGGCCAGCCCCTTGAGGCCGGATTTCCAGGCGCTCATGTAGAGATCCTGGAAGTCTTCGTAGGGGTACTCCGCCGGCACGTTAACCGTCTTCGAGATCGAGGTGTCGATGTACGGCGCGACGGCGGCGACCATATCCTTGTGGGCGGCAGCCGAGATTTCCAGCGCAGTGACGAAATAATCGGGCAATTTGGTGACGTCGCCGCCCTGGTGGCGGTAGAGGCGCCAGGCATAATCCTCGACTGAATACTCCTTGAGGGTGCCGTCAGGCATGCGCTTCTTGCGGCTGTAGGTCCACGAGAAGGGCGGCTCGATGCCGTTCGAAGCATTGTCGGCGAAGGCCAGCGAAATGGTACCGGTCGGCGCGATCGACAGCAGGTGTGAGTTGCGCAGGCCGTGCTTGCGGATCTCGGCCTTGATCTCGCTGGGCAGGCGCGAGGCGAAGTTGCCGCCGGAGAGATAGAGTTCGGCATTGAACAGCGGGAAGGCGCCGCGTTCCCTGGCCAGTTCGACCGAATAGAGATAGGCGCTGTCGCGCATGAATTCGGTGATGCGGGTGGCCATGGCGCGGGCCACGGGCTTGTCGTAACGCAGGCGCAGCATGGCCAGGGCATCGCCGAGGCCAGTGTAGCCAAGGCCGACGCGGCGCTTGTTGGCGGCTTCCTGAGCCTGGCGCTCGAGCGGCCAATGGGTGGCGTCGAGGACGTTGTCGAGCATGCGGGTCGACACGCGAACGACTTCGGCGAAACCGTTGAAATCGAAGCTGGCCTTGTCGGAGAAGACATCCTTGACGAACAGCGTCAGGTTGATCGACCCCAGGCAGCAGCAGCCATAAGGCGGCAGCGGCTGCTCGGCGCAGGGATTGGTGGCCTCGATCACTTCGCAGTAGTTGAGGTTGTTGTCCTTGTTCATCCGGTCGAGGAAGAGGATGCCGGGCTCGGCATGATCGTAGGTGGATTTCATGACCTGGTCCCACAGGTCGCGGGCGCGCAGCTTGCGGTAGATCCACATGCCGTCGTCGCGCTGGTAGGCGCCCGACTGCTTCATGTCGGTATTGGGTTCGGCGCGATGAAGCAACTCGACATTGCCATCGCTGTCGACCGCTTCCATGAAGGCATCGGTAACGCCGATCGAAATGTTGAAATTGGTCAGGTCGCCATGATCCTTGGCGTGGATGAAGTCCTCGATGTCCGGATGGTCGCAGCGCAGCACGCCCATCTGGGCGCCACGCCGGGCGCCGGCCGATTCGACGGTCTCGCAGGAGCGGTCGAAGACACGCATGTACGACACCGGGCCGGAAGCGCGCGACTGGGTACCCTTGACGTGGGCCCCCTGCGGGCGGATGCTCGAAAAGTCATAGCCGACACCGCCGCCGCGGCGCATGGTTTCGGCGGCCTGGGCGAGTGCCGCGTAGATGCCGGGCTTGCCGTCGACGGTTTCGACGATCGAATCGCCCACTGGCTGCACGAAGCAGTTGATCAGCGTGGCATGCAGATCGGTGCCGGCGGCGGAGTTGATGCGGCCGGCCGGGATGAAACCGCTTTCCTGGGCCCACAGGAAGCGCGCTTCCCATTGGGCGCGATCCTTTTCCGGTTCGACCTGGGCAAGCGCGTAGGCGACCCGGCGGCGCACGTCGTGGACGTTAGTTTCCTTGCCCTTCGCATATTTTTCGATCAGCACCTCGCCGGAAATCTCCTGCTCGGGGAGTGGGGCGAACTGCGGAGGGGCGGGGATGTCGGTCAGCGAGAGTTGTTCGGAAACTGGGCTCATGGGATGCTCCTCGGCATGGTGTTGATTGTCGGGTTGTGACGTCTTCGAATGTTGCAAAGCTACTATATATAGTGGTTCAAGGCAATATGTTGACTATATATAGTGTTTTTCGCATATTCCATCACGCCGTGCCGATGCCCCGGAAGGCCCGAAAAATAAAGCCCCGGGGGCTTGCGGCACCGGGGCTTCGTACGAAAAATTCTGTTCAGAGATCGAGGAGGACCTGTGCGTGATGAGCGATCATCCACTCTTCGTTGGTCGGGATAACCAATATTTCGATCAGGCTGCCCGCAGTGGAAATGCGTGGATGATCTGCGGCGTTGGCCGCTTCGTCCAGTTTGCCGCCGAGCCAGCCGAGCCGGGTGCAGACGCGGCGGCGCACCTCGGCGGCGTGCTCGCCGATGCCGCCGGTGAACACGAGGGCGTCAAGCCCGTCGATTGCCGCGGCCAGCGACCCGACTTCGCGCACGAGACGGTAGCAGTAGAGATCGATGGCTTCCTCGGCCTCCGGCTCGCCGCAGGCCAGCAGCATGCGCATGTCCTGGCTGATGCCGGAAACGCCAAGCAGTCCGGATTCCTTGTAAAGCAGATGTGACAGCTCGGCCGAGCCCAGGCCCTTGTTGTCCATCAGATAGAGCAGCACGCCGGGGTCGATGGCGCCGCTGCGGGTACCCATCATCAGGCCGTCGATGGCGGTGAAGCCCATCGTCGAGACGACGCTCCGGCGCTCGACCATGCCGCACAGCGATGACCCGTTGCCGAGATGCGCGACGATGACGCGACCATCGGCGCGCGCCGTATGGTCCGGCAGTACGCGGGCGATGAACTCATAGGACAGCCCGTGGAAGCCGTAGCGCTTGATGCCCTCGGCCGCCAGGGCGCGCGGGATGGCAAAGGCCTGGGCAACCGGCGGGTTGGTGCGATGGAAGGCGGTGTCGAAGCAGGCGACCTGGCGGACGTCGGGTGCCACAATGGCGATGGCCCTGATGCCGTTGAGGTTGTGCGGCTGATGCAGTGGAGCCAGCGGGATGAATTGCTCGAGTTGTTGCAGGCTGTTGCGGTCGACCACCATCGGGGCCGAGAAAAGCTCGCCGCCATGCACGACGCGGTGACCGACGGCGGCGAGCGTCCAGCCGGCGTGGTTCGCGCGTAGCCAGTGCAGCAGGAAATTCAGGCTCGCCTGGTGCTGCGCTTCCTGCTCGCCTTGGAGGTCGAGGGGGATTTCGTGCCTGCCCGCCGGGTTCCTGGCGATCAGCTTGGCCTCGGCGCCAATGCCGTCGATCTGGCCGGAGACAACCGGCTGGCTTTTCAAGCCGCCGTCGAGCTCGAACAGCGCGAACTTGATCGACGACGAGCCGGCATTGATGGTCAGGATGCCGCGTGCCATCTATCCGGCTGCCCGGTTGCGGTAGGCATGGGCGACGAGCGCGGCGATCACGCACGAGGCGGTTCGTGTCTCGGCGCTGTCGGCGCGGCTGGTCAGGACGATCGGTACCCGCGTGCCGAGCACGATGCCGGCGGTCAGTGCGTTGGCCAAGTATTCAAGCTGCTTGGCGACCATGTTGCCGGATTCAAGATCCGGAACGATGAGAATTTCCGCGTATCCGGCGACTGCCGACTTGATGCCCTTGGTTTTGGCCGCGATGATCGAAACCGCATTGTCGAAGGCCAGCGGGCCATCAAGGATGCCACCGGTTATCTGGCCACGGTCGGCCATCTTGCATAGCGCCGCCGCATCAAGGGTTGACTGGATTTTCGGGTTGACCGTCTCGACAGCCGAAAGGATGGCCACCTTAGGCTCGGGAATGCCGATGATGTGCGCCAGTTCGATGGCATTCTGGATGATGTCGACCTTGTCTTCGAGCGTTGGCGCGATGTTGATCGCGGCGTCGGTGATCAGCAACGGACGATGGTAGGACGGCACGTTCATCACGAAAACGTGGCTGATGCGGCGCGCGGTACGCAGGCCGTTGGCGCGCGAGACGACTTCGGCCATCAGTTCGTCGGTGTGCAGGCTGCCCTTCATCAGGGCCTCGGCATCGCCAGTGCGGACCAGCGAAACGGCAATCGCCGCCGCGTCATGGCTGTGCCGGGCATTGACGATCCGTACCCCGTTGAGGTCGATGCCGAATTCTTCGGCCACCGAACGGATCTTGGCTTCCGGACCGACCAGGATCGGTTCGATGATGCCTTCGTGGAAGGCGATAATCGGGCCTCTCAGCGATTCCCGGTCGCACGGGTGGGCTACCGCCATCGGAATCGGCTCCAGACCGCGGACCAGCGACAGCATCTGCAGAAAGCGTTCGTGCTTGTCGTCTACGCTGACCAGTGGGTGATGGACCTCCTCCATGCGCGAGATCTTTTCCGTCGGCGCCAGAACCTCGGCCGTTCCGCGCACAACCTGCAGGTTTTCCTGGTTGGTGCACACGCAGTCGAGGATGACATGCTTGTTGTGATCGAATTTCTGTTTGGCGGTCATCGTGATGGTGATGGTGTCGCCGATCGTTACCGGTCGCGCAAAATGCAGGGTCTCGGTGATCAGGATGGTGCCGGGGCCGGGAAACTGGGTGCCGAGCACCGTGGCGATCAGCGAGGCGCTCCACATGCCGTGGGCCATGACCTCGCGGAACATGCCGCTCTGGGAGTACTGTTGGACCGCGGAGCGACTGTTCATAGTCCCGGACAGGACGGCAAACAGCTTGATATCCTCGGGCATCAGCGTGCGCGAGAGGCTGGCGCAATCGCCGATCTGGATCTCGTCGTAAGTCTTGTTGACGATATGTCTTTTCTCGCTGCCTTCAGCCATTGCCGTGCTCCTCGGGATTCATTGCAAATTTTAACCAGTATAGTATGCTGCATTGCAGCAAACAACATCGCTTGCTTGCGACGGTCGGGGCGGGTCGGCGTGTCAGTCACGGTGCCGGGTTCGCGCGGGACGCCGGGGTTGCATCGGGGCTGCGCTCGATGCGGTAGTAAAACTTTTTCGCGGAGGTTGTCGTGCCACTCGACGAATTGCATGCGGGTGCGGTCGCCGGGATTGTGGACCGCGTTGTTACACGCTATCGGCACGATCCCACCTGCATCGTGCAGATCCTGCGCGAGGTGCAGGAAGCCTGCGACTGGATTCCGCCGGAGGCGATCGACCGCATGCAGACCACCCTCGGTGTCCCGCGCACCAAGATCGAGGGCGTTGCCGGCTTCTACTCCTTTTTCCATACGCAGCCGCGCGGCAAATACCGTGTCCTGTTCTCGGACAACATCACCGACCGCATGCTGGGCAGCAAGGCGTTGATGGACCGCCTCTGCAACAATCTGTGGATCGAGCGCGGCAAGGTCTCGGAAGACGGTCTGGTCAGCGTCGGTCAGACGGCCTGCACCGGCATGTGCGATCAGGGGCCGGCGCTGCTGGTCAACAACTACGCCGTGGCGGGGTTGACCGCGGCGCGGATCGATGAAATCGCCGAACTGATCCGCAACAAGGTGCCGCTCGCCGAATGGCCACCCGCGTATTTCAGGATCGAGGACAACATCCGGCGCGCCGACATCCTGCTCGACAGCGACCTGAAGCCGGGCGACGCCTTGCTGGCGGCAGTCGCGCGGGCGCCAGGCGAAGGGTTGCTGGCATCCAACATGCGTTCGTGGCGCGAGGGGCTGCCCGCCGGGTTGAGTGGCCCGATCGCGATGCTCGACGAGATCAGACGGGCCAACCTGCGCGGGCGCGGCGGGGCCGGCTTCACGACCGCACTGAAATGGGATGCTTGCCGCAACGCGCAGTTGAAGGCGGGGCAACAGCGCGTCGTCGTCTGCAATGCGGACGAGGGCGAACCGGGGACCTTCAAGGATCGCGTGCTGCTCGCCAGGTACCCGGATCTCGTCTTCGAGGGCATGACCGTGGCCGCCTACGCGGTCGGCGCCAGGCGCGGATTCGTCTATCTGCGCGGCGAATACCGCTACCTGCTCGACCACCTCAATGCCGTACTGGCGCACCGACGCCGCGAGAAGCTTCTCGGCAAGGACATACTCGGCATCCCGAAGGTTGATTTCGACATCGAGATTCATGTCGGCGCCGGCGCCTATATCTGCGGCGAGGAGTCGGCGCTGATCGAGTCGCTCGAAGGCAAGCGCGGCACCCCGCGCAACCGGCCGCCGTTCCCGGTGACCAACGGCTATCTCGATCAGCCGACGATCGTCAACAACGTCGAAACCTTTGCTGCGGCCGCGTTGATCGCGCTGAACGGCGGCGACTGGTACGCCGGCATCGGTACCAGACACTCGGCCGGGACCAAGATACTGTCGGTTTCCGGCGACTGCGCGCGGCCGGGCATCTACGAATACCCGTTCGGCATCAGCGTGCGCCAGGTGCTGGAAGATTGCGGCGCCCGCGATACGCAGGCCGTGCAGGTCAGCGGGCCGTCCGGCATCTGCGTGGCGCCGTCCGAATTCGACCGGATCATCGGCTTCGAGGACATCCCGACCGCCGGGGCGTTCACCGTTTTCGACAACAGCCGCGACATGTTCGAGGTCGCGCGCAATTACGTGCATTTCTTCCAGCACGAGAGTTGCGGCTTCTGCACGCCGTGTCGGGTCGGCACCTCGCTGCTCAGGAACCTGATGGACAAGTTGCACAACGGTCACGGTTCGCCCTACGACTTCGCCGAAATCGAGAAGCTCAACCAGTTGCTGCAGTCGATGAGCCACTGCGGCCTGGGCCATACCGCGTGCAATCCGGTGCTCGATACCATCGCCAAATTCAGGCCGGCCTACGACCGGCGCATGGAGCACAATGATTTCTCGCCGGCCTTCGATCTCGACCGCGCACTTGCCGCGGCACGGCAGATGACCGGGCGCGACGATGCGGCGGCACACATCATCAGCGGGAGTTTTGGGGAGGACGCATGAGCCAGACATTCACGATCGACGGCAGGATCGTCCCCTTCGCCGAGGGCCAGACGATCCTTCAGGCGGCGACCGCTGCCGGGGTCTTCATCCCGCACCTTTGCTACCACCCCGATTTCAAGCCGCATGGTTCGTGCAAGCTGTGCACGGTCAAGGTCAATGGCCGGCATACGGCATCGTGCACGATGCGGGCAATGGCCGGCATGGTGGTCGACAGCGATACCGAGGAAATCAATGGCGAACGCCGGGCCCTGACCCAGATGCTGTTCGTCGAGGGTAATCATTTCTGCCCCTCGTGCGAGGTGAGCGGCAACTGCCAGTTGCAGGCCACGGCTTACCACCTGGGCATGATGAGCCCACACTACGACCACTTTTTCCCGAATCGCGCGGTCGACGCCTCACATCCCGAAATTCTGCTCGATTTCAACCGCTGCATCCTCTGCTCGCTGTGTGTGCGCGCCAGCCGCGATGTCGATGGCAAGAACGTCTTCGCCCTTTCCGGGCGCGGGATCGCGACGCACCTGATCGTCAACGCCAAATCCGGCCAGTTGGGCGATACCAATTTCTCGCCGGCCGACAAGGCAGCGCAGGTATGTCCGGTCGGCGTCATCCTGAGAAAGCGCAAGGGCTTTGCCGTGCCGATTGGTGAGCGCACCTACGACAAGAAGCCGATTGGCGAGATTGTCGAAACCAGTGGGAGTCGCTGACATGAATGGCCCGAGGAAGAAATTCAAGGTCGCCACGACTTCGCTGGCGGGTTGTTTCGGCTGCCACATGTCGTTCCTCGACATCGACGAGCGGTTGTTCACGCTGCTCGATTACGTCGAGTTCGACCGTTCGCCGCTGACCGACATCAAGGAGGTCAGCGCGGACTGCGACATCGGCATCATCGAGGGTGGCTTGTGCAATGCCGAGAATGTCCACGTGCTGCGCGATTTTCGCCGGAACTGCAAGGTGCTGATCGCCATCGGCGCCTGCGCGATCAACGGCGGCCTGCCGGCGCAGCGCAATCACCTGTCGCTGGCGACGATACTCGAGGAAATCTATCACACCAGCCCCGGGCTGGCCAGCGGCATGATTCCGAACGACCCCGAGCTGCCGCTGCCGCTCAACAAGGTGCATCCCATACACGAAGTGGTGCAGGTCGATTACTTCATCCCCGGCTGCCCACCTTCCGCCGATGCGATATGGAAGGTGCTGACCGATCTGCTGGCCGGCAGGGAGCCGGAGTTGGGCCACGGCCTGATGCACTATGACTGAGCGAAAAGACGATTTTTAACGCGGATTGCACGGATTGACGGAGATGGACAAGCCACCGTCGCCTGATCCTGATCTTCGACGAGGCGCTATCAAACCTGGATCAGCAGACGGCGGAACATTTTGCTGGAACCATCAACAAGCTGAAAGGCAAAGTCACCCTGCTGTTCATTTCGATGTGTTTGGTTGATGAAGATGGATTGGTGCGGTCAACGGGAAAATTACTAGGAAAATCAGGCGATTTTGAGGGGGCGGGAATGCAGGAAACAACGAGGGGAAAAAGGAAATGACTCTGATCCCTTTAACGTCCGGGGCGTGCTGTCAGATAGCTGATGACCGAGGTTTCAACGTAGATTTTTCGCTTCATGATTTTCGCCTTGGTTCAGAAAACCGTGGTCTGTTCCCTGTTGTCCAAGAGACCGCTGTATGAGCGAAGATTGAATATGCACGCTACTTCTTGCCCTTGATTTTCAAAATAACTTCTGAATCACTAAGCGGCGCGCCGACCCAGACAAACACTTTTGACGCTCCCGCGCCAAATGCCAGTTCATGAAACAACCGCTCTTCGACTTGCGTTAGCCCCCCATCGATTTTCTCAAGTGGGTGAATTACAACCGAGGTGAGAAGAGCGAACCCAGATCCACGAGCCTCAGATAGTGCAGCCTTCAAACACTCCTGCGCGGCGGTAAAGTTGCCGACCAGCATTCTTTGGTGAGAAAAAGCAGGGGTTGCTTTCCGTTGAATAGAACGTGAGTTATCAACGTTCCGCACTTGGAACTGATTTTCCCGGACCTGCACATAAAGTGATTTTGTGAACATTTCTTTTGGGTAAGAGAAGGTCTAACGTTTGAGTTCAGAGGCGCCCCGCCGATAGGCGGAGCGTCCCCTGCAACGAGTGGTTAGGCGTCGCTGCGCGGGATTGGGGAATAGGCTTCATGTTCATGATCCCAGGAAGATGCCTGTGCCCGGTGTCTTTAGCTGAGACAACCAATCCTTCAATGTCGCTCGGTCCGCAACCTCAATGGGGTATGAGCGCGCGCGGCGAACGGTGTCTGCTCCCGGCGCAAGAGCCGATGACGTGACAACAAGCCCGGACGTCGCATTCTCATCAACCACATCTGCCCACAGCGCCTTCACAACAGTCTTACCTACCTTCTCCTTCTGGCGTTTGCACTGAATAAGAATGAGTGGTGGCTCGGTTGGTGTCGCCCCAAGATTCCAGGCACGGATATCTACGCCCCCGTCATTTCTACCCGGCCCCACATCGACGGTGTACCCAGATCGGACGAAGAACTCTGCGGCCAAACCTTCAAATTTTCGCCAGTTGATGTTGTCAATCCTATCGAAATTGGCAGAGAGATAATCAATGAAGCGCTGATCAAAGAATGTGCCGTGAGTTGCGTCGAGGGATTCGCTTGAAAACAGTCCTTTGAGGTCGACGGTGTCTTTCCAAGCGACTTGCCGGTCGGGATGCCATTGCCACGGACTGGCGCGCTCGCTCAGTTCAATCAGACCGATTAGTTCCACCGCTATTGGTATCGCATCACTGGGAAGGTTTGACGAGACTTTCTCGAAGAAATGCTCCTTGTCGAAACCGTCGTTCAATGAGTGTTTTCCACCATTGAAGTGAACGTCTCCCAACAGAGCCAGTACCTGCAACAAATAGGAGCTTTTCTCTGCGTCTGCGTGGTATTTGATGTGAAGAAGTGTGGGGCCATGACCCACAAACTCTCTGTCTAGACGGCCGAGTCTAAAGAGCACGCGTTGGAATGCGTCTTCAACTTCAGCCGCCCTAAGTCTGACCAGATCATCAGATACCGAAGCAATTGCCGACGCAATGGGGTCGTTTCCCCCAATGTGGGTGACGAGTTCGTCGCGTGTTAGAGCCAACCCCGATTTGAGGCCGACTTGCTCGCCAAAAAAGGCGGCAAATTCGTTTGTTGGTGTCCAGATCGAGCCCATTGTGACGCCTAACGTGGAGGTCACCGGCGCTGCGCGGCTTTATCGCGCAGCGTCCGGTGGACCGCAGGGTGTGCGCCCAGCATGGGCGCGATGTAATGGGGTGGAAGTCCCCTGTGGGAGCACCGACATGGATTCATCACGAGTCAATGATAACCACTAGCCGAAGGCAAGGGCAAGCTCGCGAGGGCTTGTCTGGAGGAAGCCGGAGTGCAAACGTGCGAGGCGACGGACAGAAACTGCATAGAAGGCCGAGAGGGTCGAGGCGAGTCGGCACAGGACGACGAAGCCCACCGGTACGACCCTTACGGTAAATGCGGCGCTTGTGCGCGGAAACATCGCGTTCTTACCTGGGGAGATCTGCCGCGCGAGCGGTGACGTAGGCTGAACGAAAGGTGGCCGGGTTGAGCCAGTCCCAATCAACCAGCGCCGATGTGGGCTGTCACGCATCAAGGGCGATCGAACGGGCAGCAACGTTCAGTAACCGTAACAGCGCAGCGGTCAGCAATGGCTGATGTGAAGCGGCAGAAGTCAGCAGAGATCATAGTAGTCGTGCAAGTTGTGGCGCGGCGAAGGATCGAACAACGAACCACAAGGAGCAGACGGAGCGATCTTGGCGTAGCCGAAGTATCCCCAGGCGGGGAAGGCGAGCCGGCGAACAACCCGAACCGAGCCTTGAAACAAGACGAGACGAAAAGCAGTGGAAACAACCGAGTTAATGGCAGCAGTACTCTCCAGCGGCAACCTGCGCACCGCGTGGGGGCGCGTGAAAGCCAACAAGGGGGCGCCGGGTATCGACGGCATCACCATCGAGGGCTTTCCCGCCTACCTGCGGGCGCACTGGGGAGACATCCGAAGCCAACTCGAAACCGGGCACTATCGCCCCAGTGCCGTCCGTCGGGTCGAAATACCCAAGGAGGACGGCAGCAAGCGGCTGCTGGGGATTCCGATCCTCATGGATCGGGTCATCCAGCAGGCTATCGCCCAAGTGCTCACGCCGATCTTCGATCCCCGCTTCTCGGAATCGAGCTTCGGCTTTCGACCGGGCCGCAATGCACACCAAGCGATCAGACAGGTACAACGGCATGTGAAGGACGGCTACGCCATGGCCGTGGATATTGACCTCGCCAAATTCTTCGACACGGTCAATCACGACGTGTTGATGAATATCCTCGGGCGAACGATCCGCGACAAGGCGTTGTTGAATCTGATCGGACGTTACCTGCGCGCCGGGGTGCTGGTCGGTGAGCACGTCGAGCCCAGCGACATCGGCACGCCCCAGGGTGGGCCGCTGTCGCCGCTCTTGGCCAACATTCTGCTCAACGAACTGGATCATGAACTCGAACGGCGTGGGCATCGTTTTGCGCGATACGCCGACGACATGGTGGTGCTGGTCAAAAGTCCGCGAGCAGGAAACCGAGTCATGCAAAGTTTGACGCAATATCTGGAAGGTCGTCTGAAGCTCAAAATCAACCCGGTCAAAAGCAAGGTGGCGAAGATAAGTGAATGCGGCTTTCTGGGCTTCACGATAGTTCGGGGCAAAATCCGCTGGCTGGAGAAAAAGCTGGCGGCGTTCAAGTACCGCGTGAAGGAACTCACCGGCAGGAGCTGGGGAGTATCAATGGAGTTCCGGCTGCGCAAGCTGGGACAGTACGTGCGGGGGTGGATGGGGTACTTTGGCATCAGCGAGTACTACCGACCGATCCCGGGACTGGACGAGTGGATCAGACGGCGCATCCGAATGGGCTATTGGAAACAATGGCGCTGGCCGCGCACGAAGATCAAGCACTTGCTGGCGTTGGGCGTGAGCCTGAAAACAGCGATCCAGCATGGCGTCAGCAGCAAGAGCTACTGGCACATGGCACGTACTCCGGCGATGCAACAAGCGTTGAGCAATGACTGGCTCAAGACCAAAGGGTTGCTGAGCATCAAGACGTTATGGTGCAAGGCGCAGGGTTATTCGTCTTAGTCGAGCGCGTCAACTCGTTGAACCGCCCACTGCGGACCCGCATGGTGGGTGGTGTGGGGAGGGCCGGTTAGAAGCCGGTCCTTACCCGATTGGGCGTCTCGATTTGACCCAGCGAATTTCCTGCGATTCTATGTCCACGCTCAGTGTCGTATCGTTTTCATGATCTGAATTAATTTCTCGTCCACGAATTGCAAGTTATCCGCGTTGTGTTGTCCTTTACCCAGTTCCAGCATGCGTTTGGCATTCTGAAGAGCCTCAACTGCTGCACTGTAGTTGTCGCGGTACTCGTGAATTTCGGCGAGTACTACGAAGAGCGCGTCATTGCTCGGGTTATGGTCGATGTAGGGCTGGAGGAATTCCAAAGCCTGCGCGTATCCGCTGACGAGATTGAGGACGCGGGCCTTCAGTCCAACAGCCAGAAGTGGTTCGTGTCCCCGGTGGAGAAGTTTATTGCAACAGTCGAGGCATTCACGGGCCTTCTTTTTCTGAAAATATAGCTTTGCTAACTGGATGACCGCGAAGTTATCTTCAGGGGCAAGCTGCTGCACCTGCTTGAAGCAATTGATGGCTTGATCAAGGTCTCCCTGCTCCAGAGAGATCAGGCCAAGGTTGTGCCATGCGTCAACATCCGAAGGTCGCGCGGCAGACCAACCTTCTAAGAGTGCCTTAGCGGCTGCAATATGTCGGCCTTCCATGAATTCCCTGAGTAGTCCCTGGGCCTTCGCCAAGACCAATGGCTTATCCGGTCGTAGCTTGATCGCATTCGCAGTAAGCGTAGCGGACTCGGAGTACTCCTTTTGCAGCACCAATGGCCCAATGAGATTCATCATTGCTGCGGTGTTGTATGGGTCAAAATGTAGGGCGTGTGCGAATGCCTTCTTTACTTCCGGCACTGGCGCGTTTGTTCTGCCGAGGAGAATGCCAAGATTGTTCCATGCGTGAGTGTTATACGGGTTGACCCCCAACGATTGCTTGGTTGCAGCCAAGCCTTGGGGATACTCGCCACGCTCGAAATGGATTCGTCCTTTTTCCGTCCATCCACACTCGTTTTCTGCATACTTTGAAACGTACTCGTCTATGGCTTTCAGTGCGCGATCCTTGTCCCCGAGTGCGACGTAGCTCTGAGCCTGGGAGTATAGTTCTTCATCTTCTTTTGCGACGTGCGCGACGCATGGTAGCTTGATATGAAGTCTGTTGGCTACGACACGAAGATCAGCGAGAAAGGCATCATATGTTGCATACCTACGCTCCAGCCTTTTTTCCAGGCATCGAGCAACTACCGACATTAGAGGTGAGTCGACGGGTAACGGCGCTTGGGCGGAGTGCGCCTGAAAGAACTCGGATCCAATATCCTGAGAGTCCGGCTTGATTCGGTACGGATAGCCATTTCCAGTCACCATCTGATAAAGGATGATGCCGAAGCTGTAGATGTCGGCTCGATGGTCAACGGTTTTCGCGTCAAGGAACTGCTCTGGTGCCATGTAGGGAAGGGTGCCCATGGCAGAACCAGTCCTTGTTTTCGAGACTGTCTCGACAGCTTCTGTCTTTCCGAATAGCCGCCACCCTCGTTTTTTTGTCGTGGCATCCGATTCAATGGATTTCGCCAACCCAAAGTCAGTGACTTTAAGCGTTGCGGTTTGATCAATCATCAGGTTGTCCGGCTTGATGTCCCGGTGCGCGAGGACACCTTTTGATCGTGCGTAGTCCATGCCATAACAAAACTGTGCGGCCCAAAGCAAGATGATTTCGGGGCGTAGCTGGCCTTCATTTAGAAAGTGGGCTAAGTTGTTGCGGCCATCTTCGTCTGGCTCCACGTACTCGGCAGCGACGAACAGTTGACCCATCCCATTACACACAACTCATAGCGCATGAGCTTCCCGGGCGAACCTGATCCCCGCCGCGAAATCGACGACGCGTTGAAGGCCGAGCCAAATGGTCTTCACACCCGGCTCGCCATCGCCCTTGCGGGCCAGAAATCCGCCAAGCATCGCCACCAAGCGCACCACTTCATTGAGCCTGGGCGGCGTCTTGGGCACCTTCTTCCGATTCAGGATGTAAGCCGCTTGCCATTCGTCCTGCTCGAACAGCAAGGCCGCATCCAGGTCTGGGCAGGTACGGCCCAGGCGCATGAGTCGGGCAATCCGCCAAGCCACCACCATGAACAGCGCCAGCGCCCGTTCCAGCCGCGCCACGGTGCTCAACTGCAACGCCTCTACGCGGCAGCCGTTCTTGAGGACATGGAAGAACAGTTCGATCTCCCAGCGCGCCCGGTACCAGTCGATCAGTTCGGTCGCCGCTTCGAAAGAGTTAATCGGCCGATTGGTCAGCAGCCGCCATTCCACCGGCTTCACGCCCTCGGGGGCACTTTCTTCTCGCGCCACCAGACAACTCACCTCGATCCGGCTCCCCTTGCCGTCGGAGACCGTCACCCGCTTTGCCCAGACTCGTTGCCGAACGTCCCGCGCCTTCTGTCCTTGCCGCGAAGGCATCGTGAAGCGGATGCCGCCGAGCGCTTCGCTGGCCAGGACCTCAGTCCACAGCTTGCCGCCCTCGGGAAGCGCCCGATTGTGCTGGGAACGAATCAGCCAGTCGGCGGGATGCCCCAGCTCGCGGGCTTGCACCATCAGGGCCACGATGTCCGCCTCCCGATCCGCCACATACACCAGCCGGGTGTCCGGCAGCCTGCTCGCCAACTCCGCGATGCGGGTGTAGCCCTCCGTCCAGCGGGTGCTTTCCAGCAGGCCACCTCGTTGGCCGCTCGCGTCCTTGGGTTCGCGTGCCCACATCCAGGCGTCCAGAACACCCAAGGGTTCACGCTGCGGACTGACCGCGTAGGTGGGATGCACGTACATCCCGCGTTGGGCTTCATACGAGAGCGGCCCCAGACCGGCAATGCGCTGACCATTGAAGTCGAGTTCCGTGGTGTCTTGGAGGCACAGCACCACCGGGTGCGCCTGCATGCGCGTTTCGGCGCTTCGCCAGTGCGAGGCGAGGATGGCTTCCCATTCGATGTCGTCCTGCGCAAAAAAGCGATATGCCGCCTGGGTTTCCGCCCAGCCGCCGCAGGCTTGCGGGATGCTGGCCAGCGGGTTGGCGGCCATGCGCTCCGCCAGCAGCACCGTGCGCTTGTCCAGACGCCGGTCGCCCAGGTCGATCGCCTTGAACTCCTCCGCTGCCCAACTCATCACGCCCGTCCCACGTTCCTTGAAAAGTCAGCATGTTACGGGCTGGTGTTGAAGTTGTGTGTAATGGCATGCCCTGAAGGTTATCCCAGATATAAAAAAGCATGGCACGAAGGCATTCAGTCCATGTTGGGTGTGCAAATGCATCGTCTGGACAGTTGTAGGCTAAACACATCCCATTACACACAACTCATAGCGCATGAGCTTCCCGGGCGAACCTGATCCCCGCCGCGAAATCGACGACGCGTTGAAGGCCGAGCCAAATGGTCTTCACACCCGGCTCGCCATCGCCCTTGCGGGCCAGAAATCCGCCAAGCATCGCCACCAAGCGCACCACTTCATTGAGCCTGGGCGGCGTCTTGGGCACCTTCTTCCGATTCAGGATGTAAGCCGCTTGCCATTCGTCCTGCTCGAACAGCAAGGCCGCATCCAGGTCTGGGCAGGTACGGCCCAGGCGCATGAGTCGGGCAATCCGCCAAGCCACCACCATGAACAGCGCCAGCGCCCGTTCCAGCCGCGCCACGGTGCTCAACTGCAACGCCTCTACGCGGCAGCCGTTCTTGAGGACATGGAAGAACAGTTCGATCTCCCAGCGCGCCCGGTACCAGTCGATCAGTTCGGTCGCCGCTTCGAAAGAGTTAATCGGCCGATTGGTCAGCAGCCGCCATTCCACCGGCTTCACGCCCTCGGGGGCACTTTCTTCTCGCGCCACCAGACAACTCACCTCGATCCGGCTCCCCTTGCCGTCGGAGACCGTCACCCGCTTTGCCCAGACTCGTTGCCGAACGTCCCGCGCCTTCTGTCCTTGCCGCGAAGGCATCGTGAAGCGGATGCCGCCGAGCGCTTCGCTGGCCAGGACCTCAGTCCACAGCTTGCCGCCCTCGGGAAGCGCCCGATTGTGCTGGGAACGAATCAGCCAGTCGGCGGGATGCCCCAGCTCGCGGGCTTGCACCATCAGGGCCACGATGTCCGCCTCCCGATCCGCCACATACACCAGCCGGGTGTCCGGCAGCCTGCTCGCCAACTCCGCGATGCGGGTGTAGCCCTCCGTCCAGCGGGTGCTTTCCAGCAGGCCACCTCGTTGGCCGCTCGCGTCCTTGGGTTCGCGTGCCCACATCCAGGCGTCCAGAACACCCAAGGGTTCACGCTGCGGACTGACCGCGTAGGTGGGATGCACGTACATCCCGCGTTGGGCTTCATACGAGAGCGGCCCCAGACCGGCAATGCGCTGACCATTGAAATCCAGTTCCGTGGTGTCTTGGAGGCACAGCACCACCGGGTGCGCCTGCATGCGCGTTTCGGCGCTTCGCCAGTGCGAGGCGAGGATGGCTTCCCATTCGATGTCGTCCTGCGCAAAAAAGCGATATGCCGCCTGGGTTTCCGCCCAGCCGCCGCAGGCTTGCGGGATGCTGGCCAGCGGGTTGGCGGCCATGCGCTCCGCCAGCAGCACCGTGCGCTTGTCCAGACGCCGGTCGCCCAGGTCGATCGCCTTGAACTCCTCCGCTGCCCAACTCATCACGCCCGTCCCACGTTCCTTGAAAAGTCAGCATGTTACGGGCTGGTGTTGAAGTTGTGTGTAATGGCATGGGCTAAACACTCCATAAAAAAGGACGGTAGCTCACGAAATGTCCCATCTTCTGCCATTGCATTTTCAATACGCTTTAACAAACGCGCTCCTTTTTTATAGGCATAACCAGTTCTCGTATTCTTGGCTTTCCCATTTTCTAATTGTTGTGCTGGATAATTAACAATACTGCTGCCGTCAGTCTTGAATATTTTTGTTCCATCTCTTGATTCGTACTTCATGTAGTATCGATAGCTGAAGCATGGAACAACATCGGCATCTACACGCGCCGAATTAGAATTTATCTGTATTGCAGTAGAACCCGAAGAGTCTACCTGCCCAGGAAATTTTGCATTCATAGCTGCAAGAAGCTCGGCTCTAAGCTTTGCCGGAGTCCAAATTCCCTCGTATGGCTCGCTAGGTGGGTGGTTGCCTTTTTCAGATTCTTCCCAATATTGAATATCCGTGCATTCAACAGCTATATCTACGTCACTATCTGAACGGACATTAGTATTGTTAGCGTAAGATCCTTTTGCATAAACCTTCAACGAGCAGTTGTTGAATGCCACATGTGAATCTATGGCTTGGCGAATCATCCGCTCCGTTCGATCCTGCTTATCCTGTTCAGTGTCACTCGAAGGTTTTGTCCATGCGGCCAATTTATCTTCCAAGCTCATTGGTTATCCTCTGAAAACGCTAACGTTAAGTATACGCCTTGGCAGGCGTATACTTAACCAGCCAAAGGTGTATAACGCGAATACGTTGTTTGCAATGCATTGAATTTTTGTGATTTATAAAAATAATCATGCCAGACGCCACCCCTCAAACCCCGCCGCCGCCAAAACCAACCAAAAGGGGCCAGAGATATTTAGTTTTCTGAGCCATTGAATATGCCCCGTCTTCCCCGAGTTCTTCTTGCTGATTACGCGCTGCACATTGTTCAGCGCGGCATCTATCACGAGCCATGTTTTTCACCGATGAGGAGCGCTATAGGGGTCAGAGCAATTTTACTCCGCCCCACTCAATGCTCCCGGTCATGGCTTGCCAGTTACCCCGATTCTATGCCGCCAATACCTTTCTGGCGATGAATCCTGATCGGGTTTCGCCAGCCGCCTTGGCGGAAGCATCAATCCGACGCAGCACCCTGGATGGCAGCGTGATATTCACCCGCTCCGACCTGTCGGACAGCGCCGCCAGATCGACAGACACCACGGCCCAAATCCAGCCGACGAATTCCGGATTGGCTTGATGATCGGCAATGCTTCTCGGTGACGGCACGCTGCCGCCGTCATCGATCACGGTTTCCAGCCAAAGCTCGATTGCTTCCCTGGCCTTGTCCACCGCTTCGTCCAGGGTGTCGCCGGCGGAAAAGCAGCCTGGCAGATCGGGCACGACAACGCCGAACGCGTGTTTTTCGTCACCCTGTTCAATCGCAATGGGGTATCTCATGGCTTCGCTCCTTTCACTTCAGATCGGCTTGTTTCAGCAGCTTGTTGGCCAAGCCAGAGCCCAAATCCTTTTTCGCATGCGGCACGCTGATGTGACCGCCTCGTTCCGGGTGCGTGTCGATGTGGTGCGAACCTTTCACTCCCCGCAACACCCACCCGGACCGCAGCAACTGCTTGATGATGTCGGCGCTGTTCGCGTGTGTATTATACACACCAGCCAAAGTACAACCAAAAGCGGCCAGAGACATTTGGTTTTCTGAGCCATTGAATATGCCCGGTCGCCCCCGAGTTCTTCTTGCTGACTACCCGCTGCACATTGTTCAGCGCGGCATCAATCGCGAACCATGTTTTTCACTGATGAAGATGACTACTGCTATCTCCATTGGCTGGGAGCGGTGGCTGGCGATTGTGGTTGCACAATTCATGCCTATGGACTGATGACCAACCACGTCCATTTGCTGCTGACGCCATTGGCCAGCCGAGCGCACTCACGAATGATGCAATCCGTCGGCCGTCGCTATGTGCAGCAGTACATCAACCGCTTCTACAGGCGAACTGGCAGCCTGGGGGAAGGGCGGTACAAATCGAGCGTGGTGCAAGACGAAAGCTATCTGCTCGCCTGCCAACGCTACAGCGAACTCAACCCGGTGCGGGTGGGAATGGTCGTTGATCCGGGGCAATGCCGCTGGTCAAGCTATCGCGCCAACGGACTGGGGGCAGAGGATGCCCGGCTGACGTTGCATTCCTTGTCCCGGAGTTTGGGCGTGGATGCGGGAGAACGACAGGTCGCTTACCGGATGCTTTTTCGTCCGGAATCGGACGCGGAAGCCGCCGACGATATTCGCCAGGCTCTGCAACTGAGCATGCCAGCAGGGAACGAGCGCTTTGCGCAAACGATCTCTGCCCGACAGGGTATCCGGTACAACACCGACCAACGCGAGCGGCCGAATAAGCCGGTGGGTAAAGTTCGCACTCCACCTGTAGCAAACCAGCAGAATATTAGATTTTAGGGAGAGCGGGGATGAAAAATAAAGGTTATGAGAAAATGGAAATATCCCTAAGGAAACGCAGATCTATTCGTCACCCCGGCGAAGGCCGGGGTCCAGGTCGTTGATTTTTCTGGATTCCGGCCTTCGCCGGAATGACAATTCCGGGATAAATCAGCGCTTCCTTAATGCCGGGGAAGATGAAAAATGACGATGAAAATCGATTGCTGCGGTCGACCCGGAAAATCGGCGAAAATCGAAATGTCTCTGACCCCTTTGGTTGGTGCGCCGCTGCGATCTGGATGGTGCTGACCGATCTGCTGGCCGGCAGGGCGCCGGAGTTGGACCACGGCTTGATTCATTACAATTGAGGTAGACAATGACCTATCAACTGGAAACCGCTGCCCACCCCGAAAGATTGCGCCGTGTCGCGATTGATCCCGTCTCGCGCGTCGAGGGCCACGGCAAGGTCACCATTCTGCTCGACGAGCAGAACAGGGTGCATCAGGTGCGCCTGCACATCGTCGAGTTCCGCGGCTTCGAGAAATTCATCCAGGGCCGGCCGTATTGGGAAGTCCCGGTCATGGTCCAGCGCCTCTGTGGCATTTGCCCGGTGTCGCATCACCTCGCGGCATCGAAGGCGCTCGACATCATTGTCGGCGCCAGAAAACTGAGGCCGGCCGCCGAGAAGCTGCGCCGCCTGATGCACTACGGCCAGATTCTGCAGTCACATGCGCTGCATTTCTTTCACCTCTGTTCGCCTGACCTGCTGTTTGGCTTCGACAGCGACGTGACCCGGCGCAATATCGTCGGCGTCGTCGCCGCGCATCCCGAAATCGCCAGGCGCGGCGTGCTGCTCAGGAAGTTCGGCCAGGAAGTGATCCGCGTCACCGCCGGCAAGCGCGTGCATGGCACCGGGGCGGTGCCGGGCGGCATGAACAAATCGCTGACCGTCGCCGAGCGCGACGAACTGCTCAAGGAGATCTATCACATCGTCGCCTGGTCACGCGACGCGGTGCACCTGATCCAGAAGGTGCATACGCAGGACCCGGGTCTGTACAACAGTTTCGGCATCTTTCGCTCGAACTTCATGTCGATCGTCGGCCACAACGGCGATCTCGATTTCTATCATGGCACCCTGCGCGCGCGCGACGACAATGGCAAGCTGATCTTCGACAGCGTCGATTACGAGCAGTACGACAAGTACATCGAGGAGGAAGTCCGGCCGTGGACCTACATGAAGTTCCCGTTCTTCAAGTCGCTCGGCAAGGAGGTAGGCTGGTACAAGGTCGGCCCGCTCGCCCGCGTGCAGAACTGCGACCAGATCTCTACGCCGTTCGCCGAGCGCGAGCGACAGGAATTCGTCGACTACGCTGGTGGATCGCCGATGCATGCGCCACTCGCCTACCACTGGACGCGGATGATCGAGATGCTGCACGCCGCGGAGGTGATCAAGGAACTGTTGCACGACGATGACCTGCTGAGCGACGATCTGATGGTCGAGGGCGAGCACCAGATGGCGGGCGTCGGCGTCATCGAAGCGCCGCGCGGCACGCTGTTTCATCATTATCAGGTGGACGAAAATGACCTGATCACGATGGCCAACCTGATCGTCTCCACCACCAACAACAATCAGGCGATGAACGAGGCTGTACGCCATGTCGCCCGCCGCTACCTGCATGGGCGCGAAATCACTGAAGGCCTGCTCAACCACATCGAGGTCGCGATCCGCGCCTTCGACCCCTGCCTGTCTTGCGCCACGCATGCGCTGGGCAAAATGCCGCTGGCTGTCGAACTGGTCGATGCGGAAGGGCAGGTCGTTCATTCGCTGAGCCGTTCATGAGCGCGCCGGTCGTCGTCTTCGCCGTCGGCAACCCGAGTCGCGGCGACGACGCGATCGGACCGGAACTCTGCGGTCGACTGGCGGAATGGCTCGAAAATGCAGGCCTGGCCGAGCAGTTCGAACTGGTCGAGGATTTCCAGTTGCAGATCGAACATGCCCTCGACCTGCGGGGACGCGAGCTGGCGCTGTTCATCGACGCTGGCGAGAACACGCCGGCGCCTTTCGTTTTCGCCCGAATTTTTCCGTCGACCGCAGTCGCCCATACGACGCACGAGCTGGCGCCGGAAGCCGTGCTGCGGGTCTATCGGCAAACCGAAGGCGGGGAATCGCCGCCAGCCTTCGTGTTGTGCGTACGCGGCGAGAAATTCGAGCTTGGCGAACCGCTCAGCGCCATGGCGTCACAACATTGCGTTGCGGCCATGGAACTGCTGACGCAGCTCTGCCGCCAGCCTTCTCGCGCCGCTTGGGATCGGCAGGTCACCGGGGTGAAGCTGCGCCCGCCCTGATCGCTCAATGGCGGAAGTGGCAAGCGCTGGCAACCGCCGCGACCAACTTTATGGCGCCGCTTTCATGCCGGATTTCCGTGGAGCTTGATCGAGCGCGGCAATGCCGCCGGTTTTGCCGGACGCCATCGTCCTGCTTGCGGTAAGATTCGCCATATTCCCACCGTCGACCGCAACAGCCCGCTGCCATGACCCTGATTACTCCCCTTTCCTACCGCGATGCCGGCGTCGATATCGCTGCCGGCGATGCCCTCGTCGACCGCATCAAGCCGCTGGCCAGAAAAACCATGCGCGAGGGCGTGCTCGGCGGCATCGGTGGTTTCGGGGCGCTGTTCGAGGTGCCCAAGCGTTACCAGGAGCCGGTGCTGGTCTCCGGTACCGACGGCGTCGGCACCAAGCTGCGCCTGGCTTTCGAACTGGATCGTCACGATACGGTGGGGCAGGATCTGGTGGCCATGAGCGTCAATGATATTCTGGTGCAGGGCGCCGAGTCGCTTTTCTTCCTCGACTACTTTGCCTGCGGCAAGCTGCACGTCGATACCGCCGCCGCCGTCGTCGGCGGCATCGCCAGGGGTTGCGAACTGGCCGGTTGCGCGCTGATCGGCGGCGAGACCGCCGAAATGCCGGGCATGTATCCGGATGGCGAATACGATCTGGCGGGCTTTGCCGTCGGCGTTGTCGAAAAGTCCATGATCATCGACGGTTCGACCATCCAGCCCGGTGATGTCGTGCTCGGCCTGGCCTCCTCCGGCGCCCACTCCAACGGCTATTCGCTGGTGCGCAAGATCATCGAGCGTTCGCGGCCGGACCTGCATGCCTCTTTCGACGGCGAACGCACGCTCGCCGACGTCGTGATGATGCCGACCCGAATCTACGTCAGGCAGGTTCTGCAACTGATGCACAAGGTCAAAGTCAAGGGGATGGCCCACATCACCGGCGGCGGCCTGCTCGAAAATGTTCCGCGCGTGCTGCCGGAGAGCACCGTCGCCGAACTGGAAAAGGCCGCCTGGCCGCGGCCGAAGCTGTTCGACTGGCTGCAGGCCGAAGGCAGGGTCGCGGAAAACGAGATGCACCGCGTCTTCAACTGCGGGATCGGCATGGTCATCGTCGTGGCGGCGGCTGATGCCGAGCCGGCGATGGTGGAACTGAAGGCCGCCGGCGAAGCTGTCTATCGCATCGGCCGGATCCGGGCGCGGCAGGGTGACGAAGCGCAGACCGTCGTGGTCTGAGCGTTTGCGCCGGGCCGTCGCGCTGGTGTGCGGCCTGGTCCTGGCGTATCTGCCCGGGCCGCTATGGGCGGCGGACAAGTCCGCCCAGAAAGCTTCGCCGGCGAAGAAGGTCGCCGTCAGGAAGGCGGTGGGCAAGAAAGGCGCAAAACCGCCTGCGCGCGCGCCGTCCTCCGAGATTGGCACGGCGGAGATCGTCGAATCGCAGCAGACCGGTCTGCGCGGTTCGGCCAGTTATTACGGGCAGGATTTCCACGGCCGACGCACGGCGACCGGCGAGACCTTCGACGCGCGAGGATTTACCGCCGCCACCAACCGCTTTCCGCTCGGCAGTTGGGTGGCCGTGCGCCGGCTCGACAACACCCGGTGCGCCATCGTCCAGGTCAATGACCGCATGCATGCCAGGCACTGGGTGCGCATCATCGACGTTTCCCGGGGTGTCGCCGAGTATCTCGACATGATCCGCGCCGGTGTCGTGCTGGTGCGCGTGGCGCCGCTGAAAGCCACTGACCGCAACGATCGTTCGTGCCAAGCTGCGTTCGTGTCCGATGAGCCGGAGTCCGGTCCGGGCTTGCTCCCGAAATCGCTGACCCCGGCGTCCCCGGCTCAGCTGGATGCGATGCATTAGCCGGAAAAATTCTCGGCTTGCCGTCTCTCGGATACAATGTCGGTCGTTACTGACTCCCTGGTCATTATTAAGGATGGCGCGCGAAATGAACAAGAACCGACGACTGGGAATCACTATCGTGGTACTGGCCGGCCTGCTCGGCCTCGGCTATTACGCCTATACGGCAAACCGGACGCCGACCGCGGTCCCCACGGGAACGGGGAGCGGCCCCGGGAGCAAAGCTCCAGCCGGTGGTCCACCGGGCGGTTTCGCGGTGGCGGTCGAAGTGGCCAAGGTTGGCGCTTCGGATTTTTCCGACGAGGCCAGCGCCGTTGGTAACCTGAAATCAAACGAGTCGGTGGTCCTGCGCCCGGAAACCCCCGGGCGCATCGCCGCGATCAATTTTCAGGACGGCAGCATTGTCGCCAAGGGCACGCTGCTGGTGGTCATCGATGCCACCATCCAGGAAGCGGAACTGGAGCAGGCGCGGGCCAACCTGGGTCTGGCCCAGAGTAATTTCAAGCGCAACAAAGATCTGCTGGAGAAGCGCTTCGTCAGCCAGCAGGCGCTGGACAACTCGGCGGCGACGCTGAAGGTGCAGGCGGCGGCGGTGCAACTGGCCGAGGCCAAGGTCGCCAAGACGCGTATCAAGGCGCCGTTCAATGGCATGGTCGGGCTGCGCAACGTCAGTGTCGGCGATTACGTCAAGGAAGGGCAGGATCTGATCAACATCGAGGACATCGGCACGTTGCGGGTGGACTTCAAGCTGCCGGAAACCTATCTCGGGCGCGTTACCAAGGGGCAGGTCGTCGAGGTGATAACCGACGCCCTGCCGGGCGAAACCTTCACGGCGGTGCTCGATGCGGTGGATCCGCTGGTCGATCAGGGCGGACGGGCGATTTCCAGTCGCGCGCGGCTCGACAACGCTTCCGGCAAGCTGCGGCCGGGCATGTTCGTCCGCGTCCGCCTGCTGTTCGGCGAGCGCAAGAATGTGTTGATGGTGCCCGAGCAGGCCATCGTGCCGGGCGCCCAACCGACCGTGTTCAAGGTGGTCGAAGGCAAGGCGGCCGCCACCAAGGTCAGGCTCGGTGTGCGCCGGGCGGCTCAGGTGGAAATTGTTGACGGCCTGGTGGCCGACGATATGGTGGTTACCGCCGGCCAGCTCAAGCTGCGTGATGGCGTTCCGGTGCGGGCGATCGGTCAAGGCGCCCCGGTTGCTCCGGCGGCTGCCGGCATGAGCGGCATGGAGAGTATGTCCGGGATGCCACCAGTCAGGGCGGCTGAAGCAAAATGAGAATTTCCGAGATCTGCATCAAGCGGCCGGTCTTCGCCACCGTGCTGTCGCTGGTGGTGATTCTGATCGGTATCGTTTCCTACACGCGGCTACCGGTGCGCGAATACCCGAAAATCGATGAGCCGGTGGTCACCGTCGATACGACGTATCGCGGCGCCTCGGCCGAGATCATCGAGTCGCAGGTCACCAAGCCGCTCGAGGATTCGCTGGCTGGCATCGAGGGGGTCGAGGTCATCACCTCGATCTCGCGTGCCGAGAACAGCCAGATTTCCGTGCGCTTCAAGCTCGAACGGGCGCCTGATTCGGCCGCCGCCGATGTCCGCGACCGGGTTTCGCGGGTGCGCAACAAACTGCCGGATTCGGTCGACGAACCGGTGATCGCCAAGGTCGAGGCCGATGCCAACCCGATTATCTGGCTCGCGTTCTCGTCCGACCAGCATTCGGCGCTCGAAGTCACCGATTTCGCCAGTCGCATCGTCAAACCGCGCTTGCAGACGCTGCCGGGGGCGGCCGATGTGCGTATTTTCGGGGACCGCAAGTTCGCCATGCGCATCTGGCTCGACCGTGCGCGGTTGGCCGCCTACCAATTGACGCCGGCCGATGTCGAGGATGCCTTGAGGCAGCAGAATGTCGAGGTGCCGGCTGGACGCATCGAGAGCCGCGAGCGCGAGTTCTCGGTGGTTGCCAATACCGACCTGACCAAGCCGGAACAGTTCGGCGCCATCATCGTCAAGACCGTGAATGGCTACCCGGTGCGCATTTCCGATCTCGGTCGCGTCGAGATTGCAGCCGCTTCGGAGCGCAGTTCGGTGCGTTTCAACGGCCGTTCGGCGGTGGCGCTCGGTGTAATCAAGCAGGCGACGGCCAATCCGCTGGAACTGTCAAAGGCCCTGCGTGCCGAATTGCCCAAGGTGACCAGCGAGTTGCCGCCCGGCATGCGCGTCGATATCGCCTACGATTCGTCGATCTTCATCGACCGCTCGATCGAGGCGGTGTTCCACACCATCGGCGAGGCGATCCTGCTGGTGCTGGCGATCATTTTCTTCTTCCTGCGCAATTTCCGGGCAACGCTGATTCCGTTGGTGACCATTCCGGTCTCGCTGGTCGGTGCCTTCGCCATCATGTTCATGCTTGGCTTCACGATCAACACGCTGACCCTGCTCGCCCTGGTGCTGGCCATCGGTCTCGTCGTCGACGATGCCATCGTCGTCCTGGAAAACATCTATCGCCACATCGAGGAAGGCATGCCGCGGATGCAGGCCGCCTTGCAGGGCTCGCAGGAAATCGGCTTCGCCGTCGTCGCGATGACGCTGACGCTGGCGGCGGTCTATGCCCCGGTAGCTTTCATGACCGGGCGTACCGGCAAGCTGTTCATCGAATTCGCGCTGACCTTGGCCGGCGCCGTACTGGTTTCCGGTTTCGTCGCGTTGACCCTGTCGCCGATGATGTGCTCGCTGCTGCTCAAGCACGAAGAAAAGCACGGCAAGGTCTTCATGGCCATCGAGGGCTTCCTGAACTGGTTGAATTTGGGCTACAAACGGGTGTTGACCGCAGCGCTCGGCCGGCGCTGGATTATCATGGCCGGCTTCGTCGCCGTTGCCGCTTCCAGCGTGGTGCTGTTCGGCATGCTGAAATCGGAACTGGCGCCGGTCGAGGATCGTGGCGTCATTCTCGGCGTTTTTCTCGGGCCGGACGGAGCGACCCTCGATTACACCGACAAGTATGCCCGCCAGATCGAAGGTATCTACAGCCAGACACCGGATATCGAGCGCTTCTTTGTCGTTTCCGGCAATCCGACGGTCGGCCAGGGCATTTCCTTCGTCGGCCTCACCGACTGGAAGGCGCGCAGCCGCCACTCAACGGATATCGCCAAGGAACTATTCCCGAAATTCATGGCTATTCCCGGCGTGCTGGCCTTTCCGGTAACGCCGCCGTCGCTTGGCCAGAGTCCGCGCGAACGGCCAATCAATTTCGTCGTCGTTACCTCGGCTTCCTATGAGGAACTGGAGCAGGTGACTGCCAAGATTCTCGCCGAGGTTGCCAGGAATCCCGGGCTGACCAACGTCGATACCGACCTCAAGCTGAACAAGCCGGAGCTGTCAATCGAGGTCAAACGCGACAAGGCCGCCGACATGGGCGTCCCGGTCGAGGCCATCGGTCGTACACTCGAAACGCTGCTCGGCGGGCGCCAGGTAACGCGCTTCAAGCGTGACGGCGAACAATACGATGTCATCGTTCAGGTCGCCGACAGCGATCGCCGCAATCCCGAAGACATCCGCGACATCTATGCCCGCGGCCGCGACGGCAGCATGATTTCACTCGACAATCTGGTCGGCGTCAGCGAGACCATCGCGCCGCGCGAACTGAACCACTTCGGCCAGCGTCGCGCGGTGACCGTCACCGCCAACCTGGCACCCGGCTATACGATGGGCGAAGCACTGACTTTCATGGACGGCGTTGCCGCGCAGATCCTGACGCCCGGCTACGCCGTCGACTACAACGGCCAGACCCGCGAGTTCCGCCAGTCGTCCTCGTCGCTGGGGCTCACCTTCAGCCTCGCGCTGGCCTTCATCTACCTGGTGCTGGCGGCGCAGTTCGAAAGCTTCCGCGACCCCTTCATCATCATGCTCACCGTGCCGCTGTCGATGGCCGGCGCTCTGCTGGCGCTATGGCTGACCGGCGGCACACTCAACGTCTATAGCCAGATCGGCCTGGTGACGCTGGTCGGCCTGATTACCAAGCACGGCATCCTGATCGTCGAGTTCGCCAACCAGTTGCAGGAAAAAGGCATGGAACTGAAGGCGGCGGTGATCGAATCGGCGACGCTGCGCCTGCGGCCGATCCTGATGACGACCGGCGCCATGGTGCTCGGCGCGTTGCCGCTGGCGCTGGCGAGCGGGGCCGGCGCCGAGTCGCGGCAGCAGATTGGCTGGGTTATCGTCGGCGGCCTGCTGCTCGGCACCTTCTTCACGCTGTTCGTGGTGCCGACGGTGTACACCTTGCTGGCGGCGCGTAAGGCACCGCTGGTAGACGATTCAGGCGCGCCGGCAGTGGTTCACGCGCACTAGTCGGCGAGAAACCGGGCAATCCGCGTGGCGATCTTGGCGTCGAGCGCGGGGTCCAAACAGTCGTAATTCTCGGCGACAAACGAGTTGGTCAGCCAGGTAATTTGGCGCTTGGCCAGTTGGCGCGTCGCGAAAATGCCGCGCTCGCGCAGTTCGCGCTGCGGGATGATGCCTTCCTGGGCCTCCCAGGCCTGGCGGTAGCCAACGCAGCGCATCGACGGCAGGTCGAGGCTCAATGCGTACTTCCGGCGCAGCATGCGCACTTCATCGTCGAGGCCGGCTCGCAGCATTTCGTCAAAGCGGGAGGCGATGCGCACATGCAGCACGGCGCGATCGGACGTTAGCAGGGCGAGCGACAGGAAATTGTAGGACGGATGCTGGCGCTCGCTCGCCGCCAGCAGTTCGGACATCGGCCGGCCACTCAACTGACAGATTTCCAGCGCGCGTTGCAGGCGCTGGCTGTCGGTTGAATGCAGCCTTGCTGCGGTCGACGGATCAAGGCGCGCCAATTTTTCATGCATCGTCGGCCAGCCGAGGGTGGCCGCCTCGGCATCAATGGTGGCGCGTAGCGCGGCGTCGGCTGGCGGCAGTTCGGCCAGACCGTACAGCAGGGCGCGGAAATACAGCATCGTGCCGCCAACCAGCAGCGGCACCTTGCCGGCGGCGCGGATGTCGTCCATCGCGGCCAGTGCATCGGCGCGGAAGCGGGCGGCGGAATAGCGCTCTTCGGGCGAAATCAGATCGATCAGCAGGTGCGGGTAGCGGGCCAAGGTCGCCCGCTCCGGCTTGGCCGTGCCGATGTCCATGTCGCGGTAAACCTGCGCCGAATCGACGCTGACCAGTTCGACCGGGAAACGGTCGGCCAGCGCCATGGCAAGGCCGGTCTTGCCGGAAGCGGTCGGGCCCATGAGCAGGATGGCGGGCGGCAGACGGGTTTGGCTCATGGCGCCGAATGCTATCACGCACCCTGCGGGCGGGCCCGGCTTATAATGCCGTCATCAAAAGGGCAGCAAACCAAAGGGGGAAACTATGTCGCTCGTTCCATGCCGCGCCTGCGGTCACACCGTCGATCTCTCGGCCGAAGCATGTCCCGGCTGCGGCGCCACCAATCCCGGGCGCAAGATGAGCCGCCAGCAGCACGATTTGATCGTCCTGCTGATTCAGATCGTCATTGGCACCGCGCTGGTCTTCTGGGCCGGCAACGCGGCCTGGAATGCGGTCGGGCCGATCATCAAGCAGCAGATGGCGAAGCCGACAAACGGCGGCTGACCGGGGCGCCGGCAACAGACATTACCAGAGCGTTTACCAGCGCAGAGTGAAGCGGAATTCCGCGCGACCGGGTTCGCTGTTCGTAATGCGAACGCGCGCGGTGTAGTTGTTTGCTTGCTCGGGCTGCTGGACGATCTCGATGGTGCCGGGGCCTTCGACGTTTTCCAGGAGCACCGTGACCGGGCGAGCCGGCAGGAATCCCTCCACGCGAGTGTCCTGGTGCTGCCGGCGCAGACTGCGGCCGGAGAGGACGTTGACGCGGACGCTGCGATGGCGGAGCGAGACCTCGATGGCGCGGTCGACATCGCCGCGCCAGTTGAGGTTGTTGCCAAGCAGGGTGGTGCCGGCCGGGACCGGAGCGGCTGCTTCCTCGGCGCCAGCCGGCAAGGTTGCGAAGGCGGCGCCGAGGCAGAGCAGGGCACCGGAGAGAATTGCGGCATATGGCTTCATGGCAAGATCGTGTATTCGTGGAAGAAGCCCCCGAGAATACGTGAGCAGCCCCGGCATGTCCATTTGACGCAAATTAGCGATGAAGCTGTATCGATGTTTCGCCGGCCGGCTGGGCGAGTCGCTCGTACTCGGCAATGACCTCGGCGCCGAGCAGCAGCAGGGTGGCGGCCAGTTCGAAACTGAGCAGGATGGCGATGGCGCTGGTCAGCGAGCCGTAGACGACGCTGGCGTTCGACAGGCTGCTGAAATACCAGACCAGACCGTGGCGGATCACCTCCCACAGGGCGGTGGCGGCGACGCCACCCACCAGCGCATGGCGGATTGGCACCCGGCCGACTGGCAGGAAATGATAGATCGCGGCGATCATCAGCGCCTCGGTGATCAGGCCCAGCAGGTGGAAGATCGTGCCCGAGACTCCTTGCAGATACCAGGTGTGGCCGGCGATGGCGACACTGTCCGGTACCCGGGCCTGAACGCCGACCGAAATCAGCGTCACGGCGAGCAGGCCGATGCCAAGCAGGCCGACGAAGGCAAAAGGCAGCAGCAGCGAAAAGAGCGATGAACGCTGATCAGCTCCGTTGCGATGCCCGAAGATGACCCCCATCGCCTGGTTCATTGCCGAGAATGTCACCGAGCTGAAAAAGATCAGGGAGCCGAGCATAACGGTGCCGATGGCGACCTGTTGTTCGAGAAAGCGCGACAATTCGTCGAGGACCGCAGCGGACTGGCTGGGCACCATCCAGTCCAGATAGCGCCCGAGGGTGTCCAGCAGTTGGTCCGGTGAAACCAGCCTGGAGAGGGCGATGACGCTGAGAATCAATAGCGGAACGAGGGAAATCAGTGCGTAGTAGGCAATGGCGCCGGCCAGCAGCAGTCCCCGGTGGGACTGAAAATTTTTCAGTACGCGCAGGACGAAGCCGAGTGGATTGGCGAGAACCTGGACGGCGGGGGAGAGATGGCGATGCAGCATTTGGATTGATGATTCGGTCCGTTCCGACAATTATTACACCACGACAGTGGATTGTGTTGCCAGCGCCAATTAGTCCTGTTCCTGGAACCTGCCGACGGATTAGTGCGCGCCGCCGGCGTCGACCGCAGCGCCGGCAGGTACCGGTCTGGCCAGCCAGACGACCAGAATCAATAACAGGAAAAGGGCTGCCGAGGCTGCGAAAATGTCATTCGCGCTGAGCATGAAGGCCTGTTGGTCGACAACGCGATTCAAATAGATCAGTGCCTGTTCGCGGCTCATGCCGAGTGCTGAGAGCTGCGTCAGTGCTTCCTGGGTCGCGCTGCTGAATGAAGAGATGTGCTCGCTCAGTTCCGCGTGGTGCATCGTGGCGCGGCTATCCCACAGCGTGGTGGTGATCGAGGTACCGAAGGCGCCAGCAGTGATGCGCGCGAAATTGGACAGGCCGGAGGCGGCGGGAATGCGGTCCGGACTCAGGCCGGACAGGGTCAGCGAAACCAGCGGGATGAAGAAGAAGGCCATCGAAATGCCCTGGATGATGGTCGGGATCATCAGTGTCGTGACATCGGCGCTAGTGTCGAACTGGGAGCGCATCCACAATACCAGGGCCATGACGATGAAGGCGAAGGTGGCGTAGCGGCGCGGATCGGCCTTGCCGATTGTCTTGCCGACGAAAGGGGTGATCAGAATGGCCATCAGGCCGACCGGTGCCAGGATGATGCCGGCCCAGGTGGCGGTGTAACCCATGTGCTGCTGCAGCCACAAGGGTAGCAGAACGACGTTGCCGAAAAAGACGCCGTAGCCGAGCGACAGGGCCAGGGTGCCAACCCAGAAATTGCGCAAGGTGAACAATTGCAGGTCGACTATCGGATGCGCCTCGGTGAGCTCCCAGATCAGGAAAAATATGAAGCCGACCAGCGCCACCAGCCCCAGCGCGATGATGAGCGGCGAGGCGAACCAGTCCAGCTCCTTGCCTTTGTCGAGCATGATCTGCAGGGCGCCGATCCAGATGACCAGCGCGGCGAGGCCGACAGTGTCGATCGGCAGCTTCTGGGTTGGCGTCTCGCGCGGCTTGTAGATGTTCCACGTTACCGCGGCGGCGACCAGGCCGACCGGCACGTTGATGTAGAAAATCCACGGCCAGCTCATGTTGTCGGTAATCCAGCCGCCGAGTAGCGGCCCCATGACCGGCGCCACCAGCGTGGTCATCGACCACATGGCAAGAGCAGTGCCCGACTTCTCCCTTGGATAGCTTTGCAGGAGCAAGGCCTGCGACAGTGGAATCATCGGTCCGGCCACCAGCCCTTGAATGACCCGGAACAGGATCAGCATCTCGAAATTTGGAGCCAGGCCGCAGAGCAGCGAGGCGAGAACGAACAGGGCAATGCTCAGCGTGAACAGGCGAACCATCCCGAATCGCTGCGTCAGCCAGCCGGTTAATGGAACCGCAATGGCGTTGGAGACGGCGAAGCTGGTGATGACCCAGGTGCCCTGGCTGGGGCTGACGCCGAAATCGCCGGAGATGGCGGGAATCGAAACGTTGGCGATCGACGAATCGAGGACGTTCATGAAGGTGGCCAGCGACAGCACCAGCGTGCCGAGTACCAGCTGCCCGCCGTGCAAAGGCGCCGGGGGCGTGTATTGCGGCGCCTTCTCAGCCATGGCCGGCGGCCCTGGGGGCGAGGTCGGAAATCATCGCGGTACGTGTCGTTGCCTGGTAGCCGGCGTTCAGCTGGCGCGCTTCAGCGATACCGGATGCCCGAGGTTGGCAGAAACGATGGCGTCGACCCTGGCGTCAGCGGCCTTGTCGAGATCGTCGAAGACATCGGTCGTGTTGGGCAGGCGGGCGTGAGCGGCCTCGGTGACGGCCTGGCCCGACTGGTCGTGGATATCGACCGTAACCTCCATCGAGAGGCCGACCCGCAAGGGATACGATTCGAATTCCTTGGGATCGAGGGCAATGCGAACAGGAATCCGCTGTACGACCTTGATCCAGTTTCCGGTTGCATTCTGGGCCGGCAGGAGCGAGAAGGCGGCGCCGGTGCCGGCGCCGAGGCCGGCGATGACGCCCTTGTATTCGGTGCGGTGGCCATAGACATCCGCGGTCAACCGCGCCGGCTGCCCGATTTTCAGGTTTTCCAGCTGGGATTCCTTGAAATTCGCATCGACCCACAAATTGTCGAGCGGCACGATGGCCATGAGCGGCACACCGGCGGCCACGCGCTGGCCGATCTGGACGCTGCGCCGCGCCACGGTGCCCGCCACCGGCGCGACGATGGTCAGGCGCTGGTAGTTGAGAAAGGCTTCGCGGTACTTGCCTGCCGCGGCAAGGACACGCGGATGGTTTTCGACGCTGGTGCCGTCGGTCAGCGTTTGGTTCCTGGCCAGTTGTTCGCGGGCTTCGGCCAGGCTGGCCTGGGCTGCGACCTGTTCGGAACGGGCGTTGGCGACGGCGGTTTGCAAATGCTGGACTTCCTCCTTCGAAACGGCGCCGCTGCCGACCAGTGGCGTACGGCGGGCGAGGTCGGCGCTCAGCCGGTTCAGTTCGGCCTGGCTGCGGGCCAGCGCCGCTGCGCGGGCATCGACGGTTGCCAGCAGGGCCTTGTTGTTAGCAAAGGTCGCACGCACTTCGCGCACCGTCTGCCCGAGTTGGGCCTCGGCCTGTTCGAGAGCGACCCGGGCATCCTTGGTGTCGAGGCGAACCAGAGTCTGGCCCAGTTTGACGCTGTCGGTGTCGTCGGCATCGATGGCGATGATGGTGCCGCCGACTTGCGGCGTGATCTGGACCACGTTGCCCTGGACGTAGGCGTTGTCGGTATCGACCTTGTAGCGGGCGACCAGCAGCCAGTAGATGCCATAGGCCAGCGCCGCGAGCAGGCAGGCCACGCCGAGCAGGAGCAGGCGCCGGCTGCGCTTTTTCTCGAGCGCCTCGGGAGCAATGGCGGGAGTGCTTTCAGGTTGCATGATGGGTGTCCGTAATTTCTGCCGGGCTGCTTCAGTTGGTGACGGGTTCGGATGCGGCGACCGGCACTACTGCAGGAGCCGGGTCTTCCGTGAAACCGCCGCCAAGCGCATGGATCAGTAGGATGCGGGTGTCGATCCGGCGTGCCTGAAGGTCGACCGAGATTTGCTGTTGGGCGATTAGTTTGGTTTCGACGTCGAGCACGTTGAGGCGGTCGCTGATATCCGCCTGAAAGCGCTGCAAGGCCAGGTCGTAGCTGCGCTGGGCGCTGGCCTCGGCAGATTTCTGGTGAGCCAGTTGGGTTTCCAGTGCCTGTAGTGTCGATAATTGGTCGGCGACGTCGCGCAGGGCATCGAGCAGGGTTGCGTTGTAGGTCGATACCGAACTATCGACGAAGCCGGCGGACAGGTGATAAAGGCTGCGCAGGCGGCCGGCATCGAAAATTGGCAGGCTGACGGCGATGCCAATGCCGGGTACCCGGCTGCCGGCATCGAGCCAGTGGTCGAATCCGATTGCGGAAAATCCGGTGAAGAAGCGCAGGTTGATATTCGGGTAAAACATTGCCTGAGTGTATTCAAGGCCATGCAATGCGGATTCAACGCGCCAGCGAGCGGCTGCGACATCGGCGCGGTGACCTAGAAGATTCGCTGGCAGCGCTGCCGGCAGCGCCAGTGGCGAGGTTTGCGGAAGCGTCGGCGTGACGGCGTCGACGGCATTTGGCGCCTGGCCGGTCAGTACAGCCAGGGCATGGCGGCTGACCGCGATCTGCGCATCGAGTGCGGCGATGTCGCGGGCACTTTCGGGAATCGTCCCCTGTGCCGATTCGAGTTCGACCCGGGTATCCAGGCCGGCCTTGAATCGGCGCTCGACAAGGCCTGCCAGGTCGCTGCGCTGCTGCTTTCGTTGTTCCGCGAGCGCGCGCTGGGCGATCTGCTGGGCCAGATTGTAGTAACGGCGGGCAACATTGGTTGCCAGCATCTGGCGCGCGGCCTGATGGTCCGCCTCGTTGGCGCGCAGTTCGCCGATTGCCGCTTCAAGACCGGCGCGGTTCTTGCCGAAAAAATCGATCTCCCACTGGCCGCCGAACTGGAGTTCATTGACGTTTTGCCGGGTGCCGGCATAGGGCGGCGGAATCAGTCCGCGCTCGCTGAAACGCTGGCGGTTGGACGATAGCGTGGCATTGACCTGGGGCCACAGCGCGCTTTCCGCCAGCCCGCTGACCGCCTTGGCGCGGTTGAGACGAGCCACGGACGCCTGCAGGTTTGGACTGTCGGCCAATGCCTGCCCGATCAGGTTGCTGAGTACCGGATCGTGAAAATCCTGCCACCAGTCCGTCTTCGGCCAGGTGACGGTCGGGATCGCCGCCGCCTGGCGTTCGAGAGCCGCGCCGTCAAGCTGCCTCGCTTCCGGCGCGATGCCCGAGTAACTGGCACAACCAGCCAGCAGGGCGATGCCGGTAAGTAATGCACCACGGCGAAACAATCGGATCATGACGCGACACCACTTTCTTCAAGGGCCAGCGCATTGCTCAGGGCGCGATTCAAGAACTTTTTAAACTGCTCAAATTCGTCTTCGGAGAAGCCGGCCAGTACCTGGTTGGCGTAATGGGCGAGAATTTTCGGCACCTCGGCGGCGACCTGTTTGCCGGCTTCGGTCAGTTCGAGATGAACGACCCGGCGGTCGTCAGCAGAGCGTATGCGGCGAATCAGTGCTTTCGCTTCCAGGCGGTCGAGCAGGCGGGTAACAGCGCCGGTGTTCTGGAAAGCCATTCGCGAAAGATCGGCGGCGGTAGTGCACAAACCCTGGCCGATCAGCAGCAGCGGCCGCCACTGAGCATCGGTCAGGCCGAGATCAATCATGCGGCGATCGATTTCGCGGGCGACGACTTGCGCCAGCTTGTTGACCAGGTAGCCGGTGCTGTTTTCGGCACGATAAGTCTCTGCTTGGTAGAGCGGTCGAGGGGTGTTCATCTATGTCTGCCGGGGTGGTAACTGCCTCGGCAGCAATTTAATTAGCCTGATTGATGGTGTCAAGTCATTTGTCAGCAATTGCCTGAGCGCTGATTTACTGGCCGCGCAGAAATGGCTTGTCGAGTTGATCGAGGCCTAGTTCGGTCCATGTCGGCCGGCCGTGATTGCACTGGCCGGCGCGTTCGGTTTCTTCCATCTGGCGCAGCAGCGCGTTCATTTCCGGCGCGCTGAGCAGGCGGCAGGCGCGTACAGCGCCGTGGCAGGCCATCGTCGCCAACTGGGTGATGCCGTGCTCGCGGAGTTCGGCGATCAGCGAGCGCGCCAGCGCGCATGATGCAGGCTCGCGGTCCGCCGCTGTGGGAGATACCGGGCGGCGAACCTGGCAAAATTGACCCACGGGCCCAGCCAGGACGGGACTATGCCGCGAAGCAAATCCCCTGGCGGGACGAGTTCGACCAGCGCATCGCGTGGCAGGACACAAGACGAACAGACTCGCTCGTCGGGGGCGACTCGTGCCCGTGGCCATCTGTGCGCGGCAAACGTCCGCCGCCCAGCTGGCCTCAGGCATCGACAACGGGCATGCCGGGGCGAGTTTTCAGGTTCCTTCAGCACTACTTTCAAGATTGGCCATGACTATGACTGAAACGCAAGACATACTGCGGAAGTGGCCTTTAATTTCCTATCCTTCCGGCGGGATGGTGGTGTCGTTGGGTATGCGCAATTATCGTTGATGTTGCAGTGCCGGGCAGGCTGTTACGGTCAACGCGGGAAAACAGCCAAAAATGTGATTCCCGGACTTCACGCCGGCCGCTGATACGCTCAGCGATTTGCAAGTAATTTTGCTTCAAGCTCGATGAGATCGAGCAACTCGTCCATCTGGAATGATTTATCGAAGAACGCGGTGGCGCCGAGTGCGCTGCAGCGCTTACGGATGACGGCGTTCGCGTAGTTGGAGAAAACCAGTTTTTTAATGCCATCAGACTTCATGATGGAGTTCGCCTGTCGCGCCAGTACGTTGAGTCCGTTTCCGGACTTGAGTTCAAGATCGATAATGGCAATGTCAGGCTGCTCAGCAGCGAGCATGTCGAGTGCAGTATTCTCGGTTTCGGCGAAACCGACGAGATCAACGCCGGGGATCTCGTCCAGCATTCCGGTCAGCAAGGTGCGCAATTCAGCCGAGTCCTCGATAATGAGAACTCGCAACTTGCTATCGCATTTTGCGGTTTCTTTCACGGTGTCACGTCTCCCGGATGTCGCCCATTGATTGCCTGAATGATGCGCAGAATAAAGCTGCCGACACAGAATAATAGTAGCCTAGGCGAAGTTCGAGCGAGCTTCTGTCCGACAAGGTTGATTGGCCTGTAGGATTTGTCTGGCCGGCGATCACAATGGTTGGCCGACACACGGCCTCAAGAAAAGGGTGCAGATCATGATTCGTCTGGCAATTGTCGATGATCACAGCATTGTCCGCGCGGGCTTTCGGGAGATGCTTGCCAACGAACTCGGCATTAGCGTTGAGTTCGAGGCGGCATCTGGCGAGGAGGCTCTGAAGTTGCTACGCGAAAAGCCGTGTGACGTGCTTCTGCTCGATCTTTCGCTACCCGGCCAAAGCGGGATCGATGTCTTGCGCACGGTACGTCAGCATTATGAGCAGATGAAGGTGCTGGTGCTTTCCGGTTTCCCGGAAGAACGCTACGCCTTGCCCATGATGCGCAACGGCGCCAACGGTTACCTTTGCAAGGACTGCGAGCGCGAGGAACTGCTCAAAGCCATTCGGACCGTCGCCCAGGGGCGGCGCTATATTTCAGGGAAAACAGCCGAATTGCTCGCCGGCAGCCTGGTTGGCGAAACGGAGGCGGCGCCGCATGAAAGCCTTTCCGAGCGTGAATTGCAGGTGTTCCTGCGTTTGGCAAAAGGCGAGACGGTATCGACTATCGCCGACGTACTCAACCTTAGCGTCAAGACCGTGTCGACCTACCGTTCGCGCCTGCTTGAAAAGCTTGAAGTCAGCAGCAATGCCGAATTGGCTACCTACGCCTACCACAACGGCCTGGTTGTCGATTGACAGCGCTATGGAAGGCGCTCACGCAGTTATTTCCGCTCTTTGCATCGGCATGCGCGCCTCGATGCGGGTTCCTGTGCCTGGTGCCGAGGTAACCGTGAATTTGCCACCGAACATTTGAACACGATGCTTCATGCCGGCCAGGCCATGCCGCTTGATTCCCGTCTTGCTGGGGTCAAAGCCGTTACCGTTATCGGCCACCCATAAAACGATTCTTTCATCGACGACGGCAAGGCCAAGCTGTATCTGAGTGGCCTGTGCGTACTTGCGGATATTGGTCAGCGATTCCTGAGCGATGCGGAAGAGCGCAAGTGATTGCGCCTCGACAAGTTGCGGATCTTCGGCCGGCAATTCGAGTGCGATCGGGATGTCGCCTCTTAAACTGTCAGCCAGGCCGCGCAATGCTTCGAGCAGACCAAGTCCATGCAGCAGCGGTGGCCGCAGGTCGTCAATGATGCTGCGTTTGAGGCGGATACTGGCACCGATATTGTCGATCAGGCGCTGGAAACGGTCACGAATCCCCTGGTCAGAATGCGCGCCAAGAGAGCGCAACAGCCAGTTGGCATCCATCTTGGCAACGACCAGCAGGGCGCCGAGTTCGTCATGCAGTTCGCGGGCCAGACGATCGCGTTCGGCCTCGCGCGCGTTAGTCAGGTAACTTGCAAGGTCGATCAGCTCGCCTGTGCGTAGCAATACCGTTGATTCAAGATGCGCATTTTCGCTTTCCAGCAGCGCACGCATCTCCGAACGCATGCGTATCTGCCGCTGTTGCACGGCAAACAGGGCGATTACCAGGGTAAATGCGCCAATTGCCAGGCCGTACATCACCCACTGGAATTTCTTAAGACGTGCTTCTGCCTCGGCCTCAAGTCTTGCATTCTCGCCCAGGCGATAGCCTTTGAGGATGGCGATTTCCTTGCGGATCTCATCCATCATGATTTTCCCGGCGCCGCTTTCGCCTGATTCAATTTTTTGCAGCACCCGTCCCGCATCAGCGGCAGCGGCCAGGTATTCGCTTTTCGCGAGCGCATAGTCGTGCATGGTCGCGAAATTGCCGTGCAAGGGATTGCTGGCTGGGTAATCGTCAGCAAGTTCCTTGAGCAGGACTGCGAGCCGTTGCGTCTTCTGCTTGAATGGCTCGAGGTAAGGATCGCTATGGGTGAGCAGGTAGCCACGCACGCTCGTTTCAGCATCGACCAGAAGTAAAAGCAATTCATCAAGCCGGTCGATACGGCTGCTATTCGCACGGACCGTTTGCATGCCTTCGGCGCTCACAACGGAAAGCTTGTGATTGAGGATCAGCACGGTCGAAATCAGGACGATGCCGATGATGACAAAAAGATGCGGCCAGATGCGGCTGTAAGGCCAGCGTTCGAGGTGCGATTTGGAAACGCGCATTGGGTCCAAGGTTTTGCTCATCGGTTATGTGTATGGCATTGACCTTGGGGGCAGCCTGAAGTTCAACGCGAAAAGGACTGCGTGTAGGCAGTCCCTTGTTGACTCAGTGCGCAGGCGGAATCGAGCTGCTCATCGCCTGCCACTAAGCAGGTTGACGACGAAGGTGCCAATTGCCAGGATGATAAATACAAAAAACAGCAATTTAGATATTTCCACGGCTCCGGCCGCGATCCCGCCAAATCCGAAGACAGCGGCTATGAGTGCGATGATAAAAAATACAGCGGCGTAGTGAAGCATGGCGTTCTCCTTTTCTGTTTTGGTCAAATCTTGCGTTGCTCAGCTGAGGGTGCTCTCCCACTCTTTGAGGCGCTTTTCCGCTTCGTCGCGGGTGTAGCCGTAACGTTCCTGGAGTCTGCCGGTAAGAACGTCGAACTGGCCGTCGATGATCGTCAGATCGTCATCGGTCAGGTCGCCCCACTGTTCTTTAACTTTGCCTTTGAGTTGTTTCCAGTTGCCGGCGATGGTGTCTGAGTTCATTTGCGTTCTCCTTTTGAAGATTGATGAAGCTGGGGCTTGATTCCCGCCTTTCAATGCGGCGTTGCGCATGACTCAAATGTAGTCGTCTGCAAAAGGCGAATCCGTAGGTTGATACTGAATGAGCTGTGGGACTTGTCCGACAGCAATCAAACGTCATGCCGACAGGTGTAGGAATCACCCTACGAATGATTCGGCATCGTCGTACAGACCATGAACGGCGCCATCCATACAGTGAGAAGCGTAGCAGGAGGCTGGTAACCGTAAGTCGCGGATCTGTCAGCCATGTGATCTGATAATTCAGGAGAATCAAATGAAAAAAACTGCCATGACTCTCGCTTTATCCGGCCTTCTGGCCTTTACTACCGTTGGCTGCGCGGTCACGCGTGACCAATCGACGGTCGGCGAATACGTCGATGACGCAACCATTACTACACGGGTCAAGGCGAAGTTTGCCGAAGACCCGAAAGTCAGTGCAATGGCTATCTCCGTCGAAACGCTCAAGGGCAATGTCCAGCTTTCCGGCTTCGCCAAAAATGCGTCGGAAAAAGCCAGTGCCGAGACGATCGCACGCAGCACGCCGGGCGTACGCGGTGTAACCAACAGTATTACCGTCAAGCCATAAATCACAAATCCATGCTCATTCTGGCACCCGCTACGGCGGGTGTTTTTTGCCTGTCAGTATGGCACTTCGCCTGCGCACCACGCTCGGCGTCCCCCTGGCGGCCGAACGGGGCAGGTGGATTCCGACTGTTGCGGTCGACGTCGAAAAACGGCCAAAAATGAAGTTACTTGGGTATGTGGTGGTTCGGTGGCCAATCCTCTTGACTTAGCGGTCTGTCATCTAATTTTGGCAACTTTGCCATCTGGCCGCGCCAAGATATAATCGAGCATGTAACCAATTGATATAAATAGGCGTTATATGACGGCCTAAATATGCCAATATCGTTTCACGGCTAACGGACTACATTCATGGCGCCAATTTCCTTGCCGCCGCCCGCCGCGAGCCTCGGTTTTTCACCCGAAACCGTGAATTGCCATTCACGAATCTGATCGCTTTCCTGCTCACCGGCATTCGCGGCGCAGTTCAGGCGGAGCTTGATTCCTGCTTTGCCCTGCTTGCCGGAAGAACCCGCCTTTGTCGGGCGATCACGGCCAGTGCCTTCTCAAAGGCGCGCAGCCATCTGGTCGCCAATCTCTTTGAGCCGCTCAATACAGAATTGCTGCGCCTGGTCGATGAGGTCGTTCCGCAGCAGCCGGACTGGCAAGGCTTGCGGGTCTTGGCGGCGGATGCATCGAAGGTACGTCTGACCTTGCTTGACCTGGAAGGGCGCCGCCATATTCGAGAAGCGGCCATCTTCGGTTTGTTTCGGCCAGGGATCGAATTGTTCGACTCGCTGATTTTGCACAGTTCGCTGGTCGGCGAACGTCAGATGTTGTTTGAGCGGCTTGACCGACTCGGTGCTCAGGACATGCTGGTGCTTGATCGCGGGTATCCGGGTGCCTGGTTGGTCGCGGCGCTGTTGCATCGAGGTATCCCCTTTTGCATACGTTGTGATTCGTCCGCTTCCTTTTCTGCCATCACCCAGTTCATGCGATCCGGAGAAGATGAGGCGCAGGTGACATTGCCGCCACCGCATCGTCAGGATGCCATTGATTACGAGTGTCCGCGTCTGCCTTCTATGGTTCGCCTGATTCGTCAGGTGACGCCGACTGGCAAGGTACGGGTCTTGATGACCTCCTTGCTTGATACCGCGCGGTATCCGGCCACAAGCTTCTCAGCCCTTTATCACAGCCGTTGGCGTATCGAGGAGGCGTTCAAGCGCATCAAACACCGGCTCAATCTGGAGCACACGTCCGGCCTGACTTGGCTGGCCGCCTGCCAGGATGTTGGGGCCAAGATGGTGTGTGACAATCTCAATGCCCTGGCCACCTACCTGGCTGCGGAAGAGCGGCTGCCCAGCGATTCGCCATGGCGAGTGAATCGGACGATGGCCTTCAATACCGTACGTCGTATCTTGCCCCGAGTCTTGGCGGGTGTGCAGCAAATCACCACCCGAGTTACCAAGGAAATCTTCTCGGAAATCGTCAAAAACCTTCAGAAATTTATCCCTGATCGTGCTCGACCTCGGCCAAACCAGCGAAAGCCTCACCTGTCCTTTGCTTACAAACCCGCCGTATGACTATGGACTAAGTTGAGAGGATTGGTTCGGTGGCCGAGGCTTTATTTATGTAACTTCAGGTACTGGATATCGCCGATGGAGGGGACTTATTTCGGCGTCGAGGAAGAGGCCGCGAGCCAGGCGGGCGACCTGAATGCCACCCTTGAGCGAATTCCACAGGAATAACCCGAGAACGAGAGGGATGTCAGCGACGCAACAAGCCGCCCGTGCCCGGTGCGGCCCGGCAATTCTCGGTTTTCGTCCCGGCGTTCAGGGTGCCAGGAAAATGTCGCAAGTGGCGTGGAAAGAACATTGCGCGCAACACTGCCGAGGAGTCTTTCATTGGTGAAACCGCCTCCGTGCCGGACAGCGACAATCATGTCGGTTCCAGAGGTGGCATGTTGCAGTACGACCGGTGTCGCTACGCCTCAAGCGGCTGGGCTATCACCTGGAACGCGACCCCGCAGTTCTCAACGCCACACTGCACATTTTTAGCTCTGGCCGCGGCGATGCCGCTTAACCTGCTGCGTAGTTTACCTGAGACATAAAATGCAGATCATCGCCTTCCTCCCCGAAGTGGCGATGATCTGGGAGATTCTCGGTCACTTGGGCGAGCCGACTTCGCCGCCGCGTCTCATGCCGGCTCGCGGTCCGTCGCTGTGGGAGATGCCGGGCGGCGAACCTGGCGAAATTGACCCACAGGCCAAGCCAGAACCGGATTATGCCGCGAAGCAAGTCCCTTGTTGGGACGAGTTCGACCAGCGCGTCGCGTGGTAGGGCACAAGACGAACCGACTCGTTCGTCGGGGGCGACTCATGCCTGAGGCCACCTGCGCGGCAAACGTCCGCCGCCCAAGTAGCCTCAGGCATCGACAACGGGCATGCCGGGGCGGGTTTTCAGGCTTCTTCAGCACTACTTTCAAGATTGACCATGACTGAAACGCAAGACACACTGCGAAAATGGCTTTGAATTTCCTATCCTTACAAAGGCCGTTTAGGCCGCCGTTTGTCCTAACGCAAAGTGCGGCAAAGCAAGCGGTGTTACAACACACCCAACGGACGCATTGCGCATACGACTGAGCCAGGAGAACCACCATGAAATCTCTTGTATTTGCGGGGGCCATACTGGCCGGGTTGCTGACCAGCGGTGCGCTGTGGGCTGATACCGAATGCAACGCACCCGTGTCCGCCTGGCAGCCGCGTGAAGTTTTGCGCAAGCAATTGGAGCAGCAGGGGTTGCAGGTGCACCGCATCAAGGTGGACGACGACTGCTACGAGGTTCGTGGCGTAGATGCGCAGGGAAAACGCTTCAAAGCCAAATATGCGCCCGATTCACTGAAGGTTCTCAAAATGGAGACCAAAGATGACGAGCACGGTGAAAGGCGCCGCGAGCGCGGTCAAGACTCCAAATAGAAATCATCGCGTTAAGCTGGCCTTCATCTGGCGAACGCACAATGTCCCCATGCGCATTTTCTAACCCGGATGTTTCATAAACCCGCCGCGTGATGTCAATGTCGTGCCATTCCAGCCGTGATGCGAGTCAGCTTGCTGCGAATTTTGCTGGCAACCCGCCACGATCGGCCAAATACCCCAACTTTTGGGCATCACACCCTGCCGCCATCGATCCCTGGACAGAGCGCTGGCGAGACCTGACCTCCGCTCAAGCGGATTCGAGTCGGTAGCATGAGACGGCGTCGCCGAGTCGATCAGGCCGGCGGGCGCGGGACGAGGTAAAGCAACTCGGTCACCCGCGCCAGCACCCCCTTCATCGGACACGACGTAGGCAAGGACAGCTTGATCCGATCCTTGTACTGCACCACGCGCACCGCCAACTTAAAGAGTTTCAGGATAATCGACAGCGGTTGCGCCTTGGCCAGTTCCGTATGCACCAGCGTGTTCTCGCGCAAGCCGTGAATCAACCCATACGCCGCACACGAATAGAACAGCCGCAGGTGATTGGCGAGGAAGGCATGATCGGAGGTCCGGTCACTGGCCAAGTCGTTCTTCACCGCCTTGATGAAGTTCTCGTCCTGCCCTCGAGCACAGTACAGCTCTTTGTAAAGCACATCAGGCGTCGGGTCGGACAGCGAGGTCACCACGTACCGCGGGTTGTCACCCAAGGCCATCACCTCGGCCTTGACCACCACGCGGTAAGCCTTGGGCCACGAGCCCGCCTGATACTCGATATCGTCGTACAGTCGTGTCGCCGCAGGCTCGGCGTTCCCCAGGCGCTGGGCGTTGGCGCTGTGTGTCTGGTGCAGCGCACGGGCTTTCTTCAGCAGCGGCTCGGCCTTGGGCGAGAGCACCGGGTTGCCGGCCAGGCCGAAGAGGAAGTCCAGATGCGGATCGGACGCGCACAAGGCCATCAGTTCGGGATTCGAGAAGTGGCCATCCCCGCGCAGAATGATGTGGGTCTCGGGCCAAGCCTGGCGGAGCAAGCGCAGCACGCGCTTGATGATGGCCGCGTTCTCCTTGCCAGTCGGGCGTTTGCCCGGACGCAGGACGGCAGTAATGAACTTCCCGGAAAGTCCTTCGAAGAGAAACAGCGGCAGGTAGCAGTGATTCCCGTAGTGGGGGTTATAGAACGCCAGTTCCTGCTGCCCGTGAGTGGCATCCTCCGAGTGATCCATATCGAGCACGATCACGGCAGGCGCTTGGGCGTAGCTGGCGATGAAGGCGTCGACGAAGCTTTTGGCCAGGCGGTAAATGTCTTTGCGCGATACGCTGTTTTCGAGCCGGGAGAGCGTGGGGCCGGAGGCCAGGTCATTTCCCTCGTCCAGCGGGGCACGACCGACCGCCAGTTTGAACAGCGGATCGCGCCGCAGCGTGTTGGCGTCATTACCGTCGGCGTAACCGCTGGCGGTCTGGAATATCCGCTGGCGGAGCAGGTCGGCCAGGGGATGGTCAATGTACGAGGCGTGGCGTTTGTCGTGAATCGCGCTGACCAGGCGGGGAATCAGGCCGATTTGCAGGTCGATGCCACGCAACAGGAGTGCGCCAAAGTCGGAGGACATCGCCCCGCCGTCAAACTCTGCCCGGATCGTAAATCCGGCGCTGGCGGGAAAGTGAAGCTGGGTTGGGATAGAATAGTCCATAGGCGGTCTCGTTTAGGCTTCTTACGAAGCGTTATTGGCGTAACCCCTATTATATCAATGGGTTAAACGAGATTCGCCTGCTTTTATGAAAAATTCGGGCTAAGGAATGGATGATGAAAAAACTGACTACTTCACTCTGCCTGGTGGGGGTTTTGGCATTGCCCGTCGCGGTGCAGGCACGCCCTGTGACTTTGACGACCCAATTGCAAAGCTACTCCGGCAATGGCGCGTATCTGGCCATTTATGTCACCGATGCCGCAGGGCAATACAAAAAGACGCTCTGGGTCGCGGGCAAAAAAGCCAAGTACTACAAAAATCTGCGCGACTGGGCGCGCGGCAGCGGCATGAAAGCCAGTGAGTTCGACGGCGTGAGCGGTGCCAGTGTTGGCAGTGGCCGCAGTTTGAAGGTCACGGTGGAACTGGCCGATGCATTGATCGACGCGGGCTACGAAATCCGCGTAGACACGGCCGTTGAAGACCAACGCGACAACCCTGCCGAGGTGCGTATTCCCCTGACCACCAAGGACAAGAGCAAGCCGGTCGCAGGGCGTGGCTATATCAAATCCTTCACTTACGACATGTAATCGGTTTGCGTAGGCTGCATTCATTTTTGGGGCTGGTGGTCGCCGTGCTGGCGGTGGTTCTGGCCATCAGTGGCGCCATCCTGTCGCTCGATCCCGCGCTGGAAAGATGGGGCAGCACCATCCCTGCCAACGGCCAGATCAACGTCGCCACGCTGGCCGGCCGGGTCGCGCAGCATTACCCGGGGGCTGAGCAGATTCAGCGCTCCCCGTCGGGCTCCGTCATTGTGTACTACAACCAGGATGGGCAGACGGGAGTAGACCGTGTCGACCCGCAAACTGGCCGGGGCATAGTGCCGCACGCCGTTTCGCCCTTCTCGCGCTGGACGAAAAGTTTGCACCGATCCTGGTTGCTCGACACCCCGGGGCGTGTGGCTTCGGGACTGATTGCGCTGGCCATGCTGGTGCTGTCGGTTTCCGGTTCGGTTTTGCTGGTCCGGCGTTTGGGAGGGTGGCGGCACCTTGCAGATTCGCTGCGTGGCAATTTTATACAGCGCTGGCACACCCAGGTGGGGCGTGTGGTGGTGCTGGGCTTGTTACTGTCGGCCCTCACTGGCCTGTACATGTCGGCGGCGACTTTTGCATTGATTTCCGACGGCATGCAGGACGAGCCGGATTTTCCGAGCGCAGTGGCGGGCGGGCCTGCTGCACCGGTTACCGCGTTGTCAGCGCTCGTCGCAACCGATCTGAATAACTTACGCGAACTGGTTTACCCCAGCCCTGGTGACTCTAGCGGTGTTTATTCCCTGGCCACGGACCAGGGAGAGGGCTATGTCGACCCCAGCAGCGGCGCTCTCTTGTCATACCAGCCGTATGGTGGCTTTCGCCAAGCCTACGAGCTCATCTACAAACTCCACACTGGGGAAGGTCTCTGGTGGTTGGCGTTGCTGCTGGGCTTGTGTGCGCTGAGCGTGCCACTGCTGAGCGCCACAGGGGCCTTGACGTGGTGGCAGCGGCGACAGTCGATGCCGCGCATTGTGGGTAACAGCGCGGCCAATTTGGCTGACACCATCATTTTGGTCGGCAGCGAAAGCAACAGTACCTGGGGCTTTGCCAATACGCTTCATGAAGCCCTCCGCAAAGCCGGCCTGCGTGTGCATACGGCGGCGATGAACCAGTTGGCCGCCGAATACCCTAAAGCCGAGCGCCTTTTCATCCTCACGGCCACCTATGGCGACGGCGATGCCCCCAGTTCAGCCAATCAATTTCTGGCGCGACTGGGCAAGGTCAAATCCCCTTCCAAAATCGGGTTTGCCGTATTGGGTTTTGGTGACCGGCAGTTCCCGCAGTTTTGCAAGTTCGCCTACGACGTGGAAGCGACACTGCTCGCGCAGGGGTGGAATCGACTACTGGAGATCGACACCATCGACCGGCAGTCGGGCCAGGCCTTCACGCGCTGGGGCAACGCCGTGGGGCAGATGATCGGCCACGAGTTGAACCTGGTGCACACACCCAAGCGCCCCCGGACCGACGCTTTTGAGCTGATTGAGCGGGCCGATTATGGCGAAGCAGTGCAGGCGCCTACGAGCATCCTGCGTTTCGCGGCCGTGCCACCGCAGGGCTTCAAAGGTCATGTGATGGGGCTGCTCGGAGGCCATGGGCTGCCGCATTTTGAAGTGGGTGACTTGCTCGGGGTTGTGCCACCCGGCAGCGCGATTCCCAGGTTTTATTCGCTGGCCAGCAAGTCGGGTGACGGTTTTCTGGAGATTTGTGTCCGCAAGCTGCCAGGCGGCCTGTGCTCGGAGTTTTTGCATGGCCTACCGCCGGGTGGTCGCATGGATGCTTTCATTCAGCTGCATCCCGACTTCCGGCCTGCTGCGGGGAAGGCGCCGGTAATACTGATCGGCTCAGGCACGGGAATAGGTCCATTGGCCGGGTTTATCCGTAACAATACGGGCAAACACCCGATGTTCCTGTTTTGGGGCGGGCGCGACCCGGCATCCGATTTTCTGTACAAACCCGAACTTGACGCGTATTTGGCCGACGGCCGCCTGACGGGCCTGCACGCCGCTTTTTCGCGTATCCAGAATGGGTCCTATGTGCAGGACCGTGTGCTGGCTGACGCCACGCAGTTGCGCGAACTGCTGGAGAACGAGGCGCAAGTGCTGGTGTGCGGCAGCCGGACCATGGCAAAAAGCATTGCACAGGCGCTTGATGAGATCCTGGTCTCTTTGAACCTCAGCGTGGCCACCCTCAAAGCACAAGGTCGCTACCGTGAAGACGTGTTCTGAAGCGCCCCCAGAGTCAGTCCCTGCCTTGCAGCGCCACACCCTGAACGGTGAAACCATGGGCACCCGTTACAGCGCCGTATTTTTTGCGCCCACCAACATCAACCTGGGTGCCATCGGCACAGCCCTGTTTGCAGCCGTCGATCAGGTGGACCGGCAAATGTCCACCTGGAAACCCGACTCCGACCTGAACCGTCTCAATGCGGCGCCTGCGCACCAATGGCATGCCGTACCGGCCGAGCTGTTGGCGGTATTGGATGCCGCCGTGCGCGTCGGCATCCAATCCCGGGGCGCGTTTGATATTGGCGTGGGGGAACTGGTCAACGCCTGGGGCTTTGGGCCGACCGGACAGCAGCTCCATGCGCAGCAGATTCGCGCCCTCGGGCAGCGCACGCAGCGCGCCGCAAGCGCGGTGTTGGAAGTCGACCTGGTTCACCAGCGCGTGCGCAAGCAGGAAGCCATTGCGCTGGACCTGTCGGGTATCGCCAAGGGCTACGGTGTGGATGCCATGGCCCACTGCCTCGATGGTTTTGGCATCACCTGTTACCTGGTCGGCATCGATGGAGAAATGCGTGCCAAGGGCACCAAACCTGGTGGACAAGCTTGGGCCGTCGCCATCGAAAAGCCCGTGCGCCATGTGCGTGAAGTCATGGGCGTGATGGAGCTTATCGATGCGGCCATTGCCACCTCGGGCGACTACCGCCATTGGGTCAAGGTGGCGGACAAGCACTTTGCCCACACCATGGACCCGCGGAGCGGACGGCCCGTGGACAACCGCATCGCATCGGTCACGGTGGTGATGCCTACCTGCATGCTGGCCGACGCCTGGGCCACCGCGCTGCTGGTGATGGGCGCCCCGGCTGCGACAGAACTGGCGCAGCAACGGGGCATGACAGCCCTGATCGTTGTGCGAGCGGGCGAGGTATTTAAAGAGATATCCATCGTAGATGGGCAGCTTCAGCCGTAGATGCGTATTCCGACGAATCTGGACAGCGATTCCGAGCCAAACTGGACACGCATTCTGGAGCAAACTGGACAGTCGGAGCGTATTGACGCGGGGTTTCAGGGTTTTACTCTGTAGATGTCATGGGGGTCAAGTTTTTGTCGCGCCATATAGAGTTATTCACGGTCGGCCGGCAGGCTGCGCTCCTTCCATAGCAGGCTGGCTGACGGCCGGCGGTGGGCAACTCGGGGAGTTCGGACACAGGTTCACGGGGTGGCCTCGGGTTCTTGTGGTTTCCCTTTTTTTCGCAGCGATTCGCCATCAAGGTTCAGGCTATGCGCCTGATGCACCAAACGGTCGAGAATCGCATCCGTCAGCGTCGGATCACCGATGGCCTCATGCCAATGCTTCACAGGCAACTGGCTGGTGATGATGGTTGACCGCGTGCCATGCCGGTCATCAAAGATTTCGAGCAAGTCACGCCGGCTTTCATCGGTTAGTGGTGCCAGCCCCGAATGGCACTTACTTAAGCTTTTTGGGATGTCCATTTTTCATGACGATAGCTTTGGCGAGATTACGTGGTTTGGTGAGCATTGGATAGGGTTTAGGTCGTCGTTTGACGGCGCGAGGCTCGATCCGGCCCGGTCGGTTACCGACCTGTTGTTGGGCGATTAAAACGAATAGTTCGCTGTGTATGTTGTGATGGCTACGGCTCGCAAAGGGTGCCCAGGCGAGCCAGATTTGCACGGTATGCTTGAAGCTCAGTTGGCGCGGCAATCTGTGGGAGAGCATCGCAGCCTGAGCCATCATTAACCGAATCAGATTGTAGGCGAGCAGATAGACCCAGATTTCCTTGATCGCCATCGCAGGCGTCAGGCAACTCAGTCGTTCCATGCCGAGCGTGGTCTTGATGTTGCGCAGATCGAGTTCAACGTGCCAGCGATCCCGATAGAGCGATTTCAAGGCCGTCTTGTCGGTTTGTTTTGGGCAAAGCAATGTCGTCACCAGTGTCTTGCCGCCGACCCGAAGCTCGCGTACGGTCAGACTCTCGGGGGACTGATCGTAGTCGGCCTGAGGCATCCAGTCGGGTTTGCTGGCGGGTTTTGGCAGCACGATCAGATGATCGCGCTGCCCCAACAGCCGACCTCGGCAAAAATCGGTGGTGCGTTGCCGCGCGCCATTTTGTTCAAACACCGCATCAATGCACCGCTCGCGTAATGAGCAGAGGAGAAAGTAGGTGGCGTAGAAGGCGTCGCCCAACAGTAAATCACCCTGCTCCAGGGAATCGAATATCGAACGCAGCAACGACTGCTCATCGCTGCCCTTGCCCCGACAGGAGCCGGTCGCGGCATTGAGGACCGCCCCGCTACCCAAACAAACGAGCCCAACGATCCGGCACTGCGGGAAACCCAACCCCGGCTTCTGGCTCGTCGGTTGCGGGGCCAGACGGACGGGACGACCCCGCCAATGCCAAGCTGTCGGCGCCTGCGTGGCGACTCTTTGCCCCACGTGGCACGCCAGTGTACTGAGCATCTTCAAAGGCAAGCGCTTTCGCGCCCGGCAATAGGCGCCCGTGTGGGTGCTGCCCGGCACCAGGCCGCCAACCAGGCATTTGACCGCACGGTCATTGACTGCCTTCTGGCAGGAACAATCGGTGCTCAGCGCTTGGGCCAGAAACATCGACAACGTCTCCGTCGGGGGATATTGCCTTTCTCGGTGGGGCGGCAGTTCAGATTCCACGGCATCGAACAATTCCGGCCCCATCAACAGGTTGAAAAACGCATAGGCGTCGCTCTGGGCAGCGTGGGCCTTGACCGTTCGGTGTTGCTGTGCGTGTACTGCGGATAGGATGCATTTGGGCTGGCTCATCGTGGGCGGGTTGGGTGTTTGGCGACGCCAACTTATCACGCGTCGATCCAGCCTGTTTCATCATTTGCATCAAAGAGTTGAACGTTAAGTAAGTGCCATTCTGGTCAGATAGAGCTTGCTGGTTTGTTTGACTTCGAAGCGGGGCATGGTCAATTGGGTGACGTGTGATGATGTCTAATACTCACACAAATTCAATGGGTTGGACTTGATATATGATAAATGAACACGAATTCAGGGCAATGTCTTGGCTTGTTCCTGAATCTCCTTCTTCCACTGTCCGACCTGCACCGGATGAACACCGTACTCCTGACCAATCTCATTGATCGTCTTCATCCCTCGCACGGCCTCCAGCCCTACCTTCGCCTTGAATTCGGGCGAATGGATCTTCCTCTTCCTCACTTCTTGCATCACTTCTCATCCCTCATGACAGCGCACAGCTTAAACCGCTGTCTTGAAAATAGGGAGCACTATAGGCCGGGGCGACAAATTTGACGATGTAGCCTACTTAGGTGATCGTTTCCGGCGTAGGCTCGAAATCTTATCAATTGCATCCGGACGGAAATTTGGCATGGCCGACGAAAATAGCAATTCCGCTCCCTGGCCGGCTTGGGGCGACACGGCGGCAAGTTTCCTCAACGGCTGCTTCGGGGATTACCTGAGCGATCGTGACAATGGGCTGGCCATCGACATGGCCTTCTACCGGAACAACCTGCCACTGAAACTGTCGCCGGAAGCGCTGAACGCCGCCTGTCCGTCGCCGACGGGCAAGTTGTGCGTGCTGGTCCACGGGCTATGCTGTCATGAAGGCGCCTGGGGTTTTCCTGGCGATCACGCGCGTTCCTACGGCAGCGCATTGCAGCACGATCTCGGTTACACACCGTTTTCGCTGCGTTACAACACCGGCCTGCCGATCGCCTACAACGGCCAGACACTCGATACGCTGCTTGAACGCTTGCTCGCCGCCTATCCGGTGCCGGTTGACGATCTGGTTTTGATCGGCCATAGCATGGGCGGGCTGGTGTTGCGGGCGGCCTGCCATTACGGCGCGGGTCGCGAGGCGGGCTGGGTCAGCAAGGTCAGCCGGATCTTTTATCTGGGCACTCCCCATGAGGGGGCGGCTCTTGAACGGATGGGGCATCTGGTGACGAAGTTATTGCACGCGGTACCGCATCCGGTGAGCGCGCTGGTTGGCGATATCGCCAACCAGCGCAGCCAGGGGATAAAGGATTTGCGTCATGGCACGCTGCTTGAGGGTGTCGACTTTACCGACAGTGTGCCCTGGTTGGCCAGTGCAAAGCACTACATGATCGCGGGTACGGTGACCGACGATCCCGAACATCTGGCGTCCAGGCTTTTTGGCGACGGGCTTGTGCAACCGCCGCAGGCAGGCGAACACGTTGCACTGTTCCCGGGAGTAGCGCACATGCAGTTGGCACACGACGAAGCGGTCTATGGCCGGATCAAGCAATGGTGCGCGAGCGCCTGAAAGGAATTTTCATGGAAGCCAAGACCCTCCGCCAGATTCGCGGCGCCAAGGAACTCGCCGAGGAAACAATAGATGCGGCTGCGCTCGCCATCAACGAGGTGCAGCGCGCGATGACACGTCTGCCCTATGGACTACTGGCTCGAATCAGGCCGCTTGCGGTACCGGTTCAGGTGATCGAGCAGGCGCACCTAAAAATCGCCGACAGCGTCTACTTCTCGATTCGGGTCGGAAATCGTCTTGTCGGCAACGTGGCCGGGTTCGTGCTTGATCGCCTCGATGCGCATGCGCAAGCGGAAGGGCGCGAACAGTAACAAGAACGCTGCCTTAGTCGGCTCGCCACTTGATCGAGCAGCCGATTGACGCTGTCTGCTCTGTGGGGCCTTGTCCGCTTTTGGCGATCTGGCGCATCGCTGCGAACAGTTCGCGCGGAGCGTCGGGCGGGTTCGGATTGCGTCCCGAGGCATCGAGACGCCCGCGATACTGAAGCTCCAGCCTGCCGTTGTAGCCGAAGAAATCCGGCGTGCACACGGCGTCATAGGCGCGTGCCACCGCCTGGGATTCGTCGTAAAGGTAGGGGAAGGGGAAGCCGAGCTGCTGCGCCAGTTGGGTCATGTGCTCGAGCGAATCCTCGGGATAAGTCGCCACGTCGTTGCTCATGATCGCCACGCTGCCGATGCCGAAGGCGGCCAGTTCGCGGGTATCGCGCACGATGCGCTCGATGACGGCCTTGACGTAGGGGCAGTGGTTGCAGATGAACATTACCAGCAGGCCGTTTGGCCCCCGGCAATTGGCCAGCGTGTGGCGGTGCCCGTCGGTGCCGGGTAGATCAAAGTCGGTGGCCGGCAAACCGAAGTCGCAGACTGGTGGGTTCAATGACACCATATTTTTCACCTGTGCTTTGATTTTGCACATAATAGCATTGATGAACCAGCTGCGTTTTGACTGCCGTGAGGTGCTTACGCCGGGTGCCTATATCGACCTGCTCGAGCCGGTGGCGCGCCATGCCGTGCATGTCCCGCGCTTGCCGCTGGGGGCCTGGGAATCGTGCTGTTCGACGGACGAGGTGGCGAAAACGAGGCGCGTATCAAGCGCATCGAGAAGGATCGCGTGCTTGCCGCACTGGGGACCTGGCACGACGTCGAACGCGAGTCCGCCTTGAAAACAATCGCATCGAAGACCAGCCTGGGTTCATTGGGCTTGCGCCCACCGCCAGCCTTGCAGACGTAGCTCTGATCCGCCAGTTGCTGGCGTATCGGAATCAGTGGCTCAACGTGCTTCCAGAATTCCTCGGTCGCTTCGCATGATTTGGCTTTTGCCATCATCGCTCCAAACGCGATCGTCGCGCATGGGTTGTGATTATTCACTATTTACGGATAAGCTCATATTCGCCTGGGCGGCGGGCGGGCGCGCGGCGCGGTGCGGGAAATCTGGGATAGACCCAAATGGTGCCAAGTTAAGCCGAAACGACCGAATTCCATTTGAATGCTAATTGGGTAAATGAGCGAATTGAGCATGATAAATGGTGCGCTTTTCCTCCCGGAATTTCATCTACTGGGTAATGAGCCGGGAGGTAATTTTCAGTCGGCGGCGGATATTCAGCAAGGCGAACACCTTCCGGGGATTTTTCACCCAGGTTCTTGACGCAGATGGCGGTTGCCAGGAGGTCGTTCGCAAGATGCAAGCGTTTCCCGCTGCCCGCTCGATGCCACTGCGTTCCACATCGACCTCGGCGTACTGTCAGGCGAGAGGCAAACTGGAACCAAGCGGACTACATCGCATAATCAAGCACACTGCCGAACACTTGCAGCAACGGAGACGGAATCGCTGGTAGAGAAATCGGCGCGTGGTGGTGGTCGCTGGGTCACTCCAAAGACGGCGAACCGACTCTTTTGCACCAGCAATGGGGAGAGTTCAAACGGGGCGACATCACGATGGGCAACTAGGGTTTTTGCAGCTACTACGACGTCTGGAAATTCCAGGAACTGGGCGTGGACACCGTTATGACCTTGGCGCGACGGACGTCCGTAGAGGCAGCCGCAACTGCAGCAGTGCTGGGACCGGACGATTTGCTGATGACGTGGCCCAAGCCTGTCTGGAACAAGAATCTGAGCTACTCTCATGAGGAATGGCTGACGCTTCCCGACCATCTCAATCTGCGCCAGATCAAGGTGACGATCACCGCTCCTGGTATGCGCAACCAGTCCATTTATCCTAAGCCGGACGAGCCGGAACCAAACAGGTATTACGATAGAAGCCTGACGAATGACCGAGGAGGCGATCATGTTGGCGATGGCTCTGGCGGAACGATACGCGACGAACATGCATGGTGTGCTTTCGTGCTTTGACCGGATCATTATCACCGGCACGCTGCCTGGTGCGTGCTACGCGGCAGGAATGACGAGTTATTTGTACACGCACGGAATTCGGGTATTCGACTACCCGCGATTTGCCGAGCCGCTGCGAGATCGCATTCGTGAGCGTGCGCAGGAGGTGTGTCTGGCGGCGGGTATTGAAATCGAGCACGTCAGCAAAAGCCATATTCGCAAGGAAGAGTTGGTCGCGCGAGTGCTCGCCGGTCGCGGCGACGCACCGGGTTTGGTGCATGTGCTCTCGGCCATGGAAGCCTGTCCGAGCTACAAACCGTGGCATGACAAAGGCAGTGGCAAGACTTACCTGCGCCCCGATCAAGGCAAGTGCCTGCACGACTACTTCTATTTCATCGACGAGGAACTGGGGTTGTGCTACCTGCGTGTGCCGACGTGGGCACCGTTCGGGTTGCAGTTCTACTGTAATGGTCACAGCGCTCTGGCAAGAACTCTGACGCGAGAAAGGATCGACTTCCTCCAGCAGGACAACGCCTTCCTGCGTGTCGCCGACATCGCGCAGGCGCAGGCGCTGGCGGATGCGTTCAGTCCCGACGTACTTCACCCGCGACTGGATCGCTATGCGCAGTGGTTGTGCCCAGTGCTTGACGTCTTTGGATCCTCGTATCACTGGAGCCTGCGCCAAGTCGAATACTCCACCGACCTGATGTTTCGCAGTGAGCAGATATGGGTTCCACTGTATGACGCCATTTCGCGCCAAGCGGTCTTGGCCGCCAACGCAGAACGCGTCTCCAGCTTTCTGGGCAAGAAGGTCACGCCACAACTGGCCCAGGAGATCGGTTCCCGGTTGTCCACCCGTATCGAGGGGCGCTGCATCAAGCACACCATGGGCGCCGCTGGCGTCAAGGTGTATGACAAATTCTCCCGCGTACTGCGGGTCGAAACGACCGTCAATGACGTGAGTTTCTTCAAACACCACCGCAAGGTGGAACACAAGGACAGGCACGCCACCCGAGAATTGGCGCCCCTGAAGAAGACAATCTATAGCCTGATCGACCTGCGCGACATCCTGCTCGGCTGCAACCAACGTTACCTGGCGTTCCTCTCCAGCCTCGATGACCCCAGTGCCGGCGAGCGTGACTTGGAGCGATTGAGCATGCCACGGTTGGGGGCGGCTCCCGGTGTCAAAGGGGTGAACTTCTTTGATCCTGCCGAGAAAGCCTTGCTGCAAACCATGCAACGCGGCGAGTTCAACATTCACGGTTGGCGTCGTGCCGATCTTCTCAGCTATCTGAAGCTCACTCCGTCCGCCATGTCGCGCCAACTTGCCCGACTGCGTACGCTCGGCTTGATCAAGAAAGTCACTCATACCTATCGCTACTACCTCACTCGATTGGGACGTTCAGTCGTCGCTGCGGCCTGCTCATTGACCCGCTTCAACATAGTGCCAACCATGGCTTGCGCATCCTGAATTCTTCTCATGATTTGTGATGATTGAACTGGTTAGTGACTAAAAACCGCAGTTGACCGCTTGGATTCCTTTGAGAAGCCTCATGAATACTAGCTTTCGTGCCTTTGACAAAGATCACCCGATGGGTGAGCGCGCTACGCACCCGCTGGCACGTCCGGTCGGGCGTCTGGTTTTGTCGCTCCACCTTGCAGGCATGAGCCTGCCGCGTTGTCGCTTCGCGCCAGCCACCCGCCCAAACGCACCATCGGGAGCGTCCAACTACGGTTTCTAGGTTTATCTCGTGACGACCCTGACCGATGCGTCGCGCTACGCGGCCTCGGAACAGGCGGATCTGTATTTCCAACGCTGGGATGTCGAGCTGTTCTTTCGCGATATCAAGATGCCTATTTGCCAAGCTTATGGCTACCGAATAAACCATCTCGCAATGGCGGCCAGGTTCAAGACAAAGCCCACCGCAAGCAGTAACAAAATGACCCCGCCGGCTCCCAATTAGCCGGAGAAGAACAGCATGACCGCGACCAGCCAGCACAGCCAGGCCATGCGGATTTGAGTGGATGTTGTCATTTTCTCATCCAATGGACGCCCGCATGATAACGCCTTGTGAGGCTCATATTTTGAGCCTGTATTCGGCGATACCGCACTCACTGTCCGTACCGCCCGCGATGCCACGGTCAACCCGGAAAACGGGCCGGATTCGGGAAATTCGCTTCCAAGGAGGGATTTGCTCAATGTTCGCCGCACGGCGCGATTCATCGGATGTCGTTCCCGGCCGCCGCTGGCGCGAATGCCTCTGGTTGCCCGGTGCCATGCTGGTGGGGCATGACCGCGACGAGCAGGCGCGACTCTGGCTCCTGCTGGACGATGGCTGCGTGCCGGTTTTTCACCTTGCCGGAGCGGTGCTCGACGATGCCCTACTGGACCTGTTGGCGCAGTCCGTGACCGATGATGCGCGCGGCGACCTGGTGGATATCCGGCCCGACGCGCCGCTCGCTTTTCATTCATGCCTCAATGGCGTGGTGCTGGCGTCGCTTGCCGTGATGGCTGGCGCCAACACCTTCTGGGCCAGTGTGCGCGCAACTACAACCGGCTGGCGATACATCCTTGGCGCAGGGAACCACAGCGCTGTTCGAGGATGAAGCCATCGACGATCTGCCCAAGTATCGTCTCGCCCAGTTGCGCGGCCCGAACAATGAGCCGGTCTTCGAGGCGATGAAGGCTTTTGCGCGACGCGTCGCGCGCGAAACGAACGCACCGTCAAATGCCGAGCGCCGCAGGCTGGCCCGGCAGGCGGTTCGGGATGCGGAAAAGAAGCCGCAGCCGCCCGTGCCCGAGTTCGACGACGAATGCATCGCGGCGTTGCAGTCGCTATTGGCTTTGTCGCCACGTTCGGCGCTTGATCGCGCGGTCACGATGTTCCGCAAACAAGTGAGCGAGCGCCCGCGCCATTGCCGGCACTCTGGCTGTGGCACAATCGGCCATTACCCAATGCTTTACGCCCCATGAAATTCGCCCTGTCCCTGATTGCCCTTATCCTGATCGCGCTGATCGTGCCGTTTTTCATCCCCGGTTCCGGCAGGCAGGAAGGTGTCGACCCGAACGCCAATCTGCCATGGCAGATCGTCGTCGACGGGCAGGGCGGCAACGAGGTCTTTGGGCTGAAACCGGGCGTAAGCACGCTGGGCGACGTGCGGCGGCGCCTCGGCGACGAGATCGAGGTGGCGATCATCGCCGAGCCGAACGAGATCGGCTCGCTCGAAGCCTACTATTCGCAGGTGCCGCTCGGTTTTGTGCTGGCTCGGATGATCGTTACGGTCGACGCCGCGGAAGACGCGATTTCCGCGATGCGCGAGCGCGCCGTCAAGGCCAAGCACATGGAGAGCACGACGCGCCGCATCACGCTACATCCGGACGATCTGGCGGCGGCCGACCGGCTGCCGATCCGCGCCATCAGCGTCATCCCGACAGTGAACCTTGACGAGGCCACGGTCATCCAGCGCTTTGGCGAGCCGGGCGAGCGCATCGTCGTTTCCGAAAAGCGGACGCATCTGCTGTACCCGAAGTTCGGTCTTGACGTGGTGGTCGACAAGGATGGCAAGGAATTGCTGCAATACGTTGCGCCACGGCAATTCGCCCGCCTGCGCGACCCACTGCTGGTGGAACTGGCGGCAAACACGCCGCGCTGAGCGGGGCGCGTTTGCCGCTTATCTGCTAAAATTGTCTGTTTTTCAACTGTCTAGCACCGCGGAGCAATCAAATGGCCATCGAACGCACTCTCTCCATCATCAAACCTGACGCCGTCGCCAAGAACGTCATCGGCAAGATTTACTCCCGTTTCGAATCCAACGGCCTCAAGGTCGTCGCCGCCAAGATGGCCTGGCTGTCGCCGCAGGAAGCTGGCCAGTTCTATGCCGTGCACAAGGCCCGTCCTTTCTTCAAGGATCTGGTTGATTTCATGATTTCCGGCCCGGTGATGATCCAGGTGCTGGAAGGTGAGAGCGCTATTGCCAAGAACCGCGAACTGATGGGCGCCACCAACCCGAAGGAAGCCGCAGCGGGCACCATCCGCGCCGATTTCGCCGAATCCATCGACGCCAACGCCGTGCACGGCTCGGATGCCCCGGAAACCGCCGCAGTCGAAATCGGCTTTTTCTTCCCCGGCATGAACGTTTATTCCGGTCGCTAAGCAAGACTGCATGACCGTCAATCTGCTGGATTTCGATGCGGAAGGCCTCACTGCCTGGTTCGCGGAACAGGGTGAGAAGCCCTTCCGCGCCAAGCAGGTGCTGCGCTGGATCCATCGTTCCGGCGTGGCGGATTTCGCTGCCATGACCGACATCGCCAAAAGCCTCCGCGAGAAGCTCAAGGCGCAGGCGGTCGTCGCGCCACCGACAGTCGTTTCCGACAAAATGTCGGACGACGGCACGCGCAAGTTTTTGATCGACGTTGGCAACGGCAATGCCGTCGAAACGGTGTTCATTCCCGAAGACGATAGAGGCACGCTCTGCGTGTCCACACAAGCCGGCTGCGCGCTCGACTGTGCCTTCTGTTCGACCGGCAAGCAGGGTTTCAACCGTAACCTGACGGTGGCGGAAATCATCGGCCAGGTGTGGCTCGCCAACAAGGCGATGGGTGCGGTCCACGGCGATGAACGGGTCATTTCCAACGTCGTGCTGATGGGCATGGGCGAGCCGCTCGCCAATTTCGAGAATTCGGTTGCCGCGCTCAAATTGATGCTCGACGACAATGCTTATGGTCTGTCGCGGCGTCGCGTGACCGTTTCCACCTCCGGCTTGGTGCCGGTCATGGACCGCCTGCGCGACGAATGTCCGGTGGCCTTGGCAGTGTCGCTGCATGCGCCGAACGACAAGTTGCGCGACCAACTGGTGCCGATCAACCAGAAGTATCCGCTGAAGGAACTGATGGCGGCCTGCCGGCGTTATCTGGAAAAGGCGCCACGCGATTTCATGACCTTCGAGTACATCATGCTCGACGGCATCAACGACAGCGATGCCCACGCCCGCGAACTGCTGGCGCTCGTCAAGACCGTGTATTGCAAATTCAACCTGATTCCCTTCAACCCCTTCCCCGGTTCCCCGTTCCGCCGCTCGCCGGCCGAGCGGGTACGGCGTTTTGCCGACATCCTGATGGGGGCGGGCATCGTCACCACGACGCGCAAGACGCGCGGAGGCGACATCGACGCCGCCTGCGGTCAGCTGGCCGGGCAGGTGCTGGACAAGACCCGGCGCAGTGCCGGGCGGATCATTCCCCTTCAGGAGGCAAGACCATGGGTGGATCGATGATGAACAGAAGGGTTCTGGCTTTTTGCCTTGGCGCATGCTGCGCGCTATCCGCGCATGCCCAGCAGAAAATGGACTGGATCACGATTCCCCCGGTGACGAACCCCGGCGTCAATACTGGCGGCGGGACGGTCAGTGTCCCGGAGCCGGAGACGACCCAAGCCAGACCAGTCGACCCGAAATACCGCGCCAAGATTCATACCGAACTGGCGGCCGCCTATTATCAGGCCGGCAACATGGCGGTGGCGCTCGAGGAAACCCGCATTGCCCTCGAGGCGGATCCCGAAAATGTTCAGGCACTCAGCGTGCGCGGCCTGGTCCACGCCCAGCTCAAGGAAAACGCCAAAGCCGAGGACGATTTCCGGCGGGCGCTCAATATCGCCCCGAAGAATCCGGACGTCAATAACAACTACGGCTGGTTCCTCTGCGAAATCGGTCAGCCGCGGCAGTCGATCCAGTACTTCCTGAATGCGCTGAAGGATCCGCTCTACGAAACGCCTGAGGTCGCTTACGCCAACGCGGGCGGTTGTGCCATGAAGGCCGGGGATTTGGACGGGGCGCAGAATTATCTGCTGGAGGCGCTGCGCCTTGCCAGGGATTCCGCTCCGGCAACCCGCTACAAACTCGCGGAACTGCTCTATCAGCGCGGCAATCTGGACGAGGCGAAAGTCTATCTGGGCGAGGCGATCAAGGCGATGGAACCACCGACGCCGCAAGCACTCTGGCTGGGCGTTCGCCTCGAGCGCAAGCTGGGCAACAAGGCCGGCGAGGGCAATTACGCCTCGCAGTTGCGCGGCCGCTATCTGACATCGAAGGAATATCAGGCCTTTCTCAAGGGGAATTTTGAATGACCGAGCCATTCAGATCCGATCAATCGACTGCCGGGACGAGCGAGACGGGCAGCGGGATTCTTCCGGGCGTTGGCGCCCGTTTACGTCTGGCCCGCGAGATGCGCCAGATGACCGTGGACGATGTCGCGCTGGCCCTGAAGCTCGGCCCGCGCCAGGTCGAGGCGCTGGAGCATGGCAATTGGCAGGGATTGCCGGGCCAGACCTTCATTCGCGGCTTCGTGCGCAATTATGCCCGTCTGTTGCAAATCGACCCGGCGCCGCTGATGGACCAGCTCGACGACACCTTGGGCAAGCCGGCCGACAGCCTGAACGTGCCCGGGGGCCGGCCAACCGCGATGCCGAGCGGCCAGCACCGGCGCAACCGGCCACTGGTCGTTTCCGGTCTGGTTTTCGTGGCGCTGGCGGTGCTGGCCTATGCGCTGTTGCCCAACGACCTGGCGGCGCTGCGCGAGCGTGTTCAGGGGCTGATCGATTCAGTATCGCACAAGGAACCCGTGCCGACACCTGCCACCGGTTCTCCGCCGGCAGCATCCAGCGAACCCGTATTCCCGCCGGGTTCGACGCAGCAGCAGGTCATGAATCCCCAAGCCCAGGCGCCTGCGGAAATGGCGCCGGCGCCGCTTGCCGCCCCTGGTGCGGTGCGCACCGAGAATGCGCCCCTGCGCTTCGTCTTCGCCAGCGATTCGTGGGTCGAGGTTCGGGACCGCGACAACAAGATCGTCTTTTCGCAACTCGGCGCGGCTGGTTCGGAACAGGTCATCGGCGGCCACGGGCCGCTGTCACTGGTCATCGGCAACGCGCCGGGCGTCAAACTGTTCTGGCGCGGCCAGACGGTCGATCTGGCGCCGCATACCAAGGGTGAAATCGCCCGCCTGGTGCTGGAGTGAGCTGTTGACCGCTGTGGCCAAACGCCTGACCCGCAGCTGCCTGATTGGCCACGTGCCGCTGGGCGGTAGCGTGCCGGTCGTCGTCCAGTCGATGACCAATACCGATACTGCCGATTATCTGGCCACTGCGCTGCAGTGCGCCGAATTGGCGCGCGCCGGTTCGGAACTGGTACGCATCACTGTCAATACGCAGGAAGCGGCGGCGGCGGTCCCAAAAGTCCGCGAGCATCTCGACCGCATGGATTGTGCCGTGCCGTTGATCGGCGATTTTCACTACAACGGCCACCGTCTGCTGAGCGACAACCCGGCCTGCGCCGAAGCGCTGGCCAAGTACCGGATCAATCCCGGCAACGTCGGTTTCGGCAAAAAGAAGGACGAGCAGTTCGCACAGATGGTCGAGCTGGCCTGCAAGTATGACAAGCCGGTGCGCATCGGCGTGAACTGGGGCAGTCTCGATCAGAGCCTGCTGGCACGAATAATGGACGAAAATTCGCGTCGACCGCAGCCATTGGATGCCACCGCGATCATGCGCCAGGCGATGGTGACGTCAGCGCTCGAATCGGCGGCCAGGGCCGAGGAAGTCGGGCTGGCCGGCGAAAAAATCATTCTCTCGTGCAAGGTCTCGAGCGTGCAGGACCTGATCGCCATCTATCGCGAACTGGCCAGGCGTGCCGATTACGCGCTGCATCTCGGCCTGACTGAGGCCGGCATGGGTTCCAAGGGAATTGTCGCGTCGACCGCAGCACTTGCCGTCCTGCTTCAGGAAGGCATCGGCGACACGATTCGTATTTCGCTGACGCCGGAACCGGGCGGTTCGCGGGCGCAGGAAGTCATCGTCGCCCAGGAAATCCTGCAGACCATGGGACTGCGTGCTTTCACGCCGATGGTTGCGGCTTGCCCCGGGTGCGGGCGGACGACCAGCACCCTGTTCCAGGAACTGGCCGGCGAGGTGCAGGAATTCGTTCGCGCCAGGATGCCGGAATGGAAACTACATTATGACGGCGCCGAAAACATGACGCTGGCCGTCATGGGCTGCATCGTCAACGGGCCGGGCGAGTCGAAGCACGCCAACATCGGCATCTCGCTGCCCGGTACCGGCGAGGCGCCGTCGGCACCGGTTTTCGAGGATGGCGAGAAGACCGTCACGCTCAAGGGCGACCATATCGCCAGCGAATTCAAGGACATCATCGAGCGCTACGTCCAGCGCACCTACAAGAAGAAACTGCAAGCATGAGTCAGGCGCTGCAAGCCGTGCGCGGGATGAACGACATCCTGCCCGCCGAGGCCGAGTTCTGGGAACAGTTCGAGGAAATCGTCCGCTCGTGGCTGAAAAGCTACGGCTACCGGCCGATCCGCCTGCCGATCGTCGAGCCGACGCCGCTCTTCAAGCGGGCGATCGGTGAAGTGACCGACATCGTCGAGAAGGAAATGTACTCCTTCATCGACAGCCTGAACGGCGAGGCGCTGACCCTGCGCCCGGAAGGTACGGCCGGTTGCGTGCGCGCCGTGATCGAGCACAGCCTGATCGCCCGCCAGCCGGCGCGGCTCTATTATCTCGGCCAGATGTTCCGCCACGAGCGCCCGCAAAAGGGGCGCTATCGCCAGTTTCACCAGGTTGGCGTCGAGGCGCTCGGCTATGCGGGGCCGGACATCGATGCTGAAATGATCCTGATGGGCGCCCGCTTGTGGGGCGAACTCGGGCTCGATGGCATCGAACTGCAGCTCAACAGTCTCGGCCAATCGGAGGAGCGCGCGCTGCACCGCGCGGCACTGGTCACCTATTTCGAGGAAAACGCGGATCTGCTCGACGAAGACGGCAAGCGCCGCCTGTACACCAATCCGCTGCGCATCCTCGATACCAAGAACCCGGCGTTGCAGGAGCTGTGCGCCGCCGCGCCGCAGTTGATCGATTTTCTCGGCGCCGAGTCACTGGCGCATTTCGAGGGGGTGCAGCGCATCCTGCGCGATGCCGGGTTGCCCTACAAGATCAACCCGCGCCTGGTGCGCGGCCTCGATTATTACAACCTGACGGTATTCGAGTGGGTGACGGACCGCCTCGGTGCCCAGGGTACGGTCTGTGCTGGCGGGCGCTTCGACGGACTGGTTGGCCAGCTCGGTGGCAAGCCGGCGCCGGCTTGCGGCTTCGCGATGGGCATCGAGCGCCTGATCGCGCTGATCAAGGAGGCTGGCGGCGAACCGGCCGGCCCGGCGCCCGATGTTTATCTGGTGCATCAGGGTGACGATGCCGCGCGTCTCGCCTTTCGCGTTGCCGAAGGTCTGCGTGACCAGGGTATCGACGTATTGCTGCATTGCGGCGGCGGCAGCTTCAAGTCGCAGATGAAGAAGGCCGATGGCAGCGGCGCGACCTTCGCCGTCATCATCGGCGATGACGAGGCGGCGACCGGCGAGGCGCAGCTCAAGCCCTTGCGCGAGGAAGGTGGCGCGCAGTTGAAACTGAAGGTCGATGATCTGGCGGAAGCCATCATCGGGCAATTGATCGATTCGGACGAAGAGGAATAAGCGCATGGCTCATTACGACCTCGAAGAGCAGGAACAGATAGACTCCATCAAGACTTGGTGGAAAATGTACGGCAACCTGGTGACCGGCATCGTCGTCGCCGCGTCGCTGGCGGTAATCGGCTGGCAGGGCTGGAACTGGCATCAACGCAGCCAGTCGGCTCAGGCCTCGGCCATCTTCGGCGTGCTGGAACAGGCGGTCGCGGCGCGTGATGCGCAGAAAGTTAAGGCGGCAGCCGGCGAGCTGGCCGAGAAATTCGGCGGCACTAGCTACGCGGCGCTGGGCGCGCTCGTTGCCGCCCGTCAGTCCTTCGAGGCCGGCGACCTGAAGACGGCCAAGGCCCAGCTGACCTGGGCGGCCGAAAACGGCAGGGACGAAATCAAGGATCTGGCCCGCCTGCGGCTGATCTCGGTGCTTCTCGACGAGAAGGCCTACGACGATGCTCTCAAGCAGCTCGAGGCGGCGCATGCCGCGGCCTTCGCCACCCGCTTCCTCGAACTCAAGGGCGACGTGCTGGCCGTTTCGGGCAAAAAGGCCGAGGCGCGCACCGCCTACAAGGCGGCTCTCGACAAGGGTGAGGTTCGCGAAGGCAGGGGTGGCGGCGCCGGCCGGGAACTGTTGCAGCAGAAGCTCGACAACCTGGGTGAGGCGGCATGATGACTTCACGTCTCCTATCGTTGCTGGCTTGCGCCAGCCTGTTCGTCGGCGGATGCTCGACGATGTCCGACGCCTTCGATTCGATCAACCCCTTCGCTTCATCGGGGCCGAAGATGGCGAAGCTGGAACCGGTCAGCCCGACCATCAACGTTCGCGATCAATGGTCGGCGAGCATCGGCAAGGCTGGCAACTACATCTTCAGGCCGGCGGTGGTCGACAACGCGGTCTTCGTTGCCGCCCGCAATGGCGAGATCAGCAAGCTGGTTGATGGGCGCAAGGAGTGGACGATAAACGCCGGCCAACAACTGTCGGCAGGCGTCGGAGCCGATTCCCGACTCGTGGTGGTGGCGACTGGCAAGGGCGATGTCCTGGCATTCGCCGCCAGCGACGGTCAGCCGCGGTGGACCGCCAAGGTGTCGAGTGAGGTTCTGGCGGCGCCAGCGGTCGGGGCCGATGGTGTCGTCGTCAAGAGCGGCGACAATCGCGTGGTTCTGCTCGACGCCGGTGACGGTAGCCGCAAATGGGTCTATCAGCGGTCGACGCCGACGCTTGCGCTGCGCAGCGCAGCGCCGCCGGTATTTGCCGACCGCTTCGTCTTCGTCGGGTTTCCCGGCGGCAAGCTGGTCGCCCTGGCGATCCAGAACGGCGCGGCGGTCTGGGAAGGGCCCGTCGCTTCGCCCAAGGGGGCGACTGAACTCGATCGCGTTGCCGATATCGTCTCGGTCCCGGCGATCGACGGACGGCAGATCTGCGCGGTGGCCTTCCAGGGCCGCGTCGCCTGTTTCGACATGGGGCAGGGCGGCGCGTTGCTCTGGGCACGCGACATTTCCTCCGCTGCGGGACTGGCGCTCAGCGACCGCTATCTTTTCGTCACCGACGAGCGCGGTGCCGTCCATGCGCTCGATCGCACCTCCGGATCCAGTTTGTGGAAACAGGACAAGTTGCTCAATCGCCGCGTTTCCGGTCCGGCTGTCCAGGGTCGCGTGGTCGCCGTCGGCGATGCCGAGGGAGTTGTCCATTTTCTGGCGCGTGACGACGGCAGCTTCGTGGCGCGCCAGAAGACCGATGGCGCCCCGATTCGGACACCGATCCAGACGATGGGCACGAGCTTCCTGGTGCAGACTGGCGGCGGCAATGTCAGCGCGATCGAGGCGCGATGAAGCCAACCCTCGTTCTCGTCGGTCGGCCCAATGTCGGCAAGTCGACGCTGTTCAATCGCCTGACACGGTCGCGGGACGCCCTCGTCGCCGACTTGCCGGGGCTGACGCGCGACCGCCATTACGGGCACGGAAGACTGGGAAGCAAGCCCTACCTGGTGGTCGATACCGGCGGTTTCGAACCGCTGGCCAAGGACGGTATCGTTCGCCAGATGGCGCGCCAGGCTGAACAGGCCATCGCCGAGGCCGATGCAGTGATTTTCGTCGTCGATGGCCGCTCCGGCGTGACTCCGCTCGACAAGGAAATCGCCGACAAACTGCGCCGCGCGGCGCGGCCGGTGGTGGTTGCGGTCAACAAGGCGGAAGGCATGAAATCCGGGATGGTCGAGGCGGATTTCCACGAACTCGGCCTCGGCGAGCCAAATGCCATTTCCGCCGCCCACGGCGAGGGGGTCCGCGATCTGGTCGACCTGGCCCTTGCCTCCTTTCCCGAGCCGGAAGAGGACGAAGAGAAATCCGCAGCGGTGCGAGTCGCCATTGTCGGTCGCCCGAACGTCGGCAAGTCGACGCTGATCAACGCCCTGCTCGGCGAGGAGCGCGTCATCGCCTTCGATGCGCCGGGGACGACGCGCGATTCGATCGAGATCGATTTCGAACGCGGCGGCCGTCAGTACGTGCTCGTTGATACCGCGGGCATGCGCAAGCGCGGCAAGGTGTTCGAGTCGATCGAGAAATTTTCGGTAGTCAAGACGCTGAAAGCCATCGAGGATGCCAATGTCGTGATCCTGATGGTCGATGCGCAGGCTGACGTTTCCGACCAGGACGCCCGCATCGCCGACTTCATTGTGGAGTCCGGGCGGGCACTGGTGGTTGCCGTCAACAAGTGGGACGGGCTCGATTCCTATGCCCGCGAGCAGACCCGCACCATTCTCCAGCACAAGCTGAAGTTCCTCGACTTCGCGAAATTCCATTTCATTTCGGCCAAACAGAATGTCGGACTCGAGGCCCTGTTCCGCTCGGTCAATGCCGCCTATGCCGCAGCGATGGCCAAGATGTCCACGCCGCGCCTGGCGCGCGTGCTGGCCGATGCGGTGGCCCGGCAGCCACCGCCGCGGCACGGCATGTTCCGGCCGAAGCCGCGTTATGCCCACCAGGGGGGATCCAATCCACCGATCATTGTAGTCCATGGCAATGCCGTCGACCAGATCGGGGACAGCTACCGGCGCTACCTGGAGAGCACGTTTCGCGAAGCTTTCAAACTGCAGGGCACACCATTGCGCATCCAGTTCGTCACCAGCAAGAATCCCTTTGCGGACAATAACAAGAAGTAAATAACTTGGCATCCCAAGGCAAATTTGGGTACATTAGGCACCTCATAACAACATGACCGCATGGAGTCCCCAACATGAGTAACAAAGGGCAATTGCTCCAAGACCCCTTTCTCAACGCGCTTCGTCGCGAGCACGTCCCGGTTTCCATCTATCTGGTCAATGGCATCAAGTTGCAGGGTCAGGTGGAATCTTTCGATCAGTATGTCGTGCTGCTCAAGAACACGGTTACCCAGATGGTCTACAAGCACGCGATTTCCACTGTGGTGCCTTCCCGTCCGGTCAGCCTCCAGCAAGAACAGGCGGCTGAATAATAAGCGCATCTTCAATTTCCCGTCCGTGCGGCGGGCCTGTGCTTCCTTCTCCCGGAAATTCCCATGAATGAACGTCCCACGGCCGGTGAGCGGGCGGTGGTCGTTCAGCTTGATTTCGGCCAGGGTGATCTCGCGGATCAGCTTGATGAAGTGCGGCTGCTGGTCCAATCGGCGGGTGGCTTGGTCGTTGCCGAAGTATTCGGTCGGCGCCACAGTCCCGACGCGAAGACTTTCGCCGGCAAGGGCAAAGTCGAGGAGATCGCCGCCATGCTGGCGGCCGGCGAGGCGGATCTGGTGATTTTCAACCATCAGCTGTCGCCGGCGCAGGAACGCAATCTCGAGCGCGAACTCAATTGTCGCGTGATCGACCGGACCAGCCTGATTCTCGACATTTTCGCCCTGCGCGCCGCGAGCGCCGAGGGCAAGCTGCAGGTCGAGCTGGCCCAGCTCGAGTACTTGTCGACCCGGCTGGTGCGCGGCTGGACTCACCTCGAACGCCAGCGCGGAGGTATCGGCCTGCGCGGACCGGGAGAAAAGCAGCTCGAGACCGACCGTCGTCTGCTCGGCAACCGCATCAAGCTGCTCAGGGAGCGCCTGAAGAAGCTGTCGCGGCAGCGCGGCGTGCAACGCAAGGCGCGGCAGCGCGGCGACGTGCTCAATGTGTCGTTGGTCGGCTACACCAATGCCGGCAAGTCAACACTATTCAACGCGTTGACCCATGCCGGAGTCTTTGCCGCCGATCGACTTTTCGCGACGCTCGATACCACGTCACGCAGGTTGTGGATCGAGGGTGCCGGCAACGTCGTCATTTCCGATACCGTCGGTTTCATCCGCGATCTGCCACATTCGCTGATCGACGCCTTCCATGCGACGCTGGAAGCGGCTGCCTTTGCCGACTTGCTTCTCCATGTCGTCGATAGCGCCAGCCATGCCCGCGACGAGCAAATGTTCGAGGTGAACAAGGTTCTTGAGGAAATCGGCGCCAGCAAGGTACGGCAGCTGGTAATCTGGAACAAGATCGACCTGACCGAAGCCGCGCCTGGAGTCGAGCGTGACGAATATGGTAGTATTTCGCGCGTTCGAGTCAGTGCGCGGTCAGGCGAGGGCCTGGAACTGCTGCGTGATTCCCTGGCCGAATATGCTCTGGCCAAGGCAGAAACTCTCGACAACGAACTGGCGGCCGCCGCTCGCGATGCCCAACCCGAATACATAAGCTGACCCCAAATCACATGATCCCGACACTAGGAATTTTCATGTCTCTCAACGACCCGCAATGGGGCAACCGTGGCAGTGACGACGGCGACAAGCCCGGCGGTGGACCGCGCCGGCCCAATCAGGGGCCGCCCGACCTCGAAGAATTGTGGCGCGACTTCAACCGCAGGCTCAACGGAATGTTCGGCAAAAAGGGCGGCGGAGGCGGCAATAACGGCGGTGGCGGCAACGGGCCGCGCCTGCCGCAGATCGACTTCAATCCGAAATTCCTCGGTGGTGGCGTCGGCCTGCTTGCCGCACTGGCGGTCGTGATCTGGCTGGCTTCCGGCTTCTATATCGTTGATGCCTCGCAACGCGGCATCGTGCTCCAGTTCGGCAGTTACAAGGAAACCACCGAGCCAGGCCTGCGCTGGCGCTTTCCTTATCCCATCCAGTCGGTCGATCTGGTCAATCTGACCGGCGTGCGAACGGTGGAAATCGGCTACCGCGGCAGCGAGCGCAACAAGGTCCTGAAAGAGGCGCTGATGCTGACCGATGACGAGAACATCGTGAATATTCAATTTGCGGTTCAGTATTTCCTCAAGGACCCGAGCGAGTATCTGTTCAACAATCGTCATCCAGAAGATGCGGTCATGGGTGCCGCCGAGTCGGCTGTCCGTGAAATTGTCGGCAAGAGTCGAATGAACTTCGTTCTCTATGAGGGTCGCGAACAGATCGCTGCACAGGCCGCCCAACTGATGCAGGAGATTCTTGACCGCTACAAGAGCGGCATCCTGATTTCCAAGGTTACCATGCAGAATGCCCAGCCCCCAGAGCAGGTGCAGGCCGCTTTCGACGATGCGGTCAAGGCCGGCCAGGACCGCGAGCGTCAGAAGAACGAAGGCCAGGCCTATGCCAATGATGTCATTCCCAGGGCCAAGGGAACGTCGGCGCGTCTGATGGAAGAAGCCAGCGGTCACAAGCAGAGAGTAATATCGACCGCCGAGGGCGATGCCTCGCGTTTCAAACAGGTACAGGTCGAGTATGCCAAGGCGCCGGAGGTGACGCGTCAGCGCATGTACCTCGAAACCCTGCAACAGGTGTATTCCAATACGAGCAAGGTCATGATCGATGCCAAGGGGCAGGGGAATCTGCTCTATCTGCCGCTCGACAAGTTGATGCAGGGCGCCGCCGCTGCTGCCGCCTCGCCAGTCGCTTCCGACCCGGTCGCGGCGCCCCAGGCACCGGCTAGGCCGGCGCCGGCGACCTCCAATGAATCACCACCCCAGCTCGACAATTCCCTGAACAGTCAAGGCCGTGCGCGCGAGCCTGCCCTGCGTTCTCGTGACCGGGAGGCCCGTTGATGAACTCGAGATTCAACTTGCTGGCGGTGGTTGCCGTCACCGTCCTGGCCGTGGTCGCCATGTCGATGTTTACCGTCGATCAACGTCAGTACGCGCTGGTTTTCCAGTTGGGTGAAGTCAAGCGGATCATCACCGAGCCGGGTCTGAACTTCAAGATCCCGATGATTCAGAATGTCCGCTATTTCGACAGGCGCATCCTTACCCTCGACAACAACGATCCGGAACGCTTCATCACGTCCGAGAAGAAGAACGTGCTGGTCGATTCGTTTGTCAAGTGGCGTATCGTCGATCCCAAGCTCTACTACGTATCGGTGGGTGGCGACGAAGCGCGCGCGAAGACCCGCCTGAACCAGACGGTGAACGCCGGCTTGCGCGAAGAATTCGGCAAGCGCACGGTGCATGACGTGATTTCCGGCGAGCGCGATCAGATCATGGAAGACATGCGTGTCAAGGCAGATGCCGATGCGCGCAAGATCGGCGTACAGATCGTCGATGTACGCCTGAAGCGGGTCGAACTGCCGAACGAAGTGAGTGAGGCGGTCTATCGGCGCATGGAGGCTGAACGCAAGCGCGTCGCCAACGAGCTACGTTCGGAAGGAGCAGCGGAAGCCGAGAAGATTCGTGCCGATGCCGATCGCCAGCGCGAAGTCATCGTTGCCAACGCCTATCGCGATGCGCAGAAGATCAAGGGGGAGGGCGATGCCCAGGCAACAGCCATTTATGCTCAGGCGTTCAACCAGAACCCCGAATTCTATGCCTTCTACCGCAGCCTGGAAGCCTATCGCGGTAGCTTCCAGAACAAGAGCGACCTGCTGGTCGTCGAGCCCAATTCCGAATTCTTCAAGTACATGAAGGGTACCGGGCGCGGCAACGACAAGGGCAAATGACCTCGACGCTGCTGCTGGCCTTCGCGCTGATGCTGGTGCTCGAAGGCCTGATGCCCTTCGTCGCGCCGGCTGCCTGGCGTGAGACCTTCCGCCGCCTCGTCCAACTTACGGACGGGCAGATACGCTTCATCGGCCTCACTTCGATGATCATCGGCCTGATTCTGCTCATGGTTTTCTCATGAACTGGCTGTTGCCCGAATACATGGCCGATGCGCTTCCCGCCGAGGCCGAACGCATAGAGTGCCTGCGCCGGACCTTGCTCGACCATTTTCGCGGTCACGGCTTCGAATTCGTCATACCGCCGATGCTCGAATACCTGGAGTCGCTGCTGACCGGGGCTGGGCAGAATCTCAACCTGCGCACCTTCAAGTTGGCCGACCAGCTTTCCGGGCGCACCATGGGCGTTCGCGCTGACATCACGCCGCAGGCCGCCCGCATCGATGCGCACCTGCTCAACCATTGTGGAGTGACCCGTCTGTGCTACTGCGACAGCGTGCTGCATACCCTGCCGGCGAGTATTTCGGCCAGCCGCCAGCCGTTGCAGATCGGCGCCGAACTCTACGGCCATGCCGGCATTGCCGCCGACCTGGCGATGATTCGCCTGTTGGCAGGCGCGCTGGCGACGATTGAGGTGCCGGTCAATCGCATCGATCTTGGCCATGTAGGCATTTTCCGGGCCCTGGCCGAAGCGGCCGGGCTGCCACGGGAATCCGAAGAGACGGTTCGCGGCCTGTTGCAGGCCAAAGATGTTCCAGGGCTGGTCGAAGCTTGCGCCGAAGTGCCTTCACCCATCCGGGAAGCCCTGCGGCGACTGCCGCAACTTTACGGCGGCGTCGAATTGCTTGACCGCGCCGCCACCGAACTGCCGGTACTCCCGGCCATCGCCGCAGCGCTCGCGGATTTGAGCCATCTCGTGGCACAGGCTTCAGACCTGCCGTTTTCCCTCGATCTTTCCGATCTGCGCGGTTATCACTATCACAATGGTGTGGTCTTCGCCGCCTACTGCCCCGACTATCCGGCAGCCGTCGCGCTGGGCGGCCGCTACGATGGCGCCGGCAAGGTCTTCGGACGGGCGCGTCCGGCGACCGGCTTCTCGATGGATCTGCGCGAAGTGGCGCGCCTGGCGCCGGCCGGGAAGCTGTCGCGGGCCATCCTGGCGCCGCGTGCCGCGCATGATCAAGAACTTGCCGCACACATCGCCGCGCTGCGCGAGCAGGGAGAAATCGTCGTCGAGCTGCTGCCAGGGGAAACCGCCTGCGAAGGGCCGGTCTGCGACAGAAAGCTCGCACAGGTCGGCGCCCGCTGGATCATCGAAGCAATACAAGAGGACTAGACATGGCCAAGAACGTTATCGTGGTCGGCACCCAGTGGGGTGACGAAGGAAAGGGCAAGATCGTCGACTGGCTGACTGACCATGCGCAGGGGGTCGTGCGTTTTCAGGGCGGGCACAATGCGGGGCACACCCTGGTCGTCGGTGAACAGGTCTACAAGCTGAATCTGGTGCCCTCGGGCATCGTCCGCGACGGGGTCAAGTGCTACATCGGCAACGGCGTGGTGCTCGATATCCACCACCTGCTGGCCGAAATCGCCAAACTCGAAGAAGGGGGCATCGAAGTACGCTCGCGCCTCAAGATCAGCCCCGGCTGCCCGATCATCCTGCCTTACCATTCCGCCATCGACAAGGCGCGCGAGGACGCCAAGGCAGATGACCAGAAGATCGGCACGACCGGCAAGGGTATCGGACCGACCTATGAGGACAAGGTTTCGCGGCGCGGCCTGCGCGTGTATGACCTGTTCAACCCGGAGCGCTTCGCCGGGAAACTGCAGGAAGTCCTCGCCTATCACAACTTCGTGCTGACCGAGTATTTCAAGGCACCTGCAGTCGACTATCAAATGGTGCTCGATCAGGCGATGGCCGACGCCGAGCAGATCCGCCCGCTGGTGGCCGACGTCTCGGCGGCACTCTACGCGGCCAACCAGGCCGGCCAGAATCTGCTGTTCGAGGGCGCGCAGGGCGCCTTGCTCGATATCGACCACGGCACCTACCCGTTCGTGACATCCTCGAACTGCGTTGCCGGTCAGGCTTCCGCAGGCGCCGGCATTGGTCCCGGCATGCTGCACTATGTGCTGGGCATTACCAAGGCTTACTGCACCCGTGTCGGCGGCGGTCCCTTTCCGAGTGAACTCGACATCGACACCGCCGGCGCGCCGGGTTATCAGATGTCGCAGGTCGGCAGGGAGTTCGGCACGGTCACCGGGCGCAAGCGCCGTTGCGGATGGTTCGATGCCGCGGCGCTGCGTCGTTCCGGCCGCATCAACGGCCTGACCGGGCTGTGCATCACCAAGCTCGACGTGCTCGACGGCCTCGCGGAACTCAGGATCTGCAACGGCTATCGGCTTGACGGCAAGGTCCTCGATCTGCTGCCCATAGGCGCCGACGAAGTCGCTCGTTGCGAGCCGATCTACGAAACGATGCCCGGCTGGTCGGAAACGACCTTCGGCGCCAAGCGCTGGCAGGATCTGCCGGCCAATGCCCAGGCCTACCTCAATCGTCTGGAGGAGCTTTGTCAGGTGCCGGTTGCCATCATCTCGACCGGTCCCGAACGCGACGAGACCATTCTCAGGCAGCATCCCTTCGAGTAATCACTGGCCAGTGCCGCCCGGCGGCGGTTGTCCCACGAGGGGATTTGAGCCACGGGCTCGTTGACCTCCGGGGCGCGGCGAACGGGCCTGAAAGACCCGCCCATCATCCCCCAAGACGACTTCCTGTGGGGCGTTGGCAAGCGGCGGTGCCTTGCCGGGCGTCGCATAGTCGGCCGTCGCCAACTGGCGGAACTTCGGCTCGAAGACGTAGGGCGGATCGCCGACAAAGAAGCGGAAGGGCACCGAAACCATCGCAAACCCTTCGTTCCTGCGCACCAGTTTCTGGACCACGAAGTGCAGGTGCGGGCCGGAAGTGTAGCCGGTGGCGCCCGAAAGCCCGATGACGGTTCCGGCCCTTATCTTATCTCCCGGACGCACGCGGACCCCGCCGGGCGCCAGATGAGCGTAGGTCGCCACGGTTTCGTCGGCATGCAGGATGCGGACGTAGTTGGCCCTGGCCAGCAGCACCTTATCGTTGCCGCCGAAGCGGTTTGCCGCTTCAGTCTCGATCACCACACCATCGCGGGCGGCGACAACGGGCGTATTCTCGGGCATCGTGAAATCGACGGCATGCTCGCTGTCATCGGTGGTGTGGGTGGTCAGCGGACCGCCAGACGCCTGGCTGATGACGAAGCTCCGCCCGTTGGCGAAGGGCAGGCGATAGGTGGCACGCGGGTCGGGGATGGCGTGGAAGCTGCCGACGCTGAAAGTCGATTGCGTCGAGAAGCGCAGGCCGCGTCCCGGGTAGGTCGGGCGGATCCGCAGAAGCAGCACTTCACTGTAGGGGCGGACGACGGCATGGACGGGCAGCGGCTGGGTGGTACTGACGTTGTCCATCGCGCTCAGTATCAGCCGTACCGATACCGGCGCCGGGCCGCGATTCCGGGCTATCAGGTCGCTGCCGGCGCCGCTGCGTTCGGCGCTTATCGAGAACGGATAGGCCTGTCCGGCGCCGGCAATTTCCGGGAGCGAGCAGGCAATGAAGAGCCAGAAGATCAACAGTCGGCGCATGGGCAGCAGGGCGGCATCGGGGCGACAACAGCGCACTCTATCGCCTTGCCGGTGTTCAGTCGACGGGCCCGTGTCGGTCAGCGGGCGGGGACCGGTTGCCAGCCCTCGGGGCAGTAATCGACGTTTGGGTAGTACTGTCCGGCCGATCCACAATAGTTCCAGTAGCCGGCTGCCGGGGCGACATAGGCCGGCTGGGGCGAGACGTAGGCCGGGGCCGGCGCGTAGTAAGTCGAGGCAGCAATTCCGGCGGCGATGCCGGTGATCGCCAGCAGGGCGGCCGGGCCGGCCCAGCCGTAGCCACGACGGTGGTCGTGGTCATATCGGGGGGGTGCCGGCCGGTAGTCGCCGTGGCCGTATTGCCGGGGAACCGGGCGGTAATAGCTGCGGTCGTGTCCGTTGTCGGCCAGTGCCGGGCTGGAAGTTCCGAGTGCGATGCAGAGTGCGCCGCAGAGTGAGATGATGGTCGTTTTCATAAGCCAAGTAACGCAGTGGGGCGCTGGCCGATGACGGCGGGGCAGGGCGGAAATGTGAGGAATTGTTACAGGCCGGTGTTTCGCCCTGTGAGACAATCGCTGCTGAACTGTTGGCGGCCGGTTGCGGTCGACCGGGAAATTGCCGCGAAAATGAAAAAAGGCCTTGTCGAGACAAGGCCTTCCATCAAGATCGCTGGTGCCCAAGGCCGGACTCGAACCGGCACACCTTGCGGCGCTAGTACCTGAAACTAGTGCGTCTACCAATTCCGCCACCTGGGCACAGGTGCGAAGAGCGGCTGATTATAAAGAAAGTGAATTGCATGTCAAGGAAAAAGCCATCGGCAATCCGCCGTGCCGACCCCTTCTTCGAGCGCGAAGCGGCCCGTTATGGCCTACCTCTCCCGTCACGCGAATACGTCTCGCAGGTATTGGCTGACGCAGGTCGTCCGGTCACGTTCGCTGAATTGACCGGACTGCTCGACATCACCGTAACCGAGCAGGAGATGTTCCAGCGCCGGCTCGGCGCCATGGAACGCGAAGGCCAGTTGATGCGCAACCGCAAAGGCGCCTATATCCTGCCCGAGCGGGCCAGCCTGACGCCGGGCAGGATACAGGGCCACCCGGACGGCTACGGCTTCCTGATCCCCGACGACGGCAGTGCGGACATCTTTCTCGACCAGCACCAGATGGCCAAGGCGCTGCACGGTGACCGCGCCTTGGTGCGACTCACCGGCATCGACCGCAAGGGACGCCCCGAGGGCAGCATCGTCGAAGTCACCGAGCGCGCCAATACCCGCGTCGTCGGCCGGGTGCTCGTCGAGCACGGCCTGGTTTTCGTGGTGCCGGAGAACAAGCGCATTGCCCAGGACATCCTGGTGCCGCCGGAGAAGCGGCCGAAGATCCGCCCGCAGTCCGGGCAGGTCGTCATGGTCGACATCATCGAGCAGCCGAGCAAGTTCTCGAAGCCGATTGGGCGCATTTCCGAGGTGCTCGGCAATTATGCCGATCCGGGCATGGAGATCGAAATTGCGCTGCGCAAGCACGATCTGCCGTTCGAGTTTTCGAAAGCAGCGCTGGATGAGAACCAGGCGCTGCCAGACAGTATCAAAAAGGCCGATCTCGTGGGACGCGAGGATCTGCGCGGATTGCCGCTGGTGACCATCGACGGCGAGACGGCGCGCGATTTCGACGATGCCGTCTACTGCGAGAAGAGGAGCCGTGGCTGGCGGCTTGTGGTGGCGATCGCCGACGTATCGCATTACGTTCAGCCTGCCATGGCGCTCGATGCGGAAGCGATGGAGCGCGGCAACTCGATCTATTTTCCACGCCGGGTGATTCCGATGCTGCCGGAAAAACTCTCCAATGGCATCTGTTCGCTGAACCCCGAAGCCGACCGGCTGGCAATGGTCTGCGACATGGAAATTGGTGCTGGCGGCGTGATCGGCAAGTACCGATTCTACCCGGCGGCATTCCGCTCGCAGGCACGGCTGACCTACAACCAGGTATGGTCGTGGCTGTCGGGCGCGGCGCAACCGGAAACGGACTTTCACATCGGGTTGCAGCCGCAGTTGCTCAATCTTTACAAGTTGTTCAAGACCCTGCACGCGGCGCGCGGGGAGCGTGGGGCGATCGACTTCGAGACCACTGAAACCCAGATGGTCTTCAATGAACAGGGCAAGATCGAGAATATCGTTCCGGTCGTGCGCAACGACGCACACCGGATCATCGAGGAATGCATGCTGGCTGCCAACGTCTGTGCTTCGGATTTCCTTGCCGGTCACAAGCAGACCTGCCTCTATCGCATCCACGAGGGCCCGTCGGCAGAAAAGCTCAAGAACCTGCGGACCTTCCTCGGCGAATTCGGGCTGGCACTGGGTGGTGGTGACGATCCGCGGGCCAAGGATTACGCCGTCCTGCTGGAGCAGGTCAAGCAGCGCCCGGATTTTCAGCTCCTGCAGACGGTGATGCTGCGCTCGCTCAAGCAGGCGCTGTACAGCCCTGACAACGTCGGCCACTTCGGACTGGCCTACGAGCATTACACGCATTTCACCTCACCGATCCGCCGTTACCCCGACCTGCTGGTCCATCGCGCCATCAAGGCCGTGCTCGCCGGCGCGAAGTACACGCCGGCGGGAAACTGGGACGACATCGGCCTGCACTGTTCGGCGACCGAGCGCCGGGCCGACGAGGCGACGCGCGATGTCGAAAACTGGCTCAAGTGCTTCTTCATGAAGGAGCGCATCGGCGAGGAATTCGATGGCACGATTTCGGCGGTGACTGCCTTCGGTATCTTCGTGGCGCTCGACACGATCTACATCGAAGGTCTGGTGCACGTCTCGGAACTGGGCGCCGACTACTTCCAGTTCGATAACATCAAGCACCAGATGCTCGGCGAGCGCACCGGGCAGCGTTTCCGTCTCGGCGATCGCGTGCGCGTCAGGCTGGTGCGCGCCGACCTCGAAACCAACAAGATCGACTTCGTTCTCGTCGACGACAAGCCGCCGCGGAAAACAGCCCGATCAAGGGGTTGACCGCAACAGCGTGGGCGGTGCCCGTTGATAAACAATTGGTTGGTCAGCCTACCGACGCAGTCGAAATCAGTCCGTCCGCCCTCCGTCGAGACGATCCACGGCCGTCATTTCCCTGAGCAACTGCTCTTCCTTGAGGAAGGACTCTACCGCAACCGGGTCGAACTGACTGCCGGACATCCTGAGGATTTCCGCCTTGGCCGCGTCAAACGGGAGCGCTTTTCGGTAAGGTCTATCGAACGTCATGGCATCGAGAGTGTCGATGACGGCAAACAAGCGAGCGGGCAAAGGAATGGCTTCTGCCTTCAGCGCTTGCGGATAACCCGAGCCGTCATATCTTTCCTCGTGGCAGAGAACAATCTGCCTGGCAAGAGAAAGGAAGGGAGCTTTCTCCAGAATACTACTGCCATATTCAGGATGAAGGCGCATCACCTGCCATTCCGCTTCCGACAGCGGCCCTGGCTTCAAAAGTATCGCATCGGGTACACCGATCTTGCCTATGTCATGAAGCAGGCTGCCCCAGTATATTTCACGGAGTATTGCCGCGTCTGAATAATGATGACGTGCGAGGATCAGCGTATGCGAGGCTACTCGTTTGGAGTGCAAGCCGGTTTCGCTCTCTCGAAGGTCAAGTGCGGCGGCGAGCGATTCGACAAAATCTTCGTAGGGATGCTTGTCGACCAGACCAGCTAGTTGCTTGCGGGATTCAAACAAGCAGTACTCGCAAATCCAGCGGTCTGCCAGCTTGTGGTATTGCCGTGCGCTCGTCGTGGCCCCGCATATCGAGCAAAGCGGCTTGCCATACCTGGTGGCGGAAGCGTTCGGGCTTGAATGCGAATTCTTCATGGCGTTCCCTTCCAGCGTTGCACTTCAAATTTGAGGCCGAGAACAATAAACTGCCGTGCCCTGCGCCGATCATCCAGGTCGTTCCAAATCAACGATGCCATGGATAGCAACAATGCGGCTATTATTGCCTGATAGCAACCTGCACCCATCCCCAGAAATCTGGGTTCACTCTGATTGCCATATGGATATCCTCAAAAAACTCCTGGTGCGCGGGAAACTGCTTGTCACCTGGGCTGTCGCAGCGCTGGCAATCGTAATTCTTGGTGTTCTCCGTCACTCTACCGATACAGAGTATGCTTTTGCCTCTGTTACGATTATCCCGGTCTTTTTCGTAACATGGGTGTGCGGTTTTAGTCACGGGGTAGCTGCAGCCGCGCTGGCTGTCATTATGTGGGCTGCTACTGACGTGCTGTCGTACCAAGGGCCTCGCGAAATTCAGATAGTTTATTTGAACGGCTCTGTCCGGATGGCCACTTATTGTTTCGTCGCCTATTTGACCGCACGGATACGAACGCTGTTGCAACGTGAAATCGAATTGGCATCGCATGACGCCCTTACCGGGCTCATGAACCGGCGCGCTTTTCTCGAAGCCGGGCATTCCGAGGTAGGGCGAGCGCTACGTTATGACCACCCGGTGGCGGTTGTCTTTCTCGATCTGGACAACTTCAAGCAACTGAACGACAGTCGCGGTCATGATGTGGGCGATACGGCACTGAAGTCGGTTGCCGACGCATTGAGGAAAACCCTCCGTACCACCGACACGGTGGCGCGGCTCGGCGGTGACGAGTTTGGCGTTGTCCTGCCTGAAATCGATTGCAATGCGGCAACAGAGGCAAGCAACAAAATTGTGGCGGCCGTGGGGACGGCCCTGACGACCTTTGCACCGGTTACCGCCAGCGTCGGAGTCGCATGTTTTGAAAAGCCGGATAACGATTTCGCGAGAATGCTCAGGCTGGCGGACAAACTGATGTATGAAGTGAAGCAGGATGGCAAAGGTGGCATGCGCATGCGATCATTCGTATGATGGGTCCGCGTTCGTCACCGATTTTCGATCAACATCTCCAGCCAGGCGTCAAATGACCTATCCCGCGATCCTTATCGCCTCGGTCTTTCTGCTTGCCGCTTTCGGCGTCGAGCGACTTAGTCGCGTACTTGGTCTGCCTGCCGTGATCGTGCTGGTCGCACTCGGGTTCTTCGCCAAGCCCCTGCTGGCCTCCTTTGGGTTCGCACTCGACGGGCTTGGAATCACGGTTCCGGTCGTCGGTACGATAGGGCTGATCTTGATCGTTCTGGAAGGGGCGCTTGACATCCAACTGCGCCGGGATCGCATCAAGATGGCCGCGGGGGCTATCGCAATGGCCGTTGCCGGTTTCGTGCTTTGCGTCATGGTATTCGCCGCCTTGGCTATGCTGGCGCTACCGCTTACTCTCTTCCAGGCGACGATCCTCGCCATACCGTTTGCCGTCATCAGCAGTGCGATCGCCATCTCGAGCAGCCATTTCCTTCCCGACCACGGCAAAGAGTTCGTGGTTTACGAAAGTTCGTTATCTGACATTCTGGGCATCCTCATTTTCTTTGCGCTGGTCAATTCCGATGGCACCATCGGCGGCATCGTGATGAGTTTGCTGGGTGGCGGCGCGCTCTCGTTCTTGATGGCTGTCGTCAGTTCCGTGGGCTTGGTTCTGGTGCTGATGCGCATCGATGGACATGTCCGGTTCATTCCATTGCTCGCAGGGCTATTTGGGCTCTATGCCGCCGGCAGGCTGTTGCACTTGTCCCCGCTCATCATGGTGCTTTTGTTCGGCCTGGTGCTGAACAATCCGACGCTGATCACGCGCTGGCGGCCTCTGCGTGGCTGGATGGACGAAAGCTACGAGGCCACCCTGAATGAATTCAAGACTCTGGTACGGGAACTCACATTCGCGGTGCGCGGTTTCTTTTTCATTCTCCTCGGTTACTGGACCGATCTGTCCGATCTTGCCTCACCCCGCGCCTGGATGGCTGCCGCGCTGGTGTTGAGCGTGGTTTACTCGGGGCGAATTGCCATGTTGAAACTAAGCGGGAATGAATTGGCCGGTTCCCTGGCGTGGATCGCCCCTCGCGGCCTGATAACCGTGTTGCTGTACCTCAGCGCCAAAGAAGTGCTGTCATTACCAAGCTACCTCAGCGGAACGGTTGTTCTGGTCATCTTGATCTCGTCGGCATTGGTTACCGTGGCGCATGTTAATGCCAAGGTTGAAGGCACAGCAACGAATGGACAGAAGGCAGTCGGACCTTAAGGAGGCATCATGCAACTGACGATCATCGCCGCTATCTTTGTGGCCATTGCCGGCGTCTTTTTTGCCATGCAGAATAATATTCCCGTGACCGTCAATTTCCTGCTGTGGCGCTTCGACGGTTCGCTTGCCATGGTGCTCTTGCTGGCCGTCGCGATGGGCGCAACCATGGTTGCGTTGCTGACGACACCGGCCACCCTGCGTCGTCAATGGCTGGTGGCGCGCCAGAAGCGGCGCATCGAAGAACTCGAAAGGGATAATGAACTCCAGAAGGCTCACATTGCCAAGCTGGAAGAAAGTTCAGGCGCGCCGGGAGACATTTCCGCATCACCTCCACCCTACGTCGGTCTCAAACAGATCGTGATGTCCAGACAGGGTGATCCAGCGGATGAAGAAGACAAACCTGGCAATTGATATGCAAATTCTGCCAAGCGGCATCGTGAAAATCATCTGAAGCGGGCAGGAGCAGTTGCGTTTGCTCGGGAGACAGGCGTGTTGCGGGTTGCGCCCACCTTGCTGATGGCAGGTCGAGCCTGCGCGACCTGACCTTTTTGCACGATTGGGTGAAACGGGCAAGGAGGTCGTACGCAGGATCGTGCAGTTCGTCGAAAAGGCCAGCGTCGGTTTGCTCGGCACTCTCGGCTGGCAGGGCATAACGAGTGGAATGCGCTAAATGGCTCTTTGTCGTGGTGGTGACTCGGCAGCAGTACGCTAGATTCTCCCGGTCGTGACGCAAAGCATGCCTTGATATCGCCATCGAGAGCGCGGATGCCATCGCGGCCGTAATGGCCGCAGGAGGCAATCTCGGAGATATGCGGGTGGTTGATCGAGAATCCCGGCACCGCGGAGAGATTCCAGTCGTTGGTCGCGACGATGTTGCCGACATTGCGCTGGGCAAACACCTCACCGGCCTTGGTCTGGGTGATAGTGTTCACCGGCACCGGCGAGTCGGAGCAGCCGATCCACAGCACGGTCGGGTTCTGCTCGTGGCTGAGGTCGGTGAAGTAGTCCCTGTCCTACTAGAAAACCTCGGTAACAAAGCGCCGGTTCCCATCCAGCAATGTCCTGATCATTGTCCCCTCCAGCATTCAGTTCTTATGGCCGGCTTTGTGGCACGGTAGAATCGCGATTCCAATCCATCGCGAGTACTCATGTCGTCACGCCTGATCTACGGCTTCCACGCCATCACCGCCAAGCTTCGTCACGATCCCGATGCCGTCAAGGAAATCTTTGTCGATGCCGCACGCCACGATGCGCGCGCCCGTGATCTGCTCGCGCATGCCGAGTTGCAGGGAGTCAAGGTCATTGCCGGCGACAGCCGGCGCCTCGACGGCATGGCGCCGGGCGCACGGCATCAGGGCGTCATTGCCCGTGTCGAAGGCGGGCGCCAGGTGGCGCATCTCGACGATGTGCTCGACACGCTTGAAGAACCCGCCTTCCTGCTCGTGCTCGACGGCGTCACCGACCCGCGCAATCTCGGCGCCTGCCTGCGCGTTGCCGACGCAGCGGGAGTTCACGCCGTCATTGCGCCCAGGGACCGGTCAGCGGGATTGACCGACGTGGCGCTGAAGGCGGCCAGCGGCGCCGCCGAAGCCGTGCCCTATGTGATGGTCACCAATCTTGCGCGGACCCTGCGCGAACTCAAGGAACGTGACATCCAGGTGATCGGCACCAGCGGCGAGGCGGAATGCGATCTCTACGCCGCCGAGTGGCTACCGGCGACGGCCTGGGTGCTCGGCGCCGAAGGCGAGGGCATGCGCCGCCTGACGCGCGAGAATTGTGACCAGCTGGTACGCATCCCGATGTATGGGACCGTGGAAAGTCTCAATGTTTCGGTCGCCGCCGGGGTTTGCCTGTTCGAGGCCAGACGTCGCCGCTCCTGAGGTGGCGCTCGCTACAGATGACCATACCGTTTCGGGCGTACCTCACATGCGCAGCAGTCTGACCATCCCTGTCGAGGAAGTCGAAATCACCGCGATCCGTGCGCAAGGCGCTGGCGGGCAAAATGTGAACAAGGTGGCCAATGCGGTGCATCTGCGCTTCGACATCGCTGCCTCGTCGCTGCCGGAGGAGATTCGCGAGCGCCTCCTGAAGCTTGGCGACCAGCGCATCAGCAAGGATGGCGTGATCGTCATCAAGGCGCAGAAATTCAGCAGTCTCGAGAAGAATCGCGGCGAAGCGTTGCGCCGACTGCATGAGATGGTTGCCGGTGTCGCCGAGCTGCCGAGGAAACGCCGACCGACCAGGCCGACCCGAAGTTCCGTTGCCAAGCGTCTCGAAAGCAAGTCGCGGCACGCGTCGCTGAAGGCCGGGCGGCGCAAGGGCGGCGAGTAAGGCATGCACAGCCTTGGCGTTCGCCTGTTCAGATTGGAACCGTAGCCCATGAGCTTTGCCCGCCTCGGTCTGATTGATCCATTGCTGCGGGCGCTCGTCGGGCTGGGCTATAAAGTTCCGACAGCGGTTCAGGTGCAGGCGATTCCCGCCGTCCTCGGCGGGCGCGACCTGCTGGCGGCGGCGCAGACCGGCACCGGCAAGACAGCCGGCTTTGCCCTGCCGCTGCTGCAGCGGCTGGCTGAAGAGGGGCTGCCGGTGGCCAGCACCTCCGTGCACGCGCTGGTGCTGGTGCCCACCCGCGAACTGGCCGAGCAGGTGTGTGAAAGCATCCGCGCCTATGGACAGCATCTGCCGCTACGCACCTGTGCGGTGTACGGCGGAGTCAGCATCAATCCGCAGATGATGCAATTGCGCAAGGGTATGGATGTCGTGGTCGCGACGCCAGGCCGCCTGCTCGACCTGCATCGGCAGAACGCGCTCAGGTTCGGCCAGCTCCGGATCCTCGTCCTGGACGAAGCCGATCGCATGCTCGACCTCGGTTTTTCCCGGGAACTCGAGGCTGTTTTCGCCGCCCTGCCGCGGCGACGGCAGACCCTGCTCTTCTCGGCGACCTTCGCCGATGCCATCCGCGACATGGCGGGCACGATTCTGAACGATCCGGTCATTGTCGAAGCCAGCCCGCGCAACACTGCGCCCAGGCGTGTCAGGCAATGGGCGATACCGGTCGACAAGAGACGCAAGCCGGAACTGTTCTGCCACCTGCTCAGGAGCAGGCGCTGGGGTCAGGTGCTGGTTTTCGTCAAGACGCGCAAAGGTGTCGACCAACTGGTGGCAACCCTTCTCGGGCAAGGAATCGCTGCCGACTCGATCCACGGCGACAAGCCGCAGCCGGCGCGCCTGCGGGCGCTCGAGAGTTTCAAGGCGGGCGAAGTGCAGGTTCTGGTGGCCACCGATGTCGCGGCCCGCGGACTCGATATCGACGATCTGCCTCTGGTGGTCAACTTCGATCTGCCGATCGTCGCCCAGGACTACATCCACCGCATTGGCCGCACCGGCCGCGCCGGCGCCAGCGGCGAGGCGATTTCGCTGGTTTGCGCCGACGAAGTCGCCCAGTTGGCGGCGATCGAGGCACTGCTCAGGGAAACGCTCCGGAGAAGCGAGGAGGCGGGTTTCGCACCCGACCATCGGGTGCCGCTGACCGCCGCCGCAGCCCTGCCCGTCAGGAAATTCAGGAAGCCGCTCAAGCCGCAGGTCGCCGGCGGCGGCCGGGCCAAGGCAATACCGGAAACGAAGGGCAGCCCCGTGGCGCCAAGGGCCCGCCCGGTCGCCCGGAAACCAGCAAGACGGGGACCTCCCCGGCGGTCGTCGTGAGCCGGGCAAGCGGGGAGGTGTGGCGATTGCCATCCTGGCTGACAGCGCGTCGCAAGCGCAAGGTCCTGGCGCAGCTAGGGTACGGTACTGTTCGTGCCGGTCGAATGACCGATCCGGTCTGGTGAGCTCGTCAATTGATGAAGCTACTCCCGGACTACAAGGTCTGCGCTTTGCCGCGCGTCAGGCTCGTTCCAGCGCTCCGCGGTGTTCCATGCGACGTATTTGCAACCGGAATGGCAACAAGCTGAACCCCTTTCACATGAATCAGAGCGTCGGCGTCCGGCTTCGCCGGCATCACCCATAGACTCCCGCCCATGAACGGTTTGCTGAGTTGGCTTCCCACCCTGGTACTCTCGCCACTGCTCTTCGTGCAGGGCGTGCATGTCCGCCGGGTGACACCGAGGTTGCCGGAAGCGCCGGGAAGCCGTTCAGGTGCGAGCGGTAGCGGACCATCGCTCAAGCTGCTGATCCTTGGTGACTCCGCCGCCGCCGGGGTGGGCGCCTCATCGCAGGCGACTGCCCTGGCAGGTTGCCTCGTCGACGAACTGATGCCGGATTTCAAGGTGAGTTGGCAACTCCATGCGGAATCGGGCGTCACCACCCGCGACCTCATTGCACGACTCGATGGCGTCGCCGGCGGGCGCTTCGACGTGGCGATTGTGTCGATCGGCGTCAATGACGTCATTACTGGCCGGCGAACCCGGCAGTGGACCGCGGAATTGGCCAGCTTGCTCGATCTGCTGGAATCGGCCTTCGGCGTCCGGCACATCCTGCTGTCGGCGTTGCCGCCGATGCACCGTTTCACCGCCTTGCCGCAGCCCTTGAGATGGTGTGTCGGCCTGCGCGCCCGGCGTTTCAACGACGAGCTCCTGCGCTTTGCCGGCCGTGACGGGCGGTGTGCCGTGGTCTCCCTGAACTATCCCCGGGATCCGTCTTTCCTCGCTCCGGACGGATTCCATCCCGGCGAGCCTGCCTACCGTCACTGGGCCGCCGCGGTGGCAGCCAGCGTCCGGCAATTGCCATCATTTGAAGCCGGCGAAGATCGACCGGCTTGATCGCCCTGCGCGGCGTCGCCACTCAAATCAGGTCCTCCGAAAGCCGCGCACTGTGGCGCATCAGCCGCGAAACACGGTAACCGCGTGCGCTGCGCAAGCGGCAGTTGCAGCGGGCTGCCGCGGTCGACGCCGAAAAGGACCGAAAAATGGAAATTCCGTCGCCGTCAGGTTGTCGTTGCGCGCAGCAACACGGCGTCAAGCACCAATTCCCGGATACAGCGGCCGTCCAGCTTCGGCCGTCCGTCCTTGCGGAGAGCCGTTGGCAATCCGTCGTTTGCCGAGGGCAAGTCAAGCGGTCAAGGACGCCAGCGCTGCGCTGATTTGGTCGTCTGTCCTGCCCATTGCCTGCAGCAGGCCGATGTAATTTGCCATTACAACCTGGGATGAGGGGTGATCCGGACCCAGGCTCTTGATACAGATCGCCAGCGCCCGGCGCAGCAGCGGCTCGGCGTCGGCCAGCCGGTTGGTGGTCTTCAGCAACTGGGCCAGATTGTTGAGGTCGCGAGCAACATCGGGGTGGTCGGTGCCGAAGCTCGCCTCGTCGATTGCCAGCGCCCGGCGCATCAGCGGCTCGGCCTCGGCCAGCCGGTTGGTGGCCTGCAGCAACTGGGCCAGGTTGTTGAGCCAGATGGCGACATTCGGGTGGTCGGCGCCGAAGCTCGCCTCGCCGATCGCCAGCGCCCGGCGCATCAGCGGCTCGGCCGCGGCCAGCCGGTTGGTGGCCTGCAGCAACTGGGCCAGGTTGTTGAGCTGGATGGCCACGTTGGGATGGTCGGCGCCGAAGCGCGCCTCGTTGATCGCCAGCGCCCGGCGCAGCAGCGGCTCGGCCTCGGCCAGCCGGTTGGTGGCCTGCAGCAACGCGGCCAGGTTGTTGAGGTCGCGGGCGACGTTGGGGTGGTCGGCGCCGAAGCTCGCCTCGTCGATTGCCAGCGCCCGGCGCATCAGCGGCTCGGCCGTGGCCAGCTGGTTGGTGTCATGCAGCAACGCGGCCAGGTTGTTGAGGTCGATGGCCACGTTGGGGTGGTTGGGGCTCAAGCTCGCCTCGTCGATTGCCAGCGCCCGACGCAGCAGCGGCTCGGCCTCGGCGTAGAGGGCTTTCTCACCAAGCAGCAGACCGACGTAGCTGAGCAGGCGGACAGTGGGGTCGGGAATGCCGACTTCATCCGCGCGGGTCGCGACTGCCCGCGCGTGCGCCGTCAGGGGATCGAGGACCGGCCAGTCGCGGATGTCAGAAGGATCGCCGACAATCGCCGCGTTCACCCAGTTCAGCGCTTCGACCAGCGGGCCATGGGCGGGATCCGCTTGTTGGCCGCGCCGGGTGACCTCCTGCACCAGATGGTGCACGCTGAAAACAGGAAGGTCGGCAGAACGCGTCACCAGCGAGTACGAGTCGAGTTCCGCCAGGGCGCCGCCGGGGTCGGCTGCGCCGGCATCGTCTCCGGCCACGGGTACGTCGAGCAGCGACTCGGGAACGGGTTCCGGGGCCAGCCAGGCGAGGCGCTGCAGCAGTCGGCGGGCAGGCTCCTTGAGCTGGTCGAACGAGGTCTGCCAGGTGATCGCGACACTGGTCGGGTATTCCATCAGGTCCGGGTCGTACCATCCGAGCACCGTTTCGCGCCGGCGCTGCCATTCGCTCAGGTACTGGCCGAAGCTGAGACGCCGGTGGACGATGTAGGCGCCGGCCTGCTCGAGCGCGAGGGCGAGATAACCCAGTTCCCCGGCCAGTATCTGCGCAGCGGCGGGATCGTCGGCCTGCGGCCGGCGTTTTCCCGCAGTCCGCGACAGCAGAAAGTCCGCGGCGGCATCGGGCGCGAGCAGATCCACCGGCAATGTCTTGACGCTGGCGCTCCAGTTCGCCAGCCGGCTGGTGATCAGGACGTGCCCGCCCAGCAATTTTGCGAACAGCGTCTTGACGGCGGACGCCGCGGGTTTCGTATCGACGTTGTCGAGAATCAGCAGCCAGCCGGGATGCTGGTTGAGCCAGGTGACGACGGCATCGCGTTGCCGGCCTTCGTCGGTCTCGTCCTTCGCGGCGAGATCAAGGATCGTCGCCCCGCACAGGGCGGCCAGATTGCGCTCGAGGGCTGCGCCGCTGTCGGCGCCAACAAGCAACATCGCCGTGTAGCCGCCGCCGCGCCGCCAGGCGTATTCGAGCGCCAGCCGTGTCTTGCCGACGCCGCCCAGCCCGGTCAGCGCCTTGGCGACGGCTGCCTGGTCGTTGCCCTGTGGGAACGTTCCGAACTGGATGATCAGCGCGGCAAGCAGGGACTCGCGCCCCTTGAACAGGTCGCCGAGGCTCGTGTAAGGGAGATTGACCGGCTTCCGGACCAGCCCGGCCGCGATCAGGATGTCGAGCAGGCTCGAGCGCCAGACCTCGGCGGCGAACTGGTCGGCCGAGACGAAGCGAATTCCCGGGTGACGGTTGATGCTCCTCAGGCGCGCCAGATGCTCCTGTTGCGCGGTGGCCGCGAGCGGGTCGAGTGCGTAACGCTCATCTCGTTGGGCGCCGCTCTCGGGCACGGCAATGATCAAGCGCTTGCCGTGATACAAGGCGAGCCAGGCTTCCCACTGCGTATAGGAGAGGAGCGGTCCACCGGCCTCCAGAAACGTGGCCACCGGGGGAAGCCGGCTGCCGAAATCCGGATAGCGTTGCCGGATCACCGCTACCGACGGCGCCGGCGCCATCGCGCCGGTCATGTCGCCCACCAGGTGGATCACCACCTCGCACTGACGGATGTAGTCGTCGAGCATGTCCAGCGTTTCGCTGCCGGTCGCGATGAAGTCTTCCTGCACCTTCGCCGTGACATTGGGGCGCTCCAGATAATGGCGCAGGGCATCACGGTAGCTGCGAAACTCCGCGCTCACCGTAGACAGAAAGATCCGGACCTCCGCCATGCTTCACCCCTCCGATCGCCTTCTTCATGGCTGCCTGCCGGACTGCTTGGGCCGATGCGGCACCCGTGACGGCTTTACCTTGGCATACTATACCGCGAGCGCCGGGGGTGTTCCCCGGCTTCCGGCAAAAACCCGCCATTGAAGCAAACGCCGGCGCTCGGGCGGGCGGCCGGGCAAACAGGATCGCCTTGCGCATCGGGAATTGGACGCAAGCTGTTCATGCGGCCGTCAGGTGTTCATAATCCGCATATCGCAAATGAGATCACGCACTGTGGACAAGCTGACCATGATCGATCGCATCGCCCGCCGTCTTGCCGCGGCGCGCCGGGTGCTGTTCATCACCGGCGCCGGAATCTCGGCGGATTCCGGGTTGCCCACCTATCGCGGGGTCGGCGGGTTGTACAACGACGACGCGACGGAGGACGGGATACCGATCGAGACGGCGCTGTCGGGGGACGTGTTCGCGGTCCGGCCGGACATCACCTGGAAATATCTGGCCCAGATCGAGCAGAACTGTCGCGGGGCGCTGCCCAATGCCGCGCATCGCGCCATCGCCGTGCTGGAGCGGGTAATGTCCAAGGTCGTCGTCTTCACCCAGAACGTCGATGGTCTGCACCGCAAGGCCGGCAGTTCAGACCTCATCGAGATCCACGGGAATCTCCAGGAACTGCGCTGTACCGTGTGCGACCATGGTGAGACGGTCGACGACCTGGCGGGGCGCGAGCTGCCGCCGCTTTGCCCGGCCTGCGGCGCTGTCCTGCGGCCGAACGTGGTGCTCTTCGGGGAAGCCTTGCCGGCGGGAGCGATGAGACGTTTCTCCGACGCCATGGATGACGGCATCGACATGGTGTTCACCATCGGTACCTCGGGCGTCTTCCCCTACATTGCCGAGCCGGTGGTCTGGGCGGCACGCGCCGGAATACCGACCGTCGAGATCAATCCCGTGGCAACACGCCTGTCGCGCCGCGTCGAATATCACCTGCCGCTCGGCGCCGCCGAGGCGATGACGGCAATCATGGCCTCCCTCGAGCGCCACGGTCTCCGGGGCGTTCCGCGTTTCTAGAAACCCCGGGGATTGTCCCGAAGAATGTCAGGGCGGCCATGACCTCTGCCGCCATTTCTAGCGCGAACGTGCAAGATCGAGGTCGGCCCAATTCTTCTCGTCTACGTAGATGCCGGTTGTAGCAGGCCGGCTGCTGGCGAAGCAGGTGACCTCGACGTTGGCCAACGCCCGTGCCTTGTGCAGGACTTCGACCGCGCAACGCCCGAAGACGCTGTCGATGGTGGCCAGCAGGTTGCGCGCATAGGGCGTTTCCAGTTTGCCGTCGAGGATCAGGTTGGCGAGCATGACGCCGTCGGGTTTCAGTACGCGGCGCGTGTCTTCCCAGAATTCCCGGGTGACGAGGTGAGCGGGAATGGATGTGTGCGAGCTATAGACGTCGACGATGACGGCATCGAAGCGGCGCTCGGTGACGGCGATGAAACGCCGGGCGTCGTCGGCAATGAACTCGCCACGCGCCGGTTCGCGCAGGAAGTGTTTCTCGGCAATGTCACGGATCGCCGGATCGATGTCGACATAGGTGTAATGGTTGGTCGGCTCGCGGTGTGACAGCGTGAAGCCACCGGCGCCGAGGACCAGGATGTCGCGCTCATGAAATTCAAGTTCTTTCAGAAGAACGTGACGCAAGTGATTGATGTAGAGCGTGTAGTTTGGCGGATCAGAATCGTCGATCAGCGAAGCGGTGGATTTGTTGACCCAGAACGCGCGCGGGTTTTCCTGGCCGGGGAGGGCTACCGGGCCGACGATATATTCGGCATAGGCGGTATCGGCGGTGACCTCGTGATCTAGGTTGAAGGCTATGGCAATTGCCGCGGTCGACGCGGAAAAAAGGGCAATTTTCAGGTCGCGTCCGGCGAGTAGCAGCGCCCCGGCGAGCAGCAGCGCACTGCACGCGAATACCGCCGCGGAAACTCCAAGCCACTGCATGACCAGCAACGACAGGCTGATCGACCCGAGGAAGGAACCGAGCGTGGACCAGTAAAGCGCCATGCCGCTTGCTTCGCCGGTGCGTGCGTGCTGCATCAGGTTGGTCAGGACCGGTACCGTCTGGCCGAGCAGCCAGGCAAGCGGACAGAGGACGCCGCCGATGAAAAACAGATACGCCAGCAGCGCCGGCTGCAGGTGGGCGAATATCCAGTCGACGCTGACGCCGGCCAGCCCGACCCCGGCCAGCGCCGCCGCGATCAGGAAGTTGCGGGCGACGACGGCCGTGTAGTTGCTGGCGACTTTGGCGCCAGCGGCATAACCGAGAGCCAGCGCGAGCAGGAAGAAGGCGATGGTCGGCGCGGTGATGACGATGGAGCTGCCGACATGCGGCACCAACCGGCGCAGCGCGATGATCTCGGCGCCGAGAGAACAGAAGCCCTCGATGAAGACGATGATGTAGATAAGTGTGCGCGACACCCTGACGTCAGCTCACCGGCGGGGCCGGCGTCAGCCGGGTGACCAGCAACTGGTCGACGCGGTAGTTGTCTACGTCGACGACCTCCAACCTGAAGCCGCCGTGTTCGACGCTCTCGGTCGGACGCGGCACCTTGCGCAGCACGTACATCAGGAAGCCGGCGATGGTTTCGAACTGGTCGTCGTCGGGGAAGGGCGGGACGCCGAGCAGGGTTTCGAGGTCGCCGACCGGGGTCAGGCCATCGACCAGCCAGGAGTTTTCATCGCGTCGGATGATCTGCGCTTCGCTGGAGCCGTCAAGGGTTTCGCCGACCAGCGTGGTGGTGACGTCGTTGAGTGTGATCAGGCCGACGATAAGCGCGTATTCGTTGATGATCAGTGCAAAGTCTTCGCGCGCGGCCTTGAACTGCTCGAGAATTTCGCTGAGGGTCAGCGTTTCGGGAAGGACCAGCACGTTGCGTAGCAGGCCTTCGGCCTTGAGCGAAAGCTTCTCGCCGTTGAGGATGCGGTTCAGGATGCCCTTGGAATCGACATAGCCGACCACCTTGTCGATGCTGCCGGCGCACACCGGAAATTTGGCATGCGGATGGGTGCGCAGCGTGCCGCGGATCGCCGCTTCGTCTCCCTGGTTGTCCAGCCAGACGATGCTGTCGCGGGCGGTCATTGCCGACGGGGCAGTGCGCGCCTCCAGTCCGAAGACGTTCTGGATCAGTTGCTGCTCCTGCTTGGCGACGACGCCGGCACGCAGGCCGGCCTCGGTCATGGCGACGATGTCCTCGGGTGTGACGTCCTCAGGGCGGCTTTCGGGCAGGCTGAAGCGCGCCATGATCAGGTTGGCGGCGCCGTTGAAGATCCATACCAGCGGCGACAACAGGCGGATGCACAGCGCCATCGGCCTCGCGATGCGCAGGGCGATGGCTTCCGGCGCGACGATGGCGATGCGCTTGGGCAGCAGGTCGGCGAGCAGGACGAAGGCGGCGGTGACGAGCGCGAAGGAGAGGACGGAGCCGAGCGTGGCGGCGGTAACGGCGCTGCCGACATAGGGCAGCAGGGTGCCGGAAAAGAACGGCGCGTAAGCCTCCTCGCCGAGCACGCCGCCGAGGATGGCGACGGCGTTGAGGCCGATCTGGATGGTCGTGAAAAAATGGCCGGGCCGGCTCTGCAGCGCCAGCACCGTCACGGCGCGGCTGTCACCGCTGGCGGCCAGTTGCGCCAGCTTGAGCTTGCGCGCGGCGGCCAGTGAAATTTCGGAAGTCGAGCAGAAGGCGCTGATGGCGATCAGCAGCAAGATGATCAGGGTGTTTTCGAGCAGTCCCATCGGGTGCTCCGCGGTGCGTGATGACCGCGCATTATCGGCGATCCCGGTACTTTTCCCACATGCTCCAGCTGAAGACGAAGAGGCCGAGCCAGATCAGGGCGAAGCTGATCAGCCGTTCCGGCTGCAGCGGCTCACCGAAAATCCATACCGCAGTCAGGAACTGCAGGGTCGGGTTGATGTACATCAGCATGCCGACGGTGGCCAGGTCGAGGCGCTGGGTGGCGGCGGCGAAGGCCATCAGCGGCAGGGCGGTGATGATGCCGGCGCCGAGCAGCAGGGTTGCGGTCGACAGGCCATGACCGCCAAAAACCTGATGGCCACTCCGCGCCTGCCACAGTGCGTAGATGCCGCACACCGGCAGCATGGTCAGCGTTTCCAGCCACAGGCCGGAAAGGGCGTCGACCGGAACCTGCTTGCGCACCAGTCCGTAAGTGCCGAAGGTGACGGCGAGAAACAGCGAAACCCAGGGCAGGCTGCCCAGTGTGACGACCTCGTTGGCGATGGCGACGACCGCAAAGCCGACCGCGATCCATTCGAGCCGGTTCAGGCGTTCCTTAAGGACGACGAGTCCGAGCAGCACATTGACCAGCGGCGTCAGGAAATAGCCGAGGCTCGAGGCGACGACCTGCTCGTTGGCCACCGCCCACAGGAAGACCAACCAGTTGCTGCCGACCAGCAGCGCGGCGAGCGCCAGCATGGCCAGCCGGCGCGGCGTGCGGAAGACGGCAACGACCTTGTGCCAGCCGCCGCGCAGCGTCAGCAGCAGGCCGACGAAGACGCAGGCCCAGACCGCGCGGCTGGACAATACGTCCATCGGCGAAATGTGCGCAAGCTGGCGGAAATAAAGGGGAAAGAAGCCCCAGATGCCGTAGGCCAGCAGGCCGAAACCGATGCCGGCGAGGTGGGGTTTCGCATTCATGGCCGCATCTTGCCACATCCTGCTACCGGGCGTGGCGAGCATCGCATCCGGCGAGCGGCTTGCCGGCATGGGTCAGCGACTGGTCTTTGCGATGCGCGGCCCGGCGCACGTCTTTTCGCGAGATTGGTCGCTGTCCTTGTGTAAAGGTCACGGTTTTCTGCAAGAATTGCGGTCTTCTACAACCGCAGCGATTCCGGATTTCTCATGACCTACAAAGTCTTTGTCGACGGCCAGGAAGGCACCACCGGCCTGCAGATCAACGAATACCTAGGCAAGCGCAGCGACATCGAACTGCTCAGGATCGCTTCCGACAAGCGCAAGGACCTCGCCGAGAGGAAACGCCTGATCAACGAAGCGGATGTTTGTTTTCTCTGCCTGCCTGACGCCGCCGCCAGGGAATCGGTGGCGCTGGTCGACAACCCGGACACCTGCATCATCGACGCCTCCACCGCGCACCGCGTCGACCCGGCGTGGACCTTCGGCCTGCCGGAACTCGCGCCGGACCAGCGCGCCAGAATTCGCGCCAGCAAGCGCATCGCCAACCCCGGCTGCCACGCCTCCGCCTTCATTCTTGCCCTCAAGCCGCTGGTCGCCGGTGGCCTTGTCGCGGTCGACACGCAAATTGCGGCCAATTCCATCACCGGCTATTCCGGCGGCGGCAAATCGATGATCGCCCACTACGCAAGCCCGGCCCGCATCGATGCGCCGCGCCCCTACGCGCTCGGCCTCGAGCACAAGCATCTGCCGGAAATGCAGGCCTACACCGGGTTGACCGCAGCGCCCATCTTCCAGCCCATCGTCGGCCCCTTCTACAAGGGCCTGGCCGTCACCGTCTATCTGCACCCGCGACAATTCACCCGCAAGGCCGGCCCGGGCGACGTGCAGAAGCTGCTGGCCGACTACTACGCGGGCGAGCCCTTCATCCGTATCGCGCCGGTCGATCTGGAGGCGAACACCGACGGTGGCTTCTTTAATGTCGAAGCCAGCAACGACAGCAACCGCGTGGACCTCTTCGTCTTCGGCAACGCCGAGCGCATGCTGCTCGTCGCCCGCCTCGACAACCTTGGCAAGGGCGCCTCGGGCGCCGCCGTGCAGGCGATGAATGTCCATCTCGGGGTTGAGGAGAGCCGCGGGCTGGTGTGACCGGTTTCGGGAATCACAGCGCTGATTGCCTTTATTGCAGTGCCTTTCTTGGAGATTAAACATGAAAAACAAGCTACTCGTCGCCCTTCTGCTGGCCATGCCCTTTGTCGCGCATGCCCAATTCACCGGCCCGCGCGCCGACGGCGTGGCCCGCGGCAACCCGGCCGTCGTAACCACGGTTGCCGCCGCCAACAAGGCCGCGGTCGACACTCCGGTCCTGCTCGAAGGCCGGATCACCCGCCAGGTCGCCAGTGAGCGCTATGAATTCACCGATGCCACCGGCACCATCGTCGTCAAAATCGACGACGAATACCTGCCCAGTGAAACTTTCGACCAGAACACCCAACTGCGCATCAAGGGCGAAGTTGATCGCCGCTGGAATCAACGTCAGCGTTACATCGATGTGAAGTCGGTGCAGATCGTTCGCTTGGCGAGGCTGGAGGGGGGAGCGCGACGAGATGAGGTCGCGCTTCCCGGTTGAGCATTCTTGCCCGGCTTTTGCTTCGGTCTCACCCACCAACGGCCGGGAATTTCATGTTGTGCCTGTCGCGGTCGACCGGAAATTCCGGGCGAATTTGCAGTGGCGCCGCCGTGGATTTTTACGGTGCCCGGAATGAAATTGCGTTCACATTTGTTGCAGTTTGGTGAATCATGCTGCTTCGATGACAGCGACTTTCCAGAGTGTGGACACGCCGATGATGACGCAGCTTCATCCGCTGACCCTGAGCTTTCGCAATCCCGAGGTCGAGCGTGCCTTTGCCGCTAACCTGCTTTCGCGCTTGCGCGTGCAGGGGCGCGCGGCGATTCTGGTCGGTACGCTCATCTATCTGATGTCGGGGTTTCTCGATAGCTGGCTGGTGCCGCCGGAACATCAGGTTACCGTGTGGGTGTTTCGTCTGTCAGCCCTGACCTACGCAGGCCTGGTCTTCCTGCTGACCTTTCGCCCGGCCTTCGAGCGCTTCAACCGGCTGCCGCTCGGGTCCACCGGGCTGGTCGTCGCCGGCAGTCTGATCGGGATTCTCTATTTCCTGCCGCTTGAGGCAACGCCTTACTTCTACCCCTGCCTCATCCTGTCAACCTTCTACACCTACAACTTCATCGGTACCCGCTTCATCTACGCGCTGGTCATCGATATCGTCGTGGTGATCTCCTACAACCTGATTCTCGGCGGGCTGCGCGAATTTCCGGTACCCATGCTGCTGAGTCACAATTTCTTCATCATCTCGGCCAACCTGATCGGCGGCGGCGCCGGCTATCTGGCCGAATACCAGCGCCGCCAGCTTTTCATTCGCGAGGCTGAGCTCGACCAGGAACGGCAACACCACCTCGAACGTTCGCTGCACGACCGGCTGACCGGCCTGCCCAACCGCGAACTGCTCGAGGACCGCATTGCCCAGTTGCTGGCCCGGGCGCGCCGTGACAGTGCAACGCATGCCGGCCTGTTCATCGATCTCGATGGCTTCAAATCGATCAACGACCAGCTCGGACATGACCGGGGCGACAATGTGCTACGTCTGATAGCGCGCCGCCTGCAGGCTGCGGTTCGGCAGACGGACACCGTTTCCCGGCTCGGCGGCGACGAGTTCTTCGTGCTGGCGCATGATGTCGATTCGCCAGCGCGTGCCGGGCAGCTCGCGGAGAAGTTGCTTGCGTGCATTGCCGAACCGTTTGTCGAACTGCCCGAGGCCAGCGGTCTCGGGGCCAGTATCGGCATCTGCGTCTTTTCCGGAGGCGTCAGATCGTCGGAAAATCCGGAACAGATCATCCGTGCGGCCGACCAGGCGATGTATGAGGCCAAGGGCGGTGGCAAGCATCGTCATGCCTTTGCCGCCAGTTGATGGGTCGTGGCCAACAATTCGGCACGGCAGGTGCGCACGGCGATGCCGTGCGCCTTTGCAGATAGAGAGGGAACCCGATGGGACAAGCCAAACGGCGCGGTGGCCTCGAACAGCGCATCGCGCAAGCGCAGGCAAGAACCGAGGCGACACGCCCGGAGAAACTGGTTTGCAACGGTTGTGGCATCGACATGACGACGATTCACCCGGTCAGCACGCGAGGCCTCCCGGGGATCGATGCGATATGGGTCGGTCAGTGCGAATGCGGACAGACGACTTTTGCCGCTTCGGGTGATCCCAAGGCGGTTCAGGCTTTCTTCGATGCGCTCGGTTCGGACGCCGAGTTGACGCTGGGCAGCCAGAGCCGCGACGGCTTGCGGCACGACAGGGCCTAGCTTCCCTGCCGGCGTCTAGCGATTGCGCGGGGTGGCAGGTACCTTGTAGAGGTCGACCGGCTTGCCGGGTTTGGCCGGTGGAAGAACCGGCGCAATCGGCGGCACCGGCCGTGGCGGGTAAGGGCGATGGTAACCGCCGCCGTGGTTGTAGTAAGGCTGCTGGTAGGTCTCGTTGTAGACGGGTGCTACCTGGCCGGTCAGAGTGCACTCCGATTCAAGCTCGGCGCGCCGGGACGAATCGATATTCATGCGACCGACCGTGTTCAGGCATTGCTGGACGGCGGCCGGCGACGGCAGGCCGCCGGCCCTGCGTTCCGCTTCGGCTTCGCGGCGCTGCTGCGCCTCGTCCGCCTTGCGTTCGGCCTTGAACTGATCGGCGCGCTGACGCTGGCGATCCACATCGCGTTGAGCCTTGGCGCGCACGTCATCTGGAATCACGTCCTCGTTGACTTCCTTGAGCGTACGGGCGCCGCCAGCACATGGTTCGCTGGAAATCTGCGTACTGCCGTCCGGCTGGCGGCACTTGTAGGCTTGGCCGTGAGCGGGCACTGCAACGGTGAGGAAGGCTAGCAGGATGAATTGAGCCGTTTTCATGCCTGCTTTATAGCGCAACCCGGAACAAATGGGGAGGGCCGAACGAGCAAGCGCCCCGAGGGGCGCTTCACATTCATGCCGGATCGATGCCTCCGCGTCAGAGAATCATCCCGGCGCCGACCGTGTTGTTGCTGCTTTCGTCGATGATGATGAAGGCGCCGGTGCCGCGGTTCTCCGCATAGGGGTCGACGAACAGCGGCTGAGCGAGCTTGAAGCTGACCTGGGCGATGTCGTTCATCGCCAGCTTTTCGGCCGGGACTTTTTCCAGCGTGTTCACATCCAGGCGATGGTCGATGGCGGCCAGTTTGGCTTTCGAATCGCGCGTCGTGTGACGGATCAGGTAGGTGCGGGCGCGGTCCATCGGGGCTTCGGCCATCCAGCAGACAGTGGCTTCGATCTGCTTGACGGCGGCCGGCACTTCGCTGGATTTGACGATCATGTCGCCACGCGAGGTGTCGATCTCGTTGGCCAGCAGCAGGGTGACCGATTGTTCGGTGGTGGCTTCCGGGATATCGGCGCCGCCGATCTGGATGGCTTTCACGGTCGACGTCAGACCCGAGGGCAAAACCGTCACCGCGTCGCCGACCTTGAGTGACCCAGATTCGACGCGGCCCATGAAGCCGCGGTAATCGTGCAGTTCGGGGTTGGCCGAGTCCTGCGGACGACAGACGTACTGCACCGGAAAGCGGAACCTCTCGGCGCGTTCGCTGTGCGCGCCGGGGGCGGCTTCGAGGATTTCCAGCAGCGTCGGGCCTTTGTACCAGTCCAGCGCGTCGCCACGATCGACGATCATGTCGCCGTTGAGCGCCGAAATCGGCAGGAAGCGCACGTCGTCGATGCCGACCTTGGCGGCGAATTCGAGGTAGTCGGCCCTGATCTTCTCAAAGGTCGCCTGCGAATACCCGACGAGATCCATCTTGTTAATGGCGACGACCAGGTGCGGAATCCCGACCAGCGACGCCAGCTTGGAGTGGCGGCGGGTCTGGGTCAGTACGCCCTTGCGCGCATCGACGAGGATGATGGCGAGATTGGCCGTCGACGCGGCAGTGACCATGTTGCGTGTGTACTGCTCGTGGCCCGGTGCGTCGGCAATGATGTACTTGCGCGTACCGGTGGAGAAATAGCGGTAGGCGACGTCGATGGTGATGCCTTGCTCGCGCTCGGCCTGCAGGCCGTCGGTGAGCAGCGACAGGTCGACCGCGCCGAGGCCGCGCTTTTCCGAGGTGCGGGCGATGGCGTGCAGGGTGTCGGCGAGGATGGTCTTGGTGTCAAACAGCAGGCGGCCAATCAGGGTGCTCTTGCCGTCGTCGACGCTGCCGCAGGTCAGGAAGCGCAGCAGGCCATAGTCTTCAATATTTTCCAGGGCGGACATCAAAAATACCCCTCCTTCTTGCGCTGCTCCATCGAGGCGTCGCTGGTCTGGTCGTCCAGGCGGGTGGCGCCGCGCTCGGTGATCGTGGTGGTGGCGGTTTCGATGACGATCCCGGCGACGTCGCCGGCGTCGGACTCGACCGGGGCAGTGCACGAAATATCGCCGACGGTGCGGAAGCGCACGGTCTTCTCGATGATTGCCTCACCCGGTTTGGGCAGGTTGGTCAGTTCGCCGGAAACCAGCGGCACGTTGACCGGCACGATGGCGCCCTGGCGGATGACGACTGGGCGGGTGTGGGCGAAGTAGATCGACGGCAGTTCCAGCTTCTCGCGCTCGATGTACTGCCAGATGTCCATTTCCGTCCAGTTCGAGATCGGGAAGGCGCGGATGTTCTCGCCCTTGTGGCTGCGGGCGTTGTACAGGCTCCACAGTTCCGGACGCTGGTTCTTCGGATCCCATTGACCGAATTCGTCGCGGAAGCTGAAGATCCGTTCCTTGGCGCGGGCCTTTTCCTCGTCGCGGCGGGCGCCGCCGATGCAGCAGTCGAAACCGAATTCCTCGATGGCTTCGAGTAGCGTCACCGACTGGTGCTTGTTGCGCGATTCACCATCATGTTTGAGGACGACGCTGCCACGCGCCATCGAGTCTTCGACCAAGCGGACGATCAGGCGCTCACCCAGTTCAGCCGCGCGCTTGTCGCGGAAGGCGACGACTTCCTGGTAGTTGTGGCCAGTGTCGATGTGCATCAGCGGGAAGGGGAACTTGCCCGGACGGAAGGCCTTTTCGGCCAGGCGCAGCATACAGACCGAGTCCTTGCCGCCGGAGAAGAGCAGCACCGGGTTGGCGCACTGGCCGGCCACTTCGCGCATGATGTGGATCGCTTCTGCTTCGAGCCAGTCGAGGTGGCTGAGGACGATCCTGGGCGTGGCGATTTGCGTGGTCTGGGTCATTGCTGGAATCCGCACCGGATGTTGAGTGGCGACATTCTAGCAAGGGCTAAATAATCAATTAAGAACGTTTATTCATCTGTATATTCGTAATGGAAATAAAAGATACCTCATGAGAATTGCTCCTGCCCGGCGCTCGACCGTGGCAGGCACACCACCCCGACCACCGGGCGCTTGCCCAGTTTTTCATTGATGAATTCGAGCGCGGCGCGTACGGCTTCCATGTTGTACGGCATGTCGAAGTAATGCTCGTCGGCCTTGACCGTTTCCATGCTCAGGTCGCGACCCCATATCGGCATGTCCTGCGTACCGTGGCCCTTGACCACCGTGCGGCCGTCGATCACGGAATACACGCGGTCGAGCGGGAATACGCCACCGTTCTTCTTGCTCAATGTGGTCAGTTTGGTCGGGGTGGTCTTCAGCACGTCATTCGAGCTGCAGTTACCTGTCCCGCTTGGCCCGTGGCATACAGTGCAACGGTTCATGTATTCACGCTTGCCCAAATCGAACTTGCCCTTCTCGGTTGCACCGGCAACACCGAAGATGCCGAGGGCAGCGATGGACAGAGCGATGATCCCCAATGAACGGACGATCTTCATGATCTTATTCCGTGCACGTTCAAGGGGTATTCACCCACGCGGGTGGTGCATTGCGTGCAGTGACTTGAGGCGCTCGCGGGCGACATGGGTATAGATCTGTGTCGTTGAAATGTCGGCATGGCCGAGCAACAACTGGACGACGCGCAGGTCGGCGCCGTGGTTGAGCAGGTGGGTGGCGAAGGCGTGGCGCAGCACATGCGGCGACAGTTTTTCCGGTGCGATGCCGGCAATCAGTGCATAGCGCTTGATCAGTTGCCAGAACGCCTGGCGGGTCATCGGGCCGCCGCGGCCAGTGACGAACAGCGCGTCGCTCAGCCGGCCCTTGAGAATTTCCGGGCGCGCTTCCTTGAGGTAGCGGACCAGCCAGTCAATGGCGATTTCGCCGAGCGGCACCAGGCGTTCCTTGTTGCCTTTGCCGAGCGCACGCAGCACGCCTTCGTTAAAGCCGATTTCGTGCAGTTTCAGGCTGACCAGTTCGGAAACGCGCAGGCCGGTGGCGTAGAGCGTTTCCAGCATGGCGCGATCGCGCAGGCCAAGCAGCGCATCGACATCCGGTGCCGCAAGCAGGCTGTCGACCTGTTTCTCCGACATGACCTTGGGCAGGCGCGATGGGCGTGCCGGGTTGGGGAGATTGAGGGTTGGGTCGCTGACGATGCGGCCGCGCGCCAGTTGCCAGCGGTAGAAGCGGCGCAGCGTCGACAGGTAGCGCGACTGCGAGCTGGCGCGCGTCTGCCGCGACAGGTGGGCGATGAAGGCGGCCAGTGTCGTCGCACGCAGGTCGAGCAGCGGCCCGTGACCATTTTCGGCCAGCCACAGTGACAGGCGGCCGAGATCGGAGCGGTAGCTGTCGAGCGTCGCCTTGGCGAGGCCGTCTTCCAGCCACAACGCGTCGCAGAAGGTGTCGATCTCGGCGAGGTCAGCCGCGTGTGCCGGCAAATTCTCCGCCTTCATGTTTCAGCAGCCAGCGCTTGATGTCGAGCAGGAAGCCGCCGCGTTCGCGGGCAAATCCACCTAGTCCGCCGTCGGCAGCGACAACGCGATGACAGGGGACGACGACCGGATAAGGGTTGGCGCCACAGGCCTGGCCGACGGCACGCGGCGCATTTTTGAGGTTTTTTGCCAGTTGACCGTAACAGCGTGTCTCGCCGTTTGGTATGGCGGCGATTTCGCCCCAGACGCGGCGCTGGAAGGCGGTGCCGGCAGGGCGCAGCGGCAGGCCGAAAGCAAAGGCCGGGTCGGCCAGGTAGGCGCGCAACTGGCGCACCGCCTCGGCAGCCAGCGGACTGGTTGGAGCGACCTCCGGTTGCGCTTCGAGAAAGTCGATGGCGATGATTTCGTCGTCGCTGCAACGTACCCCGAGCGCGAAGCCGGGCGCGGCGACGATGGCCGCATGGCGCTCAGCCCCGGACATGGCCGTCTCCCAGCACGATCCATTTCTGGCTGGTAAGCCCTTCGAGGCCGACCGGGCCGCGCGCATGGATCTTGTCGGTCGAAATACCGATTTCGGCGCCGAGGCCGTATTCAAAACCATCGGCGAAACGCGTCGAGGCGTTGATCATGACCGAACTGGAATCGACCTCGCGCAGAAAGCGCATGGCCTTCGGATGATTGTCGGTGACGATGGCATCAGTGTGGTGCGATGAATACCGGTTGATGTGGGCGATGGCTTCGTCGATGCCGGCCACCACTTTGACCGAGATGATCGGGGCGAGGTATTCGGTGTAATAGTCCTCGTCGGTCGAGGCGACGGCGTTCGGCACCAGCGCCTGCGTCTCGGCGCAGCCGCGGATTTCGACGCCCTTGCCGGTCAGCATTGTGGCAATTGCTGGCAGCAGTGCGGCGGCGATACTGCGGTCGACCAACAGCGACTCGGCGGTGTTGCAGGTGCCGTAGCGCTGAGTCTTGGCGTTTTCGACAATCTTCAGCGCCTTGTCCGGGTCGGCTTCCTTATCGAGATAGACGTGGCAATTACCGTCGAGGTGCTGGATCATCGGCACGCGCGATTCGGCGAGCAGGCGGGCGATCAGGCCCTTGCCGCCGCGCGGCACGATGACATCGACAAATTCGCGCATGGTGATCAACTCGCCGACGGCGGCGCGGTCGGTGGTGTCGACGACCTGCACGCACTCGGCGGGTAGGCCGGCTGTTCGCAAGCCTTCCTGGACCAGCGCGGCGATCGCGCGGTTGGAACGGATCGCTTCCGAACCGCCGCGCAGGATGGCGGCATTGCCGGATTTCAGGCACAGCGCCGCGGCATCTGCCGTCACGTTCGGCCGCGCTTCGTAGATGATGCCGATGACGCCGAGCGGCACGCGCATCTTGCCGACCTGGATGCCGGAGGGCATGAACTTGAACTCGCCCATCTCGCCGATCGGGTCGGGCAGCTTGGCAACCTGCTCGACGCCGGCGGCCATCGCTTCGACTCCTTTTTCCGAGAGCGTCAGGCGGTCGAGCATCGCGCTTTCGAGGCCGGCGACGCGGGCGGCGGCCAGATCCTCCTGATTGGCGGCGACCAGCGCCGCCTTGTCGCGGCGAATGGCGGCGGCGATGGCGAGCAGCGCGGCGTTCTTTTCGGCGGTCGAGGCCGTGGCGAGGCGGTGCGAGGCAATCCGGGCCTGACGGCCGACGGTCTGCATGTATTCCTTGATGTTCATGATGTTCCAGGTTCAGCGCAAAAAATACATTATAGCCAGACAAATAACCGGGAACTTCGGGAAGCCGGTAAACTCTTACCCGCAACGATAACGTGGGTTTCCATCGGGGGAATGATGGCTGAAAAATTGATTTTGCCGACCGAGGTCAAGGTTTGTGCAACCTGCAGCTACTGGGATGGCGAACGCCAGGTGGATGCCGAGGTGAAAGTGGTCGTCGTCACGCAGGATTGTGCGGGGGAGTGTCTGGTTCAGGGAACCCAGAAGGCAGGCGTCATCGATGTCCGCACCGAGGCTGGCTGCATGTGGGAAGACCTTGAACCGGATGCCGGGGTAGCCGCGCGCTAACTATTTTTGCTGGCTGAGGCTCAAGCCGAGGTACAGGAATTCCTCCCAGATGTTGCCCTGACCGATGCCCTTGGCGAGCCGGTCGATTTTTCCCGCATGATGCAGCGCCGCCTCAAGTGTTGCAGTCGACAGCCGAAGTACGGCTTTTTTTACCGGATTGGCGCGCGGCCCCCAGACCCTGGCTTCCTTGAGTAGCAGGTCGAGCGGTCTGCCGCGGTCGAGACCGCTCCTGATCAACATCAGCGTCCGGATTTCCTCGCACATCGCCCACAGCACCAGCGGCGGCGGCTCACCTTCATGCATCAGGCCGGTCAGCGTCCGGCTCAGCCGGGCGATGTCGCCGACCAGCAGGGCTTCGCGCAAGCCGTCGATGTCATAGCGCGCGACATTGAACACGGCTTCGCGAATCTGCGCCAGCGACAGTGCACCCGCCGGGTAGAGCAGCCCGAGTTTCTGGATCTCCTGATGGGCGGCGAGCAGGTTGCCTTCGACGCGCTCGGCGATAAATTTCAGGCTGTCGAGTTCGGCGCTCTGCTGCTGACGGCGCAGGCGGCCGGCGAGCCAGCCAGGCAGTTCGGCCAGCGGCGGTGCCATCAGCTTGATCACGACGCCGGCACTGGCCAGCGTGGTAAACCAGACAGCCTTTTCCTCGCGCCAGTCGAGTTCGGGCAGCGTGACCAGCAGCAGGTTGTCGGGCGAGATTCGCCTGCACCAGTCCTGCAGCGCGGCGCCGCCTTCCTTGCCCGGCTTGCCGGTGGGAATGCGCAGGTCGATCAGCTTGCGGTCGCCGAACAGCGACAGGTTGTCGCCGGCGGCGAGCAGTTGGTTCCAGTCGAAATGCGGCAGCACGGTGAGCGTCTCGCGCTCGCTGTATCCCGCCTGACGGGCCTTGGCGCGGATGGCGTCGGCGGCTTCGCCGACCAGCAACGGCTCGTCGCCGTACACCACGTAGAGCAGACGCAACTCGCGGTCGAGGTGCGCGGCGAGTTGTTCGCCCTTGAGCAGCATCAGTCGTCTTCTTCGAGATCGGGATTCTTCGGCTTGATGATCGACAGGCGGCGGATGATCTGGTTGACCAGGTCGTTGTTCATGTCACGCCACAACAGGCCTTCCTCGAGATCCTTGGCGAGCACCGTCGAATCGTCGTAAGTGATGTCGCGTGACAGGTTGATCTCGTTGGGGCCGATCAGTTCCTGCCCCTTGCTATTGACGATGCGGAACTTGTAGTCGAGTTGCAGGCGGTACTCGCGAACACGGCCCTGGGCATTGACGCTGAGAATGGTCTTGACGCGGGTGTCCTGCAGTTGCACAAAGATCGCCTCGGCGTCCTTGGCACTGTCGACGATCTGGGTCTGGTCGGTTGCCCTGATGTAGCGCTGCATCCAGATGCGGACATCGGAAGTCTCGGGCAGGGCGATGTAAAGCGTCTTGTAGGGCAGGTTGCTGCTGAGCGTCCCGCGCAACTGGAAGCCGCAGCCGGCGACGATCGCTGCCAGAATCAGGGCAAGAAAAACGCGGAACAGGACGCGCATGGCGATTCCTTAAACGACGATATTGACCAGACGGCCGGGGACGACGACGACTTTCTTCGCCGCCTTGCCTTCCATGAACTTGACGGCGCCTTCGGAAGCCAGCGCGGCGGCTTCGATGCTCGCCTTGTCGGCCTCGGCGGCCACGCGAATCGACCCGCGCAGTTTGCCATTGACCTGCACCATCAGTTCGATCTCGTCTTGCTTCAAGGCGGCCGGATCGGCCTTCGGGAAGGCTTGCACGCCAGCATCGGCGCCCGGCTTCAGTTCGGTATACAGAGCCTGGCCGATGTGTGGGACGATGGGGAAGAGTAGCAGGGCAATGCTTTCCAGGGTTTCCTGGGCCAGCGCGCGGCCGTTGGTGTCGCTCAGATCGCATTTATCGTAGGCGTTAAGCAGTTCCATCACGGCCGCGATGGCGGTGTTGAACTGCTTGCGCCGGCCGTAGTCGTCGGCGACCTTGCTCATGGTCTGGTGCAGTTTGCGGCGGAGATCGACTTGCGGCTTTGCACTCCCTACGGTCGCGGTCGACAGTGAATTTTGCTCAATTTTGGCGTTGACCCTAGGGCCAGATGTTGCTTCTATGGTCGTACCAGCCTGCACGTGGTCGTAGGTCGTTTTCCACAAGCGGCGCAGGAAGCGGTAAGCGCCTTCGACGCCGGCGTCGGACCATTCCAGCGACTGGTCGGGCGGAGCGGCAAACATGGTGAACAGGCGGGCGGTATCGGCGCCGTACTGGTCGATCAGCACCTGCGGATCGACGCCGTTGTTCTTCGACTTCGCCATCTTCTCGGTGCCGCCGATGACTACCGGCAGGCCGTCAGCCTTGAGCGTGGCACCGCTCGGGCGGCCGCGCTCGTCGGTCACGACATCGACGTCGGCCGGGTTGATCCACTGCTTCTTGCAGCCAGCAAGATCGCGGTAGAAAGTCGGGGCGACGACCATGCCTTGGGTCAGCAAGTTGGCGAAAGGCTCGCCGAGGTCGCCGATCAGGCCGACGTCGCGCATCAGCTTGGTGAAGAATCGCGCATACAAGAGGTGAAGAATGGCGTGCTCGATGCCGCCGATGTACTGGTCGATGCCGCCCTTGCACCAGTACTGGACGCGTTCGTCGACCATCGCCGTGGTGTTGTCCGGACACGCATAGCGCAGGAAGTACCAGGACGACTCGAAGAAAGTGTCCATGGTGTCGGTTTCGCGCCGGGCGTCGCCGCCACACTTCGGGCATTTACACTCGTAGAACTCCGGCATCCTAGCCAGCGGCGAACCGGCACCGGTGATCTCGACATTCTCGGGCAGGACGACCGGCAACTGGTCATCGGGTACCGGCACGTCGCCGCAGGTTTTGCAGTGAACGATCGGAATTGGGCAGCCCCAGTAGCGCTGACGCGAGATGCCCCAGTCGCGCAGGCGGAACTGTACTTTCTTTTCGCCCAGTTCCTTGGCGGTGAGGTCGGCGGCAATTTTGTCGACTGCTGCTTCGTAGATTAGGCCATCGTAAGCGCCGGAATTGACACAAACCCCCTTTTCGCCGAAACGCTCATCCCATTCAAGCCAGAACAGCGGGAGTTCTCCGTCCACTGACAGGGCTGGTGCTTCTTGCATGGGCATTGTGCCAACACCTTCGCCCATTGTGGAGGTGGAAATTGATTTTGATTTCCAGCTTTCAGGAACAATTACTGGTTTGATCGGAGGTAGTTTGTCTTTGTATTTCTTGGCGAAGGCGAAATCCCGCTCGTCGTGGGCCGGCACCGCCATCACGGCGCCGTCGCCGTAACTCATCAGCACGTAATTGCCGACCCAGACTTCGACCTGTTCGCCGGTCAGCGGGTGGCTAACGAAGATGCCGGTCGGCATGCCCTTCTTTTCCATGGTCGCGATGTCGGCTTCGGCGACGCCACCCTGCTTGCATTCCTCAATGAAGACGGCAAGTTCCGGGTTGTTCTGCGTGGCGCGCGTGGCCAGCGGATGTTCGGCGGCGACGGCGACGAAGGTGACGCCCATGATGGTGTCGGCGCGGGTGGTGAAAACCCACAGTTTTTCGTCAGCGCTGTCTGCCAGAGGGAAGGCGAAGCGCACGCCGGTGCTCTTGCCGATCCAGTTCTTCTGCATCAGGCGCACCTGCTCGGGCCAGCCCGGCAGATTGTCGAGTTCAGCCAGCAGTTCTTCGGCGTAGGCGGTGATCTTCATGTAATACATGGGGATCTCGCGCTTTTCGATCAACGCGCCGGAACGCCAGCCGCGACCATCGATGACTTGCTCGTTGGCCAGCACGGTGTGATCGACCGGGTCCCAGTTCACTGTGCCGAGCTTTTTGTAGACCAGGCCCTTTTCATAGAGGCGGGTGAATAACCACTGTTCCCAGCGGTAGTACTCGGGTGTGCAGGTGGCGAATTCACGTTCCCAGTCGATGGCGAAGCCAAGCGACTTGAGTTGAGTCCGCATGTAATCGATGTTCTGGTAAGTCCACGCGGCCGGCGGTACGTTATTTTGCAGCGCCGCGTTTTCGGCCGGCATGCCGAAGGCGTCCCAGCCCATCGGCTGCATGACGTTGTAACCCAGCATTTTGTGGAAGCGCGACAGCACGTCGCCGATCGTGTAGTTGCGCACATGGCCCATGTGCAGCTTGCCAGATGGGTAGGGGAACATCGACAGGCAGTAGTACTTCGGTTTCGAAGTGTCTTCAATAGCGCGTGCGGCGCCGGTCTGGTCCCAGTGCTGCTGAGCGGCGCGCTCGATGGCGGCCGGAGCATATTTTTCCTGCATGGATGGGTCGCTGGTGGATTGGCGGGGAAACTGCCGATTATACCGGCGCTTCCCGTGTGAGCGGGGGCGCAGAGAAGGGCGCCGCGTTATCGCGGTTTTAAGGGGTTTTTTCCGGTCGACCGCAACGACCGCTTCGCCAGCAATCGAACCGGTCAGGAGCGCCACCCCAACTCCCGACCGAGGTGTCAGGGGGCTTGTCCGTCCGTCAGCGCGTGCAGTGGACTCTCACGCCGCCCTTATTGGTGCGCAGGCGCTTCTCCAACTGATTTGCCAGAAACGGCAGGTATTCTGCGCGGCAATAAGCGAGAGGAGCGACATCCGCGACTGATGGCGCCAAATCCATGACACCTTTGGCGCCGGCGCCAGGCCGTATTGCGGGGTCCGTCCGATTTCGTCCTCGACGATGTCGAGCAAGCGCTCGACGGCCAGCCCCCAGTATGCGGAACCCTCGGCCTTGCCGGTCAGGTACTCGGCCTCGGAGGTCGCGCGGCGCCACAACTTGAGAGCCAGTTCATCGCTGATGCCGGCTTTCCTGGCGATCCAGGGGAGAATTTTCGGTGCTTTCATCATGCTAGATACTCCTTTCAGTGTGTGGCGATAACCACTTGCTGAGTTGACTGCCTTGTGAGCAAAAAGTTTGGTGCACTGCAACATATTGAGATCAGTATACAGTTCGATTTTTGATGGCGGGTAGGTTACCCCCACTAATTTGAATGCTGCGTTGCACAATAACAACAGGTTGGCCTGGTCGTTCTTGTCCTGACGCGATGCGCCAAAGCCGATGATTTCCCGAAGAGAATCAATTACATGTCCGATCTTCTCGCTCACCTGAATCCACCCCAGTTGCAGGCGGTGACGCTGCCGCCGGTGCATGCGCTGATCCTTGCTGGCGCCGGCAGCGGCAAGACGCGGGTGCTGACCACGCGCATCGCCTGGCTGATGTCGACCAATCAGGTCGGGCCGCACGGCATTCTGGCCGTGACCTTTACCAACAAGGCGGCCAGGGAGATGACGGCGCGCCTGTCGGCGCTGGTGCCGATCAACACGCGCGGCATGTGGATCGGTACCTTCCACGGCCTGTGCAACCGGCTATTGCGGGCGCACTACCGCGAGGCAGGTCTGCCACAGACCTTCCAGATCCTCGATTCGGCGGATCAACTGGCGATGGTCAAGCGCCTGCTGAAGAACCTCAGTGTCGATGACGAGAAATATCCGCCGCGCGAACTGACGCATTTCATCAACGCGCACAAGGAGCAGGGTGTGCGCGCCGGTCAGGCCGAGGCCTACGACAACTACACGCAAAAGCGCGTCGAGCTCTACGCCGAGTATGAAAACCAGTGCAATCGCGAGGGCGTTGTTGATTTCGCCGAACTGCTGTTGCGCTGCTTTGAGCTGCTGCAGCGCAACGAGCCGCTGCGCCGACATTATCAGGAGCGTTTCCGCTATATCCTGGTCGATGAATTCCAGGACACCAACAAACTGCAGTACGCCTGGCTGAAGCTCCTTGCAGCCGGTGGCGCCAGGATTTTCGCAGTCGGCGACGACGACCAGAGCATCTACGCCTTCCGTGGCGCCGAAGTCGGCAACATGCGCGATTTCGAGCGCGCCTGGGCCGGCGACAACGTCATCCGCCTTGAGCAGAACTACCGCTCGCACGGCAACATCCTGGCCGCCGCCAATGCGCTGATCAAGCACAACCGCGAGCGCCTGGGCAAAAATCTGTGGACCGATGCCGGCGCGGGCGAGCCGATCCGTGCTTTCGAGGCCTATTCCGACCTCGACGAGGCGCGCTTTGTCATTGACGAGATTCGCGAACTGGTGCGTGACGGCCTGTCGCCGACCCAGTGCGCCATTCTCTACCGTTCCAATGCCCAGTCGCGGGTGCTCGAACACGAACTGTTCGCCAAGGGCGTGCCGTACAAGGTCTACGGCGGCCTGCGCTTCTTCGAGCGCCAGGAAATCAAGCATGCGCTGGCCTACCTCCGCTTGCTGGGCAACCCGGACGACGACACCGCCTTCCTGCGCATCGTCAATTTCCCGACCCGCGGCATCGGCGCCCGCTCGCTGGAAAACCTGCAGGCCGCTGCCCACCAGATGAATTCCAGCCTCTACAACGCCGCCGCCTCGCTGACCGGCAAGGCCGGCCTGACGGTCGGCACCTTCATCCGGCTGGTTGAAAGCCTGCGCCAGGAAACGCAGAACCTGCCGCTGCCCGAAATGGTCGAGCACATCATCGAAAAGTCGGGGCTGGCCCAGCATTACCGGATCGAGAAAGAGGGCCAGGAGCGGCTGGAAAACCTCGACGAATTGATCAACGCCGCCGCCACTTTCGTCGACGACGATGGCGTGGTGATGAGCGAACCCAGTGAAGGCGGCGCGCTCGCCTCGTTCCTCGCCCATGCCTCGCTGGAAGCCGGCGAGCATCAGGCCGGTGAAGGTCAGGAGGCGGTGCAACTGATGTCGGTACATGCCGCCAAGGGACTGGAGTTCGATGCGGTTTTTATCACCGGCCTCGAGCAGGGTTTGTTCCCGCATGAAAATTCGGTTAACCAGGGCCGCGAGGGGCTGGAGGAGGAGCGCCGGCTGATGTATGTTGCGGTGACGCGTGCCCGCCAGCGGCTCTACGTTTCCTGCGCCCAGACGCGTATGCTGCATGGCCAGACGCGCTACTGCGTGCCGTCGGCCTTCCTCGACGAAATTCCGGAAAACCTGCTGCTCAAGCTCAACAAGAAAGCAGAGGTGGCAACGGTGCCCGCCTACGGCTCGTTCGGTGGCGGCTATGCCGAGCCGGCGACGGGCGGTTTGCGCGTTGGCCAGACGGTCGAGCATGCCAAATTCGGCGTCGGTGTCATCGTCGCCAGCGAGGGACGCGGCACCGATGCGCGGGTCCAGGTCAATTTCGGTGGCAGCGGCATGAAATGGCTGGCGCTGGAATACGCCAGGCTGACGCCAGTCTGAGCGCCGGTGGTCGGTCGCTGTGCCGCAGCGTCCGCGGTGGCCCCGGGCCATGTGGGCGCGGTCGACGGCCAGGAAAGGCGGAAAGTGATTTGATCCGCCAGCCCGTCGCGCGCTAGATCGAATGCCGCACGAGTGATAACCTCTGGCTTTCGTGAGAAAAATTACTGGAGCTTTCGAGGAGAAGACCATGCCCCACGCATTCCGCATTCACCAGACCGGCGGTCCGGAAGTCCTGATCTGGGAAGAGGTCGATGTTCCGGTGCCTGACGCCGGCGAGGCGACCGTCCGTCACCGCGCCGTCGGACTCAATTTCATCGACACCTACCACCGCACCGGGCTCTATCCCTTACCCTTGCCGTCGGGAATCGGCCTTGAGGGTGCCGGTATCGTCGAGGCGGTCGGCGCGGGCGTCAGTGAGGTCAGGGTCGGTGACCGCGTCGCCTATGCCGGCGGGCCGGTCGGCGCCTATGCCGAAGTGCGCAACATCCCGGCGCATCGCCTGCTCAAACTACCAGACGCCATCGCCTTCGAAACCGCTGCCGCAATGATGTTGCAGGGGCTGACCGCCGCCTACCTGCTGCGCAAGACCTACCGCGTGCAGGCGGGCGATGCCGTGCTGATCCATGCCGCGGCCGGCGGCGTCGGGCTCATTGCCTGCCAGTGGGCGAAGGTGCTGGGGGCGACGGTAATCGGTACCGTCGGCTCGCCGGCCAAGGGCGAGCTGGCGAAAGCGCACGGCTGCGACCACGTCATCAACTACTCAACCGAGAACTTCCCGCAGCGGGTGCGCGAGATCACCGGTGGCGATGGCGTCGCGGTGGTCTATGACGGTGTCGGCAAGGATGTCTTCATGGGCTCGCTCGACAGCTTGCGCACGCTCGGTATGCTGGTCACCTACGGCAACGCCTCGGGGCCGGTGCCGCCATTCGACCCGCTGCTCCTGTCGCAGAAGGGTTCGCTGTTCGTCACCCGGCCGACGCTGATGCACTACACGGCGAAGCGCGCCGACCTCGAAGCGCTCGGCGGCGAACTGTTCGAGGTCGTCGGTTCGGGCAAGGTGCGTATCGAAATCAACCAGTCCTACCCGCTGGCCGAGGCCGCCCGGGCGCATCGTGATCTCGAGGCGCGCAAGACCACCGGTTCGACCATTCTCGTTCCATGATGGCCAGAATCCGGGCCGGACTGGTTTCGTTGCGCGATCTTTTCGCCACCGCCTGGTGGATATTCCTGATCGTCGGCATCGGCTTCGTGATCGCCTTCCAGTTCGTCCAGCCCGCCCCGCCCAACAGGATAGTGATCACCACCGGCAGTGACACGGGCGCCTATTACGCCTACGCCGGCCGCTACGCCACCATCCTGGCCCGCAACGGGATCACGCTCGAGGTGCGGACCTCCGACGGTTCGCTGCAAAACCTGGAGCGATTGGAGAAGGACGAGGCCCAGGTCGGTTTCATCCAGGGTGGGGTGATCGAGCCACCGGGCGATCCCGACGAGGAGAGCACGGACTCCCGGCTGCTCTCGCTCGGCAGCGTTTTCTACGAGCCGGTCTGGGTCTTCTACCGTGGCGAGCGGACGATCGATCGTCTGACCGATCTCAAGGGCAAGCGCATCGCCATCGGCCAGGAAGGCTCAGGCGTGCGTCAACTGGCACAGCAGTTGTTGAGCGCCAACGACATCAAGCCTGGTGACCACCTGCTGCCGCTGTCCGGCCTCAAGGCGGCCGAGGAACTGCAGCAGGGGCGGATCGATGCCGCCTTCATCATCGCCGCCGAGAACGCGCCGGTGGTTCAGGTGCTGTTGCGCTCGCCGGGCGTCAAGGTCATGAGTTTCGCGCAGGCCGAGGCCTACCAGCGCCGCTTCCCGTTCCTGACCAAGCTGACGCTGCCCCAGGGTGTCGCCGATCTGGTCCGCGACTATCCGCCGTACGACGTTACCGTGCTGGCGCCGACGGCCAACCTTATCGTCCGCGACGATCTCCATCCCGCCCTGCAGAGCCTGCTGCTGCAGGCGGCCACCGAGGTGCACGGGCGAGCCGGCTTCTTCCAGCGTGCCGGCGAGTTTCCCGCCTACAAGGACCGCCTGCTGCCGCTGTCGCCCGAGGCGGCGAGATATTTCAAGTCCGGCCCGCCCTTCCTCCAGCGCTACCTGCCGTTCTGGCTGGCGGTGCTGATCGACAGGCTGATCGTCCTTCTGATTCCCATCTTCGCATTGATGATTCCGCTGCTCAAGGTGGCGCCGGCGATCTATTCGTGGCGGGTGCGCTCCAAGGTCTTTCGTTGCTATGGCGAACTGAAATATCTCGAGCAAGACCTGAAACAACGCTTCGATGCCGCAAAACTGCCAGAATACCGCAGCCGGCTTGATGTGCTGGATGAGGAGGCCAGGGGTCTCAAGGTGCCCCTGGCGTTCACCGATTTGGTCTACACCTTGCGCGAGCATGTTAACCTAGTGCGGCAAACACTCAAGAATCTGGAGGACAGGACATGAAGGCCTTTCTCGTTGCCAACCCCAAGGGAGGTTCCGGCAAGAGCACCCTGGCGACCAACCTGGCGGGTTATTTCGCCAGCAAGCGCCACGAAGTGATGCTGGGTGACATCGATCGCCAGCAGTCATCGCGCGAATGGCTGGGCCTCCGCCCCTTCGCGCTACCGACCATCGACACCTGGGAGATCGGCCTCGACGCCGTCGCCAGACCGCCCAAGGGCACCAGTCATGTCATCCTGGATACCCCGGGCGGCCTCCATGGAAGGATGCTGGAGAGGGTATTGAAACTCTCCACGCGCGTCATCGTGCCGGTCCAGCCTTCGATCTTCGACATGATGGCGACACGCCATTTTCTTACCGAACTGCTGTCCGAAAAGGCGGTACGCCGGGGCCGGGCAGACGTTGCCGTGATCGGCATGCGCGTCGATGCGCGGACACGTGCCGCGGGCGAACTCGAGCGCTTTTTCGCCACTTTCGATCTGCCCGTTCTAGCCTACCTGCGCGACACGCAGGTCTATGTGCAGGCGTCGGCCGCCGGCATGACCATCTTCGATCTGCCGCCCTCCCGTGCCGCCCGTGACGTGGAGCAGTGGCGGTCGATCATCGAATGGGCCGAGGCTCACGTACCTCAAGAGCATCACAAACACGACGAGGACGACGAAAGCGCCGACGCCTAGCCGGGCGACCCGGCCGCGGATGGCACCCAGGCTGTCCGAATTGCCGTGGCGCTTCGCTTCCCGACGCTCGCCACGGTCGACGCCGAATAAGCGCGGAATTTCGCGCCGCCCCGCTCAGTTGGCGAAGGCGGCGATTCCCGTCTGCGCCCGGCCGAGGATCAGCGCATGAACGTCGTGCGTGCCCTCGTAGGTATTGACCACTTCCAGATTGACGAGGTGGCGGATGACGCCGAACTCGTCGGAAATGCCGTTGCCGCCCAGCATGTCGCGCGCCGTGCGGGCGATGTCGAGCGATTTGCCGCAGGAATTGCGCTTCATGATCGAGGTGATCTCGGCCGATGCCGTGCCGTCGTCCTTCATCCGGCCGAGGCGCAGGCAGCCCTGGAGGCCGAGGGTGATTTCGGTCTGCATGTCGGCCAACTTCTTCTGGATTAACTGGTTGGCGGCCAGCGGGCGGCCGAACTGCTGGCGGTCGAGCGTGTATTGGCGGGCCGTGTGCCAGCAGAACTCGGCGGCACCCAGCGCCCCCCAGGCAATGCCGTAGCGCGCCGAGTCGAGACAGGTGAATGGCCCCTTGAGGCCGCGTACTTCGGGGAACTCGTTCTCGGTCGGTACGAACACCTCGTCCATGACGATCTCGCCGGTGACTGAGGTGCGCAGGCCGACCTTACCGTGGATAACCGGCGCCGAGAGGCCGGGCATGCCCTTCTCAAGCACGAAGCCGCGAATCATCCCGGCATCGTTCTTGGCCCAGACGACGAAGACATCGGCGATCGGCGAGTTGGTGATCCACATTTTGCTGCCCGACAGTAGGTAGCCGCCATCCACCTTGCGCGCCCGCGTTTCCATGCTGCCGGGATCGGAGCCGTGGTTCGGCTCGGTCAGCCCGAAACTGCCGATCCATTCGCCGCTCGCCAGCTTCGGCAGGTATTTCTGCTTCTGCGCCGCGCTGCCGAACTCGAAAATCGGCAGCATGACCAGCGACGACTGCACGCTCATCATCGAGCGGTAGCCGGAATCGACGCGTTCGACCTCGCGGGCGATCAACCCGTAGCTGACGTAATTTTGCCCGGCGCCGCCGTATTCGGGCGGAATGGTCGGGCCAAGCAGGCCCATGGCGCCCATTTCACGGAAGATGGCCGGGTCGGTCTTCTCGTGGCGGAAGGATTCCGTCACGCGCGGCATCAGGCGGCCCTGGCAGTAGTCGCGCGCCGCGTCGCGGATCATGCGTTCGTCCTGGGTCAGTTGCGCATCAAGCAATAGCGGGTCTTCCCAGCAGAATTGCGCCTTGGCCATCGTTGGATTCCTCGGGTTCGATTGTTTTGACGATTGTAGTCAAAATGACCTATCGCGGTTGCGTTGTCCTCCTGGTCGCACGAAAGTGGGCTACCTGAATCACCTTGTTGGCTTGGCTTGAAAAAGGCTGGATTCGACCCTAAGTAACACCTCCCAATGTTGAAGTGATGTGGAGAAAGCAGACGTTGGCAGGCAGCGGAGGCGCGTTGTCATTCTGACACGCTCGTTCCACGCCGAAGGCGCATTGAGCGCATGCGCTCCAAGGCCTTCTTGACGGGTGGGTCGGTCACTCCTGCCGGAACGATAGGATCATCATCGTCCTGAAGTACTGAAGCGTCGGGGTCATTCTCGCCAATCTCCCACGCTGGGCGTACATGTAGTTGCTTCTTAGCCAAAAAACAACCCATTTCAAGCTGTGGCGGATTGTTCATACCCGCCGGAACCAGCAGGTACTCACCATGCTGGCGATAGATCGTCAGGAATTGATCGAGGTTTGTCGTTGTCTCTGGCGTCATCCGGTTGATACGCGATACTGAGACGAAGACCTTAGTTTTTGCTGCTACTTCATCTGTGATGCTGGGCCCGATTAGCAAAGAGTAGTGTGCGGGGTGCTGCTTGGACACGCCTGTGACAATGACTATTCGTAGTGCATCACGTACGTCAGCTCTTCCCCATTTCGTACCCCAAGCACGGAAGATCGCGATACCAGCTTCAAGATCGCGATACAGCAATCCAAGAATAGGCGGTGGTCGATCTGCCATTGCGAACAGCGTCCCGCACCATTGCGCTTTGTTCCACAATTGCATATCAATGGGCGACATCACTTGCCGCTCGGTATGCTTTCTACTAGTACTGTCGAGGAATTCAGCTGGTGGTTGACCATTACCAAACTTCGGCGCCACTCCGACATCTACATTATCCCTGCATGCTTTATTTGGGGTACGCCACGGTCGGTCACGTAGACACTCATATATCTTGTCATCCGGATCAATCCAATCGCGAAGTCGGACGTTGGGAACATGACCGAACGCATTTCTCCCGATCGTCAACATATCACCAAGCAAGATCGCTCGAGCAAAGGCACGCTCGTCACCTGCCACCCTGTCAAGCCATTCTTTCGGATCGCGAACTATGAACTGATGTAGGGCGATGCTGATGACCGTGTCACGCAGCCAATCAGTAAACCCATGGAACGCCTCAACAGAGGAGAATGCGAGACTTGGGGGACATCTGATCTCAGCGCTAGCTTCCTTGCCTGGAGTGAATTGAAACGAAGGCTTGTCTTCCAACTCGGCCGCAGGCAATACAATAATGGTTGTGCGCTCCACATGCGGCAGAAGATCGGTTTCGTCGCTAGTCGCCAGAAATGCTTCCAAGGCTCCCAGCAGCGATTCCGCGACACCAAGGAAAGTCGGTTCACTAGGTGTGACGACCAAGAATTCAGCCCCCAAGATGACTGATCTAAGGGACGTCTTGGCGCCTCCTATCAGAGAAGCTTGTTCTGGAAGGTCGGCAGCTGCTGGCTGTTCTTGCCAGTTCTCGAAGAAGCGCGGAAGCCACTCTGAGTCGTTTTCGGCCGAGAAATATTTCTCAGCATAGATCCGCTTCTCGTGTCCAAGCGCGTACAAGAGTGCCAGCCGGGCATTCGCTAGCCCCAATCGTTTCAGTGCATCGGGCAGGCTCTCAACGTCGGACAGCTGTTCAAGAGACAGATTCAAGAAGAGGATGCCGAGCACCGCCTCCTGCATCTGAACTTCCTCGGAGTGCAAAGCCTTTCGCTCGTCGGAGAGCTTAAGATGTGTCGCAGTAAAGCTTGACCATGACATAGCCTGAAGTACGTGCGGAACGCGCCCCAACTGCAATTCGATCCAAGCCAGTCGCTGCAGGATCCGTAGCGTTGCCGGCGGCATCTCGCCACTCTTGGCGAAGAGATGGAAACATCGCTCCGCTGCGACGAGCACCTTGTTTCTCGCAGCCCAAAGGAGCCCAGCCCGCTCATATGCAAAGCTGGCGGCGACAAGTGTCATCACGAGTTCGCCTTGGTACTCCTCTTTTACAAGCAGTTCTTCGGCTTTGCCGATCCACCGAATTGCTTCGTATGGCTTATCATGGCCCAGCTTCTGCAACCCACGGTCCCGGTACGCGATGCCTGCAACTCCGTCGCTTCTGCGTTGCTGCATCGCATCGATGACCTTAGTGTACAAGGCATCGAAACCTTTGCCGTCCGCGATGTCCCCGAGTACGTGGACTATGTCTGCCAACCTCTCAACCGGATACTGGCCCATGACCGCAGATTCATCGACGACTCGTGCGAGTTCCTCCCATACGCGGTCTAGCTCCGCCAAGTCTCGGAGATTCATGGCATGCGCCGCACGCAAGAGAGCCAAGCTTGTTCGGGCTTGAAGGGCATTGTTCGGTCGCGAGGTGTTGCCAGCGATGCCCTGCAACATCGAATGTAGTTTCTTCCGACGAGCTTCGCTCTGAGCCAGCTCCCGCTTGATCAATTCCAGAGATTCGGCAGTGATGAGAATTTGCCAGAGATTAAGCAGGCGGCTGACGTCATCTGCATCGGTTGAGTCGCCGAGGTGTTCCTCTACCTCTGAATAGAACTTGCTGAACGCCTCGTAGTCTTCGAACCACCAGTACGCAGTCCAAGCACGGTTGTAGGCAACACGCATAAGTTGCTGAGGAATGCCCATGTCCTTGCCGAGACGCTCGGCCTGGGCAAATCGACCATCTACCTCGTATCGAGGCCGGTTAAGGCCTCTTGCAAGCAGAGCGCCTTGAAGGCAGTCCTCCACAAGCTGATAGCGCGCGCCCTCATATCTCGACGGATCCGAGATCTCCTTGTCCAGTACTTCAATTTCAGACAGCCTCTCAGTATCGAGTGGACCACGGCGGTGCTCCGTCGATTCACCTGCACCGATGATGCAGAGTGTGGCTATCGCAAGGTCGAGGTGATCATGTCGATAGACCCTCTCGACAAGCCAACTGCGGTCGACGATGTGAACGGGCACGCCGGCGCATCTGCTGAGGTCGTCCTCAAGCTTCGCTCGCTCTTTGTCGCTCGCGAACTGATTGGTAAAGAAATAAATCCTTTTGTAGTCGCGCCCAGTCGAAAGAATGTTCTTGACGTCGGCTCGCACCTTCGTCTTCCAAGCCTTCTTTGCGCTGAACGCAAAGGCCCATCTCTCCGAGCCGCCCGATGGCTCACCGAACCACCAACGTTCGGCAATCTCTGCTGCTACTGGGTAGGTTTCGGAGTCGACTTTACTATCACCGCCTCCAGTAGGACCGGTCTGAACTCGAAGATTGGGGCAGATTTCGCACTCTGCTATCTTGCGGCAGAAGTGCTCGAACTCATACTCTTGTTTTCGGCTTGTCAGTGTCTCCAGGTGGTACTCGAATACCGACGTTGCAATCTTTGGCGTGGCTACGACCATCGTGTCGGAGAATAGGTCCGGATGGCGCGCCCGCATCAGTTCTCGTGGACTAGGCATCCCTTGCCTCTGTACGTTAGTCTCGATTGTCTCAGGCATTTAACCTCCCATGTGTGCATGCCAGCGCCATCGAGTGCATACAGTGGCGCTTCTTCAGAGCATTCTGCCATGACGGGTTCTAAGTTGCCGTTATGATGAACTGGAGGTTCGAATTCGCAAAGCTGACTGTCAGCAAGGACTACTATTGGCCGGACACTGCCTGATGATGAATGGAAATCAACGGTGTGTTCATTGGGCGGGTTTTTGCGGTGTGGGGCCGGTGAAGCCCAAACTTTGATCTGCGGACGATAAGCTGAACAGATTGGCTTGCCCCCGAGGGCTATTGCGGTCGACGGCGAAAAATGGCCGATTTTCGGGACAACAGGGGACGGACCCTGAGGTTTCCCCTCATATAAATGCCATATGAGAAGCCTGTTGAGCTTGGTGCCGGAGAATCGGAACAGCGTCTTTCGGGCGAATTTGGTTAAGCCAGGAGGGCCCGGCATCGATGACTCGACGAGCCAATGTGATGGCTGAAATCTCTTTGTGCTTTAGACCGGGCACACTCTGGAAGAACCTCTGTATCCCGCTCTGCTGGGCGCACTCGCCGATCAGGCGCATCAGCCAGTGGGTCAAGTGAGCAATCAACAGCAGAATCTCAAGTCGCTTGCCCGAGCGTGATCGCGAAGCGCTAAAGCCAAGACCAAGCCGCTCGTTCTTGAGATCACGAAAGGATTCCTCAATGGTCATTCGTCGGGAGTACTGGTCAATAATCGTCTCTGGGCTCGCTTTTGGAAATGCTGGAGAACAGGCCAGCAGCCATGGCTCTCTGGCACCACGAGCCGCCTTGATCGAGCTATGGGAGCGCGAATGTTTGCCCGTCCGCGTGTGATGGTGGCGCCTTTTGGCTTCGCGTTTAACCAGCACCAACCGACAGTCTGTCGGATGGCTACGAACGTATCGGGCATTGTCGAAGGCTTGGGCGCACGGCGTGGCATCCGGAAAAACCTCGGTGCAGCGCTTCCATGGACCTTCGGTAATACTGACCCTGTCTTTGCCACGGATGCGTCCGATCCACGGCCAATGATGTTCCGTGACCAAGTCGAACCAGGTCGAGTGAAAACCGGCATCGGTGATGAGGGTCGGAGTGCACCCGTCGGGCAGCAGCTTCGCCAAACAATCCAGAAACCGACGATGCACCGCCTGATTACCATACCGTCGTTGCGCGTGAATTTCCTCGTACAGCGTCACACTGCGGCCCTTGACGGCGATGCTGGCACGCAGCAGATGCCAGCGTTGATCGGTCGTGGCGTCCGACCAATCGATCACCACCCGCACATTATCGAGATCGGTCAGCCAACGTGACGCCACCTCACGATAAATCTCGGTCCTTGTGATGTGCAACGAGGTATTTCCCAGCAGACGGTCAATGCGCTTGACTCGATGACGCATCGACGTCGCCGACTGCACAGACCGCGCAAGCTGACTCAAGCTCAAGCGACCACCTCGCAGCGCACTGCCTACAGCCGCCTCAACCGCACAGGCCAATTTGACATGCAGGCTCGACAGACACCCCGCCAGCATTCCGACTATCATCTTCTTCGCACTCATGATCCGCCAACCCTTGACGATTTACCCAAAGCAACGAGTCTACTCCTCATTCTCCGCGTGAATATTTGTCTTCAACCTATTGAATAAGTGCCAAACTATGAGGGGAAACCTCAGGGACGGACCACGGTTTCCAGTTTGTTCTTTGCAGCGAGAAACCATGGTCCGTCCCGAATGGCGCTAAGTTAAGGCCGTATTGCGTCCATTTTTGCAGCGACAATGCTAGCGCTGGGCATGCTGGACAGCCTTGACTTAGTGCCATTTTCGTCTGTCCCTCATTTCGCGGGACTCCCTTGGACTCCGGGATGCTCGGTGACAGTCACCACGATTGAGTCCTCGATGAGGTCCCCGACTCGCTGCATTTTTTTGTCAAGTTTCGAGGTCTTAAAGGTGAGCCTTGCGCTTCCCGGCTTCAGAGTAATCAGCTTCGCCGAGCGACGCCTGTGGTCAGTTGGATTGGGCACCACTTCGGCCGTCAGGACGTTGATGTCGCTTGAGACAACCTCAACCGTCTCTGCCATCACACCATATTGACCCAGATGCAGTTGGCCGCTGTTTATCCATCCTGACCCGTACCGATACATTCCATACTCGGACGCGGCTGCATTGACGTATATTTCGACACCCGGGGGCAAAGTGCGCGCAAGCACGGGTAGCATGTATCGAAGCTGTTCGTTAGTCCTCGTTTCGGTGACGTTTTCTTTGGAGGTGTTCACGGCGCGTTCAACGGTAAGTTCTAGTTGTCCACGCTCAGTGTTTGACAGGAAATAGCTAGCGATACGATCGCAGGCGACAAGCATCGGCAACGCAAGCACGATCAACAAAGCAGTTCTGTTTTGCTGGAACATGTCCATCATTCTGGCGAAGCAACGCTTTTCTGAGCCTTGAACAATCCTGGCTTCCATCTCTTGACTGTGCCTTCTGACGCCCAACGTTTGACATGAGAGGCGGGCACCGACTTGCCGGGGCACGTCCTCTCGATGGAAGGGTTAGCCAGCTGGTGGCCCCTTGAGTTCGACGACATTGCCTTCGGGGTCTGTGAGATACATGGACGGCCCTTCACCCTCAGCGCCATAGCGCGACTCGACCTTTCCAGCCTCAACGCCATGAGCGTTAAGGTGAATGCGAATGTTGGCTTCATCAAAGGGCTCCACGCGAAGACAAAAGTGATCAAGGTTGCGTGCTTCTGCTCCAGGTGGCGCACCTCCAGCCTTGCCAAGTTTGCCATCGACAGGTACTAGATCAATGAGAGAGCGACCAGCGCGCAACTGAACCAAGCCGATCGCATCTTCGCGGCGCTCGACGGAGCAGCCAAGCGCCTGACAGTAGAAGCGAACCATCCGTTCGAGGTCGACGACACGCAGGACGATGTGGTCGATTTCGCGAATAAGGAACATGGCGTTTGCGTGGAAGGTGGCTAGCAGTTATTCACCAGACCGTCCGGTCTGGACTATTGAAATTCGCAGAACATGTCGAGGCGCAGTAACTGGATGATTCATCATGGGTGTACCGACGTTTTCTGTACGTATATGCAATGATAGTACAGACCGATGGTCGGCAGCTGGCTCAAGCTGGCATCGGCCAACCAACATTGCGAACGAGTGGCCGCTATGGAGAAAATCCTTGAGAGCCGGCCCCAGAAATTCAGACAGTGGGATAAGTGATAGCCTTGCTCAATTGCAGGCCGCATAGTGGCCGAAATGAGGAGCAAGAGCATGACGAGAAGGAAGCGGCGGAATCACTCGCCGGAGTTTAAGGCGAAGGTGGCGATTGCCGCCATCAAGGGCGACAAGACGTTGGCCGAGATGGCGCAGCAGTTCGATGTTCACCCCAACCAGATTACCGACTGGAAGACACAGTTGATGGAGCGTTCGTCAGTCGTGTTTGGCGACACGGCCGCCAGGGAGAAAGGCCCGGACATTCTGGCCATGGAAGCAAAGATTGGTCGCCTGAGTCTGGAGAATGATTTTTTAGAAGGCGCGCTCACCAAGGCGGGACTGCTGAGCGCAAGACGATGATTGACCGCACCCATACCCTGCCCGTTGTCCAGCAATGCAAAGTCTTGCGACTGGCGCGGTCGACCGCCTACTACACCCCGGAACCTGTCTCGTCCGCCGATCTGGCGCTGATGCGCCGCATCGATGAGTTGCATCTGGAACATCCTTTCGCCGGCAGCCGGATGCTGCGCGATCTACTGCGCCTGGAAGGCCATCCGATCGGCCGCAAGCATGTGCGGACATTGATGCGGAAGATGGGCGTTGAAGCGCTCTATCGGAAGCCGAACCTCTCCAAACGGCATGATGCCCACCTGATCCATCCCTACCTGCTCAGGGACCTGGTCATCGTCCGCCCGAATCAGGTTTGGGCCACCGACATCACGTACATTCCGATGCGCCGGGGCTTCGTCTATCTGGTCGCCGTCATCGACTGGTGCAGCCGGAAAGTCCTCTCCTGGCGGCTCTCCAACACGCTGACCACGGATTTCTGTCTGGAGGCGGTCAGCGAAGCCATCTCGCATTTCGGCAAGCCGGATATCTTCAACACCGATCAGGGTAGCCAGTTCACCAGCAGCGATTTCACCGGGCTGCTGAAGGATAACGGAATCCGGATCAGCATGGATGGCAAGGGCTGCTGGCGTGACAACGTCTTTGTCGAACGACTCTGGAAAAGCGTCAAGTACGAGGAGGTCTATCTCAAGGCATACGACACAGTGGCCGATGCCAAGGCCAACCTGGGGCGCTATCTGGATTTCTACAACACCCGCCGACCGCATCAAACCCTTGACGGTAAAACGCCGGATGCGTTCTACTGCCAGAACCTGCCAAAAGAGACGTTCACAGCATGATCACCGCGTTACCCACCGCGCCGTCAGCCTACGGTCTAAAGGGACCTTCGGCCGCCGTCACCGTGGATAACGCTACCCCGCAGGGCTCCACCTATCTCCGTGGAAAAACTGTCCAAACAAACGGGGCCAGCTCTTTGATTGGCTCCTGTTGGCCAGCTTGTGCCTCACGATGAATGAAAATAGGCGGTGTGGTCACCAGATGGATTGCTGGTCCACTCCCGCGAAGATCATACGTCGATCGGCGAATGATAACCCGAACAGATTGGTTGCTGCGGCCGGCTGTTGCACTCCAGGAGCGCTTCCTTCGGGGCGCGGTCGACCCCGAAAAATGGCGGATTTTCAAATGCCGCCATCAGGCTTTAGCCCTTCGTCGAATCGTCCACCCACAGCCGGCGCCAGCCTTTCTGGCCGAGCTTCCGCAGGGTTTCTATGTTGCGCTCGAAGATGTCGGCGGTGTCGGGAAAGGCGGCGACGGCGCGGTCGATGCTCGCTTCGCGCAACAGGTGCAGGGTCGGGTAGGGCGCGCGATTGGTGTAGTTGTCGATATCGTCGGCGTTGCTGCCGGCGAACTCGTATTGCGGATGCAGGCTGGCGATCTGGATCACGCCGTCGAGTTCCAGGCGGCGGATCGTTGCATCGGCTTCGGCAAGGAAAAAGTGAAAATCGAGAAAATCGCCCATGACCTCCGGGTGGATCAGCAGCGTGGTGTCGAGCATCTCGGGGTCGGTTGCCGCCAGTATCTGGAGTTCGTGTTCGAGTTCGGCCAGCAGTTCGTCCGCCGTTTGCGCGCCGGTCACGGCATAACGAATCTGCCGTTTGACGTGCACCGCCTTGGCGAACGGGCACAGGTTGAGGCCGATGACCGCGCGTTCGAGCCAGCCCTGCGTGGCGGCGATAAATTCGCTGGCGCTTTCCGGAGTGGGCGAAATCAATACGTCAGGCACGGTGGACATGGGTTTTCGTCACCGATTTCATTGGGTTGCTGCCGTACGGACGATGACTAACGCCGCAGCCAGTCGCTGAAACAGCTTGCGCTCCCGGATCAGCGGCCAGCGGTCGTAAAGCAGAATCTCGGCGGGGCGCCACAGTGCGACCCAGGCGAAGATGATAAGACTCTGCTCGATCGTTTCGACGAAGCTGGATTTCGGAAATATATTGGTCAGGGCAACGCCTACCAGCGTTGCGAAGAGCATGACCAGCAGGCCGACTGCCAGCCCCTTGCGGCCAAGGAGGCGCAATTCGTTCAGTTTGATTTGCTGCTCGCGAGCCCGCAGTTCGAAGTGGTGCCCGATTGCGGTCTCGAGTTCCTTGCTCAGGCTTGGTTCTATCCTGGTACCCGGCAAATAGACGACGAGATCGATGGGACTGCTGCCAGCGGCTTCACGAGCGTAGGAAACGATATGCCGCTCAGCATCAGGATCGAGTTCGCGCTCGCGAAAGGGCGCCGGATCGAAGTTGTTGAACAGTTGTTCGATGCTCTTTATACGGATTTCAATTTCTTCGGTATTGGTCATGGCGATCATTGATCCTGGATATTCATGCCTTCATGGGTTGTTTCGACCCGCAGATCTTTGCCTGATATTGCGGAGTGTCTGATGACGATTACCAGTGCCACCAGCATGAGCAGCGGGTCGAACAGCACATCCCAGAGGTTGGCGAAGATGCCGTTGGCGTAGCCGGCGAGATCGAGGGCGAGAATCAGCAACCAGCTGTCCAGCCGGTGCCACCAGTCGTAGCGCAAAGCTTCCAGGACGCGCGGCAGCAGGCTATCCGGGCAATACTCGCGCACCGCCTCCCGCAGCATCCGCTCGTCCTCGTTCATCTTTGCGTCGAGCAACAGCGGGTCTTCCCAGCAGAATAGCGCGTTGGCCATCGTTGCTTTCCTCCGGTGGATTTGCCCGCCGATTGTAATCAACTTGGGCGCTGCGGGAGGGTTGTCACACCCCAAGAGTGCTTCTTTCGGGGCGCGGTCGACAGGCAAAAGTGACCCGAATCGACGCCAAACCACCTTGCGCTGCTGCACCATTCTTGCCGACGGGAAGCGCCAGCGGCAGGCGCCGGTCGCCGCTATGGCATAATCTACCCCACACCATAGCGCCGACGGGGGATCGCCAGGTGACCGTCAACAACGTACCGACTCCCAGCATCTTCATCAGCTACCGCCACAGCGCGGACAGCGAACTCGCGGCGAGCCGGCTGGCTGAAGACCTGCGCCGGCATTTTGCCCGCGAGCAGGTGTTCCAGGACTTCGTCAGTATCGACCCGGGCGCCGATTTTGTCGAAGCCCTCGAGCGGGGGCTCGAAATCTGCGCGGCGCTGCTGGTGGTCATCGGACCGAACTGGCTCGGCGTCGTCGACGACAAGGGCCGGCGCCGCCTCGACCTTGCCGACGACTGGGTTCGCCGCGAGGTGGCCGAAAGCCTGCGCCGGCCCGGCGTGCGCGTGTTCCCGGTGCTGCTTGACGATACCCGCATGCCCGGCGTCGACGATCTGCCCGAGGAACTCCGGCCCTTGACGCGCCGCCAGGCGTATCCGCTGACGGTCCGCCACTGGGCGAACGATGTTGCGAAACTGGTCGAATACCTGCAGCGGGTGCCGGGCCTTGGGCGGCCATCAAGCGAGAACACACCGCCATCCGGGGGTGCCAGGCAGGAGATCCAGTCGCCAACGAAAACCGTGACGGCCAAAGATCACAGTGCCGGGAGCGCTGCCCCGCCGGCCGAGTGGGTGCCCGGCGAGGTGTTCCGCGACGGGGACGATTGTCCCGAGATGGTAGTCATCCCGGCTGGCCAATTCCTGATGGGGTCGCCGAAACCAGAGGCGGGGCGGCTTATCAGCGAAGAGCCGGAGCACTGGGTGCGTATCGCCAAACCCTTTGCACTCGGGCACGGCACCGTGACAGTCGGCGAGTTCAGTCGCTTCGTCGAGGCGAGCGACTACAAGACCGAAGCCGAGCGCAGTCCCGAGCAGGGGATCTGGGCTTTGGACCGAGACAAGGCTGAATGGGCTCAAGCGAAGGACAAGAACTGGCGCAATCCGGGCTTTGCCCAGGACGATCGTCATCCGGTCGTCGGGGTGAACTGGAACGATGCGCAGGCCTACGTCAAATGGCTCGGTGAGAAGACCGGCAAGGCCTATCGGCTGCCAAGCGAGGCCGAGTGGGAATACGCGGCGCGGGCGTGGACGACCAGCGCGCGCTTCTGGGGTGACGACCCGAATCATGCCTGCCATTACGCCAACCTCGCTGACCGCAGCCTGAAGACGACGCATCCGAAATGGCCTTGGCCCATTCACGAGTGTGACGATGGTTACGTCGAGACGGCGCCTGTCGGCAGCTTTGCGCCCAACGCTTTCGGGCTGTACGACATGATCGGCAACGTCTGGGAGTGGCAGCAGGACTGCTGGAACGAAAGCTATCGCGGCGCGCCCGACGACGGGCGGGCGTGGGAGAGCGGTCGCTGTGGCCGGCGGGTGGTGCGCGGCGGCTCCTGGGGCGACGGACCGGTGCTCGCGCGGGCGGCCTTCCGCCTCGGTGTCGAGCCCGGAAACCGAAACAACAATACCGGATTCCGCCTTGCCAGGACGCTGTGAAATCCTGCCTCTTTGACTCTTTACCTCTGACCCATTCCACACTCCAGCGCATGGCGCGGCAATTGGCCTTGCCGGCCAAAGGATCGATTCGCCGCGTGGGCGCAAGTCGTGCTGAAAGCTGACTTCATCAAACAGTGGGGCTTTAGTCGATCAGCTTGCTGAGCCACAGGCAGCCTGTTGCGGTCGACCCCGAAAAATGGCCGTTTTTCAAACGCCTCGGCAAGCGGCCATGCCTTCGCTGCTCCGTCCAGCCACAACCCGCGTCGAACTGCCAGTCCGATCAGCGTGTGGCGTGACCGGTTGAAATTCCGGATTGACGGTGATTGGAAGGCACGGGATACTCACCGGCGTGCGAATGAATTTCCTGTCCTTCAGGCGAGGAGCACCCGGACATGTTGACGTCGATTAACAAGCTGCTATTCACACTCCGAGACGGCGGCGGACAGGGGCAAGCCAGCGAAGTCATGGCGCGCTGTGCTGACGGCGGCGCCGCCAAACCCGGCCGGGAGCATCGCGAGGCGATTGCGCGGATGAAGCGTCTGCCGCCCTGCATGCCACCCTCGCCGGGCTGAACCCCCAAAGGACCTTCCTCCATGACCCAACACGCCTTCATCGCCATGCCCTTCGGTACCAAACCCGGCACCGACGGTCGGGACATCGACTTCAACCGTATCTACAGCGAGCTGCTCAAGCCGGCGCTCGAAGCGGCCGGTTGCGAAGTGTTCCGTGCCGATGAGGAGCAACGTGCCGGCGACATCCGTACCGACATGTTTCAGGAACTGCTGGTGGCCGACCTGGTGCTGGCCGATCTGACCCTGGATAATCCCAATGTCTGGTACGAGCTGGGTGTGCGCCATGCCTTGCGTGCGCGCGGCGTGGTGCTGGTGCAGGGGCCGCGGCCCACCAGCCCGTTCGACATCTACACCGACCGCAAGCTGCGCTACCGGCTGAAGGACGGCGCCCCCGACCCAGCCTTCCTGGCTGAGGACCGTGCGGCGCTGACCGCGATGGCCAAGGCCACGCTCGGCGCGGCAGCGCAGCGCAAGGTCAGCCCGGTCTATATGCTGCTGCCGCACCTGCAGGAGCCAGCCTGGCGCAACCTTCTGTTGCAGGACACGAACGAATTCGGCGCTGCTTACGAAGAGTGGCGCGGGCGCATGGAAGTGGCGCGCGCCAAGTGCCGTGCCGGCGACATTCTGGTGCTGGCCGACGAGACGCCGACGCAGGCGCTGTGGCTCGAAGCCAAGCGCGCCGCCGGCAATGCGCTGCTGCAACTGCGCCAGTTCTCCTTCGCGCTGGAGCAGTTCGAGGATGGCCTTCGCGCCGAGCCTGACGACATGGTGTGCCGCAGCAAGCGCATCGTCTGCCTGGGCCGCATGGGCCGTCACGAAGAGGCACACGAAGCCGCGCGCCAACTGGTCGAGGACAGGCCGAACGACGCCGAGGCGCTGGCGCTGGCCGGGCGGGTGGAGAAGGAGCGCTGGCTATCGCGCTGGCGCACCCCTGATGCGACGCCGGCGGCGTTGCGCGAGGCGGCTGGTGGCGAGAACGCGAGTCTGGAGGAGGCGCAGGCGCCATACCACAAGGCCTTCGTCACCGACCCGGCGCACCATTATTCGGGCATCAACGCGCTGACTTTGTTGTTGCTGCTCAAGCACCTGGGCGGCGAAGCGAGCCGGGTGGTGATCGACAACCTCGTCGGCGGCGTGCTGTGGGCGGCGCTGACGGCGCAGGAGCGCGATCCGAAGGACTACTGGGCCAAGGCCAGCTACGCCGAGCTGTGCCTGCTGGTTAACCCGCGCGATGCGGTGGTGAGGGAATACCGCATCGTTGCCGCCGCCGCCAAGGGCGACTGGTTTGCGCTCGATTCGAGCCGGCAGACGCTGGCCCTGTTGCGCGATCTGCAGTTCCGGCCCGATGAGACGCAGGCCGCGGCCGACATCGTCGACCGCGAGATCGCGCGCACCGCACCGCCGTTTCAACCCGGCCAGGTGCTGCTGTTCTCGGGCCACATGGTCGATGCGCCGACGCGACCCAAGCCGCGCTTCCCGCCGGCCATGGTGGCGCGCGTCACGGCAGAAATCGAACGTGTGCTCGACGGCCTCAATGCCGGCCCCGGCGACATCGCGCTGACCCAGGGCGCCGCTGGTGGTGACCTGATCTTTGCCGAAGCCTGCATCAAGCGCGGCGTGCGCATGCAGTTGCTGCTGCCGTTGCCGGAACCTGACTTCATCGACGTGTCGGTGATGCCCTCAAGCGATGGCGTGGCCTGGCGCGAGCGATACTACGCGCTCAAGGCGCAGCTCGCCGAAGCGGCGCGCGTGATGCCGGTGGAGCTCGGCCCGCTACCGGCCGGCGCCAATGCCTTCGAGCGCTGCAACCTGTGGCTGCTGTACACCGCCCTCTCTTACGGCCCCGATAAAGTGCGCTTCGTCTGCCTGTGGGACGGCGCCGGCGGCGATGGTCCGGGCGGCACCAAGCACATGCTCGAGGAAGTGAAACGCCGCACCGGCCAGGTGAGCTGGATCGACACGCGCACGCTGGGCTGAGTCAGCTCATACTACCCAAGAAGGAGACCCCGTAATGAACGATGCCCTGATCCAACGCATGCAAGCCCCCGGCCCCAAGAAGATCCTCGCCTGCGACGGCGGCGGCATCCTCGGCCTGATGAGCGTGGAAATCCTGGCCAAGCTCGAAGACGACTTGCGCGCCAAGCTCGGCCGGGGGGCCGACTTCGTGCTCGCCGACTACTTTGACTTCGTTTGTGGTACCAGCACCGGCGCCATCATCGCGGCCTGCATCGCGGCGGGCATGTCGATGGCGCGCATCCGCAAATTCTATGAAGACAGTGGCGAACAGATGTTCGACAAAGCCTTCCTCCTCAAGCGCCTGAACTACAAATACAACGATGAGCCGCTCGCCCAGATGCTGCAGAGCGAACTCGGCAAGGCGCTGGGCGGCGACCGCACGTTAGGCAGCCCGGGGCTGCGTACCCTGCTGATGATGGTGATGCGCAATGCCAGCACCGACTCGCCGTGGCCCATCAGCAACAACCCTTTCGCCAAGTACAACCAGGTCGTACGCAAGGACAACAACCTGCGTCTGCCGTTGTGGCAACTGGTGCGCGCCAGCACGGCGGCGCCGACCTTCTTCCCGCCCGAGGTGGTGACCCTTGCCGAAGGCACGCCCGATGCCTACACCTTCATCTTCGTCGATGGTGGCGTGACGACCTACAACAACCCCGCCTTCCTGGCCTTCCAGATGGCTACCGCGGCGCCGTATGCGGTGAACTGGGCCACCGGCGTCGATAAGTTGCTGGTCGTGTCGGTGGGCACCGGCGGCGCGGCCAAGGCGCAGCTCGACCTGAAGGCGGCCAGCATGAATATCCTCTACAACGCCAGCACGCTGCCCGGTGCGCTAATGAACGCCGCCGCCGCGGGTTGGGACATGGCCTGCCGCCTGCTCGGCGAGTGTCGTTTCGGCGGGTCCATCGATCGCGAGTTTGGCAGCATGCTCAGCGCGCCCGGCCAGCCCGCCAACTCGACCGTGCCCAAACTGTTTGCCTACCTGCGCTACGACCCCGATGTCACGGCCCAAGGCCTGGCCGCGTTGGGCCTGCCGGACATCGATGCGCAAGCCATGCAGAAGATGGATTCCGTCAAGAACATGCCCGACATTCAGCGAGTCGGCAAGGCCTTTGCCCGGCAGCATGTGGTCATCGAGCACCTGCGCGGTTTTTGTTGACGGTAAACACGCGCGCGACGCGATGAAATACCGCATGCTCAAAGACGACCGGGATGTCAGCGCCAAGGGCGCCCATTTCGCGGTACTGGCGCTGGTGCGGGTCACCCATGGCATCGCGCCACATCGTTGATGATGCGTTCGCCCTCGTTCATCTGTGTTTCGAGCAGTAGCGGGTCTTCCCAGCAGAACCGCGCCTTGGGTATCGTTGCTTCCCTTCGGTGGATCTACCCTTCGATCGTAATCAACTTGGGCGGCTGCGGGCGGGCTGTTGCGGTCGACGCGCAACAAGGCCCGGATTTCGACTGGTGCGACGGAGGCTCATCCTTCCTGGGGCGTGGGATGCCACCCCATCGGGCGCCCCTGATTCTGGACAGCCGGTTTATGGACAGCGAGCGTGGTGTCGCTTCCCGATTGCGAAATTGCGCGCCGTTCGCGTGCTGATGCGCCTTTCCCCGACCTGCAGCGAACCGGCCGAGTTCAGATAACGGGGTGGCCGCGTCTGAAACGCTGGATCGAGCCCAATGCGGAGATCAGCCAGCCCATGCCCAGGGCCAGCAATGCCGAAGTAATCTCCGCGGTACGGCCAGGCAGGTAGCGCTGCGCAAATTCGCAGGCAAAGGCCAGGATCGCCACGGTCACCGTCATCCCGCTCAATGAACCGCCATTGCGTACGGCACTCCAGATGATGGCGCCGAAGCAAAGGCACTCGAACGTCACCGTGGTCACCACCGATTCGATCGAACCCGACAGCGAGGAGGCAAACGGCAGCCAGTGCATCGCGCTGGGCCAGTCGTTCAAGTGCAGTGGCCAGATGGCGTGAAGCAGATAGGCCGCGGTGGCGATCGCGAGCAGGGTCCACAAGCGCAGCCTTGCCTCCATTCGATCCATGCCCAGCCATATCGCGGCCCCCGCTGCGATACCCAGGACCACGGCTAGTCCCGGCGCCCGATTGATGATGACGAACTTGCCTCCTAATACCGCCAGCGTCGCGATGCCCGCCAGCGGTCTGACTAGGTGTTCCTCCGCCACCGAGCGAACCAGTTGGGCCAGCGCCTCCAGCCCGATCACCGTCACCGCCACGTGCAACAGCATGCGGCGAGGTTGCCAAGCGTCCTGCTGCCACAGCGACTTCACGTTATCGACGACCGATGACCGGTCGAGTGTAGGTATGAAAGGAAACAATTCCACCGCCGCCCAGAGTACGATCATCACCAGCGCAAAGCGATCGGCGGCTTGCAGGTTCAGGTAGCGCCGCGACAGCCGGTTAAGGCTGTTCCCGGAGATCATCCCGGCCAGCCAGCCAGCCGTGAACCCCAGCATGTTGAATATGATATCGGACAGCGCCGGGGTACGTGGCAGGTATTTCTGCAGCCACTGCAGGATGCCGGCGACGATCAGCGCGATCGGGAACCAGGCGACGAACCCTGCTCGCTGGCGGCACTGGCCATGGTAGTGCCAGGCGAGCAGCCAGCCCAGTGGCAGGAACAGGATCACGTTCTCAAGCACGTCGACCAGACCCAGTGGTCCCCAATAAATGAAGTCCTGCGGCTGTGCGAAGTTCCACTCCAACGGATACAGTGATCCATAGACGATCAATGACAGCAGCAGCCCGACGGCGATCCTGTGGTTGCGTCGGCCGGTGCTGGCTGGATGTCCTGCTTTAACTTCGGGTTCCACTCGGGTCTCTCGCATTGGTCGAGGGGCAGTGATGCCGGCACGGCGATTCATTCGTACTCGATGGATTTCACCACGTTCCCGGCGTTGACCGCAACAGTAAGTGCAAGCTGCCATTTTCGCCGACCCAGGGCGGCGCGCGATTGATTGTTCGCGCCTCTCCGCTTGGGCCGCGCTGCATCGCGAGGCACGCAGCCTGCGAGCTCGAAGCGAGAATGTTGTTGCAATGGGTTTTCGTTTCCGCTTCACCGTAGTAATCTGCTATGCAGTATGTTCTCGTGAACATGAGTCGGATAAGTTTGTAGAGGTTGAAATGGCGAGCAAGAATGACCTGTTCAGAACCATCAATGCGCGATCTCCCAGCATTGTCGAGCAACTCATTACCGGATGGGGAAGCCTGCAGTTCAGCGAGTATGTCAGTGACTTGCTCAAGGAAGCGCAAAGAGGCACCAAGCTGGAATTGAAGGAAGAAGTAATTTCGGCTCTGTCGGAACTACGGGCCGAGCACGACCGAGAGTTCCCGAAATACGCAATCCTGGCCGAGGAACTGATTGTGGAACGGCTCGAGCAGTCTCCGAACTTTCAGGTGATAAATACGAGATTTCCTCGAATTGCAAGGCGCCTTGTTGCGACCTGGGGACATGCCACTTTCGGTGAGTATATCAACGACCTGCTCAACGACAAGAGGGTGGGGCGACAAGGGTTTCCGGAGGGAATCATGCGCGCTCTTTTCAAGTTGTCGGAAGAGCATGACAAGGAATTCCCCGAATTCGTCGTCAACGTCACGGATATCTGGTCGCTGACCAACAAGATCTACTGATCGTTGCGGGCTATCTCTGGCCAGGTACTCCAGGCAGGCCGGCCAAGGCTTTCAGTCGGCAAGAGGCGCTGGCCTCTGGCGCTGCAGAGCCGGCACACACGGATCAGATTGCCGGCGGTCTCAGGGCACGATATCTGCCGGCCACCACCGGGCGGGTGGGCGAAAGCGATGAGTCTCCGCTCGATCGCTCTGCCCGAAGCGGTAGGGGCCACGGAATTCACAGGCGTTGGAAATGCCCCGCAGCCGCCCGGAATCGAAAGTCACTCCGCTCTTGCCGATACTGGCATACCGGCGAGAGCATTCACCCTCAGAACGAGCCGAACATCCCACCGAGGATGATGACCGCGATCAACGCCAGCATTGCGCTGACGACACAGCACATCACGATATCGATATAGCTCTTGCGATGCGTCGACCCACAGACTGCCAGCAGGGTGATGACCGCGCCGTTGTGCGGCAGGCTGTCGAGGGTGCCGGCGGACATTACGGCAATGCGATGGAGCAGCGCCGGATCGATGCCCTGTTGTGAAGCAATCTGGAGATAGATCGGACCAAGCGCCTCAAGGGCGATGGTCATGCCGCCGGACGCCGAACCGGTCAGCGCGGCGAGAACGTTGGTCGACACGGCCAGCGAAACCAGCGGCCCGCCTTCGATCGACAACACCCAGTCGGCCACCGCCGCGAAGGCCGGCAGCGCCGCGACAACCGCGCCGAAACCGACCAGGCTGGCGACACTGACAATGGGCAATACCGACGCATTGGCGCCGGCATCGACCGATGCGCGCAATTCGCTCAGGCGCTTGCGGTTGAGGGCGATCAGCACCAGAATGGCGACGATCAGCGCAACCATGACCGACCAGATACCGCTGACCGACGCAATCGTGATACCGCCCCATTGCGGTTCGTAGAGGAAGCTGGTGTCGAGGCGCGGAATCACCAGCATCGACATCGTCAGATTGACCAGGACGACAATGATCAGTGGCAATGCCGCGACCAACACGCCGGGCTGTTCCAAGCTTTGGTGACCGTGCTTGATCTCAGCCGGGTCGAAGGTGCTGGAGGTCGTCGCCCGCTCGCGAACGACCGTGTTCTCGGACGCTGACTCGACTGTCCTGAGGACGTCGCCAAAGCCCTCGCCGGCCAGCCGGGCCGCTCGCTCGGCGCGCATGAGCCACCAGAGGCCGAAACCGAACATGATGAACGATGCGATGATACCGAGTCCCGGTGCGGCAAACGGTGTCGTCCCGAAGAAAGGCATCGGGATGGCATTCTGGACAGCCGGCGTGCCCGGCATCGCCGACATCGTGAAGGTCATGGTCCCCAGCGCGACCGCTCCCGGCGTCAGTCGGTTCGGAATATTGGCCGAGCGGAAGAGACCCTGCGCCATCGGCACGATCACGAAAAGCGCGACGAAGAGACTGACGCCGCCATAGGTGACGATTGCTCCAGCCAGAACGACAGCCAGTATCGCCCGCTTTTCGCCCAGTTTCTCGGTCATGAACGCAGCGATGGTGTTTACCGAACCGCTATCTTCCATCAGCTTGCCGAAGATGGCGCCAAGCAGGAAGAGCGGGAAAAATTGCGCCACAAAACCGGCCGCCGCCCCCATGAAAGTCTGCGTCCAGTGCGCGAGGAGCGGATCGCCTGCGGCGAACGCCGCGACCATGGCCGCCAGCGGCGCCAGAACCAGGACGCTCCAGCTACGGAACGACAGCCCGACGAGAACGGCCAGACCAAGAATGATTCCCAGCAACCCCATCGCCTACGACTCTCCGATCAAGAGGTCGATGTCGAGCGTCGATCGAACGCCGATGTCATTGCCGTGGGTTTCCAGGAAAACCTCGGCGGCGCGCCGCCCTTCCTCGCGCAACATGCAGAAAAATGCCCATTCGGCCAGTGACTTGGACGAAAAACCCAACCCCAGCAGGGCGTCTTCTCCAGCGACGCGATGGATGCGCAGCTTCGCCCACTTGGCTCCCTCACCCGAACCGGGATCGGCCACCTGCCGCAGGAGCGCCGCCATGCGCAGTTCCTTGACGAGTGGTGAATTGAACGAAATCTCGTTCAGGCGGTTCTGGATTTCCATGGGGGTGCGTGGGGTTCCCGGCCGTTCGATCGGGTTGATCGAGACCAGGATAGTGTCGGGGGATTCGCATTCGCGGACCAGCGGCGTAATCGTCGGGTTGCCGGCAAAACCGCCATCCCAGTAGGGGTCGCCATCGATTTCCACCGCCTGGAACATGGTCGGCAGGCAGGCGGAAGCAAGCAAAACCTCGGGGGTCATTTCCGCGTTGCGAAACACGCGACCACGCCCGGTGCGCACGTTGGTGGCAGTGACGAACAGTTTTGGGCCCGCGCTATTGATGGCGCTGAAGTCGACACAGTCGACAAGGATGTCGTACAGCGGGTTTCCGCCACCGATGCTGAGAGTGTAGGGCGAGAGAAGCCGTGCGGCCATATCCGCCGCGACGAAGGCGGGACAATAATCGAGCGTCCACTGCCCGGTCAGTATTTCGAGAGGGCCACGCCGGAAGGGGCTGAGCAACGCCGCCTCCGAGATTTTTTTCCAGAAACTTTCAAGTTCGAGCTGGGCTTGCCTGGGGCCACCCTTGACCATGCCGTGCGCCATTACCACTGCATTCATGGCGCCTGCGGAGGTTCCCGAAATTCCTTCGTAGGTCAACCAGGATTCATCGAGCAGCCGGTCAAGAACGCCCCAGGTATAGGCGCCATGTGCGCCACCGCCTTGCAGCGCGAGATCGACAAGTGCCGGTTCCCGACCGGAACCGCCGGCTTGTGTTTTGTTTGTTGAAGCAGTCATTGTTCAGAATCCCCACATGAAAAATACGAAGACTTCACCCTCGTTTGTAATACTCGCGATCTAGTCCTGCGGTGAACCGGGCAATCAATGCCCCGAGGCCACACCCTTAGTCTACACGAATATGAGGTGACACCGATGGGGGCATCAGCCGGGATGGGCGCCTCCCGATCGCCGGCTCAGCCCGGGGTAGCGGTTCGTCATTGCAGGCCGCAGGAAATTGCCCGACAATGTGGCAACGGTGCATGCCGCAGCACCGCGCGTTACCATTGCAGTGTCCCTTGGCTGCGGCATCGGAAGGAGAAAGATTATGGCTGGAAAGAAGGCGCTCTTCGTGGGCATCAACAAGTTTGCAAATTATTCCCAGTTCACCCTCAATGGCTGCGTCAATGACGCCAAGGACATGTCCGCCCTGTACAAGGATCTGCTCGGCTTCACGGCGGCGGAGATGACGGTTATCTCCGATGCGCAGGCGACCAAGGCCAATATCATGAGCAACCTCAACGCCATGGTTGCTGACGCGAAAGCCGGCAAGCTCAACTACCTGGTGTTCAGTCTTTCCTCACACGGCACGCAGATGAACGACACCAGCGGCGACGAGCCCGACGGCAAGGACGAGGCCTTCGTGCCTTACGACATTGCCGAAAAAGCCGGGGCCTGGGACCCGGCGCACATTATTAGCGACGACGAGTTGCATGACCTTTTTGTCCAGTTGCCGGCCGGTGTGCTGCTCGAGGTGTACCTCGACACCTGCCACAGCGGCTCCGGCCTGCGCGGGGCTGAATTCGGGCTGCATGCGCCGCGTGCCCGTTACATTGCGCCGCCCGAGCAGGAGTTCAGCAAGAAGACCGCCAGGATGCGCGGATTCACCCTCGAACGCCCGTTGGCCGCAGCGAAAAAGGGCGCAAAGAAGACCGTCAAGGCGCCGGTTGCCGCCGGCGCCCACCACCTCCTGTGGACTGGCTGCAAGGCCAACCAGACGAGTGCTGACGCCTATTTCAACGGGCGCTACAATGGGGCGTTCACCTACTATTTTGTCAAGGTCATGCGCGATACGCAGAACAAGCTGTCGCGCAAGGAAGTGATCGCCAAGATGCGCACCTTGATGAAATCCGGCTTTGCGCAGACTCCGCAACTGGAAGGAAATGCCACAAACCGGACTCAAGCGATCGTCTATTGATCTGGCGCGCGGGTGCTGAGCGAAAAGGGGCTCGAATGAGCCCCTTTTCTTGCCTGGGTTTGCTTGCCATTCACGGCGTCGGGATTGGCTCCGGGGGGGATTGCTGAGCGCCGGTACTGTACTTCTTCTCGAAGGCTTCGGCAGCCTTCTTGACCGAAACGAAGAAATCCTGCTTGCCGATTTCCTCGGACAGTCCGACGCGAGCCAGTTCCTCGAGGAAGGGACGCGGCGCGTCGGCGATCTTGACGTCGACCCCGGCATCGGCGAGCTCCTGGTGCAGTTCAGCAAAGCGCTGTGCTGCCGTGACGTCCATGTCGTGAATCGCCTGGGCGTCGATCACCAGCCACTTGACCGGCGGATCAGCCGCGTCGACCAGCGTCCTGATGCGCGCCATGACGTGCCGCGCATTGGCAAAGACCAGAGGCGCGTAAAGGCGGTAGATGAGCAGCCCGGGCACGCTTTCCGCGTCATCACCCACTATGCAGTGGTGAAACTTGCCGTCTCTCTTGAGCCGGCGCAGCACCACGTCATCCGGGCGCGAGATTTCCACGAGTACCGAGATCAGAGACAGCAGCAGGCCGAGAATGATCCCCGGCACGACCCCGGCAATCAGAATCGCCACGGTCACGCTCATGCCGATCGCGAACTCGATGCGGTCGATCTTGTACAGCGCCGACAGCGACGCCACTTCAAGCATGCCGATGGCTGTGACGATCAGTATCGCCCCCAGCGCCACCTTGGGCAGCAGGGCGATCAGGCCGGTCAAGAAGAACAGGAAGAGGAGCAGGCCGGCCGCCAGCACCAGTTGCGCCACCTGTGACTTGCCGCCCGCCGAATCGACGATCGAAGTACGTGACTGGCTGGCCGATACCGGAAAGCCCTGCCAGAGTCCGGCGAGGATGTTGGCCGAGCCGAGCGCCACCAGTTCGCGATTCGGGCGGATCTCGTAGCCATTCTTTTCCGCGAAGGTCTGGGCCAGCAGAATGCCGTCCGAGAAGGCGAGGAAGGCAATCGCCACCGCAGCCGGCGCCAGCGTCGCAATATCCCCCCAGTGTAGACCGGGGATCGCCAGGTGAGGCAGGCCCGAAGGCACCTCACCGACCAGCGCCACGCCGTGGCTGCCGAGATCGAGAGCGAAGGTGACGACGAGCGCCACCGCACAGGCGGCCAGCGCGCCCGGCACGCGCGGGAGCCAGCGGGCGAGGGCCACCAGCAGGCCAACCAGGGCGACGCCGAAGAAAAAAGTCACCAAGTGCGTCTCGGGCAACTTCCCGATCACGGTGAGGACGATTTCGAAGAATTCCTCACCCTCGGTCTTGATGCCGAACATCTTGCCCAGTTGCGTCGCGATCAGGACCAGCGAGGCGCCATTCAGGTAGCCGATCAGCACCGGACGCGACAGAAGGTCGGCGATGACCCCCAGCTTCAGCCGCGCCGCGAGAATCAGCACGATGCCCGAGAGCAGACTGAGGACGGCGGCCAGCATGACGATGCGCGCCGGATCGCCGCCCGAAAGCGGCAGGATCGCCGAACCCGCCAGCAGGCCAATCGCGGCATCCGGTCCGGCGATGACGTGCCGCGAACTGGAGAACAGGGCGTAGCCGATTGCCGCCGCCAATGCCGCGTAGAGGCCGGTAATCGCCGGCAGGTGCACCAGTTCGGCATAGGCGATGACCGACGGAATCGAGACGATGCACGCGGAAAGCCCGGCGATGGAATCCTTGCCCAGCCATTCGAGGCGGTAAGCTCTCAGCGTGGCGAGCAGGGGTAAACTGGATTGCAGATACTTGGAAAACGAGGCCACGTTCATGGGTCAGGCTCCCGGTGGAAAGGTGCAGAGCGGAAATATACTACCTTGCGGCGCTGCGCGCGCGGAAAGCGGTCGCCCGACCCGCCTGGCGAGTTGATGCATTTTCCATATCTCGTAGCCCTGATGAGGGGACGCGGGGGGAATTTCCCGTCCACCGTGAAGTATTTCGCACTTCGGGGAATCTTGTGCTTTCGTCTCCGGTTGCGGGCGGCTAGCCTACCCGGAGAAGGAGTTCGAAATGGATAATTCCCTGAACCAGAACTTGGGCATCCACCCGCAGGCGACCCAGTCTTCGCCCTTGGGAAATGGCGCTGGTGCCCTGGTCATCGACAACCGGTCGGCAGTCTCGTGGCAGTGGGAGCACGATGACCGCGTGCAGCGAATGCAACTGAGGCGCGCCGGCGAAGTGTCCTGCGCCGACGTCGTCGTTCCGGTCTGGTCGCTCGCTGACGAGAGCGAGGGGCTTCCGCGCTGCGAAGGCAAGTTCGTCCGCTACTGCGATATTCCAGCCGAACTGCTGGGCGCGTTTCGCGAGCAGCAGTTGCTGGCGGGCAGACCGTTTTCGGGAGCCGCCTTCGTCGAAGATTTCCAGTTCTTTGCCGATATCCTGGCCCACAACTGGTGAGCGCTTGCTGGCTGCCTCTGGCTTGACTCATGTTTTCGCAACACGAGCGCTATGAGTTGACCGGCTACGCACAGCGCTGACCGCGCCTGGCGCGCCGCTTCAGCACCCCTTGTATTCCGGTTTGCGCTTCTGCATGAAAGCGTCGATTCCTTCCCGGGCATCTTCGCTCATCATGTTGCAGGCCATCACTTCGCTGGCGTAGTCGTAGGCTTCGGTCAGGCCCATTTCCAGTTGCTTGTAGAACATGCCTTTGCCGATGCGTACGGCGATAGCGCTCTTGGCGAGGATCGACTGCACGAGGCGCTCGACCTCGGCGTCCAGCGCATCGGCCGGGACGACACGATTGACCAGCCCCTTGGATTTTGCCTCCATGGCGTCGATGAAGTCACCGGTGAGCAGCATTTCCAGCGCCGCCTTACGCCCGAGGTTGCGGGCGAGGCCGACGGCAGGCGTCGAGCAGAAGAGGCCGACGTTGATGCCGGACACGGCGAACTTCGCGACGTCAGCAGCGACCGCCAGGTCGCACATCGAGACGAGCTGGCAGCCGGCGGCGGTGGCGATGCCGTGCACGCGGGCGATCACCGGTTGCGGCATGCGGGTCAGGGTCAGCATCAGCTCGCCGCATTGCCGGAACAGCGCCTGCATGTAGCCCTTGTCGTGGTTGGCACGCATTTCCTTGAGGTCGTGTCCCGCGCAGAAGGCCTTGCCGGCGCCGGCAATGACGACGACGCGCACGGCTTCATTGGTGGCAATGGCGTCGAGTTCGTCCTTGATCGCGGTCAGCATGTCCTTCGACAGGGAATTGAACTGGCCCGGGCGATTGAGGGTCAGCGTGGTCAGGCCGTCGGCACGGTCGCTACGCAGGACAAGCGGGTTTTCGAAAGTCATGGCATCTCTCCATCTGTTGTTCTGAAGCTGCAAGCGTAACCGCATTGCGCATCGCGTCAAGGCTCGCGGCGCGGCCTTGCCGATGCTGCGGCGGCCCTGAGATCATCCGGGCACCGGTGGAGGGCAGGCGGCGGGTGATCAGCTACCGTTGATCAGCGCATCCGGGATCAGATAGAACTCCCTGCCGCCGATGCCGATCCGCCAGTTGTCGTTCTGGCGCTGGGCGGAAATCCTAGCCCCGTCGTCGGTGGTAAATTTCTTGTCGGCATAATGCAGTACGCGGGTTCGGCCATCGGGGCCGTAGGCGATCCAGATCTGGGCGCTGTGCGTGGCGAAGTGGCGCACGACGCGGAAGTCGCACTGGCGATCGAGCGTCTCCTTGTCCTCAGAGCATCTGATCTTGCCGGAGGCATCGTATTTGGCCGGCGGCGTCGCCCCCTTGGCGGCGGACGCCGGTCTGCTGGTGATATCGATCTCGAAGGTGAAGTCAGCCGACTGATTGCTGCTGGCGGCATTGCCCGTCAGATAGACACGAATCGTGTATTCGCCGTCCTTCGGCAACAGGCCGGAGAACTGGTTGCCCGAGACCGAGCCGATGAAGAGCGGGGTATCGTCCGACGCCAGGACGTTGAAGTAAGCTGGTGTCTTGCTTGCCTTCAGGGTAATGTCCATGTTCTGGCCGGCAGCACCGCGCAGGCGGTAATCGATGACTTGGCGGCCCTTGATGCTGCCCTTGACCGTGGCGCCGCTTGTGCCTTTCTGAAACTGCACCTGCTCGTGGCGGATGTCCGCTTCGGCCAGCGCGGGTCCGCCTGTGGCAAGCAGCGCGAAGGCGATGGCGATCATCAAGGGCTTGTTGATTTTCATGGTTTTTCGGGAGTTGACCGCAACAGCGGCGATGTTGGGCTTTCAGTCCTTCTCTGCTGGCGCCAGATGCCAGTCCTCCGTTTTGACCACCTTGGCTTGCGCCGGGTCGCCGAGGTAGTGCGGCGACATGATCTGCACATTGTACTCGTTGAACACGTCCTGGATGTTGGCGTGCAGCATGCTCATCACCTCGGCGCGCGGACGCGGTTCAGTGGGTACGGCCTGCGCGACGAGGCGATATTCCGGGTAGAAATCGGAGAGTGCCGTCTGGAAGACACGCGGTGCCGGTGTTTCGAGGATGCCAGGTGTGCGGTTGGCCGCTTCGATCAGCATGGCCTCGACCTGACGCCACGGGGTGTCGTAGCCGATGGTGACCGTGGTATCAACGATGAAACCCTTGCCATGTACGCTACGCGAATAATTCTTCGTTACCGAGCCGGTGATCAGCGAGTTGGGGATAGTCAGCTCTTCGCCGAGGCCGGTGCGGATGGTCGTCGTGAAGGTGCCGAGGCGAGTGACCGTGCCCTCGTTGTCGCCAACGCGCACATATTCGCCGACCTGAAGCGTGCGCGTGTAGGTCAGGATCAATCCCGAGGCGGCCTGGCCGACGACACTCGATGCGCCGAGCGAGACCATCAGGCCGAGTAGCACCGAAAGGCCCTTGAAGGCGTCGGTCTCGGCGCCGGGAAGGTAGGGATAGGCCATGGCGACGGCGAACAGCCAGATGCCGATGTTGAACAACTGGCGCGTCGTCGGCAGCGTATCCAGGCCCAGCCATGCGGGCGCGGAGCCGCCGCGCGACAGTCGTTCGAGGAAGCGGCCGAGAAACTGCACGGTAAAGCGTGCCAGCAGTAAGATGGCAATGGCAATGCCGAGGCCGGGGATGGCGCTGATGATGCCGCCGCCGATCTCCAGCGCAATCCCGAAGAAGTAGCCATTGAGGCGCTCACCCCACGGGCGGGTATACGGGAAACTTGAGAGGACGATGCTGAGCCATTCATAAACGAGCATGGCGATGAATGCCCAGCTGACCACCGCAAGCACGCGGCGCAGCAAGGGGACCAGGTGTTCTCCTTCGACTACCTGAGTACCGCCGATTTTTAGCGCGGCCACCTTGCGCTCGGTGATCGCCGTGAGGATCCGCGAGACGCGGTCGCGCAGCCGGCCGAGGCCCCACAGTAGCAGCACGAAGATCGCCGTAGCCGCCGCCGCCCACGCAGCCCCCTTGAGCATGGCGTGCAGATTGCGCACCTCGTCGGTTTCGGCGATGACCTGCTCGAGGTTGCGCGCCGCCTGGGCGGCTACCTGTTCTGGCTTTTCCTGGCGCAACTGGTCGACATCACCGGCGGTAACGACGAAGGCCAGCGTGTCGCCCATCATCACCAGTTGCCCTTCGGGGTTATCCCGGATGGCAACATTGTGTTTTCCGCCGCGCGCCAGTGCATCGTCGATCGTGGACTTGGCGCGCGCGGCCCGGGGGCGTGGCGCGACGCCAAGGAAATCGCTGCGGAAGACGACGACGGTCCGGTTGAAGATGACCAATGGCGCCTCGTTCGCGGAATTCGTCTCGGCTCCGCTCTTGTCTGCCGCCGTGGCGGGCAGGGCGGCAGTCAGGATCAGGCAGAGGATGGCGACGAGACGCAGGATGACAAACATTCGAGACTCCGGTTGGCAGATGCCCGGCGCGACCGTTCGGTGCCGTCGGGAATGCGGTGATTCTAGGGATTCTGTGAGCGATTCGTCAAATTTTGGTGCGTTGTCATGGAAATGTTTCAAATCGGGTGAAATTTGACCGTTCACCGCGACAGTTTTCGTGGGGACGATTTTTCGGCGCGGGTTCGGCGCCGCGTTAAAATGCGGCTCATGACTCCCCCGCGTTTTGTCCACCTTCGCCTCCATTCCGAATATTCCGTGACCGATGGCATGGTCCGCATCGGCGATGCCGTCAAGCGGGCGGCGGCCGACGGCATGCCGGCGCTGGCGCTGACTGATCTCGGCAATCTGTTCGGTCTCGTCAAGTTCTACACTGCGGCCCGCGGCAAGGGTCTCAAGCCGGTTGCCGGGGCCGATGTGTGGATCGCCAACCGCGAGGCGCCGGACGACGTCTCCCGCCTGCTGCTGCTTGTGCGCAACCGGGACGGCTACCGGCAGCTTTGCGAGCTGCTGAGCCGGGCCTATCTGGTCGACGGTCGGCGCGACCGGGCGGAAATCCGCCGCGAATGGTTTGACGAAATCGGCAGCGACGGCCTGATCGCGCTCTCCGGGGCAAATCGCGGTGATATCGGCGAGGCCCTGATCAACGGCAACTTTGACCAGGCCGGCGAACGGGCGAAGGCCTGGGAGGCGATCTTCCCCGGCGCCTTCTATCTCGAAGTGCAGCGCTACGGGCAGCCGCAGCAGGAATCCGTGGTCCAGCAGACCGCCGATCTCGCCGGCGAACTCGGTCTGCCGCTGGTCGCCACGCATCCCGTTCAGTTCATGAACCGCGACGACTTCCGCGCTCACGAGGCGCGGATCTGCATTGCCGAAGGCTACGTGCTGGGCGATACGCGTCGACCGAGGCTCCATACCGGGGAACAGTATTTCAAGACCCAGGCCGAGATGGCCGAGTTGTTCGCGGACCTGCCCGAGGCGCTGGAAAATTCTCTGGAAATTGCCCGCCGCTGCAACATCGAGCTGACGCTGGGCAAGAATTTCCTGCCCGATTTCCCGACGCCGGCAGGAATGACGCTCGATGACTTCCTTGTGGCCGAAGCGCGAGCCGGGCTGGAGAAACGCTTGGTCGAGCTTTTTCCCGACCCGGAGGAGCGCCTGAAACGCCGCCCTGAATACGACGAACGTCTCGCCTTCGAGTGCAGGACCATCATCCAGATGGGCTACCCGGGCTACTTCCTGATCGTCGCCGACTTCATCAACTGGGCCAAGAGTAACACTGTGCCGGTAGGCCCGGGCCGCGGTTCCGGCGCCGGCTCGCTGGTCGCCTACAGCCTGCGCATCACCGACCTCGACCCGCTGGCCTACGCCCTGCTGTTCGAGCGCTTCCTGAACCCGGAGCGGGTGTCGATGCCCGACTTCGACATCGACTTCTGCCAGGACAACCGCTGGCGGGTCATCGAATACGTCCGTCAGCGCTACGGTTCGCAGGCGGTATCGCAGATCGTCACCTTCGGCACCATGTCGTCGAAAGCGGTGATTCGCGACGTCGGCCGCGTCTTCGGCCTGCCGTATTCGTTGTGCGATCGTATTTCCAAAATGATCCCGATCGTCCAGAACAAGCCGGTATCGCTGGCCGAGGCGCTGGAGCAGGAGCCGGCGTTGAAGGAGCTGATGCGCGACGAGCGCGACGGTGAGTCGGTCCGCGAACTGTTCGATCTCGCCGGTCGACTAGAAGATTTGACTCGAAATGTCGGCATGCATGCCGGCGGCGTGCTGATCGCGCCGGGCAAGATCACCGATTTCTGCCCGATCTATCAGGCCACCGGCAGCGATGCGTCGCCGGTCTCGCAATTCGACAAGGACGACGTCGAAAAGGCCGGTCTGGTCAAGTTCGACTTCCTCGGCCTGCGCAACCTGACGATTATCGAGCTGGCCGTCGAATACGTTCGCCGGATGACCGGCGAAAGGCTCGACCTGATGGCACTCGGCTTCACCGATCCGGCGGCCTACCAGATATTGAAAGAGGCCAATACGACGGCAATCTTCCAGGTCGAATCGGAGGGGATGAAGAAGCTGCTGAGAAAGCTGCAGCCCGACCGTTTCGAGGACATCATCGCCGTGCTCGCGCTCTATCGTCCCGGCCCGCTCGGTTCCGGGATGGTGGACGACTTCATCCTACGCAAGAAGGGCCAGCAAAAGATCGACTATTTCCATCCCGACCTGACCGCCTGCCTGTCGCCGACCTACGGCGTCATCGTGTACCAGGAACAGGTGATGCAGATCTCGCAGATCATCGGCGGCTACACGCTGGGTGGCGCCGACATGCTGCGCCGGGCTATGGGCAAGAAGAAGCCCGAGGAAATGGCCAAGCATCGGGCGACCATCGCCGCCGGGGCCAAGGAGAAAGGTTATAACCCGGCGCTGGCTGAGCAATTGTTCGATCTGATGACCAAGTTCGCCGAGTATGGCTTCAACAAGTCGCACACCGCGGCCTACGCCGTCGTCACCTACCACACCGCCTGGCTCAAGGCGCACCATTGCGCGGCCTTCATGGCGGCAACATTGTCGTCCGACATGGACAACACCGACTCGGTGAAGATCTTCTATGAGGACACCATCGCCAACAAGTTGAAGGTGCTCGGGCCGGATGTGAATGTCTCGAATTACCGTTTTGAGCCGGTCGACCGTGGCACCATCCGTTATGGCCTGGGGGCGGTCAAGGGCACCGGCGAGCAGGCGGTCAATGAAATCCTCAAGGCACGGGAAAGCGGCGGGTCGTTCAAGGATCTGTTCGATTTCTGCCGGCGCTGCGACAAGCGCATGGTCAACCGCCGCGCCACCGAGGCGCTGATCAAGGCCGGTGCCTTTGACAGCATCGATGGCCACCGCCACCGACTGCTCGCGTCGGTCGGCGTGGCGATGGATTTCGCCGAGCAGGCCGAGCGCAACTCGATGCAGACCAGCCTGTTCGATGTCGGCCCGGCCGCCGAGGAACACGCTCCGCAATACATACCCGTGCCGCCCTGGGGCGAAAGGGAGCAGTTGATGCAGGAGAAGACCGCGCTTGGCTTCTTCTTCTCCGGGCATCCCTTCAACACCCGCAAGCAGGAGTTGTCGCGCTTCGTGCGGCGCTCGCTCAAGCAGATGGAACCGTCCAGGGAGCCAACCCTGCTCGCCGGTATCGTGGTCGGCGTGCGCACGCAGATGACGCGCCGGGGAAAGATGCTCCTGGTCCAGATCGACGACGGCACGGCAACGCTCGAGGTTTCGGTATTCAATGAGCTGTTCGAGGCGGAGCGCGCCAAGATCGTCATCGACGAGGTGCTGATCGTCGAAGGTAAGGTCAGTTACGACGATTTCTCCGGCGGTAATCGTGTCACCGCCGAAAAGTTGATGACCGTCGGCGAGGCGCGCGCCCGCTTTGCCAGGCACCTGTTGCTGCGGATGAACGGGGGCTCGGACGCGCACAAGCTGAAGTCGCTGCTGACGCCGTTTGCACCCGGTCCGGCGCAGGTGCGGGTCAGCTACCGCAACGCAACGGCCGAGTGCGAAATAGTGCTCGGCGACGCCGTGCGCGTGCGCCTCGACGACACGCTGCTCGACGCCCTGAACGGCTGGCTGCAGTCGGAGAACGTCGAGATCGTCTATCACTGAACGATGGGCAGCCCCGGTCTTCGCTGATTCGCGCGTACGGGCAAGGGGCGGGCCTGGTTTCGGGAGCGCAAACCCCCGGATGCCACCCACAGTCCATCCTTCGGTCTGCTGCGCATTCGCGGTGTTGGGTTCGAGAGTGGCTGCTTGATGAGCGCATGGATCGCCGGGCACGCCGCCAGCAATATCGCCTACAACGTCACTCTTGACAACAAGATCAGGCGGATTGGTGTCTCGGAGGCGGTTCAGGCCAACCATCCCTGTGCCGCCTGCCCGATTCCCGATGACTTGATGTGCTAAGCGGCGAGCCGCAACACTCGGGGCGTTGATGGGAGCAGCCAAAAGGCGATTGTCGCGGTCGACCGGAAAAAAGAGGCAAAAACGATGTTCTTTGAGGCGACTGAAAAAAATTGGAAAATCAAAAAACTGAAATGACTCTGACCCCAAAGGCACAAGAAAATCCTCGCCGGTGTCGGACCACCTTAGTCTCGTCAATTCCTCGCCAATCATGCAAACCGAATCGGCTAACTGCGGTTTTCAGGTTGCTACCCAGCGATCCACTGGCGTTGCAACGGCCGAGCCTGCCGTGGGTTCCAGCTACCGGTTTAGCACACCGTCAAGCGGCACGAGGCTGTGGCGCCAAGAAATTACATAAGGTGAGACAACATCGTGGTCTCTGTCCACAGGCTTGCCGGGTTAATCATCCGCCCGCACGCTCAGCGCGCTCGGCGGCGCTCGCCGCGCGCTTTCGCTGCCCCTGAGACGAGGCTGCTGACCGCAGCCGCCTGCTGCTGCTTCCTCCGCCACGCGCCGACCCAACCGAGACTTTTGAACAACAGCAGGGTCAGGACCAGCGCCAGCACGGGTAAGCCGATGCCGAGCAGCATGAACGCGTCTTCTGTCGCGAGAAGGCCATTGACCGCCCATTTGAAGTTCATGCCGAAGAAGCCCGTGAGGAAGGTGAGCGGCAGGAATACCCAGGAAATCACGGTCAGGCGGTTGATCTGCTCGGATTGCCGGTTGGCCTGGTTGGCGCCATAGCCCTCCATTGCTTCGCTGGTACGCTGACGATAGCTGTCGATCCGCTCCACCAGATCGATCAGGCGTTCGCTGTAGGTGTGAAGCCACGGTGTGGCCTTTATGCCGACGCTGGCAATTCCGATTCCGCCGGCCGTCGCGATCAGGGCCTTCAGCGTGTTGCACAGGGGTACCAGCCGCCGATGTAGAGACGAAAGTTCCCGGCGCAGGTCGGCCAGGGCGAACAGTTGCTCGGGCTTGGGATTGAGGAAAATATCGTCCTCCAGCTTGTCGAGGATTTCGTCGGCACATTCCAGCCGCGGGTACAAGCCGGTCACCAGCTCATTGAGTACAAACCCGATTGCGTAGTCCGGATGTGTGGCGATGCTGTCGGTGATTTGCCGGAAGCCCGTGTGCCAGCGGTCCCGGCCGGAAACCGCTCCATCAAACACGGTGATGAGCCATGCGGGAGAAGACAGCAGATGCGCCTCGACGACTCCCCGCTTGCCGCCGTTCGCCCAGGTCGAGAAACGCATCTGCTGCGCGCTGATCTCGCAGCGCGACGACTGACCGAAGCGCGACAACCAGGCGCTTGCCGTTTCGTCCAGTTGCAGCGCGCCAGCCAGTGCCGCGAATTCGTCGGCCGTGGCGCTCGCAATGTCAAGCCAGAAAAAGCCCGACTGCGGCAAGCTGGCAGCCAGATCATTGCCGGACAGCGGCGTGCTTGCGCCTTGTGCATCGATTAGTGTTGCCTTCATGACGAGTTGTGTCTCCCGACGTCAGTGGTTTGCATCCAGGCGCAAGATCCGCCGTTTGCAAGATATACACGAGGCGCAGACCATGCAAGAAGATCGTAGGTGGCTCAGGTATGCGACGAATTTGTAATCCATGACTCTCCAGGAGGGCCGTATGCTCATCCAGACCGATCCACGCGCATCCTATTCGTGACCTGTGCCGCCTACCATATTCCCGATGACTTGATGTGGTAAGCGGTGAGCCGCAACGCTTGGGGCGTTGATGGGAGCGGCCAAAAGGCGATTGTCGCGGTCGACTGGAAAAAAGGGGTAAAAGCGATGTTCTTTGAGGCGGGTGGAAAAGGTTGGAAAATCAAAAAACTGAAATGACTCTGACCCCAATGGAACAATTTTTTCTCCATGGCGGAGCGTAGCGGCGATGTTTTGCAATTGCGGGGACAAACGACAGATTGGCCTTCTGTTGAGTTAACAGAAGGCCAATCTACGAGTTGCTACTTGGTTTGTCGGTGGCGCTGAGGGGAAATGACGATCGTCTGGCTTGGTTGATTCAATGGTGTTTGAGCACTAACCTGGCGACACCTGAGACATCAAAATGCCGGAACCTTGGCCGGATTAAATTGCCGCTCCAGTAGCTTGTTCAAATCGGCGAGTGTTGTGCTGTCGTCATAGATACCAGCGCCGACTTGAATGCCGGAAGTGAACGAAATATCCGCCGCCAGGGAATACGATAATTTTCGCGACAAATTACCAGCCCCCAGCTTCGGCCACGAATATTCAACCCACCCGCCAGTGGGGTTTCGACCGGCTTTGCAGAGTTCCTGGAAAATGAATTTGCCGCTGTTGTCCTGAATCTGCATGATCGGTCTACCCACCAGATCGGGGCGGAACGGATGGGCGATCATTCGGTCTTTTCGACAGTCAAAGACGAACACATAACTATCCTTCCAGGTCCAAGGCCCAGTCGTGTTGTTGAATGCTGAAAATCCGGAAGGCCCCTTGGCGTTCAGGTACTTTGCGGCGGAGCGGACTTTCAGGACGACTTCGTCCGGTGTGGCGGCGTCGTTACCGGCGGCCATAAGCGTGCCGGTGAGACTGCCGCAGGCGATAGTGGCGCACAAGACTTTGATAAATTTAATCACTTTGATTTCCCCTGTCATAGCTTGACGAGTTAGAGATTGCATTTTAGCTGATGGTCGCTGGTCAGGCTTTGAGCCATGGTTTGCCAACCGGGAGCACATCGCGTCCAAAGACGTCGGCGTAGATGAGGTGGGCCATGATGTACCACGCAGCGGCAGCAGCGATCATGAGTTCATAGCCGGCAACAACGGTTAAATTGGGAAATCCAAAGTGCGCCAGATCAAGCAGGATAAAACCAATCAAGAGGAACGTAAAGGTTAGCGCCAGCGCGTTACTGATACGCATCGAGCCAACCCACAGGATCGCGGTGAAGGCTGTCCAGGCGACAAGAAACCAGCCGATGTCCGTCTTGCTGGAGGTGTACAGGTCGTAGTGGTTGCCGATCAGCAGGAAGGTCAATGAGATCCAGAAGCAACCATAGCCAGTGAAGGCGCAGTAGCCGAAATTATTCCCGGTCTTCAGCTCCTGCAGCCCGGCAATCATTTGCGCCATGCCACCAAAAAATATTCCCACCCATATCACTGGGCCAAGACCCATCCAGCCAACGTTATGAAATTGCAACAGCATCGTTGTCAAACCAAAGCCAGCCAATCCAACTACGGCTGGATTGCCGAGTTTTTGTTCCGCCATAACACCCCCTGTTATTAATTTTGCATATACAGATCACTTGCTGCCAAGTGATCGCGAGAACACATCTTGCCTTCATGAGAAATTGAGAAATCTCAGCCCCGTCACAACGAAAGAACAAAGCCTATCAAAACCACTCGGTAGTATCCAGCGATAGGTTAAGAATGCTGATGAGTCGGTGCGATTGGTCGTTCTCCAGTATATGTCAGAAATCTAGCGCCGATAACAAATGCAAACTTGCACAGATCTGCGAGTGCGATACTGGATTCCCCCTTTCTCCGTCGAACCATGGCAGTGAGTGTTGGCCAACGGACGACCGGGTTCGTCATCGGCATTGCGCTTCAGTGGGTGAAGTAGTCGGTACCCCGGCGGCGCGCGGGGCGACTTCCGGCAGGATATTTTGGGTAAAAAACCACAGCAAAGCGCGCTGAATGGGCGATTTGCGAAGCAGAAGGGGTCACCGGCACCGTTACGTGTCATGCTCGCGAATTCCCGTGGTGGGACTTCATCAACTCGATTGAGCGGCAAGACGTGGACACGACAAATCAAAAATATTCCTCGCTGCGCGAAGAACTCCTGCCTTTCGTCATTCGCCCCGCGGTGACCGAAGAGGATTTTCACAAGGCGGTCGATATCCGCCACCGTGCCTATGCTCGCCATATTCCCGAGTTCGCCGCCAGCCTGCGGGCGCCGGAGTCCGAAGATTACGACGACGGCTCTCTCGTGCTGCTCGCTGAGGCCAAGCTTGACGGTTCGCCACTGGGGACGATGCGCATCCAGACCAATTCCGGTAACCCGCTGAAACTCGAGGAATCGATCAGCTTGCCTTCGTGGCTTGCGGGAACAAGCCTGGCCGAGGCTACCCGTCTGGGCGTCGAGCAGAACGCGGTCGGTCGGATGGTGAGAATAGCGCTTTACAAGGCCTACTTTCTTTACTGTATGGAAGAGGCCATCGAATGGATGGTCATCACGGCGCGCAAGCCGCTTGATCGGCTCTACGAGGCCCTGTTGTTCCGGGATGTCCTTCCCGGTGGCACACTGGTACCCATGCACCACGTCGGGAATATGCCGCATCGTGTGATGGCCTTTTCAGTCCCGGATGCTCACAGCAATTGGGTTGCAGCCAAGCATCCGCTCTACTTGTATGTTTTTCAGACAGTGCACCCGGACATCCGTTTGCCAGAGAGGGTCAGCCGGCGATTGGTTGACAAGCGCGAGGCGTATGAACTGCGCAGTGCCGAATACCTGATGTGATCTTGTCGCGGGATCTCGTGCGTATGCGGGGTCGGTAAGGCAGCGCAATTTTCACCCTTCGCGCTCTCTCGCGATCAGCGGCTTGGGCGTCCGCCATTTCGCGGAAAATTCCCTGATTCGAGTCTGACAGACTTGCCGGCTGGAAGTTGTTCCACAACGCGTGGGGCACAAGGCTGCCGGCGCGCCCGGCCTGGCGGCGCCGAAAACCAGCCACCGACTCGCCCGATGAGCGGCCGATCGCCGGTCCGCCTGATCGTCTGCTTCTTCCCGGGCGCTCCCCAGCAGTGGCGTTGTCAAGCGGCCACTTCGGGCCGGCATTGTCGTGCGCCGCATCAGTCGTGGCTTGCCATGCCCCGCTGGCGCTCTAATTCTGGACAAGTGTGAAAAAGGCCGCAGTTGATCGGGTCGCCGTCGCGGTACCTTGAGCGTGTAGCAGGAATGGCTGTTGCGAGTCGTGCAAAGCGTGATGTTCGGCAGGTGGCCTCGGAGAACGACGGCAAACTTGACGAGCTTCCAGGTTGTGCAAAATGACTCAGGCGCCAGCGCATGTTCCCTGCACCGAGAAAAAGGTACAAGCGAGATGCAAAACCAGAACCCATCGATTTCCGGCGCCATGATGACGTTATCCCCGACGATCGCTCGCCTTCGCGATCTCGGCGATGCCCTGCTTGGCTCGCTGGCGCTCTATGTCATTCCCCTTGCCGCGGTTGTGCTTGCCGTATGGGCTCTCATCGCCTGGGAACCGGTCTATGAGTTCGGCGAAGTCGATCCTGTCGAATTCAAGGTGCTGCGGGACGACAGCCGGATTTTGTCGGAATCGCAGGTATCGGGATCCCTGGAATCCTTGGCGCGGGCGAGCCAGGTGGAAACGCGGCTGTCGGAAGTACCTTTCTGGATGGCGTTCCAGGTGGGTGCCACGGCTTCGGGAATCGCTCCAGCCATCTTCTTTCCCTCGCGTCATGCAAGGCAGATCGAGTGCTGGAATCCGGCGACGCGCGAGCATCTGGGCGCAGCTGACCGCGATCGGAGCAGCGGTCAACTCAGGCAGGCCCTGGGCGGATTCCGTCTCGATGGGGTCAAGGGCCAGGTGCTGTGCCGGGTGGAGTCGGTCGGTCCGGCGCGCCTGACGATCCAGCGCTGGGATGTGGCCGGTCTCGAAACCGCGCAGCGCAAGTTCGAGCGCAACAGTGGTCTGATCGATGGCAGTGTCGGGATACTGGCCGCCTTTGCCCTGATGGTTGCCTTTGTCTATCGCGACGGATTGATCGTGCTGTTTGCCGCCTGGCTGATCGCCAACATGCGGATGGCGGCACTATCGGCCGGCTGGGATGCCCATTTGCTTGAGCAGTCCATTCCCGCCGACTGGTTGGGGACAGTCCGCAGCGTGACAATCGCGGCCTTCTACACACTGACTGTTGCCGTCTTCATGCGCATGTTCAAGCGTGAGCTGAAGCAGGTCGGGACGTCCTGGGTCCTCGGCTACGCGCACTGGTCGCCGCTTCCGCTTATGACCGCTGCACTGCTGCTGCCCTATCACACGTTCCTCCAGATCATCTGGGTGGCCGCGATTATCGGCATCGCGTTGTTGTGCTTCCTGCTCTACCGGGTAATCAGATTCACGAATTCCTGGATGGCGATGTGGTACGCCGCAGCCCATGCCGTCCTGCTGGGTATCATTCTCTCGTCGAGTGTTTACGAGATAGCGGCGGCCGCTCTGGGCGTCACGACCGCGGCAGGCAGCGTAAACAGCATTACCGCTGCGGTGTTTTCCAGCCTGCTGGTTGCCGTGGCCATCGCCGAGCACATGAAGCGCGAACAGCAGGGACGCCTGGAGGCTCAGGCCGAACTGCAGCATACCTATGACGTGATTCCGGTCGGCTTGTTCACGCTCGATGGCGATGGCAATTTCCTGAAGACCAACCCCGCGCTGGTTACGATGATGGATCGCCATGGAGGAGCGGACGGCTGTGCTTCCTGGGGCGACTGCTTTGCCGAGGGATACTGGCGGACCCTGCAACAGGCACTGAGGACGGCGGGAACGGTTGAAATCGAAGTGTCTGGCAAGCCGCACGCCGACGGTTCGGCGCCCCGATTCCTGGTGAAGGCCGCCGTTGCCCGGGGGCGGATCGAAGGTTCCCTGCAGGACATAACCGAACGCCACGAGGCCACCCAGAAACTCCGCCATCTTGCGGAATTCGATGCCCTCACCAAGGTTCTGAACCGCCGTGGCATCGAGGCGGTCGCCACCGCAGCTCTTGAACGAAGCTCGCCGCAACGGCCGCTGGCCCTGGCATACCTCGACATGGACCGTTTCAAGCTCATCAACGACCTCTTCGGGCACACGGTGGGCGACGATGTCCTCAAGCAGATCTGCGAGCGGGTGGTCGGGTCGATCACGAATCATCGTCTGGGGCGGGTCGGCGGCGATGAGTTTTTGATCGTCATGGAGAACACCACCGTTGCCCAGGGAAGCGTGATCTGCGATAAGATCGTCGACACGGTTTCGGGCCGGAGTTTCGAGTCAGAGGGGAAGGGTTTCAGTGTCGGGGTATCGGTTGGACTGGTGGAATTGCTGGCACCGACGACCCTCAAGGAGGCGATTTCGACGGTGGACCGCGCCTGCCGTCTGGCGAAGACCAAGGGATCGGGCGTTCATGTCTTCGAAGCCGGTTCGCAGGCCCTGCGCGATTACACGCGGGAACTCGGGTTGATCGGGCGTTTTGCCGCGGATCGTCCGCCCGAGGGGCTGTTTCTTGAAATGCAGCCGATTCTTTCGCTGCGCGCGCCGACCGAATCCCTCAATTTCGAGATGCTGCTGCGAATGCGCGAGCCGGACGGCAGCATCGTTCCGGCCGGGCAAATCATCTCTGCCGCCGAAAACAGCGGGCGCATCACGCTGATCGACCGCTGGGTGCTGGCGACGACGCTGGAGTGGCTGGAGCGCAACAAGGAGCGACTGGGCAAGACGCGTTTCGTCAGCATGAACTTGAGCGGCGCTTCGTTGAGCGACGAGGTGTTTGTCCGCGAGGCATTCGAGATGCTCAGCAAGGCACCGGCCGCCCGTGATCGGCTTTGCCTGGAAGTGACCGAAAGCGTCGCGCTGCGCGACACCGGCAGCACCCGCACTTTCCTCGAAAAGGCGCGGCGGCTCGGTATCCGCGTCGCCCTCGATGATTTTGGCGCCGGCTACACCTCGTTCTCCTATTTGCGGGAGTTGCCTGCCGATGCGCTGAAGATCGACGGTTCCTTCGTCCGCGATGCGGCCAGCCATCCGGCGAGTCTGAGCATCATCGAGGCCATCGCCAAGCTGGCCGGCAACTTCGGGATGCAGACGATTGCCGAATGGGCCGAGGACCTGCCGACACTGGAGGCGCTGGCGTTGGCCGGCATCGACCATGTTCAGGGCTATGTGGTCAGCCGGCCGGTGGGGGAGATGGATCTCCTGAAGGCGGATTCCGCGGTCGACCTCATTCGGGACCCGAAAGTGGCGGAATTTGTCCGCGGCTTGAGCGCCATGCCCCAACAAGGCTACCCGGCTTCCGTCGAGCATGATCACCGGACCTGGACGGTTCATTGAGAACAGCGAGGATGACCCGCTGAGCGACAGGTTCGAGGTTCTCCTGGGTGTTCGTCGGCGCCCAACCGGAATTTCTGGGCCGACCTGGCTTCCCGCGTCCCGGGAAACCCGGCGAACCGGCGCCTCGCTTTTGCCGCGCAGGCGGGCATAATCCTGAGGGCCAGGACTGAGATGGTGACCGTGACGGGACGGACGCTGGCCTGTTTGCAATTCCGCGCCTCGTTTCCCGATCGCGGGCAGCCGCGCCGGCGGCGTTTCCCGGGAAGCGCCCGGCAGTCGAGTGTGAGGCGAAAGAATGGGCATGCATGCTCCCATCCTCCTTTGTGCGTTGGCCGTGGCCGGCTTGCTGGTCGCCGAGCACCGGGATTCGCGCGTCGGGCTGTGGCTAACCAAGCCGCTTGCCTCCGCCGCCTTCATCTGGCTCGGCCTGGTCTCGGGCGGGCTTGACTCCGCCTACGGCAATCTGGTGCTGCTCGCTCTCGTATGGTGCCTGCTGGGCGACATCCTGCTTATCCCACGCGACCGACCAAGAGTCTTCCGGGCCGGCGTGTTCGCCTTCCTGCTCGGGCATGTCGCCTACAATGCAGCCTTCCTGAGCAGGCCACTGGCGCCAGAAGGGCTACTGGTCGCTGCCATCGTCCTCGGAGTGGCCCTCCTGGTGGTACTGCGCTGGCTCGGCAAGTCGCTTCCGGCGGATATGGTCGGTCCGGTGCGAACCTACATGCTGGTCATCGGCGTCATGTCGGCGCTCGCGTGCGCGGTCTCGGCTGCCGGAGGTCCCTGGGTGGTGGCGGTCGGGGCGCTCGCCTTCACGGCTTCCGACATTTCAGTGGCTAGCGACCGCTTCGTCAGGCAGCGGTTCATCAACCGCGCCTGGGGCCTGCCGCTCTACTACACGGCGCAGTTGCTGCTCGCGACGACGCCAGCGCTCATTTGATGTGTCAGCCTTTCAGGATGGTCGCAGCCACTGGCATAATCGCATGATGAAAGCTGAGACGGTCACACGGACTGCCGGAGGAGTCGGGACGTGCTGAAGGTGCTGGTGTTGATGCCGCTGCTGGGCGCTGCCGCGGTGGCCGCGCTGCCGGTGCGTCGTGCCTTGCCGCGGTGGCGCGTGGCGATGCTGTTCGCGCTGGCGACCCTCGGCCATGCCTTGTGGCTGGCGGCCGGATTCGATCCGGCGGGGCCGGCGATCCAGTTCTATGAAAGCCGGCCGTGGAATGTCCGGCTCGGTTCCTATTTTGCGCTCGGCATCGACGGCATTGCACTGACCATGGTCTTGCTGTCCGCCTTGCTGACCCTGATCGCCGTGCTCGTCTCGCGGCGCATGGAAAAGGGCGCGCGGCTCTACTTCACACTGGTGCTGCTGCTTGAATCGGCGATGTTGGGGGTGTTCACCGCCCGCGACTGGTCGTTGTTCTATGTCTTCTGGGAAGCCACGCTGCTGCCGCTGTTTTTCCTGATCGACCGTCTCGGCGGCCCCGACCGGCAGCGGGCGGCGCTCAATTTCTTTCTCTACACGCTGGGTGGGTCGGTGTTTATGCTGGTGGCGCTGCTCTTCCTCTATGACGCGGCGCCCAACCACAGCTTCGCCATGGGCGACATGGCCGAGGGCGCGCGCGACCTGCCGCCATCGACGCAACTGCTGATCTTCGCCGGGCTATTCATCGGCTTCGGCGTCAAGATGCCGGTCTTTCCATTACATGGCTGGCTGCCGCTGGCGCATGTCGAGGCGCCGAGTCCGGTGTCGATCCTGCTTTCCGGTGTCTTGCTCAAGATGGGTGCCTACGGCCTCATTCGCGCCGCCGAAACGCTGCCTGCCGCACTGCTGGCGACGCAGGACTGGCTTGCGGCGCTGGCGCTGGTCAGCCTGCTCTACGGCGCTGTCCTTGCCTGGCGGCAGCAGGATCTGAAGGCGATGGTCGCCTACTCGTCGATCTCGCACATGGGCGTCGTCCTGCTCGGCATCGCCACGCTCAATGTCACCGGGCTGACCGGCGCGGTGATGCAGATGGTGGCGCACGGCCTGACTGCGGCAACTCTGTTCCTGGTTGTCGGCCTGCTCTACCAGCGAACGCACAGCCGCGATCTCGCGGATTACGGCTGCCTGCTCGGGCGCGCCCCGCGCTTCGCCTTCTTCACTGCGTTTGCGCTGCTCGCCGCGATCGGCCTGCCCGGCAGCGCCGGCTTCATCGCCGAACTGCATGCACTGGTCGGCGGCTTCGCGCGCTGGGGTGGCTGGGTGCTCATTGTCTGTGTCGGCATGCTGGTCGGCGCCGCCTACGGCCTGCGCGTGATCGGTCGCCTGTGCATGAGGGGGCTGCCGGCGCAGGACATTGCAGACATGACGCGGACCGAGACGGTCGCCGCGGCGATTCTCGGGCTCGCCATCGTCACCCTCGGCGTCTGGCCGGCGCCCTTGCTCGATCTCGTGGCGGGCAGCGTCGGCCGCGTCGGCCGGTTGTTCGGAAGCTGACATGGGCGACGATGCCATGCTTCCATTGCGCGAGCGCCTGAGCCGCTGGATCGAGCACCTGGCGCACGTCCTGCCGGCGCAGGCGCCGATTCGCGATTTCGTCCATCACAACACCCTACACGGCTTCCAGCACCTGGCGTTCACCGACGCGCTGGCGGCTGCACAGCGCCTGACCGGTGCAGCGGTTTACCTGCCCGAGGCGCGCTTCCGCGAATTGCTGGCAGAGGGGCGGATCACGCTCGACGACCTCGATGCGGCACTGACCGACGCCGGCCTGACCGATCTCGACCTGCCGGTTTGGCGGGTCATCACCCGGCGCGATGTGCTGCTCGCCACCTTGCGCCTGGCGCCGGACGATCCAGGCCGGTTCCGCCAGGACTGGGAGGCACGCGAGCATCCGCAGCCGAAAAGCTTCATTTTTGCCCGTTTTTCGCCGTCGACCGTAGCAGTTGGCGGCGAGCCGACGGCCGACTGGCGGGACGCGGCGACGCGGCATTGGTCGGCGCTGTGCGCGCGAGTCGGGCGCGAGTGGACGCGGCGCGGCCTACTCGAACATCTGACCGGGGAGGATGTGCTCGAACGCGTACGTACCGTCCTGCAGCGCCATCTTGCTGCCCACCTTGACCTTGGCCTTGCCGCCTGGCGCAACCCGCAGCGCGAGCGCGGCTTTTGGGCGGCCTGGCGCGCCTGTGCCGGCGTCGATATGGTGTGGGAACTCGACGACCTGCCGAACGTGCGCGATGAACTCACTTGGCTGCCCGACGATCCGGTCGACGTGCTGGCGGAGGAACTGCCGCGGGTGATCGCCGATGAAGCCCTGTGGCCCGGTTACCTCGAACGGCTGGCGCTGGAGATACCGGGCTGGTCGGGGATGTTCCTGTGGCGCGCGCGCAATCCCGGCCGCGGTGACGGCACGCCAGTGGCCATGGTCGATTACCTTGCCATCCGCGTCCTGCTCGAGCGACTGCTGTGCGATGACCTGACGCGGCGGCTCACCGGTTCGCCGCTGACCTTGAGCGAATTGCACGCCTGGTTTGCCGCGCGTCCGGCCGAGTTTTTCGTCCGTGATGCCTTGCGTAGCCAGGCTCTGGGCGAGGATCACCAGAACCGGGCGGCACGCCTGTGCCGCATCGATCTCGTCGGGGCGAGCGCTGACGCGGAGTGGGAGGCGCTGGCCGACGAGATCGCCGCCTCCGGCGAGTCGCGCGCGGCTGCCGCGCGGGTAGCCGCAGCCCGCCTCGAGGCCCTCCTTGCGCTGCTCGGGCTTGCCGCCCGCGATGTTGACGGGCTGACGGCGGAGGATGCGCGGGCTCTGCTCGGCTGCGCCGCCAGCCTTGAGTCGCTGGAGCGCGGCCACGTCTGGCTGCTCGCCTATGAGCGGCACTACCGCGAGCAGATTTTCGCGGCGCTGGCCGCCAACCAGCCCCACCGCAAGCCGGTCACCGCGCCGACGGCGCAGGTCATCTTCTGCATGGACGACCGCGAGGAGGGCACGCGCCGCCATCTCGAAGAGGTCGCCCCGGCCATTGCCACCTTCGGCGCTGTCGGTTTCTTCGGCGTCGCCATGCTCTGGCAAGGCGTCGACGACTCGGCTCCCAGCGCACTGTGCCCGGTCGTTGTGGAGCCGGTGCATGCCGTAGGCGAAACCGTCGTCCCCGGTGGCGAGGAGGCGCTCGCACACCGTGCTGGACGCCGCCGACGCCGACTGAAATGGCGCGAGCAGTTCATTCAGGGCACGCGCCGCAGCCCGCTGGCTGGCCTGCTGCTGACCGCGCTTGCAGCGCCGCCGGCGCTGGTGGCGCTGGTTGCCGGCACGTTGGCGCCCGGCTGGTTCGGCCAGGCGTTGGGACACTGGTGCGAGCAGTTCGATGGCCGCGTTCACACCCGCCTGCGACTGACGGCGGCGAGTGCCGATCCGCAGGCGACTCCGGCCAATCCACAGGCGGGATTCACCGACGACGAGCAGGCGCTATGCGTCGGGAACTTCCTGTACATGATTGGGCTCGCCGCTGACTTCGCGCCGCTGGTACTGGTGCTCGGCCATGGCTCCGGAAGCCGCAACAATCCGCATCTCTCGGCCTACGACTGCGGCGCCTGCTCAGGCCGTCACGGCGGCCCGAATGCCCGTGTCCTGGCGGCAATGGCCAACCGGCCCGAGGTGCGTGCGCGGCTTGGCGAGCGCGGGTTGCACATCCCGCTGGCGACATGGTTCGTCGCCGCCGAGCACAACACTTGCGACGACGGTATCGAATGGTATGACCTCGACCTGCTGCCGGGCGCCCGCCAGGCGGACCTCGATTGCCTGGTCGGACAACTGGCGGAAGCCTGTCGCGCCCATGCCGTCGAGCGCTGCCGCCGCCTCGCCTCGGCGCCGCCGCGCGTGTCTCCCTGGCGGGCCAGCCAGCATGTGGTCGGGCGCGGCCACGATATCTCGCAGGCACGGCCGGAACTGGGTCATGCGACCAACGCGGCGGCCTTCATCGGCCGCCGTGAGATGAGCCGTGGGCTCTTCCTCGACCGTCGCGTCTTCCTCATCTCCTACGATCCGATCGCTGACGACGACGGACGGATCGTCGAGGATATCCTGCTGGCCGCCGGGCCGGTCGGTGCCGGGATCAGCCTCGAATACTATTTCTCGACCGTGGACAATGAGCGCTTCGGCTGCTCCTCCAAGGTGACGCACAACATCGCCGGGCTGTTCGGCGTCATGGAGGGCGCCGATTCCGACCTGCGTACCGGCCTGCCGTGGCAGATGGTCGAGATCCATGAAGCGATGCGCCTGCTGGTGGTCGTCGAGCAGACGCCAGAGATGCTGTCGGCGATCGTCGCGCGGCAGCCGGCGCTGCAGGAACTCATCGGCAACGCCTGGATCGTTTTGGCCGCAGAGGATCCGTCGACCGCGGCAATTCAGGTTTATTGCCCGCGCCGCGGCTGGCTGCCGTGGTCGGGCGGGGCGGTCCTGCCGCGGGTCGAGCGTTCCGCCGACTGGTTCACAGGGCGGCACGAGGCGCTGCCGCCGGCGCTGATCCGGGGATCTGCGGCATGAATGCGGCACTGCACCTGCTGCCTGATCTGGTCTGGCTGGTGCCGGCATTGCCGCTGCTGGCTCTCGTGGCCGTCGGGCTGCGCGTGCTGTTCGGGTGCGCGCGTGGCGACGGCGCCGAGGCGCTGACTGCTCAACTCTGCGCGCTGGCCGCACTCGCCGGCCTGCTGCTGCTGCTCGGCATCGATCTCGTGGCATTGCGCGACGGCGCGCCCGACCATCGCGTCCTCGGCACATGGTTCGCCAGCGGCAACTGGCGGGGCACCATTTCCTTCCTGCTCGATCCTCTGTCGCTGTCCGTATCGACGGTAGCGGCGCTGATCGGCTGGCTGACGCTGCGGTTTTCGGCCAACTACCTGCACCGCGAAGCCGGCTTCCATCGCTTCTTCATCGTCCTCAGCCTGTTCCTCGCCGGCATCCAGCTCGTCTTTCTCGCCGGCAACGGCCTGCTCGCCTTCGTCGGTTGGGAAATGTGCGGTATTGCCTCCTTCCTGCTGATCGGCTATTCCTGGCAGCGTCCGGTGGCGACCGACAATGCCCTTTTCGCCTTCGTGGCCAATCGCGGCGGCGATGTCGGGTTCCTCCTCGGCCTCGGCTTTGCCGCCGCCTGGCTCGGCAGTTTCGAGTGGCCGGTCTTGGCCGGCACCGCGGAACTGACGAAGGTGACAGCGCGCCTGCTGGTCTGCGGCTTCGTCGTCGCGGCTCTCGCCAAGTCGGCGCAGCTGCCATTCACGCCGTGGATCGCGCGGGCACTCGAGGGGCCGACGCCGTCGTCGGCAATCTTCTATGGCGCGGTCATGATTCATGCCGGCGTCTATCTGCTGCTGCGGCTATCGCCGCTGCTCGCGCAGGTACCGGACGTGATGGTGGGGCTGGTCGTCGCTGGCGCCGCGACGGCTCTCTATGCCTGGCTGTGCGGGCTGGTACAGACCGACGTCAAGTCGGCGCTGATCTTTGCGACGGTCTTTCAGGTGGCGCTGATGTTCGTCGCCATCGGCCTCGGATGGACGACGCTGGCCACCGTTCACCTGTGCCTGCATGCGGCGTGGCGCGCCTGGCAGTTCCTGTTCGCTCCGTCCTGGCTGGCGCTGACGCAGGGGCGCCCGAAGCCGGCGCCGATCTGGCTGCGCCGCTGGCAATGGCTGTATGCGGCAGCTGTCGAGCGCTTCTGGCTCGACCGGCTGGGTTTCACGCTGCTGGTGAAGCCGACCGGGTCGTTTGCCCAGGACATTCGTGGGCTCGAAGAGCATTTCATCGATCGCGCGCTGGGCGAGCCGGGTCGTGGTAAGCCGCTCGCCCCCGAGCATCCGCTGATCGTCGGCGACGGCCTCGCCGGGCGGGCGCTGGCCAGCCTTGCCGAACGCCTGCAGCGACTGGAGACGCACCTTTCGCTGAGCGGTCGCGGCGGGGTGGCGGAACGGCTGCTGCGGCGGACCAGCGGCTATCTGCGGGTCGTGGAAAACCTGCTCGAGCAGCCGCGCTACCTGATGATGGCGGTCATGGTGACCTTCGTGGTGATCCTCTGATGGGTGGCTTCAGCGAAATCCTCGGGGCCGAGCAGGGTGGCCCGCCGCTGCTGGCAATCCTGCAACTGCTGCCGCTGTGCGGCGCCACCGTCGCCTTCGCCTTCAAGGAAAGGGCAACGGCGGTTGTCGCCGGCAAGGCTTTCGCCCTGGCCGAACTGCTGCTGTGTATCGTCGTCGCCAGCCGGATCAATCCGGCGTCGGCGACGCTGCAACTGGCGGAGCGTTTCGAACCGCTCGCCTATCATGTCGCGGTCGATGGAATGAGCATCGTCTTTTTGCTGGTTGCGGCCCTGCTGACCGTGCTGATGACCTTCTACGGGATGAGTCGCGGCATGATTTCGCCGGGCCGCCTGTTCGCCGTGCTGCTGGTCGCCGAGGCGGGGTTGGTTGGCATGCTGGTGACGCTGAATGTCGCCTGGTTCGCGCTATTTTCGGCGCTCGAACTGTGGGCGGTGATCTATCTCCTGCGGCGCTGGGCTTCGTCACGCGCCGAGACGCAGGCGTTGGCCCGCTTCGTCCAGTATCAGAGCTTCGGCCTGGCGCTGTTCGTCGCCGGCTGCCTGGTGCTCGGCTGGGGCCACGCCGATGCCAGTGGCGGACGCTGGAGCTTCGACCTCTTTGACCTCGCGGGCACCGTGCTGGCCGACCGTTTCCAGACGGTGGCTTTCTTCCTCCTGTTCTACGGACTGGCGGTGCGCACGCCGCTCTTCCCGCTGCACGGCTGGCTGCCCAACATGGCGCAGCACGGCCTGATCGCCGTCGCCCCGGCGCTGATGGTCGGTACCAAGGTCGGCATCTACGGCATGCTGCGTTTCGTGCTGCCGCTAACGCCAGCCGCCGTTCTCCACTGGCAGCCCTACGTCATCGGCTTCGCCATGGCCGGTGTCTTCTTCACCGCCGCACTGGCCTTCCAGCAGACCAATCTCCGCCGCTTGCTGGGGTTCGCCGTGGTCAGCCATACCAGCCTGCTGGTGATCGGCGTCTTCAGTCTGCACGAGGCGGGGATTCAGGGCGCCGTGCTGCTCGCCGCCAACTTCGGCCTGGCGGTGAGCGGCATGTGGTTCATCGTCGGCTTCGTCTTCCGCCGCACCGGCACTACCGAACTCGACGAACTCTCCGGCCTGTTCGAGCGCATTCCCTTCCTCGCCATCGCCTTCCTCATTTTCGGCCTGGCTATCGTCGGCATGCCGGGAACCCCCGGTTTCGACGCCGCCCACCTGATTCTGGAGGCAGCCATCGACTCCTTTGGCGCCCTGTCGACGGTGGCGGCGGCGCTCGGCAACGTCGCGGCGGCCGGATTCCTGCTGTGGGCCTTTCAGCGCGCCTTTTTGAGCCAGCGAAAACAGGGTTCCCCCGACGTCGACCGCACCACGCCCATGGAATATCTGGTGTGCGGCATCGCGCTGCTGGCGATGCTGACCATCGGCTTCTTCACCGAACCCTGGTTGCATCTTACCGAGGCCGCCAGTCAGGGTCTGGCGGCGCGTTTCGTACGATGAACGGATACCTGCTTTCTCTCCTTGTTTTCCTGCCGCTGCTCGGCGCCGTGCTGATCTGGCTGCTCCCGGACCGCGCGGCGCGTGGCCTGACGGCGCTGGTCATGCTGGCGACGCTGGCTGCCGCCAGTGCCGTGCTTGTCGCCTTCGACCCGGGTGGCGCGCGCTTCCAGTTGCTCGAGCGCGAGCTTTGGGTGTCGAGCCTCAACGTGCATTATCAGTTGGGGGTCGACGGCCTGTCCGTGCTGTTCCTGCCGGCAACGGCGCTGCTATTCCTCGGCAGCCTGGTGGCTTGCTGGAATGCCGTGCACGACGCGCCGCGCCTGCACTACTGCCTGCTGCTGCTGTTGCAGTGCGCGACGCTGGGGATCTTCTGCGCGCTCGACACGCTGCTCTTCTTTTTCTTCTGGGAACTGACCCTGCCGCCGAGCTACTTCCTGCTCGCCCGCTGGGGTGTGACGGCCGGCAGTCCTCGCGTGGCGGCGCGCTATTTCATGATCATGCTGGCCGGCGGCGTGCCGCTGCTGCTCGCCTTCGTAATGCTCGCCGCCAGCCAGTCGGTGCCGACCTTCGACCTGCTGGCGTTGCTGGCGGTGCCCTTGCCATATTCGATGCAAATGATTTTCTTCCTGCTCTGCCTGATCGGCTTTGGCGTGAAGGTGCCGCTGGTTCCGCTGCACACCTGGCTGCCGCGGTTCGCGCTGGCGGCGCCGGGTTCGCTGACCGCGCTGCTTGTCGGGCTCAAGGTCGGGGCCTACGGACTGGTGCGCCTGGCCATTCCGCTGGCACCCGCTGCGGCGCAGGATATGTACTGGCTGCTCGCGGGCCTCGGCACCCTGACCCTGATCTACGGCGCGGTGGGCATCCTGGCGCAGACCAACCTGCGGGTCGGGCTGGCCTATGCGAGCATCTGCCACGTCGGGCTGGCCGTGCTCGGCCTGGCCACATTCACGGCGCAGGGGGTGCAAGGGGCGGTGTCGCTGCTGCTGAGCTTTTCGGTGGCCACCGGCGGCGCTTTCATGCTCCTCGAGTTCCTGCGCCAACGCACGGGGTCGACCGACATCAACAGTCTCGGCGGGGCTGCCCTGACGATGCCGCTGCTCGCCAGCGGCGTCCTGATCTGCGGCCTGGCCGGCGTCGGCATGCCTGGCACCAGCAGCTTTCCCGGTGAATTCATGGTGATCCTCGCCGCCCTCGAGAGCCATGCGGGCACCGGAATGGCTGCGCTGTTCGGGCTGGCCATCGCCGCCGCCGGATTCCTGTCGCTCTACCGAAAGGCGTTCCTCGGCCGGGCAACCCGTCGCGAGGTGCTGGAAGCCGAAGACCTGCGGCCACGGGAATGGGCGGTGCTGGTGATCCTGATCACCCTGGTTGTGACCATCGGCCTTTATCCCGGGCCGTGGCTCGAGATCGTCCGGCCGGCGGCGGAGGCGTGGGCCGCCGGGGTGGTGCGCTGAGGGCGGGCAAGAAAATGCCCTTCAGGTCAGGCGTCCGGCCCAGCGTTCGCTCCCCTGGCGGACGACCTCTTCCAGCGCGCCTTCGCGTACGAAGCTGTCGCGAACCTCGCTTGCTCCATTGCGCCGCTGCAAGACCTCGGTGCGCAGCAAGTTCAATGCTTCGGTTGAACCGAGATCGTAGGCATGCACCTCGATGATGGCCATCGTGCGCAGGATATCGTCGCGGATGATGCGTTGTTCGGCGCTGCCGGGCACCACCAGCGTACCGTCATAGCCGAAGCGGCAGGCCTGGAAACGGTTGAAGGTATAGACCAGGTAATCGTCCTCGCGCGGCTCGATCGGCTTTTCCTCGAGCAGATAGCGCGCCAGCGCCTGGGCATAAGCGGCGATCTGTGCAGCCCGGTCCACGGTCAGCGGCGTATCCATCACACGCAGTTCGATGGTGCCGAATTCGGGCTTGGGACGGATGTCCCAATAGAAGTCCTTCATGTTCTCGACGACGCCGGTGGCGATCATCTTGCGGTAATAGGCGGAGAAGTCGTCCCAGTTCAACACGAAGGGCGCGCGTCCGCTGAGCGGGAAGGCAAAGACCGAATTGAGTCGCGCCGACTGGAAACCGGTGTCGAAGCCCTGCACGAAGGGCGAGGCGGCGGACAGGGCGATAAGGTGCGGTATGTAGCGACTAAAGGCGTGCAGCAGCCACAACGCCTGGTCCGGGCAGGCGCATCCGATATGGACATGCTGGCCGAAGACGGTGAACTGCTTGGCCAGATAGCCATAAAGCTGCGAAAGGTGGTGGAAGCGCGGGGCGTCGAAGATGGCTTGCTGTCCCCAGTGCTGAAAGGGATGGGTACCGCCCCCGGAAAGCAGGATGCCGAGGCGGTCCGCCTGATGTACCAGGGTCTTTCGGATGTCGAGCAACTGGGCCAGCGCATCGTTGTAGTCCTGGCAGATATCGGTCGAAAGCTCAATCATCGAATCGGTCATTTCCGGTTTGATCTCACCCGGATACCGACGGCCGGCCATTTCGCGCAACAGGTCCGGGGCCGAGCCGATCAGGTTGTAATCTTGACTGCCGACGATCTGCAGCTCGAGTTCCACACCCAGGGTCAACGGCGCGGAATGCGAGAAATCCGGCAGTTCGTTCTCGATTTCTTCAGTCACGACGCTCTCCGCTCCACTTGAGGCACAATGCCACGATCACCGGGCCGGCCAGTTCCATGATCGCCGCCGCACTCATCGCGACTGGGACCATGGTGCCCTGCAACTGCGGGTAGATGCGCCCGATGTCGGCGGCAGCTACCATCACCGGCCCGGCCGCCGGGGAAAGCGCGAGGCCCAGCAACAGGCCCTGGCGCCAACTGATGCCCGCGGGCCGCGCCAGCAGCAGGATGCCGCACAGCTTTGCCAGACTGCGTGCACCGATCAGGACGAGGGCCAGGACGCCACCGGTCAACAGGTGTTCGATCTTGATCTGCGCGCCGACCACGAGAAAAAGCATAACCACCAGCACGCCGCCGACGGAGCCGAAGTGTCGCGGGAACACCCAGGCCCGGGGTGTGCTATTGCGCAGGACGATGCCGGCGAACAACATGCACAGAGTCACGGGCAGGTGCAGGGCTTCGATCAGGCCGATGGTCATCAGCACGAGGCCGAGCAGAACGGTGGAGGCATACTCGTCGCGCAAGCGCAGCCAGCGATCCAGTCTGCTGACCGCCTCGGCCAGCAGCATGCCGACGAGCAGCCCTCCGCCGAGCAGATACAGCGGATGGGTGATCGCCAGCACCCAGTCGTCCCTGTAGCGCTGGTGCAGCACACCCAATGCCAGGTGCACGGTGACGACGGCGTAGATGGTGTTGAGCGCCGTCAGGATCAGCAGACGGGTGCTGACCTGACCCTGCGCATTACTCTCGGCAACCACGCGCATGATGACGGCGGGTGACGTGGCCATCCCGATCGCCGCGAGCAGCGCGGCTGGTTCGGCAGCCAGGCCGAGATGCCGGCTGACCAGAAACACCGCGCCGAAGGCAGCCAGCGATTCACAGAGGCTGGTCACCAGGAGCCAGCGGTTATTCCGCAACCAGCGCAGATCGACACGACTCCCAAGCTCGAAGAGCAGGATGGCGAGGGCCACGTCGAGACCACGGTGCAGCCATTCGCTGTGCGCGGCGACCAAGGGTGCGCCCGCCAGAGCCGAGACGACCATGCCGACGATCGGGTAGGCCGTGATTCTGGGCAGGCCGAGATGATGACGTACCCATTCGCCGGCCAGCGCGGCCCCGAAAACCGCCAGCGCGACCCACAGCAAGGGGCCGAAAGCGAGTGGCCAGTCTGGGAGGAAAAAGACGGAAGGTTTCATTATGGGTATGTTTAGGGTTGTCGGGCACTAACGAGAGTAAGACAATGAGGCTCTCGGCAAATTATGCCCCGTCGGGCCAAGGAGTTCACCATGAAACTGAAACGTACCCTCACGATTGGTTTGTCGGCTCGGTTGCTGCACCCGCGAGCGGGCGGCAAGGGTCTCGACAGCAAGACACTGCAATACCTCGAGCAGTCGGTGGCGCAATGGATCATGGCGCGGGACGTGCTGGTATTCATGATTCCCTCCATTACACGTGATGGTATTCTTGACCGTAGCGTAATGCGATTGAGTGATTACGCCAAGAATATTGACGGACTAGTCCTGCAAGGCGGCGCCGATATCAATCCGGCGACCTACGGCGAGACGGAGATGCGCCCTGAATGGGCAGGCGACCGGACGCGCGACATGTACGAGATGGAATTGTTGCACGAGTTCCTCGAGTGTGGGAAGCCGGTCCTCGGCATCTGCCGCGGTGCCCAATTGATCAATGTGGCCATGGGCGGCGCCCTTTATCAGGACATTGCGTCGCAACTTCCCGGATCTGCCGAGCATCTCGCGGAGGCTTATGACCGCCATGCGCATGGCATCATCCTTGAAAAAGGGGGGCTGCTGGAAAAGCGGCTGGGAAATCCCGCTCATTGCCAGGTCATTTCGATCCACCATCAGGGTATCCGCACCCTCGGACGCGATCTCGTCGTCGAAGCGCGAGCGGAAGGCGACGGGATGATCGAGGCGATTCGCGGCACGGGCCGGAATTTCCTGCTCGGCCTGCAATGGCATCCGGAATTCCGGCGACCGGGCGACGAAGACATTCTCGATTGCCTGCCCCTGCTCGAAGCCTTTCTCGACGCCGCCCGCAGCCGTCGCTGGCTGTAGTGTATTGGCCAGGCGGCGGGGCTTTGACTGCCGTCCATGACGTTGCCGCGCTGAACGCTGAAGGCAAGCGCGAAGGCTGCGGGGATGACTTGGTGAGCGGTCGTGGCCTCAATCGGCGTGCTGAATTTCCAGGCCCGACAGCGCTTGCGCCTTGGCCGATCGGATTCGCAGGTAGTGGATACCGCTGCGGTCGACCTCGAAAACAAAGGCAATTTGCTTTCTTCCGGGGCATTACAACGGAAAGTCCGTGATGTCGAAGCGGGCGGATATGATCTGCGCGACTCCCTCCAGTGGCCCAGCCGAGTACAGAGTTGCCAGAGAGCGGCCAGCGGGCAGGTGCCCGAGGGGGATGAACCAGGCGTTTTCCTTCGCGTTGTGCAGCATCGCCAAAGCTCCTGAATCCCAACGACCATCTTTCGGTATTTCGATTGCCATGGGGTAGTAGGCGCAGGTTTGCTTGGTGTGCGTGAGCAACTGGGCGAGGTCGCGCCAGATATCCGGAGGAACGCCGCCAGCATGGCGCCGGATATGATTTTCGGTGGTCTCGATGCCGGAATCGAAACTCAGGCGCCCGCTGAATTCGCCCTCGTGGCACGTGGCGCAAAGCGTGTTGAAGCGCACAACGGTATCCAAAGAGATGTGTCGGCAGCCTGGGCAGAAAGCAGCCAGAGCAGGGGCAGCAACAGAAGCAGCAGGGTCATGTCACATTTTCCTCCGGGTGGCCGCAATGGGTGATCGATTCTCCGTTGTGCAATGCATCAACGATGCTGTGCTACAAATCCTGTTCTGCCCGGCCGCCTCTATTCGGCCAAGAGCGGCCCGTCACCACTCCCGATCTGGCTTCTAATTACCTGCCGTTCACGAATGCACACTATGCTCTAAAAGCCGCCATCTGTGATGCACTGGACATATTCGTTCGCGTTAGCCCATTGAATGTCGGCAGTTCAAAAATGCCAATGAGTCATTTCGACCCTCTGCTACCGGTCGAACCGTCGAAATGCTGGCAGCAAAGCCGACATAGGCAACCACTCCTCGGCGACCCTTCGGTTCGCAGTTCATGGCGAGTATGTGCTGCGGTTTCGGGGCCATTCGATGCCGACACCTGCATCAACGCTTCAGGCTGGCAATCTGGGCGATTTAACCGTATTGCGCAACGCAAATGCGCCCTACCTCGACTCAACAAATCCTTCGCATTGCCGCCTGACCTCCCTCGAGATCTTATCCTTCTGCATTGAGATTCCGGAGTAGTAGATCAGGTCCTACCTGTTCACTCCGTTCTTGAATTCCACGTGCACGTGGCTCTTTTCGTCGAAGACGAGGGTCGCGCCGAGACCCTTGCACAGAGACTTGATAGCGGCGTTCTCGCCTTCGATGTCGAGCGCATAGCCGGTACCGTGCTTGCTGGTGCCTGGCGGGGCCACGGGCGCGGCGGCCAGGTCGAAGGCGTGATCGCCCTTCTTACTCTTCTTCTTGAGCTTAGCGCTGTCTGTGAGCTTGCCAAAGGTCCGCTTCGCGCTCGACAGCGTCTTGTGCCGCTGGCGCGTGTCTTCGACGGACGAGCGGTCTTCAGGCTTGCCGATGGGACTGGTCGCGTAGCCGCTAGTTGGATCCGGCTTGCAGCCCATGAGGATGGAGCGAATGCCCTTGAGATCCTTCTTCTCGTCGTCCTTGAGCGGCAGGGTGAGGGAATGCTCCACCATCTGCAGCAGATATTCCCAGTGATAGTTCACCTTCCAGAACTGATCGGCGTCCGAGAGAAAGCCGGCGATGATCCTGGCGCGCACGTCGGTGAGGCGAGGAACGAGACCGTCGATGATGCGTGTTGTCAAAGCCGTCTCTTTCACCCGAGGGTCGACGCGCTCGGTGCGCGCCTGGCGGTCGGCCTTGCGTGTCTCCGTGTTCTCGCCGGTGCCGCGCTCGTTTCCTCCATTGCTCAGCTCGCGCAAGGTACGGCCCTCGGGGTCAACGCGTCCGTCCGGCGAATTCATGCCGAGGCAGCGCGCTTGGAATTGACGGATTGCCTCGATCGTCGACGACCCACTACGGCCATCCTCTTGAAGCTTGCGCAGCGGTGCGAGATCCCGCCGATTCAGGAGTTGCTGCACCAGGCGGACGTCGTCCTCGACGTTGTCCCCGTCCTGGCCGACCGACCCCTCGATCTTGTTCATGAGCCTTACCCTGGTCCAGTGGGCAGCATGCGATCCAGAAGAACCAGCGCGTCGTTGATCCCTACCAGCCCCTCCAGACGAGTCGCTCCACCCCCCAGGTCAGGATCCTCGGTCATCGCTCGCCAGATGGCTTTCAACATGTCGGAGTGGGTGTACACACTGTGTGCTGGCATTTGTGAGATCCCCTTTCGCTGTGCCACGGCCAAGATCTGTCGCATCAGCTTCTCGCCTTCGGCAACTCGCGCCGCATCCGCGGCGATCGCCTGAAAGATGGCCTCCGCTGCCTTTCGCAACACGTCCGCAGCGGCCGCCTCTTTGATCTTTCGCGCCGTGGTGCGCGCGCTGAACGCCATCCCAGTTGGGATGACCCCTCGCTCTGCAGAGATCAAGACCCCGCGGAGGGCGGCAACTTCGGCGGCAACTGGCAGTCGGTTGTTAATGAGGATCTGTTCGCCGTCCGTGAGCCATGTCTTCACGGAACTGATGAGGCTCATCTGCCGTTCTGCGAGCTCATGAATGAGCCCCGGAACCCGGAGAAGCACGCGCTGAATCTCTTCGAGATTCACGATGTTCAGCATGTCGGCACTACTCAGGAACCAGGCGAGTGCTGGTCTTACCCTGTGATTCGACCACGGACCATTCAAACGCCTCTTCTGAAATCGATAGATGAAGCTGCGCAAATAGCTCTTGTGGCCCCGACTCTCGCAATTCTGCGGTGGTGACCAAGACGGATAGCCGCGGCGGAGCGGTCCTCAGATTCAAGAACTCCTTCTGCACCGCGGTTTTGAGCTCGTCTGCCAATTTCTCCAGTTCAGCTGATTCGACTCTACGCTCTGAATTGCCCACCGCCTTCATGGCAGTCCGGACCAGCTCGTCGCCGAGGTGCACGATGCTGACCGAAACATAGGGCAGCCTGGCAGGGGTTGACGTTAGCTCGGCCAGCGCTTGATCGAGGGTGCTTCTCTCCAGGCCCGACAGTCTTATCCCAGCTCGCTCTAGGTGCAGGTCAAGGAGCTTGGCGAAACGCTCGCGCACAGCAGGAAGTGACACATCGCCTCTGGGTGAGTCGCCTGGCTTCGCCTCCTCCATATCTTTGATGACGACGGGGACGTTCAACGTCAGCGTTGGCAACCGAAAGTGAGGAACCGGCATGTGTCGGAGCAGCGGATGGCTCGCATACATTTCTGCCAGTCGTACAGCCTCCAGATCAGCCTGGACCCTTGCCATCGTGATCTCCGATAGCAAGTGCCCAATGTAGTCTCCCAGGTACGGCATTTTGGCTCCCCTGGCCCCACGCTTATGCGGGTCGTGATCTCATGTTGGCTTCGAGGATATCGAGCACTTTCGCCATTCCAGCGGGCATCTCGTCTTGCACGGCTCTGATGTGAACTGCCATCGAGTAGGTGCGCTGAACATTCGTGCCTTGCTGGGTGTTTCGTTGATATCCCACGGAGACGTTCAGCTTCGCGGATCCCCAGCCCCAGCCGGCCTTCGCCTCAAGGGACGCGTCGATCTTCAAGCTCTCGTCGATCTTCGTGTACTCGACGGAGTCGATCTTGGCATTGAAGTCGATCGTCACATCCTCGATTCGAAGGTAGGGAATCGGAAGCATGGTCAGGATCGGCACCTCGAGTTGCTGCGTCTCGTACACGGCTGGCGCAGCGGCTGCCGCCACGACTGCAGCCACTGCTGGCACCCCTGGCACCGCTGCTGCGGTGACGTTGCCCTGCGCGTCGCGCACTTCTGGAATGGCTGCTACCGCTGGGACGGCGGCAACGGCTCTGACTGCGGGGACATAGGGACTCATTTCCTTGGGGTACTTGAACTTGACGTAGATGGGATCGCCGGTCTCAGCATTCGTCGGATCCTGTCCATTCTGTCCGGCGGGAACTTGAAGCTTCTTGAAACCGACCTCCTTGATGAAGTTCACGGCGCTCATTGCCGCCTGCGCCTGGGCATTGACCGCCGCGATCAGCGGTCCTCCAAGCATCGAGGCGAAATCAATGGTGGATAGTTCTTGACCTGGTGTCGGCATGATCTCTCCTTTGGTTGAGCGAGTAACCTAGTCTTAATGCTTATGGGTGTCAAGCGAGCGTAATCTGCTCGGGGCGGTGGCAATCGTATTGGACCGAGGTGCCATCTGGTGCCCGTTGGGGCTGCCGGCCGATGGCTTGCACGCGAGGCGTTGTGACCTCGGACGGTCTCAAGCCCTTCACCGCATCTCAATCGCTCCGAGTGCCGCCTACCTGTGTGTGCCTGCCTCTGTGTGGCCACCTCGCTGTCCCCTCCAGCCTGGCGAACGTGAGATGAGACGCCGGGAAGTTTCCCGTAGCCACCGTCAGCTGATGGCCGGGAGCGCCTGTTGGGCAGGACTGCTCCATTGCGGTCATTGAACGGCAACTGTCTTTTCCGGGCGCCGAGGAACGTACGAGCCCAACTGCCCCATTCCGCCACAACCGAGCCTTGGTCACATAAGTAACCTTATCCCTTTTCCCTGACGCGAAACCACCCGGTTATGCTGCGCCGTTTGTTGTGCGCCATGAGGACTTCGTGCGGAAACGATTCACTGAGAAAGATGATCATGGTGCCGAAGCTTGGGCTAACGGTCGCGATGGCCGTTTCCCCTCTGGGCTCAAACAAGCGCAACTCCCCACCGTCGCCTGCTTGCCAGTGCTCGTTCAGGTAAAAAACCGTTGAAAGAATCCGGTTCCTAGAGCCGTGCAAGACGTCGGAATGCTTGGCGTAGCCTGTACCAGCCACATAGATGGCGTAATGGCATTCATAATCAAACAAGCCGAGAAATAGCGCCGAGTTCAGGCCGCTCCGCAGCGTTTCCATCCAAGCCAAGTAGGCGTGATCAATGCTATTGGTGTCGTCCAGCCAACTGATTACATCGCCACGCAATGGACTGAGGAGTTTCTTGGCTGAGCCTCGGCCAATCTGCGCTGCCTTAAACCTGAAGGAGCCATCATCCTGGCAGCGCGTAAAAAGCAAGTCAGTTAACGTTTTTTGCAGTGGGTCGTCTAAAACAATGTAGCCAACCCGCGTTAAATGGTCGGCGATTTCCTCAATATTCATTGAATCGCCAAATCAGCGTCGCCGCTTGCGGTATTCCGAATTGCCTCACGGTCGAAGTGGCGGGGTGCCAGTAACAATTGCGCCAGATGTTCGGGGTCGTTCGCTTTCATGTGCAAGGCAAAGGCTGCCAACTGCGGATCGTTAGCCGCTGCGAGCGCTTCGATCAGCGCCTTGGCGGCTTCGCGCGGATTTGCCCCGCCAACGACATGGGTCGGACTGTTCTTGTAGTGTGACAGTAGTTCTGCGCAATGCATCCGATAGAGCAGGCTGTTGCGCGGGAGCTCAAACTCCGCCTGTTTGGCTGCGATCTTCGCCTCCATTTCGGTGTCACTTTCCCGGTAATGTTCCTGCTGAGCCTCGCTCCAAGGTGGCTTGTCGCCATGCATGATGCGCAAGATTGCAAAAATGCCTTGGAGGATGATCTGTGAATGCGTGCTGGCATCGCGGAAAACATGAACCAGACCCTTGCCGTGACCTTCCTTGCCGGTGTAGCACATGTTCGCTGTGATCCGTCGTGGATTGAAGCGGAACTGTCGTGCGCAGGCGGAGGGCAGGAGAGCGAAGAGCTCATCGGTTTTTGCTGCGGTGCTCACGAGGAGATTCTTTCAGTCAGCCTTTGTCGCTGTGGGTGCAGCGCGGCCAGATAGCTGCTAAGAGCATACGCCACTCCGGTCATGTATCGGAATTGGTGTTGTAGGTGTACTTTGTTACCTGCCTTTCAGTCCGTGATGACCTGAAGGGCGGGATTGGGTCAGGATAACACATTGGCATTTTTGGATAGCGGCCGCTTGGATCGATTTCTCGCCCGAAGCTGACGAAGGTCTGGTCCACTCAAATTGCTGCCGCTCAGTTCGAGAATCCTGTTTCCCAGTTGCTGACACCCGTGATTGAGTGCTATGGGTCGATTAGCGACGGTCGGAGATATTTGGCGGGCTCGCAGTCTCAAGCTGGCGTTGTGTTCTGCAACATGGCAAATCGCGATCAATTATGGGTTGCTGTTCCCCTTTCCTTCAAGCGACATTCCCATTCCTGTCTTTGGCCGCAAACCGATGGCAGTCCAATCCGGAATGCGGCTTGCACGCCTTCCCCAGCGACTGCTGCGACTGCCTGGTCAACGCTGTTCCGGGCGGCGCCGTTCAGGACTCCGCGTCGATGAAGTGCAGCAGATCCCTGGCGAAACGTTCGCGTTGCCATTGGTGCGGCGAGTGATCGCTGCCTTCGTAGATGTGAAGGATGGCATTGGGGATTTCGCGGGCGACGTAGCGCGCCGTGTCGTTGCTGTAGAAATTGCTCTGGCCGCCATAGACGAGCATGGCCGGGATGTCGATCCGGCGCAGAACATCGCGGTAGTCGGCGGCGGTCAGGCTGGCCCAGCAGGCGATCAGCGGTGACGGGTCCTGGGCGCGTAGCGCCGAACGCGAACGTTCCCAACCGCTGGTGCCGGCCAGGTATTTCTCCCGGGCGCGCTCGTTGAGGCCGAACGCCGTCAGCTTGAGCACGCCTTCGGCGAAATCCTCGGCCAGCCAGGTCATCAGTTCGCGCGCCTTCTCCGGGCCGAAGTCGCCGTAGATTCCATGTTCCCAGCCCGGTTCGGTGAGCAGCTTCGGTGATTGGTCGATGATGCACAGCCGTGACAGGCGCCCGGTTCCGTAATCCCTGATGTACTGCCAGAGGGTCAGGGCGCCCATCGAGTGGCCGACCGCGACAACCTTGTCGAGCTCGTAGTGATCGAGCAGGTTGGCGAAATCCCGGGCCATCCGTTCCGCGGTCGGCGGATCGCCATTGTCCACCGGGTGGCCGCCGTGGCCGCGGGCGTCCCAGCGATAGACGCGGTGGCGCCGGTTGAGATCGTTGAGGAGCGGCGCCCACTCGTGGTGACTGGATGTCCAGCCATGCAGCATGACGATCGGCGGCCCCTCCCCGGAAACCCTGACATGAATTTTGGTGCCGTCGTTGGCGATGAAGTGGGACATTGGAGCGCTGTGCGTGGTGAGGCCGGCAGTATAATCCGGCCTTCAAAGTGGGGGATACCGGAATGTTCGACTGGCGGGATTACGGCAACGGCATCGTTGCTTTCGACGCGGGCTACGTGCGGCCGATTCTGGCCGCGATTCACATCGTCGTCGAGGACGGACGGGTGGCCTTCATCGATAGCGGCAGCAACGATGCCCTGCCCAACTCGCTGGCGATGCTGGACAGGCTGGGGTTGGATAGCGCCGCGGTCGACTACATCATCCTGACCCATATCCATCTCGACCACGCCGGCGGCGCCGGCAGCATGATGGCGGCCTTCCCCGGTGCCCGCCTCGTCGTCCATCCGCGCGGCGCCCGCCACATGGCCGAGCCAGACCGCCTGGTGGCCGGGGTCACCGCCGTCTATGGCGAGGAATACGTCCGGCGTGTCTACGGCGAGATCGTCCCGGTTCCCGCCGGGAGAATTCTCGCGGCGCCGGACGGCCAGGTGGTCTCGCTCGCCGGTCGCGACCTGCTGTGCATCGAGACCCCGGGACACGCCAGGCATCATATCTGCATCGTCGATCGCCGGACCGGCGGGATCTTCAGCGGCGACACGTTCGGGCTTTCATATCGCGAGCATGATGTCGGAGGGCGCGCCTTCATCTTCCCCACGACCACGCCGACGCAGTTCGACCCGGCAGCCATGCATGCCTCGATCGACCGCCTGATCTCGCTCACACCCGAGGCGATCTACCTGACCCATTACAGCCGGGTGCGCGATGTGGCCGAATTGGGGGCCGATCTCCACCGGCGGCTCGACGCGATGGTTGCCATCGCCCGGGGCGTGACGGGATCGGGCGCGCCGCGCCACGAAGCGCTGAAAGCTGAACTGACCCGCTACCTGCTCGCCGAACTGCGCGCACATGGCTGCCCGCTGCCCGAAGGGCGTACGCTCGAGATCTGGGAAGTCGATCTCGAACTCGACGCTCAGGGACTCGCGGTCTGGCTGGATTCCCGACAGCCAGCCTAACGGCGGCGCCAGAACAAGACGAGCATGATGGCGGCGATGGCCAGCATCAGGCCTGTTGCGTAGTAGAAGCCGGCGGGGCGCTCGAGCCAAGGCATGAAATGGAAGTTCATCCCGAAGATTCCGGCCAGCAGCGTGGCCGGCATGAAAATGGTGGCGACCACGGTCAGCGCCCTGACTTCGAGATTCACCCGGTTGCTGACCGTCGACAGATGGACATCGAGCAGCCCGGTCGCGAGTTCGCGCAGGTCGTCCAGTGATTCGACGATATGCACGGAGTGGTCATAGACATCGCGCAGATAGACCTGGATTTCCGGCCCGAAGAAATGCGCGTGCTCGCGATGCAGGCTGCCGAGAAGTTCACGCAACGGATAGACGTTGCGGCGTAGCCGGGAAACGCAGCGCTTGAACTGGTGGATCTTTTCGGGAACCTGCTGACCGGCGCGTTCGAGAATATCGGCCTCCAGGTTCTCCGAATACTCGTCGAGCTGCTCGATAACGGCGAAGTAGCTGTCGACCACCGCATCGATCAGCGAATAGGCCAGCATGTCGGGAGCCGCGCCGCGCAGGTTTCCGCGGTCGCAGCGCAGGCGCTGGCGTACCGGCTCGAAGGTCCGCGATGGGCGTTCCTGAAAGCTGAGGAGATAATCCGGCCCGATGACCAGGCTGATCTGGTCCTGCACGACGTCGAGCGGCTCGCTGGTGATCTCATAGCGGTGCAGGACGACGTAGAGATAGTTGTCGTAGGCATCGATCTTCTGCCGCTGGTCGTTGTTGAGAATATCTTCGAGGACCAGCGGGTGCCACTGGAACGCAGCGCCGATGGCCGCGAGGTCCGCCGCAACCTGGAGTCCATAGACGTTGCCCCACAGGGTCGAGTTCTCTCGCCGATAGGCAACCAGGGCGGCGGCATCCGGCATTTCGGCCTCGCTCAGCGCCTCCGGGCCGAAGTCGATGACCGATATTCCAGGCGTTGCAGTCTTGATTTCGCCGATGTGAACCAGTGAGCCCGGCGCCAGGCCAGCCTTGAGTGACCGCGGCTTATTCAGCTTTCGGATGTGCTTACCTCGTCAATAGTTGAATGGCGTGCGCAGCGGCGGCCATGCCGAAGACCGAGGTCACGCAGACCGACGATCCGAATCCGGCACAGCTGAGTCCCACCGGCCCCGCCGCCGCGTCGCAGCTTTCCCGAACGGCGGGGTAGCGCAGGGCTTCGGTCGAGAAGATCGTGGCGACCCCGAATTTTTTTTTGGTGTCGCGCGGGAAACCGTATTCGCGGCGCAAGAGCGAACGAACCCTGGCGAGCAGGGGGTCCTGCACGGTCAATGCAAGATCGCTGATGCGCACCTGGGTCGGATCAGTCTGCCCGCCGGCGGCGCCGGCCACGACGATGGGAATGTGGTGGCGCCGGCAGTGGGCGATCATCGCCGCCTTGGCGCGCGCCTGGTCGATGGCGTCGATCACGACATCGAAGTGCGGCTGCAGCAGCTCGGCCACGTTTTCTGGCGTCACGAAATCCTCGATGCCGGTGACCCGGCAGTCGGGATTGATGGCGCGGATGCGCTCGGCCATCGCGTCGACCTTGGCCTTGCCGTAGATGTCGCCCAGGGCATGAATCTGGCGGTTGGTGTTGGATTCCGCCACCATATCGAGGTCGACCGCGGCAAGCCGGCCAATGCCTGTTCGGGCGAGCGCTTCCAGCGCCCACGAACCGACGCCGCCGACACCGACGACGCAGACGCTGGCATTTTTCAGTTTCTCTGCCGCTTCCGTCCCATAAAGGCGGGCGACGCCACCGAAGCGGCGGTCGTAATCAGCCTCCACGGGTCTTCGCAGTCGGTGGACGGCGCCTGCCTTGTGCCTGTCCGTATCGGGCCATGTTAAATTGTTGCGGTCGGGTCATTTCCGGGTAAGTTTATCCGAAAGCGCTGGTTGTGCAGAAGGCGGCATGCTGAATTGCCGGCTTGACGACCTGTCAGCCCGCGCCTAACATTCCGCGCTTACTTCAAAACAGGCGCAATGTGACCCTGGAACACCTTTACGCCCTGATCGGGGCCGACATGAAGGCCGTCGATGCCGTCATCCGCGACCGTCTGCATTCCGAAGTCGTGCTCGTCCGCCAGGTTGCGGAGTACATCATCGGCAGTGGCGGCAAGCGCATGCGGCCGGCGCTCGTCCTGTTGGCGGCCGGCGCCATGGGTTATGCAGGCCGGCATCATCATGACCTAGCGGCGGTCGTCGAATTCATCCATACGGCGACCCTGCTTCACGATGACGTGGTCGATGGGTCCGACCTGCGGCGCGGACGCAATACCGCCAATGCCATGTTCGGCAACGCCGCCAGTGTCCTGGTAGGTGATTTCCTTTATTCGCGTGCCTTCCAGATGATGGTCGAGGTCGACGACATGCGCGTCATGCGCGTCCTCTCCGATGCCACCAACGTGATAGCCGAAGGCGAAGTGCTGCAACTCATGAATTGCCACGATGCCGACGTCGACGAGGAGCGCTACCTGCAGGTTATCCGCTACAAGACGGCCAAGCTGTTCGAGGCCGCCGCGCAACTCGGCGCCATCCTGGGCGGCGCCGCGCCCGATGTGGAAAGGGCGCTGGCCGACTACGGCATGCATCTGGGAACGGCTTTTCAGCTGGTCGATGACGTGCTCGACTATTCCGGGCTGGAGGGTGATACCGGGAAGCATCTCGGCGACGATCTGGCCGAAGGCAAGCCGACCTTGCCGCTAATCTACGTGCTGCGGAACGGAACACCGGAGCAGTCGGCTTGCGTGCGGCGGGCGATCGAGGAGGGGGGGCGCGACGATTTTGCCGCCGTGCTGGCTGCCATCCAGACGAGTGGCGCACTTACCCATGCGCGCCGCCAGGCGGCGCACGAGGCCGAACTTGCAAGAGCGGCAATCAGCAACCTGAACGATACAAATTATCGGAAAGCTCTGCTACAATTGACTGTCTTTGCAGTCGAGAGAGACCACTAGGAACTTCTCGCAAGGTATCGGAGTGTAGCTCAGCCTGGTAGAGCACTGCGTTCGGGACGCAGGGGTCGCAAGTTCGAATCCTGTCACTCCGACCATAGCAAAGTAAGGACAAAGCCCTGATTATTCAGGGCTTTTTTCTTTTCTGTCTTGCATCCATCGAAACTCGAATTTGTCAATTTGTCGTAAAATTGTCGTAGCGGCAGTTTTGCGTCGTTCAAAAATCGGAGTTACGACGTGGCATACATCAAAAGGATGGAAAGCAAGCGCACCGGCCAGGTTACGTGGAAAGCGGAAATCCACGTAAATGGCGTGCGAGACTGGGATACATTCGACACGCAAGCGGAAGCGAAGGCGTGGGCCGCAGACATTGAAACGCAGTTGCGCAAGGGAACCTATAGAGACACGTCAGACGCGCAGAAAAAAACGCTTGCAGACGTACTTACATCGTTTCGTGACGAAGAGGCAACGGATAGACGCACTAAGCGTGCGAGCAAAGCGGAAATCTATCGAATCGATAAGCTGCTGCAGTACGATATTTGCAAGAAAAAACTTTCTGAGTTGAAGCGTTCAGACGTAAAAAGCTGGAAAGAAACCCGAAGTAAAGAAAAAAACCAGCAAGGTAATCCACTCTCCGCATCCACGATTTCAAGAGAAATCGACATCTTTCGTTCGTGTATCGAATATGCAAGAGACGAAGATGATGGCCTTGGAATTTTTCTACATGAAAATGTCTTTTCAGTCGGTCGGCGCAGACGGAATAAAAAACCAGTCAAAGTAAAGCGCGAACGTATTTTTTCAAAAGAAGAAAAGCAAGCATTGCTCAAAGCGATTGAGAAATGCAGAAATCCGCAAATGCGGCTTGCTTTCAACTTTGCAATTGAAACCGCATTGCGAAAAGCAGAGCTTGTCGCCCTTAAAATGGAGGACTGGCTATATCCTGAGCCACTTCTTTATATTGAACGCGTTGAAGACTTGCCCGATGAAAAAACGGGGGAGCGCGTTTTTGTCGATGGAACAAAGAACGGGAGAAAAGCATATATTCCGCTTACACCACCTGCCATCGAAATTTTGCGCTCTTTGCGTAAGGGAAAGAAGAAGGGTGAAATGTATTTCGACAAGCTGAATTACAACAGCTTGTCTTGCTCTTGGAAGCGTGTTCAAAAACGCTCAGGCGTCGTTGATTTTCGCTGGCATGACTTGAGGCATGTGGCAGCAACGAAAGCTGCCTCAGAGTTGCATGATCCGCACCAAGTGATGAAGGTTGCACGCCATTCGAATATCCAGCAATCTTCAGAGTATGTTCATGCTGATTTGATAGAAATCGCAAAAAAACGTGCGGCTGCACACGAGCGCCGCGTTAAAGAAGGTCGGCTTGACGATCCGATTTAAGAATTTACCCTCCGCCGAGGGCTAAAACCCAAGTGCTGATATAGCATCGCATGTTGAAGTCTCCAGTTCCGACAACACGTTCCGACAACGTTTTTTGCTTCGCAAAATCCCGCGTCGGAATCCTGCATCGGAAGCTTCAACTTTCAAAATGCTTCCACTAGATTTTGAAGTCAAAAGCAGTGGAGGGGCACAGTCGTGCCAGTAACTATTATGATTGAGCTTATGGGTTCGATATTTGGTTCTCTGCCTTCAGAGCGCAAGCTCCCCCTATGGTTTTGACTTGAAAAGCGGTTTGTCGCTGCTCAAAACTTCGAAGGTGCTTCCGACCCCCGAAGGGAAGTCGGATCACTGAAGAATTTTGACGCTGCGAACGGGATCAGCAGATTTCAGCTAGTTCTGTTTCCGGCCTTTGCTGTAACGCCTTACAATCGTTGGCTATTACAAATCCATAAAAACCACGATGACGCCCGCCGAATTTATTGCCAAGTGGCAACACAGCACCCTTTCCGAAAAAGCAGGTGCACAAGCCCATTTCCTTGACCTCTGCGAAATGCTCGGCGTCGAGAAGCCCGGCGACCCAGACAACTATTGTTTTGAACGCGGCGCAACACGCACGGGAGCGGGGCATGGTTGGGCGGACGTGTGGAAACGTCATTTCTTCGGATGGGAAAATAAAGGGCCGGGCGCTGATTTGAGCAAGGCACTCAAACAGCTAATGACCTATGCCTTGGCGCTCGACAATCCGCCGCTGCTTGTTGTCTGTGACCGTCTACTGATTCAGATTCATACCCACTTCACCGGGGCACCTTCTGAGGTGCACACCATCCGAATTGAAGACATTGGAGAACCGGCCAATCTTGAAAAATTGCGCTGGATATTCACTGCGCCGGAAAAATTTCGGCCCGGTCGAACAGTGCAAGATGTCACAGCAGAAGCGGCGGGGCGCTTCGCGCAAATCGCGCAGGCATTGACCGGGCGTGGTCATGAGCCGCAGAAGGTGGCGCATTACCTGATTCAATGTTTGTTTGCGATGTTTGCTGAAGATGCTGACCTGTTACCAGACAAGATTTTCGAGCGGATTTTGGCGAAAAGTGCCAACGCGCCCGAGAAGGTGTCTGCCCGCCTGGGCGACCTTTTTAAATCCATGCAGGCCGGTGGTGAATTCCTTCTTGAAGACATCAATTATTTCAATGGCGGACTGTTCGCCGTTGTCGAACCGTTACCACTTGAAGCTAGCGAAATTGCCGAACTACATGCAGCGGCAAAAATGGATTGGTCGCATATCGAGCCATCTATTTTTGGCACGCTGTTTGAGCGCGGCCTTGATCCTGCCATGCGTTCGCAGCTTGGCGCGAACTACACAGACCCCGCCACTATTGCCAAACTGATTGATCCGGTGGTGACTCGTCCGCTTTCTGACGAGTGGGAGGCGGCAAAGCTAGTGATTACTGCCGCGATGGAAAAATATCATGCCGGGGGAAAGGGTTCCCAGTCTGCCTATAAGACCGCACAAGAAACTTTCCTGCTCTATATCGAGCGCCTGAAAAATTTCCGCGTGCTTGATCCGGCCTGCGGTTCCGGGAATTTTCTATATCTTGCGCTTCGCGCATTAAAAGACCTCGAACACCGCGCAAACCTAGATGCAGAAGCCATCGGCTTGCATCGACAGTTGACCATTGAAGTGTCACCGGCCAACGTCCTCGGCATCGAGTTGAATAGTTACGCGGCAGAACTGGCGCGGGTCACTGTCTGGATTGGTGAAATTCAATGGATGCTGCGGCATGGTTACGACATCCGGCGCAATCCGATTCTTGCCACACTGGATCACGTCGAATGCCGTGATGCGATTCTCGGCCCGGAAGGGGCCGATTCGCCGTGGCCTGCCTGCGATGTCATCGTCGGCAATCCGCCGTTTCTAGGCAATAAAAAGATGCTGACTGAACTGGGTCAGGTAACGACTGAAGCCATCCGAAATCTGTTCAAAGGTCGTTTGCCGGGTGGTGTCGATCTGGTGATTTATTGGTTTGAACGTGCGCGTGCACATATTGATAGCGGCAACTGCCAGCGTGCCGGATTGGTTTCTACGCAAGCCATCCGCAAGGGTTCAAATCGTGCGGTCCTTGAACGCATCGTCGCCGCCATGCCGATTTTTACGGCTTGGCGTGATGAACCTTGGGTGAATGATGGCGCTGCGGTTCGTGTGTCGCTGGTTGCCTTTGGGAAGGGCGGCAAGCCGCACATTGACGGCGAGGAAGTCACAGGCATTCAAGCTGATCTATCGCCGTTGTCGGGTGGGTTCGATTTGACGGAAGCCAAGCCGCTACCTGAAAACGCAGGTATCGCGTTTCAGGGGCCGGTCAAAGTCGGGGCTTTTGACATTCCCGGCGATACCGCCCGCGCCTGGCTAAAGTTACCGAACCCGAATGGCAGGCCGGGGGCCGATGTTTTGCGGCCTTGGGCCAATGGTCAGGACTTGGCCGGTCGGCCATCAGATACATGGATTATTGATTTCGGCGTCGATATGCTGGAAACGGATGCGGCACTGTATGAAGCACCTTTTGCGCATGTTCAGGAACACGTCAGGCCGATGCGCGAAGCGGGGCGGCGAGAAGGCCGGAAACGCTTTTGGTGGCGGCACGGGGAAACGGTGCCAGCTTTACGGCGGACAATGAACGGGCTTTCGCGTTACATCGCCACACCACGCGTTGCCAAGCATCGTTTTTTTGTCTGGTTGCCGGTCGCCGTTTTACCCGACTCCCGGCTATATGCCATCTGCCGCGACGACGATTTCACTTTCGGCGTCCTGTCCTCCCGCCTGCATGAAGTCTGGGCGTTGGCGAATGCCTCCCGGCACGGCGTCGGCAATGATCCAACCTACAACGCCGGTGATTGCTTCGAGACTTTCCCCTTTCCACAAGCAAGCGAGACAGCAAAAGCGGCTATCGCCGAAGCGGCAAAGAAACTCGATGACATGCGCACGCGCTGGTTGTTTCCTGCGGAATGGGTTGATTGTGTTCCAGAAATTGTCGCCGGGTTCCCTGAACGGCGAGTACCGAAAACGGGCCATGAAGCTGCCTTAAAGGCGCGAACCATGACGAACCTGTACAACGCTCCACCGGCATGGCTTATTCAGCACCATCAGGCGCTGGATAAGGCCGTTGCAGAAGCCTACGGGTGGACAGACTTCTCCGAAGAGATGACTGATGGGGAAATTCTTCAACGGATTGTGGCTCTGAATTCAGAGCGCCGTTAATGCATTTGATAAAGCTTGGTAAGTTTGAGTAAATTTATGACACAAGTCGTTATTCCAATTCCGGCATCACTAGATTTGCCTTCGGCGCTCGATTTTTCAGTTTTCTTGTCAAAGATAGAAAGAGCGGACGAATACGTTTTTGATTTCTCTCGCACCCGCACAGTTGAACCGTTTCCCATGCTTCTCGTTTCGAGTGAGATTCAGCGTCTTGCCATGCGGTTTGAGGGCACAAATACGGCTTGTAGTAATTTCAAACATATGACCTACGCGGGTCATATGGGCTTCTTTCAGGCTTTTGGCTTGGAGTTTGGCAAAGCTCCAGGGGAGGCTAATGGGAGCAAGCGATATATCCCGCTAAAAATATTCCATTGCGATGATCTTATAAAGGCGGCAGCAGCAAAGGGGATTGAAGTAGGTGATGAAGTTGAGGGCGAAAGCCAGCACATGGCAGCGATGCTGTGTGGTTCGGATTCTGGCGCCGTTTTTGACACGCTGACTTACTCTGTAAGAGAGTTGATGCGTAACGTCGTCGAGCATAGCGAAGCTAAACAATTTGGGATTTGTGCACAGTATTGGCCGACGAAGGGAAGAGTGGAGGTTGCAATTCTGGATCGTGGTATCGGCCTGCGAGAGAGCTTAAAGAACAATCCTCACCTGGATGTGACTGATGATAAAAGAGCTATCAATTACGCGCTAATGCCTGCCGTTTCCGGTAAGGCATTTAAGGGTGCGAGGCAAAAGCAAAAGGGGCCGTGGGCAAACTCTGGTTTCGGTCTTTATATGACAAGTCGGATTTGTCGAAATGGTGGAACGTTCTTCGTTGCCAGCGGTGATAAGGGAATGTTGTTAACAAAAAAAACCGAGGCGAAGCGTTATTTTGATTCAGCCTTTCAAGGCACCGCGATTCGTATGGTTGTTCGGACAGATCAGTTATCAGAACTTCGGGATGCTTTAGAGAAATATCGCAATGAAGGGTATGAAATTCAGCGACGATATAAAGAGATCGTCAGTATTGACCCTTCATCCGCTTCGCTCATGCTTTCAGAGGACTTTGATCTTGGCGTTTGGGAGCGGTTGTTGAACAAGCTCAAAACGAAGCTTTGAGCTTGTTGGGCGAGCTTCACGGAAATTGCCGCCGGGTTCCCTGAACGGCGAGTGCCGAAAACGTGCCATGAAGCCGCCTTAAAGGCGCGAACCATGACGAACCTGTACAACGTTCCCTGCGTCGCTTATTCAGCACCATGAGGCGCTGGATAAGGCTGCGAACGTTTACGGTTGAACTGACTATTCACCGACAACAGCCGATTGTGAAATATTGCGTCGTTTGAGCAAATTGAATACAGAACGATTATAGATTGCAGTTTAATCCATATGGGGTATTGACATATTTGTTGATTTATGATGGAATCGTACTTGCTGGATGTTTGTAGCGGTGCGATATTGCAAGGGACTCTGCCTCTATATCGTTGTTTGACGACGCAAACAGTTCTTTATTAGAGTTCCGATTTATTAAGGACGTACTACACCTCAGCGGCTAAATGTACGTTGCAAACGGTCAATAAATTTGGCTTTTTATGCAACTATATTTATGAGGTTAGACATGACGAATAAACAACTATTCGCAAAAATCCGTATTAGCAGCAAGTACTTTTGGCAAAATGAATATGCTCTTCAAAAGGGCCAAAAATTGCCATTTCCGGTCACTTTGAAAGAAAAAACCCCGCATGGTTATGAGGTTTTTGGCGGACTTGGGGGGCAATATCACCGTAAGGACGTTCACTTGTTCGTCATCGAAAACGGTGAATATGTTTGCGTTGATGAGCCTGCGGGCGAATTAGTTGTCCAACTTAGCGCCAAGCTCAAGCGAACCAGTCTCAATTTTTCTGACAACGAACTGGCAAAAAATGACCCGCGCTTTGGTCTTCCTTTCCCAGTTTGCATCGTACCCGATGCTGACTATAAGGAAGTGGTGCGCGGTGGTCCGCGTGACTATAGACTCGACGAAGTTACGTTGTTTGTCGATTGTCTAAAAATCAGTTAATTCAATCTTAATGCTATTGTGTTTTTCCATCTTCTTCCGATGGCGGCATTTGACGCCAAAAAATAGGAAGAAGATGGCGGTGGTCAGATCAAGTCCCGAAGGGGCTTGTTCTGATTCGCGTAGCGAAAACCGTGCTTTTGCGTTCGTTGAAATCCGATGAGGATTTGTGCGAACGTGTTCGGCTTTAGCCGAACCTTGGTTTTGGTGTCGAGCCACTAATGCCAGTTGGAGAACGCGAAGTGTCTCGAACTGGCATGCTGGCACGAACGCCGAGAATTGCGGTGGCGTTGTTGCTGCGCTGGGAGCACATGCCATACACCTGCTGCGACCTGCTCGCACGATGCCCGAGTACTTGCGCGATTCCTTCGGCATCAATGCCGCTGGCTTTCAAAGACGATGCAACGGCATGACGCAGCGAGTACGGCGAGATGGTCGAGCGCATGCGCGGAAAAGCTTTCTTTCCCGCTTTGCGAACAGCATCACAAAATCGTTTGGCATTGTTTTGTATAGTGACCTTGCCACCTTCAGTTAGCGCGGCGAGATATTGAGCCGATTTGCTGTCGAGAGAGACAAGAATGACGCGTTCCGGTTGTCCTCTTTGCTTACCGATTTTTGCGCCTTTGATCGTTATTTCCAAGCCGTTTTCGCACTGTTTGACTGAAACGCCATTTTCAATTTCTGCTGGTCGTGCGCCCGTTAAAAATGAAATAGTGTAAGCAGCACGGTATTTCGGTGTGATTGCATTGAATAAACAGTTTGACCAGTCTGGGCGCTTAAGAAGCGCACTCAGTCCAGCGCGTTTTGATTTTGATTCGGCTTTCCACCCCGCTGATTCTTTTTCTTGCCGAACATCATTCCAGCAGCGACCAGTGCTGCCGACCACGTGATTTTGCCGCTCGGAATCAGGAGGGTAAGAGCGGAATATTGATGAAATGCGCTCGATTTCGAGCAAGGCAGATTGCCATTCGTCAGAGCCAAAAACTGATTTGTCACGGTCACGAAGGGCATTGCGTGCTTGATTGGCACAAACGTACATTAAAGCCGCTCGGCGCAAAAAATAGCCGGAACGACTTGTTGCATCAGCAGGGGTTTGATTGTCGCGCAACATGCGAGCGTAAATTTTTTCATACTCAACAATAGTTGAAGGTTGGATGCCCTTGGCAACATTTGAAACAGACTTGCGCAGTTCTGCAACCAACAAAAATTCTTCGCTCCTATCTGTTGAAATCATGGCTACCTCCTGTTGATGCAGAGGGCTTCAACTCAAGCCCCGCAAAGCCACTGGAGCCTTCACCATCGCTTTTCCCGCCTTTCCCTGATTTGGCTTTTGACGAGCTTTGTGGACGAAGCGAATAGAGTTTTTGAAATTTTTCAAGAAGCTCGCTGTATTCGATATTGCCTGCGATCCGGGGCGTTAGACAGGTGAGCCAATGCCCTCCAGCATGTGGCTCAAACTCCCAGTCTTGGCCGATTTCTAGTTCAGGATCAGGCGGCAACGCATCAAATTTTTCTAAGTACAGTTCCATGTACTGTTTTGCATGGAAACATCGCTTTATTTTTGATTTTTTCAAGAAATAAAAGCGCGGTGTGAAGTCACTTTCTATTCTCCAAAAAAATGCGGTATCAGTTGATTCGGCAACAAATATTGCTCGACATGAATTAAAGCCCGCAGGCTCGATTGAGAATTTTTGGCCGCACGACAGTACGTGGGCTTCGATTGATTTCATCAAATCGAAAGCCTCGTCGGACATGTTTGGGAAAGATTTGGGTTGTTCTATTGCTGCCGGTTTGGATAAGGAAAATATTGATGAATTGATAAAGTCTGTGACGGCCTTAATTGATTTGTTGATTAAATCCATATTGATCTCCGTGAAGTTGCTATATTTATATTAATTGCAAATTCATTGAGTTCTGTCAATCAAATAACAGGATTTATATTATTTTGATATTCTGCGCCGTATCGATGATGGGCGGAATAATATTCAAACTAAGGCCATTATTTCTTGATTCTAGATGGGTGTATTTGAAAGCTGGATGTAGCGTTCGGATTTTGTAAATAATTGATTCTAGGCGGTTTGTATCGATGGTTGAGTTTGGTATGGGTATATGTCTGGAATGGTTTAAGTGAAATTTTGTTTCTGGAGTTGTTTTTCTTGTTTTGTTTTTTTGGAGTGGTTTTTGATAGGATACAGATAATAATATTAAAAACCCAAAGACAAAGAGTTTAATAGGAACGCGTGTGCCTACGTGCACGGGCGTGCGCTATATAGGTAGCAATGCCATTGAGATAGTTTTTTGGAAAAAACTATTTTCTAATAATCGGGTTGTTTTTGCTTGATTTAAATATCAAGACATGATTCACTTAATGTGAAAAACATATTAGCTGCTTTGTGATTGGCTTTTATGGTGCGCAGTATATTGAAGCAATTTTCTTACATTCGGAGTCGTGTGATGAATACAACAAAATCAAATGAAAAATCGATGCAGATGCCTGGATACATTAAAGAAGAAATAGACGCTGAAACAGGCATAATGCAAAAATTTTGGAAAAATATTTCAGACAAAATTCACTTCAGGAAATTTGATGAAGTGGGACAAATGTTGACAAAATGGATGAAAATAAAAGGGAAGGCTGTAGAGGTGCCGGTCGACAACGATTATTTCGTTGAAAACATCGACCAACAACTTCTTATTGACCGCATTTTGTTCACGAGGAATTATTCAGACATGCTTGTCTTTCAAGTAATGAAAGGAAAGCTATCAGTTTTGACCGGACTAGCGCATGTCAAACAAGCTGAAATCGTCAAGGCGACGAAGCTGAATAAGGGACAAGTCTCATCAGCAATTAAGCGTCTTAAGTCCCCCATCGTCTTGAATGAAGATGGGCACAAGCTTCCTGAGCTTGTGCGTGAATATGAGGGTGATACAAAGAGACCTGCCTGGTTCGTGTTAAATCCTGAGATTGTTATTACCGGCGACCACAATCGCGCACGTGAGCTATGGGATGGTGCAAAGAAACAGATTGAAGCCGCTCAGAAACGGCGCAAGGCCGAAGTTGCCAAGCTGGTACAAGAAATCATTGACCGCATTAATGATCGCATCAATGCGGGCGAAGTCGAAAGCGTCGTTGTCGATGACGAGCTATCAAAAGTCAAAGATGTCTGCGTCAAGGAAGATGTTGAGTTTGCAATGACTCCGGCGTGGGAAGATGACTTTTGAGCAATGAAGCAGTTGCCAATCATGGCATCGTGTTGGGATAACTGCGTGTGTCGTAACGCAGTGGTCACATCGAAAGAAATTTTCGTAAAATCAGACCATTAAAAAAACCCGAAATCTCGGGCTTTTTTTCACTTTATACGGCCAGACATGAAAAAATTTGTCGTAAAATTGTCGTAGCGAGTTTTTCGCTAAACGACTGGGTTTTTTTGTTTGCTTGACAAAGTGCGCTAAGTATCTGATTTTAAAAAACTATGATTTCTCGCGTTTTTTTACGATTAGTGCAATTGAGCGTTCGGGACGCAGGGGCCGGAGGTTCGAATCCTCTCACTCCGACCAGAAAATAATAATCAAGCCTCTGTTTTTCAGGGCTTGTTTCCGGTGGTTCGTTCCAGAGATCGAAAGAACGGAGTTGCGCCAATTTCCGATCTCTTTTGGCGCAAGCGTGGAGGATCTGCGCTTGCCGTCCGTAGCGGAATTGCCGCCCAATACCTAAGTAACGCGAGTCGTCCGAAGCGTGTCTCGCTGCGCTCAACGCCCCGGGACTCCGGGCAACGATGAAGCCGCCGGCGGCTTCGCTAAAGATCCGCATGCGCCGGGTCGGCGTCGAGACCCAGACCATTACCTACTTCAGGTAGAGCAGGCACGCCTCAACGTCGCCTCCGATTTGTCGGTCAGCATCATCCGCGACCGTACCATTGCCACCCGGACCAAGCTCGCGGAACTGACGACCGAGGACCCGGCGATCCGGTTCCCTCAATCTGTGGCATGAGGCCGTCCATGGGGCGGCGGGCCCACAGGATTCACCTGGTGGCCGACGTGCGGTAGCGGACCCGAAATCCTGAACCTGCGCGCGCATGGTGAGCCCGGCGCGGGACGCGATGAATCCGTTCACAACCTTCTCCAGTCGCCTGAAACCCGTACGCCGATCCGCTGCCGGCATTCCAGCCTCTGGCCCATCCTGTTGCTGATGCTCTTCTGAGTGGCGGTCCTGCTCGGCTTCCTGCTCGGACGGGCGCTGCTCCTCCTGCTCCCCGTCTTGGTGGCGGGCTTGGCGGCGTTAATCGTGCCGCGTTGGCTGCGTACCCACGATGTGCAGGCGGCGAATTAATTGCCGAAGGTCGTGGAAGGCATCGATCCGGCTATTTCACCAAATCCGTGAATTCAATCACAGCCGGATTTTTCATGCTCGGGGATCATGGCTACACACAAACACGAATGGAGAAAAAGCCATGTCGCCCAGCCTGAACCCGAATTCCCCGATGCGCCAGCGCCCGAACCCAGCGGCCGCGAACGGGTCTCGTTCCAGTAATGAAAACACCGGCAGCTTTGACCTGCGCGCCACGCTGGCTGCAATGGTGGTGCGTGAACTTTCTTTTGCGGAATTCCGTGCCGCCCTCGAAAAATCCGGCATGCGCGTTAGCTGATCGGGAAGGAACAATGACCATGGCAACCCAGGCAACCGTCTCGCTGGTCGGTAATATTTTTTTTGCAACGTTAGGTGATGGACGACGCGTCAAGCAACCTGATCTGCGCAGGTTGGCCTATGCGCTGTATTCTTCCGGCGTCCTGTCCGCCGACATCAGGTTTGAATGGCGGGCGGGACTTCGCATGACGACCGCTGGCCAGCGGGTAGGTCTTACTGCGGAAATGACCCGTCTGGAGCGTGAAAGCCTCAACCTGACCGTCGCGGCGTAGGGGATCGGCGATACATCTCAACAATTCCGAAAAGCTGATCCTGATCATGCTCGGCGAGGTCTAAGAAAGGCTGGGCATAGTCGGGGGATCATGAATGGACCCGAAAATCGTCCAATCAGCCATCTACAGCGGCCACACGTGGGGCATCGAATGGAAATACTCCTGGATTTATGATAATTCGGACGCTCAGCCTCCCGAACTCAACGATGTTATCAACATTCTGAGCATGTAGAGTGTTGTCGAGGAAGCTTACGAGATCTTTGACGGCGACCAGAAAGCCCAGCTAAAGCAATTGGCTCCTCCATTTGGGAACAATTCCGGTTTTCCTGGCTTCGGCGGCAATGAAAAAGGTGAATTCAGCAGCATCGCCACGTTCCTGGCCGAACATCAGGATCGCTTTACCCGATTCAAGGGTCGGATATGCGACAGCCACACCCCCTCTGTTGCGAAGTATCGTCGGATGTGCGAAGTGTTCGAGACAGTTCAGCCCGCGCTGTTTGGTCGGCAACTCATTGTCAACGAACTTGCCCAGATACTGAATGTGAGAAGTCATCATTCAGAAGATTGACCGAATGGAAGCCGCTGGCGCGAATCGCGCGTAGGGGGGTGCGCCGACCGGCGCAACTGACGAAGATCAATGCCACGCCGCTGCCGGTAGCGGACAATGACGGGAACTGGAGATAGAGATGACCTTTCCCGAATTCTTTGCGCGTGTTCCCACCATCACGCTGCGCGACCCGCTGGCCGATCTGCTCGGCGCTGCCGAAGGTGGACTGATCGAATATCACTTTGCCGACGCCGTCAGGCTCGCCGGCCATTCCTGCCCGACCGTCGCCGGCGCCTGGCTGATGACGGTACGTGCGTTGCGTGCGCTTTACGGCGATGAAATTCCCGAGCGCGGAAATATTGCGGTGGCGCTCCGTGAAAACATCGATAGTGGCGTGGCCGGTGTCATCGCCAGCGTCGCCGGGCTGCTCACCGGCGCTGCCGGCGAAGGCGGCTTCAAGGGGCTGGGCGGCCGCTACAGCCGGCGTAATCTGCTGCAATTCGGCGTCGCCGGCAGCAGCGGCATGTCCTTTATGCGTCGGGACACGAATGTTGCGGTCGACTGCGAATTACACCTCGAAAGCGTTCCCGCTGACCCTCGCCTCGGCGGCTTGCTCGCTTCTGTCGTGAGCGGCACGGCTGACGTTTCGGCAAGACGCCTGTTCGGCGAAGTCTGGCAGGAACGCGTCAGACGTATCCTGATCGACCGCGGCGACGATCCGGAACTTGTCCGCTTGAGAATGTCCGGTAATCCGTCCTGACTGGAGCCGCTGAGAATCGATCAGGATTAAGTTCCAGCAGACAGTTGGGTAAATGACACGCATGGGGAGCGTCATGAACAGGATCTGGCTCAAGAACTACCCTCAGGGTACGCCGGCCGAGATTGATCCGGACCAGTACACATCGATCCTCGACCTGCTCGACAAGACGTTTGCCAAATTTGGTAACAAGCCGGCCTTTCACAATCTCGGCTGCTCGATGAGCTATGCCGAACTGGAGCGGCAGTCGCGTGCCTTTGCGGCCTTTCTGCAGGGACTGCCGGGGATGGTCAAGGGCGAGCGCGTGGCAATCATGTCCCCCAATCTATTGCAATACCCGGTGGTGCTCGTCGGCATCCTGCGCGCCGGGATGACCGTGGTCAACGTCAATCCGCTATACACGCCGCACGAACTGGAGCACCAGTTGAAGGACTCCGGCGCTCGTATCATCGTCATCGTCGATAATTTCGCGCAGACCCTGCAGCAGGTGTTGGGTAAGACTTCGATCGAGCATGTCATCACCACGCAGGTCGGCGATCTGCTGCCGGTCCCGAAGCGCTGGCTGGTCAATTTCGTGATCAAGCACGTCAGGAAGATGGTGCCGGAATGGAATATCGACGGCGCCATCACGCTGCGTACCGCTCTCGAGCGCGGCAGCGCGGCGCGCTTCAAACCGGTGGGCACGACGGTCGAAGACATCGCCTTCCTGCAGTACACCGGCGGCACGACCGGGGTCGCCAAGGGCGCGATGCTCACCCACCGGAACATCCTGGCCAACATAGAACAGCTTGGCGCGTGGTTCTCGGGGACCATAACGGAAGGTAACGAAATCCTCATTGCGCCGCTGCCGATGTACCACATCTACTGTCTTATCGGGACGCTGGTGTTCATGAAATGGGGCAGCCATACGGTGCTGATCACCAATCCGCGCGATCTGCCGGCCTTCGTCAAGGAATTGGGGGGCTGGAATTTCACCGCGTTGACGGGCGTCAACACGCTGTTCAATGGCCTGTTGAACACCCCGGGCTTCGACCAACTGGATTTCTCGGCACTGAAATTCGTGACTGGCGGTGGCGCCGCCATCCAGAAGCCCGTGGCCGAACGCTGGCAAAAGGTGACGGGAAGCTATCTCACCGAAGGTTTTGGCCTCACGGAAGCCTCGCCGATTGTCTGCTGCATGCTGCCGGGCACGGCGTGGGATGGCACCGTTGGTTTTCCGATTCCGTCGACCGTGGTCTCGATCCGCGACGGCGATTTCAACGAACTGCCGGCGTGGACCGGTGAGGGCAATATCGAGAAACACACCGGCGAGATCTGCGTGCGCGGGCCGCAGGTCATGAAAGGTTACTGGAAGAATCCCGCCGAAAGCGCCAACGTGCTTCACGATGGCTGGTTGAAAACCGGCGACGTCGGGCATCTCGACGACAAGGGTCGGGTGACCATCACCGACCGCAAGAAGGACATGATTCTGGTCTCGGGTTTCAATGTTTATCCCAACGAGATTGAAAGCGTCGTCGCGGCGCACCCGGGCGTTCTTGAATGTGGCGTGGTGGGTGTGCCCGATGAAAAGTCGGGCGAGGCGGTGAAGGTGGTGATCGTCAGGAAGGATCCGAATTTGACGAAGGAGTCTGTCATCGAGCACTGCCGGACGTCCCTGACGAGCTACAAGGTTCCGCGCCACGTCGAATTCTGCGATGCCCTGCCCAAGACGCCGATCGGCAAGGTCCTGCGCCGCGAACTGCGCCAATCGATCCAGCGCGACTGAGGGATCGATTCGGAGTAATCTGGACGCTAGGCAGCGTGAATGACAGCAAAGAGGGGGACCATCATGAACAAGATCTGGCTCAAAAACTACCCGCAAGGGATCCCGGCGGAGATCGATCCGGATCAATTCAAATCCATACCGGATCTGCTCGACAAGACGCTTGCCAAATTCGCCGACCGGCCGGCCTTTCACAACCTCGGCTGCACGATGAGCTATGTCGAGCTGGAACAGAAGTCACGCGCTTTCGCGGCCTTCCTGCAGGGGCTGCCGGGAATGGTCAAGGGCGAGCGCGTGGCAATCATGTCACCGAACCTGCTGCAGTACCCGGTGGTTCTGTTCGGCATCCTGCGTGCCGGGATGATCGTGGTCAACGTCAATCCGCTGTACACGCCGCGTGAACTGGAACATCAGTTAAAGGACTCTGGCACGCGGGCCATCGTCATCGTCGAAAACTTCGCCCAAACCCTGCAGCAGGTGCTGGGCAAGACGACTGTCAAGCATGTCATCACGACGCAGATTGGCGACATGCTGCCGGCCCCGAAGCGCTGGTTGATCAATTTCGCGATCAAGCACGTCAAGAAGATGGTGCCCGCCTGGCACATCGACGGCGCCATCACGCTCGCTAGTGCGCTCAAGCGCGGTAGTTCGGTGCGTTTCAATCCGGTCGATGTGAAGAATGAAGACATTGCCTTCCTCCAGTACACCGGTGGCACGACCGGCGTTGCCAAGGGCGCCATGCTGACCCACCGCAACATTCTCGCCAATCTGGAACAGACGGGCGTGTGGATATCCGGCAGCTTCAAGGAAGGTAGCGAAATCGTCATTGCCCCGCTGCCGATGTACCACATCTTCTGTCTCACCTCGACGCTGTCGTTCATGAAGTGGGGCAGCCTGAGCGTGCTGATCGCCAACCCGCGCGACCTGCCGGCCCTGGTCAAGGAAATGGGAAGCTGGAAGTTCACGACGATGACCGGCGTCAACACGTTGTTCAATGGCCTGTTGAACACACCGGGCTTCGAACAGCTCGACTTTTCGGCGTTGAAGGTGGTGGTCGGCGGCGGCGCCGCCGTACAGAAGCCTGTCGCCGAGCGCTGGCAGCGGGTGACCGGGCACTTCCTCACCGAAGCCTACGGTCTCACCGAAACCTCGCCCGGCGCCTGCTGCATGCCGTTGGGCGGCGCCTGGGACGGCACGGTCGGCCTGCCCATCCCGTCCACTGAAGCATCGATTCGTGATGAGGATTTCAACGAATTACCGGTGTGGACCGGTGCTGGCGACATCGAGAAGCACACCGGCGAAATCTGCGTTCGCGGCCCGCAGGTGATGAAGGGCTACTGGAACAATCCTGCCGAAACTGCCGACGCGCTGCATGATGGATGGTTGAAAACCGGTGACGTCGGCCACCTCGACAATCAGGGGCGCGTTACTATCACCGACCGCAAGAAGGACATGATTCTGGTGTCGGGCTTCAACGTCTATCCCAATGAGGTCGAAAGTGTCGTTGCGGCGCACCCAGGCGTTCTCGAATGTGCCGTGGTCGCCGTGCCCGACGAAAAATCGGGTGAGGCGGTCAAGGTCGTGATCGTCAAGAAGGATCCGAACCTGACGAAAGAGGCCGTGATCGAGCACTGCCGGACGCTCCTCACCAGCTACAAGTTGCCGCGCCATGTCGAGTTCCGCGATGTGCTGCCCAAGACGCCAATCGGGAAAATTTTGCGCCGCGAATTACGCTAATTGATCCAGTGCATCTGGTCTCGTGAGGGCTTGCGGAGCAGAGAACGCTTGAGTCGCCGGCGGCCGGCCCTCATACTGCCAGTTGTTCAATAATGTTGCCGGACAGCGGACTCAATCCGTTCACCCCTGCCAGGCATTACTCAGGAGAAATGAAATGACGCTATGCCCCATCGCCATTGTTGCCGGTTGCAGCAAGTGCCCGGTGGTCAAGATCTGCCCCGTCAAGACGGTTCTCGGCGACTATGCGCCGCCACCGGAACCACCGGTGAAGCCGGCCCCCCGGAGAAGGGCGCCCGCCGCCAGGAAGCCCAAGTAGCCGAGGCCGCCTCCGTTGCCGGGGGTGGGGAAGTGCCGATCGCATTGATCGGAATCTAGCTGCGTCGGCGACAGAGGCGGATGGTCAGGCCGGTAGCAGAGTGACTTGATTTCTTGCTGGTCGCGCAGCCGGAAAATTCGGGCTGTTGCGGTCGACGGGTCAATACACCCAAAAACCGCGCAGGTGAGGAGGGTGCACTACCCCGCTTGGGCGGGCGCCCCCGGCAATCGGTGGGGCCGATCCTTTCATTCAGGGAAATCAGAGAAATTCAGGCCGGATCAGCCATAGTCTCGCCACCGCCGACGCGTAGCGCGGTGAAGATCGCAAGCGCCTGGAGCATGGCGATACCGATCAGAACCTGGGCGAAGCGTCCGTGGTCCATGAACACGCCGAAGACAATCGGGGCCAGCGCCAGCCCGGCGTCGAGGCCTGAATAGACGAAGCCGTAGACGCGCCCGTAAGCGGCCTGCCCGAAACGTGAGGTGGCCACACGCCGGACCAGCAGATCGCGCGAGGGACCGGCGACACCGGTGCAGAAGCCGATGCCGGCCATCAGGGGCAAGACGCTCCACGACGGGAGGGGCAGCGTCGCCAGTGCGACGGCCAGCAGCGCCGCCGCGCCCAGTGCCAGCGCGATCAGGCGTTCGTGATCACCCTTGCGGGCGAGCAAGCCGCCGCCGAGAATGCCGGCCGCCCCGCCCAGCAGGTACGCCGAGAGGGCGCTGGCGGCGACCGCCAGCGAGAGTCCGTGAAGATTCTGCAGGATAGGGGTTGCGAAATTCTGGATTGCCCCGAAGGCGGTGGTGATCAGGAAGAAGAAGGCGAAACACGTCCACACCGCCGGCGAACCGAGGAAGGCGAATATCGAGACGCCTTCGCCTTCCCTCACTTCGTACGCAATGCCTGGTGGATCGGCGAGAGCATCACGACGCCAGAACAGCAGGGCAAGCGCAGCGGCCGCGACCATGGCCGCGCTCAGCGCGGCGGCTCGCCAGCCGGCGCTGGCGGCAATCGACGTCAGGAAAACCGGCGCCAGCGCCCAGCCGAGGTTGCCGGAAAGGCCGTGCATGGCGAAGGCATGGCCGAGGCGTGGTTGCGAAACATGGCGGTTCAGGACCGTGAAATCCGCCGGGTGGAAGACGCTGTTGCCCAGCCCGGCCAAGGCGGCGACGACGACCAGCATGGCATAGTCGTCGGCAAGCGCGAGCAGCACCGCGGCAACGAGGAAGCAGCCGATCCCGGCGCCCAGCACGCGAGCTGCTCCCAGTCGATCGACCAGAAAACCCGAGAGGGCCTGGCCGACTCCGGAAATAACGAAGAACACGGTCATCGTCGCGCCGATGCCGGTAAAGCTGAGTCCGAAATCCTCCATCAGCCAGGGAAACAGCGGCGGCAACAGCAGGTGGAAAAAATGCGACACACCATGCACGAAACCGACCACGGCGATGGTCTCGACATCGTTTCGAGGGTGCTGTGAGAGTGTGGCGCTGGTCATGGGCGGCAACCGGAATGACGGATGAGCGGAGTCTACCGGCTTCTTGCCCGAAGCGTGCCGACGCATTAGCCTTGCGTCTTCGAATGACTGGCAAGGCAAATGCAAATTTTCATCGACACCGAGTTCACAATGCTCGCGCGCGAGGCAAGCCTGATCTCCTTCGGCGCGGTGAGCGAAGACGGCCGCGAGTTCTATTGCGAACTGTCACCGATTCTTGACGAGGAGTGCTCGGAGTTTGTCCGGGAAACCGTGTTGCCCTTGCTCGAAGGCGGCGCGGCGGTTTGCCCACGCGCCCGTTTTGCCAACCGGCTCGCTGCCTGGCTGGGGCAGTTCGATGCCCCGGTGCTGCTCTCGGACAGCGACTGGGACATCTACGTCGTGCGCCACGCCCTGAGCGGCGAGCGCAATCACCTTCCGGGTCTGCTCGTGCTCCCGGGCCTGGCCGGGCCGCTGGACGTCATGCTGCTGACGCTCGCGCCCCTTTCGGTCGAGGCGATGGCGATTTTCGAGCGCGAGCTCAGGCGCCATTTTTCTAGGGACAACAGGCAACATCATGCGCTGGTCGATGCGCGAGCAATGCGCGACGGGCTGCTGGCCATCATTTCCAATCTCAAGGTGGAATAGGGCGGACCCCTGCGGATTCCGGCGACCGGCAGTCGCGCAATCGATGGATGGGGATTCAAACCGGGAATCTTCGGGCGGCATCGGTTAGAATGCCGGGCTTTCAGCAATTTTCAATGGGACTGGTGATGACGCCGCAAAGCAAGCCGAACACCGACGACCTGCGGATCCGGGAAATCAAGGAACTGGTACCGCCGGCGCACGTCTTCCGCGAGTATCCAGTCTCCAGTCGCGCGGCGCAGACCACCTACGCGGCCCGTCAGGCAATCCACCGTACCCTGCACGGTGCAGACGACCGCTTGCTGGTCGTTATCGGTCCCTGTTCGATCCACGACTACGACGCCGCGCTGGAATACGCCAAACGCTTGGCGAAGGAAGCAGAAAGGCATGCTGAGGATCTCGTCGTACTGATGCGTGTGTATTTCGAGAAGCCACGCACCACGGTCGGCTGGAAGGGGCTGATCAACGACCCACGTCTCGACAACACTTTTCGCATCAACGAAGGCATCCGCCTGGCCCGGCGCATCCTGCTCGAAATCAACGAACTCGACCTACCCTGCGCCACTGAATTTCTCGACACCATCACCCCGCAATACACCGCCGACCTCATCGCCTGGGGCGCTATCGGCGCCCGTACCACCGAATCGCAGGTGCACCGCGAACTTGCCTCCGGCCTCTCCTGTCCGGTCGGCTTCAAGAACGGTACCGACGGCAACATGCGTATCGCGGTCGACGCCATCCGCTCGGCCAATTCCCCGCACCACTTCCTGTCGGTCACCAAGTCCGGCCACACCGCCATCGTGTCGACGATGGGCAACGAGGACTGCCATGTCATCCTGCGTGGCGGCAAGGAACCCAACTTCGACGCCGCGAGCGTCGATGACGCCTGTACCGAAATCGCTAAGGCCGGCCTGGCCGCCAGGCTCATGGTCGATTTCTCGCATGGCAACAGCCGCAAGCAATACAAGCTGCAACTGGAAGTCTGTGCCAGCGTTGCCGCCCAGTTGGCGGCTGGCGAGGAGCGCATCGTCGGCGTCATGGTCGAATCGCATCTCGTCGAAGGCCGTCAGGACCTAGAGCCAGAGAAGGCGCTGACCTACGGCCAGAGCATTACCGACGCCTGTCTCGGCTGGGATGACAGCCTGACGGTGCTGGAGAAGCTGGCGGCGGCCGTCCGCGCCCGTCGGGTGGCGGAGGCAGCGGCGTAAAGATTCCCTGGTCGAGTCGAACAGAGTGTTGACAGCCGGCAAATGGCTTGGTCGAGGCGTGAACCGAGGCAGCCCGGTTCTCATTGCCGAAAGCCGATTGCCGCGGAGATCCGCCGGCTAGAGCATGACCCGATTACGTCCGCCGCTTTTCGCCCGGTAGAGCGCTTCATCGGCGGTGGCGATCAACTCCGGCAATGTTTGCTCCGGCTGCATGCGCCCGATGCCGATCGATACGGTCATGTGCGGCAGACCTTCGCCGCGTCGGAAGTTCAACGGCAGGAATTCGATCGCGCGACGCACACGTTCGGCGACGATGAAGGCCTCGTCCAAGCCGGTGTTCGGCAAGCCGATTACGAACTCCTCGCCACCGAAACGCGCCAGCAGATCCTCTGGTCTTATGTTGTTGACGAGCGATGCGGCGACGGCCGCCAGCGCCTGATCACCGGAAACGTGTCCCCAGGTGTCGTTGAGCCGCTTGAAGTTGTCGATGTCGATCAGCAGGCAGCAGAATGAACGGCCCCCGTCGGCACAGCGCGCCATGATCCGCGGGAAAGAATGTTCCATCCAGCCGCGGTTATTGATGCCGGTCAGGGCATCGACCGTCGCTGCCAGTTCGAGGTCGCGCTGCGTTCGCTTGTTGCGAATGAGCAACTCGTTGCCATGGCGCACCCGTGTCGACAGGATGTAGAGCAGATTGCGGGCGATGGCATGCGAGATTTCGACCATCGTCCAGAGGACATCCTGCGAAACCCGCAATACGCATGTTTCCTCCTCGGCAATGACGTCGGCCGACACCACGTTGCCATCAACCACCGACATCTCGCCGGCACATTCTCCAATGCCGATGTAAAACGCTGGTTCGTCGTCCGGGGCCGTCAGGTGTACGCTCACGCGACCGGCGAGGAGGACATAGATGCTACCGTTCGGTGCATTGCGGGAGAGCAGCGTCTCGCCGGTGTCGATGGTCAGTTGTTCGCAGTCCAGAAGCAGATGCGCGATCGCGTCCATGGGGACGTCGCGAAAGAGCCGCGATTGGCTCAGCATCTCGATCAGGTCGGTGCCGGTTGTCTCGGCTGCTCCCGGTTTTTTCTCTTTTTCGCTCATCTCTCTTTCTCTAGTGAGCGGGCATCCACATCCGCTTCAGCCCGGTTGCAATGATGCTGCCTAATCCCTTTGGCAGTCAATGCACCCCGCGTAACCGCGACCGGACGCTTCCTAGATACTACTTCGGCATGCGGTACTGGCCTCTCATCGTCAGCACGTGCGCTGACCACACCTTGCCGTAAGGCAGGTCATCGACCACCGGCTTGCGGATCATCTTCAGGCACTGCGCCATCTGCCCTTCGCTGCTGCTGGGCTTGGAGTACATCTGTAGGGCAAACTTGGAGAAGTCGCGCACCATGAAGTCGAAGATCTGGTCGAGCACCTCCGTTTCGAGCTTGTGGATTTTTGCGTTCTCGAGGATGAGTTGGCCGTAGACGACGAGCGTGAACATTTCGCCGGCGGTCAGCAGGAATTCGATATCCTTGGCCTGCGCCTTGGTCGGCGACGCCAGCACGGCCATTTCCTTGAACAGGGCGATCTGCCCCTTGAACACGTTTAGGTTGGGCAGGTCGTAGCTGGCGTAAACGATGCGGTAGTCGTGAAACCTGATTGTGCCCTGTCCCCTGGTCGAACAGGAAGGCGTCGTCGGCACCGTCGTCGCGCCTGGGGACTTCCGGGTATTCGGCCGGCGCGAAGAAGTAGTTGACCATGAACTTGACGATCAGCGCCATATTCACATGCACCGTACCTTCCAGCTTGGGCAGGCAGCGGATGTCGGCGGCGGCCATCGAGAAGTATGGCTCCTTTTCGAAACCCTTGGCGGCAATGACGTCTCACAGCAGGTTGATGACTTCCTCGCCCTGGGTCGTCACCTTCATCTTGACCATCGGGTTGAACGAGAGTCCGAAAGCGAAGATGTTGCCGTCGTCGAGCAGGCGCTTGGCCCTGCCTTGCGCGTCATTGTTGCTGCTCATCAAGATGGGGCCGATGCCGCAGTACCGACACCTGATAGACGTACCAGTAACACAGGCCGTAAAAGCCGAGGATTTCGGCAAAGCCACTGACGCGCCAAGTATCCCAGACGGCGCCATTGTAGGCCTCCTTGAGCTTGGTCAGCCCCTTCCTTTCGAAGAAGGCGATGGTCTTTTCCATGATCTCCCGCGAGCGCTGATCAGGATAGGCGCGGATTTTTTTTCGAATTGAGCAGGATCATGAATCGCTCCTTTGCTGGCGTGGATGGGACGAATGGGCGGACGAAGCGGCGGTTCCCCAGTTCAGTCGGCGAAGCGCGGCGGGCGCTTTTCGCGCTGGGCGGCGATCGCTTCGCCAAGATCGTCCGAGAGCAGCATCGACGCATTCCAGGTGGCGACGAAGTTGAGTCCGTCGGCAACCGAATGGTCACGGCTGTAGTTCATCACCTCTTTGATGCCGCGAATTGCCAGCGGTGATTTGGCGGCGATGGCGAGCGCCAGCTCGCGAACCGTTGCGGGCAACGTCTCTTGGGATGTGAAAACACGGTTGACCAGGCCGATCCGTTCCGCTTCATCGGCCAGGAAGTTGCGCCCGGTGAACGCCAGTTCGCGGGCCACGCCTTCCGGTATCAGGCGCGGCAGGCGCTGCAGGGTGCCGACGTCGGCGACCATGCCGACGTCGATCTCGCGTACCGAAAAAACGGCGTCGGTGGCGGCGTAGCGCATGTCGCAGCAGGTCACCAGATCGACCGCGCCGCCGATGCAGGCGCCGCGGATGGCGGCCAGCACGGGTTTGCGACAGCGTTCGACGCTAGAGAGGCAATCCTGCATGTCGAGGATCAGGCGGCGCAAGGCTTCCCGACTGCGCGCACCGTCGGGATGTGCGATGTGCTGCTGGATGCCGGCGAGCAGGGCGAGATCAATGCCGGCACAGAAGTTCTTGCCGGCGCCGGAGAGAATGACGACGCGCACCTCGGGTGTGGTGTCTGCCCATTCAAAGGCCTGGCGAATTTCCTGCCACATGGCCTCGGTCATCGCGTTGAATTTGTCGGGCCGGTTGAGGTGGATCTCGGCGATGCCCTGTTCGAGGCTTAGCGACACTGTGGAAAGATTCGGCAAGTTCATGGAGTTGGCTCCGGGCGAGGGTGTCGGACAGCATAGCCGGCACGGTACAGGTGCGGGTAGGGGCAACTGCCTAAACGACGACGCTTCAGTCAGTGAAGGAAAGCAGGACGAAGTCGGCCGCCTGTTCACGCAGCGGTATCAACGCTTGGTAAGCAGCGGACTGGTACCAGCCAGCGACCGCCGCGCCATCCGGGAAGCGGATGACGACAGTGTCGCTAGCCGCGTACTCGCCGCTGAGGACGGCAGCCAGTTGCCCGCGAAACAGCAGTTCAGCGCCCCACGGCGCCAGCGTCGCCGGCACCCGGGCACGATACTCTGCCCATTTGTCGACATCCCTGATCGTGATGTGACCGATGATGCAGGCGCTCATGCGGCGGTCTTGCCTTTCTGCCACAGCACGTCGCCGCGGCCACCGGCGCGGTTGAGGACGCGGCCGAGAATGAACAGCAGGTCGGAAAGGCGGTTGATGTAGCGGCGCGCCGCGTCAGACACCGCTTCGGCGTTCGCCAGGCGGACGATGGCCCGCTCGGCACGGCGGCAGACCGTGCGGCTCACGTGGGCGAGGGCGGCCGGGCGGGTGCCGCCGGGCAGGATGAATTCCTTGAGCATCGGCAGATCGGAGTTGAACTCTTCGGCGAGCGCCTCGAGGCGGGCGACCTGCACTTCCTTGACCACTTCCATACCCGGCAGGCAGAGCTCGCCGCCGAGGTCGAAGAGTTCGTTCTGGATGTCGAGCAGTGCGGCGCGCACGGTGTCCGGCAGTTCCTCGCAAAGCAGGACGCCGAGGCCGGAGTTCAGTTCGTCGACCTCGCCCATGGCATCGATGCGCAGGCTGTCCTTGGTTGTCCGGCTGCCGTCGCCGAGGCCGGTGGTGCCGGCGTCGCCGGTGCGGGTGACGATCTTCGACAGGCGGTTGCCCTTGCGTTCCGGATCCTGGTCTTTATCCGTTGTGCTCATGTGCGACTTCTCCTTGCAGTGGGTATGTGTTCATTTTCTCAATAATGCCTTGCGTTTCAACGCTCGCCGCGCAGACGCAGCCGAGCAGGTCGATGACCTTTTCCTTGTAATCGGCGAAGCTGTAGGTGTTGAATTTCTCGCGGATGCTCGATTCGTCGGTTGAGCCGCCGCACTGCATCAGGTCGGCGATCTCGCGCTGGTATTGGCTGACGGGGAGTTGGCTCATGAGGGCTGGATTGGTTGAGGCCTTTGGTCTGAGATGGCTTTTTGCCGAAGGCGACAATCGTCACCTCGATGTGGGCGGATTATACTGGCCGGCCCGCCATACAGAATGCTGTGACCATGCCATAGTTCGCATCCAATGTCAGTTTTCTAGTCACCGATGCCCCATTTCCCGAACGCTTCGGGCGGGTGGCAGCGGCGGGGTTCTCGGGTGTCGAATATCTTTTCCCCTACGAATGCCGGTGCGCGCGGTCGAGGATCACTGGTCGGGGCCGGTGCCTTCGTCGCGTCGGATACGCTGGTCCGCGCTCGCGCGCTCGGTGTCGACCCGCGCCAGCATCTGGCGGGCAACGATGCCAGGGGTTTCTTCGCCGTGCTCGACTACCTGCTGGTGAACGGGTCGACGCGGACCAACGTCAACGATTTCCGCGCCCTGCTGGTGGGGTTAGAATGAGCCGATGACAAAGCCCGACCCCACATTCAATACTGATCGTGCCGCCCTTGTGGCACGCCTCAAAACCATCCTGCCGGCGTACTGCCTGCTGGTGGACGAGGAGGATCTGCGTCCCTACGAGTGCGATGGTCTGACGGCCTACCGCGAACTGCCGCTGGCGGTTTGTCTCCCGGAAAGCGAAGGGCAGGTAATTGACATCCTGCGTACCTGCCACCAGCTTGGCGTACCGGTCGTTGCGCGCGGTGCCGGCACCGGCCTCTCCGGCGGAGCGATGCCGCATGCGCAGGGGGTTGTCCTGTCGCTGGCGCGTTTCAACAAGATTTTGCGCGTCGACCGCAACGCTCGCCTGGCCGTCGTCCAACCCGGCGTGCGCAACCTCGCTGTTTCCGAAGCGGCGGCGCCGTTCGGTCTCTACTACGCACCCGACCCGTCGTCGCAGATTGCCTGCACGCTGGGCGGCAACGTCGCCGAGAATTCGGGCGGTGTGCACTGCCTGAAATACGGGCTGACCGTGCATAACGTGCTGCGCATCCGTGTCGTCAGCATCGAGTGCGAGGTTTTCGAGTTCGGCTCGGAAGCGCCGGACTCTCCGGGCTATGATCTGCTGGCGCTGTTCATCGGCTCCGAAGGGATGCTCGGCGTGGTTACCGAAGTCACCGTCAAGCTGGTACCCAAGCCGGAACTGGCGCAGGTGGTAATGGCCTCCTTCGACGACGTCGGCAAGGCCGGTGACGCGGTGGCCAGAATCATCGCCGCCGGCATCATCCCGGCCGGTCTGGAAATGATGGACAAGCCGGCGACGGCAGCCGTTGAGCCTTACGTCAAGGCAGGCTATGACCTTGACGCCGCCGCCATCCTGCTCTGCGAATCCGACGGCACGCCGGAAGAGGTCGCCGAGGAAATCGTCCGCGTTACCGAGGTCCTGAAAGGCGCCGGCGCCGGCAACATTCGCGTTTCGCAATCGGAGTCCGAGCGCCTGCGTTTCTGGGCCGGACGCAAGGCGGCTTTCCCGGCGGTCGGGCGCATCACGCCCGACTATTACTGCATGGACGGCACGATTCCGCGCAAGCGGGTGGCCGAAATGCTGGGGGCCATCGTGGACATGGAGAAAAAATATGCGTTGCGTTGCGCCAACGTCTTTCATGCCGGTGATGGCAACCTGCATCCGCTGATCATGTACGACGCGGCCAAACACGGCGAATGGGAACGCGCCGAAGCCTTCGGCGCCGAGATCCTCGAACTCTCGGTGGCGCTCGGCGGCTCGATCACCGGCGAGCATGGGGTCGGTATCGAGAAGATCAACCAGATGTGCGTGCAATACACGACGCCGGAACTGGAGACTTTCCACCGCGTCAAGGAGGCATTCGATGAGCGCGGCCTGCTCAATCCCGGCAAGGCGGTGCCCAGCCTGCACCGTTGCGCCGAGTACGGGCGCATGCATGTTCATCACGGCGAAATCAAATTTCCCGAACTGGAACGCTTCTGATGACGCTCGATGATCTCGTTGCGGCGCTCCGTAGCGCCCATGACAGCCAGACGCAATTACGCATCCGCGGTGCTGGCAGCAAGGATTTCTACGGTGGCATGCTGGCCGGCGAGGTACTGGATGTTGCGGCTTACGCCGGCATCATCGCCTACGAACCGACCGAACTTTACGTTACTGCCAAATGCGGTACGCCATTGGATGAGATCGAAGCGGCGCTGGTCGAGAAGGGGCAGATGCTCGCTTTCGAGCCGCCGCGATTTTCCGGTGCCACGGTCGGCGGCTGCGTCGCCACCGGCTTGTCCGGTCCGCGTCGTCAGCAGGCCGGTGCGGTGCGCGATTTCATGCTCGGCGTGAAATTGGTTGATGGCGCCGGTCAGGTGCTCGAATTTGGCGGTCAGGTCATGAAGAATGTCGCTGGCTACGACATTTCGCGGTTGCTTGCCGGCAGCCTTGGTACGCTGGGCGTGCTGGCCGAGGTGACGGTGAAGGTGTTGCCGCTACCGGTGGCCGAGCAGACGCTGGTTTTCGACATAAACGAAAGCGAGGCGGTCAAACGGCTCAACCAGTGGGGCGGCCAGCCTTTGCCGATTTCCGCGTCGTTCTGGCATGACGGAAAGCTCTGGCTACGGCTGTCCGGAGCCAGGGCCGCCGTCGCGGCAGCGATCAGCAAGCTGGGTGGGGCTGTTGCGGTCGACGCCGAAAAACACTGGAATTTGGTGCGTGAGCAAACGCACCCGGCGTTTGCCGCTGCTGTACTCTGGCGTCTGGCGCTGCCCTCCGGCGCGCCATCACCGGGCCTCGACGGCCTGCGCGCCATCGAGTGGGGCGGCGCCTTGCGCTGGTACGCCGGCGAGCCGGGCGAAATTCACGCTGCCGTGCGCGGCGCGGCGGCGCGTCTCGGCGGTCATGCCGTGCTTTATCGGGCGCCGGAATCGCTGCGCTGCCGCGAAGGCGCTTTTGCACCGTTGCCGCCGGCCATGCTCGCGCTGCATCGCCGGCTGAAAAAAGCCTTCGATCCGCGCGCTATCCTCAACCCCGGTCGTCTCTACGCGGAGTTCTGATGGATACCCGACTTGCCGATTTCATCCGCGACACACCGGCCGGCAAGGAGGCGGAGGCGATCCTGCGGACTTGTGTGCACTGCGGTTTCTGCAACGCGACCTGTCCGACCTACCAGTTGCTTGGCGACGAGCTCGATGGGCCGCGCGGCCGCATCTATCTGATCAAGCAGGTGCTCGAAGGGCAGCCGGTCAGCGAAAAGACCCGCCTCCATCTCGACCGCTGCCTGACCTGCCGCTCGTGCGAGACGACCTGCCCGTCCGGCGTCAAATACAGCCATCTGCTCGACATCGGACGTCAGGTGGTCGAGCAGAAACTGCCGCGCAAGGGCGGCGCTGCGCTGACCCGCTGGGTGCTGCGTAACGCCTTGCCGCGCCCGTTGGTGTTTGGCCCGGCGGTGAAGCTGGGCCAACTGGTGCGCCCGTTGCTGCCTTCCGCGTTCGCCGACAAGTTGCCGCCGGATAGCCAGGGAAAGGCGAAGCCGTGGCCGGAGGCGCTTGGCCATCGACGCCGCATGCTGGTGCTGGCCGGCTGCGTGCAGCCGGCGCTGGCGCCGAATATCAACGCGGCGACGGCGCGCGTGCTGGACAAGCTGGGTATCAAGTTGTTCGAGGAAAGGAAGGCAGGCTGCTGCGGCGCCGTGCGTTTCCACCTGAACGACCAGGATGCGGCCAAGAATGACATGCGGCGCAACATCGATGCCTGGTGGCCGCATGTCGAGGCCGGCGTCGAGGCGATCGTCGTCACCGCTTCCGGCTGTGGCGTGCAGGTCAGGGACTTTGGTCGTGTACTGGCGAACGATGCGGTCTACGCCGAAAAGGCGGCAAAAATCAGTGCTCTCTGTCGCGACCCCTCGGAAGTGCTCGCCGCCGAACAGGCGCATCTGCAGGCCTTGCTTGAAGCGCCTCATGGCGCGCGCGGCAAGGTGGCTTTCCATTCGCCGTGTACCTTGCAGCACGGACTGAAGATACGCGGCGTCACCGAAGGGCTGCTGGTGGCAGCCGGCTACGAGCTGGTTCCGGTGGCGGACGGGCATCTGTGCTGTGGTTCGGCCGGCACCTATTCGCTGCTCCAGCCGGAATTGTCGCGACGCCTGCGCGACAACAAGCTGGCGGCACTGATGGCGGGTTCGCCGCTGCTTATCGCCACCGCCAATATTGGCTGCCTGACCCATCTGCAGGCGGGAAGCGTTCTGCCGGCCAGGCACTGGATCGAGCTCGTCGACGCGGCGATGCCCTGAGAGCGCGGCCATCGTCCGTAAAGCGTGAGTTTTGTCACGGGCAGCAGGCTGACCATCCGTGCTAATCTTCGCGGTCAAGGAGAGGTAATGCTCATAACGGTCGATGCGTGCGCGGCACAGCACCAGGGGGATCGCAAGGAACAACAGGATCGTCTCGCGATCCTTCCGCATGTTCACCAGCGCGGGGTGGCGCTGGCGGTCGTCGCCGACGGCATGGGCGGCCACACCGGTGGCGCACTGGCCGCGGAACAGGTGGTGTATACGGCGAAGAACAGCTTCGAGTGCTTTTCGCCGAGGCTGGAAATGGCGCGGATCTTGCTAGAAAATAGCATGCTCGAGGCGCATCTCATGGTCAAGGCCTCGCGTTTCATGAACGAGAAAGATCCGCACAGCACGGCGGTGATGTTGTTGCTGCAGCCTGGAAAGGCAACCTGGGCTCACTGCGGCGACAGTCGCCTCTATCGCTTTCGCGACGGGGAGCCGATTTTCCGCAGCGTTGATCATTCCTATGTCGAGTACCTGATCGCCAGCGGGCGTCTCACGCCCGAGGAGGCGCTGTCGCATCCCAATCGCAATATCCTGATAACGTCGCTGGGCGGCAAGGAAGATCCGCGGTTCGATTTTGGCGAAGCCCACGACCTGACCGGGGGCGACAGTTTCGTGATCTGCTCGGACGGCCTCTGGGCCTACTTCGATGACGCGGAGATGGGCCGCATAGTCGCCGAGAATTCGGCACGCAGGGCTTCGGAAATTCTGGTCGACGCGGCGCGTGCCCGGGCCGCCGGAGGCGGCGACAACCTGTCGCTGGTGATTATCAAGCTGAACGAGACAAGACCTGCCGTGGCTGCTCCCGACACCGCCCGGCGACAGTGATCTAGCGCTTGCCGAGACCGCCGAGCAGCGCCGCAACGATCCGCCTCGGCTTGTGTGGGTCGACCTTGGCCGGCGGCTTTGGGGAATCCGGCAACTCGGCGCACGGCGCCGTGTCCTCGTAAGGCTTGCTGAAGTCGAAACCGTCGGCGGCGACCATCGGGCTGCGCCGCGGCGGACGCCGGTCGCTCTGCGCCGGGCGTTCCGGACGCTGGGCGATCGGTGCCTTGATCGGCGGCGCGGACGAGCGCTTGCGCTTGTTGCCCGGCGGGTATTCGTACTCCGGCTCCGGTTCGAAACCGGCGACCTCGACCTGCTCGATCGGCCGCTTGATCAGTTTCTCGATATCGACCAGATAGCCGACTTCACGCGCACAAACCAGTGAAATGGCATTACCCTGCTTGCAGGCGCGGCCGGTACGGCCGATGCGGTGCACATAGTCTTCCGGCGTGTGCGGCAACTCGTAGTTGATAACGTAGGGCAGGTCGTCGATATCGAGGCCGCGGGCGGCGACATCGGTGGCGATCAGCGCGTGCGTCGTGCCGTCCTTGAAGGCGTCGAGCGCCTTGATGCGTTCGAGCTGGCTCTTGTCACCGTGAATGGCATCGGCATGGATGCCGGCGCGCTGCAACTCGCGGGTCAGCCGCGAGCAGCCCTGCTTGGTGCGCATGAAGACCAGGCACTGGCGGATTTCACTCGATTTCAGCAGCTTGATCAGCAGGCCGCGCTTGCCGAATTCGGATACCGGGTATACGCGGTGTGTGATCGTCTCGGAAACCTGGTTGCGGCGGGCGACTTCGATCAGCACCGGCGACTTGAGCATGGTGTCGGCGAGGCGCTTGATTTCTTCCGAGAAGGTCGCCGAGAAGAGCAGGCTTTGTCTTTGTTTCGGCAGCATGTTCAGGATGCGCGTGACATCCGGGATGAAGCCCATGTCGAGCATGCGGTCGGCCTCGTCGAGGACCAGCGCCTGCACCGAGTTGAAGCTGACGCTCTTGTTCTCGACGTGGTCAAGCAGGCGGCCCGGTGTGGCGACGAGGATCTCGACCCCCTTCTTCAGTTCGGTGATCTGCGGCTTGATGTCGACGCCGCCGAAGGCGCACATGGAGCGGACCGGCGTGTGCTTGCTGTAGGACTTGACCGACTCGTAGACCTGCAGCGCCAGTTCGCGGGTCGGCGCAAGGATCAGCGCGCGCACCGGATGCCGGGCCGGCGACGGGCTGCTGCTGGCGAAGGGCAGGATGCGTTGGAGGATCGGCAGCACGAAGGCGGCGGTCTTGCCGGTGCCGGTCTGGGCGCCACCCATGATGTCCACCCCGCTGATCAGCAGCGGGATGGCCTGGGCCTGGATCGGCGTCGGCTTGGTATAGCCCTCGTCGAGTACGGCGCGCAACAGTTCGGGCACCAGGCCAAGGTCGGCAAAGGTGATTTCGAGAGCGGTTTCGGCAGTTGTTGCGGCTACCGGAGTGCTGGCCGCGTCGCCAGCTAAGGTATTGATTTCAGGCATGGGGCAAAATTATACGCCTTGCGCGTCTCGATCAGCGGAATATGCCCGGTTACCTCTGCACAGTCGTGGTTCCACTCGATATCTGCTGTTCAGCGCGGCATCGGAACGCCGAGTCCGCTGAACCATACGTCGAGAATGTGGAGGGCATAGCTGGCCAGCGGAAACATCTCGGGCATTCTGGTCCAGTTGAAGAGCAATCCGTCGATCAGGGCGATCAGGCCGATGGTTGCCTGGTGCGGGGTCAGTGTGCGGTTGATCTGGCCTTTTTCCTGAGCCAGTGAGAAGGCACGCTGAATGACCTCAATGTGGTTCTGGCCTTCGTCAAGATGCGAGTCGCGCAGGGTGGCCATTTCGCCGACGTATTCGCACTTGTGCCAGAAAATCTCGAATACGCTGCGGAAACTGCCGTCGATCTGCATCTTTTCGAGAAATTCGTTGGTCGCTGCCTGAATAAAACCGAGCGGGTCTGCCACCAGATGCGCCTCCCGTTCCGCGCTGTTGATCAGCAAGGGGCAGATCAGGCGCTCGATCATCGCATCGAACATGGCGACCTTGTTGGCAAAATGCCAGTAGATGGCGCCGCGCGTGACACCAGCTTCCTTGGCGATATCGTTCAGCGAGGTTTGCGCGACGCCTTGCCGACTGAAGACCTCGACCGCCGTGTCGAGAATCCGGTTGCGGGTTTCCTGGGCGTCTTCCTTGGTTCTTCTGACCATTTTGTCTCTCTCCTGTGATCGAGGGCGCCGTTCAGATGTCTTCGCGCCAGCCGCCGCCGAGCGCCTTGAAGAGGTCTACCGCGGCGCCAAGCCGGTTCTTGCGGCTGTTCAGATAAGTCAATTGGGCGACGTTTGTCGTCCGCTGTGCATCGAGTACGTCCAGAAAGCCGGCATAACCGGCCTCATAGCGCGCCTGCGACAGCTTGAGCGAACGTTGCGCGGCTTCCAGTTGGGCAATGTTGGCGGCTTCTTCCGCGCGCAGTTCACGCAGGGCAACCAGGGCGTCGTTGACGTCCTTGAAGGCGCTCTGCATGGTCATCCGGTAGTTGGCCAGCGCTTCCTTCTGGCCGGCGCTTGCCTGGTCGACACGGGCACCGGTGCGGCCGGCATCGAAAACGGGCATGGTGAGGCCGAGCGCGGCCGACCAGATGCCGGCAGGGCCGGTGAACAGGTTGGAAAGCGCCATGCTCTCGCTGCCGTAGATGCCTGTCAGGCTGATTGTCGGAAAGTAGGCGGCTTTGGCAACCCCGATGCGGGCGTTGGCGGCGATCAGTTTTTCCTCGGCCTGGCGCACGTCCGGACGGGCTTCGAGCAGGGTCGAGGGCAGGCCGGTGGGGGGCATCGGGGGCAGGGGAAGCTTGGCGAAATCGCCGGCAGGAATGCGCAATCCCGGCTGGCCGGTGAGCAGGCCGATCTGGTTCTCGGAAAGTCCGCGCAGTCGCTTGAGCTGGCTGAGTTGTGACTGGGCGGAGGCGAGCGAGTTTTCGGCCTGTGCCAGTTCGAGCCCCGAGGCATTTCCGGCATCAAGCCGCGCCCGGACAATGCGCACGGTCTCTTCGCGGGAGTCGACGGTGTTCTGGCTGACGGCAATTTCCGCATCGTGGCTGCGCAGGGCCAGATACTCGTTGGCGACGTTGCCGATTAACGCCAGTCGTACGCTGTCGCGGGCAAAGCGGCTGGACAGTGCGTCGGCGCCGGCGGCTTCGTTCTGGCGCCGGATGCGGCCCCAGAGGTCGATTTCGTAGCTAAGGATGAGCGCGGCGCGGCGGTTGTTGTAGGTGGCGCCGCCCATCTGCTGGCCGTTGTAAGTCACGCCGCTGGTGCCCAGGCGGCTGGTGGCGGCATCAAGGCCGACAGCCGGATAATACGCGGCGCCGACTTCGCGGGCAAAGGCGTCAGCGGCTTCCAGACGGGCGACGGCCGCTTGCAGATCCTGATTGGCGGCCAGGGCCTGCTGGACGAGGGCGTTGAGGTCGGCGTCGCCAAAGAGCGTCCACCAGTCCGGATCGACCGGTGCCGTGGCGCTTTCGTCGGTTGGCGCCTGACTGTAGGTTGCCGGCAAGGTCGCCTCGGGGCGCTGGTAGTCCGGGCCGACCGCGCATCCGGCGAGGGCGAGCGTTACGGTCAACACCGAAAAAAGGCCGATTTTTGCGGGGCGGATATTCCGGGCGGGCATCTTAGTTTTCCTCGGCTTGGGTTGCTGCTTCGTGGCCGTCGGGCATTTCCCGCTTGCCGCGTTCGAGCCACTTGAAGAACAGCGGGATGAAGAGGGTGGCGATGAAGGTGGCGGCGATCATGCCGCCGAAGACGCCGGTGCCCATCGACTGGCGGGCGCCGGCGCCGGCGCCGGTAGCCGTGACCAGTGGGACGACGCCGAGCACGAAGGCGAGCGAAGTCATGATGATGGGCCTGAAGCGCAGGCGGGCGCCTTCGAGCGCGGCGTCGACGACGCTCATGCCTTCGGCGTGCTTCTGGGCGGCGAACTCGACGATCAGAATGGCGTTTTTCGACGCCAGGCCGATCAGCACGACAAGTCCGATCTGGAAGTAGATATCGTTCGGCATGCCACGCAGCCAGATTGCCGTCAGCGCGCCCATCAGCGCGAACGGTACGGCCATGACCACGGCCAGCGGCAGCGACCATTTTTCGTACTGCGCGGCAAGGATCAGGAAGACCATGATGATGGCGAAGGCGAAGGCTTGGATCGACGAGCCGGCGGAACGCTTTTCCTGGAAGGCCTGGCCGGTCCAGGAGATTTCATAGCCGCTCGGCAGCGTGGCGGCGGCCACTTCCTCAACGATCTTGATGGCATCGCCCGAGCTGACACTGGGCTTGCTGTCGCCGATGATCTTGGCGGCGACGAAGCCATTGAAGCGTTCGACCTGTTCGGGGCCGACGACGCGCTTGACCGAGGCGATGGCGGAGAGCGGAATCATCCCGTTGCTGGTCGAACTGCGCACGTAGACTTTGCCGATGTCTTCCGGCTTCATGCGGTAATCCGCGTCGGCCTGCAACTGCACGCGAAAGACGCGGCCCGCCTTGTTGAAGTCGTTGACGTAAAGCGCGCCCATCGTGCTTTGCAGCGTCGAATACACGGAGTCGAGCGGGATGCCGAGCGCCAGCGCCTTTGGCTCATCGACCTCGACGAAAAGCTGCGGCACGGTCGGGCGGAAGAAGGTGGAGACGCGGGTGAATTCCGGGCGTTTCTGTAACTCGGCCATGAAATTCTTGACCACTTCGTCGAGCTTGCGGGCATCCCCGTCCACGCGGTTCTGGACGAATACTTCAAAGCCGCCTGCCGTACCGAGACCCTGGATGGGCGGCGGGTTGAAGACGAGGCCGAGGCCGTCCGGTTGCATCATGCCGATGCCCATGAACTTGCCGGCCAGATCCTGCGCCTTGGCCTCGCGTTCGCTCCAGTCGTGCAGTGGAATGAACATGGTGCCGGCATTGGGCTTGTTGCCGCCGCCGATCAGGTCGAAGCCGGAAACGACGAAGGTGTACATGACGGCAGGATCGGCGGCAATGGCCTGGCGCATGTTTTCGCCGGTCGTCGCCGTGCGTCTGAGCGTGGCCCCGTCCGGCAGCATGATGGCGGAGATCAGGTAGCCCTGGTCTTCGTCCGGCACGAAACTACCGGGGATGATGCGGAAAAAAGCGAAGATGGCCCCGATTACAAGGGCAAACAGTAGCGCAACGACGATGCTGTGCTTGACCGTCAGGCGAACGACGCCGATGTAGGATTTGGTGAGCCGCTCGAACAGGCGGTTGAAGGGAGCAAAAAACTTGTTCTCACCGTGCTGTGCCTTGAGCAGCAACGCACAAAGCGCGGGAGTCAGGGTCAGTGCGACAACGCTGGAGAGCGCCACGGAAACGGCCACAGTGACGGCGAATTGTTTGTAGAGCTGGCCGGCGATGCCGCCAAGGAAAGCGACCGGCACGAAAACCGCGACCAGAACCAGCGTGGTGGCGATGACTGCGCCCTGGACTTCCTTCATGCCCTTGATGGCCGCCTGGCGCGGCGGCAGTTTTTCCTCCGACATCAGGCGCTCGACGTTTTCCAGTACGACAATGGCGTCATCGACGACGATGCCAATCGCCAGCACCATCGCGAACAGCGTCAGCATGTTGATCGAGAAACCGAACAGCCAGAGGCCGGCGAAGGTGCCGATCAGGGAGATCGGCACGGCGGTCATCGGGATCAGCGTCGCCCGCCAGTTCTGCAGAAAAATGTAGACGACGGCGAGTACCAGGATCATCGCTTCGAGCAGCGTCTTGACCACTTCATGAATCGACGCCGAAACGAAGCGTGTGGTGTCGAACGGAATCACGTAGCCCATGCCTTCTGGGAACTTGACTTTGAGTTCGTCCATCCGCGCTTGCACTTTTTCCGCCACTTCCAGCGCGTTGGCGCCGGTTTGCAGGAAAACGCCCATCGCGATGGTCGGCTGGCCATCCAGCGTGACCTGCTGGTCATAGCTGAAAGCGCCGAGTTCGAGGCGGGCAACGTCCTTCAGGCGCAGTACGCCGCCCGGACCGCTGGCGCGGATGACGATGTCGCCGAATTCCTCGGGGGTCAGCAGGCGGCCCTTGGCAGTCACCGTATAAACCAGTTGCTGGCTGTCCGGCGCCGGCTCCTGGCCGATCTTGCCGGCCGCGTTCTGGGCGTTCTGGATGCGGATCGCGTTGGCGATGTCGGTTGTCGTCAGGCCCAGTTGCGCCATGCGGTCGGGCTTGAGCCAGACGCGCATCGAGTAATCCTGAGCGCCGAAAATGGTGACGTCGCCGACGCCCTTGAGCCGCTTCAGTTCATCGACGATGTTCAGGCTGGCGTAGTTGGAGAGAAACAGCGTGTTGTAGCGGCTTTTTTCGGAAGTCAGCGCGACGAGTTGCAGAATGTCGTTGGAGCGCTTCTGGACGATCACGCCGTTACGCCGTACTTCTTCCGGCAGGCGCGGCTCGGCGGCCTTGACCCGGTTATTGACGTTGACCGAGGCGATGTCGATGTCGGTGCCGATATCGAAAGTCGCGGTAATGGCGACCGAGCCGTTGGCCGACGCCGAGGAGGTGAAATACAGCAGGTTCTCGACCCCGCTCAATTGTTCCTCGATTGGCGCCGCGACGGTGCGTGCCAGCGTTTCGGCAGAAGCGCCCGGATAGTTGGCGGTGATCAGCACCGTCGGCGGGGCGATCTGCGGGTACTGCGCGACCGGCAGCACCTGCGAGGCGACCAACCCGGCGATGACGATGATGATCGAGATCACCGACGCGAAGATCGGCCGGTTGATGAAGAATTTCGACATGGCCGCTCCTTACTCGTGGGTCGGGGTCGTGGCGCTCATGCCCGACATGCCTTCCGGCTTGGTGCCGGCGGCTGGGGCGGGTGGGTGCGGATCGACCGGCGCGCCCGGCCTGAGCTTCATCAGGTTGTCGATAATCACCTTGTCGCCGGCCTTGAGGCCGTCAAGTACGATCCAGTCCTTGCCAAACCATTCGCCGGTCTTTATCGGGCGCGGCGCGACCTTGTTCTCGGCATCGGCGGTCATCACCAGATTGCCCTGCTCGCTCTGGACCACCGCGCTTTGCGGGACGAGGAAAATGCCGCCCTGCTCGCCGGCCAGCAGGCGAATGCGCACGAACTGGCCGGGCAGCAGGCGACTGTCGCTGTTCGGGAATTCGGCACGCAACTGGCGGGTGCCCAGCATCGGGTCGATGGTGCTGGCCATGAAGTTCAATTTGCCCTTGACCGGGAATACGCTGCCGTCCGGCAAGACCAGTTCGACCCCGGTGACAGTTTCCGGCGTCAGGCGGCCACCCGGCAGGCGCGCCGCTTCGTTGGTCGAGATGCTGAAGCGGACCCACATCGGGTCATTCTGGTACACCGAGGTCAACAGGCTGTCCGATCCGACCGTAATCAGGTTCCCGATCGATTTTGCCGCCCGCCCGGAGATGCCGTCCACCGGCGCCGTGACCGTCGTCCACGAGAGATTCAATTGGGCCTGGCGCAACGCGGCCTGCGCCAGTTCGTTGGCGCTGATCGCATCGTCGTATTCCTTGCGGCTGACGCCCTGAATGTCGACCAGTTTCTTGAGCCGCGCCATTTCGCGCGCTGTCTGGTCGGCCTTGGCCTTGGCCTCGGCGTGGGCAATATCATAGGTGGAGCGGTCGATCTGAAACAGCGGTTGGCCGGCCTTGACCGGCGCGCCCTCGTGATAGAGCTGTTTCATCAGAATGCCGCCGACGCGGGCGCGTACCTCGGTTTCCTTGGCCCCTTCGGTCTGTGCCACGATTTCGACCGCATTCGGCACGCTGCGTGGCTGTATCTCCAGAACGGTGACGGGCATTGCGCCGCCTGCCTTTGGCGGTGCCTCAGTCTTGGAGCAGGCGCCGAGGAACAGCGCGCCGCTGATGAGGCTAGGAAGCAGCAGGGTTTTCGGAAAACGATGTAGCAGGGTGAGAGGTGAGTGCATGTCGAAGCTCCGGGAATAGCGATCGGCAGGGTCGTGTGACCTGCAGAATTGACGATGAACGGATTCTACATACATTCGTGTATGTATGTAAATTGTGGCAAGCATGCCTTCTGAGGTGCATTGCTGCCAGCGGTCGGCGGGTCGCCATTCCGGACGCAACAGCCGTACGGCTTTCATCACCCGGAATTCGGATGTTGTCGGCTACGAAGTGGGCGTGGCGTTGTATTTTTTATAGCGCTTCACGCTTGCGAATCGAGCGTTATAATCGCAACCTTTCGCCTCTCGGAGTACCTATGTCGCATTTCATTCGCCCCCTGGTAATCGCCGCCAGCCTGGCTCTGGCCTTTCCAGCGCTGGCCGCAGAACCTTCCGCCAAGCAGGCATCCAAGCCGGCTGCCAAATCGACTGCAAAATCTGTCAAGAAGCCCGTTGCGAAAGCTGCTGAAAAACCGGAGGCTGCCGTGGCCGCCTCGGGCGACTTCGAGCTGGCGCACAACCTGAGCCCGGAAGGCGAGAAGGCCCTGCAAGGCTTTGTCGATCGTTTTAACAAGGACACCGGCGGTAACCTGAAACTGGTGCGGCTGCAAAAAGGCGAGAGGCCGGCTGGTCTGAACCTGATGCATCGCTATGACATGAGCGAGGTGTTGAGCCAGTCGAAGTACTTCATGCCGCTCTATCAGATGATGGCCAAGGCAGGTGTCAAGCTGGATGCCGACGGGCTGTCGAATGACCTGAAGGCCAATGTCGTCGATGCCAAGGGTCGCCTGGTTGCCTTGCCGGTTCTCTACGCGACCCCGGTGCTGTTCTACAACAAGAACGCCTTGCGCAAGGCCAAGCTGAATCCGGAGCAGCCGCCGAAGACCTGGTTCGAGATGCAGGGCATGCTCGACAAACTGCAGGATGCTGGTTATTCGTGTCCCTACACCACGGCCTGGCCGGTTTGGGTGCATGTCGACAACGTCAGCGCAGTTTCCGGCTTGCAGGCGACGACTGACAAGGGTCAGCTTGCTTTCAACGGCCTGCCGCAGGTCAAACACGTGGCGATGATGTCGACGTGGACCAAGGCCAATTATTTCCGCCTGTTCGGTCGCCGCGACGAGGCCAACCAGAAATTCGCCTCGGGCGAGTGCGCGATGATTACTGCCGACTCGAACCAGTCGATCGCTTTCCGCGATGCCAAGGGTGTCGAACTTGGCGTCGCGCCGATGCCTTATCACGAAGACGTCTATGGCGGCCGCCGGCCGTCGCTGGCCGATGGCGCTTCACTGTGGGTGGGGGCGGGCCGCTCGCCGGCCGAATACAAGCAGGCCGCCAAGTTTGTCTCGTACCTGCTGGCGCCGGATAATCAGATCGAGCTGGTGCGCGCCTATGGTGGCTTGCCGCTGACCGCCGCCGCCCGCGCCGCTGCACGCAGCAAAATTCTGAAGGACGACGACGAAGCGCTGCAAGCCGCCTATGTTTCCTTGAAGGGTACGAATTCCAAACTGCCGTCAGCGCTGAACGTTTCGGATATCGATGCGGTGCGCATAATCACCGATGAGGAAATCGAGCTGGCGTGGTCAGACAAAAAGCCGTCCAAGGCCGCACTCGATACTGCGGTCAGTCGCGGCATGTCGGTCCTCAATGCGACGCCGGCCTTGAAGAAGGCGCAGCCCTTCTGATGCACCCCCCGCTGCCGCGCTGGATTGCCCATCGCGGTGGCGGAACCCTGGCTCCGGAAAACACGCTGGCCGGCATCCGGCTGGCGGCCAGCCTCGGCTACCAGGCGGTCGAATTCGACGTCATGCTCTCGGCGGACGGAACGCCGGTGCTGATTCACGATGAAACGCTGGAACGCACGACCAACGGCACGGGCCACGTTTGCGATACACCGGACGTGGTCCTGTTCAAGCTCGATGCCGGAAACGGCGAACCCGTTCCATTATTTGCGGAAGCCGCCGCACTGTGCCGTGAATTGGGCTTGCTGGCCAACGTCGAGATCAAGCCGGCAATCGGCCACGAACTGGCGACGGCCGCTGTCGTCGCCCGGCTGACCGCCGACCTGTGGTGCGGGGCGACGATTCAACCGCTGCTGTCTTCCTTCTCGCTCGCAGCCCTCGAGGTGGCGCGCGACGTGGCGCCGGAAATCAGCCGCGGCGTTCTTTTCGAGGTGCCGCCCGCCGACTGGTATGCGCAACTGGACCGATTGCAGGCGGTGACGCTGCATTGCGCCGCCGACCTGGTCAGCGACGAAATTATCGCCGAAGCGACGGCACACGATATCCCGGTGCTGTGCTACACGGTCAACACGCTGGAACAGGCAAAAACGCTGTTCGAGCGTGGCGTCAGTAGCCTGTTTACCGATCGCCTCGATCGTTTTGCCGGGTAGCGGCGCTGCCAGCCGCATGGGCGGTCCGGTTTTCTTTTAAAATTGACGGCTTCGCACTTAACGTTTTTGAGGCCGCCAGCTTATGACAAGCGCCGAAATCCGCCAGCAGTTTCTCGACTTCTTTGCCTCCAAGGGCCACCAGATCGTCGCTTCGAGCTCGCTGGTGCCGCACGAGGACCCGACCCTGTTGTTTACCAATGCCGGGATGAACCAGTTCAAGGACGTCTTCCTCGGCTTCGACAAGCGCCCGTACAACCGTGCGACGACGTCGCAGAAATGCGTGCGCGCCGGGGGCAAGCACAACGACCTCGAGAATGTCGGCTACACCGCGCGCCACCATACTTTCTTCGAGATGCTGGGCAACTTCAGCTTTGGCGACTACTTCAAGGACGACGCGATCAGGTATGCCTGGGAACTCCTGACGGAAGTCTACAAACTCCCGTCCGACAGGCTGTGGGTGACGGTCTATGCCGAGGACGACGAGGCCTACGACATCTGGACCCGCGAGATCGGCATCCCCGGCGAGCGCTGCATCCGCATCGGCGACAACAAGGGTGCCCGCTACGCTTCCGACAATTTCTGGATGATGGGCGACATCGGCCCCTGCGGTCCGTGTACCGAAATCTTCTACGACCACGGCGAGCAGCACTGGGGTGGCCCGCCAGGAACGCCCGAGGAAGACGGCGACCGTTACATCGAGATCTGGAACATCGTCTTCATGCAGTTCAACCGTGACGAACACGGCGTCATGCACCCGCTGCCCAAGCCCTCGGTTGATACCGGCATGGGCCTCGAGCGCATCGCCGCCGTGCTGCAGGGCGTCCATGCCAACTACGAGATTGACCTGTTCCGGACGCTGATCGCCGCCGCCGCGCGTGAAACCAGCGCTGCTGACATGAACAGCCCGTCACTCAAGGTGCTGGCCGACCACATTCGCGCCTGTGCTTTCCTGATTGCCGACGGCGTCATTCCCGGCAACGAGGGACGCGGTTACGTGCTGCGCCGGATCATCCGCCGCGCCATCCGCCACGGCTACAAGCTGGGCGCGCGCGCTGCCTTTTTCCACAGGATGGTGCCCGACCTCGTCGCCGAAATGGGTGCTGCCTATCCGGAACTGGCGCGCTATCAGGCGCGCGTCATGGCGATGCTGAGGCAGGAAGAGGACCGCTTCTTCGAGACCATCGAGCACGGCATGGCGATCCTCGAAGGCGAGCTGACGGCGATGGAGCAATCAGGCAAGACGGAGTTCAGCGGTGAGGTCGCTTTCAAGCTACACGACACTTACGGTTTCCCGCTCGATCTGACGCAGGACATCTGCCGCGAGCGCAGAGTGAATATCAAGAAATCCCCGGTAGTGCACGTAGCTAGTGGAGCAATAGTTGGCCAGGGTGCAGCGGTAAGCATGACAGTCGAAATTACCTCCTTCGATACCGCGATGGCGCGCCAGAAGGAACAGGCGCGTGCCGCCGGCAAGTTCAGGATGGCCGCCAACCTCGATTACGACGGCCCTGCCACCACCTTCCATGGCTACGACAGTCTCGAATACAAAGCCAATGTCCTGGCGCTCTACAAGGACAGTGCTGCGGTCAACCAGCTAAACGAGGGCGAAACAGGCGTCGTCGTGCTCGACAACACGCCGTTCTACGCCGAATCCGGCGGCCAGGTTGGCGATCGTGGCGTGCTGCAGTCGGTGCATGGTACCTTCGCCGTCGAGGATACGCAGAAGATTCAGGCAGCCGTCTTCGGGCACCACGGCATCGTCAGGACTGGGGCCATCACGGTCGGCAACGGCGTCGCCGCCAGGGTGGATGTCCTGGCCCGCATGCGCACCATGCGCAACCACTCGGCGACCCACCTGCTGCACAAGGCGTTGCGCGATGTGCTCGGCGACCACGTGCAGCAGAAGGGGTCGCAGGTGGACCCGGACAAGACCCGCTTCGACTTCGTGCACAACCAGCCGCTGACCAATTCGGAAATCCGCCGCGTCGAGCAACTCGTCAATGCCGAGATTCTTGCCAACACCGCCAACGAATGCCGCGTACTGCCGATTGCCGAAGCGCAGAACCTTGGCGCCATGATGCTGTTCGGCGAGAAGTACGGCGATACCGTGCGGGTACTCGACATCGGTTCGTCGCGCGAACTGTGCGGTGGCACGCATGTTGCCCGCACTGGCGACATTGGCCTCTTCAGCATCAGTGCCGAAGGTGGCGTCGCGGCTGGCGTGCGCCGCGTCGAGGCGGTCACCGGCGACAATGCGCTGGCCTACATGCAGGGAATGGAAGCGGCGCTCGGCGGCGTTGCCGGCACACTGAAGGTGCTGCCGAAAGACGTGCCGGCCCGTGTTGCCGCGGTGCTCCACCAGGTGCGCAAGCTGGAACGCGAACTGGCGGCGCTCAAGGGCAAGCTGGCGTCGGCGCAGGGCGACGACATGGTCAATCAGGCAACCGACGTCAATGGGGTCAGGGTTCTTGCAGTCAGGCTGGAAGGGGCGGACATCAATGCCTTGCGCGAGACCATGGACAAGTTGAAGGACAAGCTGAAGACGGCCGCCATCGTGCTGGCTGCGGTGGCCGACGGCAAGGTAACGTTGATCGCTGGCGTCACCGCCGACCTCACCGCCAGGGTCAAGGCCGGCGAACTGGTCAACATGGTCGCCCAGCAGGTCGGCGGCAAGGGCGGTGGCCGCCCGGACATGGCGCAGGCCGGCGGCACGCAGCCGGAGAACCTTCCGGCGGCGCTGGCCTCGGTTGCCGGCTGGGTCGCGGGCAGGCTGTGAGGCGGGGTCGCCGGGCATGAGCGAGGGATTCAGCTTTTGCCCGCGTTGCGCCGCGCGCCTCGTCGAACAGACGATCGACGGCGTGCTCCGCGCCGCCTGTCCGGAGGCGGTCTGCGCTTTCGTACACTGGGAAAACCCGGTACCCGTGGTCGCCGCGCTGGTCGAGGTCGGCGGCCGTATCCTGCTGGCGCGCAACGCGCGCTGGCCGGAAAAGGTCTTCGGGCTGGTGACCGGCTACCTCGAGCGTGGGGAGGCGCCCGAAGTGGCGGTGGCACGCGAGGTTGGCGAAGAACTCGGGTTGCGGGCGACCACGGTCAAGCTGGTCGGGCTCTACCCTTTTGCGCAGAAAAACCAGTTGATAGCCGCTTATCACGTCGTCGCCGAGGGGAAGATCGTCCTCAATGAGGAACTCGCCGAGTTCCGGCTAATCGATCCGGACAAGCTCAAGGCCTGGGATTTCGGCACCGGCCCTGCAGTACGCGACTGGCTGGCGGGGCGCGCCGCCGCTGCCTAGGCGGCCGGGTCGCTCACTCGGGAAAGCGGCGGACGACGACGGTCTCGGTCTCGCGCACGGCCTCGCCCTCAATGACGTAGCCGCCGCCCGGCCGCCGCCCGGTCATTGCCTTGCGCGCTTCGCGCGTCTTCCACCACAGCCAGCCGCCGAGCGCCGCGCCGCCGGCGACGACCAGCGCGATCAACGCCAGCGAGAACATGAAGGCGAGGAGGGTGGCGGCGACCGCCGCGACGAAACCAACAATGCGACCGGCCAGTCCGGATGGCTGTCCGGCGAATGCGGAGTGCCGTGGGGATCGTTGCTGCTGGTCGTTCATGGTGTGTGCTCCGTGGTGTGCGTCCTGATGGGCGAGAGTCTACCCAAGAAGTGGTCGCCGCCTGTGGTCAGAATGTCATCTTTTTGTAACAGCAAGCCTTGCCAAGCTCTCGCGGCCGGCTCACCATGATGCAATCGGCAAGGCGGTCCGCTACGCTGCCCATGCCGCAGAAACGATCGATCCAGGAGAACACGATGACGCACCCGCTCGCCGGCCAGCCGGCCCCCACCGCCAGCCTCGCCGACATTCCGGCGCTGCTCGCCGCCTACCGCAATCCGCCCGACCCCGCCGACCCGGCGCAGCGCGTCGCCTTCGGCACCAGCGGCCACCGCGGCAGTGCGCTCGCCGGCAGCTTCAACGAGGCGCACATACTCGCCATCACCCAGGCGGTGGCCGAATACCGCGCCGGCGCGGGAATCGTCGGGCCGCTTTTTCTCGGCATGGATACCCACGCGCTGTCGGCCCCGGCGCAGCGCACGGTTCTGGAGGTGCTGGCCGCCAACGGCGTCGCCGTCCGCTTCCAGGCCGCCGGCGGCTTCACGCCGACGCCCGTCATCTCGCATGCCATTCTCACCCATAATGCCGGGCGGACGGCTGCCCTGGCCGACGGTATCGTCATCACGCCCTCGCACAACCCGCCGCAGGATGGCGGCATCAAGTACAACCCGCCGCACGGCGGGCCGGCCGACACCGACGTCACCGGCGCCATCGAACTTCGGGCCAACGAACTGCTCGCCGACGGCAACCGCGGCGTCAGGCGCGTGCCCTGTGAGCAGGCACTGAACGTGTCGACCACCCGTGCGGTCGACCTGATGAATGGCTACATTTCCGATCTCGGCAACGTCATCGATATGGAGGCGATACGCCGCGCCGGTCTGCGCATCGGTGTTGACCCCATGGGCGGCGCCGCGGTCGCCTACTGGGCGCCGATCGCCGAACGCCACGGGCTCGACATCACTGTTGTCAACCCGGCGGTCGACCCGGCCTTCGCCTTCATGACACTGGATCACGACGGCAAGATCCGCATGGACTGCTCCAGCCCGTATGCCATGGCCAGCTTGGTCGCGCTCAAGGACCGCTTCGGCATCGCCTGGGGCAACGACGCCGATGTCGACCGCCATGGCGTCGTCACCCCGTCGCTCGGGCTAATGAACCCCAACCACTACCTCGCCGTCGCCATCGCCTACCTGCTCGCGCATCGTCCGCAATGGCCGGCGACCGCCGCCGTCGGCAAGACTCTGGTGTCGAGCGGCCTGATCGACCGTGTCGTCGCCGGGCTTGGCCGCCGTCTGCTCGAAGTGCCGGTCGGCTTCAAATGGTTCTCCACCGGGTTGCTCGACGGCAGCATTTGCTTCGGCGGCGAGGAAAGCGCTGGCGCCAGCTTTCTGCGCTGCGACGGCAGCGTGTGGACCACCGACAAGGACGGCATCATCCTCGGCCTGCTCGCCGCCGAAATCACCGCCGTCACCGGCAAGGACCCCGGTCAGCACTATCTCGACCTCGCCGCCCGCCACGGCACACCGCACTACCTCCGCATCGACGCCCCGGCCAGCCCGGCGGAAAAAGCCGCCTTCAAGCAGTTGACCGCGGAACGCGTCACCGCCACCACCTTGGCCGGCGAACCCATTGTCGGCAAACTAACGCGCGCCGCCGGTAACGACGCGTCGATCGGCGGGCTCAAGGTGGTCACGGAAAACGGCTGGTTCGCCGCCCGGCCCTCGGGCACCGAGGACATTTACAAGATCTACGCGGAAAGCTTCACCAGCGCCGTGCACCTGCAGCAGGTGGTGGCCGAGGCGAAACAGATCGTTTCGGCGGCGCTGGGGGTGTGAGTTGCTGCAATGCAGACGCCGGGGGCGGCAGTCGACCAGGATCAGTCATCGACAGCCAGCGGAAAGTGCTTCTCTGAACGGCAGGTCTCGGATCACGAAGCCGCCCTTTGCAACCTGCAGTCGTGATTGTCTCGATAGCTGGATGGGCATAAAGTGTTGCGTCTCGATCACCCGATCCGGACTGCCATGCCTGCCACCTCCGCCTGCGCCCCGAAGGAAGTACCCTTGGGGTGCGCCTCACCGCGCAGTGCGGTCTACCGCCGTCGCCGCCCCGAAGGCACGCTGCGCTATCGCACCGTACAGACGCATCTTGCCACCTGGCTGGCGCTTCAGGATGACGGCACCGGGGAGACTGCACCGGCGGTAACCGAGAGGGAATTTTGCCGTTACCTCGACTGCGGCATCCACGCTCACGGTTTCGCCCGTGCCCGTTGCGCCGACTGCGGGTACGACTTTCTGGTTGCATACTCCGGCACGGGGCGTGGCGTCTGTCCGTCCTCCAACACCTGACGCATGGTCGAGACCGCCGCGTATCTGGCCGATCACGTCATCCTGCGCCTGCCGGTGCGCCAGTGGGTATTTGCCGTACCCAAGTGGCTGCGCTATTACCTGGAGCGTGACCCTGCCATCCAGAACGCGGCGCTGCGCATCCTCCTGAATGCGATCCAGAAAACCCTGCGGCGGTGCAGTTCAGGCGCCAGTGCCGCGTCGCATATCGGCGTGGTGGATTTCATCCACCGCTTTGGCGCGCTGCTCAACGCCCATCTGCACTTCCACTGCGTCGTCGTCGATGGCGTATTTAATGCCGTGGCGAACGGTGGCGTCGCTTTTCACGTCGCCGGCGGGCTCAATGCGCAGGCGATCACGGCGGCGGCTTTTCGGTCGACGCCGAGGTACGCATCGAGGCGCACGAGCGCGATGGCCTGGAGCGCCTGTTGCGCTACTGTGCCCGCCCGGCCTTTGTGCTGGAACGTCTGTGCGAGACGGGATGGCCTAACCCATATTTAACGCCACCCAATAACACGCCATATAAAGCAATGAGTTATGACCGTCTCGGGGCGCGTCTGGCACTACAAACGCGCCATCGGCGAAGAGCGCAGGGCTAGGTGACCAGCTTTTTCGTCCCGCCCGGCAGCGGATCAAGTCCCAGTGCCGTGTAGATCGCCCGCAACTTGGGCTCGGGTTGCGTCGCCTTGCGCAGGTGCAAGGTGCGACCATCCTTCTGCTTGAAACTCGCCGTCACCCGGCGCTGGACCGATAGGGTCTCGCGTAGCGACGCCCAACTCGCATCGATCCCCTTCGCCTTCAGCTGCCGACGGACCAGTTGCACGCACTGATATGCCAGCACCGAGATGAACAGGTGGCCGTCACTGCGGCCCTCCTTGTGATGGAAGACCGGACGCAGCCCCAACTCCGACTTCAGGCTGCGGAACACCGCCTCCAGATCGGTTAACATGATGTAGGTGCGCCAGAGTCGTTCCTCGCTCCAGGTCGTCTCGTTGCTGCGCAGGCAATACACCCCCGGATCGGTCAGCATCGTCCCCGTCACCGGCTTCTGTTCCCAGGCCAGCCGGATCACGCGGGTCTGCTCGGTATTCGTCTCCAGCGTGATCTCGTAATGTCGCCCCACCCCGAAGCAGCGTTGCTTCAGTTTGCCGATCCGCTCCTGAATCCGGTTGGGACGCTTCTCGCCGCGTGGGGTCGCGAGCCCCGCCGCGATCTTGGCCAAACCCGCCTCGAAGCGCGCGCAGAAACGGCGGTTGATGCCATTCTCCTTCTCCTCTCGTTTGGGCGAATGGCAATACAGCCGCACTTCTCCGGCTTCCTCGTCGAGGACCTTCATCACCCGCAGCGTATCGCCGCCCGCCGTGGCCACCGTCTCGTCGCCCGCCGGCTGCACCCGTCCAGACTCTTGACTGACCACCAGGTAACGGTAGCCATGCTCGCGCAACCAGGCGAGATTCTCCTCGGTAGCGATGCCCCGATCCATCACCACCAAGGCGCCCGGCGACGCCGACAGCCCGCCGAGTATCCCCGCCAGCGTGCGGCACTCCACCGCGTTGCCGGCGAAGACCTGCGAGCGGCGCACAAATCCACTGACATCGAGCATCAGGCCCAGGGTCAAGACCGGACAGTCGCTGCGCTTCTCCTTCGAATGGCCGCGCCGGGCCTTGGGATTGCCCGCCTCGACGCCCGCGAAATAGGTGTTGGTCAGGTCGTACAAGGTGACCGTCGTCTCCAGGCCGAAGAGGTCCTGGACCCAGTTGAAGAGCGAGGTCTCGATAGCCTCCCGATGCCTCATCAGCACATCGGCGGCGCGGTACAGGCGCATGATCGACAGGTCCGAAAGCGAGAGGTCCCGGAGTTCGCCCAAGGCGCTGGTCTCGTTCAGCCAGCCCCAGGTGGTCAGCTCCGAAGCGGGCGCGGCCATGCGCGCCACCACCTGCGCCAGGATCATGGCGCGGGTCACGGCGTTGATCCCCAGCGAAGCCAGCAGGGGCTCGAACTCCAGTTGCGCCAGAGCGGCGAGTCCTACATGCTCGACGCCCACCGAACGCGGCTGGGTGAGTTCGAGGGAGTGCACATCGACCTCGACGAATGCCGGGCTCTCGGCGGGAGCCGGGGCGCGGACCAGATGTTGCGCAAACAGGGCCTGGGCAATCGTCTCGACCTCCTCGAGCCGGTCCACGCTGAGGAGCGACTCCTGCTGGCCGAGCAGTTGGCTCAGGCGGGCGCAGAGGCTGGGCCAGAGGTCCTCGGCGAGGTCGAAGTGGGAACCAAGGTTGAGGAGGGTGACCTGGCGGACGCGTCCGCCCTCGCGGCGGCTCTCGACCAGGCGGTAGGTGTGGTGAACCTCGCCGGAGGCGGAACGACGGGTGGCGGTGCGGCGGATGAACATGCGCCAAGGATAGCGCGAGTCAAGGGGTTTGGATCGGCTACTGACAAATATTATGGCACTACAAAATGATCTCCAGCCCCACCCCACGTAACCATGCGGGTTTGCGGGGCGTCATGGGGCGAAATCAGGGCAAAATCGGGGGGAGGTTGTTAAACATGGCCTGGGGCCATCGACTCCGAGCATTTGGTCTATGAGAGCGTGAAACCCGGCACCGGCGGCAGCGACAGTTTGATGCTGCCGCCGATGCAACTGCTCGATCGGCTCGTGGCGCTGATCCCGCCGCTGCGGGCCGCCGTTACTGCGCTGGCGCAGCCCGCAGCAGATGCCGGTGTCACCGCCACCGACCCTAATGCACCCGCCAAGACGGGCGGGGCGGCCACGGACGCGCCTGAGCCACCGCATCGCAAAGCGGCGCGCTATGTCTGGACGCTGATGTTGGCCCGTATCTGCGACCAACGGAAGTCCCTGTGAGACGACGTGCTGCCCCTGCTGTGTCCGCAGTGTGGTGGCGTCCCGGGATACCATCTCAGGCTCTGCCTGAGACATAAGATGAAGATCATCGCCTTCATCACCGAGACGGTGATGATCCGGGAGATTCTCGGCCATCTGGGCGTACCGGCTTCGCCACCAGCACTCAAGCCGGTACGCGGGCCACCGCTGTGGGAGATGCCGGGCAGCGAGCCCGGCGACATTGACCTGCCGGCGTAACTGGTGCCGGACCATGTCGCGAAGCAAATCCCCTGGCGGGACGAGTTCGATCAGCGCATCGCGTGGTAGGGGAAAACGACGAACGCATCCCGCTCGTCGGGAGCGACTCACCCCTGCGGCCCTGTGAGTGGCGGAATTCCGGCACTCACAGGGCCGCAGGCACAGACTTGAGCGCTACCCATCCAAAGTTTTGGGGTTCCTTCGGCATGAACCTCGCATTGACTGCGAATTTCATCCATGCGATCGTTGCCAATAGAATGGGCACTTGAAATTCCTATCTTTCCCGCCAATTCTTCGTGCTCAATCATGCCTTGAATTCACGATCTGATCTGCTAGAATGAAAAAAGCATAGATATATATTGTCTCAGGCAGTTAATTCGGTTCGAAGGAAGGTAGCGCTCCCAATCCTCTTGACTTAGCGTGTTTGCATATTTTACAGCCGCCGCGATAAGCCGGCCATATCGGGGTAGAATTGGGTCTCGTAACGGATTGATATTTATAGGTTAAATATGCCATCCTAAATATGTCAATGTGCTTTTCAGGCTTGTGGACTTCATTCAGAGCACAGCCTTTCGCGAAGCGGCTCGCCGTGATTCCCGGAATTTCACGCGCAGCCGTGGATTGCCCTTCACCGATCTGATCGCTTTCCTGCTCAGCGGTGTGCGTGGGGCCGTGCAGGGCGAACTCGATGCGTTCTTCACGCTGCTGGCGCGGCGAACCCGCTTGTCTCGGGTGGTGACCGCCAGTGCGTTCTCGAAGGCGCGTAGCCGCCTCTATGCGAATGTCTTCGATCCGCTCAACACAGAGTTGCTGCGGCTGGTCGATGAAGCCCTTCCCGGTCAGCCGCTCTGGCAGGGATTGCGGGTTCTGGCCGCCGATGCCTCCAAGGTTCGCTTGACCTTGCTGAACGCGGAGGGCAAGCGGTGTGTGCGCGAGGCGACGCTGTTCGGCTTGTTTCGTCCGGGCATCGAGTTGTTCGATTCGCTGATCCTGCACAGCCCCCTGGTTGGTGAGCGGCAGATGCTGTTCGAGCGCCTGGACCGGATTGACCGCCACGACATGCTGCTGCTCGACCGCGGTTACCCGGGCGCGTGGCTGGTGGCCGCCTTGCTGCATCGGGAGATTCCCTTTTGCATGCGCTGCGATTCGTCGTCGACCTTTGCCGCCATCACGCAGTTCATGCGCTCCGGCCAGGACGACACCGTGGTGACCCTGCCACCGCCGAATTGCCGGGATGCCGTCGATTATGAGTGTCCCCGCCAGGCCTCGACCGTGCGCCTGATCCGCCAAGTGACACCCGCCGGTAAGGTGCGCGTGCTCATGACGTCCTTGCTCGACAGTGCGCAGTATCCGGCGCCTGCATTCGCAGATCTCTATCATCGGCGCTGGCGCATCGAAGAGGCCTTCAAGCGCCTCAAGCATCGCCTGTCGCTTGAGCATACGTCTGGCTTGACCTGGCTCGCGGCCTGTCAGGACGTCGGCGCCAAGATGCTCTGCGACAACCTCAATGCGCTGGCGGTCTATCTGGCCACGGAGCACCTCATCGCCCCAGATTCGCCGTGGCGTATCAATCGCACCTTGGCTTTCTCGCATCTGCGCCGTCTGCTGCTCCAAGTGCTCACCGGTCGCCTTCGCTTGACCTCGCGCATCGTCGCCGCACTGTTCTCCGAGATTGTCCTGAACCTTCAAAAATTCATCCCCAACCGAAACCGACCGCGACCTATTCGACCCAAGCCACACAAGTCTCATGCCTACAAAACCGCTCCATGACAAGATGCTAAGTCACGAGGATTGGTAGCGCTCCCCTCAGGAGCCGTGAGGGGTGTTTTCTGGTTTACTTAAGGCGTTGTGGCATGAATCTGTGCCATACCTAACTGAGGAGAAATATCATGTCAATGTTATTCGTATCGGCTTTTTCAGAAGATACCATCGCCGCCCCGGGCAATCGGCAACCCAACTACATTATCGTGTCCGTCACTGACAACAATGGAATTCCGGTCACCGGACTTGGCGTAGCCAATTTCAAGGTGGACCCGATGATTGTTGGTCCTGGCGGAGCACTGGTGAACATCACCGGAGTTACGGCAGGAAGAATGCCGGGCTTCTACCTCATAAATGTCGTCCCCATCAGAACGGAAACATGGAAGTCGGGCGTCTATATTTTCGCGGTCGCGGTTGAAAGAAACGCAGACAAGGGTCAGGCCTTGGCCACGGTATTAATGGACTGAGCAGGGCTGGCGCAGGCGGCACTTGATGCTCTGGGTTGCGGCGTGGGAGTTGTTTGACGCCCAGCGATTAGGGCGAAGGCGTACCCGGCCACACCGAGTGGAAAAGGCATTCTTTAAGAATAGGAATTTCAAGTACCCATTTTGCAACTATTGGCATCTATCGCATCGATGAAATTTGCAGTCAATGCGAGGTTCATTCCGAAGGAACCTCAAAACTTCGGATGGGTAGCGCTCCAATCCTCTTGACTTCGCGATTTGCCATTAGTTTATAGCGACTTCGCAATCTGGTTGCTTATAGGTATCATAAGGCTCGTAACAAGTTGATATAAATGGGCTTTATATGACGGTCTAAATATGCCAATATCGTTTCTCAGCTGACGGACTACATTCATGGTGCTGATTTCCTTGGCGCCGCCCGACGTGACCCCCGGTTTTTCACCCAAAACCGTGTGTTGCCCTCCACAAATCTGATCGCATTCCTGCTTACCGGTATTCGCGGCGCAGTTCAGGCTGAGTTCGATTCCTTCTTTGCCCTGCTTGCCGGAAGAACCCGTCTGTGTCCGGTGATCACGGCCAGTGCCTTCTCGAAGGCGCGTCGCCATCTACTCGTCAATCCCTTCGATCTGCTCAATGTGGAACTGTTGCGTCTGGTCGATGAGGTCATTCCTCAGCAGCCCGACGAGCAATGCTTGCGGGTCTTGGCGGCAGATGCATCGAAGGTTCGCCTGACCTTGCTTGACCCAGAAGGGCGACGCCATATTCGGGAGGCGGTGATCTTCGGTTTGTTTCGACCAGGGATCGCATTGTTCGACTCGCTGATTTTGCACAGTTCGCTGATCGGCGAACGTCAGATGTTGTTTGAGCGGCTTGACCGGCTCGGCGCCCAGGACATGTTGGTGCTTGATCGGGGATATCCGGGGGCCTGGCTGGTCGCGGCCCTGCGGCATCGGGGTATTCCCTTTTTGCATGCGCTGTGATTCGTCCGCTTCTTTTTCCGCCATCCCCCAGTTCATGCGATCCGGCCTCGATGAGGCGCAGGTGACATTGCCGCCACCCCACCGTCAGGATTCCACGGCGCAAAATTCTTTGACATTCGCTGCTGTTGCCCTATCGTTTCTGAATAGACACAATTTCAAGGAGGACAATATGATCAATGGACCGGTGTGGAATGAAGCGGAGATTCAGCCTGGCGATACTCCGACAGTGTTGGCGATTGGCGATTCCTGGTTCTGGTACCCGCGTAACAATTTGGCCATTCCGCTGCACCGAATTCTCAACAGAAGCTCAAACCACGTCATTCTTGTGCGCGGACATAACGGTGCCGAAGCCGTCGAATACGAAAATGGGCCCATTCGGAAGCAGATCGAATGGGATCTGGACAAGAAGATTGGCTATGGCCGCACCATCAGGGCGGTTTTCCTGTCGGGCGGTGGAAACGACTTCGCCGGGCGCGACGACATGCGAGCACTTCTCAAGGGTGACTGTTCGAGCCTGTCGGACCCTTCGCAGTGTTTCCGGGCCAGCCAACCCGCTCAACTCTTCGAAGCCGTTCAGAAAGCACTGCTCAGTGTCGTCGATCTCGTTGCTGAAAAACTGCCAGGGGTTCCGGTGTTCGTTCATGGCTACGACTATGCCGTTCCGAGCGGGAAGGGCTTTTTTGGGCTGGGTCAATGGCTGCAATACCCGATGGACGAGTCGCAGGTGGATCGCGGCATACAACAAGCTGTCGTCAATGAACTGATTGACTCGTTCGCCGGGGCGTTGGCCGAAGCATCCAAAAAGCGGCCTGCTCTCCACGTCGTCAACGCCAGGGAAACTCTGAAACCGGATCAGTGGGCCAACGAACTGCACCCAACGCCAAGAGGGTTCAACAAGCTCGCTACTGCATGGGAGCCTGTCTTGAAGTCTGCCGGGATCGCATGAGCGCTGGCCACATAGCACAATAATGCTGAAAGCCCTTTTCAACCGAGGACTCGCGCGCTTGGTGAAGCCTACCCATCCGCTCGATAATAGGGGCCGCCGCTTAGTGGCCGTGATTGAGTGCATACTGAACCAAAATGCCCACGATGCTGGAGCCGCAACGTTTCCTTCCATGAATTGGGATGTAGTTAGCCTTTGTCGGGAGCACGACGTCGGCATTCTGCAGATGCCTTGTCCAGAGATAGCCTGTTTGGGCTTCAGTCGAGCCAGGAAGCCTGGCCAGTCCATCCGCGAGTTGCTGGATATGGATTCCGGCAGGTGTTGCTGCGTAAAGATTGCTACTGAAGTTGCCGATCGGTTGGAGACATATGATCGCGAGGGCTATCAGGTGCTTGCCGTCCTGGGTGGTAATCCTCAGAGCCCCGGCTGCGCAGTGCACAATAATGAGCAAGATCTGCTCCCGGAGTCTGGCATTCTGATGCAGGAGCTGCACGCTGAGTTAAGCAGACGAGGACTGCTAGTGCCATTCAAGGGCATGAGGGATTCGGATGACAAGCTGCTGGCAGAGGATTTACGTTGGCTGCGCAGCATATTTGAACACCCGTCTAAATTCAATTAGAAGCCGTCTCAAAAAATGATGGTAGATACCGATAGATGAGGCACATCAGTGGCAACTGTAATTTGTTACCTGCCGTTCAATCCTGGATGACACGGAGGGCAGGATAGGGTCGAAAACCGCCGGTAGCAAAACGTCTTTAAACGAATCAGTGATATACGCGCAAGTAGCCGTTACAACGAACCTTAAATCATGAGCAAACCCACCAATTTCGCCACCCCCGAAGATCTCGAGCAGGCCTTCTACGAGGCCGTCCTCAAGGGCGATGCCGACCTCCTCATGCAACTGTGGGCCGAGGACGAGGAAACCCTGTGCGTCCACCCGACTGGAGTCCGCCTGATCGGCATCGCCGCGATCCGCGAAAGCTGGCGCGGCATTTTTTCCAGCACCCGGCTGCGCGTCCAGGCCGAGTCGATCGCTCACTGGCAAGGCTCGGTACTGGCCATCCATCACCTGACCGAAATCCTCTTTGTCGGCGACGATCCCGGGCCGCACGGGCCGCTGCACGTCACCCACGTCTATACGCGCGGCGCGCACGGCTGGCGCCTGGTCAGCCGCCACGCCTCGGCCGCCGACGACGGCCACCAGGCCATGGCCGACGCCATCCCGCACACGCTCCATTGATCACCGCCTGCAAGCCGTATCATGCGCCCGCCTGGCTTCCCGGCGGCCATGCCCAGACCATCTGGCCGCGCCTGATCGCGCAGCGACCGCTCAAGCTGCGCCGCGAACGCTGGGAAACGCCCGATGGCGATTTCATCGACGCGGATTTTCTCGACGGTCCGCCCGACGCACAGTTGCTCGTCCTGTTCCACGGACTCGAGGGCAACGCCCGCAGCCATTACGCCATTTCGACGGCACGCGCCTGCAAGGCCATCGGCTGGCGCTTCGTGATGCCGCACTTTCGCGGCTGCTCGGGCGAACTGAACCGCCGTCCGCGTGCCTATCACTCGGGCGACAGCGAGGAAATCGACTGGATCCTGCGCCGCCTGCTGGCCGTCAACGGAGGACGCAAGCTGCACGCCGCCGGCGTCTCGCTCGGCGGCAACACGCTCCTCAAGTGGGCCGGCGAGCGGGGCGTCGCGGCCGGCGAGCTGGTGACAGGCGTCGCCGCCATCTGCACGCCGCTCGATCTGACCGCCTGCGGTCACCACCTGGCGCGCGGCTTCAACCGCGTCTATACACGCCACTTCCTAAACACGCTCAAGGCAGTTTCCGCCGCGCGCCTGCGCCAGTTTCCAGGGCTGTTCGACGAGGCCCGAATGCGGCGTGCGATCAATCTCTATGAATTCGACGACGCAGTCACCGCGCCGATGCACGGTTTCGCCAGCGCCGACGAATACTGGGACAAATGCTCGGCCAAACCCTGGCTCAAATCCATCGCCGTGCCGACGCTTGCGGTCAACGCCAAAAACGACCCATTTTTTCCTGCCAGATACCTGCCGACCGCCACCGATGCAAGCCCGCGCGTTCACCTCGAGCAGCCGGCCACCGGCGGCCACGTCGGCTTCGTCTCTGGCGCCTTCCCCGGCCATCTCGACTGGCTGCCACAGAGACTTCTCCACTTTTTTACCCAGGAAATCGCATGAGTGCCACCATCAACCTCCCCGCAGAGATTTTCAAGGCCTACGACATCCGCGGCATCGTCGGCAAATCGCTGACCGCCGAGGTCGTCCGCCGCATCGGCCACGCCCTCGGCTCGCTGGCCGTCGAGCACGGCCAGACCGCCATCGCCGTCGGCCGCGACGGCCGCCTCTCCGGCCCCGAACTCGCCGGCGCGCTGATCGACGGCATCTGCGCCGCTGGCTGCGACGCCATCGACGTCGGCTGCGTGCCAACGCCGGTCACCTACTTCGCCGCCTGGGAACTCGGCTGCAACTCCTGCGTCTCGGTCACCGGCAGCCACAACCCGCCCGACTACAACGGCCTCAAGATGGTCATCGCCGGCACCACGCTGGCCCTCGACGCCATCCAGCAACTGAAACGGCGCGCTAACAGTGGCGATCTCAGGCACGGTAACGGCAAGCGCAGCAGCGCCGATGTCAAGAGCGCCTACATCGAGCGCATCGTTTCCGACGTCCACCTCGCCCGCCCGCTGAAGATCGTCATGGATTGCGGCAACGGCGTCGCCGGCGCCGTCGCCCCCGAGCTCTTCGCCCACCTCGGCTGCGAAGTCGTGCCGCTGTTCTGCGAGGTCGACGGCAACTTCCCGAACCACCACCCCGACCCCTCCAAGCCAGAGAACCTCGCCGACGTCATCCGCGCGCTGCGCGAGACCGACGCCGAGATCGGCATCGCCTTCGACGGCGACGGCGACCGCCTCGGCGTCGTTACCAAAGATGGCGAGATCATCTACCCGGACCGCCAGTTGATGCTGTTCGCCGCCGACGTGCTGTCGCGCGTGCCCGGCGGCCAGATCATCTACGACGTCAAATGCACGCGCCTGCTGGCGCCGTGGATCAGGCAACACGGTGGCGAACCGCTGATGTGGAACACCGGCCACGCGCTGGTCAAGGCCAAGCTCAAGGAAACCGGCGCCCCGCTCGCCGGCGAGATGAGTGGCCACACCTTCTTCAAGGAACGCTGGTACGGCTTCGACGACGGCCTCTACGCCGGCGCCCGTCTGCTCGAAATCCTCTCGCACTCAGCCGACGTCGGCGCGCCGCTCAAATCGCTGCCCAATTCGCCGTCGACCCCGGAACTCAACATCAAGATGGCCGAGGGCGAACCCTTCGCGCTGATCGACAAGCTCAAGGCCGAGGGCGTCTTCGACGGCGCAACGGAACGGATCACCATAGACGGCCTGCGCGTCGAATACCCCGACGGCTTCGGCCTCGCCCGGCCGTCGAACACGACGCCGGTCGTCGTCCTGCGCTTCGAGGCGGACAACAACGCCGCGCTGGCGCGCATCCAGGGCGATTTCCGGCGGGCGATCACTGCGGTGTGGTCGGGGATTGAAGTGCCGTTCTGAGCGAGCCAAGATGGCCGCAACCTGGGCCATTCAGCCGGCTATCGACTCTTTGCGGATATTGATGCTCGCGGCAGACGAGTGACAGCAAACTGATGACCAAGCGGTCATTGAGACGAAACGGCAGTCTGATTCGCTTTCCAGTCGCACGAGCAGTGAACGTAGCGGCGCAACAAAACGTTCGACTTGTTGTGGAAAGAGTCACAGGGCGAGTTGTGGTTTCCCATAACATCATTCTCTAATGCGCACCGGCCATCCTTAGCGATTGCCTTGGACTTTGCCGTGCGTTCCAGGACAATTGCAAGAAATGCCAATGAATCCCGGCCAGTGATTTCCGCTTACCACACGAAATATTTCGCCTACGCGCTAACCCATCGCTGCCCGCCTGACAGTGTGGAGAAGCTAGCTGGCGCGCTCGTCGACGCCCAGGTTGACTTGAATCCTCACCAGGTAGATGCAGCCCTTTTCGCGTTCAACTCGCCTCTTTCAAAGGGGGCACTTCTGGCGGACGAGGTGGGCCTGGGCAAGACCATCGAGGCAGGCCTCGTCCTCTCGCAGAAATGGGCAGAGCGCAAACGGCGCATTCTGGTGATAACGCCATCCAACCTGCGCAAGCAGTGGTTTCAGGAGCTGGCCGAAAAGTTTTTCCTGCCCTGCAGGATTCTCGAAGCCAAGCCCTACAACGCCGCCATCAGGCAAGGCCAGTTCCGCCCGTTCGAGGTGCCGGAGATCGTCATTTGCTCCTACCAGTTCGCCAAGAGCAAAGCCGCCGACGTTCACGCCGTGCCCTGGGACCTGGTGGTGATCGACGAAGCGCACCGGCTGCGCAACGTTTACAAGCCGTCGAACGTCATCGCCAATACGTTGAAGCAGGCGTTGGCCGGCAAGCACAAGCTGCTGCTTACCGCGACGCCACTACAGAATTCGCTGCTGGAATTGTTCGGCCTGGTGAGCTTCATCGACGAACACGCCTTCGGCGATCTGAAAAGTTTCCGTGAGCAGTTCGCCAATCTGAATCAGGAGCAGGTATTCCAGACGCTCAAGGCGCGCCTCAAGCCGGTCTGCCATCGCACTCTGCGCCGTCAGGTCACGGCTTACATTCCCTACACCAAGCGCTTGCCGCTGGTCGAGGAATTCACCCCCGAGGAAAGCGAAGACCGGCTCTACCAGCTCGTATCGGAATACCTGCAGCGGGACAACCTCCAGGCCCTGCCGGCCAGCCAGCGTTCCCTGATGACGCTGGTTCTGCGCAAGCTGCTGGCATCGAGCACCTTTGCCATCGCGGGCGCATTAACCTCGATATCCAACCGGCTCAAAGTCAAGCTGCTCAAGCATCAGCCGGCAGAATCGCTCGCAGACGAGCTGGATCAGGACTACGAAGCCCTGGACGAAACCGCCGAGGAATGGGCCGACGAATTTGCCAACGACCAACCGGTCGAACTGCTCATCGAAGCCGACCGTCACGCGCTTGAACAGGAAATCGCCGACCTCGACGGCTTCGCCCGGCTGGCCACCTCCATCGAGCACAATGCCAAGGGAAAGGCGCTGCTCAAGGCGTTGAAGATCGCCTTTGCCAAGGCGCAGGAAATCGGCGCGGCGCAGAAGGCCATCATCTTTACCGAGTCGCGCCGCACCCAGAGCTATCTGTTGCGCCTGCTGGCGGACAGCCCGTTTGCCGAGGGCATCGTGCTGTTCAATGGCTCGAATACCGACGATGGCTCCAAGCTGATCTACAGCCAGTGGCTTGAACACCACCAGGGTGGCGACCGTGTCACCGGTTCGCGCAGCGCCGACATGCGCTCGGCGCTGGTCGACTACTTCCGCGAGCAGGGCCGCATCATGATCGCCACCGAGGCGGGGGCCGAAGGCATCAACCTCCAGTTCTGTTCGCTAGTGGTGAATTACGACCTGCCCTGGAACCCGCAGCGCATCGAGCAGCGCATCGGCCGCTGCCATCGTTACGGCCAGAAGCACGATGTGGTGGTCGTGAACTTCCTCAATCGCAAGAACGCCGCCGACCAGCGCGTCTTCGAATTGCTGTCCGAAAAGTTCCAGCTCTTCGAAGGCGTTTTCGGCGCCAGTGACGAAGTGCTGGGCGCCATCGAATCCGGCGTCGATTTTGAAAAGCGCATCGCCGCCATCTACCAGACTTGCCGCAAGCCGGATGAAATCCAGACCGCCTTCAACCAGCTTCAGCTTGAACTAAGCCTGGAAATCAACGAGTCGATGACGCGCACGCGCCGGCAATTGCTGGAAAACTTCGACGACGAGGTGCGCGAAAAGCTCAAGGTGCGCGGCGAAGCTTCCAGGGCCTATCTCAATCGCTACGAGCGCCTGCTCATGCAGCTCACGCGGCATGAACTCAACGGGCAGGCCGAGTTTATCGGCGATGCCTCGTTTCGTCTGGCGGCCAACCCTTTCCCGCAGCAAGCCGCCGCTATTCCGCTGGGACTGTACGAGCTGCCGCGCCGCTCCGGCGAAGCGCACCTCTTCCGCCTCAACCATCCGCTCGCCGAAGCCCTGGTGACGCAGGCGAAAGTCCGCGAACTGCCACCGGCGGAAATCAGTTTCGACTATGGCCAGCATGACGGCAAAGTCACTTCCCTGGAGCCGTTCATCGGCAAGGCCGGCTGGCTTTCCCTTTCGCTCCTCAGTGTGGAATCGCTCGATCAGGCTGAAGACCACCTGATCTTTTCGGCGATCACCGACGATGGGCAGTCCCTCGATGAAGAAGTCGCGCAGCGCCTGCTGACGCTGCCATGCGCATCCCCTCCGCAAGAATTACTCCCTCTCCCTCAAGGAGAGGGCCGGGGTGAGGGCAGGGTTCAGGAATCACTCGACACGCTCACTCAAGGCCGTCAGGCCATCATCCAGCGCGACATCTCCACGCGTAACGCCCGATACTTCGAGGCCGAGGCCGACAAGCTCGATGGCTGGGCCGACGACCTCAAGGTCGGACTGGAGCGCGAAATCAAGGAAATCGACCGCCAGATCAAGGAAGACCGTCGCGCTGCCACATTGGCTCTCACCCTGGAGGAAAAGCTCGCCGGGCAAAAGCAGATCAAGGCGCTTGAATTCCAGCGCAACCAGAAGCGCCGTTCCCTGTTCGATGCGCAGGATCAGGTGGACAAACAGCGGGAGGAGTTGATTGCAGTCATCGAGGGCAAGCTGAATCAGACCACGACATTGCAGCCATTGTTCACACTGCGCTGGAGGCTCGCCTGATGAGCCTGCTTGATGCATACAATGGAAGCCGTTCGCCTTGCCATCTCAACTGTCCGATAGAGCCGCGCCAATGAAAAATCGAGTCATTTCCGTCAAGGGTGTCGACGTCACCATCACAAGCCGCCATGAGCAGGACTACATCTCGCTCACCGATATGCTTAGGCACTTTGGCGATGAGAGCATTCTGTACAACTGGTTGCGCAACAGAAACACGATTGAGTTCCTGGGTATCTGGGAGCAGTTGTACAACCCGGACTTTAAACCTGTCGAATTCGATAGGTTTAAGAGTCAGGCAGGTCTAAACAGCTTTGCGCTGTCGCCCAAAAAGTGGATTGAGGCCACTGGCGCCATAGGTCTTTATGCCAAGGCGGGCAGAGGTGGCGGCACCTATGCCCACAAGGACATTGCCTTTGAATTCGGCTCATGGCTCAGCCCGGAATTCAAGATTTATCTCATCAAGGAATTCCAGCGCCTCAAGGATGAAGAATCCCGCCTCACCGCGCTGGAATGGAGCTTCCAGCGCACGCTGGCCAAGGTCAATTACCGGATTCACACCGACGCCGTCAAAGAGCGTTTGATCCCGCCGCGCCTGACGCCCGCGCAAATCAGCATCATCTACGCCAGCGAGGCGGACTTGCTCAACGTAGCGCTGTTCGGCTTCACGGCCGCGCAGTGGCGGCAAGCCAACCCCGAGCAAGCGGGCAACATGCGCGACGCCGCCACGCTGGAGCAATTGGTCGTATTGTCGAACCTCGAAAGCATCAACTCGGTACTGATCCACCAAGGCTTGTCCGCGCAAGAACGCCTGGCGCAATTGAACGCCATCGCGATTACCCAGATGCGTTCCCTGGTGGGGAGCGTTACGCTCAGGCACTTACCCGGCGCCGGCACACAAAAAGGGATCACCAAATGACCGAACCCACCATCATCTGCCCCAACTGCAAGACCGAAATCCGGCTGACGGAGTCGCTCGCCGCGCCCCTGATCGCCGCCACGCGCCAGCAGTTCGAGCAGCGGCTTGCGCAGAAGGACGAAGACATCGCCAAGCGCGAGCAAAGCATCCGCGACAAGGAAAAGCAGGTTGCGGAAGCCAAGCGCACCCTGGATGAACAGGTGGCCGACCAAGTCGCCGCTCAGTTGAAGGCAGAGCGTGCCCGCGTGATCGCCGAAGAATCGAAGAAGGCCAAGCTCGCCAGCGCGGCCGAACTGGAAACCAAGGCTCGGGAATTGACCGAGCTTCAGGAAGTTCTCAAGTCCCGCAATGAAAAGCTCGCCGAAGCGCAGAAGGCGCAGGCTGAACTCATCAGGAAGCAGCGCGAACTTGACGACGCCAAGCGCGAACTGGAACTCACCGTCGAAAAGCGCGTGCAGGACGGCTTAACGGAAGTCCGCACCCAGGCCAGACGCGAGGCCGAAGAAGGGCTCAAGCTCAAGGTGATGGAGAAGGACCAGACCATCGCCTCGATGCAGCAGAAGATCGAGGAACTCAAACAGAAGGCCGAGCAAGGATCGCAGCAGTTGCAGGGCGAAGTGCAGGAACTGGAACTCGAAAACCTGCTGCGCGCCAAGTTTCCCTTCGACACCATTGAGCCGGTGCCCAAGGGCGAGTTCGGCGGCGACGCACTGCAACGGGTGGTGAGCCACAGCGGCCAGCCCAGCGGCACGATTCTCTGGGAGTCCAAGCGCACCAAGAACTGGAGCGACGGCTGGCTGGCCAAGCTGCGCGACGACCAGCGCACGGCGAAAGCCGAAGTCGCCGTGCTCGTCAGCCAGGTGCTACCGAAGGGTGTCGAAGCCTTCGACGTGGTGGACGGCATCTGGGTCACCAGCCCGCGCGCCGCGTTGCCGGTGGCCACGGTGCTGCGCCATACCCTGCTTCAGGTCAGCATGGCGCGGCAGGTATCCGAGGGCCAGCAGACCAAGACCGAGATGGTCTACCAGTACCTCACCGGCCCGCGCTTCCGCCACCGTGTGGAAGCCATCGTCGAAGCCTTCTCGTCGATGCAGGAAGACCTCGACAAGGAACGCAAGGCCATCATGAAACAGTGGGCGAAGCGCGAAGAGCAGATCGAGCGCGTGATGGGCGCGACGGTGGGCATGTATGGCGACTTGCAGGGAATCGCGGGCAAGTCGTTGCAGGAGATTGAGGGGCTGGGGTTCCCGGCGCTTGAAGATGGAAAAACCTTGTAGTATTGAGGATGCATAAGGCTCGCCTAATGAGCCTGTCAATAGGGTAAAACCACCAAAATAGGGGGCATTATGGCCAGCGGCAAAATATTGAGACAATTGGTAAAAGCCGGTGCAGCCGGGGATACGTCTGCCTTTCGCCAAGCGTCCGAGGCCATCATCCGGGAAGAAAGGCAGAAGCAGCATCATTTGCTCGCCAATGACCTGGAACAAATCCTTTGTGGCGGCGGCCATCGTCCCATGTCAACGGCAACTCGTGGACTCTCGGAACGCATCCCCATGGATCAGGAGCGCGGTCTACCGCTCCTTGGTCTGCGCGAACCCGGTCGTGGTCTTGAAGAAGTTGTCCTTGCCGAAGACAACCAACAGATCATCGAAGACATCCTTGAACAGCATCATCGAGCCGATGTGCTCAAAAGTTACGGCCTACGTCCTGCGGACAAAATCCTCTTTTGCGGCCCGCCGGGCTGTGGCAAGACCCTGACGGCGGAGGTGATTGCCACGGAACTGGGGTTTCCGCTTGCGCTTATTCGTCTCGACAGCGTGGTGTCCTCCTATCTGGGAGAGACGGCCGCCAATCTGCGCAAGGTGTTCGACTTCATCGACGCCACCCCCATGGTGGCTCTTTTCGACGAATTCGATGCCTTGGGTAAAGAGAGGGCCGATGCCAGCGAACACGGCGAACTCAAGCGTGTGGTCAACGCTGCGCTGCAAATGCTCGACGCCTATCAGGGTAAGAGCCTCATCATTGCTGCCACTAATCACGAAGGCATGCTCGACTCCGCGATCTGGCGGCGCTTCGAGGAAGTGCTGGTGTTCGGCTTGCCCACACGTGAACAGCTTGGGCAACTTCTGAAGATCAAGTTGCGCGGCGTACGCCGCGATTTTGAATTGGACGATGATCGGGTTCTTTCTTACTTCTCGGAGATGTCCCATGCCGACGTGGAACGGGTGCTACGGCATGCCATCAAGGACATGATTCTCAAAGGACAGGAGTTTCTCCAGCTTCGCCATATTGAGAAAGCGCAGCAGCGTGAACTGAATAGAAAACGGCAACTGTCGGGGGCGTAATACATAATGGAAGCCTACCCCCATTTAAAATTTGAACGCGAGCAACCTGTTAGACAAAAACGGCCAGGTACTTTTCGACCGCCGCCACCCCCTGCAGATTTGCCTGCGCACGCACGCAAGCTTCAAAAAAGTCTGACGACCTCAATTGAGGAAGCCGCTAAAGACATTGGCGGTTTCGACAACCGCACACTATTCAAGTTGAAGGTCGGCACGCTGCCTCCGGAACAGATTGAGCAAGGATTCCCCGGCGTTGAGGTTGTAAGCCAGGAAAACGGTGGCTACGCACTTGCCTTCGTCGACAAGAGCGCACTCGATGAATTCGAGGCAAGGCTTAGCCAACTGGCCGATGGCAAGTCGCCCAAGTACGCCAATATCCTCTATGCGCTGGAAGCGTTCGACCACTGGACACCGGAAGATCGCATGGGCTGGGCCTTGAAGCGCGAGGGACTGCCTACTCAAGAGCCTTTCGTCATCGATGTGGAGTTGTGGCCTCTTGGTCGGCGTGATGAACGCGAGGCAATGACAACAGCCTTCAGTGTTTGGTTGGCGAAAGAGGGAGCCGCGATTCTGGATCGCATCAACGTGGAAGACTTCGTTGCCTATCGGCTGCGACTCTCCCGGAAGCAGGCTGAAGCGCTGTTGAAACATCGCGATGTCCGAGCGGCTGACCTGCCGCCACGCTTGGGGCTGGAGCTGGGTATCATGCAACTCGATATCCAGGAAGTCAGCCAATCCGCGCCGCCGGCTGATGCCCCATTGGTGGCGGTGCTCGATAGCGGCATTGCCGAAGGCCACCCGTTGCTTGCCCCGGCGTTAGGCGATGCACAGGGCTTCTTGCTTCCGGACAAGATGTCCCATGATGACGACGGCCATGGAACCATGGTGGCGGGAATCGCGCTCTACGGCGATGTCGAAGCCTGCGCCCAGGCCAAGGAGTTCATTCCCCAATTGCGCCTGCTGAGCGGGCGCGTGCTCGATCGCAAAGCCGAATCTGACGCGCGCTTTATCGAGAACATTGTGGATGAAGCGGTAAGATATTTCCACGAGAACTATGGTTGCCGTGTCTTCAACCTTTCCTACGGCAATCTGAACAAGCCCTACCTTGGAGGCCGGGTGGGAGGCCTTGCATATACCCTCGACTGCCTTGCGCGCGAATTGGATGTGCTCTTCGTCGTGCCCACGGGAAATTTCAAGGATGTACCTATCGAGTGGTTGAAAAATGAATACCCAGATTATCTCTTCAAAGAGGAGGCTAGGTTGATTGATCCGGCTCCAGCTTTGAACGTACTCACCGTAGGAAGCCTTGCCCGCTGGGATCGGAGTGCCACGGCATGGCGCTGGCCGAACGATTTGGTAGAAATCCCGGTTGCGCAGAGGAACCAGCCTTCGTCATTTACCCGTTGTGGGTGTTCAGTAAAAGGAGCCATCAAGCCCGAGTTGGTGGCCTACGGTGGGAACCAAGCGATTGATCCGCGTACCGGAAACGTCTCGAATCGGTGGCTGGGCGAGCTGTCGTCTGGTAAAGACTTCGTGGAAGGGCGATTGCTTGCAGAAAGAGCGGGGACAAGTTTCGCGGCCCCTCATGTCGCGCATGCCGCCGCTCGATTATTGGCGGAGGTGCCTGATGCCAGCATGAATCTTCTCCGTGCGTTGTTGGTTGCAAGCGGAAAGATACCTGCCGCAAGCCATGATCTTTTTAATGGTAAGGAAGACCAGATTGCGCGAGTGGTCGGTTACGGAATGGTCGAGGTTTCCAATCTGTACCGCTCTACCGAGGAACAGGTTATTTTGATCGCGGAATCGGCCCTGATCGACAAGCATCATCACTTCTATGAAATACCAATACCAGAGAGTCTCTACAGCGGAAGAAGCCGCAGGCGCGAAATCACCGTCGCGCTCGCACACTGTCCGCCGGTCCGGACAACCCGTCTCGACTACAAGGCCAGCCGTTTCCAGTTTCGGCTGGTAGAAGCAAAGACTCTTGAACATGCCATCTCAGCATTCGACAAAGCAACAGTCGATGAGGTTGACGGCATCAAGGAACTCAACTGCAACAAGACAACCTATGGCACCCAGAAACGCGCCTACGGGACAGTGCAGGCATCCACATGGGCAATCAAGCGGTCCCGCACGGACAGATTGTTTGTTGCGGTGACCCGTAACGATCATGCGTGGGGCATTCCACCGTTTACGTTGGAAGAGGAACCGTATGCCCTGGTGATCCGCATGAGCGACCGCGAAAACGAAGAAGCACGGCTCTATACAGAAATTCGTGTCCAGTTGCAGGTACGCGAACGCGCGCGTGTTCGTGTTTAAGCAGCGAGAAATTGATGACTAAGAAGCAAAAACTCGAACTTACCTGGATCGGCAAGGAGAACCGGCCCAAGCTGGAGCCGCGCATTTTGCTGGAGGAGCCGGCGCGGAGCTATCACGCGAAGCACCGTGTCACCGGGGCTGACTCTTTCGATAACCGGTTGATCTTCGGCGACAACCTGCTGGCGCTGAAGGCACTGGAGGCGGAGTTTTCCGGCAAGGTGAAGTGTGTGTTCATCGACCCGCCCTACAACACCGGCAGCGCCTTCACGCATTACGACGACGGGGTGGAGCATTCGATCTGGCTGTCGCTGATGCGCGACCGGCTGGAGATCATCCGGCGGCTGCTGTCCGACGATGGTTCGCTTTGGATCACCATCGACGACAACGAGGCGCATTACCTGAAGGTGTTGTGTGACGAGGTGTTTGGGCGGGTGAATTTTGTGGCGTCCGTGATTTGGAGAAAGAACTACGCTCCAAAATCAAGCGCGAAGCATTTTTCAGTAGATCACGATTACGTGCTGATCTACGCAAAGAACGAGGATCGCTGGAAACCTAATCCGATGCCTCGGTCAGAGAAGCAGGACAAAGCATACAAGAACCCAGACAACGATTATCGTGGCGTTTGGAAGACAAGTGATCTTTCTGCTCGCAACCCTTATAGCTTGGGTATTTATTCTGTTACCGGTCCATCTGGGCGAGTAATCGACGGACCGCCTAAAGGACGGTTTTGGTCAATTTCCAAAGACAAATTATTGGAACTGGATGCCGAAAATAGAATTTGGTGGGGTAAAGGCGGGGACTCGATACCCCAACTCAAAAGATTCCTGGCAGATGTAAAGCAAGGTGTTGTTCCGCAAACGCTCTGGCCTTATGAAGAGGTAGGGCATACGCAAGACGCGAAGAAGGAAATCGTCGCGCTTTTTGGGGAAGATGTGTTCGGCACACCGAAGCCAGAAAAACTGATGAAACGCGTTATTGAGATAGCCACCAACCCCTGCGACCTCGTCCTAGACTCCTTCGCCGGTTCCGGCACCACCGGCGCGGTGGCCCACAAGATGGGCCGGCGCTGGATCATGGTGGAACTGGGCGAGCACTGCCACACCCATATCATTCCGCGCCTGCAAAAGGTCATCGACGGCGCCGATCCCGGCGGCGTGACTGCCGCGGTCAACTGGCAAAGTGGCGGCGGTTTCCGCTACTACCGCCTGGCGCCCTCGCTGCTGGAGAAGGACAAGTGGGGCAACTGGGTCATCCACCACGACTACAACGCCGCCATGCTGGCCGAGGCGCTGTGCAAGCTGGAAGGCTTCAGCTACGCACCCTCGGACGCCGCGTATTGGCAGCACGGCCATTCCACCGAGCGGGATTTCATCTACGTCACCACCGCCAGCCTGACCCATGAGCAGTTGCAGCAACTGGCCGACGAGGTGGGGCCGGAGCGTACGCTGCTGGTGTTGTGCACCGCCTTCCGCAGTCGCGGCGATTTCCCCAACCTGACGGTGAAGAAAATTCCCAAGCAGGTGCTGTCGCGCTGCGAGTGGGGGCACGACAACTATTCCTTGCGGGTGGAAAACCTGCCGCAGGCTCCCCCCTCACCCCCGGCCCCTCTCCCGCCAGCGGGCGAGGTGAGCAAGTCAACGGGGCAGCAGGCGTTGGATTTATGACTATTTGTGGGAGCATTGCACGGTAATGGCGCGCTGCGTTGAAAATGCCTATCGAGGAGAACGACCATGAATCGGGACACGGTACTGAAGCTGTTGAGCGAGCATCGCGAGGAGGTGCGCGAGCGCTATGGCGCGAGGCGTCTGGCACTATTCGGATCGGCGGCGCGGGACGAGTTGCGCGACGACAGCGATATCGACGTGCTGGTGGAATTCGAGGGGCCGGCGACCTTTGACGGCTACTTTGACCTCAAGACCCGCCTGGAAGAACTGTTCGGCAGGCCGGTCGATCTGGTGACCGAAAAGGGGCTCAAGCCGCGTGCCCGTCGTCATGTCGAACAGGATCTGATCCGTGTCGCGTAGCTGGTTGCTGTATCTCGATGACCTGATCGCCAGCGCCGAAAAGATTGGTCGGCTGATCAGTGGCCAGACCCTGATCACTTTCAGCGAGAACGAGGCGGTCTTCGACGCCGTCTTGTTCAATCTGCAGGTGATTGGCGAGGCATCCAAGAGCCTGCCGGAGGAAGCGCGTTCCGCCATGCCGGAGGCAAGCGGTTCCGCTCCCGCCCGATTGCGCGACCTGATCGCGCACCACTATTTTGCGCTGGATGCCGAGATCATCTGGGAGGTCGCGATGACGCATGTACCGAGACTGCTGGCGCAAGCGCGCCTGCTTCAGGCGGGTAGCGACGATGATTCCTGAATCGGGGACGTGAATTGAACCGCCACGTCAACGCCATTGCCGGTCGCCTGAGCCTGCGCCACCCGCAGCGCCGCTCGCTGGAGATACTCGACCGGATCACGGAGATTGCGCCACCCGGCAAGGGCGCCGATGTGGCGGCCCTGCTGGAAGCCATCCGCAGCGAGTTCCCCTCGGTGACCGACTTCGAGCGCGAGTTTCCGTCGCTGTGTTTCGCGCTGGCCACCGGCGTCGGCAAGACGCGGCTGATGGGCGCTTTCATCAGCTATCTGCACCTGGCGCACGGCATCGATAATTTCTTCGTGCTGGCGCCGAACCTGACGATCTACAACAAGCTGATCGCCGACTTCAGTGACCGCAATCATCCCAAGTACGTTTTTCGGGGCATCGCGGAATTCGCCATCGATGCGCCGACCATCATCACCGGCGACAACTACGATCAGCGTGACCCAATGAGCAGGACGCTTTTCGGCGGGGTGCGGATCAACATCTTCAATATTTCCAAGATCAATTCGGAAGTACGCGGCGGCAAGTCGCCGCGTATCAAGCGGCTGTCGGAATACATCGGCGAAAGCTACTTCGACTATCTGGCCGGGCTGCCCGACCTGGTGATGCTGATGGATGAATCGCATCGCTACCGTGCCAGCGCCGGGATTCGCGCTATCAACGAGCTGAAGCCGATTCTGGGTCTGGAACTGACCGCCACGCCATTTGTGGAAACCGCGAAGGGTGCGCTGGCGTTCAAGAACGTCATCGTCGACTATCCGCTGGGCCGAGCGATGGCCGATGGCTTCGTCAAGGAACCGGCGGTGGTGACGCGCAAGAACTTCAATCCGGCGGGCATGTCGGCGGAGGAGATCGAACGCCTGAAGCTGGAAGACGGCGTGCGCCTGCACGAAAGCGTGAAGGTGGAACTGGAGACCTATGCCCGCGAGAGCGACAAGCCCATCGTCAAACCCTTCCTGCTGGTGATTGCCCGCGACACGACCCATGCCGGGCAACTGCTGACCTTGATCCAGTCCGATGGTTTCTTCGAGGGACGCTACAAGGACAAGGTCATCCAGGTCGATTCGAGCAAGACTGGCGCGGAAGAAGAGGAAATGATCGGGCGCCTGCTCAAGGTGGAGTTAACTTCCGAGCCGACGGAGATCGTGATTCACGTCAACATGCTCAAGGAAGGCTGGGATGTCACCAACCTCTACACCATCGTGCCACTGCGGGCGGCCAATGCCCGCGTCCTCATCGAGCAATCCATCGGGCGCGGCTTGCGCCTGCCCTATGGCAAGCGCACCGGCGTGACTGCCGTCGATCGTCTGAACATCGTCGCCCACGACCGGTTTCAGGAAATCATCAGTGAGGCCAACAAGCCGGACTCGGCGATCCACTTGAAGGCGGTAATGCTGGACGCGGACCAGCTCGGGCAGAAGACGGTGACGGTGGTGTCGCAATCTGGACTCGCCACCAGGCTTGGACTGACGCCCGCGCAGGTTTCCGGCAGCACGACCGTGGCCGGCCAGGAAGTGGCGCCGGCCTTTGCCAAGCCGGAAGAGCAGAAGGTGGCGCAGATTGCGTGGGAGATGATCCGCAAGCTGGAAAACCAGCCGGCGACCCTGCCCACCATTGAATATCTGAAGAAGCCGGAGATTCAGGCCGCCATCGTCAAGGCGGTCGAGGAGCAGTACCGGCCGGCGCAGTTGGAACTGGAAGAGATGGGCGAGAAGCCGGATATCGCCGCCGTGGTGGCAAAAACCTCGGACCTGGTCACGCAACAAACCATCGCCATCCCGCGCATTCTCGTGGTGCCCAGGGGCGATGTGAAAGCCGGATTTAAACCGTTTACGCTTGCGCTTGCCACACTGAAATACCCGGCGGTGTCTGACGAACTATGGATTCAACATCTGCGCACCAACCAGCTTGAGGTGGTTTCGCTGGGCCGTGGCGGCATCGAGGAGGCCCGGCTGGAAGACTATGTGGTCAGCGGACTGGTGGACTTCGACGATATTTCCTACGACGACCATGCCGATCTGCTCTACGACCTGGCCGCACAGACCGTGCAACATTTCCTGAGCTACCTTTCCGAGGACGATGCCCGCAAGGTGTTGCGTTGCTACCAGCGAGATATTGCGAAGTTCATCCACGCCCAGATGCAGGCGCATTACTGGGAGGGCGTTGTCGGCTACGAGGTGAAAATCAGCAAGGGCTTCAGCGAACTGAAGCAGAGCGCCTACACCCAGTCCGTACAGGAACCGCCGGCCAGCTACCGCGTGGAGCCGGCGGACAAGAGCAACATGGCGAAGTACCTGTTTGGCGGCTTCCAGCGCTGCCTGTATGCGGTGCAGAAGTTCGATTCCGACTCGGAGCGCAAGCTGGCGGTGATCCTGGACCGCGATGCGCTCAAGTGGTTCAAGCCCGCCAAGGGCCAGTTCCAGATTTATTACCGGAATGGCGCGGATCATCTGGAATATCAGCCGGACTTCGTTGCGGAGACCGGCGACACGATCTACATGCTGGAACCGAAGAAACGCACCGAAGTCGTAGACGCGATTGTCATCGCCAAAAAGGAAGCTGCGGTTCAATGGTGTGCGAATGCGTCAAATCATTCGGCAGGCTACGGTGGAAAACCCTGGCGTTATGTGCTGATTCCACATGACGAGATCGTGGAGAACATGACGCTGTCTGGGCTGGCAGAACGATTCGACGGTTGATCTGAAAAGTTGGCGCTGACTGGATGGCGGCAATATCGGCTTTGCCAAACAGTGACGATGCCGTAGCGGTCGGCCTAGGCGTCGTTGTCCCAGGCGATGTCAAGCATCGGCCACGTTCGCGCCGAGGCCAAAGGTTACATCTGTGTACCCATCGAGTTTCACGCCAGTTATCCAATAAACCCGGTCGAACGCCATGCCAAGCTGGCTCCCGCCATCATGGCCGGAGCCGGTTTTGACATTCAGCCCTTGCAACTTACTGAAAAGCCCCTGGAGACAATGCATTACTCACCCGCAAGGGGCGCGTCCCAACCGGATAGGTGAATTCCGCATTGGGCAGCAGATCGACAGCGCCAATGCTACCCGGTGGCCGCACCGTGCCGCGCAGCGGTGACATGTTGGTCAGGCGCGAAGGCAGCTTGCCATATTCGATCAACTCGCCCCGCCCTGCCGACTGGTTTCCCTCGAAACGCCCTTGGGCCGGCGGGAAAAAGTCGCCGTTGCCCACCGTCAGGTTATTGATTGCCCAGATATCGATACCCGCCGGGAATTTCTCGGCCCATACGGCCATAAAATTACCGCTGTGGTTGTCGTTGACCAGGGTGTTATGGATCAAATAGAGTGCGTTGGCCGGCCAGAAAGGCCCTTCCGCCCCGTAAGAGACAATGCGTGGATTGTCGGTCGTCGCGCTCTGACCGATCACATTGCCGATCACATAGGCAACGCCGCCATTGGGAAACTCGAGTTCGTAGGACGCCTTGCCGCCGGTACCATCCACCAGCATGTTGTAGAGCACGTGACTCTCGCGAGCCCGCGACTTGACGAGATGCCCGAGATAGCCGTTCTCGAAACGGCTGCCGCGCAGCACGAACTTGCCGATCCGCCCGACATAGAGCAGGTGATGCAGCAAACCGGCATGGCGCGGCGCATCGACGAATTCGCTATCCGAAACCTCTAGCGAAAGTTCGGGTGAATCAGCCGCCAGTAGCCCCATTTCGTTGTCGGCGAAACGACAGGCATGGACCGTCAGTTGCCCTTTCTCGAAACGGATGCCAGCCCCGTTTCCATCGGCGACCCGGGCGCCACGAAATTCGATGTTCTCGATCCGTACCTTGCCCCCCTTGACCACCCAGATCGCCTTGCCTCCGGCATTTTTGCCATCGGCCAGCATGACCGGCCGCTCACCGACACCCCGAATGACCAGGCGGTCCTGCGTCCAGACCGCCGGCTGCCCCCGGTAAATTCCCGGCCGAATCTCGATCACTTCACCATCTCGCGCCAGACGGGCGGCTTCAGTCAGCGAACTGATTTTTTCGCCGACACCCACCACCATCGTAGCCTTTGGCGCTGCCTCGGCAGGCGCCTTCTGTCCAGGCAGCCCTGATTCCGGCAACACCATCAGCTTGCCATCCGCGCCCCGCCGGATCTCACCGCGGTAGCCCTGCTGCTGTGGCAGATTGTCTGCTGGTTGGGCGATTGCCTGCCCTGCCGCCGATAACAGCAAAACATAAATGACATGGCGCAGTGATTTCCGAATCATGATCTTTCCTCTGAGGAGATCGTCAGGACAAGGCAAATGAGGTGTGTGCATTCTAAAGGCATTTTCCCGATCGAAAAAAAGCCCCTGCCTGTTTTCCACACCGCAGTTTCACTCGTACTCAAGGCATTCAGCGCCTCCCTGCCAGACCATCTCTAACGAAATGAGGCAGGTCGTCAACCACAGAGTCCAATGGCTTAAGCGGCTATTTGATCTGCACAGTGTTGCTGGGTGAATTTTGCAGGCGAACGAAGTCGTGGCCGTCGCTTTGGTTCTTGTAGCCGTGGGCGCCGGCGTATTTGTAGATTTCCATGCCGGGGAGCTTGCCTTGCCGGTGACGGCGGTGATTGCTACCATCGAGCAGCACGGCGGAGAACCACCTGAAGCCGACCGGCACTTCAAGCAAATGGCGGCCCAGCCCGGCAACGATGCGGTCGATCAGCCTACTCGACATCAGGGTCTTGCCGACGATGCGCGAGCAGGAAACCCGCGCTTCCCGTGTTCCCGTCGTGCCGTTGCGGCTCAGCGCTTCCGACGCGCCTTCGCGGCAATATGCGTTCACACCGGTTTGGTGGGCTTCTTCGCTCTTGCGGGTGGCGTCTTCCTGGTGGCAGGCTTGTGTCGCGTTTAGGTGAAGTCCTTGGCGGCCTTTGCCAAGGCCTTGGCCTGCGCCGCCGGATCGAGGGCGATGCGCGGGTTGGCCGCGGAGACGGTCACGGTCGCGGTGGATTCGGCCAACTCGGTGGCCAGGTCACGCACGGTCCCGTTGAAGGACGCCTTGCTGCCCGGCTCGATCTCCTTCACGTCGGTCGGAAGGCCTATCTTGTCCAGGATCGCAATGAACGGATCGGGATCGAGTTCCTCGACGTTCACCATCGTTCGGACATCCCATGCGCCTTGTGCGACAAGGATGGCCGCCGCGACCGGCGGCACGCCCGCCGTGTAGCTGATACCCTGGGACTCGACTTCGTCGTAGCACGTCTTGTGATCCGAGACCTGGTAGATCAGCACCTCCCGCGCCTTCCCGTTCTTCCAGCCCTTCAGGAAGTTACCGATGCACGTCTTGCCTGTGTAGCCGGGCGCGAGCGTCTTCGGATCCGGCAGCAGCGCTTTGACGACTTTCAGCGGCACCACCTGTTGGCCCGCGGCGAGGGTGACTGGCAGGTGCGACAGGAAACCCAACGTGCGCAGCACGGTGAAAACATTGATGTAATGGTTCCCGAAGCCCATCCAGAAGCGGATACTGTTGGCGTCTATGTTCTTCGAGAGCGAGTGCAGTTCGTCGTGCCCGTTGAGGTAGATGGGGCACGGGCCCACCGCCGGGAAGTCGTAGACGCGCTTCACGGAGTGGGTTGGGTACTCCTTCCATTGCCGGTCAATCCACGTCCAGACCTTGATGAACTCGCGGAAGTTGATCTCGGGATCGAAGTTCGTCGCGAAGTATCTGCCGTGACTCCCCGCGTTGACGTCCATGATGTCGATCGTGTCGATCTTGTCTAAGTAGTGCTTCGCGGCCAGCGCGCAGTAAGCGTTCACCACACCCGGATCGAACCCTGCGCCGAGGATGGCCGTCAGCCCCTTCTCCTGGCAGCGGTCGCGGCGCTTCCACTCGTAATTGGCGTACCACGGCGGCGTTTCGCAGACCTTGTCCGGCTCTTCGTGAATCGCCGTGTCCAGGTAGGCTGCGCCGGTCTCCATGCAGGCCTCCAGGACCGACATGTTGATGAAGGCATTGCCGAGGTTGATGACGATCTGGGAGCCCGTGTCGCGGATAAGCCGCGCCGTTGCCGGGATGTTCAGCGCATCAATCTGGCGGGAGTAGAGTTTCCCGGCCGGGTCCTTGAGGTGACCCTTCCGGCGTACGCTCTCGATGATCTCGTCGCACTTGGCTTGCGTGCGTGAGGCGATGCAAAGGTCGCCCAGCACGTCATTATTCATCGCCGCCTTATGAGCAGCGACGCGGGCCACGCCGCCCGCCCCGATGATCAACACATTTTTCTTCATGAAGCTGCTCCCTTACGAATGGCTTGTGCGGAAATCCTTGTAGCCGAAACGCCGTACCATATCCAGCGTCCCATCCAGTCGCCGCACACAGATGGCCGGCATCGGCAGGCCGTTGAACCAGTTCTTCTTGACCAGCGTGTAGCCGGCCGTGTCGGCGAAGCGAACGGTGCTGCCCGGCTTGAGCCTGGAGGCCAGCTGATAGCTACCGAAGATGTCGCCGGCCAAGCATGAGCGCCCGGCGATGATCACCGGGTGGGGCCCGGGGCGGGGCGATGCGATCTTGGCCGGAATGCGGTAGATGAGCAGATCGAGCATGTGCGCCTCGGTCGAGGCGTCTACGATGGCGATCTCCGCCTCGTTGTGCACGACGTCCAATACGGTGGTGACCAACTCGCCGGCCCCCGTGATGGCGGACTCCCCGGGTTCTAGGTACACCTGGACACCGAAACGCCGGCTGAATTCTTTGAGCTTCGCGCAGAGTGCCGCCAGCGGGTAGCCGCGCTTCGTGAAGTAGAGTCCCCCGCCGAGGCTTACCCACTCCAGGCGTTGGAGAAGCGAGCCGTACTGCCGCTCGATAAGGCACAGGTTCCTGGAGAAATCGGAGAAGTCGTCGTTCTCGCAGTTGAAGTGGAACATCACGCCGCTCAAGCGGTCTGCCACGCGTTCGAGTTCCTTCGGATCGCGCACCCCGAGCCGGGAGTGCCGTCCGGCCGGGTCGGCGAGGTCGAAGTGCGAATAACTGACGCCGGGATTCACGCGAATTCCCACGGGCAGGCCGCGAATGTCGTCCGCGAACGCCTCCAATTGCGGCACCGAGTTGAAGATGATCTTGTCCGCGTAGCGGCAGACCTCGCGGATTTCCGCTCCGGAAAAGGCGACGCTGTAAGCGTGCACCTCCTTGCCGAACTTCTCGTAGCCGAGCCGGGCCTCATACACGCCGCTGCTGGTGGTGCCGTCCAAGTACTGCTGCATGAGCGGAAAGACGGTCCAGGTGGAGAAGCACTTGAGCGCCAACATCGACTTGGCCCCCGAGGACTCCCGCACGCGCTGGATGATCTTCAGATTCCGCAACAGCTTGCGCTCGTCTATTAGGTAGTACGGGGTCTTCACATGGGTCTCCGAAGCGCAGCCGACCGGCGCACTTTTGCACCCCACTTCCGAACGGTCAAGCGTGGGCAGGGTCGCCCATGACGTCTAAATCGCTTGGGGTATTCCTCACCCTCGCTGAGGGACAAGGATAGGAAATTCAAGGCCACCTTCACAGTATCTCTTGCGTTTCAGTCGTAGTCAATCTGGGAACTTGTGTCGAAGGAACCTGAACGGCCCGCCACTGCATGCACGTTGTCTGTGCCTGAGGCCACCCGACGAGCGACGTCTGTTCGTCTGTTGCCCGACCACGCGATGCGCTGATCGAACTCGTCCCGCCAAGGATTTGCTTCGCGGCATGTTCCGGTGCAGGTTGCGCTTGCGGATCGCTCTCGTCCGGCGCGACGCCCGCGATCTCCCACAGCGGCTGCGCGCGTGCCGGCATCAGGCGTGGCGGTGAGGTCGGCTCACCCAGATAATGGTTAATGAGATCTCACTCTCATGTCACAAGTTTAAGCCGATAGCTGGTCAGTAAAGTAAGGGGCTGACAGCCCGAAGCGGTAAGCTTTTGTTGCGAAACGAACGGCAAACTGCAGCGAGGTCAGCCCGAATGAAGGATAGTAAAGCTGCTCGATTACGGCGCGGTGCGATGGCACTACGCCAACAATTTACCAACCCGCGAGACGGCGTCTTCAGTCGCGTACTGGGCGATGCGGAAATCGCTGCGCTCGTCACCGCGCATGTCAAAGACTATCGTGAGCGTATCTACCCGCCGCTCGATACCCTATCCGTGGACAAGCACCTGATGATTGTGACCGACTAGTATATCGTTCCATCAATATAATTACGTATTATGCGATTTCGAGGTCGAATTTCTTCCAGCGAAAGACAACTGGGGTGGCGTTCATTTCATCGATACCTTTCAGGATGCGCGCTTTGAGTTCATGAATCGAGGCGACGCGGATATGGCGGAGGAAGGTCCGGGCCATTTTCGAGAAAGCGCATTCGATCAAGTTGAGCCAAGAACCATGCTTGGGTGTATGAACATACTCGAAACGTCCGGGTCGCGTCGCCAAGTAAGCCATCGTCTCTTTCGAGATGTGGGCCGAGTGATTGTCGAGGACGACACGGATAATGGCCTCCGGCGGGTAGTACGCATCGATTGAACGGAGCAAACCGATGAATTCGCAACTGCGGTGCCGATCTTCAACCTGGGCAAACACATGGCCGGCGTGCAAGTCGATGCCGGCCAGGATCGATACGGTTCCATGGCGGACGTACTCGTAATCCCGACTCACCGTCGGTGCTTTGCCGGGAACCGGTGGCCGGTCAGGCGCCGTCAAGCCAATCGCTTGAACGCCGGGCTTTTCATCGACACTGACCGTGTAAATCGGGTTCGGCCGTCCATCATGAACGGCGCCTTCGGTGTAGAGGGAAACGTCCCGGTAGACCATCAGCACCTCATGCGTAACCGGTAACTCTGCGGCGTTCTTTCCAGCGCCGATCGTGCTGTCGACAATGTCCTCCTCGAATCACGAAACGCGGAGGAGGCCAGGATGGCCAAGGCAGGGGAAGGGTCGCGGGTGCGGCGTAGCGCGAGCGAATGGGAGGCGTTGCTGTCGCGATTTCCGGGCAGCGGTTTGAACGTTGCGACCTTCTGCAAACGCGAAGGGATCAGCGATACCAGCTTCCATCGCTGGCGCACACGTCTGGGCATCGCCCTCGACAGTCAGGACAAGGCCAGCGGCCAGCCGGCCACCTTCGTCGACGTCGGCCCTCTGAGCACAACCACGGCGACGCCCGCTCGTTTCCACCTCACCCTCGACCTCGGCGGCGGCCTGATCCTGCAGCTGGAGCGCCGCTGATGTTTTTCCCTGAAGGCCAAATCCGCGTCCAAGTCTATGGCCAGCCGGTCGACCTGCGCAAATCCTTCGACGGTCTGTACGCGATCACCCGTCATGTCCTCGGTCAGGACCCGCTGAGCGGCCAGCTCTTCGTCTTCTTCAATCGCCGTGGCACTCAGGTGAAGGTGCTCTACTGGGATCGCAGCGGCTTCTGCCTGTGGGCCAAGCGTCTCGAAGAAGGCCGTTTCGTCGCCAACTGGGATAAAGTGCGCACGTGCGAAATCGACTGGACCGGTCTGAAACTGCTCCTCGAAGGGATCGAGCCGGGACGCCGGAAGAAGCGTTATCACGCCTCTGGAGCGCCCATAAAAACGCTTCAAAACAGCGGCTTGTGTTAAAATGCACGCATGGATTCAGCACGTTACCAGACGGTTTACAACCTCGAACAAGCCGCGGCATTGTGCCCGCAAGAGGTGCTGGATCTGTGCCAGACGCTGTCTGCTGAAATCACCGCACTGAAGCAACAAATCGACTGGTTCAAGCGCCAGATCTTCGGCCAGAAAAGCGAACGACGCATCGACGTCACGCCGAGCGGCCAACTGAGTCTCGGCGAGTTCCCGACGCCCCCACCAGGTTCTGAGTCACCAGGTCGCCCCGTCGCCGCGCATACCCGTCAGCCGACCAGCAAGCGTCCCAGTGACGAAAGCGTGCCCTTCTTCGACGAGAACCGCGTCCCAGTCGAAGTCGTCGAGCTCACCGCGCCGGAAGTCGAAGGCCTCTCTCCCGAGGACTACGAGGTCATCAGCCACAAGGACAGCTATCGCCTGGCGCAACGGCCGGGTAGCTACGTGGTGATCAAGTATCGCCGGCCGGTAATCAAGCTCAAGAGTAACCAGACACTGGTCTGCGCCAACGCGCCGGCCGGTGTCATTGAGGGCAGCCGGGCCGACGTCAGCTTCGTCGCCGGACTGCTGATTGACAAATTTGCCTACCACCTGCCACTGTATCGCCAGCATCAACGCCTGGCCGATGCGGGAATCACCGTCAGCCGGCCGTGGCTGACGCAGATCGGGCAACAGGGCATCACTCTGCTCGAACCGATCTACGAGGCGCAGTTTGCCTCGATCCGCAGCTCGCGCGTCAAGGCGATGGACGAGACGCCGATCAAGGCCGGACAGGGCGCACCCGGCAAGCTGAAAGCGGCGTACTTCTGGCCGGTGTATGGCGAAGGCGACGAAATCTGTTTCCCCTTCTTCGCCAGTCGCGAGTTCAAGCACGTCGAGGCGGCCCTCGGACTGACCGCCGCCGAAGGCGCGGTGCTGTTGTCGGACGGCTATCAGGCCTACAGTCATTACGCGGCGCAGATCGGGATCACGCACGCCCAATGCTGGGCGCACACGCGTCGTAAGTTCTTTGACGCGCAAGACGCGGAACCAGAAGCGGCAGCGCAGGCACTCGCGCTCATTGGGGACCTGTATCAGGTCGAAGAGCGCATCCGCGAGCAAAAGCTCACCGGTGCAAGGGAAGCGCGACTATCGTCTGGAGCATGCCAAACCGATCGTCGAGCGTTTCTTCGCCTGGGTTGGCGAACGCTTCGCGGCGCAGGGGCTGTTACCGCGCAATCCGCTGACCAGGGTGCTGGCCTACGCGCGCGATCGACGATGGGGACTGGAGGTCTTCCTCGCCGACCCGGACGTGCCGATCGACACCAATCACCTCGAACGCGCCCTGCGGGTGATTCCCCATGGGGCGCCGCTCCTGGCTGTTCTGCTGGACGGAGTTCGGCGCCAGGCAGGTCGGGATCATCCAGAGCCTGATCGTTACCTGTCGGCTGCATCAGATCGACCCCTACGATTATCTCGTCGATGTCCTGCAGCGCGTCGCCGAGCACCCCGCCGACCGCGTCCATGAACTCACGCCACGGGTCTGGAAAGAACTGTTCGCTCAGAACCCGCTGCGCTCGCCTTTGTACGCGTTGCCGAAGTAGGGGCGCTCGACGCCGCGTAGTTGCCGGTTACCCTCATGCATCTTCCGGTCGAAGTCGGGATCCCGTTTCTCCAGATAGTAGGTGATCTTGTGGGGTTTGAGTTGTGGTTTGCATCAAGAATCCGCCAGACCGTGCTCTTGCCCGCACCGGCAAGCCGTGGGAAGCCCGATGCCGCTGCCTGTTCGGCCACATGGCGGGCCAGCGCCGAGATGCTCCACAACTCCGCAGCCAGTCCAAACTCCCTTGGTTTGGTGCACGCTACGCTGACCACCCAAGCCTTGGCCTCCTCAGTAATCTCCGGGGCGTGAGGCCGGTGGTAGGCATCCTTCAATCCGGCTTGAATGCCCGCCGCAAGCGCCTTGTCGATGCATTTGTAGATCATCGGCCGGCTGACGCCCAACTGCCGCTGAATCTCGGTGATCGATACGCCCTGCGCGTATTTGAGCAGCACGCCGGCACGCTCCACTTCGCGCAACGGCGCCGTTCGCGACGCCGCCAATTCAGACAACCTGGACCTCTGCTCGTCTGTCAGCAACAGTGCTGCTCGCCCGCTTGTCCGCCCCATGATCACCTCCACGTCAAATGCTAAGACAATCATGGCAATTAACGGCACGTTTGTAAATATATTAATGGAACGTACTACTAGACTGTGGTCGGGCTGGCAGGAAGACTATCCGCTGCCATACGTCAGTCCGAACGCACCGAGCAAAGCTGAAGTGTTTGGCACCTGGATGCTGTCGATCCTTTCGGGTCACAGACGCTACTCGCACGTCACCGCGATCCGCTGCGACGGCGTCAATCCAGGGCTCCTGGGCATGAGGAAAGTGATCAGCGAAGATGCGCTGCGTCGGGCATTGGCGGCAACCCCAGAAGCCGAAGGCGTCGCCTGGCTGGACGGACACCTGAACGAGAGCACGGCGCCATTGCTCGATGCACCCTGGATTTTCGATGTCGACACCACCGTGAAGCCCCTCTACGGCAAGCAGGAAGGGGCGGTCGTCTCCTACAACCCGAAGAAACCAGGGCGTCCCTCGCACACCGATCACACCTACCTCATGGCCGGCCTGCGGTTGGTCGTTGGCGCCGAGGTCAAGGCGGGTGACGAACACTCGGGCAGTCACAGTCTGCCGGGTCTGCTGAGAATTCTGGATGCCCTGCCACCCAAGCGGCGCCCCAAGATGGTTCGCGGCGATTGCGGCTTCGGCTCCGATCCCTTCATCGCGCCGCTGGAAGAGCGGGGGCAGCCTTACCTCTTCAAGCTGCGCCTGTCGAAGAACGTCAAGCGCCACATTGAGCGTGTCTTCTGGGAAACCGGCTGGACCGATGCAGGTCAGGGATGGGAAGGCAAGGACGGCCGTCTGAGCCTGTCCGGGTGGAAGGCGTCTCGACGGGTGGTGATTCTGCGCCGTCCCCTCAAGGGCGCAATGATGATTGCTCAGGAGGACGATGGTCAAGGACTGCTCGGCTTTGTCGAGACCGACCGCAAGACCGGCAAACAAGCGACAGGCTACGAGTATGCCGTCCTGGTCACCAACCTCGATCACGAGATTCTTTCGCTGGGGCAACTCTATCGAGATCGGGCCGATGCGGAGAACGCCTTCGACGAACTGAAGAATCAGTGGGGATGGGGTGGATTCACGACGCACGACCTGCATCGTTGCCAGCTCTCGGCAAGAGCGGTGGCGCTCATCTACGACCAAAGGAAGTCCCCGTGGGACAACTGCTGGAGTCTCTTCGTCCGACTGGCCAACCCGGAGGTCCGCCGCGAGGCCATCACCAGCAGGCCGTGGTTGATGTCCGCGGTCGGCCGCAAAACCGAGCATGCCGGACAGACGACGATCACCCTCACTGGTTTGCACGCGCATTTCGGCCAGGCCCGTGAGGTTCTGCAACGTGTCTCAGCGCAACTTCAGGCTTGGGCAGCATGCGCTGCGGAGCAGTTGAACTTGACCACCGTCTGGAACCTCGTCTGCGATCATTTCAAGCGCACCCTGGCCGGCGTCGGACCGCCTCAATCTCGCCGATTACTCGCAAATCATGCGAATGGAATCGGCTAACTGCGGTTTTTAGGATGAGTCCAACCTGTATCGCTGATCCCATGGACCACCTGTTCTGGAACGGCATCCACCCAACGACTCAGGGCCATGAGTTGATAGCACGGCCGGCGCTGGCCGAAATTCCCGAGCCCGAAACTCTGTTGTTGCTGGCCATCGGCCTGATCGGCATTGTCGTGACCTGGCACCAGGCGGCCTACGCGCCCAGTTGTCACCCATCAGCCCCGCTGCGGTGGCGCTTTTTTATGCTCCGCGCTCTTGTCGGGCGATAATGTCTGCCGGCGGTATTTTCTCCGCCCTGAAAAAGCAAGGAATCCAAATGACTATGAAGAGGACAGATCTCGAGAAGAATCGTGGTCTCAAGATCAATGGCAAACTGGGGGCAGGCGGTAGCCCGAATCGCTTTGCGGCGGGTGCATCCAGCGTCGTGGATAGGCGTGAGCAGCGCCGGCTGGATCGGGAATCCGGGCAGGTCCCCTTTGCCTGCAAGCTGCCGGCGGATCTGGTGAAGCAACTTCATGAGCGCGGGGGTGCGCATGAAGGCGGAATCAACGTTTTCATGGCGGAACTGATCTCCGGGGCACTCATCAAAGCGAAGTGAGGATCATCGCTCGGTGGGCCCGTTTTCAGGTCTTTTGACCGGTCGACCGCGACATTCCCGCCACCCAGCCTCGTGGCAGTCCTACACCACCCCGGTCGTCGTCTGGCGTTTCGAGGCGGACAACGACACCGCGCTGACGCGCATCCAGGGCGATTTCCGGCGGGCGATCAACGCAGTCTGGCCAAGGGTCGAAGTGCCGTTCTGAGCGAAGCACGATGCTCACAACCGCGAGGTCAAACAGAAATATGAGTAAATTGGATTTTTCAATTCACTCTGACCCCTTTCGCTTGCTCCGGAATAAGTTCCGACCCACACAGGAAAACGGCCGCCCCGAGGGCGGCCGCAGTGTTAGTGAGTGTCCACATAGCTGCTCAAGCGCGAGCCATGTTTGCGCTTACTGACAGACGTCCATAGTCGGCACGCCGGTCGGCACACCAGGGAACGGTTTCACCGGCTTCCCCAGAGCCATCGAGAAGTAGGGATTGCATGCGGGCGGCTTGCGCGCGGTAGTGACGCGGACCTCGTTTGAACCCACCCCTTCCTTGCCGCCGATGACCGGGCGCACCGTGTAGGTGTAGAGGGTCGCAGGGGAAAGGCTGGCATCCACCAGGAAAGTCTGGTTGCTGGCTTTGCCCAAGGCAGCCGGAGTCTTACCGGCCCTTGCACGATAAACGCGATAGCCGGAAGCGCTCTCCACCGCTTGCCAGCGCAATACGGCCTGGTTGGCGCTTTTGTCCACCACTATCAGGCGGGTGACCGGGCCGGCGATGCTGGCCGGGGTCGTAGCCGAACTCTTGTTCGCCAGCTTTTCCACCATGCGCCAGACCGCAGCGATTTGCACCCCATCCTTGGTGGCGTAAGTGCCGGCCTTGGCGCCCAGGGTGCTCATGTCCTGAGTGTCGTTATAGCCCCACCAGTCCCAGCAACCATTGGGGTTGATGGGTAGCCGCATACCCAGGGTAGGTATGGATTGGGGATAGAGCACGACGATATTGTTGGCATCGGCCCATTCATTCACGCCGGCGTTGTCGACGAAGTCGGTGCCTAGTGTGGCGGCGCTTTGCATACAGCCATGGAAGACGATGTGCAGGCGGCAGCGCTGGCCGGCCTTGCACGACTCGGGCACATAGACATAGCCGGTCTCGCCCATCGCGATGTCGTCCGGCTTGTCGACCGGCGTGCCATCGCGCTGCTTGAGGTAGGGCACTTGGCTGAAGGCCAGAGGCTTGGTGCTCAGCTTGCTGCTCTCGGTGCGGGCGAGCGGGCCATAGAACAATTGCAGGGCGGCGCCGGCGGCGTCGTACAACTGACCGCTGACGGGCGGTTGGTCGCCACAGATGTTGATGAACTTGCCGCCGGTGGTTGGGCAAAGGTTGCACGAAGACGAGCCTGAGCCGCTGCAAGCCGCGGAAATCTGTGCATGGGCGGCGTTCAGGCTGTCCTTGTGGAAAATCTGGCTCTTCGGTGTGAAACGGCCGTACCAGTCCACCAGGGCTTGCGAGACTGGCCGCTTGACGACGCCGTCGTTATAGCCGTGAAATACCCACACGGCCTGGTTCTCCAGGTTGCTGACTGGGTCAATCATGCCCTTCGCTGACCAGTCGCGGGCCGCACGTTCCATTTGCTTGAGGTCGTCGGAGGTAATCGGCCGCGTCGGAATCATGGGGTCGCCCTGCATGCAGCGGCCCATGGCGATGGTCGAAGCGGATCCACCAAAGGATGATTGAAGCGCACAGAAGTAGGGGCCGCCGGCGGTGATTGCCACGCCCTTAACCGACGCCGACTTGGCGACGCCGACTTGCACCGCCATGAAAGCACCGGATGAAATGCCGGAGACGGTGGTCTGCTTGATATCGATATTCAGTTCCGGCAGGTCCGCCGGTAGATTGGCCCCGTGGCCAAGGTTCATGGTAAGGGCGATTGCCAGGCCGGCAAACGTTTGCAGCATCTTCTGGCGCATGATGGTTCTTTCAGGAAGTGGTGAAAAATGCCGAATAGCATAACGTGGCATTGTGTGTTGCACAATCGATAAAGGATGGGGATGAACGAAAGGGAATCCAACCGGGCTTCGGGGCGAATGGCGGCGCCGGGTGCAGAAGGCAATCGCCGATTTTTGGCCAGCATGCGTCACGATTTGCAGAAAATCCTTCTGAATAGCACCCCAAGCACTGCCCGCGACCCAGAGATTGGCAACATACCATTCAGTTCCCTGTCATCGACGATCTAGTGGCCACAATGGGCTGAGGGGCACTCCAATCCTCGAAACTTAGCACGAGGTCATACGGCAGATTTATAAGCATGGGACAAGTGAGGTTTCCGCTGATTTGGGCGAGTTCGGCATTGATCAGGGATGAATTTCTCGAGGTTTTTGACGATTTCCGAGAAGATTTCCCGAGTGACTCGGGTGGTGATTTTCTGCACCCCTGCCAGGACGCGAGGCAAGAGTCGACGTAGCGTAGGAACGGACTTGCTGCCAGGGCTTTTAAACGGGCAGGACGGGCTGGCGAAACTGGTGGAAGCGGTGCTCAATCAAGTACTGGAGGCGCAGGTGACGGAACCCGCCGCCACGCATACAGTGTCGCTTCTGTTACGTTGAACGCCCGCGCCAACACCGACACCGTCTCATTCCCCGGCGCCATCATTCGCGACAATACTTTCTGCTTCAGTTCCTTCGGATATCTCACGTCGTCCTCTTCCTCGCCCCTGCTGTTCTGGTCTGAAGTCTAAATCAGACCAAAGGGACAACTATCCCAATCCTCTTGACTTAGCGCGTTTGCATATTTTACAGCCGCCGCGATAAGCCGGCCATATCGGGGTAGAATTGGGTCTCGTAACGGATTGATATTTATAGGTTAAATATGCCGTCCTAAATATGTCAATGTGCTTTTCAGGCTTGCGGACTTCATTCAGAGCACAGCCTTTCGCGAAGCGGCTCGCCGTGATTCCCGGAATTTCACGCGCAGCCGTGGATTGCCCTTCACCGATCTGATCGCTTTCCTGCTCAGCGGTGTGCGTGGGGCCGTGCAGGGCGAACTCGATGCGTTCTTCACGCTGCTGGCGCGGCGAACCCGCTTGTCTCGGGTGGTGACCGCCAGTGCGTTCTCGAAGGCGCGTAGCCGCCTCTATGCGAATGTCTTCGATCCGCTCAACACAGAGTTGCTGCGGCTGGTCGATGAAGCCCTTCCCGGTCAGCCGCTCTGGCAGGGATTGCGGGTTCTGGCCGCCGATGCCTCCAAGGTTCGCTTGACCTTGCTCAACGCGGAGGGCAAGCGGTGTGTGCGCGAGGCGACGCTGTTCGGCTTGTTTCGTCCGGGCATCGAGTTGTTCGATTCGCTGATCCTGCACAGCCCCCTGGTTGGTGAGCGGCAGATGCTGTTCGAGCGCCTGGACCGGATTGACCGCCACGACATGCTGCTGCTCGACCGCGGTTACCCGGGCGCGTGGCTGGTGGCCGCCTTGCTGCATCGGGAGATTCCCTTTTGCATGCGCTGCGATTCGTCGTCGACCTTTGCCGCCATCACGCAGTTCATGCGCTCCGGCCAGGACGACACCGTGGTGACCCTGCCACCGCCGAATTGCCGGGATGCCGTCGATTATGAGTGTCCCCGCCAGGCCTCGACCGTGCGCCTGATCCGCCAAGTGACACCCGCCGGTAAGGTGCGCGTGCTCATGACGTCCTTGCTCGACAGTGCGCAGTATCCGGCGCCTGCATTCGCAGATCTCTATCATCGGCGCTGGCGCATCGAAGAGGCCTTCAAGCGCCTCAAGCATCGCCTGTCGCTTGAGCATACGTCTGGCTTGACCTGGCTCGCGGCCTGTCAGGACGTCGGCGCCAAGATGCTCTGCGACAACCTCAATGCGCTGGCGGTCTATCTGGCCACGGAGCACCTCATCGCCCCAGATTCGCCGTGGCGTATCAATCGCACCTTGGCTTTCTCGCATCTGCGCCGTCTGCTGCCCCAAGTGCTCACCGGCCGCCTTCGCTTGACCTCGCGCATCGTCGCCGCACTGTTCTCCGAGATTGTCCTGAACCTTCAAAAATTCATCCCCAACCGAAACCGACCGCGACCTATTCGACCCAAGCCACACAAGTCTCATGCCTACAAAACCGCTCCATGACAAGATGCTAAGTCACGAGGATTGGCCAGACTCACTCCCCTACAGCACCCATACGGGGGCCTACTGCCGCGCTCGCCAACGTATGCCAACGGCGATGGTCAGCACTTTGGCCGGTCACACAGGTCAATGGCTGACGGCCCACGCCCCAGCGGCTTGGCACTGGCGAGGTCGTCCGGTTCGCTTGGTTGATGGTGCCACTGTCATCATGCCTGATACCGAGGCCAATCAAACTGACTTTCCCCAGCCGCGAAGTCAGCAGCCTGGATTGGGGTTCCCGCAATGCCGACTTGTCGGCCTGATCTGCCTTGGCAGCGGTGCAGTGCTCAATGCCGCCATCAGCGCTTGTCGTGGCAAGGGAACCGATGAGCAGTCCTTGCTGCGCCTTCAGCTCGATACCTTGGCGCGTGGTGACGTGCTGTTGGGCGACGCCTTCTTTGCCACCTATTTCCTGCTGTGCGCCCTGGCCGAGCGTGGGGTGGATGCGGTCTTTGAACAGCATGGATCACGCCAACGTACCACCGATTTCAGCCTCGGCCAGCGCTTGGGGGAGCGAGATCACCTGCGGGTACTACCCAAGCCGGCTATCAAGCCAGGCTGGATGTCTCAGGATGATTACGCGCAGGCGCCGACGAGTCTGACCGTGCGCGAGCTTCGTGCCGGCGGCAAGACGCTGGTTACTACCTTGTTGTGCCCGAAGCAAACGTCCAAGGATTCCATCAAACGGCTGTACCGGGATCGCTGGCATGTCGAACTTGACCTGCGCAACATCAAGACTACCTTGGGTATGGAGCAACTGAGTTGCCAAACCCCCGACATGGCCGTGAAGGAGATCTGGGTCTATTTGCTCGCCTACAATTTGATCCGATTGATGATGGCGCGCGCAGCGCTGCTCAGCGGTTGCTTGCCCCGGCAGTTAAGCTCCAAGCATACGGTACAAGTTTGGCTCGCGTGGGCACCTCACGCCTTTCAGGGCAATATCACCTGCCCTGATGAACTCTTCGCACTCATCGCACGGCAAATCGTGGGCAATCGCCCCGGACGCATCGAACCTCGTGCCATCAAACGACGACAGAACGCCTACCCATTACTCACCAAGCCGCGCTCCATCGCTCGCAACATCGTCCGCACTCAGGGACATCCCAAAAAGCTTAAGTAAGTGCCATTCTGGTCCGTCCCCTATTGTTCTCTGGAGCAGACCTCTTTCGCTTTGTCGCTTAGGCGAAAAAGTCCACGGCGCCCGTCTTCAGGTCGTAAAATGCGCCCGCGATCTTGACTGTACCGGCTTTTTCCAGTTCGGCGATCACCGGGCTGTTCTTGCGGATGCTGGCCATGGTCAGTTCGACGTTCTTGCGCGCCACCGCATCGACGAATGCCGCGTTGCCGGCCGTGCGGTCGCCGCTGTAAGTCGTCGCCTTGATGGCTGGCTGGATCTTCGCGAGCAATTGCGTGAGGTTGCCCAGCTTGGCGTCCGCAATGGCACCTGCCACCGCGCCACAGGCCGAGTGCCCCATCACCAGGATGACCTTGGCGCCGGCCAGCTTGGTCGTGAACTCCATACTACCCAGAATGTCGGGGTTATCGATATTGCCGGCCACCCGGGCGTTGAACACGTCGCCCATGCCCAGGTTGAACAGAATCTCGGCCGGCGCGCGCGAATCGATGCAGCTCAGCAATACGCCTGCGGGAAACTGACCGGATGCCGTCATGCGCGCTTCCGCGAGGAAATCGCGCTGGATCTTGCGCCCCTCAAGGAAGCGAAGGTTGCCGTCCTTCCATTTCTGGAGGATCTGGTCCGGCGTCATCTTGTCGCGCGCTTCTTTCGTCAGCGCCATGGCCACGGGGCCCTTGGCGGTGGTGTCCGCCGCGTGGGCACCACTGGCGCCGAGCAACCCGGCGGCGGCCGCAGCCGTGGATGCCTTGACGAAGGCGCGCCGGGAAGGCAGATGCACACATTGTTCCGGATGGTTCTTATCGGATTCGCACATGAGACAGGTCTCCTGATCAGTCAGTTTGCAAACAGAAGGCAGATGGGATTTTCACTCTCATTCCGCCAGAAAAAATTATTTCACCCGGAATCAAGCCATCGGGTGAGCAAAAACTTTAAAAGCATTGTATTTGAAAATTCACGGCACCTCACGCGTAAACAGCCTGGGCGGCATCGGCGGCAACCGGTCCACCGCCGCGGTAAGTTCCCGCACCCAGACCTTGTGCAACTTCTCGAGATAGTCCGAACCCGAATCGTTAAAAGGGGAAAGCCCATGTTTTTTCGGTGGTCAGGCTGTCATGCAGCCAGGCCGGATCAAGGTCTGCGCCATTAGGCCAGATGAGTACGCCAAGTTCAATCCGGACCTGTGCGAAAAAATCTGCACTAGCCAGAGGAGCGTAGATGCCGGGGTTCGTGCTTGTTTTTATCGCTGAAAGAGCGGCAATGCCTGACGAGCCGTCGCGGAAGGTCAGGGCGAGCCGATGATCCGGCAGGACTGAAACAGCCTGGATACGCCATGGCGCGGCAGGAATTACTCCAGCGGCCGAATTTTCCTGGGCTGTTGTCTGGCTTGGCATAAATCCCAATCCTCCGTCAGTTCATGTCGGTGTTCGATCGCCCATTCTATTGTCAGATTCATCGCCCGCCGGGGCAGGCTGCCAGCGATTACCTCCAGCGTTCAAATGTTTACCAGCGCCTCGCGTTCGCCATACAGTGCATGAAAGTAAGAAGGTAAATGTTCCCGCCAGAACATCTGAATCACGATACCGAAAGACTGGCTGATAGTTGGCATCGTCTTTTTCTCAGGCCATCCGTTCCGGCAGCACGTCGCGCAGCAGCACGGCGGCGTCGCGGATCATTTTCTCGGTGGTATCCCAGTCGACGCAGGCGTCGGTAACCGAGCAGCCGTAACGGAGCTGGCTGAGGTCGACGGGGATCGGCTGGTTGCCGGCTTCGATATTGGACTCGATCATGACGCCGATCAGCGACTTGTTGCCGAGGCGGACCTGGTTGACGATGTCGGCCATGACCAGCGGCTGCAGTTCCGGCTTCTTGAAGCTGTTGGCGTGCGAGCAGTCGACAACGATGTTGTTTGGCAGCCCGGCCTTGGTCAACGCCTGCTCGACCATCGCGATGGATACGGTGTCGTAGTTCGGGCGGCCGTCACCGCCGCGCAGGACGATGTGGCCATGGCGGTTGCCGCGGGTACGGACGACGGCAACGCGGCCCTGGCCGTTGATGCCGAGGAAGGAATGCGGCTTGGAGGCCGACAGGATGGCATTGACCGCGACACCGAGGTCGCCGCTGGTACCGTTCTTGAAGCCGACCGGGGTGGACAGCCCGGAGGACATTTCGCGGTGGGTCTGCGATTCGGCAGTGCGGGCGCCGATCGCGGTCCACGTGATCAGGTCGCCATAATACTGGGGCGAAATCGGGTCGAGCGCCTCGGTGCCGGTCGGCAGGCCGAGTTCGGCAACGTCGAGCAGGAACTGGCGGGCTTTCTCCATGCCGACGTCGACGCGGAAGCTGTCGTCCATGAACGGGTCGTTGATGTAGCCCTTCCAGCCCACCGTGGTGCGCGGCTTTTCGAAATAGACACGCATGATCAGCTGCAGCGTGTCGCCGACTTCGTCGGCCAGCGCCTTGAGGCGGCGGGCGTAATCGAGGCCGGCGACCGGGTCGTGGATCGAGCAGGGGCCGACGACGACGAAGAGGCGCGGGTCCGTGCGCTCGAGAATGCCGCGCAGCGTGGCGCGGCCATGCATGACGGTGTGTGCGGCGGCCAGCGACAGCGGCAGGCGGCTGTGGATATCCTCCGGCGTCGGCATGGTGTCGAAGGCGGTGACGTTGACGTTTTCGATGTCGATGGTGCTCATGGCTTACTGGCTCAGTTGGCGAATCATGTCTTTGACGGCGGCGACCTTGTCGTTCAAGGTCGGGCAATGGCGCAAAAATGAAATTTTATCCTGTCCGGCCAGCTTATAGCTGCGGTTCTTCTGGATCAAATTGATAATCCTGATCGGGTCGATAGGCGCCAGTTTTGCGAATTCCGGACCGAACTGAAGTGTGATCTGGTCGACCGAGGCGTCGAGCTTCTGGATGCACAGCGGCTTGACCAGCAGGCGCAGGCGGTGCGTTGCCAGCAGCGACTGACCCTGGAGCGGCAGTTGGCCGAAGCGGTCGATCAGTTCCTCCTGCAGCGCGTCGAGTTCGTCGGCGCTGTCGCAATTGGCCAGGCGCTTGTACAGTGTCAGGCGCTCATGGACGTCGGGGCAGTAAGCGTCGGGCAGCAGGGCCGGCGTGCGCAGGTTGATCTCGGTACCGGTTCCCAGCGGCTGGGTGAGGTCGACAGCGTCGAGGTGCTTGCCCTGCTTGAGCGCGGCGACGGCGCGGTTGAGCATGTCGGTGTACAGATTGAAGCCGACTTCTTGCATCTCGCCGGACTGGTTGTCGCCCAGCACTTCGCCGGCGCCACGGATTTCGAGGTCGTGCATGGCGAGGAAGAAGCCGGAGCCGAGTTCTTCCATGCCCTGAATCGCCTCCAGACGCATTCTTGCCTGCCTGGTCACCGCCTTCGCGTCCTGTACCAGCAGGTAGGCATAGGCCTGGTGGTGCGAGCGGCCGACGCGGCCGCGCAGTTGATGCAATTGTGCCAGACCGAACTTCTCAGCGCGGTTGATCAGGATGGTGTTGGCGTGCGGGTTGTCGATGCCGGTTTCGATGATGGTCGTGCACAGCAGGACGTTGGCGCGCTGGCCGGTGAAGTCGCGCATGACGCGCTCGAGTTCGCGCTCGTTCATCTGACCGTGGCCGATGACGATGCGCGCTTCCGGCACCAGCTTTTCCAGCTTGTCGCGCATGTTGGCGATCGTGTCGACTTCGTTGTGCAGGAAATACACCTGGCCGCCGCGCTTCAGTTCGCGCAGCACCGCCTCGCGGATGATACCGTCGGAGAAGTTGCTGACGAAAGTCTTGATCGCCAGGCGCTTCTGCGGTGCGGTGGCGATCACCGAGAAATCGCGCAGCCCTTCCATCGACATTGCCAGCGTGCGCGGAATCGGCGTCGCCGTCAGGGTCAGGACGTCGACCTCGGCGCGCATCGATTTCAGGATTTCCTTCTGGCGCACGCCGAAGCGGTGTTCCTCGTCGATGACGACCAGCCCGAGTTGCTTGAAGCGGACGTCCTTGCCGATCAGCTTGTGGGTGCCGATGATGATGTCGATCTTGCCCTCGGCCAGTTCCCGCAGCGCCTGCGCCGATTCCTTGGCGGTCTTGAAGCGCGAGATTTCGGCGATTTTCACCGGCCAGTCGGCGAAGCGGTCGACGAAGGTCTGGTAATGCTGTTCGCAGAGCAGGGTGGTCGGACAGAGCACGGCAACCTGCTTGCCGCCGGCCACCGCGCCGAAGGCGGCACGCAGTGCGACTTCGGTCTTGCCGAAGCCGACATCGCCGCAGACCAGGCGATCCATCGGCTTGCCGGAGCGCATGTCTTCGATGACGGCAGCGATGGCTTGCGCCTGATCATGGGTTTCCTCGAAGCCAAAACCGTCGGCGAAGGCTTCGTAATCGTTTTCCGAAAAACTGAAGGCGTGGCCCTGACGGGCGGCACGGGCGGCATACAACGCGAGCAGTTCGGCGGCGGTGTCACGCGCCTGCTCGGCGGCCTTGCGCTTGGCCTTTTCCCACTGACCGGAACCGAGGGTGTGCAGCGGGGCGTTTTCCGGGTCGGCGCCGGAATAGCGCGAGATCACATGCAATTGGGCCACCGGCACGAAGAGCTTGGCCTCGTTGGCGTAGTGCAGTTCGAGGAATTCCTGTTCGCCGAGACCAAGGTCCATGCGCACCAACCCACGGTAGCGGGCGATGCCATGGCTTTCATGGACGACCGGGTCGCCGACCTTGAGTTCGGTCAGATCCTTCAGCCAGTTGTCGAAAGTGGCCTTGCGTGCCGCTTCACGCCGGGTGCGGCGCGGGCTGCCGGCGAACAACTCGGTTTCGGTGATGAACGCCAGTTGGTCGAGCGCAAAACCGGTTTGCAGCGGGCCGATACCGAGCGCCAGTTTGGCATCGCTGCCGACAAATCCGGCAAAATCGGCGTTGGCTTCGGGCTTGATGCCGTGCTCGGCAAACATTGCGGCCAGCGTTTCGCGCCGGCCGGCGGTTTCGGCGAGCAGCAGTATGCGACCGCCAAAACTGGCGAGATGGCTTTTCAGCGCGCCGAGCGGGTTGTCGCTGCGGCGGTCGACCGCAAGATTGAGCAGTTTTCCGGCGGAGCTTTCATTTTTGGCCGGAATTGCCAGTCGACCGTAGGATTTTGCGGCACTGAAGAAGGCTTCGTCGGTCAGGAACAATTCTTCCGGCGCCAGCAGTGGCCGTGCCTTATCGCCTTGCAGCAGGTTGTAGCGAGAGCGGGTATCGCTCCAGAAGGCGGCAATCGCGCCCGGCGCATCGCCATGCGTGACGAACAGCGCATCCGGCGGCAGGTAGTCAAAGAGGCTGGCGGTTTCGTCGAAAAACAGCGGCAGGTAATACTCGATGCCGGCGCTGGCGATACCGGTCGAGATATCCTTGTAGATACCGGATTTTGCCGGATCGCCCTCGAATCTCTCGCGGAACGCCTGACGGAAATGTGTGCGCCCCTTGTCGTCGAGTGGGAACTCGCGGGCCGGCAGCAGGCGCACTTCCGGCACCGGATAAACGGTGCGCTGGGTATCAACGTCGAAGGTCTTGATGCTTTCGATCTCGTCGTCGAACAGGTCGAGCCGGTAGGGCAGTTGCGAGCCCATCGGAAAGAGGTCGATCAGGCCGCCGCGAATCGAGTATTCGCCGGGCGACACGACCTGCGTCACATGTGCGTAGCCGGCCAGCGTGACCTGACTGCGAAACTTGTCGGCATCGAGTTTCTGGCCCTTCCTGAACTCGAAGGTATAGGCCGCCATGAATTCCGGCGGCGCCAGCCGATTGACTGCGGTCGACGCCGGAACGAGCAGGATTTCCAGATCGCCCTGCAAGGCAGCCCACAGCGTGGCCAGGCGCTCGGAAACGAGATCCTGATGCGGCGAGAAATGATCGTAGGGCAGGGTTTCCCAGTCCGGCAGCAGGCGCACCTTGAGGCCGGGCGCAAACCACGGGATTTCCTCCAGCAGGCGCTGGGCGTCGGCAGCGCTGGCGGTAACGACGGCGAGCAGGCGGCCCTTGCTTTGACTGGCCAGTTCGGCCAATGCCAGGGCATCGGCGGAACCGGCCAACGGTGGCAGATCGACGCGGGCGCCGGGCTTGGGCAGGGCGGGGAGGGAAAGCAGCGGGCGGGCAACGGGCACGGCAGATCAGTCAGCTAGAGCGGGTGGGGATTATAGCGGTGATGAGCGAATTACCTACCAGCCAGGTCGTGCACGGTACTTAGGCCTGGCTGCTAAGCAAACGGCCTTGTCGGCGTGCCACAATTTGGCTTAGTCTTGCTGCACTGGCCGTTGAACACGGCTTCCCTTACTACTTGCAAACCCATGTTACGTCTCCTTTTTTCCAAGTCTCGCTATATCGTTATTGTTCCCATCGTCGGTACGCTGATTGCGGCATTCGGACTCATGCTTTACGAGACGATGGCCATGGTTACGGCGCTGATTGAAATTGTCCAGAAAGGTGTCTTGGTGCAGAAGGAGGTCAAGGCGCTGGCGGTGGGGATGATCGAGGCGGTCGATATTTTCCTGATCGCCATCGCGATGTACATCATCAGCGTCAGTTTATTTACGTTGTTCATAGACAATACGCTGCCCTTGCCGCAATGGCTGGTCGTTCCCGATCTTGAGGCGGTCAAGGCCAGTCTGGTCAGTGTCGTGATCGCCGTTCTTGCCGTCCTGTTCTTGCGCGCAGCGGTGGCCTGGGATGGTGGGCCCGATTTCCTTGGTTTCGGTATTGCGATGGCGATGGTGATCGCCGCGCTCAGTCTTTATCTTGGCTTGAAGGGTGGACGGAAGAAAAGTTGAGCATTGTCGCGGTCAACCGCGAAAAAAAGCCACTTTTCCCATCCTCTGTTTAAGCGCTGGGCTGTAGCGGAATCCGTCATGTCCCGAAGGCCTGGCCGTAGCGGCGGATGTCGTGTCCGTCGCGGTCGGTCAGCCCCGCTGCATCGAATACGGACATGCCGTACGAATTGCTCTACGCCTTGTAAGCGCGTAACGTAGGCACTTGGAGCTTTGCTCGGACACGACATTCTGGAGTGAAGAATGGAAAAAATCTGGTTGCAGTATTATCCGGCCGGTGTGCCGCATGAAGTGGATGCGGCAGCATTCATGTCCATCCTCGATGTATTTACGCAAAGTTGCGCACGTTTTCGTGGGTTGCCGGCCTTTTCGAGCCTGGGAACGCGCATGTCTTACGGAGAGCTCGACCGCCTGACCCGCGATTTTGCCGCCTATCTGCAGACGCATTGCGGGCTGGTCAAAGGCGATCGGCTGGCGATCATGCTGCCCAATGTGCTGCAGTATCCGGTGGCGCTGTTCGGGGCATTCCGCGCCGGCCTGGTCGTCGTCAATTGCAACCCGCTCTACACGCCACGCGAATTGGCGCACCAGCTAAAGGATTCTGGCGCGCGGGCACTTGTGGTGCTGGAGAATTTTGCCCATACCGCCCAGCATGTACTTGGCGAGACGGCGGTCGACACGGTGATCACGACCGGACTGGGCGATCTTTTCCCGCCGTTCAAGCGTCTGGCTACCAATCTGGCGATCAAGTACGTCAAGAAAATGGTGCCGGGCTGGCATATCCCGGGTGCTGTGAATTTCCGCAAGACGCTGGCTGAGGGGCGGCAACTGGCGCTCGTCCCGGTGCCGCTGACGCCGCGCGATATTGCCTTTTTGCAATACACCGGCGGCACGACCGGCGTCCCGAAGGGCGCGATGCTGTCGCACGGCAATATGGTGGCCAACCTGCAACAGATTTCGGCCTGGATCGGCCCGCGATTCGCCGAGGGCGTCGAGGTCGTCGTAACGCCTTTGCCGCTTTACCACGTGTTCGCGCTGACGGCGAACCTGCTGACCTTCTTCAAGTGGGGTGCGCTAAATATCCTGATTGCCAATCCGCGCGACATTCCCGCGCTGGTGGCCGAGCTGGGCCGGCAGCCATTCACCGCCATCACCGGTGTCAATACGCTGTTTGGTGCGCTATTGCGCGATCCCGGATTCGCCAAGGTCGATATGCACGCGCTGAAAGTTGCTTTTGGTGGCGGTATGCCGGTGCAACGCGCCGTGGCCGAGCAATGGGCGAGCGTGACTGGTTCCTATCTGATCGAAGGCTACGGGCTGACCGAAGCGTCGCCGCTGGTTGCCGGCAACCCGCTCGATACCCGGGCTTATACCGGCACGGTCGGCCTGCCTTTCCCGTCGACCGAGATAAAAGTCTGCGACGAGTCGGGCGCAGAATTGCCGCTCGGCGAGGTCGGCGAAGTTCTGGTGCGCGGCCCGCAGGTCATGCAGGGCTACTGGCAGCAAGCGGAGGAAACCGCGAACGTGCTGAGCGCCGATGGCTGGTTGAAGACGGGCGACATGGGCTTCATGGACACGCAGGGGCGGGTCAAACTGACCGATCGCAAAAAGGACATGATCGTTGTTTCCGGCTTCAAGGTTTTTCCCAACGAGGTCGAGGAAGCGGTCATCACTCATCCTGGTGTGCTCGAAGTGGCGGCCATCGGCGTTGCCGACGAACGGGCCGGCGAGGCGGTGATGATTGTCGTCGTGCGGCGCGATAACGCGTTGACGGCCGAGGCGCTGATCGCCCATTGCCGCACGCAACTGACCGGTTACAAGGTGCCGCGCCACGTTGTGTTCAGCGACACGCCACTGCCCAAGACGCCGGTCGGCAAGATCCTCCGTCGGCTGGTACGAGTTGATGCTCAAGATGCATCGTAGAACCCGATTGTGAGCAATCTTCCCCTGCGCTGGAAATCGCCGAACGGTTCGCGGCTGAAGATGCGGCTGATGCGTCCCGGCGATGCTGAAAGCGTCAAGAATTCGCTGAACCAGCTTTCTCCGCTCGCCCGCCGCCATCGCTTTTTCGGACCGGTCCGCGAATTTACCGATCCGATGGTGAGCCAGTTAGTTGATGTTGACCCGGCCCGGGTCTATCCGCTGGTGGTGTTGCATCGCACCAAGGGGGCCCGGGTGACGGTTGGCGGCGGGCGCTTTGTTATCGACGAGACGGGCAAGGCTTGCGAGTTTTCGCTGGTCATCAGTGACGACTGGCAGGGGCAGGGCATCGGCCGCCGCATCCTCGGCGAATTGATCGCGGAGGCGACGCGACGCGGCCTGCAGCGAATCATCGGCGATGTGCTGGCGGAAAACCCGGCCATGCTTGCGCTCGGACGTTCCATGGGTTTTATGCTGCAGGACAGCGAGGAAGGACCGTCGGTCAAACGCCTGATACGCACGTTACCCAGGCGGCAAAAGCCGCTGGTTGAGCGGTTTTTCGGGAGACCGCAGGGGCCGCGCGACAAGCGGCACGGCTGAAGCCGGCTAAATTCCCTGGGTGCGCTTTGCCTGCTGCCAGGCGAGAACGGCTTGCCCGGAGTGCGCCAAAATTTCGCGGTAGCGTTCGGACGGCATGGCGTGCCGCAGCGACTCAAACAAAGCCTGGGTGCTTTCCTGTGCGACGTCGCTGGCAGCGCTGTCGTTGAGCAGAGCAATCTGGATGTTGGCGAGCGCATCGGCCAGCAGGCGCCAGCCCAGTATCGGCATGCGCTGGTCGAGGCCGAGCATCAGACCGCCCAGCGCTTGCAGAATGGCGCGGGCTTCTTCCGGCGTTTCGCAGGCAGCCATGGCGTGCCATAGCGCGAGGTGGATGCTGCGCCTAAGTGCGATCTTGAAGTCGATGGCGTTGCTTTCGATGTGCTCGATCTGGTTGAAATACCACTGGAAACGTGCGTCCACCTGTGGGCCCAGCCCGTTGCGTAGCGCGCCGATCAGCGCTGAAAGTGCCGGAATCGCCGTCAGGCTGAATGCCTGGCTGTAAGCCAGCCCCCATTGATCGAGGCCACCGATCAGCAGGGCCATGCGCGCGGCCCGGGCTTCCGGGCTGCTGCCGGCCTGGCACCAGTTGCGGCATTGCTGTTCGAGTTGGCCGACCTTGCTGCCAAGCACCGCCGGTTCGGCGGAAATGGTTTGCCGGAAGATTTCGGCAAAAATGTCCTGCGCCATGCGTGCGGCGAGCTTCTGGATGTCGGCACCGGCGTGGATGGCCAGGGTGTCGAGGGGAAGGTGGGCAGGTGTGCTCATCGGGGTCTGCAAACAAAACGTGGGCGTATTTTAAGTCAGCCCTGAATCACCTCGCCCAAACCAGCTGATTTTTGGCTGTTTCTGGACGTCGACCGCAACAATCCGCTATTTTGGCCGCTTTCAAGGCGAGATGAATCGGAATGCACCGTGGCCCGAAAGCCGGTCTGTTGCGGCCGAGGGTCGGGTCCGAGCGTCCGGCGATGGCGGTCGCGCAGTGCGGAAAATGTGGCGTCGACGGCCTGTCTTGCCGGGCTGCCACGATCATGACAGCGGCGCCTTGCGGCTTTGGCATTACAATGGTCCTTGGCGCTTCCGATCCGGCGGCCGCTCCCGGTGTCGGTTGCCGGGACCCGGGGTCTGCGGGCGCGCGAGGTGCGTGGTGGCCTGCGACGGCTGGCAGAGTCCTGGCTTGCGCGCACCGGAGATTGCCGCATACCACCGGAGATGGGTCGCGATGGGTTGACCGCGAAGCTGATCCGCAACTGATCGAGGACATGCTGCCGCGGCTCGCCTCCGCCGCGCGCGGCGCTGAGGCACAGGACGCCTGAATTCAAGAAGATGAATCACGATCCTCATTCAGTTCTCGGCCTCGCGCCAGATGCCGGGCCCGGCGACTTGAAGCGCGCTTACCGTCGGCTGGCCATGCACTGGCACCCGGATCGCAACGGTGACCCGGCGGCGCCAGAGCGTTTCCGCCAGATCAGGGCAGCCTACGAGGAGCTTGCCGCGGTCGACGGTAAGGAAGGGGCAACAACCGCTAAAAGGGACGACAGACCGGCGGCGGCCAGCAGGAAGGCGGCGGATATTCGTCTGAACCTCGACATCAGCCTCGAACAGGCGGCTCTCGGGTGTCGCCGGACGGTGGAAGTGACGCGCGGCAAGCCCTGTGCAACTTGCGACGGCAGCGGCGAGGCCGGGGTAACCCGGACGCGGTTTTGCGCGGCGTGTCACGGCAGTGGTCGGGTGCGCGACGCCAAGCGCGTGCTGGTGACCTGTGACGAGTGCGCCGGGCGCGGCTTTTTCAGCACGCGGATCTGCCCGGACTGCGCCGGCAGCGGGCGTGAACTTGGGCGAGTCAGCCTCAAGATCAACGTGCCGGCCGGCATGCTGCCGGGTGACGACCTGCGCCTCGCCGGTCAGGGCGAGCCGGCGACCGCCGAGCTGGCGGCCGGTGACCTCTATCTGACCGTTCTCGTTCGCAGCCACTCACTTTTTCAGTTACGTGGGCGTGATCTTCATTTCGCCATGCCGGTAAGCGCGCTGGCCCTCATGGCCGGCGACGAGATCCGCTTGCCCTCATTGAGCAATCTCGTTTCCTTGACCCTCGACCCCGGACCGCCCGAAGCGCGCGAAGTGCGGATACCAGGCAAGGGCTATCCCGGGCGCGGCAAGCATCAAGCCGGCGACCTGGTCGTGCGTCTCGATCCGGTCTTCCCGGCCACGCTCACCGCCCGCCAGCGCCGATTGTTGCTCAAGGCCAATGCGGCATTGATGGATGGCGGCGCGGACTCCCTGCCGGAGATCGTCGCCTGGAACCGTGAGCATCGCGGCGGCCCGCCTGAAGCCTAGAGCAGCGGACTCATCATCTGCACCGCGTTTTCGAGCAGACGCCGCCCGCGTGAGCGGGCGCGCCACGCCGCGAGTTCCAGGCTCTGCGAGCGGGCCTCGTAGTCGCGCTGGAGGGCGCGCGTCGTGGCCGAGAATTCGTGATCGTAGGCAATCAGCGAAACTTCGAAATTCAGCTCGAAGCTGCGAAAATCGAGGTTGACCGTACCGAAAACCGTGAATTCATCATCGACGACCATACTCTTGGTGTGCAACAGTCCGTCGCGGAACTTGAGGATCGTGACCCCGACTTCGAGAAGGTCCTCGTGGTAGGCTTCGCTGGCAAACCGCACCAGGCGCGAGTCGATCTTTTCGGGAACGATCAGCACGACGCGGATGCCGCGCAGGGCGGCCGAGCGCAATGCTGTCAGCAGCGCTTCGCCGGGAACGAAATAGGGCGTGGTCAGGACAATCTCACGGCGGGCGGCGTAGATGGCCATCAGCAGCAGCGCATCGATGCGCACCCGCGAGGTCTGCGGTCCCGAGGGGAAGATCTGGACGTGACCGCTACCGGCGGGCGGCAGATCGGGGGGTGGCAACGGCGCGAAATCGCCGCCGGTCTGCAGCGATGTCAGCGAGAGCGAGATGGCTTCGAGCACCCAGGCGGCCGGTCCTTCGATCCGCGCCATGGCATCCACCCACTCGCCAACACCTGCATCCTGCTTGAAAAATCGCGGATCGGCGATGTTCATGCTGCCCACGTAGGCAATCCGGCGGTCGATGACCGCGATCTTGCGATGATCACGCAGGTCGAAACGGACGAACAGCGCGCGCAGCGGGTTGACCGGCAGCATTTCGACGACGTTGACGCCGGCGTCGCACAGACGATGATAGTCAGCGCTCTTGAAGAACGGGCGGCTGCCGAGCGAATCCATGAGCGCGGAACAGGCGACGCCGCGCTGTGCGGCGCGCACGAGGGCAGCGATCAGGTCATCGACGAAGCCGCCGGCGCTCCAGATGTAGAACTCCATATGGACCGAGGAAAGCGCGGCATCGATGTCACAAATCATGGCGCGCATGATCGATTCGCTGTCGGCGAGCAGCTGCAGGCGATGGCCGCTCATCAGCGGCAGCCCGACCGCGGTTTGCGCCAGACGGCTGATGCTTTCGCCGCCGCTGGACAGGCGTGTCGGCGAGGCGATGCTGGTGCCGGGAATGCTTTCCGCCCAGCTCAGCACCTGTGGGCGCAGGGCGAGTGCCCGCTGCATCCAGACGCGGCCGAGACGCCGCTCGCCGATCAGCAGATACATCAAGGCGCCGATACCAGGAAGCAGGATGACCAGCAGCAGCCAGGCAACCGCCGTCCCGTGCGCCGAGCGCCGCGAAAAAATGCGCAGCGAAACCGCCACGACCAGGATGACGTCGAGAACGGGGAGGAGGTTCAGCAACATCGTGCCAATATCATCTGCCTGATCGACCATGGTCAACGGGGGACCGTTCTCAGCGATGTGATTTCTGGAGGCTGCGGATGTTGCAGGAAATTGAAGCGTTCCGGCACGTCGACCGCGGCGATCGGCTCAAGGGCCAGTCCTTGCCAGGAAATCCGCCCGGACTTGCTGTTCATCAGCGCAAGAAAGGCGCTTTCGTTGGCTGGGCTGGCGTCTGCGTCATGGCACCGCGCCAGAAACTCCGCCAGATCGCGGTCGTCGAGGAGGCCGATGCCAAGCGCTGTTTCGAGCAGAACATTGCCGTCTTCGTCGATATGAAGCGATTTCGGCATGCCACTTGCGGCCCCGGTCTGGCTGACGAAGCCCGCGTCTTCCCGCCGGAATACCCACGGTGTATAGGCCAGGTTGACGAAAACCCGTTGCGGGCCGTTCTGTACGAACCAGCAGCCGGAGTCATCACGACCGTACTGCCGGTTGATGAAGGCGATCATCCCGCCGTGGGTGACGCGCTCCCCCTGCAATCGCCAGTCTCCGCGGCGGTCGAGCGACAGCCAGTCGTAACAGGCGGGGACGTCAGGCCATTTGGCGATGGTGGAGAAATCGACGGGCATCAGTCGGCGTAGTTCTCGAGAGGCGGGCAGGCGCAGTTGAGGTGGCGGTCGCCATGGACATCGTCGATGCGATTGACGCTCGGCCAGAACTTGTTGCTCCTCACCCAGGGCAGCGGGAAAACGGCTTGTTCCCGGCTGTACGGGTGACTCCAGTCGGCATCGACGATATCCGCCTGCGAATGCGGGGCATTCTTCAGGGGGTTGTTGTCGGCCAACCAGACACCGTTCTCGATCTGGCGGATTTCCTCGCGGATGGCGGTCATGGCTTCGATGAAGCGGTCCAGTTCGGCCTTCGATTCGGATTCCGTCGGCTCGACCATGATCGTCCCGGCGACCGGAAAGGATACCGTTGGCGCATGGAAACCGTAGTCCATCAGGCGCTTGGCGATGTCGATTTCGGCGATTCCGGTCGCCGCCTTGATCGGGCGGATGTCGAGAATGCACTCGTGGGCGACGCGGCCGTTCTTGCCGACGTAGAGGACCGGGTAGTGCGCCCGCAACCGGGTGGCGACGTAGTTGGCGTTGAGGATGGCGACCTGCGTCGCCTTCTTGACGCCTTCGCCGCCGAGCATGGCGAGGTACATCCAGGAAATGGTCAGGATCGAGGCCGAACCAAAGGGGGCGGCGGCAACCGCGCCCTGCCCGTCGTGCGGGCCGTCGACGGGTGCAACGATGTGGTTGGGCATGAACGGCGCCAGATGGGCCTTGAGGCCGATCGGTCCCATGCCCGGTCCGCCGCCGCCGTGCGGGATGGCGAAGGTCTTGTGCAGGTTCATGTGGCTGACGTCGGCCCCGATGAAGCCCGGCGAGGTCAGGCCGACCTGGGCGTTGAGGTTGGCGCCGTCCATGTACACCTGGCCGCCGTACCGGTGCACGATGGCGCAGATGTCGCTCACGGCTTCCTCGAACACGCCGTGGGTCGATGGGTAGGTGATCATCAGGCAGGCCAGTTCGGCCGCGTGCAATCTGGCCTTGTTTTCGAGGTCGACCGCATCGATGTTGCCGTGCTCGTCGCAATCGACGATGACGACCCGCATATTGCACATCTGGGCGCTGGCCGGATTGGTGCCATGCGCCGACTTCGGGATCAGGCAGACGTTGCGGTGGTCTTCGTCACGAGTCGCGTGGTAGCGGGCGATCGCGACGAGGCCGGCGTATTCGCCCTGCGCCCCCGAGTTCGGCTGCATGCAGATGGCGTCGAAGCCGGTGACGGTCTTCAGCCATTCGGTCAGGCCGCCGATCATCTCGTGGTAGCCAACCACCTGATCGCGCGGCGCAAACGGGTGCATGCCGCCGAATTCCGGCCAGGTGACCGGGATCATCTCGCTGGTTGCGTTGAGCTTCATGGTGCACGAGCCGAGCGCGATCATCGAGTGGTCGAGCGCCAGATCCTTGTTGCGCAGCGACTTCAGGTAACGCAGCATCTCGTGTTCGGTATGGTGCGTGTTGAATACCGGGTGCCGCAGGATGGCATCACCGCGCAACAGCCCGGCCGGGATGCCGGGGTGGGTGGCGGCAATCTGGGTGTCGATGGCTTCGACGTCGAGTGTGACCTGGGTGATCAGCTTGAAGAGGACGGCGACATCGTCGCGGGTGGTCGTCTCGTCGAAGGAAATTCCGAGCACGCCGGCCGCGACGCGGCGCAGGTTGTAGCCGGCGGCCAGGGCGTCGCCATAAACCGTTTCGGCGCGGGCGCCGAGGTCGAAATGCACGGTGTCGTAGAACTGTCTGGTCAGCAGCGTGATGCCGGCGCGCTTCAGGCCTTCGGCGAGGATCGCGGTCAGGCGGTGGATGCGCCCGGCGATCAGGCGCAGCCCCTTGGCGCCGTGATAGACGGCGTACATGCCGGCCATATTGGCCAACAGCACCTGCGAGGTGCAGATGTTGGAGTTGGCTTTTTCGCGGCGGATGTGCTGTTCGCGCGTCTGCAGCGCCATGCGGTAGGCGGTGTTGCCGCGCGCATCTTTCGAGACGCCGATGATGCGGCCCGGCATCGAGCGGACAAAGACTTCACGGGTGGCGAAGAACGCGGCGTGCGGGCCGCCGAAGCCCATCGGGATGCCGAAGCGCTGGCTGGAACCGAGCGCAATGTCGGCGCCCATTTCCCCCGGCGACTTGAGCAGGACCAGCGCCATCAGATCGGTGGCGACGGCAACCGTCGTGCCCCTGGCCTTGAGGGCGGCGATTGTCGCGGTCAGGTCGCGGACTTCGCCGTTGTCGCCCGGGTATTGGAGGAGGGCACCGAAGAAGTCGTCGGCAATGGTTTTTGCCTCATTTTCCGGGTTGACCGCACCCCGAAGGAAGTACTCCTGGGGTGCAGCAATCACCAATTCGAAGCCGAAATAGGCGGCGCGCGTCCTGACGACGTCGATGGTCTGCGGGAAGCAGCAGGCATCGACCAGAAAACGGTTGGACTTCGATTTGGAGACTCGGCGCGCCATGGCCATCGCTTCGGCGGCGGCGGTCGCTTCGTCAAGCAGCGAGGCGTTGGCGATTTCCAGCCCGGTCAGGTCGACAACCATCTGCTGGAAATTCATCAACGCTTCCAGACGACCTTGGGCGATTTCGGCCTGATAGGGTGTGTAGGCGGTGTACCAGCCGGGGTTTTCCATGACGTTGCGCAGGATAACCTTGGGCATCAGCGTGTCGTAGTAGCCCATGCCGATGCAGGATTTGTTGACGACATTTTTGTCAGCGATGGCCTTGAGGTCGGCCAGCGCCTCGTGTTCCCGGCGCGGTGCGGGTAGCGGCAGGTCGGCCGGCAAGCGGATGGCGGCGGGAACAGTCTGGTCGATCAACTGTTCCAGGCTGGCGACGCCGATGGCGGCCAGCATGGCAGCAATTTCGCTGGCACAGGGGCCGATGTGGCGGCCGATGAACTCGTCGTGCTGTTCCAGAGCTGAAAGGGGAAGATTCAACGGCATGGGAGTCCTTGAAATAGAAATACTTGAATACGTCATCCCCGCGAAGGCGGGGATCCAGTGGTTTGAGTTTCCGGGTTCCCGCTCTCGCGCCCCGCAGGAAGTACCCTTGGGGTGCGGGAAGGACATGCAGCTTTCAGGCGGCGTCGGCAATGCCTTGGTAGGCGGTGGCGTCGAGCATCTGGTCGAGGTCGACGACGTTGTCCGGGGTCATCTTGAACAGCCATGCGCTGTAAGCGTCCTGATTGACCGATTCCGGCGCATCGGCAGCGGCCTGATTCACTTCGCTGACGGTGCCGGCGATAGGCGCGTACACATCAGCGGCCGCCTTGACCGACTCGACGACGGCAATTTCCTTCCCGGCATCGTAATGGGCGCCGATTTCCGGCAGTTCGACAAAGACGAGGTCGCCCAAGGCTTCCTGGGCATGGTCGCTAATACCCACGGTGACGGAGCCGTCAGCGTTGAGCAGCATCCATTCGTGGGAGGCGGCGTACTTGAGGTCGGCGGGGATGTTGGACATGAGGGGGCTCCTTAAAAGCGTTGTCGATTAAAGATAGTTGATTGGCAATTCAATTCAAAGCTGTGAGCAAAATTCGGCCACGTGCCGTGTAAACCTTCGGGGCTCCTATACTCATGGCGTTTTCGTTTTCTGTTCCAACTCATTGAAGTGCCCAAGGCTTCCAACTGACCTAGCCACTGAGCGAAGTGCGGGCACGTGGCTCGGATTGGCTCTATGCCTATCTTTCCCAAGATCGTCGCGCCATCGGCGACTTCCTTGTATGTCGGCACCAAACCGCGTATGCGCGCCTTAGGATGAGTCACTGGATTACCGTCAATCAATTCGGCCTCACGCGCTGCGGCAACCATCGCCTGCATGCGATTTGCGAGACCTCCACTATTGAAATGACCAGCCACTGTCTGCGGTGAGGAAAATAACCAAGCCTCGAACTCATGCAGCGCGAGAAACGGGAGAAAGCGCGTATGCGCAACATCCTCGGCGAATGCCTGAGTAGTGGAGGCCACCCTGGTTCTAGGGGCCTCATGGCCCGAAGAAGAAGCGGGCCCCGGAAAGTCGGCAGGTAGGGCGTAGAAGTCAATCAGGGTAGTCACCCAGGCGGCGTTGTCTCGAAGGAGTGGATTGAGGCTGCTGCGAATCTGTTGGTAATGGCTAACACCACCGCGATAGCCACTGCCCCCAGCCAGACGTTTTGTCCAGATCAGGATTGGCTTTGCCACGAATACCCCATATGCCGCCAGATGCGGCGCCAAGGTACGGTTGACGAATATCTCCTCCGACTGGCCTTCCACCAGTATCAACAAGCGTGTCACGGTCGTCCCCCGAGGACGTTCTTCTCCCACAATTCACCGAGGCTGTAGCTTTCCAACCATTCCTTTAGCGCCAGCTCGTCGATACGGTTGAAGGTCGTCGCTCGTCCGTCGTTCTCTGCCACGATGACGTGCTCAGGTTCGAACTGATTGAGCAAGGTCACGGATTGCGTGGCCAGCAATACCTGCCGGCTCTGAGCAGCGGCCTCCAGCATCTCCGCCAAGAGCCTAATTGCTGCGGGATGCAGGCCCAGTTCCGGTTCATCAAGCAGAATCAGTGTTGGCATGGAATGCGTCGGTTGAAGCAGCAGCGTGGCCAGGCAGATAAATCGCAGAGTGCCATCCGACAGGGAGTAGGCGTCGAAATAGGCATCCGACCCCTCCTGACGCCATTCCAACTTGATCTTGTCTGGGTTGACCCGTGACGGCTCCAGCAAGAAATCGTCGAAAAAAGGCGCCATCAGGCGCACATGCTCGACGATGTGACCATATTCAGTGGCATGCCGCTCCCGCAGCCAGTAGAGATAGGCTGCCAGGTTGGCGGCATCCGGACGCAGGAAACGGTTGTCGGCGATGTCGCAGGTGCGCTTGCTAGGCGCGGAATCCGACGTGTCGTGAAAGTGATATACGACCCAGTTCGCGATCTGGGGATAGACATACGCGGGTACCTGGTTTTTGCCCTCCTTGGCAGCCTGCTCAAGCTTGCTTTCGGAATGACCTTGGGCGATAACCTCGGCGTAATTCCAGCGCCCGTGATAAGCCACAGATTCCGTTTCAAAAACCAGGCTGTCTCCCAACGCGGGCTTGAGCCTGAATCCGTAAGCGTTCTGGGCAAAATCAAAATTCACTTCCATGGCCGGCGTGTGCTTCTGGCCATGATGCAGGAAGCGGTCGGCTCCGCCCTGTTCCGCCACATAGAGCTGCAGGTTTCTGGAAAGCACACGATCCAGCAAGCGGAACACGCCAATCAGATTGGACTTGCCAGAGCCGTTGGGGCCGATCACCACGTTGAGATCGCCCAAGTCCAACGTCTGCTTGGCGATGGACTTGAAGCCTTCGATATTGACCTGTCGGAGTGTTTTCATGTCTGCGTTCCTGCTTTCGCGTTGCTGGCGAATGCCCCTGGCCAGCCTCCATGGCTTTCGATGATACGGTCGATTTCCGCCATCAGGCGGATGGTTTCGTTGAGGGCGACGACGACGCGCTGGTAATGGCTGATGTCATCAGGCGAGAGCGTGCGGCCCTTGCGGTCTTTCAGCCACTTCTCGCAGACCTGATAGCCGCCGATGTGGAAATTCCATACGGCTTCGGGGACGCCTTGGAAACCGGTGCTGCCGGGGGCTTGGGTGGCTCCTGTCTTGCAGGTGGGGGCGTCGATCCAGACGGTGTCGTCCGCCCAGGCGACGCGACCGACTTCGGGGTTCCGGCCGACAATGAACTCGGTGATGGGCTGGGCGAGCTTGGGCGATTCCAGCAGGTGCAGGGCGGTGAGTTCGCCGCCGAGCCGGGCCAGCGCGCGGAACAGATCCAGGTTCCCGGTCAACGGCAGGCGCGGGAAATCGATCTTCAGAAACTCCGCGTAGCGGCTCCGGTAGCCGGGACTGTGAAACACCGCGTAGGCGTAGTGGAGGATATTTTCGGGCGTCAGGCCGGCGGGCAAATCAAAGTTTCCCTTCGTCTTAACACCGAGCTTCTGTGCCCATGAAAACAAAATCTTCGTGTTCAGGTTCGGCCTGAGTCCATCGTTTGAAAGCTTTGCTTGTGGCGAGTCAGCATCGTCCGTCAAGAAGAGTGGGAAAACCGTGCAGCTTCGCGAGGACTCTGCTGTTTTCATTTCAACGAGAAATTTCGAGACGAACACCGCATCGAAGATGCCGGTGGCTTGGATGCGAGCGCTCAGCAAAGCGACATTGCTGCGTAGCATGTGGCGGAGCGTCGGATACTTGGAATCGCCCTTCTCGATAATTTTCGGGTTGTAATAAATCCAACGGAAGTCAAATGGCCGGTAAGTGAGGTGCTGGATAAACTGCGGAACCTCGTCCGCCCTAATCTTGAGCTGCGCGTCTTTGAGTTTCCAGTTTGGGGTATCGGTGATGCCGTAGCGTTCGCGTAACAGTTCTAAACGGTGCTCGGTGGCAATGTCCGACATCCGAGCGACCAGCGTTTTCTTGTTACAGTCAATCACTATGCCGTCTCGGTGAGTTTTCACTCCGCACGAATTGACCGCCATCAAATCCTTGAGCGACGGGTAATCTTCGTATTCGGCCGAGTTCGCGTCATCGAACGGAATCAAGAAATACCGCGGCTCTACCGGACGCAGGTCGGTCCACTTTCGAAGTGAGATTGGATGGAAGGCGAGGTCAGCGTATTTCTCGTTTCGATTGCCCCATAGATCGGTGTGGCGAACTGTGCTCGTGGATGGCTTCCCGAACGGGCGAACTGCGATGGAGACGGCAACCCCCTGCTGAATGTCGAATACGTTTTCGTTGCTTTTGCCTGCTGGCACCCGCTCACCGATGTTTGAATCACCATGGAGGTCGAGAACGAACATCGCGTTGAACTGACCGAGCAGTTCCTTCCTTACTCCACGATGAATCACGCCCTTGAGGTATCCGTGGTTGGTAATCATGCCCCAAACACCGCAGTTTGGAGCCGCCAATAGCTTCTGACTCAGCCGAACAAATTTAAGGTAGTCGTCGGCTAAAGCAACGAGACCTTGCTCGCCCCGCACATGTTTCTTGTAGTCGTCCATTAGGCCATCAATGAACGGATTGAAATTAGTGCTGGTTACTGAATACGGCGGGTTGCCAATAACGACGGTGAAGCGCTTGTGCCGTTTGATTTCGTTGACGGCGGCGGCTTCGTGGGCGAGGGCGTCGAAGCCGATGAGCGGGAGCTGTTTCACCCATGGTTCGAGGGCGTTGGTGAGGTAGATGCGGGCGCGTTCCTCGGTGCCAAAGCGGTAGCCGGTCTCGGCGAGCTTGAGGCCGATTTTCATGTGGGCGATGGCGTAGGGGGCCATCATCAGCTCGAATGCGTGGAGGCGTAGGAGGAGGTGCTTCGGCACGTAGTCATTCCACGCGGTGTGCTGCTGGACGTCGGTGAGGCGCTGCTGTTTCCACTTCGCCACGAGGGTGCGGTGAATGACAGCGATGACTTCGACGAGGAAGGTGGCGGTGCCGGTGGCGGGGTCGAGGATTTGGACGAAGGGTTCGTCCGGGGAGATGGTTCGCTTTTCGCCCGGCTCGTCGGTGAGCGGCGGGAGTTTCATCTCCGGATGCCTGGTCAGCATTTCGCCCCAAGTCGTCGTGTCGGCCAGACCATCGGCAAGCCCGAATTCCGTTTGCAGAAGTTCGTGGACGCTACGGACGATGTAGCTGACTACTGGCTGCGGGGTGTAGAAGACGCCGCGCTGGATTTTGAGTTGCTTATTGTAGGCACCCAGGAAGTGCTCGTAGAAGTAAATGACCGGGTCTTCGCCCCGCGTCTTGTTACCGAAATCACGCAGGATGGCGGGTAGATCGGTTTCCTCGCCGCGCAGCACTTCCACGACGTCCTGAATGCCGAGTTCGTCAAAATCGATGCCGCCCTTGCGCCCGCCTGCCTTGAGGAAAGTCTGCAGCATTTCCTTGAGGAAGGGATTGGTGATGGGCACCATGTCGACAACGTTGTCGGCGATTAGGGCAGTGCCGTGGCGGCCTTCGCTCATTTCGGTGCGCGAGATGGCGGCGGTGAGCAGACCGTAGGTAATGGTCTGGGCGTAGGTGTCGGCGAAGGTTTCCGGCGTCAGGTCATGGATCAGCGCCGTCTGAAAGGCTTTGTAGAGCTTGGTGAGCGCGCCGCGCTCCGACTCGGCGGCCAGCAGGCGTTTCGCTTTGTCGCGAATGCCGCGCGCCAGTCTGGCGAGTTCTTCGGCAAGCAGGTCAGCAGTCTGGATGACATGGCCGATGCGATGGCGGAAGGGTTTGGCCCAGGTTTCGCGCCAGGCTTGGGTATCGTTTTCGTCTTCCGGCCAGCGCAAACGCTGGTGCAGGGCGCGATCGACGTTCGCCAGTTTGAGCGGGGTATCGCCGCCATCCCAACCCAATACATTCAGGGTGGGCAAGTCCCCGGCATTTTGGTGGAAATGGGCGAAGGCGATTTCGCGTGCATCGGTGTCTTCTTCACCAAAAGCGGTGACGAAAAGCAGGTCTTCGGCATGCCAGGCGGGCGCGCTGGCTTTGTTGGCCGAGGCGCGCTTTTTGATAACGAGGTGCGAGAGGATGCGGCGCAGGACGACGACGGGCAGTTTCTTGTTTTCGAATTCGACGAAGAAGATTCCCCAAGGCTGGCCGCTGACCAGTGGACGCAGTTGATGGATGGTCTTGATGCGGGCGGCGTCTTCTTCCTTCAAGCCCAGTTCGGCGGGTGTGAACTCGAAGGTGAGTTCGTCGAAACCGTATTCCCGTAGCGGCCAGTCGAGTTCGTCTTCGAGGTAGCGGACAAGTTCGGGAAAGGCATGGATGTTGCGAAGGCTATTGGCGGCCATCAGTTGAGCTCCATCCAGCATTTGAGCACCGGGGAGACACCCAGCGGCGCTTGCAGGGGGCGAAGGAATTTGGCGATCAGTTGTTTTTCAACCTGTTTGCGTAGTTCCGAGAGCGTGTTGCGGTCGACCACCGTTTTTCGTTGATTTTCCGGTGTGGACCGAATCAGGGCCGCGATGGGGCCGGCGTCGGTGAGCACTGCTTTGCCTTCCAGGTCGAAACAGGCCCAGACGGTCAGCCCCGAAGCGTCTGACCAGCGCGGCTGGCCGGTTTCAGGGTCGGAAAGATTGCTGTCCGGCCGGGGTATGCGGTAGCAGAAAAACACGGCCCGGCTATCTGGCTTCGGGCTTTCCTTGCCGGAAAACGCTTTTAGCGGGAATCCGGCAAGCTGGGCGGCCAACTCGGGTTGGGCCGCCATCAGGCGTTCGTATTCGAGACGCAGATTTTCGGTGTCGGAAAGCTGGCCGTCGCATTGTTCGTTGAGTTCCTTGACCGGATCGAACTCGTCATCCGGCGTCAGTAGCTTGCGGCCTTCGATGCCGAGCGTGCGTGAGATGAGCAGGGTTTTGTGGGTGACGCGCTGGAAGAGGCGCAGCAGTTCGTCCAGCTCGTCGGGTGGCAGGAAGTTCCAGAAGGCGGTTTTGCCGCGCAGTTTTTTGCGCTCCGGGTGGTCGGCGATCATATGGGCCTCGATGTCCGGGTTCATGCGCCGGTCTACGCGTCCGATACGCTGCATCAGGCGCACCGGATTCCAGTGCAGGTCGTAGTTGATGAGGTGGGTGGCGTCCTGAAGATTCAAACCTTCCGACAGCACATCGGTGGCGACGAGAATGCGGATTTCTTCCTTGCCTGCGGCAATGAGTTCGGCGGAGGAGGTTTCGTTGTAATAGGGCGAGAAGCGGCGGATCACGTCGCTGCGCTGCTTTTGACTGCTGCCGCCATCGATGCGGCAGATGCCGGTGAGCCCGGCTTGTGTGAGCTGCTGTTCGAGATAGCGGGCAGTGTCGGCGAACTCGGTGAACAGGATGAGCTTTTCCTTCTTCATCACCGCGTCGTTCTTGAGCAGCTTGATGAGCGCCTTGAGCTTGTCGTCGCGTTCGGGCTTGGCCTCGCCTAACAGGTTGAGAAATTCGGCAAGCTGGTTAAGGTCGTCATAGTTGTCGTCGATGATTTCGTTGATTTTGTAGAGATCGGCATCGAGTTGCTCGACGGCGGCGAGATGATCCTCGGTCAGGAATTCTTCAACCTGGTCTTCATCGGCTTCGTCGGGCCACAGTTCATGGTTGTGCGACTGGCTGTAATTGATGAGTGCCCCGTGATTGATCTTCCAGCGCTCCAGGCGGCGTTTGTCGTGATCGGTATGGCTATGGACGGTGACCCAGGCCAGCAGTTTTTGCAGCAGGCGCCAACAGGAACTCTCGAAGGCACGGGCGGAGCTCTCGAAGCGCTTGAGGAAGAGGGTGCGGATCAGGGTGACAACCTGTTTCTGCCGGCCTTCGTCGAAAGAGGTGAGTTGTTGATCGGCTTTGTCGCCCTTCCAGTAGGGCAGCGGGTAGTAAATGCCGAGTACGAACAGCGGATTTTTCTTGTTGAATGCCTGTTCTACGGCGGTAAGCAGTTTGCCGTAGGTGGCTTTGAGGTTGTAGGCGACAACGTTAGGGGCTTCTCGCTCTGGGAATAGCGCCTCGCTGGCATTCTGCTGGCGCTGGCTTTCCTTGACATAGCCGCGGCTACGCTGAACGACGATTGCGGCAAAGATGCGGTCGGTGCGCAGGGCCTGCTCGGCGGCAAAAATTTCGGTGCCGAATTCGAGATTGAGCTGCGTCGTGGCCGGTGACTTGCCGAGCAAGTGCTTTTCCAACTGGTTGAAGTGAGCGCGCAGGTTGTGAATGCCCAACTGTGTGGCGTACACGGTTTCGTTGCCGGCCAGCTCGATCATGTGGCGGAAATCGTGGATCGAGTTGTTGACCGGCGTGGCGGTCAGCAGAAAGAGCTGTTTTGGCCGACCGCCTGATTGCAGGTATCGCTGGAGCAGCCGGTAACGGGATGCCTCTTTCTGCCCTTCACCCTTGATGCCGGGATTGCGGAAGTGGTGGGCTTCGTCGATCAGCACAATATCGGCGTCGCGCAGTGTGAGTTCGATATCGCGCTGCCAGCGGCCTCTGCGTTGCAGGTCGGTGTGGTTGTAGACGACGAAGTTGACGAAGCCGCTGTTCAGATGCGGCAGGTAGCGCTGAATGGCGCGCTCCCAAACGTCTTCCCGTGCTGCTTTGGGGGCGAACAGGACCACCCGACGGCCTTCGCGGACGACCATGCGTTCCAGCAGCATCAGACCGACGAATGTTTTACCAAGGCCAACGCCATCGCATAGGAACGCAGAGCCGAAGCGGTCAGCGATCTGAATGAGATTTTTGTAAGCATCCTGCTGATACTTGGCCAGAATGGGGAACAGCTTGGAGTGCTCGCGATCCCATTCGTCAGGAGTGAGTTCGTGACCGCGCATGAGTTCGTCGAGCGCCTTGGCCCACACTTCGAACGGACTGTAGTTGCGTGTGTGGCGTTCGAGCGTTCGCAGCAGGTCGGGACCGACGTCTTCCGCTTCGTTCCAATGACGCTCATACCATTCTTGAAGCAGGCCGACTTCCGGGCCGCGAATCTGGACATTGAGTTCCACGTTGCCAGTCAGGCCGGGGTAAGTAAAGTTTGAAGAGCCAACCAGGCCAAATGAGCCGATTACGGCGGCCTTGCCGTGCGTCAGGTAGGCCTTGGCGTGGAACTTATCCTTGCGGAAGACACGGCATTCGATTTTGCCTGATCGTACGGCTTCAACGATGGCGGGTACGCCTTTTAGAAAGTCATTTTGACTTTTCTCGGTTTCGACGCTGGCGTCAAGGCGATTGCTGATCTTTTGCAGGCTTTGAACGAAAGCGCGTTTGGTTCTGAGGGAAACCTCATCACCCATGAGGATGCGGATTTTTGCAACGGACTGCCATTTGTCTTCGAGTGTAAGCAACGCTCCAATCTCGAAATAGCCTGTTGCAATGTCAATCGCTCGCGAAAGCTCGCACCAGTCCTTCAGATAAGATCGTACTTTCCAGCTTGAATCGCTGTTGTCAACGATGAAAAGATCAGAGGCGTTGGTGGCCATTGCGCAGCTTGCTATTCCGCAAATGGGTTCAACAGGCCGATCCCGCAGCCGTCGAAATCGCGGACGTTACGGGTGACCAAGGTGAGGTTGTGGGCCTGGGCGGTGGCGGCGATGAGCATGTCGGCCTGGGATCGAGTGATGCCGCGCCGTGAAAATTCGCCACGCATCTGACCGGCGCGGTAGGCAATTTCTTGCGTTATCGGCATCACCGAGCAACGCGTGTTCAGCAGCGAATCATAGGCTACGCGCAGGGCGTGGTTGCCACCGCGAATCAAACCGAACATCGACTCATCGACTGAAATCGCCGCGAGCAGGAAACTCTGTTGGTGTTCCGCCCAGGTCAGCACACCAGAATGGGGGCGGGGCCGCAACAACTCGCTGATGACGCTAGTGTCAACGAGCTGCATTTTTCGGGTATTCCTCATCGAGCATTTCAGCAAAGGCATTCGGGCGCATGGCGGCAAAACGGTCCGGGTCGGGTAGCGGGTCTGGGTCGCTCGCGGCAAGGCGACGCAATTCAGCAAACGCCTCGCCCAGCGTCTGGGGCTGGGTTTGTGTGGCTTTCCAAGCGCGATAGGAGGTCATTTCTTCAGTCGAAATCACCGCCGCCACCGGCGTGTTGCGGTTGTAGATGATTTGCGGCTCGCTGCTCGCCTGTTTGACGACTTCCGAGAAATGCTGTTTGGCTTGGGCGATATTCCAGTTCATGGCTACCTCCAATCATGTCTATAAAAAAGGCTTATTATAGACATGATTTTCGAGTTTAAATGGTCAGATTGCCGACTTGCCGTTTCGGGCGAATACGGGTTTTACGACCTTGGCCTTGAGCAATTTGCCACGGATATCGACTTCAACTTCGTCGCCAATCTGCACGCCGAGCGGCAGGCGGGCGAGGGCGATGGACTGCTGCAAAGTAGGTGAGAAACTACCTGAAGTAATTTCGCCATTCCCCTGTTTTGTAATTACTTGTTGGTGGCCGCGCAGTACGCCCTTGTCGAGCAGGATCAGGCCGAGAAACTGCTTTTGCTGGCCGGTTGCGGTCAACGCCGATTTTCCGACGAAATTGCGTTCGTCCTTCATGGCGACCGTCCAGATCAGCCCGGCATCGAGCGGCGAAACTGTTTCGTCCATGTCCTGACCGTAGAGATTCATCCCGGCTTCGAGGCGCAGCGTATCGCGGGCGCCGAGGCCGCAGGGGGCGACGCCGGCGGCGTGCAGCGCATTCCACAACGCTTCGGCTTCACAGGCAGGAAGCATGATTTCGTAGCCATCCTCGCCGGTGTAGCCGGTGCTGGCGATGAAAAATTGGTCGACCTCAGCGGCGAAGAAGGCTTTCAGGCCTTCCGTGGCCGCCTTGGCCTGCGGCAACACCTGCCAGACCTTGGCGCGGGCATTCGGCCCCTGGACGGCGATGATCGCCAACGGGTTGTTACCGTCGCGGCGCTGGGTGATCGTTACATCAAGCTTCCATTCCGAAACCTTGGCCTGCATCCATACCAGGTCCTTTTCAGCGGTGCCGGCATTGACGACGATGCGAAAGTGCGTGTCGGTCAGGAAATAGATGATCAGGTCATCAATGACGCCGCCGGCCTCGTTGAGCATGGCAGCGTAGAGCGCCTTGCCGGAAACTGTCAGCTTGGCGACATCGTTGGCGACCAGGCGGGAGAGAAAAGCGCGGCAATCGGGGCCGACGACATCGACCGGACACATGTGCGAAACGTCGAACATGCCGCAGTTATTACGCACCGCGTGGTGCTCTTCGATCTGCGAGCCGTAGTTGACCGGCATGTCCCAGCCACCGAAATCGACCATCCGTGCGTTCATCGCACGGTGTGCAGCATTGAGAACAGTTTTCTTCAGCATATCAATCCTTTGCAAGCGTTGATTAACGCCAGTTCTAGAAACGGAAAAGGGGTGAAACGAAAGAATCACGTCTTGCGTTTCACCCCTCTGTCCTCGATACCTGAGAGATTTGCCCCATCGGTGGATGTCGACCGTGACCCGAAGGAGGCGCCCTCGGGGTGCTGCAGCCGCCATCACTCTCCAGAGTTTCGGGTTTAACCCCGCTTCCACGGTTCTTTTGCCTGAGCGTTTTCGGGTGGAATTGCGCCTTCGGCGGCAGAGCGGATCTGCACTCTCCCACGGAATGGAGAGCACTATAGCCGGATGCCCGGTGCGAGGCAATCTGCGGCACCGATACCTGCTGCACCACGCAAGCGAATCCGGGCAACGGTGCGCTTCATGTTAAAATCTTCGATTGTTTTTTGCCTGTTGCCCGTGACCCCAGCCAACTTCGACTTCCATTGCCATTCCACCGTTTCCGACGGCCTGCTGTCGCCACAGGATGTGGCGCGACGGGCGGCGGCCAATGCTGTCGACCTCTGGGCACTGACCGATCACGATGATCTCGGCGGTCTGCTCATCGCCAGGGAGGTGGCCGAGGAGGCCGGCATGGGTTTTGTCCCGGGTGTCGAGATATCGATCGAGTGGCGGGGCGTACCGATCCATATCGTCGGCCTCGGTTTCGACCCGGCGGACCCCGGCTTGGCCGGCGGCCTCGATGAACTGCGTATCGGACGCATCGAGCGTGCCCGACGGATGGGCGATGCGCTGGCGGCCATCGGCATCCCCGGCGTCTATGAAGGGGCGTTGTGTTTCGTGACCAATCCGAGCCTGATTTCACGCGCCCATTTCGGCCGTTATCTGGTTTCGATCGGCATCGCTCGCGACATGGCTGGCGTCTTCCAGAACTACTTGACGCCGGGCAAGCCTGGCTACGTCGATCATCGCTGGGCGACGCTGCAGGACGCAATCGGCTGGATCAATGGCGCCGGCGGCGTGGCTGTCGTGGCGCATCCCGGGCGCTACCGGATGTCCGGCAGCGAGATGCGCCGTTTCCTCGATGATTTCAAGGATATTGGCGGGCAGGGGCTCGAGGTCACCTGCGGCAGCCATTCGCCTGACCAAGTGATGCATTTCGCCCGCCTTGCCCGGCATTACTCCTTCCATGCCTCGCGCGGTTCGGATTTTCACGGGCCGGAAGAGAGTTATGTCGATCTCGGCAAGTTGCCGCAACTGCCGGAAGACCTCAAGCCGGTCTGGCGTCTGCTGAGCTGAGACATGGCCCGCGTCGTCAATATTCATCCGGATTCGCCGCAACACCGCCTGCTGGCGCAGGCTGCCGAATACATCTGCGCTGGTGGCATCGTCGCGCTGCCGACCGATTCCTGCTACGCCCTTGGCTGTCGCCTCGACGACAAGGAGGCGATGGACCGGATTCGCCTGATTCGCCAGATTGACGAGCGCCACCACCTGACGCTGATGGTGCGCGATCTGTCGGAAATCGCCCATTTCGCCCGCGTCGATAACTCCCAGTACCGCCTGCTCAAGGCGGTGACGCCCGGCAGTTACACCTTCATTCTCGAAGGAACCAAGGAACTGCCGCGCCGTGTCATGCATCCCAAGCGCAAGACGATCGGGCTGCGGGTTCCCAATCATCCGGTCGCGCTGGCCATGCTCCAGGAGTTGAATGAACCGCTGTTGACGACGACCCTGCAATTGCCCGGCGACGAGGCACCGTTGACCGAGGGTTGGGAGATTCAGGATCGTCTCGACGACCAGATCGAACTGATTCTCGACGCCGGCCACTGCGGCACCGAGCCGACCACCGTCATCGACCTGACCGGCAGGATGCCCGAACTGATCCGCGCCGGCCGCGGTTCGCTCGCGCCGTTCGGGCTGGACTGACCGGCATGCTCGAAGGCGTTATCCAGACCATCGCCATCTCGGCGCTGCCGGTGATCTTCGCGATCACGCTGCACGAGGCAGCACACGGCTATGCCGCCCGTCACTTTGGCGATCCGACAGCGTGGCAGATGGGGCGCATCAGCCTCAACCCGCTGCGCCATATCGACCTGGTCGGCACCATCCTGATTCCCGCGGCTATCCTGCTGTTTTCCGGCGGAACCTTCCTGTTCGGTTATGCCAAGCCGGTGCCGGTCGATTTCAGCCGCCTGCGCAACCCGAAGCAGGACATGTTCTGGGTTGCCGCCGCCGGCCCGGCCGCCAACCTGTTCATGGCCTTTTGCTGGGCTTTCATGCTCAAGCTCGCCTGGCTGATGCCGGGCAACGTGTTCACGCTGCCACTCTCCGAAATGAGCAAGATCGGCATCATCGTCAATTGCGTGCTGATGGTGCTCAACCTGCTGCCGCTGCCGCCACTCGATGGCGGAAGGATCGCCGTCAGCCTGCTGCCGCACGCACTGGCCTGGAAATTTGCGAAGATCGAGCGCTGGGGCTTCCCGATTTTGCTGGTGCTTTTGTTCACCGGCATCCTCGGCGCCGTCATGAATCCGCTGGTAATACTCGCGGCGCGGGCCATCGAATCCATTTTTGGGCTTTACTGATCAACCATGTACGCAGAACGTGTCCTTTCCGGCATGCGCCCCACCGGGTCGCTCCACCTCGGCCATTACCACGGGGTCCTCAAGAACTGGGTCCGGCTCCAGCACGAGTACCCCTGCCTGTTCTTCGTCGCCGACTGGCATGCGTTGACGACGCAGTACGACAATCCGCAGGGCATCGAGCAGGCGACGTGGGAGATGGTCATCGACTGGTTGGCCGCCGGCGTCGATCCCAAACAGGCGACCCTGTTCATCCAGTCGAAGGTGCCGGAGCATGCCGAACTGCATCTGCTGCTGTCGATGATGACCCCGCTCGGCTGGCTGGAGCGGGTGCCGACCTACAAGGACCAGCAGGAAAAGCTGGAAAACAAGGATCTGTCGACCTACGGTTTCCTTGGCTATCCGCTGCTGCAGGCGGCCGACATCCTGATCTATCGCGCCGACAAGGTGCCGGTGGGCGAGGACCAGGTGCCGCACATCGAGTTTTCGCGCGAAATCGCCCGCCGCTTCAACCATCTGTACGGCCGCGAACCGGGTTTCGAGGACAAGGCGCGCGAGGCGGTCAAGAAACTGGGCGGCAAGAAGGCCAGGTTTGAGGATCTGCGGACCCGCTTCCAGCAGGAGGGCGACCGCGAGGCCATCGCGCGGGCCAGGGTCATGCTCGAAGAGATCCAGCACCTGTCGCTGGCCGACCGCGAACGGCTGTCCGGTTATCTGGAAGGGACCGGCAAGATGATTCTCGCCGAACCGGGGGCGCTGCTGACCGAGGCTTCGAGAATGCCGGGTCTGGACGGGCAGAAGATGTCCAAGTCGTACCACAACACGATCACGCTGCGTGAATCAGGGGAGTCGGTCACGAAGAAGGTGCGCAGCATGCCGACCGATCCGGCCCGCGTGCGCCGCACCGACCCCGGCGAGCCGGACAGGTGCCCGGTCTGGCAACTGCACCAGGTCTATTCCGATGCGCGGTGCAAGGAGTGGGTGCAGCAGGGGTGCCGCAGCGCCGGTATCGGCTGCATCGACTGCAAGCAACCGGTGATCGACGGCATCCTGCGCGAACAGGCACCGATGCGCGAGCGGGCGCAGGTCTATCTGGATGACCCGGTGCTGGTCCGCAACATCATTGCCGACGGTTGCGAGAAGGCCCGCGAACTCGCCCGCGAAACCATGCGCGACGTGCGCGAGTCGATGGGTCTGGAATATCACTGATGAACAGCGAGGCGCCGACCGGCTTCTGTCCGTTCAACCGGCAATGCCGCGGTCAGAGCCGCGTTCCGGCCCGCTGAACATGGAACTTGCACCTCAAGCATGCTCGTTTCAGGGCACGGTCGATCTTTCCCGGAACGGGTTTTCCGCGCCGGTTGCCCGCATCTACGGCGAGCCGCTCGAGCAGTTGCCGCTGGATCTCTACATCCCGCCGGACGCTCTGGCAATCATGCTCGATGCCTTCGAGGGTCCGCTTGATCTGCTTCTGTACCTGATCCGCAAGGCCAACGTCGATATTCTCGACATCCCGATGGCGCCGCTGACCCGGCAATACCTCGACTATATCGAGAGCATGCGGGCGAGCAACCTCGAACTTGCCGCCGATTATCTGGTCATGGCGGCGATGCTCATCGAGATCAAGTCGCGCATGCTGTTGCCGCGCCCGAAAGCGGGCGCCGGTGACGAGGGTGAGGATCCGCGTGCCGAACTGATCCGTCGCCTGATGGAATACGAGCAGATGAAGCTGGCCGGGCTCAAGCTCAATGAAATGCCGCAGGCCGAGCGCGAATTCTTCTGGGTCGAGACGCTGGTCGAGAAGTCTCTTTACGTCCGCTTGCCGGAGGTGTCTCTGGAGGATCTCCGGCAGGCGTGGATCGCCGTCGTGCGCCAGGCCAGCTTGAAAACGCGTCACAAGATCGGCCGCGAGGAATTGTCGGTGCGCGAGCACATGGGGATCATCCTCCGGGTCTTGCGCGAGCGCGCTGGTTTCGTGCAGTTCGAAACGATGTTCGATCCGGCCATGGGGGTGCCGGGGCTGGTCGTGCATTTCCTGGCGATGCTCGAGCTGGCCCGCGAAAAGCTGGTCGAATTTACTCAATCCGAGGCTTTTCAGCCGATTTACCTGAGAGTGCATCAAGGTGGAAGCGAGTCTGGTCAAGAAAGTGCTTGAAGCGGCATTGCTCGCCGCCCGCGAGCCGATGACGCCGCTCGAGCTGCGCAAGATGTTTGACGAGGAACTGGCGCCCGATATCCTGCGCAAGCTGCTCGACGAACTGTGCGAGGAATGGGCCGAGCGTCCGGCGGAATTGATCCAGCTCGCATCGGGCTGGCGTTTCCGGACGCGGGCCGAATTCCTTCCATACCTCGAGCGCCTGAATCCGGAAAAGCCGCCGAAATATTCGCGGGCGATGCTGGAAACGCTGGCCATCATCGCCTACCGGCAGCCGGTAACGCGCGGCGACATCGAGGAAATCCGCGGTGTCGCGGTGAATACGAATGTCGTCAGGACGCTCGAGGAGCGCGGCTGGATCGATGTCGTCGGTCATCGTGATACGCCCGGTAGGCCGGCGCTGTTCGCGACGACGAAGAAGTTTCTCGACGATCTCGGGCTGCGCAGCGTCAGCGAGTTGCCGCCGCTCGAACAGATCGGTCAGACACTGGAACTGAATCATGAAAACTAAACGCACGCCTTTCCGCCAATCGAAGGTGGCAGGTTCCGAAAATCGGCCGGAAAAGGCAGTCGACCGTGCCCGTTCCCCAAGGGATGGTGCTCCTGCCAAGGTGGCGAACATCGCGAAAGCAACCGTGAAGGGCGGTAATGAAACTCCAAGGGGGCGTGCGCCGCGGCGCGAAGCCGATGCCGGAGTCGTTCCAAGAACGCTGGCTCCAGGACGTCGCCCGGCACCCAATACGGGAGGGCGGGCGAATCGCGGCAGCGTTGCCCGCGATGGCCGGCCGTTGGCCGAAGCCAAGCCGGAACGTCTGCAGAAGGTGCTGGCGCAGGCCGGTATCGGTTCACGGCGGGAAATGGAACAGTGGATTGCCGCCGGCCGGATCAGCGTCAATGGGGTGACGGCCCAGATCGGTCAGAGCGTGGTGCCGACCGACAGGATCAAGATCGGTGGCCGCCTGGTAAACGTGCGATTCACCTCGACCCGGACGCCGCGCGTGGTTCTCTATCACAAGCCCGAAGGGGAAATCGTCTCGCGTGACGATCCGGAAGGCCGGCCTTCGGTATTCGCCGCCTTGCCGCGCATCCGCGGCGGCCGCTGGATCGCCGTCGGGCGGCTCGACTTCAATACCTCCGGGCTTCTTCTTTTTACCACCTCGGGCGAACTGGCCAACAAGCTGATGCACCCGAGTTCGGAACTGGTCCGTGAGTACGCGGTGCGTGTTCTCGGCGAACTCACGCTGGAAACGCAACGGCTGTTGCTCGACGGTGTCGAACTTGACGATGGTCCGGCCAGCTTTGCCAGCATCGACGAAGCCGGGGGTGAGGGGGCCAACCGCTGGTATCGCGTGACCCTGTTCGAAGGGCGCAACCGCGAGGTGCGCCGCATGTTCGAGGCGGTCGGGTGCACGGTGAGCCGCTTGATCCGGATTCGCTACGGGCCGTTCAGTCTGCCGCCGCAACTCAGACGAGGCCGCGTGCACGAACTGGATGAGGGTGAAGTCAAGGCTTTCCAGAGCGAACTGGAGAAATCGACCAAGCCGGCAGTTCCCCGGGAAGAGGTATGAAGCCTGCCAGGGCATCGCCAAGGCCGACGTCGTAGACACTGTAATAAAGTATATTTTAATCAATCGGTTATTTCAGGTTCTTGAGGGCATTGTTTAAGTATTGTCTGCGCTCGACTTTGGTGAGGGCATTCGTGACGCTGGATGAGGCATTCACCGGGCTTGGGATCCGCGGATAGGGCCGGCGCGCGATGATCGTGATGGCGCTGCGCGCCGTGCCATGTGGCGCCGACACCTGGTTGGATGTTGCCGAATGGGCCGAGGACAACGAAACCTCGCCGCATTGCCGTGACATCCATTGGTTGCCATGGAGACTCGCTCCGGCGTCACCGGAACGGCAGGAGGAGGTGGCGAATCCTGAATCGCTTTGGATAATCCGTTTCTGCTGGCACTATGGCAGCGCATTGGCACGGCAAACGATTTCAGGATGGAGATGGAAGGCCACGGCACCATTTCTCGCAGCCGCCGTCCTGCGCCAAGGAGGATTAGAAAATGACGCTTCCCCCCGATACAACATCAGAGACCGATGCAGATTCCGGTTCGATCCTTGCGGCGATTGCCAGGGTGCACATCGGCGCGCCCTTCACCTGGCTCGCCAAAGGGCTTTCGGATTTTTATGCGGCCCCGACCGCCAGTCTCTTCTATGGTGTCGCATTTGCCGTCATGGGTTGGGCCATCGTCTTCTTTTACGGTCATGCCTACTCTCTGACCGTTGCGCTGATCGGCGGCTTCATGTTGCTCGGCCCGGGCCTAGCGATGGGACTGTACGGGCTTTCGCGGCAGCGGGAAGCGGGCGAGGTGCCGCGCCTGCAACCCTCGCTGAGCATCTGGCGGGCCAATCTCTCGAATCTCGGGATTTTCGCGCTCGTCAGCGGCGTCGTCTTCCTGATCTGGGCGCGGGCGTCGATGGTGGCCTTTGCAGTGTTCTACTCCAGCGGACTGCCGACGGCGGATGATTTCCTGCGCGAGATCCTCGCGTTCGAGAACGTGGAATTCGTCATCGCCTACCTGTTGATCGGTAGCGGCTTTGCCGCATTCATTTTCTCGATCAGCGTCGTCGCGGTACCGCTGATGCTCGACCGCGACAAGGACGCGATCAGCGCGATGCTGCTCAGTCTCGCCACCGTCGCGAAAAATCCCTTGCCCATGCTGCTGTGGGCCGCCCTGATCGTCACGCTGGCGGGCATCGGCTTTGCAACGGCGTTCACCGGACTGGTCGTCACGATTCCCGTACTCGGGCACGCTACCTGGCATGCTTACCGGGCGCTGATCCCGCCGAACGCCGACTGAGCTTCGCGCGTCGCCAAACCGGGAATCAGCGCTTGCTCGAGATCGCGGGTCTTTCTCGCCAGTTCAATGGCCGCGAGGTTCTGCGCGAGGTGTCGCTCAAGCTGAACGCGGGCGAGTATGTGGCGATCGTCGGCGAATCCGGCGTCGGCAAGTCGACGCTGCTCAATCTCATCGCCGGACTCGACCGTCCGGACAGCGGCCGGCTCATTCTGGATGGCGTCGACTACGGGGACCTCGATGAGGATGCTCTCACACGCCTGCGCCGCGACCGGCTCGGTTTCATCTTCCAGGCGTTTCACGTTCTGCCGCACCTCACCGTGCTGCAGAACGTTGCCCTCCCGCTCTGGCTGCAGGGCCGGTACGGCAGCGCGGCCGATGCTCCGGCGCAGCAGTTGCTCGACGCGGTCGGCCTTGGCGACCGCGCGGCAAGCTGGCCACGCGAGCTTTCCGGTGGTGAAATGCAGCGCGTGGCGATCGCCCGTGCCCTGGTCCATCGCCCGCGCCTGGTGTTGGCCGACGAACCCACCGGAAACCTCGATCCTGCCAACGGCGCCCGGGTGCTGGCCCTGCTCGCCAAACGTATCCGGGGGGCCGGGGCGATCGGTATTCTGGTCACGCATTCGCGAGAGGCTGCCACGACGGCCGATCGCGTGCTGCTCCTGACCGCCAAGGGATTGCTCGGTTGAGACTCGCGCTCGTGTTCCTGGGTTCGCTGGCCAGGCGCCGGATGGCAACACTCTTTTCGTTCGTGGCGATCGTCCTCGGCGTCGCTCTCGGCATGGCAGTTCAGGCGGTGCATGAAGCGGCATTGACCGAGTTCGGCCGCGGCCTGCGGACGCTGGCCGGCGACGCCGACCTGCATGTGGTCGGGCCACGTGGTGGATTCGACGAGAATCTCTACAGCTTGGTCGCCAGTCGTCCGGAAGTGGCTGCGGCGAGCCCGTTTCTTGAACTGGAGGCGCGGCGCGCCGGTTCCGAGGAGACGGTGCACCTGCTCGGCGTGGATGTCTTCACGCTAGCCTCGGTGACACCGGCGCTGCTGCCCAGACCGGCCGCCGGGGCAGGGCGCTTCGCAACGCTGGCCGACGACAGCATCTTCCTCAGTACGGCGGCGCGGGAAGCGCTGAGCTTGAGTCAGGGCGACCCCGTCACGCTGCAGTCGGGCGCCGGCAGCACCACTTTCAAGGTCGTCGGAGATATTCCGGGTGCGGTAGAGAACCGTCGCCTTGCGGTAGTGGACATCGCCGTGGCACAGTCGCGCTTTGCCAGGATCGGCCGCCTGACGCGCATCGACCTGAAGCTGGCCGAGGGCGTGGCGCCCGAGGCAGCCCGTTCCGCGCTGCAAGCCATCATGCCCGCCGGCGTGCTGATCGAGGCGCCGGAAGCGGCCGCCGATCAGGCGGCCAACCTGTCGCGGGCCTACCGGGTCAATCTCACCCTGCTGGCGGCTATCGCGCTGCTGACCGGCGGTTTTCTCGTTTTTTCCGCGCAAGCACTGTCGGTGGTCCGCCGCCGAACCGAGTTTGCCTTTCTACGCGCCCTCGGCCTGGCGCGCCACAGTCTGTTCGCCTGGCTGGTGGCGGAAGGCGCGCTGGTCGGGCTGGCCGGCGGTATGATCGGGGTAATCCTCGGTCACGGCATGGCATGGGGGGCGCTGGCCCTGCTCGGTGGCGACCTGGGCGCTGGCTTTTTTTCCGGACTTCAGCCTAGTCTTAACTTCCAGCCACGAGTGACGGCGCTCTACATCGCGTTGGGCATGCTGGCCGGTATCGTCGGCGCCTGGCTGCCGGCCCGCGAGGCGGCGACGGTCGCGCCGGCCCAGGCCTTGAAGGCGGGTGACGAGGCGGCGCTGCTTGGTGGCCGGGGCCACCCGTGGCTTGGACTGGCGGTACTGCTGGCCAGCCTTGTGGCATGCACGATTCCGCCGCTCGACGGATTGCCGCTTGGCGGCTATCTGGCCGTCGCCTGCTTGCTGGCCGGCAGTGTCATGTTGCTGCCGGCCCTCGCTGCAGGCATCGCCCGCCTCCTGCCGCAGCGCGGTCCGGTGCCGGCGCGCCTCGCCGCGGCGCGGCTCGGCGCGGCGCCGGGACATGCCGTGGTGGCGGCGGCCGGCGTACTGACCAGTGTCGCGCTGGCGGCGGCGATGGCGATCATGGTCGCCTCGTTCCGCGATTCGGTCGATCAATGGCTGACCGAGATCCTGCCCGCCGATCTCTACCTGCGGGCCGGCCAGGCCAGGACCGGCGGCTATCTCGACGAAGCGCTGCAAGAGCGAATTTCGGCCGTAAACGGTGTCGACCGCAGCAAGTTCACGCGCCACGACAACCTGCGTCTGGCTGCCGGTGAAGCGCCCGTGGCCCTGATCGCGCGGCCGCTGGCGGCCGATGGGAGCGACCTGCCGCTGGTCGGCAGGACACAGTCCGGGGAGCAACCGGCCATCTGGATCTCCGAAGCGATGCTCGATATTTACGGCTGGCGCGTGGGCCAGCAGGTCATGCTGCCGCTCGCCGGCAAGGCGGTTAGCGCGCACGTCGCCGGCGTCTGGCGCGACTATTCGCGGCAGACCGGCGCCGTCATGATCGATCTCGCTGATTATCGTCGCCTGACCGGCGACCGCCTGGTCAACGATGCAGCGATCTACCTCGCTCCCGGCGCCGTCGCCGACCAGGTGGCCGATGCGCTGGCGGCGCTGGCTGGCCCCGGCGTGCTGGAAATTGCCCGCCCGGGCGAAATTCGGGCGATCAGCCTGCGCATATTCGATCGCACCTTTGCCGTTACCTATCTCCTCGAAGCGGTCGCTGTCGCCATTGGTCTGGCCGGCGTTGCCGCCAGTTTCGCCGCGCTGGCTTCGGCACGCCGGCGCGAGTTCGGTATGCTTCGCCACCTCGGCCTGACGCGTCGGCAGATTGGCTGGATGCTCGCCTTGGAGGGCGCGCTGGCAGCCGGAGTTGGCGTCCTTGCCGGATTGCTCGCCGGCGGCGCTATCGGCCTCGTGCTGATCGAGGTGGTCAACCGGCAAAGCTTCCACTGGAGCATGGATCTGCACATCCCCTGGGGTTCGCTGGCGGTGTTCGCCGCCGGACTGGTGCTCATGGCCGCCCTCGCTGCCGTCGCCGCCGGCCGCCAGGCGATGCGCGAGGATGCGGTGCTGGCCGTGCGCGAGGACTGGTGATGCGGCGCCGCGACTTCCTATTTATGCTGGCCGGCCTGCCCGCCACGTGGTCAGCCAAGTGCCAGGCAGTTGAGTTCGCCAAGGTAGTTCCCGGTCGCCGGCTGGCCTTTCCCGCCGATTACGGTGCCCACCCAAATTTCCGCACCGAGTGGTGGTACGCCACCGGCTGGCTGACCCTGCCGGATGGCAGTCCGCTGGGTTTTCAGGCAACCTTCTTTCGCGTCCGCACCGGGATTGGCGAAGCAAACCCAAGTGCCTTCGCTCCGCGCCAACTGATCCTCGCCCACGCAGCCGTCGCCGATCCCCGGTTTGGCCGCCTGCGCCATGACGAGCGTGCCGCACGGGTTGGCTTCGGGCGAGCCGGCTTTACCATCGGCGAGACCGGCGTCTGGATCGGCGACTGGCGTTTCGAGCAGCGTGGCGGCGGCTATCGGGCCGAAGTCCGCGGCAGGGAATTTTCCTATGTTCTCAACTTCGTTCCCGACGGGCAGCCACTCGCCAACGGCGAGGCCGGGTTCAGCGCCAAGGCACGCGACCCGGTTCATGCCAGTTACTACTACAGCCGCCCGCAGCTCACCGTGGACGGCAGTGTGACGGTGAACGGGAAGTCACAGGGCGTGACCGGCCGCGCCTGGCTCGATCACGAATGGTCGAGCGAACTGCTGCCCGAGGAAGTACAGGGCTGGGACTGGATTGGTGTCAATTTCGATGACGGCAGCGCGCTGATGGCATTCCGCCTGCGAAATAAGGGCAGCCAGGCGTTATGGGCGGCCGCCAGCATCCGCCAGTGCAATGGCGACAGCGAGATCGTGCCGGCGGAGGCGGTCGCTTTCGAACCCGTGCGTCAGTGGCGATCACCGCGTACCGGCATCACCTACCCGGTTGAATGGCGGATCAGCATCGGCCAGCACCGCTACCTGCTGCATGCTTTGATGGACGACCAGGAACTGGACAGCCGCCGCTCGACGGGCGCCATCTACTGGGAGGGGGCGATCAGCCTGAGCGAAGGCGGGCGGGAAATTGGGCGCGGTTATTTGGAGATGACGGGTTACGGGGAGCGAATCAGGCTCGGTTGACCTGAGCGGGTCGGATGCGCCAGCGCCATAAGCGTCGGCCCGGGCCCATGAGGCGCCGGGCTGCAACTTGGCTGATAGCGACATGATTGGCCATGCCGGAAGATGCAATGTGTTGCTTCCCGCGAGCCGGAAAGCCGCGGCAGCTACTTGCGGTTCCTGGCGACGAAGGGTTCCACCAGCCCCTCGTGTGCCGAGTCGGTCATATTGATCGTCTTGTCGAAGCTGGCGTTCCAGACGTCGGCATTGGCCAGGTCGGCTACCCCGTATGTCCGCCTTGAAAAAATTGCGTGGCGCAAGGTCGTGCTCTTCCGTCGCGTCGCCCTGAGCTTGGCATCGGTGAAGTCAGCCTGCTTCATTCCCGCACCAGTGAGATCGGCTGCGGACAGATCGGCGCCGATCAGCCACGCACCACGCCAATCCCTTCCCGCCAGCTTCTTGCGCGAGAAATCAAAACGCGAAAGATCGGTCGTGGCCTGCGGCACGACGTAGTTTTCCGGCGGCAGGTCGCCTGCCTCCGTTCCGCCAGCACCACAATGGCGGAGGTCGGTAGCACGAAGAGGTGGCCGTTTTTTATCCGGCTAGCCGCTCGTAGAGCTTGACGGTGGTATCGACATACCTAAGCAGACGCTCAGCTTGGGCAACCGTCGCCAATGCATGTCGGCTTGTGTTTGCGTGGGCTAGACTAGGCAACAAAATGGTTTGGAACTCATGCCATTGCTCGGCAATTTCCTTGAGTTGCGCGGCCAGTTCGGGAACGCTCGCCGCACTCCGCTTCAGTTCGCCGAGATTTTCTTCAAATTCATACCAGGAGTCCCCCATCCGTTGCAGCAGCGCATCGCTACATATCCCCCATTCCCGGAACAGGAAAAATTTGGTGATCCGTTGCGACAACATACGGTTACGGCCTGCAATATTGACGTAGTGGCCCTCCGGCAACGCAGAATGTTTTGCAGCCTCGTCAGCCAGGAGGTCTATGGCTTCCAGGATCTCTTCGCTCAAGTCGAGCACCGAGGCAGCACTGGCTATCGCCGGTTCTGTCTCGAACATGGCCTGCTGATAGCGCGGCCATATATCCATCACGACAGCCAGCCGGCCGGCAAGAGGGTCGGGCAAGCCGATACTCTCCAAGTGATCCAGCATCCGCTCGAATTGGACATTCAACCGTCGCAACCTGACCATGGCCTTGGCCGGTGTGATGTTCTGGCCGATCAGCGCCCACGCCATCGCCATGCGCTGTGACAGCACACGCGGCCGACCGCAAAGATTGATCAGGGCGCCGGGTGACAGTGATTTGCCAAGTTTGGCACCGGCCGCTCTCGGCTTGCGGCAGAAATTCATCCGCTGGCTGGCGTTGCCGACTTCGGTATTCAACAACGCTGCGTTCTGAATATGCACGTTGCGCCCCTCGACGACGATGATGCCGCTATCGCTCAACTGGCGCAGACTCCGCGACAAGCTTTCCGGAGTCATGCCGATGCGCGAGGCGATGACCTTCTTCCTGGTGTTCAGTGTGACGGAGATTTCGCCGGCCAGGCCAGGATGTCCTCCGGCCAGTTCGATCAGGTAGTCAAGCACCCGCTGCGTGCCGGTCAACCCGTAGTGGTGGCCCGTCACGTCGAATTCGACGGCACATTGCCGCTGGGCCAGTGCCTGGACGAACCGCCAGCTCAGGTCAAGATCCGTGCGAATCACGGCGCGCAACTTCCACATCTCAAGTGCGACGACAAGGCAGGGGGTGATCGCTTCGGCGGAGCAGGCGTAGCGGCTAGCCCCGAACAACTCACCCAGGCCGAGAATCTGCTGGGATTGCGCCAACTCGATGACTTTCTCTCTTTGGTCGCCCAGAACCGTCGACCGCTTCACGGTACCGCTGACCAATAAATGCGCCTCACGGATCGGCTGGCCGGCACGGAACAGATACTCATGCGCCGCCAGGTTACGCAGGCGGCTTGCCCCGATCAACTCGTCGAGTTTCGTCGGTGCCAACCCGGAAAATACGGGGCTGTCCGATAACAACTCACGCTGTGCCCAAGCGTTGTCTTTTATCGGGGCATTCAAATTTTTTAAACCCCTCAAATTTTTCGCAAAACGCCATGCCAAGCAAAAAAGAAGGGGGCATAACCCCCTTCTTTATACTTAAACGCCTTGATCGGTCTAGTAAACGTCGTGCTGCGTGTTGTAGACGTTGAACTTGCCGGTCGGTGTGACCACCCGCGGATCGCGAATGACTGCCTTCAGCTTGCGCGTCTTGTCGTCAACCACAACGATGGCCGATTCCTGATCCTTGCCGTTCCATACCGAGAACCAAACCTCGTCACCCGCCTTATTGTATTCCGGCTGGACGATGCGCTTCGGACCGTCCTTGATGCCGGACCATTCGCCGATCGGCAGCAGTTCCGGACCTTTATCAAGGTTGGCGATGTCCCACACCGCGATCGACTGGCTGATCGCTGGATCAGGATTGAGCGTCGTATCGACCCACAGGTTCTTCGACTTGGGGTGCGTTTTCACGAACAGCGAACCGCCACCCTGGCCTTTCAGCGAACGAACGACCTTCCAGGCGTTTTGCGGATGCTTTTCCGGATCGGTGCCGATCAGGGCAATCGTTTCGTCACCCAGATGCCCCGTCGCCCAGACCGGGCCGAACTTGGGATCGACGAAGTTGGCGCCCCGTCCCGGATGCGGCGTCTTGCCGACGTCGACCAGTTTGGTCAGCTTGCCGTCCTTGGTGTCGATGACCGCAATCTTGTTCGAGGCATTGGCCGCATCCATGAAATAGCGATGCTTCGACTCGAAGCCGCCGTCATGCAGGAAGGGCGCCGCCTCGATCATCTTGATCTTCAGGTTGTTCAGGTCGCGATAATCGACTGCGTAGACCATGCCGGTTTCCTTGACGTTGACAAAGAACTCCGGATTGAAGTGCGAAGCGACAATAGCGGCAACGCGCGGCTCGGGATGGTATTCCCCCCTGCCCACGGTCGTGCCGCGGGTAGAAACGATCTTCAGCGGCTTCAGGGTATCGCCATCCATGATCACAAACTGCGGCGGCCAATAGCTGCCGGCAATCGCATATTTGTCTTCCCAGCCCTTGGCCTTGGAACTCTCGACCGAACGCGCTTCCATGCCAACCTTGATTTCGGCGACGATTCCGGGCGACTCCATCCAGAGGTCGATAAGGTCAACCTTGGCGTCGCGGCCGATCACGAACAAATAGCGGCCGGATGCCGAGATGCGCGAAATATGCACGGCGTAGCCGGTGTCCAGGACTTTGACGATCTTCTTGCTGTCGCCGTCGATCAGCGCAATCTGGCCAGCGTCACGCAGGGTAACGGAGAACAGGTTCTGCAGATTAAGATTGTTCATCTGCTTCTTCGGACGCTGGGCGACCGGGACGATGACCTTCCACGTCGCTTCCATTTCCTTCATGCCGAATTCCGGCGGCGCCGGCGGCGTCTGCTGGATGTAACGCGCCATGAGGTCCACTTCGTCATCGCTCAGCACGCCTGAAGTCCCCCAGTTCGGCATGCCGCCGGGGGAACCGTACTTGATGAAGGTCTTCAGGTATTCCTGACCCCGCTCGAGCGTGATGTCCGGGGTCAGCGGCTTGCCGGTCGCCCCCTTGCGCAGCACGCCGTGGCAGCCGGCACAGCGTTCGAAAAATATGCGCTTGGCCTTGTCGAATTCCGCCTCCGACATCTTGGGTGCCTTCGGATTGATGTCCTGGTGCATCGGCACATTGGCCAGCGGCGAGCCGCCGGCGGCCTCATACTCAACCAGCGTGCTATCGCCATGAGCAACCGGCGGCGTAACCGGTGCCTCCGCGAAAGCCAACTGACAAAGCATGGTCAAGACCGGCAATGCTGCCAGATGGTAACGCTTGGAATTTCTGGAAATCATAAGTCCCTCCTCCTCTATTGAAATTTGATCGGCGACGTACTATTGCACGCGAATTAAATTTCACCTTGATCGAAATCAAATGTAAACACAAAGTCGAGGACACGCGGTTTTCGCACAGATACAAACTTGATCATCGACAAGAAAACCATGTTGCTGGCTATAAAGAAACATGCGGGGCCGAGCTCGGCTGGATCTACTGACAAGGTCCAGGCCTGACCTCCACCGGCTTCGCTAGAAGCACTTCGCGCACCGTGCATGGATTTCCTGCACTTTGATCGACATCGCATTGTTCGTTGCAAATCGAGCAACAAGCGATGCCATCATCCCACCTTCCTGGCTTAACCGCGGGTTGCGCGACGGCAGCTTGTGGCCGAAAGTGACACTTCGGCCGAACGATATCTGAAATTGCAGCGTTGAAGCGTTGCATGACTGAATGTCAGTCATGCGACAGGGAGACACGTGAAGGGTCGTGATCCTACTCCAGATGCTCGACCATCAACTGCGGGGTTTCGACGCCCATGTATTCGTTGATTTCCAGCCGGTAGGCGATACGGGATCTGTTGCCGGGCTGGGCGGCGAAATTGAACTGGATGGCGTCGTAACGCGCGTTGCCCTTGCGTAAGCGCAGCTTGAGGTGCTTTTCCTTGAGCACGCGTTGCTGTTCGACCTCGAATTCGTCCATGAACAGCGGTGCCGGAAAACCCTGGCCCCAGACTTCGTTCTGCAGCAGGCGCGCGGTTTCTAGGGAAATATAGCCGCCTTCGAGGGCACCGTCGGTTTCCAGCGTACGCGTCAGGTCGGCCGGGGCCAGCAGTTCCCCGACGACCTGAACGAACAGATCGCGAAATTTATCGAAGTTTTCGGCGTTGACCGTAGCGCCCGCTGCCATGGCATGGCCACCAAAGCGGACGAGCAGGCCAGGAGCGCGCTTGGCGACGAGGTCGAGCGCATCGCGCAGATGCAGGCCGGGGATCGAGCGGCCGGAACCCTTGATGATGCCACCCTCGCCGGGCGCAAAGGCGAATACCGGGCGGTGCAGCTTGTCCTTGATGCGCGAAGCGAGAATGCCGACGACGCCTTCGTGCCAGCTTTCATCGAACAGCGCGATGCCGGGCGCGGCGTCGTTGGCGTCCAGCGATTCGAGCAGGATCAGCGCCTGTTCCTGCATCCCCGATTCGATCTCGCGGCGCTCGCGGTTCAGTGCGTCGAGCTGCTGGGCAATCTGCAGGGCGCGTGTGCAATCCTCGGTGAGCAGGCATTCGACGCCGAGGCGCATGTCGGCGAGGCGGCCGGCGGCGTTCAGCCGGGGACCGAGAATGAAGCCGAGATCCATCGCCGTCGCCTTCTTCGGGTCACGCCCGGCGGACTTGAACAAGGCGGCGAGGCCGGGCTGCAATTGCCCGGCGCGCATGCGCTTCAGGCCCTGGCTGACGAGAATGCGGTTGTTACGGTCCAGCTTGACGACGTCGGCGACGGTGCCGAGCGCGACGAGATCAAGCAGGCTGGCGAAGTTTGGCTCTGGCCGGTCAGAAAAGAAGCCGCGTTCGCGCAGTTCGGCGCGTAAGGCGAGCATGACGTAGAACATGACGCCGACGCCGGCGATGCATTTGGACGGAAAGTTGCAGCCCGGCTGGTTCGGGTTCACGATGCAGTCGGCTTCGGGCAGCGTTTCTGCCGGCAGGTGGTGATCGGTGATCAGCGTGGCGATGCCGTGTTCGCGGGCGCGCGCGACGCCTTCGATACTGGCAATTCCGTTGTCGACGGTGATGATCAGGTCGGGCGATTGTTGCGCGGCGAGGTCGACGATTTCCGGCGACAGGCCGTAGCCGAGCTTGAAGCGGTCGGGCAACAGGAAGTTGACGTCGGCGCCGAGCATCTGCAGGGCGCGCATGCCGACTGCCGTGGCGGTGGCGCCGTCGCAGTCGTAATCGCCGACGATCAGCAGCTTCGCTTCGGCCTCGATCGCATCGGCCAGCAGCCTCGCGGCGTCGACCGCGTAGGTCAGCGATGTAGGGGGAAGCAGCGATTTCAGCTCGTAGTCGAGTTCGGCCTTGTCGGTGACGCCGCGCGAGGCATAAAGCCGGGCGAGCAGCGGGTGCAGGCCCTGTTGTTCGAGCTGCCAGACGGTGCGCGGCGGGATGTTGCGGGCGACGATGCGGGTCATGCGGCGAGTTCCTGGGCGGTGACGGCGAGCGGTTTGCCTTTTTTCCAGAATTTCCAGCGCTCGCCGGCGTTCAGCGTGTAGCGCAGTTCGCCATAGACGGTGGGGGCGATCAGAGTGACGCGGTCGACCTGGTTTCCGAGTGCTTTTTTAAGCGGAGCGAACCAGTCGACGTCGAGTTGCGCGAGAGCGCTGCGCCAGTCTTCGCCGTCTTCATGAACAGCAGCGGGCAGCAACTGGTCGAGGACGACCAGCGGGTTGGCGCCGGCTGGAGCGAGCATTGCCGATAAGCTGGCTGGCCGGCCATGCGCCGCTATGCCGGCGGCGCGGGCGAGGCCGGCGGCAAGCGGATCGTCGCTGAAGATGGCCGAGAATCTTTGTTCGATAGCCGAGGGCAGGGTGCCGCCACCCCACAGCCACAAACTGTTGATCGCCGGCCGACCCGTATCTTCGCGCCGCGCATTGAGCGGATGGCCGTGCAGGAACATCTGCACCTCGTTGAGCCAGCGGGTCAGCGGCAGGGCGCTGCCGTTCAGTTCGCCATCGACGCGGCGCCCGGCAACGGCGGAAAGCGGCGCCACCGGATGGTCGACCGCAGCATTCAGCCGCAGATACCAGCGCGTGGCGCTGGCAGCGTGAAACTGGCCGATGTCGGCAAATTCGGCATTGAGCGCCTGGACCATGCTCCGAGCCTCGTCGTCGGCAAGGTCGAAGGCGCCGGAATCGACAAGGATGATGCGTTCCTGGTGAAAGCGCAGGTGCACCGGATCGGCACACAACCAGTGGCCGCTGCGCGCTTCGTCGCTGCCTTCGCCGAGCAGGCGCAGGGCGCCGAAGGGGGGGGCGGCGAGCTTGAAGCAGTTGGCCAGAACGGTTTCGAAGGGGCGGCGCGGCTGGCGTTCCAGTTGGGCACGGGCAAGCAGCCATTCGAGGCCGGGCGCGCTGAGCTTGCCGAGGGTGAATTGGTCGGCCGGTTCGGGCCAGATCAGTTCGGGGACAAGCAGGGTGAGATGCACGGTAATTCGGGCCAGCAGGCGTCGGGGGAGGCGAAGAGTGTACCATAGCGACTTTTCACGCCTCCCCACGCCGCATGGCCCTGCCCTACGAATTGCTGATCGGTTTGCGCTATACGCGCGCCAAACGCCGCAACCACTTCATTTCCTTCATTTCGCTGATCTCGATGCTCGGCATTGGACTCGGCGTCGCCGCGCTGATTGTCGTGCTGTCGGTGATGAACGGCTTCCAGAAGGAACTGCGGACGCGCATCCTCGGAGTGGCGTCGCACATCCAGATCACCGGCATCAATGGCGAACTGAGCGACTGGCCGGCGATTGCCGCGCAGGCCAGGCAGCATCCGGAAGTCCGCGCGGCGGCACCATTCGTCCAGTCGCAGGCGATGTTCACCGTCGACGGCGGGGTCAAGGGCGCGCTGGTGCGCGGCATCGATCCCGAGCAGGAAGACCGCGTCGCGGATTTCCGCAAGACGATCAAGAGCGGCAGCCTCGACGACCTGCGCCCTGGCGAATTCGGCGTCGTCCTCGGCGCCGATCTGGCGCGCTCGCTGCGCGTATTCACCGGCGACAAGGTGACGCTGATCGCCCCGCAGGGCACGGTGACGCCGGCCGGCGTGCTGCCGCGCCTGAAATCGTTCAAGGTGGTCGGCATCTTCGAGGTCGGCATGTACGAGTATGACTCGGGCCTCGCGCTGATCGACCTGCAGGATGCGCAGACGCTTTATCAGATGGGCGACCGGGTCAGCGGCGTGCGGCTCAAGGTTGATGACCTGTTCCAGGCGCCGCGCGTGGCGCGTGAACTGGCCGGGCTGATCGACGCCAACGCCTATATCAGTGACTGGACCAAGAGCCACGCCAATTTCTTCCGTGCCGTGCAGATCGAGAAGACGATGATGTTCATCATCCTGTCGCTGATCGTCGCCGTCGCCGCCTTCAACCTGGTGTCGACGCTGGTCATGGCGGTCACCGACAAGGAAGCCGACATTGCCATCATGCGCACGCTGGGCGCGCGGCCGCTGTCGATCATGACCATCTTCGTCGTCCAGGGCGCGCTGGTTGGCTTCATCGGCCTCGGCCTCGGCATCGCCGGCGGCGTCGCGCTGGCGCTCAACATCGACGTTGTCGTGCCTTTCATCGAACAGGTATTCGGTGTGCATTTCCTGTCGAAGGAGGTCTATTACATCTCCGACCTGCCGTCCGACCTGCAATGGGGCGACGTCTGGGGCGTCACGCTGATCGCCTTCGTGCTGGCCTTGCTCGCCACGCTGTATCCGAGCTGGCGCGCTTCCCGCGTCAATCCGGCCGAGGCGCTGCGCTATGAGTGAAATCATTCTGGCGGCCAGCCGGCTGGGCAAGGTCTTCCGCAGCGCCAACCTCGAAGTGCCGGTGCTTTCGGCGATCGATCTCGCGGTCGCGGCGGGCGAAACCCTCGCCATCGTCGGCGCTTCCGGTTCGGGCAAGAGCACCTTGCTCCACTTGCTCGGCGGGCTGGACTCGCCGACTTCCGGCAACGTGCGGCTGATGGGCCGCGATTTTTCGGCTTTGGGCGAGGTCGACCGCGGCGACTGGCGCAACAAGCACCTCGGTTTCGTCTATCAGTTCCACCACCTGCTGGCTGAATTCTCGGCGCTGGAAAATGTCGCGATGCCGCTGCTGATCCGTCGCCAGGAACGCCGCTCGGCGCTAAAGGCAGCAGGCGAGATGCTCACCGCCGTCGGCCTCGGCCATCGCCTCGAGCATCGCCCCGGCGAGCTTTCTGGCGGCGAACGCCAGCGCGCGGCGATCGCCCGGGCATTGGTCAGTTCGCCATCCTGCCTGCTGGCCGACGAGCCAACCGGCAACCTCGACCGCCAGACAGCCGGCGTCGTATTCGACCTGCTACTCAGCCAGGTCCGCTCGCAACGCGCCAGCCTGGTGATGGTGACGCACGACCTGCAACTGGCGGCGCGGGCCGACCGCATCCTGTATCTGAAGGATGGGGTGCTGGTAGGCGAGTAGGGCGGCGCGAAAAACCGCTCGGCGAAAAACAGGGGTAATTTCCGGTTGACCGCAGCAGGGTGGTGTTCCGGTCATCTTTTTCCCTGGACACAATCCCTGTCTTGATGCCCAACGATATCGAACTCAGAAGCGGCCGAAGGGAGTTAACTGCAGTGAGCGGTCAGGCGGCGCTGTTCCCGGGCCTGTCATATTAGCGGTGGTGTAGTAATCGCAAGACTACCACTGTCATACCATGAACTCGCGAATGGAGCCGCATACCGAAAGCAGTTGCGGCGCCTCCATTCTGCCGATGATGTTGCGGATCACTGACCCGATCACCTGCTGCGCACCCATGAGTCCCATTCTGGCTGACTGCTCAACCACAAATCCCGCCTTTGCCTTCTTCAGAGGCCCCATGAAATAGCAGTCGAGGCCGCTCTTCATCAGGTCAACCACGACGTCAGCAAGGGCGCAACGATGGGCGATGGCATCGGGTGACTCCTCAAGCAAGGCAAGTACGGAAAGGGTCCGCTCGCGGAGGTCCTCAGAATGGAAGTAGCGCAGAAACGGCTTCGATGGCTCTGGGTGGCGTGTCGATAGTTGGTTGTCGCGCTTCGCCGGGCGGGTTGCCTTGGTTGTTGGGGAAGTAGTCATAAGGCCATGATACCCCCGGGGCGGGACAAGATCGTGTGGGGGTGTGGAAATCACTTCGCGACGATCAGCGCCGTGTAATGTTTGACATGAGAGGCGATCTCCTTTCGATGGAAGCGACCAAAAGGGTCAGAGTGAATTGGGTTTTTTCAATTCACTCTGACCCTTTTGGTTCGGTTCACGCCTCGGATATCGACGAGTATCCGAGGCTAGCAAACCACTGTTCTTCTGCCGCCAACCAGGCAGCCGGCGGCCAGATCAGTACTTGATATCGCGCTTCTCCTGGCGACCATCCTGCTTAGTGTCGCGCTTTTCCTGGCGGCACGCCGCGTTACTCTGCTGGTTGGCCGCCCTGCAGTCGACCTTGTTCTGGCGTGCATCCTGCTTCGCGTCCTGGTTCGCGTCGCGGCCTTCGCGCCGCTGTTGCGCCTGCTCGGTGGCGAAGGCAGCGCCGGACAACGCCAGCAACACACCGGCGATCAGAGCTGCCGTGCGGCTGATGTGTAGGGTGGGGTTCGAGTCGATCATTTACATGCTCCTTTGGCTCGGTTGGTACAGGCGGACTCCGGCGAGACTGCCCCGGCGCCCGGGTATGCGGCCCCTTTTTTGCCGACTTGGCCGATGCGGTAGCCTGAACACCGATCGTGGGCCTGTTCAATCCCACATCGGTGATGGCATGATATCATGCGGCCGACGCAGTACATCCGGCGAGCCCACCAGCGCGCAGGGCTGGAGCATCAAATCTCGCGCAGTTTTAGGGCGCTCGCCAGATAAGCCGGATTGTAGGCAGCGGTCTTGAGTTTTCTGGGGAGGCTGATCGAGCGGGACTTGTCGGCGCGAAAGAGATTCAAGGCGAGGCGGCGCAAGAAGGAGAAATTCTGGACGGCATTGCGCAGGCGAATCAGACTGGCATCCTCGCCAAAGGTGACGTCCAGGCACCAATTGCTGCGCTACTGCGCCGAGGCAAAGCGCTTCTACGAACGGAAGAAGGCGAAGACGAACAACGTGGTGGCGATCAAGGCGCTGGCACACAAGCTGGCGCGGGCGTGCTTCCACATTTTGAAGGAGCGCAAACCGTTTGACGTGACGCGCTGCTTCGCATGAGTCACGACGGCGGCCGGCAAGCCCGGATTTGGGGACTGGAGCAACAGCCATTTGGTCTGAATGGGATGCCAAGTCGCCGTCACCGATTTGCGGTAACAACGGATCGCCCGCAACGCGAGCCAGCCAGGGATTGGCGCCGAGTCTTCGGCAGCCACGGGTCTGTGATGAACCCATTGGACACGCTGCGGCACCAACGTTTTTCTGGGGCGGCCAAGCCGCCAGGGCGACCGGCCGCTTCATCGCCGCTCGCTTGATCCCGATGGGTGTCCCCCAAGAGGACTTCCTTCGGGGCGTTTGGCGCGATTCGTCGCAGCCATGAATTGAAGAAACGGACGCGGTCAGCAACTGCAAACGGGAGAAGAAATTGATACATGGCGGCTGGCGCCGCCACGTATTTGTTTGCTCGCTTGACATGGACCGGCTAATGGGTGTCGCCAGCAGCTTGTGCGAGTCGGCGAGCGTCTTGCCGTGCCTCTCCATCTGGTCGGCGCTGAAAAGTTCGGCGCGTAGCGGCGGTTCGGCGGAAGCGTACTTCTGCTCCAGGACATTATTGTGTTGTCGCTCTGTCAACCGGAGCAGCACGGCGCGAATGGTCTTGATGCCTGCATTCAATTTTTTCAGATCTCCATGACCGTACCGCTTCGGCCGGATGCAATTCGCTGAAGCGCTGGAAGCATCTTATTCGCAGCGCTGCCTGGCGTATGTGCGACAACACACAGTGGGCCTGTCGAGAACCCTGCGTAATGGACTGCTACAGACTGGCATCATAGTCTTCAGCAGTGTGCGACTGCCACTCGCCGTTTCCAGTGAGTTCCAGTATCTGCTTGTGAAACTTGACGATGGTGGAACGGTGACCGACGCTGACCAGTGTAGTTTTGATAGTCTCCAGTTCCCGGTAAAGAAGTTCCTCATTGGGGATATCGAGTGCGCTGGTGGCTTCATCCAGGATCGCATAGCGCGGCTTGGTCAGCAGCACGCGAGCGAAGGCCAGGCGCTGCTGTTCGCCGACCGAGAGAACCTTCTCCCAGTCCATTTCCACGTCCAGACCGCCGAATCGTTCGGCGAGGTCAGGGAGGTTCACCCTTTCCAGCAGCCGCAGGAGTTCCGCATCCGGGATTGGTATCTCCTTGTTCGGATATAGAAGCTGGCTGCGCAGTGTGCCCAACAACATGTATGGCTGCTGGGGCAGGAACAGGAGTTCCTCCGGCCCCGGCCGGATGATTTTGCCGCTGCCCGAGCGCCACAGGCCGGCGATGGCGCGCAGCAGAGAACTCTTGCCGCTACCGCTGGTGCCGACGATCATCAGGCTGTCGCCCGGTTTGACGGTGAGCGAGAGATTCTTGACCAGGATTCGTTCGTAATTCGGGGTCTGCAAGGTGACGTCTTCCAGTGCCAGACTCGAATTCTCCACTGACTCGATGACGTCCCGGTTGAGCGCCCGACTTGTCGGGTGAGCCACCATGGCCTTCGAAAAGGTGTTCAGGCGGTCAACACCGGCTGCGAAGCGACTCAGGTTTTCGAAGTTATCGATGATCACCGAGGTGGCGGTCAGAACAGCCGCGAAGGCGCCAGCAGCCTGGACGGCGCTGCCGACCTCGAGTTCCCCGGACAGCACTTTCGAGGCAATGATGGCGCTTGGCAGGACAATGGTCAGCATGCTGTAGGTATATTGAAACAGGTTGAGAAAGAGTTGCTGCCGGATGATCCTGTTGAAATTGTTGAACGCCTCGGTAAAACGCCGCTTGACCGTCAGGGATTCCTGGGCTTCGCCCCGGTAGAAGGCGATCGATTCGGCGTTCTCGCGAACCCGCACCAGGCTGAAGCGGAAGTCCGCCTCGCGCCTGAGCTGTTGGAAGTTGAGGCCGATCAGTGGCTTGCCGAAAATGAACACTGTGATCAGAGTTCCGGCGACCGCATAGGCTGCAAGAAAATAAACGAGCCCCGTGGATATCGACCACAACACGCTACTGAAGGCGACCAGTTGCAAAATCGACCCGATGAAGATGAGCAGGAAGTAGAGCGAGCGCATGGTGAAGGTGTTGATGTCCTCGGCGATCCGCTGATCCGGGTTGTCGATTGTGGTATTGGAATTCAGTTCGTAAAAATGCCGTTTGCTGAAATAGCTGTTCAGAAAACGGTTGGTCAGCCACCGTCGCCAGTGGATGCCGAGCTTGTCGCGAACGTAAAAGTAGAAGGCGTAGACCGGCACGGCCGCCACGAGCAGGGCCAAAGATAATTTGATAGCCGTCCAGAAGCGCTCTTCATCGTGGGCGGCCAAGGCTGAGGTGAATTCACCTGTTTTTTCATTGAGCAGCACCGCGAACTGCGTCTGTGCCAGGAGCAGGGCCACCAACAGGGTAAGCAGACCCCGCGCTTTCCATTTTTCTTCCAGGCGCCAGTAGGGGGTGGCGATACTCAAGAAGCGCTGCCATAGGTGGCGGTCGAGTGTCTTCATCGATTGCACGTTATTACGCCAGATGCAATTGACGGAATGTGCGGCAGCGTACAGAGGCAGTCAGGCTTTGCCCGGCATTTTCCGCAGCAATCGCCAGGCGCTGCTCATTGGCGGCGGCCAGTGCCTCCCGGTGCAGGGCGTCAGCCTCGGCATGGACCTTGTCGCGCTCGGCCTGCCGCGTCTGGGCGAGCAGGATGAGGGGCGCGGCATAGGCCGCCTGAAGGCTGAAGGCCAGATTCAGCAGAATGAATGGGTAGACGTCGAAATTGGTGATGGCGAGCGCGTTGGCGCCGATCCAGATGGCAACGATGATCGTCTGCGTTCCCAGAAATACCGGCGTACCAAAAAACCGTGCAAATACTTCGGCTTTAAGCGCGAACCAGTCATTGCCGAAGGGCGAGGCAAGATGTGCGTGGGGCCGGTGGAAACGCAAGTGATCGGTGTTTGCCAGTTCGGCCTTCGCAGGGGTTGCGTCCGGTGCGGGTGTCTGCATTTTTCCCTCGTTATTCTCGTTCAATCCTGACTCATGTCGAGCGCCCCAGTTTCGCCTGAAGAGCGTTCAACTCCGCCTCCAGATCACAGATGCGCTGCAACAGCGTGAGCGCCAGCGCGACACCGTGTGTGTCGAGCTGGAAGTCGTCGCGCAGCCGGCGTGCGGTTTTGACGGTCAGGACATAGCGGAGCTGGAAGAAATAGGGCTGGCTGCTGCGGTCGACCGGCGTAATGAGGTCATTTTCGATAAGGTCTTCGATCTCCTCGGCCGACAACCCGGATACCTCGGCCAAGAGATCAATCCCGCAGACATCGGTATCGTTCAGCCAGATCGAATCGCTCAATTGCCTGTTCATGAGTTTGCTCCTGACGCAAAGTACTGACGAGGATTAAATTTGGAAGTCGCTGCCAGTTGTTGGAACAGTTCGCGTTCCGTCGCATCAGGTGTGGTCGGTACCTCAATCCTGATCACGGCGTACAGCGCACCAACGCTGCCATCAGTAGTCGGCAACCCGCGTTTGGCGAGGCGCAGCTTTTGCCCGGCGCTGGTGCCCGGTTTGACGTTGAGTTCCACGGTTCCGCCCAGGGTGGGAATGTGAACCGCGGCACCTAGGACTGCCTCCCAGGGAGTCAGCGGCAGATCGATGTAAAGGTCGCGGCCGTCGATCCGGTACAGCGGATGCGGCTGCAAGGCCAGCGCGACATACAGGTCGCCCGGACGGCCGCCATTGAACCCGGGCCCGCCTTTGCCGGCCAGCCGGAGACGTTGGCCATCGGCGGCGCCTTTCGGGATGGTGATGCGAAAGGTGCGCGCGACGCGATGGGCCAATCCGTTCTGGTCGTACTCGGGCAGTTCGGCACGGACGTCGATTTCACCGCCGCGATAGATCTGCTCGAGCGAAACGGATGCCACGATCTCGTAGTCCTGCCCGGGTATCGGGTAGTCTTCCCGCGCCTTGCCGCCACCTCTCGCCCGGCCGAATGCCGCAAAGAAATCCGACAGGTCGACATCGTCGAAGCCGGCTGCGTCGGTATGAAATTGCTGCTGCCAGTCCGGCGGCGGCGTGAATTGCTCACCGGCCGGCCGGCGGCCCAGATTGTCGTAGGCTTGGCGCTTCTCCGGGTCTTTCAAGGTCGCATAAGCCTCGGCGAGCTCCTTGAATTTCTCTTCGCCCTGCACGTCCTTGGATACATCGGGATGATATTTGTGGGCCAGCTTGCGATAAGCCTTCTTGATCTCGTGCGCCGTGGCGCCACGGTCGACCCCCATGGCCTGGTAATAATCCTTGTATTTCATTTCAGCCCTTGAAGAGGATTGGACGGACAACTGCCGGACGAGCCGGTTCGCCTGGATTATGCCGTCGACAATCGCTACTTGGCCAGCAGCCAACCTTGCAGGCAGTTTCATCCTGCCTGCAGGTCGCGTCGGTGCGATGGTTCACATAGCTATGTTGGCTGCCGTACAGACCGCGGATCGATTGTTGCGCAATCTCACTCTACCAAGTGCCGGAACTCCGATGTGGAGTTCCCCAGCGTTGTTCAACGAATTATCAGGAGAAGAAGATGAACTATGAAGATCGCGATACCTATGGAATGTACAAGGGCAACCTGAGCAAAGGCCCCGGTCCGGATATGGAGCATGGTCCCGGACCCGCGCTGATGGGCGCCGATACGCTAGTTGGCAACAGTGTATTCAACGACAAGGGTGAAAGCCTTGGCGAGATGAAGGAAATCATGCTGGACATGCGCAGTGGCAGCGTGGGTTATGCGGTGATGTCATTCGGTGGCTTCTTGGGCATGGGGGGGAAGTTTTTTGCAGTGCCCTGGAACGCATTGATCCTCGATACCAAGAACAAGCGCTTTATCCTCAACGTGGACAAGAGTCGTCTGGAGGGTGCGCCAGGCTTCGACAAGGACAAGTGGCCCAACATGGCGGACCAGTCGTGGGCGAAGGAAATCCATGCCTACTACGGGACCGCGGCGTATCTGAACGACCCGCGGATCTGAAGTACTCGGGTCGCCCGGCGGATTGTCTGATATTGAAAGCAATCGCTGGTGCGGCCTGGAAATTGAGCTTTGACAAAGAGGATTCAAATGAAGACGACACAAAAATCCGCAGCCGGTACGCTCTGCATATTGGTTCTGCTCGGCTTGAGTGGTTGTGACAACATGTCGACGCGCGAAAAGGACACCGCAATCGGTGCCGGTGTCGGCGGTGCTGCCGGTGCTGTCCTTACCGGCGGTGGCGCTGCCGGAACGATCGGTGGTGCCGTGGTTGGCGGTGTCATCGGCAATCAGGTCGGCAAGCCCGATAAATAAGTGAGAGACTTTATGCTGGGACTCGTTCTGAGGTCAGGGTGGGTAGCAAAACGATAATCGCCGAACTGATCGGTGGTCGGATTTCAAGGAGATGGAAATGACGAATTTTAGCCAAAAAGTGATCGCAGCATTGGCGATGGGTGTTCTGGTTCTCGGCTTGTCCGGTTGCGAGAAGAAGGAAGGTCCGATGGAGCGTGCCGGCAAGGAAGTCGACAAGACGGTCGACAAGGCCGGGCAGCAGATCGAAAAGGCTGGCGACAAGATTCAGGATGCGGCACAGGACGCCAAGAAATAATCGGAAGGGGTCCGGCAGGCGGTGTTTGGCTTGCTTGGCGCACTGTCTGTCTTTGAGAGAAAAGTCATGATTGCAATCAGTAAATCAGGGGCGGCAGTCGCTGTCTCGGCCGCGCTCGCCCTCGTCGGGTGCGAAACCATGAACCAGCCAGGTTATGGCTATGATCAGGCACCGGCTTACCGGCAGTCGAACAATTCACGCGACAATTATTCGATGTACGGTACCGTGCAGTCCATCGAGTTGGTCAGGCAGGATAGGGCCGGCAGCACGATCGGTCTTGGAACCATTGCCGGCGCGGTGGTCGGAGGTGTTGTCGGCCACCAGGTTGGCTCCGGAAAAGGCAATACCGCAGCGACCGTGATCGGCGCGGTTGGTGGCGCCTATGTTGGCCACGAACTGGAAAACCGGAACCAGAACCAGCAGCAAGCCGATGCCTACCGGGTGACCGTTCGCATGGAGGATGGCTCCAATCAAACCTTGATGCAAAACACGAGCGACGATATTCGGGTCGGCGATCGCGTGCGGATCGAAAACGGTATCGCCCGCCGCTACTAAGGGACGTGCTACGGGAGATGCGGCAGTGCGGGTCGGCAACGCCGAGTCCGCAAAGTTTGTGACCCGATCAATGTGCCGCCAGCTTGATTCGATTCCCAAAACAATCCGGCGACCGGTATCCTCGACACATGTCTCCAATTCGCTTAGGAAGTGCTGGTCGCTGGCTGCTGGCCGTACTCCTTGTGCTTCTCCTGCTCTGGCTGGCCTTGCCGCGACTGCTTGGCATGGCGGCGGAGCGCTGGCTGGCCATCCCGGGCCTCGAGGGGCTGCACGTCGAGATCGACAAGGTTGGCGCCGGGCACGCGCGCCTGACCGAAGTCAGCGCCACCTATCAAAGCGCCGGCGGCCACCGATTCCGGATTGCCGTGCACGACATTGCTCTCGACTACTCGCTGGCACGCCGCCATGTCGAGCGTCTGGATATTGCCAGCGGCGAACTGGAAATCCTGCCCGGGCAGACGCAACAGGCTACCCCCTGGCCGCAACTTGCCTGGCCCCATTTGCCCTTGAGCGAAGCCGTGGTCGGCGACCTGCGGGTGACCCTGCACTGGCCGCAGCGTGCGGCACTGGACGTCCATGGCAACTTCTATTTGCGGCAAACGGAAGGGCAGTTGCAGGCGGAATTCCGGCCGAATGGCCACCTGTTGCGGTCGACGGCGATTTCCGGCGATATTTCCGAGTTTCATCTTGAGTGGTTGCCGGCTACTGGTCCGGGTGCGGAAGCGCGGCTGCATGTCGGCCGTCAGCCGGCGCAACAACCGGCCAGGCTGGTTGCCGAAGCGCCGCTGGCAGTGCTGGTGGACCTGGGGCGCACCTTGGGCATCGCCATGCCGCCGGGCGCCGCGCAAGGGACGCTATCGCTGAAGGCCGAAGCGCTCCTCGGCGAAACGGCCGGCAGCCTGCGTGCGCTCAGTGGCCAAGCGGAATTTACGGACGCCGACATGCAGTTTGCGGCGCCGGCAAAGCCACAGGCAATTGCGCTCTCAGGCAAATTGGCCTTCGCCTGGCAGCCGTCGGGGACGCAGCTCGAATTGCAGCCGGGGCTGCACTTGCAGGTGACGATCGACGGCGAACAGTCGCTGCAAGTGAACAGTCGGCTTGACAAGGCCTTTGTCCTTCGCGTGGACAATGGGGCAGGAGTCAGCGAAGGCGAGTTTCCGTTCACGCTCGATTCGCCCCGATGGGGACGCTGGGATGGCGCGGTGCACCACGTCAGTCTCAATGGGGGCGCGGCTTCAGCCGACTGGAAGGCGGCCGAAGCGCAGGTACGGATCAAGGGGCAGATGAAGCAGTGGCAACGGGATGCCATTCAGATCCGCGACCTGCAGGCGACGGGTGACATGGCATTGCACTGGTCGCCGGCGGCCGGGCTAAACAGCGAGCTGGCATTGCAGCTCGGCGTCGAACGTCTGGCATGGTCGCGGGATGTGCCGCTGACCATGAGCCGTGCGACATGGAAAGTGAAAGCCGATGCAACGGCAAAGGCTGACGACAGTTTTTGGGCCAGCCTCCTGCTGCATGGCGAAGCCAGCAGCCCGCAACTGACAGTAAGGCAGGGTACTGGCCAGGTTCTGACGCTCGGCGCCAGCCGCCTGCAACTGCTGCAACTGCGCCCGAACGGCACCCAGGGCGCCCAAGGTGAATTGATGCTTGCTGTCGATGCACTGCGCTTCGGGGCCTGGCCGTCGCCCGCCGTCCGCGCCCGCCTGCGCCTTGATGCGGGCAAATTGCGCAGCGACGGCACTGTACATTTGCAGGGAACGGAAGTCTTCCGCTTTGCCGGGTCGCACGCGCTCACGCAGGGGTGCGGCGAGGCGACGCTCTCCGGACAGCAAGCCCTGCCGATGCTGGGCAAGCTGTTGCAGCCACGGCCGCCCACCATGCTCCCGCTTGAGCTTCAGGCGGGCGAGGTTGATGCGCGCTTCACGCTGGACTGGTGCACCGGGCCGAAGCCACGGTTCGACGCCAAAGGAACGCTACAGGCGCACGATGCCACGCTGGGCTGGGATAGGGCGCGGGTCGAAGCCGCGCAAGCCCGGCTCCAGCTCGACGGATTGCATCCGCTACAGGGCCGCATCCAGCTTTCAGCGCCACGCGGCGGGCTGGCAACCGGTACGGCATTGGCCGACCTGAACGTCGACCTGGCGCTGGCGGCAAAGGCGCTGACCGTGCATGCGCTGGATGTCGCCTTGCTCGGCGGCACTTTGCACGGCGCGCCGCGCAGCCTGCCGTGGCCGCCAGCGGAGCAAGCCATGCCTCTGGAAATTCGTCACATCGATCTCGGCCAGTTACTCGAAATGTTGAAGGTTCACGGCCTGTCGGGAAGCGGCCAGGTGGACGGCAATGTGCCGCTCACCTATCGCAACGGCAGCGTGGAAATCCATGACGGCGAGTTGAATAGCGTCGGCGGCGGCACCATCAAGTACGCGCCGATGACGACGATTCCGGACAACCCCGGCTTGCTGGCCTTGCGCAACTTCCAGTTCCAGCAGCTTGGCATGCACCTTTGGTATGGGTCCGACGGAACTTACCGGACGCAGATAAAGCTGGATGGCAGCAACCCCGATTTCTACAGCGGGTATCCCATACGCTTTGGGCTAAACATCAACGGAGCGCTGCCGGGTCTGTTTCGCGCGGCGCTTTTTTCGGGTGACTTCAACCGTCACATTTTGGAACAATTGCAATCGGGCAAACTGGAATAACTTTGTTAAGCTGCCCGCTACACCCTTGTGGAGCACCCCCATGTTCAGGCCCTCACTTCTGCTTTCCCTTACCGCACTGGCGCTGCTCGTGGGCGCCTGCTCGCCGACCGTGCGCCTCGAGGCGCCGGACAAACCCATCGAAATCAACATGACCGTGAATATCAAGCATGAAATTCTGGTCAAGGTTGAAAAGGAAGTTCAGCAATTGTTCGATTCGAACAAGGGCCTGTTTTGAACGGCGCCCGTCTTGACCAAGGAGATGCAATGAAGACATTGATTAAGGCATGTTTGCTCAGCCTGGTGCTGATGATGCACGGCGCCTTTGCCGCCGACCTCAAAACGGCAAAGGAGCAGGGCTGGGTCGGTGAGCAGAGCAATGGCTACCTCGGCCTGGTCAGGAACGACGCTCCTGCCGACCTGAAGGCGCTGGTAACCGAGGTGAATGGCCAGCGAAAAGCCGAGTTCACGCAGATTGCCGCGAAGAATGGTATTACCGAGGCGGAAGCCGCCAAGGTCTTTGCCCGCGAAGCAGCGGCGCGGACCTTGCCGGGCAATTACATCCAGAATCCGGCTGGCGGCTGGGCGAAGAAATAGGCGCCGGGCCGCCCGGCTGTTAGATCAGTCGGAAAGCTTCTGCGGCGGCGGCTGGGGGTTTCCCGCACCTTACACGACGGCACCGAACAACGCACCGACACCCGCGGTGATCGCCATGGCGAGCGCGCCCCAGAAGGTAACCCGCAGCGCACCTTTCGTCATGTCGGCGCCGCCGGCCCGGGCGGCCATCGCGCCCAATAGCGCGAGGAAGGCGAGCGAGGTTGCGGAGACCCACGGAATCAGCGCGTGCTCGGGTGCCAGAACGGTTACGGCGAGCGGCAGCACCGCACCGACCGCAAAACTTGCGGCCGAAGCCAACGCGGCCTGAACCGGCCGCGCGCTCAGGGTTTCGGAGATGCCGAGTTCATCACGCGCATGGGCGCCGAGGGCATCATGCGCCATCAGTTGCTCGGCGACCTGCTGTGCCAAGCCAGGCTCAAGGCCGCGGGTGACATAAATGGCTGTCAACTCGCGATGTTCCGCAGCGGGATCGGTCGCGAGTTCGCTCCGTTCGCGCGCCAGGTCGGCATTCTCGGTATCGGCCTGCGAATGGACGGAGACATATTCACCTGCCGCCATCGACATCGCGCCGGCCACCAGCCCGGCAACGCCAGCGACCAGAACGCTCCCCTGACTTGAATTGGCAGCCGCGACGCCAACCACCAGACTGGCGGTCGAGACGATACCGTCATTGGCACCGAGGACGGTGGCGCGCAACCAGCCGATGCGATCGGTACGGTGACGTTCGGCATGGCGGCGTGTGGCTTTCATTGCAGCGATTTTAGCGGGGAACCCGCTGATTCAGCACTACAAGACGTTGCGCCCACTGATTACTCTGAGCAGGACGACCACAATGGCAATGATCAGCAGGATATGAATAAAACCGCCCATGGTGGTCGATGTAACCAGCCCGAGCAACCACAGGATCAGCAATACTACGGCTATTGTATAAAGCATGAGATTCTCCGTTCTTCTTCAATAAACTACGTGTGGCCTAACGCTGCCTGAGCAGCCAGCCCAACAGAACCCCGCCAGCAACCGCGATCCCCAGCGAGGTGATCGGCCGCTCCCTGACATGGGAATAAAAGCTATCGGCGAAGCGCAACTGCGCGTCCTTCAAGCGCCGGCCTTGGGTATCGAGTGATTTAACGGCCCGGTTTGCTGAACCGGCAAACCTGTCTACTGCGTGATGGGCGCCTGCAGCCATGTGCTTGACGGCGGGCCGGGCGGCGTCCGATGCCTTGTCGATCGCCTTGTTTATATTGCTGCTGGCCTGGTCGATCGTGCGTGTAGCTGCTTCGCCCAAATCGCCTGTTCCGCCAATCCGTGTTTCGGTTGCCATGATTTATTCTCCTGTTCGGTGATGGATGCAAGACGGTTATTTCATGAGCGAACGGTACAAGATTATTTCCGTTCGCTATAAGCATCTGTCTGCCAGCGCACATTGATGCTTTCCGCTGGCAGACAAGATTCACATCACTTCAGGCGCATGCTGTTGGTAACCGAGGTCACGCCCTTGACGCTACGAGCGACTTCAACAGCCTTCTCGATCTGGGCTTGCGTACTGACGAAGCCGCTCAACTGGACTTTGCCCTTGAAGGTTTCGACGTTGATCTCTGCTGACTTGAGGCCAGGTTCGCTGAGCACGGCAGCCTTGACCTTGGTCGTGATTACGGTGTCATCGACATATTCGCCGGTGCCTTCAGTCTTCGATGTAGAGGAACAGGCAGTGAGCGTGGCAAAAAGGACGAAGGCGGCCAGGGCCGCGGCGCGGCGCAGTATTGAGATGGTCATGTTGAACTCCTTGAATAATCTTTGGTGGCTTCGGCGATCCAGTATGGCTTGCCTTGCAGACACAATGCGAGAATGGCGGGTAGCGTCATGACAGTCTGTGCGCTGGCGCACGCAGCGCTTCGAATCGGGCGCACGACATCCGGGATAGGCTATGTTCGACAGCGCACCGACGATCTACCCGGCCAACACGTAGCCTGAAGACGAAACATGAGGAGTCACAATGACTGAATTCTATAAGGCTGCACTGCGCAATGCTTTCTTTGTTACTGCCTTGGCTGGCGGTCTAAGTTCGGTACATGCCGAAATCAGCATTGGTATCGGTTTGCCGAGTGTCAGCATCGGCGTCAACGTACCGGTCTATCCGAGGCTTGTCGCGGTGCCGGGCTATCCTGTCTATTATGATCCGCAAGCGAATTCGAATTACTTCTTCTACGACGGTCTGTACTGGGTGTACCAGGATGACAACTGGTATTCGAGCAGTTGGTACAACGGGCCGTGGCGGTCGGTTGGCCCGGAGTATGTCCCGCTATTCGTGCTCCGCGTGCCGGTTCGTTACTATCGGCAGCCGCCGACGTATTTTCATGGCTGGCGTGCCGATGCGCCGCCGCGCTGGGGCGATCACTGGGGTCGTGAGTGGCAACACCGTCGGGCTGGGTGGGACCACTGGGACCGCCATTCAGCACCGCGCGCCGCACCGTTGCCGACTTACCAGAGACAGTATTCGGGAGCGCGCTATCCTGACGCGGCAGACCAGCAGCACAAGATCCGCTCCGAGCATTACCGATATCAGCCGCATGAAGCTGTAACGCGGCAGCATTTTCAACAGCCGCAGGTCGACGAGAGTCGCCGGCGTTCGGTGCAGCAACAGCGAGTTGAGCCGCAGGACCGCCAGCAACGGGCCGAGCCGCAGGACCGCCAGCCAGCGCCGAACCAGCAGCGGGAACGGCATCAGCCGCAACAGCAGGCGCCGGTCCAGCAACGAGCCGAGCCCCAGGACCGCCAGCCACCGCCGAATCAGCAGCGGCAGCAGCAGTCGCAACCCGCGCAACAGCGCGAGATGCAGCGGCCGCAGAATGAACACCGCGACAAGGGCCGCGATCAGGCGCCTGGACAGCAGGACAGGGGCGGGGATAACAGGAATCAAGGGCGCGGTCAGGATCACTGATAGTTAATGATGTTCGAACGCGCGCCGGCAGATCCAGGTGTTGCGGCTAGCATCCGGGGGTGAATAGATGAAACAATCGCTGACGCCGTCCCCCGGGGACGCAACCACCGAGGCCGGTTCCCCCTTGGGTGCCGAGCGAGAACCCGAAGCCACGCTGCTGAAGGTGCCGGTCGATGTGCGCAGCACGTCGCTGGTCGTCATCGCCGCCTTGCTGAGCATTTTCGCGCTGCGTTGGGCAAGCGAGGTGGTCATCCCCATCATGTTCGGTCTGATGTTGAGTTACGCACTGACACCGATAGTCGACACCCTGCACCGCTGGCACCTGCCGCGACCGCTTGGTGCGGGACTGGTGATGGTCGTCCTCGTGTCGGCTACGGTGTGGGGCGTCTATACGCTGCGCGACGATGCCGACAACCTGCTCGAATCCCTGCCGGTGGCGTCGCGCAACCTGCGGGAATCAGTGCGCGGAATGCGCGGCGGCCCAGACGGCAATATCGAGCGGGTCCAGAAGGCGGCTGCGCAGATCGAGCAGGCTGCAGCCGGCAGCCTGTCTGGCCCACCGTCTGCGCCACGTGGAGTCGCTCGCGTGCAGATCGAGAAAGCCGCATTCGACATCAAGGATTATTTTGTGGTCGGCGCCCTGCATGCGGCGCAGATCATCGGTCAGGCGACGGTCATCTGCTTCATTGCCTTTTTCCTGCTTGCTTCGGGTGACGTTTTCCGGCGCAAAGTCGCGCGCATCGCCGGCCCGACCTTCGCCAGGCGGCGGGTCACAGTGCAGGCAATGAACGAAATCATGGAGCAGATCCAGCGCTATCTCGCGGTCCAGCTATTGCTGAGTGTCCTGGTTGGCTTGGCGACAGGCGCCGCCTTCTGGGCTATTGGCATGAAGCAGGCTGCCGTGTGGGGCATCGTCGCGGCGCTGTTGAATCTGATCCCCTACCTTGGCTCGGTTGTCCTCGGCGTCGCCGCCGCGTTCGTCGCGTTCACCCAGTTCGGGAGCATCGAGAAGACATTGCTGGTGGCCGGCGTCTGCATCGGGCTGCATGTCGTGAGCGGCAACATCCTCACGCCCTACCTCACAAGCCGTACCAGCCGGCTGAGTGCGGTCGTGGTCTTCCTCGGGGTCCTGGCATGGGGATGGCTCTGGGGCATCTGGGGCCTGCTACTGGGTACGCCGATCCTGATGATCATAAAGGCAGTGTGCGATCGGGTCGACGACCTCAAGGCGGTGGGCGAGCTGCTCGGTGGAAACGAGCCGGTCAAGAGCGAGATGTCGGACCATGTTGCATGAGGGCTGCAGCTCCATTACGTGCGTATCGACGCGCCGGCTGGTCCAGTCCAGAAAACTCCCTCCAAGCAATTGACTGGCCAGCGTATTACTGATCAGGCTTGGAAATGTTTTATCCGCCGGCATGACTGCCATGGGCTGGGTAACGCCAATCCGGCGGATTCTTTGTGCGCCAGCGAACAGAGTGTCGGCGCTGTGGGGGGTAGTGTGGTGCATGGTGATTCGGGCATGGCGTCAGCCACGCGGATCGGCCACTAGACTCATACGGAGGTAATCCCATGAACAACATCATTTACATCGTCGGCCTGGTGGTCGTCATCCTGTTCGTCCTGTCGTTTTTCGGTCTGCGCTGAAACGTCAGGAACCGCTTCCGAAAATCCAGATCGTGCGCAGTTTTTGCACAAAGACTGTTCAACAGAGATCCTTCTCTTTGAACATCGAGACATGCTATCCAGGAGAAAACATGAAAAACCTTTCCGTCTTGCTGATCGCTATCAGCGCGCTTTTATCGGGTTGCGTGGCCTATCCGGTTGCCTATCGAGATGGCGGCGGTCATCGCCCGGATTATGATCAGTCCGGTCCACCCAATCGAGGCGACCACGACCGCGGCGACTATGACCGCGGCGACCACGACCGCGGCAAACACGACCGCGACGGCGACGGAGTCAAGGATAAAAATGACCGTCGTCCGAATGATCCTTACCGCTACTGAGCGCCTCGACCGGCCCGCCGTTGTGTTGAATGTTCGCCAGCACACAGAGCCGGCAGGGCGTTGAGCAGACAATGATCCTGACGATCCTGCTTCCAGGCTGCAGTTCACGGTGCCGGCAGTATCGGTTCTTGAGAAGGTGACGAAAATGTCAATCGGAACAATTCTTCTGATCATCCTTGTGCTCGCACTGCTCGGCGTGATTCCGGCGTGGCCGCACAGCAGGGGGTGGGGTTATGGGCCGAGCGGTGGCTTGGGCCTTGTCGTGGTCATTCTGCTTGTCTTGCTGTTGCTGGGCCGAATATGACGCCCATTAGTTCCGGCCGCGGCATCATGCCCGGTCGGGCGGCGAGGCACATGCTATCCGGTTGGGTCCCGCCGCCCGGGCGCGACAAAGCGCCTCGTCGGCCCGGTTGAGCGCCTGTTCAGCCGTGCTGTCGGCAGCGCTCATGGTGGCAATGCCCATGCTGATGGTAACGACACCCTGACGCTCGCCCATGACGATCTTGGTCACGGCCACCTTGTTCATCAGGCGTTCGGCGAAAGCCTGCGCCGCTTCAAGGTCGCTGTTGAGCATGAGCACCGCGAACCGGTCGTTGGCAATCACTCCCGCACTATCCATCTTGCGCAACTCATCGCGCAGGACGTTGGAAACCAGTCGCAGCACGGCATCGTCGGCGGCCAGACCGAGCGTGTCGTTGAGTACGCTCAGATAGTCGAGGCTTACTGTCAACAGGGCGATCTGCTGAAAGGCATCGCGTTTCAATTCCGAATGCGCTGCTTCGAGGTGGCCAAGGAAATACTCCCGGCTCGCCAGTTGGGTCAGCGGGTCGATGGCAGCCACCTTGCGCAATTCCTCTTCCATCTGCCGGCGCTTGGTAATGTCCCGCGCAAAGCCCACCGTCCCGACACTTGTGTCATCGATAATGATCGGTGACTTGTAGGTTTCGAACCAGCGCGCTTCGCCATTGTTCTCGATCAGTTCTTCAATGTCTGTCGCCTTGCCGCTGGCGAGTACGGCCTGATCGCCGGCGCGATAATGTTCCGCCAGTTCGCGGGTGGTAATGTCGAAGTCGGTTTTGCCGCGCAGCGAATCGGGCGAAGGCCAGCCGAAATTCTCGGCAAATGGGGCGTTGACCGCAAGAAACCGGCTTTGCTCATCCTTGAGCCAGACAAGGAACGGGAAATTGTTGAGCACGGTGCGGAGATATTGCTCGCGCAGGTTCAGTGCCTTCTCGGCCAGCTTTTCAGCGGTAATGTCCATCACCACCATGCGACATTCCTCGCCGCTTTCGCCCGGAACCGCCTGGATTCTGACGAAGGCTTCGGGATTATGGCTGGTTGGCAAGAGGAGCATCTCGCAGGATTTCTTGGATTTATTACGCAAAACTTCGTCGAAAAAGTGTTGAAACATGGGCAAATATTCAGGATTGACTGCTGCAGCAAAGCGATGGCGCATGTTTTGCGATCGCTTGATCCCGAGCAGTATGGCGCCGGCGAGATTGAGCTGAAGAATGACGCCCTGCGCATTCAGCGTGAAATAGGCAACCGGTGCGAAGTCGTAAATATCGGCATATTTTTCGCGCAGGTCATCGGCTTCGGCGTAAGAGTTGCGCAATTCCTCGTTATGCATTTCCAGTTCGATCTGGTGCACCTGAAGTTCGTGCAGCAGTTGCGCGGCTTCCCAGTTCGTATTCGTGGCCACCGGGGGCGTTTGCTTGAAGCGTGCCTCGGCGCGCTGGCGTACGGTGAGCGGATTGGGGCGGCTGCGATTCTTCGGGAAGTTCGCCGGGGCACGCATGAACAAGCGGTCGTATTCGGACCTGACGACGCCGTAGCATTCACACGCCCTGGCTTCGAGGCCCGACCGATCAGTCACCGTGATATGCCCGCGTTGGTATTGAATGAGGCCGGCCGCCTGCAATTTTCCGGCGGCCTGGGTAACGCCTTCGCGGCGCACCCCCAGCATGCTGGCGATCAGTTCCTGGGTTACGTTGAGTACATTGCCCGGTATCTGGTCAAGGCTGAGCAGCAGCCAGCGACACAACTGCTGGTCCAGCGAATGATGGCGATTGCAGACCACACTTTGTGCCATCTGGGTCATCAAGGCCTGCGCGTAACACAGGCAAAGGCGTTGCAACTCGCCACCCTGGTCGAGTTCCCAGGACAATACCTCGGCCCGCAGGCAACTGGCCGTGCCCGCAGTTTGTACCACCACCTTGTGCGTCGTCGTTGCCCCGCCGAGTACCAGCGGGATGCCGACCAAGCCGTCGTTTCCCGTCATCGCCAGTTCGGAGGATGAGCCGTCTTCGGTGGAAAAAATCAGCGAGACAATGCTGGTGATCGGGAAATAGACGTATTCAACATCATCGCTGGCGCCGTAAAGAATCTGTCCGGCGGTCAACTCGACGATCGTCAGATCGCTTTCCAGTCTGGCGTACTCGGTTACCGGAAGCGCCGCCAGAATGCGGTTCAGCTTGGGGTCATGCGTCAACTCTTGCGTCATCGAACCTTCCTTGTCGGGCCACCGCCCAATCGAATGCGGATTGCGGAAAGCCATCCATTCAATCTCATCATAGTTCATGCCGGCGCGCGCTTATGTGTGGAATCGCACAAAGCAGAAATCCTTCTGCTTCCAGAGCGCAGGATACCGGTAGGCTGTCGCCGTTATGTTGGCTAGCGAACAGAACCGACGTCTGCCTCCGGCTAAACTGTTTCCGTCGACACGAGAAATGGATCGTGTGATTTGCCGGACGAACCTGATGGTGTCCGGGTTTCAGAAGCACTTACCAATGAGGAATCAATCATGAACAAAGATCAAGTCAAGGGCGCCGCAACGGATTTGGGCGGGAAAATTCAGGAAGAATTCGGCAAGCTGACCGGCGACAAGAAGCAATAGGCCGAGGGTCTGAAAAATCAGGTCAAAGGCAAGATTCAGGAAAAAGTTGGCGACCTGAAAGAGGAAATCAAGGAAGTCCGGAAGGGCTGATCCTTGTTGAACAGACCGTAGCGATGCGGTTTTATCTGGCGGGTTTGCGACCGTAATCCGAGCTTTCACGTCAGAAAGATAAAGAACCATTAAAGGAGTATATGCCATGCGAAGCACGCTCACGCTCAAGGCGCTCGTCATTTCTCTCGGGCTGGTTTGTGGCCCGCTGTCGGCGCAAGAATTGGCCAGGTTACCAACCCAAACCGATGCAAACGGTACCGCCTATATATCAGGTGGCATTGGCGACAAGGAGTTTCAGCAGATCAGCCAGGTCGGCCAGGACTTCAACCTCAAGCTGATCCTGTCCGAGAAGTCGGGCGCCTTTGTGGCCAAGGTCGCTGTTACGATTTTCAATGGTCAGGGCAAGCAGGTGCTGGACGTGCCTGCGGCCGGACCGATCGTGCTGACCCGGCTGGACCCTGGCGCTTACCGGGTACGTGCCACCTATGAGGGGCGCGAGATCCAGAAGGACGTGAATGTCCGTGCCGGCGCTCCCCAGACAATTTCATTTGCCTGGTAATGCGCGGGCCGGGAGTTGGCTGATCCGCCATTGCTGTGGTCGACCGGTATTTTTGGCCATTTTTGGTTGCATTTCAGTGGGTCGACCATGCGGGAACCTTCGCAGGTCATCCGGCGGCCTATGCTTCAAGGCTTCCTTGCAGTTAGCGCCCACAATCAGTTCATAGGAGCAAGTCGGGATGACCGCCAAACGGAACGACCAGGTTTCCGTAAACCAGCCTGAATCCGAGGTTGCGCCGGATGGCGGCACGTTCCAGATTGTTGGCGTGGGTGCCTCGGCCGGCGGACTGGAAGCGCTGGAGCAATTTTTCGCCGGCGTGCCGAAGAACAGCGGGATGGCCTTCGTCGTCGTCCAGCACCTTGATCCGGATCGCCATGGGCTGCTGCCCGAACTTTTGCAACGGAGAACGCCGATGCTGGTGCAACAGGCCGGCAACCGGATGAAGACCCGGCCGGATTGCGTGTATGTGATTCCGCCCAACAAGGATCTGGTGATCCTCCACGACACGCTTTATCTGCTTGATCGGCTCGCGCCGCATGGCTTGCGCCTGCCCATTGATTCATTTTTCCGCTCGCTGGCTGAAGACCGACGGGAGCGCGCCATCGGCGTGATTCTCTCCGGCATGGGTTCGGATGGCACCTTGGGGCTGCGCGCCATCAAGGAGCAGGGCGGGCTGGCGCTGGTCCAGGACCCCGCTGAGGCAAAGTTCGATGGCATGCCGCGTAGTGCGATAGAAGCCGGATACGCCGATGTAGTGGCTGTCGCCGGCGAATTGACCACGCGCATCGTGAATATTCACGGCCAGTTGCCGCCTACAGATGAAAACCTGCCCGGGCCGGCCACGAAAGAACATTCATCGGGCTTTGAAAAGGTCTGCATCCTGCTCCGCTCGCACACACGGCATGACTTTTCCCTGTACAAGAAAAGCACGATTTATCGACGGATCGAGCGCCGCATGGGCATTCACCAACTCCGGCAAATTTCGGATTACGTACATTTCCTTCAGGAAAACCCCCAGGAAATCGATCTCCTGTTCAAGGAACTCCTGATCGGCGTAACCCATTTTTTCAGGGATCCGGCGGCCTGGGCTTATCTGCAGGAATCGGCGCTGCCCGCCATGATCGCGGCCAAAGAGGTTGGCGGCACGCTGCGTGCCTGGGTCGCCGGTTGCTCGACCGGAGAGGAAGCTTATTCGCTGGCAATCACCTTCAAGGAGCTTGTAGAAAAACTCAAGCCACTCGAGCGGGTTGTCGTGCAGATTTTCGCCACCGACCTGGACCCGGATGCGATTGCCAGAGCCCGCAAGGGATACTTTTCGGCCAATATTGCTGCCGACCTTTCGCCCGAGCGGCTGGCCCGGTTTTTCCGCGAAGATGGAAGCGGTTTCCGGGTTGCCGAGGAAATCCGCCAGATGGTCGTCTTTGCGACGCAGAACATGGTGATGGACCCGCCGTTCACCAAACTGGATATCCTTACTTGCCGGAACCTGCTGATTTACCTCGGGCCGGATCTGCAGAAAAAGTTATTGCGCCTGTTTCATTACAGCCTGAATCCCGGCGGGGTTCTCTTTCTGGGCAGTGCCGAGAGCATTGGTGGCTTTCATGATCTTTTCTCGCCACTGGAAAGCAAGGCACGAATCTATCGCAACGAGCAGGTAATATCCAGTCCGCTTGATGTGGATTTTCCAACACGCCAATTTAACGGCCCGGTCAACCCCAATGCGGCATTGATACCCGACATGCATATTTCGAATCTACAGGCTTTGGCCGATCAGTTGCTCCTCCAGAAATTCTCGCCAGCGGCCGTGCTGGTCAATGCCGAGGGCGATGTTCTCTTCATCAACGGGCGCACCGGAGAATACCTTGAGCCAGCCGCTGGCAAGGCAAACTGGAACATTCACGCGATGGCCCGCGAAGGCTTGCGCCAGGGGCTGGACATGGCGCTGCCCAAGGCGTTCCGCACGATGGAGTCGGTGGCCGTCAAGGACTTGCAGATCCGGACAGGCAGCGGGGTTCGGCTGATCGACCTGACGGTCAATCCGGTGCGCGAGCCGGCGCCGCTCAAGGGTATGGCGATGATTGTCTTTGCTGAGGTTGCGGTGCCGGTTGCCAAGCCAAAGCGGCGCGTTGGCAAACTGGCCGACAACGGACGGATACTCGAACTTGAACAAGCATTGCAGCAGGCTTCCACCGAGATTCAGGCCATTCGCGAAGAAATGCCGCGTTCGCACGAAGAGCTCAAGTCGACTAACGAGGAACTGCAATCGACTAACGAGGAACTGCAATCGACCAACGAGGAACTGCAATCGACCAACGAGGAACTGACGACTTCCAAGGAGGAAATGCAGTCGCTCAACGAGGAGTTGCAGACCGTCAATGTCGAGCTTCAGTCCAAGGTCGACGAGTTGTCATCGATCAACAACGACATGAAGAATCTGTTGAACAGCACCGACATCGCGACCATCTTCCTCAACAACGGCCTGCGCGTCCGGCGTTATACCGACCAGGCAACGCGGATCTTCAAACTGATCCCCGGTGACGTGGGTCGACCGCTGGCCGACATCGTCAATCAGCTTGACTATCCCGGCTTGCAGAAGGATATAAAGGCAGTGCTCGACACGCTGATCTTCTCGGAAAAGGAGATTTCCGGTCGCAATGCAAGCTGGTATCTGGTGAAAATTCTGCCTTACCGGACCCAGGATAATGTGATCGATGGGGTGGTGATCAACTTTATCGATATCAGCGTGGCGAAGAAACTTGAAGTGGAACTGCGGGCGGCCAAGGGGGTTGGTTCGTCGACCTGAGCAACCATTGGATTCTGGTTCGTCGGTACGGCATCTGGCGCCTGTCGCAATACGTAGCCGTCTTTGAATCAGGCGGCAATTTGCAGTTGAGCGATATCCAGCAACAGGAACCGGCCATGGCGGTCGTCGTCGCGACTGCCGTCGTCGCTGACGATAATGAGTTGTTGCCGGCCATCAATCACTGCCGGGCTCACCCCCTCGGCGTGTTCGAAGCCTGTCAGGCCGGGCACGGTGATCTGGCGTGCTTCCTCGCCGCGCCGACCGCTCCAGAACCAGAGCTGAAATTGCACCCGCTCGCGCGCCACCGGACCGCCGATCAACACATAACCCCCGAGCGACGGAACGTAGGACATGCCACGCAACCCGTTGCCGTCCAGATCGAAGGTGTCCAGAACCGGCGAAATACGTGGCGACTCGCCGGCCTCAAAAATGGCGACTGGATTTTCGAGGCTGGCAATGATCGCGCGGCCATTCACCAGCGGACTGCGAAACCCCACCAGCAAACGGCTACGGTCGGGAGTAATCTCCAGCGCCTCGATATTGAGTCCGCCGCCACCCTTCACATCGCCAATCGTCGCCGCTACCGCCAACTCCGGATGCGCCGCAGTCAGCGCCGCCTTGAGTCCCTTGGCCACCTTCGGCTCTCTGACGCGATTGCCGTCGATGCGGAAGCGCACCAGCTTGTCGCGCGCCTTCTTCTCGTCGCCGTCGCTATCGCGCGAATGCGAGGTGATCGCATAAACGTGGCCCGCCGAATCGAGCGCCAGTCCTTCCAGATCGTCCAGCTTCCAGAATGCGTCGTTGCCCTCGAACCAGCCAGGGGTGAGCGGGCGACTGCTGACGGTGCCGTCAGCAGCAATGCCGACCAGGCTAAGTGGATGGTCCACCTCGTCTTCGACAACCAGAAAACGACCGTCGGGCAACTGCTGGATAGCCGAGGGTTCGTAGATGCCGGTGAGGCTTTGGAAGGAGGGCGGTGTCGATTGGGGCATGGTGGTAGTCTCTAAAAACCTGCAGGCTCTTTCAAGCGACCGAGCGGGTCCTGGCGGTAGTAACTGCGGAGCAGCGCGTAGAGGGACGGGTATTCGCGGTTGACGATGTCGGGAAGCTCGAAGAAGTTTTCCGAGAGCACGGCGAAAAATTCGGCGGGATCGTCGCTGGCGTAGGGGTCGATGACGGTTTCCTCGCCGCTGTCGATGCGCCGGCAGAAATCCTCGTAGGCGGTCATGAAAACTTCGTCCCAGGCCGCCGGCGTCATTCCCGAATGCAGCGCCGGCATGCCGTCGGCCTCGCCGTTGAGCATGTCGAGCTTGTGGGCGAATTCGTGGATGACCACGTTGTAGCCGGCACCGGCCATCTGCGCGTCGTGCCAGGAAATGATCAGCGGCCCGCCTTCCCAGGCTTCGCCGGAGAGCACGTCGTCGAATTCATGGACGATGCCGCTCTCGTCCTCGATGCGGCGTGGCACGACGAATTCGTCCGGATAGACGACGATGCCGACCCAGCCGCGGTAGGCGGCGAGGCCAAGTTCGAGGATCGGCAGGCAACCCTGGGCGGCAATCGAAACGCAGATCTCGTCACTCAGTTCGAGGCCGCCGGCAACGCTGAATTCCTTTTCCGCCAGAAATCCCTCGACCAGCGTTTTTAGCTCTTTTTGCTCGTCGACCGCGAGTGCCGAAAGAAAGGGCATCGCGGCCATCGTCCGCGCCCATAGCGCATCCGGAACGCTTGCTTTCCGCTTGTCACCGAACCAGTCGAGCAGCCCCATCACTTTTTCATCGTCAGCCAGATGCCGGCAAAGATCAGGGCGATCCCGAGGTAGTGATACCAGAGCGGTATTTCGGCGAGGAAGAGGGCGGACAGGATGGTGCCGAAAACCGGCATCAGGTGGATGAACAGGCTGCCCTTGCTGGCGCCGACTTCGGCGACGCCTCGATTGTAGAAGATGTAGCCGAGGAAGCTGGGAAAGATGCCGACATAGGCCAGCGCCGCCAGCGATCCGAGGTAAACGTTGATGTGCCGGCCCAGCGCCATCTCACAAAGGTAGGCCGGGAGCAGTGCGGCGAGGCCGACGGCGGTCATCGCGGCCAGCATCAGCATCGGGTGCACGCCGGCCGGGCGCCAGGCCAGGCCGACGGTATAGACGGCCCAGACCAGCACGGCGAGCAGCATCCAGGCGTCACCGACGTTCAGGTTGAGGTGGGCGAGTACGTTGACGTCGCCGCGGGCGACGATGGTCAGCGCGCCACAGAGCGAGGTGAAAACGCCGATGGCCTGCTGGCGGCTCAGGTGCTTGCCGAGGAAGCCCCAGGAGACGGCGATGGTGACGATGGGAATGAAGGAGTTGAGCAGCACCGCATTGGTTGCCGAAGTGTATTGCAGGGCGATGTAGGCGAAGGTGTTGTAGCCGCCGACGCCGATCAGGCCGAGCAGCAGCACCGGCTTCCAGCCCGCCTTCAGCAGCGGCCACTGCGCGCGCAGGTGGGGCAAGGCCAGCGGCAGCACCAGCCCGAAGGCAATGGCCCAGCGCCAGAAGGCCAGCGCCAGCGGTGGCACGTCGGCACGGATGCCGCGGCCAAGAACCATGTTGCCCGACCAGAACAGCGCGGTCAGGGTCAGCAGCAGGTAGGGGTTGGTGTAGAAATGGTGGCGGCGGGCGAGCATGGGGCGAATTATGCCCGAAGGGAGCGGAGGCTCAGGCACGGTATAATTCATCCCATGGTCTGGCTCCTGCATTCCGTCGCCGCGCAAAGCGATTTCGATCAGTTTTTCAGCACCCTTTCCCAGGGTCTGGACCCTGACGATGCGGCGACGCTGAGGGAATCCGTCGCGTTCTCCTGGGAAGTTTATGGCAATGCTTCGCTGGGCAGCGGAGAGCGCATCTGGTCGCATGCGCTCGGCATGGCTGTGATCATTGCCGGCCTCCGGCTCGACGTCGAATCGCGCATGGCGGCGGTGCTGTTCGCCATTCCCGCCCACGACCAGCATGGCACCGCGCGCATCGAGCAGCGCTTCGGCAAGGCGGCAGCGGATCTCGTCAATGGCATTTCGCGGTTGAACCGGATGCGGCCGATCACCAGGGGCTTCGTAACCGCCAACATCGAGGCTGGCGAAGTCAATCCTTCCGAAACGAAGGCGCAGGTCGAAGTGCTGCGCAAGATGTTGCTGGCCATGGTCCAGGACATCCGCGTCGTGCTGCTGCGCCTCGCCAGCCGCACCCAGACACTACGATTCTACGCGTCACATCCGGATGACCTGCGCATTCATGTCGCGCGCGAGACGCTGGAACTGTACTCGCCGCTGGCGAACCGGCTTGGCGTCTGGGAGTTGAAGTGGGAACTCGAGGACATGTCCTTCCGTTTCCTGCATCCGGAAACCTACAGGAAGATCGCCAGGATGCTCGACGAGAAACGCAGCGAGCGCGAGCGTTTCATCACTGAGGCCGTGGCGAAGGTGAGCGCCGAGCTGGAAGCGGCGGGCGTGCGCAATGCCGATGTTTACGGGCGGCCCAAGCACATCTACAGCATCTGGAACAAGATGCGCTTGAAGGGCGTCGAGTTTTCGGAGCTGTACGATATCCGCGCGCTGCGCATCATCGTTGATGACCTCAAAGACTGCTACACCGCGCTCGGCATCGTGCACAACCTGTGGTCGCCGATTTCCAAGGAATTCGACGATTACATCTCCAACCCCAAGGGAAACTTCTATCGCTCCCTGCACACGGCAGTAGACTGTCCTGACGGACGCAGCCTGGAAATCCAGATTCGTACCAAGGAAATGCACAAGCACGCCGAACTCGGTGTCGCCGCCCACTGGCGCTACAAGGAAGGCGGCAAGCGCCACGCCGAGAGCGACTACGACGAAAAGATTGCCTGGCTGCGCCAGTTGCTGACCTGGAAGGACGAAGTCGCCGACAGTTCGGACTGGATCAGCCACTACAAGCAGGCGGCGCTCGACGAGACGCTCTATGTCATCACGCCGCAGGGCAAGGTGGTCGATCTGCCGCAGGGGGCAACGGCGGTCGATTTTGCCTACCGCGTGCATACCGACCTCGGTCATCGCTGCCGCGGCGCCAGGGTAGACGGCCAGTTGGTGACGCTCAACACGCCGCTGGCGACCGGGCAGCGCGTCGAGATCATCACTGCCAAGCACGGCGGGCCGTCGCGCGACTGGTTGAATCCGACGCAGGGCTACATCCACACCAAGAGCGCGCGAGTCAAGGTGCGCGCCTGGTTCTCAAGCCTGGCGCTCGAGGAAACCCTGGCCGAAGGTAGGGCCATCGTTGGCAAGGAATTGCAGCGCCTCGGGCAGACGGGCGCGAGTATGGATGATCTCGCGCACAAGCTCGGCTTCTCGCGCGCCGATGATCTGCATATTGCCGCGGCTCGTGGCGAACTGAATCTGCGGCAGTTCCAGCTCGTCGCTCGCGGCGGTGATCCGCTGGCCGAGACGCTGCTGCCGGATGAGGTGCTGGCCAGGCCGAGCCGGCCGGCCAAGGGCAATCAGGGCATCCTGATCGTCGGCGTCGACAAGTTGCTGACGCAGCTTGCCCGTTGCTGCAAGCCGGCACCACCGGACAAGATCCAGGGTTTCATCACGCGCGGCAAGGGTGTTTCCATTCACCGCATGGATTGCTCCAACTTCGCCAACCTGCTCGCGCAGCATCCCGAACGCGTCATCGAAACCGCCTGGGGCGGCCAGACGACAGGCGTGTTCGCCGCTGACATCGTCGTCGATGCTCACGACCGCCAGGGCCTGCTGCGCGACATATCCGAGATCTTCACGCGTGAAAAGCTCAACGTCGTCGGCGTCAATACACAGACGAAGCAGGGCAAGGCGCACATGGGATTCACCGTCGAGATCACCAACCTGCCACAACTCCAGCGCACGCTGACGCTGATTCACGAAGTCGACGGCGTGGTCGGCGTGCGCCGGGCCTGAAACACGAGGAATGCTCATGAAAGGAAACTTCGCCGCAATCGCTCTGACCGTCATCGGTGCGGTGGCCCTTGCCGTCAATCTGGATTTTCTCGAACTCGATATCGTCGCGCTGTTGCGCAAGTGGTGGCCGCTCGTCCTGATCGCGGTGGGCGTGGCCTTGTTTTTCACCCCCGACGACAATGGGCGGAAGCACTCGGGTTCATAGGCATCTGGCCGCCCCGGAACAGCGAAATGCGGCGGCGGGACCGCAATCGTCCGGGAACACATCCTGCGTCAAGTCATGGACTTCGGTCTCAGACCGCTGCGGATGGTTTTTTCATTGCTCGCGTGGCGCGGACGATGGCGACCGGGATGCGGCGGTGGCATCTGGCGGCCGAATGGTCAGATACATGCGCTTTGTTCCATTCGCCGACCCGCTGCGCACCGAAGCCCCGGTTATTCTTGCGAGTGACCGGGACTGATAGACCTGGTGAAGCTGGGTTACCAGTTCGACATAGTTGCGCGTTTCGGGATAAGGCGGAATCGCGTTCCGGTATTGCTGAACCGCCCCTTCACCGGCGTTGTAGGAGGCGATCACGAGATTCTGTTGCCCCGGAAACAGCTTGAAAAGGTCGGCAAGGTAACGCGCACCGAGACGTATATTGGTTTTCGGGTCGCGCAGCTTTTCTTCGACGGATTTTTTTTCGTTACCGAGCAGGCCATAGCGTTCGGCGGTAGCGGGCATGATCTGCATCAGGCCGACTGCGCCCTTGGGCGAGATCGCGTCAGGATTGAAGCCCGATTCGGCCGCCATGACCGCCTTGAGCAAGGCAAGTTCGACCGCAAACTCGATGCTCGCGGTCTTCAGCAGCGGCTCGTAGGATTTCAGGTTGGGATGCTCTATCAGACGGGTGGACAGCGCCTGCTTTCCGCGCCCAGAGGGTTCCAGCTGCAGCGATCCGAACCTGTTTCCCCGCACCAGCAACTGGTAGCGAGGATCTGACTTCTCGGCGGAAAAGTGCGATACACCCTGTTCGTCGACATAACCATAGATATCCGCATGGCCGCTTGCCGAAGCGACAGCCAGAAAAAGTGTAACGACGAGTCTTGAACGCTGCATCGGACCTTCGGGTGGAAAATGAGTAAACTGAGCTTGTTCAGATAGCCCTGATGGAGAATGTCTATCATCAAGCTTGCTGTCAATTGACCTGACCGAGCCGAGAAGTTCCCGGGTACTGGTAACGGATCAGTTTATCAGTACGCACCAGTCGCCTCAAAGTTCAATCAGTTCCGGTCGACTGGATGAAAGGGGTGATTTTAGGTTGTTTTGTTGCCCATTTGCCGTACTGCGGATTTTTTGGTTAAGTTATGGCCATTCGGCACAACTGTTCAGCAAAGGAGAACCAATATGTTCAAGGGAATATTGATCACCAAGGACGAAGCCGGCTACAAGGTCGCCGTGCAGCAGATCGACGACGCCGTGTTGGGCGAAGGCGATGTCACGGTGCAGGTCGAATGGAGCACGCTCAACTACAAGGACGGCTTGGCGCTGACCGGAAAGTCACCAGTCGTGCGCCGTTTTCCGATGATTCCCGGCATCGACTTCGCCGGCACCGTCAGCGCCAGCACGAACCCCGCGTGGAAATCTGGCGATCGCGTCGTGCTTAACGGCTGGGGCGTCGGCGAAACCCATTGTGGCGGCCTGGCCGAAGTGGCGCGGGTCAAGGGCGAATGGCTGGTGGTGCTGCCCTCCGCATTCACCGCGCGGCAGGCGATGGCGATCGGCACGGCAGGCTACACGGCGATGCTCTGCGTCCTAGCCCTCGAAAAGCACGGTATCAAGCCGGCCGACGGCGAGATTCTGGTGACCGGAGCCAACGGCGGCGTCGGCAGCGTCGCCATCGCGCTGCTGTCGCGGCTTGGCTACACGGTGGTCGCGTCGACCGGTCGTCCGGAGGAAGCCGAACATCTGAAGGCGCTCGGTGCCGCCGATGTCATCGAGCGCGGTGAACTGTCAGCGCCCGGCAAGCCGATCGGCAAGGAACGCTGGGCCGGCGTCGTCGATACAGTTGGCAGTCATACGCTGGCCAATGCCTGCGCGACGACGAAATATCGCGGCGCGGTCGCTGCCTGCGGGCTGGCCGGCGGCATGGATTTTCCGGCGACGGTGGCGCCGTTCATCCTGCGCGGCGTGACGCTGTACGGCATCGACAGCGTGATGGCGCCGCTGGCCGTCCGCCAGGAAGCCTGGGCACGCCTTGGCCGCGATCTCGATATCGCCAAACTGGATGAGATCACGTCCGAAATTGGCTTGTCTGAGGCGATCAAAACCGGCGCAAGTTTGCTTGAGGGCAAAGTGCGCGGCAGAGTGGTGGTGGATATCGGCCGCTGATCTCGCGACAACGGGCTCGCTGTAAAAAAACCTGGCCAAGGCCGGGTTTTCGCTATCTCAGCCGTTCAGGCGCCTACCTCCCGAGTTCGACAGTTAATTGCGCAAGTGACTGATTTCACTTGAGGTGAATTTAAAGAATGCCACTGCAACAGCGTCAGCTACTGCGGGGCGGTCGGTTTTTTCACGTCCAGGGCATTAAGCACCTCGGTTTGCTCGGCACTGAGGATCGAGACGCCGGTGACGGGTTCAGACGCGTTGAGCCGGATCTGGTGACGCTGGATTCGGCGAAGGTAGTCGAGCGCTCGTTCCGGCGATAGCCCGGCGTTGGCCGCTTTCAGGCGCTGACGCATGACCCGGTAAAGGATCAGCGCCATGAAGCAGATCGCCGCGTGAGCCCGGATGCGTTCGGGCAGACGGTGGTGACCGGTCCGATCTCCAATTCGGATTTGAGTACCTTGAAGCCGCGCTCGATATCCGCCAGCGACTTGTACCGTGCAACAACGTCCCGGGTGATCAGGTCCGTCGTATTGGTCACCAGCAGCAGTTTGCCGTCCATCAGGTTCGCCAAGGAACGCGCGCGCTCATCGATAGCGTAGATGAAGCGCTCGCTTTTCAGGTCGACCTTGATGATCTTCGACAGATGGGCCTCGCTGACCTCATGGAAGAAGCGCGCCTTGGCGCCACTGTCCGAGAGCTTGCGGCCCCGATGGTTGACGCCGTCATCCTGATCGTCAAGTTTGCCCACCCACTGCGCGGCGCGCTGGATCAGCTTCCCGATCTGCTCGTCCCGTCGTTGGGTCTGTAGGGCGGCACGTTCTGGATCGTGGGCAATCACCAAGCGCAGCGCGTTCCACGTCTTTTCAGCGATGATCTCGACGGTTGCCGCTTGGCACTGGCTCTTGTGGAAGTCATCGAGCAGTTCAGTGAATTCGTGATAGCGGCGTCCCGGCACCGCCAGGATGAATTCGAGCGGCCGGCCACTGGCCAGACGTATTTCGCTCAGCGCATCAAGGTTGTCCAGGCTGAGCAAGCCGCGATCGGCCACCAACACCAGGCGACTGACCGAGGGGAACCGGTTCAACACGATTTTGAGCATCGGCAGCAGCGTCTTTGTCTCCGCCGTATTGCCGTCGACCACCGCGTGGCAGATCGGCAAGCCCTCGGCCGTCTGCACCACGCCGAGCATGAATTGCCGTGCAATCAGCCCTTCCTTGGCCATGCCAAAGGCACGCACATCGCTTTCCTGGGTGCTCAGTCCCGCGGCGCGTATCGTCGTCAGGTCATAGAACACGACGGACAGATCCTGATCGATCATCGCTCGCAGCAAGCCGGCCACCACGGTATCGACCGCCGCGTGTTGATCCATCAGGGCATCCATGCTGCGCAGCAGATGCTGATGCGTGATCGCTTTGACCTCGACCTCAGGCAAGGCCACCGTCTCCAGCCAGCGCAACACGCCCAGTTTGGATTCCGGATCGCAGAGTCGGTTGAACACCATCACCCGGATCAGCGCTTCCACGTCGATCGTATGCCGCGTGCGGCGAAACACCCGCTTCAGTTCGCCAAAACCGAGCGATTTCCAGAGTTCGGTCAGTGTCCATACATCGCCAAACGCCCGGGCCGACTCGAAGCTCACCGTCGGTGTCGGTGGCACAACCACCATGGCTTCACGGCCCGATACCTTGAGCAACCCCTTGATCACTGAATCGAGACCGCCATCGCGTTAATCAAGACGGCCAAGCGTCGCCACGGTACGCTTCTTCACCCGCCCAGCGTCGTCCCGGTACGACTCGACAAGTTGGACGTAGCGGCGACCTCCTGAGGTGGTTATCTTGACATGCATGCCGCCACAGCATCACCGACATGAGTCCTGTCAAGTCAGAATTTAATAGGCCTTAGCGTGCCACCACACAACTTTCTTAGACATCCTCTGAAACCCGCGCCGTTACTGGGGCCATGTGTCAAAAATGGCCACTTTTGCCGCTGAACTGTCGAACTCCTGCTACCTCATGCGCGGTAATTTCGATGGCAGACCTCTTTGGGCTGCTGCTACGATGATGCAAGTTCGCACCAGGCGAATTCGTGTGTCTTGGCGGCCATCATCTGGTCTTGACATCACTTGCCCGAACCGAGCGGTATCACGAGCGTGGCGAACAGCGCATAGCCTTCAATCCTGTTTTTCGCATCAAACTCCCAGTATCCGCGCAGGTTCGCGTACGCCGGCTGCCCGCCGATAGTGAATGCATAGCCGAGCTGCGGGCCGATCGCGGCCACATTCGACTTGAACGATCCGAGCTTTGCGCCGGACCCGCTGTCACCGCTGAGTTGGTAGTAGAAATAGCCCGCCACGCCGACCTGCCAGTTGGCTGAAAGGAACTGTGAAGCAGCCCAGTCGAGATGGGAGTCGATGCCGTTCTTGTACTGGGTGTCGCTGTTTTCCCAGTTGTAGGTCAAGCCCGCCACTGCGGAGAACTCGCTGCCGGTCGTCTGGTTGAAGCAGGTGTAGCCACTGTCGGCATCGATCGCGGCATGCCCGATGCTGATGTTGGAGAGCCGGGTGCTGTCGTAGTTGCCGGTCGGTATGTCGCCGGTCACGTACGTCATCCAGTTGTGGACACCTCGGTTCCAGGCGAGACTGGCGATGGGATAGAGATCGGTCATTCCCGTCGTTGAGTCGCTTCTGTCGAACTCGGTGCCGCGCCGAGAGATCACGATATCGGCCCCAGCAGTGTTCCCGCCATAGCCGAATCCAAGGCCGATCGATGCCTGGCCGCCAAACAGCTTCGTCTCCGGCACATAGGATGGCTGAACAATGAGCAGCGGCGATCTCGCTTCGAGGCCGAGCGTCACGCTGTTGCCATGGGTGAGCGATTTGCTCTGGGAAGCACTGCCGCTGTAGTAGTAGCCCTGTATCGGCAATGACCAGCCCGGCGTTGCCGGGACCGCGGCGAGGCTCGCGTACTGACCCGAGGTCCAGAACGGTACCCCGCCCTGGTAGGCTGAAACCGGATTGGCGGCAAACATCACGGCCGCTGCTGCGCACCCAAAAAATTGAGCGACGTGATAATCCTTTCGGGGCGCCCACATTTCCGGACTTCCTAAGCCGGACGAGCCGGAACCGAACAGGTTAAAGTAGAAGCACTCTGCCACGTGAAGTGGAGGTTGCCATGAACGTACCACTTCTTGAGCGCTACTGTGACCGGATCGCGGGGATTTTGACCTGCTACGACCGGGTTGTGATTACTGGCACGCTGCCTGGCGCGTGCTACGCGGCAGGCATTGAACGCCAAGGCCTTGGCGGCATCGGCCGGGGTGAGCATTCAGTACATCGCCAAGGCGCATGTGCGCAAGGAAGCGGTGGTCGCCGAGGTGATCAAGGCGCGGGGTGATCACCCCGGACTGGTTCATGTCATCTCGGTCATGGAAGCCTGCTCGTCGTACAAGGCGTGGCATGACAAGCGCACCCATCAAACCTTTCTGCGCCCGGCGCCTGGCAAGTGCCTGCACTACTACTTCTATTTCATCGACGCGGAGTGGGGTCTGGTCTATCTGCGCGTGCCGACGTGGTGTCCCTTCCGGCTTCAGTTCTACTGTAATGGCCACAGTTGGCTGGCCCGGCAACTGACGGCTGCCAGCATCAATTACACCCTGGCCGACAACGCCTTCCTCCGTATTGGCGACTGGGCGCAAGCGCAGCCGTTGGCTGACAATCTTTCCCCGGACGTCCTGTACCGGATTCTGGATCGCCATGCCCAGCAATGCTGTCCGGTCCTTGATGTCTTTGGCCAGACCTACCACTGGAGTCTGATGCAAATCGAGTGTTCGACCGATCGGGCCTTTCGTTCGACCGCGATCATGCAACCCCTCTACGAAGCCCTTTCCCGGGAAGCTATCGTTTCGGTGAAGGCGCCGCAGGTGATGCATTTCCTGGGCAAGAAGCTGACGCCGCAGCTGGCGCAAGAGCTTGAGAGTCGCCTGTCCACCCGCATCGAGCGCACCTGCATCAAGCATCGGCTGGGCCAGCACTCGGTCAAGATGTACGACAAGTTCGGTCAGGTGCTGCGTATTGAAACCACCACCCATAATGTTTCCTTCTTCAAGCACCACCGCAAGGTGGAACACCGGGATGGTGAAGCCTCCCAGGAACTGGCGGCCGTCAAGAAGTCGATCTACGACCAAAGGAAGTCCCCGTGGGACAGCCTGATCGATCGGCGCGAAATCCTCCTCGGCTGCAACCGTCGCTACCTGGAATTCCTTTGCGCTCTCGATGACTTCTCCGCCGGCACGCGTTGCCTCGGCAAATTGACCACGCCCAAAGAAATCGACGGGCATCGCATCAAAGGCTTCAATTTCTTCGACAAGATCGAGCATGACTTGCTGTGCTCGCTCCAACATCCCGAGTTCAACATTCGCGGCGTCCGCCGGGCCGATCTGAAACCTTTCTTGCCTCACCTGGCCGCTGCCAGCATCACACGATACCTCCGGCGTTTGCGTGACTTCGGGTTGATCAAAAAGATCGTCGGCACCTACCGCTATTACCTGACTCGCACCGGTCGAAATGCCATCGCCGCTGCTTGTCGCATCACCGAGCAAATCATCAGGCCCGCTCTCGCGGCATGACAATTTCTGCTCAGAAAATGTGAATAGTTGAGTCATAAGGGACTATAAATATCAATCCGTTATGAGACCCAATTCCACCCCGACATGGCCGGCTTATCGCGGCGGCTGTAAAATATGCAAACGCGCTAAATCAAGAGGATTGCTATGCTACCGACCAGAAGGGCATGTCCGGAATGCAGGGTATGGAAGGCCAGAAGAAGTAACAACCCTTGCGCCAATAGGGTGGGGCGGTCTGCCCGTCTCATTTGTGAACCTTGAAACCAGGCGATGACGAAAATGAAGAAGTCGATTGCGCTGTTTGGATTGATGACCGTGGTTGGCGTTTCCCCAGCCGAAATCTCCGGCTTTATCGGGGGATTGGAGCCCGCTTCCCGTCCTGCTGGCGCGCCGGTAATCACGCATTTTGAGCAGACGCCGGCCTGGCAGGCGCAGGCCCTGCGTGGTATCGGTCAACCGCATGTGGGCCTTGATTTCCTGAAGGATCAAGGGGCTTGGTATACCCCCTTCATTCATCCCAACCTCCTGGGTCGTTATGACATTCGTGGCCTTCATGCCGACACGGTGCGCAAGGATTGATCATGAGGAATTCGAAAGCCGGTATTGCCATTCTTGCCTTGGTTGCCGCTGCCGCCGTGGTCGGCGGTTATATGGGCTGGCGTATCCGCCACCAGCCTGCCGCGCCGCAGGAAATCTCAAGCCCCGAAGGTCAGGTCGCACCGGAGGCCTACGCGAGCAAGGATATCCTGCGCGCCACCTACGACCCCATTCATTTCAGGCCGGCCATCGAAACCGCGCGTGACGAACAGTGCCTGGCTTGCCACCGTGAAGTGCTCGACGACAAGGTTCGTGAAACATCACCGGCAGGCATCAATGCCAGTACCAGCAAGGCCTGGTATCAACGGCTCAGTACCTACGCCGGCGACCAGGACACGTTTCATCGACGCCACCTGAAAACAGCGATGGCCAAGGATCTGATGAACTTTTCCTGCACTACCTGTCACCAGGGAAATGACCCGCGCGACGAAGCGCAGGGTACTTCGGCGACCGGTACGCCACAGAGCGATAACGGGTTCACGCTGCGCAAGACGGTGAACACCGAGCAGACTTGCCTCCAGTGCCATGGTCCGATGAATGTCAAGGTCATGGGCTTGCCCGGCCCCTGGCCGGAAAGCAAGGAAATGTTCGGCGACTCCTGCCTGACCTGTCACGCCGCCATTCGCACCAACCGCCACCAGGTTAGCTATCTCAAGGCCGAGGCGATAGAGGCCGCCGGCCAGAAGAACGCCGATGTCTGCTTTGGCTGCCACGGTGGACGTGCCTGGTACCGGATCGAGTACCCCTATCCGCGCCATCCGTGGGAAGGCATGGCCCTGGAGGTGCCCGATTGGGCAAAGGACCGCCCGCTTGTCAGCGAAGCCCGCTTTGCATTGCCAGCCAATGGCAACCAGCCCAGGCAATAAGGACGAATCATGGATACGAAACGCAACTGGCTGGACATCCTCAACCCCAGGCGCCGCAGCTTCCTCAAGACTGTCGGCGCCGGTGCCGCGGTGGCCACCACCAGCGGCCTTGTCGAATTTGGCGCGGGCCGGCAGGAGGCCAAGGCCTTCGCTTACGAGCCTTATCCAAGAGATGACGACCTGACGACGGTCGTTACTTCCTGCGACCACAACTGCGGTTCGCGCCACATGCTCGTCGCCCACAAGAAAGGCGACGTCATCGTTCGTCTGTCGACCGATAACGGCAGCTATCAGGAGGGTGGCAGTTTCGGCAAGGATACCGAAGAGGTGCCGCAATTGCGCGCCTGTCTGCGCGGCCGTTCCTACCGCAGCCGGCTCTATTCGCCGGAACGCCTGCTCTATCCGATGATGCGGGTCGGCGAGCGTGGCGAGGGCAAGTTCAAGCGCGTCTCGTGGGATGAGGCGCTCGACCATGTCGCCAGGAAAATGGTCGAATTGAAGCAGAAGTACGGCCCCACCGCCATTCTCGACCAAGCCTATGCGGGGACCTCCTACGGCGTGCTGCACAAGTCAGACCAGATCGAAGGCCTGCTCGCCCGTTTCCTCGGCATGTTCGGTTGCCGCACCAACTCGTGGTCGGTGCCCAGCTACCAGGGGACGACCTTCAGCTCGCGCACGACCTTTGGCACCATCACCGACGGCAATGAAGACGATGCCTTCGCGCACAGCAAGCTGATTATCATGTGGGGCTGGAACCCGGCGTATACCTTCCACGGCGGCAATACCTTTTACTACATGCGCTTGGCCAAGCAGCGCGGCTGCAAGTTTGTCGTCGTCGACCCGCAATACACCGATTCCGCCGCCAGCTACGACGCCTGGTGGATCCCGATCAAGCCCAATACCGACGCCGCCATGCTGGCCGGCATGGCTCATCATATCTTCGCCAACAACTGGCAGGACCAGAAGTTCATCGACAAATTCTGCCAGGGCATGGACGCCGGTACGACGCCCAAGGAGTTCGCCGACAAGGAGAACTTCAAGGACTACATCCTCGGCAAGAACGAGGGCATTCCGAAGACGCCGGAATGGGCCGAACAAATTTGCGGGGTTGCCGCGGTCGACATCAAGAAACTGGCCGAAATGTACGCGAGGACCAAGCCGGCCGCGCTCAAGGCGAGCTGGGCGCCGGGGCGCGCCAGTTATGGTGAGCAATACAACCGGATGGCGGCAGCCCTGCAGGCGATGACCGGCAACATCGGCATCCTCGGCGGCTGTGCCGAGGGTGTCGGCAAGGGCTGGCACGCCGAGGCCGTCGCGTACCCCTATGACGAGTATGCCAACGTCTGGTATGCCTCGATCAAGTCGGATCGCTGGGCGCACTGCGTGCTCAACTACCCCAACGTCAGGCGGGAAGAGATCGGCTGCTGGCCGAGGAACGACGAACTCGACGGCAGGATCCCCAACATCAAGGCGATCTTCTGGCATGGCTCGGACTGGTTCAACCAGTTGACCAACGTCAACAAGGAAATCCAGGCGATCAAGAAGCTCGAACTGGTGGTGTGCATGGACTCCACCATCACTCCCTCGGCACTGTGGGCCGATGTGCTCTTTCCGATCGCCACACACTTTGAGCGCCATGATGTCGCCTTGCCCTGGTACAAGGGCCACTATTACATTCATCGGCCCAAGGTCATCGAGCCGCTCGGCGAATCGAAGACCGACTTTCAGGTGTTCACCGAACTTGCCTTCCGCATCGAAAAGCTTGATCCCTCGGTCAAGGATTTCGGCAAGCGCTACAACCCAAAAGCCGAACGCGACTACTTCCAGAACAACGACGCGACCGACGAAGCCTACATTAGCGACTGGTGGAAAAAGGTGCAGACCCACCAGGGGGTCAAGATGTCATGGGAGTCATTCAAACAGCACGGCGTTTACAAATTCACCTTTGACAAGCCGATTGTTGCGTTCGAGGAGCAAATCAGGAATGGCGTTCGATTCGAGACGCCGTCGGGCAAGATCGAGATTCTCTCGGGCTATCTCGCCGGCGTGAAGGATTGGACCAAGACCCAATACGGTTACGAAATTCCCTACATTCCGAAGTGGGTCGAGCCGTTTGAATCGCTCAATCACGAGAAGGCGAAAAAGTTCCCTTTCCACATGATTACCCCACACCCACGCTGGCGCACCCACTCGATCTTCCACAACATTCCCTGGTTGCGCGAAACCTACCAGCAGGAGGTCACGCTGAACGCCAAGGATGCGGCAAGACTCGGCATCAAAACCGGAGACATCGTCGAAGTGTGGAACGAGCGCGGCAAGGTGGTCGTTCCTGCCTACGTGACCGAACGATGCATGCCGAGTGTGGTGGTGCTGTTCGAAGGCGCCTGGATGGACCTGGCCAAGGATGGGACCGACCGTGCCGGCAATCCGGATTTCCTGACACTGGATGAGCCCAGTCCGGCTGGCGCCTTTGCTTACAACACTATTCTTGTCGACCTCAGCAAGACCCCGCTCGAACATCGGCCGGGCTGGGATATTCAGGCTACTTCGCGGTCGGCGATCTTCCGCAGGGACAAGTGAGGCGATCATGGTCAACAAAGTCGACAAGCAGGAGCTTGAACAGGCTATCCGCCGCAAGGTGGCGCAAACCTACGAACCGGTCAAGCCGGCCAGGCAGTTCGGTTTCATCCATCACAACGTCGATTGCATCGGCTGCCGCGCCTGCGAGATCGCCTGCAAGGACAAGAACGGGCTGCCGCCCGGCCCGCGCTTCCGGCGCGTCATGTACATCGAAGGCGGCAGCTACCCGGAGGTGTTTGCCTACAAGGTGAACATGTCGTGCAACCACTGTGCAGAACCGGCCTGCCTACCGACGTGTCCAACCGGTGCGATCTGGAAGCGGGCCGATAACGGTGTGGTCGACATCGATTCGACCCTGTGCATCGGCTGCCGCAAGTGCGAGGCTGCTTGCCCCTACGGTGCGCCGCAATGGGATCCGCAGGAGCAGGTGATCAAGAAGTGCAACATGTGCATCGATGAGCTGGAAGCCGGTCGCAAGCCATATTGCGTGATGGCCTGCATGATGCGCGTGCTCGACATCGGTCCGGTCGAGGAGATCTGGAACAGCACGCTCAAGACCAAGGTGCTAGGGCCCCATGACAAGACGGTCAGGCAGGTCAAGAACATGGCCAACCCGGAATTGACACGTCCATCCATTGGCTTCATTCCTCACAGCAAGGGCAAGATGGATGGAGACTGAATTGCGCAATGCGCTGGTTGAGGATCTCGACCAGTTGATTCGCCTGCATGACCGTGAACTGGATACGGGGACGCTGGCCGCGTTGCGGAGCGCTGCCTTTCCAGACGGGCTGGCGTTGTCCGCCGCCGACGAGGCGGGTGAAACGGCCTACGCCAACATGGCAGCCGCCCTGCGCGAAAATCCGACGCTGGATGAACTGGCGGCCGACTACGCGGCGATCTACCTGAACAACAGCTTCGGTACCTCGCCCTACGAGTCGGTATGGCTGAGTGATGACCATCTGGCCTGCGACCGGCCGATGTTCGAATTGCGTGAAATCTACGCGGCGGCTGGCTGGCGGGTCGGCGACTGGCGTCGCCGCTTCGACGATCACCTGGTGCTGCAACTGCAGTATCTGCGGCAGATTCTAGCCAATGCTGCGGTCGACCCGGAAGAACTGGCCAGGTTCGTTGACGAGCACCTTGGCTATTGGCTTCCGGACTGGGGGCAGCGGGTATCGTCGCACTGCGGCACCCGGTTCTATGCGGCATTGGCCGAGTTGACCTATGTCTGGCTGCTGCTATTTCGTGAACTGCTGGCCGAAATCCACGATTTGCCGCTGCCCTCGCGCCAACAGATGGGTGAGAAGATCAATCGGAAACTGGCGCTCGACAAGGCCGAAATTGCACCGGTTCGCTTCATGCCGGGCGTCCAGGGACCAAGCTGGTAGTTTCCCGATACTGCGGAGTTCCCCGCCATGCTGGCTTGGCGGCGGGCATTGCTCACGAAATCCACAATCCGCTGGGTTCAATGCGCCTTGCCGTCGACGGTTTGTTGCGGAGTTTTCGCCAGGGAAATGCCGATGCGGAACGCATTTGCAGCTATCTGGAAATGATGAATGCGGAAATCGAGCGCTGTAGCGGCGTTACCCGGCGTCTGCTGTTACTTTCCCGCCTGCCACGGCAACAGGAGCAGATTGTATCGGTCAACCGGGCGGTGAGCGACACGCTGCAGTTACTCGATTTCGATGCACAGAGCCATGGGGTCGAGCAGCATCTGGAATTGGCCGTGGACGACTTGCGCGACCTCGCCGATGACAGCGACCTGCGCATGGTAGTTCTCAACCTGGCGCAGAATGCGCACCATGCGATGCCGCAAGGAGGAAGCCTGACCTGATTTTCATCGATCTCAAGTTGCCGGATACCGACACGCCGAAGCTGGTGAAACGCTCTCCGCTCAGTATCCGATTGTGGTGTTGATCGGGTATGGTTCGATTCGCAATACGGTGAGCCTGATCCAGGCCGGTGCGGTGGAGTACCTGACCAAGCCGGTGGGGCTCGATGAGCTGGAGATTGGCATCCGCCGCGAGCTGGACAGCACGGAACTGCGCCAGCGCAACGAGTTCTACCGGCGTCAGCTGGAATCCTGGCAACCGGGTCCGCTGCTCGGCAATTCGCGCGCCATGCTGGAAGTCTTGACCTGATCGAGGCCGTCGCACCCACCGATGCAACGCTGTTGATACAGGGCGAATCCGGCACCGGGAAGGAAATGGTCGCCCAGGCTCTGCAGCGAAGGAGTGCCCGCTGCGGCCGCGAGATGGTTACGGTCGACGGCGAAATATTGCAGGAAACCCTGTTCGAATCGGAAATTTTTGGCCATGAGCGCGGCGGCTTTACCAGTGCCGACCGCCAGAAGAAGGGCTTGATCGAAGAGGCGGAGGGAAGCACGCTGTTTCTCGATGAAATTGGTGAAACCAGCCCGGTGATTCAGGTAAAGCTGCTGCGCGTGCTGGAAACCGATACATTTTGCCGCCTTGGTGGCACCCCGGCATTGCGGGTGAACGTGCGCTTTGTCGTCGCCAGCAACCGGGAACTGGGCGAAATGAGCGAGGCTGGAAGCTTTCGCTGTGACCTCTATTTCCGGCTGGCCAGCTTCGTGATCCGCGTGTCACCGCTTCGCCATGGTGGAAATTGGGCAAAGGCGACCTTGGTGCTTGGTATCAGCGAGCGCAATATCTACCGTTTGATCAAGCAGCATGAACTGGGCGACTGAATCGCGTGCCGAAGGAGCGGTGTCACTCCTTCGGCGACCAATGCGTTACGCTTCGGCGACTCGTCTGGCGATGTGAGCCAGCGCCTCCTCGACCTGGTCGATCAGGATCAGGCAAAGGTCGCCGGCCTGCAGACGGGCGAGGGCGGTGTCGATGGCCAGGAATTCGCCGGTGATGGCATCGATCTGCCGGGTCCGGTGGGCATTCGCAAGGCCTTCACGGAGCAGGGCGATGACCTCGCCGTCCTCGCGGCCGCGCTGACAGGCATCCTGATAGAGAATCACGTCGTCGAATGACTCGCCGAGGATTTCCGTCTGCTGGCGGATATCGTCGTCGCGACGGTCGCCGGCGCCACTGATCACGACCGACCGGCGCGTTGCTGGCATGTTTTCGATGGCCTTGACCAGTGCCTGGATGGCGTCGGGGTTGTGTCCGTAGTCGGCGATCAGGGTGGCGCCCTTGTAATCGAAGACATTGAAGCGGCCGGGGGCGGTCTGCGCATCGTTCACGAATCCGGACAGGGCGCGTTCGATAACTTCCCAGGCGAAGCCCAGCGCCCAGCCGGTGGCGATGGCCGCCATCGCGTTCTCGACCTGGAAGCCGATGGCGCCATTGCGCGTGATCGGAATGTTGGCGAGCGGGATGCTGTGTATCCGGCGGCCTTCGCAACAGACGATGGCATCGCGTTTGACATGGACGACGCGCCTGCCCTGTGCGCGCTGGGTGGCCAGCACCGGGTTCGCGCGATCCTGGGCAAAGTAGATGACCGAGCCATGGCAATGCTGCGCCATGGCGACGACGATCGGATCGGCGGCGTTGAGGACTGCCGTGCCCCCCGGCGCGACATTCTCGACGATGACCCGCTTGACGACGGCGAGTTCATCGACCGTGGTGATGAAGTTGAGACCGAGGTGGTCGCCGATGCCGATGTTGGTGATGACCGCGACGTCGCACATGTCGAAGCCCAATCCCTCGCGCAGCACGCCGCCGCGAGCGGTTTCGAAGACAGCGGCATCGACGTCCGGGTGCAGCAGGACGTTGCGTGCGCTGCGCGGGCCGCTGCAGTCGCCATCATCGGTGCGCTTTCCCTGGATGTAGAGGCCGTCGGTGCTGGTCATTCCCACACGCAGGCCGTTGCTCTCGAAGATGCGAGCGATCAGGCGGCTCGTGGTGGTCTTGCCGTTGGTGCCGGCGATGGCGACGACCGGGATGCGGGCATTGTCGCCGGGGGGAAAAATCATGTTGACGATTGCCTCGCCAACCGCGCGGCCCTTGCCGAACGACGGGTCGAGGTGCATGCGCAGGCCGGGCGCGGCATTGACTTCGACGACGCCGCCGCTCTGTTCCTCTAGCGGCTTGAGCATCGTGTCGCAGACGACATCGATGCCGCAGATGTCGAGGCCGACGGTCTGGGCCGCCGCGACGGCGCTGGCGGCAAGTTCTGGGTGCACATCGTCGGTGACGTCGGTCGCCGTGCCGCCGGTGGACAGGTTGGCGTTGTTGCGCAGGATGATCCGGGCGCCGCGCGGCGGCACGGAGTCGGCATCGTAGCCTTGCTCGGCCAAGCGGGCGATAGCCACGTCGTCGAAGCGAATCTTGGTCAGCGAAGTAGCATGGCCATCGCTGCGCCGGGGATCGCGATTGACCTGGTCGACGAGTTGGCGAACGTTTTGGATCCCATCGCCGATGACCAGCGGCGGGTCGCGGCGGGCGGCGGCGATCAGCTTGTCGCCGATGACCAGCAGCCGGTAATCGTGGCCGGGAAGGTACTTCTCGACGAGGATGTCGTCACGAAACTCGATGGCGACGCGGTAGGCTTGGCGCACCTGCTCCTCGCTCGTCAGGTTGACCGAAATGCCCTTGCCCTGGTTGCCGTCGCGAGGCTTGACGACGACCGGAAAGCCGATTTCCCGGGCGGCGGCCCAGGCATCGTCCTCGTCCGCGACCGGGCGACCTTTCGGCACGGCGACGCCGGCGGCGCCGAGAAGTTTCTTGGTCAGTTCCTTGTCCTGGGCGATTGATTCGGCAATGGCGCTGGTGAAGCTGGTTTCGGCGGCCTGGATGCGCCTCTGCTTGCTGCCCCAGCCGAACTGCACGAGGCTGCCCTGTGTCAGGCGGCGATACGGAATGCCGCGCGCCACGGCTGCGGAAACGATGGCGCCGGTCGACGGCCCGAGGCGGATGTCCTCGTCCAGTTCGCGCAGCTGTCCGAGCGCGCCTTCGAGGTCGAAGGGCTGGTCGTTGAGCGCCGCATTGCACAGTTGTTCGGCGAGATCGAAGGCCAGGCGGCCGACGTCTTCCTCGGTGTACTCGACGACCACCTGGTAGATGCCGGTCTCGACAGCCTGCGCCGAGCGACTGAAGGTGACCGGACAACCGGCCTGCGCCTGCAGTCCGAGGGCGGCGAATTCCAGCGCGTGCGCCATCGAAACGGTGTCGAGATGGTCGGCGGGGATCAGGTCACCGAGTTCGGGGAAGCGGTCGCGCAGGCAGGCTTCGAAACCGGGCAGGTCGGCGATCGCGCATTCGGCACCCTCGCAGGTGACGATGGCCTGGATCGCCGTGTGCCGGCTCCACAGATTGGGGCCGCGCAGGGCACGAATACGGGAAACGTCCATGAAAACTCTTCCTTGCTTTGCTAGCTAGTTCCGGAATGCCACCGGGGGCGACCGTCTGGCGCTCTGCGGCAACAGGGCGGCAGGGTCGGGCAGTTCGAGACCGAAGGTCTTGACCCCGGTGCCGATCACTTCCTTGGTCAGTCCCAGCGCCCAGCCGGCGGCAACGGCCGCCAGCACGTTGGCGATGGTGGAGGGGTCCTTTTGCCTGCCGATCAGCGGCACGTCGCCGAGGCGGCAGAGACGGATTTCCTCGCCGCCGGTGGCCAGCGTGATGCGGCCGTCGCGTACGAAGATGCCACGTTTGCCGGCGGCAATGTGTTCCGCCAAGGCCGGGCAGGCCGGATCGGCGGCGAAAAAGATGACCTCGCCATCGGAGAGTTCGGCCAGGCTGGCGACGATCTCGTCGCTGGCATTGAGCACCGTGCAGCCATTGCGCAGGACGACATCGACCTGTGTGCGGTAGACGTTGCGGTAGGTCGTGAAATACTCGCCGCCACTCGGGTGGACATCCCAGCGCGCGAGGTTTTCCGCCGTCGGGTCGATATTAGTGACGATACCCACCTGGCAGCGGTCGTAGGCCAGTCCTTCGCCAAGGATGGTGCGGCCGCCGTTCTCAATCACCGCCGCCTCGACGGCGGGGTTGAGCAGCAGACGGTGGCCCGATGCCCAGTTGGCGCCATCGGACTTCTGGACATGACGCCGGTCGATATACAGGCCGTCGCTGCAGGCCAGTCCGACGCGCCGGCCGGAGAGGTAGATCAGGTGGGCCAGCAGCTTGGCGACGGCGGTCTTGCCATGCGTCCCGCTGATGCCGACGACCGGAATGCGGCCGCTTTCACCTTCAGCGAACAGGCTGTCGACGATCGCCTTACCGACCGGGCGTGGCTTGCCGACGCCGGGGCGCAGGTGCATCAGCAGGCTGGGGCCGGCATTCACCTCGACGATTGCGCCGCCCTGTTCGCCCAGCGGTCTGGAAATATCCTGGCAGACGAGGTCGATGCCGGCGATATCGAGTCCGACGATCCGTGCGGCCAGCGCGGCCAGTTCGGCGGTTTCCGGATGGACCTCGTCGGTGACATCGAACGCATGGTTGGCGTTGCGCTGGATCAGGACATTGCGGTCTTTGGCCGGAACGGCATCAGGTTCGAGTCCCTGGCGCGAGAGTTCCATGCGTGCCGCCGAGTCGATATGAATTATCGAAAGCGGATGCAGTTCGGAGTGGCCACGGCGCGGGTCGGTGTTGATCTGGGTGGCGATCAGTTCATCGACGGTGGACTTGCCATCGCCGGTCACGGTAATCATGTCGCCGCGATTGGCGGCCGCCAGCTTGCCGCCAATCACCAGCAGGCGATGCTCGGTGCCGGGAATCGAGCGTTCGACAAGGACCGCCGTGCCTTCGTCGATGGCGACGGCGTAAGCCTTTTCGACTTCCTCGCGGGTCTTGACATCGATGAACACCCCCCGGCCATGATTGCCATCGCGTGGCTTGACGCAGACTGGCAGGCCGATCTCCTCGGCGGCCTCCCAGGCATCGGCGACGCTGGCAACCTCGCGGCCTTCGGGAATCGGCACGCCGCATGACGAGATGAGTTCCTTGGTCAGGTCCTTGTCGCGCGAGATCGTTTCGGCAATAGCGCTGGTGCGGTCGGTCTCGGCGGTCCAGATGCGGCGCATCGCGGCGCTGTAGCCGATCTGCACCAGGTTGCCGTCGGCGAGCAGGCGGATGGTCGGGATGTCGCGGTCGTCGGCGGCATCGACGATACTTGCGGTCGACGGCCCGAGGCACTTGGAATCCACCATGTCGCCCAGTTCCTCGATGGCGGCCTCGACGTCGAACGGCTGGTCCTCGATCGCCGCCATGATCAGGTCGCGGGCCATGTGCAGCGCGGTGCGGGTGACCTCCTCGTGCCAGGCGCGGACGACGACCTTGTAGACCCCGTATTCCGAAGTTTCGCGGGCCTTGCCGAAGCCGCCGGGGAGGCCGGCGAGATTCTGCAGTTCGAGCGTGACGTGTTCGAGGATGTGGCCGGCCCACGTGCCCTCCCGGACGCGGCGCAGGAAGCCCCCATGCTCGCCGTAGCTGCAGCGGTGCTCGATCAGCGAGGGAAGCCAGGCCGTAAGCCGCTCGTAGAAGCCGGGGATCTTGTTCGACGGATACTCTTCCAGTTCCCCGAGTTCGACCCAGGCTTCGAGCACCGGACGGTAGGTCCACATGTTCGGGCCACGCAGGGGAATGATCTCCCTGATGATGATGTCTTTTTTCTTCATGTTTGGCACGCCCGTCTCCGTCTCACGGTGGAAAGAATGATGCGGCAATTGGTAATTATTAACGCTTTCGGCGGAACATGGCTGACGCCCGTCAAAAAAATGTCATGTCCGGGTACCTCTTGTTACAGCCCGGATTACAGGAAACGGTCGAGCAGTTTCCGGCTGTGGCGGTCGAGCGCGGCGGTATCGCGAATCAGGAACTGGATGCCGTGGGTGTCGGCAATCAGCAGCCGGGTGTGCGACAGGCGCCGGATATCTTCCTCGCCTTTCAATATCAGCACGGCCCTGCCACGGTTGGTGGCAACTTGCCAGGTACTCGGGCAGGCGAAACTGGAAACCTCGACGATCTTCTCGATTTCCGGCATGAATTCGCGGCTCGCCAGTTCTTCCTCGACCAGCCGGCCGCTATCCGGCGCCAGGTCGGCGATGCGTTCGACCCAGCCGACTTCATGGCCTTCGCCATTGACCAGCGAAATGCCCTCGTCGGGCGCGCCGATCGGGAAGGTGCGCACCGGCACGACGCCGACATGGACGTCGCCATTTTTGGCCGTTAAAACGAGTTGACCGTAGGAATCGCGCTGCAGCTGAAAATTGGATTTCGCCATGTTCGTCGTCACGCGGTCGTAGTCTTGGGAATGATGTTGATGAATAGTTCCGGCGCCTCGGTATCGACATTGCGCGCCTGCGCCTGATAGAGCCGGTAGTAATGGCCTTCGGCGGCCATCAATTCATCGTGGTTGCCCAGTTCGACGAGACGACCGCGATCCATGACGACCAGCCGGTCGGCTTTCCGGAGCGTGGAAAGGCGGTGGGCGATGGCGATCGTCGTGCGGCCACGGACCAGATTGTCGAGCGCCTTCTGGATTTCCTTCTCGGTTTCCGTGTCGACCGAGGAAGTTGCTTCGTCGAGGATCAGGATCTTGGGGTCGATCAGCAGAGCGCGGGCAATCGAAATGCGCTGGCGCTCGCCGCCGGAAAGGCCCTGGCCGCGTTCGCCAACCAGTGAGTCGTAGCCGTGCGCCAGGCGCAGGATGAACTCGTGGGCATGTGCGGCGCGGGCGGCGGCGATGATTTCCTCGCGTGAAGCATCGGGCTTGCCGTAGGCGATGTTCTCGGCGATGGTGCCGAAGAAGAGGAAAGGCTCCTGCAGCACGAGGCCGATGTGGCGGCGGAATTCGGCGACCGGCACCGAACGGACATCGACGCCGTCGATCAGTACCTGGCCTTCGGTGACGTCATAGAAGCGGCAGATCAGGTTGACCAGTGTGCTCTTGCCCGACCCGGAATGGCCGACCAGGCCGATCATCTCGCCCGGCTCGATCATCAGATCGACGTCGCGGGTCACGGCACGGGTGCCGTAGCGGAAGCTGGCCTTGCGCAATTCGAGACGGCCCTCGACCGGGGTCTTGAGATGCACCGGGTTAGTCGGCTCGGGGACGCTGGAAACGTGGTCAAGAATGTCGAAAATGCGCTTGGCACCGGCGGCAGCCTTCTGCGTCACCGAGACGATGCGGCTCATCGAGTCGAGGCGGGTGTAGAAACGGCTAATATAGGCGAGGAAGGCGGTCAGCACGCCGACCGTGATGTCGCCCTTGGAAATCTGCCAGATGCCGAAGGCCCAGACGACCAGCAGGCCGATCTCGGTGAGCAGCGTGACGGTCGGTGAGAACAGCGACCAGGTCTTGTTGATGCGGTCGTTCATCGCCAGATTGCGCGAGTTGGATTCGCGGAAGCGCTCAGCCTCGCGCTTTTCCTGAGCAAAGGCCTTGACGACGCGGATGCCGGGGATGGTGTCGGCCAGCACGTTGGTCACTTCGGCCCAGACACGGTCGACTTTTTCGAAGCCGGTGCGCAACTTGTCGCGCACGTAATGGATCATGTAAGCGATGAAGGGCAGCGGGAGCAGCGTGACGATCGCCAGCCAGGGGTTGATTGAGAACAGGATGGCGGCGGTCATGACGATCATCAGCACATCGGTGGCGAAATCGAGCAGGTGCAGCGAAAGGAAAAGGTTGATGCGGTCGGTTTCCGAGCCGATGCGCGCCATCAGGTCGCCGGTCCGCTTGCCGCCGAAGTATTCGAGCGACAGACCGAGCAAGTGCTCGTAGGTTGTCGTCCGCAGGTCACGGCCGATGCGCTCGGAGACCAGCGCCAGGATGAAGGTGCGCAGCCAGCCGAGAACCCAGGCCAGCAGCGAGGCACCGAGCAGGCCGCCGAGGTAGAGTTCGACCAGCCCCCAGTCGATCGGCTTGCCGTTTTGGAACGGGATCAGCACGTTATCCATCAGCGGCATGGTCAGGTAGGGGGCGACCAGAGTGGCCGCGGTCGACGCCAGGGCAAGCAGAAATCCGGCCAGCAATTGCGTCTTGTAGGGCCGGGCGAAGCGCCACAGGCGGAACAGGGTCCAGGTCGACGGCGGCGTTGCGGATTCTTGAGTGCAGATCGGGCACTCGTCCACCCCTGGCTCAAGCGGCGCCTTGCATTTTGGGCAGAAATCCTCGGTCGACCGCAGCACCGGCTGGCCACTGGCCAGACTCTTCAGTTGCAGCTCGAATTCGCTGATGACGCGTAAGGCGGCCAGATTATTGGCCAGCGTGTAGCGCCAGCAGGCCAGGCGGCCCCGTTCGTCGATCAGCTCCAGCGTACCGACCCCGGCATGGTCGAGGTGGTTGAGTTGCAGGCCATTGCGCAACGGCCACTGCTGCCATGCGGTTTCGCCCGGGGGTCGGGCGAGCAGGCGCTGGTTGGTGATGATGACCAGGCCGTCGGCGAAGTGCAGGCGGGCGTCGAGGTCGATTTCGATCCAGGCCTGCGGCTTTTCCGCAGTAGTCAGCAAGGTTTCGACTTCGGCGGACCAGTGGCCGGGAAGCACGGGCTCGTAGCCGGCGCGGTTTTGTACGCTGTGGGTCATCAGTAGAGTATATCGCAAGGCTCGGGTAGCCGGCTTAATGTCCGAGTTTCCCGGTGGTTGACTCACGTCAAGGCGTAGGATGGAGGCCTGCCGTTGAATATGGCCTGACCCAAGACAAGGAAGCTCATGTTTCGCATCTCCCAATACATGCAGGAAATTGCCGACCCGTCACCGCTCGGCCCCAAGCGTAATCCGCCCGGCCCGGTGGTGATCTGGAACCTGATCCGGCGCTGCAACCTGACCTGCAAGCATTGCTACTCAATCTCGGCCGACACGAACTTCCCCGGCGAACTGACCACCGAACAGGTTTATTCGGTGATGGACGATCTCAAGGCGTTTCACGTACCGGTGCTCATTCTGTCCGGTGGCGAGCCTTTGCTGCGCCCGGACATCTACGAAATCGCCAAGCACGCCAAGGCCAAAGGCTTTTATGTCGGCCTGTCGTCGAATGGCACGCTGATCGACGAAAACAACATCGACAAAATTGCCGAGTGCGATTTCAACTACGTCGGTGTGTCGCTCGACGGCATCCGCGGGACGCACGACAAGTTCCGCCGCATGGACGGCGCCTTCGAGGCCTCGCTGAAAGGCATCCGGTTATGTCGTGAGCTCGACCTGAAAATCGGCGTCCGTTTCACGATGACGCAGGACAACGCCCACGACCTGCCCGAACTGCTCAAGCTGGTCGAGGATGAGGGCATCGATCGTTTCTATTTCTCGCACCTCAACTACGCCGGGCGCGGCAACAAGAACCGCAAGGACGACGCCCAGCATCAACTCACGCGCTGGGCGATGGACCTGCTCTTTGATACCTGCTGGGAATACCAACAGCGCGGCCTGCACAAGGAGTTCACGACCGGCAACAACGACGCCGACGGCGTCTATTTCCTGTATTGGGTACGCCGGCGCTTCCCCGAGCAGGCGGCGCATGTCGAGGCCAAGCTGCGCCAGTGGGGCGGCAATTCGTCGGGTGTCAATGTCGCCAACATCGACAACCTGGGCAATGTGCATCCGGATACGATGTGGTGGCACCACAACCTGGGCAACGTCAAGGAGCGGTCGTTCTCGCAGATCTGGACGGATACCAGCGACCCGTTGATGGCCGGCCTCAAGCAGCATCCGCGGACGGTCAAGGGGCGTTGTGGCGAATGCGCCTATTTCGCGATTTGCAACGGCAACACGCGCGTTCGGGCGCAACAGATGACCGGCGACGCCTGGGCGGAAGACCCGGGCTGCTATCTTTCCGACGAGGAAATCGGACTATGAACAACTGGAAGATCCTGATTCCGGCCTGTTTTGCCGCCTACTTCATGTTCGGCATGGCGCAACTGGCCGATGCCGCAGATACCGCCGCGAATTTCAAGGAGCATTGCGCGTCTTGCCACGGCGTCGATCGACTCGGCGGGATTGGCCCGGCGCTGCTGCCAGAGAACCTCGCCCGCCTGCGCAAGCCGGAAGCCGAGAAGGTCATCCGCGATGGTCGTCTGGCAACGCAGATGCAGGGTTTCGGCAAGCAACTCAATGACGAGGAAATCAAGGCGCTGGTCGCCTATGTCTATACGCCGATCAAGCCGATGCCGGTGTGGGGCGAAAAGGAAATCACCGCCTCGCGCATCGTCAATTTCGCGCCGGGCAGTCTGCCGGACATGCCGCAATTCAAAGCTGACCCGATGAACCTGTTCGTTGTCGTCGAAAGTGGCGACCATCATGTGTCGATTCTCGACGGCGACCGGCTGGAGCCGATTTATCGCTTCCAGTCGCGTTTCGCGCTGCACGGCGGTCCGAAGTTCACGCCGGATGGACGCTATGTGTTTTTCGCCTCGCGCGACGGCTGGATCACCAAGTTCGACCTGTGGAACCTCAAGGTGGTCGCCGAGGTACGCGCCGGCATCAACACGCGCAACGCGGCGGTGTCCGGTGACGGCAAGTGGGTGGCGGTGGCCAACTACCTGCCGCATTCGCTGGTCATCCTCGATGCCGACCTCAACCTGAAAAAAATCCTGCCGGCCACCGACAAGGACGGCACGACGAGTTCGCGGGTGTCGGCGGTCTATGACGCCTCGCCACGCCAGAGCTTCGTCGTGGCGCTCAAGGACGTCAAGGAAGTGTGGGAGGTTTCGTACAACCCGAAGGCACCGGATATCCCGACCGGCATGATCCACGATTTCAAATACCGCGAAGGCACCTTCCTGCCCGGCTTTCTGAACCCGCAACGCACCCAGCTCGACGATTACCTCGACGACTTCTACTTCACGCAGGGCTATAACGAAGTGATGGGCGCCTCACGCAATGACTCCAAGGCGGCAGTCACCGGGCAGGTCGTCAACCTCGATGTGCGCAGGAAAATTGCCGACCTCGAACTGCCCGGCATGCCGCACCTCGGTTCCGGAATCAGTTGGACCTGGCACGGGCGGCCGGTGATGGCGACACCGAATCTGAACGAGGGCCTGATCAGCGTCATCGACATGCAGACCTGGCAGACGATCAAACAGATCAAGACCCGTGGCCCCGGTTTCTTCATGCGTAGCCACGAAAACAGCCGCTACGCATGGACCGATTCGATGATGAGCAAGGAATTCAAGGACACCATGCAGGTCATCGACAAGGAAACGCTGGAAGTCGTCGCCGAACTGAAGCCGGAGCCGGGCAAGACCTTCGCCCACGTCGAATTCACGAAAGACGGCAAGTACGTGCTGGCCAGCCTGTGGGATATGGACGGTGCGCTGATCGTCTACGACGCCGAGACGCTGAAGGAAGTAAAGCGCATCCCGATGAAGAAGCCGGTCGGCAAGTACAACGTCTGGAACAAGATCACCAAGTCGGAAGGGACGAGCCACTGAAGGCGGTCAGGTGGGTTTCGATTTTGGGTCGGATTTCCGGTTGACCGTGGGGGCGTGTCTTTGGTGATGGCTGGTTGTCGGCCAAATCGTACAAGGTGACTGTTAGGACGCAGTCCACCTCGAAGACTTCGGTTGAATGAATTCCCAATGACATAGAATGGGTGAAGAACAATTGAAATTAGTAGCATGTCACCCACCCTGCAACCATCCTTTCACGCCAACCCGTACGATGGCAACTACGGAGCCCTGACAAATTCCAAGGTCAGCGACTTGGGCGCAGCGATACAGGTTGCCGAGGCATATCTCGATGGAAAGCCCGCTCGCCGAGGAAAACATAAGATCGCGCAGGTCGAGCGTGACTCAGCCTTCTGGTCTGCAGAGTTCCTGATATCCATGCCGCCAGCCTTCTGGGCGACCGACGTGTCGAAACTTGCCCTGGCCCGCTACCTGGATCAAACGCGAGTCTCCAATCCCGATCTGCTGGCTCACTTAGGTCGGATTGCGCCGGATGCAGTGTGCTGTGCAATCCGCTATGCCAGGATGGCGCTTAACCCAAAACCGGCCAGACGTGCCGAGCTTGAAGAAATCGCCGGGTCCGCCCCGGCAATTCATGAACAATGCCAGATTCTTGAAATCTTTGATCAGGCACACAAACAACGCTGCCTGGAAGTGGAATCTTGGCAGGCAAAGCTTGCTGACCTGTCTCCCTTTGAGTTGCTGATCTACGCCAGCCTCCACGCATTTCAAAATGTCGTACCGGGAGAGTTTGACGCCCAATCTAGGCGATCCAGTACTCGAAGCGCGGTAGAAACAATTTGGTACGCTACCAACGATATTTTGATCTGGAAGTTGAAAACGGCCCCTGAGTCATTGATCAAGCTCTCGGAGCAGCAAATCGGTCACTCGGTAGCAACGCATTTGTCGCCGTTCCTGTTTCCATCGACATCTGGACCGATGCCTCGTCATGACCTGCGAAGCACTTACGAGAATCTTTTTGCAGCACAAATAGAGTTGAATGAATTCATTTCCAGGTCAGTGGATGCATACAGCTACGACGAAGCAATCCGATTCGTGCGGCACGGAACTCGTCTGGAAATTGAGATAGTGAATCCGGCAATACGAGACAACTGGCAGCGAGATGGAGAAAAACTGTCGTTGCTACACGGATATTGGTTCTATCGCGCGCTTGAACAATTCGCCTCATCGGAAGTCGCCATCCACCAAATTGGTAGCCGAGAGAACCACGAAGCCAACCGCTTGGCCTATATCCGTGCAATACGTAGCCAACTGCAACTCGACGAGGTCTATGGCATTGACGAGTCCGTGATGCTGGAATCTGGAGAGCGAGTTGATCTGTTTCAGGCATTGCTGTCCTTGGAACTGACTTCAGCCTTCTTCCAGCGTGATTTCCTGCAGAGGTATGTCGAGTTGCTCCATGAATCGGGAAACTGGCTGGCCGCGCTGGGACGGTTAGCCTGGAACGGGCTAGTGGAAGGCAGCCAAAATCGTTTTCCAATCACTTGGTCGGCACGAGAGGAAAAAGTGCACTCGATCGTCGGTTGGACGGTCAATATGCAACATCCAAAGGGCAGTCTCGCCATGGCCGCTTCGATTCTCGACTTTTGGACTAATGATTTTGCGACACTTGCAGCCCGGTTGCACAAGAGTGAACCAGGACCTCACCCCGAATTATTTGAGCGTCCGTTCTTGAAACTCGGGCAATCTATTGTTCAGTTGCCATGGATCTACGGTCTTCAGAACCACAGCACCGCCGCCATTAACAATCTGCGCCGAATTGGCGCCAGACGAGCAGAATCCAAAGAAGAAACCCGACGCATCGAAGAGCGCATTGGAAAGCTTTTTGAATCCCGCAGCTTCCAGGTATCGATGAACTGGCACCCTGACTCGGAGAGCTATCCAGGCGCTGGAGAAATCGACCTTATTTGTTCCCGTGACGGCGCTATCTTGGTCATTGAGGTTAAATCAACCTTTCTCAGACACTCTGAGCGGGACGCATGGCTGCATGGGAAAACCACGCTCAGGAGGGCTGGGCAGCAACTCAGGCGGAAAGTAGATGCCGTTCAACATGCCCTCGAACATCACCCTGATATCCGTTCAATGCTAGGGATCGAATCCGGAAGCCTTATTCCCGAAGTGCGGGGATGGATCGTTGACACTTCGATCGAGCATGACCATCAGCGATTCGACGGTTTTCTGAAGATTTCAGTGGAGGAAATCATTATTGCCCTGCGCGATGATCGAAGACTGTTGAATGATCACGCTGGAATCTTGAATGGACAGATTTTGAAGACTCAATCAGAAGACGTAACGGCATGTCCCGCATTGAAATCGCTCTACCCCAACGAGTTCTCGGCTCTACGATTCTTCGAAGTAATCGAAACAGAAGAAGTTTGGGGAGAAGCGCTTTCACTGATCTGAACCGTCAGAATTTTACTAGTAGTACGTTCCATTAATATATTTACAAACGTGCCGTTAATTGCCATGATTGTCTTAGCATTTGACGTGGAGGTGATCATGGGACGGACAAGCGGGCGAGCAGCACTGTTGCTGACAGACGAGCAGAGGTCCAGGTTGTCTGAATTGGCGGCGTCGCGAACGGCGCCGTTGCGCGAAGTGGAGCGTGCCGGCGTGCTGCTCAAATACGCGCAGGGCGTATCGATCACCGAGATTCAGCGGCAGCTGGGCGTCAGCCGGCCGATGATCTACAAATGCATCGACAAGGCACTTGCGGCGGGCATTCAAGCCGGATTGAAGGATACCTACCACCGGCCTCACGCCCCGGAGATTACTGAGGAGGCCAAGGCTTGGGTGGTCAGCGTAGCGTGCACCAAACCAAGGGAGCTTGGACTGGCTGCGGAGTTGTGGAGCATCTCGGCGCTGGCCCGCCATGTGGCCAAACAGGCAGCGGCATCGGGCTTCCCACGGCTTGCCGGTGCGGGCAAGAGCACGGTCTGGCGGATTCTTGATGCAAACCAACTCAAACCCCACAAGATCACCTACTACCTGGAGAAACGGGATCCCGACTTCGACCGGAAGATGCATGAGGTGCTGATGGTCTACCGGGACGTTTCCCTCTACACCGAAGGCGCCGTTCATGATGGACGGCCGAACCCGATTTACACGGTCAGTGTCGATGAAAAGCCCGGCGTTCAAGCGATTGGCTTGACGGCGCCTGACCGGCCACCGGTTCCCGGCAAAGCGCCGACGGTGAGTCGGGATTACGAGTACGTCCGCCATGGAACCGTATCGATCCTGGCCGGCATCGACTTGCACGCCGGCCATGTGTTTGCCCAAGTCGAAGACCGGCACCGCAGCTGCGAATTCATCGGTTTGCTCCGTTCAATCGATGCGTACTACCCGCCGGAGGCCATTATCCGTGTCGTCCTCGACAATCACTCGGCCCACATCTCGAAAGAGACGATGGCTTACTTGGCGACGCGACCCGGACGTTTCGAGTATGTTCATACACCCAAGCATGGTTCTTGGCTCAACTTGATCGAATGCGCTTTCTCGAAAATGGCCCGGACCTTCCTCCGCCATATCCGCGTCGCCTCGATTCATGAACTCAAAGCGCGCATCCTGAAAGGTATCGATGAAATGAACGCCACCCCAGTTGTCTTTCGCTGGAAGAAATTCGACCTTGAAATCGCATAATACGTAATTATATTGATGGAACGATATACTAGGGGATGATGCGTTGCTTTACCACATAGCGTTACTTCGTCTGCTGGGAGGTTAGTGTTTAATTGCGTAAATTAACGATTGTATTTCTAAGTTGAGCGCCCTTGACTTCACGTTTGCGCCAAACAAAAGGAGATGCGGATTGGTTGTAGGTTGCGATAAACGCCTCGATGGCCTGTACCAACTGCTCGATGGTGGCGAAGCTGGCGCCGTTGAGTGTTTTGCGCGCGAAGATGCCGAACCAAATCTCGATCTGGTTGAGCCAACTGGCTGAAGTCGGGGTGAAGTGGAAGTGAACATTGGGATGTCGGGCCAACCACTCGTGGTTTTTCTTGTGGGTGCTGTAATTGTCAAGAATGACGTGGATTTGCTGATCGTCCGGAATATCAACGACCAACTCGTCCATGAACGCCTGAAAGTCAGGACGTTTCTTGGTGTGGGTGGTCTTCGATTTAATTTCGCCGGTCGCAACATTGAGGGCGGCGAACAAGTTGATCGTGCCATGTCGCTTGTAGGTGCTCTTCAGTCCTCGCACGATCTTGCCGCTACTGGTGCAAACATAGCCGGTTTTCCTTTCCAGCGCCTGAATCGACGGTTTTTCGTCGACGCTAAGCACGAGGGCATTTTGCGGCGGACTCAGATACAACCCGATGACGTCTGCCGACTTGGCCGCAAACTCCGGATCGGTACTCACGCACCACGAACGATGTCGCCGAAGCTGGATGCCTTCCTTTCGCAGCACACGCCACACCGCGTCATCAGAAATGTTGAGGGCTTGAGCCAGCGCGCCGCCGTCCCAGCCCGAGAACCCGGCCGGAGGCGGGGCTTCGAGTTGCTTGAGAATGCGTTGGCGCAATTCCGACGCCGGATAGACTGGCGGTTTGCCAGGCCGTGCGAATTCCGACCCAAACTGGACAGTCATTCCGACGGAACCTGGACACTGATTCCGAGGCAAACTGGACACCGATTCCGACGGAATCTGGACAGCCCAAAGTCATAACGTAGCACGCGGGATAACCGTGGCACCCTCAGCGCATTTGCCGAGGACCACATGGCGAATAGCAGGTTATCCATGCGCAAGATTTTTGAAGTATTACGGCTATCCGTTGCGGACGGTCGCAGTCACCGCGAGATTGCCCGGGCAGTCGATTCCTCACCGACCACGGTGGGGGAGATTCTCCGTCGGGCGAAACTGGCCGGATTGAGCTATCCGCTGCCGGCTGGAGTATCTGAAGCCGGCATCGAGGCGCTGCTCTACCCGCCGTCGGCGCCCTCGGCAACCCGTCGACCGGAACCCGACTGGGCCGGCGTGCAGCGGGAACTGCGCAGGAAAGGCGTGACGCTCGACCTGCTCTGGCAGGAGTACAAGAGCGAGCACCCGGACGGCTATCAATACAGCAGCTTCTGCGACCACTACCGAGTTTGGGCTGGGCGTTTGTCGCTCAGTCTGCGCCAGACCCACACACCCGGCGAGAAGTTGTTTGTCGATTACGCCGGCCCGACCGTTCCAGTCACCGACCCGCTGACCGGCGAAATCCGCCAGGCGGCCATCTTCGTTGCCGTCCTCGGCGCCTCGAATTATGACCGAAGGAAATCCCCGTGGGACACCTATTATGACGCCACATGGAGCCAGGCACTGCCGGACTGGATTGGCAGTCATGTCCGAGCACTGGAATTCTTCGGCGGTGTGCCGGCCATGCTGGTGCCCGACAATCTGAAGAGTGGCGTCAACAAAGCCTGCCATTACGACCCCGAGCTCAATCCCAGCTATCGCGACCTGGCCGTCCATTACGCCACCGCCGTCGTGCCGGCCCGGCCGTATCGCCCGAAAGACAAGGCCAAGGTGGAAGCGGGTGTTCTGCTCGTCGAGCGCTGGGTGCTTGCTCGCCTGCGGAATCAGCGATTCTTCAGCCTCAGTGAGCTCAATCGGCACATTGCCGAACTGATGCAGGCCCTGAATCGCCGCCCCTTCAAGAAACTGCCGGGGTCACGGGAAAGTGCCTTTGCCGAGATGGACCGCCCGGCCTTACGCCCGTTGCCGGAATCGCGTTACGAATTCGCCGAATGGAAGGTGGCGACGGTCGGTATCGACTACCACGTTGAAATCGCCGGCCATTACTACTCCGTGCCTTACCGCTTCGCCCGGCAGAAGGTCGATGCCCGTTTCACAAATACAACCGTCGAACTGTTTCATCGCGGGAACCGCATCGCCAGCCATGTGCGGAGTGCGGCGAAGGGGCGGCATACCACCGTCGATGCCCACATGACGCCGGCCCATCAATCCGTTCAGGGCTGGAATGCCCCTCGGCTGCTGGACTGGGCCGGCCGTATTGGACCGCACGTCAAAGCCGTCATCGAACATGTCCTGCATCAACGTCGCCATCCGCAACAGGGTTACCGCAGTTGCCTGGGCATTCTGCGTCTATCGAAGGCCTATGGTGAGGCCCGCCTGGAGGCGGCGTGCGAACGGGCCATCGACATCAATGCGCTGTCCTACGGCAGCCTGAAATCCATCTTGAAGCATGGCCTGGACATCAAGCGCCTGACGGCAACGGCCCAGACCGCTCTCCCCCTGGATCACGCCAACGTGCGTGGTCCGCATTACTACCACTGACCTGAAAGGAAACATCTATGCTCCATCACCCGACCGTGGACCAACTGCACCAGCTCCGCCTGACCGGCATGGCCAAGGCTTTAGCCAGCCAAGCACAACAAGCCGACATCAGCCAACTCGCCTTCGAGGAACGCCTTGGCCTTCTGATTGACAGTGAACTGGCCGAGCGCGAATCCCGGCAGAACGCCGCTCGCCTGAAACGGGCCAAATTGAAACAGGCGGCGACACCGGAGGATGTCGATTTCCGCCATCCGCGCGGTCTTGACCGGGCCTTGTTTGCCCGTCTGATGACCGGGCGCTGGGTCGGCGACCACCAGAATGTGTTGATTTGCGGGCCAACCGGCGTCGGCAAGACCTTCCTTGCCTGCGCCCTGGCCAATCAGGCATGCCGTCAGGGGCGTTCTGCCTTCTATGTGCGCTTGCCACGCCTGTTGCCGGCACTGGCTATCGGTCGTGGGGATGGCAGTTATGCCAAGACGCTGGCGCAGTTGGCCAAAACCGACGTCCTGCTGATTGATGACTGGGGGCTAGCACCACTGACCGATGAAAGTCGGCGTGACCTGCTCGAAATCTTCGATGACCGGCACGGCACGCGATCAACCATCATTACCAGCCAGTTGCCCGTGAAGCATTGGCATGAGGCCATCGGTGACCCGACGCTGGCGGATGCGATTCTCGACCGTTTGGTGCATCAGGCACATAGCCTCAACCCTGATGGCGAATCGCTGCGCAAAAGGAGCAAACCGGAATGACCCGAGGCCACCCCATGTGCCCCCCACACGCTTACCGAGTTACCCACCGCCGGCCGCCAGCCAGCCTGCTATGGAAGGAGCGCAGTCTGCCGGCCGACCGTGGATAACTCTCCATGGCGCGACAAAAACTTGACCCCCATGACATCAACAGAGTAAAAACCAAAAACCCCGCGTCGCTACGCTCCGACTGTCCAGTTTGCTCCGGAATGCGTGTCCAGTTTGGCTCGGAATCGCTGTCCAGATTCGTCGGAATACGCAGGCCGGGGGCGATCCCGCAATCCCGCCAAGCCTTCGCTGGAAAACCGCTTGCGCCAGGTGCTTACCGTTGCCGCCTGAATGCCAAGCTCTGCCGCCACTTCGTCGTTGCGTCGCCCCGTCAGGCACCTCAGAACAAGCTTCGCCCGCTCCACCAGGCGTGCTTCATCCGTGCGACTCTTGCTCAGCCGCTCCAGTTCCTTTCTGTCTTCTGCCGTGCAATTAATCGCCGATGCAACTCGCGACACCGCCGCCTCCATCTCGTAACACTCGATGGAGTCATCATAGTTAACTATGTTTATTAATGCAATTAAACACTAGGTTACCTATTAGTAAGGCGCCACGCTGCCTTATTCCCCTTTAATTCTGGGATCATTTCAATGAGGTTAGCTTCTTTCAGCTTGTAGAACTCAGACTTCACCGCGTTTTCACTCTTGATCCCCGTTATATCCCGGGCCTGCCGATTTGTAATCCTGCCTTGCTTGGATAAAAACTCCATAATTGCCTCCTGCGGTGTAGCAAGAGGTGAGTGTGGAATAATGACTCGAACATAGTTTCCTTCGTCGGTAATATCTGGATTGCGCAGGCGCCATTCCTTCATTTTTTGAAAAGCAGTGTTCAGGCCTTCGCCGATATCTTTGTTTGGGGGTACCTTGTAGCGGGATAGCATGCCAACGATACGAGGATTGCGAGCGTAGCGCACATCGAGAATGTTATCTTTCGTTACGAATGCTGGTAGGCGACCGGGGCTTAGAACAGTCAAGTCCAAAATCTGCTGTAAATACTCTTCGATCCGATGAATGACGAATGGTTTTCAGCTAGCGAGGGCAACAACGTTGTTGCCCTCGCTAGCTGCGGCGCGGGAAGCCGCCCACTCCTTGAATTCATCCATGTCGAGGTACTTCCGTTCCTGCCAAGCCTCGTTCTGTTCGGCCAGCAGAGCGCCGATCAGGCGCAAGGCTGACTCGTCGTTGGGGAAGATGCGGATCACGCGCTCCCGCCGGCGAATTTCCTCGTTGAGCCGCTCCTGCATGTTCGTTGTGCGTAGCCGCTTGCGATACTTCTCGGGCAAGACCATTACCGCCATGGCATCCTCGAATCCTGCTTCGAGGCAGGCCACCGCTTTGGGGGCGCTCTTGGCGAAGCGCTCGGTGAATTCCGCCAGGCGGCGCTTGGCCTCGACCAAATCGGGCGCCTGCAGCACGAGCTTGACGGCAGCTGCCACCTCGGCGCGGTGGCGGGTGTTGCATTGGCCCAGAATGTTGCGCATCAGATGCACCTGACAGCGTTGCCAGCTGGCCCCTGAAAGTGCCGCGCTGCCGCTTCACGCAGGCCGCCGTGGTCGTCCGAGATGATGAACTGCGTGCCCTTGAGGCCGCGCCCTCTGAGCCAGCGGAAGGTCTCGTCCCAGGTGGCGAAGCTCTCGGTGTCGCCGATCCGCACGCCCAGAATCTCCCGGAAGCCATCGGAGCGGATGCCTGAGACGGTCAGCACGGCACGCGAAACCACACGATCTTCTTGCCGACTCTTGATGAACAGGGCATCGACCAGCACGAAGGGATACTCGCCGTCCAGCCGCCGTTCGTTGAACGCGCTGACCCGCGGTTCCAGTCCGGCGCACAGTGCGCTCACCGTCGATTTGGAGAAGCTGGCGCCGCACAGCTCTTCGGTGATCGCCGAGACCTTGCGCGTCGAGACACCGTGCACGACCATTTCCATGAGCGCCAGAACGAAGGCCTGCTCGCTCCGCTGGTAGCGCTTGAAGATGTCCGTCGAAAAGCTGCCGTCCCGCGTCTGCGGCACCAGCAGCGTCACCGGCCCAACCCGCGTGTAAAGGGTGCGTGGCCGGTAGCCGTTGCGATAGCCGGCCCGTTCGTCCGTGCGCTCGTGCCGCGTCGCCCCCAGCGTTTCCGTCACCTGCGCCTCCAGTACTTGATTGAGCACCGCTTCCACCAGTTTCGCCAGCCCGTCCTGCCCGTTTAAAAGCCCTGGCAGCAAGTCCGTTCCTACGCTAACCTCATACCCAGTCATCGCTTCTCTCCTTCGGTTATCGATCGTCTCGCAACGTCAGTTTACCGAATCGAAGCGGTGGCTACCTGCCACCCGATTTACAGCAGTTTAGGGACTCAATCCTTAGAACCTCGATCCGATTGTCGAAGATCAAGACTTGAACGTCGTCAGACATTGAGTAATCGCGATGAATGATGGCATTGACGACGATTTCCCAAAGTGTCTCAGGGGGGTACGACATTGCCTTTGGGCCGTCAGTTGTCCACACGTTAATGGATGACATGATTGCTGTGACCCGTTCGACTGTCTTGTGGATTATCTGATAGAGCGGCCCCTCGACTGACTCTATTGGACCAAGGTGATCTCGCTCAGGATCTTCTTCTTTTGTTTCATAGCGAATGATGCGAACAGAACATTTTTTCGGCATCAGGCTCGCAGGTTCAGTTGCGTAGAGAAGTACGCCCGCTACCTTTGGCTTGAACGATTTTCGATCAATCAAATTTTTGTTCAAAGTCAATTCAAGTGGATCGGTAGTCGGTGAATACTCGGCTAAGAACTCGCACAAACGGGGTGAGTCCACAATGTCTTCTGCTACAGCATTATCGAGCGAATAATCCTCATAAGAAACGGCCCCCTTTGCGAACGATAAGGCTGTAATACGGGCAGGATCGGAGACTGGCAGGGACTGCGCTCCCATGCGCTCATAAACCGTACCATCGGCTACCTTATGAACAGCTTGGCTCTTCTCTATTTGGATTCGCAGAACGTAGGTGTGCCTCCCTTCGGCCTTAAGGAAGGTAAGATCCATTGGTAATGCCGGTTGTACTTCCGTAAGCGCCTGAATGTGCTGGTTGTAATCTTCAATATTTGGCGTTCCAGCCCACCGTTTTGCTGGGTCAGGCTCATCTTTTTCATCTGCAATGCCTATATACGCTTCACCACCATCTGCGTTCGCAAAAGCGACCGCAATTTTCTGAAGTTTGGCGCCCTTAATTGCCGCGGCCTTTCTGTCAAAAAAATGATCCTCTTGCTTCGTCGATAGCAACAGAGCGTCGGCATTAGTTATCGTTTTTGTATCCATGGGACATGCTCCGATAAATAGGATTGGAAGTTCTTGGCCTGAGCATACCTCTCGAAATATGCAATGACAATACCAACGGGAGCCGAGTGAGGGAAGCTATGGAGAAGCTTTCCGGAGGCCCATAGTTGGCCAATCCTCTTGACTTAGCGGTCTGTCATCTAATTTTGGTAACTTTGCCATCTGGCCGCGCCAAGATATAATCGAGCATGTAACCAATTGATATAAATAGGCTTTATATGACGGCCTAAATATGCCAATATCGTTTCACGGCTAACGGACTACATTCATGGCGCCAATTTCCTTGCCGCCGCCCGCCGCGAGCCTCGGTTTTTCACCCGAAACCGTGAATTGCCATTCACGAATCTGATCGCTTTCCTGCTCACCGGCATTCGCGGCGCAGTTCAGGCGGAGCTTGATTCCTTCTTTGCCCTGCTTGCCGGAAGAACCCGCCTTTGTCGGGCGATCACGGCCAGTGCCTTCTCAAAGGCGCGCAGCCATCTGGTCGCCAATCTCTTTGAGCCGCTCAATACAGAATTGCTGCGCCTGGTCGATGAGGTCGTTCCGCAGCAGCCGGACTGGCAAGGCTTGCGGGTCTTGGCGGCGGATGCATCGAAGGTACGTCTGACCTTGCTTGACCTGGAAGGGCGCCGCCATATTCGAGAAGCGGCCATCTTCGGTTTGTTTCGGCCAGGGATCGAATTGTTCGACTCGCTGATTTTGCACAGTTCGCTGGTCGGCGAACGTCAGATGTTGTTTGAGCGGCTTGACCGACTCGGTGCTCAGGACATGCTGGTGCTTGATCGCGGGTATCCGGGTGCCTGGTTGGTCGCGGCGCTGTTGCATCGAGGTATCCCCTTTTGCATACGCTGTGATTCGTCCGCTTCCTTTTCTGCCATCACCCAGTTCATGCGATCCGGAGAAGATGAGGCGCAGGTGACATTGCCGCCACCGCATCGTCAGGATGCCATTGATTACGAGTGTCCGCGTCTGCCTTCTATGGTTCGCCTGATTCGTCAGGTGACGCCGACTGGCAAGGTACGGGTCTTGATGACCTCCTTGCTTGATACCGCGCGGTATCCGGCCACAAGCTTCTCAGCCCTTTATCACAGCCGTTGGCGTATCGAGGAGGCGTTCAAGCGCATCAAACACCGGCTCAATCTGGAGCACACGTCCGGCCTGACTTGGCTGGCCGCCTGCCAGGATGTTGGGGCCAAGATGGTGTGTGACAATCTCAATGCCCTGGCCACCTACCTGGCTGCGGAAGAGCGGCTGCCCAGCGATTCGCCATGGCGAGTGAATCGGACGATGGCCTTCAATACCGTACGTCGTATCTTGCCCCGAGTCTTGGCGGGTGTGCAGCAAATCACCACCCGAGTTACCAAGGAAATCTTCTCGGAAATCGTCAAAAACCTTCAGAAATTTATCCCTGATCGTGCTCGACCTCGGCCAAACCAGCGAAAGCCTCACCTGTCCTTTGCTTACAAACCCGCCGTATGACTATGGACTAAGTTGAGAGGATTGCATAGTTGGCCGACCACTGCCTAGCGAGAGTTTGTTGAGCCAGTCGAGGTGTCCGAGTGGGCTTCGCGCTTGAAGCAGGGGCTGGCTGTACGAGGCCGAGTGGGATTTCATCCATGGGTTTCCTTATCGGTAAATTTCACGCCGGTTGCCTACCTGCACCCCAAGAACGCGCAAAGCGCCATCTTGAATATCGCAAATCACCCGGCAATCGCCCATCCGGTAACGCCAGAAGCCACCCAGCGGGCCAGTCAATGCCTTGCCTGTGCTGCGTGGGTTTTCCAGCCCGGTGACACGCTCGTCCATGAAATCAACGATGCGCCGCGCCGTTCTGCTTGTCGAGCTTCTTTAGCCGCACCCCTGGCCGTCTCGGCGTACTCAATCGCACAGGCCAAGGTCGCTTCTCACGTCAGAAGAGGAGTGCACCGCTTCTTGCCTCTTGCGAACACGCTCCAGCACGTCAGCGGCAAGGTAGTAGTCTTCCATTTCGTCGATGCCCTGCTTGATGATTGCGCGCAGGTAGTAAGCCTTGGTGCGCCTGGTTTGGGAGGCGAGGTAGTCAAGCCTTTGCTCGGTTTCGGGAGCGAGGCGAATCGAAGTTGCCATGCCGGAATCTCCAATCAGATACGTGTATTCACTGTATCGCGGAGCCATTGATTTGGCCAACCGGGGCCACGAAGGCGAACGGGAATCCGGCCGGGTCACTGTTGCGGTCGACCGGATTTTCGGGTGAAAAATGGCTTTGGGCAGCGGCGCGCCGGGTGCTTCGGCCAGTTGTGCAAAACTCTCGACCATCAGCGATAGGGTCTCTTTGTCGAGATCGTGGCGCACGTTGATCAGGCCGTAGCGCGCTTCGCCGGTGAAGCCGATGCGCCGTGGAATGCCGGCCATGAATGGCACGATGGACCACTTCAATGAATTGGGCAGGACGTAGGCGGCGCCGTAGCCGCATGCTGCCAGTTTTCGGGCCGGGCGCTGGGCCAGCGCGTCAAGCTGCAGGTTGGGGTGCCGGGCGTGCAGCCGCGCGAACAGTCGCTGCGCCATGAATGGTGTCGCCGATCCACGAGGGGGCGACGATCAGTACCTTTATCGTGCGACCGTGGCGGGTTGGGCGCCCGCCACGGGTTCAGTGATGACCCTTGGGTGCGGCGCCCTTGAATACATACTTCATGCTGCAATAGGGGCAGACCACTTCGCCCGCCTGGAGGACGTCGAGAAAGACGCGCGGGTGCTGGCTCCACAACGGCGAGCCCGGTGGCGGGCAGTGCAGCGGCAGGTCGTGGGCGGTGAGTTCAACGGTACGAAAGTCGGACATCTGGATCTCCCTGAATTAGATGTAGGCCAGCCAGTCGTCGTGCTGGGCGGAGCGGCCATTGACCACGTCGAAATACCTGGCCTGGATCTGGGCGGTGACCGGGCCACGGCGGCCGATGCCGATCTGGCGGCCATCGAGTTCGCGAATCGGCGTCACTTCGGCGGCAGTGCCGGTGAAGAAGGCCTCGTCGCAGCAATACACCTCGTCGCGGGTGATGCGTTTTTCCTGGACCGAAAGGCCCAGCTCGGCGGCGATCTGCAACACGGTGGCGCGCGTGATGCCTTCGAGGCACGAAGTCAGGTCGGGCGTGAACAGCTTGCCCTGCTTGACGATGAACAGGTTCTCGCCGGCGCCCTCGGCAACGTAGCCTTCGGGGTCGAGCAGCATGGCCTCGTCGTAGCCCTCGTTGGTCACTTCGTTATTGGCCAGGATCGAGTTGATGTAGTGGCCGGACGCCTTGGCGCGCACCATCGAGATGTTCACGTGATGCCGGGTGTAGCTCGACACCTTGACGCGGATGCCGCGCTCGATGCCTTCCTCACCGAGATAGGCGCCCCACGGCCAGGCAGCGATGACGACATGCACCTTGGCGCCTTTCGGCGAAACGCCCATCTTCTCCGAACCGTAGAAGGCGATCGGCCGCAGGTAGCCGGCTTCGAGATCGTTGGCGCGCAGCACTTCCTTGTGCGCCTCGTTGATGGTTGCCTTGTCGAAGGGCATTGCCATCTGGAAGATGTGGGCGGAGTTGAACAGGCGGCCGGTGTGGTCTTCCAGGCGAAAGATGGCGGTGCCGCGTTCCGTCTTGTAGGCGCGGACGCCCTCGAAGACGCTCATGCCGTAGTGCAGCGAATGGGTGAGGACGTGGGTGGTCGCCTCGCGCCAGGGCACGAGCTGGCCATCTTGCCAGATGAAGCCGTCGCGATCCGCCATGGACATAGTCGATTCTCCGTGTTGCTATCGTGAAAGCCTACGATTTTAGCCCAAATCAGCGGGTAAAATAGCGGTTTTGCCGCTCAAGCTCCCCATGATCTGGAAACCTGATGTCACTGTTGCCGCCGTCGTTCAGCGCGACGGAAAGTTCCTGCTGGTCGAGGAAGAGACCGAAGCCGGTCTCGCTTTCAACCAGCCGGCCGGCCACCTCGAGGACTGCGAGGCGCTGATCGACGCCGTCGTGCGCGAGGCGCTGGAAGAGACCGCCTATCACTTCAGGCCAACCCACCTGGTCGGGATATACAGCTGGAAGCGCCCGGGCCGGGATACAACCTACCTGCGCTTCGCCTTCGGTGGCGAATTGCGCGGCTGGGAATCCGAGCGCAAGCTGGACAAAGGGATCGTCGCTGCGCGCTGGCTGACCATCGATGAAGTCGAGGCGACGCAGGTCCGTCATCGCAGCCCGCTGGTTAGGCGCTGCATCGACGATCTGCTTGCCGGAAAGTCGTATCCCCTCGAACTGCTGGTGCATTACGAGTGATGTTGCGCGCCGGCCTTGTCGTCCTGTTATGGCTATGGACGGGATTTGCCGCGGCTGACGAGACGGTACGAATCTGTCACGGCTACGGCTGCCTCGTCGAGGCCGAGGTGCGGTTCAGCGACGCACGCCTTGCTGAAATCGGGCGCGAACTGGCTGTTGCGGTCGACGCCGAAAACGAGCGCAAAATACTGGCTCTCGTCGTCGGCCGCCTCTACGGCTGGGCCGGCGAGCAATCGGACATCCACAACGATCGCGGTGGTAACTATGCCGATGCCGGCGTGCCGGGCAAGATGGACTGTATCGATCACTCAACCTCGACGACGCGCCTGCTGCGCCTGCTCGAGGCGCGCGGCAGCCTGCGCTGGCATCGTGTGCTGGAGCCGGAAGCGCGCTACTGGGCACTGGTCATTCCGGCACATTATTCGGCGGTGATCGAGGAGAAAGCGGCGGGCGAGGGCGCGCGTTTCGTCGTCGATAGCTGGTTTGTCGATAATGGTCAGCCGGCGGTGATTCTGCCGCTGGATGAATGGAAGAAAGGGGCTGGGCCCGATGTCTGAAAAAACCGTGGTCGTCGGCTTGTCCGGCGGTGTCGATTCCTCCGTTGCGGCACTGCTGCTGAAGCAGCAGGGCTGGAAGGTGATCGGCCTGTTCATGAAGAACTGGGAAGATGACGACACCGAGGAATACTGCTCGTCGCGCCAAGATCTGATCGACGTCATGAGCGTCGCCGACCGCATCGGTATCGACGTCGAAGTGGTCAATTTCGCGGCAGAATATCGCGAGCGCGTGTTTGGCGAATTCCTGCGCGAATACGAGGCTGGACGGACGCCGAATCCGGACATCCTGTGCAACTCCGAGATCAAGTTCAAGGCTTTCCTCGACCACGCGCTGCAACTCGGTGCCGAGAAGATCGCCACCGGTCATTACGCCGGCATCCGCGAATTCGATGGCAAATTTCAGTTGCTGAAGGCCGAGGACGGCACCAAGGATCAGAGCTACTTCCTCTATCGCCTGCATCAGGCGCAATTGTCGAAGACGCTGTTCCCGCTGGCCGACCTCTACAAGCGCGAGGTGCGCAAGATTGCCGAGGCCGAAGGGCTGCACGTCGCCGCCAAGAAGGATTCGACCGGCATCTGCTTTATCGGTGAGCGGCCATTCAAGGATTTTCTGGCGCGCTATCTGCCGCCGAAGAAGGGCGAAATCCGCCGCCTCGACGACGGCAAGGTCATGGGCGAACACGATGGACTGATGTTCCATACTGTCGGCCAGCGCAAGGGCCTGCACATCGGCGGCATCAGGGAGAAGGGCGAGCCCGGCGGCGGCGATCACGATGCCTGGTTCGTCGTCGGCAAGGACATGGAGAAAAACGTGCTCCATGTCGTCCAGGGTCATGATCACCCGGCGCTGTTCAAGGCGTCGCTGGTTGCGGATCAGCTTTCCTGGGTTTCAGGTCAGGCGCCGCATACACACTGGGTGTACACTGCCAAGCCGCGCTACCGGACGCCCGACCAGGCCTGCGAAGTCGAGCGGGTCGATGTGGAGAGTTGCGAAGTCAGGTTTGCCGAACCACAATGGGCTCTGGCACCAGGGCAGTCGGTGGTGCTCTATGAAAGCCGCGTCTGCCTCGGCGGCGGGGTGATCCAATGATTGCCGCGCGCCCGACCATCCACCTGCACAGCGTTTAATGGGATTCAACGTGTCCGATCGTCTCGCCGTTTTGTCGCAATACCTGCTTCCCAAGCAGGCGCTTACCGTTCTCGCCGGCAAGCTGGCCGGCGCCCAAGCGGGGTCAGTGACGACCAGCGTTATCCGCTGGTTCGTCGGGCGTTACGGCGTCAATATGGCTGAGGCCGCCAATCCGGATATTGCCAGCTACGCCAGTTTCAACGAGTTTTTCACAAGGCCGCTGCGCGAAGGCGTGCGGCCCCTGGCCGCGGCTGATTTCATTTGCTCGGTCGACGGCGCGATCAGCCAGTTTGGCGCCATCGAGCGCGACCAGATCTTTCAGGCCAAGGGTCACAGTTATTCGACGACTGCGCTGGTCGGCGGCGACCGCGAACTTGCTGCGCAGTTCGAGAACGGCAGCTTCGCGACGCTCTACCTCAGCCCGCGCGACTACCATCGCATCCACATGCCCTGCGCCGGCCGCCTGATGCGCATGATCCATGTGCCCGGCGCGCTATTTTCGGTCAATCCGGTCACGGCGCGCGGCGTCCCTGGCCTCTTCGCGCGCAACGAGCGGGTTGTCTGCGCCTTCGATTCGCCGCATGGCCCCTTCGTGCTGGTGCTGGTCGGCGCCACCATCGTCGGCAGCATGGCGACGGTCTGGCATGGCGTGGTCATTCCACCACGCCCGGGCCATCTGCGGGACTGGAATTACAGCGATCAGCAGATCGAATTCAAAAAGGGCGACGAAATGGGCCGCTTCCTGCTCGGGTCGACGGTGGTCATGCTGTTTCCCAAGGATGTGCTGCAGTTCAACCTGGGCTGGGCGCCGGCACAGGCGATCCGCCTCGGCGAGGCGATGGGGTCAAAGACAACGCAATGAAAAGGGCGCCAGCGGCGCCCCATGACTTGGTCTGCGCCGGCCCGGATCAGTCGTGCGGCACGGTGTCGGCAAAGGATGGGCGTTGCATCAGCTTGGCGTAGAGCCGCGCCAGATTCGGGTGCGCCGTCTGCCAGTCGATGGCGGCAAAGCGGAAGCACAGGTAGCCCAACGCGGCGCCGACGACGATGTCGGCCAGCGAAAAATGGGTGCCCATGCAGTAGGCTTTCTCGCCCAGTTGCTCGGCCAGGAATTCGAGGCTGCGCGCGATCTTGACGCGCTGGCGGGCGATCCAGTCGTCGCTGCGTTGGGCCGTTGTCCGCTTTCCTTCGAGGAAGGCGGCTGCAGCTGCATCGCAGATACCGTCGGCGACGGCTTCCCAGCGCTTTACCTCAATGCGTTCGCGGTTGGGCGTGGGAAAGAGCTTGTTGTTCGGGGTGACGTTGTCGATGTACTGGACGATGACCCGCGAATCGAAGAGCGGGGTGTCGTCGTCGAGGATGAGGACCGGAATCTTGCCGAGCGGATTAACGTTCGGGACTCCGCTGCCTTGCAGCCACGGCGAGTCGATCACGAAATCGTATTCGATCTTCTTTTCCGCCAGGGCGATGCGCACCTTGCGCACGAACGGGCTGGTATGGGAGCCGATCAGCTTCATCTCATGCTCTGTTGTTTGGAAAACACCAGTATAGCGTATGGCGCAGTCCTTCGCCGCGCGGGTAAAATCACGGGCTTGACGATAAGGATGTTTTCATGACCTGTGATCCACTGACCGCCCTTTCCCCGCTCGATGGCCGCTATGCCGGCAAGGTCAATGTCCTGCGCGAGTATTTTTCCGAGTTCGGCCTGATCCGCGCCCGCCTCAAGGTTGAGATTGAATGGCTCAAGGCACTCGCTGCCGAGCCGCATTTCACCGAAATTGCCCCATTTTCGCCGTTGACCGTAGCCGAGTTCGATGCGTTGGTTACGAACTTCAGTGTCGACCAGGCCGCCGAGGTCAAGGCTGAGGAGGCCGTCACCAACCACGACGTCAAGGCGCTGGAATACTGGATCAAGAAGAATACCAGGGGCAATGCCGAGGTGACCAAGGTCAGCGAGTTCATCCACTTCGCCTGCACGTCGGAAGACATCAACAATCTGTCGCACGCGCTGATGTGTCAGGGTGCCCGCGAACAGGCGATGTTGCCGATGCTCGACAAGTTGCTCGCCCGCCTGCGCGAACTGGCCCACGCCAATGCCGAGGTGCCGATGATGAGCCGCACGCACGGCCAGCCGGCAACGCCGACAACGCTCGGCAAGGAAATGGCCAACGTCGCTTACCGCCTGCAGCGCGCCCGCGAGCGTATCGCCGCCGTCGAGTTGCTCGGCAAGATCAACGGCGCGGTCGGCAACTACAACGCCCATCTCTGCGCCTACCCGGGTTACGACTGGGAAGGTTTCGCGAAGCAGTTTGTCGAATCGCTTGGCCTTGTCTTCAACCCTTACACCATCCAGATTGAGCCGCATGATGCGCTGGCCGAGCTGTTCGATGCCTTTGCTCGTGCCAACAGCATCCTGATCGACTTTGATCGCGATGTCTGGGGTTATATCTCGCTCGGCTTCTTCAAGCAGAAGGTCAAGGCTGGCGAAATCGGCTCGTCTACGATGCCGCACAAGGTCAATCCGATCGATTTCGAGAACTCCGAGGGTAACCTTGGCCTGGCCAACGCCGTATTGAAGCACCTTGCCGAAAAGCTGCCGATCTCGCGCTGGCAGCGCGACCTGACCGATTCCACGGTACTGCGCAACATGGGCGTCGGCCTCGGCTACTCCCTGCTCGCCTACGATTCGTTGTTGAAGGGCATGAGCAAGCTGGAAGTTAATGCCGACACCATGAAGGCTGATCTCGACGCCAACTGGGAACTGCTCGCCGAGCCGATCCAGACCGTCATGCGCCGCTACGCCGTGCCGAATGCTTACGAAAAGCTCAAGGAACTGACGCGCGGCACCCGCGTTTCGCGTGAGGGTATGCAGGCCTTCGTATCAACGCTGGAAATCCCGGAAGCTGCCAGGGCTGAACTGCTCAAGCTGACGCCGTGGGATTACACCGGCAAGGCCGCCGAACTGGCGAAGCGCATCTGAGAGGCCGGAACGATGACCCGCAGGAGGCGAATGCCACGGGTGCCCGTGGCCCTGGTCACCGGAACTCCCGGCTCGACCGCGCGTGCCCCGTCGCGCCTGCGGGCTGGACTCGCCGGTGGGTTGAAGGGGTTCTTCCTCGGCCTGCTACCGGCAATCTGGCTGCTGACCCCGATGGGGGTAGGCTACGCCGATCAAAGGATTGCCTTCGCTATCCCGGTCGCAACTTCCCTGGCCGGATTCATCGCCGGCCTGATCTTCACCAAACGGAAATCGAGCTAACCCGAATTTTTCATAAAAGCAGGCGAATCTCGTTTAACCCATTGATATAATTGGGGTTACGCCAATAACGCTTCGTAAGAAGCCTAAACGAGACCGCCCATGGACAATTCTATCCCAACCCAGCTTCGCTTTCCCGCCAGCGCCGGATTTACGATCCGGGCAGAGTTTGACGGCGGGGCGATGTCCTCCGACTTTGGCGCACTCCTGTTGCGTGGCATCGACCTGCAAATCGGCCTGATTCCCCGCCTGGTCAGCGCGATTCACGACAAACGCCACGCCTCGTACATTGACCATCCCCTGGCCGACCTGCTCCGCCAGCGGATATTCCAGACCGCCAGCGGTTACGCCGACGGTAATGACGCCAACACGCTGCGGCGCGATCCGCTGTTCAAACTGGCGGTCGGTCGTGCCCCGCTGGACGAGGGAAATGACCTGGCCTCCGGCCCCACGCTCTCCCGGCTCGAAAACAGCGTATCGCGCAAAGACATTTACCGCCTGGCCAAAAGCTTCGTCGACGCCTTCATCGCCAGCTACGCCCAGGCGCCTGCCGTGATCGTGCTCGATATGGATCACTCGGAGGATGCCACTCACGGGCAGCAGGAACTGGCGTTCTATAACCCCCACTACGGGAATCACTGCTACCTGCCGCTGTTTCTCTTCGAAGGACTTTCCGGGAAGTTCATTACTGCCGTCCTGTGTCCGGGCAAACGCCCGACTGGCAAGGAGAACGCGGCCATCATCAAGCGCGTGCTGCGCTTGCTCCGCCAGGCTTGGCCCGAGACCCACATCATTCTGCGCGGGGATGGCCACTTCTCGAATCCCGAACTGATGGCCTTGTGCGCGTCCGATCCGCATCTGGACTTCCTCTTCGGCCTGGCCGGCAACCAGGTGCTCTCGCCCAAGGCCGAGCCGCTGCTGAAGAAAGCCCGTGCGCTGCACCAGACACACAGCGCCAACGCCCAGCGCCTGGGGAACGCCGAGCCTGCGGCGACACGACTGTACGACGATATCGAGTATCAGGCGGGCTCGTGGCCCAAGGCTTACCGCGTGGTGGTCAAGGCCGAGGTGATGGCCTTGGGTGACAACCCGCGGTACGTGGTGACCTCGCTGTCCGACCCGACGCCTGATGTGCTTTACAAAGAGCTGTACTGTGCTCGAGGGCAGGACGAGAACTTCATCAAGGCGGTGAAGAACGACTTGGCCAGTGACCGGACCTCCGATCATGCCTTCCTCGCCAATCACCTGCGGCTGTTCTATTCGTGTGCGGCGTATGGGTTGATTCACGGCTTGCGCGAGAACACGCTGGTGCATACGGAACTGGCCAAGGCGCAACCGCTGTCGATTATCCTGAAACTCTTTAAGTTGGCGGTGCGCGTGGTGCAGTACAAGGATCGGATCAAGCTGTCCTTGCCTACGTCGTGTCCGATGAAGGGGGTGCTGGCGCGGGTGACCGAGTTGCTTTACCTCGTCCCGCGCCCGCCGGCACCGGCCTGATCGACTCGGCGACGCCGTCTCATGCTGCCGACTCGAATCCGCTTGAGCGGAGGTGAGGTCTCGCCAGCGCTCTGTCCAGGGATCGATGGCGGCAGGGTGTGATGCCCAAAAGTTGGGGTATTTGGCCGATCGTGGCGGGTTGGCAGCAAAATTCGCAGCAAGCTGACTCGCATCACGGCTGGAATGGCACGACATTGACATCGCGCGGCGGGTTTATGAAACATCCGGGCTAAATGTCTTTTGCTGAAAACCTAAGCCGGACGAGCCGGAACCAAACAGGTATTACGATAGAAGCCTGACGAATGACCGAGGAGGCGATCATGTTGGCGATGGCTCTGGCGGAACGATACGCGACGAACATGCATGGCGTGCTTTCGTGCTTTGACCGGATCATTATCACCGGCACGCTGCCTGGTGCGTGCTACGCGGCAGGAATGACGAGTTATTTGTACACGCACGGAATTCGGGTATTCGACTACCCGCGATTTGCCGAGCCGCTGCGAGATCGCATTCGTGAGCGTGCGCAGGAGGTGTGTCTGGCGGCGGGTATTGAAATCGAGCACGTCAGCAAAAGCCATATTCGCAAGGAAGAGTTGGTCGCGCGAGTGCTCGCCGGTCGCGGCGACGCACCGGGTTTGGTGCATGTGCTCTCGGCCATGGAAGCCTGTCCGAGCTACAAACCGTGGCATGACAAAGGCAGTGGCAAGACTTACCTGCGCCCCGATCAAGGCAAGTGCCTGCACTACTACTTCTATTTCATCGACGAGGAACTGGGGTTGTGCTACCTGCGTGTGCCGACGTGGGCACCGTTCGGGTTGCAGTTCTACTGTAATGGTCACAGCGCTCTGGCAAGAACTCTGACGCGAGAAAGGATCGACTTCCTCCAGCAGGACAACGCCTTCCTGCGTGTCGCCGACATCGCGCAGGCGCAGGCGCTGGCGGATGCGTTCAGTCCCGACGTACTTCACCCGCGACTGGATCGCTATGCGCAGTGGTTGTGCCCAGTGCTTGACGTCTTTGGATCCTCGTATCACTGGAGCTTGCGCCAAGTCGAATACTCCACCGACCTGATGTTTCGCAGTGAGCAGATATTGGTTCCACTGTATGACGCCATTTCGCGCCAAGCGGTCTTGGCCGCCAACGCAGAACGCGTCTCCAGCTTTCTGGGCAAGAAGGTCACGCCACAACTGGCCCAGGAGATCGGTTCCCGGTTGTCCACCCGTATCGAGGGGCGCTGCATCAAGCACACCATGGGCGCCGCTGGCGTCAAGGTGTATGACAAATTCTCCCGCGTACTGCGGGTCGAAACGACCGTCAATGACGTGAGTTTCTTCAAACACCACCGCAAGGTGGAACACAAGGACAGGCACGCCACCCGAGAATTGGCGCCCCTGAAGAAGACAATCTATAGCCTGATCGACCTGCGCGACATCCTGCTCGGCTGCAACCAACGTTACCTGGCGTTCCTCTCCAGCCTCGATGACCCCAGTGCCGGCGAGCGTGACTTGGAGCGATTGAGCATGCCACGGTTGGGGGCGGCTCCCGGTGTCAAAGGGGTGAACTTCTTTGATCCTGCCGAGAAAGCCTTGCTGAAAACCATGCAACGCGGCGAGTTCAACATTCACGGTTGGCGTCGTGCCGATCTTCTCAGCTATCTGAAGCTCACTCCGTCCGCCATGTCGCGCCAACTTGCCCGACTGCGTACGCTCGGCTTGATCAAGAAAGTCACTCATACCTATCGCTACTACCTCACTCGATTGGGACGTTCAGTCGTCGCTGCGGCCTGCTCATTGACCCGCTTCAACATAGTGCCAACCATGGCTTGCGCATCCTGAATTCTTCTCATGATTTGTGATGATTGAACTGGTTAGTGACTAAAAAAACTCCCGGGAATTTCCCACCTCGCAGCTATCAACCTGCTCGACGCCGACGGCAATGTCGTTGCCGCCATCGAGAACAAGCCGGGCAGCCAGGGTTCGCTGGCGGTCTATAACCATCTGGCGCAAACCTTCGGCTCGATCAACCGCGAGGCCGCAAGGAAAGGCCTGGAAATCTTCGCCGAGCATACCGAGGATGCCCGGATCAACCCTGGCAGACACCCCAATATCGACCGCCTGATCGCCGTCGAGCAGGATGGGCCGGCATTGCGTGTCAAGCACGTTTTCGAGTTGTGACCCGGGTGGGGTTAGCTGTCGTCCACTGCATGGGGAGCGCTATAATATTGCGGAATTTAAGCGGCTTGGGCCTCGCATACTGTCCGCAACCTGGAATTTCCTCAACCACCATGGAGAACACGCGATGAAGTCGAAACTTCTGCTTGCACTTTTGGCTATCACCCTGACCGGCACGGCCGTGGCGCAGATCAAGCCAGAAGATGCCATCAAGTGGCGCCAGTCCGGTTACGGCTTCATGGCCTGGAACATGGCCCGCATCAAGATGAACGTTGAAGGCACCTACAACAAGGAGGAGGTCATCAAGGCCGCCAATGCGATTCAGGCCATCGCCAATTCGGGTATGGGCGCCCTTTTCATGCCCGGGACCGACAAGGGTACCGGCTGGGAAAAGACCAGGGTCAAGCCCGCATTCTTCACCAACCGGGATGGTGTAAACAAGGTGGCGCTGGCGTTCATCAAGGAAGCCAACGAAATGGCCAAGGTTGCCGCGGTTGGTGATGCGGCGGCGACCAAGGAGCAACTGGGCAAGTTGAGCGCTAGCTGCAAGGGTTGCCACGACGACTTCAAGATCAAGGACTGATCGGTTTGCCGTGAATCGTGCCGCAGGCGCCGCAGGGCGCCTGTTCCATTTGACGAAGGAGGATGGCCATGAACCAACAAAAATTCCGCCTGTGGGATCTGCCGACCCGCGTCTTCCACTGGGCGCTCGTCCTTGCCGTTGTCGCGGCCATTGTCAGCGGCCAGCTCGGCGGTAACCTGATCGACTGGCACGGCCGCATAGGCCTCTTCATCGTCGGGTTGCTCGCCTTTCGCCTGGCCTGGGGCGTGGTCGGTTCGACCTATGCCCGTTTCCTGCAATTCCTGCCGACGCCGGGAAAGATCGCATCCTACCTGCGTGGCGAATGGCAAGGCGAGGGCCACAGCCCGCTCGGCGCGCTGTCGGTTTTCGGTCTTCTGGCGCTGTTGACCGCGCAAGTTGGCAGCGGCCTCTTCGCCAATGACGACATCACCTTTGTCGGTCCGCTGTTCGATCTGGTTGACAAGAACCTGAGCAATCGTCTGACCGGAATTCACTATCTGGTTGCCAACGCGATCTATGTACTGATCGCACTGCACATCGCCGCGATTGCCTTCTATGCTCGCGTCAGGAGGCGGAATCTCGTCAAGCCGATGCTGACCGGCTGGATGGACGGCAAGGGAGACTCGGCGACGGGTGGTGGCGTGCCAGCCCTGATTCTTGCCCTCGTAGTTGCTGGCGCAGCGGGCTATGGCGCAAGCGGCGCCTGGTTGCCGGCGCCTCCGCTGCCGCCACCCGCTGCCGAGACACCGAGCTGGTGAGGCTGCCGCCGCCTTGTCGGAGGCGACGCGAGAAGAATCAGCCCAAGCGCCCGGGCGGCAATCAGTGGCCTTTGGCCGGAAAGACTCGCTGCCGGTAGTTGATCGACAGGGCGCTGACCAGCGGATTCCTGGTCAGTTGCTGGCAGATTTCGTGTTCGGCGCGGCTCACGGCCATCGCATTTTCGAGCGTATCACGCGGCAGGTAGACCTCGGCCTCGACCCCGTCGTCGAGATAGTGCAGGAGAATGCGCTGCGGTTCAGGCAGGCCGGCGAGCAGGGGCGAGAGCGCCTTGGTCAGTTCTTCGCGGTCGGCCATGTTCTGGCTCTTGAGGTCGTGATCCGGATTGTCTTCGACGTCGACATGAACGAGCACATCGGAAACCGACTGGTGGCTGTTGAGTATCCGCTGGCGGGTCAACTCGGCGATGCGATGACCTTCCGATACGCTGATTCGCGGATCCACGCAGATGTGGGCATCGACCAGCGAGCGATGCGCCATGCGGCGGGTGCGCAACTCATGCAGGCTGGTGACCCCGGGGGTGTCGACGACGACCTGGTGGATGCTGGCGACTTCCTCGACCGACAGCCCAGTGTCGATCAACTCCTGAACCGCATCCCAGGCGAACACCGCACCCATGCGGACGATCATGAAGCCGACGATCACGGCGGCAACCGAGTCGGCGAAGGTGTAGCCCATCATGTTGGCGACGATCCCCAGCGCAACCACCAGCGAAGAGGCGGCGTCGGAGCGCGCATGCCAGGCGTTGGCGATGAGCATCGGCGAACGCAGCTTTTCGCCGACGCGCAGCATGTAGCGAAACAGCCCTTCCTTGGCGACCAGCGCGAGGCCCGCGGTCCATAGCGCCAGCGGCGCCACCGGCGGCAGGTTGTCGAGATTCTGAAGCTTCATCCCGGCGCTCCAGATGATCCCGGCGCCGGTCACCGCCAGAATCGCTCCGAGGGCAAACGATGCCATCGTTTCGATGCGTGCATGGCCGTAGGGATGTTTTTCGTCGGCCGGTTCCTTACTGTGATGGGCGGCGAAAAGGACGAGAAAGTCGCAGACGAGATCGGAAAGCGAATGCAGGCCGTCGGCAATCAAACCCTGGGAATGGGCAACGATACCCGCGAGAACCTGGGCACAGGTGAGAAAAACATTCACCACCACGCTGATCCACGTGACCCGCTGGGTCATGCCGTGGCGGGCGGGGTCGTCGAAAGAGATTTCGGGAAGGTTGTCGTGGGTGCTCATGGTCGAGGCAGGATCTCAAAGATAGTTGACAGCGGCAGGAAAAGCTTGGTCGAAAACGCAACGTTTAAGTATCCTGCAAACTGGCAATCGCAGTCAAAGGTTATTGCCAAGGATGGTCCTGAAACACTGTCCTTGAAGGGATTGTGCTCGCCGCCGCCAGCGGGTCTTGCCTCGGCAAGAAGACAGCGGCGGGCGAGAAGCGCGGTTTCGGTTAAAACCGCATGTCATGGCCGCGGGAGCGGCAGTGCGATGTAACACCGGCTGTTGCCGCGGCCGGTTTTCTCGATTTTTCCAGTCCATTACAGCCACGGAGACTCACCATGAAACGTATGTTAGCGCCACCCGCATCTTCACTTCTTCCCGCTGTCGCGTTTTGTGCGACGCTTGCTTTCAGCCCGGTGGCCCTCAGCGCCTCGCCCGTGGTCAAGGTCGACGGTTCGAGCACGGTCTATCCGATTACCGAAGCTGCCGCCCAGGAATTCCAGACCGCCAAGCTGCATGAGGTCCACGTCAATGTCGGTGTTTCCGGAACCAGTGCCGGGTTCACCAAGTTCTGTGCCGGCGAGACCGACATTACCAATGCATCGCGACCGATCCTGAAAAAAGAAATGGACGAGTGCGCCAAGGCCGGTATCCGCTTCTACGAGATGCCGCTGGCTTACGATGCACTGACAGTCGTGGTCAATCCGCAGAATAGCTTTGTAACCAGCATGAGCGTGGCCGAGTTGAGAAAGCTCTGGGAGCCGAAGGCGCAAGGCAAGATCAATACCTGGAAGGACCTCAACCCGGCATGGCCCGCCCAGAAGATCAATCTCTATGCGCCAGGCGCCAATTCGGGCACCTTCGAGTCCTTCACCGAGGTGGTTGTTGGCACCTCCAAGTCCAGCCGCACCGACGTCAGCAGGACTGAAGACCATGGTGTTCTGGCGCAGCGGATCGCTGAAGACAAGGACGGCCTGGGCTATCTGAGCCTCGACTACTATGTCGAGAACCAGAAGAAGCTGAAGGCGGTGGCGATCAGCGACGGGAAGGCGGCTGTCTTGCCGACGGCCGAGCACATTCGCGATGGCAGTTATCAGCCGCTGTCGCGCCCGGTCTTCATCTATGTCAACGAGAAGTCGCTCGAGAAACCCGCGGTCAAGGAATTTGTCGAGTACTTCATGAACAACGGCGTCCGGCTGGTCGAGGAGGCGAATTACCTGCCGCTACCGGCCAAGGCATACACGAGCAATATCGAACGGATGAATGCCAAGAAGGTCGGCACGGTTCACGGCGGTGAGAACAAGGCCCGCCCGCGCACTGGTGAAATGATGAAGTTGCTCGACTCGTTGACTTTTTGACGCCCGCGATCATCGTCTGATGCAAGCCGCCCGCAGTCGGGCGGCTTTTCTTTCGCCCCGAGGAACGCGTCAGACGACCGCGCCTTCCTCGTTGGCGCCTTCAACGATCTTCTTCTGCTTGGTGATGAACTGCTCGCGGGAAACGCCCAGCCACATGACCAGCGGGCTGGCTACCAGCACCGAGGAGTAGATGCCGAACAGGATGCCGATGGTCAGCGCCAGCGAGAAGTAATGGAGCGTTTCGCCGCCGAAGATCAGCATCGACAAGACCATCATCTGCGTGCTGCCGTGGGTGATGATGGTCCGGCTGATGGTGCTGGTGATGGCGTGGTCGAGCACTTGCGGCGTCGTCAGGCCCCGCGTCTTCTTGAAGGTCTCGCGGACACGGTCGAAGACGACGACCGACTCGTTGACCGAGTAGCCGAGAACGGCGAGTACAGCAGCCAGTACCGACAACGAGAACTCCCACTGAAAGGCGGCGAAGAAGCCGAGGATGATGATCACGTCGTGCAGGTTGGCGATGATCGCCGAGACCGAGAAGCGCCACTCAAAGCGGAAGGCGAGGTAAATCATGATGCCGACGACCACGAGGAGCAGCGCCATCGCGCCGTTCTCGGCCAGTTCCTTGCCGACCTGCGGACCGACGAACTCGACGCGGCGCAAGGTCGCGCCCGGTGCTTCGGCGGTCAGCGCCTGCAGCACGGCTTCGCCTTGCTTGGCCGTATCCTGGGCGTCACGCAAGGGAAGTCGGATCAGCACGTCCTGCGAGGAGCCGAAGTTCTGTACCGAGAAGTCGTTGAAGCCGGATTTGCCGAGGGCGCCGCGGATCTTTTCGAGGTCGGCGGTCTGCTGGTAGTTCACCTCGATCAGCGTTCCGCCGGTGAATTCGACCGACAGATGCAGCCCCTTGGCTAGCAGGAAGAACACGGCGAGCAGGAAGGTGATCAGCGAGATGATGTTGAACTTCAGCGCATGGCGCATGAAGGGGATGTCTTTTCTGATGCGGAAGAATTCCATGACCGTTTTCCCTTATTTCTGGCCGTTGACCACGGCAGCCCCAGGCTTCCAGACCTGGCCGATGGCGACCTTGGCCAGTTTCCGCTGGCGGCCGTAGATCAGGTTGACCAGCGAGCGCGAGACGACCACCGACGAAAAGATCGAGGTCATGATGCCGAGGCAGTGCACCACGGCGAAGCCACGAATCGGCCCGGAGCCGAAGATCAGCAGGGCGAGGCCGGCGATCAGCGTGGTGATGTTCGAGTCGAGAATGGTCCCGAAGGCGCGTTCGTAGCCTTCCGAAATCGCCGCCTGCGGCGGCATGCCCGCACGCAGTTCCTCGCGGATGCGTTCGTTGATCAGCACGTTCGAGTCAATCGCCATGCCGAGCGTCAGCGCGATGGCGGCAATGCCGGGCAGGGTCAGCGTCGCCTGGAGCATCGACAGGATGGCGATCAGGAAGAGCAGGTTCGAGGCCAGCGCCAGTACCGAGACGACGCCGAACATCTGGTAGTAGAGAATCATGAACAGGGCGATGGCGGCAAAGCCCCACATCGTCGAGTGGAACCCCTTCCTGATGTTGTCGGCGCCGAGGCTGGGGCCGATGGTGCGTTCCTCGATGATGTCCATCGGCGCGGCGAGCGAGCCGGCGCGCAGCAGCAGTGCGGTGTCGTTGGCTTCCATGCTGCTCATGCGGCCGGAAATCTGCACGCGGCCGCCGCCGATCTCGGTGCGGATGACCGGCGCCGTGACGACTTCACCCTTGCCCTTCTCGATCAGCAGGATGGCCATGCGCTTGCCGACGTTGTCGCGGGTGATGTCCTTGAAGATGCGGGCGCCCGCGGAATCGAGGGTCAGGTGGACGGCCGGTTCCTGCGTCTGGTTGTCGAAGCCGGGCTGGGCGTCGGTCAGGCGGTCGCCGGTCAGCACGACCTGCTTCTTGACCAGCAGCGGCTGGCCGCCACGCTCGTTGTAAACCTCGGTGCCGAAGGGCGGATTGCCGGCCAGCGCCGCGTCAAGCGCGCCGGGGGAGTCATCGACCATGCGGATTTCGAGGGTGGCGGTACGGCCGAGGATGTCCTTGGCCTTGGCGGTGTCCTGGACGCCGGGCAACTGGACGACGATGCGGTCGGAACCCTGCTGCTGGATCACCGGTTCGGCGACGCCGAGTTCGTTGATCCGGTTGTGCAGCGTCGTGATGTTCTGCTTGAGCGCGAATTCGCCGATCTTCTTCTGAGCTTCCGGCTTGAGCGTGGCGACCAACCTGAGGTCGCTGCCTTCACCCTGCTCGGTGACGAGCAGATCAGGCTGGCTGTCGGCGATGGTGTCGCGCGCCTTGTCGCGGACATCGGCCTCGCGGAACTTGATGACCAGACGGTCACCCTCGCGGGTGATGCCGGCGTGGCGCAGGTTCTTGTCACGAAGGACAGTGCGCAGATCGGCTGACAGCGAGTCGAGACGCTTGGTCAGCGCTCCTTTCATATCCACCTGCAACAGGAAGTGCACGCCGCCACGCAGGTCAAGGCCGAGGTACATCGGCAGCGCGTGTAGCGCGGTCAACCATTGCGGCGAGGCGGAAAGCAGGTTCAGCGCGACGACATACTGCGGGTCGGTCGGATCCGGATTGAAGGTTTTTTCCAGGATATCCTTGGCCTTCAACTGGATGTCGGGGGTCGTGAAACGGGTCTTGACGCCGTTGAAGTCGAGCTGGATGCCGTCGTGCGCGATACCGGCACCTTTCAGGGCTTCCTCGACGCGGGCCAGCGCCTTCTGGTCGACCTTGATCGTCGCCTTGGCGCTGGAAACCTGGACGGCCGGCGACTCGCCGAAAAAATTGGGCAGGGTGTAGACGAAGCCCATAACCAGCGCGATGGCGACGGTGATGTACTTCCAGAGTGGGTAGCGATTCATGGCGGCTTCAAGGCAGAAAAGGCGGCCATAAGCCGCCTCTTGGGGTGGTTACAGCGTCTTCAGCGTGCCCTTGGGCAGAACCAGGCCGATGGATGGTTTCTGTACGATAACTTCTACGCCCTTGCCTTCCATACCCTTGGCCCCTTCTACCCTGGCAATTTCTACAGTGACATAGCTTTCCTCGACCTTGACGATGCGGCCGAGAATGCCGCCCTGGGTGATGACTTCATCGCCTATGCCCAGCGCGGCGATCAGTGCCTTGTGTTCCTTGGCCTTCTTCATCTGCGGCCGAACCATCAGGAACCAGAGGACCGCGAACATCAGGATCATCGGCAGGAACTGCATCATGCTGCTGGTCGGATCGGAGGACGCGGCGGCGGTTTGAGCGTGGGCAAGACTAATCATGGTTCAAACTCCTGAAAGCTGAAAATCAAAACGCGTGATTCTAACACTGACCGGACGTTCGATCGTGCGCAAAGCGCGCTGCCCACGCGTCGAGGCTGCCCGCAATGATGGCCGCACGCATTTCGGCCATGATGGTCTGGTAGAAATGCAGGTTATGGATGGTGTTGAGCATGCTGCCGAGAATTTCACGGGCCCGGAACAGGTGGTGCAGGTAGGCGCGGCTGAAATGGGTGCAGGTATGGCAGGTGCAGCTCGGGTCGAGCGGCCCGGTGTTGGTCTTGTGCCGGGCATTCTTGATCCTGACGTCGCCGAAGCGGGTGAACAGGTGGCCGTTGCGCGCATTGCGTGTCGGCATCACGCAGTCGAACATGTCGATGCCGGCCGTGACCGAATGCACCAGATCCTCCGGCGTACCGACACCCATCAGGTAGCGTGGCTTGTGTGTCGGCATTTTCGGGGCGAGGTGGGCAAGGATGCGCACCATCTCTTCCTTGGGTTCGCCGACCGAGAGGCCGCCGATAGCCATGCCGTCGAAGCCGATGGCGTCGAGCCCGGCGAGCGACTCGTCGCGCAGGTCCTCGTGCATGCCGCCCTGGACGATACCGAAGAGGGCGTTTGTGTTCTCCAGTTTGTCGTGCTCGTCGCGGCTGCGTTGCGCCCAGCGCAGCGAGAGGCGCATCGACTTCGCGACGTCGTCGCGCGTTGCCGGGTAGGGCGTGCATTCGTCGAAGATCATGGCGATGTCGGAATTCAGCCCGTGCTGGATCTGCATCGAGATTTCCGGCGTCAAAAAGAGCTTGGCGCCGTCGATCGGTGAAGAGAATTTGACGCCGTCCTCGGTGATCTTGCGCATGGCGCCGAGCGAAAAGACCTGGAAGCCGCCGGAATCAGTCAGGATCGGCTTCAACCAGCCCATGAACCCGTGCAGTCCGCCGTGCGCGTGGATGACGTCCAGCCCCGGGCGCAGCCACAGATGAAAGGTATTGCCGAGGCAGATCTGCGCGCCGATATCGGCAAGCGCCTGCGGCGTCATCGCCTTGACCGTTCCGTAGGTGCCCACCGGCATGAAGACCGGGGTCTCGACCACGCCGTGGGCCAGCATCAGTGTGCCGCGACGGGCCGCGCCATCGGTCTTGAGGAGTTCAAACTGCATCGGATTTGTCCAGGAGCATGGCGTCGCCGTAGCTGAAGAAGCGGTAGCGATCGCCGACGGCGTGGGCGTATGCGGCGCGGATGGCATCGTAACCGGCGAAGGCCGAAACCAGCATGAGCAGCGTCGATTTCGGCAGGTGGAAGTTGGTGATCAAGCGGTCGATGACCTTGAAGCGATAGCCAGGGGTGATGAAGATGTCAGTCTCGGCCGGGCCGGGCCGCACGGCGCCGTCGATCATGGCGGCCGACTCCAGCGCGCGCAGGCTGGTGGTGCCGACGGCAATGACACGCCCGCCGGCACCACGGGTGGCGGCGATGGCGCTGGCGGTGGCGGGTGGGATGTCGAAACGCTCGCTGTGCATCCGGTGCTCTTCGATCTTGTTGGCGCGCACTGGCTGGTAGGTGCCGGCGCCGACGTGCAGGGTCAGGAAGGCGGCGCTGACGCCTTGCGCCCGCAGCCTGGCCAGCATCCCCTCGTCGAAATGCAGGCCGGCGGTGGGGGCGGCGACGGCGCCCGGTTCGCGGGCATAGACTGTCTGGTAGCGGGCCTCGTCGGTCGCATCGGGGCGGTGTGCAATGTAGGGCGGTAGCGGCAGCTTGCCATGCTGCTCGGCGAGTTCCCAAAGGCTGCCACGGTCGACCAGTTCCAGGGTGAACAATTCGCCGCCGGCACCGGCCCGGCCGGTAACGCGGACCGTGAAGGCATCGGCGAGCCGTATCTTGGTGTCCGGCTTTGGCGACTTGCTGGCGCGGATCTGTGCGATGGCGTGCTGTGCGTCGACAATGCGCTCGAGCATGACCTCGACCCGGCCGCCGCTTTCCTTCCGTCCGAAAAAACGCGCCTTGATGACGCGCGTATCGTTGAATACCAGCAAGTCACCGGCACGCAGCAGTCCGGGCAGGTCGGCGAATTTGCGGTCAAAGCGCTGTTGACCGCAGACATGCAGCAGCCGGCTGGTGGTGCGTTCGGGCGCCGGGTGTTGGGCTATCAGTTCGGGCGGAAGGTGAAAGTCGAAGTCGTCGACGGTCAACGCCATGGGCAAGGATACGCTTGGCAAACAAAAACGGCTTTCCGGAGGAAAGCCGACTTGTCGTTACTGGTGCCCGTGCCTGCATCGAATAAACGGCGGAAATAATTGCAGAGCAAGGGGTTACGTTTCACAATTTTCGGGTTCCACCCAAAGTTACTCACACTTGAATGGTGCAATTTTTTGTTGGTGTCACAGGCCACGAATTATATCAGGGCGATTACCCCCTCTCCTCACCCTAAGCCGGACGAGCCGGAACCAAACAGGTATTACGATAGAAGGCTGACGAATGACCGAGGAGGCGATCATGTTGGCGATGGCTCTGGCGGAACGATACGCGACGAACATGCATGGCGTGCTTTCGTGCTTTGACCGGATCATTATCACCGGCACGCTGCCTGGTGCGTGCTACGCGGCAGGAATGACGAGTTATTTGTACACGCACGGAATTCGGGTATTCGACTACCCGCGATTTGCCGAGCCGCTGCGAGATCGCATTCGTGAGCGTGCGCAGGAGGTGTGTCTGGCGGCGGGTATTGAAATCGAGCACGTCAGCAAAAGCCATATTCGCAAGGAAGAGTTGGTCGCGCGAGTGCTCGCCGGTCGCGGCGACGCACCGGGTTTGGTGCATGTGCTCTCGGCCATGGAAGCCTGTCCGAGCTACAAACCGTGGCATGACAAAGGCAGTGGCAAGACTTACCTGCGCCCCGATCAAGGCAAGTGCCTGCACTACTACTTCTATTTCATCGACGAGGAACTGGGGTTGTGCTACCTGCGTGTGCCGACGTGGGCACCGTTCGGGTTGCAGTTCTACTGTAATGGTCACAGCGCTCTGGCAAGAACTCTGACGCGAGAAAGGATCGACTTCCTCCAGCAGGACAACGCCTTCCTGCGTGTCGCCGACATCGCGCAGGCGCAGGCGCTGGCGGATGCGTTCAGTCCCGACGTACTTCACCCGCGACTGGATCGCTATGCGCAGTGGTTGTGCCCAGTGCTTGACGTCTTTGGATCCTCGTATCACTGGAGCTTGCGCCAAGTCGAATACTCCACCGACCTGATGTTTCGCAGTGAGCAGATATTGGTTCCACTGTATGACGCCATTTCGCGCCAAGCGGTCTTGGCCGCCAACGCAGAACGCGTCTCCAGCTTTCTGGGCAAGAAGGTCACGCCACAACTGGCCCAGGAGATCGGTTCCCGGTTGTCCACCCGTATCGAGGGGCGCTGCATCAAGCACACCATGGGCGCCGCTGGCGTCAAGGTGTATGACAAATTCTCCCGCGTACTGCGGGTCGAAACGACCGTCAATGACGTGAGTTTCTTCAAACACCACCGCAAGGTGGAACACAAGGGACAGGCACGCCACCCGAGAATTGGCGCCCCTGAAGAAGACAATCTATAGCCTGATCGACCTGCGCGACATCCTGCTCGGCTGCAACCAACGTTACCTGGCGTTCCTCTCCAGCCTCGATGACCCCAGTGCCGGCGAGCGTGACTTGGAGCGATTGAGCATGCCACGGTTGGGGGCGGCTCCCGGTGTCAAAGGGGTGAACTTCTTTGATCCTGCCGAGAAAGCCTTGCTGCAAACCATGCAACGCGGCGAGTTCAACATTCACGGTTGGCGTCGTGCCGATCTTCTCAGCTATCTGAAGCTCACTCCGTCCGCCATGTCGCGCCAACTTGCCCGACTGCGTACGCTCGGCTTGATCAAGAAAGTCACTCATACCTATCGCTACTACCTCACTCGATTGGGACGTTCAGTCGTCGCTGCGGCCTGCTCATTGACCCGCTTCAACATAGTGCCAACCATGGCTTGCGCATCCTGAATTCTTCTCATGATTTGTGATGATTGAACTGGTTAGTGACTAAAACCTCCGCACGAAAAATCTGACCATGCGCGCAGTCCTGAGACTTGAACGCCTAAACTTTTTATGCTTCCAGGCGTGTAGCAGGTCAGTGCAGCCAGCCTCGCTTGTTGAGGAAACTCTTTCTCAGGCCGATTATCGGGCGGGCAGGGCTGCGACCAAGTCGTCGTACACGACAATGGTAGAGTCGTCATTGATCCCCCAGCGTTGCATCATGATCGCGCGGGGGGCATGCCCGACAGTCATAGGGCGGCGGGCGTAATAGCGGACATTGAGAATGGCCAGCTTGGGATCATCGAGATGTTCGGCAAGCCAGTCTACTTGACCAGAAAGTCTGGTTAGTTGCCGGCAAAAGCGTTGCCGGCCAGCAGCACAAACAGTAGCCAGAGCTGGACAGCGAGACAGCACATCAGAACCATCCCTCGACCTTGCTTCGCGTCGGGATGCCGCCCGCATGTACCACCTTGCCGTCAATCACGACGCCCGGCGTGCTCATCACGCCGTGTGACATGATCGCCTTGAGATCTTCGACTTTCTCGAGCTGGATGTCGATGCCTTTGGCCTTGGCGACCTCCTCAATCAAAGCGTAAGTGCTTTTGCAGTTGGTACAGCCTGTACCGAGTATCTTGACGTTTTTCATCATGTGTCCTTTCGGGTGGTTCAGCAACAGGCGTTGCCCTTGGCGGTGGGTGTGCAACAGGCCGTCTCCGGCATAGCCTCTATAGTCGGTGCCGGCGGTTCGGCGGGAGGCCAGGCCGCAGCGACCACGGCAGCTTCTTCGTCGAAGCTGCGGTCGAGCATTTCGCCGGCCTCGTCGCGGATATGGCGGGTGATGTCGATCGCCAGCGCAATCTGCTCCTCGCTGATGCCGTAGCCGCGCAAACGTTGGATTTGGCACAAGCCTTGTTTCGGATGATTGGATGCAATGTTGGCAGCCAGTGAAACCAGCGCGACGATGGAAGGATGCCGGACGGCGTCAGGCATGTAAACTCCTTACAAGACAGCATTGAAGATCAGGCCGACGATGAGGATGCCGCAGGCGACCACGGCGGCGAAAGTCAGGATCAAGGGCAGTTTCAGCACCTTGGGCAGGATGACCATCTCTGGCAACGAGAGCGCAATAACGCTCATCATGAAAGCGAGCACGGTGCCGAGTGCCGCGCCCTTGCCAAGCAGTGCTTCGACGATCGGTATGATGCCGGCAGCGTTGGTGTACATCGGTACCCCGAGCAGCACCGCAGCGGGAATTGACCACCACGGTGCGTCCTTGCCCATAAAAGAGACCATGAAGTCCTGCGGTACATAACCGTGGATGCCGGCGCCAATGGCGATGCCGGCGAGCACCCAGGGCCAGACGCGGCCGACGATTTCCTTGACATGCGCGACGCCAGCATCGATGCGATCAGCCCAGGTCGGTGCCGTCCCTTCGTAATCCGCCGATTGCGTCGATTGCATCTCGCGTACCCAGTATTCGAGATGTTTTTCCATGCCGAGTCGGCCGATGACGACGCCAGCGACGACAGCCACCGCGAGCCCGAGGCCAAGATAGAGCGCGGCGACTTTCCAGCCAAACAGCCCGAACAGTAGCGCCAATGCGACCTCATTGACCATGGGCGCCGAGATGAGGAAAGAGAAGGTGACGCCGAGCGGCACGCCGGCCGAGAGAAAGCCGATGAATAATGGCACTGCCGAACAGGAGCAGAAGGGCGTGACCACACCGAGGCTGGCAGCCATGATGTTGCCGACGCCGAGGCGGCGCCCGGAAAGCAAGGCACGTGTTCGTTCCGGAGCAACAAAAGTATGCACAACACCCATCAGGAAGACGATGCCGGTGAGCAGCAACAGCACCTTTGGCGTGTCGTAGAAGAAGAAATGAACCGCTTCGCCCAGGTGTGTCTCACGGGACAGGCCGAGTAGTGCGATCACGGCATTGGCGAAGGGGATCAGGCTGGCGTAGGCGGCAATCCAAGTTGCGAGGCCAAGCACGAGCCAGCTCAGGTGGGCGCGCCGCATGGTAGCCGTATTCACGCTTCCACCTTAGCTTGTCGCTTGCCAGTTGTTGCGGCGGCCTGGGTTTTCGGCAGGTATTGATCGCCCTGACAACTGTTCTGTGTCAGGAATGAGTTGAGTTCGTCCATCGTTGTGTACCCGGCGGAGTAATGGATGGATCGGCTTTCGCGTTCTCCCTTGATGAGGCCAACGCGGCTAAGATGGGACAGATGGAAGGAAAGCGCGGCATTGGGAATCCCCGGTTTTTCACCGATAGCCGTGGCATTGATGCTATCGGGTCCGGCCTCGATCAACAGGCGAAAGATGGCGAGGCGGGATTCATGCCCCAGGGCAGCGAAGATTTCAGCACCGATTAACGTATTCATGTTTCCAGGTTTATAGAAACATCAATGGGTGTCAAATGGCTTTTTTGTGACAGACCATCAAGTGTTTGGTAGCTACTGTTCTGCTGTACGCCATGGCAAGACTGAAACGCTCGGTCGATTTGTTTGCATTGGCTGTAAGTGTCAATGCGCGTTAAATTTTGACCAAGGTTGGTAGCCGCCTGACATAGGCGAACATGTGGATAATTGAGCCTGAATTGTTGCTCGACGCACTTGGCTATGGACACACGTATCAACGGCACGCTGAAGACTTGGAACGAGACTCGGGGATTCGGTTTTATCACCCCGCTGAACGGGGGGCAGGACCTTTTTGTCCACATCTCGGATTACCCAAAACGAGGTGGCCAACCGAAGATTGGGGAGCCTGTATCGTTTGAGGTTGCCCTCAACAAGGATGGGAAGAAAAAAGCTGTTCGAGTTCAGCGTCCTGGTGGCGAGCCCACCGTAGCACGTAGAGCCCCTCCGCGCGCGTCGGTTCGGCAAGGAACCTCGCTACTTGGCCGACTTGTCGGGGTCGTCCTTATCGGCATGCTTTTGGCCGCCGGCTACAAGTTTTTGGCTCCCAAGTTCAACGCCTCATCAGTGGAATCGGCCACTCTGGCTAGCACTCCCGGGGCCGCTTCCCCAGGTCGATTTTCCTGTGATGGCCGGACCTACTGCTCACAGATGACCTCCTGCGCCGAGGCCACGTATTTCCTGAGAAATTGCCCGAATACCCAAATGGATGGCGATGGGGATGGTGTGCCATGCGAATCCCAGTGGTGCACGAGTCTGTTCTCGAAATAGCTTGGCCGTGTTCTCCGCCATCCTTCAGCCCGACGGCGGGGTAGACTCCGTGAGCTAGGGTCTTTTCCTTGCCGCTGAATCGGTACTTCTGCTGCCAATACTTTGAGCCATTCGGATCGATCAGCAGGAACAACCCTTTCTCGTCCGGTAGCTTGCATGCCTTCTCGGCAGGCTTGGCGGCTCGAATTGCAGTGTCGCTTGGTGGCATTTGGGGAATACGCTTTTCAAAAAATCTTTGTACCCCCGTTTTATCCATCCCATTACACACAACTTCAACACCTCTGCGTAACATGCTGACTTTACAAGAAATGCTGGGTGGATGTGATGGGTTGGGCAGCGGAAGAATTCAAGGCGATCGACCTGGGCGACCGGCGTCTGGACAAGCGCACGGTGCTGCTGGCGGAGCGCATGGCAGCCAATCCGATGGCCAGTATCCCGCAAGCCTGCGGCGGCTGGGCGGAAACCCAGGCGGCGTATCGTTTTTTGCGCAGGACGACATCGAATGGGAAGCCATCCTGGCCTCGCACTGGGGAAGCGCCGAAACGCGCATGCGGGCGCATCCGGTGGTGCTGTGCATCCAAGACACCACGGAACTCGACTTCAATGGTCAGCGCATTGCCGGTCTGGGGCCGCTCTCGTATGAAGCCCAACGCGGGATGTACGTGCATCCCACCTACGCGGTCAGTCCGCAGCGTGAACCCTTGGGTGTTCTGGACGCCTGGATGTGGGCACGCGAACCCAAGGACGCGAGCGGCCAACGAGGTGGCCTGCTGGAAAGCACCCGCTGGACGGAGGGCTACACCCGCATCGCGGAGTTGGCGAGCAGCATGCCGGACACCCGGCTGGTGTATGTGGCGGATCGGGAGGCGGACATCGTGGCCCTGATGGTGCAAGCCCGCGAGCTGGGGCATCCCGCCGACTGGCTGATTCGTTCCCAGCACAATCGGGCGCTTCCCGAGGGCGGCAAGCTGTGGACTGAGGTCCTGGCCAGCGAAGCGCTCGGCGGCATCCGCTTCACGATGCCTTCGCGGCAAGGACAGAAGGCGCGGGACGTTCGGCAACGAGTCTGGGCAAAGCGGGTGACGGTCTCCGACGGCAAGGGGAGCCGGATCGAGGTGAGTTGTCTGGTGGCGCGAGAAGAAAGTGCCCCCGAGGGCGTGAAGCCGGTGGAATGGCGGCTGCTGACCAATCGGCCGATTAACTCTTTCGAAGCGGCGACCGAACTGATCGACTGGTACCGGGCGCGCTGGGAGATCGAACTGTTCTTCCATGTCCTCAAGAACGGCTGCCGCGTAGAGGCGTTGCAGTTGAGCACCGTGGCGCGGCTGGAACGGGCGCTGGCGCTGTTCATGGTGGTGGCTTGGCGGATTGCCCGACTCATGCGCCTGGGCCGTACCTGCCCAGACCTGGATGCGGCCTTGCTGTTCGAGCAGGACGAATGGCAAGCGGCTTACATCCTGAATCGGAAGAAGGTGCCCAAGACGCCGCCCAGGCTCAATGAAGTGGTGCGCTTGGTGGCGATGCTTGGCGGATTTCTGGCCCGCAAGGGCGATGGCGAGCCAGGGGTGAAGACCCTTTGGCTTGGCCTTCAACGCGTCGTCGATTTCGCCGCCGGGATCAGATTCGCGAGAGAGGCTCATGCGTTATGACGCGAGTTCAACTTCAAAGTGTAATTTTGAATAATTTGTGTGTAATGGAATGCGTTTTATCTCCCCATGTACCCCCGGATTGCAATAGCCTATATCGGACTGCTTTAGACGTAAAAAAGGCCGTAACCCTTGTATTTACTGGAGTTTCCGGCCTTCTTTGGACTGCTGAAAATAGCTGTTTGGTGCCGAGCCTGCATCGAACAAAGCCGGGAATGACTTGCGGCGCAAGGGTTCGCGTTTTCGGATTTTCGGAGTTACCCCCAAAGTTACCCCCGCCAAAACGATGCTGCAATTTTTTGACGGGGTCGAAGGCGGCAAATTATATCAGGGTGTTATTGCAGGGCGGTGAGCACGGCAGTCGGGTTTTTGTCGATCACGTTCAACAAGACCAGTGCCGGCCCTTGCGGGCTACGGTCACCGCGCTCCCAATGGCGCAGGGTCGCCACGGAAAAACCGAAGCGGGCGGCAAACTGTTCTTGTGTCATGGCAACGCGGGTGCGCAGCGCCTTCACGTCCACCGACTGCGGGCGATAGACACGCACCGCCTCATTGTCGCCGTGCGCGTGGGCGATGGCTTCCTGTAGCCCTTGCTTGATGCTGTCGAACGCCTTGCTCATGTTGCTTACTCCTCATGCCAGGCAGCGACCAGCAGCCCGACCAATTCAGCCAGTTCGTTGCGCTCCGCCTTGCTCAGGTTCGCCCGTTCGTTTTTGGCGAACAGGGTCAGCAGGTAAAGCGGCACGCCATCGCTGTGAAAATAATAGATCACCCGCACCCCACCGCTTTTCCCCCGGCTGCCTCGCGACCAGCGCAGCTTGCGCACGCCGCCAGTACCTTCCATCAGGTCGCCAACTCGAGGATGCGCGGCCAGGTAGTGCAGCAAGTCCCGGCGCTCGTCATCGGCCAGCAGCTTTTCAGCGCGGCGGATGTATTCGGTGGTTTCGGCGATGGTTTGCACAGGATAGATTCTAATCCAATGGATTAGTTCAAGGATAGTCTATCTGACCGGCCGGTGTGCGGCGGCTAAATTAAACGCACGCGAAAAATAGTCCCGAAAGCATGCGGTGGATGTCTCTCGAACTAACCCGGATGTTTCATAAACCCGCCGCGCGATGTCAATGTCGTGCCATTCCAGCCGTGATGCGAGTCAGCTTGCTGCGAATTTTGCTGCCAACCCGCCACGATCGGCCAAATACCCCAACTTTTGGGCATCACACCCTGCCGCCATCGATCCCTGGACAGAGCGCTGGCGAGACCTGACCTCCGCTCAAGCGGATTCGAGTCGGTAGCATGAGACGGCGTCGCCGAGTCGATCAGGCCGGTGCCGGCGGGCGCGGGACGAGGTAAAGCAACTCGGTCACCCGCGCCAGCACCCCTTCATCGGACACGACGTAGGCAAGGACAGCTTGATCCGATCCTTGTACTGCACCACGCGCACCGCCAACTTAAAGAGTTTCAGGATAATCGACAGCGGTTGCGCCTTGGCCAGTTCCGTATGCACCAGCGTGTTCTCGCGCAAGCCGTGAATCAACCCATACGCCGCACACGAATAGAACAGCCGCAGGTGATTGGCGAGGAAGGCATGATCGGAGGTCCGGTCACTGGCCAAGTCGTTCTTCACCGCCTTGATGAAGTTCTCGTCCTGCCCTCGAGCACAGTACAGCTCTTTGTAAAGCACATCAGGCGTCGGGTCGGACAGCGAGGTCACCACGTACCGCGGGTTGTCACCCAAGGCCATCACCTCGGCCTTGACCACCACGCGGTAAGCCTTGGGCCACGAGCCCGCCTGATACTCGATATCGTCGTACAGTCGTGTCGCCGCAGGCTCGGCGTTCCCCAGGCGCTGGGCGTTGGCGCTGTGTGTCTGGTGCAGCGCACGGGCTTTCTTCAGCAGCGGCTCGGCCTTGGGCGAGAGCACCTGGTTGCCGGCCAGGCCGAAGAGAAAGTCCAGATGCGGATCGGACTCGCACAAGGTCATCAGTTCGGGATTCGCGAAGTGACCATCCCCGCGCAGCAGGATGTGGGTCTCGGGCCAGGCCTGGCGGAGCAGGTGCAGCACGCGCTTGATGATGACCGCATTCTCTTTACCGGTGGGACGCTTGCCCGGACGCAGGACGGCGGTGATCAGCTTCCCGGAAAGTCCTTCGAAGAGAAACAGCGGCAGGTAGCAGTGATTCCCGTAGTGGGGGTTATAGAACGCCAGTTCCTGCTGCCCGTGAGTGGCATCCTCCGAGTGATCCATATCGAGCACGATCACGGCAGGCGCTTGGGCGTAGCTGGCGATGAAGGCGTCGACGAAGCTTTTGGCCAGGCGGTAAATGTCTTTGCGCGATACGCTGTTTTCGAGCCGGGAGAGCGTGGGGCCGGAGGCCAGGTCATTTCCCTCGTCCAGCGGGGCACGACCGACCGCCAGTTTGAACAGCGGATCGCGCCGCAGCGTGTTGGCGTCATTACCGTCGGCGTAACCGCTGGCGGTCTGGAATATCCGCTGACGAAGCAGGTCGGCCAGGGGATGGTCAATGTACGAGGCGTGGCGTTTGTCGTGAATCGCGCTGACCAGGCGGGGAATCAGGCCGATTTGCAGGTCGATGCCACGCAACAGGAGTGCGCCAAAGTCGGAGGACATCGCCCCGCCGTCAAACTCTGCCCGGATCGTAAATCCGGCGCTGGCGGGAAAGCGAAGCTGGGTTGGGATAGAATGGTCCATAGGCGGTCTCGTTTAGGCTTCTTACGAAGCGTTATTGGCGTAACCCCAATTATATCAATGGGTTAAACGAGATTCGCCTGCTTTTATGAAAAATTCGGGCTAACATCTGGATCGCCTGCGCTGCAATGGTTTGCTATTTATCAATTTCCGACATGCCCCCAACGTTGCCTCCAGCCGATTGCTGCTATCTCTATCGTTCGGTTTGTCGAGAATTTACGATGCCAAAAACTCAGACCCTTGTGGTTCCTTGGGGCATAATCCAAATAACATTATCACTCGCCGCTCTGAGGAATACGGGGCGTTTCACAGATGAGAGACTATTACGCGATCCTGGGGGTTACCCCGCAAGCCGAAGATGTGGTCATCAAGGCAGCATTTCGCGCCCTCGCTCAACGCTATCACCCGGATAAGTATTCGGGGTCTGCCGACGAGGCTCACCGCAAGATGGCTGAGATCAACGAGGCATACGGGGTGCTTTCTGACCCCGTCAAACGCAAGGCTTACGATGCTGAGTATCAAAGCACCGGCATGGGCGAGAGTGATTTCGATGCCGGTGATGCCGCCGCTGACGAGGGGGTGCAACAGTTTAGTCAGGACTGGGAAACGGCAGTGGAGTATTACCCTGACCTGACAACATTAGCAGCGACGCTGGCAAAGACCTCCAAGAGTTTGGCCTTCACGTTTCGCCTGTACATGATTACAGAAAAGGCATTCAAGAATCGGCGACAGGTCTCAGAGGTAATGCACAATGCCTTTCTGACGAGATATTTCGGCGAGCAGAAGGCTGTCCTTGACTTCGCTAAAATGCTAATCACAACTGGCCGCAAGGATGCTGCAAGAGCGCTAAATGAGGCAGTCCGGGTGCTGGGCGATGATCTTGATCCAGCTTTGGTGATCAATAAGATCACGGGCAGGTTTGGTGTTTTTCCCGAAAACCAGAGCAGACCCGCCCCAGGAAGAAATGCAGACCCTTCGAGCGCCATGTCCTTGGCAAAGGCAATGGCGCCTAACGCGACAGTCGACGACGTAAAGCGTGTGTTGCTTGAATATGGCGGCGATTTTATGATTATCGGCCTTAACTTTGCCGTCCATTGGAATGGTCAGCAACGCACATTTGCTTCTGGTCGCCACTGTATTGCTTGGTTTCAGGAGCAAGTAGGCCCATCGCTAGCTGGTGCAAGATAGGGGCCAGAAGAGTCAGGAAATTTCGGGGGTACATCGTGAGCCGTAGGGGGTGTTAATGAAAACTGGTTTGTTGTTACTTCTCACGCTTGTCACACTATCAGAAGCAGCCCACGCCGACGCGATCAAGTGCCGGATGCCAAATGGCAAGGTTGTTATCACTGATGGTGCTTGTTCTGGGGGAGCAAGCGTGGAACAGGTTCGCCCAAGCGAATATATTTCGCCTCAACGGCAGCGCCAAGCTTATGAAGTCAATGCGCGTACAGCAGCACAGGTCGAAGGCATCGAGGCCGAGAAAGCCGCCGATCGTGCGGCACTACAAAAGCAACAACGTGCAGTAGCAGCAGAGGATGCTCGACAAGCATCAATTCGCTTACAGCAGGAAATTGCAGAGAATCAGCGACGCCAGCGTGATTTGGAAATAGCGCGTGCGGCGAAGGAGGCGCGGCAACCTGAGCTAGCTGCCGACTATCAAGCGCCAGCCCCACTGTCTGTAATCAAAAGCTGCAATGGAGCAAGTTGCTCGGATCAAACCGGACAGCGATATACGACAGAGGCCGGCAAGACCACACGCAGCGATGGAGCGCGTTGTTACCAGCGAGGCAAGGTAATGTATTGCGACTGAGGAAGTTGACTCGTTTTGACTGAGGATGTCTAAGGGCCGGGTAGCAGTTGCTTCTCCAGATCCACGGCGAGAAATCTCGGGCTGGTACCCTCGCAACGGGAATCTGGACATTGAGGATGCTCCATATTATTATCGGTACTAGGCAATCACATTAGATGCCTAGACGTCGGTGGGCAATCCCCCGAGTTTGTAGTGCTGATCACGCGCTAGAGGGTCAGTACCATTGCCTAGACGCAATGTCGGGCGTGGGTTATTCCTTAACTTCAGGGGTTTCTCATGGCCGCATACAGCCGCCCGTTTCTCGTTACGTCCCGCAAAATTGCTTTTCACAAACAATCTGGCCGCTGCTTTTATTGTCGGCAACCCATGTGGCTAGGTGACGTGCAAAATTTTGCACAACAGCACCATCTGACTCTCAAACAAGCAAAACTCCTTCAATGCACTGGTGAACATCTAGTCCCTCACAAGGATGGTGGCACCGGTTGGCCGGAGAACATAGTTGCAGCCTGTCACCTGTGCAATCACAGGAGGCACGGTCATGGTCGAGAGATCGCTCCGAGCGATTACTGTTCGCTAGTTGCAAAGCGAATGGCAAAAGGAGGATGGCACCCCGCCAGGGTCGTCTAAATTGGGCATTCGATGGTTCGGCCTCCTTAACCACGCCCACCGTCACATGTTCAAGTTTTCAGCAGCTTGGCTAGTTCCCGCAGCATTGGCCGTGTGCCACCCTTGTAGGCATTCCGAGAAACAGCCGCCTTGCCTCCTGCCGACTTCGGACCGGTCGACTTATCCCAAGGTCGCCATTGCCGAATCAGCGCCGATTGTCGTGCCCTGCGTTCCGGTGTCCAGCCGTTGCTCATGTTGTTGCTCCAAAAGTTTGTTTGGCTCGATTGAGTTTTCCCAGCCTGCGGGGGCGGGCATGGTGCCGTTATTCACCTGCTGCGGCCCGTTGGCGATGTTGGCCTGCTTGGCGTAGATCACGGGCGGGTTCTTGATCGCCGCCAGCGTTTCCAGAGTCGCCCGGCACTGGCTCTGCGCCTTCAGCGCGAGCCGCAGGTACCGCTCGAAGGCATCCATGTACTCGCCCATGTTCGAGCCTGCTCGGCGTGCCAATTCGTTGAATATGGCATCCAAGGTATTGGCCTGGGTCATCAATAGGCTGTCGGCGCGTGACAGGTCGCCACTTATGATTTTTTTGTTTTCGTCGCTTAACAGGTGAATCAAGGCATTGAGATTCGTCTCGCCATAGGACTTGCTGAAAGCCTCCGTAGTGACGGCGCCGCGCACTGCCGGCGAGCAAGCGAGTTTTGCCGTGTACATTTCCTTTTCTTCGGCAGACTCAGCCTTGACCGCCAAGTTATCCGAGCCAGAATTTTTTACCTTCGCCGCAGCCGGCGTTTTGCTTCGTGATTTCGTGCTGACCATCATTCATTTCCTCGTTCAGTTACCCATGCACTGCACTACTACATGGTATTAATTCATAGTCTGCATTTTCTGCCCCCCTACTTCCTGCACTTTCTGCCGGATGTTCGGGGGTGAAACTGCACTTTCTGCCGGATCAATCCTGCACTTTTTGCCGGGAGCTTTTTTTTCAGCAGGTTTCCAGTCACGCCACGCACAAGGCTTGTAGCCATCCATAAAAAGGCCTTCGCGTTGCTTGATCGGTAGCCAAGTCACGGCATACCTTGCCCATGCGCCGTTAGCCCCATGACTGCGCGTGCGGTAGATCAGGCCATGCGCTATCAAGGCTGCAATGGAGTCGCGCAAGGTGTGTTCGCTGCCGATACCGTAACGCTTGCACCATTTGAATGATGCTTGCAGATGGCCGTTGTTATCCTTTTTCAGTTGTCGAGCAAGAAGTAGCAACAGCAATACCGCCGTCGGCTTCAGGTCGGCAAATGCGGGTGATTCAATCACGCGATGTTCTATCGCTGCATAATGTTCTGTTTTTCCGATACGCCGTGGTTTTTGTCCACGCCTTGCCTGTTCTTGACGATCAATCATCAACCGCCCTCCGTCAAGCGCCGTAGGAAGAGATAGACGCCCCAGGCTTCGCAGATTGAAAGCGTCGCAAGGTCAGGTACTACACCCAATCCTCTCAACTTAGTCCATAGTCATACGGCGGGTTTGTAAGCAAAGGACAGGTGAGGCTTTCGCTGGTTTGGCCGAGGTCGAGCACGATCAGGGATAAATTTCTGAAGGTTTTTGACGATTTCCGAGAAGATTTCCTTGGTAACTCGGGTGGTGATTTGCTGCACACCCGCCAAGACTCGGGGCAAGATACGACGTACGGTATTGAAGGCCATCGTCCGATTCACTCGCCATGGCGAATCGCTGGGCAGCCGCTCTTCCGCAGCCAGGTAGGTGGCCAGGGCATTGAGATTGTCACACACCATCTTGGCCCCAACATCCTGGCAGGCGGCCAGCCAAGTCAGGCCGGACGTGTGCTCCAGATTGAGCCGGTGTTTGATGCGCTTGAACGCCTCCTCGATACGCCAACGGCTGTGATAAAGGGCTGATTCCATTTTCACACCAATTAAGCAATAATAAGTGCATCTCAATGAGATCTGAGGTGTGGCATGGGAAGGCCGTTCAAGGGAGAGGGGTCGGTAGCGGAGGCGCTGAAGATTGTCAAAGAAGCCAAGAGTGTGGAACAACTGCGCCAGGCCCAAGCGGTTGTTCTGCCGTTGTGCTACGGTTTGAATCTTGAGCAGACCGCCGCGGTGATCGGTGTTTCGCTCAGTTGGGCCTCACGATTACGCAACGCGTTTCTGGCTGGACATCGGGTAGGCGGTGAATCGGAACCTGCACGAGGCGGACGCCACCGGGAGAATTTCACCCGAGCGCAAGAAGCCGAACTGTTGAAACCCTTTTTCGACCAAGCGGCCAAGGGCGGTATATTGGTCGTCAGTCAGATCAAGCCGGCCCTGGAGAAAGCGCTGGGACGCCCGATGGCGCTGTCCTCCGCCTACAACGTGCTGCATCGCAACGGTTGGCGCAAGCTGGCGCCAGACAAGCGACATCCGCAAAGTGATCCGACCGCGCAGGAGGCGTGGAAAAAAACTCCCCGACACCCTTGCCGAACTCCGGAGAGATTTCGCTCAAGGAACCCCGATCCGTCTGATGTTTCAGGACGAAGCGCGCTTCGGGCGCATCAACGATGTGCGTCGTGCCTGGGCGCCCCAACCCATTCGACCGTTGTGCCGGGCCATGCTCACCCACCAATACACCTACGCCTACGCGGCCGTCGATGTGGATACGGGCGCGCTTGACTCGCTGATCTTGCCGCACGTCAATACGCCGTGCATGCAGCTATTCCTCGACGAAGTGGCGGCACGCCATCCGATGGATCGGATCGTCATGGTCCTTGACGGTGCGGGCTGGCATGCCAGCCAAGCACTCAGAACACCCGAAAACATACACCTGCTACCGTTGCCTCCCTATGCCCCTGAACTCAACCCGGTCGAGCATCTCTGGGATGAACTGCGCGAGAAGTTCTTCCACAACCTGGCCTTCGATAGCATCGATGCACTTGAAGATCAACTCGAATCGAGCCTCAAAACCCTTGAATCAGAGCACCAGCGTGTCCGCTCAATCGTACACTGGCCGTGGATAGTTAATGCATTAACGAATTAGAAACGGAATGAGAAGCTTGTGGCCGGATACCGCGCGGTATCAAGCAAGGAGGTCATCAAGACCCGTACCTTGCCAGTCGGCGTCACCTGACGAATCAGGCGAACCATAGAAGGCAGACGCGGACACTCGTAATCAATGGCATCCTGACGATGCGGTGGCGGCAATGTCACCTGCGCCTCATCTTCTCCGGATCGCATGAACTGGGTGATGGCAGAAAAGGAAGCGGACGAATCACAGCGTATGCAAAAGGGGATACCTCGATGCAACAGCGCCGCGACCAACCAGGCACCCGGATACCCGCGATCAAGCACCAGCATGTCCTGAGCACCGAGTCGGTCAAGCCGCTCAAACAACATCTGACGTTCGCCGACCAGCGAACTGTGCAAAATCAGCGAGTCGAACAATTCGATCCCTGGCCGAAACAAACCGAAGATGGCCGCTTCTCGAATATGGCGGCGCCCTTCCAGGTCAAGCAAGGTCAGACGTACCTTCGATGCATCCGCCGCCAAGACCCGCAAGCCTTGCCAGTCCGGCTGCTGCGGAACGACCTCATCGACCAGGCGCAGCAATTCTGTATTGAGCGGCTCAAAGAGATTGGCGACCAGATGGCTGCGCGCCTTTGAGAAGGCACTGGCCGTGATCGCCCGACAAAGGCGGGTTCTTCCGGCAAGCAGGGCAAAGAAGGAATCAAGCTCCGCCTGAACTGCGCCGCGAATGCCGGTGAGCAGGAAAGCGATCAGATTCGTGAATGGCAATTCACGGTTTCGGGTGAAAAACCGAGGCTCGCGGCGGGCGGCGGCAAGGAAATTGGCGCCATGAATGTAGTCCGTTAGCCGTGAAACGATATTGGCATATTTAGGCCGTCATATAACGCCTATTTATATCAATTGGTTACATGCTCGATTATATCTTGGCGCGGCCAGATGGCAAAGTTGCCAAAATTAGATGACAGACCGCTAAGTCAAGAGGATTGGTACTACACCAAGCCCTTGAAAGCGATAGGCGAGCGCGTACAGGCTTTCCAGCCAATCATCATTTGCCATGATCTACGCCCCCCGCCAGCAGAACGTATCGGGCGACACTGTGTAGCCTGCCGCACTCCGTTTGCTGCCGCGTTCGCAAAGTCTGAATGTTGTACCCGTGCCGGTGCTTCAGTTCATGGACGCGAGCCGCAGGCATCAGAATGTCCAGGTTACGCCGCGCCTCGATTGTCGTCACTGGCCCGCAGCGCAGGGCATCCAGCAGGCGTTTGCGTTGTGCCGATGCGGAAAGGTCTGCATAATGGGCGGCGAGTGTTTTACGGGCTGCCTTCGGGTGGCCTTTTTCTTTTTTCACGATCGCCCCCTACTTCGCAGATGCCAGATAGGCGCGGATTGAGTCGACCGACCATACGGTTGTCCGGGGGCCAAGTTTTTTTGCTGCCGGTGCTTTGCCACTACGAACCCATGCCCACCAAGTCGACTTGCTGACAGGGATAACTGCAGGGATTGGCGGATTTGCTTTCGCATCGCCAATGATATTCCGGAGGCGAAGAAAGCCGGTTTCGGGGAGTTGATGAGCCATGGTTTCCTTGTTCGTCCGTTGTTGGACGTGTTTTTCAAGGCTCCATGTTGCGGCGTTTTGAAAATCTAGTCAGACACAGGTTTTTCAGGTTTTGTGTCTAGATTTGCATGACCATGATCGAGTGTTGGCCGACCGCTTCGCCGTGGCATCGCAATTGTTCCGTGGCCAAATGCATAGACTCCACCATCCGGGTTACCCCTTGGTAAGTCTTTAACAAATTGCCCGTGCTGTTTGTAGATATCCTCAACATCCCGCCTTGAGATTTCCAGCTCGTCTGCAACCCCTTGGAAATCAAGGTCAGCATTAAGCCCGCCACCAGCGAGCCGATGATTTTGCAGATACCCCAGCACTTTGGAAGCAAGGTCTTTTTGGCGAGCCGCCTTTTCTCGCTGACCTTTCCTGATCTTAGGCCAGCCAAAGACCACGTTGGGGTCTTCAACCTTGCCTGCTTCAAGTTCCGCTTCTGCTTTCAGCAATGCATCTGTTGCCCATTCGGGGATGACCGCTTGGAACCTAGCACATAAGAAGACGACGAAAAGAAGTGCTGAGCGATCTCCAGAATCAAAAGCTATGCGGACATCATCGATATAGCGCAGGATGGCGTCATCGCCAAACATTTTCTCTTTTAGGCTTTCAGAAAGCTCGATCATGGCGCCCCTTTCACGCTCTACCCTTATTCAGAAGCCATAGAGGCCACGCCAGCCGCGTAAGGGTGTCCCGGCTTTCCCTCCGTCGAGGTAGGCGCAGGTAACCTTTATGCTGCGCTGCCGTGCAGCGGAATGACGTCCGCCCCCGCCTTCAGTTTGTCGAGATAATCCGCCCATAGCTGCATCATCGCTTTGCGTTCTTTTAGGAACTTGGTGCGGTTGTATGCTGTACCAAGGGTATCCGACACGCTGTGCGCAAGTTGGTGTTCAATCACTTCCGGCTTCTGATGCAGTTCCTCGTGCAGAATCGTTCGCGCCATCGCCCGGAAGCCGTGTCCGGTGATTTCCGTTTTCGTGTCGTAACCCATGCGGCGCAGAGCAGCATTCACGGCGGCTTCTGACATTGGTTTCTGTGGATCGCGGCCGGGGAAGACGTAGCGCCCATGTCCGGTCAGGGCATGTAGCTCTTTCAGGGTCGCCACCGATTGCGATGCGAGTGGCACAAGGTGTTCTGTTTTCGTCTTTGTCACCAGATAGCGCCACTCGGCTTTGTCGAAGTCAAACCCTGCCCATTCTGCCTTGCGTAGCTCGCCAGGACGCACGAACAGCAACGGGGCAAGTAGCAATGCTGACTTGACGACGAACGTGCCTCTAAAGCCGTCGATAGCCCTCAATAGCTCGGCAACTTCTGCCGGGTTCGTAATGGAGGGCAGGTTCGCGGTTTTTGCAGGCGGGATTGCGCCGCGAAGGTCAGGGCAGGGATCGCGTTCAGCTCTGCCGGTGGCGATAGCGTAGCGGAAGCATTGGCTGATTTCGCTTTTGGCTTTGTGCGCCGTGTAGCGTGCACCTCGTTCATCTATCCGCCGCAAGGTTGCCAGTATCTCGGGGGCGGTGATTTCAGCGATTGGCCTGCCACCCATCCAAGGGAATACATCTTTTTGCAGCCGGGCCAGCGCCTTGGTGTATTGGGCAGGTTCTACAGTGCTGCGTTTGTGTTCGAGCCATTCGCGGCAAATCACCTCGAAGCTGTTGGTGGCGCGTTCAACTTTCGTCGCCTTGGTCGCCTTCCGGTGTTCGCCGGGATCAATTCCAGACGCGAGCAGTTTGCGAGCCGCCTCTCGCTGCGTCCTTGCTTCCTTGAGGCCAACATCTGGATATACCCCAAGTGAGAGGAGTTTTTCCTTGGTGTCGACCTTGTAACGGAATCTCCACCATTTGCCGCCAGTAGGGGTAACTATCAAAAATAAGCCACGTTCGTCAAACAACTTGATCGGCTTGGCGCAAGGCTTGGCATTCCGCACTGCTGTGTCGGTTAGAGGCAATTGGGGTAACTCCTTTCGTCACTAGGCGGTTACCCCTAAGAGTTACCCCTGATTTGATTCGGATGGTGTTGGACTAAGTTACCCCATATAAGCCAAAAAGACAATAAAAAACCCGCACTTAGGCGGGTTCTCTGGACTTGCTTGGACTGCTTAAAACAGCTACTTGGTGCCCCGAGCCAGACTCGAACTGGCACACCTTGCGGCGGCGGATTTTGAATCCGCTGCGTCTACCGATTCCGCCATCAGGGCAAATGGATGGCGGATTATCTCCGAATCACCGGCGCGGTTCAAGCGATTCGGCGCACGGGAAGGTCCGCGAGAGGGCGGCGGCGACGAGCGCGGCCGTGCTGGCTTCAGGATTGGGCGGTTGCCGGTCCAGGTAGGCGAGTACAGAGCGCACCAGGCGGTAGGACAGGTCGGCGCTTTTCGGCAGGCAGAATGCGTTGAGCTTGACCCCGACCGATTCGGCCAGGTGGTCGCTGACGGCGTAACCGTCGACGAAGCCTTCCAGGTAACCGAGGCAGCGCGCGCCCTTGGGCGACTGATAGGCATTTGGACTGGTGGCGCTGGAAGCGAAGCCGGCTTCGGCTGCCAGGCAATCCTCGCGCAGTTCCTTACCGGAATAGGCGTGGGCCGGGAGCGCGAAGATAGCGACAAGAAGGACGAGGAGTTTCATTTCTGCTCGAACCAGTTGAGTTTGGCGTGCAAATTGACGACACTGCCGACGACGATCAGTGCGGGGGGCGTGATTCCGGATTCCTCGATAAGCCGCGGCAACGTGTCCAGGGTGGCGACGAGCGTCTGTTGCGTCGGCAGTGTGCCATTGCGTATCACCGCCGCAGGAGTCGGCGAGGGGAGTCCGTGCCTGACCATCTGCCGGCAGATTTCCTCGGCAGCGGCTATGCCCATGTAGAAGACGATCGTCTGGCCCGGCCGGGCGAGGGCCGGCCAGTCGAGGTTGACGGTGCCGTCCTTGAGATGCCCGGTGACGAACGTGACGGACTGGGCATGATCGCGATGCGTCAGCGGGAATGCCGAATAGGCGGCGCAACCGGCCGCGGCGGTCACGCCGGGAACAACTTCGAAGGGAATGCCCGAGGCGGCGAGCGTCTCCAGTTCCTCGCCGCCGCGTCCGAAAATGAAGGGGTCGCCGCCCTTGAGGCGGACCACCGAGAGCCCCTCGCGCGCCAGATCGACCAGGAGTTTGTTGATCGAATCCTGCGGCAGGGTGTGATGGGAGGCTTCCTTGCCGGCATAGATGCGACGGGCATCGGCGCGTGCCAGATCCATGATGCCGTCGCCGACCAGATGGTCGAAAACCACGGCGTCGGCCCGAGCGATCAGGCGCGCCGCCTTGACCGTCAGCAGGTCCGGGTCGCCGGGGCCGGCGCCGATCAGCCAGACCTTTCCGGCCTTGAGGGTATATTGAGTTTCCATGGCGCCATCGTCTCTTCGGGCGCCCATCCTAATGCCGGATTCCATGCCTGCCAATAGGCGACAGGAATTGCGCAGTCGCAAGTGGCTATCAACAACTATGAAGATAATCCGAAATGGTCATAATTGATTGAAAATAAACGGTTTCACATACAGTGAAAGATTGATCCGGATCAATGTCGCGCAAAGAGCTCAGGTTCAACCTATGGTCTATTGCGCTTATGCCGGGGTGCCCCTTGTTTGGTTCCAGGAGAGAAAGATGAAAAAAACCGTAGTTGGGATACTTGCAGTGACGGCTATGGGGTTCACCGTGAGCACCATCGGGCTTGGCGTCGACGGTGATGTGAAGGCTGTGAAGCAGTAAGAGAATCATCGGCTCGGGGATTGATACGCATGTTCACCGGTCGGTTTCACCCGGGACGAGCGTCGGCGCTGCTGGCGCTTGTTTTTTTCACCGTGGCTAGGCAGACGGTTGAGGTCGTTGTCGAGAAATATGCCTACACGCCGCAGGAAGGCGGGTGTGCGTCGGAACGCTTTTTCCCCGACAAAAGCTGGTAGCGGCAGTTTACACAGGCGGGCCGCTACCCATACCATTGCGGCCCGCATCCGGAAATGAAAGGCTTGATCATTGTTGGCGAGTAAGTTGTTTTTTGCCCTGTTTTTGCTGTCGACCGCAACAACCGGAAGTGCCGAGCCAGCAATGGCTGCTGAACCGGATGCAGCCCGGCAAAAGGAACTGGTGCACCTGGTGCGCCAGGACTGTGGCTCGTGTCACGGTTTGACGCTGCACGGTGGCCTCGGCCCCGCCTTGTTACCTGAAACCCTGCACGACAAGCCGCCCGAGAGCCTGGTGGCGACCATCTATTCCGGCCGGCCGGGTACGCCGATGCCGCCCTGGAACCAGTTCATGTCGGAAGCCGAGGCGGGCTGGATCGTGCAAAAATTGATGACCAATTTTCCCGAATAGAGGATGTGATGCGCCTATTTCTGAGTTTAGTCGTCGCGCTGTTGCTGAGTGCCTGCGCCGGAACGCCACCGGTGCGCGGTACCGGTGACCTTGGTCTGATCATCGAGCGCTCCAGCGGTCATGTCACGCTGGTCAATACGACGTCGCGCCAGCCCTATGCGCGGATCGGCGGGCTGGGTGATCTCTCGCATGCGTCCGCCGTCTATTCGCGCGACGGGCGTTACGCTTTCATCTTCGGCCGTGATGGCGGGCTGACCAAAGTCGACTTGCTCGAAGGCCGCATCGTCAAGCGCATCATCCAATCGGGTAATGCCATCGGCGGCTCGATTTCCCAGGATGGACGCATCGTCGTCGCCCAGAACTATACGCCGGGCGGCATCAAGGCCTTTGATGCTGAAACGCTCGAATTGCTCTCCGAAGTACCGGCCGAGTACGCGCCGGGCAAGTTTTCGAAGGTTGTCGGCCTTGCCGATGTGCCGGGCAACAAGTTCGTATACGCGCTGTTCGATGGCGGTGAAATCTGGGTCAGCGATTTCAGCAATCCGAAACAGCCGAAGACGCAGCGCTATCCAGCCGGCATCCAGCCTTATGACGGCATGGTGACGCCGGATGGCCGCTACTTCCTGGCCGGCTTGTTCGGCGAGGATGGGGTGGCGATGCTCGATGTTTGGCAGCCGGAAAAGGGCGCGCGCAAGATCCTCGAAAACTACGGGCGCGGAGAGGAAAAATTGCCGGTGTTCAAGATGCCGCACCTGCGCGGCTGGTCGGTGGCACAGGGCAAGGCCTACCTGCCAGCGGTTGGTCGCCATGAGGTGCTGATCGTCGATGTCGGCACCTGGAAGGAAGTCGGTCGTATTCAGGTGCGCGGCCAACCGGTGTTCGTCATGGCACGCCCGGATGGACGTCAGGTGTGGGTTAATTTCGCCTTCCCGGACAATGCGAAGATCGACGTCATCGATACGCTGGCCGGCAAGGTCGTTCATCGCATGGAGCCGGGCAAGGGCATCCTGCATATGGAATTTGCACCGCGCGGTGAAAACGTCTGGCTCTCGGCGCGCGATGACAACAAGGTGGTGATCTACGACACGATGAATTTTGCGCTGCTCGGCGAGTTCGCCGCCGATAACCCGTCGGGCATCTTTTTCACCTCGCGCGCCCAGCGCATCGGTTTCTGATGGACAGCGCGCTCGAGTTCCGTCTGCTCAACGAGTTCCAGCGCGATTTCCCGCTCTGTCCGGCGCCCTTTGCCGAACTGGCGGCACGCCTCGGCGTTGGCGAGCGAACGCTGCTCAACGGTCTCGAAAGGCTGCGGCGCGAAGGCAAGATCTCGCGGGTCGGTGCGGTCTTCGCGCCCAAGCGGATCGGCGCCTCGACGCTGGCCGCGATGGCGGTCGATCCGGAACGGCTCGAAGCTGTGGCCACCACGGTCAACCGCTTCCCCGAGGTTAATCACAACTACGAGCGCGAGCACCGCTACAACCTGTGGTTCGTCGTCACCGCCGCCAGCGAAGGCCGCCTGCAGGCAACATTGAAGGCGATCGAAGGGACGGCAGGACTCCCGTTGCTCGTACTGCCGCTGCTCGAAGAGTTTCACATCGATCTGGGTTTTCCGCTGCATGGCCAGACGCGCAAGACACACGCAACAGCACGTGCCGTGCAGCCCGCAGCCCCGATCGACGAAGCCGGACGGCGCCTGGTATCGGTGTTGCAGGAAGGGCTGCCGCTGTTCATGCGGCCGTTCGCGCTGATCGCCGAACGTATCGGCGCCTCGGAAAGCGAAGTCATGGGGCGCATCGGCAACTGGCTCGAAGATGGCGCCATCAAGCGTTTCGGCGTTGTCGTCAGGCATCGCGAACTCGGCTACACGGCCAATGCGATGCTGGTGCACGACATTCCCGATCAGCGGGTCGCGGAACTCGGTCGTGCATTGGCCGAGGAGCCGGCGGTGACGCTCTGCTATCGTCGTCCGCGTGTGCTGCCCGACTGGCCGTACAACCTGTTTTGCATGATCCATGGCCGCGAACGTGGCGAAGTCGAAGCCATCATCACCGATCTGCGCCGGCGTCACGGAATCGACGATTGCGCGCGTGACGTGCTGTTCTCGTTGACCCGCTTCAAGCAGAACGGCGCGCGCTATGCCTGAAATCGACACATCCCAAGGAGTCTTGCTTCGCAGTGCGGTCGACCGGCAAATCATCGACAAATTGCAGGGGGATTTTCCGCTCTGCGACGAGCCCTACGCGGCGGCCGCCGCCCAACTCGGCATTTCCGGCGATGAACTGTTGACCCGTTTACAGCGCCTGCTCGACGCCAAGGTGCTGACCCGTTTCGGGCCGATGGTGCAGATCGAGCGCATGGGCGGTGCCTTCGTACTCGCCGCTCTGCAGGTGCCGGAGGCGCGCTACGATGAAGTGACGGCGCTGGTCAACGCGCTGCCGCAGGTCGCCCACAACTACCGGCGTGAGCATCCGTTGAATATGTGGTTTGTGCTGGCGACCGAAACGCCGCAGGGTATTGCCGATGCGATCACGACGATCGAACGGGATACCGGGTTGCCAGTCTTCGCCTTTCCCAAGGAGTGCGAGTATTTCGTCGAAATGAAACTCGCGGTTCGTGCATGAGCGATAGCCCCAGCCTCGACGGCATCGACCGCGCGCTGATCGTCGCCACCCAGGGCGGCCTGCCGCTGGTGGCCAGACCTTACGAACAGATCGGCGCGCAAATCGGCATTGCCGGCAACGAAGTCATGCGCCGTCTGCAGGCCATGCTCGATTCCGGAATCATTCGCCGTATCGGCGCCGTGCCGAACCACTATGCGATCGGCTGGACAGCCAATGGCATGACCGTCTGGGACGTGCCGGATACGCGTGTCGACGAACTCGGTGCACGTGTCGGCAGTCTGCCGTTCGTGACCCATTGCTACCGTCGACCGCGTGCCTTGCCAGCTTGGCCGTACAACCTGTTTGCGATGGTGCACGGGACTTCGCGCGACGAAGTCAGGGAAAAGGCGGCGCGAATCGCTGAACTGCTAGGCGAGAACTGCCAGAGCAGCGATGTGCTGTTCTCGACGCGCATCCTCAAGAAAACCGGCTTGCGGATCTGAAACGGCTTTGTGCGTGGCACTCTGCCTTCCTGGTATGCGGTGTGCCAAATTGGCAGTTTCGCATTCTGAGCTTCCCCCGGAAATTAGTCTGCCAAGGGTGACCTAAAATTGAGTCACTTTTGGAAGGCATGAAATGAAGATACCGAAGCAGGCCTACACGACCGAGTTCAAGGAACTGGCGGTCAAGCGGGTGAAGGATGGTCAGAGCATCAGTCGCGTGATCAAGGAACTTGGTCTGGGCGACCAGACGTTGCGTAACTGGGTAAAATCGTCAGCAGAAGGCAGACTCAGAGGCGTAGGAAACCGAGAGGTGACGCCCGAGGAAATGGAGATCTCCCGGCTGCGAGCGGAGAACCTGCGGCTCAAACGGGAGAACGAAATCCTAAAAAAAGCGACGGCGTACTTCGCAAGGGATGTCCTGTGAAGTACGCCTGGATTGCCGAACAAGGCTTGCGCTACCCGCTCGTTGATCTGTGTGAGGTGCTCGATGTCAGCGTCAGCGGTTATCGCGCCTGGAGGCGCGGCGGTCGGCCGGATCGCAAGCGACTGACCGATCTCCAGATGCTGGCACTCATTCGTGCCATTCATGCTGAGATCAGGGGTGCCTACGGCAGTCCGCGCATGGTCCGAGAACTGCGGAGCCGGGGCTTCCCAGCCAGCAAGGGGCGGGTTGAACGGCTGATGCGTGAAAACAGCATTCATGCCCGCCACAAGCGGCGCTACAAGGTCACCACAGACTCGAAGCACGGCTTGCCAGTTGCTGACAATTTGCTCGACAGAAACTTCACACCAGCGGCCCCGAATCAGCTCTGGACGTCTGATATTACCTACCTGTGGACCGACGCAGGCTGGCTGTATCTGGCCATCGTGCTCGACCTGTTCAACCGCGAAGTCGTGGGCTGGTCGCTGAAGCCGCGCATGACGGCAGATATCGTGACGGATGCGCTGACCATGGCCTGGTTCCGCAAGCGTCCTGCAGCGGGATTGATGCACCACTCGGACCGAGGTAGCCAGTACGCCAGCCATGCGTTTCAGGACAAGCTCAGGGCTTACGGCATGATCTGCTCGATGAGTCGCAAAGGAAACTGCTGGGATAACGCGCCGACGGAAAGCTGGTTCAACAGCTTCAAAAACGAGTGGGTGCATGGCATTCGCTACGCCAGTCACGCCGACATGAAGGCCACCAGCTTCGAGTACATTGAGGTGTTTTACAACCGGAAACGACAGCACTCGACGCTCGGTTACCAATCACCAATTCAGTTCCTTGAAAACTGGCTCAGTGAGCAACATCAGCAAAAACTGGTAGCATGAAATCCACCCTTTGGCAGACGAAATACAGAGGGAAGCTCACTTCACGATTTGACCTTTGTGGACGTAGCACGCACATACACCGCATTCTTGGTCTCGCACTGGGAGAAACACAGTATCGACATCGGCGCCACGGCCCGGACTCTTCTCGTAATGAAGGAGAAAGCTTGGGTCTGGATCCAAGGCGGACGGTCGATCTATAGAGAGGTCATCGATAGACTGCTTGATCACATAAACTCGGCAGGGGCACAGGACTGGATAGCGCTGCTTGAGTTTTCAGACAACGCGCCGGAATGGACTGAAGCTAACGAAAAACAGCGAAGCGCGGGTCTTGAGTACTATCGCCGCCACGGAGTGGACTATGACCGCGACGGTTGCTCTGACGTCAGCGACCTAGAAGAGTTGCGCGGGTCACTTAACGAGCTCCATGAGCGCTTCGGGGTCGACTTCGGACAAACCATAGCGTCGATTGAATCCGACATAGCTGAGCGCGAAGAGAGCGCTCGCGACGATGATGTCGAAGGAGGTGGATTCTCACGCGGATCCGACCCATCGCCAGCGGATATCGTCACGGAGGATGATGTTCGCGAGATGTTTAAGACCCTTAGTCACTAACCAGTTCAATCATCACAAATCATGAGAAGAATTCAGGATGCGCAAGCCATGGTTGGCACTATGTTGAAGCGGGTCAATGAGCAGGCCGCAGCGACGACTGAACGTCCCAATCGAGTGAGGTAGTAGCGATAGGTATGAGTGACTTTCTTGATCAAGCCGAGCGTACGCAGTCGGGCAAGTTGGCGCGACATGGCGGACGGAGTGAGCTTCAGATAGCTGAGAAGATCGGCACGACGCCAACCGTGAATGTTGAACTCGCCGCGTTGCATGGTTTGCAGCAAGGCTTTCTCGGCAGGATCAAAGAAGTTCACCCCTTTGACACCGGGAGCCGCCCCCAACCGTGGCATGCTCAATCGCTCCAAGTCACGCTCGCCGGCACTGGGGTCATCGAGGCTGGAGAGGAACGCCAGGTAACGTTGGTTGCAGCCGAGCAGGATGTCGCGCAGGTCGATCAGGCTATAGATTGTCTTCTTCAGGGGCGCCAATTCTCGGGTGGCGTGCCTGTCCTTGTGTTCCACCTTGCGGTGGTGTTTGAAGAAACTCACGTCATTGACGGTCGTTTCGACCCGCAGTACGCGGGAGAATTTGTCATACACCTTGACGCCAGCGGCGCCCATGGTGTGCTTGATGCAGCGCCCCTCGATACGGGTGGACAACCGGGAACCGATCTCCTGGGCCAGTTGTGGCGTGACCTTCTTGCCCAGAAAGCTGGAGACGCGTTCTGCGTTGGCGGCCAAGACCGCTTGGCGCGAAATGGCGTCATACAGTGGAACCAATATCTGCTCACTGCGAAACATCAGGTCGGTGGAGTATTCGACTTGGCGCAAGCTCCAGTGATACGAGGATCCAAAGACGTCAAGCACTGGGCACAACCACTGCGCATAGCGATCCAGTCGCGGGTGAAGTACGTCGGGACTGAACGCATCCGCCAGCGCCTGCGCCTGCGCGATGTCGGCGACACGCAGGAAGGCGTTGTCCTGCTGGAGGAAGTCGATCCTTTCTCGCGTCAGAGTTCTTGCCAGAGCGCTGTGACCATTACAGTAGAACTGCAACCCGAACGGTGCCCACGTCGGCACACGCAGGTAGCACAACCCCAGTTCCTCGTCGATGAAATAGAAGTAGTAGTGCAGGCACTTGCCTTGATCGGGGCGCAGGTAAGTCTTGCCACTGCCTTTGTCATGCCACGGTTTGTAGCTCGGACAGGCTTCCATGGCCGAGAGCACATGCACCAAACCCGGTGCGTCGCCGCGACCGGCGAGCACTCGCGCGACCAACTCTTCCTTGCGAATATGGCTTTTGCTGACGTGCTCGATTTCAATACCCGCCGCCAGACACACCTCCTGCGCACGCTCACGAATGCGATCTCGCAGCGGCTCGGCAAATCGCGGGTAGTCGAATACCCGAATTCCGTGCGTGTACAAATAACTCGTCATTCCTGCCGCGTAGCACGCACCAGGCAGCGTGCCGGTGATAATGATCCGGTCAAAGCACGAAAGCACGCCATGCATGTTCGTCACGTATCGTTCCGCCAGAGCCATCGCCAACATGATCGCCTCCTCGGTCATTCGTCAGGCTTCTATCGTAATACCTGTTTGGTTCCGGATCGTCCGGCTTAGGGGGTGAACGCATGGAGAGATTCGAATGCTCAGGGTATGACAGACCACTCTTGGGTCTGGACGGGACATTCATGTGTTGAGCCGCAACTGTCCGTTCAGGCCGGCTTCCGATCATCGGCCTTAGCCGACAGTGGAGTTCGCTGTCGACTCAGGCTGTTTCCGAGTGAACCCGAACATGCGGCAAACACAAAATCAGGGCCCCCTCTTTTTCGGCAGTCTCGGTTCAAATTGATGACTCGGCAAAACGCACCGATTTCCAGGGCGGCCCGAGACACGCTGACATCCGGATCGTCAACCGAAAGCCACTGTAGAATCAACGGCGCGCCAACCACTGAAAGGTTTGACCATGCCCTATACGCCTGAACTGATCGATGAACTGAATATGCTGATTCGCTTCGACTTGGCGACCAATCAACAAGGCCTCAAGGTTCACACCCGCACGGCCGATGCCAAGGTGATTTCCGCTACCCGGCGTCTGTACGACAAAGGGCTGGTTACGCAGCAAGATGGCGGCTATCTGACCAGTCTGGGGCGCAACGCCGTGGACCATGCGCATGCCGCGTTGGCTCTGCTGACCGAGGGCAGCGCACATGTTGCTGCGACGCCCAAACCTGAAGTTGTGACTTCCGCCTGATCGGCAATTGCCCGGACGGACAACCGGGCGGTAGTGATCGATAGCTGAAAACGCGTCCGAACGCGCCCCTGGTTTAGTGTCCGTGCGAGCGCTTGTTGTGAGGCTTGGCGACCACCGGCTCGGGCACCTCGGGCGGGTGGCGAATCACGGCCATGAGTTCGTCAGGCTCGTACCAGAACTCGCCATGGGGGCCACTGAGACGGCCGGTAATCAGCAGGATCAGACCATCCACCACATTGATCTGGGTGATCGTTTCCCAAGTATCGGTTGGGTGTTTGCTGGTGCCGAGACCGTTGTAGATTAAATCACCGAACTGGACTTCGCCCGCGGCAATCTTGATTCTGGTTGTCATACCCGCCCTCCTGAAGCGCCCGCCGCCCACGCACGGACTTTGGCCGATCATGCGCCTTTCCTGGCGCCCGCGCCACGTCTTCGCCGTGGGTGAACAGGATCAGCGGGGAGTTTCCGGCATTCCGCGCTTTATTCTCAGGCTACGAATCTACTTCGGGAAGCGGCGTTGTTCACCGCTTCGGGAGGCCAATTATCGTTTATGTGGCGCTTGGCCAGGGACATGACTTGCGGAAAGGCATGCTAGCATCGTGAATCTGAGAAGGATCGCCCGCTTCCTCTCGGCTTCGGTTGTACGATTGAAAAATTCTCACTTGTTGAAAGGAATACCCTATGAAATCTAATACCCTGATCGGCGCGCTTGTTCTCGGCTTGAGCCTTGTCGGGCCAATGGTAGAAACGGTGCAGGCGCAAACCGGCAGCCCCGCAGCCCAATTCGAAGGCCGGGTTGGCACCGTTGAATCCGTTCGTACGCAGGCTGTGCCGAATTCCGGTTCCACCCTCGGTACTGTCGGTGGCGCTGTTGTCGGCGGCGTACTCGGCAATCAGATCGGCCAGGGAAGGGGGCGGACCGTCGCCACGGTGGGCGGCGCTGCAGCCGGGGGCATGGTGGGTAACCGTATGACCAGCGGCACCTCGACGGTGTGGGTCGTCAATGTGCAATTCGATGACGGTGCGAACGCCAATATCGAGCAGGCTTCCCAGCCGCCGGTGCGGGCCGGTGATCGCGTTCGTGTCACGAATGGCGGGCTGGAACGTCTTCGTTGATTTTCCAATGGTGATTTTTGCCGTTTTTTGCGGGTCGACCGCAACAGACGGCAATTTTTCGCCATTAAAAAGCCCCCGACTGGCGGGGGCTTGGCGATTCTAAATGCAGGCTGGAGTTCAGGCCGTGACCGGAATCTTGCCGATCTTGATCTGCCATTCCTTCGGACCGGTGTTGTGCACGCTGATGCCTGATGAGTCGACCGCCACGGTCACCGGCATGTTCTCGACGTCGAACTCGTAGATGGCTTCCATGCCAAGATCGGCGAAGCCGACGACCTTGGCCGACTTGATCGCCTTGGCCACCAGGTAGGCGGCACCGCCGACGGCCATCAGGTAGGCTGACTTGTTGTCCTTGATCGCCTCGATGGCGACCGGGCCGCGTTCGGATTTGCCGATCATCGAGATCAGGCCGGTCTGTTCGAGCATCATGCGGGTGAACTTGTCCATGCGGGTGCCGGTCGTCGGGCCGGCCGGCCCGACGACTTCGTCGCGCACCGGGTCGACCGGGCCGACGTAATAAATAACGCGATTGGTGAAGTCGACCGGCAGCTTCTCGCCCTTCGCCAGCATGTCGGCGATGCGCTTGTGCGCGGCATCGCGGCCAGTCAGCATCTTGCCGTTAAGGAGCAGTTTCTGGCCCGGCTTCCAGGCGGCGACTTCTTCCTTGGTCAGGGTGTTGAGGTCGACGCGGGTCGCTGCCTTGAAATCTGGCGTCCAGGTGACCGCCGGCCAGTCTTCCAGCTTCGGCACCTCCAGCCTGGCCGGGCCGGAGCCATCGAGGTGGAAATGGCAGTGACGAGTCGCCGCGCAGTTGGGAACCAGCGCGACCGGCAGGTTGGCAGCGTGGCACGGGTAATCCAGCACCTTGACGTCGAGCACGGTGGTCAGGCCGCCGAGGCCCTGGGCGCCAACGCCGAGCGCGTTGATCTTTTCCATCAGTTCGAGGCGCAGTTCTTCCGGGCGGGTGAGTTTTGCGCCCGTGGCCGCCTTGGCTTTCAATTCGTGAATGTCGACCGGCGCCATGATCGATTCCTTGGCCAGCAGCATCGCTTTTTCCGGTGTGCCGCCGATGCCGATGCCGATGATGCCGGGCGGACACCAGCCGGCGCCCATTTCCGGAATCTTCTTCAGTACCCAGTCGACCAGGTCGTCGGATGGGTTGAGCATGGCGAACTTGGCTTTGGCTTCCGAACCACCGCCCTTGGCGGCGCAGATCACTTCGACATGATGGCCGGGAACGATCTCGAAATGAACGACGGCCGGGGTGTTGTCCTTGGTGTTCTTGCGGGCGCCGGCCGGGTCGGCGAGCACCGAGGCGCGCAGCGGATTGTCCGGGTTGCCGTAGGCGCGACGGACACCCTCGTCGATCATCTGCTGGATGCTCATCGTCGCATCCGGCCAGGTGACGTTCATGCCGACCTTGATGAAGACCATGCCGATGCCGGTGTCCTGGCAGATCGGGCGATGGCCCTCGGCGGACATCCGCGAGTTGGTCAGAATCTGGGCAATGGCATCCTTGGCGGCGGGGCTTTCCTCGCGGTCGTAGGCTTCGCCGAGCGCCTTGATGTAATCCAGCGGGTGGTAGTAGCTGATGTACTGGAAGGCATCGGCAACGGACTGGATCAGGTCTTCCTGTTTGATGGCGGTCATGCGCAACTCCGGATTAATGATGTTTTTGATGTTGCAGGGCGAGGGTCTGGGTCATGGTCCTGTCGACAATGGCCATGGCCAGGGCGGAGAGAAGGAAGACGACGTGAATGATCACCTGCCACTGCAGCGTGTGCCCGGTCAGATTGGCGGCATTGATGAAGCTTTTCAGCAGGTGGATCGACGAGATGCCGATGATCGCCGTCGATAGCTTGATCTTGAGTACGCCGGCATTGACATGCGACAGCCATTCAGGCTGGTCGGGGTGACCGTCGAGATCGAGGCGCGAGACGAAGGTTTCGTAGCCGCCGACGATGACCATGATCAGCAGGTTGGCGATCATGACGACGTCAATCAGGCCGAGGACGACCAACATGACTTCGGTTTCGCTGAAGTTGCTGCCGGTGAATGCGCCATGGACGAGATGGCTCAGTTCGACCATGAACAGCCAACAATAGATGGCCTGGGCGACGATCAGGCCGACATAGAGCGGCGCCTGTATCCAGCGACTGGCGAAGATCAACGTTTCGAGGGGTTTGACTAGCGAACTCATGGTTTGGGCGGCACTTTGAAAGACGCGAATTTTATCATGGCACACTGGCATGGACGCCGCGTCCCCTTCGGGCGGCGGTATTTTGCTGCGGCGCAGCGTGATTTCGTAAGGGCTTTGTAAGATTATCCGCGTCTAATCCTGCGCACTGCTGACGAGAGGAGTGGGTTATTCTCCAGTTTGCGTGGCTTTAGTTGTCCCGGGTGACAGCCCGAGGCCAGATTGGTTTTTCCAACATGGATGCGAAGTACCTCATAGGAGAACAATATGTCTAGTGAATCCGTGCAACTGATTTATCCGTCTGACGAAACCGTCAGAAACGCGACGATTTCCGGGATGGACGCCTACAAGGCACTGTGCGCCGAAGCTGAGGCCGACTATGAAGGGTTCTGGGCCAAGCGCGCACGGGAAATGATCAGTTGGAAAGAGCCGTTCACCCAGGTGCTCGACGAGTCCGACGCCCCGTTCTTCAAGTGGTTTGCCGACGGCAAGCTGAATGTGTCCTATAACTGTCTCGATCGCAACGTCGAGGGTGGCCTGGGCGACAAGGTTGCCATCATTTTCGAGGCTGACAACGGCGACGTCACCACTATCACCTACAAGGATCTGCTGACCAAGGTCTGCAAGATGGCCAACCTGCTGAAGTCCAAGGGGGTCAAGAAGGGCGACCGCGTCGTCATCTACCTGCCGATGACTATCGAAGGTGTTGTTGCCATGCAGGCTTGTGCCCGCGTTGGCGCCATCCACTCTGTCGTCTTCGGCGGTTTTTCGGCTCAGTCGCTGCGCGACCGCATGAGCGATGCCGGCGCCGTCATGCTCATCACCTCGGACGGCCAGTTCCGTGGCGGCAAGTCGATTTCGCTCAAGACCATCGCCGATGAGGCCTTTGCTCTGGGCGGCTGCGAGTGCGTCAAGAACGTCATCGTCTTCAAGCGCACCGGCGGCGAGTGCAACATGCTCGCCGGTCGCGACGAATGGCTGCACGACCTGCTGCCTGGTCAGCCGGAAACCTGCGAGCCGGAATGGGTCGAGGCCGAGCATCCGCTGTTCCTGCTTTATACGTCCGGCTCCACCGGCAAGCCCAAGGGTGTCCAGCACTCCACCGGAGGTTACCTGCTGCTCGCCATCATGACCATGAGGTGGACCTTCGACATCAAGCCGCAGGATATCTTCTGGTGCACTGCCGACATCGGCTGGGTGACGGGTCATACTTACATCACTTACGGCCCGCTCGCCTGTGGCGCCACCGAAATCGTCTTTGAGGGCGTGCCGACCTACCCGGATGCCGGCCGGTTCTGGAAGGTCATCCAGGACCGCAAGGTCAGCGTCTTCTACACCGCGCCGACGGCAATCCGTTCGCTGATCAAGGCTTGCGACGCCAATGCCGCAGTGCATCCCAAGAGCTACGACCTCTCTTCGTTGCGTATTCTCGGTACCGTCGGCGAGCCGATCAACCCGGCTGCCTGGCAGTGGTATTACGACAATGTCGGCGGCGGCCGCTGCCCGGTCGTCGATACTTTCTGGCAGACCGAGACTGGCGGTCACATGATCACGCCGCTGCCGGGCGCTACCCCGCTGGTGCCGGGCTCCTGCACGCTGCCGTTCCCGGGCATCATGGCGGCCGTGGTCGATGAGACCGGCGCCGACGTGCCCCTGGGTCAAGGCGGCATCCTTGTCGTCAAGAGGCCGTGGCCGGCGATGATCCGCACCATCTGGGGCGACCCGGATCGCTATCAGAAGAGCTACTACCCGGCCGACTTCCAGGGCAAGTACTACCTGGCGGGCGACGGCGCCATTCGCGACAAAGATACCGGTTACTTCACCATCACCGGCCGCATCGACGATGTGCTGAATATTTCCGGGCACCGTATGGGCACGATGGAAATTGAGTCGGCTCTGGTCTCCAACCCGATGGTCGCCGAAGCAGCAGTCGTTGGCCGCCCGGATGACCTGACCGGTGAAGCCATTGTCGCCTTCGTGGTTCTGAAGGGCAAGCGCCCGACCGGCGACGATGCCAAGCGGATCGTCAAGGAGTTGCAGAACTGGGTGGGCAAGGAGATCGGTCCGATCGCCAAGCCGAAGGACATCCGCTTCGGTGACAACCTGCCGAAGACCCGTTCGGGCAAGATCATGCGCCGTCTGCTGCGTGGCCTGGCCCGGGGCGATACTGCGGCGCAAGATACGTCCACGCTGGAAAATCCGGCGATTTTGGAGCAGTTGAAGGGTTAAGGGGTTGGCCGGGTCTTGGCGATGCCAAAACCCGGCGATCCTGGAACAGGGCAAAGGCTGATTCCGGGTTGCTGCAGGGAGACGGCAGGCTTGCCTTCGGCGCACAATGGCAAGGAGGAGACAATGGTTGCCTATCGGGTGACCCTCCGTGTGTTCGTTCGGGACCGCATGCCATCGACGGCCGGCACGTTTAGCGTGCCGGCCGTTTTATTTTCCGGGAGCGTTTCATGAAGCGTGCGGATCCTGTACGGCAGCGCCTGGTGGCACTCGGTCTCCTGGGCGTGCTGCTGCTGAATTTTCCCATGCTCGGATTGCCGGGCGGATACTGGGGGGCGATTCCGGCGCCGGCCCTCTATTTGTTCGGTGTCTGGGCCACAATTGTCGGGCTGGCCGCGCTAATCGTCGAAAAGCGGGGTAAATAGGGGTTGCCGACCAGCCTGATACTGCTGCTCGCGGCGGGCTATCTCGGCGTGCTGTTCGCCGTCGCCCGCTTTGGCGATGCCCGGGCCGATGCCGGCAGGTCGATCATTTCGGCGAATGTCTATGCGTTGTCGCTGGCGGTCTATTGCACTTCATGGACGTTCTACGGCAGCGTCGGGCGCGCCACCTCGGGCGGGCTGTCGTTCCTGACCATCTACCTCGGTCCGACGCTGATGTTGCTGTTCGTCGGCGTCATCATCAAGATGATCCGTATCAGCAAGGCGGAGCGCGTCAACTCGATCGCCGATTTCATCGCCACGCGTTACGGCAAGAGCCAGCTGCTGGCCGGGCTGGTCACGGTGATTGCGGTGATCGGTACCCTTCCTTACATCGCCTTGCAACTCAAGGCCGTGGCCGCGAGCCTCGAAATCCTCATCGGCCAGGAGAGCAGTTACATGCCGTCGATGATCGACCTCACTTTCGTGATCGCCACACTGCTGGCGATGTTCCTGATCCTGTTTGGCACGCGCCATCTCGACGCGACCGAGCGTCACGAGGGGATGGTGGCGGCGATCGCCTTTGAATCGGTTATCAAGCTGCTTGCTTTTCTGGCGGTTGGCCTGTTCGTGACCTATGGCATGTTTGGCGGCTTCGCCGACCTGTTCGAGCGGGCCGCCGCCGCCCCCGAACTGGCCCGCCTGCTGCATCTGGATGCGAGCCGAGCCGGAACATGGGCTGCGCTGACTCTGCTGTCCGGCCTGGCCATTATTCTTCTGCCGCGCCAGTTCCAGATCATCGTCGTCGAGAATGTCGACGAGTCACATCTGCGACGGGCGGTCTGGCTGTTTCCTCTCTACCTGGTGCTGATCAATATCTTCGTACTGCCGCTGGCGCTGGGTGGATTGCTTTATTTTCAAGGGGAGGGCAACCCCGATACCTTCGTTCTCACTCTGCCGCTCGCGCACGGTGCCAGGGCGCTGGCATTGCTGGTCTTCATCGGCGGCCTCTCGGCGGCGACCGGCATGGTGATCGTCGAGACCATCGCCCTGTCGACCATGGTCTGCAACGATCTTGTCATGCCCTGGCTGCTGCGCTCGCGATGGCTGGGCATCAGCGAACGGCGCGATCTGACGGGCCTGTTGCTCGGCATCCGGCGCGCTGCCATCGTCGTCATCCTGCTGCTCGGCTACATCTATTTCCGTGCCGCCGGCGAAGCCTACGCGCTGGTCGGCATCGGGCTGATTTCCTTTGCCGCGGTCGCGCAGTTCGCGCCCGCCATGTTCGGTGGCATGTACTGGAAGCAGGCGACGCGTGCCGGCGCTGTCGCCGGCCTGGCCGGCGGCTTCGCCGTCTGGCTATATACGCTGTTGCTGCCGTCCTTCGCCAAGTCGGGCTGGATCGACGCAGGCTTTGTCGAACACGGCCCGTGGGGCATTGGCGCGCTCAAGGCGCATGCGTTTTTCGGACTTTCCAGATTCGACGAAATCACGCATAGCCTCTGGTGGAGCCTGCTCGTCAATATTGGCCTGTTCGTGACGGTTTCGTTTGCTACACGGCCCAGCGCCATCGAAGCCGAGCAGGCGGAGCGCTTTGTCGATGTCTTCCATTATCGTGGCAGCGCGAGTGCCACGCGCTTGTGGCGCGGCACCGCCTCGGCCGAGGAACTGGTCGATCTGGTCGAGCGTTTTATTGGCGCGACGCGTACCCGGCAGCAACTTGCCGAATTTGCGGCCGTGCATGGCGCCGATGACTGGCGGAAGCTGCCGGCTGATGCCGAGTTCGTGCGATTTGCCGAGGCGCAGTTGTCGGGTACGATCGGTTCAGCCAGCGCCCATGCCATGGTCGCTTCGGTGGTGCGCGAAGAGGCGCTCGGCCTTGACGAGGTGCTCGACATTCTCGACGAGGCATCGCAGGTCAGGGCCTACAGCCGCGAGTTGGAAGCCAAGTCGCGTGAACTCGAGACGGCGACTGGCGAACTGCGCGAAGCCAACGAGCGCCTGCGCGAGCTCGATCGCATGAAGGACGATTTCATTTCGACGGTGACCCATGAGGTTGCGTACACCGCTGACCTCGATCCGGGCCTTTTCCGAGATGCTGCACGAAGACCCGCAAATCGACCTTGCCGACCGAACCCGCTTTCTCGGCATCATCGTCCACGAGGCCGAACGGCTGACCCGGCTGATCAACCAGATTCTCGATCTGGCCAAGCTCGAATCGGGTCGCGCCGAATGGGCGACCGGTGAGGTCGACATCGGCGAAGTAGTCCGCGAAGCGATGGCGTCGCTGAGCCAGTTGTTCCGCGACAAGGCGGTCACGCTGGACAGCGAGATTCCGCCGCACGGACCGGTGGTCATTGCCGACCGTGACCGCCTGACCCAGGTCATGGTCAATCTGCTGGCCAATGCCGTCAAGTTCGTTCCTGGCGATACCGGAACTGTCACCGTGCTGGTGACCGCCGACGCCCGCGCGGCGCGCGTCGAGGTTGCCGACAACGGGCCGGGGATGACTGCCGAAGAAGTGTCCGTCATCTTCGAGAAATTTCGTCAGGGTGGAAACACGATGACCGACAAGCCGCAGGGTACGGGGCTCGGGTTGCCGATCAGCCGGCAGATTGTCGAGTACTTTGGTGGTAATCTCTGGGTTGAAAGCCGGCCCGGCGCCGGTGCAAAATTCATCTTCACGGTGCCCTTGCCAGTGCCGGAAAAATAAGAGGGAGGCGCAAGGCATGGTCAAGAAGATTCTCATTGTCGACGACGAGCCCAATATCGTCATTTCGCTCGAGTTCCTGATGAAGAAGGAAGGTTTCGAGGTGGCAGTAGCCAATGATGGCGACGAGGCGCTGGCCATGGTCGCCAGCACCAACCCGGATCTGCTGCTGCTTGACGTGATGATGCCGAAGAAGTCAGGCTTTGAGGTCTGCGAAGCCCTGCGCGCCGATCCCGGACGCGCAGGTCTGAAGATCATCATGCTGACCGCCAAGGGGCGCGATACCGAGATGGCCAAGGGTTTGGCGATCGGCGCCGACGCCTATGTCACCAAGCCGTTCTCGACCAAGGATCTGGTCAACAAGGTCAAGGAAATACTCGCTGTCTGACCTGTCGCGGTCGACCGCCGTTACAGCCTGAAATTCGATCCGGATGGACGCCATGAAGGCAAAATATCGATTCCTGCTGGCAGTCATTGTGCTAGGTCTGCTGATGACCGGGCCATTCATGGTCACCTTTCTGCTCGTCTGGCTGGACATGAGTGCGAGCGAGCACGCGGAATTGATTCACTTGCTGCTTTCTTACCTGCCGACCGGCATTGTGATGACGGCGTTAGGCTTTGCAGTCGGCGTGGTCGTGCTGAACACGCTGTTCAAGCAGTATGTCGACGGGCTGATGAGCATGTCCGAAAAGCTGCGCCTGATGCTCGGAGCCAACCGCAATTTTCGGGTAACGCCGGAAGGTCCGCCGGAGGTCCAGCATCTGGCGCGCGCCGCCAACGATCTGGCGCAGCAGCGCGACGTCCTGCTCGACGACGTCAGCGAGCAGATCGCCGCGGCCAAGGCGTCGGTCGAGGAAGAGAAGAACCGGCTCGCCGCGCTGATGTCGGAACTGGCGCAGGCCGTGGTCGTCTGCAACCTCGACGGACGTATTCTGCTCTACAACAATCGCGCCCGTCTCCAGTTCAAGGCGCTGGCGCAGGGGCCGACGTCGGTGTCCGGGGGTGCCCTGATCGGCCTCGGGCGCTCGATTTTCTCGATTCTGGAGAAGAATCAGGTGCAGCATGCCGAGGGCGTCGTCCGCCAGCGGCTGGCGGCCGGCAAGACCGCGTTGTCGAACTTCATCACGACGCTGCGCGGCGGCCAGTTGCTGCGTGTCCAGATGGTACCTGTGTTCAGCGGCAGCGAGCGTGGCGACAGGATGTCCGGCTTCGTGCTGACGATCGAGAACATTACACGCAACATCGAGGAGGAGACGCGCCGCAACCAGGTGTTGCACGCGTTGACCGAAGGCAGCCGGGCGTCGCTCGGCAGCATCCGTGCGGCGGTGACGAACCTGATCGATTACCCGGACATGGAGCCGGAAATGCGTGAGCGCTTTCTCGGCGTCGTCGGCGACGAGGTCGCGGGCATGAGCCAGCGCCTCGACCGCACGATGGTCGATTTTTCGGACTCGATGAAGATGCGGTGGCCGCTGGAAGACATTCTCGGCATCGATCTCATCCTTGCCGCCCAGCGCAGGATCGAGGAGAAACTGCAACTGCCGACCAAGACCGAAGGGCTGGACAATGCGCTGTGGGTCAAGGCCGAAAGTTTTTCGCTGGTTTTCGCGCTGCTCTTCCTGGCTTCTAGGCTGCAGGATCACTATAAACCACGGGAACTGCGCTTCCGGTTGGCTGCCGAGGGTAAGCTTGCCTATCTCGACCTGATCTGGGCCGGGCCGGCGATGTCTTCGGAAACCTTCTACACGTGGGAAATGGAGTCGATGCGTGTCGGCGTTGAAACGTCACCGCTCACCGTGCGCGACGTCATTGACCGCCATGGTGGCGAAATCTGGTATCAGCGTGAAAAGGCCGCCCACCGCGCCTATTTTCGCTTCGTGCTGCCGGTGGCGACACCGGAAATCGAAGAGCAGCAGGAGGACAACAAGCGCGGCGCGGGGCGGCCGGAATACTACGATTTCGATCTCTTCAACTATGAAGACAAGTCCGTCGATCTCGAGCGCAAGCTGAGCGAACTGACCTATACCGTCTTCGACACGGAAACGACCGGGCTGCAACCGTCGGCCGGCGACGAGATTATCCAGATCGGCGCGGCGCGCATCGTGAACAATCGCCTGCTGCGCCAGGAGGTCTTCGATCAACTGGTCGATCCGGGACGGCCCCTCAAACCTGAATCGATCCCGATTCACGGTATTACCGAGGACATGGTGCGCGGCAAGCCGAACATCGACCTGGTTCTGCCGGCGTTTCACGAGTTTTGCGCCGACACCGTGCTGATCGCTCACAATGCCGCTTTCGACATGCGCTTCCTGCAACTGAAGGAGAAGCAAACCGGCGTTCGCTTCACGCAACCGGTCCTCGATACCTTGCTGCTGTCGGCGGTGGTTCATCCCAATCAGGAGTCGCACAGGCTGGACGACATCCTGGGTCGTCTGGGCATCGAGATCGAAAGCCGTCACAACGCCCTGAAGGATGCACTCGCGACAGCCGAGGTGTTCCTGAAATTGGTTCCGCTGCTGGAATCGATTGGCATCGTAACGGTGCGCCAGGCGCTGGAAGCTTCCGAGAAAACTTACTTCGCCAGGGTCAAGTACTGACATGCCCTGGTCCCTGGAAGACATCCTTCCCTGCCGTCGGCGTCTGGCGCTCGAAAGCGATCTGGATACATTCGCTTCACTCGAGGAGGCGCCGCAGATCGCTGTCCTGGTTCTGGAGTTCCTGCGGGACTTTGCTGCGCGGGATCTGAGCGGGGGCCTGCTGGCACACCTGATCGCAGCGTTCAATGATCGCCTGACGGTCCGCGTCATCGAACTCACGGCGCGTCGCCACCGTATGCCAAAGGGTTCGTGGTGCTGGCTGGCGCTCGGTTCGGAAGGGCGGCACGAACAGACTCTGGTCAGCGATCAGGACAACGGCTTGGTGTTCAGCGCCAGCGACCAGTATGAGGCAGTGGCCTTGCGCGAAGTCTTTCTGCCCTTTGCCCAAGACGTCAATCGGCGCCTCGCCGACTGCGGCTTCCCGCTGTGCAGGGGCGGGATCATGGCCGGCAATCCGGCGTGGTGCCTGTCGCTCGATGAATGGCGGCAGCGCTTTTTCGATTGGGTGCGCTGCCCTGAGCCGGAGGCACTGCTCAACGCCAGTATTTTCTTTGACCTTTACCCGCTGTACGGTGACCTTGATCTCGGCGAGAAACTGCGCAGCCTGCTGCTCGCCCTGACTGCCGACACTCCGGCATTCCTCCATCTGATGGCGGTCAATGCCTTGGTGGTCGATGTGCCGCTGAATTTTCGCGGTGATGTCGTAGCCGGCGAGGGGGGAGGCGGCAACGAGGTGGACCTCAAGAAGTTCGGCAGCCGCATCTTTGTTGACGTCGCCCGGATCTTCGCGCTGTCGAGTGGTGTCCGGTCGGTCAACACCAGCAAGCGCTTGGCCGAGTCCGGCCCCGCGGTCGGGATGACTGGCAGCGAGATTGCTGCGGTCGACGCCGCTTTTTCGCATATTTTGCGGCTGCGCCTGACTCGGCAGATCGCCGCCGGACCGGCAGCGGCCGAAGCCGGGAACGGCGTTCCGCTGAATAGTCTGAACGAGATGGACATTGCGATTTTGAAGGCGTCGTTGCGGCAGGCGAGGCGACTTCAGCAGCGTCTCAAGTTAAACTATGATCTTTGAATGGAAATGAGGTTGTCGTGAGTCAAAAGGAAAAGGCCATTGGCCAGGCAGAAATGGATCTACGGCAGCAGGGAAGCCGCCGCGTCGCGGGGAGCACCCAGAAATTCCTCAAGCATTACGCGCCCTTTGACAAGATGAAGAGCGATGCCCTGCAACTGTTCGCGGAAAAGGCGCAACTGGTCTTTCACGCGGCCGACAGCGAGATTGTCGGCCCGGATTCTGGCAATGTCCGCTTCTTCTACGTGATCGAGAGTGGCAAGGTACAGGCGCGCCAGGCCGGCGAGGTGACGGTTACCGAGTATTCGGTCCTTAACCTGGGGCTGGGCGAGAGTTTTTCGATCGGTGCAGCGACTTCGGGGCGGCCGACGACGAATACCTACACGGCGGTCGAGGATACCTTCTGCTACCAGTTGCCGACCCGGGACCTGTTGGAGCTGATGGCGATCAGCCCGGAATTCACCCCTTTTCTGCACGCAACACATTGCCAGCCTGCTGCAGCAGTCGCGGCTGCAGCTGCAGCAGCAGTTCGCTCAGCGTGCCAGCGAACAACAGACGCTCAATTCGCCGCTGACCAAGATCGGCTCACGCTCGCCCATCTCGGTGGTGCCGGAAACGCCTTTGCGGAGCGCGCTGGAGGGCATGTCGAAGGCGGGGGTTGGTTCGCTGATCATCGCCGGCGCCGACCGCAGGCCGGTTGGAATCTTCACCCGCTCCGATCTCCTCGATCGTGTCTTTCTGGTTGCTTTGCCGGATTCGGCGCCGATCAGCGAGGCGATGTCGCCTCATCCCTTCATGCTGGAGGAGAACGCAACCGCCTACGACGCGATGCTCGCGATGGCCACCCACGGCATTCGCCACGTGCTGGTGACCGATGCCGAAGGCAAGCTGACCGGAGTCGTTTCCGAGCGCGACCTGTTCGCCCTGCATCGCGTCGGTCTTCATCTCGGTACTCAACGACGCGCTGACGCGCCGTGTCCTTGAACTCAATCTCCACAACCACCATTTCGATGGCGTCGAATGGGCCTGGCTGGCATTCGGCTCGGAAGGACGCGACGAGCAGACGTTCAGCACTGACCAGGACAACGGGATCGTCTTCATCTGTCCCGATGCTGCCGAAGTCAAGGATCTGCGCAAGCGCCTCGTGGCATTCGCGCTGGACGTCAACAAGGATCTCGACCGCTGCGGCTTTCCACTGTGCAAGGGCAACATCATGGCCAGCAATCCGCAGTGGTGCCTGACCCTCGATGAGTGGAAGAACCAGTTCGGCAAGTGGGTGAGCTCTCCGGAGCCCGTGGCCCTGCTCAATGCCTCGATCTTCTTCGACTTCCGCGCGCTGTTCGGCGCTGCCGACCTTGCGGAACAGATGCGCCGCTATCTGCTGACCGCGGCCGGTGGAAATTCGCTGTTCCTGCAGGCCATGGCACGAAATGCCCTTGGCGTGGCGCCGCCGCTGGGGACGATTCGCGACTTCATCACCGATCTCGAGCCCGGACATCCGGGCAAGATCGATCTCAAGAAATACGGTTCGCGCATTTTCGTCGATGTCGCCCGAATCCATGCGCTGGCCACCGGCGTCCATAACACGAACTCGGTCCAGCGTCTGCGCATCGCTTCAAAGCGACTGGCGATACGCGACGAAGAGGTCGATGCGGTGCTCGAAGGGCTCGATTTCATCCAGATGCTGCGCTTGCGTCACCAGTTCCTCGACGACAAGCCCGGCGTTCAGGGGAACAACCTGATCGATCCCAACGAACTGAACGAACACGATCGCCGGGTTCTCAAGGAGTCCTTCCGTCAGGCGCGCAAGATCCAGAACCGTCTCAAGCTCGACTACCAGGTGCGCTGATGGCTTTCAAACTAAGCAAGCTCCTGGGCAAGGGCGGAACCAGGTCACCGGAGAAACTGCCCGCCGACGTACGCAAGGAGCTCGAGGCCTGGCGTGCCAGCCCGTCGCCCGAACTCGATGAGTGGCATTACCATGTGCGCTACGTCGTGGTCGACATTGCGACATCGGGGCCGGCGCCGGGTGGAGCGTTGCTTGGTATTTCGGCCGTGGGCGTGCAGGGGGGCGATCATTCCGGCGGACGCCTTCACCTTCGACCTGGTCGCGGGGACATCGACGCTGATGCGGTCGACCGCCAGTTGATGGCATTTCTCGCCTACACGGCAAAGGTGCCGCTGGTGACCTTCCACAGCCCGTTCGTCAGCAACTTCGTGAAACCTGCGTTGCAGAATCGTCTGGGAGTCAATTTTCAGCCGCACTGGGTCGATCTCGCCTGGATGCTGCCGTCGCTGTACCCGGACAAGTCGGTGACGCTGCTGCCATTGGACGACTGGCTCGAGCGGTTGGGCATCCACGGCCAGGGCAGCGGGCGCCGCGACACGATGACCAATGCGTTGATGCTGGCGCGCCTGTTCCAGATGGTGCTGGTTCGCGC